>JBDWDN010000009.1:0-730623 GCA_039977295.1 Hellea sp. | reverse complement strand
TGACGATGCCCTGGCGCGCTATGAGCGCATGGAACGTAAAGTCGATGAGCTTGAAGCCCATGTCGAAGCCTTTGATCTTGGATCAGGTGAAAGCCTTGAGAGCCAATTTGCGGCCCTCCAAGCGGATGAAGCTGTCGAAGATGAGCTTGCAGCCTTAAAAGCAAGCCTCAAAGCACCCGCTAAAAAAGCCGCAAATAAGTAATAGAATAGGTTCGGGTCTTGGCAGGTTAAAGGATAGTTCCCCCTTCAACACCTCCTTACCGTCAAGCCCGAACCGCTGGCCTCAAAACGTGACTTAAGAGAGAAAAATGATAACACAATCTAAAAGAAATAATTGGGAAACTGTCTATGAAGAAAGTGTCTTTGATCGCGACTCATTTAAAGCCAAACGCCTGCGCCGGAATAAAATAGACGGCATTCTTGGTGGCGTCTGTGCCGGTTTCGGAGATTATTTCGGGATCAACCACACGATCATGCGGATTGTCTTTGTGCTCTGCATTATCTTTTTGAGTTTTCCGCTTCTGGCCTATGTCTTGTTGTGGGTGTTTATTCCCAAAGATAAGCGCGTGTCTTACCGACGGGAATGTCATAGCACTCCCGTAGCCGCGATCGCTCACAGCTCCAGCGCCCGGGATACGAAATCTAAGTTCCGGTCATTGGAAAACCGGCTGCAAGATATGGAGCGCTCTATTACCAGCGCAGAATGGAAATTACGCCGCGACTTTCGCGATCTAGAAAGCTAGTGAAAGCGACTGGGGTGACGGGTGCATATGATGGGTTATTCAGATAAAGCCAGATCCAATAATTGGCGCCGCGTAAAAGCGATGTTCACACTGAAGACATCTAAGATGACACAGGTGTTCGATACTTTTTTCGTCCATATAGGGTTTGATTACGAGCAGCTTAAGGCCTCTAATTTGCGTGGATGGATTTATACCGGAATCGTTTTTATGGGCGGATTAAGTGCAGCTTTTTTGATCATGTCGGTATTTAGGTAGCACAAGTGGTCTCTTTCTGGCGGCTCCTACGGCTACATTTAGCATGGGGTGAGTTTAAGTGGGCCGCCGCTTATTTTGCGTAGGAGAAACGCCGTGCCATTTTTTATAAGCCCGCGTAAGGGCGCTTTGGTCATAATACCAGAGTCGTTGCGCGATTTCGGAAAAGGCTAAGCCGTCTTTCATATAGCTATCGCAAAGCTCCATCTTCACATTGCGCAATATTTCTTGAAACCGTGTTTCTTGGATTTTTAGCTGACGTTTGAATGTTCTCTCTGTCATAGAAAGGTCCTTGGCGACTAAGGCTAGGGTGGGCCGCTGATGTTCAATCATTTCATGGAGGATTTGTTTAACGCGCCCGATAAGCTCACTCTCTCGATTATAGGCCGCTAATTTCTGATTTAGTTTATGTTGCAGACCCGAGAGTTTTAGCGGATTAGCCGTGGTGAGCGGAGCTTTATGACACGCCATATCTAGGATGATACTATTCTCTGCGGCGCCAAATTCGATCTCGCAGTTAAGGACTTTATCATACTCAGATATTGGCTCTATGGGGGCGTGACGGAATGTCATTTTTTGGACGCCTTTGGGAAGGTTCCAGGACAGCCAATTTATTGAGAGAGCGTAATTACTGAGTATGCATTCCGTGATGTGTTTATATAATTCGTCATCGCGGGCGGGAAAATTAGGAAACCAAATATATTTAACAGATTTGGACACAGTGCAAATTTCAGGCACGGCACCAAATCTGCCTAAGCTATGCGCTAGAGATCCATATTTTATGACCAGAGCCATTGAATGTTCGATATCCTCGCAGAGCGCATAGATGTTACCGCCATACCCATAATTGGAAATGCGAAAATTATGGCTGATATGTATCCCGATATGCGGGTTTTTAAGTTTGTCTTCTGCGAAGGTTAGAAGATCGCTCAGCACGTTCATCTTAACTCGGACACTCGGGTGGCGGTTTGATTCTAGCTCAAAGGGCGCAATTTGCGTAATCTCGTCTCGCTTAATCCCCATCTCTTCGAGAATTTTTAGAACGTAAAAATAGTAATTGACGGAGAGTGTCTTCAATGGGGGGCCTGAACGTAAAATTTGCTTATAGAGGCGTGGCCTAAAATGTCCAATTTTAAGTTCGAAGATGTCAATACGTGCATTACGCTTTGGGATAATCGGGGGACGCTGGTGGGCGTTTGTGTGGAGAACGTATCAGTAAAAGACCGAACCAGTGCCCCGGTTCGGTCTTTTCATTTTTTTTGATTCAAAGCCTTAACTTAGGCGGCTGCGTCTATCTCCGCCGTCCAATCACCCGTGCTCGCCAAGCCATTCATCTTGGCGCGGTGATTAAATGCGGCCTGTGCGGCGTCGTAATTCTCTTTTTTGCCTTTCCATGCAAATAGAGCGGATTGCTGTAATGCGCGGCCATAGGAATATGTGAGCTTCCACGGGAAGCCGCCGATTTTGTTCATCATGTTGAGATGCTCTGTGGCGATTTCGTTCTTTTGTCCGCCGGAAAGGAAGGCGATTCCGGGTATGGCGGCGGGGACTGTATCTTTTAGGACTTTGATGGTGCGTTCGGCGACCTCTTCTATACTGGGCTGCATGGTGCATTTTAGGCCTGCGACGACCATATTGGGCTTTAGGATTGTGCCTTCTAGTTTGACGCCTTGCTCATAAAGCTCTGTGAAGAGAGAGTTGAGCACGCGTTCTGTGACTTCGTGGCAGCGCGCTACATTGTGGTGGCCGCCCATGAGGACTTCGGGTTCGACAATTGGGACAATGCCGGCTTCTTGGCAGAGCGAGGCATAGCGGGCGAGGGCGTGGTTATTGGCTTTGATGGCGCCGTCAGAGGGGGTCATACCGACATATTGGTCGGGGTGGGAAATCTCGATGACCGCGCGCCATTTGGCAAAGCGCGCGCCAAGATCATAATATTCTTTGAGGCGGTCACGCAGGCCGTCAAGGCCCTCTGTGATGGTTTCGCCGGGGCGGCCCGCTAGCGGCTTTGCGCCCATATCGACTTTGATGCCAGGGATGGCGTCATTGGCTTTGATCAGGTCAACAAGGGTTGTGCCGTCTTCTGATGATTGGCGAATAGTTTCGTCATACATAATAACGCCGGAGATGTGGTTTTGCATCGCCTCATCTGTTCTAAATAGCATTTCGCGCCAGTCGCGGCGTTTCTCAAAGCTGCTCTCTGTATTGATGGAATCGAACCGTTTGCCAATGGTGCCCGTCGATTCGTCAGCGGCGAGGATGCCTTGTCCCGGCGTGACCATTTTGACGGCGATGTCGTTTAGCGCTTGAATATCCATGATGTTGTCCTCGTCTGTGTGTCTTTTGGGTCGTCTAAATTCAGTTTATTTTTTCAGTATGTCTACGCCGGGCAAAGGTTTACCCTCCATCCATTCTAGGAAGGCGCCGCCGGCCGTGGAGATGAAGGTGAAGTCATCCGCTGCGCCTGCATGTTTAAGGGCTGACACCGTATCGCCGCCGCCCGCCACGCTGACGAGCTTACCTTTTTGGGTGAGCTTGGCGGCATATTTAGCGGCTTCGACGGTAGAGGTATCAAAGGGTGTGAGCTCAAAAGCGCCGAGCGGGCCGTTCCAGATAAGGGTCTTGGTCGAGTCCATCGCGTCCATGAGACCCTCAACTGTGGCCGTGCCGCAATCGAGGATCATGTCTTTGCCTTTGACATCATCTAATTCGCATTGGCGGTGTTTTGCATTGGCTTTGAACTCTTTGGCGACCACGACATCACTCGGCAGAATGATTTTGCATTTCGCTTTTTTAGCGTTTTGGATAATTTCCAGCGCTGTGTCTTTGAAGTCTTTTTCACAAAGAGACGCGCCGACATTATGGCCTTGGGCATAAAGGAATGTATTGGCCATGCCGCCGCCAATCGCCAAGATATCAAGCTTGGTGACCAGGTTCTTTAAAAGGTCAATTTTCGTCGAAACCTTCGCGCCGCCAACCACGCCCATGACCGGGGATTTTGGATTATTCAGCGCTTGGGAAATATGGTCTAGCTCCCGCTCCATGGCGAGGCCGGCATAGGCCGGAAGAATTTCGCCGATAACCGCAGAGGAGGCGTGATTGCGATGCGCGGCAGAAAAAGCGTCTTGGATGAAAACATCGCCAAGGTCGGCAAATTCCTGCGCGAGAGCTTTATCGCCAGTGGTTTCGCCTTTGTGAAAGCGCGTATTTTCCATCAGCATAACGCTGCCCTCTTCGAGAAGGTCAACAGCATTGGCATTAAGAGTCGGGCTAAACAAAACTTCGCCTTCTAGCGCTTCGACAAGGGCCGGGACGATGAAGCGCAGGGAGTCTTTCTCATTTGGCTTTCCGCCTGGACGGCCAAAATGGGAGAGCAGGATAGTCTTGGCGCCAGCTTTTTGTAAATGTTTGATGGTGGGCAGCGCAGATTGAAGGCGCGTATCATCAGATATAGAGCCGTCTTTATTGCGCGGGACATTGAAGTCTACGCGGACTAGCGCTGTTTTGCCTTTGAGGCGTGTTCCTTTGAGGCGGCGAAAGTCCATTTTATGCATCCTTTAAATGTTTGCCCATTTCACGGGTCACATCGATCATGCGGTTGGCAAAGCCCCACTCATTATCGTACCAGGCCACGATTTTAACAAGATGCCCATCAAGGACTTTTGTAAGCGGGCTGGCAAAGATAGCAGAATGCGGGTCGTGGTTAAGGTCAGAACTGACAAGTGCGTTTTCGCTATAGCAAATAATGTCCTTCATCGGGCCTTTCGCTGCAATTTTCATTGCTTCGTTTAAGTCTTGCGCGGTGGTTTGCATTTCAGGTTGGAAGGCGAGATCAATCATAGACACATTCGCGGTCGGGACCCGAACGGCAGAGCCAGAGAGCTTGCCTTCGAGCTCAGGCAGGACAAGGCTAACGGCTTTGGCGGCGCCGGTGCTCGTCGGAATCATGTTTAGGCCAGCGGCGCGGGCGCGGTAGAGGTCTTTATGCGAATTATCGAGGATACGCTGATCTTGGGTATAGCTGTGAACGGTTGTCATAAAGCCGCGGCGAATACCGACGGCTTGCATGATAATCTTGGCGATCGGGGCCAAGCAATTTGTTGTGCAAGAGGCACATGAGACGACTTTGTCATGCTTTGTGAGGTCTTTTTGGTTTACGCCGTAGACAATGGTTTTATCGACATTTTGTCCAGGCGCTGAGATGAGGACCGCTTTTGCGCCGGCCTCGAAATGCGGCTGAACCGTTTCTTTGGAGCGGAAAATGCCTGTGCACTCCATCACGATATCGACATCCAGATCACCCCAGGCGATTTTGGCAGGGTCGCGTTCATGGGTCATGCGGACTTTGCCGCGGCCATAATCAATAAAGCCGTCGCCTTCGATAACGGTGACGCCAAAGCGTCCATGGACGGAATCATAGCGCAGTAAATGCGCCGAGGTTGCTGCTGCGCCGGGCGAGTTTATCGCCACCAATTCAACATCTTTGATATCATATTCAGAAAGCGCGCGGGCGACGAGGCGGCCAATGCGGCCAAAGCCGTTTATGCCAATACGAATAGCCATTTAAAACTCCTGCCGCGAAGGGCGTTTTACTGTAGTGTCAAAAGCCTGCCCGCAATGGCGCGGGGGGCAAATCAAGTCAACCAATTATCCCTTGTTGAACAGCAATTATTGGGCCATTCTACCGCCGTTAACCAAAGATTCGGGATATAAGATGAATGACAGCGCTGACATAAAAACGGCCGCTGACAAATTGCAGTCAGCCCTGCGCGCGCTTGAGGGGTCACTGACCCCGCTGCTGGCTAAGGTCAATCATTTGGAAGCCGCCAATAAAGAAGCCGAGACGATGGGCGCTGACCGCGCGGCCTTGGCGGCTAAGCTGGACGCCAGCACCGCCAAAGAAGAAGGCTATGCGGCCCGCGAAAAAGAATTTAACGCGCTGGCCGATGAGACCACTCAAGAACTCGACCGCGTTATCCGCCAAGTCCGCACCGCGCTTGGGGAGGGCTAGCTCATGGCAAAAGTCAATCTGAACATTAATGGCCGCAAATATGCGCTGGGCTGTGACGCCGGCGAAGAAGAGCGCCTCATGCGCCTCGGGCAAAAGCTTGATGACCGAGTCAATAATATGGCCAATCAATTTGGCCAAATTGGCGATCTGCGATTGCTTGTGATGGCAGGGATAACCATGCTGGATGAGCTCGAAGAAATGAACAAATCCGTCGATAATGAGGTCGATAAACGCATAGGCGATCTGCGCAAAGAAACGGCCGCTGCGACGCGTTTTGCCAGCAAGGCAGAGACGCAAGCTGCTGATAGTTTGCTGGACGCGGCCGTACGGATTGAACGGCTAGCTGAGCGATTGGCGGATAAGGGGTAGGTTCCCACATTATAGGAGCGGGGTGAGGACGCGCAGTAATTTGATTTACCCCTCTTGCCATCCCCGCCATAACACCCCACATAACCTACGACGGTTTCTGCGGGTTTCGTGAGCGGCACTAATCCACCGGACCTTAATTAACTCCTCGGGAGTTGGCTCTGTGTTGACCGTGGTCTTCATAATTCCGACGCCCACCTGAACCTTAGGTTCACGAGGATTTTTAAGCTTCCACGGACCAGGTGGGACCGTCACATGTTTTTTGCGGGTTGCCGCCCGCCAACCCAACTCGCATGATGATTTGGAGAGCTTTATGCTGTCAAGACGATTGGTATTATCCAGCGCGATTATTGCAGCGCTCTCAACAACGGCTTTTGCTTTTGGGCCTAAAGATAACGCTGTTCCGATAACAGATTTTTATCTGACCAACCTCCAGAATAATGAAACGCTAGAAGTGACTTACGGGTCGCAGGGCTGTTTTCATTCGGACTCTGCCAATATCGTTTTTCAAGGGTCAAATGTTTCTATCAAAAGCATCGGAACGCGGGAATTGTCGCTGAAAGAGCTGAAACGAGTTGAAAACTATTTTGCTTATGTTGACGGACTTGATGGCATTGGTGGATGCACAACGCAGACGACGATGACGCTGACCCGCAAACGAAATGGCCTTCCTGTGTCCTCCAAATCTCTGATCGATGGAACATGCGGCTTCGGTCTCAACGATAAGGACGACTTCCTGTCCTTAGGGCAACTTAAATATGAACTTGAAGAACCCGCTCCTAAAGTTTCAAAATGGACTGAAGAGCCGTAAGTGTTGCAAGGCCCTTTCCACTAGGGCCGCACAATTTCAAACCAATAAGTTGGGTCTTCTATGAGATCGAAAAAGGCTTTTATCTTAAGAGGATTGCCGCTCATCTCGACGGCGCCTTCTTTGATAAGTTCACCAACAGTTTTTTGTTTTAGGTTTAGCGCGTCAAGTCCCGCGCGGGTCATGCGCAATGTTGGAATGCCGTCCTTAGTTTTGCCTATGCGGTGATGCAGCGCGCCGCCAGAGAGGAATAGATGAGCTTTCTGATCTTTATCCGTAATGACGAAATTTAACTCGAGGTCTTTTTTGGCCGCTTTTGTGCCGTCTATCTTTACCGCCAGCAGGTCAAAATAAAGGCTTAGGGGAACAGATTTGACCATATCAGGGCTGCCGACATTGGGCTGCGCGGCATCCATGATACCATTAGCCAGTTCCTGAGCGCCTGTTAGGTAAAAATTACGCCAGGATCCTGACTCGGCTTGATAGGCAAGCTGGCGGTAGACTTTCGCTAACAGGTTCCGCGCGTCCATATTTTCAGGCTGGGCGAAGACAAGGTGGTTGAGCGCCGTGGCCGCAAAGCGAAATTCGCCGTTCTCATAATCCGCTTGCGCCTTTTCCAAGACAGCCTGCGCGCCGCCAACATAGGCCACAAATTTCTTGGCTTCCTCAGTCGGCGGTAAGGGATTGAGATTGGCGGGGTTGCCATCAAAATAGCCAAAGTAAAGCTGGTATTGGGCTTTGGAATTATGGCTGAGCGTGCCGTAATAGCCGCGATTGGCAAAGCTTGAAGCTGTGCTGTCAGGCAGGTTTAACCGCTCTGGAATTTCATGCATTGTATAGCCTTCATTGGCGAGGCGCACAGTTTGATCATGAATATAGCGGTAAAGGTCTCGCTGCCCTGTCCAGAGCTCACGCACGTCCTCTTCGCCCCAAACGGGCCAGTGATGGCTCCCGAAACTTACCTCTGTTTTATCGGCATAATTCTGGACGGCCTCATCAATATAACGCGACCATAATTTACCGTCGCGGACTTTCGCGCCGCGCGGCGTGTAAAGATTGTGCAGCGTGTGATTAATAATCTCCGCCTGACAAAACGCCTTTTGCTCGGGCATGTAAAACATAAATTCGCTGGGCGCTTCGGCGCCGAGGGTCAGCATGAATTCCATGGGAACACCGTCGACCTCAAAGCTTTCAAAGTCTTTCTCGACCTCGCGCGTTGGCGGCAGTAGCCCCGGCAGGCCATTTGAGATCGCTTGCCCCAGACCGACGCCGACTTGGCCTTCGGGATTTCGCGGCAATAGCCCGCCAAACATATAGGTCGCGCGGCGGCTCATGGCATTACCCGCAAGGATGTTCTCGCTCACGGTTTCGAGCACAAAGCCTTTGGGGGTGATAATCTCAAAATCAAGCGTTTCAGAAAGGCCGCGAATGCCGCCATAATGGTCAATATGGCTATGGGTGATGATGACCGCGCTTATAGGTTTTACGCCAAGTTCACGGTCGACCAAAGCTTTGGCGCGCGCCGCGGCTTCTTTGCTAATCAGCGGGTCAACAACAATCCAGCCCGTATCACCTTCGATGAAAGTGACATTAGAGAGATCAAAACTGCGCACTTGATAAATGCCGTCAGTGACCTTGAAAAGGCCGTGTTTAGCGAGAAGCTTACTTTGCCGCCAGAGGCTTGGATTGACGCTATCTGGCGCGTCGCCTGTCACGAAGTCATAGCTTGTGGGGTCATAGGCCTGGATGCCATCGTCAAAGGTCGCGATGAAGCCGCGCTCTGCGCGTTCGAAATCACGGCGGTCAGAAAAATCCAGAGCGCTGACAGAGGCTTTATTGGCGGCGATTGTGGCGGGATGGACGGCGGCTGATGTGGTTTCAGCCTGTGGTGGGGCCGTTGTCTTTGTGGGCGTCTCAGCCGCGCAAGCACTTATTAAAAGCGATAGTCCCAATCCCATCATTAAACGTGTCATAATATTTCCCTCATGGCTGTGTTGTGTTTTCACAGTCCTTATTGAAAGGTCATTGAGTCTCTTGCGCCTTTAGTCAATAGGCGAGGTGAATGCTGCTCAATCCGTAGCAGAGGTCCAATTTGTATCTTTGTCCAAAAGTAACCATAGTCTCAACATAGTGAAGCCCAATATGGACAATAGATGAGCCCGTCATTGGAGGCTCTATGTTCATAGCTCATATTCCCGCCGGGCTAGCGCTCGGGCGGTTAATAAGCCGACGGCCATTGACGTGGTCGGTTATGGGCGTGGCCGCCTTAGGCGCAATATTCCCTGACCTTGATCTTATCCGTTTTTATCTCTTGGATAATCATCAACGGCATCATCATGATTATTGGACCCATATTCCGGCAATTTGGGGGATGATCGCGCTTGGCTGGTTTGCGCTAACCAAGTTTTTAAAAGGTCCGTTTGGGACATTGCCATTGGTATTTTGCTTGGCCGTGTTCTCACACCTTCTCCTCGACACAATGGCGGGCGAAATAGAGTGGCTTTGGCCATTTTCAAGCCGAGGTTTTCATGTCGTCACCGTGCCTGCTACTCAGGCAAGGTGGTATCTGTCATTCCTAATGCATTGGACCTTCGGGCTCGAGGTTTTCATTTCCATTATCTCGCTTTGCGTGGCATTTAGCGGCTATGGATATAAAGACTCAAAAGACCCGGGCGCGGTTGCAGGCAAAGCAGAGACGGGCAGAGGTGCATAATGCTTTTGCGGCCGTGCAGCTGCTTGAGCATGTCCCAGCGGCGCAATTTAAATCCCGTATCATTGGCGGCTATTGGCCGATGCCGGGGGAGTTAGATATTTTGCCGCTGCTAGAGGCCTGCCACGGGCAGGGGCAAAGCATAGCCTTGCCCTGTACGCCGCGCCGCGGGAAACCTCTAACCTTTCGAGAATGGGTTCCTAGCGATAGTTTGAAAGCTGGGCCTTATGGGACAAGCGAGCCCTATCCCGAAAAGCCTGACGTTCTGCCAAACCTTGTGCTCGTCCCGCTTCTTGCCTTTACGCAACATGGCGAGCGGCTTGGCTATGGCGGCGGATTTTATGACCGAACCCTTGCGGCGCTTAAATCTGAGCAAGAGATTTTCGCTTGCGGAATTGCCTATGCTGCGCAAGAAGCGGCAACCTTACCCGTAGATGAATTTGACTATCCCCTCGACGGTATTTTGACAGACCAATATTTTAAGGCCTTCACATGAGATTAGCATTCTTCGGAGATATCGTTGGCCGTTCTGGCCGGCAGGCCGCTGTTAAGCACTTGCCGCGTCTGCGTTCGGACCTCAAGCTCGACGCCGTGATCATCAATGCTGAAAATGCAGCGGGCGGATTTGGCATTACCCGCGCGACAGCGGATGAGCTTTATGAAGCGGGGGCAGATGTCCTTACGCTTGGCAATCACAGTTTTGATAATCCACAAGGCATTAGCGTGATAGAGAATGAACAGCGTATGCTGCGCCCCTGTAATTATCCGCCAAATACGGTAACAGGACGCGGGGCAGGGCTTTTTGATATTGGCGGCTATCAAGTACTTGTCATCAATGTGCTAGGCCGCGTATTTATGGACTCTCTGGATGATCCTTTTCATGCCGTTGAGCGGGAGCTATCTGCCGCCCCTCTGGGCGATGTAGCCGACGCCGTTATTGTCGATATTCACGCTGAAGCCTCATCAGAAAAACAAGGCATGGGCTATTTTTGTGATGGCCGCGCGAGCCTCGTCGTCGGGACGCATACGCATGTGCCGACAGCAGATACGCGTATCCTAGTCTCTGGCACAGCTTACCAGACGGATGCAGGCATGTGCGGGGATTATAATTCCGTCATCGGCATGGAAAAAGAAGAACCGCTTAACCGTTTTACAACTCGGCTGCGCGGAGGCCGTTTCGTGCCAGCGGCGGGTGAGGGCACATTATGCGGTGTGTTCGTGGAAACGGATAATAAGACTGGCTTAGCGGTAAGGGCAGAACCGATCCGTATTGGCGGCTCAATACTCGCGCCGCACATCCCGCAGATTTAGCACTGCTGATTAAGCGGAATTAATTTGAACCGGGGCCGACATAATTGCACTAGCGCTTCATGAAACATTTATTGACCGCCTTCGCCTTTACCGCGCTTCTTGCGCCCGCAGCGCATGCTGAGGATATTCTGTCTATCCTTGAGCGCCAATCCCAAAACGAGCAGCCTAGCCCGCCTGCGCTTAATCCTTATAATTATACTGTTGATGTGATTATGTCTGGTAAAGAGGGCAAGGATATCTTGCCGCCTTTTACAGCCCGGCTTTTGATAGATCCGTCTGCCGAGCCCCAAACACGCGCAACGATAGTGTCCGTGTCTAGCCCCGAGCATCCTGATGAATTCAAAGAGTTCTTAAAGGAGATCCAAAATCCTGAAAGCAGCGCAGAAGACCTCGCGGAAGAGTTTTGGTGCGAGAGCGGCGATAATGAGTTGTTCGAGGGTGATGAGGTGTCAGCTGATAGTTTTACCGTGCTGTCCGAGTCAGAGACCGAAGCCGTCATTAAACCAAATCTCGCCTTAATGGCTCAGATCATGATGGACGGCGATGATGATGATATGTCCAAATCCGAACGTAAGATGATGAAGAAAATGATGGAGCGGCTGGACGGAGAATTTGTGCTCTCGAAACCCGATGCTCGTCTTAAGCGCTTAAAAATCTGGCTAACGCGGCCAATGACGATGGCCGTGATTGCAAAAATCAAAGAGATGGACATCACGCAAAGCTGCGCCATGGCGCCTAATGGCTTCACCTATAGGGATAGTATGACCATGCATGTCAAAGCCAAAGCCTTGGGCATGGGTATGGAGCAGGATATGGATATTAAAATTTCAGGTCTCACGCTTAGATAAGACTCGCATTCCGTAGCCGGGGCCTTAGCATAAGCGTGCCTGAATAAGAGTCGTTTATGTCACATCCTATTTCTCAAAGCCTATCCCGCGTAGCGGATTCCGCGACAATGGTCGTGACCCAGACGGCGCGAGAGATGAAAGCAGCGGGGATTGACGTCATAGGCCTTGGCGCAGGTGAACCCGATTTTGATACGCCCGATCATATCAAGCAAGCCGCGATTGAGGCGATCCAAGACGGTAAAACGAATTACACCAATGTGGACGGTATCCCGGAATTAAAATCGGCGATTGCCGCCAAGTTTAAACGCGATAATTCGCTGACCTATACGGCGGCGCAGATCAACGTCTCACCGGGCGGTAAGCCCGTTATTTTTAATGCGCTACTCGCAACCCTTAATCCAGGCGACGAAGTGGTCATCCCTGCGCCGTGCTGGGTCTCCTATCCTGAAATGGTCAAGCTTTGCGGCGGAACCCCTGTTATTGTGCCCTGCGATATGACCAGCGGGTTTAAGCTGACGGCGGAGCAGCTTGAGGCGGCCATAACGCCAAAGACGCGGTGGCTGATGCTTAACTCTCCGTCCAATCCGACAGGCGCGGCCTATAGCGCGGCAGAATTAAAAGCGCTTTCCGGCGTCTTGCTGCGACATCCACAGATCATGATCTTGACGGATGATATATATGAGCACTTAGTTTATGACGGCTTTAAATTTGCAACGATGGCGCAGGTTGAGCCAGCTCTCTATGACCGCACCTTGACGATGAATGGCCTGTCAAAAGCTTACGCCATGACGGGCTGGCGCATTGGGTATGGCGGCGGGCCCGAATGGCTAGTTAAGGCGATGGCCAAGGTCATGAGCCAGTCGACCTCTAATCCGAGTTCAATTTCGCAATGGGCGGGCGTGACTGCGCTAAACGGGCCGCATGACTTTATTGCCACGAGGAACACAGCCTTCGCGGCGCGGCGCAATGCGGTGGTTGCGGCGCTTAACGAAGCCGAAGGCCTTTCTTGCGCGACGCCTGATGGGGCGTTTTATGTTTACCCCGACTGCAGGGAACTCCTTGGGAAGACGTCACCGAAAGGCCACAAAATTGAAAATGACACAGACTTCGCGGCAGCACTTTTAAAGGAATCGCATGTGGCTGTTGTGCCTGGCGGCGCTTTTCACGGCTCGCCAAATTTCAGAATCTCTTACGCTACAAGCATGACCCAACTTGATGAGGCCTGCGCGCGAATACAAAGTTTTTGTAAAAGCCTTATATGAGGTTTATGTCCCTAAAATCTTTCATCGTCCCGCGCGCCGCACAAAAACTCCTCGGCGAGGCTCGGCTCGATAAACAGCGGGCGAAATTTGAACGGACACGCTTGATCAATGGAGACGGTCACAAAGTCCAGTTCTTCCATGACCCCTCCGATCCTTATTCTCAATTACTGGAAAAGGTCTTGCCGCGTTTTAAAGACAATTATCAAATTGAAATCATCACGCATTTGGTCAGCCCGCCCAGTGATTACGCGGCGCCGGAACGAGCAAAATTAAACGAATACGCTAAGATGGATGTTATGAGGCTCGCAAAAAAGGCGGGTATTGATTTTGACATCAATGACCACCCGCCAGCCGCTAATACATCTGTCGCCGATGCCCGCCGTGAAAAGCTTGGCCATTATCTCGGCGGCACTCTCTATTATGGCGGGGAATGGTATTGGGGGCTTGACCGCTTGCACTATCTCGAAGCTCGACTCGCGCAATTAGGTGCGCGTAAAAATGGCGCAGGAGGGCTCATTTACGAGCCCCCAACCAAGCCTGTAAGTTCTGGAAAAACCGGCGCAAAGCTTCATTGGTATTTGTCCTTTCGCTCTCCCTATTCTGCCATTGTGAGAGACCGCGTCAAAGCCATGGCAGAGGCTTACGGCGCAGATTTAAAACTTAGGTTCGTCCTGCCTATGGTTATGCGGGGCCTGCCAGTTCCGCCGAATAAAAAGAAATATATCCCTTTCGATACAGCTCGCGAGGCGAGGCGACAAGACGTGCCCTTCGGCCGCGTTATGGATCCTGTCGGCCGCCCCGTCGAGCTTGGATATTCGCTATTGCCATGGGCCAGAGAACAAGGCCGAGCTTATGCGTTCGTCAATGCCTTTCTAAGCTGCGTTTGGGCAGAAGGCACAGATGCAGGAAGTCACAAAGGCCTTCAAAAAATTGTGGAGCGCGCTGGTTTAGACTGGGCCCAAGCAAAAGACATTGTTGGCAATGAAGATTGGCGAGATGAAGCGGAAGCCAATCGCCTAGAAATGATGGAGCGGGGCATATGGGGCGTCCCAAGCTTTCGGGTAGGCGACACTATAACATGGGGCCAAGATCGGCTCTGGGTTATTGAACATGCCCTACAAAAACTCAAAAATCCTTGAGACCTAGCAGAGACGAAAAGAGGAACATCACATGCTTAGAAAAATACTCATATTTATACCTATGGTTTTTTGTATAATCATGGGGAGCCTCGCCTTTTTGTCGCCTGATATTATTGGGGGTGTTTTAGGGGTATCAGCGGATAACGCTGCAGGAAGAGGCGCCATTTCTGGTGATTTTGGAGCCATGTTTTTTACCGGCGCAGGCGCGGCAGCGCTCGCTTTGTTTAAAGGCAAGTCAAATCTGCTTTGGGTGTCTATTTCACTATTGGGCCTAACGCTCTTGGGCCGGCTATTTGAAATCTCCTCAACGGGCATCGGCGAGACTACTCTACAGCCAATCATTATCGAAGCCGTTCTTGTGGCGATGCTGCTGACCGCCCTAAAACTATCGAAAAAAGAGGCTTAGTCATGAAGAAGCTTATAATATTTGGGCTCGCCTTATTGGCTGTTTTGCTTATCGGTCGTCAGCTTCTGGTTCCGAAAATGGTTGAGAGAAGTTTTGCAAAAATGGCCACGGCGAATATAGGCGTTGATAGAACGGAAGGCCTCGCGGACGGACTCCATGTCTATATTTGCGGCGCAGGCTCTCCGCTTTCTGACCCTAAACGTAGCGGTCCCTGTATCGGTGTCCTTGCAGGCCAACAGCCCTTCATCTTTGACGCCGGAACGAATGGCTCACAAAATCTTGGCCCCATGGGGTTCCCGTCTGGGCGCGTCGAAGACATATTTCTCACGCATCTCCACTCCGATCATATTGACGGATTAGGACAAATGCTTCTGGGCACATGGATTAATAGTGGACGGACATCGCCAACAAAAGTAACGGGCCCAGTCGGCACAGCCCAAATCGTCGACGGCTTTAACATGGCCTATCAAATCGACAGTACTTATCGCACGGCGCATCACGGCGCGAAGATTGCAAATCCGGACACCTTTGGCGCGGCAGCGCGTGAGATTGATTTATCGGGCGGCAGTAAAGTTGTGTATGATAAGGACGGCGTAAAAATCACGGCGTTTGAGGTCAGCCACGAACCTATCTCTCCGGCCTTTGGGTACCGCGTTGATTACAAAGGCCGTTCAATCGCTATCTCTGGCGATACCGCTTATGACCCTAATATCGCCGTCGCCTCTAATGGCGTAGATGTCTTGTTCCACGAGGCGCTAAATATGGAGATGGTCAAAACAATGGAGAAGTCTGCGAAAGCCAATGGCGCAAAAGGGCTGGAGAAAATCTTATTTGATATCCAAGATTATCACACCTCGCCTGTAGACGCCGCGAAGATAGCTAAGGCTGCAGGCGCAAAAGATTTAGTGCTCTATCACATTGTGCCTATGTTGCCATCTGATGCGCTTATCCCAATGTTTGTAAAAGGAACGGCCGCCGAATTTGATGGCAAAATAACAGTCAGCGAAGACGGCACGATTATTCGTCTGCCTGTTGATAGCGACGTCATAATTTATGAATATGGTTTGTAAATAGGCCTGCCGGAATGGGTAAAGAACCAAAACTGATCGTGGTCGAGAATAAAAAGAATCGTTAGACGGCGGACGTCGTTAGTGTAGCCATCGCTCGCGCGAAAGCAAAATTTTAGAGGTTATTATAGGAAACTGCTGGCGTGCCTTGGGCGAATTCGATCCAGTATTGTAGTTTTGCTAGGAGCTGCGTCTGTTTCACGGGCTTGGTTAGGTAATCACACATGCCAGCATTGAGGCATTCATTGCGATCATCTTTCAAAGCATGCCCCGTAAGGGCTATAATAGGAGTGGCCTCGAGTTTGCTATTCGCCTCAAAGTTTTGGATCAGGCGCGTCGCTTCATGTCCGTCCATTATGGGCATAGAGACATCCATGACAATAATAGGAAATCTTTCTGGTGCTTGTTTATAAATTTCCACGGCTTCGAGACCATTCTTGACGAATATCGGTGCGTAAAGCGTGTCTGCTAGCATCAAGCGTACAACATCCTGATTAAGCGGAAAGTCTTCAGCAACAAGAATTTCTGTTTTTTTGTTTTCTAACTCAGGCCCTGATATTTGGGTCTTGACGGGTGTGGAGTTTTGATCGTTTTTTACAGGGCTTATGGTCAATGTTTGAACAATTGCGTCATAGAGCTTCTTCTCGCGAACGGGTTTGGTGAGATAGCTCTCTATGCCGATGGACTTTAACTGCTGACTAGAAATGGGCTGGTCGCAGGATGACAGCATGATGATAGGAATATCAGTTACGTCTGGCGCGGCCGTCATCATAGCGGCAAATTCTTGCCCATTTATACCCGGCATTAAAAAATCAAGCAAAATCAAATCATAGTCTTTCGCGTCTGCATCTTTACGTTTGAGATGGGTGAGAGCTTCTACGCCGTCCTTAACGCTGTCAGATTTTATATTCCAACTCGTAAGCTGCTCCTTCAAGAGAGATCTGTTGACCTGAATATCATCGACGATGAGGGCCCGTTTCCCGCTAAGGACTGACGTGTCATATGTCGGTATGACGACTTCCAGGTCAATTTCTAGGGGTATACGCACTGTAAAAGTGGAGCCCTTGCCCAATGTCGATTCGGCGGTGATGCGTCCATCCATCAATTCAACAATGGCTTTTGAAATAGACAATCCAAGCCCGGTTCCGCCATAAACACGGGTCGTGCTGCCATCCGCTTGCGTGAATTTTTGAAATACTTTTGCTTGTTTTTCGGGCGCGATACCGATGCCCGTATCTGTAACATTTATTGTAACAAATGCGATATTATCACGGGGCTCACTGACGTCGATATCCGCTATGATGTGACCTGCTTCTGTAAATTTGATAGCATTGCCAATTAAATTTGTAATAACTTGACGGATGCGGCCGCCATCACCCACGAAATGTGTGTTCAATCCTGACGGATAATTGATGATAAGCTCCAAACCTTTTTCTTGAGCATGTGATGACAGCATGGAGGCGACATCATTGACGGAGGTTTTTAGGTCAAATGGCATCGGGTCCATTTCAAATGCGCCCGCTTCAATTTTCGAAAAATCTAAAATGTCGTTGATGATGGTTAAGAGCGCGGTGGCCGAGTTGTTAATTACGTTCACAAACTCCCGTTGGCGATCATCTATATTGGAATTTGTTAGCAATTCCGCCATTCCTAAAACCCCGTTCATGGGAGTTCGAATTTCATGACTCATGTTTGCAAGGAACTCAGACTTCGCATGAGATGCTGCAATAGCTTCGTCTTTCGCTCGTTCTAACTCCTGCGCTTGTCGGCGGTCTCGTGTAACATCTTTGACGAAAGCTCGTAGGCGCGTGGGCTTACCGTCTTGACCACGGATAAGTTGACCTGTCGTTTGGCTCCAACGTTCATTGCCCTTATAGCTATTAGACCGGCACGTTACATCGAAGGTGTCATTGTCGTTACTTAACTCTTTCATGGCTTTTCTAAAGAGGTCTTTATCATCCGGGTGCACAATGGCTAAAATACCATGAGACCGTATCTTAGCTTGGTCGGTTTTTGAGAAATAGTGCCTCAAAGATTGGCTCAAATAATACTTCTTTGTTTTAAAGTCGTAAGTCCAATATCCAGCATTGCCGAGGGCCAACGCTTCTTCTAATATCCGGTCCTTCTCAACGAGTTCAGTAATGTCATGTGACATTGAGATAGTGTATCCACTCGGAAGTGTTTTGCGGACAAACCTAT
The DNA here is from genome assembly GCA_039977295.1 of Hellea sp. Lineage (GTDB taxonomy): Bacteria > Pseudomonadota > Alphaproteobacteria > Caulobacterales > Maricaulaceae > Hellea. The sequence goes on along the minus strand of JBDWDN010000009.1, from coordinate 712,501 downwards.
GCGTGGCACCATTGCCAAGCCGCATCGTTGAAGGGGCTTGTTGTTTATCCGATTGCGCACGTTCCAATTGGTCTTTAGGCCGTAATTTATTTTTCTCCAATATGTCAGGCGTCAACATCCCATTAGCGAGCATTAGTTCATGACATTTTGATAGCGGGTCACCCACTTGGAGGTTGTCTGTGGATATACCGAGTTCTTTGTAAACTGTGCTCCCAATAAATTTATAAATTAGGTTTTCGTCTAGAATGCTAACGCCGACATCTAGAAAGTCGCATAAGACGCGTAAGAATTCTGCGTCATGGCCTAGCGCAATTTGCGGGGAATACAGTTTTGAACCTGTTTGTGAACCCGTAACGCTTTGTCGTCTTGTGTCTGCTGAATTCACTATTATTCCCAAGATAGTCAAATTTGATCAATTTAAGTTTCCACTATAGAGGGATGGGGTTAATTTATTGCCAAAAAATGGTATTTTGAGAATTGCACAAAAAAAGCCGGGCTCTCGGAAAATCCGGGCCCGGCTAAAGTCTTCGCAAAACATTCGGGGAGGAATTCTTCGCGGTATCAAAAGACAGGGAACAAAAGGGGAGGACGTTGCCTGTCTTGTGCACTCTAAGTAGGGGGTTAGGCCGCAAAATAGAACCGATAGAACAGCAGAGTTAATATGCATTTTTGCATAGCTCGCCAAAAATTTTAGCCAAAAGGCCTATTCGTCCTCAGATTGCCAGTTTTTCGTCACGCGCATGAGAAATTCCCGGAAAACTTTGGCTTTCACAGATCCCCGAAGCTCGCTCGGATAAACAAAAAAGACATCAAAGGGCTCGCCTTTTACTTGCGGTAAAACGCGAACGAGTCTGCGCGACATTGCCGTCATATAGTCGGGAATACCCGCAAGACCTATGCCAGCCTCTGCCGCTCGCATAATACCATGGAGGTTATTCACGCAGAGAACAGGCTCTCTTGGGGGTCCCGTGCGGCTTTCTTTTAAAACCCAATTGGCACTGTGAAGGCGTTTCGGGATCAGTTCGCCAAAGGCAATGATTTTATGATTGTCTAGATCCTGCGCGGATGTCGGCGCGCCATATTTTGCGAGATAGCTATGAGAGGCATAAAGGCTTTGCGAAATTGTCCCTAATTTGCGCTCAATCACATCGCCTTGCGTCGAAGGCCAAGGCCGCAGCGCGCAATCAACATCAAAGGTCGATAAATCATGCTCCTCATCTTCAAGGATAAGCTGCACATCAATTTCGGGATAGGCTTCGATAAATTCGGGCAGCACAGCGGTCAACCAGTTGGCGCCCAGTGAGATGGGCGAGGAGACGCGCAATGTCCCTTGAGGCTTGTTGCGGCTATTGACCACTGAAGCTTGCGCCAGAGCGATTTTATGCGCCATATCATGGGCTGTATTGTAAAGAATGCGCCCCTGTTCCGTTAAGGTAAGGCCGCGCGCGTGACGATGAAATAGCGGCGTGTCAAGACTGTCTTCAAGTGCCGTTATTTGGCGGGAGACAGCCGATTGGGAAATTTTCAATAGCTCAGCAGCCGCTGTCAGGGACCCAGTCTCCGCCGCGGCATGAAAGGTTTTAAGTTTATCCCAATCAAGTGTGTCCACTATTCTGCTGCTTCCGCCAGAGCAGCTTGTTCCGTGAGGAACCGCTCGGACTCAAGCGCGCCCATGCAGCCAAGACCGGCGGCTGTAACCGCTTGGCGATATGTTTCGTCAGACACGTCGCCCGTTGCGAAAACGCCTGGAATGTTGGTTGCGGTGCTGTCAGGCGCCGTGGTGATGTAGCCGCCTTCATTCATAGCGACGTGGCCGTTAAAGACTTCGGTTGCTGGCTTATGCCCGATGGCAATAAATACGCCATGTGTTTCACGGTCATAGACCTCGCCAGATTTCACATTTTTAAGGCGCACGCCTGTGACGCCAAGCGGGTTTTCATCGCCCAGAATTTCTTCAAGTGTTGTATCCCAGAGGATTTCGACTTTCTCGTGATTAATCAAACGGTGCTGCAGTATTTTCTCTGCCCGCAGCGTATCGCGGCGATGAACGAGGGTCACGCGTGACGCAAAATTTGTCAAAAAGAGCGCTTCTTCAACGGCTGTATTCCCGCCGCCGACGACAACAACTTCTTTGCCGCGATAAAAGAACCCGTCACAGGTCGCGCAGGCCGAGACGCCAAAGCCTTGGAATTTTTCTTCAGACGGCAAACCAATCCATTTGGCTTGCGCGCCCGTGGCGATGATGACGGCGTCGGATGTATATATCGTGCCGCTATCGCCGATCATTTTAAAGGGACGGACAGAGAAGTCGACATCGATAATAGTGTCTTCATAAAAGCTCGTGCCAAATTTTAAGGCATGTTCTTTAAACTTCTCCATAAGTTCAGGCCCTTGGATTTCAGGAAACCCCGGATAATTCTCAACATCAGTCGTAATAGTAAGCTGTCCGCCGGGCTGCAGGCCTGCAATCACGGCGGGCTCTAACATGGCGCGTGCGGCGTAAACGGCGGCCGTATAGCCTGCTGGGCCGGAGCCAATGATGATAACTTTGTGGTGGACGTTTTTGGACATGGGAGCTCTCATTAATTCTTCCCCCCACACATAGGGAGAGACGCACAGATTCGCAATATCAGAGCCGCTTAAGAGTGTGGATGGCTAATTGCATGTCTATGAGTTCTGCTTGCTTTAAACTATATCCTTTCATAAGTTCAGGTCATGAAACATTTACTGCTCCTCTCCGCCGCGATATTGATCGCCTGCTCCCCTAGTGTGGAGGCTGGGGATGCGCCCGAAAAACGGTCTCCTGCTGTTGTAACAGATGGGCCGACCTATGAAGCGCCGTCTACAACAGGACGTTACTTTGACTACGTCCCGTCGCCGTCAATTTTGATATTTTCCGAGACGCGGGATTGGCGGCATGAGGAAGGTATTGTTGGGGCTAATTTAGCCATCATGAAAGCGGCCAAAGAGATGGGCTATGGTTATTTTACGACGGAGCATAGCGCCATATTCAACGCTAAGGACTTAGAGAAGTTTGAGATCGTTGTTTTTAACAATATGACAGGGGATGCTTTAACACCCGCTCAGGAAGCCGCCTTTCAAACGTGGTTAGCCCGAGGAAAAGGCACAGTGCTTATCCATGGTGCGGGCGATGCATCGCATCAAGACTGGGAGGCCTATCACAACGATATTTTAGGGGCGACATTTGTAAGCCACCCCATGGCTCCGCAATTTCAAGAGGCCCGCGTTGAGGTTCTGGCACCGTCGCATCCCGTTATGGCGGGCGTCGATGCAGAATTTATGGCGGTTGATGAGTGGTACACCTTTGAAGCGCCTCCGGGCGATGATTTCGTTGTCTTGGCGGGACTGGATGAGAGCAGCTATAGTCCCGTAAACACGGTTTATGGTGACCGCTCGGATCTGCGTATGGGGCCTAAGTCAGAAGACCATCCAATCATCTGGGCAAAGTGCCATGGTGATAATCAAGCGCGCTCTGTCTTTACCGCGCAAGGGCACCGTTTCGAGACTTATGACGCCAAGGAAGCTACTTTGATTCTAAAAAATGCTCTAAATTGGACGGCCAAGAAAACAGACCCTGAAGGCAAAGGCTGCTCTAATTAATGACGGCCATGCGCGCTTCATAATGCGCCCATAATTGTCTCGCCATGCGCTCTGTCTCCTCAAGAGGTTCATAGGGCTGGGCCTTAAGATCACCGTCATAGGGACGGATGTTACAGCGCTCTTCGAGCTTCGCGTAAAGCCGCGCGAATTTCCCTGGCTTGCCTTGCATTGGAAGGGTGAAGACAGGCTTTCCCGTACTGGCCGCTTCCGTGAGCATATTGGTGCTATCTTCTGTTACGAGAATGAAGTCAGCCCCTCCTAGAAAAGCGAAATAGGGATTAGGGTTATCTGGAGTGTAATTCCAGACCGTATCATGATCAGATTCGAGTAATTTATAGTCCTTTATGGCCCAGTCTGGCGTGCGCCGCGACGTCGTAATCAGCAAGGAATAGCCTTTGCTGAGCAAATCTCGTGCGGCTTTCATATGCGCGTCATGCTGGGGCTTGCCGAGCTTATGAGTCTTAGATGTTCCCCCAATAAGTAGGGCCGCGCGCGGCATAGGGAGCTTTGAAAGTTCGCCTGCAAAGCTTAGCGTTTGTCCTACAATTTCAGTTTTAGTCACGCGGTTGGGAGACCCTATCATCGTTTCCACATTGGAGCCCTTCAAAGCATCATGCTCAGGCGCAATGACAAGGTCAAAACGCGCCGCATCAAGTCGGGGGTCTTGAACATAGACGGTGAAGGTGTTGGGATTGTGTTTCTTAAAAGCCAGTAACGGCGCGATGGCTTGGCGCCCGCAGCCTATGGCAATATCAGGCGCAGGGTCATTGAGGCCATAATCAGACGGTTTAGACTTCATAGAAAACTGAAGCGTAGGAGAGGCAGCCTTAAAGGCTGCGTTGTTATCGATAACGTGCCTAATAATCTCTATGGATTTCAAGCGGCCCGCCGCTTCGGCGAGTCCTAAGGCTTGGTTCTCAATCCCGCGCCGCCCGTCAGAAATAACGACGCAGCTAAGGGGATTGGCTTTACTCATGTTCTGGGGTTACTTGTAGCTAACTTCCAAAATTTCGTAACCTTTGGATCCGCCTGGCGCGATCACTTCGAACGTATCGCCGACTTCTTTGGAAATCATAGCGCGCGCAATAGGCGAGGTGATCGAAACTTTTCCATCTTTTACGCTAGCTTCATCTTCGCCAACGATTTGATAGGTGCTTTCCTCGTCCGTATCCTCATTCACGATTTTCACAACCGCGCCAAATTTAACAGTGTCTCCGCTCATCTTGCTTGTATCAATGACTTGGGCGAGCGATAACTTGCTCTCAAGTTCTTGAACGCGGCCTTCAATAAAGCCCTGTTTTTCTTTCGCGGCGTGATATTCTGCATTCTCAGACAGATCGCCATGCTCACGCGCCACCGAAATGGCGTTGATGATGTAAGGCCGCTCAACGGATTTGAGGTTTTTCAATTCAGCTTCAAGGGCTGCATGACCTTGAACTGTCATTGGATATTTCTGTAGCATCGTATCGTTCTCGTTATTCTGGCTAAAAATTCTTAAGCCGCGCAGAGATAATCACTTTTCAATGAGAATCAAGAGGTAAGGGTCGTCTTAACTCTCTCTTAGATTCAATAAGAGCTGGTTAATTTTGCAGATTTCGGTCGAATTGACCAAGGGCTCCGAGGTGGAGTGACAGGTGGTAATGCCGCCTGAAGAGGCTTTCTGGAAGGAGACGCCTGCTTGACGTTATCAATAGCTTTTCGCTTGGGAAAGGTATTGAGAGGTTGGCAAGAGATGCGCGTTAGTAATTATGATCCCTTGAACGCGCATGATATTCGCGACTTCGCTTACGGGGCAAAGGGGACATACGTCAATCATGGCCAAAATTCTAAATGACAATACTCTTGACTTCTGTAACGTATAAATATGCCTATATTTTCGCCAACATATCTTTCTCGACGTACAGCCGTAAAACTAGCGATGGCTAGCGCGCTACTATCTTCATGTGCGGCGAAGACACAAAAATCAAATAAACATGTCGCTGTGATTGGCGGCGGTATAGTGGGAGCTTCGATTGCATATCATCTAGCAAAGGAAGGCCTTAAAGTAACATTGCTTGAGCGGAACAACATTTGCACCCGCGCCAGCCGCGGAACATTTGCTTGGATTAATGCGACCTGGGCAAAACAGCCACGTCATTACCACTCGTTTAATCAAGACGGTTTAACGGGATGGAAGCGTGTTCAAGCTGATTTAAATATTCCAATACGCTGGACGGGATCCTTAGAATGGTTTGCCTCCGCAGAACGGCAAATTAAACTTGCCAATCAAATCGAAGAACAAATCAAATGGGGTGAGCCTGCCGAAATGCTGGAGCGACAGCGTTTCACAGAATTGGAGCCTCAGCTTGACTTTGGGCCAGTTGATTTAGTCGCCTATTCCCCCAATGACGGGGCCGTCAATCCGGTGCTCGCTACATCCAAGTTTATTGAGGCGGCCAAATCCTTGGGAGCGGTTATAAAGCCCAACTGTCCTGTAGATACTGTGGAAACACTCTCCGAAGGGAGATCGAAGCTTGTAACGCCCAAAAGTAGTGTTGTTGTGGATCAATATGTCGTCGCAACAGGCTCAGACCCTAAGGCAACAGAGCAACTAGCAGGACTTACAATTCCGCAACGATCTACACCGGGCGTTATTGTAGTCACAAAGCCTCACAAACGTCTCATAAACCGTATAATCGTCGCGCCCGGCGTGCATATTCATCAGCGCGATGACGGATGCATAGTTCTCGGCGAGCAGGAAGGCGCACCGCAAACAGAAGCCCATAATCAAAGGTTAGCTCATCGGCCTAATCAATTCCCAAGTGATGACTTTGCGCAGCAACATGCTTGGCGTATATTGGGGATCGCAGAACAATATGTGCCTGACATTAGTGAAATTGAGGTTGATAATGTTTATATCGGATGGAGACCTCTGCCCCTGGACGGGCATCCCGTGCTTGGAACGCATCCCGAAACGCCAAATGCCTATCTCGCGATTATGCATAGTGGCGTGTCCCTCGCGCCCATTGTGGGGGAGTTGGCGGCAAAAGAGATTGCGTCAGGCATAAGTGCTGAAAGCTTGAGTGAATACCGCCCCACTCGGCCTTTTAAGAAAATTCAGCGGTACTAAGTTTAAGGTCCGCTATGGGGATCTTCGCGACTTCGGCTTAGTAGATGAAAGGCACGTCCCTTGCTCAATGTAAATCGGAATGTTCAATCATTAATGATTGAAACGATGAGTCAAATGGCAAGGTGTTGCTTGTTAGAATTAATGACCTTGTCCTAAAGCTTTCTAATTATTTATCGAAAAACGATAATAAATCATAGACAAATGTCGTTTTAAGTGTTATCGAAAAACAATAAGGAGTAAACCCCTTCGAACTGGATCAGCTCTTTATACGGCTAAGGATGAAGTGCCAATTTATCCCTAGTCGTTTCATTAACTTAAAGGAGAAACGACTATGAAGACCTATTTATTAAATTTAGTAAAAACACTTGCAGTCCTAGGCGCTTTTAGCGCAACCGCGGCGATGACAACGTCTGCACATGCTATTAGCCCTCAATCAGAAGAAGTGTCGGTTAAAATTGACGCGCGAGACCTGGTTACGGAGCGAGGGGTTGAGCGGGTTTATAACACACTCGCCAGGAAGGCAGAAAGGGCTTGCGAAACGACTGGGACGCGGGGAATCGCAGAGAGTTCAGTAGAGAAACTGTGTGCGAGGCAGCTCTTGAGTGAGTTTATAGCGGATGTTGATAGCGTCAAACTGACGTCCTATTATGCAGCACAAAATGCTGCAGCTTAAAACCTTTTAGAAACGCAAATAGCGGCGATCTTTAGGGGTCGCTGTTTTGGCTTAATAATCCTAAGCCGCCCAGATTTTAGTCTTTCCTAAAAGGATAGGCCAATTGGGTTAAAAATGTGCGCGGCAAGCGCCTGACCGTGCCGTAATGGGCGGGCCACTTCTTCCCTGGCATATGGTAAGTTCCGAAAATCATATCATAGAGCGGTAAGTGCACGGCGTAATTTGTATCAATGGCCGGCTCCTCTGAACTGTGGTGCCAATGATGATATTGCGGCGTGCAGAAGATATATTTCAGCGGGCCGACTGGGATGTGAACATTAGCGTGAACATAGACCGCTTGGAAGGCGGCAATGGCGACATAAATATCTAGGGCCTCTTTGCTTGCGCCCAGTAGGTATAGCGGCACCATGGCAAGACAGCGATCCACAAGCATCTGAATGACATGATTGCGTGACCCCGCCATCCAATCCATGTGCTCGACAGAATGGTGCACGGCATGAATTTTCCAAAGCTTTTCATCTTCGTGAAAAGTGCGGTGCGACCAATAGAGAACGAAATCCGCGCAGAGCAGTAAGATAATAACTTGCGCCCAAATAGGCGTGCTCTGTATCCAGTTTTGGAAGGTCTCGCTGACCGCCCATCCAAAATAGGACGCCACAAAGAAGTTTCCCGCGAGCAAGAGCGCCGTAATTAAGAGGTGATTAAAGGCGAAATAAAAGACATCAAGCTTCCATTCAGGGCGCAAAATGGCCTGTTCTTTATATTTTGGGAAAACTTTTTCCAGAAATATGAACAGTATCGCCGAGAAAACAAAGGCCAAAACAAGCCAATCAAGGCCAAAGGCCATGGGCGTTTCTTTAAGCGGGCCCGTTTCAACTTTGTGTCCGCCCATCATCAGCGCGCCTATACAGAACAGAATACCGACGGCGGCAATGCGTCTGAACTTACCAATCATGAAGGTCAGCATTCCGAAAGCTAGCGACCCGATAATACCATATTGCAGCATAGAGCGCAGGAAATTTAGGTCATAGGTTTCCCGTAGTTCTGCTGTGGTAAGATAAGTCGGGAATTTAAAGCATAGAACCGCAAGGAAGCTTAGAATACCAAGGCTACAGGCGAGGCTGGCTGAAATTTTACCCTGCCCAATTTTGAACTTGAGATGTTCCATGGGCTCAATGACGCGCTCAGGGTAATCATAGGCTTTAGCCGTATCTTCATCTGCGGTCTTATTGTCCATGAAATTCCCTCCAAAGTCGTCTCACAGACGACTTAGAGCAAATTCCTTGCTTGAGCCTTAACTGTTAAATTTAAAGGAAGCGCAAATGAAAAACGGCAGGGGTGCCACCCTGCCGCTTAGAATGTCCATTGCTCATTCACGAAAGGAGACGATAAAAAAGTAAGGACTCATGAAGATTGCAAAATTGTGACCAAAGAGTCAAGCGGGCAAGCGCGGCCTTGCTCGCTGCAATCAGATATCAAATTTTGAACGTGTCTTAGAGGCTACGCCTTAAAACTTTTCTCATCAATACAGATAACACCGGGCCCATTTTCACAAGCCCGGTGCTTAGTTCATTATATCAGCCGGAGCCGGCCTAAGCCTTTCACGGCGTGCATTAGGCCACCTCCGTTACCATGCCGGCGCCGACGGTTTTGCCGCCTTCGCGGATGGCGAAGCGGACGCCTTTTTCAATGCCAATGGGTTTGTTCAAAGTGAACTCAATCTCGCATTGATCGCCCGGCTGGACGAAACCGGTGTCTGTTTTAACGGTGATTACACCGGTCACATCAGTTGTTCCAAAGAAGAACTGAGGTTGGTAACCACTGGCAAAAGCTGTGTGACGACCGCCTTCGTCTGCGGAGAGCACAAAGATTTGTGCTTTACCCGCAGCAAAAGGTTTAATCACACCCGGAGCGCTCAAGACCTGACCGCGCTGGATGTCTTCGCGTTTGATACCCCGAAGCAACAAACCCACATTCATACCGGCACGCACTTCCGGCACGTCTTTATGAAATGCCTGCGTGCCAGTCACAACGACCTGTTCGCCTGCGTTAGCCAGGCCAACAATTTCGACCGTATCACCCGTTTTGAGGACGCCGCGTTCAATACGGCCGGTCACAACGGTGCCGCGGCCAGAAATTGAATGCACGCCTTCGATAGGCATCATGAACGGGCTGTCGAAATCCCGATCAGGATCGGGAATTTGGCTGTCAAGCGCTGCGACCAAATCGATGACGCATTGCGCGTCGCCGCCGTCGACATCGCCTTTCTCTGCGGCCTCCAAAGCCTTAAGGGCGCTACCAAAAATAAAGGTAACATTCTCATAGCCATGAGCTGCCAAGAGCTCACCTGTTTCCATTTCGATCAACTCTGCCATTTCGGCGCGGTCATTATTGGACAGCATGTCCATCTTGTTGACGAACACCACAATATGGCCAACGTCAACTTGCCGCGCGAGCAAGATATGCTCGATGGTTTGTTTGGCCGCGCCTTCTGTGCCGTCAACCAATAGGATCGCGCCATCCATTTGCGACGCGCCTGTGATCATGTTTTTCACATAATCCGCGTGTCCCGGACAGTCGATGTGAGCGTAATGACGTGTATCGGATTCGTATTCCACATGGGAGGTCGTGATGGTAATACCGCGGGCTTTTTCTTCCTGCGCATTATCAATCTGATCAAACCCCATGGCTTTACCGCCAATACGAGCCGCCTGCACCATAGTGATAGCAGCCGTCAATGTTGTCTTACCATGGTCAACATGACCGATAGTGCCGACATTTACGTGTGTTTTCATAGGCATTTTAAATTCTCCTGTTTTGCCTGATGATGGGATGTTCTCGCAATGGCCAATTGCAAAAACATCCCGGTTTATGGTGCGCGCACCAATCTGATGTGTTTGGGAATTTTTGGTTTTCATTTTCCCAAACAAAAAACCCGCCAGAACAAGACCTGACGGGTTTATATGTGTCCCGAAAGGTCTAAGCCTTCGGGTATATACCGAACGCTTTTATTGCATACGTGAGTCTTCGCCGCGCAGGAGTTCCGCGCGTATAATCGATTTCAAACTTGTGATCTGCCACTTAAACATAACAGCGTCCTTTAAAATTGAGGGCATAAAAAAACCCCGGTTGGACGCCCAAACCGAGGTGAAAACACGGGAGGGCGCAAACGCACCTCCAAGGAGATACGCATTAATTATTTTCCGAATTGAGTCCTTTTAAAAACATAATGTCTCCGAATTTGTTCGGGGGACTTAAGGGCGCGTCTTTTGAATTGCAAGAGGAAAATTTGTAACGGTTGCGGCTTCAGTAATTTTCGTTAGGTCGGCTGAGGACGTTTGATGGAAGAGAAACAAGCGTATTACTTGCTGGCGGATCGCAAATAATTGATGATCAATAGAGGTTTTCCAGAATATGTTACGGTTCGTATTAAGCGTTAGCGCTGACCAATTTGCGTATGAATAGACTCAAAAATTAGACGAAGTAAGTCCGCTTTTGGAGGCTCTTTGCACGCGGCAAACGCTAAATGCACTAGCCCGCCGCAATCGCCTGCAGGCTCTCGACTTGATAATCACCTTTAGCTAATTCTTTAATTGCTTCGACGCTTGCTTTTGCGGCAGCGGCCGTTGTGAAATATGGAATTTTCTGCGTTAGAGCCGTGCGGCGCAAGCTGAAGCTGTCCTTAAGGGATTGCTTGCCGCTTGTTGTATTAAACACCAAGGCGACTTCGCCGTTTTTCATTGCGTCGATGATATTAGGGCGGCCTTCGTGGAATTTCTTCACATATTCAATTTCAAGACCTTGCGCGCGCAAATATTTGGTTGTTCCGCCAGTCGCCATGATAGAGAAGCCCAAATCTATAAGATCCTTAGCAAGCTGCGCCATCATCGGCTTGTGCTGTTCGCGTACGGAAATAAAGACCTTACCGGATGCGGGCAGCGTCACGCCGCCGCCGAGTTGGCTTTTGGCAAAGGCCATACCAAAGGTTTCCGCAAGACCCATGACTTCACCGGTTGAGCGCATTTCAGGGCCAAGAACAGTATCCACGCCAGGGAAGCGCGCAAAAGGAAAGACCGCCTCTTTGACCGCAATATGTTTGGACGGGCGAACGGTTAAATCAAATTCTGAAAGCTTCATACCCGCCATGACTTTGGCAGCGATATTAGCGATGGGCTGACCAATGGCCTTAGCCACAAATGGCACCGTCCGAGACGCGCGGGGATTAACTTCAATCAGATAAACAACGTCGTCTTTAACCGCGAATTGTGTATTCATTAGACCGACGACGCCGAGCTCAAGCGCGAGGACTTTGGCTTGGCGGCCAAGTTCCGTGACGATTTTCTCTGATAAAGTATAAGGCGGAAGCGAACAGGCCGAGTCGCCGGAATGCACGCCAGCTTCTTCAATATGTTCCATAATGCCCGCAACATAGACATCTTCGCCGTCACAGATAACATCGACATCAACTTCGATCGCGTCCCGCAGATATTGATCAATCAAGAGAGGAGATTTACCCGAAACCTTTACAGCCTCATTTATGTATCGATTTAATTCTGCATCATTATCGACGATTTCCATTCCGCGTCCGCCAAGGACATTGGAAGGACGCAAGACCAGCGGATAGCCTACGACCTTTGAGGCTTCGGCGGCTTCTTCAGCATTGCGCGCAATCATATTATTGGGCTGTTTAAGGCCTAATTTTTCGACAAGCGCTTTGAAACGTTCACGGTCTTCGGCGCGGTCAAGCGCGTCGCGTTTTGTCCCAAGAAGCGGAATGTCATTGGCTTCCAAAGCCTCGGCAAGCTTAAGAGGCGTCTGACCTCCAAATTGCACAACAACGCCTTTAAGTGTGCCTGACTGTTTTTCCGTGAGGATAAGCTCGAGAACATCTTCTTCGGTTAAAGGCTCAAAATAAAGACGGTCAGAGGTGTCGTAATCGGTTGAGACGGTTTCAGGATTACAATTGACCATGATAGATTCGATATTCATATCGCCCATCGCGTAGGCCGCGTGACAGCAGCAATAGTCAAATTCAATCCCTTGTCCGATACGGTTGGGGCCGCCCCCTAGGATAATAACTTTATCGCGGCCCGAGACGCGAGATTCGCAATCAACAGTCCCGCCAAAGCTAGGCACTTCGTAAGTTGAATACATATAAGGCGTCTTAGCTTGGAATTCAGCCGCGCAGGTATCAACCCGCTTATAGACAGGGCGCACACCTTCTGCGTGGCGCGCTTCGCGGACGGCTTGTTCTGACGTGCCCGTTAGCTCTGCAATGCGGGCATCGGCGAAACCTTCGGCTTTGATAGAGCGCCATTCGGCGGCGGTCTTAGGCAGGCCGTTATCTCGCATCCAGTCTTCTGCTTTTACGAGGTCTTGAATTTGGCGCAAAAACCAGGGGTCGATACCCGTATATTGGAAGATTTTTTCCCCGGTAAAGCCCTGACGGAAGGCTTGCGCTATGACGAGGAGGCGATCAGGCGCAAGGATCGAAAGCCGTGCCTTCATAGCGTTTTTAAGCTCATCCGCGTTCATTTCGCCCGTAGGGTCAATGTCGATTTCGTTTAGGCCTGTGAGGTCCGTCTCTAATGACCGCAGCGCTTTTTGAAGGCTCTCTGCAAAGGTTCGTCCAATGGCCATAGCCTCACCCACAGAGCGCATTGCGGTGGTCAAAACTGGCTCGGCGCCGGGGAATTTCTCAAACGCAAAGCGCGGAATCTTGGTTACGACATAATCGATTGTTGGTTCAAAAGCCGCAGGGGTTGCGCCCGTAATGTCATTATCCAGTTCATCTAGGGTATAGCCGACAGCGAGTTTAGCCGCGATTTTAGCAATTGGAAAACCCGTGGCTTTGGACGCCAATGCAGACGAGCGTGAAACGCGCGGGTTCATTTCAATAACAACCATACGGCCGTCAACGGGGTTAAGACCAAATTGAACGTTAGATCCGCCTGTTTCCACGCCGATCTCGCGCAGCACCGCAATTGAGGCATCGCGCATAACTTGGTATTCTTTATCGGTGAGCGTCAGGGCAGGGGCGACCGTAATAGAGTCGCCCGTATGAACCCCCATGGGATCGATGTTTTCAATAGCGCAAATGATAATGCAGTTATCGGCTTTGTCGCGGACAACCTCCATCTCATATTCTTTCCATCCCAAAAGGCTCTCATCGACAAGGACTTCATTGGTCGGAGAGGCGGACAGTCCAGAGCGGACGATCTCTTCAAATTCTTCGAGATTATAAGCAACGCCGCCGCCTGTGCCGCCCATTGTAAACGCAGGGCGAATAATGGCAGGCAGGCCTGTTTCTGGAAGTTTACGAACGGCTTCGGCAACGCCTTCGGAAATATTAGGCTCACCCATATCGTTAAGCGGGGCTGTGATAATGGTCGCGCGCGGATTTTCTAATCCGATCTTCGTCATAGCCTTGGCAAAACGGTCGCGGCTTTCGGCTTTGTCGATGACGTCAGCTTTAGCGCCGATCATTTCAACACCATATTTCTCAAGGACGCCCATTTCTTCCAGCGCAAGCGCTGTATTTAGCGCCGTCTGGCCGCCCATTGTCGGAAGGAGGGCATCAGGCTTCTCAATCGCAATGATTTTCTCGACAAGTTCTGGCGTGATAGGTTCAACATAAGTCGCGTCGGCCATCCCAGGGTCGGTCATGATCGTCGCGGGGTTGGAATTGACAAGAATAACGCGGTAACCCTCATCTTTTAGGGCTTTACAGGCTTGAACACCCGAGTAGTCAAATTCGCAAGCTTGGCCAATGACAATAGGGCCAGCTCCAATAATTAAAATGGACGAAATATCATTACGCTTCGGCATGGAATAAACCCTAAATTTCTACGAATCTGGCGTTAAAAACAAAACTTCCCTCCCCTATAGTTTAGTAAATGAAAATGCAACGCTTCCTACGCAAAGAATCTGTGTTAAATTGAAATTTATATGAGCTTGTTAATCAATAGTAAGGATGCGTTCTTTGAAATGTCAGTTGGGACGAGGTATCTGTATCTTTTTATGCCTTCAGTAATTCTGCTTTTATTATTTGTCGTGAGTAATTCTTTAGCTTCTTCTCCTTACAAATTAGTGTGGGGCTTCTTTTTGATCTGTTCAATTTTAGCGGAACGTTTTTCAAGAGCCTGCGAAAGCGCTTTTAATGAAAATCATAAGGCGAAACTTGATGAAATTATAATGGGCGAAGTTTTGCGATATGGTGGAAGTGAGAATGTAGAACGAGATTTTTGGAAATCTAATGCGTCTCGTGAAAGCCTAAGAGATATTGTGCCCGATGAAATGATAGATAGCCCGCTAGTCCCGTCATCTCGCTTCTGGGGAAAGGTGGGCAAACTGGGAATGTTTCTTTTTATTGTTTTACCAATTATTGCGGTTGGAATCATTGCGTTTCTAAGTTCAGCAGCGGAGTGAGCTCAAGCCCTTCCCACGCAGAGAATCTGTGTTATGCTTAAGAAAAATTGGGAATAGGTGAATCATGGTTTATCGGACAATGAATAGAGGCGGGCAGACGCGCAGACGGCGCGGGGGTTTCCGTTGGCAATTAATGCTTCTCTTCGCTGTTGGCGCGGCCATTTACTATTTTGCGAACCAAAAAACAGTGCCTTATACGGGGCGTAAACAGTTGCGCACTATGAAACCCGCGGCTGAAATGCAGCTTGGCCTGCAAAGCTATCAGCAGATTCTCGCGGATAACGCACAGAACCTTGTTCGCAGCGGCCCTGTGAAAGACGCTGTTCAGGAAATAGGGGTGCGTATCGCGCGCGCCGCCTCTGACTCTGATCCAGGGTTTGAGTGGGCGTTTAATGTGATTGAGTCAGAACAAGCCAATGCGTTTGCGCTACCCGGTGGTTATACGGCCGTTTATACAGGCCTTATCCCGATTGCAGAGAACGAGGATGGCCTTGCTGTCGTAATGGGCCATGAAGTGGCGCATGCGCTCGCCCATCACGGCGCGGAACGCATGGCGCAGCAAAATATGCAGCGCATTGTCGGGGCAGGTGTCTCATTGGGCGCTGGCGGAATGGATATGGGCGCGCAGCGCGCCGTTATGGGCGTCTTTGGCGGGATTAGCCAATATGGCTTTGCGCTGCCGTTCTCGCGCAAACATGAATCAGAAGCGGATTATATTGGCCTCGTGCTAATGGCGCGGGCCTGTTACGATCCCCGCGAAGCGCCGAAGCTGTGGGAGCGTATGGGCGCGGCAGGCGGCGCAACACCGCCCGAATTTCAATCGACCCACCCTTCGCCCGCAACGCGCGTTAATGACTTTAACGCCTGGATGCCTGAGGCCGTTGAGATCTATAATAAATCCTGCCCCAATAAAATAAGTTTATAATATGACAGATCTCGTTCTTGTGACTGGCGTTTCGGGCTTTATCGGCTCGCATGTGACGGAGCGTTTGCTGACCAAAGGCTATAATGTGCGCGGCACCGTCCGCAACAAAGTAAAAGGGCAGAAAATTGTTGATGCGCTTGCGGCGAATGGCTGTGATGTGTCGCGGCTTGAATTGGTCGAAGCTGATCTGGGCGCTGATGCGGGCTGGGCTGACGCTGTTAAAGATTGCCGCTATATCCAGCATATCGCTTCGCCGCTGCCGCATGAGGCCCCCAAAGACCGCGAAGCGCTCGTGCCTGAAGCTAGGGCAGGGGCTCAGCGCGTTTTGGAACGCGGGTTCTCGGCTGGGGCAGAACGAATTGTCCTAACATCCTCTATCGCGGCGATGATGGGGCAACCCGGTAAGGGGGCAAAGATGGTCCTGACAGAGGATGATTGGTCTGACCCTGAGTGGAAAGCGATGACATCTTATCCGATCTCCAAAACGCGGGCGGAAAAGTCAGCTTGGGCTTATGTAGAGGCACAGGGGCTGAAAGATAAGCTGACGACGATCTGTCCCGGCGTTGTTTTTGGTCCTGACACCTATGGTAATGCAGGGGCTTCACTCGGAATTCTCAAAGCCATGATGATCGGTAAGTTTCCGCGTGTGCCTAAAACGGGTGTGCCTTTGATTGATGTGCGCGATTGCGCCTCTATTCATGTCGCGGCGATGACAGCCAAAGAGGCTGGTGGACGTAGGCTATTCGCGACGGGGCAATCTCTTTGGTTTAAAGACATCGCCGCCATTCTAAAAGCCGAATATCCAACGCTAGACAAACTACCTAAAGGTGAAATGCCAAGTATTATCCTTCGTATCATGGCGCTTTTTGACGATAATTTGGGCATGCTCATACAAGACCTTGGGACATTTCACGAAGCCGATGCGGCCTATGTCAGCAATATGACCCATGTCCTCCCGCGTCCTGCGAAGGAAGCCATATTGGCCGGAGCAGAAAGCTTAATTGCCAGTGGGGCTGTGCGGCTTAGCTAGTGCTATCATGATGCATCTCGGCGATAGCAAGAACTATGGGGTTTTACGATTAAGGACCTTCAGAAGCATAATATGAATGGCCGCGATTATCAGGAGTGAGCCAATCCCCATAAATGGAGAGCCTATAATTAGGCCGATAAAGTAAGTGGCTGGCTCAGACACAAACTTAATGTCCCAAATGCCTAATACGGCGATCATTGGAATTGGTAGAATTATACAATAGATTAGAATAGGCGCCGTTTTCATCCAGATGGCCTCGGGCATGTTTTCGGGCTCAATTGGTGTTTTGAAAAGAAAATTTCGTCCAATCCAACGCCAGATAACGATCATAATCTGGCAAAATATTAGGGTAGGAATTAATATTAAAAACCCAACCATCAATTGAGGTAGGTAATCAAACATGCCTAAAGCGCGTCAGCAAATCTCTCAAACAGATAGAAACTATCCTGCGGGCCTGGGCTGGCTTCGGGATGGTGCTGGACGGAGAAGACGGGTTTGCCTTTAAGGCGGATGCCGCAATTAGAGCCGTCAAATAGGCTGACATGTGTTTCTTCGACGGTGTCAGGTAAGCTGTCTTGGTCAACCGCAAAGCCGTGATTCATGGAAACAATTTCGACTTTATTAGTCGTGTAATCTTTGACGGGATGATTTGCGCCGTGATGACCTTGGTCCATTTTTACGGTCTTGGCACCTAGTGCTAGAGCGAGCATTTGATGGCCCAGGCAGATGCCGAGGACCGGCTTATTGGCCGCAATAACCTCTTTAATGACGGGAATAGCGTATTTGCCAGTCGCCGCTGGATCTCCGGGACCGTTTGATAGAACAACGCCATCAGGATTTAGAGCGAGAATATCTTGTGCCGATGTGGTTGGCGGAACAACTGTGACTTTCATACCTGCCGTGACGAGGTTGCGAAGGATGTTGCGCTTTACGCCGTAATCAATGATGACGACTGATTTGATGCCGTCTTTATTTTCATAGCCTTTTGGCCAAACCCAACGGGCTTCTGTCCAGTCAAAGCTTTCCTGAGTCGCCACCTCTTTTGCAAGGTCTGCGCCCACAAGCCCGTTCCAGCCGCGCGCTTTGGCGGTTAGGGCTTCAATATCGAACTGTCCGTCAGGCGCATGAGCGATCACGCCGTTTGGCATGCCGTTATCGCGAATGAATGAGGTCAGAGCCCGCGTATCGACACCCGAAAGGCCGACAATGCCGCGCTGGTCAAGCCAGTCGCCGAGCTCATTTTCTGAGCGCCAATTTGAGGCGGGCGTAATCGGGGCCTTGAAAATTGCGCCGCGCGCTGCATCTTGAGCGCGTTGTGTTGAGGCTTCTTCATCCTCGGAATTCGTGCCCGTATTGCCGATATGCGGGAAGGTAAAGCAGATAATTTGGTCCGTATAGGAGGGATCGGTTAGGATTTCCTGATATCCTGTCATCGCTGTGTTAAAGCATACTTCGCCCACCGCGGCGCCGCTCGCGCCGCAGCCTTGGCCATAAAAGACTTCGCCATTGGCAAGGACTAACGCCCCTGTGGCGGGCCCAGATCCTTTAGCAATAAAGGCTTGATTTTCGGTTTTTACAGTCATAAATCCCCGTCTTCGCCCGCAATGGGGCCGGTCAGATAGCTGAACGGTCTTTTAGCGAGCGTTAAACAGGATACAAGCGAAAATGCATGGATGGTTGGCAAAGTGCCATTAAATCCTTATATAACCGCTCTAAATCCTCAACAGCAGTGCATTGGGCAACTGTTTGACCCCACTAAACCGCGTATAATCGCGGATGCTGTAGTAAAAAGGACGACCAAATGGCCTTACGTGATTCTATATCCGAGAGCACAAAGACGGCGATGAAAAGCGGAGAGAAAATCCGTGTCTCAACGCTGCGCCTCATATCAGCCGCTATCAAAGACCGCGATATTGCCGCGCGTTCCGAAGACCGCTGTAAAGGTATTGGCGATGATGAAATTCTCAGCCTGCTCCAGAAAATGGTTAAGCAGCGCGAAGAGAGCGCTAAAACTTATGAAGATAATGGCCGCCCCGAACTAGCGGAGCGTGAGCGCACAGAAATTGAAATTGTGCGTGAGTTTCTGCCAAAACCCTTATCTGAAGAAGATATGAAGGCCGCCGTTGCTAAAGTCGTCGAAGAGAGCGGCGCGACCTGCCTCAAAGATATGGGCAAAGTCATGGGCCGCCTTAAGGCCGATTACGCTGGCCGCCTAGATATGGGCAAGGTCGGCGCGGTTGTTAAAGGGCATTTGTGTAGCTAGGGCCTGAACCGAATTCAGACCCTAGGGCAATTTTCTAACCGCTAATTGGCGGTTAGCTTTATTTTACCCTTCTCATTATCAACCCTGATATGTTGCCCGTCTTGAACGCGGCCGGCCAATATTTCGCGGGCGAGTTCATCTTGAACAGATTTTTGAATGACACGCTTTAAGGGTCGCGCGCCGTAGGACGGATCATAGCCTTGTTCGCCAATCCATTTGCGAGCGGCTTCAGTTAGTTCCAAGATAATCTGCTTATCTTTGAGCCAGCCTTGCAGGCGCTTCATCTGAATATCGACAATCGCGCCCATATGCTCTGGCTTGAGCCGTTCAAAAAGCAAAATTTCGTCAAGGCGGTTTAAAAACTCTGGCCGGAAATGGGCGGTAACCTCTGCCATCACGCCGATTTTAGCCGCATTCACATTATCACCATCTGCAAGGTTAAGCAGGTGCTGCGCGCCTATATTTGACGTCATAATGATGAGTGTATTTCGGAAATCTACGGTTCGCCCTTGCCCATCTGTTAGGCGTCCATCATCAAGCACTTGCAGTAAAACGTTAAATACATCGGGGTGGGCCTTTTCAATTTCGTCAAAAAGCACGACTTGATAGGGACGGCGGCGAATAGCTTCGGTCAAGGCGCCGCCTTCTTCATAACCGACATATCCAGGAGGCGCGCCGATTAGGCGAGCGACGGAATGCTTCTCCATATATTCTGACATATCCATGCGCGTAATAGCGCTGTCATCATCAAACATGAAATTCGCAAGGGCTTTGGTAAGTTCAGTTTTACCTACGCCTGTTGGGCCGAGAAACATAAATGAGCCGATGGGCCGCGCGGGATCCCGCAAACCTGCGCGGGCGCGGCGCACGGCGTCAGAAACAGCCGCGACGGCCTTGTCTTGACCGACAACGCGGGCGCTCAAAACCTCTTCCATAGACAGCAACTTCTCACGCTCGCCTTCGAGCATTTTCTCCACGGGAATTCCGGTCCAGCGCGAGACCACTGCTGCGATAATCTCAGAGGTCACAGTCTCGGAAGCTAATGATGAGGCGTCGTCATCATTGACCTCTTCAAGCTTTTCCATCTGCTCTTCCATGGCTGGAATATCCTCATGTTGAAGCTTGCCCGCCAAAGCATAATCGCCGCGCCGCACTGCGTCTTGTAGTTCAAAGCGCGCCTGTTCGAGCTTTTCTTTGACGTCTGTCGCGCCAGCAAGTTTAGCTTTCTCGGCCTGCCATTCAGAGGTCATCTCTGATGATTGTCCTTCAAGCTCTTCAATCTCGGCTTTACGCTTTATAAGGCGATCCTTGGAGGCTTTGTCCTTTTCTTTTTTAAGCGCTTCGACTTCGATTTTTAACTGCACCAAGCGGCGGTCAATTTCGTCCAGCGCTTCGGGTTTACTATCTACTTGCATACGCAAGCGCGAGGCTGCCTCATCCATCAGGTCAATGGCTTTGTCAGGCAGAAAACGGTCCGTAATATAGCGGTTGGACAGTTGCGCCGCCGCCACAATTGCGCCGTCTGATATGCGAATGCCGTGATGGACTTCATATTTTTCTTTCAGGCCGCGCAAGATTGAAACCGTGTCTTCAACTGTGGGCTCCGTTATGAAAACTGTCAGAAAACGGCGGGCTAAGGCTGCGTCTTTTTCCAAATACTTTCGATATTCATCTAGCGTTGTCGCGCCCACACAGTGAAGTTCACCGCGGGCAAGGGCGGGTTTGAGCAGGTTTGCGGCGTCCATTGCGCCGCCGCCCTTGCCTGCGCCGACAAGTGTGTGAATTTCGTCAATGAAGAGAATGATATTGCCATTGGCGGCTTCGACTTCTTTGAGCACGGCTTTGAGCCGTTCTTCAAACTCACCCCGATATTTTGCGCCGGCAATCAGGGCGCCCATATCCAGCGCTAGAAGGCGTTTATCCTTAATGGATTCGGGCACATCACCTGAGACGATACGGTTCGCCAGACCCTCAGCGATGGCGGTTTTGCCAACGCCGGGCTCACCGATTAGTAGAGGATTGTTTTTGGAGCGCCGGGAGAGCACTTGCATTGTGCGGCGGATTTCTTCATCCCGCCCAATCACAGGGTCAAGCTTACCTTCGCGCGCGGCTTCCGTCAGATCACGGGCATATTTGGTGAGGGCTTCATATTGATCTTCGGCGGCGTCAGAGGTGACGGGACCTTCGCTGCGCACGGATTTTATGGCCTCTGTCAACCGTGCAGTGTCTAAGCCGATTTTTCCTAAAACCGCTTTCAGCTCTTTATCTGCGCTTAGAACAGCGGCGAGTAAGAGGCGCTCCGTCGTCACAAAGGCATCGCCCGCTTTCTTGGCAGCTTTTTCAGCATTCGCGAATGTCTTGGCGGCAGCCGTTGAAAGCGATAGGCCTGAACCGCCTTCGACTCTGGGCAGTTTCCCCAGAGCGGTTTCGAGCGCCCCGTCAAGAACAGATATGTTGGCGCCCGCCATTTGCATCAGTTTTACGGGCAAGCCGCCATCTTCCGCAGCTAACCCCGCCATAATATGCAGGGATGTGAGTTGTTGATGGTCGCGTGTGACCGCCTCAGATTGCGCGCTTTGAATAACGCTGCGCGCGCGTTGTGTGTAAGATTGAATATCCATGATATCAGTCTCCTAATTTTTTAATGCGCCAGACTGCGCTTACTTGATTTTCAAGTATGAACTTATTTTTCTGATGCAAGGGACCCACTGCCTAAGCTTAGGACTGACACTTTATCCACAGCTGCGACTCGCTAATCGTGCTTAATGCGCCTAGATAGAGCATATGCGATTTGGCGAAAATTTCATGGATGAGATTAAAACACGCGTTCGGGTTTCGGACGTGGTGGGCCGTCATGTGAAATTAAAGCGTCAGGGCCGCGAATTTGCAGGCCTTTCGCCCTTCACCAATGAAAAAACACCCAGCTTTTTCGTCAATGATGAGAAAGGTTTTTACCACTGCTTCTCTAGCGGCAAACATGGCGACGCAATTTCTTTTTTCATGGAAGTTGAAGGCTTGTCTTTTCCCGAAGCCGTGGAGCGCCTTGCTGAAATGGCAGGCGTAGAAATGCCCAAAGCCGACCCCAGGGCTGAAGAGCGAGCCGCGCGGAACAAAAAAACCATTAGCTGGATGGAGCAGGCGCAAGTTTTCTTTGAAAAATCTTTATATCGCGACGTGGGGTCAAGCGCGCGAGACTATTTAAAAGGGCGCGGCTTGTCGAAAACGGCGGCTGAGAACTTTGGATTGGGCTTTGCGGCCAATCATTTCTCTGCGTTAAAGGATGAGCTTATGCAGCAAGGCGCGTCTCCCAAAATGCTTATAGAAGCGGGATTGATTATTGAACCCGAAGATAAGGGGCGCGAGCCGTGGGACCGGTTTCGAGACCGTATCATGTTTCCCATCCATGATACACGTGGCCGCTTAGTGGCTTTTGGCGGCAGGGCGATGGAAAAGGGCGCTAAAGCTAAATATTTGAACTCGCCCGAGACACCGATTTTTCAAAAAGGGCAGCTGCTTTATAATTATCACCGCGCCCGCAAAGCGATTTCTAATCCGCAAAACGGCGCAAGAGGTATGATTGTCGCGGAAGGTTATATGGACGTCATTGCCTTGTCCCGCGCTGGGTTTGAGCATGCCGTTGCGCCGATGGGCACGGCTTTGACAGAAGATCAGCTTGAGCTGTTATGGCGATCAGGCCCTGAGCCGATACTCTGCTTTGACGGGGATAAGGCCGGGCAGCGCGCGGCATTTAGATCTGTCGAGCGCGCTTTGCCGCTAGTCCGCCCGGGGCAGACGCTGCGCTTCGCTATGTTGCCAGACGGGCAGGACCCTGATGATCTTATCAAAGCCAAAGGCCGGGGCGCGATGGAAGAAGTGCTTAACCGCGCTATTTCTTTGGTCGATATGCTCTGGGAGCGCGAAGTGCAGGCCGAACCTCTTAATTCGCCCGAAGCCAAAGCGGGACTGAAGTCCCGTATATTTGCGGCGCTGAAAGAGATTCAGCATGACGATGTTCGCGCCCAATACCAAACAGCTTTGCTCCACCGCTTTGACGCGGAATTTGGACGTCAGAAAAAGCAATATAGCGGCGGAAGCTGGAATAATAAGACGGTTAATCGCAAGGCCTCGCCGGCTCTAAAGGCTACCATGCAATCGGGCGCGATAGAGGCCGCCCGAGAAAAGCGCTTAATCGGCGCGATTTTGGAGTGGCCGGAGCTTTTGAGTCATGTCGATGAGGCCCTTTTTGAGATGCAATTTAGCTCCCCACAAGCCGTGCAAATGCAGCGCGCTCTACTCTCTTATTGGCGGGTAACAAAAACTGTTGAAAAGTCCGCGCTTAATACCCATATAGCGTCTGAAGGGTTGGAAACACTTCACCGCGATTATGCTCGCGACCGTCTGTTGATCAGGGCGGCCATGGGCGGCACGGACGCAGAACTGGACTTACGCGCGGCGCTCTGGATGAAAGAGGCCGACAGCCTGAACGGGCAGGACCAGACTGGCGACGGCAGCGATGAAGCCAGATCTTTGATGGCAGATGCCATCCGCAATGATAATAGCGACGCCCTAAAGCGCCGCATGCGGGCCTCGAAAGGGGACCGAGAGTAGTTTTTACGGCCTTCCGTGCCTGCGAAAATTTCTATGAAATTTTTCGCTGGAGCGGCGGGCTAAACGTATTTTTAAGGGGTTGGGCTTAGCTCTATCCTTTAGCCGGAGTAATATAATATGGCAAAAGCCGCCACGAAGACGACTGCGAAAAAGACCGCCGCCAAGAAACCCGTTAAACGCAAAACAGCCAAGCAGAAAGCCGAAGAGCTTGCTGAAGCTGAAAAAGCCTTAGCCATACTCGAAGCCGAGGCCGCTAAACCGCGCGTTTTAACCCATAAGCTTGACCTCACACATACCGATACGATGCGCATGCTCGCGATTGCGCGTAAGTCTGGATTGCTCACCACAGAGGAACTCGGCAAGCACATCAAAATCGAAGGTATCTCCGCAGATGATATCGAAGTTGCGCTGGCGCAGCTCTCTGACCTAGGCATCTCGGTTATTGAAGAAGTCGAAGAAGAAACACTCGGCTCTAAAACGCTTGCCCGCACAACGACGACGGCTGTTAAAGGCGGAAACTCCAAAGAAGAGCTTGACCGCACTGACGACCCGGTTCGCATGTATCTACGCGAAATGGGCGTTGTTGAACTGCTCTCACGCGAAGGCGAGATTGCGATTGCCAAGCGTATCGAGGCTGGCCGCGACACGATGATCAAAGGGCTATGCGAATCTGCCCTGACATTTGAAGCGATTATGGTCTGGCGCGAAGAACTCGAAGAAGGCCGTATCCTTCTGCGTGATATCATCGATTTGGACACGACCTATAACCGCGCCATCGGTAATATTCAGGAAGACAGATCTCAAGCCGCTGTCCGCCGCGAGAAGATCGAAAAAGGTGAGCTTGAAGCGACTGAGGAAGATCTCAACCAGAAATTCGATAATGGTAAAACCAAGATCGAAATTAACCGCGATTATAAAGAGGGCGAAAAGCCTATCGATGATGATGAGGATGAGGAAGAAGATAAAACCAACCTCTCCATGGCTAATATGGAAGCCGCGCTTCGCGAAGAAATCATGGCCAAGCTGGACCGGATTTCGCAAGATTTTGGTCGGTTCCAAAAGCTACAGCAAATGCTTATTCGCGCGCGCTTGTCGGGCAAGAAATTACGCAAGCCGCAAGCTGAAGAATATGACCAAATCCAGACTGAGATCATTGAAGAGATCAAATCACTACAACTTAACAATGCGCGTATTGATGCGCTGATTGATCAGCTTTACGCTATTAATAAGCGCTTTATCAGCCTCGAAGGCCGCCTCATGCGCCTGGCTGATGGTAACGGGGTCCCGCGCGTTGAGTTCCTTCACAGTTATCTTGGTTCAGAGCTTAATCCGACATGGCTTGAAGATATGGCGGAAACGTCAGAAGCTTGGGACCGCTTCGCGAAACGTGAGAAAATTTCTATCGAAAAAATTCGCGCGGAAATTGGCGACCTTGCCCAAGAGACAGGGGTGCCTGTCGATGAATTCCGCCGCATTGTTCAGACGGTGCAAAAAGGTGAGCGTGAAGCGCGCCAGGCCAAGAAAGAAATGGTCGAAGCTAACTTACGCCTCGTGATTTCGATTGCTAAGAAATACACAAATCGCGGCCTTCAATTTCTCGACCTCATTCAAGAAGGTAATATCGGCCTGATGAAAGCGGTTGACAAGTTTGAATATCGCCGGGGCTATAAATTCTCGACTTATGCGACATGGTGGATCCGTCAGGCTATTACGCGCTCTATCGCAGACCAAGCCCGCACTATCCGTATTCCGGTGCATATGATTGAGACAATCAACAAAATCGTTCGCACATCGCGTCAAATTCTCCATGAAATTGGCCGTGAACCAACACCCGAAGAACTCTCTGCGAAACTCTCCATGCCGCTTGAAAAAGTGCGTAAGGTCATGAAAATTGCTAAAGAGCCAATTTCGCTCGAGACACCTATTGGTGATGAAGAAGACAGCCAGCTTGGTGACTTCATCGAGGACAGCAATGCGATCCTGCCAATTGATGCGGCTATTCAGTCGAACCTGCGCGAGACAACAACACGCGTGCTAGCATCGCTCACGCCGCGCGAAGAACGTGTTCTGCGCATGCGCTTTGGTATCGGCATGAACACAGACCATACACTTGAAGAAGTGGGTCAGCAGTTCTCAGTCACACGTGAACGTATTCGCCAGATTGAAGCGAAAGCTTTGCGCAAGCTCAAGCATCCATCTCGATCTCGTAAGCTGCGGAGCTTCTTGGATCAGTAGATATTCTTCACCTTCCGATATTATGGC
Source organism: Hellea sp. (assembly GCA_039977295.1). Lineage (GTDB taxonomy): Bacteria > Pseudomonadota > Alphaproteobacteria > Caulobacterales > Maricaulaceae > Hellea. The sequence continues at coordinate 686,582 of JBDWDN010000009.1, read as the reverse complement.
TTCTGAGATGGATAAGTTAGGTCCTGAAGAAAAACGGATTGTTGAGACTTTTTTGCAGAACTTATCTGAAGAACACATTGCTAACCATGCTATGGGGTCGCAGTTAGAAGAGTATAAAGTCGTTCTCGATGACAAAGATAAAATGGGTATGGGGGCGCCCGCCCCCATTTTCGTTGCCGACGAACATAAGGTAGGAATAACCTTTTATCTAATTTCTCAAAATAATGATGCAGATATCTCCGCCTGTTTTTTCATCGAAGATGTTTACGATTTTCAACATAAATCGAATGTAGGTGGCTATGATCATCAATGCGTCTTTGCACCTTTCGATTATGGAAACGTTTGGACAAAAGATTTGCCAGATAATACCGGAATTGAACTTGTTTTCGGTTTTCACGATTCTTCAATGAAGTGCCATTGTCGGAAGTTTAAGTATAGCGTTTGTGCAAGTGAGGATGCGGTCGAAAAAATATTTGATTTCGTTTTTCCAGAGTAATAATTGGAGATATAAACATTGCTCCCCAGATAAAAGAAACCCAGCTCTATGCGCCCGTGAAAGCCTATTTCACTGAACGCGGCTATGAAGTTAAGGGCGAAGTCGGGGCAGCTGATTTGGTGGCTATGCCTATCGGTGCTCCGGAAGGCAGCGAGCCTGTTATTGTTGAGCTTAAGACGGGTTTTACGCTATCCCTATTTCATCAAGCGATTAACCGCCAGTCTATGTCTGATCAGGTTTACATTGCTGTCCCGCGTAAAACAGGCAAACCGGCTCTGGTCGCTATTCGCCGTAATAAAATGCTCTGTCGCCGTTTGGGCATTGGCCTCATCACTGTTCGAATTTCTGATGGTAAAGTTGTTGTCCATTGCGAGCCCGGGCCTTTTGTCCCGCGTAAGATTAAAAAGAAAAAGCTAAAGCTGCTTTCTGAGTTTGAGCGGCGTCATGGGGACCCGAATGAGGGCGGTATGACCTCTGCCGGGATGATGACGTCTTACCGGCAGGGCGCGCTGCGCTGCGCCAAAGTCCTGCATGATGAGGGCGCCTGCAAAGGATCTTACGTTGCCAAAATGGCAGGGTTTGAGAAAGCGACGACCCTTATGGCGTCTAATCATTATGGCTGGTTTGAGAAAATTGATCGCGGTGTTTACGGCCTCACGCCCGAAGGCGCTAAAGCTCTGGATGAGCATGAAGAGACTGTAAAATCTATGATGGGTTAAACCTCAGCTAAGAATTGCTGCAGTTTGGCCATAGCCGGCATTGCATTCTTACGCAGGCGCTTCAGAATGGCGAGCTTCTCTGTTTCGTCTTCGCCAACTTCCGAGACCATTTTTGAAAACCCGTCTAATCGGTTGGTCAGCAGCCAATTTCTAATTTCTGGATCTTGGCTCCATTTATACTGGTTCATCATAAAGGCCGCCGTCATGCGCATATAATCAATATCCGCATTGGGCAAAGGCACGACGCCGCACATATTATTTTTAGCGCCGTTGTCATCGGGATAAGTCGCTTCGATATGCGCGATGAGGCTGGCACTAAAAATAGGTTGATAGGAGCGCACCATTTGCGGGGTAATGACATTGTCCGTAAAAATAAGAGTTGGCGGCAGGTCTGCCTTTAAGGCGCTCGCAGAACAATCAATATGTACCGTGCCAGGCGTCGTCGGGGCCGTCCCTTGTTCTAGGGTCATGAGGTTTGGGTCTATTTTTGTGACGCGGCCTAAGCGGACAACATTTTTTAATTGACGCAGCGCCGTTAATTCGGCTTGGCTGATCGTCGCGCCGTGGAACATTTGCGGGCGCGTGTTTTTATCAATACGTACGAAATATCCCGACTCTTCTAGCCTATCGAACATATCTTCGACGGATGTTGCATTGGCAATGGACTCGAACTGCGCGGCTTGAGCCCCCATTGTTGAGCCAAAAAATTCCGCCGTCGGCTGTGTATTTTCGCGGTCCAGCAGCCAGGCGTCGCGCGATACAACCCATTGTATCTTATGGGGGTGAACGCCCATTTCTAGTAGCCATAGCAAGGCATCAATACCGGTCTTGCCCCCGCCAATGACATTAAACATGTCGGCAGGTTGGGTAAGCTTTGGGAGGTCGTTAAGCGGCATAAAGGTGACACCGTCAGCGATTTCAAAATTAGGGGTGTGGGTCGAGGGCACAGTTGTTTTTAGGTAAGTGCAATCGACAAGCTTTTTATAGGTGACTTCGAAACCTTCGCCGCTAAGCTTGTTATTAAATTTTCCATCCCCTTCATAATTACACATTGGGAAATACTCTAGGCGGCCAGACGGCAGAAACTGATGCCGCATCACGTCGTCATAATAACGCAGAACATCTTGACCTGATGCGAGGTCATTTAAGCCTTTATTCAAGCCGACTTGGTCTTTCAAGCCTTGGCTAAGCTCTCGTGAACTGACACCGTAAAAGGTTGAAGGTTGATGCAGCGTCACAAACGGATAAGCGACATTCCAATGCCCGCCAGGTTTTGCAAATCTATCAACCATAATAATAGTGGCACCGGATTCAGTAAGTAAAGTATCGGCAAAAGCCATGCCCATGGCGCCGGTGCCAATGATAAGATAATCCGCTGAAATTTGAGTCGCCATATCTAAAACCTATTCGTGAATTTGCTATGCTGTTTTAATCGGCATGCCAGTTAATACGGGCGGAATAAAGATAAAGTTCAGGGCCTTCGTTTAATCAAATATTCGTCTTTTTCATCTACCCAACTGTTCGAACAGTGTGGGAAGGCTTCGACCGCGTTATTTTCAAGTCAGCAATAAAATCTTACGAAGCTTACCTTCGCTTTGACCAGCTCTCAGGCGCGGCAGAATATATGCGCGGGCGGGGTGTGTATCTCGTCGGTTGGACCTTCATCCTCTCGCAGGTCATAAACCAAGTTTTGATGACTTGGAGCTATGGCCGATTCACCATTGATCATGGTATCTCAGCGCTGAGCTGCGTAATCGTATTGGGTGTCATACATTTACTGCGTTATTCTAAACGGTTCACATTTTTTGCTTTGTTTTACTCCGCGCTATTACTCATTGGCGTTATGGCCTCTGCCTTTGATCAAGGAGCAGGCATCAATTCCGCGCTGATACCTCTTATTCTAGCCGGCGCGGTGATGAACGGTTTTATCAGCGGCTGGCGCATGGTTGCTGGCTATACTATTGCTGCGGTATTAGTGGTGTGGCTGCTTTTCTTTGTTTCTTACGCAGCTTTTGTGCCTGACATGGTGGATAAAAACGTGCTGGCTGGGAAAAATTTTCAGCGCGCGGTTCAAGCGTCTCTTGCTTTTATACTCGTTTCGGCCACGGCAGCTTTTTTCAGCCTGAATATGCACCGCATGTTTAGCATATTGGAAGGGAACATAGAGCGCGCGGAAGCTGCTGATAGCTCAAAGTCTCATTTTTTAGCGAATATGAGCCATGAATTGCGAACGCCGCTTAACGGCGTAATCGGTATGAGCGGCTTATTGCTGAGGACGGACCTAACCCCGCAGCAAAGGCAATATGCAGAGATTGTCAATCATTCGAGCCAGAACTTGGTTGCGATTATAAATGACGTTTTGGATCTTTCGAAATTAGATGCCGGCCGCATGTCACTTAAATCGGAACCTTTTGATTTGATGGGACTGCTAACAGGGTTGGTAGCCCTGCATCAGCCAACAGCCCATGCAAAAAAACTTTATATCGGTCTTGATTATAAACCCAATGTTCCGCAACGTTTCATCGGTGATGAAGGCCGCTTGCGCCAGGTTATCAATAACCTGCTAGGAAATGCCGTTAAATTCACGCCAAAGGGCTCTGTCATGATTTATGTCGATGGTGAGTTTATGGCTGATGGACGTGTTAATCTGGGCATTTATGTGCGCGATACAGGTATTGGTATTGCGGAAGAAAATCTTGAAAAAGTGTTCCACCGGTTTGAACAAGTCGATAACCGGATTGACCGTGACGTGCAGGGAACGGGGCTCGGCCTCACCATTTCAAGAGATTTTGTTATCGCTATGGGCGGCGGCATGAATGTTGTTAGCCAAGAGGGGCATGGCACAACCTTCTATTTCAAGCTGCCGCTAGAAGTCGACCGCAGAGCTGTACCCGTCGAGAATGGGCGAGGGTTAGTTGGGCAGGGCGTTACGCCTTACGTGGATCGCCGCGCCTCTTAGACGATTTTAGGTTTGAACTGTCATCCAAACGTAGAGTTTCAAAAGAGACGGGTTAATTTAACAATCTCGATTGAGGTGTATTTAAAGCGTTAATAACTTGGTTCGCCGCATCAGCAGACTCGAAAACCAAAAAATAAAAAAGGACAGAGCCTTGGACTGTTGTGTTTTTATCATCTTCTACAATATCGCTGATACTCCCAAATGTTCCTCCCCCTGTACCGCCTCTCATCGCCGTTCCAGACTCAATCCCCCCGCCCGGAATAAATTCCCCGCCGCCGGGGCCAGGATGGTCAAAGCCAATAGCGCCAACCTTTAAGACGCTTTTTGTAGCTACCGTTGACCTGCCCCCAAATATCCCTTCGAAGAAACCGCTTATTGTTTTTGTTATACTGGTGATGATTGTTAAGGCGCCTGTTGCCGAGTCAAATACGGCTGAAGGCGCAATAGCTTCTAACGCTTGCTGATCAGTCGCGTAAATTTTCCCGTTTTGTTTATATCCCCGTAAGCGCCAGCTTTTGGCTGTAATTTTTTGATAATGAATGATATCGGATACTCCAATATCTTGTGATTGAGTACTATCAACGACGATGGTGTTTTGAGATTTTTCATATCTGCGCAGACTGCCATTACCTATGCGGTTTTGCTTGTCTCCAAAACAAATATAGAGAGAGTCGCAAATTGTATCTTTATCACTTTTTATACTATATCCGAAACCTGCTGCGCCCCATGAACTCATATTGAACTGAATTACGGTTCCCTTCTGGCAAATCACAACACGTTGATAAAATACGTTTGCCGTTTGGTTTGAAGGCTCAACATCCGTCAACATGATGGGGTCAAACTTCCCTTTATTACTGGCGACTGCCGCAGGATCAGCTGTGTTCTTTATGACTCTGATGCCGAATTGACGATCTTTGAACCAATCTACTTTAGATCCAAAAAGGTCAGTTTTACCGCCTTTAACAACTGACATGATAATAACGTTCTTATTAAAGACGATAGAACTTATTGGTTTATTCTCTAATGAACGATCCTGTAAAATTGTTTTCTTCTTTGTAAATTCATCAAAATAGACAAACCCATAATTGTCAGAAACTTTTCCAAGTTTTCCTCGCAAGCTGCTTAGTTGATCGGTTGGATTGGCCGTAACACTGTGTTTCGCGCCGCTAATGTAAATATCATAAACGGCCACAATGATAGTCCTTGAAATATGTCATGATCGTGAACCTCAACTCCGTAAGGTATCTTTCCAGCGGTCTCTGTCTTAGGCGCTCTATTTAATGAACGCTTAAGTCAGAGATCTAAGCTGAGTGAATTAACCGCCAATTCCCGTGCCGCTAGACATGAGGATAGATTCCGTTTGGGTTACATATTTGCCAATATTAATTATAGCCTGTTTATCTTTCACAGTATTATAGGTGTAATACGTTTCCAGCAAATGTAGGCAATATCTAAGCAGTCTTTTATTTGTCAATAATGCTAGGGTTGGGTGCAGCTCCGTTATATTGATAATATCCCAATTAATGGCGGGGTTGAGAGATTGCGTCCAGGTTTCATAATCCTTGGAGTCTGCGCGCCCGCCCTTTTTTGTGATGCTTAAATTTGTATATTTTGTGGTTGTTGAATCTGTAGTTTCTCGGCCTTCACTATGGGAATAATCACCTCCACCGCCAAACCCATCAATGGCCACTTTGAAGCCAACTGAAAATTCTGTTTTTTCGCTTTCTGATTCTTCAAATTTATCTATTTTCGTTGAAGACGTACTCATCAAGACACCTCCAAGTGTGAAGGCTATTGGGATAAAATAACCCCTGTCATTTAAAACAGTTATTAATTTATCATACTGATCAATATCGGACCCTCCGCTAACGGCGGCTAATATTTGAGCTTCGAAGTCACCTTGAATTTGCACTTTAGAAATATCAACTTTCAAATCCACTTTATTGACGAGAAACTGTCCTGATAAATATTCAGTCACTTTACTTGTTTTTGTAGATTTTTTCTTTTCATGCTCGAAGCTACTTTGGCCGCCCCCATAGGGCGTGTTCAGCGAGGCTGAGGCTTTATCAACACTAGATGTCGCAAGGCTATGTGTGATTTCACTAAAGCTTGATTTTGTTGTCACATGAGTGACATAGCTGGGCTTAACTGAGTCCGGTAAGTCGCCAGCGTGCCAGCGCGCGATAATGGGTTTAAAGGTTCGCGTGAAACCCTTATTCGGTAATGCCGTTAACCCCTTATATATCTCAACATTATCAAATAGCGCCAGCTTTTGAGTATCAGTCAATCTTTTATAGCGGGCTACTGATTTATCGGGGGCCTCAAGCCCTGAGTCGACCACCCCTATCAGAAGTGTTCCGCTACCGTCTTCTCCGACGACTTGATTGAGTAATATCGAGTCTTCATCATCTGTATCGACTGGCGCATTATGCACGATAAATTCATCGCCCTCAGCCATGAAGTCGTTCTTTGTAAGAATGGTACGAGTATCTGCTAGTGATGCCGTTAACTCCAAAGATTTGTTTTTTTTGTCGCCATTAGATTTTTGTACTAAAATGAGTGCCTTAGTCATGATCTTTCTCCTATCTTACCTTAACCGATTGCATTTGGGTTGGGTGCATTGAGAACGTTAATCACCCGATTGGCTTGCTCGTGATCTTTGAAGACAAAGAAATAAAAGACGACAGCCCCTAAAACAGTTGTGTTCCGGTCATCTTGCTTGATGTCACTAATGTCGCTGCCGAAATCACCTCCGCCTGCTGGCCCTCGGCCAGGGGCGCCAGTTTCCACGCTACTGCCAGGAACATAGGTGTCTCCGCCCGTTGGTCCTGGGTCAAATCCTCCGCCGGCCCCCATCGCCCCCATAGACTTCATCAGTCCCATACCCCTAAAGCCAGGCGTCGCCATAGCCATATGCGGGGCCGTTATCACGGGCGCCTGAGCATTGCTACTATGAGTTTTCCCGCCTGCTTTATAAGACGTCACCCGCCAAGTCTTTAGGGTTACCTTTTGATAATGAATAACATCAGACGTTGGTATATTTAGGGTCTTGGTACTCTCAATCTGTATCATATTTTTAGAGCTTTGATAGCGCCGCAAACCCGTATTGGTTTGATGATTGGGGTTGTCTCCGAGAGTAACATAAAGCCCGTCGCAAATCGTTTCCTTATCACTTTTGATACTGAATCCGTATCCTGCCGCGCCCCAAGAACTAATGTTGAACTGAATAACTGTCCCTTTTTCACATATCACAGCGCGTTGATAAAAGGCATTTGAGCTAGGGTTTGACGGTTGGATATCCGTCAGCATGATAGGATCAAACTTTCCTTTATTAGCGGCAATGGCGCCGGGGTCTGAATTGTTTTTAACAATCCTTATGCCAGCGTGGCGATCATATAACCAATCAGTTTTCATCCCAAACAAATCGGTCTTATTCCCTTGCGTTAGGGTCAAAATAATTACGCTATCCGGGAAGACAACGGAGGCTACAGTTTGGGAGTTCTCAATTGTGCGGTCAGATAAAATTGTTTTCTTTTGGGTGAATTGCGCGAAATAAACAAAGTCATAATTGTCAATATTACTACCTATAGAGCTTCTCAAATTACTGCGTAAAGCCGCAAGCGTAGCCGTTGGGTTAATAGTAACGGAGTGCGGCGTGCCTCCGACAAAAATATTATAAGCCGTCATATGTTCCTCCACATTTAAACACGCGCCCGCATGCGTGCGAGCTTGCAAAACAGTGAGTGCTTAACCGCAAATTTCCACGGATAATTGCACACTCAAGAGCATGTTTTTTAATTTAACAATTTATGAAAGAGGGCGCCCCTTCAAGAATTCCATATTACGGAACGGGGCAAAATACAAGCAATTTTAACTTATGCTCGAAAAGCGGGTTGGGCCTAAATCATTTCGATAATGACAGTCGGTCAGAAGGTGGGAGCGTTCTTCGAATGCCGATCATTTCCTAAATAGCAAAAACGTCGCCTGAAGTGCTGGGAATTTCCGCCATGTTGGGCCGAATAGAAAATCAATCTAGGGGCATGTATACTCAGCTTATGAACTAGGCGTTGCGGTCTTCTCTTTGGGCGGGGTTTTCCGTCCGCGCCACCAGCGCCGCATTATCCAGAGGCCGGGCATGATCACGAAGATAAGCCATGGCAGGATACCTGCAAAAAACTCAATGACGTTAGAGAGTCCATAAGAGAATTCACCAACAAAACCTTTCAGCGCGCGTCCGATGGGGGATAAGGCTGATTGACTGACCGCGACAGATTGGCTTTGATAATTAATATCGACAACTGACATCGAGACACGTTTTCGCAGCACATTCAGCGTAGACGTTGCGCTCTCAATCTGCCCCTGAACGCGGGCAAGCTCCCGCTCTAAGGCTAGCAAGTCTTTGAGTTCAGCATTGCGCGTCGCGAGCAGGCTTTGCAGGCGGTCACGTAATGTTGTCTGAGCCTTTAACCGAGCGTCTGTGTCCAAAATTTGTCGTGTTAAATCTTCGGCAGAGACAGATGAATTTGTCATCTTGCCTTTGGCGGATTCGACAGAGCTTTGTAAATCTGCTTTGAAATTCTCTAGCCATTCGGGCTCTGCGCGTAAGCTGAGATTGGCCGAGACGTTAGTTTCATTATGCGATGACGTTGAAGAATTCAAAACCTGACATTTTGATGGGCCGGCCTCAAGACACATATCGGCGTGAGATTTTGACGTTGCGGCAACGGATTTAGCGGGGAGCTGAAAGCCGTAATTATAACGGTAGGCGAGGAAGCTTTGGGAGGTGGGGTTTTGATTGTTTTGAGAGTTAGGTGAGGCAGATGTTTTCTGAACCCTTATATTAGATTCAGCCATATCCATAGATTCAGTGCGCATAGGGGCACTAGATGAGGGGTTGTCCAAAACCATTTTGCTCTCGCAGGCCGTGAGCAGAAGAACCGATATCAACAAAACCTTGCGCATGACTAGTCCTCATTCAGCATAATCGGATCTCCAAAGCCCAATTCCTTAAGGCCCTCTACTTGCGTTTCCGCATCTCCGACGACGAGATAATTCATCGCGTCTGGCCGCATATATTTCGCTGTGAAGGCCTTGAATTCTTCAAGTGTCATAGCCTCTACCGCTTTGGCATTTTGCGCGCGAAAATCATCTGCATATTCATAGCCGCTCATTTCATTGAGCATGCCGAGCTTATCCCGCAATGTTTCGTTCTTGAGGGCCTGTCCGCGAAGCAGCGCGCCTTTCATGATGTCGAGTTCTTCTTGGGTAAAGGTTTCCCCATAATTTCCGACAATGTCCCGAATAAGCTCAATCGACTCTTTCGTGACATTTGTCCGCACGCTGGAGCGGATACCGAATGTGCCGCGCTCTTCACGTCCGGTAAAGCCTGACCGAATACCGTAAGTATAACCTTTCTCAACACGTAAGGTCGAGTTCAGTTTAGACGTATAGATACCGCCCAGAGGAAAGTTGATAGCTTCCGCTAAACGGTAATCAGGATCTTTCGCTGTGAGCGAAGGGCGCTCTATTCTAAGCACGGATTGTTTCGCGCCTGGAACATCGTAAAAATAGACTTTGGATTCTGTGATTGGCATAGGCTGACCTGGCAAGCTTGGCCGAGCATTATCAGTGTTTGAAGGCTGGCCTTGCCCGAACTTGGCTTTCACATCATTTGGCGCATAATCGCCTACAATGCGTAGCTTGGCGCTCGATAAATCATAGAAATTGCGATGGAAATCTTTCAAGTCCTGCAAGGTAACAGCCTCTAACTTTTCCTTAGGGCCGTAATCCGTATAGTGATAAATATTATCATCTGGATGTTTCAACTTCATATTTTCACGCGAGGCGATAGAATTCGGATCTCCTTCTGAATAGGTGATATTTTGTAAGGTTTTATATTTTAACAGCTCGAACTCTTCTTCGTCCCAGCGCGGCTCGGTGAGCATTTCCATGACAAGGGCGACAGTTGCGTCAAAGTTCCGTCTTAGTGTCGTGACGCTGATAAATGAGCCTGTATCGCCATTGGAGACTGAAATAGAAGACCCAAGAGATCCAATAGCGTCTTCAAGTTCCGCCGCCGTTTTATTGACCGTGCCCTTTTCTATCATATCTGCAGTAAATGCAGGAATAGCCGGCTTATCGACAGAGCCATATTGACGGCCTGCATCCAAACGAAGCGAGAAATTAATGAGCGGCGTCTCGTCGGATTGAATGCCAAAGACCTGCAGACCATTTCCGAAAGTCTCGCGCCAAATCTCCGCGGTTGGTAAATCATAGCCTGCGCCAAAGGCAGGCTCTACTGTACGGTCAAATGAGGACGGGGTTGTCTCGGTCAGCACGCGAGATTTGGGATCGAAGTCCGGCGCGGCGCCTTCGCCTTCAACAATTTTCTCTTCCACGACATTGGCTTTGACCGCGCCTTCTAGGGCTAAGCCCAATTCACCCTTTGGCGTAAAGCTCACGGCGATGCTCGGCTTGTCTTTGATATATTTATTGTAAACCCGCATTACATCATCTGTGCTGACCGCGTGGATGTTGGCGATGTCTTTTTTGTAAAAACCAGGATCATCCGTATAGACGTTATATTCACCCAGCTGAATAGCTTTGCCTAAAGCGCTTTGGACTTCGCCGTAAAAATCAACTTCGATACCGGCTTTGATACGGTCGAGATCTTCTTGAGAAATACCGTTTTCTTCAAAGCGCGCAAAGCCTTTGTTCAGCGAAGGCATAAGTCCGTCAATATCTTCGCCTTCATTGGGCGACGCAAAGAGGTAAAGCTCACCGGCGACCTCTTTGGTGTAGTTAAAGCCAGAAACATCAGAAGTAACTTTATCTTCATCCACCATAACTTCATTGAGCGGAGCGCGTTTGCCCTCTGTGAGATAACTCAGCAGAATATCAAGCGCGTAAGCATCAGGATGATATTGCTCAACGGCGGGCCATGTTAGAGATAATTGCGGCACTGTTGCGAAATTATCTTCGTGATAAAAATTGAGGCTTTCCGTTAAAGTCCCGGGCTGTACCTCATAAGGCGCAATGTCTTCGCCGCGCGGGATTTCCCCAAAATATTTCTCAACCATCGCCTTGGCTTCAGATTTATCAAAGTCGCCTGAAATCGTGACTGTCACATTATTTGGGACATACCATTTTTTATAAAAGTCTTTGACGTCTTGGAGTGTGGCAGCGTCCAAATCAGCAAGGGACCCAATTACCTGCCAATTATAAGGGTGGCCTTCAGGATAAAGCGCTTTGGCGACAATATAGAGATTGTGACCATAGGGTTGATTATCAACGCGTTGGCGCTTCTCATTCTTGACCACTTGCTTTTCATTATCAACCACGTCTTGAGACACCGTATTGATAAACCAGCCAAGTTTATCGGCTTCGGCCCAAATGATTTTTTCAAGGGCGTCTTTCGGGACAGCTTGGAAATACTGCGTCATATCATTGGTCGTGAAACCATTCGTGCCGTCTCCGCCAATTCGTGTATTCATATCATCAAGCCCGCCATAGCCAAGATTTTCTGAATCGAGGAAAAGTAGATGCTCAAATAAATGCGCAAATCCCGTTCGGCCTGTTGTCTCGCGGCCTGACCCGACATGGGCGGCTAGATCAATCGCAACGACCGGGTCGGAACGGTCAATATGGAAGATAACATCCAGCCCGTTATCAAGCGTGAATTTTTCAAAATTTATTTCAAGAGCGGCTTCGGCCTTGGGGGCGTCTTGCGTTTTGGGCGTATCGATGCTTGTTTCGGAACAGGCGACAATTGCGAATGCGCTAGCAGTGAGGGAAAGATTACGAATAAATTGGGACATAGTGGCACCTATCTGTTTTAATTGCGTGCAATGTGAAACAGATAGGGCCGTTTGTCTATGGGACTCTATTCAGGAAATTTAACCATCAAAAGCGGCGCGGCAAGACCAATGAGGAATACAAAATTCATCACGATGTTAGAGGATACGCCCGCCCCGAATGAGCCAGTGCTATCAACCACGAACCAGATGACGGCGGCAATAAGACCGCCACGTTTGGCAATCTGCCGCGTTTGCGAATGACTAACGTTAAGTAACGGGGCGACAAGAAAGGCGTAAAATGCGCCTAGTCCGGCACTAAGCCCAGACATAATGGCTGCGAACCAACGGGCTTCGCGTGTCAGGCCAATATCAGGCACACCGCCCGTCCAATCAAATATAGGCACGAGGCTTCGGGCAAATCCATCAATCCCGGCAAAGGCTATCGTTACAAAGATAACCCCAAATATAATGAAGCCCCACCCCATGAGGCGTAATATATTAGCAGCAAGTTTAGGTGTCATAATCGTCTCCTTATTTGCGCCCATCCTAGAAATGCTAAAGAGTCAAAACAATTACCTCACAGGTAAGTGCATTCCGGCGCGTTTCATTTATAATGGCGCTATGAGCGTAGCATTTGGACATGTGATTAAACACTGGCGGGATATTCGCCGTTTTAGTCAATTAGCCCTAAGCGTCGAATCTGGCATGTCGAGCCGCCATATAAGCTTTCTAGAAACAGGGCGGTCGCGGCCCAGCCGTAATAGCGTCATGACCTTGGCCCGCGTGCTTGAGATGCCAAAACCGGCTGTGAACGAAGCTTTGCTTGCCGCAGGATTCGCGCCCGAATATAAAGCCCTCGCGATGGATGCCGCTGATCTCGCGCCCGCCATGAGCGCTATGATGACGATGCTAGAAAATCATGCGCCCATGCCAGCGATTATTCTAGATGGCGGGTGGAATATTGTTGGCGGAAATAGTCCTGCGCAGCATATGATACAGTTTATGCCTTTTAAAGGCTCGCTTTGCGTGGTTGAGGCCTTGCTAAATGATGATCCACGAGATCCTTGTTTTCTTAACTGGCCGGTCATGGCCACTTGGTCTCTCTTACGTCTTCAAGCTGAAATTTCGCGGGACGGGCCAGATAGCCCGCTCACGGACCTTCATCGCCGGCTAGCAACTGACCCGCGCGTCAGTGAAAGTGACTTGGAGTCATTCTCCGATTACGGCCCAATTCTGACATTGCAAGTGAAGGCTGATGAACATGTCCTTACGCTCTTCACGATGTTAGCCGAATTTAGCACGGCCCAAGATTTAACCCTAAGTGAGCGCAAAGTTGAATTGTTCTTCGCCGCAGATGAGGTGACGAAGACTTATTTTCATAATCTCCAGATACCTTAAGCCTCAAGATATCTTAGCGCTCGAAATACTGTACCAAGTCATCCGGAATGGGCATTGGTTTTAAGGCTGAAACATTTGCGCCCCCGCTATTGCCAATAGGGATCCACCCGAAAAAATTGGCGGGCATAACAGCTAAAATCCGTAATATTTGGCCAAAAATTTCTTTGATGTCCCGCCGCGAAATCCCAATTTTTAGCATCCACCAATGGGTGATGATGTGCGGCTTAAAATAACGCTGACCTAAGATATGCGCTCTCTCTAAATGGTGAAAGGCAAGGCCTAGATCACGCGCGTCATGGGCGGCCTTCATTGCCGTCATTTCAGTTTCAAAGGCCTTAAGTAAAAGAGGTGTCATTAGACGTCAAACCTTCCAAGCGCGGTATCTTTATGCACTTGATCTGCTGTGAAAACGCGGCCGTTCATCACGGCAAAGACGCCGTAATTTAATGTTTGCGCGGCAATGATGGCCCCGCCAAGATTAAATCCTGCATCTGATTTGCCAAGTGATTGTGGCCGCATAGCCCCTGTTAGGATAACGGTTCGCTCCCCGACTTTTCCTTCCAGGAAGTTAGCCGTAAGCTCCATCGTGCCTGTTCCGTGGGTGATGACGATGCGGTTTTGCTCTGCGCCCAAAACGGCGGTTAGAATAGCATCTCGATCTGCATCGGTCATGTCTAGACTGTCTTTTTGCATCACTATTTTTTGTGCGGGATGATGGCAGCGCCCCACGCGGAGAACATCGCTAATTTGGCTTTCGCCATCGTCTTCGAAGATGAGGCCTTCGGTAATAGTGTCATGCACCTTATCCAAAGTGCCGCCGGTTATGAGTATTAATATGTCCATAGCGGGGCCTTAGCCTAAATTTACTGGAAAACCAAAATGAATGTTCCCGCAATTTCATTGAAGTTAAGCTTGTCGTTTTCTAGCCGCAATATATGAATAAACAAGGACTCCCCTACATTTTAAGGTGGCTCGTAATGGAGCGAAAATAAAATGAAATGTCAAAACCGAATGCATGAAGCGTTACCTAACTCTCCCAAGGGCCCAATTGCCTTTGTAATGTCGGTCCAAGTCTAGCTCGGCTATGTTGGAATAGCCGATGTGGCAATCGCATATATCTCTTGTGCAAAGCCTTGGTTTTAAAATGCTCTCAAGCTGGGTTTCATATATATTTCCGATGACGTCTGAAATAAAATGGCAGCGTCTTACGTCTCCCTTGCCGTCAACAGATATGGATTGATATCCCGCTCGGCAGGCTTGTCCTAAGCTCGTGTAATTGTTTAGATTAGCTCTAAATAGCGGGTCAATATGCTCCAAGAATTCAATATGCGAATTCTGGTAATAATCTGCCCCATTATCTTTAAAGGCGTTGACCCAGACATAAATATCATCGCTTAATTCTTTGCGCAGTATTTCAATGTCATCCATCAATTCATGTTTGCCGACGCACCCAACGGAGTAAAGTATTTCGAGCATATCTAATTTTTGACATTGCTGTAAAAACTTATCCAAGGTCACCTGATCAGGATGATAGGTGCACCAGAGGGAGGCGGTTTTTGGGTTTAGATTTTTAGCCCATGATAAAGAGCAAGACAGATTTGTTTGAATCGAGACGGCTTTGATTTGGGGGAGGTGACTAAGCTCGCACAAAGCTGATTGATAATATTTGCGAATGAGGGCCTCACCCCACGGCGTGAACAAGATGCGCAGGCTGTCGCCGCTTCTTGATTTTACCCAATTGACGAAGCGGTCTAAGTCCTGAGCGTCTTTTTGCAATGTGGCTTTATCATCAACCCGTTTCGCAAAGGGGCAATATCCGCAATCATAATTACAGCCAGACAACACGCCTCTATAAAGAATGGAGAGATCTAGGCCCATTGATAGTCTTTCATCGACTGTTCAACGCCGCTGGAAATCAAGAAAGGCCCCATAGCATCGGCTCTCTCAAACCCAAGGGATGTTGGCCTTAAGATCTGCTGATCCTGAAACAGATATTTTGCGTCTAATAACACCTCAAGTTCTTCAAAGGCCGAAACCGCGTCAATCCCAAACCGGGTCTTGAAACGCGGCAGGTCAAGGCCTTCTCGGTTTAAAACAGATTTTATGACATATCGGCGTTGCTCTTCTTCAAGTGATAATTGAATGCCGTGGTGGATTTTAGAAAAGTCGCGGCAGTCAGAATATTGATCAATGATACCTGCAATAGCTTTGCGCCCCACAGCATAATCCCATGAATAATGTACTGATTTCGTATAGGATCTTGCGCCCGCGCCAAGCCCAATCATCCCGTCCTCTTGGCAAGAATAATCCGTTATGTCGTCGGCGGTTTTTATAAATTTACGTTGAGAGACTTGCTGATATCCAGCGCTTAATAACTGATCACGTCCCTGTCTATAAAGGGTCAGCCTTTGCCCATCCCAGTCCTCAGTCTCGGACCGCGTACGGGCAAGGCCTGTTAGGTTTCCGACATAAAGCGGATAAAGGAAAATTTGCTCGGGCTGCCAGTTTAAAGCGGTGGCGATATCAGTTTTAAAATCCTGAACCGTTTGGCCATGACTTCCATATATCAAATCGATATTCAGATTAGCAGAGGTCAAAATCCTTATATTGTCCAAAGCAATTTTTGAGAGTTCAGATTTTTCAGGTCGCCCCATTGCCTTTAGAAAAACTTGCGAAAAGCTCTCAACTCCAAGGCTGATGCGGTTTACGCCTCGGGCCTCAAGGCATTTAAGATGCTCCGGCGTTGTTCGGCCAGGTGAGCTTTCAATCGAAAGAGGTAATTTTTCTTGCGTTAATAAGCCAATGATTTCGAATAAATCTTCTAACTCCTCAACATTTAAAAAGGTCGGCGTGCCGCCGCCAATCGCGATTTGAGAGAAGTTCGCATCAGGTAAAATGCTTGCAATCGTTTCTGCTTCACGGCGCATCGCAGAGAGGTATTCACTGGCCTTATTAATCTTCTGACCGTTCAATGTAAAAAGATTACAAAAGCCGCACCGCATTTCGCAAAATGGGATATGAATGTATAAAAATAGGCGTTTTAAGTCCTCATACTTCCAAACCTCTTCAAGCTTTAGCGGCTGATGAAATGTCCGATAGGCGGTCTTATGTGGATAGGCGTAAAGGTAACCTTCAAATGGACGCATGTTTATAAGCGATTTTAGTGTTTTCATAAACAAGGCGATTTTTAATTTGCTAGTTGGGAATGTTATTTTTATTGTTTCGGTAAGTTGAACAACATTCAAGGCATAAATTGTGACAATTCGGGACGCGCAAAAAAATACTATGGTAAGCTTCATATGTTAGCTGGCAACTGATGCGCTTTGGCTTAGTTTGCGAAGATCCGAATAGAACAGAGAGATTTAAACAAGCGCTCTCTAGCTGCGGCCTGCCAAAGCTTGCCCATAGGACATATAGTCAGTTCATTGAAAGTCCTGAGGCCTTCCAAAGCTTTCTGGGGTCGATAGATATACTTCGCCTAGACAGCCCCGGCGGTAGCTTTGAGAGCTGGGCCGCAATGTGTCGATATTCAGGATTTAATCCTGAAAATTTCTCGAATGAGTTTGGGAAAATTTACCCTCTTAAGCCCTCCAATGAAGGTTTTGATAAAGCCGTGCGCGCCATAAGTCAGGCGGCTAGCTGTCCAAAGACTTTCGATCCTAAGGCCATAGCCCTATTTATGGATAAGGAGCGGTCCCATTCATTTTGCGCCAAGAATAATCTACCCGTCCCGCAAAAAATACCAAAGGTGAGGTCATGCCAAGCCCTAGAGACGACAATGAAAGAGATGGGATTGCGGCGAGCTTTCATGAAGCTAAAATATGGATCCGCCGCATCAGGGGTATTGGCTATCGAAATGCAAGGGCGATATTTGCGGGTCATCACAACGGCCGAAATGAAAAGATCTGGCGAGGATATTACGCTGTATAATTCTTTGAAAGTCAGAAAATACTTGGATGATGAGGCCCGCCAATTAATCGACACGATGCTAGCGCGCTATGAGGTTCACATTGAAGAATGGATTCCAAAACTTCGGCTCAGTGATCACCCCATAGATATTCGGTTACTCGTTATCGGAGGGCAGCCGGCTCATCTTGTTATTCGAAGCTCAAGCTCTCCCATCACAAATCTTCATTTGGGTAATGAGAGATTTCAATCTGATATATTGCGCAGAACTGTTTCTGAAACTTTTTGGAACCGGATCCAGACTTTGGGACAGCAGGTCGGGTCTTATTTCCCAGATCAGTTTTGTATTGGCCTGGATATCGGGATAGACAGAGCGTCCGAGCATGTTTTCATTATTGAAATAAATGCCTTTGGGGATTACCTCAATGATGTGATGTATGAGGGTATGGACCCCTATACATATCAAGTGAAAGCCTTGGAAAAAATATATGCTAAACGTTAAATCGATATTGGGGCAGCGTGATATCTTATTTATCACTTTTGACACTTTGCGTTTTGATGTTGCGGCTGGGGCGATGCGAAATAATCAAACGCCGTTCTTGCAATCGCTTCTGCCAAAAGGGGAGTGGGAAAAGCGGCATAGTCCGGCAAGTTTTACCTATGCGGCACATCATGCCTTTTTCACAGGCTTTTTGCCAACGCCCGCCGAGCCGGGTCCTCATGAGCGTTTATTTGCGCTCGACTTTCCAGGCAGCGCGACAACGGGCGAGCGAACGCTGACCTTTGACGCGCCTGACATAATATCAGGATTTAGAAAACATAATTACCAAAGCCTCTGCATCGGAGGTGTCGGTTTCTTTAACAAGCTAACGCCGTTAGGATGTACCCTACCGGCCATGTTTGATGAGAGCCAATGGACACCCGAATTTGGCGTAACAGATAAAAATTCTGCGGATAATCAATTTACTTATGCGGCCCAATATTTGAAGCGCGCAGCCGCAAACCAAAGAGTTTTTATGTTCATAAATTTATCAGCGATGCACCAACCCAATTATCACCATTTGGACGGAGCTGTTTCGGATAGCACGGCGTCTCAAGCCGCCGCCCTTGGGGCCGTGGACGCCGCCTTGGCGAAACACAGCAAGAGCTTTGAAGATCGCGAATGGTTATGTGTTTTCACCTCCGACCACGGCACAGTTTATGGCGAAGATAAATATCAAGGCCACCGATTAGCGCATGAAACCGTTTGGACAGTACCTTATGCTGAATTTCTTTGGGGCTAGCACTGCTTAAAAAACATCAACATGTCCTGTGTGTCTGTTAATGCGGATGAGACGGCCAAAATTATCAGTACATAAGACAGTATTAGAAAGGCTGTCATCAGACGAATAATCTGGCTTTAAACTAAAGCCGCGATAGAGAAGGCGCAGCTCTATATCTGGATTAAATTTCACCCGGAAAACTCCGCTCTTATGTTCTGATGTCACTTTTAAGCGCTTGTTAGGTGAGAACGTCACCAAGGGTCTATGATAGTCGCAGACTTGCACCGTATCCGCGCCAGTATATCCATTCTCGACACGTTTGCGCGCCTGGGTAATCACTTCCTGTCTCAGCTTTCCATCGGGTACAGAGAAAGACATAAAAGCGTTGCTGTCTTCGCCATCTTTTAAGGCCCGTAAAGATCCATATCTGGAGTGGTTATCTCCCCAATACCAATCTATCTGTTCTTTATTGTGCTCTTCAAAGTGAGAGCGACAATAAAACTCTTCCAGCTCCCTGGCATTTTTATAATGCCAAACTTGTTTAACACCAAAGCGCGCTTTGGAGATGTTATGGGTCATCCAGCTGCTCGAATTTCCTTTTTGGAAAAAGGCGATTATACGAAGCTCATTTGTTGTATTTACCGACCATAAAAATTCCAGTTCAGCTGGGTCTTGAAACAACTTTGAAATATCAAGCGAGCCCACAATATTATCGATTTGAACGAGCCATTCCCGCTCTGAAATCAAGTCATGCCAGGCCACCAAGTGGATAATGCCGATATCTCTGAAGCGGCGTTTATGGGTCTCATATAGGGTCAGGCGGGTTTCATGCTCGTCCCATTGTCTCAAAATTAAGACTGACGGACTTGCGCCGATAGGAATGATCGCGCGAACCTGACTGATCTTTCCGCTCCAGAGAATTTTCCCCGTTCGGTCGCGATGTTCAAATTTGTCTGTATCATACCAGACAATCATGGAGCCGTTAAACAATAGACAGGCCTGCAGGATTTGCGATGAGCGCGCGGCGCTGGGGGGTGGTAAAGATATAGAAGAGGGGGTTTCGGGTGAGCCTCTATGGAAGTTTTTGACCTTCTGTAAATCCAAAGACAATACGGGCAAAGGCGCGTCCCGCAAAAGCCTTTGCAGCTCTACAATATCAGCGCGCGTCAAGGCGTTAGGGCTATGGCTCATGACTGAGCGCGTTAGAACATCCAAGAATTTACGGGCTGGGCCTTGCCAAAAACCGGCTTGCTCCAATTGATTTTTATTAGCGCGTTGAAATAAGGCCGACAGGAAGAATTTCAAATTTTCCGGGTGCTTGCCCTTCCCAATATCTTGGATGTGCTCAAAGATTCTACCGAATAGAGAACTCTGTGGTGTATGGGTGTGCGGGAAGTTTTGCATCATGTCCGAACTGACGTCAGAATGGTCCCACTTAGCGGTAAGTAAGGCGCGAACGAGTAAATCAACGGGTAATAGCTGGCCAGGCTCAGAAATCTCTGTTTCCAGCTCTATAGCCATTCCAAGCCAGTCCTGTCTTAGGTCAAGGAGATAGGCGTCTGGGCTCTTACTTTCAGATGAATCCGCCAAGCTATCTGTGACTTCAAGGGCGCGTAGTGGCTGATGGGATTGCAAGAGCAAGTCTGTCCACATTTTGATGACGACGCGGTGAAACTCAGGATTGTCGCTACGGCTATCTTCCGCCAATTTATCAAAACACCCCGTTCTGCGCGCAAGGGCCAGCGCTTCATCTTTTTTACCGGCTTTGTAATACAGTCTTATTGTAAGGGCAGGGTCTTGCTGACTATCATAAGATAGCTTCGCAGCCTCGGCATAAAGCTCCCCGCGTTCTAATGTCAGGACAGCTGCATGGTGATCCTCCAAAAGCTGAGACCGAATATAGGCGGCCCGTTTGTAATCTCCCTTATCTTCTAGCTCCTGCGCTAGGGCGCTATAGCGCTGCCACAAATCCTGCTGAGACCGTCCGCCCAAGACCGGCATTGAAATTCGAGCGCCTGAAAAGTCGAAATTAAGATTAGATCTCATTTCAGGTAAGCGAAAAGGAAATCGGGTTTTAGAACCTTCTGTTTTGCCGCCATTGCCAAGTTTAAGGGCGAGCTTTAGGGCGCTATCAATATCGCCTCTGTTAATGAGTTTTTCGACCGTATTCATGCGGTCCTGCATTTGTTTTATCAGGCCGTTTGCAAGTGGCGTATGCCATCTCATCCATCCTGCTAAATCTTCCATGAGACTGGTTTTATGATTTGCATCAGCGGCCTCTCCCTTGGCACCGCCGTTTTTCCCGCCGCCTTTTCCAAAACTTCTTTGGTTAACCAAGCGCTTAAAAATACTCGATAGTTTTGTTCTTTCTTCTAACTCCCTAAGCGCTTCATCAGTTCCTGAAAACACATCTGCTGTATCGTCTTTGAGGCTTGCGGCTTTCTTCACGACTGTCTTTGTCGTTTGCCCTCCAGAGTAAGCTGCCAGAGTTCCGTCGGCGGCTGTTTCACCTGTTTGAAAGACCTGTCCTTGGTGAACAACAATATCGGGGGCAGGCCATAAATCGGCTAAAGACATTGACTTTAATGTATTCAAATTAAGGCTTCGAGCCTCGCCGTTCCACCAGATATCTACGGTAGAGACGCGGCTCAATGCCTGATCAAACTTTTCAGAAAAGGCCATTGAAAAACTTGTTAAATGCCCATCCCGTAATTTTTGCAAGGGCAGGACCGCTGGCAAGGTTTGATCTATAATAACCGCAGTCTCAAAAGCGGCAATCGTCAAGGGGCCAACCCCCTCTACATCACCCGTCCAAACGCCTAAAATATTGTGTCTCTGTTTTTTCAGAGCGTCAAAGACAGTTTCAATATCTGTCAGGGAGACGAACCCAAGACACGGGAGGTCTCTGGGCCAAACAGGGCAAGACGGGAAAGGGCGAGTGTTTTTGCTTTTAAAGCGCTGAGCGATATATCCGAGCTTAGCCATGTCTAAGCCTCGTAACTTATATAATCGCAGGATGCGAGTTCAGCTTCGAGGTCGATAATGGTGGGTGTATATTGACCACCTATTTTTTGTAACAAAATTAATTTGTCGGGATCGCCATTTTCGTCGAGATTTACGGCCCGCAGCCCCCCATTACGAAGTGTCTTTATCTCGGTTAGATTTTGCTGGCCTAATTGCGAGGAAACTTTGTCAAAATTATAGAGTGTATCATATCCCGTTATCTCTCCGTTTACGGATGATATTGCCTTCAACGTATTCTCCCCTCCAAGTGCAGGATCAGAAAATACGATCATCTTACAGCGATTATTAGACATGTGAGATCTGATAAGGCGTTCATACGGGGCCAACGTTATATCTAATTTATCCGAATCTCGACCCATAACATGCCATTCTCCGGGGCGTATTGAATAAACGAGGTTATGACTGGAGGGCGTGTAAAAAATCCCCCTAAAGCCATCAGAGGGCAAGCGCCCAAGATATGGATATACATCAATGCACGTAGCATGGTTTTTCAAAACAATGAGGGATAAGCCCTGCCGATCAAGCGGAATATAATTTGACCAGGCTTGAAGCTCTTGAGCGGTTTTCTTGCTAGGATCGAATAAAACAATAGAGTATTTCCCGTCAGCGTAAATTACGCGGTTTTCTTTATAGAGTATATTGATAGAGCCTTTATTTCCTTTTGCAGTCGAAAACTCGAAAGGTTGCCCAAGTGTAGTATAGCATTTGATCAATCCCCAAGGCGCGATCATAGGCGGAACGGCGTTGGCTTGCTGCTTGGCAAATAGATGTTTAGACGTCACTTCTTTTTTTGCTTTATTCGATATTTTCATTTTGCGCGTATCAAGTTCATGGAAGAATATCGTTTCCTCAGGCGCGTTCCATTGAGATAAGATTTGTGCGACGTGTTCAGAAGAAAAATTAACTCCAGCTAAGTTAGCATCCTTAGTTAGCTCAAAGAACACGGCTCGTTTTGTTTCATATTGTTTATTGCCCAGTGTTAAAAACAATAATCCGCTACGCGAATGTTGAAACCTAATGACGTGGTTGAATGTATCCGTTGATAAAATATAATTTGGGTTCCAGTACTTATTTTTTGAAATGAAGTTTCCGCCGCTTTCATGGGGTTGAGCGTCTAATTTCTTCGGATTAAAAGGTCTGTTTAACGCCGACACGCATATCTCATCGCGCGGAAAATCTATCTTGAGCCGCCGAATATTTCGCCCTTGACGTTGTAAGTCGATATTAGCCGTTTGATGGCCCGTGCTCGGAGGCGGATCAAGGGTTAGGATCAAAGCATTCGCGAATGTCTCAGTTAAATTTTGGTCTTCGGTTGTGGCGCCAGATATTCCTGATGCGGCGATCAGCCAGCTTTCAACGTCTGAAAACTCTGAAGATATTTCAGTGTTAAAGGCGTCCCATTGCGCGATGGCGCCGTCAACATCGCCCTCGTTAACGTCCCGAAAACTCGCAAATTTTAAAAACCGTTTTACGCTATTGACGGAGAGCCCTTCAAACCAATTAACGGTTTTATCTGTCGGCAAATATGTCCAATGAAGCACGGCGTTTCGCGCCAAGGCCGCCCGGGCTAAGAAAATCAGACTCGCCAGAGCGATGAGCCGGCCGTGGCCCAACATATAGGGCCCTACAGAGATAATAACCCGATAAACCACTTGCTCATCGGGATTGGAGTGCTCTGTCTCCATGTACAGAGCTTCGCCTTCGGACACTCGTCGCAAAAATTCGAGAGGGACTTCGGAGCGCAATAAAAGCTCGCTTTGTATTATGCGGTTGATATCGCCGCGCAGGGTTAAACCGCCAATGCCTTCAAAATCGCCTTTTACACTTAGCGACTGTGATTGAACGGAGCGCAACATAGATTCTAAGCTCATCAAATGGCCATGTAACACCCGCAGCATAGGCTCAGTTAAGCGCTCCAAGACTGGCAAAAATGCGTGATAGGCCGCAGGAAAACTCTCTGGCGCTATGTCAGTCTCAGCGGTCACGAAAGGCTCGGCAAACTTAACTGAGACACAGGCACTTTTTGCTCAATGGCAAATATGTCAGCCGCTAGGGTTTGAGCGGCTTCATCTGAAAATTGAGGTATAATGACGATCTCGGGCGCGCTTAGCTCATGGTCTAAGCGTATCTTTTCTATATAGTCTTTTTGCGCCCGGGGCGACAGGTCAAACTCTGTCCCGACGTTCATCCAAATGTCGGGAAAGGCTTTAAATAAGGGGATCGCGCCGCCAATATGAGG
Source organism: Hellea sp. (assembly GCA_039977295.1). Classification (GTDB taxonomy): domain Bacteria; phylum Pseudomonadota; class Alphaproteobacteria; order Caulobacterales; family Maricaulaceae; genus Hellea. The sequence goes on along the minus strand of JBDWDN010000009.1, from coordinate 662,783 downwards.
CAAGAGAATTTCCTCAGAATTAAAGGCCTTACCAAAAATCACATGCCAATTGCCGCCTTGAGCCAGTTCGATGTCTTGATAGGCTTTGGGGCCTGATTGTAAGCGCTGTAAAATAGGCGACATATCCATGCCTTGGCACAGTAGGGCGGAGACATGCTGCACCGGTCCTATTTTCTTCCAGCTCATTAAGTCTTGCCCGCGCCCCAAGGATTAGGCTTAGGCGTTGTTATAGGGATGGCGGGTTGCGGCTCATGAGATGTTTCCTTTTGCGAGGAGTCATCTTGATTTTCTAGGTGAGAGATAAGGCTCGTTCTGAGAAGTCTCAAGCCTTGCGGTAAATCCTTGGGCTCAAAAGCAGCATCAATGCGGGTCTGTAGCGACTCCAGCCTGACAAGCCACATCTCATAATTTGCGTCCGTCCTTAGGGACGGTTTGTCAGCAATCAGGGCTTCGCCAAGTCCTAATAATTGGGCCGCATGCGCCGTGGCGCCATAAGTCGCTTCTGCCGCGCTTGTTGATAAAACGGGATTATGGGTATTTTTCAGCTCTGTTTCTAAAAGCTCACGGGCCTCGCTTTGCCGAGCTGGGTCTTGCACAAGATAGGTCACAGGCCATAAATCTTCTGGGCCTGCCACAAGCTTTCCTCTCATCAGGGCCGCAACCGCGATGGCTTTCTGCCCTTTCACAATTTTCCGGTCAGATAGGTTCACGCCTAGCAACCGCAATTTACGCATAATATGCGCATAAGCTTCCCTAACCTCTGACAAATCGACCTCTAACGAGGCTTGATGTAATTTCGTTATCGTTGTTTTTGGAAGAGGCTTGATGCGGGGATTGTCTTTTTGAAATTGCTGCCAGCCTACATCTAAAAGCGAGAGCAATTGTTCATCATTTACCGGGTCAACGAACATCGTTAGCAAAAATCTATCCGCAAAGGCGGCCAATAGGGGATCATCAGGTAGATGATTAGACGCCGCAACACATGACATTAAAGGCGTGCGCACTGAAAACTGCCCGCGCTGATAAGTGCGCTCATTTAATATTTTCAGCAAAGAATTCAAGATAGCCGTCGAGCCTAAGAAAATTTCATCCAGAAAAGCTATCTCAGCTTCTGGTAACATATTATCGATGACGGGTTTTACTTGTCCGTCTTTCAGAGCGTTCAAATCAAGCCCTCCAAATAACTCTGAAGGTTCGGTAAAGCGCCCAATAAGATACTCAAAACTTTTGACTTTCAGGCCCGATGCCATCGCCTGTACGGCGGCCGATTTGCCTGTCCCAGGCGGGCCAATCAGCAAGACATGCTCATGCATGATAAGCCCAAGAAGTATCAGCTCTAACATGGAGCGCCGCCCGACAAATTGAGCATCGAGCTTGTTCAAATGGGCATTCAGCGCTTGCGCGGTGATGGCTGCAGTGTCTGATTTTGAATCTGGCATTATATCCCCAACACGTCACTTAATTACCGTCATACAGCCCTAAGGCCTTAGGCAGATAAAATAAACCGACAATCGTAAATAGGTAAGAGTGATGTTGGGCTTAGAGCAATTACTCTAACCTATAATTTCAGATGCGAGGATTATTCCACAATATCATAGCTCATATTCACCGTAACACTTATCGCCTGCTCGCCTGCGGAGACAGGTGTGGAGCCGCCTGCTGAACGGGCTTCCATGGCGTAGGCGACGGGTTGCGGGCGGAAATTTCCGCCGCTCTCGGAGAGTGATTTTAGCTTGCCGAGTTTCACGCCCGCAGCAGCGGCCATGCTTTCAGCTTTCTCGCGGGCTTCGCGGATTGCGTCTTCACGGGCTTTGTCTTTGGCAGCTTTACTGTCCTTAATAGAGAACTGCACGCCGTTAATATTATTGACGCCTGCTTTGACAAGCGCGTCAAGCATCGCCCCGACAGTGTCGAGGTCATATGTTTTGGCAGACACTGTGTTACGCGCTTCATAGCCCTCAATCTTCGGGCTTTGGCGATTTTGGTAATTATATTTAGGCTGCAATGAAAGCTGTGAAGTTGTAATGAATTTTCTCTCAATGCCTGCGGCTTCGAGTTCTTCGAAAACGCGGGTCATTTTTGTTGCATTACCAAACATCGCTTCGCGCGCCGTCTTGCCTTGCGTTACAACGCCGGCTGACACAGTCGCCATGTCAGGCGCCATATTGGTTGTTCCCGTCGCGGATACTTGAATTTTAGCCATGGGGACATCTCCTGTGGTGATATAGGTGGGTGCGCCTGAATTACAGGCCGTAAGCGCTAAAACACTCAACGTTGAAATCAGAATCTTTTTCATAATGTCCTCCATTTCCCGAAGGCTATCATGCAGGGGCTTTCTCGACAATGCGGATTAGCCCTTCTTGCGCAGTAGAGGCAATGAGTTCACCGCTTTGGGTATAAAAACTTCCGCGGCCAAAATCGCGCGCGCGGGCGGCGCGGGGACTATCAATGTGATAGTAAATCCATTGATTGACGCGGATTTCAGAATGAAACCACATGGCGTGGTCAAGGCTCGCCCCGATCATGCGGTGCGTGTCGCGGTTCCACATATGCGGCATCATCCCAACGGACATGAGCGCTTTGTCGGAAATAAAGGCGAGCAAAGTGCGGTGGGTAATCGGATCATCGCCAATATCGTCGTTGAACTTAAACCAAAACCCAAATTCAGGGTCATATTCCCCGGGCTTCACAACTTTATGCAAATCGGGCGTTCGAATATCCACGACGGATGTGTTAAAGAGCAGGCTGCGCCGGTTTAGTGTCTCAACGGAAATGCTCGGGTCATTTTCGGCTAGTTTTTTCACATGCTCAATATCGGGCAAGATATTTTCTGGCCCGATAATCCCTGCGGGGAGATCGATTTGATGGTCGAGCCCGCCTTCTGCAATTTGAAACGAGATCGAGGCATTGAAGATGGCTTTGCCTTGTTGCTTAGCGACAACGCGGCGCGTGGAGAAGCTACGACCATCGCGAATAGGGTCAACTTCATATATAATCGGCCGGGTAAGGTCGCCAGGACGTAGGAAATAGGCATGAAGCGAATGAGGGCGGCGCTCAGGGTCAACGGTGCGCACAGCAGCATTTAGCGCTTGTCCCAAAACCTGTCCGCCAAAAACGCGCGGCAATCCCATTTGCAAAGCCTCGCCCCGATAAAGAAGACTATCGATCTCCTCGACATGCATTTTGGAGAGAAATTCTGGAAGCGTAAACATAAGAGCGATATTCCGCGTTCGGAGCGTGAAAACAAGCTTTACTTTTGCATGGTTCACTTGCGAAAGTGCCCTATGACAAATTCTTGGAAAGCTGAACTCAACGAACTCGCCAAGCGGGAGGCCTTGGCCGAGAAAATGGGCGGGGCTGATAAGCTGAAACGCCAGACCGAGCGCGGCAAATTAAATGTGCGTCAGCGCATGGCAATTTTACTCGATAAAGGCTCATTTCGCGAGATTGGGAAAATCGCGGGTAAAGGGAGCTATGATGCCAAAGGCGATTTGAAAGATTTTGCCGCGAGTAACTTTATCTTCGGGCGCGGAGAAATTGCCGGCCGCCCAGTTGTCGCAACCGCAGATGATTTCACCGTGCGCGGCGGCGCGGCGGATGCTTCTATCCACCGTAAGTTTACGCAGGCCGAACAGATGGCGCATGAGATGCGTTTGCCGCTCATCCGCATGATTGACGGGACAGGCGGGGGCGGTTCCGTTAAAATGATTGAGGATATGGGCTTTACCTATGTGCCCTATGTTCCGGGCTGGGAACATGTCGTCAAAAATCTAGATACGGTGCCTGTTGTCGCTTTGGCGCTTGGCCCTACGGCTGGCTTAGGCGCGGCGCGTATGGTGGCGAGCCATTATTCCGTCATGGTCAAAGGGCTCTCGCAGATATTCACGGCAGGCCCCGCAGTTGTTGCGGCGCTAGGCGAAACGCAAGACAAGGAAAGTCTAGGCGGCTCGATCATTCATACACGTAACGGCGTGATTGACGACGAAGCCAAAGATGAAGCTGAAGCTTTCGAGATGGCAAAACGGTTTTTGTCCTATTTACCCTCTTATGTGGGCGCTAAGTTGGAACGGGTTGAAAGCGGTGATCCCACTGATCGCACTGACGAGAAACTTCTCTCAATAGTCCCGCGTGATAAGTCTAAGGCTTACAACATGCGGCGCATTGTAGACTCTGTTGCGGATAAGGGCAGCGTCTTTGAAATGGGCCGAAGGTGGGGCAGGGGAACAATTACGGCTTTTGCCCGTTTTGACGGCTGGCCCGTTGCCGTGCTGGCCTCTGATCCTACATTTTTAGGCGGTTCATGGACGGCGGATACAGCAGAGAAAGCAAAGCGTTTCACAGCAATGGCCGAGCAATTTGGACTGCCCGTCATTCACTTGGTCGATAATCCCGGCTTTATGATTGGGCTTGAAGCTGAACGCACAGCCACGATAAGGCGGGGTGTCGAGACGATGAACGCGATTTATAAATCGACTGCGCCTTGGGCGAGCGTTATCATTCGCAAAGCTTACGGCGTGGCGGGCGCCGCCATGTCTAACCATACGCGGTTTCAATATCGCTATGCATGGCCGAGCGGAGATTGGGGAAGCTTGCCAATCGATGGCGGCGTCGAAGTCGCTTACCAAGCGGAAATTCTAGCCTCAAAAAACCCGGAAAAAAAACTGGCTGAGATTAAAGACCGTTTGACAAAAGTGACATCTCCTTTTCGAACAGCTGAGAATTATTGGGTTGAAGACATCATCGATCCGCGCGAGACGCGAAAGCTGCTCTGTGAATTTGTAGCCTTGGCGATGCGCTGAGGTTAGGCTGTAGGGCATCTTGCTCAAATTTATTCAGAGAAATCCAAAGATGATGCAAATTCCCTCTTTGCGAAAGCCAAAAGCCGCGTTATAGACCGCCTTCAATCAATGGGGGGATAGCTCAGTTGGTTAGAGCCACCCGCTCATAACGGGTTGGTCGGGAGTTCAAGTCTCTCTCCCCCTACCAAAACTTTATGACATTCAAAATTTGCGGTTTAGGGCGAGCAAGGCTGATTAATCTGTCAAAACTTTTCCGACAGCTTTGCTCCAGCCGCTCAAAAGCCCCTGGCGCGTCTCGATATCCATCTTGGGTTCGATATGAGCCTCGCGTTGCCAATTGGCTTGAACCTCTTCTAGCGACTCATAAAGCCCAGCTTGCAGCCCCGTCAGATAAGCGGCTCCTAGCGCTGTTGTTTCTAAGACTTTAGGGCGATCAACGGGGATGCCCAAGACATTAGACAGATGCTGCACCATCCAATTATTATAGACCATTCCGCCATCTACCCTGAGTGACGTCGGCGTGACGCCGTCATCGCTCATGGCTTTGAACAAGTCATAAGTTTGGTAGCAGACAGATTCGACTGTCGCGCGCGCAATTTCCGCGCGGCCCGTATCGCGGGTCAGGCCGAATATAGCGCCCCTTGCATCAGGGTCCCAATGCGGCGCGCCAAGTCCCGTAAATGCGGGGACGAGGTAAACGCCCTTATTTGAGTCTAGGCTTTCGCACATGGCTTCCGTCTCGGCGGCGTCTTTTATGATTTGAATTCCGTCGCGAAGCCATTGCACAGCGGCCCCCGCGATGAAGATTGAGCCTTCAAGGGCATAGGTCGTCTTGCCTTTCAGGCGGTAGCAGACCGTTGAGAGCAGACGGTTTTTTGAAGTGATGCAGTCTTCTCCCGTATTGAGGATAACGAAACAGCCTGTGCCGTAAGTGCTTTTAATATCCCCTTTTGAGAAGCAGCTTTGGCCGATTGCCGCCGCTTGCTGATCCCCCGCCACGCCGAGAATGGGAATGTCTTCGTCCAGCGCCGTGCAGATGCCGTAATCATCCGCGCAATCTTTTACCTCTGGCAATATGGAGGCCGGGACATTGAAAAGCTCAAGCAATTCATCATCCCAGTCTTGGCTATGGATATTGAACAGATTTGTCCGGCTGGCATTTGTGGCGTCCGTTGCGTGGGCTTTGCCGCCCGTTAAGCGCCAAATGAGGAAGCTATCCACGGTGCCGAAAGCAAGCTCTCCCTTCAGGGCTTTTTCTCTTGCGCCTTCGACATTGTCTAATATCCAAGCCGCTTTTGTTGCGCTGAAATAAGGGTCGAGGAGGAGGCCCGTCTTTGCTGTAAGCTTTTCCTCGTCATATTTTGCTTTAATCTCGCGGCAGATTTGCGCGGTGCGGCGATCCTGCCAGACAATAGCATTATGTATGGCTTTACCCGTGCTGCGGTCCCAGATAAGCGTGGTTTCGCGCTGATTGGTAATGCCGAGCCCCGCAATCTTCGCGTCCTGACCTTGCGCAAATCGGTAAGCCTCGCGCAGAGTTTTTAAGGTTGTCTCCCAAATCGCTTCGGGGTCATGCTCTACCCAGCCATCAGCGGGATAGATTTGTGGGAACTCCTCTTGCGCGGTAAAGAGGACATCGCCGCTCGGAGAGAAGACAAGGGTTCGGGAACTCGTTGTTCCCTGATCAATAGAAAGAATTACATTAGCCATATTGCTTTTTAAGCGCGGGGAGGCGATAGGGTCAAATTGTAAATGTTCGAAAGCGAAAATGAGTCAAATTGTGCCTGATTACGACCTTCTTATAATTGGCGGCGGTATTAACGGCGCGGCGATTGCGCGTGATGCCTCGGGCCGCGGCCTTAAGGTCTTGCTGTGCGAACGAAACGACCTGGCCAACCATACGAGTTCAAGTTCGACCAAGCTCATCCATGGTGGCTTGCGCTATCTTGAATATTATGAATTTCGCCTCGTCCGCGAAGCTTTGATTGAGCGCGAAGTTATGCTGCGCGCGGCCCCGCATATTATCTGGCCTATGCGCTTTGTCTTGCCCTACGATAAAGGCCTGCGCCCCGCATGGATGCTGCGCATGGGATTACTGCTTTATGATAATCTTGGCGGGCGGGAAATGCTGCCAGGGTCAAAGTCCTTAAAGCTGGACAAGGCCCCACATAAAGGGGTCTTGGAATCGCGGTTTAAAATGGGTTTTGAGTATTCTGATTGCTGGGTTGAAGATGCACGGCTTGTTGTTCTTTATGCGCTCGACGCGATGAATCGCGGCGCGGATATCAGGACGCGTAGTGAAGTGCTTAGCATCGAGCCATCAGGTGAGGGGTATAAGGCCGTAATTAAGTCTAATGGTAAAACCGAAGAGATCACGGCCAAAGGTGTTATTAATTCGGCTGGGCCTTGGGTCGATGAGGTTCTCAAGAAGATTCAACGGACTAAGAATGAGCAATCCCTTCGCCTTGTTAAAGGTAGTCATATCGTCACAAAGAAACTCTTCGAAGGTGACCACGCTTATTTATTCCAAAATGCTGATAACCGCGTAATTTTCGCGATTCCCTATGAAGGAAATTACACGCTGATTGGAACAACAGATCAACCTTATGATCTCTCGGAAGGCCCAGTAAAAATCAGCCAAGAAGAAATTAACTACCTCTGCGAAGCGGCGAGTGAGTATTTTGAAAATGACATTTCACCTGATGATGTTGTTTGGGATTATGCGGGTGTGCGTCCGCTCTATGATGACAAATCAGAAAATGCCTCTGCGGTCACGCGGGACTATGTTTTGGATATTGAAGAGTTTACGGAGGGCGCGCCGTTCCTGTCAATTTATGGCGGCAAGATCACGACGTCTCGTAAACTCGCTGAACATGCTATGGAAAAGCTGCAACCCTTTTATGGCTACAAAGATAAAGGCTGGACGGAAACGGCGGGACTGCCAGGCGGAGATATCCCAAATGCCGATTTCGACACCTTTTATGCAGGCATGCAGAAGCGCTATCCATCGGTGGACGCGGCGTTATTGCACCGTTTATGCCGCGCCTATGGAACGCGGGTGACATTAGTGCTCGGCGACGGAACGCCTGCGCCGAAGCTCGGTAAAGATTTCGGGCAGGGTCTTTATGAGATCGAAGTCCGCTATCTCATCAATCACGAATGGGCGACTTCTGCTGATGACATTATGTGGCGCCGCTCCAAGTTAGGTGTCCATCTAAGCGATGCCGAAAAAGCCGCATTTACGGACTGGTTTAATTCGCTTACGGCATAGGCAATGCTTGAGACGCTCACAAATGGCTGGCCGATACCTTTAGGGCAAACCCTTTTGACCTATTTCGGGTTCACGGCGATTATTATTGGCCGTTATTTTCTTATCGTCTGGCCGATCCATTGGGCGCTTTGGAGACGACCTGCTGATAAGGTGAAGGCCCGCCGCCTCTCGAAACGTGAGCCGACATCTGCAACTATCCGCAATGAAATCAAACTCTCAACGATAAGCGCTTTCATTTATGCCGCGCCCGCCGCAATTGTTTTAGAAATGTGGAAGGCAGGCGGAACAGCAATGTATGCGGGCATTCCTCAAGGGGCTAGCGGATGGGGATGGGTTGCCGCCAGTGCTGCGATTTATCTCTTTGCGCAAGATGCATGGTTTTATTGGACGCACCGCGTCATGCATCACCGTAAATTATTTAAATGGACGCATGAAGGCCATCACCGTTCCGTGCAGCCCACGCCCTGGGCAAGCTTTTCTTTCGACGCGATTGAGGCCATCAGCGCAGCGTGGCTCCTTCCTGTCATGGCGCTATTTATTCCCATTCATGTCGGCACAGCTTTGGCGCTGCTCATGATTATGACCATCAATGCGGTGTTCAACCATGCGGGCTGGGAAGTCTATCCAGAGAAATGGGTCAAAGGGTGGTGGGGGAAACACATCATCACAGCCAGCCACCACAATCTGCATCATACGAAGTTCAAAGGAAATTACGGGCTGTATTTTAGGTTCTGGGACAAAATTTGCGGGACAGATGTGGGATTGGCTTAGGTCTCGGGAAGCGGAACCTTTTTTACATCGGATTTCTTAAGCAGGCGATAGGCGTCTCTAAAGGGAATGATGTAAAAGTTTACGCAGGAATTTAAATCCGAAGAGTCTTCGACAATTCCAAATTCCACGTCTCTATTGTCTTCTGGCATATGATAACAACCAAAGAGAACGTCCCAAAAGGGAAAAATGAAGGCGAAATTTTTATCAAGGTGATCAGGGTGACGGCTGTGATGAACGTGATGATGGGCGGGGCTTGCAAATATTTTTGACCAAATACCCGGCCATTTCAGCCAGATGTGGGAGTGGCGTAAATGATAGGCGGCAAGGTTAAAGCTAAGCGCAAAAATTGAGAGGCCGATAATGTTCAAAGATGTTGGCGCAAACCCAAGGAATAAGAGAATGAGTCCCCATGTAATTCCGGTGACCAAACTGATGATGAATTTATAAGCTAAATTATCAATGGGGTGTTCACGGTAATTCGACAAAGGATGCATAACTTCGCCGGAGTGATGAACTTTATGAAACTGCCAGAGTAGAGGGATTTTGTGCTGCAGATAGTGAATGTAAAAGGCCATGAAATCATTGACCAAGGTAACGGCAAGCAAGGCCAAACCGGCAATGAGATAAGTTACCAACGGCCCATAAGGAGACGCATTTTCAAGGCCTACATAACCTGCAAAACCCGTCCCAATTAAGATGCCGATGACATAAGCCGCACTTGCCACGCCAAAGAGCAAAAAATGCCCGATTAACCCATGAAAGAAAAAATACCGGACGTCTAACCAGGCCGCCGGATTGGACCAGACTGACTTGGGAAATAAGAACGCAATAAAGCTCTCCGTTGTTTTTCTACGGAGATAAAGCAAATAAGCGACAGCTAAACTTGTCAGAATAAAAGGCAAAAACAAACGATGGGTAGAGCTTCCCAAAAAGGAAAAAAACTCTACGGCGTAACGTCCATAGGTTTGTAAAAATGTATCAACGCTCTCCATGGCCTAACATTAGCAGAAGATGTTTGATATTAGGTTTACGAAATCGCCGATAAATTATTCGGCTGAGCCCTTATCGGGCTCAGCAAGAAAGGGAGTTTTAGTGAAATTCGTTGAAATGCAGGACAGAATATAAGTCCTTCATTTTAGCATCGCCGCTCGCGTAACCAACCACTTTGCGGTGAACGTCAATTTGAAGTCTGACATTGCGGGATGTGTCATTCAAATAGACAGACCATTCATCGCGGTGCGTCTCTTTAAATGTAAATACGGCCTTACGGTCTTTATCATATTCTTTCCAGACCTTGCTGTTCTGCCCTGTTTCTTCAAGACGTCCGCCTTTAAAATAGGCCGCGCTGACATTTTTTCCATTAACGTCATGCGAATGCATAAGATCGCCGCCGTGATGAAGAACACCTGTGAGGTAGCTATGCGTTGCCCCTGCTGCGCAATTGGCGTCCACCATCTCTTGGCTCACGCCGGGTCCAACGTGATGATTTTCGCAACTTGCGTTGGACGACGCGACTGGCGTAGCTTTCTTGGTAACTTTAACCGATGACAAATAGTCATTCATTTTATGCGAGACTAAGCAGCTCACATCCTTATCGAAAGTTTTTGATGGCCCTTTGTAATTGGCATCCCGGAAGATCTGAACACTATATCCCGGAGAGACTTTAATAGAGGACACATCGTCATTCTTGGCGCCGCGCCTTATAAGGTCGCCGTAATTGGTGTTACCGTCCGATAATTTAACGGCATATCCGCCATAATTACAATGCTGATAAAGCGTTACGCCCTCAGAGCTGGATTGTGCCTGCGCTGGCAGAACTAAAAACGCCAAAGCAGAACTGGCGAGCGCCACGAGACGGGCTGTCCGCAGGATGTTTTTCGAAATTGGATTTGTCTGTATCATGATATTTACCCACTTAAATATGTCATGGCGAAAACCGCTTTTTTGAACTATTGATATTGGGTGAAATTGCGCCCCAATGATTATGCCTAACATGAGTTAGAGGCGATTACAACTTTCAGGGGGTTGGGCCGAATTAGTATTCTAGGTTACTCATTCCCCTTCAACTTTTGCATCTCGTCCCTGAGCCTTGCCGCTTCCTCAAACTCCAAATTCTCAGCTGCCTCGAACATGCGCTTTTCCAGATCCGCCAACACAGCAATAATATTATCACCGCCGATAAACGGCTCCTGCTCACCTTCCGCAGCTTCGAGATATTTCTTTTTGAGCTGACCACTTGGCGTGTAGCGATTGGCGTCGTCTTTGATCTTTTGGGCGTCTGCGCTGTCGCCGACAATATCTGCGACGCCGCGTAAGACTGTTTGAGGTGTGATGCCGTGGAGTTCATTATGGGCGACTTGCCGTGCTCTGCGTCTATCGGTTTCATCTATGGCGCGCTGCATGGAGCCTGTGACGCGGTCCGCATAGAGTACGACATTGGCTTCGCTATTTCGGGCGGCGCGGCCGATTGTTTGCACCAGTGACGTTTCACTGCGCAAGAAACCTTCTTTGTCTGCGTCTAAAATTCCGACGAACGCACATTCAGGAATATCGAGGCCCTCGCGGAGTAAGTTAATCCCAATGAGCACATCAAATTTCCCGAGGCGCAAGTCGCGAATAATGTCGATGCGTTCCAGCGTGTCGATATCGCTGTGCATATAGCGCACGCGAATGCCTTGGTCGTGCATATATTCCGTCAGGTCTTCGGACATTTTTTTTGTCAGAGTCGTGACGAGAGAGCGGAAGCCTCTCGCGGCGACCTTGCGCACTTCATCAATAACGTCATCAACTTGGCTCGCGCCGTTCAGCGAGACGGGTCTTATTTCAACAGGCGGATCAATGAGGCCCGTGGGGCGAATGACTTGTTCGGTAAATACGCCGCCTGTGCGTTCCATTTCCCAATTCCCTGGCGTTGCAGAGACATGAACCGTTTGCGGGCGCATCGCGTCCCATTCTTCGAATTTCAGCGGGCGGTTATCCAGACAGCTTGGCAGGCGAAAACCATGCTCTGAAAGTGTCGATTTGCGGCTATAGTCACCCTTACTCATGGCGCCAATTTGCGGCACGGTGACATGGCTTTCATCGGTAAAGAGAAGGGCGTTCTCTGGGAGGTATTCAAAAAGCGTCGGCGGGGGTTCACCCGGTTTTCGGCCCGTCAGATAACGGGAGTAGTTTTCAATTCCCGTGCAAAACCCTTGCGCCGCCATCATTTCGAGGTCGAACTCCGTGCGCTGCGCAATCCGCTGGGCTTCCAATAATTTATTCTCGGCCTCATATTGTTTGAGACGCTGTTTCAGTTCCGCTTTGATGCCCTTCATCGCGGATTGGACCGTCGGACGCGGCGTGACATAGTGAGAATTGGCATAGACACGGACCGTCTCAATATTATTTAGGCTCTTACCTGTCAGCGGATCAAAAGCCGTGATGGAGTCAATTTCGTCGCCAAAAAAATCGAAACGCCAGGCGGTGTCATCATAATGGGCAGGGAAGAGCTCAACTGTATCGCCGCGCACACGGAAGGTGCCGCGCTGAAAGGCTAAATCATTACGTTGATATTGAAGCTGGACAAGTTGTTGCATCAATTCGCGCGGGTCGATTTCTTGACCTTTCGCGAGGTCAATCGTCATCGCCGTATAGGTTTCAACCGAGCCGATACCGTAAATGCAGGAAACAGAGGCGATAATGATGCAATCATCACGTTCCAAGATGGCGCGCGTTGCGGCATGACGCATACGGTCAATTTGTTCATTTACCGAGCTATCTTTCTCGATGAAGGTATCCGTTCGGGCGACATACGCCTCGGGCTGATAATAGTCATAATAAGAGACGAAATATTCTACCGCATTATCGGGGAAGAAGCTTTTAAACTCTGAATAGAGCTGCGCCGCGAGCGTTTTATTCGGGGCCATGATAAGGGCTGGGCGCTGGGTCTGCTCAATGATTTTCGCCATGGTAAAGGTCTTACCTGACCCCGTAACGCCCAGCAGAACTTGATCACGGTCTATCGAGTCTAACCCTTCGCAAAGCTCTTTGATGGCCGCTGGTTGATCGCCCTTGGGTTCGAACTCGCTAACCAAGCGAAAGCGTTTACCCCCTTCCGATTTCTCAGGTTTGTCGGGCCGATGGGGTTGCCACATCGACATATTCTTATCGGGATGAAGTTGGGTGACATTGGTCATAGGAACAAACTAAGCACAGTTGGTGAGATTGCAAGGTGTCCCGCTATTCCTCAATTACTAATCGCATAGGTTTGAAGCTAAAACGGTGTATTGGTGAGGGCCCCAGAGTTTGGACCGATTGAATATGCGCTTTTGTTGGGTAGCCCTTATGTCCCGCGAGGCCGTAACCGGGATAGCGGGCGTCAGCTTCGACCATCAGCCTATCGCGGGTGACCTTTGCAACGATTGACGCTGCCGCGATTGAGAGGCTGCGCGAATCGCCTTTTACAAAGGCTTGAGCATTACAGGGAAGTTGGGGGAGTTTATTCCCGTCAATTAGGGCCATATCTGGTAGTGTCGGCAGGGCCAGAACAGCGCGGCGCATCGCGATGAGGCTCGCTTGCAATATATTGATACGGTCAATTTCTTCAGGTTCTGCAATGCCGATACCGATTTTTGCATTTTTTTCTATCGCGTTCAGCAATAGTTCACGTTGTTTGGAGGATAAGGCCTTACTGTCATTCAGACCTTCCGGGATTCTGGCTGGCGTCAATATGACCGCTGCGGCCACAACTGGCCCCGCAAGCGGACCGCGTCCGGCTTCGTCAACGCCGCAAACTGGGCCGCAACATTGGCGCTCGAAAGAAAAATCGGGAGTGAATTTTGACATAAGTTTTATATGGCCCGAATCCTGCATTTTTAATGTTATTGGGGCTTTTTACGACAAAAAAGGTCTGATAAAAGGACCATCTAGATTTTTATGGAGTGAACCATGGGTAAATTACGTTTGGCAGCAGTTGCCGCCACTTTAACTGTCGCGGCATTCGCGGCTCCAGCATTTGCGCAGGTTTCATCTGCAGCAGATTGTGATTATGAAGGCGGCGAAGTCTTCAACGTACAAGGCGCAACAGTGTGTCTCGTTCAAATTCGTCCTGAAGAATATCGCGATAACGAAGCTTATGACGGGCAACAGCTCGGCGTGAATGAGTGTAATGGCGATACATTGTCTAACGGCACCTTCTGCAAAATTACTTTGGTAGCAGCTCCGCCAAAGCCAAAGGTCGAAACGCCTGTTGAGGCTGTTGAGCCTGTTATGGCTGAGGACGCCGCCGACAAGATTGAAGAAAAGACCAACTAATAGCGCATTTTGCGGGCTTCATATCTGAAGTCATCACAAAATAGTTTGAAGAACCCGGCTAATATGGCCGGGTTTTTTATTGCGAGATGGGCTGAGGCGATGTCTAAGGCTTTATGATTTGTATTGTCATACCAACGTTGAATTGCGGCGCTCAATTGTCGAGCTTGTTGCCGCAGTTAAGGGGCGCTGATCGTATTGTTGTGGCGGATGGCGGATCAATTGATGATACGGTTGCAGTAGCTGTTGAGCAGGCGGTGATCGCTGCGGGAGCTAAGGGCAGAGGGCAACAACTTGCGCTTGGCGCTCGCCATGCTTTAGGGGCCGAATGGCTGTTTTTTATTCACGCTGATAATCAATTACCCAAAGATTGGATGAATTCCGTTCAGCGTCACATCACGCGTCACCCTAAAGCTGCCGGCTATTTCCGGTATCAAGCCAATGGCAAAGGGTTCTGGCCGCGCTTTATGGAATTTTGGGTGGGCATGCGCTGTCAATGGTGGGGCTTGCCTTATGGAGATCAGGGGCTTCTGATTTCCAGAGGTATGTATGATGCTGTCGGGAGATACCCTGCGCAAAGCTTGTTCGAAGATGTCGCGATAGTCGATAGTATCAAGGAAAAATTTGGGCGGCTGGCTCTTCGTCCATTGAGGGGGCATATGCGTGTGGATATTTCTAAATATGACCATGACGGCACTTGGAAACGCGGACAGAAGAATTTGAAACTGCTTAAGGCTTACAGAAAGGGCGAAGATGTTGCCGCCCTTGCCAAAACATATAGAGACTCATCATGAGGCCGCAGCTTTATATTTTTGCCAAAGCTCCGATGATGAGCAAAGCTAAAACGCGATTAGCTGCCGATATCGGCAAGGTTCACGCCCACCGCCTTTACCGCGCGATGCTGTCCAAGGTCATTCGCCAGGTTCAAGACCCGCGCTGGGATACGGTCATTATGATAACGCCCACATCTGCGCTGGGCAGGGTGCCTGAATGGCAGGGCTTGCCGCAAATTCCACAAGCGAGAGGGTCTCTTTCGCCGCGTCTTGCTGCGGCTTTTACGGCTAAAGGGCCGAGCCTCGTTATTGGAACGGATTGTCCGCAGGTGACGCGAAGCGATATTGCGGACGGGTTTACGGCTTTAAAGACTCATCCTGTTGTTTTTGGGCCTGCCGATGATGGCGGCTTCTGGCTTATGGGTATGACGGGCCCGGTGAGAGCAGATGTCTTTGATAATGTGCGCTGGTCACATGAAGATACGCTCAGTGATGTAGAGGCCAATATCAAAGGTAAGGTGCATCATTTGCGCACCTTAATTGACGTTGATGACCTTAAGGCTTTGCAGGCTCTTCGGGCTTTGTCGCCCCGTCGACTTTAATTGCGTCAGCTTTTGCATCAGCATTGACGCGCTTTGCGATCATGCCAAGTGTTTTATCAATCAGGCTAAGATCTGCGCCTTTGCCGTGGCCCGGCACAACAGTTTGCGTTTCAGGATAAGTTGCTTTGACCCAATTTAAGCTTACGGGCCAAGCCTTAAGATTAGCATCGCTAAGATTGCCCATAGAATTGGACTCTGCGCCTTTAATCGCGCAGCCGCCATAGAGAATTTTCTGCGCTGGCAGATAGACAATGAGGTTTTCTTCGGCATGGGCCGCGCCAGGATAGGCAATTTCAACCGCGCCTACTTTGGTGCGCGATGTCGGCTCTTTCAAGGCCGCGACCGATGTATTTGGCACCGGATATCCCGCTTTTACGGCCTTTATGGGTGTAAGAGGATGCGTGAAAACTTCAACGCCTTCAAATTCCATTAGATCTACACCCGCAAGTTTATCTAAATGGTGATGGGTAATGATAAGCTTGGTGACGGGTTTGCCAATCTCACTTTTTACCTTTTCAAGCAAGGATTCGGTGGCTTTTTCGCCCCATGCCGTATCAACCATAATAAGAGAATCGCCGTCCTCGACGATGAGGCCGTTAGACGGAATGGGCTTACGTCCAGGGACAGAATAATTCGACGTATGGACCCAAACACCCTCGGCAATTTTCTGTAAGGCGATAGGGTAATTTTTAGAGAGCGTGCTTGGCTCTGCAGGGGCTTGGGCGGTTTCATTGCAGGCCGTAAGGCTAAGGGCCGCTGCGAGTGTTAGAGTTAGAAAACGTGTCATAGGTAATCTCTAGCCGAAGTTAGGCTTTATAATAATCCGTTTCGCGGAAGGTTATAAGCGCGTCATTTTTTGCATAATGGGGTGAAAGCATATCAACAATTAACGGCGATAAGTCAGATGGATCAGGCAAAGTAGAGCCGTCTTCACCTGGCATGGCCTTGGCGCGCATAGCGGTGCGAACCGCGCCAGGATTTAGCAAATTGACCTTCAGCTTTGTCACCTCGGCCTCTTTGGCATAGCAAGAGACGAAGGCTTCTAGCGCTGCTTTTGACGCGGCGTAAGCGCCCCAATAGGCGCGGTGTGTTCGGGCGACGCCAGATGTTAGGAATACAGCCCGCCCCGCATCTGAGGCGCGGAGTAACGGATCAAGCGAGCGGATGAAGCGGTAATTCGCCGTCACATTTACAGCAAAGACCTCATCCCATTTTTTTGGGTCTGTATGCGGGGCTGGCGTAATTTCGCCCAGCACGCCCGCATTCGCCAGAAAGCCGTCAAGTTTGCCCCAGCGCTCATGGATGATTTTACCCAGTTGATCGATCCCATCTGCATTTTTCAAATCCATTGGGACAAGTGTGCATTCGCCGCCTTCTGCTTTGATTGCGTCATCCAAATCTTCGAGCCCGCCTTGCGTGCGCGCAATGGCGATGATGTGGGATCCGGCTTTGGCTAGGGCGAGGGCGGCTTGATAGCCAATACCGCGCGAGGCCCCGGTCACCAAAGTGACGCGGCCATTTAAGACTTTATCTGTCATGAGGGTTAGGCCACTTCCACGAGGAATGAGAGCTGTTTGGAACCATCGAGTAACTTGCGATCTCGGTCGATGAGCGGCGTCGGATATTCGCCCGTAAAGCAATGGTCTGTATATTGCGGGCAATCCTCAGAGCGGTATTCTTCGCCCATGGCCCAATAAAGGCCTTCGACGGATAGGAAGCCAAGACTATCGACTTCAAGCATTTCGGTCATAGCTTTGAGCGAATAATTCGCCGCGATGAGCTTTTCCTTCGTGGGCATATCGATGCCGTAATGGTCAGGATGCTTGATGGGCGGGGAGGCAGAGCGGAAGTGAACTTCCTTCGCGCCAGCCGCTTTTATCATACGAACAATCTTGGTTGATGTCGTGCCGCGCACAATAGAATCGTCAACAAGTAGAACACGTTTGCCTTCGATCATCGCGCGATTAGCCGAGTGCTTGAGACGCACACCCATATCACGAATTTGCTGTGTCGGCTGAATGAAAGTTCGGCCGACATAGTGATTGCGGATAATGCCAAGCTCAAATGGAATACCTGTTTCTTGCGCAAAGCCTAGCGCCGCAGGGACGCCGCTATCTGGGACGGGAATAATAACGTCTACTTCGGCAGGTGTTTCTTGGGCGAGCCTTTGACCCATCCGTTTACGGACCTCGTAAACGCTCTTACCGTCTACAATACTGTCAGGGCGGGCAAAATAGACGAATTCAAATATACAAGGACGGGATTCGGCTTCGGGGAATGCGCGGAATGTGCGGATGCCGTCCGAATTAATGGCCACGACTTCGCCGGGTTCAACTTCGCGAACAAATTCTGCAGAGATCATATCAAGAGCAACTGTTTCAGAGGCGAGCACATAGCTGTCTCCGAGGCGGCCTATCAATAAGGGCCGGATGCCAAGGCGGTCGCGCGCGCCGACAAGGGTATCTTTGGTCATGCCGACAAATGCATAGCCGCCTTCAACTTGACGTATTGCGGAGATAAACCGGTCAATGAATTCGCCACTCTTAGCCCGCGCTATCAAATGCAAGACGACTTCTGTGTCAGATGTGCTTTGGAATAATGCGCCGGCTTCATTGAGTTGATCTCGGATCGTATAAGCATTGGTGATGTGGCCATTATGGGCGAGGGCAAATCCGCCCGAGTGAAGTTCGGCATATAAGGGTTGCACATTACGGAGCGTCTTTTGTCCGCCAGCTGTTGAATATCGGTTATGGCCAATGGAGACAAATCCGGGGAGGCGTTCAGACGGGTCATTGCCTGTGAAATTATCGCCGACGAGGCCAAAGTGACGTTCTGTGTGGAAGGTGTCGCCGTCGCTTGTTGCGATGCCGCAAGCTTCTTGCCCTCTATGCTGTAGGGCATGAAGACCGAGGGCAGTCATAGAGGCGGCATTATCAATACCGAAAATACCAAAGACGCCGCATTCTTCTTTGATTTTATCCTCGTCAGGATCAAATTCACAGCTTGGGTTTTGGGTAATATCAGTCATTACTGAAGCTCCTCACCGATTTGATTGACCGCGCCCTCAACGTCACCGTCTCTTAGGCGGTCAGCATATGTACGCATCTTTGCGAATGGTAAAGCTCGAATTCCAGCCCCGATTCTTTCCAGAAGCGGGTAGAAGGTCGAGCCCTCAAGCATAGCCGGCAATTCCGCGGGCGGCGCTTCCATTTGTTCGCGCATAGAGCGCGGCATTTTTGCTAAGATTTCAGGAGAGAATTGTTCCTGATTTTCGGCGATGTAATCTTTAAATTCCTGCGCGTCTTGGGAGGCGCGATATTGCGAGGTTAAAAGCATCATGCCGAGCGCCGCGACGACAAGGCCGCGCGCCACGCCAAACCCCGCGCCAAGTAACCTGTCGATCAGGCCAATCTCTTTGCCTTTAAGCTTTTTAACAATACCGCTAAAAAGAAAGACCATTATCATATAGGCGAGGGCGAAAGCGCCAAGCCCCAATGCACCATCAGCTAGCCAAGACGGGGAAATCAAGTCTTGGGCCGCAAAGCGATAGCGTCCGTAAACGAAAAGCGCCACTGAGGCCGCAATGAAAAGCGCTAAAATTGAGGTGAGTTCACGCATGAGCCCGCGCGAGGCGGCGTAAAGAAGTGAAATTAACAGAATCAATAGAACGACAATATCAAAGCCGTTAAAATCCCAGGGACCAATGCTCATATGGACGTCTCACCGTTTTAGGCGGCTTTAACAATCGATCCCCAAGCAGAATCGTCTTCCAAGCCGCGTTCTGAGCTGGCTTCTACACGGCTAATCAAATCAGGCAAAGCTTTGATTGCAATGATTGGCAGTGCGGCATTGTCATTTTTTGTGCGTTTTTTGGAAGGCGTGGCTGTTATTGCTGTTTTGAAGCCCAATTTGGCCGCTTCTTTAAGCCGAGCATCTGAACGCCCCACGGGCCGCACATCACCGGATAAGCTGATTTCGCCGAACACCACGCTGTCTTTGGGCAGGGGAATATCAAACGCAGACGAAGCAATAGCGGCTGCAACGGCTAGGTCAGCTGCAGGTTCATTGATGCGTAATCCGCCAGCAACGTTAAGATAAACATCTTTTCCCGCAAAGCTAACCCCGCAGCGCGCCTCAAGAACGGCCAAGACCATGGCCAATCTCCCGCTATCCCAGCCCACCACAGCGCGGCGCGGCGTTCCAAAGGCAGCAGGCGCGACAAGGGCTTGGATTTCGGTGAGGACAGGACGCGTGCCTTCTAGCCCTGCAAAGACAGCAGCGCCTGAAGAGGCTTCGCCGCGTCCATCAAGAAATAAGGCAGATGGGTTCGGGACTTCCGCTAAGCCGCTATCGCGCATTTCGAAAACGCCAATTTCATCTGTTGGGCCGAAGCGGTTTTTATGGGCGCGCAAAATGCGGAACTGATGGGCGCGATCCCCTTCAAAATAAAGTACGGCGTCGACCATATGTTCAACAACACGCGGTCCCGCAATTTGTCCGTCTTTGGTAACATGACCGACAAGAATAACGCAGGCTCCGCGTTTTTTGGCAAAGCGGGTCAGTTCCTGAGAGCAAGCGCGCACTTGGGCCACTGTTCCAGGGGCCGCGCCGAGTTGATCGGTCCACAGCGTTTGAATAGAATCGACAATAACGACGTCTGGACGTTCCTTCATCAAGCCGTCTAATATCGGCCCAAGAGAGGTTTCTGAGGCGAGGGAGACGGGCGCTTCGGAAACGCCCAGACGTTTGGCTCTGCGCCTAACTTGTCCAACTGATTCTTCTCCGGAGATATAGGCGGCTTTAAGGCCTGAAGCGGCAAGTTTACCGACCGCTTGCAAAAGCAATGTGGACTTACCGATGCCTGGGTCGCCGCCTACTAATAGAGCTGAGCCTGGCACAAGTCCGCCGCCTGTAACGCGGTCGAGCTCTGCAATGCCCGTCTTTAAACGCGGGACATCTGCGCTTTCCCCGCCCAAATCAACGAAATCAATGCCGCGGGTTTTCTTACCGCCTTTTTTTACGGGTTTGGAATGTTGACTGGTAATTTCTTCGACAAGGGCATTCCACTCACCGCAACTGTCACATCGCCCCGCCCATTTACTATGGACAGACCCGCAAGATTGGCAGACAAAACAAGATGAAGGTTTAGGCATAGGGGGCTCCGATTCAGCGCCATAAAAGCGGAATACCTACCAAATGTCAATAAATGTTTATGATTTGTTCTCTTTTGCCTATCTTGAAGTAAGATTGATTTTTAGGGGTTAGAAGGTCCCGCTAAATTCAATATTCACGATGGGGCCAAAAGCACGGGATTGAAATTCGGTAAAGTCCAATACGCCCCGGTCTCGTCTGTCGGTAAAGACTTCCCGTGTAAACTCCTCGCGCGAATTAAGAAGATTAGTGACTTCGGCTTTAACCTTCATGCCCAAAATATCCTTATGCTCAATGAAAGCAAAAGTAATGGGACGTTTCAAGGTTGGGTCATCCGTTGTGAAAAGTCGGAAGCCTTTATAATCTGCAAATTCACGCGCGCCGCCGCCATAAGCCCAAGATGTATTAGGTATATCATGACGCATGCGGGCATGCCAAAATGTCTTGCCATCGCGGCTAAGCTGACGTGAAACGCCCGTCACCGGATCATCGACTTTGCTGTTACGCCACTCGAGATCGAGATCGAACTGCGTTCCTTTCCATCCCCAGCGATCGCCTTTTATGCTCGTGTTAAATTCCACGCCATAGCGAATAGCGCTATCAACATTTCCGACGGCGTCACCATCTTCTCCAATTGGCACTCGATCAACCAGATCTGAGATTAAATTAACAAAAGGATTTATGTTAATTGTAAAGCCTTGCCCAAAATCTTTGTCATATTCCAAGGATAGATCCCAGCTCTGAGAGGGGACGAGGTTGACGTTTCCTGTGCGGTCAATGTTGTCGACGATATCGACAGAAGAGATAAAGTCGAAAAAGCTGAGCTGTCCAACTTCACGTTCGACTTTAAACCGGAGTGACGCGCTTTCATCAGGTTTATAGGTCGCGAGGAGAAACCCCTTGGGGCGAATAAAGTCCCGCGATAACCCGCCTGTCTGCTCTAACTGGGAATATTCAACGCCACCAGAAAGCTGAAGGTTCCATTTTGGCGAAACTTCTCTGCTATGCGTTAGGGTCGCCTCTGCGCGGCGTTCTTCTACGCGCGATGTTGCGCCGTCGAGATCTACATCGGCAAAAACACCGTCATCGAATTCCTGGAGACCGGATTCAATATCAAGATAGTTAAATGCGCCTTCAACCCCAACCGTCCAGTCATGACCTTCTTTGCGTGACCAGCTAAATTCTGACCGGGCAATGGTCTCGGCTTCATCGGCAATGCGGTCAAATATAGACCCGCTTTGCTGATCACCGTTTAGGGCAAAGGTAGAGAAGACACTGCGCGTCGGTGAGCGTTCGAACCTATAATAACCGATCATTTTCAATTTTCCAGGACCTACAGGAAACTCGTAATCCGCGCCGATTTTTGCGTTCCATTCATTTTCGCCGCCTGTGAAAACCGTCTCAAGGTCTTCACCGCGACCGGTCTGCGCCCGCCGGCTCGAGCGCACCAACTGCGCTGAATTCGTTTTGTTATATTCTAGATTAAGGTTGCCGACATGATCATCTTTTGGTTTCCAATTCAAATCGAGCACGCCGCCGGGGCCATCAAAGTTGTAGCGGCCCAGTTCATCACGGATTTCAAACACAGTGCCGTTGGCCTCTGTTAAGGTTTCAGGGCCCCAATCCCCATTGCGCTGGGCCTCGTTACGAATCTCGGCGGAATAGGTTAGGTTTCCGCTTTCGCCTGAAACTGTCAGATGAGCATGGGTCAGGCTAACAGGCTGGCGCTTTCGAAATTGCGGGGCCCAGCTCCACGTACCCGTCCGCCCCGTTGTCTTTGTGACAACATTGGCAACTTGGCCTGATAGCCCTGGAATGTCGAGAGACGCGCCGTCTTTGATTTCGATGCGAACGACATTATCGGCAACAATGCGCGAGAGCTGCGACCCCACATCAGATTTTCCTGTTAGGCGTTCTCCGTTAACGAGGACATTCGCGCCGCCTTGGCCCAAACCGCGGCGGTTATCTGCGCCTTGGAGCTGAAACCCCGGAATTTGATCGATCATATCTAAGGCATTGCGCGGGGCATATTGCGTGAAGAAGGCGGGCTCAAAAATATCTGCCTCTGAGCTCGATTGAGCGAAAACAGGCTGCACACCAAAAAATAAGGTGAGCGGGAGGGCGACCGCACAAAGCGGTTTTTTAAGTTTAAAAGTCATGACGCGGTCTTTTTAAGTTATTTTATTATTATTTTAGCAGGGGAGCGGGGTCAATGGTTTGCCCGTTCTTTCGAATTTCAAAATGGAGATGAGGTCCAGTTGATTTACCCGTGGAGCCGACGCCGCCTATGATATCTCCAGCTTTGACGTATTGTCCTCTAGAGACCGCTAGGCTGTCCATATGGCCATAGAGCGACTGATAGCCACTCGCGTGTTCTAAGATGATACGGTTGCCCCAATTCTTTTCGGTTGTAACAAGCTGGACGGTTCCATCAGCGCTGGCGAAGACAGGTGCGCCAGTATTTCCTTTGAAGTCTAGACCATGATGGTAGGTCTCCCAGAGCTTCCCAGTTTGACCATATTTAGCGGTGATATGCCGGCTCTTGGTAGGCCAAGCGAAACTCGGAGGAGGCATGTTAACCTCAGCACTTGTTTTATGAATGTAAGATTGCGGCGAAACAGGGGGCACTGGCGGAACAGGGTCGTGGACTTTGCCGTTCTTGTGAACATGTCTGCCTTTATGGACCTTAGTTTCGTTGTGGACATGCGTGGTTTTATCCGTGTGATTAAACTCCCCAAAAGTGATGTGCTGGGACTGTTTTCCGCTTTTGGACTCATTCACGATATGTGTAGATCCTGGCGTGATTTCAACTTTGGTTAAGGTCGATTTTTCGGCGCCTAAACCCGAGAGAACTCCGCAATATTTGCCTTCTTTTGCTGAGGGTATTGCCTTGCCGTTCACAGTCCAATGATTATGAACATAGCGCAGAGAGGCTTTTTCAGTGCGTGAAGATATCAATCCGTCATTGATGAGATAGCCGTAAAGTGTCTCGCGTAATTCATTATACTTTGTGTGTTTCTCATCGCGTTTTGCGCGTTCTTTGGCTCTCTCTCTTTGCTCTTCGGCCCTCTCGCGCCGCTCCTCGGCCCGTTCTCTCTGTTCTTCTGCGCGTTCTTCTTGCTCCTGGGCACGCTCGCGTTGCCGCTCAGCTCTTTCTTCAATCCGCTCACGCTCTACTTCCGCGCGTTCTATCTTGGCTTCAATACGGTCTTGCTCAGCCTCAATACGCTCTTCAATCCGCTCTGCTTTTCGCTCGGCGCGCTCAACTTGACGTTCAACCTCTTCTTCAATGCGCTCTTGTTCACGTTCGCTGAGGTGTTTGTTTTCGTCGAAATAGCGTTCCATGTCAGCTTCGAAATATTCTAAATCCACCTCGAATTGGTTCATCTTCTTGTCGAAAGAGTCGCTATCAAATTTGCCATTTTTGTAGGTCGATGGCGTTGGCGGCTCTGGAGGTTGGGGCATGGCGCGTGGTAGGCGTCCAATAACTTCAGGTGACTTATCAATATCAACCCAACTTCCATTGGCGAGCACCCATCTGCGCCCATCCTCAGTCACTTTGACAGTAACGTTACGGCCGTTAAGACGTTTGGTTTCGAATGTATAATTATGTTTATCCGCTTTTGCATGCTCATATTCTTCCGGAACAGGATGAGCGTTAGCGGAAGATGAACTGCCCAAATAAACAGAGCCAATGAGGAGCATGCTCAATACGGACATCACGATATATTCGGGACGCGCCTTTAAGGGTGATTTCGAAGGCGTGTGCCCCGCAAGCCGGGTCAAGCGCGTCATGAGAGGGGTGTCTTCTCCAGTGCCATTGGCGGCCATTGTCAGGGCAGGGCCTGATTGCAGGCGCAAAGTTGCAAGGCCGCGAATAAGGGCCAAAGGATCGCGTCCTTGACTGACCGCTAAATCATCACAGGCCTGCTCTCTATCCTGATCGGCCCAGCGCGAAATAATGTGGATGGCGGGATGAAAGAAAAGGACTGTCTTGATGGCCGTTTGAATAAGATTAAGGGCGTAGTCATGGCGCCGAATATGTGCCAATTCGTGCATGAGCACGGCCTCGACCTCGTCGGCCGGCAAACCGGAGAGAAAACTCATGGGCACGAGGACAATAGGCTTGAAGAACCCAAGCGTCATGGGCCCGTTAACATTTGATGAGATCAGTAATTTCACGTTTTTAGGAAGGTCGCTTTGGCGCAGAAGGCGCGCAAATTGTTTTTGCCAATGCGGTGAGGGCATGCTCACGCCTAATGTACGCAGCTGTTGGACTTGGCCAAAAGCGAAGGCATAGCGCAGGCTTAAAACAGCAAACCCTAAGGCCCAGAAACAGGCTAGAATAGGGGTGATGCGTGAGATATTAAAACCAGTTTGCGCGGCCATGGTCGAGGGATCAAAGGGCGTCATGAGACCCGTCAATAAGCTCGGAATATCAGTCTGGCCTGTCGTGATGGGCGTGGCACCGCCCTCAACTATATTTACAGGCTGTCCGAGATAGATAGCTAACGTCCAAAGAAAAGCCCCAAGGCAGGCTATTAAAGCTATGAATTGCCCAGCATGGCGCAAGGCTGGAAGGCGGCCGCCTAAGGCGACGCGCAACATTACAACGGTGATGAGGGCGACAACACCTTGCCAGAGTGAATGTATGACGGCCCATCCCAGGCTATCCAAAAAATGCGTTAAGTCTTGTCCCATGATCGTCCCCTTTAGTCGTTTGGTCTGGCAATCTTCAGTTTAGCGTGAGGTCTTTGATAGATTTTCAACGAAGGCTTTGATGGCATCAATCTCAGCCTCCGACGTTTTTTCATTTCCCAAAGCATGCATAACGAGGTCACTCGTCGAGCCGCCAAAGGCATTCTTTACGAAACTCTCAAACAGAGCCGATTTCGTGGTGTTCTCTGCCTCAGCGGCGCTATAAATATGAGAGCGTCCTTCGCCGGCCTTACGTGTTACAAGACCTTTTTCCAGCATCCGCTGAACTTGTTTGAGTGTCGTTGTATGGCTAACAGTTTTGCTCGAGCTCAAGAAAGCATGGATCTCTTTGACCGTGCAGGGTTCGTGTTCCCATAGAATTGAGAGGATAGCTGTTTCAGCGGCGGAAGGTTTGCGTATGTTTTTCATATCTTGAGAATATAACGCCGCCTGCCGTCTTTCAAGAAAAAAACGACAAATGTCGTAATTGTAATGTTAGAGGAAGTTTCGCGAGGTCTGAAATTGTCACTGACCCCTTCAAGATAGTTTAACGTGTTAACCTATTTCTCTCACGAGTCCAAACTTAGCTGATATTGATATTTTATATTTAACATTGACGTAACTGCATTTGAAATGAAACTGTGACTTTATGAAATTGAGACACATTGAAGTTTTTCATGCCGTTTATGTCACGGGATCCGTGAGCGGCGGCGCTCGCGCGCTCAATGTCTCCCAGCCTAGCGTCAGTAAAGTCCTCAAACATGCTGAAGATCAACTTGGGTTTTCAGTGTTTGACAGAATTTCAGGGCGGCTTGTCCCCAATGAAAAAGGTAAGAAGCTATTTGCAGAAATTGAACCTTTATTTGACCGATTAAATGACCTTGATCGGTTTGCTTTGAATTTGAAAAATTTAAAAACGGGCCATTTAAGATTTGCAATGACTCCCGCCTTCGGTCTGGAGGTTGGCCCCGCGGCTTTGGCGCAATTTG
The DNA here is from genome assembly GCA_039977295.1 of Hellea sp. Lineage (GTDB taxonomy): Bacteria > Pseudomonadota > Alphaproteobacteria > Caulobacterales > Maricaulaceae > Hellea. Next base: position 636,437 of record JBDWDN010000009.1, on the reverse strand, counting down.
CTAAGAATAACCCAGACATCACGATCGAAACTGAAACTCTGCACTCTGGTCAAGTTGTAAAAGCTCTTTTGGATAACATGATAGATATGGGGTTAGTTTTTGATGCGCCGAGTTTTCCTGGAATTCAAAAACAACATATTGGCCGAAGTGGATTTGTTTGCGTGGCACCCGAGGCGATGGAGCTTCCAGAGGTAGATGTCTTAATGATTGAGAATTTGGTAGGCCTTCCCCTCATAACACTCAATCAGAAAAGTATTCTTGGGCAGGTTCTAACGCGAAAGCTTGAGGACGCTTTTGGCGGGCCCGTTGAGAGTAAAATTGTCGTAGAGACCTATCACCTCGCGAAACGGCTCGTGAAACAAAATGCAGGCATTGCCGTCATTGATGCGATAACTGCATTATCAGGTGATTTAACGGGCCTCCAAATCAAAAAAATAACGCCATCTATTGAAATTAAAGTCGACGTCATAACGCGCCTTAATGAACCGAAAACGAAGTTCCAATCTGCGTTCAATGGTGAGTTAAAAGCGGCGATGGATGAATTCTGTTCAAAAAGACACTATAAGTTACTGTTAAAATAATTCCCAATTTTCTAGACTGTATAGCCTTAGGTTATGGGTCGGGACATCAATAGAATTTGTTGTTACGTTCGAAATTGACCACCTTGCGGCAAATCAATCTAAGGGGATTACCGTGAATTACCGTTCAATGACATCGCAACTATTACTGTCCACCGCTCTCATAGGGGCGGCCACCACGGCGCAAGCCCAAAACGCGCCCACGCCGGAAGACGAAATTGTCGTCGTCGGGACCCAAATTAAGGGATCTGATATCGCGGGAATATTGCCTGTCACATCGCTTGGTGAAGCTGATATCGAATTAACAGGAGCCGTTAGCGGTGACGAGCTTTTAGCGGCCATACCGCAACTAGGCGACGTAACTTTTACGGAAACTAATTTTGGAGCGGGTGTCAATGGTGCACGTGGAGATGTAGGTTCAGTAAATTTACGCGGTGTTGGTGATGGTAACACTCTTGTTCTTTTGAATGGACGGCGTCTCGTTAATCATCCTGGAACGCAAGCTGTTAATCAAACGCCTGTTGTGACAGTAAACTCTAATGCGCTACCCGTAACTGGCATTAAACGCCTTGAAGTTCTAAGAGATGGCGCATCCGCAGTTTACGGTACTGATGCCGTGGCGGGAGTTGTAAATTATAATCTCGATGATGGCTATGAGGGCCTCCAAGTGCAACTGCAATATGGAGCGTCCGAAGGAACTAGCTTGAATGAAACAAGCGGTACTGTGAAATGGGGCAAAGACTTTAATGACGGTAGGACAAATTTTTCAATCTTCGGGAATTTTATGCATCGTAACGGCATGCCGGCGAGCGATTTTCGTAATTCTGCAATTGTGGAGGACCTTAGACCCTTCTTTGAAGGCACGATTTATGAGGGTGATACGCAGCTAAGAAATCTTAGCACTGATACACCTTGGGGGACGTTCCGAACGTTGTCTGGTAACCAAGTTGCCGGAATTGGTGACAATGATTTCAATATCCAACCTGATAGTTTCTCGGGTTGCGTCGGGCCAGATCTTCCAGGAGGAGTTTGTGCCGATAATGGGAGCTCCGTTGATGGCGATTTGAGACTAAACCGTACGGCATTCCGTGATATTGTCGGTGATACTGACCGCATTAATTTATTTGGGTTTGTTAATCACGAGATGGCCAACGGTATGGAGTTCTTTGGTGAGGCGTCTTATTACCATGCAGATTTTACGCGCCGTCGTGAAGTCGCTCAGATTATCACGAGCCAGCGATATGCTGTCACTCTTCCAGAGACAGCTTTCTACAATCCTTTTGGAGAAGCTATTAGTGTTGGCCGCTTCCGTCCGACCGATTCAGGACCACGCGAGACTAACGTTAAAAATGATAGTTTCCGCGTGCTTGGCGGCTTTAGAGGGCAAATGTCTAATTGGGACTGGGAATCTGCAGTTCTGCATTCAGAAGCGACAACGAATGACCGGACTAATCGTGTCAGCCTATCGCTTTTCCAAGATGCGATTTCAAGGACTGATGCCTCGGCCTATAACGTTTTTGCGGGTGGCAGTATTGGTGATATTAATGCGCCAACAACTTTTAATGACCCGGCGACCATAGATAGTTTTGTTGTTGAAGTTAAACGGGACGGCACAACTAAGCTGACCTTAGCTGATGCAAAGTTCTCCAACCCGTCTCTTTTCACTATTTCTGGCGGAGATATCGGGGCCGCTGTCGGCGTGGAATGGCGTCATGAAAGTTACCAAGACGATCGGGATGATCGCTTGGATGGAACAACACCGTTTATCGATGATGTTACAGGCGTTACATTAGGGTCAGATGTTATGGGGTCTAGTCCAACACCGGATACAAATGGCTCACGTGATGTATTCTCAGCTTTTGCTGAATTAGCTATACCGCTGGTCAATCCGGATATGAATATGCCTCTTGTGCACTCCTTCGATATTCAACTCGCAGCGCGTGCAGAAAGCTACTCTGATGTTGGAAGCGTCGTGAAGCCGAAAATAGCGGCGAGTTGGTTCCCGATTGAGCAGTTCCAAATTAGGGGAGCTTATTCCGAGGGTTTCCGAGCGCCTAATCTAGAGCAAATCAACGCAACGGAGATTCGCCGGGTGAATACAGGGCGAGAAGATTATATTCTTTGCGAGGCGATTGCCCGCTCAACCAATACGGCGTTTGGCAATGATGATAATTGCGACAATGTGGGCGTTGAAGGTATTCGGGGCGGTGGCCCTGACCTTGAGCCTGAATCAAGTAAGAATTTTTCTTTAGGGGCAACGTTTGAACTATCGAACTACCTAACACTTACAGCCGATTATTGGCGCATTGAACAAGAAGGGCTTGTAGGGCTTTTCTCTGACCAAAATGAAATTTCGCTAGATTATCTTCGTCGGGTTCAGGGCAGCACAAATCCAAATGTATTGCGGGGAACACCCGACGCGGATGATGCCGCGCTCTTTACATCTGTAGGATTAGATCCTTCTGGCGCTGGGGATATTATAGGGGTTGTTCAAACCTTCAGAAACCTAGATCTGCGCGAGTCCGAAGGTATTGATTTTGGAGCACAGCTTGATTTTGATACCAGTCTTGGGCATTTCAAAGTGAAAGCCAATGTCGCTAAAATAAACAAGTTTTTTCAAACGCCATCAACAGGAGGCAATGAGTTAACGGCCGCTATTGAAGCGGGCGAAATTAGTTCTCTTGTGCCTGTCGTGGCACAGTCCAGCCTACTGAAGCAGAACGGAAACCCTGATTTAAGATATACGGGCTCTATTTCTTGGGATAGCGGAAATTGGGGCGCAGGCGTATTTTATAAATATGTTGGTGATGTTGAAGATACATCTGTAACGGGCGCTGATTATGATTTCCTAGAAGTTGACTCATTTAAAACTGTTAATTTATATGCGGATTATACATTTGATGACGACTCTTACGGGGCCTTTGACGATGTAAGACTTCGCTTTGGCGTCAGAAATGTCGGCAATAAATTACCGCCAATTGCCGATGAGTTTGCCCGGGGATACTTCTCTGCTTTACACTCAAATCGTGGCCGGTATTGGTATGGTAGTGTTCGAAAGACGTTCTAATACCTCGAGACTAATTTTTCAGGCGCTTTATCAGCGCCTGATCCTTTTCACGACTAAGCTCTTACACTTTTGACTCGTTCAAAGGCTCAAGAGCGCATTGTCTAAAGTTTGGTGTTCAAAACTATGAAAATCTGTGTTCTAGGGGCGGGTGTTGTGGGGGTTTCTACCGCCTATGCGCTTGCACGTTTGGGACATGAGGTTATTGTCATTGATAAAGCAAAAGAGGTAGCGGCTGGCGCTAGTCATGCCAATGGGGCCCAGCTTTCTTATAGCCATGTTGATCCATTTTCTGGGCCCGACGCGATAAAAAAGCTTCCCGGCTATTTGTTGGGAACCGACCCTGCCATCCAATTAGGGCTGTCATTAAAGCCTGACTATCTAAAATGGGGTCTCTCATTTTTGCGTAATTGTAACGCTGCGCGTTTTAAAGAGAACAAAAAGGCGCGCCTAACCTTGGCCCGCTTGTCCCGTGAGGCTATTACCGCCTTTGAACGAGATCTGCCCGAAAATGCCCTTCGCCGTACAGGGCAAGGGAAGCTCGTCATTGCGCAGACTCAGTCTGATAATGACGCGATGATGCAGCGAGAGGGCTCAGATGGATTCGTAGAACATGGCCAAAGATATTTAACGGCAGCAGAGTGCAGGGAGGTTGAACCTGCTTTGGCGGGATGGCAAGGGGCGTTGCTAGGAGGGATTTATTCCCCCCACGATAATGCCCTCGACCCTGTCACCTATTGTAAGGTGTTACGTAAGGCCTGCGAGGACAAATTCGGCGTAAAATTTAACTTCCGCCAAACCATCCAAAATATTGAGACTACATCAGCTCGCAATTTTGGTGTTAGAACGAATATTGAGATGCATGATTGTGATAAGGTTATTGTCTGTCTTGGCAATAATCCCAATCCACTGCTGAAACCTTTCGGCGTGAAGGTTCCTATATATCCGATGCAAGGTTATAGCCTAACGGCGCCGCTATCCACTCAATCGCCAACAACAAGTATCACCGACCTCAAGAATAAACTCGTTTTCGCTAACCTTGGCTCGCATATGCGTATTGCGGGTTTTGTCGATGCTAATCAAAGCGTCAAAAAGATCAAAGCGCGCGGAGAGTTATTGCTAGATATTGCGAAGCAGCATTGGCCCATCGCGGCAAATTTTGAAGGTCCTATTACGCATTGGACGCATTACCGGCCGATGACCCCCTCAGGCGTTCCTGTCATTGGGGAGAGTAAGGTCCAAGGTCTATATCTCAACGCAGGACATGGCTCGCTTGGCTATACTTTTGCGGCTGGAAGTGCGATGCAAATTGCAAGCGCTATCGGTCATGCTCATAAGAACACAGTTAAACCTAAAGGAAGAGAAGATGCATTTAATTAAAGCGATTAGTTTTTCGGCCTCATTTTTACTTTTAGCCTCATGCACTAGCGTTCCTGATTCCCATGTGTCAAAGGCACAATTGCCGGCAGCCAAAACATCGGCTCTTTGCGAGAATGAAGCCGCTGAAATTAGGGCCGATCATATCGCTGCCAAGGTTGATCAGTGCGATGTAAATACAAAGTCATCTTTTACATTGACGATTAGGCCTGAGGCAAAGACTGACCCCCAAGGGGTCGCCATCAATAATAGTGCGTGGTACGGATTTAGGGTTGACCCCAAAACGACCGCCGATATTCGTATTCGTCTCAACTATGAAAATGGGAAACATAGATATAATCCCAAAATAAGTTATGACAGCGTGAATTGGGAAGTGATCCCAAGCCGTAACGTTACTAAGAAAAGCGCAGACAAAGTGGATATTCGTTTACAAACAGATGGCCGCCCGTTTTTCGTCTCTGCGCAAGAGATTTTTTCCGCGGCGGCGCATGACAAATGGACCGCCAAGATGGCCAAGATCCCCTTTGTAACCCAGTCTGTGATTGGTAATTCCCGCGATGGCTACCCCCTGCAAATGCTAGAGGTAAAGACTGATGCGGCGATGGAAAAACCCTATGTTGTTTGGGTTGGGCGGCAACATCCGCCAGAAGTCACGGGCGCACTGGCCCTAATCCCATTTTCGGAAACGGTCTTGGGCGATAGCCCGCTTGCTAAGCGCTTTAGAGAGCATTTTAATGTTTTGATTATCCCGATGATGAATCCTGACGGCGTCAAAGCGGGGCATTGGCGATTTAGCAAAGGCTTGATGGATCTAAACCGCGATTGGGGACCCTTTAGCCAGCCTGAAACCCAAGCTGTTAAAAACGCTTTTAAACGATTTGAAACGCAGCACGATAAAATTGCCTTCTTCCTCGATTTTCATTCAACGCAGCGAAACCTTCTCTACACGCAAGCGGATAGTGAACCGACAAGCCCGCCATTTTTCGCGCGCGATTGGCTTAAAAATGTGGATGATCGTTTAGATGACAAGGTCTATACATTCACTCGTGAGGCGCGCCATAATTCGGGTAAGCCTATTTCCAAAAATTATATGTATGACACTTACGGCATTTCGTCGATTACATATGAAGTTGGCGATGAGACTGACCGTACCGCAATTGATCTATCCGCCAAGGTGTTTGCGGAAGAAATGATGGCGCTTTTACTTAAGCACGAGACCGGGCAATGAGACGATCTTTCCTAGTTTTAACCTCGGTTTTAACGATAGGATTAGGGGGGTGCCAAGGGGAACCTGAGGCAAAACTTCAAGCTGATATATTAATCAAAAATGGAGCCGTTTTTATTGGGGATAATTCACCAGCCCAATATCTGACGATTGCCATCAAAGATGACGAAATTATATATATTGGGGAGCGGGCTAATCATATTGATGCTTCCAAAACACTAGATGTTAAAGGTTTCTATGTGCTCCCTGGTTTCATCGATCCTCACACACATAGTATGGCAGAGTTGACCAGCAAGGACCCTGAGACGCGAGGAAATAGAAATTATCAATTCCAAGGCGTAACCACTGTTGTAAATGGCAATGACGGTTTTGGAGATCCCAATGTTAAGCAGCAAATGGCTGATCTAAACACGAGCGGAATAGGAACTAATACGGCGTTATTCATCGGCCATGGGGCCTTGCGCAAATCCGTTATGGGGGGCGATAAACGCGCGCCAACGGAGGCTGAACTTTCCGAAATGAGAGCGAAGATTGGACAAGCTATGGAGGCTGGCGCTCTGGGCCTATCTACGGGCCTGTTTTACGCGCCGGGAAGCTTTTCTAATACAGAAGAAGTTATTGCGCTGGCGAAGACAGCCGCGAAACATGGTGGGGTTTATGATAGCCATATCCGGGATGAAGCCACTTATAATATTGGATTAGAGGCTGCGGTCGATGAGGTCATTGAAATCGCAAGACAAGCTGATATCTCGGCCAACATAGCGCATATCAAAGCTTTAGGCGTTGATGTTTGGGGGAAGAGTGATGTCTTAATTGCTAATATCGAAACCGCCCGTGCGGAGGGCGTGAAAATCACCGCAGATCAATATCCATGGCGCGCTTCCGGCACGCGGATTTCAAATGCTTTAATTCCCCGCTGGGTTAAGGCAGGCTCAAAACAAGACTATTTAAAGCGCTTAAATGATCCAGAATTGTATGGCCGTATAAAGTCGGAGACCACAGAGAATCTGCGAAAACGCGGCGGCCCAGAAGCTGTGCTCATCACACAAACAAATCCCGAATGGAAAGGTCAGACACTTGGCGCGCTCGCAAAAAAATATAAGCTATCGCCCGTCGATACGGCTCTTAAGCTAGCCCGAGAGGGAGATGCTCGCATTGCTTCCTTCAATATGAGCCCCTCTGATATTGAGAATTTCATGCAGCAAGATTGGGTGATGACGAGCTCAGATGGAAGCTCGGGTCATCCTCGTAAATATGCGAGTTTTCCTAAAAAGTTTCGCGAATACGTCATCAATAAAAATCTTATGCCAGTTGAAACCTTCTTCTACCGAAGCAGCGGCCTTGTCGCTGATACATTTGGGATTTGCGACCGAGGTTATCTCAAAGTTGGATATAAAGCAGATATTGCTATTCTGGACCCCGCAACATTTTCGCCAAAAGCGGATTATCAAAACCCTTCTGAATTATCAGGCGGTGTGTCATACCTCCTGATTAATGGAGAGGCGGTCATTGCAAATGGGGAAGCTCAATCCAGCTTGCCTGGACAAGTATTAAGGCGCTGCGAAAGGGATCATCAAGATGCTGAATAAACTTATAGCCCTGGGGCTTTTCTTAGGCCTTGCCGTCGGGCTTGGTGCTGCGATGACAGGTAATCCTATTTTACACGCTATTGCGCGAGAATCCGCGCCGCTTGGAAAATTGTTCATCAATGCGATTAAGATGGTTGTCATTCCGCTTGTCGTTTCGGTTATTTTTGCGAGTATCGCGCGCTTGGGGGATCCGCGAAAGTTAGGAAAGATCGGAGGACTGACGCTCGGTTTTTATTGGATATCGCTCATTCCCGCTATTGTCATCGGGATGGCTGTCATGGCGGCTGGTCTTAGGTTTGCGCCTGAAATAAAAATGCCAACAGCAGAGGCGATGCCGCTACCCAAATTGCAAAGTATTACGGATTTTATTGTCAGCTTAGTGCCGCCTAACCCCTTCGCCGCAGCCGCAGAAGGCACCATTTTGCCGTTGATAGTTTTTACAGCTTTGCTTGCGGCGGCATCTGGGACGCTGCCAAAGGCCCGTAGAGAGAGAATGGTCACAGCGGCGGAGGATGTTAGCGAAGCTCTGATTAAACTTGTGTGGTGGATACTCTATACGGCGCCTATTGGTATCTTCGGCTTGATTGCGCCGGCGACGGCCCTGCTAGGATGGGAGCTCATCCAAAGCCTGGGAGTTTTCATCATCTGCGTCTTTATGGGACTAATTCTTTTAGTGGTATGTGTATTCTTACCGCTGCTCATGCTGATTGCAAAACTGCGCCCTGTTAAATTCCTGAAGGGCACAATGGGCGCAACATCCATTGCTTTTTCAACCACAAGCACAGCTGCCGCCATTCCTGTGACATTGGAGGAAACTACCAAGAACCTTGGCGTTTCCGAAACTGTTGCGGATCTTGTCATTCCTCTGGGGGCTTCAATGTACCGGCCGGGCAGTGCCTTATTCCAGGGCGCTGCGATTGTCTTTTTGGCGCATTTATACGGTGTGCCAATTCCCTTGGCTGCAGTTGGCGCCGCAATATTTGCAACATTCTTAGTGTCATTGACTGTCGCGCCAGTGCCGTCCTCAAGCGTTGTAACAATGGCGCCCGCCCTTGACGCGATTGGCGTGCCCGTTGCTGGATTAGCTTTCATGCTGGGCATTGACCGCATTCCAGACATGATGCGGACGACCGTTAATTTGTTAGGCCAAATATCGACAGCTGTCATAGTCGATACAAGAGTTTCTGACGTTGCAATTACTGAGGTAGTATCATGAATAGGATCGAACAACGCCTTGAAGACCTAAAAATCACTCTGCCCACGCCATCTTCGCCTGCTGCAAATTACGTCTCATTTGTGCGTTCGGGAAATATGGTCTTCATCGCAGGACAAACGTCAGTGGGCGCCGACGGCGTTATGGTCACAGGTCGGTTGGGTGAAGATTTAAACTTAGACACTGGACAGGCTGCTGCAAGGCTGTGCGGTTTGCGCCTGATCGCCCAAATGAAGGCCGCTTGTGACGGTGATCTTACGCGGGTCGTGCGTGTCGTAAAACTAGGCGGTTTCGTGTGTAGCCAGCCGCAAAGTAGCGGACCCGACATCCCCAAAATTATAAATGGCTGCTCAGACCTAATGGTAGAAGTATTCGGCGACATTGGAAAACATGCGCGTTTCGCTGTTGGTAGCCCATCATTACCAAGGGATGCAGCCGTAGAAATTGATGCGGTTTTCGAAATTGAAAGCTAATTTGAACTGATAGATAACGTTAGAAATTACGCTTGCAGACGCTTTGCTCTGCGCCGTAATTCAATCGCTATTGAATGCCCCATGAATTGGTGCCTTAAATCAAAATCTAATCAAGCGATGAGGGAATTTTGTCATCTATTATTAGGCTGTATACGCATGCGGCCATAATAGGCCCCGACAAAGACGCGGCCCTTTTCGTCGATTGTCGGGCCCGAGAACATGTTGTTATATTTTTGGCCACCTAATATGTAATGAAAGGTAGGCTCACCCGTTAACCAGTCAACGGCTTCGAGGGTCCATTCATTATTACGCGCGCCCATGAAATAAAGCTGTCCAGAACCGGTTGAAACCCAAGGGACGCCGTTAGGTGAACTGATGGTTTCATTGACCCAGGCTTTTTCGAGGCGTTTTAATTTTGGATTCCATTCAAATTTTTGCACACCGTAAGGCTGGAATTTTGGATTATTTCCGAGCGGCCCGATTGTGGCGCCGCGCCCGACCCCTTCTGTGGGCATAAAGAAGGGCGTATTGCGCGGCGTATTATTGACAATAAGAGCCCCGTAACCCGCAACAATGACCGTTTGTTCTGTTTGGATTTCTTGGACATTCAGCTCGCCCATATCGGCAGGGGCTTGTCCCGCAATACGGCGAGACGGAGCGCCCTCTAACTGTTTCCAATCCTCTGGAATTTCGTCGCGCCACATCAAAACGACATTCATGCGGATGTCGCCATCGGTGATGGCAACGAACCTATCCTCATCGCCAAAGCCCATCAGGCTCGGCGTTGCGCCTGTGCCTTCTTTGGTGCCGTTACGATACTCAGCTGTCCAGGCCCCATCAGCAGGGTCAATGGAAAGCTTGTCGCCTGTCCAGACAACTTTGTGCATGTGATTACGCGACGCAACATATATGCCGCCATCCTCATCAATCGCGATTGAATTGCGCACCCAGCCATATCCCACGCCGCGATGCTCTAAATCTGTATCACCTGCTTTGTCCAAAGCGACAGAGCGGTATTCTGTCAGGTCCGGCGATACAGCAACCATAGTGCCGTCTTCCATCGGAAAAACAATCCAGCCATCATAGGTCATATTCATGCCGACACTTGCGCCGGCTATGCTGCTCGGGAGTTTGAATATTGCTTTCTCAACAATCTTGGAACCCGCATCCCCCTCAACCGCGTCACCATAGGCGACAATCGAGCCGTCTTTCTTAGCGAGGTAAAACCAGTCATTAATACCGACGACGGTGTAAACGCCAGAGAGTGATTTGAGCGGCAGCATAGATTTTATAGCGGTTGGCAATGCGCTCGCGCCGTTATTCTTATCCAGCTTAGCGATGATGTTATCGGCCCAGTCTTCGTTCCATTTGTCGGCGACGTCAGAGGGGAGGTGGTCGATAATGTCATAGCTCTCATAATCGAGCTTGAAAACGCCGTTAACACCATTGGTCCATAGCACGCGGCGGCCATCGGCATATTCGCTGGATGTATTGACACCAAAATGCCCGGGACCGAGGAAACGGTGGACAATCTCATTTGCCTCCAGACGGCGCGTTTTATCAAGCGGCCCAGGGATAGGGGTCGAATCTTGCTGTGCGGGGTCGCCGTGGGGGATAGGGTTGACGCCTTGGCCTGCCATCGAATTGACCGCAGGAAAGTTCATATTCATCGGCGCAGAGGAGGGGTCTGCCATTTGCGGCGCTAAGGGAAGGTCTAAATCAGGACGTGGCGGCTCAGGCCCGAAATCGCACATCTTTAACCCGATAAAGGCAATCAGCAGCAGAATGATGATTCCAAAGGCTTTAAAAACGCGCTTCATGTAATGTTTTCCATCAAAATGCGTAGATATATGGCTAAAAATTACGCAAAATTTCTATTTGTCGCGACGTAAAGCACATATTGCGTAAAAAAACAAAATAAAATCGTGTTTTTCCATTGCGGTTGCGAAGAGGGTGCGGTCTAATAAAAGAAAAACCAAAGTGAGGGGTTAATGGACTCGATTGATGTTGATGTTTTAGTTGTTGGTTCTGGCGCAGGCGCGCTAACCGCCGCCATAACGGCGCATGATCAGGGCGGCAAGGTGCTCGTGATAGAGAAGTCCGATATGTATGGCGGTACTTCTGCGACCTCGGGCGGCGGCATCTGGATACCCTGTAACCATTTGATGGCAGAGCATGGGGAGAGCGATACGCCGGAAGCAGCCTTGGAATATATGAAAGCCTGTATTGGGGACGCCGTATCCGAAGAGCGCCTTAAAGCCTATGTCGAAAATGCGCCTAAGATGTTAAAAGAGATGGAGGACAAATCTGATGTTTGTTTTGTTTCCACGCCCTATGCTGATTACCTGACGGAAAAACCCGGGAGCAAAGAGGGCTGGCGCACGCTTGATCCTGTTCCGCTTTCGGCGACGAAGTTAGGTAAAGAATTTTTGAATATGCGCCCACCGCATCCGCAAACCATTTTTGGTGGTTTTACACTTACGATTGCAGAAGCTCAGACGCTTATCACGCGCCAAAAAGGCTGGAAATGGATCATGACGAAGCTGACGCTGGCTTACCGCCTTGATTTTCCTATGCGTAGGAAATCTAAACGCCATCGTCGTCTCTGTCTTGGCAATGCTTTGGTCGGGCGCTGCTTGACCTCCGTCTTTAAACGCAAAATCCCTGTATGGCGTCAGGCTCCGCTTAAGTCTCTGATAGAGACAGACGGGAAAGTGACGGGCGCAATTATCACTAAGGACGGCAAAGATTTCCGCGTGAATACGTCTCGCGGTGTTATTTTGGCGGCCGGCGGATTTGAGCATAATGCTGAAATGCGCGAAGCAAATTTACCAGGGCCAACGGATACGAAATGGAGCGCGACCCCAGGGCAGAATACGGGCGACGCTCACAGAGCCGCCGAAGCTGTTGGCGCAAATTTGACTCTTATGGACGCGGCATGGTGGGGACCGTCTGTGCGTCTTCCGCGCGATGATCGCTCCCGCGTTCTTTTTGCAGAGCGCGCTTTGCCGGGCATTTACATCGTCAATGAAAAGGGCGAGCGTTTCCTTAATGAAGCCGCCAGCTATGATGAAGTCGGGCGGCAACTCCAAGCGCATCCGAAAACAAGCTGGGTTATCTTTGATCGCCGCGCGCGGGAAAAATACGGCATTGGTCCGCTTTACCCAACAGCGGTGCATCCTGATGTGAAATGGAGCAGCGCTATCAAAGCCGTCGTCAAGAAAGCCGATACGATTGCGGAGCTAGCGGAGCTGATGGGTGTTAATGTAGCGGGTCTTGAAAGCACAGTCGCTAAGGTCGCTAAATATTCCGAAAGCGGCGTTGATGAGGACTTCGCTTCGGGCAGTGCGGCCTATGACCGTTATTATGGCGACCCGTCTATCACGCCTAATCCATGCCTCGCGCCCCTCGCCAAAGCGCCTTTTTACGCTTTCCCCGTTTTCCCCGGGGATATCGGCACAAAGGGCGGCGTCGATGTCGATGTAAACGCGCAGGCGCTCAATAAAGACGGCAAGCCGATTGCTGGTCTCTACGCGACGGGTAATACAGCCTCATCTGTGATGGGCTATACCTATCCCGGCGCAGGCTCAACCATAGGCCCTGCTATGACCTTTGGCTATGTGGCGGCGAAACATATGATGGGCGCTAATTCTTGAAATTTGAGCCCCGCTTTAGAACACGCGAATAATTAAATAGGAGAGCAAAATGACTTATACAGGAAGTTGGAATATCGTAATGAAAACGCCAATGGGCGACCGTGAAGCGGTGCTGACTCTGGCACAAGATGGCGACGCACTATCAGGCACGATGGTTGCCGATGGCAATACAATCGAGGTCAAAGAGGGTAAGGTCGAAGACGGCCGTGCTAAATGGAATGCCGATCTGACGACCCCCATGCCTATTACGCTCGAATTTGATGTGGCGGAAGAGGGCGGCAACCTCGACGGCACGGTGAAATTGGGAATGTTTGGCAGTTCAGGCGTCACGGGAACGCCCGCTTAAATCTCCGCGTAATCGAAATATAAGAGGCCGTCATGTTGAAAAAAATATTCGTTATTCTTGTCATTCTAATTGCTGCGAGCTTCATGTTTGCAACAATGAAGTTCAAAAAAGTGGCCTCCTCTGACTTTGATTTTCCAACCGCGCAAACGGCTGACCTCGCTTCGCTGGTCAAAGACCGTCCGGCTGACGCGCCGCCGCCAAATGTAGTTATACTTTTGGCGGATGACCTCGGCTGGGCTGATGTCGGTTATCATGGCAGCGATATTCAAACGCCAAATATTGATCGCCTCGCGAAAGAGGGCATGCAGCTTGATCGTTTTTATGCGACCCCGTTTTGCACGCCGACTCGCGCGGCGCTCATGACGGCGCGTGACCCGATTAAACTCGGGGCAGCCCATGCCGTCTTCATGGCGTGGGATAATGGTGGAATTTCCCCGACCGAGCGTTTCATGCCCCAAGACTTTCAAGATGCGGGCTATCAAACCGCGATGGTAGGCAAATGGCATTTGGGCCATACGATAGAACAGCATACGCCCAATGCGCGCGGCTTTGACCATTTTTACGGGCACTTCAATACAGACGTTCTGTATTTCGATCACACATTTGCGGGCGGCCATGACTTCCAAGAAAATGGCAAGCCTGTCGATCATGATGGGGTCTATGCCACAGATATTCATGGCAATCAGGCAAGCCGCTATATCGAAGAGATGCGTGACCCCGGCAAACCCTTCTTCCTCTATGTGCCATTCCTAGCGCCGCATTCACCGATGGAAGCCAAAGACGAAACCAAAGCCAAATACCCCAGCCGCCTCGATACGCCGCGCCACCCCGCCAAGACTTATGCGGCTATGGTGGATAGCCTCGATGAGGCCATTGGCAGCATTTTAGACAGCCTCGATAAGCAAGGGATTGCGGATAATACGATTGTCCTATTCTTCTCAGATAATGGCGGTTACTATAATTTTGGCGGCGTGAATAAACCTCTGCGCGGGGGAAAGCTCGAAGCCTATGAAGGCGGCGTGCGCGTTACCTCTCTCATCCGCTGGCCCGAAGTTCTTCCTGCAAATACAGTCAATGAAAACGTCATTTCGGTGATGGATGTTTATCCGACCTTGATGAATGCGGCGGGCGTCACGCCGAAATACGAAAAGAAAATTGACGGCATAGACCGCTGGGACGCTGTAAAGGGGATAGGCGAAAGAGACCGCGGCGAGCCGTTAGTGTTTACTTCCAATGTGCCCATCTATAACGAGTTTAAATATGGCGTGCTCGACGGGCCTTGGAAGCTCATTCAATATGTCAATCATGAACGCCGCTCGACAGAGGTTAAGACGGAACTCTTCAACGTCTGGACCGACCCAAATGAAGCAGAAGATATTTCAGCGGCCAATCCTGACCAGGTCACCCGGCTTCAAAAAATACTCGATAAGCGCCTCGCGCTTCATCCCATTGGCGGACAATACGTAAAAATACAGCCCCACCCCGGATGGCGCGCGCCCAATGATTACGCCGACGTCGTCATTCCCGCAGACCAAGTTAAAGAAGATATGTGGACGGGATTTGGTCCACTCGCTACAGGAGTCCTGCAGCAAACGCACGGCGAAAAGGGCCGAATTAAATATGATTAGCACCATCGAAATGACCCGCTCCCGCGAAGCGGGGGCTGTAGTGGTCATTCTCGATGCTCTCTCGTAAAAGAACAAAACTTAATTAAATTCGCTCAAGCGAAGTTTGGACTGTCCCTGCCGCCGCAGGGATGCGCGGAGTGGTGATGGTGATGCTGTCTCGTAAATAAACGTAAATTTGTCATCCTCGCGAATGCGGGAATCTAACCGAGAATGCCGAACCTGTAGATAGATCCCCGCATTCGCGAGGATGACAAAGTTTATTGATTTCAATGTAACGCAAATCGCGAGTTTACGAGTCTCCCAGGCAGCAGAAAGCCCGCGACTTATCCTGTTCCACGATCTTGTTTCCAATTTCGCGCTCACAGATTAACTCGGCGGGCTCTGTCACTAAAGGATCATCACCTTACCTGATTTGTCTGTCCCCTCTTCTATCAGCTCGGATAGTTTCGGTTTCACCGCCTCAGTGCAGCTCCTCTTCGTGCCCATTAGACATAGCAGAAAAGGCAAGGTTTTCAATAGAGGGAGGGCGGAGTTATCCACATTATGAGAAATTTCTTGTGGGTAACTCTCCTTCGGTGTTACGCTTTGGCAGCGAAGACAGGAGGAAAATCAATGTCTCACTATGGCGCGTTTTGTAAAACTTGTAATGTCGAAGCGAATACGAATTCGGACTTTGACCATGTCTGTCCCACATGCGGGATTAGGGATGGCGGCCGCAATGTCGCCGATGCCAACCGGCATTTTCTAACCGGCGGGGAGCCAGATACATCCGTAACAAGCCCCTTCGAATTCCGTGAAGTTGACCGCCGCCCGCCCGGGGTGTCGTAAAATTTGCAGACCGTGGATGGTAATCAAACCTGATTATCCAGGCTTTGGTTCGTAAAAGGGTCTCTGATTAAATAGCCTTCTGCTAGCTCATTCGCTTTATCCCAAAGGCGCTTTGCCAGATCTAGGTCGTTGACCAATGGATGTTCTTTTGCGGTTTTGGGATTGCTATCGGCGAAATGCTGGCCGCTGATACCATCTATCGAGGGATGCGCTGAGACGAAACAATGTGTGGCGGCCCCTTGAGCAACGGTTCGTGTCCATGGGCCGGCTAAAGCGGAGATGGCCTTCACCAAAAAACTGTCTGTGTCCTGTGCTAGATTGGTGCGGATGACGCCCGGATGCACGGAGTTGGAGGTTACATTTGTGCCTTCGAGGCGTCTTGCGAGTTCAATATTCATCAACATTACGGCAAGCTTTGATTGGCCGTAAGTTTCCAGAGCAGAATATTTTTCGCTCGCGTCAAGGTCATCAAAATTAACGCCGAGTTTCTTAGAGGCGGCGGCATAGCCTTCACTCGCGACCAATGCCAGGCGAGCCTTAGGCGCGGCTTTTATCAGCGGCATTAGACGATTAATCAAAATAAAATGTCCAAGGAAATTGACCGCGAATTGAAGCTCTAAAGGTTCCTTATATTTGTGCACGACAGTTCGAGGCGGTGCCATAACCCCGGCATTTGTCAGGACAATATCAATGGCGGTAAACTTGTTTGAAATGGCCGCTGTGCATGCGGTGATGGAGTCGGGGTCAGAAAGGTCACATTCAAATGCGCTCGTTTGGCCTGATATGGTTTCGCAGGCTGATTGAGCGGCGCTTAGGGTTCGGTCAAGCCCGATAATATGCGCGCCTCTTAACGCCAAAACACGCATGGCTTCACAGCCTAAGCCGCCGATCCCTACGCCCGTGATCAATGCAGTTTTACCCGAGAGGTCGACGCCTTCGGTTACCTGTTCTGCCGTGGATTTTTTCGTGAAACTATTGCTTGCTATTTTAGACATTGCGAAGACCATTTCCTGTTAGAATATTGATGAGCTTCAAAACCACGCATCGCGCATCTCCGCAGCACTCTGATCATTCATCCTCAATGTTTCAGCCCATTGCGCCGTTTGTGTGAGCTCTCTCGCGTAGAAATATTTTGCGGATTGCCATTTGCCTTTAATGAAGTCTTCGGACTGGTCACATGTCACCGTCGCTTTGAGGATGCGAAGGTGCATCCATGCCATTATCAAATGACCTGCATAATCCAGATATAAGGTGGCGTTTGCTAAGCCCGTTTTAGCATCTGTCGTGACCGCCTCGGTCAGGGGGCCAGATAGTTGCTTAAACTCTTTGACAGCCTCAGCGAGTCTGATCGTGAAAAAGTCTGAGCCGTCTATATCTTTCATGCTGGAAATAGTGCGGTCAATCTCGGCGCAGAGTAAAGTTAACCCTTCTCCGCCCAGCATTCTGGCTTTGCGGCCCAGAAAGTCTAGGCCTTGAATGCCGTGCGTGCCTTCATGAATAGGGTTGAGACGGTTGTCTCGGTAATAACGTTCAATCGGGTAGTCGCGCGTATATCCTGCTCCGCCGAGGACTTGTAAGGCGTGTTTATTGGCTTCCAGACAAAATTCTGACGGCCATGATTTCGTTATTGGGGTCAGCATTTCGAGCAGTAATTTAGCGCGGTTAACAGCGCCTTGGTCGTCACTGCTATTGGCGATATCAACGAGGTTGGCGCAATATAGGCCTAGCGCTAAAGAGGGTTCGACGGCCGACTTTTGCGCCACTAGTAATCGCCGTATATCTGCGTGTTCAATAATAGGAACAGCTTTGGCATTCGGGTCTTTATCGCCTGGATGCCTACCTTGTGGCCGCTCACGCGCATAATCCAGAGAGACGCGGTAGCCCGCTTGGCCCAAAGCTGTTGCGCCGAGTCCTACAAATATGCGGGCTTCATTCATCATCTGGAACATGTATTTCAGGCCGTGATGCTCTTGGCCAACGAGGTAGCCGATGCAATTATTATTTTCACCAAAGTTAAGGGCGCAATTGGTGATGCCGCGATATCCCATTTTGTGATTAAGGCCTGCGAGGGTGACGTCATTTGCGGGGCCAATGCTGCCGTCTTGATTAAGATGGCGTTTCGGCACGATAAATAAAGATATGCCTTTTACGCCTGCTGGGCCGCCTGGAATTTTTGCCATGACCAGATGGATGATGTTTTCACTGAGTTCGTGGTCGCCGCCAGAAATCCACATCTTACGTCCAGAGATTTTATAGGTTCCATCACCGCTTGGCGTGGCGCTTGTTGTGATGTCGGCGAGTGACGAGCCTGCATGGGGTTCAGATAAACACATGGTGGCAAAAAACCGGCCCTCCGCCATGGGCTCAAGATAGCGCTGCTGCTGCTCTGCGGAGGCGTATTTTGCTAGGAGCCGGCCAGCGGCCGTGGTGAGCAGGCCATAGCCTGTATAGGCGACATTTGCTGTGGCTAGAATGAAAAACAGGCCTTGAATAATGCTTTCGGGTAGACCTGTGCCGCCATGTTCTGGCGCAAGGCCTGTTCCCATAAAACCCGCCTCTATATAAGCATCAATCGCGGTTTGGGCTTGGGGTATCATCACCACTTTGCCGTCAACGAAATCGGGTTCAATCTCATCTGCATCTTTGGCAGCGGGTTGAAAATGATCTGCGGCTAATTTTTCAGCTGTGTTGAGCAGGCTTTCAATCGTGCTTCGGTCCAGGCCTTCCCAAGCCGCGCTGGTTATAACATCTTCGACTTTGGCGACGTCAAAGAGTTGGAAGAAAAGATCGTCACGGTCAAAAGTCATAGGTTAGGTCTTCTTTAGGGGAATTATCTATTGAGCGATGCCCAATGTCATTGCAGACTATTTAAAAGGTTTCGCGCCCGCGAATTCTGCGGTTTTGTCTGTATGACCACCGCCGAGGAAATAATGGGTTAGAGCGGGTTTCGGTTCATCAAAGACGCGCTCGTAAATTCGCTCATAACCTGATGATTTAATGCGCCACTTTCCGTCTCCGCCTTTTTCATAGGTGTCTTGATATTCTGCGGCGCCGATGGTGACCAGATTATCTTGAGCGAGGTTCATTGCATAATCGAGTAAGCGCCAACGGCCTGTTGCGCTATTCGAGCCTGTCAAATCGATGAAGGGCATGTGCACGGAATGGCAGCTGACAAATTCGGGATTGAAAGAGCCTTTTACAGCGTCGAGGAAATTATCCCTTCCGCTGACTTTATAGCGGTAAGTGCCGCCAACATAGTCAATCTCGACATCAGGGGTGAGGATGCTCGCTAAAAGCTCCAGATCGCATTTATCAATCCCGTTGCAATAATTATATTTAACGCGTTTGATGGCTTCAATGTCTTCGAAGGACATGGCCTGTCTCCGTTTTAGAGGTTTCTACGAGCTTAACTTATTTCCAATTCATCGCGAATCCATCTGACAGGCGTGTA
The DNA here is from genome assembly GCA_039977295.1 of Hellea sp. Lineage (GTDB taxonomy): Bacteria > Pseudomonadota > Alphaproteobacteria > Caulobacterales > Maricaulaceae > Hellea. The sequence continues at coordinate 617,009 of JBDWDN010000009.1, read as the reverse complement.
ACCATTCGCCGTGCCGATCAGGGTGTTTCTATCTTGCCGTCTTAGTGAAAAATCATCCGGGCTATAGCGAATGCTGAGCTCTTCTTCACGTAAGAGGAATTTAACGATTTTTGAACTCACTTCAATGTGGCCATCGGTAATGGTAATTTGGCTATCTTGTAGCACGCGTGCATGGTTTTTCCCGCCGCAGCATTTATCCTCTGTAATTGTTTCGGCCATGATAGATTTGCCGCCTCCATTTGGGATTGTTGCTGACCCTTTAAATGTCGAGTTTGGTTGGTCGATGACTTCAATGCGCCACTGACCCGCAATGTCGCTAATATCGAACGCATCAGGGGATTTTGTGTCTTGGGCAAGGCTCGTTCCCGCCATCACAAAAGTTGAGATGATTAGCAGAGCGACGGTGCGGACAAAGCTAAGCACTTACTTCTTGATACCTTTCATGATCATGCCTGAATAACGCTCTGAATAGGGCGGAAGCATGATGAGGAAGTCGCGAAACTTATCTAGGGGCTGATGCACAACGGAGCGTTCATTGGACATGGTTTTAAATCCTTCATAACCGCCAATGCGGCCCATGCCGGAATTGCCGACGCCGCCAAAGGGCAGGCGAGGGTTAGTCCCCGATTGGATGCAATTATTATTCACCACGGCAGATCCAGAAGAGGTATTTGCCAAGAAGTATTCGATGTTTTCGTCATTGGTGGAATAGATATAGAGCGCGAGGGAATTTGTGCGCGGCTTGATGAGGGATAGCACATCTTCGCGGGTTTCATAACCGAGCACACACATGACGGGGCCGAAGACTTCTTCGCCCATAATGTCCATCTCTTCTGTTACATCGGTTAGCAAAGTTGGTTCGATATAATTATCTTTGACGTTGGCATTGCCGCCGCAAATGACGGTCGCCCCTTTTTTAACGGCGTCATCAATGAGGGATTTTACCCGCTTTGTGTGCCGTTCATTAATAATGCGCGGGACGTAATTTGAGTTTTCCAACCCAGTGTTTTCAGAATTATAAAGGGCGTCTATTTGAGCCGCCATGAGAGTTTGAAATTCGTCTTTAACACTTTCATGGACGATAGCGTAATCCGGCGCGATACAGACCTGACCTGCATTCATCACGCGGCCCCAAGCGAGCTTTTTCGCGGCGTTTTCGAGCTTGGCAGTTTCATCAATAATGACCGGGTTTTTACCGCCCATTTCCAGCGTGACAGAGGCGAGATTATCCGCCGCCGCTTTCATCACGATTTTCCCGACCGCGGTTCCGCCTGTATAATAGATGTGATCAAAGGGTTGCTTCAAGAGTTCTTGGGCGACGTCGACGCCGCCTTGGAAAACTTCGGCTTCATCTGCGGGGAAGACTTTATTGACAATCTCTTGAATAATTTGGGCCGAGTCTGGCGCAAGTTCGGAGGGTTTTATCGCCATCGCATTTCCAGCTGCGATAGAGGCCAACATGGGCACGAAGCTCTCTGCCGTCGGGGCATTATAAGCGGCCATATTCAGCGCAACGCCCTTTGATTGGCGGCGTATTTCGCAGCGCTTACCCATTGTCGCTAATGAGTTTTTGACCTTTTCGGGCTTCATCCATTTTGCGAGGTTTTTACACATGAAGTCCACTTCGGATTTCAGCATGACAAGTTCTGCGGCCATATCCAGATCATGTGTTCCGCGCTCGATGTTGGCGGCCTTAAACAGGTCATCCTTGCGGTCAACTGTGGCCTCCCACAAAGCTTTCATTTTCGCGCAACGTTCTGCCGCCGTGCTATTGCGAAGGCGAGGGGTCGCGTCTTTCAGGGCTTGGACTTTGGCCGCGATATCAGATGTCTTGGACGTCATGGATTAGCCTTTACCATATTGCGGGATGCCGACGGCTTTTTGGATCGCTTTTTCAGCGCCGTGTTCCGACATGAGTGTGAGCATGACTTTCAGAGGCTTGACGTCCTTGCCAACGAGATAACGCGGCTTCCATGTCTTTTTTTCAAGCAGGGCCAGAACTTCATCAGTGACATAATCAGGATCATTACCCTTGTTGATCTGTTCGACCATTTTCGTTGTGGTCGTTTCTCTTAGGTGGGGTTCATAAACGCCCTTCACCTCTTCGGAAATACCCTTCCAAATGTCTTTGGTTGTTTCTTCGGCATTGGCGGTCATATGTGTTTTTACCGCGCCAGGCTCAATTGAAGTAACTTCAATGCCAAAGGGCGCAAGCTCATTGCGAAGTGTGCAGGTCAGTCCTTCAACGGCCCATTTGGACATGTTGTAACTGCCGGAACAGACGGGGTTTGCGCGCACCGCGCCCGACGCGAAATTGATGATGCGGGATGTGGGGGCGCCTTTACGGATCATGGGAAGGAAAGCTTGGGTCACGCGCATAGGCCCAAAGGTATTGATTTCAAATAGGATACGCATCTCATCGATATTGATGCCTTCAATTGGGCCCGTTCCCTTATTGGCAATACCTGCATTATTTATAAGCAGATGAAGGGGGCCGTTATCTAAGTGCTTAGCGACGGTTTCGGCGCTGGCGGTGACAGAAGCATCGGAGGTGACATCTTGCTCTACCACGACGATGTTCTCATGACTGCCAAGCTCAGACGTGTCGGCGCCGGGAAGTACGCCCGCGAAAACTTTCCAGCCCCGTTCGGCCAGCTTACGCGCTTTCATAGCGCCCATGCCCATAGCGGCACCTGTAATAAAGGCTGTTTTTTGATCGGCCATTGTGAATTCCCCTAATTTTTTGCGACTTTCCGAATGACGTTCAGAAAAGCCTATGGCGGTGTAAGTGTCAAGCGGCTAGAAATCAAAAATGCGTTTCTGCCATTCAGAAGTCAGTAAATTTTGTTGCCCTTGCGGATTAACGATGTCGCGTATGTGGATGTCTATGCCGCCATCCGGGGCCGGGAAGAACATAATATTGTCGCCGACATCTTGCGGATAAATGCGCGCAGGACTTTGCCCATTAAAGCTAACATCATACACCGCCATCTTGCTTTGATTATTGAGCGAGATAATCGGGTTTTTCACATCAAGCTCTGGATTGGTATAGCCGTGGCGCAGGCAATCCGCGAGCAGGTCGAGCCTGTCTTTCACATCTGCCGCATTGGTCTTGGTTTGGCGCTGTTTGAAATATCGCGCCAGCTCGCCGCGAGATGTATTTTGTAAGCCGTTAGGGAAGGCAGCTTTATCAATATGAATGAGGATGGCATTACCAACATATGCCGATTGAGTTTTAGAATTCGTCTCAAAATAACGATTACGTAAATCGAGCAGCTGACCAATTTGCATGTCATATTTGATGTCATCACCATAGCTGAGGGTAGCGATGATGGATGTAAAGTGAGCGCAGAGGGCGACATTAGTACTGATCCAATCTTCCCCGCTTTCTTTAAAGACAGTTTGCTTAAGGCGCGCCACATCATCTGGACCGAAATGAATGGAGATGGGCGGATTGTCGCTTAAGCTCTTATCCATTGCTTTGGTGATGAGAGATTTAACGAAGCTGCCAAACAAACCTTTAATCGGAATCGGTTTTGGGAGGCCGCGCTGTTTTAAAACATTAAGGCTCTCAGCTTTGGACCGCTGCGTTCCGAACTCGAAAACATCTAATTGTGTCGCAAACGGAAATTGGTCTACGGCTTTGTCAGACACTATGGCATCATAAATCCCGCTCAAATGTTTCATCAGTAAATGATATCCCGCCGCGTCCGTTAGCGCGTGACTAATGGCCATGCCGAATATCATACCGCCTTCTGAAAATTCAGTGAGCGTAAAACTGGATAATGGGGCGCTTCCATTAAGAACACTTTTCCGTTTTGGCTGAATGACGAATTGCGGACGATCGGATGCCATCATAACACGCTTCAATGTGCCTGGATGCGAATGAACAGCAAGGCTTGCGGGGTGATGGATAGAAAATGACTTATCTTTTGCCGATGTCGTAACACTATTGGATTTGGCACTATACCGCCCAGACAGAGCTGGAAATTGTGCCGTTAGTTCAATAACGGAATTTGATAAAGCGTCCTTATCCAAGCCCTTTGCAAAGGCATATTGCAGCCCAATAAAGTTACCATAAAGTAGATGGTTTTCGTCTATGAGGCTAACACTGTGCGGCATAGCTTAGGCCGTGATCTCTTTCACTGCGCGGTAGCCTTGCGCAATGGCTGTGTTCGTATCCGCGCCTGCCCCCGCGTCGGAATTGGCGATGTGAATGCGGCCAAAAGACTTACGCCCTTTCACCCAAGGCTTGTCGCTCTCGCTCTCATAATCGGGCTCCCATATCAGGTCCGGACTATAGGCATATCCATGTGGCCAGCGATTCACGGTGATGGCGCTGATGTCGCGATCAGGGTCAAAATCTGTCCCGGAGAGAGCTTGCGACAGCTGCGTTTTGACATGTTCTTCATAGGTTTCAAAAGGTGTTGTGAGGATGCGGCGTCGTCCTTCGCGCCATTGATCCGCGCCTTTGATCTCTGGCACCCAAGGGACGTGGCACAGATGCAGCACCATCGGTGTGTCCGGCGCGCCCACTGCGTCATAGCCCCCTATGGAAACGGGATAGGCAAATTCGACCTGCTTGAAAAAGCCGCCAGTATAATAGAAAAAATCAGTTTTTAATGTGGCGAAGCGCTTCCAATCCGGCACGGCGACCTTTGTGTAAACGAGCGGAATTTTTACATTATAAGAGAGCGCCTCTTTCTGGGCGTCTGGCATGTCGGGGCAAAGATAAGGAATGGCGGCATTATAACAGGCTAGGATGCAATGTTTTGCTTGCGCCGTATAAGAGGTGCCGTCTCGCACATAGGTAACCAAACTCGCTTTGCCATTAACCGCGTTGGTGACATTCACCGCGGTACTGTTAAGGCGAATTATTACGTCATTATTCGTTCTGTCTAGCGCCGCGTAATCAGCTTTGGCCATGACGACATCTTCCATCGTCGAACCTGGGACGGCATCAGGAATGAAGCTGCGCACTAAAAGCCGAGCGACTGAGGCATTGCCGTCAGGGAAATGGAAAATGTAAGGTTCGTCATTGCGGTGACCTGTGCGGCGTAATGTATGGGCGACGCCCGGCATTCCGCCATCATAATCTTGAATGGCCGTGGCCGGAATTTCGTCAATCCCCACGCACCAAAAGCTCATGCCCCAGCGTTTATAAATATTGATAATCTGCTCATCAATTTTACAATAATTACGCAGAAAATCTTCGTAGCTCGTTTTGCGCAGGATTCCATATTTTTCGTCAAAACTCTTTCCCGGAAGATAGTCTTCCTTGGAGGTATGGACGCGAATGAAATCGGCTTTAGCTGTCTCGCTGACGGGCATGTCGGCGGCGAAGTCTTCCCAGGACCGCTCGCCATATCCCAAGACAATTTTGTCTTCTCCAAAAGTTTCCTTATCAAAGACGATGGATTTTGAGAGGCCGTAGCGGTCCCAAAACTCTTGATCGAAATAGTCGTAAAATTTTTGCGTATCAACGCCAATGTCTTTGAGGAGCTCAAGGGATTCAGGCGCATAGGCCGACGGGGTATCTATGGCTTCTGTTCCGCCATACCCCATACAAAATTGGCCTTCGACGTCAAATTCATTGCGTTTAGCGTGACCGCCAAAGTCATCATGATTATCTAAAATAAGGATTTTAGCGCCCGGATTAGTCTTGCGGTAGAAATGCGCTGCGGACAAACCGCTTATGCCTGCGCCGACAATTATAAGGTCATAATTCTCAGTAGGCTCGGCATGGGGAAACTCCTCCCCAAAAACGCGTGAATGCATGGTTTCCCAAGAGCCGTCATGACTACCGCGTAGTCCTGTCTTGCTCGGAGGATAATAATTTTTAGGGAGCGTAAAGGGAGAGGGCGCATTACCGACAATATCAGGGCTACCAGTATCGGCGCTATCTATACCATTGGCGCCGCAAGCCGAGAGAAGAGACGGACAAAGCGCAGCGCCAATGGCGATTTGTGTTCCGTTGAGGAAATCGCGCCGCGTTATCTTATCCGTCATAATCTCTCCTCATAGATTCTCTAAAACATAGATGTTTCTAAAACGCGTCGGGCCGTAATTGCGCGTCTGTGCCGCCGTCAACATAGATGATGCTGCCCTGCATATATTCTGCTGCGTCGCTCAGCATAAACTCGATAACGCCCGCAATTTCGTCAGGTGAGGCGACGCGGGTTTTTGGAATAGGAATCATCTCGACGCTCTTGCCAATGACAGGGTGATCCGCGGCGCCTCTGAACATGGGCGTTTCGGTCATGCCGGGCGCAATTGCGTTTAGGGTTATGCCTGCTTGGCCCCATTCAGCTGCGCGGCGGCGCACAGCGCGGGCGACTGCATGTTTGGAGGTGCCATAGGTCAGCGCGCCATGGGCGTCGCCTATAAGCTCCATTGCTTTATCTTCATCGCCGTCAAGCATCGCCAGGACAAAGGGTGTATTCGGATCGGTGCGCATTTGCGCAGAGTTAGAAGAGATGACAACGACGCGGCCATCGACAGCGGCGAGGGCGTCTTTGAGCCCGTCTAAAACGGCAATACAGCCAAAGTAATTGACCTTCGCCACAAGCTGTCCGTCATCTATATGTCCCCCAAGTCCCGCCGCGAGGACAAGGCGGTCTATTTTTCCGCCTGACATCTCAATCGCTTGATCAATCGCGGCCTGGCGGCCATCAGGGGTCGAGAGGTCAACATTTATATCAGCGCCTTTGAGGTCAATGCCAATAATGCGGTGGCCCTGCGCGGCAAGGCGTTTGGCCGTGCAGGCCCCTATGCCAGAGGCTGATCCCGTGATGACAGCTATTCCCATGATAAATCCTTATCGTCTGATTATTATTCAATTTGCGTAGTAACTAGCGTAATAATTTACGCAAATCGAGATGAAAAACCTTTTCAGGCTAGGAATTCGTAGCCATAGTGCCAAAAAATAACGCATTCGAGGTATATAATGAGTGATTTTCCCAAAGGCGCGGCCATTGTTTTCGGAGCTACAGGCGGGATTGGCCGTGTGGTGTGCTTAGAATTAGCCAAAGCGGGGAGTGACATCGCTATTGTCTGGCGCTCCAAAGAAGACGTCGCCAAACAGCTTGCAGGGCAGATCTCGGCGCTTGGCCGCAAGGCCAGTCTCCATCACTGTGATGTTCTTATTGAGGGGGCAGCGCAGACAGCGATTGACGCGGCAGCAAAACAGCATGGCCGCCTGCACACATTAGTCTGGGGCGCAGGTCCCTTGGTGGAGCAAGTCCATGTCGCGGAGACTTCTCGCGAGCAATGGCACAACGCCGTAAACGTCGAAGTCCACGGTTTCTTTGATGCTGCCCAAGCGGCCATCGCCCATATGCGTGATGATGGCGGCTCTATCATTCACCTTGGGTCTGCGGGCGATCTAAGCTGGCCTGATAAAGATGTGCTTTCCGTTGCGCCTAAGGCCGCGAATGAGAGCCTGATAAAAGCAATAGCGCGCGAGGAAGGCAAAAACAGTATCCGCGCGAACTCAGTTTTGATTGGCGTGATTGAAGCTGGGATGTTCCTTGAGCTTTCCAAGCAAGGGGTCTTTGATGATGCTTGGACGCAGGATGTACAAAAGAACCTCGCGCTAAAACGCTGGGGTCAACCTGAGGAGATTGGTCACGCTGTTGTGTTTTTAGCGTCCAGTAAAGCCGCTTATATCACAGGGCAACAAATAGCGGTGGCGGGTGGTTACGGTCTTTGAGGGGGTGGCTGAGTCAAAGCTGGATTGGTAAGAATGCGTAACAAAAATGCAACAATGCTACGCAAAATGACATTTTTAGGCCAAATATACGCTTAATCGCGCATTATTCACGAAATTTCTTGCGACTCCTGCATTGCACCCATTTTATTTTTGGCTTAGGGAATTGGGTAATAAGGCGAAAATGCCGCCTGACACTCATAGGGGAGAAAACATTATGTCATCCAAAACCTTCAAAGGGCTCACAGCTCTAGCCGTTTCAACCTCACTTCTGGCCATAAGCGCGCCGGCCTTCGCCCAGCTTGATGAGATAGTCGTGACTGCGCAGAAGAAAGAAGAAAATCTTCAGGATGTTCCGATTGCTATCACGGCATTCGATATCAAAGCCCTGGAGAGTAACCGTATCGAAGGTATTGAAGATATTGGTAAGTTTACACCGGGTGTTTACGTAACGCCAAACCCTGCAGACAATAACGGTGTTCGCGTTAGTATCCGTGGTATCGGGACATTCGATCCTCAAATTGGCCAAGATAGCCGTGTCGCCATTTATCAGGACGGTATCTACTTAGGTAAGACACAAGGCTTGGCCTTTGACATGCCTGATCTTGCGCGGGTCGAAGTTTTGAAAGGTCCTCAGGGCACACTTTACGGCCGTAACACAGTCGCTGGCGCAATCAATCTTGTATCCGCGACGCCTGACCCAAGTGAGTTTTCTGGTAACGCAAAGGTCGAATATGGTAGTTATAACCATAAGAAAATATCTGGTGCCGTAAATGTGCCAATGGCTGAAACCGCAGCATTCCGTCTATCTGGGTCTTATATGGACCGGGATGGTTGGGTTGAAAACTCTGGCCCTGGCAGCGACTTTGGCGGCGAAACAAAATACGGTCTTCGAGGCGCTGTAGGTTTTGATATCGGCAGTAACGTGAATCTCGAGCTTGCGGCAGATTATAATAAGACAGAGAAAGAACCTCTATTCTATCAATCTGTCACAGGGTTCGGTGAAAATAACCCTCTCTTTGGTCCAGCAATCACAACATTTGATGGTGGCCGCCAAGAGGCAACGACGACAAGCTTTGCGCCAGAAAAAGGTGACCTCGAAACAAAAGGTGTTTCAGCAGCGTTGCGTTGGGATATTAACGATAATCATGACGCCAAATTTACTGTCGGATATCGCGAAGCTGATAGTTCTCGTTACACGGCTCTTATTCCAACAGCTGATCCGAATGTTGTAAATGCTATTACGGGTGGATTTAACCAAGCCTTGGGCGCATTGCCATTTGCGTTTGGCGTAGCTGGTCAGTCATTACGCCCTGATTTTTCAACGCAGGTTGATGGTTCCTTACCAGATCGCGGATTGTTTTTGTCTCAGCCGGGCGGTTCACGTAACTTGGAAGGCCACAATCAACTGAGCTTGGAAGCGACATTTAACGGCGAACTTGCAAATGGTAAACTCGAATACACAACAGGTGCCTTCTACTATGATGAAGGCACAGGCAAAAGCGGTGGCCAGAATTTACAAAATGCGAATGATTATCTCTTTGTTCTAGGTCAGTTTGACCCACGTGTGACTGCGCCCAATATCCGCGCATTTATCGGAGGGTTAGACGCCGCGTCTGGTCAGGACCCCAGAGGCCCTGTGCCATTTCCAGCTGGCGCAGATGGCCCCATTCCTGCCGCAGGGATATTACTGGGGGCTTTGAATGGAGGTTTTGGCAATACGGCAAATCCTTTCTCAGCTTTTCCTTTGATCAATCAACTCATTGGCGATGGGACAACCTGTCAGCAAACGGGCATGACTCCTATGCCAGCTAATAATTTCTGTATTCCGACTCTATCGGTTGCCTTAGGGGCAGCGCGTTCAAGCACGGCAAATAGCTTGCGCATTGATACACGAGCCTTCGCCATTTATGGGCAAGCAACTTATCATCTATCTGATGATTTCCGTATTACGGCTGGCCTGCGCTATTCAGATGAAAGCAAAGACGCCGTTGGGCAATCGACGTCTGTTTTCTTCAATGATAATATCGACCTTACGGGTAATGTCATTCCGCAGAATATTTCGACTTATGGTGAAGATGTGCTTGATCCTTCATTGACACTTCAGTGGGATGCAACGGATGATGTAATGCTCTATGCCAGTTACAAAGAAAGCTTCCGCTCTGGCGGTTTCAACGAGACCGCGACAGCTCTTCCTTTAGCTGGGCAAACCTCTGGCGCAGACTTTAATTTTGGATCTGAAAGCAATACGGCTTATGAAGTCGGCTTTAAGGGTGACTTTGGTGACCGTGTTCGTTTGAATGTTGCGGGTTTCTATTATGACTTTAAGGACAAACAAAACACATTAGGGACAAACCCGCTAATTGCTACAGAGCGCGTTATCGTGAATGTCGATGATGAAATTTACGGCGTTGAAGCTGATGCTCAATTTGCGCTTACAGATGAATTCACGATGGCAGCAAGCTATTCCTATATTGACGGTGATGCTGGCGATATTACTAACCCCTTAACAATGCAGATAGATCCATCGTCGCGATCTGAACTGCAAGGGACGCCAAAGAATTCATATTTACTGTCGTTGAATTATGATGGCGATAATGGTTTCTTCGGGAATGTGAGTTTTAGTCATAAAGATAGTGTATTAGCAGTTCCCGCTAATGATCTGCGGTTGCCGAGTGTAAACCTCGTAAATGGCCGCATCGGTTACGACTTTGATATGGCGAGCGGAAATACAGCAACGATTGCGCTTTGGGGAACAAATCTATTCGACGAAGAATATCTTGTTGATAGTCTCCCATTTGAGACATTCGCCTATCGTACACAGGTCTTTGGTCAGCCGCGGAGTTACGGCGCGTCGCTAGGCATTAAATTCTAATCTGGTTCTCGGGGGAGGAACGGGGCAAGCCGGGTCGTCCTAGCATTTGCGCAATGCAAATGCAGGGGCGGCCTGTTTTTTTATGAGGGTTTAGAGGCTATGAAAACAATATTGATAAATACAATTTTGGTTCTTGCCTTTGCGGGACTCGCGGCCTGTGGAAGCCGTTCGGGCGATACAGGGTCAGAGCTGGCCGAGGCTCCGCGCATTGAAGATGCAAGGCTTTTACCCATTCATGGAACGCGGAATTTCCGAGATTTAGGGGGTTATAAAACCATCGATGGCCGCGCGATAAAATCTGGCATGCTTTACCGATCGGACAAGCTTTCTCATCTTGAGGATGCGGGGGTGGTTGATGTAGCTGAATTAAGTTTGAAAGTGATAACCGATTTACGCAGCGATTCAGAGCGAAAGCAAGAGCCTGATCACCTTCCGCAAGATGTGGATTATGTGGTTCTTCCTATCAATGATAAGCCTGTCGATATTCGCAAATTGAGCCGCAAAATTATTATGGGCCGCGTAGATGAGGCGGAGGTAATGAACCTTTTAGATCACCGCCGTTTTATCACTAATCCCGCGCACCGCAAAAGTTGGGGCGAGTGGGTAAAATCTCTGGCGGATGATAATAACACGCCGCAATTATTTCACTGCACATCAGGGAAAGACCGCACGGGGTATGGCGCGGCGATTATCATGCTGACTCTGGGCGTTGATAAAGACACGGTGATGGAAGATTTTCTATTCAGCAATCAAGTCCTTAAAGGCTATAATGACGCAACGATTATCTCAATCGAAAAGCGTGTCGGGAAACGAGACAGTCTTGAAATAATCCGCAAGATTATGGGCGTGTCGCGCGAAACTATGGAGGCAACATTTGCGCAAATGGAAGCTGATTTCGGATCTATAGACGGCTTTATTCGCGACGGCCTTGGCATTGATGATGATATGCGCGCCAAGCTGCAAGACAAGTTTTTGGAACAATAAAGGCCAGCCCATGCGACTATTATTATCGACTGTTTCAGCCTGCGTAATATTATTGGGATGCCAAGAAGCAAGCGACATAAAAAACGTTGAAGCGGCAAAAGAGGTCGCGCCCCTAAAAGTGAAAGCTTCGGCGACGTCTCAAGGGCAACCCAATATTGTCATTCTTCTAGCCGATGACCTTGGCTTTGCGGACCTTGGCTTTCGCGGTAGCGATATAGAAACACCGCATATTGATAGGCTCGCGCGTGAAGGTCTTACGCTGAACCGGTTTTATTCCATGCCAATTTGCACACCGACGCGCAGCGCCCTGATGACAGCGCGTGACCCCATGAAGCTTGGCTCTATCTATGCTGGCTTTCAGCCTTGGCAAAATGGCGGCGTTTCGCCTGATGAGCATTTCATGCCGCAAAGTTTTCAGGCGGCGGGCTATCAAACGGCGATGGTCGGGAAATGGCATTTGGGTCATACGATAGAGCCGCTCGTGCCAAATTCGCGGGGCTTTGATCATTTCTTTGGTCACTTAAATACGCAGGTGAATTATTATGATTACACTGTCGCGGGCGGATATGATTTGCAAGAAAACGGAATGTCTGTGCGCCGCGAAGGGCAATATATGACGGATGTCCACGGGGACGAGGCTGTGCGTTATTTGGAAGATTTGCGTGACCCTGAAAAGCCGTTCTTTCTATATGTGCCATTCCTAGCCCCGCACTCGCCTATGCAAGCCCCCGAAGCCTTAGAAGACAAATATAAAAAACGCGGCAATAGGCCATTTCCCAAACGCACTTACGCGGCCATGGTTGACAGCCTTGATCAAAATGTCGGCAAGATTTTACAGAGTCTAGACGCGCAAGGTTTGACCGATAATACGCTGGTGTTTTTCTTCTCTGATAATGGCGGGTTAAAAGCCTTCGGCGCAGATAACAGCCCCTATCGTGGGGGTAAGCTCGAAACATTTGAAGGCGGCATTCGCGTCAATGCGCTATTGCGTTGGCCAGGGCAGGTCGCGGCAGGAACACGCACCGAGGACGTTGTCTCTGTCTTAGATGTATTTCCAAGCTTAGCAGATGCGGCGGGCGTGCCCACGGGCAATACCAAAAAACTAGACGGTCAAGACCGTTGGGACGCCTTGACCAACACTGGTGAAGACCCGCGTAATGGCGATCTTTATTTTGCATCTAATTCACCGATTTATAATAAATTCCATGTCTCTGTGATGGAGGATAAATGGAAGTTAGTTCAAATCATTGACCATGAATGGAGCGAGGTTGGAATTGAGAGTTTCCTATTCGATTTGCCAAATGATCCCAGCGAGAAAAACAATTTGGCAGAGGCTAACCCTGAAATCGTAAACCGTATGGCTAAAAAAATTAGAAAGTGGCAAGCGCAACATCCGATAAATGGCGTGCGTGTTTCGCTGGCGCCGCATCCTGGGTGGCGCGCGCCTAAAGATTATGCTGTCTCTGTCATTCCCGCAGAGGACTTAGAAGATGATTACCTTGATAGTTATACGTCGGGACTGCGCGGGAAAATTTTGCAAAAACGCCACGGGGATAAAGGACGATTAAGCTATGAGTAAAATCTTCAAATATCTTGCGGCCCTAATTTTACTGATGCTGATTGGCTTTGGCTTACTATTTAAGTTTTCGCCTAACTTTAAGAAGTCTGCTGAGATTGCGGCTTTAGATAAAATCGGAGACATTGCGGTAAAGCGCATGTCGTCCAACCCTTCGGCTAAAGGATCTGTTGCGGCAGAATTTATCAATATCCCGATTGTGGCCCGTGAAATATCAAGCGGTATTTGGCAAGCGACAGGCGTTGCTAATGCGCATATTATTTCAACGTCCGAAGGGAATGTCTTATTTGATACAGGGCTGTCGACCCAAGTGCCCAAACAAATAAAAGCCCTGAAAGCGGTTATTCCAGATAATCAATTGTCCCATATTATTGTCTCCCATTCCCATGCCGATCATTCGGGCGGAACGAAATTTTGGAAGGAAGAGGGCACAGAGATTGTGGCGCATGCCGAGTTTTCTGAGGAGCAGCGTTACCTCACCGAATTACAGGATTATTTCTGGGGACGGAACCGCACACTGTTTCCGTTCATGCCAGAGAAGCCGCCGAAGATAGGCCTTATCGCTTATGGCGGGATTGAGCCTACCTTGACTGTGCAAAATGGGCAGCCTTATAAGTTCTCTCAAGGCGGCGTGGACTTTGAAATTCATGCACTTCCGGGCGCGGAAGGGGCCGATAATATTGTGCTTTGGCTACCGCAAAAAAAGATACTCTTTAGCGGTGATTTTTTTGGCCCCTTATTTCCGCAATTTCCAAATGTTTTCACAATGCGCGGCGAGAAAATCCGTAAGCCTGTGGAATATGTAAAATCACTTGAGGCAATCATCGAGCTGGGCCCAGAGATGATTGTGCCGAGTCACAAAGACCCCATCACGGATAAAGAAATCATTCAATCAGGCCTCGTGAAAATGCGCGACGCCACGCGTTATGTTCATGATAAAACGATTGAAGGGATGAATGCGGGCAAAACGGTTGAAGAGTTGATGGTTGAAATTCAACTGCCACCAGAACTTTCCATGACACAAGAGCATGGCAAAATCTCTTGGGCGGTTAAATCCATTTGGGAATATTACGCCACATGGTTTCACTTTGACGAAACGACGGAGCTTTATGCGGTTCCTCAGGAAACGGTTTATGGTGATATTGTTGCATTGGCAGGGGCGGAAGGCTTGACACAAAAAGCGCAAGACTATCTTGCGCAAGATAAGCCGCTTGAAGCTCTGCACCTAATGAATGTGGTTTTGGACGCAGAGAGGAATAACGGCCTAGCGTTGATGACACGTAAGGCAGCGTTACAAAACCTATTAGAGAAGGCTGAAGGCGGGGATAAAAATAGCTATGAAATTTATTGGCTGAATTACCGCATACGCGAAACTCAAGCTACATTAGATGCCCAGTGATCTAGTTTTTCGCAAAGTGTTTCAATGGAGCTAAAGGCGAAATGATTATGCCCTGTATTTTCAAGCACAACTAATTCTGTGCTTGGCGCGTTGATGTAATCTTTTGGAGCGTCCTGGGGCGGGATGCCAATATCGTGGTCGCCAAAGGCAAAAAACATCGGCACATTAATGGCCTCGACTTCGGCGCGAAAACTACCGCGCATCATGCTCATCATACCGCCCGCCGTATAAAGCTCGCAGGAAATATCGCGAAGGTGTTGCGTGAGCTCTGGCGTTTCTCCGCCAAATGTAATCGACTTTCCGCTGGGGCCGCTTGGAATTTCCGTAAACAGACGCCCAAATTTTCCAAGGGTCAGTTTTTCGAGGTCACGCGCAAAATCATCGGGCCTGTCGATATAGGCTTTTTCATCTTCGGACAGGCCCCATTCCAGACCGCCTGCGCTGGAGCCAAAAAGACCAATGGCCTTAAAAGGTGCATGCCGCGCTTGCAGTAAAGTTATTGTCATGCCGCCCATGGAATGGCCGATGCCAATGACTGTGCCGCTAATGTCCCATTGCGCCATTGCTGCTGCGATATAATCAGCGGCTTGGCGCGGCGTGAAGAAAGGTTGAGCCTCCGGCAAAATGTTCGTCGCCGTGCCGGGGTGATCCATGGTTATGACGCGGTAGCCCAGAGCAATCATGTTTCGCGCAAAGCTAAAATCAGGCGCAAGGTCAAAGAACTTTGCCGAAGCGCCGCCGCCCGGCAAGCAAAATAAAGTTACTCCATTTGGGTGCTCACTTTCGCAAAACTCCGTTGCCGTAAGCTCAAAGCCCTCAATCGTCGCTGTCAGAATTTTCTTCACTAAGCTTCTGGTCACTAAGCGTCTCTTTATTAAGCTTCTGGCGCAATCTCAATTTTGAGGCCCTCATGCGCCTCTGTCACATTGATCTGGCAGGAGAGGCGAGAGCCTTCACGAATTTCTACAAAGTCTTCCAGGCCTTCAAGCATATAGCCTTCATCTTCTGTTTGCTGGCCTGCTGCGGCCTTATCTGCGAAGTAAACATGGCAGGTTCCGCAGCTTGCCGCTCCGCCGCATGTGCCTTCAACGAGGCCGACCGCGCTGAGCGCGTCCATCATTGATGCGCCTGCGGTAGCCTCAACGGTTTTGCTTTCGCCATCGGCTGTTGTGACATGTAGTGTTGGCATCTTTATCCTCTTTAGACCTTGACTGTAGCCGCTCAAAAGCTATTTTCGAACAGCGTTCGGAAACTCCCTAGCGCGGCGTAATAAATAAGGCAAGTATCCTATGACAGGTGTTTTGGACGGCATAAAGGTTCTCGATCTCTCTTGGGGTATTGCGGGGCCGATGACAGGGATGTTATTGACAGATCACGGCGCTGATGTGACACGCATTGAGCGTCCGCAAGGCGACCCTTTTGCGGATATGCTCGGCTATAAAGTCTGGCACCGAGGAAAGAAAAATGCCGTTCTGGATTTTCACACGATTGGTGATTTGGGTCTCTTCAAAAAATTAGTAGCAGATGCTGACGTTTTAATTGAATCCATGACGCCCGGTAAGATGAAGGAGTTTGGTCTGGATTATGAACAGCTGGCGAAGCTGAACCCCAGACTGATATATTGCTCCATCACCGGTTATGGCGATGATGATAAGCGGCCGGGATATGACGCATTGGTCGCGGCGACCTCAGGCTTACAATATGAACAGCGCGGCTGGAATGAAGGCGCGCTGAATCACATAACGGGGCGCCAAGATCCTTTTGCGGGCGCTGTCGAAATTGATCCAAGCCATGTTCAGGGCGCGAACCGTGAGGGGCCTCTACATGTCGCGTCTAAATGGCCGTCCATGGGCGCGTTTTTCTCTGCGCTTACCGGTATTTCTGCAGCGCTTTTTGCGCGCGAAAGAACAGGGCGAGGACAGAAAGTCTCAACGTCGCTGCAGCAAGGCGCTATGGCATGCGGCTCTGGCGTCTGGCAACGCGCAGAAGATATTGACGCGCAAGGCTTTAATACATGGATTATGGGGAGCGCGTCTCCTAAAGGGCATTTTCAATGCGCGGATGGAAAGTGGCTGCATAATTGGGTGCCTAATCCGAGATTTATTCTAGAAGCGTCTAAAGGCGATACGCTGGATGCGTCACCAGATTTGAGCGTTCAAAACGACCCCGATAGATTTGGCATTGGCCCCGAAGAGCTGCTTGTTATGGGGCATTATCAGCCGATTTTAGCGGACGCGGTTAAGAAGTTTAATTGCGATGATTGGGTGAAAGCTGCGGCAGACGGCAATATGACAATGCAGCCTTGCCGTTCCGTAGAAGAGAGCCTCACCGACCCGCTCCTAATTGCGGATAAATGTGTTACCACAGTAGATGACCCCGAGCTTGGCCCGATTAATCAAGTGGGCATTACTTACCGCCTAACTAACAGCCAAGGCGCGGTTCAAGGCCCGACGCGTTTGAGCGGCGCAGATACGGAAAGCGTCAAAGCTTACGCGGCCGCGCTGCCCGATCCCCACGTTCATAAGGTTCCCGCGAAGCCAACAGGAAAGGGCCCCTTAGACGGTATTCGCGTTTTAGATTTAGGCCTCGCTATTGCAGGGCCATTTGGGTGCCAGATCCTTGCCGATATGGGCGCGGAAGTCATCAAAATGAATACGCTCTGGGACAGTTACTGGCATCGCTGCCACATCGCTTACATGGCTAATCGCGGGAAGAAGAGTCTTGCTGTTATGCTGAAACATCCAAAAGGTATGGAGGCGCTCAAAAAAGTTATCGCGACCTGTGATGTGGTCCAGCATAATATGCGCTATCCCGCGACGCAGCGTTTAGGCCTTGATTATGACAGTCTGAAAGAAGAATTTCCGCATCTTATATATTGCCATTCGCGTGGCTTCGAAGAAGGCCCGCGTAAAAACCTTCCGGGTAATGACCAGACAGGCGCATGCCTTGCAGGTGTTCAGCACGAAGATGGCGCGCTACACGCTGGCGGCGATACGCATCCGATGTGGTCACTGACATCCCTGGGCGATACGGGCAACGGCTTCCTGACGGCGGTTGGGATTTGTAACGCTTTGATGGAGCGCGAGCGCACAGGTAAGGGCCAATTCGTTGACACCTCTATTGTGAATGCGTGCTTGCTCAATACGAGTTACGCCGTAGCTAAACCTGATGGATCTGCTGTGGAGCGCGAACGCCTCAATGCTGACCAAACAGGTTATGGCGATTATTACCGCCTTTATAAATGCGCCGACGGTAAATGGATTCAAGTTGCGGCCATAAATGAGACGCACCGCGCGGCATTGGATGGACTTGCAGGCGAGGATAAAATCTCCGCTTTCGCAGGGCGCGCCTCTGATGAACTTATGGCTGATTTAGCTAAAGCTAATATTCCAGCGGCTATTTCAGATGCCGAAGCGTCCCGCGCTTTGTTTGATAATGCCGATTATAAAGCGAAAGGCTGGACGGCGGAATACCATCACCCTTATGTCGGAAAATTAGAACAAATTGGGTTGACCTATAGCTTATCTGACACGCCAGGAAGCATCGGCTCTACACCGTTAATCGTCGGCGATCACACCAAAGCGATATTGAATGAGGTCGGTTATTCTGAAGAAGATATTTTGGAGATGGCAAATCAAACGGCCATTTTATGCGACCCGCCTGTGCCCGGTCAAAAAGAGATGGAAAACCCTTGGGGGCTGTGAAAATTTGCTCCGCAAATTTCACAACCCGAAATCGCTAGTCGATTTCGGTTAAATTGAAAGAAAAACATGAGACCTGATCCGATCCAACGCATCGACACCGCCTTCTTTTGGGACGCCTGTGAACGCGGTGAATTCGTCGCGCAAAAATGTGAGCCTTGTAATAAATTATGGCACCCGCCGCGCCCTATGTGCCCGGACTGTCATTCGCTTGAGAAATCCACCCAAGCCTTATCAGGCAAAGGAACAATCTTGTCATGGGTGCGCCAAGTCCGCCCCGCAAGTTACGGCTTTAAAGAAAGTCCAATTGTTATTTTGGTAGAGCTCGAAGAGGGCCTGCGAATGGTCTCGAACCTAACATCGGATGAGCCGCCAACTATCGGCGATGCTGTTGAAGTGGGTTTCGAAAAAACGAGCGGCGGAAAGGCCGTGCCTGTCTTTACGAAAGTGGGTTCCTAATGGCCAGCGCATCAGAACAAGCCTGCATTGTTGGTATCGGCCAAACAGAGTTTTCAAAAAAATCGGGGCGGAGTGAACAGCAATTAGCCGCTGAATGTGTCCTGCTGGCCTGTAAAGATGCTGGCATAGATCCCAAAACCATTGACGGCATGATTACCTTTGATCTGGATAATTCTGACGAAGTGGACATTATGCGTTCGCTTGGCTGTGACGAAATTAATTACACAGCGCGTTTGCCGCAAGGCGGGGCCTCATCCGTCTCAACAATTGTTCACGCCAAACGCGCCGTGGAATCTGGATTTTGCGACACTATGGTGATTTGGCGCGCGATGAATGAGCGAAGCCAATACCGCTTTGGACAGCCCCATCATAGCATGTCGCCTGACGCGCATAGCTCGACCTTTATGGAATGGTGTTTTCCTTTTGGCGCGCAAACACCTGCGGCTTGGGAAGCCCTTTCTTGCGGGCCTTACTTACATAAATACGGTGTAACATCTGAAGATCTTGGCCGCATCGCCGTGACCTTTCGGAAAGCGGCAGCGACAAACCCCGCCGCTTGGTTCTACGAAAAACCAATTACGCTGGAAGATCATCAAGCCTCTCGCTGGATTGTCGAGCCGACTCTACGTTTACTTGATTGTTGTCAGGAAAGTGATGGCGGCGTTGCCATTATCATCACGCGGGCCGACCGCGCGAAGGATTTGAAGCAAATGCCCGTGCGTATTTTGGGCGCTGAATATTCAATGCTCTTCAATCATGAGATCATTTCAGATTTCTATGCGGGGGATCTGATACGCACTGAGAATAGCGAAGCTGTGGCTGATAAGCTTGCGGCGAAGGCAGGCCTTGCGCCTAAGGATACAGATGTCGCTATGATTTATGATAATTTTACGCCGCAAATTCTTAGGCAGCTCGAAGGCTTTAAATATTGTGGTATCGGTGAAGCCAAGGATTACGTGGCGGATGGTCATTTGGAACTTGATGGCAAAACACCCTTATCGCCAAATGGCGGGTTAATGGGTGAAGGCTATATTCACGGAATGAATAATATTACCGAAGGCGTGCGCCAAGTTCGAGGAACGGCGGCGAATCAAATTAAGAATGCTGAAACCGCTTTCCTCGCTTCTGGCGTGGCCGGCGCAATCATAGGAAAATAAGATGGCACAAATTTATAAACCCGGGACAAAGCTCTCAAGCACAGTTTGCAAAACGCAGATAATGGCATTGCGCGTTCCCAGTGAAGAGCTTGAAATTTCATGCGGCGGCGCGCCTATGCAAATTGGTGACCCCGCAGAGCTTGGCGCAATGAGCGGTGAGAATGCAGGCACATTGGTTGGGAAGCGTTATACGGATGAAGCGGAAACAATGGAGTTTCTATGCACCCGCGGCGGTGACGGTTCCATTGCGATAGAAGGTTACGTGATCGATATTAAAGCGGCCAAAAAGCTACCCTCGTCTGATTAGGGTCTGCTCTCAAGGTATTTGACGTATGAATATTCATCTTATTCTTCAAATGGCGAGCGAAGCTATGGGCTACCGCGAAGCGCTAATTTGTGGAGATACGCGCCTGACCTTTGAACAGTTAGGCGAAATGGCAAAATCCGTTGCAGGGCAGCTTAGCGGCGGCGAAAAACTCGCTTACTTAGCGGAGGCAGATCCTGCCTTTCCGGCCGCGCTCTTCGGCGCGGCTTTGGCAGGCACGCAATTTGTCCCTTTAAATTACCGGCTCTCCGAGGAACAATTGGACGCGCAATTGAAACGCATCGTGCCCGCGAAACTGATTACGGAAAAATCCATTTCAGTTGAGGGTATTCAGTGTGTCTCTCAAGGCAATATTCTAGCAGGCGAGCCCTCTCAAGGCGAAGCCCCTGACGAGGACGGCGCCGTCGCGATTGAGCTTTTTACAAGCGGAACAACAGGCGAGCCGAAATCCGCCATTCTGCGTCATGCAAATTTAATGGCCTATATATTTGGCACGGTTGAATTTATGAGCGCGGAAGAAGATGAAGCTGCGCTGCTCACGGTGCCGCCTTATCATATTGCGGGTATCGCGGCAGTTCTGTCCTCGACCTATGCGGGGCGGCGTATGGTTCAGCTTCCAAATTTCACGCCTGAGAGCTGGATAGCTCTTGCGCAAAAAGAAAATGTTACAAACGCCTTCCTCGTTCCGACAATGCTGCAGCGAATTGTTGACCATGCTGGCGATAATCTTGACCTGCCTGCTTTGCGTAATATTGCTTATGGCGGCGGAAAGATGCCGCGCTCGACAATTGAAGCGGCGATGCGCTTATTACCCCATGTCAATTTCACAAATGCTTATGGGTTAACTGAGACAAGCGCGACGATCTGTATGCTTGGTCCTGAGGATCACCGCGAAGCTTTTGCCAGTGACGATGCCGCTGTAAGAAGACGGCTCGGCTCTGCGGGAAAACCTATTCCGTCAATTGAACTCCTGATCCGAAGTGAAGAGGGCGTGACCTGCGGGGCGGAAGAAGTCGGCCTTGTTTGGGTGCGCGGCGACCAAGTGAGCGGGGAATATAAGGGCCTTGGATCTCAATTGGATAGCGAGGGTTGGTTCCCAACGAAAGATCGAGGTTTTGTCGACGCGCAAGGTTACCTCTTTATCGATGGACGCGCAGATGACGTCATTGTGCGGGGCGGCGAAAATATTTCCCCTGGTGAAATCGAAGATGTCTTGCGCGGTCACGGCGCCATCAAAGACGTGGCTGCGGTTGCAGTGGCTGACACTGAATGGGGCGAGGCTGTCGGTGTTGCGATTGTCTGTCATCATATGGTTGAGGATGATGAACTGTGCGCGTTGATCCGCGCAAATTTACGCTCCTCACGCGTGCCTTCTGTGATAAAGCGTATGGATGAGCTCCCCTATAGTGAAACCGGAAAACTCCTACGCCGCATCATCCGAGACGGCATTGCTGACTAATCATGCGGCGATTTACGCGTCTCAATTACTTGCGGATTTAGGCGAAGACACTCTGCCTAGCAGCGCGGGAGATCACCCTGCCTTGGCTTATCGCCGCTCAGGGCTTTTACAAACCACGGGATTAATGTTGCCTGCGGCCTTGGCCAGCCACGCGGATGGGGCTTTAATGGCGCTAAAAGCAATCTCCCCAAATTCTGAGAACCTACCCCAATATGGAAGTCTCCTATTGGGGGAGCGGGCCCGTCTGCGTGAAACGATCCGTAAAGGCCGTCTTTGTGCTGGCGGATATGGAAGATTGCTGGATACGGTAGATGGCCGCATCGCGCTCAACCTCGTGCGCGAAGATGATTGGGATTTAATCCCCGCTTGGCTCGAAGATTATGCAAGCGATTGGGAGGGAATAGAGAGTCTCGTCCGGCGCAAAGAGGCTGCATATTTGGTTGAAAGGGCCGCCGAAATCGGGTTGGCCGTGGCCGAAGATATTCTTCCGCCTAGGCCCAAGACTTGGTTTTCAATTCAGCGTTTCCAAAAACAGCCTTTCAAAGCGCCGTTAATTGTCGATCTTTCAGGTCTATGGGCAGGGCCTTTGGCGTCCAGCCTTTTGGGTATGACCGGTTCGCGGGTCATTAAAATTGAAAGCCCGATGCGGCCTGATGGAATGCGCGCCGGGCATCAAGGATTTTACGACTTACTCAATGCGGGAAAAGACTGCGTTGCGTTGAACTTTCGTGACGCGGAGGATTTAAAGCAATTAAAAACGCTTCTGCACAAAGCGGATGTCGTGATTGAGGCGTCTCGCCCTCGCGCGTTACGTCAACTTGGCATCGCCGCTGAAGACTTTGTCTCAAAGAAGCCGGGACAAATATGGGCGCGTTTGACCGCCTATGGGCAGTCCGAAAACCGCATCGGTTTTGGGGATGATATTGGGATTTCGGCGGGGCTAGCGAGTATAATGGAGAAAGCTCACGGCGACCCGTGCTTCGTCGGAGATGCAATTGCTGACCCGGTAAATGGCTTGCATATGGCGCTGGCAATACGGGCCTGCCTCAATCAAGGCGGCGGCGCCATTATCGATTTATCTATGCGGGATGTCCTGCGTTATGCGGTTGGAGAGGTGCCGAATGACTCCGCTGATACTGCCGAAGACTGGCAATCTATTGCCAAAGAGGACTCGTCTCCGCTTTATGCTATGCGTCAACCTCGCGGCATTGTAAAAAGCCTCGGCGCGGACAATACAGCCTGGTTATGATAATTCGAAACGCAGAAATTGAAGGCCGCATAACAGATGTTCTGCTTGCGAGCGGGGTCATCGCAAATATCGGAAAGGGTATTGAAGGCGATGATTTTTTTGACGCCAAAGGCGGTGCTCTATTTCCTGGGCTGCATGACCATCACATTCATTTAAACGCCACAGCTGCAGCAATGAATTCCATTCGCTGCGGCCCGCCAGAAACGAATAGCGAGACTGAATTAATTGCTGCGATAAACCAAACAGGCGAGGGATGGCTCCGCGGCGTTGGATATCATCACAGCGTAGCAGGTGAGATTGACTGTGCGTGGCTCGATAAATATGGCCCTAAACGCGCTGTGCGTATTCAACATCGCAGCGGAAGGCTTTGGATAGTAAATAGTTTGGCGATGGCTGAACTGGGTCTTGTTAATCCAACCAATGGACGCTTATTGGATAGCGACTTGAAACTCCGCGCTAGCGCTGAGTTCCCTAATTTAGAGCCCTTGGTGAAGCGGCTTTTATCTTATGGTATCACGGGCGTAACAGAAGTGACGCCCAGTAACACGGTCGCTGAATATGAGCGTTACATCCAAGCTGCAAAACCCTTACGCCTCAGCATCATGGGACGCGCGGAGCTCTCTGCCGCGCAGTCACAGCATCTAAAACTGCATTACCATGATCATAATTTGCCTGCCTTAGATAGCCTCGCAGATGAGATTAAAGGCGCGCATGAGGCAGGCCGTAACGTAGCGGCGCATTGCGTCACGCGCGCTGAATTGATGTTGACATTAGCCGCGATAGAAATGGCAAGACCTGTCTATGGCGATCGTATTGAACATGCGGCGATTGCTGATGATACCGCAATTGAATGGATGCAAAAACTGGGCGTTATTGTCGTGACGCAACCAAATTTTATAGCAGAACGCCAAGCAGCCTATCTTAAAGACGTTCCGCAGGATGATCATAAAAATCTTTGGCGGTTAAAAGCATTTGCGGATGCGGGGCTGAAACTCGCTGCGGGGAGTGATGCGCCATTTGGTGATCCCAATCCTTGGTCAGCCATGGCGGCGGCTGTTCAGCGTCCAAAAGGTTTTGAGGGTGAAGTCATCACGCCAGAGCAAGCCTTAGCAATCTATACGAAACCCGCCAATGATGCGGGGGGCGCTGCCCGCAAAATTCAAAAGGGTGAAGCGGCAGATTTTTGCTTATTGGATAGACCTTGGTCAGAGGCCAGGCGAGATCTTGCGGGCGTTAAGGTTCAAGCGACATGGATTGATGGAAACTTAGTCTTCAACATATAACTTTGTCATCCCCCATCTGCGTCCGTCCCTTGGCAAGCCAAACGACAAACTTGGGCGGGATGACAAGGATTACGTTATTTCATCTATCAGGCCCCACTTAAGCGCAGTCTCGGCTCTAAGTTTTTCCATGCTTAGCGCCATATAGGCTGTCTTTTGCCGCCCAATCCGGCGCGGAATACTTGCCGTTCCGCCAGCGCCAGGAATAAGTCCATATTTAAGTTCGGGCAGTTGGAACCAAGCTTTGGGGGACGCGGTAACATGGTTTCCAAAACCGGCTATCTCCGCTCCCGCTCCAATGGCGGCGCCGTTGACGTGTATGTCCAACTTATCAGCCAGACGCGCCAATCGCCAGGCAGGCAGGCGTAAGCTTCTTACCCAGTGTGCTGTGGCGGGGTCTGGCACTTCGCCAAACTCTTCAATAGCGCCGCCCGTTGAAAATGTGGCTCCATTTCCTGTGATGCGAATTCTAGAAAGTTTCTCATCCATCAAGGCAAGGTCAAGGGCTTCGCAAAGCGCATCTCGCATATCTACGCCAATAGCATTTCTCGTATCGGGGCGGTTTAAGCTCAGAGACAGTGTTCCGCCTTCTATATCAATGACAACTGAGGGCGTGTTTGATTTTGGAAGGTCATTACCTTGATCAGTCGTTAGCCACTTTTGAAATTCGGGCCCGATCTGAACGGCGGAATAGGCAAAACTCTCGGCGGTTAGAGCGTCTTGCAATGAAAGTCTTTCGCTTGCGCGAAGATGCTGAACTAATACCATAGCGGCGAGGGGAGCATTATTAATATTATTTGCTAGCGCCGTTAGTTTTTTATCAGTTTCCAAAACGACGTCACAGGCCCCACTTAACGCGCCGTGTCCAATGCCAATGACGGGGCAGGGCAGGTCTTTCAGCCACGCACCTAGGCTAGCTTCTGGCCCGTCCAAATCAAATGCAAGATAGGGCATCTCTGAATTTGGCCCGAAATTTTCACGAGGCGGGTGGCTTGCACTCAATTCTTTGAGTTTTTCAAATGTAAGCGGCTTTTTCATTGACTCAGACCTTAACATAGATGAATATCCGAACAACGTTCGGAAAGTCAATAAATGAAAAAAAGCGCGGCGACAACAGAGGGGAAACAGGCGGCTTATGGTCGTCCTCGGCTGCTGACGCATGAGGAAATTCTGGAAGGCGCCGTCGAGCTCGGTCTTGAAGGCCTGACGATGAAACGGCTCGCGACACATCTCAATGTTGGCACTGCAACGCTCTATCAATATTTCGATAGCCGTAAAACGCTTATGCGCGCGGCGGCGGTCTATTCGCTGTCGGATGTGCCCTTGCCTGAGGATGTAGGGCAGCATTGGTCTCGGCTTGCAAGAGATTACGTGGAGAGTATCCAATCATTGCTCGCAGAAAATCCAAGCTTTATCCATAGCTACCAACACACGGATTACGGCTTTGAAGTGCAGTTTCAATTAATTGAGAAATTTCTGCAATCTATGTCGGAGCGGAATTTCACGCCCGAAAAAGGCATGGAACTTTTTAATATAATTGGTATGGCAGCTTTCGCCGGCGCGATTGAAATTACGCGGCAACGGGAGTTTGAATTTCAAGATGAGACGATGGGTGTCGTGGCAAAACGGCAGTTTGAGCGTCTTGATGCTGCGGCGTTCCCGATGATGGCACAGGCGATATCGACATTTACGCAAACGCCAGAACAAAAAATAGAATTACTTCTGTCCTCAACCTTTAAAACGATTGCCCGAGAACGAGGCGAAGATGAAAGCGAGATAATGTAATGGTCGCGCAATTAGATAGTGCTGTTGAACCTAAAAAAATTCCAAAGGTAAAGGGAATTCCCTTCGTTGGAAGTACAGTTGAGATGGGCAAGGACCCTGCCGCATTTTTTGCAAAATGCTACAAGGAGTATGGACCCGTCTATCAGGTTAATGTTTTTGGCCGGAAACAAATTGTGATTGCTGGGGCTGAGGCTGCGAAATTTATGTCAACCAAAGCTGGGCGTGTTGGGTTGAGGTCTAAGGAGTTTTGGGATGATTTCGTTGACCACTTTGGAGCCTCGAAGACGCTTACACAGATAGATGGCGACGACCATCGGAGAATGCGCCAGATTATGCGAGCCGGGTTTTCCCGTGAGGCCGCTGAAGGACAATATCATAAAATCGCGCAATATATCGACGAGTCTATAGAGCGAGACTGGCCGATAGGACAGAAAACGGGCGTGCTCGAAGCCTTCCAATATATGATTGTTCAGGTCATCGGCGAGTTGATGAGCGGAGAGGCGCCGCTTGATTATGTCAAAGATATTCGTATCAATATTTTATTCCTTCTGAATGTCTTGGTGGCAAGGGTTAAGCCGAAATGGTTCTTGCATAGCCCAAAATTCAAAAAGGCGAGTAAGCGCGTTGATGAATTAGGTGAAAAAACGGTTGCCCGTTTCATGAAGCACGCCGAAGAGGGCACGCTTCCTAAAAACCTTCTGGGCGATATCATGCGAGCGCATTTCGATGACCCTGAATTTGTGCAAAAACGCGACCTAGCGGTTCTCTTAACCGGGCCTTATGTGGCTGGGCTCGACACGGTCGCTAATACTGTCTCAGGTGCAGTGTATGGGATTTTAAAGACGCCGGGCGTGCTGGAGAAAGTCCAAGCCGAAGCTGATGCTCTTTATGCAAAAGACACCGTGACATCGTTGGACGTTCGTAATCTTGATTACATTCAGGGCTGCATTAAGGAGTCTATGCGTTTGTGGCCAGTGGCTGTGGGTCAGATGCGAACAACGACTCAAGAGATTGAATTTGAAGGATTTAAAATTCCTGCCGACGAAATGCTGATAATAGGAACATCAGTTCCGCATTTCCTTGACGAATATTTCCCTAACCCCAAAGCCTATGATCCAGAGCGTTATAATGAAGAGCGTAAAGAACATATGTGCCCCGGCGCATACTCTCCATTTGGGCGAGGCGCCCATACATGTCTCGGCCAAAATCTCGCGGAGGTTCTAATGGGAATGTTGATTTCTCGCGTTTTTCATCGCCTTGATCTGACGCTTGAAACTCCAGAATATGAGTTAAAAACCAAATCATTCCCAACCCCGGGACCTGCCATGAGCTTTGCTGTAAAAGTCGTCGGAGAGCGCAATCCCGCTAAAGAATTAACCCCAGAAAAATTAGAAGAATAGGAGAGAGCTATGAATGCCCCTTTAAATCCTGACCACATCCAGACAGGCGAAGAGCTTGAACGCTGTCCGTTTCCCATTCCTTATGGCTGGTATTGTGTGCATTTTTCGCATGAGCTAAAAGCCGGTGATATCAAAATTGAGAAAATGTTCGGTAAGGAATGGGTTCTATTTCGCGGCGAAGACGGCTCCGTGGGCATGACAGATCCCTTCTGTCCGCATCTCGGCGCGCATTTGGGTCATGGCGGTAAAGTCGTTGGAAACAACATTCAGTGCCCTTTTCATAATTGGGAATTTGACTCAGAAGGTTGGTGTAAGAAAATTCCCTACGGAAAGGTCATGCCAGGCGTTGCCCGTAAGAGAGCTGTCCTTCAAGCCTTGCCCGTGATTGAGAAATATGGCGCGATTTGGGCCTGGTATCATCCAAAAGGAGAAGAGCCAAAATGGGAACTCCCATCTCATCCTGAATTTGAAAATGAAGAGGAGCATGTCGAAACGAAGTTCCATTCCTGGGACATCGGCACCTGCATTCAAGAAATGGGAGAAAACTCTGTTGATACGCCGCATCTGAAATTCTTGCACGGCGCCCCTATCATCCCGTCTGTCGCTGCTAGGGCGGATCGCCATATCTGGCATTATGATATTATGGACGGCTATATTGTTGGCGAGAGTCACGGACCTGGTCTCGCGCCGAACCATCACACCAAAGACGGTGTTTCTATGCTGATGTATGCCATGCCGGCGCCTGTTGACGCAGAAATGTCTCGTGTACGCATGATGTTTAAGTGGAAGAAATATCCTGAAGGCTCCAAAGAAGCTGCGATCGGTCAGCACCTTTATGAGCATTCAATTGGTGAAGCCGAAGGCGAAGAATCTGCAGGCTTCGAATCCGTTGACCTTATTGTTTGGGACAATAAGAAATATCGCCCCAAGCCGCTACTGTGTGATGGCGACGGACCTATTTTAGCGTGGCGTAAATATTTCCGCCAATTCTATGTCGATTTGGATGAGAATGATCCAGCGGTGGCAATGTAATGGCCGGAAGATTAGAAGGTAAGGTTTGTATTATTACAGGCGCAGCCCAAGGTATGGGCGAAGCGACGGCTCGTCTTTTCGCCGCTCACGGCGCTAAGGTCGCGCTGGGCGATGTGAATGTTGAAAAAGGCGAAGCCGTAGCCAACGATATTGGCGGCGATGCATTTTTCCAAAAACTTGACGTTTCCAGTGATGAAAACTGGAAGCAGTTCTCGGGCGCTGTCCGGGACAAGTTCGGCTCTATTGACGTGCTCGTCAATAATGCCGGGCTTGTGCATTTTACGCCAATTGAGATGCTTGATCCCAATGACTTTAACCGCATTTTGGGCGTCAACACGCTTGGTCCTATCTTGGGGACAAAACATGTGTCCCCGATTATGAAGGCAGCAGGGGGCGGCTCTATCGTTAACATTAGCTCCGTTGACGGGCTGCGCGGCGCGAATGGTTTGACGTGCTATACAGCTAGTAAATGGGCGCTACGCGGGATTACGAAATGCCATGCTTATGAGCTAGGGACAGCTGGTATTCGCGTAAATTCAGTTCATCCCGGCGGTGTTGATACGCCCATGGGCAACGCAGCAGGACGGCCTAAGGAAGAAGTCAATCAAGTCTTTCGCCGCCTTCCGCTCGGCCGTATTGGCGATCCAAGTGAAATTGCAAATGCGTCTCTATTCTTAGCCAGTGACGAGGCGAGTTATGTCACGGGCGCGGAAATCGCCGTAGATGGCGGCTGGACGGCGGGGACATACCTCACCATGTTGCCGGGATCTCCTGAAGGATTAACGCCTTAAGCGATGAAGAAGTTTTTAAAGGTCCTCCTGAAAGCAGTATTAATATTGCTTGTGCTGCTCATTGCGGCGTTCTTTTTTCTTAAATGGCGCATGGATCATGAATCCACTGCTGTAACGCCTCTGGCGATGAGCACAGAAGGCATTGATCTAACGCCTATATTGGACCCTGATTTCATACCGAAACCTCTGCCGCCAACGGGCGAGCCGCAAAACCCCTATATGGCAAAAGCGGATACCAGCGTTATGCATTCCGGCGGGTGGGAAAGCGATACGCATCCGGCCGCGGCAGTGTTTACCGATACTCCCAAAATCCTATCTCGGCGCGTTGGCGGCATGGCCGCGCGGCAATGCGCGACTTTTACCTTTACGTCGAAAGGTTACCCGATAATGCTCTGCGGGGGCTTTACGAGTTTTCAGCTCCAGCTTTTTGATCCCGAAACGTTAGAGCGCCTCGCTAAATTTGATTTGCCGATGCGTCCTTCAGGAATCGAAGCCGCCGTAAAGCGAGATCCAGAAATTATTTTCTCCGATACCTCCAGCGCCTATGTTTATTTAGATAGTCAAGACCGGATTATTATTGGTGATAGTGAGCAGCGCATTCGCCGCATTGGGCCCGTCGAGAGCGAAGGTAAGTGGACGTTCAAAGAGTTTGATAGCTGGGATATGAGCGCTTATCTCCCGCGCGATTGTTTTAAGCTGACGAACCAAAATCCCAAAGGTGAGTGTGACGCCCTAACAACGGTAATGCCAGATCATAACGGTTTACTTTGGTGGGTGACGCGCAATGGCCGCATTGGCTCTCTAGACCCCGAAACTGGGAAAGTTTTGATGACAGATTTTGGCGGCGAAGAAGTGCAAAATTCCTTCGCGATTGCCCAAAGCGGCGCCTATGTCGTGACAGATCATGCGATGTACCGCTTGGAGCTTGAAGACGGGATGCCAACGCAAAGATGGCGCCTGCCTTATGACCGAGGAACAGGCCGTAAAGTGGGATCTATCAACCAAGGCAGCGGAACATCGCCTTCCATCTTTGGCGGCGGTAAATATGTAACATGGACGGATAATGCCGATGATAAAATAGCAATCATCGTTGCCCATACGGAAGATGTGCCGAGTGAACAAACGCGTCAAATCTGCCGCGTGCCCATTTTTAAAAGCGGGGGCAGCGCCACTGATAATTCCATGATTGCCTATGACCGCAGCATAATTGTCGAAAATAATCATGGCTTCACCAATGCACTTCAGCACAAGGATTATAGCTCGGTGACGGGTGGAGTGGTGCGCGTTGACGTAAGAGATGATGAAAGTGGTTGCGATATCGTTTGGGAATCGGATTTGAAAGTTCCCAGTGTCGTGCCCAAAATGTCTTTGGGCAATGGCATAGCCTATCTCTACAGCTTTGATATCCTGGAAAATGGCGATCGTTTATGGGCCTTGGTCGGTCTGGATTTTGAAACAGGAAAGGAAGTTATCCGTATTCCAACAGGAACGGGCGTGGCCTTCAACAATAATTGGGCGTCCATCGCTATAGCGCCAAATGGGGATACTTATGTCGGAACCCGCGAAGGGTTTTTAAAAGTTAGTGAATGATGTTCGGCCCGATTACTCAGCTTGGATATTTAACCGATGATTTGGACGCCGCCGCTGCGGCGTGGGTTAGGCTAGGCGTTGGGCCTTTCACAAAAATGGCAGGGGTATCGATGCCAGCGGTCATGGACGGGGAGGCGGTTGATATCAAAATTGACCTCGCCTTAGCCTATCAAGGCGACGTGCAGATTGAGCTCATCCAGCCCCTATGTGACAGCCCATCGCCTTATCGTGAAAACAAGCTAGCAGGTTTGTGGGGGTCTCATCACACGCAATTTACTGTCGATGATTTGGACGCAGCGATAAAGCTTTGCGAAGCTGCGGGCATGGAGATGGCATGCGAAATTACCTCGGCCGGCGCGCGGTATATTTATATGCGCGGGGCGGCGGGCTGGATTGAATTGGCGATGCCCAACCCCGGCCTAGAGATGTTTTTCGGGATGATTAAAAAGAGCAGTGAAGATTGGGACGGCAAGACTGTCTGGAATCAGACGAGCTGAAAAGAGTTAGTGGAGGTTTTATGACACGTGATGAAAAAATTGATGCCATGCTTGATAAGCATGAAATCACTGAACTCTTATATGCCTATTGCAACGCTGCAGATCGCCATGATCATGAAAAAATGCGCAGCCTTTATCATGAGGACGCCGTTGATGATCACGGTTCATTCTTTAAAGGGCCCGCGATGGAATTCATTGATATGCTGCCTGAAATTCAGGCGCCAATGGAAATTCTGCATCATAATATTACAAGCATTAATATCGCCCTAGATGGAGACCTCGCAGAGGGCGAAGTCTATATGATAGCCTTTCACCGCTTCAAAACAGAGGAGGGCGAGTCTGTCGATCTTTTAGTGGGCGGACGTTATTTCGATAATTATGAAAAACGTGATGGCACATGGCGGTTCAGCCTTCGCGCGGCCGGCGCTGATTGGGCTTATTATAACGCGCCCTCACAAACGGCCATGGACCATCCGATGATTGCGGCGACACATATTGCCAAGCCCGGACCGACAGATCCATCTTATCAATTTTATGAAATGATGAGCTTTGGGAAGAAGTTGAAGTAACGTTCTATATACGCGGCCAAAAATAACGCGTTTGGCTTACAGGCTTTAATCTTCAAACATCACATTTAGATAGGTTGCTAACCGAACGCCGCCTTGTTGAAGGCGTTGGTCAATGTCGGCCTTGTGTTTATAAACATATCCATAACTTAGATTTGGAATCGTGTCCGGATTGCTGGGGCCCAGCTCAAGATAGATACGGTCGCGCATGACGATGCTCTCCGCAATCCATGTTTGCGGGTTGGGGTCACTCCATGTCACCTGCTGGTCAGTCGTAATGCGTCTTTGTAACCAATGCGCCATTTCAGAATAAGACAATTTTTCATTATCAATTAAATCCTCATCCCAAACTTTATGAAGATTAGTGGGGTTGTCCATAAACAGGACATCGACAGAATTGCCGCCTCTATCATCGCCTTTGCCGTTATGGAGCGGTTGGTGAAGGTCTTCGACGATGTGAATGACAAACCGCAATGCCAATT
This sequence comes from Hellea sp., assembly GCA_039977295.1. GTDB lineage: Bacteria > Pseudomonadota > Alphaproteobacteria > Caulobacterales > Maricaulaceae > Hellea. The sequence goes on along the minus strand of JBDWDN010000009.1, from coordinate 584,694 downwards.
GCCTTTCCGCAAGTGGCAGGCTTTCATCTCTCACTTGTTTTGAAAAATCTTTCAGGGCTGTTACAGCATCGCCGCCCGGCGGGACGCTCTCCGCCGAATAGGTCGTTCCAGGCGGCACGGTGATGTAATGCCAAGGCGGCGTTCCTTTGGCCCAGTAATTGGAAGGATTTGACCGCATGAAGTCAGGCCAATTAGAGGCTTCGGCAAGAGATTCTACGCCAAGAATATTCTCGACCCCAGACCTTGCGTCATCAGATAAATAGCTTTGTGCAATCTTACCCGTGACGCGGTGCCCGGTGGGGCCCCAGGCCATGGCCGATGTGGAGGGTAAGAGGAGGGCAATCGCTGCCAGTAAGATGATTTTGCGCATAGGCTTGTCTATCATCAGGCGCGGTATTTGTCCAATCCGAGAGTGTTACTCCGCTGCCTCCACCCAAGGGTCGCGTTTAGTGCCCTTAGTTACCCAATGCCCGTTTGATTTTTGCTGATACTTGCCCGCATCCTTACGCGGATTGTAGAACTGCTTGTACCAAGCGCGGGCTTTGCCGAAGGGGCCATCCCCGACAACTTGCATAATGGAGAGGCACGGCGCTTTATTTGCCCAGACATCAAAGTCTTGGAGAAGCGCCATTTTTGAGCCTTCTTGGAAAGCAGGAACAGCGGCTTTGTCTTCGTCGTTCATGGGGAAGTTTGGCGGTTCAACCATAAGGCCATGCCAAGCGCGAACTTGTCCGTCCTCTATTGGCGTATGGCAGATCATCATGAGAGAATTATAATACCCATTCATGCGCGAGAGGAGAAGGCCAGGGCCTGTATACCATGTATCATTGGTCATGACATCATCGGCCAGCGTGCGGTGCCCCGCCGCTAAGACTTGGCGAATAACGTGATCTTTACATTCGGCTTCGAAATATTCCATATCGGTTGAGCCGTGAATCGGGCCTAGGTGGGCTTTGTCGACCATATTATCGATAATTTCTTGGGGGTGACAAGCAAGTTCGCCTAGATAATCGACCTTCCATTTTACCCATCTTTCATTTTCCCATTCTGGCAATTCATGTGGTTGAAAATCAGGTTCGCCTTCTTCTTCGTCATGCCACATCATAATAAGCCCACCCCATTCCTGAACAGGATAAGAGCGAATCTTCGCAGCCTTTGGGATCGGGGCTGGCGAGTAAGGAATTTCATTGCACATGCCGTCTGGGCCAAATTTCCAAGCATGGTAAGGGCAGCGAATATCATCACCCTCAATTTGCTGACCGTCCATGACGATGTAAGAACTCTCATTCTTAGCCAAATGCGTTTTCATATGCGGGCAATAGGCATCCATAACGACAACGCGTCCTGAGCCGCCGCGATACATAATCAAGTCACGGCCAAAATAGCGCAGCGGGATAGGTTTGTTCGTCGCCTCGTTGCTCTCTGCCACCATAAACCATCCGCGCGGGAAGGTGAATTCGCCAATGCCATATTCTGCTGTCGTTGCCATAATAATCTCCGTCTTAATCTTTATATCACGCGGCTGAGGCGCGAATAGTATTTAATTCACCCGCATGGCCCTGATTGCCATTTGGTAAAAGGCAGCGTGTGCCTTCAGGCGTATACATCAAGGTCACGCATTGATTGCACGCCGTGCAGCCCGAATTGCGCATGCTGCCCGATTGCAGGGCGTTTATCATATTGGGATCGAAAATAAGCGCGCGGCCAAGGCCCAGCGCGTCAAAGCCTTCCTCCATCACCTTATTTACATTATCCATGGTCTGCGCGCCGCCAAGATAGCATAGGGGCATGTCTACTGCGGCGCGGATTTGGGTGGCGGGATCCATGGAGTAAAGCTGCGTGAACTCGCGGTCAGGTTCTTTGCTCTTGGGCTGCATCATCATCCCGACACGCAAGATGAGACTTTTTGGTTTGACTGAACCTGCGGGCAGGGGATTGCCAAACATTGTTGAAATAGATTCGACGTTAAGTCCGTTGGAGAGCTGCGCCATATGCGCTCCCGTGCTTTGCAGGATTTTGGCAATCTCAATACCTTCGGTGACAGTATTGCCGCCTTCCTTACCATCGGTCTGGCTATATTTTACAGTTACGGCCATCTCATTGCCAACAGCGTCTAAAACTTTAGCGAGGACTTCTGCAGGAAACTTCATACGGTTTTGAATGGTGCCGCCATATTCGTCTTTTCGTGTGTTATAAAAAGGCGTGATAAATTGCGCGAGCAAATATCCGTGACCCATGTGAATTTCTACAGCGTCAAACCCAGCCTCTTTGGCATGAAGGGCAGCCTGAACAAATTCATTGGCGATGGCGTCCATATCATCGCGGTTCATCTTCTTTTTCATATAACGTCCGCTCATGACGCCAAATTTATTAAAGCCGCCATTGGCCGAAACGGGCTTCATCGTTGAGAAGCCTTTGGGCAGAAATGTAAAGGCGCCTGCGTGGGTGATTTGAGCTTGCGCCGCCGCGCCGTGTTTATGCACGCCGTCTGTCAGCACTTTAAAATCCGCTATGGTGTTTGCGGATAGATGCGCCTGATCAACAAAGGTTTGTCCGTCCTTAGATGTCGCGCAATAAGCGACAGTGGACATGGCCGCGCCGCCTTCGGCGACAGCTTCATGAAATTTCGCGAGGCCTTTGGAAATAACCCCGCCTTTGCACATGCCTTCATTGGTCGCCGCTTTGATAAAGCGGTTGCGTAATGTTAGCGGCCCTAGGGTTAAAGGCGTAAAGGCTTTTGATGTCGCTTGTGTCATGACGTAGGTATAAATCCGAATGCGAAAAAAATCACGTCAAAAATGATGAAAAAAAGGGATATATTGTCCATTTTGATATAAATGCGTAGAAATAGTATAAAAATACTACGCATTAAGAGAGTTTATGATGTCCCAATTTCATTTAGCTGACCTGTTTGAGAGTGTCGCCGCGCGTGTGCCAAGCCGCATAGCACTGGCGGACGATAAAGGGGAGGTTACCTATGCGCAGATGGAGGCGCGCGCTTCGAGACTGGCGGTGGGTCTCTACGCGCAAGGGGTAAGACGGGGCGATCATATCGGTCTTTACCTGATGAACGGGCCTGAATATTTAGAGAGTTTTTTTGCTATTCTTAAAATTGGGGCTGTGCCGTTTAATGTGAATTACCGCTATGGCTATGATGAACTGAAAAATCTGTTTGGCAATGCACAAGCTAAGGCCGTTATTCATGGCGCTGAGTTTTCGGCGCTGGTTGAAAAACTTACAACTGCATTGCCAAACCTGACTTTGAGTATTGCCGTAGAAGATGGCCAAGGCGTTACCTCTGCAAGCCTGTCCTATGAAGCCTTGATGCAGAGCAGTCTGGCGCCCGCTAGTTCAGCCTCGCTGGACTTTGAGCGTCATGAAGAGGATTATCTCCTGCAATATACGGGCGGCACGACGGGACTGCCCAAAGGCGTGATGTGGCCGCATAAAGCATTTTTCTTTGCCTGTCTTGGCGGGGGCGGAATGTATGCGCGCAAGCCGCCCATTGAGACGCCTGAGGCGCAAGCCGATATTGCGGAGGGGAGCTTTCCCATACGGATATTGCCTGTCGCGCCGCTCATGCACGGGGCCGCGATATGGACGGCGCTTTCAGGACTGCTAGGCGGGATGACGTTGGTGCTAGATCCTATGCGCGGCGGCTTTGATGCGGAAAAGATTTGGGACCGCGTAGAGCGAGAAGAGGTCAATATTTTGCAAATCGTTGGCGACGCGATGGCGGTGCCTTTGCTCAACGCTTTAAAGGCTAATTCTGCGCGGTGGGATCTCTCGCGGCTTATTCACTTTGGCTCGGGCGGGGCTGTCTTCTCCCAACATGTGAAAGACGCGCTAAAATTGCAGTTGCCCCATACGATGATGGGAGACGGTATGGGGACGTCCGAAACAGGCATATCGGGGATGGGTGCGCCCGTGAAAAAAGATATAGAAAAAGAAACAGGCAAAGATAGCGGCTTTATGCGTTTGCCTGCCGATGACTTTCAAACAGTGATTTTTGATGGGCGCGTCGCTGAGATCGGAGAGATCGGATATCTCTCGCGCGCAGGCCATACGCCTATCGGCTATTATGGCGACCCTGAAAAAACAGAGGCTATATTTCAAAATATCAATGGCACAATATGGGTGCTGACAGGTGACCAAGCCCGGCTTGACGGTGACGGTATGATGACAATCTTGGGGCGCGGTTCGACCTGTATCAATTCAGGCGGCGAGAAAATTTACCCGGAAGAAGTAGAACAAGTTCTACGTGCCCACCCCGCCATTCATGACGCGGCTGTTGTGGGATTGCCCGACCCAAAATGGGGCCAAGCCGTGAGCGCCGTTATATCTGTCTCACCAGGTGAAGAGGCGCCGACGCTTGAGGAGGTCAAATCTTTTTGCAGCGAGAAACTCGCAGGATATAAGCTGCCTAAGGCGTTAAAAATTGTGCTTGAAATTCAGCGCTCTCCCGCCGGTAAGCAGGACTATAAATGGGCGAAGTCTGTTTTCGAAGATTAAAAGCAATAACTGCCACCATTGGCGACAAGCACAGAGCCCGTCACGAACGAGGCGTCTTCGGATAGAAGATAAGATACAGCCCCTGCGACCTCGCTCGGCTCTGCCATGCGGCCTAACGGCACGGATTGTTCCATAGAGGTAATCCACTCTTGCGGGAGGCCGTTCATGATCGGGGTATTGGTGGGCCCCGGCGCGACGGCATTGACGCGAATGCCGCGCGGGGCGAGCTCTCTTGCAAGCTGGCGTGTTAATCCGATAAGCGCGGCTTTGGAGGTCACATAATGCGGTGACCCCTCGCCTGATTGCGCTGAGGTTGAGCTAATATTGACAATCGCGCCAGCCGTGCCGTCCTCGGCCATAATGCGTACGGCCTCGCGGCAGACATAAAAGGCGCCGTTTAGGTTGACGTCCATGACGCCCGCCCAGCCTTCATCTTCCATATGGATAAGGTGATCGACAAAGGTCGTAGGCGTCTTGCCTTCGGTGAGTTGCCCATTGCGTTCATTCATAGAAGCGTAAAACTTATCCGACCCATCGCCTTTGGCTTGGCCTATGCCTGCGCAGTTCACGGAAAAGTCGAGACGTCCAAAGGTTTTGCGGGCTTTGCGAATAGCTTTGATGACATCTTTGCTGTTGGCGACATTACATTTAAGGGCGAGGTGATCGCCATTGAGCCGCTCAATCACCGACTGAGCCTGCGCGTCGTTTAAGTCTAGTGCTGCAACACGCGCGCCCTGAGCGGCTAGTTTCTCGACAATCGCCGCGCCAATACCTTGGCCCGCCCCTGTGACGATAGCTGTTTTTCCTGATAAATTAGCCATATTTTGTCCCTCTTCTTTGGCTTAGCTTACGCGCCAATGCGTAGAAAATAAACCGCTATGATACGCATTATGGGCCAAACTGACTGTTGATGCACGTTAATGCGTAATGTAAGCTCTTATATATAACGAAAGTGAATTGGGTAAGATTAGTGGCATCCATCGAAATATCGCATGACGGGCCGATAACGCATATTCGGCTTAACCGTCCAGAGGCGATGAATGCCATTACCCATAAGATGCATGATCTTTTGGACAAAGCCTTTGATGATTTTGCAGCGGATGATGGCCAATTAATTGCCGTAGTTTCGGGGGCGGGTGGCCGTGCCTTTTGCGCCGGCAGTGACTTGAAGGACGGTATCGGAAATCATTATCCTCGCGGCGGCTATGCAGGGCTAATAGAGCGTTTTGACCTCGCCAAACCCGTTATCGCCGCCGTTAACGGTTTTGCTTTGGGCGGCGGCTTTGAATTAGCGTTGGCCTGCGATCTTATTATCGCGTCAGATACCGCCAGCTTTGGACTGCCTGAGCCTCTTGTCGGCGCTGTTGCGCTTGGCGGAGGGCTGCACCGCCTGCCGCGTCAAATCGGATTAAAGCAAGCGATGAGCTTTATCCTGACATCGCGCCGCGTGAGCGCAAGTGAAGGTTACCGCATGGGGTTCGTGAACGAGGTTGCGAGCGCGGATAAGCTTGATGAGGTCGTCACGGGCTATTGCGCAGATATTTTAAAAGGAGCGCCCATAGCGGTGCAGGCGTCTAAAATGACGGTTCAAAGAGGGCTTGCCGAAGATAGCCTAGAAGCCGCAATGAAAGCGCAAGAAACTTATCCAGAATTTACAAAATGGCGCAAAAGCGATGACGCCATGGAAGGCATCAAGGCCTTTACAGAAAAACGAGACCCGAATTGGACCGGGAGATAATTATGAAAGATCACAAGGGGAAGACTATGTTTAAGAAGATATGTTTAGGAAGCGCCGCAATAAGCGCTGTTTTATTGGCAGGATGCGGAGAGAAGCCGCCCGTAAAAGAGCCCGTTAAAAAAGATGTGGTCGTCGAAAAAGTCCAGGCTTCAACGATTGAACGCACGGCCACAAAGAACGCCTATTTTGGTGATTTACATGTTCATACCAAAAACTCATTTGATGCCTTTATTACAGGTACCCGAACAACGGCAGATGATGCTTACCGCTTTGCTAAGGGCGCAACGATTGATAATGGCGCGGGAACTGACATAACGATTTCTGGTCCGCCTTTAGACTTTTACGGCGTTACAGATCACGGAGAATATATGGGCGTCGTTGCAGCCATGCGCGATAAGAATAACCCAATTTCCAAGTCAGAAACAGCAAAATCAATTTTTGGAATATTTGGCGGTGACCGTCAGGCGCGTATGGAGGCCTTTATGACGGTGGGGACAACCATCGTAACAGGGGAACCCCTAGAAGATATTTATGACCGCGATTTCATCGATAGTGCTTGGGCAGAAAATGTTGCGGCGGCTGAGAAGCATAATCAGCCTGGAACATTCACTACCTTTGCGGCTTATGAATATACCAATATGAATATCATCGGTGAAATCGATGATAATTTTGGGGCCACAAATTTGCACCGCAATGTTGTCTTTCGCGATAAAGCTCCGGCCCGCCTTTTCACAACGCTAGATTCAACGAACCCTGAAAACCTTTGGGAATGGATGAATGGGCAACGCGCCAACGGGATTGACGTTCTTGCCATTCCGCATAATTCCAATGCCTCGAACGGTCAGATGTTTGCCATGACCACCACTGATGGCTCGCCGCTCACAAAAGCCTATGCCGAAAACCGTCTTAAGAACGAACCTATTGTTGAGATGACACAGGTAAAGGGCACGTCAGAAACGCATCCGCTATTATCACCCTCAGATGAGTTCGCCAATCATGAACTTTATGAAATTCTTGTCGGTATGGCCACGAAAAGTGAAAAAGTTCCGGGCAGCTTTGTGCGGCAATCCTTAGCCCGCGGTATTGGACTTGACGCAGAATTAGGTGCAAACCCTTATGCCTTTGGCTTTATCGGATCCACGGACGCGCATGTCAGCTCCTCTTCTTTGTCAGAGGAGAACTTTTTCGGGAAGTTTTCACATGACACGGAATTGAGCAATCGCCGCTCTATTCCGCCAAAGGGCGCTAAGACATGGGAAGCCGCAAAAGCTGAAGAGGGCGACTTAGACATCATCTCGACAGCTCAATATGGGGCGTCAGGCCTTGCGGGTGTTTGGGCGCAAGCCAATACGCGCGGGGATATTTTTGATGCGATGGCGGCAAAAGAAACTTTCGCCACATCAGGCCCGCGTCTGAAGACTCGGTTCTTTGCCGGGGATTATGCGGCTGATATTCTCTCAGCTCCTGATATGCTCGAACAAGCCTATGCCAATGGTAGCCCGATGGGCGCGAATATTGACGGCGGCGAAAGCTCGCCTGATTTTATTGCGTGGGCCATCAAGGACCCAGAAGGTTATCCTCTGCAGCGCATTCAAGTCGTCAAAGTCTGGTCAGAGGCGGGCGCAAATATGGAGCGTATTTATGATGTGGCTTGCGCGGGCGGGGCGGCGCCTGATGCTACGACGCGGCGCTGTCCCGATAACGGCGCAAGGGTAGACCTCTCAAATTGTAAAACTAATGATGAGACAGGCAGTGGCGAGTTAAAGGCCCTATGGTCTGATCCAGATTATGTTTCGGGGCAGAAGACTGCCTATTATCTTCGGGTGTTAGAAAATCCGAAATGCCGCTGGAGCTCATGGGACGCCGTCAGAAATGGCACGCCGCCTAATCCTGATATGGAAGCGGTTCTGCAAGACAGAGCTTGGAGTTCAGCGATCTGGGTAAAGTAGCTACGCCGAATGGATAATCATAGCCGCGCCTTTTTCAGCAATAGCAATTGTTGTTGCATTGGTATTGCCTGAAATAATGCGCGGCATGACCGAAGCGTCTATGACGCGCAGGCCATGAACGCCCTTCACCCGCAATTGAGGGTCGAGGACGGCTTTGTCATCATTGCCCATGCGGCATGAGCCTACGGGGTGATACATTGTTGTGCCGAGGCGCAATTGCCAGTCCAGCTTTTCATCTTCTGTTTGAACATCACGGCCAGGCAATTGCTCTGTATCAATAATCGCCGCCAGCGCCGGCATCTTTGCTATCTCGCGGGTCATATCCATGGCGCGCAAGGTTAGGCGCTTATCTTCTTCTGCCGTGAGGTAGTTATGAATGATATGGGGATCGTCTTGGGGGTCAGGGGAACCCGCGCGGACATGGCCTCGAGATTCTGGCCGCATTTGCGCGCCGCCAATGGTCAAACCAGGATAATCCGTAAGCTCTGCATTTTCGCCGCGGCTAGCGGTTTCTAAATCGCCGCTGACCGCAAGACAGTGAAACTGTAGGTCAGGACGGTCAAGGGCAGGATGGCTCTTGATAAAGGCTCCGACTGACGCGGCGGGAATGGTCATTGGGCCTTTATGAGTCAGGTAATACTTGAGAGTATTTTTAAGCAGGTTTAATCCGCGGAGTTCATTATTATAGGTAAAGCACCCCGGCTTAAGCGACCATGCCATCGGGGCCATATAATGGTCTTGAAGGTTTTCGCCGACTTGCGGACTATCAACATTTACATCTAACCCGACGGATTTTAAATGTGCGGCGGGGCCGATCCCAGAAAGCTGTAATAATTGCGGGCTTTGATAGGCCCCCGCGCTAAGGATAATTTCGCGCGTCGCGATGAGTGTTTTGAGGGTGTCTTCAAGGTCGATATCAACGCTTATCGCCCGTCCATTTTCTAGGTTTATTTTACGGGCACGGGCATGGGTGATGACATGTAAATTCTTACGGGTCTTTATAGGCTTTAAAAAGGCCGTAGAAGTTGAGCAGCGCCTACCGTCTTTCATAGTGACGTGATAATGGCCGGCGCCTTCTTGGGTAGGGCCGTTAAAGTCATCCGTGCGCGCAATGCCATATTGGGCGAAGGCTTCAACCATGGCGTCATTGGTCGAATTGCGGTCTATAACCTCGGTGACGGAAAGCGGTCCTGTATTGCCGTGCAGGCTATCTGCGCCGTGCTCAAAATTTTCTGATAGTTTGAAATAAGGGAGGATATCATCCCAGCCCCACCCCGTGCAGCCAAGGTTGGCCCAGCTATTATAATCCTCTTTGTGCCCGCGAATATAGATCATGCCGTTAAGCGAGCTTGATCCGCCCAAGACCTTACCGCGGGGTAAGGGGAGGCGGCGTCCCTTCATATGGGGTTCTGGTTGTGTGAAGAATTTCCAAGACAGCTTAGGGTCATGCAGGCTCTTACCATACCCAATAGGCATATGAATGACGGGGCTGTTGTCCCGCCCGCCTGCTTCTAATAGGGCAACTTGCATTTTTGGGTTTTCGCTTAACCGATGTGCCAAAACACAGCCCGCAGAGCCAGCGCCAATGATAATGTAATCAAATCTTCTCATGGTCATAATTACGCAATTCTGTAAATATAAGTCCAGAATTTAGACAAATGCGTAGAAAAAGATAGAAAATATTACGCATTATTGCATTCTTGCGGCGTATCTCTATAAGGTTGCGTAGGATTGCGAGTCAAATTACGAGCACAGTTCACCCAGAGGAACATTCATGTCTGATAGTCATTTTGAGTTTAGCGATCTTGATAAAACGATCATTGAAATCTTGAAGAAAGACGGACGGACTAGCAATCAAAAGATTGCAGACGAGCTTGGCGTGACGACCTCTATGATTGCCACGCGCATTCGCCGTATGGAACAGGCCAAGGCGATGAAGGTTGTGGCCGTATCCGACTTTTCCGCCTTTGATCACAATGTTTTGCTCCCCATTGGCGTCGATGTTAAAGGCCGGCGCGCCGACGATGTTGCGGCAGATTTAGCCCAGCTTGAGGAAGTAAGCTCCGTGCAACTCGTCAGCGGGAAACATGATATTGAAATATTAGTGACGCTCAGCACGCTAGATAAAATGTCAGATTTTTTGTTGAGTAAACTGTCTCAGGTCAAAGGGGTGCGAAGCCTTGACCCGAGTTTTGCGGTTGAAATCATTAAATATGATTTCGATGTCGCCCCGATTTAGGAGTCTATGATGCGCGATTATAAAATAGACGAACTTGATCAACAGATAATTCAGCTTTTGTCAGAAGATGCGCGTTTGTCTAACCGCAAAATCGCGTCTCAACTTGGCTTTACAGAGGGCACTATTCGCTCGCGCGTGAAACGCCTTGAAGATGAGAATTATATCCGCTTTACGGCAGTTACAAACATGTCCCATCTGGATACGCCGCAGCTCGCCTATATCGGCATTCATGCCGAGCAGAATATGATAAAAGAAGTCGCTGAAAAAGTAGCGGAATTTTCTGAAATAAATGCCGTCATCATTTTATTAGGCAGATTTGATATTCTGGCGATTGGCCTATTTGAAGGCTTGGCCTCTGTGCATCAGGTGGCCAGTAATAAAATTCTCGACTTAAAGGGTGTGCGGCTGGTCGAAACCTCTGTCGTCGTCGATGTCATAAAATATGATAACCGCGTCGCAAAAATCATGACCCCTATTGCGGAATATAGCGCGGCGGCTGAGTAATGCTCAGCCATCAGGAGATGTCAGACCGTCTTGAAATTCAGGACCTGCTTACCTCTTATTGTAGCGCCATTGATGCCCGCGATTGGGAGGCGCTGGATGATATCTTCACAGCAGACGCGATTATTGATTACACAGAAGCGGGCGGCGCGCGCGGAACCCTTAAAGAGATTAAGGTCTATCTCGATAAAGCTCTAAAACCTTTTTCTGGAATGCAGCATATGCTGGGGCTTCCGATGATAAAAGTCTCGGGAGATACGGCCACGGCGCGGACAACACTTTTTAATCCAATGGTCATGGATCAAGGCGGCAGTCCCCACGTCTTCTTTGTTGGGCTGTGGTATCGCGATATTTTAACGCGCACTGAGGCGGGATGGCGCATACAATCGCGCCATGAAGATTTGAGTTATTTTCATAACCTACCGTCAGATTTCAAACCCGCGGAGACTTAAGCTCCATGCAGCGTTTCCGCGCGGGTCTTCAGGGCATCAGCCGTTTCATCAAACGCTTGCTTTACCCATGGTCCTGCAAATCGCATGACATGAATACCATTTGGGCCGCGAAATTCATCCGTTGAATAATATTCGCAAGACTCAGGCCCCGTGGCTTTTATATATTGGTCGCGGCGGGCAGGGTAGGGCCAAGCGTCATAATGCGGGAGCTCCCACGAGATTTGTTTTTCGGGCTCAAAAGCGCAGACATATTCTGTGTTCTCAAAAAACTCGGGCTCGCAATTTACATAACTTTTGAGCTTCATTTTTACCGCCGCTCCCATCTCCAGCGTTGACTCGCATTCAACGCAAAAAGGGTTCCAGTCAGGGTAATTGGGCATATCAATAAGTATATCCCAAACAAGAGATGCGGGCGCATTAATCGTCACAGTTTTTGAAACCACAATCGCGTCGGGGTCTACATATGTTAAAGCATCATCACTCATCTTTTTCTCCTAGTGCATCTCGTGTTTAATTCTCTATGGCCCATTTCGCGGTGAGATTATCCTCCGCTAACGTCCCATCAACAATGGTGCGCGGTGTGGATTTCGTATAGCAAATGCGCCATCCATCTTCGGTCTTGCGGTATCTGTCCTCATAAAAGCTAGCCAGCATGCGAAAGCTCTTCTCGCGCGGATCATAAGTCGCGAAACCTAGGTTCCAGCGCCCGTTGGCCGTATCGCCGTCAATCTCGATCTCCCCATTATGCCCGTGATGCACGTCAACTATCGGGGTCGTCGCCGCCATTTGCCTGAAAATGCCCATTAAACCGTCAAGGTCGAAACTGCCGAGGGGCGGGAACTCAATCTCGGCGTCTTCTGTAAAGCAGGCCCGAATAGCGGTAACATCTTTGGCATCGCAGGCATTGAGATAGCGTGCTTTGAGTTTGCGAATTTCGCTTTCCGCTTCAAGTTTTTCTATGCGGGCTGTTAGGTCAGACATTGATAATCTCTACGCTTGGAATGGGATGGGTTTCACTGCCGGTCCAGCGCCAGAGCATGGTGCCGCGCGAATGGCCAGCTGTGTCGATGTGGTTTTTGGGCCAATTCCCTGACTGCGGTGCGGCCGAAACAGTGACTGTAACGGTGCCGTCTTCATTTAAGTCTGCAAGGCCATTATTGGTGTGAATAGTGTGGTGGCGATAATCTAGGCTTTCCATCCAGATATTATTGATCTGGAAATTCCAGCCTTCGCAATCGGGTATGGAGCTTGTTATCTGGAGGGCCTGATTGTCGCCAAGTTCCCACCAGCCATGAAGATAATGAATCATCGGATCGCCGCCGGCCTTGAAGAACATGGATTGATCGCTAGTATTGAGTGCATTTTTGTTCTCACGCCGAAAGATATCTGCCCATTGGAGGAAGATACCAGATGTTCCGTTTATGAAGGCGGGAACGCGGGAGAGGGCGGTCGACAGCGTATCAGCGCTTAAGGCCCGAGGCGCGGCGGGGCCGCCTATGGTCTCAATCGTGACGTCTGCCGGTGTTTCTTTATCGCGTTCAAAGAAGGTTTGCCGCACTATTAGGATGCTAGAATCCTCTGCAAGGGGTAACCAATTGCTACCTTGTTTCTCGCGGCTAACAATGATTTCAAATGACCCATCTGCCTCCGTTGAGACGTCTCTAATATCTAACTCTCCCGTAGACGCCATCGTGCCGTCAATGGCGTAACGATTAGCTTTGGTTCCAAAGCTGAGGATGGGAACAGTGCCGCGTTGTCCGCGAATACGGTAAGAGTGATCGCCCGATATTGTTGCATTCTGATAAAAATTATCAGGGTTATCTGCGCCAATTTTTGCTGTTGCGTGAGAGGCTTGATAAAAACTTGGAAAGGCGGGGTCAGCATTTTCCAGATGCATGTCCAGACCAATACGCAAGAGCCGTGTCAGATATCTTACGCCCTCTGTCTCGTCTAGATCCGACGCGGCTAAGTCCGAGTTTAAAACCTGCTCACCGGCCGCTTCAAGATTGCGGCAAAACGCGTTCCACAGCTTAGGGGAATTGGTCATTACGGCGCCATATATTGGCCGCCATTAACGTCAAGCGTCGCGCCGGACACGACATTGGCGTAATCAGACACGAAATAGAGAACGGCTTTGGCGCAATCATCTTCGGGCGGAATAATGCCTAGCGGAATTCGGCCCGTAATTTCCCCCATAACCTCATCGCGGTCGCGCCCGCTCGCGACTTGCGCGTCGATATAACCGTAAACTGGCGCGCCGCCGATCCAGCCCATGCGGCAGGCATTCACCCTTACGCCGAAGTCGCCAAAATCTTTGGCCATATGTTTTGTTAAAACGCCGAGCCCGCCTTTACTGGCGGCGTAAGCCACCTCGCCGGGGAAAGGGTTGACCGTTGCCATGGTCGAAACATTGACAATTGCGCCGCTCTTTTGTGACTTCATGGCCGGCAAGACAGCTTGCCCCATGCGCAAGGCGCCTATGCAGTTTACATCATAAACCGACGCCCAGTCATCAGGATTTGCGACGTCGCAAGTGGCCCAATTTCCGTGCAGATAGGCACTATTCACTAACCCGTCAATTCGCCCAAATTCTTCGCTCACGGCATTGGCGAGCGCGCTGCATTGCGCCGCGTCCGTGACGTCGGTGGATAGCGCGATGGCCTGTCCGCCTGCGGCTTTGATCTCTTTAGCGACATCATCGATAAAATCTTGATTGCGCGCCCCAAGCCCAACTTTGGCCCCTTCGGCGGCGGCAATTTTTGCCATGCTCTGCCCCATTCCAGGTCCGACGCCGCTAATAATGATAGTCTTATCTTTGAGTAACATGCGTAATCTGTAGCGTAGTTATTTACGAATATAAATAAAAATCTTTCAAATTGTCTTGGATTGCGTAGTAATTGTAAGGAATAAAAACGCAGGAAGACATTATGACAGTTCCAAATCGAGAGGTTTTAACGGCGCAGGCCATTGAACAAACGGGGCTAAGTGATTTCGGCGATACATGGTTCTTTGCCAATATTGACGCGCTTATTCCGTCCCTAAATAGCCAAGCTCGGTTGAGCGCTGAAGGCGTTTACGGCGCGCAGCATATGATTGTATCAAACCTCGTCAATCGATTGCGCCATGTGCAGCTTATCAAGGATAATCCTGAAATATTGGACGAAGAGGTCACGGTGGCGGCAGTGCTCACGGGATTGCCGCGCACGGGGAGCACAATGCTCCACCGCATGCTCGCTGCTGCGCCTAACCTCACGGGCGTTCGCTGGTATGAGACGCAAAATTATGTTCCGCTGGAGGGCGAAACCCGCGGGGAGCCTGAGCCTCGGCGCGAAGCTGCGAGGGGTGTTCTGGCTTACATGCTCGAAAAAATCCCAGAGCTTATGTCTATCCATCCCATGGATATTGAGCAGCCTGATGAAGAGGTCATTATTCTTGGACAGCTTTTTTCAAGCTCAATGATTGAGAGCACTTATTTCGTGCCAGATTATGCGGCGTGGTTATCAGAGCAAAATCCGCGCAACGCCTATGATGACCTGATTGAAATCCTGAAATCCCTTCAATGGCAAGATCCTTCACGTCGTTTGGAGGGCGGAAAGAATAAGAGCTGGGTCTTAAAAACGCCGGGGCATTTAATGGGGCTGCAGACGGTTTTAGATGTTTTCCCTGAGGCGAAAATTGTGATGACGCATCGCGATCCTGTTTCGACGATACCGTCTTATTGCAGCATGGAAGCCAGCCTTTATAAAATGGGCTCGGACGGTATTTCTAAGGATGATATTGGGGGGTATTGGATGGCCCGCCTGAAAGATTGGCTCGATAATTTCATGGCGATCAGGGCAGGGGCGGATGCGAGCCGCTTTATTGACGTGAATTATAAAAACCTGCTCGAAAGCCCCAGCGATGAAGGTATGAGGGTGCTCGCCGCTGCAGGTATTGCCTTAGGGCGTGAGATTAAAAACGGTATGGAAGACTGGATAGAGGCTAATCGTCGTGAGCACCGCGCCGCGCATAAATATAGCCTAGAAGATTTTGGATTAGATGAGGTCGCCATTAGGGCGAGCTATGATAATTACATCCAGAACTATGTTTGATTGTCAGTGAGAGCCTGCGCCGCGCGCCGCCCCGAATAAACGCAATCGGCAATCGATAAGCCGCTAATATAATTCCATGACGCGACACCAATGGCGTTACGGCCAGCGGCGTAAAGCCCCGTAATGGCTGTGCCGTCATCTGCTAAGACGCCGCCTGTCGCTTCATCAACTTTGAGCCCGCCCAGCGTTAAAGTCGGGCAGGGGAAAAGCTTCGCCGCGAGACCGATATCGATGGCGACGATCTGAGAAGCGTCAATCTCGGCAATGTCATCTTGGGTTTTCTCAAACGGGTCATCCATCTCGCCGCGCGCCATTTTATTATAGGCGGTAAGCTGCGTTTCAAGATTAGCGCCGTCAACGCCGATTAAGGCGGCGAGGTCTTTCGCGGATTTGGCTTTTTTTGCGCCGAAATATGAATTGAGTTTCGCGAGGGCGCGCTGAAACGCCAATGCTTTGTCGCCTTTCACATCATCCAGCGCTTGTTTAATCAGAGCCTTATCAAGGATCATCCAGGCGCGGCCAGTATGATGTTCCGTCATCGCAACACCTAAAGTCGCGCCATAAACCATCTCATTTATAAACCGCTCACCATTTTCATTGACGATCATACCGCGCGCAAAAGAGATAGGCGGATTTATAAAACGCCAAGCCGTGATGCGGTCCATATTCTCCGCAGCGCCGCCGACGCTTTGGCCAAGGCGAATGCCTGCCCCATTATCACCCTCTGTGCCAAGCGGGTAACCGGCCGTATATTTGGGCGCGTAATGACCCACCATTTTAGAGTTAAAGATAAAGCCGCCCGCCGAGAGGACAACACCCTTATGCGCCCGGATGAATATCTCGTTTCGTGTTTGAGCTAAGGCTTTAGCTTTATCCAAATGCCCCATGGCGCGTTTGAAGAAAAATTTGGACCCCGGAATAATCGGAGGGAACATAGCGAAAAGCTTATTGGCTTTCGCGCGAAGGGACTTGTAAGCCTCCAATGTTTCACTATCCGCAAATTGCAAGGCTTTCACGCCGATGATGGCGCCCGTATCATCCGTGATGATTTGTCTAACTTCGGTATAGGGCAAAACGTTTAAACCCTTGGCTTCTGCGCTGACCCTTAAGGGATCAAAAATAGAGCCGCCAAGGTTGGTGGCTTTTGCGCCTTGTTTAATCGGGACATATCCGCGGTGGCCCCGCGCGGCAGGATGCGCATGTTTTTTATAACTCGGCACCAGACTATTATCGCTGTGATAGAGAAAATATTGCGGCGCAGGATAGGAGGTTTTATGCGGCCAAAGCGTCCCGCGTAAATCTACGCCATGCCCTTTTATCCACTCAATTGTCGGCGCGCTTTTTTCGCAAAAATCTCGCAAAGTCTCATCGGAAATAATGCCCTCAGTCTCGAGCTTGAGATAGTTAAACATGTTCTCAGGCGTATCTTCAACGCCCGCTTCAGTTTGTGTGCTGGTTCCGCCGCCCGCATAAATTACGCCGCCGCTCGCCTTTGTTGCGCCGCCGCCTTCAAAGCGGTCAATGGCGGTCACGGAGAGTCCATTTTCAAGCGATTGCAGCGCCGCCGCAACGCCTGCGCCGCCAAGACCGACGACGATGACATCGGCGGATGATGACCAAGAGATATCATCGGCTGACGCGGCTTTTAAAGGGGCTTCAATATCTGAATGCCAGTTCTTATCATTAGGTGTCATGAGCGTGCTTGCCTGTTAGATTTCGTTCGTTAATCCCTGAAATACTACGCAAAATCAAGGTAATTGACGCTAAATAGCTTGGAATACGTAAAATAGTGACAAAAATATTGCGCATTCTGTTGTGTCTGCTACTTATCCTTTAAACACAATAGCGACCAATGATGGGGAATATTATGCCAGATTCAAAAGCAGCGCCAAAAGTCGCTATTGTCACAGGCGCTAGCCGCGGCGCGGGTAAGGGCATTGCTCTTGGCCTCGCTGAGAAAGGCATGACAGTTTATGTGACGGGCCGCACGAAAAAAGTTGGCAAGGCTAAAGGCTGGGACGGCACGCCCCTGCCAGGGACTGTCGAGGAGACAGCGCAAGCCTGTAGCGATGTTGGCGGGACAGGCATTGGCGTTATTTGCGATAGCGCAGATGACGCGCAAGTCGCGCAACTTTTTGAGCAAGTCATGGATGAGCAAGGACAGGTCGATATTCTGATGAATAATGCTGCCTATATTCATCACCAATTGATCGAGCAAAAGCCGTTTTGGGAGAAGGAGCTCGACGCCTCTAAAATTCTCGATGTTGGGCTACGCTCTGCCTATGTCGCGAGCTGGCATGCGGCCAAGATTATGGCCAAGCAAAAGCGCGGCTTGATTGGCATGGGATCCTCCTTTGGCGCGAGCTGCTATATGCACGGCCCCGCTTATGGCGCGCAGAAAGCGGGTTTGGATAAGCTGGCCCATGATATGGCTGTCGATCTGGAAGACTTTAATGTGCAGGCCGTCTCAATCTGGATGGGCCCGCTTTTGACAGAGCGCGCGTTGATCGCCGCAGAGGTGCACCCTGAGCAATATAAAGACTTCATCGCCATGGCAGAGACGCCGCAATTTACAGGACATATCCTGCACGCCATTGCCACTGACCCCAAGGCGCAAGAGATTAGCGGCCATACATTGGTCGGGGCAGAAGTCGCCAAAGATCGTTACAAGATGAAAGATGGAAACGGAAAACAGCCGCCAAGTCACCGTGAAATGCTTGGCTCGCCCAATCCACCCAACCCCGCCCGAGTCTATTAAGGTGAGAGCGGCAACGCTCTTCAATTATGCCGCGCTGGCTTTAATCGCGGGCGCGCTTTTACATGTTGTCGGTCTTTTGATGGGGCCAGAGGCCGTCAAGTTTTTAGGCGCGCCCCCAGATGTTGTACAGTCAATTGCGGATAAAACACTTTACGGCCCCACGCTGACTTTAGCTATCGCTGCCCTGTTGGGCGGCTTAGCCGTCTTATCTTTAAAGGCGAAGAAAACGCGAAATAAAATCATTCGGGCTATCCTCTGGCTATTTGCCTTTATTTTTACGTTAAGAGGCCTGCTCATTTTCCTTTTCGTGCCCGCGATTATGGCGGGTAGAAATGGCGGCGATGCTAAACTTTTTTGGTTTCATGTCGGGGCTTCATTTTTCGTGTTGACCATTGGCATCGCCTTAGGTTGGGCGCTTTTAAAAACGCGAAAAGCGGTTTCATGAAAAATACATTTCTGGTCATCATTGCTGTGTCGATGGTGTCGGCCATTGGCGGATTAGTGTTTAACACTATGCCCATTTTACTGGGCGCAGCTGGCGAGGCTTTCGACCTAAGCCCCGCGCAATTAGGAACATTGTCATTGACGGCAGGCATTGGCTATCTGGCGGGGACATTGACGGGCCCGCTTTGGGTCGAGCGCGTGAATTGGCGGGTGGCCGCTTTTGCAATTGTCGCCGCTGTCATCGCCTCATTCCTCTTAGCCACACAGCTTAACGGCACAACGCTTTATGCGGGCTTTGCGGGTTTTGGCTTCTTCTGCGCTTTGGCGATTGCCTTGGCCATGCGGGTGCTCGCCGATATGCCTGACCCCGAACGCGCATATGGGACACGGCTATCCGTGGAGTTAGTGTCGATTGGTGTCTTTCTCATGCTTTTGCCTATCCTATTTATCGCAAGGGCAGGCTTTTCTGGCGCTATGGTGGGGCTGGCTCTATTTGCGCTTCTCTTAGGGCTTGGCGCATTTGCCTTTCCCAAAAGCAGTTCGTCGCCTGTCGCGGCGCAATTAAAAGGGTTTCCCAATTGGGCGCAAGCCGGCCCAGCTTGGGCTGTGCTTGCCATATTCACGGTTTATCTGCTCGCAAATGTGGGCCTGTTTTTCTTTCTCTATGTTATCGCGCAAGACTTCGGCCCGACGCCTGAACAAAATGGTCTTATGTTTGGCGTTTTAAAATGGCTTGGCGGCGCTGCAGGGGCTATAGGCGCTGTCATTGGCGCAAGAGCGGGATTGCGCTTGCCGCATTTGGTTGCTTTCGCAATTCTGATGCTGGGCGTTATCGGCCTCTTCACCGCAAAGAGCTTTACGGCCTATATGATCTCCAGCTGGGTCTGGGAATTTGGCTTTACCTTGGGCTGTCTTTACCAAACTGCCGCAATTGTGCGCTTTGATATATCCAACAAACTCGTTGTTTTAGTTCCTATGGCCTTTGGAATTTCAATGATCTTTGGCGGGAAGATAGCTGGGCAGATTTTAGAAGGCGGAAGCGCAAACGGCATCTATCTCATGGTCGCGATCTGCTCGCTCTTGCCGTCGCTCTATATGTTCCTCGCCCGCCCAAATCCTCCGGCATCGGCCGAGGTATAATAGGAGACTGATATGAAAATGCGCTATCTTTTATGCACTGTAATTTTGCTAGCTGGTTGCGAAGCCGCGCTGGATAAAGGTTTGGAATCTGGCATAGAAGCTACCCTGGATAGCAGTTTGGAAAATGCAGACGCCCCTAAAGAACTACCCCTGCCGCCATTCCCAGATTACCCCTCGCCGCAATCAAAGCTAAACGCGGATGATGCTGGCGTGATTTATTACCCTATCAAAAGCCCCTATGATTTCTCGCGTATTCTGAACGGCTATGACGCGCTCGAAACACATACGGGTAAAGCCACGCTTGTTTTGCCAAAGGGGGCAAGCGCGGATAACCCCGTGCCCGCGATTGTTATCTTGCATGGGTCGGGCGGGATAAAAGAGGGCCGAGAAATGGACTATGCCAAACTCTTCGCCCAGAACGGCATAGCGGGGTTTGTGGTGGATTATTACGAACCGCGCGGCGTTACCAAAGATACGCCTTATGTGATGAAGACTATGATTTCGACAGAGGTCGACGTCATGTCAGACGCCTATTCTGCGCTGAAAATTGCGGGCTCTCATCCCGCCATTGATGCCGCTAAAATCGGCGTCACGGGTTACAGCTATGGCGGCATGGCTACGCGTTATGTTCTTGATGACCGCCTCAAAGATATCATGGCCCCTGACGTGCCGCCTTTCGCGCTGCATATGGATATTTACGGGCCTTGCCATCAAACGCTGGGCCACACGGGCACGACAGGCGCGCCTTATCTGGCTATTCACGGGGACGCAGACAATTCCGTGGATCCAGCCCTGTGCCAAATCGTCTATAAAGATATCGAAGCTGGCGGGAGTGAGGTCGAAAGCCACGTCATAGCGGGCGCGGGACATGCCTGGGAAAATGCAGACCCCATAACGACATTTGACGGCGGCTTCGTCAGCGGCTGCAAATTCTCCTTTGATGACAACGGAACCTTCCTCGTTGACGGAAAATCAGGCCGGTTTCAACCGGCGCCCGAAATGACAAGGCCGCAGCGCGCCATGGTTCGTGCAGGGCTGGGTGAGCTGGCAGGTGGCTGCCTCGGCAAGGGCTATACGGTCGGGAATAATCCTGAGGCTGATAAGAAAAGCAAAGCGCTTCAGCTGGGCTTTATGAAACGCATATTCGGATTATAGGAGGGCGTGCATGGCCCGCGCAAAACAAAAGCCAGATGATATTGTCTTTGATGATTTGGCCGACCCCAAGCTGACCTTCCTGCAAAAGCTCGCCTTAGGCGGGGCCAAGAAAGGCGCAACAGAGTTCACCCAAGAGGCTGTATTATCTGCGGCCCGCGAGGCCACAGGCCTATCTGATTTTGGCAATGAGAGTTTTCGCCAGGCCCTGCAAGTATTGCTGGATGACTATGCAGGCGATAGCGGCCTGTCAGGAGTCGGAGAGCAGCAATGTTTCAAAGACCTTGTGCGCTGCGCGAGTAATCACCTGATTATTCAAGACCGCGTTAAAAAGACGCCGGAACTCGCCGCCACAAAGCTTACAAAGCCGCTCTCAGTGTCTGGCCTGCCGCGCTCTGGCACAACGCATTTAGTCAATCTTCTGGCGGCGGATTCACGCTTCCAATCCCTGCCACTATGGGTGGCGCAAGAACCTTTTCATGCTCCTGGTAAAGAAAAGGCGAGCGCAAAACTTAAATTTGGCGCGCGAAGCCTGACGCGCTTTCTCAAAAGCGGAGATAGCCTAACCCATAATGATCCGCGTTATTTGCGCTGCAGCGCAAGGTGGTCAGGGATGCAAATTATGGGGCCAGACCTCGCCGCCATGCATCCGATGAACCCAGATCATATCCATGAAGAACTCGAATTAATGACATTTGATTTCGGGTGTAACCAATTTGAGTGGACCTCAATGGTGCCGGGCTATCGCGATTATTATTTCGGCAAAGACCAAACGCCCCATTACGAATATATGGTTAAAGTGCTCAAGCTGCTGCAAATTGAGCGCGGCGCTGATGCGGATGGAAATTATAAAAGCTGGGTGCTTAAATGCGTGCAGAACCCAGAACAACTCCCCGCGCTTAAATCCGTCATGCCCGACGCCACAGCCATAATGACCCACCGCGACCCCGTGGCCGTGATACAATCAATCTCGACGATGATTGCCTATGGACATCGTATCCTGCGAACATCTGTCGACCCTAAATGGGTGCTGGACTATTGGACAGACCGCATCGAAGCCTTGCTGCGCGCTAATGTGCGCGACCGTCATGTCTGGGGCCCCAAGCAAAGCATGGACGTCATGTTCCACGAATTCATGGCGGGCGATATGGCCACGGTCGAGAAGATTTACGAACTGCATGAGCTAGAGTTAACGCCCAAAGCACGGCAAGAAATGGCAGATTTCATCAAAGCCCATCCCCGCGGAAAATATGGCCGCGTACGCTATCACCTCAAAGAACATTTCGGCGTCTCGCCGGAGGAGATTAGGGAACGCTTTAGCTTTTATTATGATGCGTTTCCGGTGAAGGTCGAAGTCTAAGTCTAAGTTAAATTGTCTTTGAAGAGGGCGTAGTCTTATGCCTGACTTTAATCCACAGTGAGGCTTTGTGCGCCAGAGGCCGGCATATGGTGCTTGGCGCTGAACTCCCCATTTAGAGACCGATGTTGCGAGGGCGAAATTTCGGATTTAAATTTTCTCCTCCTAACCGCAATGAAATACATCACAGTGCTTTTCCTTAGAGGCATTGAAGGGGTAGAGTCAGAGCCTTCGTTGTTTTTATATTACGGCTCACGAATACGTGATTACATTATTCTTGACCATTTGGATAAAAACATTATCTAGGAATTGTTCCTACCTCTGAGTAGGTCAAAACTTAGCTAATAATTGACCGATTGGTCAAATAAAAGAAAGGACATTTTATGTCACGTTTAAACTTAGTAGAGCCTGAGGCCGCAACTGGCCGCGCAGCTGAACTCCTCAGCGCTGTTAAATCTGGTATGGGCATTGTGCCAAATCTTACCAAAGTTATGGCAAATCAACCCGCTGTTTTGGATGCCTTTTTAGGCTTAGGAGATGCGCTGTCCAAAGGCTCCTTTGATCCCAAAACACGCGAAGCTATCGCTCTGACTGTGGCCGGATCCAATAGCTGTGATTATTGTGCCTCCGCCCATAGCGCGATTTCACAATCCTTAAAGGTAGAGCAAGCAGAGATTGACAAACGTCTCCAAGGAACGTCTTCAGATGCAGGCCTTGCAGCTTTGCTCACATTTGCGGCCACCATTAATGAAAAGCGCGGCCTTGTTTCAGATGAAGATATCGCTGCAGTAAGAGCTGCGGGTTATGATGACGGCGCGATCGCCGAAGTCACGGCGCAAGTCGCCGCAAATATTTTCACCAATTATATTAATCACGTGGCCCAAACGGCGATTGATTTCCCTGTCGTCACGACAGCCTAACCTTTTGGAGTAGACGCTCAGCCCCATGGCTGAACGTCTACTCCATTACTCCAAAGGAAAAGAATAGGCCCATGTTCATACTTCGACCCCAGCGCAATGACTATCTGATCGATGGTGAAATCCTAACCCAGAGCATCATTCTTACCTCTTTATTTGAGGCGATAGGCGTCCTCATGAGCTCCTTATTTTAGGCTCATTCCATACGGCGCTATGGGCGCCTTACAAGCTTAGAAAACTATCTTATGACCAATTTTCTCCAACACCCGCTTAAGGCTTTAAAGCTTAACAAGAGCGCAAAATCATATATGCGCGGAGCAATTGTCATCGGGATAGTCTTATATTTATTTTATAAACTCTCTCAAATTGGATGGGCCGAAATTATGGCGGCGCTTCCAAGTTCCCCATTATTTTATGGACTTTCAATAGCTGTTCTTCTCTTGCCAATTTGGGCTGAACGGTCCGCCTTTAAGATTGTGACGGAAAATAAAATCGCCGCGCCCTTTAAGGTGTTTGCGCGTAAACATGTGATGAACAAAGCCGTCTTGGCTTATTCCGGTGAAGCCTATTTGATCCATGAATTGTCAGAGAAAGCGGGCCTAAACGTCAAGCGCGCCGCCATCATCATCAAAGACCTTGCATTGCTCAGAACCTTTGTGGCCAATCTTTGGGTTATCATCTTGGCGGGGGTAGCCGTGGTTTTCGGTCAATCCGAAACGCTGCAAAACATAGCTCAGGCCTCCCCCGCGCTGGTAGTTATTGTCGGGCTTATCTGTGTCTTGGTCTGCTCCGGCACAGTCATATTCTTTAAAAAAATCTCCAACCTTCCTTATGGCAATGGCGCGAAGGTAGCTGGCGTGTTCCTCCTGCGTTCGCTTCTGATCGCGGCCATTATGATTGCGCAATGGAACTTAGCCATACCAGGGACCCCCTTATCCGCATGGTTCATCTTTATGGTGGTATTTTCCATTGCAAGGAAGTCACCCATAGGCGGTGAAATGGTCTTCATAAGCGTTGCGCTTACCTTGCCTGGTCTCGAATCCCAGAATGCGTCTGTTGCGGCGATGCTGATGACGATACTCGCGCTTAATCAACTTAACTATCTTATTACGTTCTTATTAACGAGCGGCTTTCCCGACTTAAGGAAAAATAAAATGATTGAGTTAACGGCTAAAGCTATCCCTCTATCAACAAATATGTAGACAAAAAGTTTCGCCAGAAGAGGATTGTGGCTGATACCAAGACATAAATATTATCTCTTGCGACGACCCGTTGGACTCCCATCCCGAAGCGGCAATGAACCTTAGAATTTCGGTCCCGACGCCGATGTGAAAAAAGCGACTGTCGCTCACATATAGCCGCCTCAATATCATTGAGTTCTCGCCGAATCCATGAAACCCTCCACCCATGCACCTCTTGCAAAACAACTATTTCCGTTTCGGAATAACCCTCAGTCTAGCAGCGCTTTATAGCCTATTTCGGGCAATGAGGTTTTTGACTTTTTTGAAACCCTTCCTATTCTTTTCTGGGTTATCGTTGCTTGGGACTCGCCCAAGCGGGCAGGGGAATAAACCGACCATAAAGTCGACATCGTCTGTGACGGGTCTTTGCGCGCGCTTTAGGAAGTCGCTGGCAAGTTTGACGCCACTTTAAATACAGTGGGTGTTTGTAACTACGCATCGTTCATAGATATGACTGACGAATAATGGTTGTGCAAAGTTATGTCCAAACAAATGGGGCAAATTACATTGGTGAAAATTGGCACGGCAATATTGTAAAATAAGACTATAGGTATAGCCGTTGAGACGACTAGCTATTAATCTCGAGTGATTTCTGAGCTACATTACACTTGTATAGACATGAGCATTGAAAGTAATAATCAATAATGGATCTACTGAGTGACATTTTAGATACTCTCAACATGCGCGGAGTATTTTATTTCCAAACGTCTTTTGGGGGTAAGTGGGGCGTCACTGTTCCTGATTATCAGCAAGCCGCCCGTTTCCATTATGTCGTTCAGGGTCAATTACATGTTCAGCCTTCATCGGGTGAATCTCTTATCCTAGGTCCGGGTGATCTTATTCTTATTCCCCATGGCCGTTCTCATATCCTCTCAGACTCGCCATGTGATACAGCGCCTCCTCTTGAAACAGTGCTATCCGACGTCGGCTATGACGGAAGTGGGTTTCTAGCCGTTGGCGAAGGGTTCGAGCATAAGAAAACGAAACTTATTTGCGGACATTTTTCATTCCGCGAAGGGGCTGACCATCCTCTGCTAAGATCACTTCCCGATTATTTCGTTGTTACGCCTTCACGGCGCGCAGCTAATTCAATGCTAGATGATGTGATGCGTATTTTATTACAACAAGTGTTTTCAAAGAAGGATGGTACAATGGCATCCGTGACGCGGTTATCAGAGATTATGTTCATTGAAATCCTGCGTGTTAATTTGGCCGAGAATGAAGCCTATAGCAAAATCATGAATGCCTTTACGGATCAAAAAATCAGTCAAGCCATTTCATTAATTCATGCGATGCCAAATGATGGCTGGACAGTGGAGAGGCTTGCCTCCGAAGTGGGAATGTCGCGGAGCCGATTTGCACATCGTTTCAAAGAACTTCTAAGCATGGGCCCTATGGCTTATTTATCTGAATGGCGCCTTCAAAAGTCTTTAAAGCTTCTGGACACATCGAATGTCAACATTCAGCAAATTGCAAGTGAGTCGGGTTACAAATCAGCAGCAGCTTTTACACGTGCCTTTTCTAGCCAATTTGGTTTTTCGCCAACTGAGTACAGGCAAAAAAGCACTCATTGATGCAGATTGTCTCATTAGCTTTGCAGTTTATGCCTAATTCCGCCATGTTAATTGATTAATCGTCCTGCGATCAGCATATTCCTTTTGCTAACAAAAAAAGGAACATAGCAATGAAAAAATTAATTACACTCTCTTCAATCGCACTGATGACCATCAGTGCGCAGTCAGCCGCTTTTGCAGCGGATGAATATAATACAGCGCCAGGTCTTACTGCGGCCGGCGCGCCTCTAGCGTTGCAAGGCGTTGACCCTGTCGCATTTTTGGACCTCGGCAACCGCATTGACGGCGCGGCTAAATACACGGCCGTTCATGACGGCGTCGCTTACTACTTCGATTCCAAAGATAATCTGAAAACTTTCAAAAAAGCGCCGTCTCAATATGTAGCTCAACATGGCGGCTTTTGTACATTTGGCGTGTCAGTCGGTAAAAAATTCGACGGCGATCCCCAATTTGCATCTATCGTTGACGGTAAACTTTATCTTTTCTTAAACGAAGAGATATTCCGTATGTATCAAAAAGATCAATCTGGAACGATTTCAAAAGCAGAGAAGAACTGGACGAAAATCCAGCACACGTCAGCAACAGACCTTTAGGTCTATAATCTGGGGCTGGACAGCGTTCAGCCCCTTACCTCTAAATAGGAAACTATCATGGAAACAGCATATCATTATCTAGCCTTGAGCGGATTACTAACAATTCTCTTATGGACACCCTATATCGTTGCGCGTCTATTTACTTGGGGACTCCCAACTTTTTTAAACAACTACCCGGAAGGGTTTCCGGCCAAACAACCCGAACCTCCATTATGGGCTCAACGCGCGCAGCGTGCCCACCTTAACATGGTTGAAACGATGCCAGCCTTTATTGCCGTCGTTTTAGCTGCAGCTTACTTTGCTAAAGCAGATGCTAGTATCGAACCGATTGCGGCTCAATGGGCCATGATTTTCTTCGTCGCCCGTCTTGTACATGCCGCAGTATATATTCTTGGCATTCCGTATTTAAGAACACCTGTTTATCTCGTTTCTTGGCTCGCTGTACTTGTAATCGGCGCCCAGAGCGTATTGTAACAAGCCTTGGAGGACTTATGTCTAGTTCTAAATTTCTATCCGTACTCTTGGAAGACGTTAGAGCTTGCACAATATGTAAAGACCTCCCCTTGGGCCCAAGACCTATTTTACAGGGCTCGACGCAATCAAAGATATTGATAGCCGGACAAGCCCCGGGCCGTATTACCCATGAAAAAGGCCTTCCCTTTGATGATCCATCCGGCGTTAGATTAAGACGCTGGATGGGCATTACAGAAGACGCGTTTTACGATCCAGACAACGTCGCCATTTTACCAATGGGGTTTTGCTTCCCCGGCACGGGGAAGAGCGGAGACCTCCCTCCGCGGCCCGAATGCGCAAAAGCCTGGCGTAATCCCTTACTTGGCCATTTAAATAACGTCGAACTCACACTTATCATTGGGCAATACGCCATTAATTGGCATATCAATGACGGCGAAAAAGTTACCCTTACTGAACGTGTATCAAGATGGAAAACCTATATGCCGTCGAGACTCGTCATGCCACATCCAAGCCCGCGAAATAACAGATGGCTTAAACGCAACCCGTGGTTTGAAGCAGAGGTTGTCTTAGAGTTACAAAAGAGCGTGACAAAATTACTCTCCTGAAAGAACAAGGCGCTAAAATATTACGGCCCGCAGGGGAGCTTTCAATGACGCCGTCAGAAACCGGTAAAGTCTATTCCTTAGCCCATATCGCGGACCCTGACGGATACCGCGTTGCGTTAATTCAACTCTGAAAAATATAGGCGACCCTTTCTGGCTTAGCCGTAATGAACGACCGCGACCCCGTCGCCGTGATACAGTCAATTTCAACCATGATCGCCGATGGGCATCGTATCCTGCGAACATCCGTCTACCCCAGATGGGTGCTGGATTATTGGACAGATGTCATCGAAGCGCTTCTGCGCGCCTGTGTAAGAGACTGCAATGTCTGCGGGCCGAGCCAAAGCATGGACGTCATGTTCCACGAATTCATGGCTGGCGATATGGCTACAATTGAAAAAATTTACGAACTGCATGAGCTAGAGTAAACGCCTAAAGCGCGGTAAGAAATGGCAGAATTCATCAAAATTCACACCCCAAAACGGACGTAAGATGATCGGCTAATTTTTTGAATTTATGTTCTCCAACCTGACGTCGGCTAAACCCCTTAGGGAGAACTCAGAAAATCTCAAGCGGATCTTAGTGTAAATTATTTGGAGTTATAACGTTGCAGAACTCAAAGATTTTCTGAGTTGAGGCATAACCCTCCGACTTACGGGTACACTGAAATTATCAACCAACGAGAGTTCACCGACTCCTGAAGCGAGACGCTTGAGGTTTACGACGAAATTGGCGTTAATTATATGAGAACGATGGACAATAATAAAGCAGGCTGGGAGTTTCTTCTGAAGTGTCTTAAGAGAGGCCCGGTGTAAAATTTCACGCCCATCTTTCATGCGAATGGAGACGTAATCTTCGGCGCGCGATAAGACTAAAATATCATACATGTCCAGCCGCTCCTGTCGACCAGCACTGTTAACTACGAGGTATCTAGGAGCAGGGTTGGATATTTTTTCCAAGGCCGCTTCAAGCTGTGATCTGCTGGCTTCGGCTTTCTCCTGATTGCGGATTGCTGCGCGAATATCGAAAGCCTGCTGGATGAAAAAATATATAAATAATGCCGCCAGCGTAATGTAGTAAAACATGTCTAAGAACTGGCGAGGGTTAATCAAGATAAGGGCAGCAAAAGATATAAAGGCTAAGGCATATCGCGGTGCGATTTTTCCATGCGATTTCAAAGCTGACAATGAAACGATACTCGCAGCGGCGATTGGTACAAACATCATCCAAGTCGCGCGCCCATCAAAGCTTGGGATTACAAATAAACCAATGAACATAATAGCGAGGCACATAAATATTATTTTGTACCCGTGATTAACTTCAAATCTCTTGAAACTATGAATAGCGAGAACCAACCCAACACCGGCCGAAAACGTAGAAATGAGGATTAATCTGATATCATGAAAAGAATAAGGGTAAGCCCATAGGCCGCGGGTCACTTCACTTAATAGTTGTAGCGCTGCAAAAAGAGAGGCGAGGCTAAGGGTAATTGAAAGCCATTTCTCATATCCTAGAAGGGCCGTTGTTCCAAAATAAATAGCGCCAATTAAGAAGGCCCCAAAGGTCAGTGTTGAAATCCAATAGCGTGTGCCGCCATGAAATGGGGGGGCGCGATACTCACCAAAAGCTATTGTTAGGATTGACGACGCGGAGGGGATGACGCTGTGATGCCCCGACATCAATATAGCAATCTCATTATCGCCATCATTCAGCCAACGGCGTGGTACATATAAGCTATTATCAAGCTGGCCTTCTATTTCATGCTTTCTATCAAATCCGGGTTTGCCATTTTGCCCCATCCGTTTTCCATTAAGATAGATGGTGCTTGATGCTTTGGCCGAGACATAGAGCCCGATGGGTGTGCCGTTCTCCAGAAAGGGGCGCGGGTCTGATATTTTTCCAAGGACCCAGATTTGGCGGTGATGTGGATTAATATCGTGACTCATCATTTTTTGGCAAGACGGGTCATTTATAGCCGGAACAGTTTGGGCGTTATTATCTGCCTTGCAGATAAAAACCTGATTATCCGAAAATTCAATAAAACCGCGGCGTGTGTCCCCGATTCTTAAAATAGAGACAGCGAGAAGGCTCACACATATTAAACTCAAACTGAAAACCAACCACCGCATGAAAAATATATGCCCTTATAAAGACGCCAACGCTACCGTTTATACGTATTTTAGCTACCGTGCACGGATAGTGAGTGGCGCTAGTAGATATCTCTGATTTACCAAGAGCTGATAACCAGGATAAAGGAAAGACCATGAAAATTCGAATTAGCATTTCACATATTCTACCGATTTTTATAGCTCTGTCGGCATGCTCCGGCCAGTTAAATGTTGAAAGTCCGCCGATTATCACGGCTGAATCGCCCAATGTGCAGATGGATAATCTGGCCCGCAAAATTGATGAGGTGACGGCTCGTGTAATGGAAGAGGAGCACATTCCGGGCGCCGCGATTGTCATTGTTAAAAACGGAAAGACAGTTTTAAAGCGCGGGTACGGCTTTGCTAACTTGGACGAAAACATAAAAGTCTCTCCCGATAAAACTCTATTTCGAATTGGCTCGGTTTCGAAAGCTCTAACATTGCAAGCTCTTGTACGTTTGGCGGATCAAGGCGTCATCGACATGGATGATGATATTAGCCAATATATTCCTGCCTTTGCCAATATCCCGAATACTAGCGAGTCAAATGAGCCCGTTAAAATCCGCCATCTTGTCACGCATACAACGGGGCTAGATCAGATAGGCCTTGATCGTCATATATGGGAATTAGAAAAAACTCTGGATGAGAGAAAAGCTTTAAGGCCGAGTCTTGAAGAGTTTCTATTTAATGGAAATCTTCGCCGGACGTCACCGCCTGGATTACATTATCGATATGACACCTACGGCACTACTTTGGCCGGTTTAGTTTTAGAGAAAGTGACGGGTAAAAATTATGCTCAGGCCATGGATGAGGCCTTGTTCAAGCCTCTTGGTATGTCCCGGTCTTATGTCGAAGCCCCCGACGAAGTTTTCGGTGATCTCGCCATAGGTTATGGCTTTGTAAATGAGGGCTATGGCATTGCGCCTTATGAAGTTTATGTGACGCCGCCTGCCTCATCTATTGATGCAACGCCGGCAGATATGGGCCTCCTGTTGGAAGTTCTCACGCAAGATAGTGCATTATTAAAACCGCAATTTCGGCCTCACCCTGATTTTCCCGGCATGACACGCGGCTTGATGGAGCGCCCTACCGCAGATGAACAAGGGCGTCATCCTATTCGCTCCATCGGGCATGGCGGATCTATGCTAGGCTTTAGAACCAGTTTCATTGTCATCCCTGAACTCAACTTGGGCTATTTCGTCATAACTAACCGAAACTCAGAAGCTGGCGGAGGACGTGTCAGCCTTCATGGAAAAATCAATGACATCATTCTTGACGCCTATCATACGGCACAAATGCCTAAGAGTGAAATTGTACCGACAATTGATCCGTTCATTGACTTGTCGAAATATGAAGGCACTTATTATTACGGTGTTTTCTGCCAGAGTTGCACCCCTGAAGAATTCGAACGCGGGGCATGGAAAAAGAGCAGCCCTCAAATTGTGAGTGCCAAAAACGGAATTTTGTTTTTGGGTGAAGATCCCTACCATATGCGTAAGAATCAGGAAGGCGTATTTATCAAGGCAGATGGAAGCCGCAAGATTTCCTTCGGACAATCTGCTGATGGCAAGATTTCATTTTTCTCTTACGGAACATCACCCGATACATTTGAGCGCATTGATTGAGGCTGTGAACTTAAATATTACACATAAATATGAGGTTCACTCTTACGTGCGCTCCGCACTGTGAGTTCAATGGGGCGCTGCAACACTTTGGTCGAACCGCTCGGCTAGTTTTTCGTAGTTGAGGGCCTTACAGGGACGCTCGTTGAGAGCTCTTGCTCTCCCATTTAATTTCGCTTGGCTATAGACGGAGAGATCAATGTCTTTCAGAAGGTGCTGCATGAGCTGGAATTAACTCTCAAAGCAAGGACGCTTCGAAAAATGATATCTTTGCCCACATTCATGCGGTTCAGTATGATTGAACTTTAATTGAAACTGTGAAACTCTTTGCCTATGCGGCTCTTGCAAAATAACTATTTTCGCTTTGGGATAACCCTAATACTCACGCTGCAATATAGTCTTCTTCGGATGACTGATTTTTCTACAGTTGTAAAACCTCTTCCAATTATTTTCTGGTTAGCCATCATTCTTTTTTCGCCAAAACGGCCGGAAGGGCGATGGGTCGTCGTGAGTCTCTTTTGCGCCGCGATAGGGGATATATTGTTGGACTTGGGCGCGGGCTGGTTAATTCCAGCGACTATTCCATTTTTGGGATCAACTCTAATTCTGGCTTTCGCCTTTTATATGCGCGGCCGGTCCGCCATTGGAAAGACCCAAAGATTACAATCCTTCCCTTTACTCGTACCTATCGCTCTTTTGGCGATTGGCTTCCACAGTTTAATGGCTCCGTTAATGGGCGAGGCTGCGAAGATAGGGGCTGTGTTAATGTTGTTATCCACCTTATTGATATGGCAATCCCTGATGGTTTTGGTCCTTAAGCGTGATAGTGATGATTTGCGGGTCCATAGGCTTTTGGGATTTATCGGCACCTGCGGCATCGTCGCTAACTATATTCTCTATTCCATCAATATTGGTCTGAACCCTGTTCCGCGTGACCTTGTGATACAGCTCTATTATTGGGGCACGGCTTTTACGGCTTGGAGTTTTCTTAGGCCGGCAGAGGGTGGGATGCCCCTGCAATGAGACAGGTGGTGTTTTGGGCGAAATAACTGGGCAGGCAGCCGGATAGTTGAATCAAGCAGTGTTGTCTTAAGGCTCGCATTAATTTAACCGTAAAGTATGGTTTGTGTTCCAACAGAAAAAGACAAGGAGTTTCCTGTTCCTTCAATATGGCGTCCCGCCATGAAGAGTCTCTCTGAAGCTTTTGTCTTGGACAGCGCGATGGCTATTAAAAAGCCAATGTTTGTAGAAGCATTGGATCAAGAGATTGTAAGAATAAATCGAAGCAATATTGAAGACTATCCCGATGAGATTGGCCCCTTGTCAGCAAAGTCATGGGACACATCGATTTGTGTTTGCCG
Organism: Hellea sp.; assembly: GCA_039977295.1. Lineage (GTDB taxonomy): Bacteria > Pseudomonadota > Alphaproteobacteria > Caulobacterales > Maricaulaceae > Hellea. The sequence continues at coordinate 551,830 of JBDWDN010000009.1, read as the reverse complement.
AGGTAATAGCTGGGAGGTCTTGGTGGACCTCGTGACATTAGATGGTGAAATTAGCGACTTAGTTATGCATGCAAAAATCGTAGGTAATGGAAATGGGTATGTTATCGAGCCGGGTTTGATATATGTTCCTTGAGGGTTTTCGTTCTTAATTAAACCTATTTGCGCTGTGAGATCTATCAACCAACACAGTTCTCTGCAGTTAGATCCCAGCGTTCGCTGGGATGACAAAGGTAGGGGGTGAAATATTGTTGGTCAGCTTGGATTAGGGGAGCGGCTTATAAGAGATGATAGGCCAAGGCACCTAACCCCAAAACGCCAAACCACCCCAATTTCGCCCAGTTAGCATATCGCGGGGTTTGGTGGTTCCATAATCCTAGCACGCCTAATGCGCCTGCCGCGCCTGCGCCGGGGATCCAGAAACCTGATAGGCCTAAAAACCCTAATAGGCCTAAGAGGCGTATCGCGCCGCCTTTTCGGTTTTTATCCACGGGGTGTTTCAGGCCGGCTAAGCCGAGTAATCCGACAAAGCCCAGTAAGCCGAGCCAGGGAAATATCGTATTTATCATGCTGTGCAGGCTCCGCCATTTAGGGGTATTGTTTGTCCCGTCATCCAGCCAGCTTCATCACTACAAAGATAGAGCGCCGCTGCGCCGACATCTTCGGGGGAGCCGCTGCGTCCGATAAGGGTGTTTTTCGCCGAATGTTCATGGCCTTCAAAATTATTCATCGCGCCCAAAGAGAGCGCATTAATCGTAACGCCTTTGCGGCCAACTTCTGCCGCTAATGCGCGCATATAGCCGAGCGTTGCCGCCTTGGCCGCCGCATAGTGAGACAGGCCCATGGCAATACCCATGCGGTGGGATTCTGAGGTGACGATCATGACGCGGCCATGACCGCGATCACACATGGCGGGCACAAAAAGTTTGCAGAGGGCGCGGACGGCATGATGGTTTAAATCCATTTGCTTTTGATAATCGGCCTCTGTGAGCTTATCCGCTTGGGCGATACTGCCTGACATGCCTTCGGGGACGCCCGCATTATGGACGAGGATGTCAAGGGTTGGGATTTTCGCCGCGAAGTTTTGGCGAATGTCGGGGCTCGTGATGTCGCCTGGCAAGGCTTGTGCATTGTCGCCGACGCTCTTCGCAGCTTTAATCGCGCGGTCTTCGTATAGGTCGTTGATGTAAACCTTGGCACCAGCGCGGGCCAAAGCTTGCGCGACGCCTAGGCCCATGCCTTGTCCCGCGCCCGTGACCAGTGCTGTGCGTTTGGTTAAGTTGAACATAGTGTTATCCCAAAAAGGCTTGGCCGCCATCCAGCGCAATGGTTTGGCCCGAGAGGTAACGTCCGCCATCGCTGCACATCATGGCGACGAATGCGCCTATGTCATCTTCGCAATCGCCTATATAGCCGAGCGGAATAGAGGCTTGGAAATGCTCCGCCTCAACGGGGTTGGCTTTTATCCATCCTGCAAGGGCAGGGGATTTGGCGTGGGGCATGATGGCGTTCACGCGAATGCCGTCCTTGCCCCATTCATTGGCCGCCGCGCGGGTGAGCTGCTGCGTGGCCGCTTTGACGGCGGCATAGACGCCGTAAGTGCCAACGTCCCAGCGCTTCATCGCCGAGCTGCACAAATTGATGACGTTGCCCTTTGTCTCTTTAAGATGCGGATATGCCATCTTCATCAAGCGAAATGTGGCTAGCGGGCCGGAGTCGAAATTGCCCGAGAACTGTTCATCAGTAATATACAGAAGCGGCGCCCGCGCGACTTCTTGGGCGTTATTGACGAGGATATCCAGACGGCCAAATTCTTTGATCGTGGCGTCGACGGTGTTTTGTAAATCCTCGGCGGATTTGACATCACAGCGAAGGGGGAGAGCTTTCACGCCGCGCTCCCGCAATAGCTCTGCTGTGGTTTCGCATTTCTCCAAAGTTCGCCCCGTCACGACAATATGCGCGCCTTGCTTGGCGAGGGCCAGGGCTATGCCTTGTCCGACGCCTTGACCTCCGCCCGTAATGAGCGCGACTTTATCTTTTAGCATATGCTGTAAATCCTTTTACCAAAGTTCAGGGATATCTGATCCCGTGATGTCGATGAGCTTTTTCAAAAATGCACTCGCCCCCGCCAGTTCATCATCCGTGAAATGTTTGAGGAGCTGTTCTTCGAGGGCCTTGGAATGGGCAAGAAGTTTGATGAAAGTTTCGCGCCCGCTATCGCTTATGTGAATGTCTTTGCCGTCCCGCTCAATCCAGCCTTTGCGCAATAATCGCGCAAATATTTCATCATCAGGGTGATGTCCCGTATGTTCCAAACGATAGACGATGTCCGTTTCTGAGAGAGAGCCGCTCATGGCGAGAAGCGAGAGGCAGAAATATTCCGGCTCGCTCATACCAATAGCGTTGCAGGCTTTGCGTGTGGGATAGCTGGTTTGGAAATGTGCGCGCGATAAAAGATAGAGCAGGAAGTCATCTGAGAATTGTCCGCTATTTAAATCTACGCCAAGCTCATGCGGCTCGGCGGGGGCGGCTTTGGTCTTGGCGTCTGCATAACGCCCGCCGTGAAAGACGAGCACAGGCAAATCATGGGTTTGGTAATCAATGACTTCACCCACGAAAATAATATGGTCGCCGCCTTCATATTGGAAATGCGTCTTGCACCGAAACAGAGCCGCATATTCGGAGAGTTGCGGCATGCCTTGATCGCAAGGAGCCCATTCTACGCCCTGAAACTTATCATCCGAAGGCCGCGCAAATTGATTGGAGAGATCGCTCTGATGACTGGCCAGGACATGAACATTGAACCCACCCGAATTTTGATAGGCCGGCATAGAATGCGCCGTCTTGGCGAGTGACCAAAGCACGAGCGGCGGATCAAGCGAGACAGAATTAAAACTGCTCGCGGTCACGCCAACGGGTTTTTGCGCCTCGTCAATTGTGGTAACAATGGTGACGCCGGTCGCAAACTGCCCAAGGGCGTTACGAAATTGGTGGGGGTTTGGCTCAGACATGGTGTAATTGCGTAGTAAACATGGTTTAAAATTACGCAAAACTCTATAAAAGTCAAAAGAATTGCTATGATTGCGTAATATTTATGACATATTGCGCATGAATTTGGAGAAATCTATGTCTGATCTCGAAGCCCGCATCGAAAGGCTGGAATCCCTCGACGCTATTCGGCAATTGGTGAGCAAATATTCCCTCACGCTGGATATGCGCGATTTAGACGCCCATGTGAACCTCTTCGCCGAGGATATTCGGGTGAGCCGAAAGGCAACGGGACGCGAGGCGCTAAAAGCTTGGCTGGATGATACGCTGCGTTTGCAATTTACGGGAACCTCGCATCATATCGGCAATCAAGTCATTGAATTTGACGATCCAGACCATGCCCACGGTATTGTCTATTCCAAAAATGAACATGAGACGCCGCGCGAAAATGGAGCTGATGAATGGGTCATTATGCAGATGATTTATTGGGATAATTATGAGCGCATGGACGGCCCTAATGGGAAAGAGTGGTTCTTTCGCAGGCGGCTGCCCTGTTATTGGTATGCTACAGATTTGAACAAACCGCCCGTCGGAGAGAGCAAGATGCGCTGGCCGGACCGCGACTCATATGAGGGCGCTTATCATGAGCTATTTCCGTCATGGGAAAGCTTTTGGAAAAACCCGCCCAAAGATGGCGTCACCCCCGAAGTCGCTTTGCCCGCACCGCGCGAAGCCTTTTTAAAAACGATGCGGGGTGAACATCCCTTTCCAAGAATTCGCGTCCGATGACGCCAGACAAAAGAGTAAGATGATGCCAACACTTTTTGATCCTATCACCTTGGGTGACATTGACTGCGCCAACCGTGTTTTCATGGCGCCGATGACGCGGTCTCGCGCAGGCGAAGGCGACGCCGCGAGCGAGATGAACGCGCTCTATTACGGCCAGCGCGCCGGCGCTGGCCTCATCATCACCGAAGGGGTTTATCCGAGTTTTGACGGGAAGGGTTATGTGCGCACGCCGGGCATAGTGACAGAGGCGCAAATTGCGGGCTGGAAATTAGTGACCGACGCCGTCCATGCCAAAGGGGGCAAGATCGTCATGCAGATCATGCATTGCGGCCGCGTAGCAAGTCATCACAATAAGCCAGAGGGGAGCCGCACCCTCGCGCCATCAGCCATTCAAGCCAAAGGCGAGATGTATACAGATGCCGCCGGCATGCAGCCTAATGATATGCCCGAAGAAATGACGGCGGATGAGATTGCGCAAACAATCACTGACTTTGGACAGGCGGCGAAAAACGCTATGGCCGCAGGATGCGACGGAGTCGAGCTTCATTGCACGAGCGGCTATTTACCCGCGCAGTTCCTCTCAACGGGCACCAATAAACGCGGCGATAAATATGGCGGGAGCTTAGAAAATCGCCTGCGCTTTGTGACGGATGTTTTGGAGGCGATGACGGAAGCGGTGGGCGCGGGAAAAGTCGGCATCCGTATCTGTCCCGGAAACCCGTTTAACGATCTGTCGGATGACAATCCCGAAGAGACATTCCGTGCTTTAATCAAAGCCATAAACCCCATGGGCGTCGCCTATCTTCACGTCATCCGTATGAAAGCGGGCGTGGACAATATTGCACTCGCCGCCGAATTTGACGGACCTGTTATTCTGAATGATAGTTATGATTTAGAGCGTGGAACGAGAGCGCTGGACCAAGGCAAAGGTGACGCCATTTCATTCGGGCGGCATTATGTGGCGAACCCCGATTTGGTTGAGAAATTTAAGGGCGGCGTTGATTTGACAAAGCCAGATTATAAGTTGCTCTATACGGTAGGGCCGAAAGGCTATGTCGATTATTAATTACCGTAGGTTGGATTGAGACTGTGTTTCCAAAGGAAATGCTGTCGAAACCCAACATTTATTTGAGTGCTGGGCGCGTCGGGTTTCGTCCCCGTTTCCGAGGGAAACGCAAACTCAAGCCGACCTACAAGTGACAGCGTTGGATCAAAGGAGTGCATGGATTATGATTGAAGGAAAACCAAGCCAGACGGCCTTTTTAACGGCTGTGCAAAGGGGACATCATTTCCATACCGCGCCAGAGCCCAAAGTATTGCGTGATAATCTTGCGCTGGATTTAGCGGGTTTGGAGAACCTGCAGGCCGCGCAGGTTTATATCGATAAAATGATACAGGTTTTCAGCGCGCTAAGTGATGATGAGACGGCTTCTATCTTCATGGGACGTATTGATGGGTCGGTGTGTATGCGAAGCCGCGTTGTCGAGGAAGAACTCGCCATTGCACGGGAGCGCGGGCTTAAACAATTGGTCATTCTGGGGGCTGGGTTAGACTCTACGGCTTATCGTTGTTTGGATTTGACTAAAGTCTTAGATGTATTTGAAGTGGACCATCCCTCGACGCAAGCCTGGAAGAAAGAGCAGGTGAAGGCCGCAGGGATCACTGTGCCAGATAACCTAAGCTATGTGAGTTTTGATTTTGAAAATCAGACGCTCGGGGAGGCACTAAAGCTTGGCGGCGTAAAGACCGATAGCATGACATTTTTCACATGGCTCGGCGTGCATATGTATCTTACTGACGCAGCGGTGAAATCGACGCTCAATGTATTGGGGGCTTATCCAAAAGGGAGCGAAATCGTCATGGATTTCATCAGCCCAAGCTATGTCTTAGCGGGCGGCGTGCCTGAAAATTCTGTCGAGCAGTTACAGAAAGTCGTTACAGAGATGGGCGAGCCGATAAAGAGCCGTTATTATGAAGCCGAACTCGAAGAGATACTCAAAACCGCCGGGTTTTCAGAGGTAAAATACCTCTCGGCAAAATGGCTCGTGGATAATTATTTGGGCGGCGATAAAGCTGCATTTGATATGCCGGATGAGGCGACATCAATTTTGACGGCGGTGATTTAGGTAAAAATTAATGACCGTAACTTGGCTTGAGACTGCGTTTCCAAAGGAAAGGCTGACGAAACCCAACATCTTCCTGTTTGGCGTGTCGGTTTTTGTTCGCGTTTCAAAGGAAACACAAACTCAAGCCGACCTACAAGCCACGCGGTCTGGCCTGGCGGATATGTGGATTATTGACCAAAAGCTTCGCGTAACGCACGTCCCGCGCAGTCAATCGCTTCATCCGCCAAAGGCACGATACCAAATAGGCTTGCAAATCCGTGAATGGCGCCTGGGAAGTCATGTAGCACGGCGGAGACTCCTGCCGCCTCTAGGCGCTCTGCATAGGCTGTGCCGTCATCACGGAGCGGGTCATGCCCTGCGGTGATGAGTGTTGCGGGGGTCAAGCGGGCATCTATTTTGGACAAAGCAAGGGATGCGCGCGGATCGCTGCGCAGATCACCCGGGGCGTATTGCTCCCAATACCACCGCATTTGCGCGGCGGATAAGAACCCCGCATGATCTAATTTATATGACGGCGTTTCGCAGCGACCATCCAGAGCGGGATAGAATAGCAATTGATGGCAAATGTCGGGGTCGCCCGCCGCGGCCTGGGCGAGGGCGGCCGCAATATTCGCGCCGCTACTATCGCCTGAAAGCGCAATCCGGCTTGCATCAATACCCAGCGCCGCCTGATTGTCTTTTATCCATCGAAGCGACATCATCGCGTCATCCAAGGCGGCTGGAAAGGGGTGTTCTGGGGCAAGCCTATAGTCAACGGATATCACGGCGCAGCAGCCCTGAACGGCCAGCATGGCGCAGAGCCGGTCATGGGTTTCAAGCGTGCCGTGAACCCATCCGCCGCCATGAAAAAATAATATGACGGGCAGCGTTTCATTAGAACCAGAGCGGTATAAACGCCCAGAAAGTTCACCTGCTTCAGACCCGATAGTGATATCGCGCTGCTCGGCAATTTCCACGGGCGGTCCAGGGATGGGGTTATCTAATATAGCGCGCAGAGATTCGGGCGTCATCGGGTCTGGAAGCGCAAAGCCGCTCTCTGCCATCGCGTCTAAGAGGCCTTGAATATGGGGGTCAATTTTAGCCATTAGCGCCTCACAAAGCCCTCATAATTATTTTCAATGGCCGCTCTGCTAAGCTCGCAATATCTGGGAAAGCCGCCCACATAGATAACGAAGCCGCCTTTTTTACCCTCAATGTTTTTACCATTATACCAAGAATCGGCGAGAATATAGACGGTGTGGGCCGCAACGCCGTTAACCTCTGCCGCCCAGCTTTGTTCGGCCTCGTCCGTGGTTTCAAGGCTCGTATAGCCGTCTTTTTCAAGATCATCTATGATGTCTGAGACGAAATTGACTTGCCATTCTCCGGCCGTGATCATTTGAGCAAGCGCGGCAGGTGACAATGGCCCGTGAATCATAAACAGATTTGGAAACCCTGAGACCATGAATCCATAGGCGCTTGTTGGGCCGTCCCGCCATTTATCTTCCAATGTCTGTCCGTCAATCCCCGTAATATCAATCCGGTTTAAGGCGCCAGTGACGGCGTCAAAACCTGTCGCCATGACGAGGACATCCAACTCATATTCCGCGTCCGACGTTTTGAGACCCGTCTCTGAAAAGCCAGTAATGGGCGCGGCCTTCACATCTACAAGCGAGACGTTATCGCGATTATACATGTCGTAATAACCGTTATCGATACAGAGCCGCTTGGCCCCGATAGGATAAGTTTTCGGACAAAGCGTTTCAGCCGTTTCGGGGTCTTTCACAATGTCCCGAATTTTATTTCTAACAAATTCGCAAACAACCTCATTTGCGGCGGGGTCGCTCATCACATCGGTAAAGGCCACCATCAACTGAAATGCGCTTTTGGACGTCCATCCTTGCTCTAGGATTTCGTTTTGTTCTTCAAAGCTATAGTCGTGAGCGGATTTGGTCGGGTAATCAATTATAGATACCCCATATGTCTCCAGCAATTGCTTACGCCGCTCGGGGTAATTTTCTTTCCAATCGCGCTCATGCGCGGCGTCCATCGGCTTGTTTCCCGAGGGCATGCTGTAGGCTGGCGTGCGCTGGAACACAGTAAGATGTTGGCTTCGCTCAGCTAAGAGGGGCGCGGCTTGGATGCCGGTCGATCCTGTGCCGACGAGGCCTACGCGCTTATTTGATAAATCTGGCTGCTCATCGGGCCATTGCGTCGTGTGGTAAATCTCGCCTTTGAATTTTTCGCGGCCTGGCCAATCTGGCATGTTGGGCGCAGATAGAGCCCCCGTTGCCGCAATCACATGTTTGCAAATAACGTGATCCCCAGAGGCGCTGTGCATATGCCAAAGACGCGTGTCTTGATCAAAGGTTAGAGACTTAACGGCATTGGAAAACCGAATATGTTTACGCAAGTCAAAGCGGTCTGCGACGTGGTTGGCATATCTTTCTAAATCGGGTTGCGCGGAAAAGACTTCGGGCCATGTCCAGTCTTGCTGAAGCTCTTCATCAAAGCCGTAGGAATATTCGACGCTTTTAATATCGACGCGCGCGCCAGGATAACGGTTCCAATACCATGTGCCGCCAACACCGTCGCCAGCCTCAAAGCAGACGACCTTATGTTTTTTACCAAATTTATGCACGGCATAAAGTCCAGAAAACCCGGCGCCGATAATAACAATATCAAAATTTTCAGTCATAGATGAAAAACCCTTTTGGGCGGAGTGAAGCCGCCCTAAGCGAGCGGGTTATAGTCTGGGTTTTTACCCGCGAGCGTATCGGTTGTTCGCGGGGTCAATCCCTGCATAAAGTCGGGGTGGGTGAAAACCCAAAACTGCTTGGCTGCGACGGCGTCAAAGACAAGGCTTGCGGCCTCATCTGGCTCCATACCGTAAAGCTCGGTCAAGCCCCCCATATGCGCGCGGGCCTGCGCCCCATCTTTGGAATCCCGTTTTAGGACCTCTTTATCCTTTGACCGTATTATCGATGTCTTCACGGGGCCAGGGGCAACAAAACTTACGCCAATATTTGCGCCTGTTTCGTCGAGTTCATATTTGAGGGTTTCCGTCAAAGCGAGAATGGCAAATTTGGAACAGGAATAAGCCCCCATCATGGGCGAGGGGAAGAAACTCGCAAGTGACCCAAAATTGACAATATGCCCCGGAGTCCCGCACTCTATCATGCCCGGAACGAATGTAGAGATCATATGTGTCATGCCTCTGAAATTAATGCCCATGACAAAATCCCAGTCACTGGCATCATGTTCCCAAATGCGTTTGTTGATTAAAACGCCCGCGCAATTGACCAGCAAGTCAACAGACCCAAAACTCTCCATTGCGGCGGTATGAAGTTCTTCCACGTCGCTGATTTTGGATATATCCCCCCCTTGGATAAGAATCTGTCCAGCGCCGCTTCCGAGCTTATCTTTGGCCAATGCCGTTAGCGCGTCTGCGGCCTCTTGCAGGCCTATTATGTTTATATCCGTCATCACGACATTCATGCCTTTTAGAATGGCTGTTTTCGCCATGCTAAAGCCAATGCCTGATGCTGCGCCTGTTATGACAGCTACGCTCATTTACTTTCTCCTAATACGCCTGCGTCCAGCCGAATTTCCTTACGGGCCATCGCTTCCCACAGAAAAGGAAATCCAAGATCGTCCGACATTTGCGCGGTCTTTAATTTCTCTGGGTCTGTGATGGGATGTCCTTCACCCAAGGCTTCTACTTGCCATGCCAATCGGCAGCGATGCTCAAGGGTGATCGCGCGCAAATGCGCTTGGCGAATATCTTTGGCGACAATAAAAACGCCGTGGTTTTTTAGTAGCGCCCATTTATGATTGCCGAGCGCGTCAGCTGCGGCGGAGGCTTCAGAGTCGCCGTCAACGGTGCCGGCATATTCGTCATAAAAGACCGGGTCGCCTTCGACTTGACCAGATGTTTGATCATAAACCGGCGGCACGCGGCCTGCTGCTGACCAGACGAGGCCCCATTTCGAATGATTATGCAAAACCACTTTTAGATTATGTCGCCGTTTATGAACCTCTAAATGAAGCCCAATGGCGGGCGTTACGTTCCACTCGCCCTCAATGATTTTCCCATCTGTATCGACCCGAATAATGTCATCTGCTGTCAGTTCATCCCATGTCAATTCCCAAGGATTGACTAAAAAGCTACCATCGGGCTGCGCGAGGGTGACATGTCCATTTATATGATCGTCATAGCCTTCGCGGTTAAGCGCGCGGCAGAGAAGCGCAAGCTCTTGGCGGGCGGTGAGCTCTGGCAATAGCGGATAGCGGCCTGGCTTGGGCGCAAGTTTTTGAAGAATGGGATTGCTGCGAAGGGGCGCGTCTGTTTTGGGGGTCTCCGTCATTTTAAACCCATTGCGCTGATGCTGGCCCTGTATCGACCATTTCAACCCCATGAACGCCAAGGGCTTTGCGCGCGTCTTTAATGGTCATATCAAAAACATCCTCATATTTCATAAAGTAAAGCGGAGCAGAATTTCGGCCAACTTCTGATCCCCTTAGTGTTGCATTATGCGTCAAAAGCCAAGTTTGAGGATAGTGCAGCACGGCGCGCGTAAGAACACGCGTCGAGGCCAGAATTGAGAATACAGAAAGTTCGCTAGCGAGTTCGGGGCTCATATGAACGAATAGATTTGTGAGCCGCATATAATAGGGCACCAATTCGCCAATAAAATCAAAGCCGCCGCCGCCAATGATATGTTCGAAATCATGCACTTGCCCTGCGCGTAATTGGAAATATTCGTAATCGCTATCCGGCTCGTAAGGCGGCACAATATTTACGCTCATCCCTTTGCCCATCAGCTCTGCATAGAAAATGCCGCCAACGGTATCAGGCGCATAATCTTTTAGGTCTTCCGCCTCAAAGGTTGAGACAAAGCGGTCTTTAAACCAAGCATCGAGTTCTGGGTTTTTCGCCCGTTCTTCGGATATGAGGGCATTGATATGATCAATGTCTTGCAGATCTCGCAACATCACGATGAGCTGTGCTGAGTCTGACGGCGTTGGGATATCCGCGCCATTTTTGCGCAGCAAATGGGTTGAGACCCAATCGCGCACACGGGGGTCGTTCAGGTAACGAGAAGAACTGACCAGCACGCTACTGTCTGTCTCGATCTTTTGAATGCCTTTCATCAAATATGAATAATCAGCCATTTTGGCCTCCTTTGGACGTTACGTCATTGATTAAAGACTCTGCGAGTTCTGCTGGAATAGGAATTGGAAACCGCAAAAGCATTTGCGCCATGCCTTTGGCCGCTGAATCTAACTTTGTGCTCGCATTAATACCGCCTGTTAGGGCGTCATGAATTACAAAATTCAAAGCCTTTAGGCCGGGCGCCTCAAAGGCTTCGACGCGAAGCGGCACATCCGTTGGCGCCAAATGCGCGTACCAGTCGGAAAGGGCGGCAGGGGTTAACGCTGCGCGCAAATAGGGTAAAAATTCAGCCTGCCGCGCAATGACGGCGACATTAAAGAGATGCCCCTTATCGCCGCTCCGCGCCAAAGCTAGCTGCATGAGCTCTACGCACACTCCGCCTTGCAGGGATGGCAATGAAGGCTTGGTTTTGGGCGTTGAGACAATTTCTGAAGGCGCTTCGCCATTTGCCGCCGCAAGTTTATAGGTTTTGCCCTTAAAGGTGACGGACGGGAAGATGTCGTCTTTATCCAATAAAAATAGAAACACGCCCGTCATGGGCGTTACCTGCGTGGCAAGGTTAATAGATGTCCCCACGGACATGCCCGTAATCCCCGCCCATTGTTCGCGCGAGAAAATCTCCGCGCCCGCGCGCTCGGGATGCTCAGCAATAAGTTTACAGATAAGTTCGCGCCCGCCGCCGGGTATGGCATGAGCGCCAAAGCTAGCCTCTCCCCCAATGAGCACAGACTCCGTTAATGTAAAATCGGCGAGTCCGCTGGCCTTCAATAAAACGCGTCCCCGCTCGAAAAGGGCCTGGGCTTGCCGAGAGGCTTTTTCGGCGGATTCTTCTCCGATAATGGGTTGATAAGCGACACAGCGCCAGCCGCCATCAAATGTGATACAGGCTTTATATGTTTGGGTGGGGGCGCGGCCTTTTGCGCCCGTGACCTTGACGCGGTCCGGCGCGATTTGCTCCAATTTCACATGGCTAAAGTCACACCTAACATCAGCGACAATATAATCTGCGGGGTTGCTGACTTCGTATAAGATTTGTTCCGATACCGTTCCGATTGAGACTAAACCGCCAGTGTCAGCAGGTTTGGTGATGATGACGCTGCCATCAGCGTGACATTCGCCAATTGGAAAGCCAATATTGGCCCAATCAGGAACGTCGCGCCAATCTGTAAATGTGCCGCCTGTGACTTGCGCGCCGCATTCAAGTAAATGCCCCGCCAATGTGCCTGCCGCCAGCAAATCCAAATCATCCTCGCCCCAGCCAAATTCATGAATAAGCGGGCCGAGCACAACGGCGCTATCAACAACGCGGCCCGTAATGACAATATCAGCGCCCTTTGAGAGGGCCGCCGCAATAGGAAACGCCCCTAAATAAGCATTAGCGCTGACGATATTCTCGGGAAATTCCGCGTCAATGAACATGTCGCGATGCCCTTCGGCGCGAAGCTCATCTAAGCGCGGCCGCAAGTCGTCGCCCTCAACATAAGCCACGGTCAGGTTTAACCCTTTTTCTTTGATAAGCGCTTCCAATGCGGCCGCAAGCGCTGCGGGATTTACGCCGCCTGCATTTGCGACGACTTTAACGCCTCGCGCTGCAATCTCTTCCAAATGAGGGCCCACATGTAAGGATAGAAAATAAAACCCATAACCCATTGCAGGGTTGGCGGCCTGCAGCCGGCCAAAGATGGCCATTGATCCTTCGGCCAAATAATCAAAGACTAAATAATCAAGATTGCCGCCTGAGAGAAGCTGAGGGACTGAGAGGGCCGAGTCGGCAAGTGAGGCCGTAGCTCCGCCAATACGGACGATCTTCTCGACGCTTCCAGCTGCCGTCATAGTCTATCTCTCTGCGTAATTATGTGTCAGGCTTAACATATAGCTTTTTGCCAGATTGTAACGAAGGTTACAATTTTGATTAAATTGCGCTGTGCTAACCGCCTTGCTGTAAACTGTAACGTGGGTTACAATTAACGCGTGAAAACAGATGAGCAAAAACTAGCGCTGCGGGTGCTTCAAGAGACTGACTGGCTTAGAGGTTATTCTGCAGGATTAGCGGAAAGCTTAGTTGCTGAAGGCCGATTAGTTCATTTAAGTGCCGGCGAATGGGCACAAGCAGAAGGTGATGACCGCAATGGCCTTTTCCTGATTATTGATGGGTTATTAAAGACATATTACGCCCCCATAGGTGATCGCGTGATTATGGTGGGCGTCTCAAAACCTGGCTCTGTGCTGGGTCATGCGACGCGTTACAGCGGAGGGCCGCGCCTCGTGACCGCCGTCTGCGCCCAGCCCAGCATCATGCTCGAAATCTCCGAAAGGGCGCTAGACCGCGTCGCGGCTCACTCGCCTGATATATGGCGCGCCATTGCTAGCTTTACATATGAAAATATGCGCAGCGCCCTGCGCTTGGCGGCAGAGGTCATTTCGCTGCGTCCACGAGAACGCCTCGCGGCGCGCCTATTGGCGCTGACGCCAGATCAGGGTGATCCAAATCATGATGAAAAAGATTATTCAAACGAAAAGCCGACCATCAATATCCGGCAAGAGCTTTTAGGTGAAATGATTGGCGTAACACGTAAGACCGTTAATCAACATCTATCCTCTTTCGAGAAAGACGGATTAATCCAAGTGGGATATAAAAAGGTTGAGCTTTTGGATGTGAAAGGGTTGCGGCGCATAGCGAGCGGTTCAAGCGTATAATATTGACGGTAATGACTTAACCAAATAACCGCGCCCGTTCTACTAATGCCGCTTTCATGCCCTTTTCCCTAACCAGCTTAAAGAAGGCCAAAAATGTAGGGCTTTGGTGGAATTCAGCGTCTAGGTCTGAGGCTTGGCGGGTGCTTTTTTCAATATTCATATTGTCGTAAAAATTATTCGCGGACTGCTTTAAAATCATAAGGTGGTTGACGGGCGTTTTGGCGATATCTTCTGCGAGGGCCCGCGTGGCGGCCTCAAGCGCCTCAGCGGGAACCACCTTATTTATGAGGCCGGATTTTTCCGCTTCTGCGGCGCTCATGCTCCGCGCTGTATAAAGCATCTCTTTCGTTTTCCGCATGCCAATGGTGAGCGGCCAGAAAAAAACTGTTGGCGGGATGCCGAGATCGCGCGCGGCAGGGTGGCCGAAGCTCGCGGCTTCACTGGCAACGACAAAGTCAGATACGGCCAATAACTCACCTGCGCCCGATAAGGCCGCACCTTGGACTTGGCAGATAATGGGTTTGGGAAAACGCCACATATCCAGCCAGTAATCCAGCAGAGCCATAATGTCTTTTTTGTCCTGCTCAATCTCTACGCCGTCCGTATAATTGGCGGGATATTGAGAGGTAATCCAGTTCTCTTCATTCAGGTCATAGCCCACGCAAAAGGCGCGGCCCGCCGATTTTATGATGACGACAGAGACATTATCATCTTGCGCGGCTTCATCTAATTCCCCCTTTAACTCTGCCAGCAAAGTCGGCGTCAGCGCGTTTAGTTTTTCGGGGCGGTTCAGCGTGATCGTTAGAATACGATCCGATGTTTCGGTCAAAAGTGTTTTAAGCATTATTGTCTTTCTTCACGCGCACGAAGGCCATAACGATGGCGGATAATATTGTAACAGGTATGAGGATTTTGAAAGCTTGGTCATAGCTTTGATGCTGCGTATATGAACTCCCAACGAAACCAATAGCGACGACGGCCAAAATGACGGTAAAGATATTCATCATGCCAATGGCCGGCGCAAAATAATCTCTGCCAAATGTATCGGCTGTGATGCCTGTCCAAACGGGGTAAATGCCGCCAATGGCCATGCCTACAAATGCGGCGACGGTGACAAGCGTCACAAAGCTTGTGACATAGACGGCGGCTAATAAGAATATAACATTGGAGAGGCAGACAAGCGCGAAAACAAACCGCTTATCAAAGCGTTCAATCATCCATCCAATCAGAAGTTTTCCTAGGATCGCGGAGCCTGCCACAACTGTGGGAATGAGTGTTGCTTGCGTGTTTGTAAATCCGAGGTTTTCACCAAAGGGTTTAAGGGAGACCAGAAGCGCTTGGTCGCTGGCCAGTAGTAAGCCGCAAGCCAAGGCGATAACCCAGAAATCACGATTTTTAAGAATGAGGGACGGGTCGCTTGCTGTAATTTTTTGCTCGACGCTCCGCGTGTCGCCGTCAGGAAATTGTCCTATATCCTCTGGCTTGGAGATGAAATAGCGCAGGGCTAAGACAGCCGAAATAAGCCCAATGGCCAGTCCCATATAGAGCAGGGCGGAGCGCCAGCCATATTCAAAAATCATATAGCTGAAAACCGGCTGAACTAAAAAGCCGCCTGCAGAGGTCGCGACGGCAGCGATGCCAAGAGCGCGCCCACGTTTTTTATAAAACCAATTTGTTGTGAGTACATTGGCGATGAAGGGTCCGCAGGCCGTGAAGCCAAAGCCAATCGGAAGGGTGATTAAAATCATCATCTGGCGGGGGCTTTGCGCAAATGAGAGCGCAATAAAGCCCAGAGTAAATGACACGATACCGGCGAGGGCGAGCGTTCTGGGGTTTATACGGCGAATGGATTTGCCGACAATGGCCGCCCAAATCGCAGAGCTTAAAAGGAAGGCCATCATCCCAAGATTAACTTGATTACGCTGCAATCCGAACTCGGCTTCTATGGGGGTCACAAAATGCTGAAAGGAATAAAAAGTCGCGCCCGCCATCAACATAGCGGTGACGAAGCTTGCGCCTAAAACATGCCAGCCTCTAAAATCTGTCATTCTTCAAATCCCTTTTTTAATAAATCTTGCGCCGCAGGTTCTCCAATGAGGCGGCTTTCACGGCGGCTTATTTTCCAAGCCTCATCCGTTTTTCTGAGGTGCCAGTGATTGACCGCAAGCCGCATCAGTCTCTGCTCGTGATAAACGCGTGAAAAGCCCTTCACTTGGGCGGTATCCTCTTTCACCTCGACGACGAGTGGCCCTACCGTATGCGCGCAATCGGGTATGAGCGATTGATGCATGTCGGAGCTTAGCATATCAGCGATGGCTCGATGCCCATATAGCTTTAAATCACCGCTTTCGCCATCTCTTCCTGCGCCCGGGTTACTGACGACGTAAACCGCGTCTTTCACATGGCATTTGAGCGCTGTGGTGATGTCTCCGCAATCTGCCGCAAGGCCGTAACGCGCGATCACATTGCGAATAGCAAGCTCGGCTTCGATACGGGTTATGCGGTCTTCAAGACTCATATTTTCTCAATGAATTAAGGTCTCCCTAATCTCGCGCAAAAATACAGTGATGTATAGGAAAACTCTTTAATAATACTAGAATTATCCGGAAATCGGGTGAACATAAAGGGTGGGCCTTGGTGTATTTTGCGTTTTTATTTCTATAATATGTTACGCAATACGTCCCCATAGCCACTCTATTTGATTGAAATGCGTAGAATATTGTGTTATTCGCTGCGCATAATAATTGTAGCGATATCTAGGCGGGTCGCCGATTTATCAGATATAGGGATTTATAATGACGATAATGAAACTTGCCTTAGGCGTATCAACTTTAGCCATATCTTTAGCTGCTGGAACGGCCGCACATGCACAGCTCGACGAAATTGTCGTTACGGCGCAAAAGCGCGAGCAGAGTATTCAAGACGTCCCAATTGCGGTCACCGCCATTGATCAAAATTATATTGAAAGCCGAAATATTACGTCTATCAAATCCCTCTCTAGCCTTGCGCCCAATGTGAAAATCGAAAACACGCCTGGCAATACAAGCGCGGCGCAAATTTCAATTCGCGGCGGCGTAACGATCAACCCGGCTTTGACTTGGGAATCCACAGTGGGTTTATATCTGAACGGGTCTTATATCGGGAAAACTCAAGGTTCAGTTTTTGATGTCTCTGACATAGAGCGCGTCGAAGTTCTTCGGGGCCCCCAAGGGACTCTCTATGGCCGCAATACACTTGCGGGCGCGGTGAATATCATAACGGCAAAGCCAACGGGCGAATTTGGCGGGAAGCTTAAAGTTGGTTTTGGAAACTATGATTCTAAGATGGCGAAAGCCTCCGTTAATCTAGGGCAAATTGGACCGATTAAGGCCAAAGTTTCAGGCTTGATTGAAAAGCGCGATGGATTTGTCAAAGCCGTTGAAAATCCATTTCCAGGCGTTTTCACAGCAGGGCCCTTAAACGCACAGCGCGAATATGAGAGCCTTGATAAGAAATCTGCGATGCTTGCGCTCAGCGCTGATCTAACACCTAAGCTGACCCTTGATTACACATTTGATTATAGCGAAGCCGATCAAGAACCCGCTTTTTCACAAATTGTTAGCGTCTCCGAAAATAACATATTTGATCCAAACTCGCCTGCCTATGCTTTTGGCGGCGCGTTCTTCCCGCTTGATCTTTACGTCAATGCTGATCGTCAATTTACGGGAACGACGGACTCGCCCAATATTTATGAGATAAGTAAAGTCCAAGGACATAATCTAACTGCCACCTATGATGCAGGCTTTGGCGAAGTGAAATCTATTACCTCGCTACGTAAAATGACGTGGGATGACGGGCTTGATTTGGACGGGTCTCCGCTGCCTTTGGCTCATACTCAGCGCTTATCCGATTATGACAGTTTCAGTCAGGAATTGCAGCTAACGGGATCGGCAGACCGCTTAAACTATGTTGTCGGCGCTTATTATTTTAAGGATGATGGGTTCACAAACAACCCGCAAACCTTCTTTGGCGGGGCTAGCGTATTTGACTCGCGCGCTGGATTTGAAACCGATGCTAAGGCGGTTTACGGTCAGCTCGATTATAATATTACCGAAGACCTAAGCATAACAGGCGGCTTGCGTTATACGGAAGAAGAGAAAACGATTGACCGCGCAAATATCGCTGTTGTCTTTATGAACCTGCCGCCTAACACACCCTTTGTCCCCGAGGGCACAACGGGTAAAGCGAAGTTTGACGATCTGTCGCCGCATGTCGGAATTAATTATGCCGCCAGTGACAAAGTCAATCTTTATGCGAAATATTCCAAAGGTTTTAAAAGCGGCGGATTTAACGGCGAAGCAGGGTCTGTTGTGGAGACTTTACGTCCTTATGACGCCGAAAAAATAAATTCATTCGAAGTAGGGGCTAAGACCCGTTTTTGGGATGGCCGCGCGCAGTTAAATGCGAGCGCATTTTTCAATAAGCACACAGACATGCAGCTCTCGGTCTTTACCGCAGAAGGCGCAGCGGCGTCAGATGTAAGGAACGCCGGCGGCGCAAATATTAGCGGTTTTGAACTGGAAGGCTTGTTTCAGCTCAGCGAAGATTTCCTCCTGCGCGGCGGTCTCGGGACGCTCAATTCAAAATATACTGAATTTATTGAATTTGGAACGGACGTAAAAGATGATCGTGCTTTTCCTCATGCGCCCAAAACGACCTTCTCAGCTGGATTTGATTGGGATATGATCGAGGGCAATTGGGGCGGCTTAACCTTAACCGGCGATATGAATTATTCGGGGCAGTATTTTACCTTCCCATTTTCTCTCACGCCCTCAGCGCCGCAAACAGCCTTTAACACCCAGGCACCATCTAGAACGATATTGGACGCGCGATTAGCGTGGAAAAACATCCCGATCGCAAACCAGAATGTTGAACTCGCGGTCTGGGCTAAGAACCTAGCAAATGAAGAATATCTCACGAATTTTATTGACTTTGGCCCGGGATTTGGCGGACTTACCAATGGTTACTTTGGCCCACCAAGAACTTACGGCGCGACATTAGGGGTGAATTTCTAACGGCCGTATTTTTGCGATAGATTTCGCCGCTTTGTAGCGTCGCGGCGCGTTCTGAGATAATTATGAGAAAACTCAAACTGAATGAACTCGATTCCACTGTTAAATCGAGTTATCGGACTATGGCAATTTTTGAGTTTTTTGCTGAGATAAAGCGGCCTGCGACGGTGGCGGAGATATCCGATGCTGTGCAGATTCCACAATCCAGCACATCGGCCATTATCAAATCTCTGCTTGAGACATCATTTCTGTCTTATGATATCGAAAACAGAACTTATGAGCCGACAATGCGGCTAGCCTTTTTGAGTGATTGGTCGGCCCATAAAAATGCAAATGCCGCGCAGGTC
Organism: Hellea sp.; assembly: GCA_039977295.1. Taxonomy (GTDB): domain Bacteria; phylum Pseudomonadota; class Alphaproteobacteria; order Caulobacterales; family Maricaulaceae; genus Hellea. The sequence goes on along the minus strand of JBDWDN010000009.1, from coordinate 532,680 downwards.
CCTTCAGTTTTAAAAAAGCTGGGTGAACGCATTCAGGAAACAACTGTTTTGGCACTGCGCAATGGGATCTACTCGCAATATATTTTTGTAAGCCCTGTAGATGGTGTTTTAGGGCGACATGTGGAAACAGGATCTGTTCGGCCTTTAATCTCCAGCGCTACGGGGTGGAGTTTATTGAAAGATGAATCTGATTTTGAGATCGGTAAACTCATCCGCCGCACGCGCCATGAAATCAAAGACCCGCTTTGGCAAGGCCAAACTGAAGATGTTTTAAAGAACATAGCGAATGCTCGAGAAAAGGGATATGCGTTATCTGCGGGTCAATTTTCAGATGACGTTGGGGGGATCGCTGTGAACCTACCGACGGTTTTTGGCGGGGCAAGTTTAGCTATCGCCGCGGCAGGCCCAAAGGCGAGAATATTGGGCCGCGAGCAAGAAATAGCTGATAGGCTAAAAACAGTAGCGGAAGAGATGCCGCGGCGTGTTACGCGAGAGATACTTGGACACCGATGAAACGAAAAATAGGCAAGGCTTTTTATGACTGATTTTACGAATAAGGTTATCTGGATCACGGGCGCGTCCTCTGGAATTGGAGAGGCTTTGGCTAAATCCTTTGCGGCGCAAGGCGCGCATATTATTCTGTCAGGACGGCGGATAGAGGCCTTGCAATCCGTGGCTGAAAGGCTCCCAACCGAGAGCTTGGTTCTGCCTTTTGAGGCCACGGATTATGAGGCTCTTGCAGGCCAAGTTGAGGCAGCTTGGGACTGGAAGGATAGGGTCGATATTCTGGTCAATAATGCGGGGGTGTCGCAGCGCAGTTTGGCTGTAAATACAGATCCCCAAGTTTATACCGATCTCATCAATATTGACCTGATTGCGCCGATCTGGCTGACCCAATTGCAGCTTCCAAAAATGGTTGCCGCAGGCGGGGCGCATATCGTAGCGATTAGTTCTGTGGCCGGGCGCATTGGCGCGCCTCTGCGCACAGCTTACTGCGCGGCCAAGCATGGCCTTATTGGCTATATGGACGCGCTGCGGACTGAGGTTTCGCAGCTTCATAATATTAACGTCACCAATGTTCTGCCAGGCTCTGTCGCGACCAATGTTTCGCGTAATGCCTTGACGGCAGACGGCACGATGCGCGGTAAGTCGGACGCGATCATTGACGCGGGCGACGACCCAATGGACTGCGCGGCGGCGATATTAGCGGCGGTAAGTAAAAATCTGCCCGAGCTACTTTACGCAAATGATTTTGAGCGAGACTTTGCTATCATGCGCCATGCTGACCCTGATAAGTTCTTTGAGCTTATTGGCGGATTGGGCGCGAAAACAGCTCAGGAATATAGCTCTGGGAATGACGATTAGAGCGGTCTAGATGATCGGGCGTGCCGCCGCACTCATGATTTGACCTCGCGTGATAAATGATGGCTCATATCTCCCATGAAGTTCAAATTTATCTCTCGGTAAGTGAAGGTCCAGAGGCCGTCTATTTTCGCAAAAATGTCACTATAACTCGCTTCACCAATCGCTTGGAACGGTAAATCTGGAGTGCCTTGAAATATTATTGCTGAGCATTGAGCCTTGGCTGTGCCAATCCCAGTGGGTTCTAAGATAATATTCCCAGAGTGATGCCGCGTGAGCGGGGTTTGCGCGTCCCCATATAGTTTAACATAGCTTCGCATGAGCTCGGCAATGGCGGCAGGGTCTTTGTATATCTTCATCCCCGAAGAAGGATAATGCACAACGGCCTTTTTAAATAAGGTGCCGCAACCTTCAAAATCTCCCGCATCAACCCTTTGAAAATAGAGGTTTATAAGGTTCTGAATCTCGTAATAGTCATCCGCAGTCATTCTATTAGCTTGGTAGATAAAGCTCTGCGACTTTGCCGCCATCGACGGGCAGGGCAACGCCCGTAATGTAACTGGCCGCGTCAGAGAGCATAAAGCAGATGACTTCTGCGAGTTCGGTAGGTTGTCCTCCCCGTTTCATAGGGATAGCCGATTCTGTCTTAGCGGCAATTTCCGGCATTTTTTCTGCGAAGGTCTCATTGGCCGTTGTTTGAACTTGTCCCGGGACGACAGTGTTTACCCGTACGCCCGTGCTCGCGCATTCAATTGCGGCGCAGGCCGTAAAGTGCGTGAGCGCCGCTTTGGAGGCGGAATAGCTGGCCATATTATGTGCGGCCCTTATCCCGCAAGATGACGAAACATTGACGATAGAGCCTCGGCCCTTCGGCACCATGATGTCCATGGCGGTTTTGGTGCCGACAAAAACGGCGTCGGCGTTCACCGCAAAATCTGCGCGCCAATTCTCGAGCGTAAGCTTGCCGATCGGCGCGTAATGTGTCGAGGCCGCATTATTGACCAGCATGTCGAGCCGTCCATGACGCGCCGCGACATCGCGGATACAGGCTTCAAAGGCGTCAGTGTCAGAAACATCGAGGCTCACCGTTTCGACAGACCCGCCGTGTGCTTCAATGGCGGTCTTGGTTTCTTCGAGTTTTTCGGCTCGTCTCGCGCATATGACGACGTGGGCGCCGCGCTGTGCCAACATACGGGCGGTGGCGCGGCCAATACCGTCACTGCCGCCTGTGACGATGGCGACTTGGTCTGAAAATTGTTTGGTCATGATGAAACTCTCCCTAGAGGCCGTGTTAAACGTCTGTTATTGAGCGGATACATGAGTGATGCGCGTAAAGCAATATGCGTAATAAAAACATATAAAAATACGCATTTCTGTGTTTATTATTGCTTAAAATATGTTACTTCGTAGTTTAAGTGATAAAAAAATACGCATACTTGTGATGCGGTGATGGCGAAATTGCTCTCCATCGCGGCTCAAACGATTAAATTGAAAGTGCTATAGATGGGTTATCCGAAAGATATAAAAATTATCGACACGATGATGGGTATTTTGGACTCTGACGACCGTTCAGACTGGTTTGCCTCCTTCCGTCCTCTGACCAAAGATCCAGAAGCTTTGGCCTCTTATGATATGCCAGCTGAATATATGTTCAAAAGCATTCCTAATGCAGAGGGCGTTAAAGACTTTCTGCCTTGGACAGTCGCCCAAATGGATAAGCATAATGTTGAGCGCGGTATGGCAGGATGGAGCGACACGCCGATGAACCGCCGCGCCAAAGAAGAATATCCCGATCGCTTCATTTTTGATCTGCCGATTAATCCCAATAACGGCACAGAAGAATGTAAGAAGATCAGGCAGCTCCACGCAGAGGGTATCATTTCTGCTGTGTCCTGTTTTCCCGCTGGCACCTTTCCGCAAGTGCCGATTGATCATAAAAATATGTGGCCTATTTACGCGACATGTGAAGAGCTTGGTTTGCCCATATTTTTAAATGTTGGTGTCCCTGGGCCGCGCATTCCGATGGCAACACAAAAGGTGGAATTGCTCGATGAGGTATGTTGGTTCTTCCCGACACTAAAGGTCGTTATGCGCCACGGCGCGGAGCCTTGGGATAATTTGGCGTGGAAGCTCATGCTAAAATGGCCAAATCTCTATTATTCAACAAGCGCGTTTTCGCCAAAATATTATCCGAAACCTATTATCGATTTTGCTAATACGCGGGGCGCGGATAAAATTATCTATGCGGGTTATTTCCCGATGGGGCTGAGCCTAGACCGCATATTTGGAGATATGGAAAATGTCGGTTTCAAAGATCATGTTTGGCCAAAATTCCTGCGTGAAAACGCCCTCAAAGTTCTCAATTTGGGAGAGAAATAATGACCGCGACGACTGATGTGAAAGATACAGATGCTCGCACCGCACCAGTTGCGGTTTGGAGCGTTCTTGAAAAAATGACTCTGGAAGAGCGCAAAGCTTGGCGGGTAAAGCCGCTTGAAAATCTACGCTCGGTGGAAGAACGAAATCTGGATGTTGGCTATGCCTTTGGATGGTACCCCATGCTCAAATCAGATGAGCTTGCTGTGGGCGAAGTAAAGCCTTTACGCTATTTCGGGCAAGAGCTTGCCATTTGGCGCGGGGAAGACGGCGAGGTTCGTATGCTGGGCGCATATTGTAAGCATTTGGGCGCGCATATGGGGCATGGCGGTAAAGTTCACGGCAATATGCTCGAATGCCCATTTCATGCGTGGCGCTATGATGGGGAAGAGGGGCTCGTCAAAGAAATCCCATATTCGCCTTCTATTCCGCCGCGTGTTGCGAGAAAATGTAAGCAGGTTTGGCCTGTCAAAGAAGCCAACCAACTTATTTGGGCTTGGTATCATCCCGATGGTGATGCGCCGATCTATGACGTTATAGATATTCCTGAATGCTCCAACCCTGATTGGACCGAGTATAAAGAATCGACCTGGGCGATATGGAACAGCCTGCAAAATATTGGTGAAAACGGCGTGGATTTTGCGCATTTCAAATATATTCACGGCGTCGCTAATATGCCTGAAGCTGAGCTTGAATGGGGTGATTATACGCGCAAAGCTATTGTCCGCGCTAAAATGGGGACGCCAAAGGGAATGGTCGAAGGCGTTATTACATCTCAATCCAGCGGCCCTGGCCAGTCTTGGGTGAGATTTGAAGGGATTTGCGAAACGCTATTAATTGCTTGCTTGACGCCCGTTGATGAAGATCACGTGCATGTCCGCTATTTCTATACGCAGCCTAAAACGGAAAAAGATTCTCGCGTTGCAGCAGCGATTATTGCGGATGTTGATAAGCAGATGGATCAAGATAAAGTCGTCTGGGACCGCATGCGAAATACGCCAAAACCCATCATCTGTGAAGGTGACGGCCCCATCGCTAAGTTCCGTATGGCCTATTCAAAATACTATGCGGGTAACGATGGTAAGCCTCGTAATTTAGCGAAGAAATAGAGCGGTAAAGAGATATGCGTGGATTAAAGGGTAAAGTTGGGATCATCGCGGGCGGCGCGCGCGGCATAGGCGCAGCCACAGCGAAGCGTCTCTGCGCAGAAGGCGCGCATGTCATCATCGGCGATATCATGGAAGAAATGGTCAGAGAGACAGCTGCGCGAATAGCTGAAACGGGCGCGAGCATTATTGGTGTTCATCTGGACGGCACAGACGCCCAATCCCAATTGGATATTGTTGCCAAAGCGGTCGAGACTTTTGGAGGGTTGGACTTTTATCACTCTAACCTTGCAGGCGGGACTGTGGGCGATAATCACGCCCTTGATATTGAAGGTGCTACCTTTGATAAATCTGTTGCGATTAACACGAAAAGTCATCTCTTGGCCACGCAGGCCGCTATCCCTGAGCTGCTAAAGCGCGGCGGCGGTTCGATGATTTATACTAGTTCTGGTTCGGCCACAGCGGGCGCGCCTGTTCAGCCCGCCTATGCCATGACCAAGGCTGGTATACATGCTTTGTCTCGCCATGTTGCAAGCAAATGGGGCGCAGAAGGCATTCGCGCGAATGTCATCTGCCCCGGTCTAATTATGACCGAAGCGGTTGCAATCCATTTAGATGAGGAGCGTATTGAGGGTATCAAAGCCAGAACCCATTCGCCCCGATTAGGGCATCCTGATGATATCGCAGCTGCCGTGGCTTTCTTGGCGTCGGATGATGCAGGTTTTGTCAACGGACAGGCTTGGCATATTAATGGCGGGACGCAGATGCGCGAATAGCGCCTCTCCGACGTTTGCTTCTTCCTCTAGCTTTTGCCCCTAGCTTCTCTTGGCATTCCAAGGGCATTCTCTGAGACAATATTGCGCTGAATCTGATTGGTGCCGCCATAAATAGAATCTGCTCTTGCATTGAGATAGCGCCAAGGCAGTTCCTCTAGGTCATAATCAGGGCCTTGGGCGGTTAACCCTGCTAATCCGCAAATATCCATCGCCAGCTCTGTGAAGCTTTTATGCCAAGCGGACCAATAAAGTTTATAGGTCATAGCGGCGGGTTTCAGTGATGAGTTATCGCTATCGGATAACATGCGCAGGGAGCTATAGCGCATGACTTTAAGGCCCGTAAAAGCTTCGCCGATGCGCTGGCGGATAAGAGGGTCTTTATCCGCGCCGGTTTCCTTGGCTTTGGCAATCATCGTTTCAAATTCTTGGGAAAAGGCCATGAGCTGTCCCAATGTGCCGACGCCGCGTTCAAAGGCGAGGAGCCCCATTGCTGTGCGCCATCCATTACCAACGCCGCCAACAACATTGGCTTCATCTGTGACCGCCCCGTCAAAAAACGTCTCGTTAAATTCTTCCTCACTTGTAATTTGCTTAATTGGGCGAACATCTATTCCTTTTTGATTTAGCGGGACGAGTAAAAATGAGAGCCCCTTGGGCCCCTTCGAATTGGGGTCGGTGCGAGCTAGAACGAATATCCAATCTGAATATTGCGCGCCCGTCGTCCAAATTTTCTGTCCGTCAATAATCCATTTGCCATTCTCGAGCCGTGCTTTGGTTCTTACATTGGACAGGTCTGACCCAGCGCCAGGTTCAGAATAGCCTTGGGCCCACATAATCTTACCTGACACCATGTCTGGGATGAACCGCTCTTGTTGTTCTGGGGTGCCAAAGTGGAGAAGTGTTGGGCCTGCGAGTTCCACGCCGATATGTCCTGTTCGGCCCGGTGCGCCTGAACGTGCATATTCTTCAGCAAAAATAACTTGCTCTGCGAGCGAGGCCTCGCGCCCACCGAATTTCTTGGGATAACCAATCACGCTCCAGCCTTCTGCGCCTAAGACACGTTCCCATTCTTTGCGCTTTTCAATTTGGCCAAAAATGGTGCGCTCATGGCGAATTTCAGCGAAATCACCTGACATCTTGTCTTCGAGCCATGCGGCGGCTTCTTTGCGGAAAGCCTCTTGCTCGGGCGAAAATCCTAACTTCATGGGGTTTCTCCCGGCTGTGTTTCCCCGAGGGCAAACGCCGCCAATGTTTCGCGGTGGGCAGTTTCTGCGCCGAGATATCGAGAGGATAATTCGGCGCGTTTCAAATAGAGATGCGCTTCGCATTCCCAGGTGAATCCCATGCCGCCATGTAGCTGAATCATATTTTTGGAATTCCGTTTCAACGCCCGCGAGGTAACAACCATGGCCGTTGCGGCGGCGACAGGTAAATCTTCCGGCATTTCGTCAGCCGCGCAAGCCGCATACCACGCGGCAGATTTGGCGGCCTCATTAAGGACCATCATATCTGCAAGGCGGTGTTTGACCGCTTGGAAGCTCCCAATGGCGCGACCAAATTGATGGCGTTCTAAAGCATAGGCTTGAGTTTTTTCGAGGACCGCTTCGGAAGCGCCTAGCTGTTCCGAGGCTAGGCAGATGCGTGCAATATTAAAGACACGCTCAATGGTGTCGCTGCTTTGTGTCAAAAGCTCCCCACCGATTATGGAGACGTCTTTTAATGAGAGGTCACTCATGGGGCGCGTCATATCCATAGAGACGCGCGGCGCGATGTGAACGCCGTCTGCTTTTGCGTCAATAACCGCCAAGCATGGCGCGCCGCTGCCGTCTTGGGCGAGCACAATAAAGTTGTCAGCGAGGCTGCCATATTGAACAAAACCAAAGTCTCCAGATAGGGAGCCCTCTCTGTAAACAGCCTGTCCCGATGCGGAGCTGTTTTGGCCTTGCCTATCTAAGAAGGCAAAACTCGCAACTTTTTCTCCGCCTCCGACTTCCTCTAAAATGCCATTGAAGGTTTCGGTTTTTTTACCGTGGATCAGGGCGGTCGCGGATAAAATGATGGACGTAAAAAAAGGTGTCGGCAAAAGGGTGCGGCCCATCTTCTCCATGATTGAGGCGAGTTCGATAGTGCCTAGGCCCAAACCGCCCCGCGCTTCGGGGACGGCTGTCAGGCCAAGCCCCATTTCCGCGCAAAGCGTTTGCCAAGCCTCCGCGTGGAATCCGTCATTATCCTCCATGGATTTAAACAAATCTTCACGGTCGCATAATTGCTCGCAAGCCGTTCCAACGCTCTCCCTTATGAGGTTTTGTTCATCGGTAAAGGCAAATTGCATGTTTATTCCGTTGCGATAATATTTTGCAGGTGGTCAATTTTGTTATTAGCATTACGCAAGGCTTGAATGCGTAAAGACAATAAGGTGGATATATGCGGTGTGCGCAGTAAAATCACTAAAAAAATGACGATATGTTGTATATTTGATGTAATATATCTTCTAATGCGTAAAAATAAATGCCATAAATTACGCATATAGCAATATGCGACTTTTAAATTAAGGGAATCAATATGTCAGAACAGGCAGTGAAAACACGGCGGTCTTACGCTTGGTTCGTCCTTGTTATGATGGTCTTGTTGTATCTGGTTAATGTCGCTGACCGTTTTGTGGCGTCTGGTTTGCTGGAAGACATTAAGAAGACTTTTGAAGTCTCGGACACCTATATGGGCTTCGTTATTGGACCAATGTTTGCTTTCACATATACTTTGCTGGCGATCCCTATCGCGCGTTTTGCTGACCGTCATAATCGCGTTCGTATTATTGCTGCGGGCGCAATTGTTTGGAGCATGTTTACGATGCTCTCTGGCCTTGCACAAACGCCGACGGCCTTTGCCCTCGCAAGACTTGGCGTGGGTATCGGGGAGGCGGCTTTTATCGCACCGGCCTTCTCGCTTTTGTCAGATTATTTTCCGCCAAAGAAACGGGCGCTGGCTTTTGCGATTTTAAACTTTGGTGTTTATTTCGGACAAATATTTGGCTTGGTTGGCGGAGCAGAGATTGCAGAGGCGTCGAATTGGAGAAATGCGTTTCTCGTTTTGGGCGCGCCCGGCATTCTATTAGCGGCGCTTACACTCCTTTTCGTAAAAGAGCCTGTAAGAGGACGTCTCGACGGCGACGCAGCGCAGCTAAAAGCCTCGGCCAGCGGACAGGGTCATTCAAAAACATTCTTTGAGACTTTTCGAATATTGTGGTCGACGCGAAGCTTTAGGTTGATGACAATTGGGACTGGGCTTGGCGGCTATGCGAGTTACGGTTTTGGCATCTGGGCGCCGACATTATTTGCGCGCGCATTCGATCTGACTCTCGCTCAGGCCAATAAGTCCTATGGCGGCCCGTCATTTATAGCCGGTATTACCGGCGCGCTACTCTTAGGTTTCTTTTGTGATCGTCTGGCGTCTAAGGATGCGCGCTGGCCATTCCGGCTATCTGCGATGGGGCTCGTTGGCTTTGTCACATCGATGACTATTTTGTGCTTTGTCGACAATATCAGCATCGCAATAGCCTTGACCTTCCCTGCGGGATTGATGGCTGGCGGCTGGGTCATTGCGATGCAATCGGCCTTGCAAGATTTACTCCCAGCGAAATCCAGAGCGACGGGCACAGCGATTTGGGGCTTCGCCTTAGCTTTTTGCGGGTTGGTTATGGGTGTTCAACTGGTCGGTGTTTTCAATGATATGCTAACGGAGCAATTCGGTGTTCAGGCTATTCGTTATGCTATGGCGTTAACATTGGCAGTCGGGATTCCTGCTATGGTCTGTATCTTAATGGCGGGCCGTACTGTGCAGGCAGACCGTCTCAAACTTATAGAGGCCTTAGAGTAAATATATGTCTGTGACTGATCCTATTACTGCAGCGCTCATGGCAGAGGGCGGCCCGTTTGAAGTGGTGACCCAAGATGTGAGAGGGAAATCTCTACGCGTTTTTAAAAACGCGCCTGAGACGCTGACCGATATTATCGACGGGGCGCGTCAACATGGCGAGGCGGAATTCTTAGTCTCGGGTAGCCGGCGTTTAACCTTTGATGGCTTTTTTGAGCAAGCGGACGGCTTTGCCGCGCGCCTTGTCCATGACTTTGGCGTGACGCCGGGGCAGTCCGTCGCGATTTGTATGAAGAACTCGCCTGAATGGATGATGAGCTTTGTCGGTATTTTGCGGGCAGGCGGGGTTGTTATATTGGTCAATAGCCGAGGCACGGCGAAAACAATGTTAGAGGCTGTTGAAGATACCGACAGTGTTTTGGTTCTAACGGATAAGAAGCGGCACGAATTATTGGCGGGCATAGGCTGCAAAGCGCTTCTCGTGAATATGGCGGAGATGGGAGACCTAAGGTCCGAACATCCTACGCCCAGCGTAAAGCGCGGCGCTGATGAATTAGCAGCGATGTTTTTCACATCGGGAACCACGGGGAGCGCCAAAGCAGCAGCCATGTCTCATCGGGCCCTTGTGACTGGGGTGATGAATGGGCAAATGGCGATGGTCGCAATTTTCCAAAAAATGGCGGCGGCTTACAATATCGACGTTGAAACTCTTAAATCTCAAATGCCGCAATCCTGCTCTCTTTTGGTTTTTCCTTTGTTTCACACAAGTGGCTGTAGCTCTATCTTTTTAACGACGCTGATCAATGGCGGTAAGATTGTTATTATGGAGCGGTGGAGCGCTGAAGGCGCGTTAAAGCTTATGCAAGAAGAGCGCGTCACAATATTGGGCGGCGTGCCGGCAACCCATTGGGACCTGCTGACATATGACGGTTTGGATGATTATGATCTGTCCTCTTTGGTGTCTATCTCAAGCGGAGGGCAGGCCTTCCCTAGAAATCTAATGAGCGCTCTGCGAGAGCGTTTCCCCAAAGCCTATATCGGCGCTGGTTACGGCATGACTGAAACAAGCGGGTCTGTCTCGCAAGCTAATGGCGAGGCTTTATGGTCAAGATTGGAAGCGTCAGGAACAATCCTGCCAATGATGGATGTGCGTATTTCTGGCGATAATGGTGAGGCGTTGGAGCTCGGCCAGACAGGTGAGATATGGGTCAAAGGCGCGGCGCTTATGACCGAATATTATGGCCGACCCGACGACACCAATGCGGCTTTTTCAGGCGATTGGTTTAAAACAGGCGATGTCGGATTTATTGATGAGGATGACTATATCTATATTGTTGACCGTAAGACCGATATGGTGATTTCGGGCGGCGAAAATATATATTGCGTCGAAGTTGAAGCGGCGATCAGCAAGCATCCTGACGTGCTGCAAATTTGCACATTCGGCATTCCTGATGACCGATTGGGGGAAAAGCTTATCGCGTGCTATGTGCCGCAAAACAGAGATTTAAGCCCTGAGGATATGAAGCAATTTGCGAACGAAAAACTGGCGGCTTACCGCGTTCCCAAGCAATTTATATGCGTTATGGAGCCGTTCAAATTAAATGCCATGAGCAAGGTCGAAAAACGAAAAATCCGTGAGAGCTTTCTTGCAGGCGAGTATAGCTAACCCATCTTCACGGCAGCTTCGGCAATCTTAAGAAAATAGGGTGGTTCCCCGCCGCCAAAGACTTCGAGCGCCGCGCCGGAGACATAGCTATTAGAGCTATCGGCGAGAAATAAGCAGGCTTTTGCAATATCATCAGGCGAGCCCATACGCTTCATGGGGAGCTCATTGGCTAAATAGCTCATGCCTTTGCTGCCGCCATAATGGTCCTCGCTGGCCTCTGTTTTTACAAGGCCGACAATAATGGCATTTACGCGTATGTCTGGTGCCCACTCCATGGCGAGAGATGTCGTGACCGATAATAGCCCTGCTTTTGAAGCGCCGTAAGCAATACTGCCTGGCGAGGAGCGCGTGGCCGAAACGCTGGAAATATTGACAATCGAGCCGCCCGTTTTCTTTAATTCTGGATATGCGGCTTGGCTCAAGAAGATGGGGGCCATGAGGTTTAATGAGATTACTTTCTCCGTCAGTCTAGGGCTCGCCTTTTCAGACGCTATTGGGGGACCGCCGCCTGCATTATTAATGAGCGTATCTATGCGGCCTGTCTTTTCCAAAGCAAAGTCGATGAGTTTTTGTGCTGCGCCGGACTCGCGGATGTCGAGTGAGATAAAATGTGAATTTGCGGGCAGGGTTTCTGGCTCTCTGCGCCCGCAAATAATGATGTCCGCGCCTTGCGCTGCGAAATGATCAGAAATGCCTCGGCCAATGCCTTTGCCGCCGCCCGTCACAATAATGGTTTTGTCTTTAAAATTCATCATCTACCTGCGTAATAATTTGTCTCTTATGTTGCGCAAAATGAGAGGCTTGTATAGTTAAACTCTTAGAATGCGTAGAAAATGAGCAAATAATGACCACAATCCCGCAAATCCTCTTTAGCCAAGCTGCACGCCGCCCCGGTGCTTTGGCGATAATAGATGGTGAATGGCAACTTAGCTATGAGCAATTGGCATCTAATGTGAAAGACGCCGCTCAGCTCATGAAAGCGATGGGGCTGAAAAAAGGGGATAAGTTCGGTATCTGGGCGCCTAATTGCGCGGAATGGATTATTGTAGCTTTGGCAGGTCAGACGCTTGGCGGGGTTATGGTTACGCTCAACACGCGATATAAAGGCGCCGAAGCTGCCGATATATTGCGGCGCTCGCATTGTAAGCTTCTTTTCACCGTCAAAGGCTTTTTAGGTCACGATTACCCGGCGACGTTGGGCGGGCAGGATTTACCCGACTTGCAAGAGACTATCGTCATCAAAGCCGAAACGGGGCGTGAGGCCTTTGATGACTTTCTTGCGCGCTCCCGCGCCTCTCTGGGCGAGGCGGAGGTTTCAGGTTCGGATATCTCGGATATAATTTTTACGTCAGGCACAACCGGCGCGCCAAAAGGGGCGATGACAACCCATAGCCAGAACGTGCAGGTCTTTGAGAGTTTTACCGATGCTATCGGCATGACCGAAAATGATCGCTACCTCGTGGTCAATCCGTTCTTCCATAGTTTTGGTTATAAGGCGGGGTGGCTATCTTGCTTGATTAAAGGCGCTGCGATTTTCCCGTTAGCGGTCTTTGATCCTAAAGATGTGCTTGAGCGTATCGAGCGCGATAAGATTTCTGTCATGCCGGGCGCGCCAACGATCTTCCAGACCCTCTTGGCGCATCCAGATTTGGCTCGTCATGACATTTCCAGTCTCAGGGTGGCGACAACGGGAGCCACGACTATCCCTATCGATCTTATTCGCCGCATGCATGAAGAGCTGGAGATTGATGATGTCTTCTCGGCTTACGGCTTAACGGAATCGACGGGCGTCGTTTCGCTTTGTCAAAAAGGCGATGATTTTGAGACGATCGCAACGACCTGCGGACGGCCTTTACCAGGAACAGAGTTGCGCCTTGTTGATGATAACGGAAATGATGTAGCAAAAGGCGATGAGGGTGAAATTTGGGTGCGCGGGTTTAACGTGATGCAGGGATATCTGGACGACATCGAAGCCACCGCAGAGGCAATTACGCCAGAAGGATGGCTCAAAACGGGGGATATAGGTGTGCAAAATGAGCGCGGCTATATTCAAATCACTGACCGTAAAAAAGACATGGTCATTGTTGGAGGCTTTAACTGTTACCCGGCGGAAATAGAAAAAGGTTTATTGCAGCATCCCTCAATTGCGGATGTGGCGGTTGTCGGTGTTCCTGATGAGCGGCTTGGGGAAGTTACGCATGCGCATATTGTTGCCAAGGATTTGCAAGAATCAGATGTTATCGCTTGGGCGAGAGAGCGTATGGCCAATTACAAAGTGCCGCGCGGCATCACCTTTCATGAGGCTCTACCGAGAAATGCTTCAGGGAAGGTGATGAAGTATATGCTAAAAGCGCAATAAAGCGAAGAATTCTTACGCAAAATGGCATAATTTTGCCATAAAAACTTCATTTTGCGTATTAAAGCCCATTGAAAACTGCGCAGTCTTTGATAGTCTGTATATCGTGAACGAGGAGTCTGTGATGGGTCAAGCTGCATTAAAGTCGATTAATGCCAACCAAAGTTTGGATTTATCCAAAGTATTGGATGTGGTGAGTAAATATGCTGCTGAAGGGCGAAAGAACAGGCAGATTAGTCAGCCTGTTATCGATGCCTTGACTGAGGCGGGATATTTTAGGTCTGCTCTGCCCAAGCAATATGGCGGATTAGAGTTGACGCCATCTGAATTTTTTAGAGCCTCTATCGATATCGCCGAGCGCGATATGGGGACGTCATGGGCGTGCGGAATTATTGCGATTCACGCCTTTCAGCTAGCGATGATGGATCCCAAGGCTTGTGACGATGTTTATGGCAAGACGGGGCCGGACACTTTAATTTCATCCTCTTACAACCCTGTTGGCGCCAAGGTCGAAACGGTTGATGGCGGCTTTAAATTGTCAGGGCGCTGGGGTTGGAGCTCAGGGTCTGGGCATTGCGACTGGGTATTGCTCGGCGGCTTAATTTTCGACCAAGGTAAAGAAAATATCCATTACCGCACATTCCTCGTGCCAAAACCTGATTACGCGATTGAAGATACGTGGTTCCCGATGGGGCTGCATAGCACGGGCTCTAATGATATCGTTATTGAAGAACCTTGTTTTGTGCCAACTTACCGAACGCATCATCAAATGGACGGCTTTAACGGTGTTCATCCGCAAGAAAGCGGCATGTATGATATTCCTTGGGCGCAAACATTTATTCGGGTGGTCTGCTCTGCTGCGATTGGCGGCGTAAAGCATGCTCTGCAATTATTTATTGATAATGCGACCAAAAGCTCAACGGATGTAACGCGCCTTGCAGGTGATCCTGATGTTACGCGCCGCATTGCAGAAGTCGCTAATATGATCGATGAAACCGAAGTGGTTCTTTATCGCAATTTTGATAAGATGATGGAGCAAGTCGAAGCTGGTGTTGAAATTCCGCTTATTGACCGTATCAAATATCGCTATCAGGCAAGTCTTGTTATTGAGAAGATGATTAAAGCTGTCGATATGCTCTTTGACGTGGCGGGCGGGCGGAGCGTTTTTGAAGGCTCTCCTATTCAAGATATTTGGCATGATATCCACATCGCTCGGGCGCATGTTGCGAATAATCCTGTTAGTTTTGCGCGTAATTATGGCGCTGTGCTTTTGGGCGCGGAAAATACTGATGTGTTCCTCTAATGACCGCCCTTGAAAATGGCCCGCCAGAAGGTCGTTATGTTCGGGCGGGCTCAATCCGTATGCACTATCTCGAATTTGGCGATAAAGACGGCCCTGTGGTCGTCTTTTTGCACGGTTCAGGGCCCGGCAATAGCGCTTGGGCAAATTTCCGTTTTAACAATGAGGCTTTTGCACAGGCGGGCTACCGCGTAATTATGCCGGATATGATCGGGTTTGGTTACACGGATAAGCCGCTCGATTTAGGCGATTATACATTACAGCTTTTTTGCGACACCTTGATGGCTGGGCTTAAAGAAATAGGTGTTGAGACGTGTAGTTTTGTCGGGAACTCGCTCGGCGGCGGCGTTGCCATTCAAATTGCGCTGGATAATCCTGACTTTGTTGAAAGCCTTATTCTTATGGGGCCGGGCTGTCTTGAGCCTCAAAATGATTATTGGGGCATGCCGGGTATTGCTAAAATGATGGCGGCTAATAAGGCGGGCATCAGTAAAGAGACGCAGGGCGATGTCATGCGGCTTTTCACCTATGACCCTAAGCACGTTACGCAAGAGCTTATCGATATGCGCTGGGCTGTGGCGCAAACTCAGCCCAAAGAAGTGCTAACGACCATGAAGACGCCAGAACTTGGGTCGCGTATGACAGAGCTAAGCTGTCCTATCTTGACGTTTTGGGGGGCGAATGACGAATTTATGCCGCCGCAAGGCAAAGAAAAATGCCTTAAGGCAAATGAGCAGTCCCGCTTTCTTGAAGTCAATGCGTGCGGGCATTGGGTAATGATAGAGCATGCGCGGATGTTTAACGCGACATCAATAGATTTTTTGAAAAACGGATAATGGCAATTTCAGATCAATATCAATCCATAGCGCGAGAGCTATTTGACGCCTTAGCTGGTGGTCAGCCTATCGCCCCTTTGACAGATAGATATCCCGACATGGATATTGATGATGCCTATCAGGTCTCGCTCGCTTTTTTAAATATTCGAAAGTCTGAAAACGGCGAGGTGGTTGTTGGTAAAAAAATCGGTGTAACCTCAAAGCCTGTGCAGGATATGCTCGGTGTATTTCAGCCGGACTTTGGCTTTTTAACGGATGCTATGCATGTTCTTGACGGCAAAGTGCATGTCGATTGCCATATCGCGCCAATGGCCGAAGCAGAGATTGCTTTTAAGCTTAAGAAAGGTCTGAAGGGGCCGGGGGTTACGGGGCAGGATGTGCTCGACGCGACGGAATATGTGCAGCCTTGTTTCGAGATTGTAGATAGCCGTATCAAAGACTGGAAAATAAAAATTCAAGATACTGTAGCCGATAATGCGTCTTGCGGCGTTTTTGTTCTGGGCGAGGATAAGGTTGATCCGCGTGACTTAGATATGGCCTCTCTTGAAGTTATCGTGACGAAGAACGGCGAAGAGATTAGCCGAGGCCTTGGGTCATCCGTTCAGGGCGCGCCTGAAAATGCCGTCGCGTGGCTCGCCAATACATTAGGCGAATATGATATCCCATTTGAGGCAGGCGAGGTCATTCTGTCGGGTTCATTAGTGCCGCTCCATCCTGCGGCGCGGGGCGATAAAATGACGATGCGAATTGCAGGCTTTGGCGGCTGTGACGTGGAATTTGTTTGATGAAGACCTTTGATGCAATCATTGGGCTTTATAAGAAAATGATCTAGGAAATATAATGGCTAAGATTAAGACAGCAATTATCGGGTCGGGTAATATCGGCACGGATTTGATGATGAAAATCGGCGAAATGTCCGACGTGCTAGAAGTGGGCTGCGTTATTGGCATTGACGAAGCGTCTGAAGGTTTAGCTCTTGCCCGTGAGCGCGGCTATGCCACCAGCCACACAGGTATTGAAGGCGCGCAAGAACTTGAGGTTTGGAAGGATGTCAAAGTCGTTTTTGATGCGACCTCTGCCTATGTGCACAAAAAACATTCCGATATTTGCACCGCAGAGGGCAAGCAAATGATTGATCTGACGCCGGCCGCTATCGGCCCATTTTGCGTCCCTGTTGTAAATATGGAAGAGCATTTGGATGCGCCCAATGTCAATATGGTGACATGCGGCGGTCAGGCAACAATCCCGATGGTTTACGCTGTGACCCGCGTTTCCGATTCCGTGCCTTACGCGGAAATTGTGGCGTCAGTCTCGTCTCGTTCGGCGGGCCCTGGAACACGGGCTAATATTGATGAATTTACCCGCACAACGGCGCGCGGCATTGAAGATGTCGGCGGTGCAGGGAAGGGTAAAGCGATTATTATCTTAAACCCCGCTGAGCCGCCCATGCTTATGCGCGACACGGTTTACGCTTTTTCTGTCGGCGGCGATGAAGACGCCATACGTAAATCTGTGGCTGAAATGGCGGCGGATGTTCAGGCCTATGTGCCGGGCTATCGTCTCAAGCAAGAGGTTCAATTTGAGTGCTTTAGCGGAAACAATAAGCTCCATATTCCAGGTCTTGGAACTTATGAGGGTTTAAAGGTTACGATCTTTATTGAGGTCGAGGGCGCCGGGCAATACTTGCCGAAATATGCGGGTAATCTCGATATTATGACATCTGCGGGACTGGGCACTGCTGAGGCGATTGCACGGAAGAAATTTGGGGCGGCTGCGTGATGTCAAATAAAGGATTAGTAAAAGACCCGACCAAAGATCGTCTTTATATTCAAGATGTAACGCTTCGTGACGGCATGCATGCTATCCGTCACCAATATTCTGTCGACCATGTGAGGAGTATTGCTAAGGCGCTCGATGAGGCAGGTGTCGACGCCATTGAAATTGCCCATGGCGACGGCCTGAATGGCGGCGCGTTTAATTATGGCTTTGGGGCGCATACGGATTGGGAATGGATTGAGGCCGTCTGCGATGTCGTAGAAAATGCTGTTGTCACGACCCTTATTCTGCCGGGTATTGCAACGACTGAAGAGCTTAAACGTGCTTATGATTTGGGCGTGCGCTCTGTTCGGGTCGCGACGCATTGCACGGAAGCAGACGTATCTAAGCAGCATATCGAATTTGCCCGCGGGCTCGGCATGGACACGATTGGTTTCTTGATGATGAGCCATATGGCGGAGCCAAAACACCTCGCGCAGCAGGCTAAATTAATGGAAGATTACGGCGCAACATGTGTCTATGTAACAGACTCTGGCGGCGCGATGGATATGGACCAATATGCGGATCGCTTTAAAGCCTATAATGATATTTTGAAGCCTGAGACAGAGCGCGGCGTTCACGCCCACCACAATCTTTCTCTTGGCGTGGCAAACTCTATTGTGGCTGTGCAAAATGGCGCGCGGCGCGTGGATGCCTCGCTCGCGGCGATGGGGGCGGGGGCAGGCAATGCGCCGCTTGAGGTCTTTATTGCGGCGATTGAGAAAAAGGGCTGGAATCACGGCTGTGATGTGTTCAAGCTCATGGACGCCGCCGAAGAGCTCGTGCGTCCACTCCAAGACCGTCCAGTCCGCGTTGACCGCGAAACATTGAGCCTTGGATATGCAGGTGTCTACTCTAGCTTCTTGCGCCACGCTGAAAAAGCGGCTGAGGATTACGGCATGGATACGCGCGAAATTTTAGTTGAGCTTGGTCGCCGCCATATGGTGGGCGGGCAAGAAGATATGATTGTCGATGTCGCGCTCGATTTGAAAAAAGCAAAAGGGAATTAGTCATGGGTGTTGCAAATTTAGGTTATGTGATTTTGGAAATGCAAGACCCAGGAGCCTGGGCGAAATTCGCTAAGAGTGTCTTGGGATTTGGCACCGCTAAGTCTTTTGGAGAAAAAGGTGCGAAATATCTACGTATGGATAGCGCGCCATTTCGCTATATGATCCGCAAGGGTGATACAGACCGCTTTGTTGCGGGCGGTTATCAAATGTCTTCGAAAAAGGCCTATGAAGCGCAAATCAAGGCTTTTGAAAAAGCTAAAGTTGAGGTCACGCGTGGTAGTGATAAAGAGGCCAAGCACCGCGCCGTTAAAGGGTTCGCGTCAGCCGTGGATCCGTCTGGAAATCTCGTCGAAATTTTCTATGGCCGAGAAAGAGGCGAGCCCTTCAAGCCAGGTCTTGGCATTAAGTCTTTTAAGACGGGTCAGATGGGTCTCGGCCATATGGTGCTGCCTGCGCCAGAGAATAAAAAAACTATAGATTTTTATCGTAAGGTCATGGGCTTCGGCGTTTCTGACGACCTCTCTCTTCCTGCATTTGCGGAAGGGCTGCCCAAGCAGCGTGTCTATTTCATGCATGCTGATAATCCACGCCACCATACGCTTGGCCTTTATAACTTCCCAAATCCCACGGGCGTTATCCACTTAATGGCCGAAGTTGGGGATATGGATGAGGTGGGTCATTGCATGGACCGCGTGAAAAAAGCGGGTCTCCATATTTTTGCAAGTCTTGGACGTCATTCAAATGATGAAATGGTCAGCTTCTATTTCTTCGCCCCAGGCGGAATAGGTTTTGAAGTCGGTTATGACGGCAAGCAAGTTAAGGACTGGTCCAAGTTCAAACCCACGAAATCAACAATTGGCGATATTTGGGGTCATGAATATGACTTCCCTGTTGTCGAGTAATGAGCACGATTATGTTAGATAAACGCATGAGCCTGGCTGATATTGTCGGGCAATTAGAAGATGGCATGACCATTGGTATAGGCGGATGGGGCGCGCGGCAAAAGCCGATGGCGCTTATTCGCGAGATTGTTAAATCTGATCTGAAAGACCTAACCATCGTCTCTTATGGCGGCTGCGATGTTGGAATGTTGGCGAGCGCTCGTAAGATTAAGAAACTTATTTTCAGTTTTGTAACGCTTGACGCCATTCCACTCGAAGCGCATTTCCGCCGCGCCCGTAGTGCAGGCGAATTTGAGGTTATGGAAATTGATGAAGGTATGTTTCAACTTGGCCTGAAAGCGGCCGCGCAGCGTCTTGACTTTTTGCCGTGTATAGCAGGGCTTGGCACCGATGTCATGACTTATAACCCCGACATAAAAACCATAAAGAGCCCTTATAGCGACGATCATTATGTCGCCATGCCAGCGCTAAACTTAGATGTCGCGCTTTGCCATGTTCTGGAAGCCGATCAAAAAGGAAATAGCCATATTGGCGGGCCGGATATGTTCTTTGATGAATGGTTCTGCCGCGCCGCTAAAAAATCTTACCTAACATGCGAGCGCATTGTCGAGACAAGTGCCTTTAATGATGACCATAAGATTTTGCGCATGCCCATTGAGCGCAACCTCGTCGCGGGTGTCGCGGAGGCTAAATTTGGAGCTCATCCGACATCTTGCGGGCCAGATTACGGCTTCGATGTTCCGCATTTGAAGGCGTATAATGCCACGGCCAAAGAGGGCTGGGACGGCTATGTGTCTGATTTCATTGAAGAGGCTGATTACACCGCTAAAATTGGCGGCGCAGATCATATTCGTAGCCTAGCGCTGCCGGCATTTTAGGAGAGTATGATGTCCAATTCTTCACCTGAATATTCTTTAGCCGAACTCGCCATTGTCGCAGCATCAGAAATCTTTCGAGATGAAACGCCTGAAGTTTTTGCAACGCTTATAGGAACGCTGCCCAAGCTTGCGGGCTATGTCGCGCGCGAAACATTCCTGCCGGGAATGATGATGAGCGACGGCCTTTATTACCTTGCGGCCGAGCCAGTGCCCGTTGGCCCGCGCCCTGGGTTTGAATCTAAAAAAGAAGGCCGCATTGGGTATGAACGGGTTTTCACTATTGTCGCCAAAGGCAATCGCCACGCATTTGTGGGGCCTGTCCAAGTTGATAAATATGGCCAGATGAACCTGTCTTGTATTGGTGATTACGAAAAACCAAAGGTGACTATGCTGGGCGTCCGGGGCCTTCCCGGAAACACAGTCAATAACCGCACCTCTATGTTCTTTGCTAATCACAACAAACGCGCCCTTGTCGAAGGCGAAGTGAGTATGGTCAGCGGTGCAGGGTATAATCCTGCGCGTTATCCAAATGGTAAATATCCGATTGGCTTAGATCACCGCCAGATTATCACAAATCTCTGCGTGTTAGATTTCGAGGGGCCCAACCACTCTATTCGTGTGCGGTCACTCCACCCGGGCGTCACCTTCGAAGAGGTTCAAGACAATACAGGATTTGAACTCGTTCGGCCTGACAATATTCCCGAGACAGCCGCGCCGACACAAGCGCAATTAGATATAATTGCGAAATATGATCCGCATAATATGCGGGCTTATATCTTTAAAGATAACCCTGCAGGACGGAGAGCGTCGTGAGTAATGAAACGGTTCCAAAGACGCCCGCAGACATTGTCTATGAGGAAGAAAACCCTGTTCTTTACAGCGTTGAGGGAGCTGTCGCCTATCTGACACTAAACCGCGTTAAATATCATAACAGCCAAAATTCACAGATGCTCTACGCGCTGGATGATGCCTTTTTTAAGGCCACGGGCGATGACGATGTAAAGGTCATTGTTCTTCGCGCGAATGGGAAGCATTTTTCCGCAGGGCATGATATTGGGACGCCGGGGCGTGACTTTCATCGAGGCCGTGATGATCGCCGCTCTATGAATTATAATCATGATAATAAACCGGGCGCTGAGAAAGCCTATGTGCGCGAACAAGAAGTTTATCTTGAATTTTGTCGCCGCTGGCGCGCTGTGCCAAAGCCGACGATAGCCCAAGTCCATAAGGGCTGTATCGCGGGCGGGTTAATGCTGGCCTGGGTCTGCGATCTTATTGTGGCCTCTGATGACGCTTTTTTCCAAGATCCTGTTGTTCAAATGGGCTTTCCAGGCGTTGAATATTTCGCTCACCCCTTTGAGCTTAACATCCGCCAAGCTAAAGAGTTTTTACTGCTTGGGGAACGCTGGTCTGCGGAACGCGTTCTGGCCGCCGGCATGATAAATAAAGTTGTGCCGCGTGACGAGCTTGAAACAGCCGTTAGAAACTGGGCGGATAAAATAGCGACGCAACCGCGCCTCGCTATGGCCCTGACCAAACAAGCCTGTAACCATATTGAAGATCTTCAAGGCAAGCGTTCAGGCATGGATATGGTTTATGGTTATCACCATTTTGCTCACGCCAATAATACGCTTGTAAAAGGCGATTACATTGCCGGCTTTGACGGCAAGAGTATGGCCAAAGCGAATAAAGAAAAAGAGGGATAGGTGCATAAGGCGCTCAATACTCCGCTGACGGAAGCCTTGGGTTGTGACTATCCTGTCATCCAAACGGCTATGGGCTGGGTGGCGACCTCGCAATTAGTGACGGCGAGTATCAAAGCGGGCGCATTTGGCTTTCTCGCAGCAGCTGTAATGACGCCAGAAGAATGCGAGGCGGAGATTAAGCTGATTAAATCCCAAACGGATAAGCCTTTCGGTGTTAATATTCACGCCTTTCAACAAAGCGTCGATAAGATCATCGATATGTGCATTGATTATGATGTCGCGGCGCTGTCTTACGGGCGTGGACCGTCTCCGAAAATCGTAGATAAAGTCAAAGCCGCTGGATTAAAATGCGTGCCGACAATTGGCGCGTCCAAACATGCCAGCAAAGCCGTGAAAATGGGCGCGGATATTCTTGTCTGCCAAGGGCAAGAAGGCGGGGGGCATACAGGCGCCACGCCGACTTGGTTATTGCTGGCGCAAGTGATCGATCAGAATCTTGGCGTGCCTGTTGTGGCCTGCGGAGGCTTTAAAGACGGGCGCGGCCTCGCGGCGGCGTTGACATTTGGCGCGGATGGTATTGCGATGGGAACCCGTTTTATGATGAGCGCCGATAGCCCAACGCCAGACGCGACCAAAGCAGAATATTTAAAGTCTAATGTCCTCAATATACCCGTCTCGACCAAGCTAGACGGCCTGCCGCAGCGTATGGTGATGAATGATCTATTGGCGGATTTAGAGAAAAGCTCCAAGCTTGGCATGTTAATGCGTGCGGCTCAAAACGGAATGAAATATAAAGCGCAAACGGGTATGAGCTTAATGCAAACCGTCAAAACGGCTTGGGGCATGGCGAGTAAGACCGATATGACTTTGGGCCAGACAATGATGGCGGGTAACGCGCCGATGATTATTCAAAAAGCCATGGTTGACGGTAAGCCAGATGAAGGCGTTTTGCCAAGCGGACAAATTGCAGGGCTCATCGATGATTTGCCATCTTGCGCGGATATAGTCGGCAAAATTATCGCCGACGCCGAAGCAAGCCTAAAAAGAGTGGGCGCATGATGAGATTTAAAATACTTACGTCCTCCCCCGCGCACGGGGTGAGGACGCACCTTGGAGACATTACATGCCCATAATCACAAATGTCGCTGACAATATCGCCGAAGTCGTCTTTGATTTCCCGCCTGTCAATGCCTTTAACGGTGAAACATGGAATGAAATTCCAAGGGTTATCACAACCTTAGGTCGGCGTGCCGACGTAAAAGTCATTCTCATTCGCGCCGAAGGTAAAGGGTTTTGTGCAGGTGTGGATATTAAAGAACTGGCCCATGACGGCTCTGCCATCGTTGGCGTCAATAAAGGGAATTATCTCACAGGAAAAGCCATTCATGACTGTGAAGTCCCTGTTATCGTAGCTGCGCATAAATTCATTATTGGCGGCGGCGTTATTATGTGCGGGGCGGCTGATATCGTTATCGCCTCTGATGATGCTTATTTTTCTCTGCCTGAAATTGACCGCGGCGCTATGGGCGGGGCGGCGCATCTCCAGCGCATGTTAGGCGTTGCGAAAGTGCGCGCGGCATTTCTGACGGGCGGCAAAATATCTGCGCAAGAGGCGTGGCGCTTAGGCGGCATTGAAAAAGTCGTTCCACGCGACGAGCTTGTCGACACTGCTATGGGCTACGCTAAAACCCTCGCGGCGAAATCGAGAGACGCGCTTCGTATCGCCAAGCAGGCGCTGAACGGCATTGAGCCTTTTGATGTGGATGCGAGTTATCGCTGGGAGCAGGGCTTTACCTTTGAAATGTATATGCATGAAGATAGCCAAAAATCGCGCGATGCCTTTGTTGAGACGGGCAAAGCGGCAGAGTTTAAAAAGGATTAGACTTGGATATTAGCTACACATCCGAGCAGAAAACTTTTCGTGCTGAGGTGCGAGATTGGCTTGCTGTGCACGCGCCAAAATCGCGATTACCGAGTTTTGATACGGCTGAAGGTTTTGAGTTGCACCGCGAATGGGAGCACACTCTGGCGACAGATAAATGGGGCAATGTAAATTGGCCCGTTGAATATGGCGGGCGCGGGCTTGACCTCGTCTCTTGGCTGATTTTTGAGGAAGAATATTACCGCGCTGATGCGCCGCTGCGGGTCAGCCAAAACGGAATATTTTTGCTCGCGCCGACCATTATGGAATATGGAACGCAGGCTCAGAAGGCCCGCTTCCTCCCGCCTATGGCGTCGGGCGAAGAGATTTGGGCCCAGGCTTGGAGCGAACCTGGTGCGGGCTCTGACATGGCCGCGATCCGAACCAAAGCCGTCAAAGATGGCGACCATTATGTGATTACGGGTCAAAAAACATGGTCTTCTCGCGCCGTCTTTGCCGATTGGTGTTTTGCGCTTGTGCGCACAGAGGCGGGAAGCGAACGGCATAAAGGCCTGTCTAAAATTCTTGTGCCGCTGGATAGTCCAGGCCTAACGCGGCGTCCAATCGCGCAGCTTGACGGCGACCCTGGATTTGCAGAATTGTTTTTTGATGAGGTGCGCGTGCCTGCTGAAAACCTGCTTGGCCCCGAACATGGCGGCTGGGGCGTGGCGATGGCGACTGCAGGCTTTGAGCGGGGATTATTATTGCGCTCGCCGGCAAGATTTCAAGCCGCTGCGGCGCGTTTGGTTAAGCTTTATCAGCAGCATAAAGACCGCTTATCAGGCGGCGTAGGAGAACAGGTCATTCATGCGTGGATGAATACGGAACGTTTCTGCGCGGCGACTTATCAATTAGTTAGCCGTGTGCAAGCGGGGGCCTCTATCAGTTCTGAGAGTAGCGCCAATAAACTATTTTGGTCGGATTTGGATAGGCATATGCACCGCACAGCCATGAGTATTATGGGCGCGCAGGCAGAGCTTGAAGATGGGCTTGATGCTATTGATAATGGTCGCTGGCTTGATGGTTATATGTTCTCTCTTGCGGGGCCTATTTATGCAGGCACGAATGAAATTCAGCGTAACATCTTAGCAGAGCGTGTTCTCGGATTGCCAAGGAAATAGCCATGGATTTCCGTTTCACAGAAGATCAACAAGATTTAATTGAGGCCGCGAAGACTGTCTTTGACGGCGAGAATACGCTCGAGCGCATGCGCGGCATTGTCGCCGGAAACCCGCCTATAGGTTTGTGGAAACAATTTGCAGATTTAGGGCTCTTCGGAATTTTAGCTTCTGAGGAAAATGACGGCTTGTCTCAGCCTTTGGTTGTTATGGCAGGCATCGCGGAAGCGGCGGGTTATGCGGGATTGCCGGAGCCTTATGTCGATGTGGCGGGCATAGTCGTGCCACTTTTATCACAACTCAAAGAAACCGAATTGCTTGAAAAAGTGATATCTGGTGAAATTTCACTGGGCCTTATTACGCCATTGTCGCCCCATGTTAATTGCGGGGAGTGGTGCGACCATTTTATTATCACGTCGAAAAGCGGCGGAAGATGCGTCGCGCGGTCTGAGGTAACGTTAGAGCCCCGCAATTCTATCGACCCTTTGCGCTGGTTATATAAAGCTGATCTTCAGGGCGAGCAAAATGAGCTGGCTGATATGCACGGCGCAGTCCTGACAGCGGCGCAACTTATTGGCCTTTCCATGCGGATGGTTGAAATGTCTGTTGAATACGCAAAAGACCGTCATCAATTTGGCAAGCCTATCGGGTCTTTCCAAGCCGTAAAACATCAGCTTGCCAATGTGCATACCCAGATCGAATTTACGCGCCCCATTATTCATCTCGCGGCCCTGAAAGGCGGCGCGGCGGTTCACAATGCTAAGATCGCGGCCATAGATACGGCGATGCTTGCGGCTGAAACCGCGATACAAGTTCACGGCGGAATGGGCTATACTTATGAAGTCGATTTACACCTCTTTATGAAACGCGCCTGGGCGCTTTGCGGCGACTGGGGTGACCGTCATTATCATATGAAAAAACTGGAAGATTATGTTTTGAATGGGGGCGCTAATCTCGGCCCCGGCGAAACCTTTAAAGGAGAGACTTAGACATGGGCGAAGCTTATATTATTGACGCAACCCGCACACCCACAGGCAAGCGGCGCGGCAGCCTGCAAGACATTCACGGCGCGGACCTAGCGGCCCATGTCATCAAAGAAATTGTTGAGCGCAACGACATTCCCGATGCCGAATATGATGACGTCATCTTTGGCTGTTTGGACGCGGTGGGGCCATTGGCTGGCAACATTGCGCGCAGTGCCTGGCTTGTTGCAGGCTATGATCTGGTCGTGCCCGGCGTTACGATCGACCGTCAATGCGGCTCCTCCCAACAAGCTGTGCATTTCGCAGCGCAAGCGGTGATGAGCGGCACGCAAGATGTTGTTATTGCGGGCGGCGTCCAGACAATGAGTAAAATCCCGATTGGAGCGGCTATGGTTGCAGGACAGGCGCTAGGCTTTGATCATGTATTTCATACTTCACCTGGCTGGGTAAAACGTTTTGGCACAGCTCCTGTGAATCAGTTTTACGGCGCTTCGGAAATTGCGAAAAAATGGGGCTTCTCGCGAAGAGAGCTAGAAGAGTTCTCATTAGCGTCACATCAACGCGCGGATAAAGCCCGAAGCGAAGGCTGGTTTGATAAGGAAATTTCGCCGATTAATGGCCTAGAGCAGGACGAAACTATTCGCGCGAATACCACATTAGAGCGCATGGCAGATCTCGAAGCCTTTGATGAGCACGGCCTCATCACGGCGGGCGTGGCCAGTCAGACCTGTGACGGGTCTTCGGCGATGTTGATTGCCTCGGGCGACGCTGTTAAAAAATACGATCTAAAGCCTCGGGCGCGCATTCATCATTTAGACGTCATGGGCGATGACCCCATTATGATGCTCACCGGGCCGATTGCGGCCACGAAACGCGCGCTTAAACGTGCAGGCATGAGCGCGAATGACATCGATATCGCCGAATGTAACGAAGCCTTCGCGCCTGTGCCCATGGCATGGATGCAAGAAACGGGTATCGGGCATGAGAAGACAAATGTGAATGGCGGCGCGATTGCGCTGGGCCATCCGCTAGGGTCAACCGGAACGAAGCTGATGACAACCTTACTGCATGAGCTTGAACGGCGCGGCGGCCGCTATGGTCTTCAAACCATGTGCGAAGGCGGCGGCGTGGCCAATGTCACCATTATCGAAAGACTCTAATTATGACTTCTATATGCAAAGATAGAACAGTTATTGTGACGGGCGCCGGCGGCGGGCTTGGCCGCGCTTATGCTATCGCTTTGGGTGAGAACGGCGCAAATGTTGTGGTCAATGATATCAACGCCGAGACGGCTCAAGCCACAGTAGATACGATTAATACGGCTGGCGGGCAGGCCATCTCTAACCTTGGGAATATCACCGATTATGATAGCGCCTTTGATATTGTGAAAAGCGCTATTGATAGTTTTGGCGACCTGCACGGCGTTGTGAATAATGCGGGACAAAACCGTGACCGCATGTTTACGTCACTATCCCCTGATGATTGGGACGCTGTTATAGCCGTGCATCTGAAGGGTCATTTTTGCATCAGCTCACATGCCGCGAAATATTGGCGTCAACAAAGCAAAGAGGGCAAATCCGTTAACGCCCGCATCATCAACACAAGCTCTGGCGCGGGGCTTCAAGGCTCTGTCGGACAATCAAATTACGTCGCCGCCAAAGCTGGCATTCTTGGTCTAACGCTAAACCAAGCGGCGGAACTTGGCCGCTACGGAATTACGGCCAATGCTGTTGCGCCGCAGGGCCGAACCGGCATGACCGAAGAGGTCTTTGCCGAAATGATGAAAAAGCCTGAAGATGGTAGCTTTGACGCGATGGATCCGGCCAATGTGGCGCCGTTAATCGTCTATCTTTGCTCCGAGCAGTCTTCACATATCTCGGGTCAGTGTTTTGAAAGCTGGGGCGGAAAACTCTCTATCGCTGAAGGTTGGAAGACCGGCCCCATGAAAGACAAAGGCGCGCGTTACGCCCCAGATGAAATTGGCGGCGTCATTGATGAGCTCGTAAAAATTACGCCGCCCGCGCAAAAAGTTTACGGTAGTTAGGCTATGGCTTTTCCGTTTTCCGAAGATCATGACATGATAAGAGAGGCCGCACGCGGCTTTCTTCAGGACGTGTATGATGGCGGAAAAGGGCCAGAGCGGATCTATGAAGCGGGTATAGGTTTTGATGCGGCGGGGTGGAAAAGTTTTGCCGCCGAGCTTGGAATGGCGGGTATCGCCATTGATGAGGACTATGGCGGCGCGGGGCTAGGGGATTTAGGCCGCGTTGTTATTATGGAAGAGCTGGGCGCCGCGCTTTCTAGTATTCCCTTTTCTCCAACATGCACAATCTCCGCGGATATGATTTCAGCCTTTGGAACAGATGAGGCCAAGCGTGACTGGTTGCCTAAGATTGCTACGGGCGAGGTTTTAATAGCCTATACTGATGGCCACGACGCGCTCACAATTAATGAGGGCAAATTGTCGGGCCGCGTGAATAGTGTTCTTTACGGCGTTCAGGCTGACTTGCTTCTTATGTCTCTTCGCTCTGGTGATAGACTCAAACTTATTGGGATTCCTAAAACAGTCGATGGAGTCTCAGCAAATGCTATTGAGACGATGGATCCAACGCGAAGCCTGTCCAATGTAGAGCTAGAAAATGTCGCTCTGAGCGATGTTCTCATTCTGGGTGAGGGCGCGCTCACGCAATTCGATAAGGTTGTCAAAACATCCTTTATCACCCTCGCGGCGGAATGCGTTGGCGGGGCGCAAAAATGCCTTGAGATGACCGTGGAATATGCCGCCCAGCGTGTACAATTTGGCCGCCCCATTGCGAGCTTTCAAGCCATCAAGCATCGCTGCGCCGATATGTTTATCATGATTGAAGCCGCGCGGAGCGCTGTTTATGCCGCAGCGACAGCTGATGAGAGTAATAAGGTGGAGGCGGCGCTGATCGCTAAGGCTTATGCCTCTGACGCATTTTTTGAGGTTGCGGGACACGCGATACAGCTTCATGGCGGCATTGGGTTTACGTGGGAATATCCGCTCCATTATTTCTTCAAACGGGCCCGCGCTAACCGCGCGATTTTTGGAAGTTCGGCGCGGGATTATGCGCGCCTCGCCGATAATCTTTTGGGAGACGCGGCATGAGTGCTTTGCGCCAAGAATTTTCCGAATGGCTGACCGACAATCTTTGCGGCGATTATGAATGCCTGCGCGGACGCGGCGTACCAGGCGACGAGGAGGCTTTTCCAGAGCTACGCAAAACTTGGGAAGCCAAGCTCGGAGAGGCGGGATGGATTGGGACGGATTGGCCAGAGGCGTTTGGCGGCCGCGGCGCGAGCGATAAAGATATCATTGCCTTGGCCGAAGAATATGCCGCGCATGGCGGCCCGGGTCGGTGCGGCCATATTGGTGAGACCCTTTTGGCGCCGACCTTATTGGCCTTTGGCACAGAGGCGCAGAAACAAAAATATTTGCCGGGTATTAAAAGCGGAACGCAATTTTGGTGCCAAGGCTATTCCGAACCCGGCGCGGGCTCTGACCTTGCCAATGTTAAAACCAAAGCCCGGCTTGAGGGCGGCGAGTGGATTATTGACGGGCAAAAGGTCTGGACATCGCTGGCCCTAGAATCTGATTACATTTTCGTGGTCGCGCGGGCCGAGGCTGGGTCTGTCGGTAATAAAGGCCTCGTGTTTTTATTGGTCAAGCTTGATCAACCCGGCATCGACATCCGTCCCATCAAACAGATGAGCGGCTCTTCTGAGTTTAATGAGGTCTATTTCACGGAAGCGAAATGCTCCGGCGACGATATTGTTGGCGGGGTCGGCGAAGGCTGGAAAATCGCTATGGCGCTGCTGGGGTTTGAGCGCGGCACCTCCACTATTGGACAGCAAATGACCTTTAAGAATGAGCTGAATGCAATCATCGCTTTGGCCAAGAAAAACGGCGCGGCAAAGGACCCGCTAATCCGAAACCGTATTGCCAAAGCCTATGCCGAATTAAAGATTATGAAATTTGGCTTCCTGCGCACCCTTAGCAGCGCCGAGAGCGGGCAAATGTCGGGCGCTGATTTCATGTCTAAAATTTTCTGGGCGACATGGCACCGCGATCTAGGCGAGTTGGCGGCGGATGTTATGGGGGCAGAGGCAGAAGCCATCCGAGACGGCGAGTTCTCTTCGCTGCAAAAGCTGTTTCTCTATTCTCGCGCCGATACAATTTATGGCGGCACGAACCAGATACAGCGCAATATTATTGCCGAGCGCGCGCTGGGCATGCCCAAAGAACCGCGCGGCGGCCAGCCCGTGATGAAAGGATAGACCGGATTATGACGGATCTTAAAAGCAAACCAAATTACGTTCCGGGCCATGGCCTGCTCAAAGACAAACGTGTTGTCATTACCGCGGCGGCGGGCACGGGCATTGGCTTTGCGGCTGCGAAGAAATGCATCGAGGAGGGCGCGCGGGTTTTCATTTCGGATATCCACGAAGGCCGTCTGCAAAAAGCGCAAGATACGCTCGAAGCTGAAACTGGGCAGCGTCCAGACTATGCGATCTGTAACGTAACCGTTCAAACCGATGTCGATAATTTGGTTAAAGAGGCCGCAAAGTCTCTCGGCGGCATTGACGTCGTGATTAATAATGCGGGTCTTGGCGGCACAGCCAATCTTGTCGATATGACCGATGAGCAATGGATGGTGGTGTTAGACGTCACGCTCAATGGCTGTTTCAGGATAAACCGCGCGGTCATGCAATATATGAAAGATAATAAAGGCGGTGTTATCGTTAATAATGCCTCGGTTCTGGGGTGGCGCGCGCAAAAGGGGCAGGCGCATTACGCGGCGGCGAAAGCGGGCGTCATGGCACTAACGCGCTGCGCAGGTCTTGAAGGCGCGGAATTTGGCATTCGCGTCAATGCCGTTGCGCCGAGCCTTGCGCTCCATCCTTTCCTGCACAAAGTCACCAGCCCAGAATTATTAGCCGAGCTTGAAGCGAAAGAAGCTTATGGGCGGGGTAGTGAGGTTTGGGAGCAGGCTAATGTTATGGTCTTCCTTGCGTCGGACTATTCTAGCTATATGACTGGGGAAGTCATATCAACATCATCACAACACGCATAAAAGGCGGGCATAAACATGGTACAAACAATTATCGACGCGCCAGGGGATTTACTTGGCAAAGAAGGCCTTAAGATAGGACCTTCCGATTGGATGGAAATCAGCCAAGAGCGGATAAACACTTTTGCCGATGCCACGGGCGACCATCAATGGATTCATATTGATGAAGACCGTGCGAAGACGGGCCCTTTTGGGACAACGATTGCGCATGGCTATCTGACCCTCTCGCTTGCGGCGAAACTTATGCCAGAGATTTTAGAGATCAAAGGCATGAGCATGGGCATTAATTACGGCACAGACAAAGTGCGCTTCCTAAACCCTGTAAAATCGGGGTCACGCGTGCGAGGCCACGGTGAGTTCTTGGAAATCAAAGAGGTTCCAGGCGGATACCAATCGACCTTGCGCGTGACCATCGAGATTGAAGGCGAAGAGAAACCTGCCTGCGTTGTCGATACGATCAGCCGCTACTACCCTTAAATTTACCCGAAAAAAGATCCCAAGGAGTTTATGATGTCCGAAGATATGAAAGCCGCTGTTCAGGCCTATTTTGATTTGTTCAACGCGCAAGACGCGCAAGGCATTGCGGACCTTTATGCTGATGACGCAACTGTCACAGACCCCGTGGGGACGCCGGCCAAAGAAGGCAAAGAGGCCATCCTCGCATTCTATACTATGGCTGTAAAAAATGGCGCCAGATTAGAGCAACAAGGCCAAACTCGTATCGCCGGAAATAGCGCCGCTTTTGCTTTCACCGTATCTGTAGGCGCCATGACAAATGTTGATCCCGACATTGCCGTAGCGGTTGAACTACCAAAAGGCGGCATGACCATCGACGTCATTGATACCTTTAGGTTTAATGAGGACGGCAAAGTCACAGAGATGAAAGCCTATTGGGGACCTTCGAATATTACGCAGCATTAGAACGGCCTCGTAGCAGGAGAACTATTTTTTCATATTGAGTGTGGCTAAATGAAATTTTGGAGGCACCACCCGGATTCGAACCGGGGTACACGGATTTGCAATCCGCTGCGTATCCTCTCCGCCATGGTGCCTCGTAAGGACGCGTCTATAGCCAGACTAATAACGAAGCGCAACGCGAAAATGCGCTTGATCGCTGACGAATTTGTATGCGCTATATGCGACAATAGGGCATTGCGCGGGACGGGGCGGCTGGTTTATAGCGGGGGCCAATTAAAATATCTGAGTTACACATGTTCGATTTTTCCGCTGCCCGCAACCACATGGTTGAAAGTCAAATACGCACGAGCGACGTGACGGATTTAGAGGTGCTAGGCGCGTTCCGATCTGTTGCCCGCGAAGCCTTTGTCCCTAAAGCTCAATATGCGCTAGCTTATGGTGATGCCCATGTTGATCTGGGCGATGGCCGCACGATGATAAGACCGCGTGATTTTGCCAAAATGGTTCAAGCCGCTGATATTAACCCCGAAGATGTCGTGCTCGATATTGCTTGTGGACGCGGATATTCGACCGCTATCTTGGCGCATTTGGGGGAAACGGTTGTTGGCCTAGAAGAGACGGATGAAGCGGTAGAGAACGCCACGGCCCATTTGGTTGAAGCTGATATTACCAATGCCGCCGTTGTAAAAGGCGGCCTCAAAGCCGGCGCGCCTGAACATGGGCCCTTTAATGTGATTTTCGTGAACGGCGCTGTTTCTGAGGTGCCAAAAAGCTGGCTAGATCAACTCGCCAATGATGGCCGGCTGGTTTGCTTGGTGCAAAACGGCCCCGTTGGACGTGTCTGCGTTTATACGAAAGCTGGCAGTTCGGTTGGAGAGCGCGTCGTCTTCGATGCTAGCGCTCCCGTTTTGCCAGGATTTGCAGCTGAAGCGGAATTTGTATTTTAGGTCCGTATTAACCCTAACTCCTATAGGTCTGCTCTGTATTGGGCGCGTAGATAAGCAGGGTGTTTAAAGATACGCGAAATTGAATAACAGGATATCGAATGTTAGCCTTTAAGAAAACAGTCTCAGGCCTCGCAATTTTGGCGACGCTGGCCAGCGCCTCGCTTTCCTCTGCTGAGACATTTCAAGAGGCGTTGATCTCGGTTTATAACTCTAACCCGCGGCTGCAAGCAGAGCGGGCCCGCGTGCGTGAAGTTGACGAGAACTATGTTCAAGCAAGGGCCCAAGGCCGCCTAACGGCAAACGCCTCTGGCAGTTACGGATATACGGCTGCAAAAACACCGTCCAGTAGCAACCCATTTTCAGGAACCACAGGGGGCAGCGTTAATGGCCACCCACATTCGGCTCAACTTCAAATTATTCAGCCCATTTATCAGGGCGGGCGCGTCAAAGCGCTGAAAAAACAAGCCAAATCTTCTATCCTTGCGGCGCGCGAAGGCTTGCGTAACGCAGAGCAGAGTATTTTTCTCTCCGCGGCTAATGCTTATGTTGATGTCGTGCGAGACGAAGAGACAGCGCGGATTCGCCGAAACAACGTTATGGTGCTTGCCCGACAACAGCTTGCGGCCAAAGACCGCTTTGATGTAGGTGAAGGCACGCGTACCGACATTGCCCAAGCGCAAAGCCGTCAGGCCGCCGCAGAATCAGGCCTCGCCCAAGCGGAAGCCCAATTGCAAAGCAGCCGCGCGAGCTATACGCGCATTATTGGGCATCCGCCTGTCGCGCTAGAGCGCGTGCCGCAATTTGAACTCCCGCGCTCGCTGCAGGTCGCCATCGCGCTTGCACGTGAAAACAATCCACAACTTTTAGCCGCTTACTTTAATGAAGAAGCAGCAGGTTCGGCCATTGATGTGGCTAAATCGGCGTCTCGTCCGGTGCTGTCACTTAACGGAACGGCCAGCACCTCTTATGATCAGGTTTTGGGAATAGGCGAGGCCGATCAGGCTTCGCTAACGGCTCAATTGACCATTCCAATTTTCACAGGCGGACTTAACCAATCCCGTGTTCGTCAAGCTAAACATGCCAAAACCCGCCTTGCTTTTGAAGTGCGTGACACAGAACTTGCCGTGGATCAGACGGTTGCTCAAATTTGGGCGCAGCTTGATGCCGCCCGCCTTTCCCTGCGCGCCAGCCGCCAGCAAGTCACGGCTGCTGAGGTCGCATTTGAAGGTGTCGATTTAGAACAAAAAGTGGGAACACGGACGACGCTTGACGTGTTGGACGCTGAGCAAGAAGTGCTAAATGCGAAATTATCCGTGGTCGAAGCCGAGCGTAATGTAAACGCGGCGACCTTTCAACTCCTCACCACACTGGGGGTTTTCGACACAGAAGGTATCAATTTGCAAGTCGAAGCCTATGACCCAACGCAAAACTTTGACACGGTGAGATATCAGGGCATGACGGCGGTGGTTGATCGTTACGTGCCTGAATTTGTGCAAGACGTTGCGGATGAAATTATTGAAATTCCAGGTGATTTGGGTGAGGCCGCTGTCAACCTCGTTAAGCCAACAGGCATTGTCAAAGCCGTTGAAACGATCGGCGAAACTGCGGTCGGCCTGCCGCGTGATGCTGTTTACGGGGCTAAGACTGGGATTGATCGCCTGACGGGGGATAAGCCTGATTATAGTCCCCAAGAAGATGTGTCCCTACCTGAGGCTGAGACGCAAGAACGGCGCGAATTACCAGAGCCATCCGTCGTCAAAGACCTCGATCCTGGCATTATTAGTGAGAAAGAACGTCCTGACCTGATTTCCCCCCAAAATTGAGTCCTATCGCATCTAGACAATTGTGACGTGTTGTCTTAACTTTGTCTTAACGGCAAGGGGAATTTGCTGGATTACCAAGGGAAGACTATGTCTGAACAGACTCCGGACACGAATAGTAACATGGCGGATGGCCAAGATCCGAGCATGGAGGATATTTTAGCGTCCATTCGTAAGATCATTGCCGATGATGAGGGGCAAGAGACTGGTGATATGGTTGTCGATGACGCTTTGGAGACAGAGGCCATAATTGGCGATGTGGCAGAGCTCGTGCAGGTTGATACCCTTGATTTAGATGTAATCTCGGATGAGACGCCTACGATCGATATGGATATCGAAGCCTTAATCGGCGATATGGATGTCGAGCCTTCTGGCGCGCTCGAAATTCCGCAAATCGAAACACCTGCTATGTCTGACGAGGTTATGGATGATGTCCTTGACCTTGAAATCCCTTTAGATGAATCTGAGCTAGGGGAAACAGGCGCGGAACCGCTCGCCATGGATGACACGCTAGATTTGGCCGTGGGTGAAACGGATGCCGCCGAGGACGCCTCTGATTTTGACGACGAACTGGACGACCTTATTGCTGAAATGGATGATGAGATTATCAGCCGCGTTGAAACGCCTAAACCTTCTGGCGGGCTTATGGGCGGGGCGATGGCTGCGCTTGGCTTAGGCAGCGCAGCGGGTGTCGCCAAACCTTCGAGCCCAGAGACGAAACCATCACCTTCAGAGGCCGTAGAGCCCCTAGAGGATGATTTGTCTCTGATGCTGGATAATATGCTCGAAGATAGCGCTACCTATCAAGAGGCCGAGGCTGCTTCTAGTGACATGGGTGACCGCGTTATTGACCCTGCGGAAGATTTGTTGGCAGAACTCGATTTTGGCGATGACGATATTGAAGAGGTGAAAAACTCGGGCACCGATCCTGATATGGATTTGGTTAAATCCCTTATGGCTGATCTAACGGAACAGCCATTGCATGATGAACCGGTCGCCGAGGCCGTACCAGCGGAAACGAATGATATTGATGATGATGCCAGCGCAGATGATGTGATGGATGAAATCTTGTCGATGACCTTGGATGACGAGACAAAGCTCTCCGAAGAGCTCACTATTCCAGAAATTCCCGCGCCAGAAAATGAAAATGCAGCTGAAAATGTAGCTGAGCCTGCGGCCCTCTCCCTTAAAGAGATCGCGGCCCAAGCTGAGGCTGACGCTGCGACTGCGGACTCTATGCTCGGTAAAGGCCTGGCCGCCGCCGCTGGATTAGGCGCCGTCAGCATAGCTACTGCTGCGGCCACAGATCAAAACCATGAAGACGCTGCAGAAGATTCCGAGCCCGACGATATTGATGCAGCTTTATCTCAATTAGATGACATATTGGCCGATAAGGCAGCTGACGCCCAAGATTTAGACATTGAAATTCCCGAATCTAACACCCCAGAACCCCACCAAGAACCCCACATCGAGGAGACTCCCAAAATGGCCAGAGCCAAAACATCAGACGCAATTATTGACGAAGTTACAGAGACAGCGACAGCTGGGGCCTTTGCGTCTCTGACAAATGTTGTCGAAGAAAAAGCAACGGTTGCTGAACGCGGTGACCGTATTGGCGACCTTGTTATGGAAGCTTTGCAGCCTATGCTCAAAGAGTGGCTCGACGCCAATCTTAAGGGCATTGTGGAACGCGCTGTCACAAAAGAAGTGAAACGCATTTCATCAGGGAAATAAGACTCTTTAAATCCCTGTTGTTTCAGGGTAGAGCACAGCTAAACGAGCCTCGCCCTTTATATGAGGGGGCGGGGCTTTTTACGTTAGGATAACGCCGCAATGCTTGAGACTAAATTTAATCCGCAAGACGCCGAACAACGCCTCTATAAGATGTGGGAAGAGAGCGGCGCATTTAAACCTCGCGCGGCTAAGCCCGGCGATACCAAAGACGATAATTTTTCTATCGTGATCCCGCCGCCCAATGTAACGGGCAGCCTGCATATGGGGCATGCGGTTAATAACACCATTCAAGACATCCTTGTGCGCTATAACCGCATGCGCGGTAAGGCCGTATTGTGGCAGCCGGGCACAGACCATGCAGGCATCGCCACGCAAATGGTGGTTGAACGTAGACTTGCCGCTGAGGGCAAGGCCCGCAAAGATATGACGCGCGAGGAGTTCCTAGAGCATGTTTGGGCGTGGAAAGCGGAAAGCGGCGGTAACATCAATCAACAGCTTCGCCGTTTGGGTAGCTCTTGTGATTGGTCACGCGAGAAATTCACCTTGGGCAATCCCGAAGACCCATCTGATAAAATGGCCGAGGCCGTTACGAAAGCCTTCGTCGAAATGTATGAAGCTGGCCTTATTTACCGCGATAAACGGCTGGTTAATTGGGACCCGCATTTTCAGACCGCGATTTCTGATCTCGAAGTTGAGAATATCGAAAAAGACGGTCACTTCTGGCACTTTAAGTATCCGCTAGAGGGCGGCGAGACTTATACTTACGTTGAAAAAGATGAAGACGGGAATATCACGTTATCTGAGGAGCGTGACTACATTTCTATCGCCACCACGCGCCCTGAAACTATGCTAGGCGACGGCGCCGTTGCCGTGCATCCTGATGATGAGCGTTATAAATCTATCGTCGGTAAAATGGTGCGCCTTCCGCTCGCGAACCGCCTGATCCCTATTATCACGGATGAATATCCCGATATGGATTTTGGGTCTGGCGCGGTGAAAATTACGGGCGCGCATGACTTTAATGACTATGAAGTCGCCAAACGCAATGACATCCCGATGTATAGCCTGATGGATGAACGCGGCGCCATGTGCGAGTCCGAAATCATGCCCGCTAAATATATTGGCATGGATAGGTTCAAAGCGCGTAAAGCGGTGGTCGCCGATATCGACGCAGAGGGCTTTCTGATTAAGGTCGAAGATAAGAAAATCATGCAGCCTTACGGCGACCGCTCAGGCGTCGTGATTGAGCCGA
This sequence comes from Hellea sp., assembly GCA_039977295.1. GTDB lineage: Bacteria > Pseudomonadota > Alphaproteobacteria > Caulobacterales > Maricaulaceae > Hellea. Next base: position 494,935 of record JBDWDN010000009.1, on the reverse strand, counting down.
TGCTAACGGACCAATGGTTCGTGGCGGCGGATAAGCTTGCAAGTGACGCGATGGAAGCTGTTGCGCGGGGGCATAATAATGTCCCTCTCCCCAAGGAGAAGGGCAATAAATTTAAAGGCTCCACCCGCTTCATTCCAGAGAACTGGAAAAAAACCTATGACCACTGGATGAAGGACATCCAGCCTTGGTGTATTTCAAGGCAGCTTTGGTGGGGACACCGCATCCCAGCTTACTTTATTCCAGAGGTTTTAGATGATGGTAGTCTTTCATATGAAAGCATTGACCTAACTATTGTGGTTGCGGAGAATGATGCGGCTGCAAAAGCAAAAGCTCAGAATTTCTACTCTGAAAGAGGCTTTGATAAGCGAGTCAAAATTCTCGTAGATTTACAAGAGTGCGAAGCTTTAGAAAATTATGATGCTGCCAATGAGGTTGGCATTTACCGCGACCCAGACGTCCTAGACACCTGGTTCTCCTCCGGTCTTTGGCCATTCTCTACCCTCGGCTGGCCCGCCAGCACCGAGGAACTCGAACGTTTCTACCCCACCTCCGTCCTGGTAACCGCTTTTGACATTATCTTCTTCTGGGTCGCGCGAATGATGATGCAGGGCCTTCATTTTCAGGGCGAAGTTCCCTTTAAGGATGTCTATATCCATGCGCTTGTCCTTGATGAAGCGGGTAAGAAGATGTCCAAATCTATCGGTAATACGCTCGACCCGCTCGACTTAATTGACGGGGTGACGATTGATGAGCTTGTCGCCAAACGCACACGCGGTCTCAAAAATCCAGAGAAAGCACCTAAAATCGAGAAGATGACCCGCAAGCAATATCCAGACGGCTTCGAAGCTTATGGCGCGGACGCGCTACGTTTTACGCTTGCCTCTATGGCAGGGCAGGGCCGTAATATTCGGCTCTCTGTCGACCGTATTGCGGGCTACCGCAACTTCGGCACAAAACTCTGGTCTGCGGCTAATTTCGGCCAAATGAATAGCTGCGTTCCCGCCGCATTCGACCCAGCGGCGGCGAAACTCGCGCTGAATAAATGGATTATCTCTGAAACGGCGAAAACCACAAAAGAGGTCACGCGCTGTATTGAAAGCTACCGTTTTAACGACGCGGCCGATGCTGCTTATAAATTCGTCTGGGACACATTTTGTAATTGGTATTTGGAAATGTCCAAGCCGGTTCTCTCAGGCGCCGACGGCGCAGAGAAAGATGAAACTCGCGCAGCTTTTGCATGGACGCTAGATCAAATTCTAAAATTACTACATCCCTTCATGCCCTTCATCACAGAAGAGCTTTGGAACAATATCGCAGAGAGCCGTGAAGATATGCTCATCATCTCGCAATGGCCTGACCTTTCAGACAGCTTGATGGATGAAGCTGCGAGCAAAGACATCGAGTGGGTGCAAACACTCATTACGAATCTACGCTCTGTCCGCGCCGATATGAATATTCCGCCTAGCAAAAAAGCCCCGTTATTGGTGCTCGCGGACACCCTCGATCCGCGCCTCACAACCTATGCTGACGTGCTCTCACCGATGGCACGGGTGGATTCTGTGAAGCTTACTGATCTTGTGCCCAAGGGCGCTCTGCAAACCGTCGTGGATGGGGTGACTTACGCGATACCTCTGGACGGCCTCATTGATAAAGGCGCGGAAACGGCTCGCCTCACGAAAGAAGCTGACAAAGCTCAAGCCGAAATCGATAAAATCGATAAGAAGCTCAGCAATCCAGCCTTCACAGACAAAGCCCCGGAAAAGGTCGTAAACCTCCAAAAAGAACGCCGTGCGGCTTATGTTGCAGAGCTTGAAAAACTGAATGAGGCTTTGGCGAATTTGGGATAAAATATCTTGCATCAATTCAATGAACATCACGCCGAGCTAAAAGGGTTCTCAAAATTTTTCCATGCGGAGATATTCCCATTGCTGGAGGCGCAAGACGGGCAGCGAAGAGAAGCGTTAGGGAAAGCCAAGCTTTATGGTGCGGGTATTGTCATTCTGGCGATTGCGCTTGCGGTTTTAATTTATCTTATAAGCAAACGGACAAACGTTATCTTCTTCGTCTTATTTGGCGGCGGCATGGGTGTGCTGGCCCTTTATGCTTGGCTTATGAAATCGATTAAAGGTGAGACAAAGAACAATATTGTCGGCGGTATTTGCAATTATGTTGGATGGAATTTTAACGCTGAGGCAACAGACCTGCCCAATCTTGAACTTTTAGCGGCGTATGGTCTGCTCCCTAAAGGATATCATAAAAAAACGAAGGGCAGCATTGATTGGAACAGCGGTAAACGCTCTTCCTTTGAAGACCAGATGTCCGGAGAGGCTCACGGCGCGCAGTTTATATCTGTTGAGACCCATCTTGAGCGCAAAAATGATGATAATTGGAACACGGTTTTTCGCGGACAGGTGATGACGCTGACATTCCCAAGAAAGTTTTTAGGGAAGACCGTGGTTCTGCGCGATAAGGGACGGTTCCAGCGTAAGAAGCGCGGAGATTTGAAACGGGTTGGCCTTGTTGATCCGGTCTTTGAGAAAATATTTGAGGCTTATAGTACGGATCAGGTTGAATCGCGTTACCTACTGGACCCTGTCTTTATGCAAAAGCTCGTGGATTTAGAACGTTCCGTTGATGGTAAAAATATGCGCTTTGGCTTTATTGATGGACAGCTTTTGATTGTTGTCGAAACACCTAACCGCTTCGAAGCTGGATCAATGTTACAGCCCTTAACGTCGCCCGACCGAACTCAGAAAATCCTCGATGAAGTTGGCGCGGTCTATGACGTTGTTGACGGCGTGATGAAACCTCAAGGAAGCGGCGGGAGCCGTATCTAACAGGTTGACCGCTTAGGGTCGGCTGCGGCCTCAATCCTATCTTAAATTATTTCTGCTAACCCGTCTTCATGTTGAAGACAGAAGATTTTTATCCCTCTAAAGATTTTAGCGCGCAGGTGCAAAGTTTGCGCAGCTATATTTATGAGGCGTTGGGGTGGTCATATAGGCCAAATGTCGGCGCGCCCGGCATTTTGATCGCGCTGCAAGCCGCCTCTATGGTGCATAGCGCGACAGGAGCCTTTAAGTTTCGCGGCGAAGTCACCGGACAAGGCTATAAAGGGCAAAAATTCGAACTCGTCGATGTGACAGCCCATAATATCCCGAAAATTGCGGGCCCTAAACATGACTGGCAATGGGGTGGACAGCAGACCGAGGAGGAGGCTTACAATGCGCTATTTGACGCCACCAATACGGACACACGGGGTGGCTATGAAGGCATTGTCCTGTCCATGCCGCATTTTGATAAATTCCTAGGGCACACCATTATTCGCCGAGATCTGGGCAAGCGTAATCCAGCCCAGGTTAATGGTTTAAAACGCGTAGGTTTTGCGAGCCTCGAATTTGAGAGCAAATTTGAAGTCTATAGTGACGATCAGGTCGAGGCCCGTTTCCTTATTAGCCCTGATTTCGTCGCGCGCCTCACGGATTTTGCAGAGGATTATATGGGACGCAATGTGCAATGCGTTTTTGCTGGAAACCGCTTTCATGTTGCGCTTGAGATTGATGACCGTTTTGATTTCTCGCGCGATTTTAAAGCGTTTAATTATCAAGAGGCGGCGACCAGTATTATCAACGAAATTGGCGGTGTGTTTTATTTGCTAGAGAAGGTTCACGGCCTACAATTGCGCATTGGACGCGAGGGCGCGGAAGCTGCAGATGAAGCCCGCGGGAAATTTTATCGCAATTTGTTACAAAACCTCATTCCCGCAATCAAAACGGCTGAAGACGCTTTTGAAAAGCCGGATAAGTGGCTGGGAGAACAGCGCAATGCCTTACCGTATTTCTGTGAGGGTCTCCAAGGATTGCTGCGTCCCCGATTCTAGGTTCAGCATATAGTGCCGCTCAAGGCGGCCTTCATCTTTGAGAAAATTAGCCAGCGTCTGGCTAGTTGTCGTCCAGATTTTATCGCCGTGATCTTCCATGACTAAGCGCTCATCCACCAATGGGCCGATATGGCGGCGAATGAATGATGCTTTTAATTGCGAAGGGCGGAGCGTGTCCTTAAAGCGCGCCTTAATGGCGAGGCTATCCGTTGTCTCCCACACCATTGCCGCGAGGGTGTCGAGCATGAACTCGTTACAGTTTTGCATACGGGGATCATAAGGATTGGAAATCAAAGAATAATTGACCTGATGCACAGCGCCGTAAACCGGTGAGGTAATATAGGCATAAAGCTGATCTTGCGTCGCGGCGTCAGGGATAATGAATCCTGCATCACGTTCTCGTAAAAGGCGCAGAAAATCAGCGGGCGTATCGGCCACCAATGAGGAGACCAAGCGGTTTTTCTCGCCGTGATAAAGATTATAAACCGCGTAGTTTTGCGTCTCAGGCTGATAGAGAAAAAACGCGGAATGGGTAAACATCACGCCGTCTGGTAGCTTATTGCGCGGCTGACCCGAGCGAGACACAATGGCGGCTTTGACGTTGTTTTTGCGTAGCTCCGCCGTAATCGTCTTGCCATATTTATCCAGCGTTTCAGCATCAAATAGAGCAGGTCCGACATTGGTGGAGGCTGTAACTTGGCGGTAGACCGTATGAATGTGCCAGCCAAAAACTGATGAGGCGATAAAGAGGCCAATGAAAATGCCTAGAATTATTTTCCAGTGCATCGCCATGATTATAGATCAAAAGTCCCAATGACTGGGACATGATCTGACGGCTTAATCCCGTCGCGCACATCCTTATCAATGCGAAATCCTGTTATGCGGTCCGCAGCTTGCGGGGACAGTAATAAATGATCAATCCGTATCCCGAGATCTTTCTGCCACGACCCGCGCTGATAATCCCAAAATGTATATTGTCCTGCGCGGCCATCAAGATGTTCAAAGGTCTCGGTCAGGCCAAGATTGAGAAGGGCGCGCCAAGCGGCATGGGTTTCAGGGCGGTAAGCGGCGTCGCCTAGCCAATCAACGGGGTCATGCACATCTTTCGCCTCGGGGATGACATTGTAGTCTCCTGTCAGGATGAGAGGCTCTTCATAACCCAAAAGTATGGCCGCATGTTCTTTCAAACGCCGCATCCAGTTAAGCTTATATTTATACTTTTCCGTAAACCCGCCGCTTTCTTCCATAACGGGATTGCCATTCGGCAGATAAATAGACGCCACACGGAACGGGCCTTTCGGGCCAGAAATGACAGCTTCAATATAGCGGGCTTGCTCATCATTATCGTCCCCAGGAAGACCTGATGTGATCTCCTCGATTGGATGTTTGGAGAGGATGGCGACGCCGTTATAGCTCTTTTGCCCATGGGTTCGTATATTATAGCCTAAAGCTTCGATTTCAGCACGCGGGAAGGCATCGTCAACGGTTTTGATTTCCTGAAGACAAGCGACATCAGGTTTTGCCTCTTCAAGCCATTTTGTAACGGCGTGAAGCCGGGCGTTAATAGAGTTCACATTCCAAGTGGCAATTTGCATTTTATCGCTTTCGGTAAACTTGATAGCCAAAGCCTTTAGTCGGGTCTTTGACGAGTTTTTCAAACGTGTCTTCAGGGAAAGATGTATCGACACAATGCTGCGGTATATAGCCAAAGGCGCGCCGGGGGAAGTAATTCGTCAATAAGCCTTTGAGGGTTCTCACTGTTGTGTTTTCAATCAGATTGACATTGAACACCGCTATGCCGCCGGGTTTTAATACGCGCGCGAACTCCGTGAGGTAATTCCACTGCTTCACAAAAGGCATGAAATAGAGACATGAGGAGGCCACGCAAATATCCATGGAGTCGCCGTCCGTCTCCGAGAGAGATTCGCCGTCACATTGCTTTGAATCTACGCCGAGATTATCCTTCAGCCATTGTGCCCACCCTGTATCAATCTCGTAAACATGGAACGTCTCGGGACTGTAGCGGTTCTGCATATATCGCGTTGCCGCGCCCCAAGCCGCGCCGACTTCGCAAACGGCGTGAACACGCTCGGGGTCAATAAAGCTCTTCTTTATGATGTCGTCGAAGCGCTCTTTGGTGATGTTGATGAAGTTAGCTTTTACCTCATCAATTGTAAGGCCTTTACGCGTTGCCGTTGCGATGTCGGTTTCTCCGCGCTGAAATAATATGGCGGGGCGTAGTCCTCGGAAATCAAATTTTTGCGCCATGTCCATTTCGGTTGCAAAGAGCTGCTCAAATAAGGGGCGGTTTTGGGCCTCTTCCATGTCTTCGTAAAAGGCTTGCACTTTGTCCGCTGGAGCATTCTCCTCGCATTTATCCAAAAAGGTTTGATAAGGTTCTTCGGGAAGACGTAATTTTGTACCAGAGAAAAATGTATCTAGGCGCTCGAGCGTTTTACTTTTTCTGCTCGTAACTTGAAGCGAACTTATTGTGGCTTTTTGGGTTTCGATAAGCGCTCGCAGAGCTTTGTTTTGTTCAACCCGTAACGCAAGCCGATCGAGATATTTAGTGTTGGCCTCTGTAAGAGCTTTGTTTTGTTGCTGTAGCTTAGCAATGGAGGTTTCCATTTTTTTCCGTTCTATATTCTATAGCTCTCGGGGAATTAAAGTTTGCGGTAAACCTGATAGCCAAAGCCCTTTGTTGGATCTTCCACAAGTTTTTCAAATTTGTCCGCTGGGAAAGACGTGTCGACACAATGTTGCGGAATGTAGCCAAAGGACCGGCGAGGGAAGTAGTTAGCGAGCAGGCCTTTTAATGTGCGAAGGCTGGTATTCTCAATGAGGTTAACGTTAAAAACCGCAATACCGCCTGGCTTTAAAACGCGGGCAAACTCAGAGAGGTAATTCCACTGCTTCACAAATGGCATAAAATAGAGGCAAGAGGAGGCGACACAAATATCCATCGACTCGTCTTCGGTATCGGAAAGCGACTCGCCGTCACATTGTTTAGAATCGACGCCGAGATTGTCTTTCAGCCATTGCGCCCAGCCGGTATCAATTTCGTAAACATGAAAACTGTCAGGCTTATAACGGTTTTGCATGTAACGCGTAGCGGCGCCCCAGGCCGCCCCAATTTCACAAACGGCCGTAACCCGTTCAGGATCAATAAATGAGTCTTTGAGGAACTCATCAAAGCGCTCAATGGTGATGCGGATATGATTGGCTTTGAGCTGATCTAGAGTCATGCCTTTACTCGCGGCATAGGCAATGTCGGTCTCGCCGCGCTGAAAGGTCACGATGGGGCGCAGACCCGTAAAATCAAAACCTTGCGCCATATCCATTTCAACAGCAAAAAGCTGTTCATAAAAGGCGCGGTGCTGCGTCTTTTCCATATCTTCTTTAAAAGCTTGGACTTTCACATTTGTCGAATTTTCTTCGCATTTAGCCAAGAACCGTTGATAAGCCTCCTCAGGCAGCTGCAATTTTGTTCCCGTAAAGAAGGTATCGATACGTTCAACCGTCATGTCTTTGCGGTTATTTATACGCAAAGAATTCATCTCTATTTTTTGAGTGTCGATGACGTCTTTAAGCGTCGTGTTCATTTCAATGCGTTCCGCTAAGCGGTCGCGATATTTCTCATTGGCAGATTCTAATTCAGCAATGCGCTGTTGTAAGTTCGCAACAGATATTAGTCCGTCGCTATTTCGAGGGCCTGAGCCTGTAAAAAATCTAGATAGAATGCCCATAATTTAGCCCGCTTGAGGCCTGAGGGCATTGCCCTCAGGCTGTAAAATTATTTCACTTCCAAAAGCTGCATATGAAAGACGAGCGTTGCATTTGGCGGAATACCAGGGCGGCCGCGCGGACCGTAGGCAATATCGCCGGGCACATAAAGCGTCCAAGCCGAACAAGGCTGCATAAGGGCTAATGCTTCGTTCCAACCTTTGATAAAGGCATTTGCTTTATACTCGAGCGGCTCGTTGCGTTCATAAGAACTATCAAAGACATCGCCGCCTGGGAAGAAACCGTGATAATTAGCTCGAATAACTTGGGGTCCGATAGGTGACGGGCCGTTCTTTACGCCTTTTTTGACGACTTTATATTGCAGGCCGCTTTCTAGTGTCACAACGCCTTTACGTTTGCCATTTGCGATATGCCACGCCGCATAGTCTTCAGAGGCGGCCGGCATTTGATCGCCTGAATAAGCGGTAACATCTGTGATGACTTGATCAGTCGGGCAATTGGTTGGGCCAGTGCCGTCGCTAACCTCGGCTGTTTTGGTGTTTGCGCCCGAACACGCGATAAGGGCGAAACAAGCCGCGCCTGCGAATAAATGTTTAAAAGTCATAATTTGTCCTTCGGTTGAAAGCGCTAACGCGCCAATTCTTTCATAGCTGATTCGAGCCCTGATAATGTCATAGGGAACATACGGTCTGCGCCGATGATGTCTTGTATCATTTTCGTCGATTGTGAATATTGCCAGTATTTTTCCTCAGTAGGATTGATCCAGATGAGATGCGGATAAACCTCTATAAGGCGCTGTAACCATACGGCGCCAGGCTCTTCGTTCCAATGCTCAACAGAGCCGCCGCGCATAGCAACTTCATAAGGGCTCATCGCGGCGTCGCCGACAATAACGACGCGGTAATCAGAGGCGAATTTATGCAGGATATCCCATGTCGGTGTGACTTCGCGCATGCGGCGAATATTGTCTTTCCAGACATGCTCATAAATGCAGTTATGAAAGTAGAAATACTCCAGCCGTTTAAATTCACTGCGCGCTGCGGAAAATAACTCTTCGGCTTGTTTGACATGGGCGTCCATCGACCCGCCAATATCAAAAAAAGTGAGGACCTTAACAGCATTGCGCCGTTCAGGCCGCATCTGAATATCCAGCCAGCCTTGCTTGGCTGTGCCGCGAATTGTGCCGTCTAGGTCAAGTTCTTCGGTTGCGCCCTCGCGGGCAAATTTACGCAGGCGGCGGAGGGCGACTTTGATATTTCGCGTGCCAATTTCGCGGTCTCCATCAAGGTTCTTAAATTGGCGCTTATCCCAGACTTTCACCGCTTTGCTGTGGCGGCCTTCTTTTTGGCCAATGCGCACACCTTCTGGGTTATAGCCGTAAGCGCCGAAAGGAGACTTGCCCGCTGTGCCAATGTTTTTATTCCCGCCTTCATGACGCTTATCTTGATTTTCAAGGCGTTCTTTAAGGGCTTCCATAATTTTTTCGAAATCACCTAGGGCTTCTATCTCGGCCATCTCTTCGGGGGTGAGATGTTGCTCCGCCATTTTGCGGAGCCAATCGGCGGGAATTTCATGCTCGTCCTGTCCAAAAATATCTGACAGATAATCAAGCCCGCGAAAGACATGTGCAAAGACTTGGTCAAATTTATCAAGGTCGCGCTCGTCTTTGACGAGGGCCGTGCGCGAGAGGTAATAAAAGCCGTCCAAGCTATCATTGGCAACATTTTTCTCTAACCCTTCAAGCAGCGTTAAATACTCCCGAATGGTGACAGGCAGTTTAGCCGCACGCAGCTCTTTGAAAAAAGTTTGAAACATTATTCGTCAAGTTCTTCGGGTAAAGACGGGTCGGGGTCAACAGGTGTTAAGCCTTTACTTGTCCATTTAAAAACAACAAATTGCAAAGCGCTGTCGGGCGCAGCTTTAAGACCATGATAATCCCACGGTTTTGCGTAGAGCATATCGCCTTCTTTGGCAGGGAAAGTTTCGCCGTTCAAATACCACTCGCCTGTTCCCTTTGTGACCATCAGAAATTCCTCGTCACCATGCCGGTGGGGCGGATGAATTTGCTGTCCAACATTGATATTCGCAACGCCTGCAAGAACGGGTTTTGTGCCGTAAGTCTGCCCCGTAAAGTGGGGATAGAAACTCCCCCAATCTGCGACGTCTCTGGAGACGTCTTCCATAGAGATGATGCGAGAATCTAGTTCGGAGCCGCTATCAGTAACAGCTGTCGGTTGATCTGAGCAGGCCGCCAAAACCAAAAGAGACGCCGTTAGTAAGACCCTCATCATTTGCATTCTCCTTGGGCCGCCGCGCTGATGCCGGCGGCATTGGCGCTGCATTCATTCGAGTAGGTTTTTCCATCACAGCCGCAAACTGGACGGTAGTCGCGTGTGCAAATTTGCGGACGCAAGCGGCAAACACCCGGGGCATCTGCCGCGCCGCACATATCGCGAAGCTCGCGGTGGCAATATTCTGTTGGTTCATTGCAAGACGGCGCGGGACTCGCGGTCATGCCGCCGCAATAACGCTCACCTTCTTTAGGGGCTTCGCTAACAGGGAAGTTTGGCGGAGGAATATGCTCGCCTGCCGTCGGGAGTTGTTGTCCTTGAGGCTGTGGGCTATCAATCGGGGCGGCGCAGGCCGTGACCATGAGCGCGATCAATGCGATCACGATAAGTGTAATCTTTTTCATTCCCTACCTCCCGAATTGAGTTCAGACCCTAATATCAAGACAATTATTAAGCCAAATAAGCGAATTAGCCTGTACGCATTTCTGTCTCAATCTTGGCCGCGAGTTCCGGGTCAAGTTTTAGGCCCATGGCGAGGGTGTCTAGATAGTCACGTTCTTTGGGATTAAGGCCGTTGGCGACGCGGCAAGACACGGCATAAATTTCTGCGGCGGCTTGGTCGCTATCCGCCAGAGCGGCAATCGCTTTGGCGTTGGTAGGTTGGTCCATGACAGATTGCACGGCCTCGAGACTTGCGCCTTCATAGGCATTTATAATTTCGAGTTCTTCGTCGTGCAAAGATCCATCAGCTTTGGCCGCGGAAACCATGGCTTTGAGAAGGATAGCTGCGCGTGCATCAGCCTTTGGGCCTTTTATAAGGCCGATAACATCCTCGGCGGATGTCGGCATTTTGCCCGCTTTATGCGCTTTAAAGGCGAGAACACCTAAGGCGCCGAGGCCACCAAGTGTTGCCACTTTCCGGCCAGAGCGCGAGGAGAGGAGTAGAGCAATTACCCCTGCCGCTGCGCCTGTGCCAACGCCTTTGCGAAGCGCCGCACGGCTGAGCTCCGTATCTTCTATGTCGAGCTTATCAACGAGGTAATCTTCGCCATTTGAGGCAAGCTCTTTGGCTTTGACCGTGAGATCACCTGTTTGCGCTTGACCTTTTTTAACGAGGTCCTTGCCAGCTGCCAAAATTTGATCAAGTAAGTCTTGGGGGTTAATTTCGGCCAGATTTAATTGCTTATCAGTCATAAAGTTCTCCGCTATTTTGTGAAAACTTACTACAGCCCATCAGCAATTCCAAATCTTACTTGCCTTCACACTGTTATTTATCGACAAGGGCCCATGAAAAATTTATTGAAATCAGCAGGTGTTTTAGCAATTTTGGCAGGGGCAGGAGGTTTGCTCTATTTGAATACTCCGAGCGGCGTAAAGCCAGATGCAGATATTATCCGCGCCGTAGCGGCAACATATGATGCGCGAGTCATTCGGGATGAATGGGGCGTGCCGCATATTTTTGGAAAAACAGACGCAGATGCCAGCTTCGGCTATGGCTATGCCCATGCGGAGGATGACTGGGAGACTATGCAGGACGTGGTCATCGCAGCAAGAGGTATGAGCGCGAAATATAAAGGCAAGGAGGTTGCCCCTCAGGACTATCTTTTTGATCTCTTCAAAGTCCGCGAAGCGGTGGACACAAAATATGCCGCAGAGGTAACGCCCGAAGTTAAGGCAATAGCGAAAGCTTATGCAGATGCGTTAAACCTCTTTGGCGTTGAGAACCCTGACAAAGTTTTGCCGGGCGTTCTGCCCGCAACCCCGCAAGATGTTATCGCGGGATATACTTGGGCGACTCCGTTCTTTTACCGGTTAGACGGAAAGCTGGAAGAGCTCTTCACGGATGAGAATAAACCAGCCGTCTCGCCTTGGCAGCAACAAGCCTCGTTAAACTTACCCGAGGCCGTTCGCGGCTCAAATGGGTTTGCGATTGCGCCGTCACGTTCAGCCGATGGACATACGCGCCTCGTTGTAAATTCGCATCAACCTATGGCGGGGCCCTATGCGTGGTATGAGGCGCATATGGTATCTGAAGAGGGGCTGAACCTAGCAGGGGCGAGCTTCCCGGGTACGCCAATTTTAGCGCAAGGCGTGACGCCTAATTTGGGTTGGACCCATACTGTCAATCAACCTGATTTGGTCGATATTTTTGTGCTTGAAACCAACCGCAAGAAAAAACCTACGCAGTATAAATTGGATGGGGAGTGGCGCGATTTTGAAAAAACGAAATCTAAGTTCCGCGTGAAATTATTTGGGCCATTTTCCCTGCCTATTTCGCGCGATGTATTGTGGTCAGAACACGGCCCCGTGCTTGATACGCCGACGGGTCATTACGCGATACGCTTTGCAGGACTGCAAGAAGTCGGCGCGATACAGCAATGGTATGAGATGGGAAAAGCCACAAATATGACCGAGTGGCGCAAGGCATTGGAGCAAAATGGCGTGCTCAGTTTCAATATAACCTATGCCGATAAAGACGGTAATATTGGCGAGATATATAATGCGCGCATGCCCAAGCGGATTGAAGGGCCAGATTGGAGCAAGGCTTTACCGGGCGATCAATCACAGCTGATTTGGGAGGACTATTACGATGTTTCAAAGCTGCCGCAAATATGGAACCCTGCATGCGGTTGGCTCTTTAGTGCCAACTCTACCCCTTTTCAAATTACCAGTTCGGACTGTAATAATAAACGCTCTGATTTCTCGGAAACGATGGGGTTAGAACCACGCATGACGAACCGCGCAAGGCGGGCTTTGCAGCTATTTGAGCCTGATATGGCGATTACAGAGGAAGAGCTTTTGCGCTACCGCGCTGATACACGCTATCACCCTGAAAGCGCTGTCATGCAGATGGTTGTCGATTTGGTAACAACGCCCTCTGATGACCCGCTCATAAAAGAGTCGCAAGAGGTGCTGCGCAATTGGGACGGCGATACTGTCAAGGAAAGCCGCGGGGCGGCTTTGGCGATTATTACGGGGACGCGGGCTTTGGGGTATGAATTTATCAAACCCGAAGCTGATCCCATGGAAATGCTCAAAAAGACGGCAGGTGAATTAAAAACCCGCTTTGGCCGTCTTGATCCTGAGTGGGGCGAGATAAACCGCATTCAGCGCGGCGATGTTGACCTTCCGTTGGATGGCGGCCCAGATATTTTGCGCGCTATATATGCGGATCGCGACGGTATTTCCAAAGACGGCATTATGAATGCTTTTGCGGGTGATACCCATATTATGTATGCCGATTGGAATGAGGCAGGAGAGTTAACCCTGCAATCCATTCACCAATACGGCGCAGCCACTCTGGATGAAAACTCACCGCATTTCGACGATCAGTCGCCGCTCTTCGCGCGGGGTGAATATAAACGCATGCCGATGACGCTTGAAGAGGTCCTTCCGAGCGCGACGCGTGATTACCGTCCGGGTAAATCATTACCCCAATAATGCCGAGGTAGAATTTAGACAAAAAATAGTGTATCCAATATCTCGTTCTGCGGAGCACAGCACAACGCTTCATCAGAGACACTAAGAATTTATAGGCCCTCAAGATGAGGGCCGTAACTGATTACGCCTTTGCAGAGGCCTTTACGTCAAAACGGTCAGTCATCATGACTTTGTCCCAAGCCGCGATAAAGTCACGCGTGAACTTGGCTTCGGAACCCGCTTCGGCGTAGACTTCGGAAAGCCCGCGCAGAATGGAGTTCGAGCCAAAGACGAGATCGGCGCGTGTGCCCGTATATTTCACCTTACCGCTCTTACGGCATTTACCCTCAAAGCTTTCCTCAGACTTATCTGTCGATGACCAAGCTGTGGACATGTCGAGAAGGTTGACGAAGAAGTCATTTGAGAGTGTGCCAACATTGTCAGTGAGAACGCCATGGGTTGAGCCGCCTGCATTCGCGCCGAGTGAGCGAAGGCCGCCAACGAGAACTGTCATTTCAGGGGCTGTAAGGCCCAAAAGTTGAGCGCGGTCAACAAGCAAAGCTTCCGTTGAGCGCGGGTCATCCGTGTTCTTATAGTTACGGAAGCCATCAAATGTCGGTTCCAATAATTCAAAACTATCCACGTCAGTTTGCGCATCAGTGGCGTCAGTCCGGCCCGGTGTGAACGGAACAGAGGCTCCGCTAGCTTTTTCAATCGCCGCACAGCCGCCAAGAACAATCAAGTCGGCCAAGGAGACATTTGCGCTCGACTTAGACTGGATACCTTCCAGCACAGAGATTACATCTGCCGTACCTTTATTTACCGCCCAATCCTTTTGCGGGGCCAAACGGATACGCGCGCCATTAGCGCCGCCGCGTCTGTCAGAGCTGCGGAATGTTGCAGCAGAGGCCCAAGCTGTGTTTACAAGCTGTGACACAGAAAGACCCGAGGTCAAAATAGCCGCTTTTAAATCATCGATGTCAGAAGCGTTAATGACCGCTCCTTTGTGGGCAGGCACAGGATCTTGCCAGATAAGTTCTTCACTTGGCACCTCTTCGCCGAGGTAACAGGCGATGGGCCCCATATCGCGATGGGTCAATTTGAACCAAGCACGAGCATAGGCATCTGCAAATTCATCAGGGTTGTCGAGGAAGTTTTTCGAAATTTTGCCATAAGCAGGGTCGAGTTTCATCGCCATATCAGCTGTCGTCATCATGAGAGGCTGTGTTTTAGACGGGTCGTGGGCTTGCGGGGCTTGCGGAGCGTTTGACGCTGCCGTTGGTGTCCACTGAACATGGCCCGACGCGCTTGTTGTTTGTTCCCACTCATTGCCAAGAAGGACTTCGAAATACTCCATGTTCCATTCATTTGGTGTTGGTGTCCAAGCGCCTTCGAAACCAGCAGTTGTTGTGTCATCGCCTTTGCCTGAACCATGTGTGTTAAGCCAGCCAAAGCCTTGAGCTTCAATCGCTCCGCCTTCGGGTTCAACACCAACATTGTCTTCGGGGCCAGCACCATGACCTTTACCAAATGTATGACCACCCGCGACGAGGGCGACTGTTTCATAGTCATCCATTGCCATGCGAGAGAATGTATCGCGAATATCAAAAGCGGATTTTAGCGGATCAGGGTTTCCGTTCGGGCCTTCTGGGTTCACATAGATAAGGCCCATTTGCACAGCGCCGAGCGGCGTTGCGAGGTCGCGGTCACCTGTGTAGCGCTTATCGTCAAGCCATTCTGTTTCAGGGCCCCAATAAATGTCTTCTTCAGGTTCATAAATGTCTTCGCGGCCGCCGCCAAAACCGAATGTCTTAAAGCCGCAAGATTCCATCGCGACATTTCCTGCAAGGATCATAAGATCAGCCCAGGAGAGCTTATTGCCATATTTAGCTTTGATAGGCCAAAGAAGACGGCGCGCCTTGTCTAGATTACCATTGTCAGGCCAGCTATTGAGAGGCGCAAAACGCTGCGAACCAGAATTTGCTCCGCCGCGGCCATCATAAGTGCGGTATGTACCTGCGCTGTGCCATGCCATACGGACAAAAAGGCCAGCATATGTGCCGTAATCTGCGGGCCACCAATCTTGACTGTCAGTCATCAAATCTGTGAGGTCTTTTTTGACGGCTTTTAGGTCAAGGCTGTTAAAGGCTTCGGCATAATCGAAATCCTCGCCCATCGGATTTACATTGGAAGAGTTCTGGTTCAGGATTTTGAGATTAAGCTGCTCAGGCCACCAATGTTGGTTAGCGGTGGTGCCAGAGGCTGCGGCTTTGTTCGCGCCGTGCATCACAGGGCATTTGCTTATATCACTCATAGGTCTCTCCATTATGTTGTGAGTCTTAATTCCACATAATGAATAATAACCTTGGGGTTTGAATACCAATTGGTAATATCAAATGAATTGATAGGTATTAACTATGAAAGGTATCCATTTGTGAATGGACGACAATGGTTGAGCCATGTGTGTATTTGGAAAGCAAGACATTGAAATACTTTTCTGATACACTGTCATATGGGTCGTTTTTTGATGTTAATATATCTCGCAAGTCTTTCGCTCCTTAGCGCCTGCGCAACGCCGCCTCCTGCGTCAATAGATCTAGAGCAAGCCTTAGCGACTAAGGTCGCCATTACAATACCGATGAGCTTGACCGAAAAGGGCTTGATTGTTCTAAAAGACGTGAAAGTGAATGGCCGCTCCATGGATTTCGTGATGGATACAGGCGCGACGCAATCTGCGATTTTTGAAGGCTCTTTACAGCGCCTCGATTTAGATCTCACTGCATTGAACGAAACTTTGGTTCACGGCATGATGGAATCCAAAGAGCACCGCGTCGTAAACTTAGCGAAACTTGAAGTTGGGCCTGTAAAATTCCACGTTAAGCCTATGGTTATTCTGGATGATAGAGAGGCCAGTTTTGGGTCGACCACCAAATATGATGGTCTTATTGGGATGGATATTCTTGCCGGTTATCAGCTCTACATTTCGCCGCGATTAGGCGAATTGCGATTAATTCCCAACCGAACAGAAGTCTTCGTCCCTAGTGCTTGGCAACGCGTAGAGATGATTGAAAACCCTTTCCTCGCAGATAATAGAGACCTGCATTTTATTGAACTCAGAGTTGATGGACGTAAGACACCTGCGATGCTTGATACGGGATCCGAATTTAGCGCGATGAATTGGTCCTCGGCGAGCTTTGCGCAAGCCAAGCCCATCCGCAAACGGCTTCGCAAAGAATGGGAACTTCAAGGCGCAGTCGGCACATTTGATCCCACAGCCAAAGTCATAATGGACCGTATCCGAAGTGGTCAAAAATTTTGGGAGGATAGAAGCTTTGTTATTATGGACTTTAAGAGTTTGGGCGTCTTAGGCGTGGAGGATGAACCGTTTATTATTGTCGGAATGAATTTCTTCAGCGAGGAAGAATTCTTCCTAGATTTTCAACGAAATCTATTGGCGATCAAGCCGCGGCGGAATGTGCCGCGGCGTATTTTGCGCGATAGATAGGATTTTATCTACGGTTCGTTCCGCCGTTTTTACTATAGCCGCCTTTTTGATAACCGCTTTTCTTCGGCCCGCGTGATTTTGGCTTTGAGGATTTGAAACTGCTCTTATTGTCTCGCTGATGGTTTTTCTGAGGACGTGCCGCGGGCGCGGGTTTTTCAGATTTTTCTGGCTTTCCGTAATCGCGGCGTAGGCGCTGTCCAAGGCGTGTCAGCATTTCATAATTAATCGTACCAATTTCATTAGCTTCATTTTCAAGCTGGTCACCGCGAAAGACGACAACGCCGCCAACTTCTTTGTGCATATGCACATGGGTAATATCGACAATTGTCGTGTCCATGCTGACGCGGCCCACAATCGGCACAGGCTCGTCATGTAATGTCGCGTGGCCTTTATTGGAGGCCAGCACAGGCACGCCGTCTGCATAGCCCGCGCCTAATACTGCAATCAGCATATCGCGCGGCGCGGTAAAGCTCGCATCATATCCAATCGTTTCGCCTTTACTAACCTTGCGAATTTGCAGGATCGGAGCGAGGAGCGTGGCGACAGTTTTTATGTCTTCCTGTTCCGGCGTATTGGTTGCGTAACCCCCGTAAAGTCCAATGCCGGGCCGCACCATTTGGAAATGATAGGGCTTACCCAAATATGTCCCCGCCGTATTAGCGAGGCTAAGCGGCGTCATGGGGAGTTGAGCTGCGGCGCGTTTAAAAGCTGCAAGCTGTTTGGCATTCATCGGGTGGTCGGCATCTGGCGCGCAGGCGAGGTGGCTCATCACCCATTCCGGGTTTAGCGTGTTCCAAAGCTTTTTATCACGCGCAAATTCTTTAAATTCTTCTGCGTCAAAGCCGAGGCGGTTCATGCCTGTATCAATATGGATAGCGGTATAGGGCGGCTCATTCACGCTATTACAAACCCCTTCCCAGAACCGCGCTTGCTCAAGAGAGTTGATGACAGGTTTTAACTTTGCCCCTAGCAGAACACCCTTATCGCGCGGAGAGGGGCCATTCAGAACGAAAATCGCCGCGTTCGGCCCAACACTTTCGCGTAGAATTTTTCCTTCGCCTGCGGTAGCCACAAAAAACATACGGCATCCCGCGCCGTAAAGCGCGCGGCCAACTTGAACCGCGCCAAGGCCATAAGCATCCGCTTTAACGCAAGCCCCAATCTTAGCCGTCCCAACACGGGCTTTAATGGCTTCATAATTATAACGAAGATTATCAAGGTTCACGCGCAGGGTCGGGCGAGAGGAGTAGGATACGGCAGGGTAAGACATGCGCCACGCCTAGACTAAGCCTGTGATGAAAGATAGACTAATGTTAATCGCCAGAGAACCAAACATGGTAGCGCATGGCGTATGGTTCAGTTTGGGCTTTCGCATTAAGCTTTCTAAAAAACTCGATGGCGTGAAGCTTATCAGCTTCTAGTCCTTTTCCTGTTTTAGGAAGAGGGCCTGACAAAGAATATTCAAACATTGGTTGGTCGGATTGAGGTTTAATCATGTGGGCTTCGGTTATTTGAAGACGAAATGGAAGGTCATGTGTGTATTTGAACAACTGTTCGACACCGTCACTGGTTAAATCACGTGCGCCTCTTCCTGTTAATGAACTCTCAAATATCTTCTTAAGTAACTCCGGATGCATTTCTGGTACGGTCCAGCGAATTTTATCCAAACCTAATGCCCGCCATCATAACGGTCATCTTGGGCAAGATTGCCAAACTTCGTAAGCTCAGGATTAAAGGAGAGCTTGATGGTGCCGATGGGGCCGTGACGTTGCTTGCCGACAATGACTTCGGCCTTGCCGTGAAGCTGTTCCATATCTTCTTGCCATTTCAGATGCTCTTCCGTGCCTTCGGAAGGCTCGGCTCGCGCGACATAATATTCTTCGCGGTAAACAAACATCACCACATCGGCATCTTGTTCGATAGAGCCTGATTCACGCAGGTCAGAAAGCTGTGGGCGTTTATCATCGCGCTGTTCAACCTGCCGCGAGAGCTGGGCGAGGGCCAGCACAGGAATGTCCAGTTCCTTGGCGAGGGCTTTGAGGCCCTGCGTAATCATAGAGACTTCTTGCACGCGGTTGGCGCTGGCATTCATAGCTGCCCCGCCTGTCAAAAGCTGTAAATAGTCAACCACGATCATATCGAGACCGACCATACGTTTGAGGCGGCGAGCCCGCGCAGAGAGCGCCCCAATCGAAATGCCGCCCGTATCATCAATATGAAGTGGCAGGCGTGAAATCTCATCAGCGCTGTCGCGGATATGTTCATATTGTTCAGCCGTAATATCACCGCGCCGGATTTTATGCGATGACACGGTGGAGTGCTCGGCAAGCAAACGCGTGGCGAGCTGCTCGGAGCTCATCTCGAGAGAGAAGAAGCCGACAACGCCGCCTTCTGTTGTCTTTTCAATGCCGTTTGCATCGCGCTCGCGTTTATGCGCTTTTGCGATGTTAAAGGCGATATTAGTAGCCAGAGATGTTTTACCCATAGACGGGCGTCCCGCGAGGATAATGAGGTCAGAGCGGTGCATGCCGCCAAGTTGCCGATCTAAATCGATAAGGCCAGTGGACGTGCCAGACAGATGCCCATCCCGAGAGAAGGCCGCGGACGCCATCTCGATAGATTTAATCAGCGCGTTCTCAAAACTGACGAAGCCAGATTGCGTTCCGCCTAATTCAGCTAGGCTGTAAAGTTGGCTCTCTGCCTTGGTAATTTGTGTCTGGGCATTGTCGTCACTATCGGGGTCGGTCGCATCCGCTTTAATCTCATCACCCAGCCGAATAAGCTCTCGCCGCATCGCCATATCGGCAATTAATTTGGCATATTCCGGCGCAGTTGAACCAGGCGGGGCATTATCTAGCAATAGCGCAAGATATTCTACGCCGCCAATATCAACGAGTGTTTCGTCTTGTGAAAACCGGTTCTTGAGTACAATCGCATCGGCGAGATTGCCGCGTTCAATCAAAACGGCGATGGAATCAAAAATCCGTAGATGGATTGGATTGTAAAAATGTTTGGCTTGCACAATTCCGGATATGCGGTGGTAAACCTCATTATCATAAAGCAGCGCGCCGATTAGGGCTTGCTCGGCCTCCTGACTTTGAGGGGTCGAGTCTAGTTCCGTTGAAATACCGGTATCGTTATCTGCGATGAATGCCATGGAGTGGGTGTAGGCTAAGATAGCCGAGTCTGAAAGCGCTAAAGGCAGTGAAGTCCGCGAAAATATTTTTATGCACATTTAATCCCGTGGATAATGGGGATAAGATTTGCTGTGAGTTTCAAAACTCCCCCTTTGTCATCCCCTCGAAAGAGGGGATCTAACCCCAAATACCGGACTCGCAGTTAGATCCTCGCCTGCGCGAGGATAACAAAGGGAGGAAAGGGAGGAAAGGGAGGGACGGGAGGAAAGAGAAACTCTTCCTTGAATTTGGCAGACGCGCATCTGGGGGGAGGTTGCGCGTCTGCCAGCCCAAGCCGGGCCTTGAGAGAGGGGCCCGGCCTTTACCCTGAAAGACCGATTAGGTTTCGCTTAGCTTTGCTACGAGTTCGCCGACGTTGTCCGCGAGCTCACCGATGTTAAAATCGATATTCTCTGCCGTTGCCGCGCCAAGCACTTCGCCTGTAAAAGCATTAACAAGCAACGCTTTGGCTTTTGCCTGTTGCCAGCTTTCGCAGCCCTCATGAACTGTTAGCCCCGTTTCGCGTAGCGCCTTGCCGCCAAAACTTGCCCAAGACGCATCGGGGCCGATGCCGTAAATGATGACATGGGAGTATCCTTCTGCAGCGGCGGTAATGCGGACTTCGTCAATCTTATTATCCGTGTCTTGACCTTGAAATGGGATCTCGGGAATATACTTCAAATAGCTGCCAGCATTCATCAAAGTGATATCCGCGCCAAGGCGCTTATCAAGCATCTTCCAATCAATTTCTTCGGTGTAGGGCGTTGGGATCAGGCGGCCACCATCAAGGCGGGCGACGCCGATTTTGGCGGTTTTATCCAACGCAGGAAACTGGGCGACTGTCTCTCCGATAACAGGGCCGTCAAAAAGTCCCACGGCTGCTCCTGGCGCTGTGAGGGGGTTCATGATTTCAAGGGCGCTCGCGCCATTGGCAAAGCCTGTGATTAACGCGGCAATAGTCGCAGTTTTAAGTAACTTGGTCATTTTTAGTTCGGTCATGGTCAGCCCTCCTTGAGCCTGTTTTGATGAGATGACCTTTTATGACGCGCGACTAGGGCAGGGATTTGCTGGCTCTGTGCTGATTTGATGGCAATGTTTTGGTAATGTGGCGCAAAAAAGCCAGAACCTGCCAATTAAGGCAAGTTCTGGCCATGAAATAGAGGGTTGAATGAGAGTGATTAGCGCGAGCTTAATTTCTTTGCGGTGATATCGCGAAGTTCAAACATAAAAGTTTCGACCTCGCTTGTTAGCTCCTCGACCGCCATCACGCGGGCTTTGTCTTTTAATTTTGCCTTGCGTCCGCTTGCGCCCATAGAGGTCGATACCGCTTTTCTTTCTGCGAAAGCTGTTGCGCTGCCGTAAGGATAGCCGTTTCGTACATCAATCAACATTGCGGTCGCCGTGCTGTCCACTTTCACATTGCGCGAGGGGAGCACGAAAAGCCCTAAAATAGAGAGGTCCGCAACTTGCAAAGCATTACGGTTTTGATCCGAGGTATCGGAGACTTCATATATCAGGACGTAATCTAAATGCTGGCGGGCACTTCCTCGGCGGATATTTTCAACGATGGTTCTTGCGTTGGGGGTTCCTTTCTCGCTCTTGCTGACCATGGAGGTGATGAGGGGCGAGACAGGCACGAAGTCGCCAAAGGATGGGCCTAAACGGAAATGCAAACTCGACCAAGCCAAGCTTTCATCTTGCGGGACGGAGATGAGCTTGCCGCGCTCGATGCGCGCTAGGCCAATACGCGCCGGGAATTCAAGGCTGGGTTCGACAGAGGCGATGCTCCGAACATCAGCATCAATAGACCCCGCATTCGCCGATAGCACCGCTGCGTCTTTATCATAACGCGCGAGATAATCTTTTCCCGATGTATATTGTGTTGTCGTCGAGCAGGCGCAAAGCGATAGAGCGCCAACGGCCAGCATAAGGTGTTTGAATGTCATGATAATCTCCCAAATAAGTAATAAGGCGGGGGTGGGCGATAATCTAGGCAGGGATTGGCCGAATGTAAGGCGATATGATGGCAAATAATATTGCCATTCTTTTGCCGCAAAATGTCGTGTATTAAACGGCATGCATTCAATTATTAAAATCGTTCTTACGCTTATTCTGTTTTTTGCCGCGATACCCAGCGCGGCAAAAATTCCAGAAACAAAACGTAGCCAAAAGGCAGAAACTCGCTTTGCTGTGCCTTTGGAAAATGCATTAAAATCAAAAAACTTAAGTTTAGGCGCCCCCGTTTTTCTGCGCATCACCAAAACACAAAGCCGAGCAGACAGGCAGGGAAAGCTCGAAGCCTTTGTTGAAAACAATGAGGGGGACTTCATTCTGTTTAAGACATGGGACATTTGCACTTACTCTGGCCAGCTTGGCCCAAAGCTAAAGCAAGGCGATGGTCAGTCGCCGGAAGGCTTTTATTTTGTAAAGCCTGGCCAGATGAATCCCTATTCCAGTTATCACCTCAGCTTTAACCTCGGCTATCCCAATGCATTTGACCGCGCGCATGGACGCACGGGGAATTACTTAATGGTCCACGGCGATTGTGTTTCCATTGGCTGTTACGCCATGACGGATGAGGGAATCGAAGAAATCTATACGCTGTTAGGGGCGGCTTTGAATGCCGGGCAACCTTTCGTGCGGGTGCATGTCTTTCCATTCCCGATGACGGATGCAAATTTGAAAGCGCATAAAAAGAATAAGAACATCACATTTTGGAAGAACCTGAAAACGGGCTGGGACTGGTTTGAGGATAAAGACCGTCCTCCTAATGTTAATGTGGCCAATAAAACTTACATGTTTAATGCTGCTAATTGAGTATAAATTTTTAATAAGAGAGGAAAGAGTTGTAAGGGAGGCGTTCTTATCGTAAGTCTGGTGTCACGTCATATCTAGTAACGATATAAACGGAGCGCGCACAATGATCTATAAATTATTAAGCCTATTCGGCTGCACTATTGCCATAAGTTGGAATTTGGTTTCTGCAGCATTGGCACAAAGTTCGGCGGTTCCCACTGCGCCGCCGACCAGCTATAGCTGGACTCAATATGGATGGGAGATGGAACCAGATTCTAGTGACACGAGTGTTAGGGTCACAAAATTTGTTGTCAGGCATATCACACAAGACAGGTCTTGCCCTGCCTTAACAGTCGATGGCTCTATTCAGAATATGATGCCGCGGACAACCACCAGACCTGATATGTTTGACGTCTTGGTATGTGAATCCTATTTAAATACCGATGTAACCGCGATCAATTTAAACGGAAAAGCACTGCCGGTTCCGATTGCTCATCCGGAAACGGTTATTGTTATTGGAGATACTGGGTGCCGGTCTGCAAGTCAGCGGTGTTATCCTTCTGACAAGAAAGTTTCTAAATATGAGAAACCCTATTGGTTCTATGATAAAGTGGCTCATGAAGCGGCGAATGATCCCGCGGCGCATAAAAAACCTGACTTGATTGTTCATGTAGGTGATATGCATTACCGAGAGCAATGGTCTGAAGACTGCTCGGTTTTCCCTTTTAACGGGGCTTGTTGGGCGAGCTGGGAGGCTGACTTTTTTATACCTTCCCAAGCCTTATTTGAAGCAGCACCTTTAATTATGGCGCGCGGCAATCATGAGGCCTGTAGCCGGAGTTGGACGGGGTGGTTTTATTTTCTTGATCCCGCAAAATTAGACGCGAAATTGAATTGGAATGATCTTGACAGTTCAGGCTGCGCAAAAAACATGGGGCCTGGGATTTCCAATGCAAATTATACACCGACCTACGCCATAGAGTTTGATGACTTGCAAATTTTGATGCCCGATACGTCGATGACGACTTACGATAGAAAAAATAAATTTGAACCTAAGGAATACACTTCCCGCTTCAATGAAATGTCCGCTCTATACAATAGTGATCCCAAAAAACCGACCTGGATTGTTACGCATCAACCGTTTTGGGCGCTTTTGTATTCTGAAAGAGGAGGCGGGCATGTTACGGCGACAATACCGTTTGGCGGGAAAACCATGTTTGGTTCTGGCGGTGTTATCGGTAATATGAGCGACGGTCCGCTCAAGCAAGGTTTGCTAGGGGAAAGTCCTACCATTGATGCTATAATTGCGGGTCACATCCATCTCTCTGAAACAATAGAATTTAACGATAGCCGACCGCACCAATTGGTAGCCGGGGCAAGCGGGACGAAATTAGAGCATATCGTCAATGAATCTGGATTTCGATATAATCGAGCCATTTCAAAGATAGGGGCTAAATCCTTTAAAGCTCAAGATAGCTTCGATTATTTTATTATGACTTATAACAGCACAAACAGCTCGTGGGACGCTGCCGTGCAAATCGTAAACACTAATGCTCAAAAGGTGACCATTGGAGGGCGTTAAGGTCTTAATCTTGGTAAGAATTTGTTAACGCATTATCGCTTGGCATAGCCTCAATGTTCTACTACTGTTCTTTTATGAACACTGTGCGTATTATCGGACTCGATCCCTCACTCATTGCCTGCGGATGGGGCGTTGTTGAGATGGAAGGGATGAAAATTCGCCACATCGCCCACGGAGTTATTCGGCCTAATACGAAGATGGACTTGCATCTACGCCTGCGCGAAATTTTTGAAACTATCATCGATGTCATTCAGCTTCATGACCCCTGCGAGTCCGCTGTCGAAGAAGCCTTTATGAAAAATAACCCGTCCAGCGCCATCAAGCTTGGCCATGCCCGCGCGGCCTGTTTGCTTGCGGCGAGCACGGCAGGGCTGGGCGTAGGGGAGTATTCTGCGCGTAGCGTCAAGAAATCAGTTGTGGGGACAGGGACAGCGGATAAAACTCAGGTCGCTCATATGATGAATGTTCTGATGCCAGGCTGCGGCGTCAAAGCTGGCGATGCGGCGGACGCGCTGGCCATTGCCGTTTGCCATGCTCACCGCGTCAAAGCGGCAGGGCCCTTATTTAAGAGAGTGGGATGAAAGTAGTATTATCGACCTTGATGGTAGTTGGTCTTCTTTCTGGATGCGCTGCAAAGGAAGCACGAATGCCCATCGGCGAATGCGCTGAAGTAATAGGTGCGCAGAAAATTCTAGAAGATAAAAATAAACCAGTTCTTATGTTCGGCCATATCCATGGCACGACTGAGTCTCCAAAATTTGTCGGCGATGTTTTGTGCCATGCTGTGGAAATGGGAAACTCAGTGGATTTATACCTTTTGATTAACATTGATAATCAGCCATTTTTGGATGCCTTCATGGCATCCTCCGGCGAAGAAGAAGATATCAAGCGTCTGTTATTATCTAATTTTTGGGCCACGGATAATTCGGGGCATTCTAGTGTTGGTATTTTTAATCTAATCGATATCGCACGCCAATATAAATTTGACGGTGCGGAGATTAATGTGTGGGCTTATACAGATTACAATTCCTCAGACGCTGATAGCGAGCCGTATGATTCTGAAAGGGAACAACGTATGTCTATTGAAGGCGCTGACTTTGTAACTCGTAAAATGAGGTTGAGCTCCGCCGATAAACATATCATAATTTCAGGGGATGTAGATGCGTCAAAAGAAAGTCTGAAATTTGCGGGGGTCAATTATGATCCTGTAAGAAAGTTCTTGGTAGAAAAGCCAGTCTATAGCTTCAGAATGATGGCCAATGGCGGAAATGCCTGGGTTTGTTGGATTTCGAGGAGCGAAGATACCACGATTAGAACCACCGAATGCGGGCCTAGAGATTGGCCAGATGATACTGAATATCTGAAATCTGATGATTACCCTTATGGCTTCTTGGGCAATTCGGAATCGACTGTTGATTACTATATTGAAAAATATGATGGGTTTTATTTCGTCGGGCCTATGTCTGCTTCAAACCCCGCAAGGACAATGATAGAGAAAATGCCATGATTGGAATGCTGACAGGGACATGCCTGATGTCGGGGACAGGCGAAGCCATCGTCGATGTGAACGGCGTTGGTTACTTGCTGCAATGCAGCTCTCGCACATTAAGCGGAATGGGCATCGGTGAGACTGTTTGTATGCATGTGGAAACCCATGTGCGCGAACAAGCCATTACGCTTTACGGGTTTTTGTCTGAAGAAGAGCGCGCATGGTTCGTTCGCTTACAATCCGTGCAAGGCGTAGGACCCAAAGCGGCCTTGGCGATTTTAGATATTATGACGCCAGGACAAATTTTATCTGCCGCGAGCTTAGAAGACAAAGCGGCTTTCGCCCGCGCCAAAGGTATTGGGCCGAAATCAGCTGGCCGTATTGCGATTGAGCTCTCCGGTAAGCCTGCGCCTGCTGGCCGAGGATTCCAGCCCGTCTTTACAAAGCCTAGTAGCGGCGCGTCTTCGGAGGCAGAACGCAATGAAGGCCTGTCCGATATGCGTTTGCGGAATGACGCCGTCTCTGCGCTTCAAAATCTGGGGATCGGGCAGTCCGATGCCTTGCGGGCTGTGGCGAGCGCCTATAACACCTTCTTAGAAGATCCGCCGCTTGATGATTTGATCAAGGTCGCGCTTAAAGAATTAAGTAAGTAGGAATTGAGTAAATAATTGGACGAGCATGACCGCATAATCGGCGCAGACAGCCAAGTCGGAGACGGGCGTGACCGTGCGCTCCGGCCATTATCTTTTGACGACTTTGTCGGCCAAAAGGGCGCGATTAAAAACTTAAAAGTCTATGTTGAGGCGGCGCGGCGGCGCGAAGAGCCCTTGGATCATTTGCTCCTCTCTGGTCCGCCTGGCCTTGGTAAAACGACACTTTCTCAAATTGTTGCGCGTGAGCTTGGCGTGAATTTCCGATCAACGTCTGGCCCTGTAATTTCCAAAGCGGGGGACTTGGCCGCGCTGCTCACTAATCTTGAGCCGCGCGATGTGTTGTTCATTGACGAAATTCACCGCCTTAACCCTGTTGTCGAGGAAGTGCTTTATCCTGCCATGGAGGATTTCGAGCTCGACCTGATTATCGGGGAAGGGCCAGCGGCGCGCTCTATCAAGATTGACCTTGCGCCCTTTACGCTGATTGGCGCAACGACGCGGGCGGGACTGCTCGCCACGCCTCTGCGCGATCGGTTTGGTATTCCGGTAAGGCTTGAATTTTATGATACAGAAGAACTCACCAAGATTGTTCTACGCGGAGCGGGTAAACTTGAGATGGAAATGACCGCAGATGGCGGCCGAGAGATTGCGCGCCGCGCGCGCGGTACGCCCCGCGTTGCAGGACGGCTGCTGCGCCGCGTGCGGGACTTGGCCGAAGATAATGGTCATAGGGTGATTAATAAGGTGGCGGCAGATGCGGCTCTCATTCGATTGGGCGTGGATGATATCGGGCTTGATAAGCAGGATATGCGCTATCTACATGCATTATGCGAGATGTTTGGCGGCGGCCCTGTCGGGGCGGACACGCTCGCGGCGGCGCTGTCTGAGGCCCGCGATGCGCTCGAGGACGTCATAGAGCCTTACCTCATTCAACAAGGCTTTTTGCAACGTACGCCGCGAGGCCGCGTGGCCACAGCCAGAGCTTTCGCCCATCTAGGATTGGCGGCACCCGTGCAACCTATCGCGCCTAAGCTTTTCGGGGACGGTACTGATGGATAATTCGGGAACAGCTGAACAGCCCACAATGGGTGGCTTTGTGGGGCGCGAACATCACTATCCGCTCCGTGTCTTCTATGAGGATACGGATTTCACAGGTATTGTTTATTATGCCAACTATTTACGGTTTTTTGAACGCGCGCGCAGTAGTTTTTTTCGCTTGGTAGGCTTCAACCATGCTGATCTATGGGACGCAGAAGACCCGCTCGCTTTCGCCATTCGCAAGATCGAGCTCGACTATAAAAAGCCCGCTCGGGTCGATGATCATCTCACTATGGTGACAACTTATGATAAAATGAAAGGCGCAAGACTTTGGGTCAGCCAAGCCTGCTATCGCGGCGATGAATTGTTAGTGACAGCGGTGAGTGAGGCCGCCTGCATCACGCCAGAGGGACGGCCGAAGCGAGCGCCTAAGTGGATGATTGAGCGGTTGCAGGATTATTTGTTGTAGGGCAGTGCTTTATCGTAAGGAGACCCCGCTCCGTTATTTGTCTTTCAAACAACCTATTCGGAGCTCTCCCCCAATTAACCACCTGATAGGATGTTTGACAGTATTCATGGCTAATTCTAATGAGGCCTATGGTGTCAAAATTTCATTTGTTTTTTATAATCCCATTATTTGGATTTCTCTCTGGTTGCTCTGATATGGGCTCTCAGAAAAACAGCCCCAAGCCAAAACATGTTACAAATGCCGAGCATGTCTTAAAGGGTCTTGAGGTCAGTAAAACTTCGGCAGTTGTGTTTCAGGTTAAACCCATAAGGACGACGGCATGTGAGTATATGTATATTGAGTTTGGCCAGCAAGACTCTGAAGGGGAGTGGATTTATAGAACCCATTCTATCTCACCCGGGAGAGATGCCAGGGAAAGTTTTGGTCAGCAAAACCTAAAAGACCAATTGCATTTTGCAGAGTTTGAAACGTCTGGAGAATTTGGTGTTCTTGCCCTTGGCTGTAAACCCTATGGCAAAGACCTCATGACAACTCGAAAGCTGCTAGCGACCTTTGATGTTGATGACGGTAAATTAAATTACATTGGCGAAATAGCCTTAATCCCAAAGAGTTATAGATTCTTCGATGTCGAGGTCGATCAACGAACGGATTTTGCTCTTGAACAAATTAAGGCTCAAATGCCTGAGCTAGAGGCCTATTTTCATCGAAATATTATGACGAAATTTTCTGTTAAACTTTCGCCCGAGCAAAAAGACAGAAAAGAACAAATATATGCAAGAGCAAGACAATTTGAGCAGTTACTCAAGGTAAGGGACTCAATTGTTAGAGAACATGATAAGGTTCGAGGAGAGATGAAAGCCTGGGAGGCATTGCACGGATATGTCAAAGTTGATGCTCCGGACGCTGTAAAAATTGAACGTAACAAAATCCTTCTGAAAGCCAGCTACCTTAAGAATAAAGTAGCCTTATATGATAGATCTGTGGCTGAGAGCCGTTCGTCAGCTTATGTTGACGAGTATGTTAAGCTTTATGATAAGCTTGAAGCGCAGCGCCGAATTTATTTTACCAAATATCCCATAAAATACCCTGACTTTTCACCTATTAGAATAAATGGAAAGTTAGATCCTGAGCAAGTTCAGCTGGCTGACAATATCATGGAAGCTAGGATAGATTTAGAAGACTTTGAAGCTAGAAACGAATAGGCTAGAGCATGACCCAACTTCCCCACACGCCTTTCACGCCTTGGACATCGCGCCCAACCGCCGATGTTCGCCGCGCTAGCCAAGCGCAATATATGCATGGCATGACTGAAATTTTGGCGGCAGAGGGGCCAATGCAGGCCTTATCTTTATTCCAAACTTATGGCAAAGCGAGTGGCGTCCTGAAACTCGCTGCGCCTGTGCGCCGGCTTTGTGAGCGCGCTTTAATGGCAGGCGTTAAAACAGGCGAGATTGTTCTAGAACATGAAGACGATAGCGAAGTTGACGGTCCAGACGACTCCGTTGGCTGGATTGTTCGTCTGCCTGATCAGCCCCGCGTTATTGTGCGTGATCTTGGCAATCGCGGCTTTGCTGACATTCCCATGAGTGAGCTGGCCGCATTGGTCCTAGAGATCCGCACTCAAGATGAATTTATGGGCCGTGAAGATATTTACCGCGCTGTGCTTGATCATTACGGGCTACAGAAATTGACCGCGCTTGTTCGCCGCCGCCTCGATAAGGTGCTGCAGGTTTACTTTTAACATTACCAAAGCCTGTCTTTAAGCTTGCGCTAAGTTAAGTTGCGAAGAAGGGCTTTTAAACGGCACAAGCTGGCATGGCTGTGTTGGGGAGAATTGCAGATGAAAAGCGGCCTCGGCGTGAGGGTGCCGCGCGTATTGTGGTTGCGGTATCGATGGCCTTGGGTCTTCATTTACTGCTTTTTCAGCTCATGATGTTTGAAACGCCTGTGCCGTTTGAGGTGGAAGAGGATTTTATTGCTGTTGAACTCGTGACATTCCCGCCTAAAGCTCAGACAATTGATCCTGTTGTTGTGCCTCCTGAAATTAACGAAGCGCCCCTTCCGCCGCAGCCCAGCATAAAGCCCGCTCCCAAAGCTGCTCCGCCGCCCGCGCCGGTGGCCGCGAGCGACGCGCCGAATATTCTAAGTTCAACGCAAAGGGCTACAGCGGAGGATGCAGGCAATACAGTTCCAATATTTGAAACTGGCACAACAGCTACGCCTTCCGTGAGCGAGCGCTCAGCTGAGGATATCCGTATTGACGCGGGGTTAAAATCAATGGCAGCAGATCTGACTTGCCTTAATGGCTTTTCCGCGGAGTGCGCCGAAATTCGCAAAGACGTTTTTGAAGACTACCAAATGAGCGAAACTGATAAGGTCTATACAAAGAAATATGCCCACACCGGAATGCCTGCAGAATTTTACGGCATGAGTGAGCGGGCTATTCGCGCCAAATTAAATGTGCCAAATGCAGGGGAAAATGGATTATACATACCCTTCACAAATATAGGCATAGATGGCGGAATATGGGACGCAATGAACGGCGTGAATAAGGGCTGTGAATGGAAAATGGGAGCAGACCTCAAAACAGGCCGCCAAGCCCCCATAAAAGACTGTCCTGGATACTTACCAGCCGCTAAAGAAGATCGCGACAGACGTAATAAATTTCTAAGGGTAAATGAATGACACGCGACACACTTTTCCTATTGGCACCTGGCTTTTTTGATAATGAGCGCCGGGAATATTGTCCTGAATGTGCAGAGATGTGGGGGCTGCTCAGTTATTTTCCTGCGATAAAAGAGAGCGTCGAAATTATCTATCAGCCGATTGCTAAACCTCGCGCAGATATTGTGGCTCTGCTGGGCGAAAAGAACCAGAACTGCCCGACATTAGTGCTCTCTGAAGACAGCCCGTCATTTGGCAGTTGCGGTATTCTACAAAAAAGCGGGCACCGTTTTATCAACAATGCCCGCGATATAGGTCGTTATTATAGTCAGCGTTTTGGAACGCCTATCCCCAGAGGGACAGGTCCAATTTAAACGGTAAGTTTATTCTTCTAAAATTTCTCCGACGCCCGGTCCAGTATCGCCAAGCTCGACAGTGTCTTTTTCGCAAATATCGAGGACTTCTTTGTTCTCGCTATCGACGTAAAAAATCTGGGCTGGCTTAGTAATAATGGTGCGCTGCAATGTGGCTGACTCGATGTCGTCATACTCGCCATTATCAATGCCCGTTGTGTAATATTGCACTTTAGTTTCTGCCGGAATGACAACTTTGGTCAATGTGGCGACGGGCGCGCAAGTCTGAATAGGTTCTGGGGGTATAACAATTACGGGTTCTGGTTCAGGTTCTGGTACCGTCGTGCAAGCGGCCAAGCCTGTCAGAATAGCCGCGCCTAAAAGCAATGTGATGCGAGTCATAATATCTCCAATTTCAATTAGCTTATCACAAACTGCGCCTGAATTGTGGCTGAATATGTAAATTCTTGTGACATTTGCCGTAAATACGCCTTGTTTAAGGACATGGTTAAGACTTTGTTTCTATTCTGTGAATTGTTACAGCCTCTTAATTAGCCCTTATGTCCTGAATGCTCTTAAACCTATGTATAATAAAGGCTAACTTCGCTTCACAGGCGAATCAGCAATCTGGAAGAATAATATGTTTATGATCGATATCATCATGGCGGCGACATCACTCGACCCCATTGCTAATGGAGACTTCTCCTTTTGGTCTTTGTTCACCCGTGCCGATTGGGTTGTTAAAGCCGTTATGATTATCCTTGTCGCGGCCTCGCTTTGGTCTTGGGGGATTGCTGTCGATAAAGCCATAACCATGTTTTTGCTCAAACGCCGAGCAACCGCTTTCGAGGATACATTCTGGTCGGGCAAGACGCTTGATGAATTATCAACGGGGCTGGGCGGTGATACGCGCGATCCAATGGCCCGTGTTTTTGCAGCGGCAATGCGTGAATATGATGAGAGTAAGACTATGCCGCGCACAGATGCGGTGAGCGTGTCCTCACAGCAACGCATTGATAGCGTGATGAACCTGGTCGTGAACCGCGAAATGGCGAAAGCCGAACGCGGAATGTCTGTCCTGGCCACTGTGGGGTCAGCCTCGGTCTTTATCGGTCTCTTCGGGACGGTTTGGGGTATTATGAATGCCTTCCGCGCAATTGCCGCGTCTCAAAATACGAGCCTGACGGTCGTTGCCCCAGGTATTGCCGAAGCTTTATTTGCGACCGCGCTCGGCCTTATTGCCGCTATTCCAGCCGTTATTTTCTACAATAAATATTCGACGGACCTCGATAAATATTCAGGCCGCCTCGAAGGTTATGCGGATGAACTGTCCGCGATCCTGTCGCGTAAAATAAGCAAAGGCGGGTAGCTGCCATGGGAATGACCACAGGTTCAATGGGCGGAGGCCGCAGAGGTAGCCGCCGCCGCGGCCGCAGAGGCTCGGGCCTTAACGCAGAGATAAATGTCACCCCGTTGGTTGACGTGATGCTGGTCCTGCTCATTGTTTTTATGATTGCCGCGCCGCTTCTTTCTGTGGGTGTTCCCGTTGAATTGCCCAAAACAGATGCCAAAGCGCTACCGTCGCAACAAGAACCTATTACGATTACTGTCGATTTTGAAGGCGGCGTTTTCATCCAAGATGAAGAGATAAGCCTTGATGACCTCGCCACGCGGCTGATTGCTGTCTCAACCAATGGCTATGAAGAACGTATCTATCTGCGCGGCGACCGCGAAACGGATTACGGCGAAGTGATGAAAGTGATGGCGCGCATCAACACGGCGGGCTTTACGAATATTGGTCTGGTCACAGACCCGGCCGCGCAATAAAATGAAGCTCGGCCTGCCCATATCATTTGTCCTGCATGGGGCGGCTATATTTGGCGGCATGTTTGTTTATAGCGGCGCGGTGAAGCCTTTGCCCGAAACGCGCATCATTCCAATTGAACTTGTCACGGTTGCCGAGGCCACAAATATTCGCGCGGCCGTTAAGCGTCCCAAGGCTGAAAAGATTACGCCGCCCGAGTCTGATCCCATGACGCTGGAGAGGCCAATGGAAAATGCCCCTGAGGCGGCGGACCTCAAGGAAGCGCCAAAAGACGTGGGTAAACCAAGCGAGATTGTGAAGGAAGCCGAGGTAAAAATCCTCGATAAGACAGCCCTGCCAGTTCCCGACAAAGAGGTTGAGACAACCCCCGAAAAGCCTGAGACGCCAGCATTTGATTTAGACAAATTGGCCTCAATGATTGACCGTTCGCGCGAGACGGCGCCCGAGAAGAACCAACAAAAGGTGCTGCAATCCGAAACGAATAATTATGTCTTTGCCAATAGCGCCCGCGCGGGTTCGGGCGAGGGCGCGGAAATGACGGTCAACGAAATGGACGCTCTGCAATCGGCGATGTATAAATGCTGGCGCATGCCCGCCGATGCCAAAAATCCTGAAAAGCTGATTGTAAGACTATCGGTGAAAATTCTGCCAGATGGTTATGTTCAAGATGTGAAAATTATCGACAAAGCCCATCAACGTCGCGGCGATCCAGGCAATCCCTTTTGGGATGTCGCGGAGCAGCGCGCGGTTCGCGCCGTGTCGCAATGCGGGCCTTATGACTTTCTGCCTGCGGAAAAATATAGCCAATGGAAAGATATGACCTTAAACTTCAGACCAGAAGTTTAAGCTAAACTGAAAAGGTATGTGGATTTGAAACATTTTATTGCAAGTATCTGGTTAGCTTTATGCGCTGTTTTGGCCGTTTTTGGGACGGCGCAAGCTCAGCTTGAAATTGACATCACTAAAGGCAATATCGATCCGACCCCTATTGCTGTGCCAAGCTTTCTAGGCACTGACGCGCAAACACGCGATTTGGGTAAGCAAATTTCGGAGGTTATTCGAGCTGACTTGGAGCGTTCAGGTTTGTTTCGCTCGCTTGATCCTGCCAGTTTTTTAGAAACGCAAACTAACATTGATTATCAGCCGACATTTGCAGATTGGCGCGTTATCAAAGCTGAAGCCTTGGTCTCTGGCCGGATTGTCAAAGAAAGCCCGACTAAAATTCGTGTGGAATTTCGTCTCTGGGACATCTTTGCGGGCAATCAATTAGCAGGTCTTCGGTTTGCTACAACACCTGATAATTGGCGCCGGACAGCTCATAAAGCGTCAGATGCCATATATAAATCTCTGACGGGTGAGGAGGGTTACTTCGATAGCCGCATTGTCTTTATTGACGAAAAGGGCGGTAAAGTTGGGCGTAAGAAACGTCTCGCTATTATGGATCAAGACGGCCACGCGCCGCAATTTTTGCTAGCAGGGTCAGACCTTGTGATCACTCCGCGCTTCTCGCCCTCTGCTCAGAAAATAACCTTTATGAGCTATGAAAATATCGTGCCCCAAGTCTATCTGCTTGATATTGAGACGGGCCGTAGAGAACTGCTTGGAACCTTCCCCGGCATGACCTTTGCGCCGCGCTTTTCGCCTGATGGGAACACATTGATTATGTCGATGATGAGCAAAGGTAATAGCGATCTTTACGCGATGGACCTTCGCACGCGCTCGACCTCACGTCTCACCAGCGATCCTTCAATTGATGTTTCAGGAAGCTTTTCGCCCGATGGCCGGCAACTCGTCTTTAACTCGGATCGCGGCGGCTCGCCTCAAATTTATACGATGAGCGCGAATGGCACGAATAAGAAACGTATCAGCTTTGGTAAGGGGCGTTATTCTGCGCCCGTCTGGTCGCCGCGCGGCGATAAGATTGCTTTTGTCAAAAGTAATCAAGGTAAGTTCACGATAGGCGTTATGAACCCTGATGGGTCAGGCGAGCGTCAATTGACGGAAAGCTATATGGACGAAAGTCCAACATGGTCACCCAATGGCCGCGTGATTATTTTCTCGCGCGAAACGAAAGGCCGCAATGGGTCAAATTCGGTCTGGTCTGTTGATCTGACGGGGCAAAATTTGCGCAAAGTTGAGACGCCGGGCAACGCCTCTGACCCCGCTTGGTCGCCCTTATTGCCCTAATCTGTGCGCCAATAGCTCAATTTCGAGACATTTGAACCGTAGATTGCCAGAATTTAAAGTTAATGCCACGGTATTGCCTTGATTGCAGGGAAATCACGGGGTTTACTAGAGCTCATAAAAGAGGCGTATAAATTGAGGACGAAAATATGACTATTAAGATAATCGCTATTTCACTGTCGGTCTTAGCACTGACAGCTTGCGCAACAAAGCCTGAGGTAAAGCCGATGAACGACAAGCCAGTTGTTCAAGCGCCGCGGCCTGTTGTTCAAGCCCCGACGCCGACCCGCCCAGTTGTTCAAGCGCCGCCTATGGTTCAGCCTATTCCATATGACGGCCCCACCCCAGGATCCATCGATGATTTCGCCTACCAATCTGGCGGAGAGCCGCGCATCTTTTTTGCCTATAATAGCTATACGCTTAATGCAGATGCACGCACCGCTTTGGGACAACAAGCGCAATGGCTTCAAACCTATTCTAATGTGAACGCCATAGTCGAAGGCAATGCGGATGAACGCGGCACAAGAGAATATAACTTAGCCCTTGGTGCTCGGCGCGCCGATACGGTGAAAGCTTTCCTGGTGAGTCAAGGCGTGAGCCCGTCTCGCCTAACGACCGTGTCTTACGGCAAAGAACGCCCAATTGATGCCCGCTCTAACGAAGCGGGATGGTCGCGTAACCGTAATGGCACAACCAATATAACCTCAGGCGCCATTGGATAGCGGATAATTCTTCAACGTGGTTAATTTGCTTTAATGATTTTAACTGCCTTTTAATCCCCATCGCCTTATTTGGGCTTTATAGTCGGGTCATAACTGGCCCGGCTTTTTTAATTCTACGAGGACTTTGTGATGCGCACTTTATTTGTGGCTCTCCTACTTTCAACAACTATGCTGGCAACGCCTGTCAAGGCGCAGAGCAAGAAAGAACTTGCGGCTGTAGATGCACAGCTCGCTCAGCGCCTGACAACACTTGAATCGCGTATGCTGACGGGCGACCCCGCTGCAGAGCGTTTGATGCAGAAAATGGACGCGCTGGAAACCTCAATGCGTACGCTGCGCGGCGAGGTCGAACAGCTCCGTTTTGAGCGCGATAGCCTTTTACAGCAAGTGCAGGCCATGGCGGGTGATACGGCGCTTGATCAAGACCTCATTAACCGCATGAAAATTCATTTAGACGCAGTTGACCTCGTTGCCAGCGAGCAGCGCAATGCGCCGCGGGCTGTCGATCCCTATGCGCCCCGTACCTATAGCGGCGGAGCAGAAAGCGGGTTCCAAACGCCGCCCTCTATGGACGGCGAAAACTATTCTTCACAACCTGTCTTGGAGGGTGGTTCTGAAAGTGGACAGCTCTCACAAATCCCGAGCGCGCCCGTTTTCCGCGAAAGAACAATCGGAGTTCAAGAGAATTATAATGATGTCGCGCAGCTCTCACAGCTTGGCCAAACGAAGTTAGCGGAAGGCGATTTTGCTGGCGCGCAAACGGCGTTTAAACAATATTTGCAATTCAATCCTGATGCGGCTGATGCGGGAGAAGTGAACTTCTGGCTCGGAGAGAGTTACTTCGTGCGCGGCGGCTTCGCGGATGCAGCCGATGCTTATATCACGTCAATGCGCAAGAGTCCTAAGGGGCCGAAAGCGCCCGACGCGATGGTTCGTCTCGCGGCGACCCTCGGTAAACTTGGCAATAAAGCGGAAGCTTGCCAAACCCTCGCAACATTCCCAGCACAGTTCCCAAATGCCTCTGCGAGCACAAAAGAAAAGGCGAGAGTTGAGGCCGCGCGGACGGGCTGCTAATTTTGCGGCTCTGAAGAGGGTAGATGTTGTTTTTATAGAGTGATAGGCGAGCCTATGCTCACCGCGCATTTAAATCAAAAGATCCAAACCCTCATTCCTTCTGGGGGGCACTTCGCGATTGCCTATTCAGGCGGCGGGGACAGCACCGCCATTATTCACGCGCTAAAAGACCATCCGCAAGCTGGTCCGGCTTTTATCGTTGATCATGATTTACGGCGCGGCTCTCGCGCCGAAGCTCAGGCAGCACATGATTTCGCCAGCTCATGCGGATATAGCGCCAATGTGCTAACATGGCAGCATGGATCGCCGACAACGGCCCTTCAAGAGAAAGCGCGTAAAGCGCGCTATGGCTTGATGGGAGATGCCTGCCGCAATGCGGGCGTTAAATATCTGCTCACGGCCCATAGTAAGGATGACCAAGCAGAAACATTGCTGATGCGCTATGATCGTAAAACAGATTGGCGCGGCGCGGCGGGCATGAGGGAGCTTACTTACGGGCCGGTCTGGCCAGAGCTAGCCATGGTAAATGTGGTTCGGCCGTTACTCGGTATTTCGCGCCATGAGCTGCGGGCTTATAATAAAGCGCATAAGCTGTCTTGGGCCGAAGACCCGTCAAATCAGAACCGTAACTATGCCCGCATTCGCGCGAGAGATTACTTGGCACGCCATCCCGATATGGGCGCGTTTCTTTTAGAGACGGCCGAGGAGCTTCGGCACGGCGTAGATAAGGAACGTGAAATTTTGCAAGCGGAATTTAAGGCGTCTATTCGCGTCGATGCCTATGGTATCCTCTATCTGGCCAAGATACCGTCGCCGGAATTACTCGCGCATTTACTCCGCGCTGCAGGGGGACAGGGCATGCCGATAGACCGCGGGCGTGTTAAGCGCCTGCGCAAGGAGATGATGCAAAGCAATTTCAAAGCTGCAACATTGGCTGGCGCTTTAGTTAAGCCTCATAAAAGCGGATATTTTATTTGCCGGGATCTCGTGGCTGTCAAAGGACGGCATGAAACGACAAGGCCCGTTTCGGCAGGTGAGGACGTAATCGAAGCCTACCCAAAAATTTGGGATGGGCGATATGTTCACGGCGGCGTGCCAGGTTTTGTAGGCGAAGGCGAAAATAGGATAACGTCGCTTTATGTCTTGAGGACAACGATCAAAAACTTAGGGCCTGACCGGTTCAAAAACCTGCCAGCTGAGGCGCGCCCAACGCTGCCAGCGTGGCTGCAGGAAGGGGGTTTACAGAGCCTCGGTTACCACCATGGAGACGATTTGGTGATTAAATGTCTTGTTCAATCGCGCCTTCATGCCGCACTTGGCCTTAAAACGCCTTAAAATGGTCATTCGTATGTAAATTACATGCAGGCGGCGTCTTTATTTTGGCGGTAAGCTTCCTATGTGTTATAGACAGTAAAACCGATAAAACCTTCAGGTGATATACGATGAATATGAATATGAAAAATATAGCCGTTTGGGCTGTCATTATCACGATGTTTTTAGTGATGCTGTCTGTGTCCTCGACCTCAATGAAATCTGCTTCCGCGCCGAGTGATTTTAAATACTCTGAGATGGTTGAAAAACTCAATAATGGTGAAATTTTAAGTGGTGAATTGGACGCGGATACTGGAATTTTAACTGGAACCTTATCCAACCAAGAAACATATCAAGTCGACACTGCACGATATAACGATAACGTTGAAGAAATGTTTATCGAAAAAGGCGTGTCGTTTGACTATGCTAAATCAAAACAAACAAGTACTTTGGTAGCTGTTCTTCTAAATGTGCTTCCTTTGTTGCTCATTGTGGGGATTTCAATCTTAATCTTCCGCTCCATGCAGGGCGGCGGACGCGGCGGCGCCATGAGCTTTGGTAAATCTCGCGCTAAAATGCTGACTGAGAATACAAAGCGCGTAACCTTCGATGATGTAGCGGGTGTTGAATCGGCCAAAGAAGACCTCAAAGAAGTTGTTGAGTTCCTTGAAGACCCAAGCCGTTTCACGCGTCTTGGCGCAAAAATACCAACAGGGGCGCTGCTGATTGGTCCTCCCGGTACAGGTAAAACCTTGCTAGCCCGCGCAGTTGCAGGC
Source organism: Hellea sp. (assembly GCA_039977295.1). Taxonomy (GTDB): domain Bacteria; phylum Pseudomonadota; class Alphaproteobacteria; order Caulobacterales; family Maricaulaceae; genus Hellea. The sequence goes on along the minus strand of JBDWDN010000009.1, from coordinate 455,983 downwards.
GAGGCCGGTGTTCCCTTCTTTACGATTTCCGGTTCCGATTTTGTTGAAATGTTTGTCGGCGTTGGCGCGTCTCGTGTCCGCGATATGTTTGCGGATGCCCGCAAAAATGCGCCTTGCATTATCTTTATCGATGAGATTGATGCAGTTGGACGTCATCGCGGTGTTGGCACATCTGGTGGCCATGAAGAGCGCGAGCAAACGCTTAACCAACTCCTCGTAGAGATGGACGGATTTGAAGGCGATGAAGGCGTTATCATTATCGCAGCGACGAACCGTCCTGACGTGCTGGACAAAGCGCTCCTACGTCCGGGCCGTTTTGACCGTCAAATCGAAGTTCCTTATCCTGATATTCAAGGCCGCGAGAAAATTCTCGAAGTCCATATGAAGGGCAAGCCAATTGCCGCGGAACTTGACGTGAAATACATTGCGCGCGGAACGCCTGGTTTTTCAGGGGCTGACTTGATGAACCTCGTCAATGAAGCGGCACTCCTCGCGGCACGTCGCAATAAACTGAAAATCACAATGCGTGAGTTTGAAGATGCGCGTGACAAAGTCCTCATGGGTGCGGAGCGCCGTTCACTATCTATGACAGATGAAGAACGCGAAAATACGGCTTATCACGAAGCTGGCCACGCCATTGTTGGCCTGAATATGAAGGGAAGCTTGCCGATTCACAAAGCGACGATTATTCCGCGTGGGCGTGCGTTAGGCATGGTTCAATATATGCCAGAACGCGATCAAATCTCGCAGTCCCGAGAAGAAATGATTGCGCGCATGGCCATGGCAATGGGCGGACGCGCGGCTGAAGAGCTTCACTTCGGATATGACAGAGTCACCTCCGGCGCGAGTTCCGATATTGAACAAGTCACCCGAATTGCGACCGCTATGGTTACGGAATGGGGTTTATCAGATGCTATTGGTCCGATTGCTTATAAAGACACGGACCAACAAAGCTTCCATCCTGGGATTGGCCGTGGTTCAGCAATTTCGCCAGAGACGGCAACATTGATTGAATCGGAAATCAAACGCTTCATTACAGAAGCGCATGAGACGGCTCAGAAGATTCTAAAGAAGAAGAAGAAAGATTGGGTCACGCTCGCCGAAGCGCTGCTCGAATATGAAACCCTCTCTGGCGATGAAATCACGGTTCTTCTCTCGGATGGTATTAAGCCCAAACGCCCTGATGGCGCGCGAGGCTCCAAGCCCGCAGTTGCGGCTGTGCCTACGACAAAGAAGAAACCGCTCGGCGATGCCCAGCCAGAAAGCTAAGACCGGCCCCGCAATTGGCGTGGATATAGGAGGCGTTATCATCAAGCCCGCAAGGGCTTCGGGTGATACGTCTTTTTTTTCTTCCGGTTATCTCGATACGCCAGTTGTTAAAGGCGCGATTGAGAGCGTCGCAAAGCTAAATGCGTCTGTTTTCCCTGGGCAGGTTTTTCTCGTGTCCAAGGCGAAATCCGGCACGGCGCAAAAAACACGGGAATGGCTACATCATCAAAGCTTTTATGAGCGCACTGGCCTGACAGAAGATAAGCTATTCTTTTGCGCGAAACGCGAAGGCAAAGTACCCATCGCGAAGCGCTTGGGGCTAACCGCGTTCATTGATGACCGCATCGATGTTTTAGGGCATCTCTCGCAGATTCAAAACCGGTTTTTGTTTGCAGAAAACCGTGAATGGTTACCACAAAATATTCCGAGTGAACTTATTACCGTTATTGGGTGGACCGATTTGCTCTCTAAGTTAAGAGCAGTAAATGACGTTTAATTACCCGAAGATAATGGGCATCCTAAATGTGACCCCCGACAGCTTCTCTGATGGGGGACATTATGAGTCCTATGACCTAGCTGTAAAGCAAGCTCTCGCGCTGCTCGATCAGGGCGCAGACATTATCGACATTGGCGGAGAAAGCACGCGTCCTGGCGCGGCGCAGGTCGATGTCAAAGAGGAAGTCCGCCGCACCGTGCCCGTCATTATGGCGCTACGCGAGGCGACACGGGACCATATGAGTGACCCCGTCATTTCTATTGATACGCGTAAGCCCGATGTTGCCGAAGCGGCTATTTTGGCGGGGGCAGATATTTGGAATGATGTCTCGGGCCTGACCTTCGATCCGCGCTCCGAAGCCATGGCAGCAGAGCTCGGATGTGAGCTCATCCTCATGCACGCCCAAGGCTCGCCGGAGAACATGCAGGATAATCCGCATTACAGCCATACAGTCCACGAGATAAGAGACTGGCTGGCTAAGCGCATTGATGCCTGCGAGTTCGCAGGCATAGAGCGTGGCAGGATTTCGCTCGACCCTGGCATAGGCTTTGGAAAACGCCAAGAGGACAACCTCGCTATATTTAATAAATTTGAGAGCTTCAAGGACCTAGGCTGCCCCGTCCTGATGGGTGCGTCGCGTAAAAGCTTCATCGGCCGAATAGACGGCAGCACAGCAGATGACCGCATAGGCGGAAGCTTAGCTGCAGCCCTCTGGTCGGCCGCGAAAGGCGCCGATATATTACGTGTGCATGATGTGAGCGAGACCGTGCAGGCGCTGCGGGTGTGGGAGGCTATGAGTGATGGCTAAATATTGGTTCCAAAAACCGCGATTTGTCCGCAAGCGCCCAGCAAACACCATGCGAACCTATATTTTATGGTTTATTCTTGGGAGCACGGGAATGCATAGGTTTTATCTCGGATATTGGCGTTCGGGACTGGCATATCTCGCTTATCTAATCGTGACATCAATATTTGAGTTTGGAATCATGGAGCGGATGACCTCCATGCCATGGGAGTTAAAACAAAACATAAGTTACGGCATTACAGGGTTCCTCTACCTCATATTATTTATAGATCTTTTTCTTATACGAGGGCTCATAGACCGGGCGAATGAGAAGTTCTCGAGTGTGGAAGCCTTTACCTAATAAAATGACATCGCCTTATTGTCCTGATAAGGGCCAAAACGCAGGCATATGAGAAATACACGACCCGAGTGGAACGCCGAAATGTTTGAGGAGAGCGGGATCAATGGGTAAACGCTCTAAGCCATGGCTCAACTATAGGAGCGGCGCGCCTGAAAGAGAGTATCCGCAAACTCCTAAGAAGAAGCGTTCATTTAGGTGTGCTCTATTCTGGCTGTTTTTTGGCGGGCATTGCGGCGTGCATAGGTTATATCTCTGGGAACCTAAGAAGGCGGGTAAGATATTCGTTCTCTTCATCGGCATGAATTTCTTATCATTAATGCTTTTATTGTTGCTTTTCGGGGATGCATTATCGGGGTCCGAGCTTGCGGAAAGTATAGCATTCTTGTTGCCTTATTTAATAATTGTCGTATTCGAAGCGACGAAACTGCGTGGTCATGTTAATGCCGCGAATAAAAAATTCCTTCTGCGTTAAGACTATTGGAAAATATTATGACCCAACCAAACACCCCCCGCGTTCTCATAATCGCAGGTTCTGACTCCTCGGGCGGAGCAGGCATTCAGGCTGACATCAAGACTTGCGCGGCCTTTGGCACCTACTCAGCGACGGCAATTACCGCTGTTACGGCGCAGAATACGATGGGGGTCCAGCAGGTTGAAGTTATGCCTGCCGCGCTAGTCCGCGCGCAAATCCAAAGCGTGTTGTCTGACATTGGCGCCGACGTAATCAAAATTGGGATGCTGGGAAGCGCGGAGATAATAGATGTCGTCGCGGAGGAAATAGAAGAGTCTGATGCTTTCATCATTCTGGATCCCGTGATGGTGGCAACATCTGGCGATAACTTACTTGATCCAGACGCCATCGAAATTTTGAAAACAAGGCTTCTACCTCTCGCGGATTTAGTCACGCCCAATGTTCCAGAGGCTGAGCTTCTTACCGGGTTGAAAATTGAAGACGTAGACGATCTGACCAAAGCCGGCGACGCTCTTTTGGAAATGAATGTGTATGCCGCACTAATGAAAGGCGGGCATTTAAAGGGTAAATCTATTGTTGATGTGCTGGTGAGTGAGGAGGGCGCAAATATCATGTCTGGGCCGCGCATTCACTCTCGCCATACCCACGGCACAGGCTGCACGCTCGCTAGCGCTGTTGCGGCTTGTATGGCGCAAGGCGCGCCGCTGGAGCAAGCCGTCATGACGGCACGTGAATTTGTGTTTCAAGCCATCAAGACAGCCCCGAAATTGGGCGAAGGTAATGGACCGCTCAATCACGGTCTTGCAACTGGGGAGGCGGAGGAAGAGCCAGAGCCCGCAGGCAGTAATCCCTTTGCGGCGCTTAAAGGGCTATAGTCTTGAGGCCAGTGGTTCAAACCTTGATGTGAAGAACTCCGATGAAACAACAGCTAATTTTACAATTTCAATCAAACTCCATCGAAGATTATGATGCCGTAATTGAGTATGAATATAAGCTAATTGAACTGCTTGAACCAGATGACGAAGTTGATGGGCATGATGTCGATGGCAAGAAAATGAACATCTTTATATTATCACATAATCCAACTGCAGCTTTTGAAAATATCCGTAGTTCAAAGTTGTTTGAATCGAACAATTTGCTTTCCAAAGTCATTCATAGGCTAATTGGGTCAGATAACCATCATGTCCTTTGGCCAAGTAACCTTGAAGATTTTGAAATATGATGACGGTAACAAGGAAAGTTACAGGAGAACCGAGGGGCAATACGCCTTGCGTAGCGCTTAAAGGTTTATAATTTTTCCTGCGGTTCTTTTATCGCCGATGCGCGCGATGAGGATGCCGGCCAAAATTACAATGAAAGAGATGACCATTCGCCATGTGAAAGGCTCACTCAGGAGCCAAATGCCAAAGATGACAGAGGCTACGGGCACGAAGTAATTTATTTTGGCAAGCGTGCTCGGACCTGTTTGGTCAATAACATAGAGATAAAGAATGGTCGCCAGGGCCGTTGAGCCAATGCCCAGACCGATCGCCGAAAGGAGTCCTTGATAAGGCGGCAACGCCGTTGGAATCCCCGTAAATAATGCGCCAATCACGCCGACGATAGCCGAGCATATTAACATCATGCCTGCGCCCACGCTGGACTGCGTCTTTGGCGCGCGCTTGGCCGCGACCGTTGTGACGGCGTAACAGAAAGCGCCGCCAACGATCAGGAGTTGAGACTTCCAATCACTCACTAATTCTAGGCTGAGATTGTCAGGTAAGAACAAAATCACAATGCCTAAAAAGCCGATGATAAAACCAAGCGCTTTGGCAGGGTTTAGCGGTTCATCCGCAAAGAAGTGAGCCAAGATGATCGTCATGAGCGGCATAGCCCCAACAATAATTGCCGAGAGCCCGCTATCGACCGAGAGCTGCCCCGTTGAGATAAGGTAAAAAGGAATAACCATGCCCGTCATGCCAAGCCCAAAATACCAGAGCCAGCGCATATCCGTTAGCTTTGGAAATTTCGCGCCCGTCGCCAGCACATAGCAAATCATAAATAGCGCCCCAATCACAAGGCGGTAAGCAACGAGCCAGATCGGCGTCATATATTTGACACCGACACCGATCATCGTGAAGGCGCTTCCCCAAGTGATAATGAGGAAAAAGGCAATAAGCAAAAATAAGGGTTGGCTTAAGCCTTTGGACGTTTGCAAGGCTTTAAGCCTTGAAAGGATCGCGCATTAAGATCACATCTTCGCGCTCTGGAGAGGTCGAGACCATGCTGACAGGGCAGCCAATAAGCTCTTCGACGCGGCGAACATATTTGACCGCTTCGGCGGGCAAGTCCGCCCAAGAGCGCGCGCCGCGCGTCGAGCCTTGCCATCCCGGCATGGATTCGTAAATTGGCACGACGGCCGCTTGGTTGGCAGCGCCTGCGGGGAGGCGTTTGATGATTTTGCCGTCAAGTTTATAGCCGACGCAGATTTTCAGTTCAGCCATGCCGTCTAAAACATCGAGCTTGGTCAGGGAAATGCCTGTGATGCCGCCCGTGATAATCGCCTGTTTGACCATAACAGCGTCGAACCAGCCGCAACGTCTTTGGCGACCTGTGACAGTGCCGAACTCATGGCCGCGTTCACCAAGGCGTTGACCGACGGCGTCTGAAAGCTCTGTTGGGAACGGGCCTTCGCCGACCCGCGTTGTATAGGCTTTGGTAATCCCGAGCACATAATTAAGCGCGCTAGGGCCCATGCCCGACCCTGCTGCTGCCTGTCCTGCGATGGTATTGGAACTGGTGACGAAAGGATAAGTTCCGTGGTCAATGTCGAGCATTGCGCCTTGCGCGCCTTCAAATAAAATCTTTTTGTCCGAGCGCGCAGCCTCATCTAATGAATGCCAAACGGGAGCCATGAAAGGCAGGATTTTCGGGGCCACCTCTAGCAGCTTTGCATGAAGCTCTTCGGGGTCTGTTTCAGGATGGCCTAAGCCGCGACGAAGGGCGTTGTGATGATGTAATAGGTTCTTAAGACGCGCGAGCAAATGCGCCTCATCGGCCAAGTCGCAGACACGAATAGCGCGGCGAGCGACCTTATCTTCATAAGCTGGGCCAATGCCGCGCTTTGTGGTGCCGATTTTTATGCCGTCTTCTCGGTTTTCACGGATGCCGTCGAGTTCAGAGTGGATAGGCAAAATGAGGGCAGCAGATTCTGAAATTAAAAGGTTCTCAGGATTAACGCTCACGCCTTGTTTTTTGATGCGTTCAACTTCGCTGAGGAAGGCCCAAGGGTCGAGCACAACGCCGTTACCTATGACTGAGAGCTTACCGCCGCGAACAACGCCAGAAGGAAGCAGAGAAAGCTTATAAGTAACGCCGTCAACAACTAGGGTGTGCCCTGCATTATGACCGCCTTGGAACCGCACGACAACGTCGGCGCGGCTACTGAGCCAGTCAACGATTTTACCTTTACCCTCATCGCCCCATTGCGACCCGACAACAACAACATTAGCCATAATATTTCCTCTGGGAATTCACCCGTATATTTTATTTGCGTATCTCACCGCATAATAAAGGCGCGACAAATAATGCCGCGCCTAAAGAATCTCTTAGACTTTTTCAGTCTTTAGACAAATTCGCCTTTAAAGGCGAATCGTAATTTGCACTTATCTACAGGCTTGCCGTTTAAAGCGAGACAGCGTCTACAATTTTTACCTGCTCGACATCGCGAATGGCCTCTAATGTGGCCTCATTTGCGCTACCATCAATAGCGACCAAGCACACGGCTTCGCCGCCTTGCGCCATGCGGCCCATAGAAAAAGTCGCGATATTGACTTTTGCATCGCCTAAAAGCTGACCTAATTTGCCGACAAATCCTGGGCGATCATCATTGCGGATATAGAGCATGTCATTCGCAAAAGCCGCGTCCATCGGCACGCCGAAGAGACGGACAATACGCGGCTCGCCGCGATAAATCGTGCCGACAATGGCGAATTTGCGCTCATCCGTTTCTACGGTCACGCGGATAAGACTTTCTGCGCGTTCTGCTTCATCAACGAAAGATTCCGTCAAGGCAATACCGCGCTCTTTGGCAAGAACAGGCGCAGACACCATATTGGCTTCGGGCATGGCCGTTTTCAAAAGACCCGCCAGCGCTGCCGCCGTCAGAGGCTTATTGTTTAGCTCGGTGATGCCGCCTTTATAGGTTATTTCAACGGCTTTGACCGGGGCATGCAAAAGCTGTCCCATCATCGTCCCAAGCTTGTCGGCTAATTCAACCCAAGGCTTGAGGCGAGGGGCTTCCTCGGCAGAAATAGACGGCGTGTTGAGCGCGTTAGACACTGCGCCCGTCAGCAAGTAATCGGCCATTTGTTCGGCGACTTGAACAGCTACATTCTCTTGGGCTTCTAGCGTAGAGGCGCCCAAATGCGGCGTCGCTATAAAGTTCGGCGTGCCAAATAACGGATGTTGCTTGGCGGGCTCAACCGCAAAGACGTCAAGCGCGGCGGCGCGGACATGGCCAGCTTCAAGCGCGTCTTTAAGCGCCTCTTCATCGACCAATCCGCCGCGCGCACAATTGACTATGATGATGCCTTTTTTGGTCATCCCCAACCGTTCACGATTGACGATATTTTTAGTGCTCTCAACGAGTGGCGTATGAAGGGTAATTGCGTCGGCGCGCTGGAAAAGATTATCAAGTTCAACTTTTTCAACGCCGAGTTTAACCGCGCGCTCTTCTGTCAGGTAAGGATCAAAGGCGATGACTTTCATCTTAAGACCTAAGGCGCGTTCCGCGACGAGGGTTCCGATATTGCCGCAGCCGATAAGGCCGAGCGTTTTATTAAACAGCTCTACGCCCTTAAAATCAGATTTTGGCCATTCGCCGTTTTGCGTACGCGCAGACGCGGAAGGAATTTGACGCGCGGCAGAGAAAAGCATCGCAATCGCATGTTCTGCCGTGGTGATAGCATTCCCGAAAGGCGTATTCATGACAACAACGCCGCGATCGGTTGAGGCTTTGATGTCAATATTATCGACGCCGATACCAGCGCGGCCAATGACTTTTAAGTTTTTGGCAGCGGCAATGATTTCAGCGTCAGGGCGCGTCGAAGAGCGCACAGCGAGGCCGTCATAATCGCCAATGATTTTAATAAGTTCGTCTTTCTCCAGGCCTGTAATCACATCAACATCGACGCCGCGATTTTTGAACACTTCCGTTGCGGAAGGGGACATTTTGTCAGCTATAAGGACGCGTGGTGTTTTATTTGGCATTGGTCAACTCCGCAATTTTGATCTCGAAAGCCCAATCGAGCCAAGGCGTTAAGGCTTCGAGATCTGTTTTCTCAATCAAGCCAGAGGCCCAGACGCGAAAGCCTGCGGGGGCTGTTTTATAAGAGCCAAAATCAAGGGCGACATTTTCTTCACCGAGGAGGTTCACGATGGATTTAGCAAAAGCGGCCTGCTCGTTCTTGGGAAGAGCCGCAATGCGCGGGTCAACAATTTTCATACAGATGCCCGTATTAGAGCGCTCATGGTCATTTTGGGCAAGGTTAGCAATCCAATCCGTGCGCGCAATCCAATCATAAAGCACCTGCGCATTTGCATCGGCGCGGTCATGCATGAATTGTAATCCGCCATTGGCCTTTACCCATTTTAAGGCATCTAGATGGTCTTCCGTGCAAAGGAGCGACGGCGTGTTGATCGTCGCGCCTTGGAATAAGGCTTCATTGAGCTTACCTTTGCTCGTCATGCGGAAAATTTTCGGTAGCGGCCAAGATGGCGTGTAGCTCTCAAGGCGTTCGACAGCGCGGGGGCTGAGGATTAGCATGCCGTGGCCGGCTTCGCCGCCCATATTCTTCTGCCAGCTATAGGTCAGGACATCGATTTTATCCCACTCAATTTCCTGCGCGTAAACAGCAGAGGTCGCGTCGCAAATGGTCAAACCTTCGCGATCAGCAGGGATGAAGTCAGCATTGGGGACGCGCACGCCCGCCGTTGTGCCGTTCCAAGTAAAGACAAGGTCGCGGTCACCCGTATATTGATGCAGAGGCGGAAGCTGTCCATAATCAGCCTCAAGAATACGCAGGTCTTCGAGCGGTAATTGGCTCTTGGCATCTTCAATCCAAGCATTGCCGAAATTCTCCCAAGCGGCAACATCGACGCCGCGCGGCCCAAGCAGTGACCACATAGCCATCTCAACCGCGCCTGTATCAGACGCGGGAACAATTGCGATGCGGTAATCAGCGGGGACTTCAAGAACCTCATGGGTGAGGTCGATGATTTCTTTTAATTTAGCTTTTCCTAAGGCGGAACGGTGCGAACGGCCAAGAGCGGCATCGCTAAGCGCGTCCAATGTCCATCCCGGACGTTTCTTTGTGGGGCCCGCACTAAAGCGGGGATCGACGGGCTTTACCGTCGGTTTTGCGGCTATCGCCATGATATGTCTCCATCAGCTGATTTTTTGTACAGCATCAAAGTGCGCTTCAGTGGGGAAGCGTGGCCCACCGCGCCTATAGAGTGGAGTCGGGCGCGTGGTCAAGAGCTAGAAATTGTAAGGTTGTGAATTTATGTGAGAATAGGAGTCTCACAAATCTGTCACTACACATGCGCCTTTAAACCCGCTAAGCCTCTTTCAAATAGGAGAGCTTTATGCCGCAAACATTATCCGACTACACACCGCCCAAAGTTTGGGAGTGGGTTAAAGATGACGGAAACAAATTCGCCAATATTAACCGCCCGATTTCTGGGGCGATCTCTGAGAAGGACTTACCTGTGGGAGAGCATCCTTTGCAGCTTTACTCACTTGGCACGCCAAACGGCGTAAAAGTCACAGTGATGCTTGAGGAGCTATTGGCAGCGGGTCATTTAGGCGCGGAATATGACGCTTGGCTAATCAACATTATGGACGGAGATCAGTTTACCTCTGGCTTTGTTGGCGCTAATCCAAATTCAAAAATTCCAGCCATGATGGATCATTCTGGCGAAGGGGAGCCGCAGCGCGTATTTGAGAGCGGCGCAATTCTGTTTTACCTAGCTGAAAAATTTGATGCCTTTCTGCCTAAGGACATTGCCGCGCGAGCCGCGACAATGTCGTGGTTGATGTGGCAAATGGGCAGCGCGCCTTATCTAGGCGGCGGCTTTGGGCACTTCTACGCTTACGCGCCGATGAAGATTGAATATGCGATTAACCGTTTTGCTATGGAAGTAAAACGCGAGATGGATGTGCTTGATAGGCAGCTTGCAGAAAACGAATTTATCGCAGGCTCAGAGTTGACCATCGCCGATTTCGCGATTTATCCGTGGTATGGCGGCCTCGTTCGCGGCCTGCTTTATGACTCCAAAGAATTTCTAGACGTTGAGAGTTACAAACATCTGGGCCGTTGGGCGAAACAGCTTTCAGAGCGTCCCGCCTTTAAGCGCGGTCAACTTGTCAATCGCCCTTGGGATGAAGAAAAAGGTCTCAAAGAACGTCACAGCGCATCAGATTTCGAAGGTAAAGTCTAATTCCCGAGATTAATGGGCCTCGAGCCTAGCCTGCGTAGCAGTCTTGCAAGCGTCAAAATTCTAATATAGGGTCATAGGTGTTGTGCAGGTTATTGCACTTTAACTTTACGGGGCCCTATATGACTTTCTCAATTCACGCTAAGACTCTCACTTTGGTTGGAGCGGCGCTGACCTTTACGTGCTTATCAACCACGCAAGCTCAGGCTGAAGACTACCGCGCAATGTGCACAAAATTCGTCCACAAAGCGACGGGTAAGGGCAAGACTGCGACGCCTGAAAAACCTGCCAAAGATCTTGGCAATATTATCTCTAGGCTAGAAGCAGGTGACGTCGTCTGTATTGCCGAAGGTGAATATATGGGACGCGGCGAAAACGGCGTGGATGATATTAATCTCGCTGTCAGCGTTATTGGCGGTTTTAGCCCCGATTTTACGGCGCGCGACCCGTGGGGCGCACATAAAACAGTTTTTACGGGCCAGCATAATAGCGAGAATTTTGCGACCCAAGCTCGGCTCTCTATTGATACGGCTAAAACAGCCACGCGCTTAATGGAAGCGCGGGGTCAGTCTACCGCGCATAAGATTATTGTTGATGGTTTGATTTTCGATAATGGCAAACGCAATTATTATAAAACCCCTAAAGAGGCCCTGATTGTGCGCAAAGGCACAGCGTCTGATACGCCGACGCCTGAGAGCGGCGCCTTGATTGTTCGAACCGGCGTGAACGGAACCGTCATCGTGAAAAACAATGTCGCCACAAATTTTGCGCCCACTGAAGGCGTCTTTAGCCTGTTTGGCGGGAAGGGCGCTGAGGTCACGGTTGAAAACAATGTTGCTGTGAATAATACAGGCGCAGGGTTTCGTATTGGGACGGCCTTCACCGGTGATGATATTCCGACTTATAAAATTAAAAACAATATCAGCATGTTTAATGAAAAGCATACGGCCTTTGGAACATTTGGCGGCAGCGGGATCATGCTCGAGAGCAGCACAGCTGTTGAAATGACAGGAAATGTTTTTGCCTATAATGACAATTTCGGCGTCGATAATGCTAAGCGGTCTAAAAATGTCATCATGAACGGGAACATCATCTCAACCAATGCCAATGCTGATTATCTCGAATTTTCATCCAAGATGGATTATGACGAAATCGAAGACGAATCTGATTTGATGGACGAAGCCGAGGATAATATTAACACGGCGCCGACATTTGAATTTTCTGGTGATTGGGTGAAGTATTATTTGTCGCGGTCTGTGATTGACCGCAATGCAGCTGAGGCGGATGTGAAGGTTGCTAAAACTTGGCAAAATGATGTGCGCAGCATGTTCGGCCTAAATTTACAAGGCAGTGATTTAAATGTTGATTCAGCTACGTGGCTTCCGCGTATGAGCCTTGAGGATGCCATGAGCGCGGCCAAGACTTATGATGGCGGCGCAGGGGTGACAGTGCCAACGCCTGAAAAGTATTAAATTACCGGGTAAAATCTAAGGCGGTCAGAGGTAACTTTGCCGCCTTAACAACCTTGCTTTTCCTAAGTATATTTTAACCATGAAGGCGTAATTCTTATCTCTCGGGATAAGGGCTATGGCGTTGAAAAACTCAATATTATCACTCAGTCTTGCCGCTGCGGGGGTTACGCTTTGCGCTTTGCCCCTATCAATGCCGGCCTCTGCTGCTGTAACAGACCGTCCATTTTTTCGGGTGGGAGCTGTTGTTATTGTTTGGTCTGCTGATGATTTCATAGAGGAAAATTGGGAAGCGCCGATTGCGCATGATTTTGTGCTGCTGGATAATGTTGCTTCTGGCGCGGCCGGAAATGATATTATTGAGGGCGACGGGGTTGCGGTGAATTTCCCCTTTGATCCGATATCTAATGGCGATAGCGGCGGCTGGCCTTTTGAAATTACGGGCCAGACTTTCGGCGGGACTTATAATAACGACCCGTCATTTCAAATGCTGGACGCCAATGACAGCTATACGGCCTTTGGAATTGACGGTGATACGGATATTGACCTGCTGGGGTCAAATGCGCGCTTTGCATGGTTCTTTGTGACCTCTAATGCGGCTTTTGATGTTTTTGCTGAGGCGAATAATTTAAGTGCTTCGGGTGATTTTACGGGGCTTGGCTTTGATAATATTACCTATGATCTACGCCATTTTACGCCGGCCTCTGCGTCTATCGGGCAGCGCTCCCAGAACCCGGCTATTGGCGGCGCGGGTGTCGTGCTGGGACAAAATGGTCAAGGGTCGACACTGACCGATTTAGCCTCAGGCCCAGTGAAAGTCTTTGATGGCGGCCGCAGAACCGCGCGTGTGGACGGCACAATTGCGCAGCAAGCCGTTGGCTTTGCCTCGATTTACCGCCTGAGCGGCGCCTCTATTAATGGCAATAATTATGATTTGTCTATGGGTGTAGGTAAGCTTAGCGCGGATGTGATTTATACAATCTACGCGCCCTAAGCCTGCCTGATTTAGCTTCCTGGGCGACTTAGCTGTCTTTAAGGGCGTCTTCCAACATCTTATCGAGCCGCTTTGTATCGGCGCCTGCAATGAAGTCATCATTAATAACGAAGAAGGGTGTTCCGGTCAGAGACGGAATGCGGTTAGCCAGTAACAGACCATCATCAAGATGCTGTTCCATACCAGGATCTTCCATATCCTTTTTTAGCTTTTCCATGTCCAGGCCTGCCTCTTTCGCCAGTGCGAGGACGCGGTCTTTGGTTAGGCTACGCTCATCCATAAGCGCGAAATGCAGGGCAGGGTATTTGCCTTGACGTGCAGCGGCGAGGGCGGCTTTGGCGGCGTGGCGTGACGTTTTCGTGCGGCCATCTAATATGGGGAGTTCTTTGAACACAATGCGGACATCATCAGGATGTTTTTCCATAACGCCCTCTAACCAATCGGAGGATTGCTTGCAGAACCCGCAATTATAATCGAAAAATTCAACAACGGTAACTTTAGCGTTTTTGGGGCCAATTGAGACATCACGCGGGTCTTTGAATAAGGCGTCAGATACGGCGGCAATCGAGGCGCGGTCCTCTTTTTTATCAAGTTCTATTAAGGCTTCACGGATAAGCTCTGGGTTCTCCATGAGATATTCCTTGATGATGCTTTCGACATCAGCGCGTTTCATGTCGCGGCCTTTGGACTCGGCTTGGGCGCAGCCAGAAACGGCGACGAGGGCGAGGGCGATGGCAGTCGCTGTAAATGTTTTCATGGGTCTGTCTCCAATATTGAGAGCCTGTCTAGGCTATAAAGCTTAAACATAGCTAGAGAGAAGTAGTAAAGGTTTCGTGAGTATCTAATGAGTTGATACGTTAAAGGTCAAAGGCTTTGGTCCTCTGCGGCCGCGTTTCTTGGCGAGCTGGGCATCAGAGACAACAATAATGTCGGAGGCGCGCCGCCATTGCGGGTCGCCGCGCGGTAGGTCTTCTTGGGCGCGCTGCGCGAATGAGCGCGCGCGCTGTAAATCCCCGACCGCATAGGCTTGCTCGGCAACAGCATATTTAGCTAAGGCGTCTTGGCCCAATTCACCATAGGCGCGCGAGAGCGTGTACCACGCATAGCTATTGCCGGTCTCAACAACGAGGGCTGATTTGAGCAAGGCAACGGCTTCGTCAATGCTCGCGCGGTCTGTGGTTTCCAAAAGTGATTGCGCTAAGGCAACCTCCAAAAGCGGGGAATTAGGTTTGAGTTCAAGCGCCTTACGGGCGGGCGCAATCGCCTTTTCGCGTTGACCGCTTTCATAAAGAATTTGAGCTTTCAGTTCATGAAAATAAGGATTACGAGGCTCTTCTGCGATCAGGCTATCAATTTCCCTAACGGCATTGCGCAGGTCTGCCGCCCTGTAATGAGCAACAGAGCGAGCATAGCGAGCGGGCTGTGATTGATCCTCGGGCGGATATTTCGAAAACACGACTTGCGGACCTTCAAGGAAGCCGCGCAATTTGGCTTTGGCCATCTCTAAGCGGTGCTGTTCTTTATCGGTGTCTTTTACATGTGTGTAAGCGCTTTCCTCGACCTTTTCCCGCAGAGCGTCGATGCGGTCAGAGGAGAGAGGGTGACCCCGAAAATAAGGATAGCGGCGCGCATTGGACAGGACTTCTTGGGCGCGGAACTGGTCAAAGAAATCAATAAGACCCTGACCTGATTGTCCCGTCTGGTCCATATATTGCGCCGCATATTGATCGGCCGCAGATTCGTTGACGCGGGAATAGGCGAGGGCTTCGATTTGGCCAAATTGCTGCGAACCGCCCAAAATAAGCGCGCCAGCTTGACCTTCGCCCGCCAGAATAGCGGCGAGACCAACGCCCGCCGCGATTAACATGGCGCCGTAAGCGGAGCGGTTGCCGTAATCACTGCGAACAATATGTCCGCCTGCAATATGGCCAGCCTCATGCGCGATAACGCCTTTAAGCTGGTTAGGGGTGTCAGACCGCAAGATGATACCGCTATGCAAGAAGATGTTCTGTCCGCGCGTGACAAAGGCGTTTAGGCTGGGGTCATTGACCAGATATATATCGACGCTGGAGGGGCTTAAACCCGCTGCCCGCAAAATGGGTGTTGTGTAGTCCCGCATCGTCTCTTCGATTTCCGTATCGCGGAGCAAAGACTGGGCAAAAGCAGGCGCGGCATGCATCACAGTCACGATCATGGCCAGGCAGATGGCGAAAAGAGATTTAAACGAACGGTTTAGCAAGGCAGCAGATTCCTAATTTATTTAAAGCAACATATCCCACTTCATATGGCCCGCGCAAGTTACTCGCGCGTAACAAAGCAGTGAGACAACAGTGACTAAATAGGCGCGATGAACCTGTGATGAAAGGGTTAGCTATCGATTGAAAGCATAGAAAGCCGCATAATTATAGGCAGTGCAAAATAAACCAAAGCAAAGAGAGCCAGAACAAGTTTAGTCCATAATTTGGGAAAACGCTTCCACAAAACCGCGATGGAGACGAGGGCAAGAACGCTCTCTAAGAGGCTAACCCAGCCTGCATGATGGTCTCGCTCATAATAGGAAAAGGGCGAGATAAACCGCCAGTCTGAAAACGGCCAAAAATGTCGATAGGCATCGTGATTATGCACAGGTAAATCTGTCGCCATATGAATCAACGCGGCGAGAGCAAAGAACAGCAAAAGCTTACCCCACATCTTCGCGCGCATAACGTAACCCAATATCGCCAAAGCGCCGTAGATCGGGATAGAGTTAAAATAGGCAATCAGGTTTTGCATCGGCGCGGCAAAGTAAAGTTCCCGCCACATCTGCTCCCCCGAAACGCCATTCACAAATCGCTGATATGGCGCCCAAAGATATATAGCCGCGTCGGGTAGGAGGGAGCCGATTAATACCGCCCAATTACGTTTATTATCTCCTCGCTTGGAGAGGAGGGCAAGGGCGAGAAGGGTGTGGGTGGGTGAGTTCACCTATTTCTGACGCTCAGGATGCACACCGATCCAATTCTCATCAACATAGGCTTTTATTGCGGCATTATCTGCCTTCATATCGCCCGTGAGAGGGAACAGGCGGTCTAACACGACTTCTTTCTTTGGGCCGTCAAAGGCGCAGATGAAGACGGGGACGTTGGCGGCGTAGGCGGCGCGTAGATAGCCTGTCTTGTATTTTGGTACGAGGGAGCGTGTGCCTTCGGGCGGAAAGCCGACGCAGACTTTATCTGCAGACTCAAATAGTGTTGTGACTTGGTCGACGACATTATTGCCTTTGCCGCGATCTACGGGATAGCCGCCTAGTGCGCGAAAGAGCGGACCCATGGGCCAGAAGAACCATTCTTTCTTGATAAGAAATGTATATTTAAATCCTGAAGCGAGCATGGCGAGCGAGGCGGAAATCGCGTCCCAATTAGAGGTGTGCGGCACGCCGATAATCACAAATTTTGGCACATCTGGCATTTTCCCAACCAGTTTCCAGCCCGTCAATTTCAAACCGAAAGAGCCGAGCGCGCGCGAAAGCCCATTACCCATGCGGGGGGAGTGCTCGCTCATATGTTCATTGTCATATTTCATAATGTTTAAATTTGATCTTCAGCTTTTCGAGTTTCTAATGCCTATAAAATTTTCTTGCACATAGGCTTTTACAGCCGCATTATCAATATCAACATCGCCTGTGCGCTTAAAGGAATTATCAATCCGTATTTCCCGCGAAGGCTTGTGAAGACCCGCCATCGTGATTTGAACGCCGACGGCATTGGCAATGCGTAAATACCCTTTTTTGAAATGTTTCACATTCTTACGGGTGCCTTCTGGCGCGATGGTAAGCCAAGCTTTGTCATGCTGCCCATACCAAGCGACCATTTGTTGCGTCAGGTCGGATTTTTTAGAGCGCTCTACGGGCACGCCGTTCATATAGCGCAGCAATCCTCCAAATGGGAAAAAGAAGGCCTCTTTCTTCATCAGCCAATTAAAGCGAATGCCCAGCGCCATCATGAAGCCCATAGCGAGAAAAAAATCCCAATTCGAGGTATGCGGCACCCCGATAATCATGCCTTTGGGAGTGTTGGGGAGCTGCCCCACAATCTTCCAGCCCAAAAGTAAGAGCAAGGTGCGCCCAATCCAGCGCGTCACCGCATTCCCCATTCCTGGAACCTCGGGCGACATATGGGGGCTGTGATGAGGCGTGTTATTTGACAAGTGGACGGCTAACTTTTCTTTGGTTTTACACCCACATAATTATCATAATAGGCTTTGATATCTGAATTGTCCCGTTCGATGTCGCCTGTCAATGGCCAAACTCTATCCAAAACAACCTCTTTGTTTTTGCCGTCCACAACAACAAGGAAGACGGGGATATTTGCGGCATAAGCAATGCGCAAATATCCGCGTTTAAAAGCGCTCACTTTCCTCCGCGTTCCTTCAGGGGTTAAGCCCAGCCAAGCAATGTCTTTTGTGTCAAACCAATCCGCCATTTGCGCCACCACATCATTGCGCGATGATCTGTCAATAGGAACGCCGCCAAGTTTTATGAATAGGCCCTTAAAGGGAAAGAAGAAGGCTTCTTTCTTCATCATCCAGGAGAATTTCAACCCAACAGAGAGCATAGATCCCATGGCCAAAAAGAAATCGAGAATTGAACTGTGAGGCGCGCCGATTAAGACCGCCTTTTTCGTATCTGCAAGCTGGCCCCTAACTTTCCAGCCAAGAACCTTCAAAATCAACGCGCCTAAGCCCCGCGTAACGGCATTGCCCATACGCGGTGTATTTGCAGTCACATGTGGATTGTTAAATTTGGCCATGATCTGTTTACGTATCCCCCACCCAATTTGGACTGTTTAAGGTACAAAAAATCCTTAAGCCATCGAAGCTTTCTGAAACTGTAAGGCGCACAATGTTCCATCAGGATAAGATTAACGCGGCGAAAATCACAGAGCAATGTTAAACCGCTCTTGCCCCTCGCTGCGGCCCCTGCTAACCCGCGCTTTCAAGATATTATGGAGACTCACGTGAGTGACCCTGTTGGTGCCGTTTCGGCCGAAGATGTAAAGAAAATTGCGCGGCTCTCCCGCCTCCATGTTGAGGATGACCGCTTGCAGCCATTGGCCGATGATCTGAACGGTATTTTGGCCTGGATCGAGCAGCTTAATGAAGTCGACGTAGACGGTGTAGAGCCCATGACATCTGCTGTCGATATGTCGGCGCCGCTGCGCAAAGATGCCGTCACCGATGGCGGGATACGCGATAATATCCTTAAAAACGCCCCGAAAAAGGATGACGGTTTCTTCGTTGTCCCGCGTTCAGTGGAGTAGGATGATGACGGACCTCACAAAACTTACGCTCGAAGCCGCGCTGGGCGGCATGGCAAAAGGCGAGTTTAGCTCCGTTGAGCTGACGCAGGCCCACATTGACGCCTGCGCCGAAGCGGGGAAACTCAACGCCTTTATCACCGATACGCATGAACTGGCGATAGAGCAGGCTAAGGCCTCTGATGCGCGCCGCGCCAAAGGCGAAGCGGGCCTTCTTGAGGGCGCGCCGCTGGGCGTCAAAGATCTGTTCTGCACTGAAGGCGTGAAAACCTGCGCCGCGTCAAAAATTCTTGGAGAATTTACACCGACATATGAATCCTCGGTCTCTGCGAACATGAAAGCTGACGGCATGGTTATGCTCGGTAAGCTTAACCTTGATGAATTTGCGATGGGCAGCTCAAATGAAACCTCAGCTTATGGCCCTGTCATCAACCCTTGGCGCAAAGGTGAAGACCTTGTGCCTGGCGGTTCGTCCGGCGGCTCTGCCGCGGCGGTTGCGGCTGATTTATGCTTAGGCGCGACGGCGACCGATACAGGCGGCTCTATCCGTCAGCCCGCTTCATTTACGGGCACAGTCGGCATTAAGCCAACTTATGGACGCTGTTCGCGTTGGGGCACAGTGGCTTTTGCCAGCTCGCTTGACCAAGCGGGCCCGATTGCCAAGACGGTAAAAGACGCGGCGATATTGCTTGAAAGCATGGCGGGCTATGATGCCAAGGACAGCACCTCGCTTAATGTAGCCGTGCCGAAATGGTCAGAAAGCTGCGGTAAGTCCGTTAAAGGTCTGCGTATCGGTATTCCCAAAGAATATATGATTGATGACATGCCAGTTGAGATTCAATCGCTTTGGGACCAAGGCGTTGAGTGGATGAAAGAGGCCGGCGCAGAGATCGTGCCGATTACATTGCCGCATACAAAATACGCGCTCCCAGCCTACTATGTCGTGGCCCCTGCGGAAGCATCTTCCAACCTCGCGCGATATGACGGCATGCGTTACGGCCTGCGCGTTGACGGCAAAGACCTCAACGACACTTATGATCGCACCCGCACCGAAGGCTTTGGCGACGAAGTCCGCCGCCGCATCATGATCGGGACATATGTCCTATCTGCGGGCTATTACGACGCTTATTATTTGCGCGCGCAAAAAGTTCGCACGCGGATTGTACAAGATTTCGAAAATGCGTGGCAAACCTGCGACGCGATCCTGACGCCAACAGCGCCGAGCGCGCCATTTGCCGTCGGCCGTAAAGTTAACGACCCTGTAAAAATGTATCTCAACGATATCTTCACAGTGACAACGAATTTGGCAGGACTGCCCGGGATATCTGTCCCTGCGGGACTGGATCAAGACGGCTTGCCCCTAGGTCTGCAAATTATTGGTAAGGCGCTGGATGAAGATACAGTCTTTGCCGCCGCCAGCGCGCTAGAAAAGGCTGCTGGGTTTACGGCGAAGCCTGAAAAGTGGTGGGCTTAGGCAACACATCTTCTCCTTCTCCTTGGGGAGAAGGTGTCCGAAGGACGGATGAGGGGACATGAGTGAAAGAATAGAATTCGCGAGGCATTTGAGACGAAAGCAAACGGCTGCTGAAGATATTTTTTGGGATGAAGTGCGTGGTCGCAGATTTTTGAAGCTTAAATTCAAACGCCAAGTGCCCATCTCAAAATATTTCGTAGACTTTCTATGTGAGAGTGAAAAACTAATCGTTGAACTGGATGATGCCAGTCACGAAGACAAAATTGCATATGACTTGGAAAGGTCAAGAGTGTTAGAGGATCATGGATATCGTGTTATTCGGTTTATGAATGCAGATGTGTATGATGATATTGATGGGGTTATGGAGAGTTTAACGCGGTTTGTTGGCCAAAGTTAATTTCCCCTCATCCGCCTATGCGTTTTTTCAAAACGCTGAGACACCTTCTCCCCAAGGAGAAGGATAAGAATAGAGAGTGAACATAAAATGTTTATAGCACCCCGCGTTGCGGATAAAAAAGATTGGCTCAAAGGCGAGACTGGTGATTGGGAAATCATCATTGGTTTGGAAGTTCATGCCCAAGTCGCCTCCAACTCGAAGCTCTTTTCGGGCTCTTCGACCGAATATGGCTCTGCGCCGAATAGTCAGGTAAGCCTTGTTGATGCGGGCATGCCGGGTATGCTGCCTGTGGTAAATGAGTTTTGCGTAGAACAAGCCGTTAAAACGGGCCTCGGCCTTAACGCAAAGATCAATTTGTTCTCGCGCTTTGACCGTAAAAACTATTTCTATGTCGACCTTCCGCAAGGCTATCAAATTTCGCAATTTGAACATCCGATTGTGGGTGAGGGCGAAATTGAGGTTCTGCCGATTGATGCCGACGGTAATACGCTAGAGCCAGTGACGGTCGGGATTGAGCGCCTGCATCTTGAACAAGATGCAGGTAAGTCTGTCCATGATCTTTCGCCAGATGAAACCTATGTCGATCTCAACCGCTGCGGCGTGGCGCTGATGGAGATTGTTTCCAAGCCTGATATGCGCTCGCCCGAAGAAGCCTCGGCCTATGTCGATAAGCTGCGCGGTATTGTACGCGCGCTCGGCACATGTGACGGCGATATGGAAAAGGGTAATTTGCGCGCCGATGTTAATGTCTCTGTGCGCCGCCCAGGCGGAGAGCTCGGCACCCGCTGCGAGATTAAGAACGTCAACTCTATGCGCTTCATCCGCCAAGCCATTAACTTCGAAGCGCGCCGCCATATCGACATTATCGAAGCGGGCGGCACGATTGATCAAGAAACGCGTCTCTTTGATAGCGTTAAGGGCGAGACTCGCACGATGCGCTCTAAGGAAGACGCGCATGATTACCGCTATTTTCCTGACCCAGATTTGCTCCCGCTTGAGCTCGAGCAGAGCTTTGTGGACGGTATCAAAGCCAGGCTCCCTGAATTGCCTGACGCTATCAAAGCGCGCTTCATGGCTGAATATAACCTGTCTGAATATGACGCGCGTATCCTGACCGCTGATAAAGGCAAGAGCGATTTCTATGAGGCTGTTGCAAAAGGCCGCGACGCTAAAATCGCTGCGAACTGGATGATGGGCGATTTGTTTGGCGCGCTGAATAAAGCTAGCACTGAGCTAGAAGATAGCCCCGTCTCGGCTGACATGCTGGGCGGTTTGATTGACCGTATTACTGACAAGACAATTTCGGGTAAAATCGCTAAGGACGTCTTCGAGCGTATGTTTGCTGGCGAGGGCGATGCGGATACGATCATCGAAAAACAGGGCCTGAAACAAGTCACTGATATGGGCGCGATTGAAGCTATGGTTGACAAGGCCATCGCAGATAACTCAGGCCAGGCCGCTGCCGCAAAAGAGAACCCGAAACTGCTCGGCTTCTTTGTCGGTCAGGTGATGAAAGCCAGCCAAGGTAAAGCTAATCCACAGGCGGTGAATGAGATTTTACGCAAGAAGCTGGGATTGTAAGGATTGGGCATGAGTCAGTTTAAGCCTCACCACACGCTGGAGCAGCGCCTAAAGCAAATTCGTGTGATGGAAATCTTGATGTATGTTTTCCAGCTTCTTTTTATAGGCTTGGCGGCGCTTCAATTAACCGACATCGTGAATGTATTACAATCGGATTTCATCGCATATGCTTTTTGCTTTGTTGTCGTGATGCAAATTTGTATAATGAAATTTATTATTATGCCCGTGATGAAGCGCAAGGCGCAAGAGAACCTCCCTGAGTAAACGCCGTGATAGTCTGGCCAAAACGGGCTTTGGCATTATTATAAACTTTAACATCATTAAAGAGCACCCGTTCTTATCTTAGAGGTCATTCAATATAAGTGAGATGCCTCATATCACCCCTAGACGGTTTAAATATTGGTCAAATGCAGTCGTAACTTTGCTCTGGGGTCTGATTGCGACGGCCATAGCGGCTTGGTTTAGTTATGCTTACTGGTCAAGCGGTGAGCATTCCCTTGTATCTGCGGTCATCACTATTGTCCTCTTGGGATTGTTTTTTCTCAATGGAATCCTAAGTGTAATTTTCGCAATATACGATATTGTTAAAGGCGTGTGGAGCCTTCTTGCCGGGAAGGCGTCAGAACCAGACAAATACACGAGCACATTGCAAGAGCCTGTCGAGGTTAACGGATATGGGGTTGAGGAGTGGGTGAATGCGCTAGGTGTGTTGGTTTTTGGACTAATAGCGGTGCCTATGGGACTTTTTCTGATTGGCATTGCTATTGGTCCCTTACCAGAAAATTTTAGTAAAGGGATGGATGACCCGATTATTATGTGGGGCTTTGCTATTATTTGGCTAATTCTTAGTTCAATTGCGTTTATCACCGGCGTTATAAAAACCTTAAGAGGTTTTTATCTGCTTTTTAAGAACCAAGATAAGCGTATTGGTTGAGGATCGCTTTGCACAACTTAGCTATATCCATTGGAATTAAACATGAAAATTCAGGACCGCTCTTTATTTGGCGCGTCGATGATTGGGGCTGGCTTTGCTTGATTATGTTTGCTTAATTTGAAACAATAATTTCAAGAAAAAAATAGCCCTTAGAAAAGATCTAATTTATGACGCTCAATACTGATAAAACCCCCTCTGTCACAGACGCGCTTAATAGCCGTATCACCTGCCGTGATTTTCTTGACACCCCTGTTCCAGACGATGTCCTTTCGCGTATCCTCACCACGTCTCTGCGCAGCCCTTCGGGCGGTAATTTACAGCCTTGGAAGCTCCATGTTATGACGGGAGAAACCTTGACGAAATTTAAAGCGGCTTGCGTAAAGCGTATGATGTCAGGTCAGCAAGAAGAGCCAACCTACCGCGCTTACCCGTCACCGCTTTGGGAGCCCCAACGTTCTTGGCGGTATAAGCTAGGCGAAGACATGTATGCGGCTTTGGGTATTGAGAAAGACAATAAAATGGGCCGCCTTGCGTGGCTGTCGCAAAATGGAAAGTTCTTTGAGGCCCCTGTGGGGCTTATCATTACTGGTGATAAGCGCCTAGAGCCGCCGCAATATATGGATATCGGGATTTTTCTACAGTCGCTAATGCTGCTGGCGCGCGAAGAAGGGCTTCATACCGCGCCGCAAGGCTGGTGGCGTAATTGGTCCTCTGTCCCCGCTGATTTGCTGGACATCCCTGAAGAGGAAGAAGTTCTTGTCGGTATGGCGCTTGGATATGGCAATCCCGAGCATAAGGTGAACGGGCTTTATGCGGACCGCGCGGAACTCAAAGACGTCGCGAAATTCTATGTTTAGATTTGATTTCCTCGTCCGAGCCATTCTTATATTGCTAATTGCAGTCATTGGGCTCTCAGCTTGTCAGCCAATAGAGGCGATATTTACTGCCCCTGAAAGCACCTTCGATAAGGACGCTGATGTTGGGCCTCTTGGTGTTGAGATGGGAATGACGAAAAAGAGCTTTAGCTCTTTACGTGAAGTTGATTACAATTTTTATCAAACGGATTACGTCCCGCGCCAAAGTTCATTATTCGATTTCTATAATATGAAGTTCGCCCCAGATGGGTTGTGCGCTCTTATTGGTGTAGGACGCGATGTTGAAACCACCAAGAATGGCGAAATGTTGAGGCGGGAATATACGCGTGTCTATCAAGCGTTGTCTAAAAAATATGGAATGCCCGCTGATGAATATGACAGTATTGTGGACAAGGCAAAATTTCCGGAAGACGAAAATTGGATGAAAGCCATTGAAGTTGGCGAACGTTCATATGAAGCTCACTGGCAGGAAACCAGTTCAAATGTGTTACCTCACAATCTTGAATCTATTTCACTGCGTTCACGAGCAACAGATGAAGTTACGGGATATATTGTGATACGCTATGAATTTGATAATTATAGCGCTTGTGAAGAGATGGATAAGGCCCGCGAGTTAGAAGATTTATGACAGAACTCGTCCATTGAGATCGTGCCAAAACGGGAAAGAGCAATAATAAATCGGCTAAAATGATCTTTTTTTTATAAAAATTATTTTTTTTTAGGCGTCTAATACTGTTACTTTGCTTGTCTGTTTCTGAGTTTATACTTTACTTTTTATAGTATAAAATGTGCAATAACCTTATTTTAATCATGTATAAATTTAAAAGTAACTTATATTTACTTAAATTAACACAGATAAAACTTGATTAACCTTTATTTTAATTAACCTTATATTTATCTGAACTGGCACACAGTCCATTTAAGCGATGAGAGCGGAACAAAAATCCGACAAACGCTTCTTCGAAGAGCATGGGCTCCCGAAGCTATTAGGTGAAGAAAAAATATGGGGAGGCAGTTATGGCCTTTACAGATGTAGAAGTAAAAGAAGCAGAAGCCGCAATCGAAGCTGGCGCTAAATCGGAAGATCTTTTCCGCTTAGGTTTGATCTATTCAACAGACCTAGAGGACCGCGGTCCTGATTTCGTTGAGGCGCATAAATGGTTTAGCCTCGCCGCAATGATGGGCAGCAGCCCTGCCAAGAGCTATTGCGCAGAAATCAAAATGGAAATGAGCCA
The DNA here is from genome assembly GCA_039977295.1 of Hellea sp. Taxonomy (GTDB): domain Bacteria; phylum Pseudomonadota; class Alphaproteobacteria; order Caulobacterales; family Maricaulaceae; genus Hellea. Next base: position 430,869 of record JBDWDN010000009.1, on the reverse strand, counting down.
TGATGATTTGACACTTGCGCAGCGCGCAGCACGTGGATGGTTAGCTGAGAACCGTGAATTGCTTGCGGCTTAAGGGTTAAGAAAGCGGGCATGGCTTAGGCCTGACCTGTTTCAAAGTGCAGAATAACTTCTGCTTTGCATGGTGACACATCATTCTGTCATTGCCCGACTTGTTTTCCGCTCATCCCATCGAGAGATGGGAGTGATTCATGGTGACAGTGGATATATAAGTTTAGTGTTCGAGCGCTGTAGGTGCCCACGGGATGTAGCTCACATAATAATAGTCTTGTGAGCATGAGCGGGCAGTCGATTAATGCGCACCAAGTGTTAGGGCATCAGGAAGCATGCTATCGCTAGCGGCGATACGTGCCGCGCATCAGAAAACACACTACAGCCCTGTCACTTGTTTCTGCGAAACAACTAACAGAGCGGTATTTTCTGATGGTTAAACACACTACAGCCGCCTCGTTTGATTCTTCGAACCAACCAACGGAGCGTTATTCGCTAATGTTCGTTAAGGAGACACAACCGTGGTTCCGCCGCCATTGGCGCCGAACTGATAGCTCAGATTAAAATCGACGGGCAGGGCGTTTCTGAAGTTTTGCATCCATGTGCCGATCTCTGCGATATTTGACTGCGGGACAAAGATGATATCGCCGCGCCTTAGCTGCATATTATCATTATATTCGCGGATATTGAGAAGCCCGTTTCGAATATTGACCGTGCGCATCATCATGCCGCCATTGGGCGCGCGGCGGAGGATGGCGACTTTGCGGGCGCGGGCTGTGGGGCGCATGCCGCCGGCCATCATGAGCGCTTCAAGCGCGCCTATACGGCCCGGAAGTGTATAAGTCCCAGGCTGGCCCACTTGACCCCCGACATAAATCTGCTCTGGCGAATAGGCGCGCGGCGTGACGGCGAGTGTAGGGTCGCGTAATTGTTTGGCGAGTTCTGCCGAGAGCTCGCCTTGCACCTGCGTAAATGTGCGGCCTGCCGCCATGATGGGCTTGCTCATGGGCATCACAACACGTCCATCTGGGCCTACGGTAAGCGTGCGAGATAATTCAGGCGCGCTGGAGACAACGATATCGAGTTGGTCGCCGGGGTGCAGCGTATATTCTGGCTCATAATTGACCCATTGTTGGAACATGCCCATGCCTGGATGCGGCGCGCGCATTTGATAGGCGAGATGTTTCTCACCGCGCAGGCGAGCCATGACGCCGCTATATTTTTTAGGTTGATTATTTTGTATGTAACGACCCGGTGCTTGACCATGATTTTGGCCGTAATACGGGGCATGGTTAATGGCGGGATGCATCATTGGGCCCATAGGGCGCAGATTTTGATTAACCATGGGGGCCTGATTCGGCATCGGGCTACCATAGCGATTTTGTGCAAAAGCGGATGAATCACCCAGCATCGCAACAGCCGAAACGCCCATAAATAGGGCGATTAACGGGGATTTGATGTATTTGATCATTAAAATGGCCTTAGGGCAGATGTTTTTCGACTTTTTTCAATAGTTAACAAGAATGGATAAGGAATTGTTAAATTTTGACCTGTCTTATGGTTAACAGAATCATTTGAAGGGTTGTCCATGGCATTCTTGCGCCGAAAAAAGAAGATCACCGCTGGGGGCGGCGATGATGGGATGACCCCTGTAAATCCACCCCCTCATGCCTATGCGCCTCGCGCTGCGGATCTGACGGTGGGTGACTATGCCAATGGTATGCCCAATATCCGCCTAGGCGAAATGCTCAAGTCTTTTGGGCGTCAGCTCTTCTGGGTCGTGCCTCTGTTTCTGATTGGCTCTGGACTCGCTTGGCATCTAACGAAGGATTTTAAACGCAGCTATACAGGCGACGCGCGTATTCTGGTGCAAATTGGCGATGAATATGTCTATCAGCCCATAACAGGACAGCCTGGCCAAGCTGGCATGACAATAACAGCAGATACCATCGCGCTTAACGAAGTCGGTATTCTCAAAAACGCTGAAATCATCGAACAGGTCTTTGGCATTATGACAGGGCCGACCAGTAAATATGCTAGAAGTTTTGATCCTCAAGGCATGAAGAAGCTACAGGAAGCGGGCAATAATGAGCGGCTGAAAATGGAAGCACGCTCTGAGATGTATAGAAAGATGGATCGATCATTCATGGTTTCGCCCCGTCCCAAATCATCGCTTATTGATTTGTCCTATAAACATGAAAACGGCGAAGTTGCGGTTGAAACGCTGAATCAACTTATCCTCGCTTATCAATCTTATCGCCGCCAAATATTTGTCGAAGGGTCTGCGGGGATTATTACTGAGCGCCGTAAAGACACAGAGCGGCAGCTTAATCAAAATGAGGGCGCGATTGCGCGCTTGCTGCAAAAAAATAATATTTCCGATTTTGACTCAGAGCAGGGCGGCGCGCGTAAACGCACAGAAGAGCTCCGCGCGTCCTTGAATTTCTTACGGGCGCAAATGGCGGAAACAGAAGCCGGGCTTGCGACGGTTGAAAACCAACTTCGCGGAACGCCGCAGCAAGTAGACCTCTATCGAGAAGATCCGGCTTCTGGACGCGTTGCGCAGGCAGAGCTTGAGCTTAAACAGCTTCTTGCGAAATATTTACCGACAAGCGACCCTGTGCGCCAAAAGCAAACAGAACTGGCGGAGCTTAGGTCACTGCAAACGTCGAATTCAGGGAAAGCTACGGGTCGCCGCCGCGTCGGCCCTAACACCGTGTACCAGGCCTTATTGACCCGCCGCAATACATTGCAAGCCACAGCTGATAGCTATCGTGAGAAAGAGTTTACCCTCCAGCGTCAGCTCGATGGCGCAGATAGTAAAGTCCGCCGCTTAACAGCGCTTAGCCCTGATTACGCAAATTTATTGCGTCAACGTGATACGCTGGATGCTCGGCTGAAAAACTATAACTCCAAAGAACAAGAAGCTTTGGTTAATCAACAGCAAGCCGAAGCTACCAATGAAAATGTCAAAGTTATCTCTTGGCCGAAATATCCGAATAAGGGCCGAAATACGCGCTTATTGGCATTTGTAGGGGCGTCATTCGCCTGGGGTTTAACATTATTTATGATGGCTCTATTGCGGGTCTTCTTGGATCCTCGCCTCTATGCTGCGCCCGCGTCGCGTCGCGAGACCGTTATGCATCCAGAGGCAAATTATATTCCTGAACCTGTTTCGCCTTACGCGCCGTCCCACTCGCCAGGGCAAGCGCCCCATATGCCTGCCGCAGAACTTGCGACCGCCGCAGTCCCTGTGGCTGCGGAATTTGACCCGGCCGCTTACAACCATCAGCCGGCAGAATATGACGCTGGTGCCTATGCGCAGGCAGAGCAAAACTACGCCTCAGGGGGCAGTTATGCACAGCCCTATCAGGCGCAAGCGCCTTATGCCGATCATAGTTACGGTCAAACGCCATATGCCGACAGCACAACATCGCAATATGGACAAAATCCTGTACTGCAATCACAAGGGCAAGCTGTCTTGACCCCTTATGATCCTAACACAGCCGCTATACCGTTCACGGATGGCTCTGCCGCCGTGGATTTAAACGCAAATCCTTATTTGACAGGGAAATCAGCGGGGTCTTTGGATCAGGCCTCGAGTTACGAAGCGCCTTTTAATCCTGACGATCCGCACGGTTAGCCTGGGCCCGATGGTCACAACTGCCTATACCCATGACAATCTGAGACAGCGCAATTATGCGCTGGGCTCATTTTTACATGGTATTGAAAATACGATATTTTTCTTTCTATTGCTCTATTTCAGCGGCGCGATTATCGGAATATTATTTACCGACCTCAATGACTTAGAACGCGAATTCCCTATGGCGCGCCTGATGTGGTATCCTGTTTACGGGCTTATCTTAATGCTAGGCTTTCGGTGTTTGCCGCAATTAACGCGAATTGCGATTTTCAGCCCTATCCTCATTATTTCTGTGCTGGTTTGCGGCGTTTCCATGCTTTGGTCTATTGATCCCGGCATCACCACGCGCCGCGCTGTGGCGCTATTGATGACGACCTTATTTGGCTTAGTCTTGGCCGCGCGCTATGATTGGAACGGGCTTGTGCAAAGGCTAGCTATGGTCTTTGGGGCTTTGGCTTTGTTCTCGCTGCTTCACGGCTTTATAGATCCGCCCCGCGCGATCCATAATGAAATCCACCACGGCGCATGGCGCGGCCCCTGGAGCGAGAAAAACTATCTCGGCTCGCAGATGACACGCGGTCTTGTGGTTATGATGTGCGCCTTCGCCATGAAACCTAGCCGCGGCTGGGTTTGGGTGCCGCTTGGCATCTTATGTTTTGGCCTGGTTATTCTTTCCACGTCAAAGACGGCGCTCCTCGCATGCCTCGCCGCGATAGGTTTGTTTATCGTGCTGCGCGTCTTTCGCCGCTTCCCGGTTCTGCGTATCCCTGTGACCTATTTATTTCTAGCCGGCACAACGATATTAATAGGCTTGGTCTTAGTCGCGCCTGACATGATGTTAGAGCTTATCGGGAAAGACAGAACCCTAACAGGGCGAACAGATATTTGGGACGCGCTTATGCGCTCCATCAAAGAGAAACCTTATCTAGGCTATGGCTACGGCGTCTATTGGATGGATCAATTGGGCCCGTCCTATTATGTTCGCTTGCAGCTGCAATGGGGTATTCCGACGGCGCATAATGGCTGGATCGAAACATGGCTATCCGTGGGTCTTTTAGGTGTGGCCGTTTTCGCGCTTCATTTTATCTGGACGTTCATTCTGGCCATCCAGCGCATTTGGCGCGGCGGTTCAGAAACCTATTTCGCGATCTTAGTTGTTATCGTCTTCTTCGTCTTTTCATTGTCAGAAAGCGCGATCTTACAGCAAAATGATCTCAGCTGGGTGATATTCGTCGCCGTCTCAGCCAAACTCTTCGCCTTTGAGAAACCCTACTGGCGCAACAAGCCACGTGAAAACTATTTCACGCAGGACGTAAGGCGCGCGATTACGCGGTGAGTTTGGAAATGATACCGCACTGGTAGGACGGGCAATCCTTATTCGATGGAATATTTGCGGGGATTATTCCGCTACCGCGTGACCCATCTTCGGTTCCACGTTTTCCACCTTAACATCACGCTTTACGATATGCGCACCGAAGCGTTTGCGTAGCGCCACAAAGGGTTTTTCTACGATGTAGAATGAGATGGCGGCGAGGGCGAAGCTGGCTACTGTTGTCACAAGCAGGCTCATAGGGCCGCGGTCCATGGCGCGGTGAACCAGGTCGTAGATTGGGACGTGCCAGAGATATAGGGCGTAGGAGACTTGTCCGACCCAGGCGAGCCATTTCCATTCCATCATTGAGACCGCAAAGTTCAAGGCTTTGAGGTAATAGAAATTTAGCACCAACACGAAGAGCGCCGCGCCTTGAAGGGTAAAGCGTAGCGTGTAGCGGAATGTCTCATCGCGGATTAGAAATGAGGCTATTATGGCTGCGCCTGCGATGGCTGTGGGTATCAAGCCGAGTAGGGGTTTGAAGACTTTTAGATTGCCTTTTAGGTGCAACAGCACACTTAGCAAACATCCCCAGGCGAGGCTGTCAAAGCGGGCATCTGTCATCATGTAATTATAATCAGCAAAGGGAAGCTCTGTGCCAAACATGATGAAGGCGCGCCAGAGCGGCACGGCTGCGAGTATTACGATTAGGATGGCGGCGGCGCGTTTCCAGTTCTTGCGGCACAAAAACATAAAGGCTGGGAAAATAAGGTAGAAATGTTCCTCCACCGCCAAAGACCAGAGATGCGTCCACGGCATGAAAGGCAGGGTGTCTGTTGTGGCGCGGGTAAAGACTTGGAAGATATTCGTGAAGTAAAATACGCCTGCGGTAAGCTCTGCGCCTGACGGCCCGCCAATTCCCGCAAGGCCGTAGATCGCCACGGTGCCAAAGAGCATGAAGAGCAAAGCGGGATAAAGCCGCACAAAGCGGCGGGCATAGAAATTCTTAAGGCCAATGCCGCTTTTCTCTGACTCCGCCAGTAAAAGCCGAGTGATGAGAAAGCCCGAAATAAAGAAGAAGACTGTGACGCCAAAACCGCCCGGCACGATATGCTCAAACCCCAGATGCGCGACCATAACGATCAGCACGGCAATTGCACGCAGCCCGTCAAGGCCTGGAATATATCCAAACTTCGCCGTCTCGGAGAGGCGGCTATTATCTGTGGCTGTAAGCCAGCTCATCACGAAGCGTTTGCGCCATTTATTGCGCCTGTGGTTGCATTCACACCGTAGAGTTTTTGCGTAAAGCTGCTCCACCAGCAAATCTTCCCAAGGGCTTGGGCTGTGCGGTTATGAAAGTGAATATATTTCGGGCGGCCGAGGAGTTTTAGGCCCAGATAGAGTGGCCCGTAAATACAGAGCTGCAGAGCGCCAATACTCATCCATTTGGCGATGCCTATGGTGCCCGCCGCGCCTTTATCCGCTTGCTCTTGGGTGGGGCCTTGACCAAAGGCGAAATTGCGTTTCCACATATAGGCGGGCGTGGCGCGAGAGGCGGGCACAATCTCATAGCTCTCGGCCTTGATCGCCCAAGCAACTTTAGCACCGTTTTCTTGCAGGTGATGGAACAGCGCGTCATCCTCGCCGCCCGTCTCATTATGGATAGGATCAAAGGCAGGGCTGGGCATTTGGCAAAGCGATAAGTCTAGCAAGCATCCGCCTGTGCCAAGGCATTTTTCAATATAGCCTTCTGGCGCATCGGCAACGCGCGAAAAGAAGGGCGCCATATAAGGATTAAGCGGGTCGTCTTTATTGGGCATGACCGCGCGGGCTGGGCCAAATGTAATGGCGGCTTTATATTTCAAAGAGGCTTTAACAAGCTCCTCTAGCCATCCGGGAAGGGCGTCCATATCGTCATCAAGGAATGCGATAAAGCGCCCACGTGCGGCATCCAGCGCGCCGTTACGCGCATTAGACACGCCAGGCTCAGGAACATGTCTGTAAATTATCTCGGTCAAGGCCGTCTTTGCAAATGTTTTCACAAAGGCTTCGGCGCTGCCTAGCGGGTCATTATCGGCAATGATAATTTCAACTGCGCGCGCGCCGGCGCTTTGTCCCATCAGGCTATTTAGCGCGATACGAATTCCGTCAGGCCGTTTATAGGTCGGGACGATGATAGACACACCCTGACTCCAATCTTGGACGGGCCGTGTTTTTCGGGCGTCTGCTGGCGCGCCCCACTGAGGGTCGGCTTGGTGTTTTCTAGCGGGTCTAGTCATGAGTTAACTCCATTTGCCGTATCGCTTCGGCCATGGGAAGAACCTGGGCGTTCGAGGCTTTTACAGCGTCAATCACGCGGCGCATTTGCGCGGGCGTGCAGCCATAAGGGCTGGGATTAATGCGTATATCATGTGTGAAGATCGGCAACCATCCGGGCTTACTCTTAATGCGGTCTATTTGGCCCAAAAGGGTTTCAAAATCAGCACCCGCATAAAGACGGTTTGCCCTGATTTGGTTCAGGTCAATATCCTCACCGCTTTCTCGGCTGCGAATGCCGCGCGCGCCTTTGAATTTTGCCTCTAGCGCGGTTTTTAGCGGCGCCGTTACCTGGCCGTAAGGATAGGCAAATGTCTGGCTAGCGGGCAGGCCTAGCGCATTTATCGCTGATTGGTTTCTATCAATATTTGCCATAAAAGCGGCGGTGCTGTGCGCTGTCGCGTCAATGTGATCATAGGTGTGATCTGCAATTTCATGGCCGTCTTCATGCAGAGCTTTGACATCTGCCGCGCTCATGTGAAGGCCGAGGTGATTAGTCGTGCCACAAAGTCCCATGGCGATATACACGGTTGAGCGCCAGTTTTCCTGCGCGAGAGGTTTAATCGCATTTTCAATAACGGATTTTGGGCAATCATCAAAACTAAAGCTGACAATCGGGCGCGCGAGTTTGGGTTTTAAAACGCGGCGCGCCGTATAAGGCACGAGGCGGCGTTTGACCTTGGCTTTTAGCGACATATCTGGGCGGTAAATACTCATTATGCGAAAGCCTCTGCATAATAGCTCGCGCGCCAAAGCTTAAGCGCCAAAAGGCGCAGCTTAATCGGCATGATATTGAGGCTGACAGTAAGCTTTAAAAATGGCCGCATGAGTTTTTGCCCCGGGGTTTTGCGCAGTTTCTGCGATATTTGGAACAGGCTTAGGTTCTTCGCGAGCTCAGGGTGTTTTTGGGTAAAGCGAACATAATTAGGCCCGCTGGTGCTAAAGCGGCGCAGCAATGTCTCCGTGCTTTCTAGGCCCAAATGCAGAGCCGGAATATTGGCATGGATAAGCGCAAAACGTTTAGACGCCCGCGCAGCCCATTCGCTATCTTCCCAGCCCCACCCCGAAAAGCCATCATCAAAACCTTCAGCAGCCAAAACGGATTTGCGCACGGCCAGATTGGACGAGGCCACAAATTGCGGCCCTGCGGCTTGGCGCGCGGCCAGCGACAGGCAATCAGAGACTTCAGATAAGGCGCGGTGCAGTTCCTGATCGGGCGTGTCGGCCTTCTCAGCAACGGTAAAGCCGCCAAAGATCACATCGCCTGCATCTGCATTAATTAAGGCGGTATAGTCGCTCAAGAAATCAGAGGAGACGGGACGCATATCGGCGTCGAGGAACAAGACCCAATCGGCTTTCGCTTGCTCTTGCAGCGCATTACGCGCCGCGGAGCGGCCTTTATTCTGATGCGCGATCATGAGATGCACAGGGCTATGGGCGGATTTAACGGCGGCGCAAACCTTGGCGTTCAAATCGGCATCGCCTGTTCCGTCATCATAAATCAGGATTTCGACTCTGTTATCTTGGTCTGCTGTTTGAGACAGCAAAGCTTGGAGCAAGGCGCTGGGGTCATCTCTGAAATAGGGGATAAGCACAGAAAGCACGGGGGTCTTGCGGCTTTGCTTTAGGCTTTTGATATGCGTCATAGCGCTCATGACGTCACCGCTTTCAGGCGGCGCTTATCCAGCAGCCCTTTAATGAATGTGCGCGAATTGGCAGCATTAATCGCCATACAGACACTGACATAAACCAGACCGCCTATCGCGGCCTTAATCACGAGCGCGATAAGGTCATGCAGGTGGGATAGGTCAGGAAGAGCTAGAACGGCTACGGCCATACACAAGCAAGCAACGCCAATCTCAAGCACCGCCCGCACAGGGATAGGTAGGGGATAATACCGGCGGCCAATAGCGACTGCGAGCACAAAGCCAAGGCCATAAGATATGACTGTCGCAAAAACAGCCCCCATTAATCCGTGAAGGGGGATAAGCCAAAGGTTGAGTCCAATATTGAGCACAACAGGCGGCACCATGGCCCACATAAACATGCTGGTCTTACCGGACAGCATAAAGGCGCGCTGCGCGTAATAGCTGATTAAACCGTTGAGTACGCCAGCGAAAGCAATCATGGGCATAACCGTAATAGCCTCGGCGCGAACGCTCTCGCCTAGGATAAAGCCAAATTCTTTTGCGACGAGCGCGATACCTGTCGCGGCGGGCATCGCAATCCAAAGGAGCGACGCGCCGTAATCTTTCATGATTTTCTTGGAGCCTTCGACGCCTTCGCGCTCCATCAGGGTCACCGCGATTGGCGTTGCGGCCATCGAGATCCAGACGAATAGAATTTCAAGCGAGCGGTTGGCCAGATTATAGCCGGCATTATATTGCCCAGCAGAGGCTTCGCCCATTATCCCTGCAATTAAATACATATCTGCAGAATTCAAAGCATAGGCTAGTAAAAGCGAAATACAAATCGGCATGCCGTAATTAAAATAGGTCTTTGCCTTTTTAGGCTGAACCTTACCGCCTTTCATTTGTTTAAGCATGAAGGGTAAATCAAGGACCAAGGTGATTAAAAGCGCAATGATGATACCCAGAAAAGGGGCGGCTTCTCGCAAAGGCGTGGCCAGTATGAGGATGATGCCAAAGGTAAAACTCAGCAGGGTTTGTGTGGAATAGGTAAAGCTATAACGCTTGATACGGTGCGCGGCTTTGTGGGCCTCCATACCAAGGTTAAACAGAATTTGAATAGTTGTAGAGGCCAGCGCAAAGACCAAGACGGTCTTCATAAGACTCGAAATAGGGGCCGCCCAAACAAGTACCATCAGCATTGCAAAGCCGGCCGCGCCGGTTGCGATGGAATAGCTATAAATCGTCTTGAGGTGAGAATTAACATCATCCTCTCGCTCGGCGCGGGCTTGGAAACGCGCCATGGCGGCTTCGAGCCAAGTAAAGAATCCCATATGGGCGAATTGCATGGTAATCATAGCCAGCGCATAGCGACCAAACTCCTCGCCATTGAGCAAGCGTGTTAAAACCACGATTGTCCCGAAACTGGCGACAATATTCGCCAGATTGACCGGGATGTAGGCCAGCATGGAGCGGCCCATCATGACCGAAGCTCCCAAGGATATGTATGGCTGGAGACCACTAGCGGATGTTCTCGCTATCGCCGAGTAAGACTGGCAGAGTTTTCAGCATGATGTAAAGATCAAAGACGGCATTGCTGCGTTCAATATAATCAACGTCAAGTTCCACGCGGCGCGCAACATCATCGCCGTTATGCAATGGGCCGCGCGAACCGTTTATTTGCGCCCAGCCCGTCATGCCAGGTTTGACTTTATGGCGATGGGCATATTCTGCAACTAATTCCATAGAGTCTTTACCCTCTGTGCGCATACCCACAGCATGGGGACGCGGCCCAACAAGAGACATTTCGCCTTTGATAACGTTGAGCAGTTGCGGCAATTCATCAATGGATGTTTTGCGGATAAAACGCCCAATTTTCGTGACCCGCGCATCGCCCGCAACGGTCTGCTGCGCGGCTTTTAAATCAGCTTGGTCATTGCGCATAGAGCGGAATTTATAGACGTTAAAGACGCGGTTATTAAATCCGTGGCGCGGCTGTTTGAACAAAACGGGGCCGGGGCTATCTTTCTTAATCATCAGCGCAACAATTGCGAGGATAGGCGAAAGGCCAATAAGGGCGAGCGTGCCAATGCCGATATCCATGAGGCGCTTAACCGCGGTATGGGCGCCGCCTTTGGGATTGCCTGTGACGTCGCGCATGCCGACTTCGGCGATTTGCGAGAGGCGCTGCTGGACATGATTGAGGTTTTCAAACTCATCGACGACGAATGCGATACGGTTAGGCAATAATTTAACTTGCTCTAAAAAGGCTTGCTTACGGCTCTGGGCCATGCCGGGCAGAGTCACGACGATGCGGTTAACATATGGCAATTGATCCCATGTCAGAAGGTCTTCGATTTTTCCTACAACAGGCACGCCGTGAATATTATGCGGCGCGCGAGCAAGGCGTTCATCAAAGATGGCGAGGATATTGAGCTCGCGCGTTTTGGCATTTTCTTCGATCAAGCGGCGGGCAGATTCTGTTGCGCCGAGCATAACAATCGTCGGGGCCAGGGCGCCGCGATTATGCAGCCGTTTGACTTGGCTATAATAAAGGCTGTGCAATATTGCGAGCACTGCGCTTGCGCCTAGGCCGGCTATGGCGAGCGCGTCAGGCAAGAATGTGTCAGGCTTTACAATGAGGGCTATGGTTAGCCACAGGCCCAGCGCGCCAAAGGCAGCCATCATGACCGTGCGCATATGTTGCCCAAAAGTCTCAGCCGCCGCAAAGCGGTGAGCGCGATTAGCAAAGAGCATCGTAATGAAGATGACACTGCCCAGTAGCGCAGCGGCAATAGGCGCTAAAATTTGCTTATCATTAATCCCAACATAGCCATTCCAAACACCCAGCACGATAATGGCTGTCACCCAAAAAATATCAGAGGCGCGCAGGGCAAAGCGTAGCGCGTTCATACTGGTTTGCTTTTGCGGAACGGTAATATCTGCCGTTGTCTTACGCGCGCGGCGGCGATCAGGCTGCTTGCGGATGTCTGGCGCGCGCACTTTGCTCGCAAAGTCATTTAACGCCGCCTGATTATGCGCAGGCGCATTACGGCGCTGTGCAGAGCCGCGCTTTTCATCAGCACGCCGAGCTGTTGTTACATTAGTCGTCACAGCTTCGAGCGCGCCGCTTTGTGAAGCTGGCCCAGCTGTTTTTTTCATCTGTTTTGGCATTAAACCCACCTTGTTATTACCTGTCTTCTAACTGAAATGAACAAACATCTCGTAAACGCCGCATGTAAAAAAAGATGCGCGGACTGTGCCAATTTAGGTCACTTTGGTTCAGAGCAGGTCAATCGCGTTGAGACATGGTTAATATTTGGTGAAATTGGGGCAAAGGACGAAAAATCTAAGAATAGCGTGTTTTGAGTGTGAAAAAATTTACGGTGTAGCCGTCCGTGTTGTGCCGCAATGGGAAGTCGGTTTTACCAAGTAATTACAGATGTGTCAGATTGGGGCGGCGGGTGCCTGTTCCAAAAGAAACTAAACCCTGCGCAGTTTTCTCAAAGCGTTTCTTTTGAGGAGCCAATGGTCTCACCTTAACGCTTCAATCATGCCAGGATTAAAAATACGACATGTAGCCTTCGATATTAGACATTACGACATTTGTCGTATACGGTGAGGTTACGTTTCATGAAGGGGACCTTATGACTTTGAGTTTAAAAAACTTCGCCGCGCTTTTGCTAACGTCAACATTTTTGATGCCGGGCAGCGCGCAGGCTGGTGACATGGCCCATATGGTAACGTCAAAGGTTATTGACGGATATGGCGGTGAGAAATTTGAAAACCTGAAATCCATTACGATCAATAGCGACCTGCGCTATGGATGGATGGGGCAAGGACATACGCCGCATTTTGTCGAATTAGAACCGATGACAAAAATCCATAAATTTGATTTGAAAAATCAACGCGGCAGTGAGGAAGCCTGGGGAAGAGGCGGCGCCTATAGTGAGCGTGTCTTCACAGATGAAAATGGTCAGACGCGCATGAATTTTATTGAGGGCACATATGCCGAAGATAAAGAGGCCGGTTTTTACGACCACTTTGGCGGCGAAATTCGCTCGATTGATGTAATGGTTGCGCATGAATTGATGAAACAGCGCAATACGGTCGTCTATAAAGGTGATAAATATTACCGCGGCGACCTTCATCATATTATCGAGTTTGATATGCTCGGGACAACGATAGAGCCTACGCTATTTATCAACGCGCAGACGGGGCATATTTCATTGATGCAGCGCGATGTTCCAGACTATGCGATGTGGAGTTATTCCTTTGATGACTTTCAAAAGACCAAAGGCATTTCCTATGCTGGCGAATTCGTTCTTTTCTCAGATAATAATATCATCGAATATACCAAGTCTCGAACAATAATGCCTAACCGCGTGAAGCATGCCGCTTTTAAAATTGAGCGCGGGATGAGTCCAGAGCCGGAGGCCGTGGACAATTCCCAGATGAGCGTCGATGAGGTCGCGCCAAACCTTTTTCATGCGGGACAAGGTTTTGGATATGGCGCTTTTGTGGATGCTGGGGACCATCTGATTGCGCTTGGCGGTTATGGGGGGCTTAAAGATCGGTATGAAGCCTATACAAAGGCGCACGGCGAGAAACCGCTGCGCCATCTTATCTTGACCCATCATCATTCCGATCATGTTGCCAGCGCCAAACAGGCCCTGGAATTAGGGGCCACGCTGGTCATGCCCGCAACGGCCCGCGCAAATGTGAACACGGCTTATGGATCTACGGTGCCAGAGGAGAAGCTCGTTATCTTAGAAGACGCGAAAACGACCATTGAGGGTGTGGAGATTCATATGGTTTCAACGCCTCATGTGCAAAGCTATGCATTGTTATATGTTCCGGCCGCTAAAACTATATTTCAAGAGGATCTATATAATAGCACGTCAAAGGACTCAGCTGCGCGTGTCACAAAAACCAGCTTAGCCCTAAAAACCCAAGTCGAGACATTGGGATTAGATGTCGAATTTATCTTGGGCGCGCATGGCCGCAAAGCTGAAAATTGGAGTGCTTTTGCAGCGCAGGCCGAAAACCCGCTTCTTGGCCATTGCCCAACGCGCCGCGCAATTTGCAGTTAAGATGGATGAGGGGTTAGAACATGAAAAATTCACAGCTACTCAAAATGATTTCGGTTTTATGGGGTCTCACATTGGGGGGATGTCAAGCTAGCTCCACCGCATCTCCTTGGCACTTAATGTTGGCCCATGATCAGGACGGAAATATTGCCCAAGGTTCATCACAGCAGATTACCAATGCCGTAAGACAAGGATGCCAAATTAGGGTGGCATGGGGCAATAAGCGCGTATCTGACCCAAATAGAACGATCGAGCATATTGCCGACCCTCTCTGGGTTTCAATTCGTGATAATGTTGAAGTGGAAGTGCAAATTGGCGGGTTTATAGCAAATCTAATCGTGTTAGGTGAGCCGGCAAAAGACCATCCACGGCGAGAGAGGTTCGGAGGAACGGATAAGGTTGTCAAATGGCGGGCCCTGCTCAAAACAGATGGAAGCTTTAATGCCATTTGGTTTTACCCTCACTCGGGAGAACTTGTTGAGAGAATCCCGCAGAAACATCCCATGAAGTGGTTTGCTGATTGTAAACCAAGTGCCGTCGATCCTCTTTATCCGCTGTGAGCAATTTCGCGTGGCATTGCCCAATTCCCGATCACCCGTCTCCGTTAAATTGAATATAGTTCAGCAGTAAGCTAAATTGCGCGTCGGGCGGTTACCCTCCACCGCCAGCGGGTGGGCGATTTTACGACCCTACTTTGTCACCGATATTGTTTATTTACTGGCGCGCAGATTAAACTTAGCTTGCAGATCGCCGCTTGAACAGTCCTTAAATTAGCTGCCTTTGAATGACACGAATATTGTCACCTTTTGACCTCATATGTGTTTTAAGAGGTTTCAGATTATGACTTTGCCTTACCAAGATAACCCCATAACGCATGTCGTTGCGATAGCTTGTCCAAGCTGCGGTAAGGAAGCGAATTTTGAATTTGCAGAATATGTAAAAGTCTCTCTCAGAAAAGACATTCCCTATTTTCAGAACTCCAAATTTTTTGAACATCGCAAGGTTAGTAACTCTGATGGACAAGGTGTGAATTTGGCATTTTACTTTCATAAGCTTCACGCTCATGGTTTTCCGGCGATTGACGATCTACCAGAAGGCTATGCGGTGTCAGATTGGGCGCATTACGATCATCTCTATCGCAGTTATAAATATGATGCTGGGACAGTGTATTGTATTCCGTGTGGGTTACGGCGAAAGCACCAATTGGTATGGCCAAGTGAAGCTTATTTTCAAATTGACTATAAAGGTCATGTGCTTTGGGCCTTTAATCGCCGAAGCGCCGCGGAATTGAAGGATTTTATACAATCCAAAGAAAGAGGCCGGTCCCAATATGAATATCGGTCTTTTCTTCTTAAGCTCCCGCCGCAGTTTCTCGCGAAGTCGGCTCGAAACACCGTCGTAAAGCGCCTATCTGCAAAACTAGCTATGAGGACTTAGGATGCGGTTAAGGGGGCTGTCTCGATGAAAGATGTGTTTGGTGAGGAGGTCTTAAAGGAAGATTGGGATTTCATGATCGAATCTGTGAAGACTCAAAAGTGGACTGCTCGCCTTTGGACGCCGCGTCATGCGCTTCTTCGGCCGGATGGCGCGATAGTCGAATTCATCGGACAAGATTATGATGCGCGTAAAATGGCATGGCTTGAGCATGGCTGGACGGAAGATCGTTGCGAATTAAGAGGATGCACCCTTGTATCAGGCGATGCCGGGATGACGCCGGATGGCCGCAATTGGATGTGCGATAGGTGTTATGAATTATGTAAGGCCACACATTCTTCTTGTGAGAATAGGGTGTCGTCCCCAACGCGCCCCAACTCTTCGGGTAATCCGGTATGAAACCGCTTAACTATCTAGTCGTCTTGCTATGTTTAGGAGGGTGCAACAGCTCAAAGGTTAGAATGACGCATAACGCAGAGATTCCCATCATCGAAAATAGTTTTGAGGCTTTTGATGTTTCAGAGTTTGAGAAAAATGTGGACCAGCTTAGCGGTAAAAGAACTGTATTTGAAGATGATCTGCATATTATAGAAGATCACCAGAACCCCGGCTATTCGAGAGTCATATATAGTGAGGGTTCGAGTTTTTATGTTATGAAATTATTTTTTGAAAACGGAAACATAAAAACCAAGGGCGTTTCATTTAATAACGGGTCTGAATATGGCGTCTGGTATAATTTTGATGAAAGTGGAGTGTTCCTAGGCGAGGAGGATACAGATCAAGGCTATGATTTTCAGTGGGCCGATATTCTTCAATATTGTCAAGATCACAACATTTCCCTTGATAAAGGGTATCCAAAAAGTGGGGGTGTTAAATCTGAAATTTGGAAGGGAGACGTTGGCGGGGAAAAGGCCTGGACCATCCGCTATTACGATTTTGGAGCCGAAGAACATTTGGAGGTGAGGCTGGATGGAAGGTCTGGAAAACAGATCGATGTGAGAGAATTGAAAGTCGTTGGGCCGTGATATGACTGTAACCGAACAAGACGTCTTAGATGTTCTTCGCCAAATAGAAACGGGCGAGGTGACCCTTACCGCCCAAATCGATCCGCAAATTCAGACGAAAGGCGATATTCCATATAAGGCCAGCAATGGCTGGACGATTGAAGTGTCAAATTGGAGCGGGGAGTTTTCTGGGATTGGTAAGATCATACTCCCCGACGGGACGATATTGGATGATGAATTTCTTGATAAGCATATGCCAAATGTTCAGCTCTATTTCCCAGAGAAAGAGGTGGAGTGGCGCTGCTATGGGATGAAGCCAATCATTGTCGGTTATATTTACAGGCCCATCGATAAAATCGGGTTGTTTGAAAACTGTCAGGACGGTCAAATCATCTCAACGGCTGAGCGTAAGCCGCCTTATATTATTGTAAATGATAGCTTGGAGACCACACTTGCCGCAAATTGGCCCGGAAAATTGCTGTTGGCGCAGGTTCTTGATCCTCTAGAGCCCCAAGACCATAGCGGACCCTATACGCGCTGTTTTTCAGTGAAGCTGGTTTGGGAGATGAAAACCGAACGTCTGTTTGGAGAGCATGGATCAAAAATAGAGACTGTTATACACTATGCGTCTCGGCTTGAGGCGTCACATGTTTTACGTCTTGCAAAGTCTCGCTCCGGCGGCGGGAGAGCGATTACCTCCGAGGGATGGCACCGCTGGATGGCAGAGCGCGAGGTTTTTGATCGCGACCCTGATAGAGATATGGGCGGCGTTGTTAACTTAGGGAACCGCTCTAAAAAATCACCCATTGGAGATGGCCTATCGCTCATCCACCGTAAGGTCTGGGAGTCGGCCCTGCGGGAAATAGGAGACGCAGCTTTTGAAGAGGACGAAGAAGAAAAATGGCTTATACCGCCATGGTCTGATGCCGTCGGCGCTTTAATGGAGGCGGCTTGGGGGCTGGGCGCGCCGCATTTATTTAGCGCAGCAGAAATTGAGACACTCCTTAAGGGCTGGAGCCAAAGAGAGCCAATGGGAGCGTTAAATGGCGATAAGTAAAAAAGGTAAGAGAAAATTGGTTCGTCATGACAGAATTTTCTATTGGTATATGAAGGAAACAGAGGATTGGATGCATGCCTATCGCGGGCCCCAATTGCATGTGATATCTGACGATCGGAAGTTCCTTATTTCCTATCAACCGGGGCAGCAAAATGAGAACCCATTTTTGATTATAAAAGGCCGGGAATATGAGGGGCTACCCGATTTGGGAGGACCTTGGGTAAGAGTGAAAGTGCCGCATTGGGAGGATAAGGCCATAACCCCAGTTTTTGTAAGAAGGTTGATTGATTGGTGTTTGGAGGAAAAAGACGAAATTGTCTTAGTTGACTATTTAGGTAAGGTTATTTCAACACGCACAGGGATGTCTTAGGCAAATGAAAACATCGATAGCATTCGGTCTTATTCTTTTCACGGTTTTCCTCGCCGCCTGTGCTGACGGGGTTAGTGTGTCCAAATCAAAGAGTGAAACGCTTGCCGAGGCTTCACCCCTGCAAGATAGCTTTACCACGCCGGTTTTCAAACTGACCACAAACAATAATAGCCGTGTCACTCTTTTTGGCATTAAAAATTGTCACGTTTATAAAGCCGCCCAAACAGAGGGGCGCAGAGGCGATTGGGAACTTCTTTTTAAGCCCGCGCCTTACGCTTTACCAAAGATGTGCATTGTTGAACGCCTGGAAATGGAGGGGGACTATTTACATATTGAAATAGGGACCCAAGCCATGGGGGCGGGCGGTTGCTGCACGACCTATGCAGCCTATCGCACCTTGGACGGAGAAACGTGGGACATACGGCCAGCTACGTCCATAACGACATGGCAGCGGCTTGATATAAGCGATTAGATAGAAAGACCTAGGAATGCCAAAATTAAGCGAGTCTGTTAGCGGGGCGATCCGCCAATTTTCATATTGGGTCGCCAATGGCACAGTGGGGAACCCTTTACTCAAAGACGTTGATTACCGCTCTATCCTTACGGAGGAGCCAAGCGCCCTAGAGGCTGCCTATGCCATCTTTGCAAATGTATTAGAGTTTGATGATGCGGGCGAGGTCACTAACGCTAAACATGCCGAGAAACGCGCGGCGCAATATATCCTGCAATATATGACAGGGACCAAAGCGACGCCTCCTTTTGAAGACTGGGAAACGGAGCTTCATTAAATGGCTGATATTAAATTTGATATTTATCACTTTTATGATGAGGTGTTTATGAGGCCGGGTCTGTTTGTCGAGGATATCTCGATAGCGGGAATGAAGCAGTTTTTATCCGGCGCGAAAACGGCTTTAGAACGCATGTGCGCGAGGGCGGCGGATAATGTAACGCAGAGGGCGCATGGCGAATATGTAGGATTTGAGTTTGACCGTTGGTTAAGTGAGAAAACGGGCACCCCAAATTTCCAAAGTGCCTGTGATTTAATTGGGCGAGACAGCTCTTCAGAAGACATAGCCTTAGAGCGCTTGACTGAATTATATAAGGCGTTTCGAGGTCAGAAGTTTAATGCCTATGTAAGATACGTCTCAAACAAGAATGTCAAATTTTAACCGCAGAGTCACAGAAAATGACCGATAGAAGATACACAAAGAACATTCTTGAGTATGCCACTTTTGGCATAAATGAAAATATTGATGCCGATGCTAAAGTTGAAGTGAAGCTCAGAGACCTCGTTTTCATCGCGCAAACTTTGCAAGAGTTCATTCAGTATTTTCACAATCGAGATCATTATCTGGCGATTGAAGATATACATGAATATCTGGGCAGTCGGAAAAACGGCCGTGCTTATCATCTCCTATCAAAGGCAAATTACGAAGTGATGGAACGTATGCTACCTAAAACATTAGATGATTTATATGACGCTGGTGTCTTCGACTCTCCTGAAATGCCGTTCTATTTTGAGCCTAAAGAGTGATGTATAATGACCGCTATTCTCCGCGCGGCAAAGTTTCGGGTGGGGAAGGTCAAACAGGCCTAGTCTAATGAAGTATTGTACGACACAGCAGTTTGAGCTCATCAATTTTCATGACAGCGTCATTGATAAGATTGAGCACGGACATAAAACGATTAAATTGCATCTCGGCTTTGCTAATCTTCATGAAGCCCACAAGGAGAACACGAGTGATACTGCCGTGGGCATCAAGCCCTGCATATTGATTTTCACAGGGGTTAAATCCACAGAGGCAAGGGTCTTTGATTAGAAAGATAGAGTCTATAAGAAGCACCCTGAACGGAAATATCCTTTGGATAAGGAAATTTTAGAGGCGTCCATATTAAGCCCTAAAGACCCTCATACGGGATTTAGTCTTAAGGGCTTTCACGCGGCAGGGTGGGCGGAATGGGAAATTTGGTGTGAAGGCTTTGAACTACAATGGAACGCCTTTGACGGTGAGGCGTGGTGGGTGAACTGGCCAGTTACAACATGAATTCTGAGCTGCCATATTCGGAACTAAATATATCTCACTCTAAAAAAGCTTAATGGTCCAAAGAAACAAACTCACAATTCAATAAGATGACGTCTCTATGCTAAACACATATAATACGCTTGAAACGGTCATAAATGAGGTCCGCAGTTCTCGGCTCGGCGTTTATGATGCAAATGACAAGGTGCGAGCTAGCGGGGAGCACTTTTCCGTCTACTCGCCCCAAGGCGACCGCGTGACGTTAGACGGTCAAATTTATGTTGGGGCGGAGGTTTTAGAGTTCGACATTCTAAGCGATGGTAACGTTGATTATGATACGCTTCCTAGCGCCATAAAAGGAACAGGCTGGACACTACTATATAGCGGGGAAATCATTGAAAGCGTATTAGCCAGCCTTAGATACCAATTGCCTGAATTTGATAATAACTTGGTTCTAAAGGCCATCGATTATTATTGTGAGTATGACTGTTTTTATGACTTTAAAGATTCAGGCCTCAATGCTGGGAAGTTGGGTGACCGGTAAGTGTTTATGTCAACGCCATGCTTTTCTTCAATTCCAGAGCCCTGCATCTTTTAGGCTTTGCATTTCATTATTATCAAAATTCTGATCAATAATAGCGCCTATGTCGTGATCTTCTAAATCATGAACATATACAAAAACGTCTAAGCCCGCTCTTTGATATAGTCTTGATTTTATCTTCTGCTTATCTTGAAGCAAAAGATTGATGTAATATGGTCGGGGTCTTTGCACATCAAAATTAAAGTTCTTATTGATGGCCTTTGGCTCTAATTCGCTATGGGAACATTCGGCTTGGTTCCAAATATAGTCGAAGAAATCTTCCTTCTCTTTCCAATACTCGATGTCTTCAGCCGTCACGACGCCAAACAACAATTCAGGCGTTTCTATGCCCTTATTCCTTCCAAATGAAAGAGTGAGGGAGACAAGCTTCGTTTGACACTTATTGTCTTCAATCCAATTGCAGATAACATTTATGATTTCATCTATTCTATACGTCATTTCATCGTGTTTTCCGCAGGTTTCAGCATCCAATCACTAACGCCTATCCTGAAAATATTATTCATCCAGCGGCGGCCAATCCCTCAAAGCCGCGCCAGCGAGGCTCACCTTTGGGAGGCCCTCTCCCTCATTTAAATGCGGGGGCTTTAACGGGGCTTGCCAGTTTGTGCTTGTTTCGAAGATCCTACCATTTTGCGAGTCAATTTTGAAAATTCGGGTTAGGTCAAATAATTTAAGAGGAAGCGCCTTCTCTAATAAGTCTTTTCGGTCAGGATTGTAGATGCCGTGTTCTATAAAATTTATCCGCGCAGCCGTTAACTGCAGGCCGTTATTGGGCCCGCTGAAATAAAGACTAGCCTCTTCATTATCCGTGCCATCATCTTCCCACCAACAGATAGGGCATATATCCCATTCACCTCTTTCCGTTAAAGAATTCGCGCCGCAGCAGGGACAGGCATATAGTTTTAATGTGCCGATGAGTCTCCTCGTTTTATGGCCTAATGCGTCCAAAGCTTCGAGCAGTTGATCATTATTCCAAAATTGGAAATCTTCCTTCGCATATTCAATGAGAATGTCATCATATTTACTGTCTGAAGGATCTCCGAATTTCCCTGTAATGAAGACATCCGATAGCCCAGAGTCGACAATTTTTTGAAACACTATATTCGGCTCTGAATCGGGCATATGTTTCTTATGCGTCTCATCCCAGCTATAGGTGATTTGCTGGCTTAAATCTCCATTCCAATCGTAATTTGAATGAAGATGGCCTAAGGAGTCAGCCCTATCATCTTTGGACGTCATTTCATGCTTTGCGAGGGTTTCGATTGCTGCAGCACGGGAGAGTGTATTGGTATTTGTCATTAGTTTAAGAATAGTCCTCTGGGTCTTCTCGATATTCTTTGAGCTTGCGTTGATAGGCTTTTAGTGACTTTTTTTGCTGAGCGCCATCCACGTCAATTTTACTTTCTATCTCCTCATGTGCCTTAGACCATTCAACGGAACCGAGGAGGAGCCAAATAATATGCAGGGCTGATTGAAACGCGTCGGGGCTGATTTCAGGATAGGTTTTCCTAACATGGTTTATAAGCGTTTCATCCTCTGAAATGACGCTAAAAAGATCGGTCAGAAGAATGCCCGAGGGCTCAAGCGTTAAACCTTGCTCAGTTACAGTTAGGCCATCTTCTCGGGCGCAATGGCTTTTCCAGGTTATGTCTTCGACGGCCTTCCACATGCTATTAGATGATGAACCGTGTAGCAATAAGCCGGCTTTCACACGGTCTGATATCTCATCTAAATCAGACGTTTCACTATATCTCTGGGAATACTCCGTAAGAAGGGAGAGTAATGTTTGTTTTCCGCTAGGCATGATGCCTCCCTATTATGCCGGAAGTATCCTCGCCTAAGCCCGCTACAAAGTCTTTCACGCTGAGGGAGACGTTTTCTAGCGATTTGGTTTTGTGAACCCAATATTTTACAACCCCGCTACTTTGGCGCAGGAAGAAATTACCCTCAACATCTACGGCAATAATATGGGCCTGCTTTCCTTTATACCAATAAGCGTCCAAAGGCGGGCTTTGGTCTAGGATGAGCACGATTTGAATGTCCGCGCCGTTAAGCTCGAATATGGGCCTGAGGGAAAGCTGCGCTTTGGCTTTTTCTAAATATTTGTCTGATGGCATATTTGTGATCTTTTCGACGTTTTCAAAATTTCATCAGCCTTTTGCTCCGTTGGTAATGGCCGATCATCTCCAATAACTCCGGCTAGTTGAATGGAGGAAGATACTGGGTGTATTGTTTTAACAAGGTTTGCAAATATTCTGTGTCTCCTTGGTATTCGTATTGTGTGTCTGGCAGTTCAACTTCTTTGCGGATTATGTCACCCATGAAACGCTCTATGGATTGATTTATGCGTTTTTTGGTTTCGGAGTTATAGGGCAGGCCTGTTTTTAGGGCTTTAGTCTTTGCGATATAGTCAATGAGGCCGTTTCTGGCCTCCGTGTCCGAGGCATAAGTCCTTTTAAAACTAAAATTCAAATCATCATTTAGGATAGCATAAAAAGTAATCGTGACCTGATTGCCCTTAATGAATATATCACGCATCATTCCAAAATAGGACTCTAGATAAATATTTGTCTCGATTCGCATCGTTTTTTACAGTGTGACTGAAATGGACGTTAGGTCATCCATATTTATTTTTACAATCGCGGTTCCGCTCCCGTAACATATAAGCTGCCTATCTATGACCTCAGCTTTCGTTATAGGATTGGAGAAGGTGAAGAAGAGGCTCCAGTTCAAAGAGAAATCTGGATTTGTAGATGCGACATAGCCCTCATTCCCCATGCCGCCATCGCCATATACAATGACTTGGTTTTCAAACATAAAGGGTGAATGAAAAATATCGACTTCCGTCCATAAGTCTTCATCATATTTTTCAAGCCCCTCAACCGTCGTATCGCATAAAGGCCCCCATGTTTGGGAATATGTCTTTGTGTTAGGATCATAGAGTCTACACGTGCTTGCAAGGGTCACAGACCCATCGGCGCGCGCAATGCAGTTATGCCCGAGGACAAAGCCTTCTTTCCATTTGGCTTGGATTTTTTCCGTCATATTGTGACCTCTATTGCGTGGAGAAAATTCCTGATATCGCGATGTAGATCGCGGAAACAGTCTGCACGGTTAAGCCTTCTGGGCGGCTAACCTTCCAATGGCCTGCGCTGGCGCTTAATGTCGTATAGTAAGAGAATAATTTATAAGCGATATCTTTCTCCATCAGATCCCGTCCTGTGTAATGCTCTTGTAAAAGGGCCAATGCCTTTAGAAAATTTTCCAACCGCTCAACTTCAATATCCGCGCTCATGCGGAAAAGCAGATCGAGTCCATCATCTGACTCAAATTCTCTGTTTATTAATTCAAATGCATCTTCAATAGTCATGAGGCAGCCCTTTTTCTGTCTTTGGTTACATCTTCAATTGGCCCAAAAAAAGGCCTGACAGGTCATAAATTCGCCTTAGAAGATATAGAGATGTTGTGAAATGATTAATCCTGAATGAGGCATAAGTTGTAAAGAGTTTGCCAATCGAATGTCCTCACGCATGACAGGAGTATGTAATGCGCAAAAAATTTATTACCACAATAGGAGAGGGCCCCGATTACCCGTATCTTGGCGTCTTCGAAAATGAAGTCAACGTTCGTGATTTCGCGGAGCTTGATAAAGATGTGGAGCTGATAAGCTTTAATCCCAAGGTCAAAAATATGGAGCTCCTGCCGCAGTTTAAATCCATTCGGTATGTTAGCCTTATAAGCGTCACGGCTGATGTTGTGACAGCTCTGTCGCAATTGCCTAATTTGGAGATGTTGAGCATTAGCGGTGACAAACACGAAGACTGGCCATCTTTTAAGTCTTTAGCGTCTCTAAAATATCTGATCTTGTATAATATCAAGAAGATTACGACACTAGATTTCCTCCAGGGGATGAAACAGTTGGAAAGCTTATTTGTGTCCGAGGTTTTAAAGCTTAATGACATTAGCGTTTTGAAGACGATACCAAATATTCGCGAATTTTCCATAGAAGGTAATTTGCATGGGCAGGGCAGCGTCTTACCGGATGTCGAAGCGTTGTTTTCCCTGAAAAAATTAGAGCATCTAAAGTTCTTCAGTAAGAAAACGGAGCTAAGGGCCATCGATTTCGCAAAGTTTAAAAAGCTGAAATACCTCCATGTGAGTCCCCGGCGTTATCCGTTTGAGTTCTATGCGGAGCTGGCGCGCCATTTGCCTAAAAATGCAGTTACCTATCACCCTTTGTTTTTCCCTTACCAACGAGACCCTTGCGGGAAATGCAGGAACACAAATTTCATAGCAGCTGTAGGCGCACGCCAAAGAGAGTTTTGCCCGGCCTGTAAACCTAAAAAACTCGAGACATTGCTCGAGAGTTATGAGACGCTTTCGGGTAAAAAAGCCAAGACGGCCATTGAAAATATTCCATTTTTAAACAGTCAGTAATTTTCACGAGCAGGGATCATTATGCGTAAAACAAAAGCCATTGGCGTGCTAAAGAAGGTCTATCATCACGAAAATGCCGATTACGAAAAAACCTATTTCGGCAAAGTCGGGCGAAAGACAGAGTTTCTGACGGATTCACAGAAGGCGCTTTTGGAAGACGCAAATCTCGTTCCGAATGACTTTAAAGAATTCACACATGATGAGCTTATTGAAGGTTTCTTAGAGATAAAGGGCCGCGGTAAGGTCACATTAGATTTATGCACAGCGCTTTTCATTAAGGGACTTTCTGGTGACGTCCCGAGATACCGGCAAAGCTTGATGAGCTATTGGCACATGAATGGGCTCAGTCGGCATAGCTTTGAAACATCCAGCAATCGAACCACCTGTGCAATCTGTGATCTACCTGATGAGACCGTCTTGGATAGAACCCATGCGCTGCTGACCTATTATTATGGACATTCTTGGAATGAAGGCTGTGCTGACTTTCTCTTGGAATTAGAGGAGATTTCTGAGGTGGAAAAACCAAATTTGACGGATGACGACCGTGAGCGCTTTATTACCCTCTTGCAGGAAATCGCGACGGCGGAAACAGGCGAAACGCCAGGGCTATTAGAAAAACGAATAGGAAAATTGAAACTGCTTCCAAAGACAGACAAATATAAGCGCTATGGTATATTGCAAACGCTGGCTGTCATTGGCGTTCTTCCCAGTGATGAAGGCATGAATAATCAACCCGCCCGTTCTGACATTGTTGCGCCCCTTGCGGGCTGGAGGGGCGAGCTCGGCGTTGATTTCGACAAAGCCTTTGAAATTTTTGAAATTAAAGCACAGTCAGCGAAGTAAAGATGGAACTGATATCTAAACATGAACTTGTGGCCGCTCTCTATGAGGCCGCTATTCCCAGTCTGGAGGCATTTTTTAAGGCACATGAAAACGAATTTTTCTACGGGTTTTGCGTCGAAATTCTAGCGGAAGAAGGGTATTTTCATGTCGGCGCGAGCAGCGTTGAATCCTTTCAGCCTACCATCGCCTCATATCTAAAAGATGGGTTTTCATTAGAAGATATAATGGGAGACGGCATTCGGTGGAATAACCAAGAATGGGCCTATTTCGATTTAAACTATGATTGCGGGATTTGGGAGAAAGAATGGCAATCTACGCTTGATAGGCTCAATGCCCATAAGACCTATATGTATAATTTAAGGGATCCTGAGGCGGCGGTGAGCTGCGAGGCTTTTGCCAGCCTATTCGAAGCTGCTGGCAGAGAGGCGTTTCAAAAAATTATAGCGTCAGGAATATTAGACACCCCTAAAAAGACACCGGACTTTAGGGCTTTCGTGTTTGAGCATCATGATGTCTTCTAAAGACGTCAAAGACGCTATCAGCCTTATGCGCGGCCTTGCTATCCCGGTTGAAACCACGCCATACGGGTTTAGCGTGAAACATAGCGCGCTAAGTGATCAGGACTTTGCGCAATGCGGTGTTGATAATGATAGCTCCATCTCTATGTCAGTGAATGTCGACGAAGACCCACCGGTAAAATGGTTTTTCCGAATGAGCTTCCTTGAAATGGCTCATTTCATTGTCGACGCTTACGCAGCAACGGGAAAGGCAAAGCCGGCGCGGCAAGATATAGTGAACGCTATGCGAGTCCTTGATGACGCATATGACGAAACGGAATTAGATAAGATGACATCTCTCTTCCTTGGAGAGTAAGAAGATTAATATTTATCTTAAATATAGATATGAACACAGCGGGAAAAACTGACGATGCAGCCGAAAAGACGCCTATCCATACGCATTGCTGGGAACACGCAAAATCCTGCTCTAAATACGCTTAGGGAAAAGGGTTATAGAGTGTGGATTGAACCAGATGATCTCAATGAAGAAGAGCCAGAATTTCTAGATTGGAATGCCGAAAAAGAGGGGCGATATTTTTCAGCAACGGATCCGGTTGAACTTCTGGGGTTGGTCGCGATGCAGGAGTGTCGCGGAGATGACTGGCAACAAAAAACAGATGAACCAGATATAGTCTGTGAGGTAATCGAAGACTGCGAAAAACTTGAGAGTATTAACGCCTTGTTCAAGCTAACCGCGTCAGGTGAGCTGACGCAAAAAATGGGTGATGCGCATGTCATCGAAAATAATAACGCCATGCCAGATTCAATATCCAAAGGATTGCCTGATAATCTACACGCCTTTATGTGGGTGCGCCAACCCCACCATATAGATTATTATGGTTTCGAAACTCAGCCTGAAACATTAACGTGGAGTAATAGCAGGGTTGTGGTATATGCAGATGGTATCACGGTGCAGAGCTGGATTGATTTTAGGGCCTTTCTGAAGTGGCTCCATCAGCAATGAAAATCGAGCTTGCAAAAGCTAAAACCCTCAAGCGCGCAATGCCGGGCGTTATAGAGTGAGTTATGCACATAGTTCCAAAAGATAAGTTCGATATGGCGGCTTGCAAGCGCTTAAACAAAGCGAGTGATGCAGAGGTGATAGATCATCTTGATGACTTGCTTGGTTGGACCGCTGACGTCAACTGGCCCGTCGCAAGCCATGTTATCGATAGGGTTAAGGGGCTGGGTGATGAACTTGTTCTGCCGCTTAAAAACATTCTTTCGAGCGCTGATGATACATGGAAGTATTTTATCATTGTCCATTTGATACCAGAATTGAGGGAAGATGTGTTCTCTCAATTAAAAAGCGACCTGCAAAGAATGGTCTCGAAACCCACAGATTCAGAAGTTTTGGAGGAAGTTTATTTGGAAACGAAGGCCTTGATGGCGTCCCTTTAAGGGAAGGTTGAAAGATTTATGTACCGATATTTAAGTATTAGATCAGGCCCGAAATATTCTAAGTCGGTTGCGGCGATGGATGTGGACGCTTTTCTGGGAGGGCGTCCTGAACTGAAAAGGAAGGCCGCCCTTAGCTATGAAAATAATACGGAGTTTCCTTGGCTTCAAGTCTTAGCGGTATTTGGTGACGAGAATGGAAATTATGCAATGGATGTTACGCGTCAGCCGAACACCGTAAATCAAATTGAATTGATATGCTCGATTGACGGCAGTGATGCGGCTGTGCACGCATATTATACATTAGCTCAGAAAATCGCCGCTAAGTTTGAATGGGAAGTTTTTGATAGCGAGTTTGAGGGCGGCATTTAAAATGAAATCTATTACGTCAGCCCAAATAGATATTCTAGCGTTTGTCAAGGACGGGACATTTGATGTTCTCAAAACGGGTCAAACTAGGGATTGGGTGCTGGGGAATTTCCCGCTCCCAGATGATTTTGACAACGGCGAAAGTTACAGACATGGTGAGTTCGAAATCTTTAACTATGGAGATTTCGAACTTCATTTTTCACACGACATACTTTTCCTAATTTTCGCTGATTATGAAGGACAGTTAGAGTCTGGAAAATCGTTACGGCTGACACAGAAATGGATTTTCGAAAGGGATACGTCCGAGCTGAGTTTGCCTTATGTTATGCAGGCTCTCAAAGATGAGGGTATTGGGTTTGAGGCAGAGAAAAATGATAGTTTATTTTCTCTCACTCTAAAGCTGGACAGCAAAGTCGAACTGCATTTTGAATCAGATGAGTCTTATGACCTGCAAGATTATGGATTTGTGGGGTTCTGGATAATGGATAGAGCGTTGCTGAGGGTTTCAGATCAATGACAAAAGATAAGTCTGTAGCGTATTTTACGCTCGAACCGCTGGGCGGGTGGGGCAGATTCGCGCGTAATGCTGAGCTGGCTGACCTAATTTATGATAGCTGCCTCGAACACGTCAACAAAGGACGCTGGGCCTATATTAACCCGATGTCGGGCATGGGAATCTTTGAAGATGAAACTGGAAATTATCTCTGCTTGGAAACGCTAGATATTGAGGACACGAATATCATAACGGACATGCATTTCGGTCTTAATGAAGCCATGAAATCAGATATGAAGACTTATATAAATCAATGGGAGATAGATTTTGGTCTCTTAAGAACGGTGAAGCCTTGAAACAAAAATAGGTAAATAAATTATGGGCTACGAATACACACTCCATTTTGCAATAGACGACCCTAAGGATGTGGTGGAGCCTTTAACGTCATTGCCGTTTTTTTCTGAAATCAAATCTTTCCAATTGGCCCTAATTAATTTGAGAAGCTGTGATTATGACATTCGATAAGATTAAAAGGGTTCATCAGGGTAGGGGCGGATATCTTGAATATGACGGGGCCCAATACATAATTGAACATGCCGAGAGGGGATGCTTTGTCATTCATTTTCCTAGTGGGAATAAGCATGAAAAATTGCAGACGCATTTAGATGTGCTCACAAGGTATGCCGCGAGCCAAAATCCTGAATGGTACGTCAGCAAAATAGAAGGAAAATAGCAGTAATCACAAATTGGTCTTAATTTTACCCGAAATATTTCATACCTAAAATCGGCACGCGTTTGTTATTAAAAAAGTCTGAGGCTTTAAAATAAAGGGAGGCGGGAGTTATGAAATGCAATTCTGTTCAAGATGACATTGCCGCTAAGGTGCTTTCCCTTTATGGCGGCGCCGATATTGGTGATCCCTTAGCGATGATCCTATCAGGACTCGCAGAATTCGATAGAGGTTTAATAATAAGCCTTATTCCGGATGCGGATGAGAAATTTCTAAGCTATGTGAAGCATGTATCAGAGTGTGAAGTCTGCGCAAAATGGTCAGAATCTCTGAATCCGGCACGGCAGAAAATGTTAGAAAAATCTAGTCACTATTGCTGCATGAATATGTTCAAAACTGTTGATGGCGCTATTCCCGAAATAGATCTGGAATTTAAAACGGGCAGGGGATCATATGGCACCTGGTATCTTAATAGTGCCGGGATTAACTTTTGCCCGTGGTGCGGAACGAAGCTCGGATTAGAAAATTAGTCATCGAAACAAACATAAACGTCGCGGGATGACCCGCCCAGGTCAAGAGGGCATGAAACGGTCCCACGTTACCGAAGGTGAGGCCGGTCCACTTTTTATTATCAAAACCTGCAAGACCCAAGATGTGTGTCCCGCCCTTCCATATCGATTATTCTTAAGGCGAGAAAAGGGATATAAATTCAAAAAGGGTTTTTCCGAGAGAAATTATGCTGAGATTTTTGCTTATCGCTATTTGGAGCTATGCTGTCGAAGCTGCAAAGCCAGAGGGACTGTCCAGAAGGTTCTAGATGTAGGCGGCATTTATGATGGCTTCTCTAACTTCCCGCATTGTCAAACTAAGACAGCGTCCTCTTCTGGACACCAAAAGACGCATCAAAGAGGGCAATGTCTTTTATGCAAATCCGCTCACGATTTAGATTATGATAACCATCTTAAAACACTAAAGCTTTCAAGGGAGGCAACATCATTACAAAACCGTCCAGACGATACGTAGGAAAAGCTCAACCCGATGGGACTTGGAGAGTATGGAATAAGCTTGCTCGAAAGTTCTGGGGCGACATCTACCGTCATCGCCCAGACCAATTGATTGACGAACTGAACGGGCAAAAGCGTCCCGCGATATTGACAGAGCTCTCACGACAGCTGCGGTTAAAAGAGAACACAAAAATCGAAACCCGGCGCGTGAAATGAAAACAGTGTTAGCACCGTGTCTTTTTCGCCTCTATGCGGTAATGGAGACTATCATGAGAAAGTCTAAAAAGGCCATCCTATGAAGATATTTCTTATTGCATTATTCTCATTAGCTCCGGTGAGTTGCTTTGCTCAAGAAGGCTGTGATCTCGGCGAGGCCCTCTGCGCGGCTCAAGGGAAATATGAAAAAGCTGATGCCGCCCTAATGGAAACCTATCAAAGCACTGTAGGTAAAATTGAGCGGGGGTATTATGAAGACTACTTAGTTTCACAAAAATCTATAACCGAAACTTTGCAAAAGGCACAGTCCGCTTGGCGTCTCTATAGAGATGACAGACTTAAGATTACAAGATCTGCGCAAGCTCTATGAGTAGAGTTTGGCGCGAAATTGCGGGCCCTTTTAAGCATAGGGATTTTTAGTCTTATGAAGACAAATATCGACCACATTCAATCTGAGGTCTTTGGCCCGTTAAACCCTGCCTCGACTGATATTCTAGAAGGAAGGTGTGAGATCTCAAAATCTGATATCAGCGTCATGATACAAGCCGAAATTGAAAACGCGACAAGGGATCAATGGTTAAAGACTGTTACAATATGCGAAAAAATTTTTATGAATTTGTCCGAGGATATTATCTCAAGCTTTAGAGATGTCTTGGGGACGAGAGTCACATCGGCGGCCTTTGGTCCCATCGGTCAAGAGGTTGGGGGTGATGCCAAAGGTTTGAGTGAAGATCTTAGATTGAGAAAAGTGATGTTTTTTGAAAATGGAGGATGCCTCTTTTGGGCGTCTCCAAACTATATCCCTGATATGGAGTTGTCCCTTCAATTTGATCTAAATTTTGACGTTGAGGAGATTATAGTTTGGTGAATTCATCGAAAGCCATCATCACTAATCAACACGGTAAGTAGCATGAATGAGATAGACAGACGCCTAGAGCGCCGCGTAGCCAGTGCCAGCGTGAAGCATATGAGTAATGCAAAGTGGCGAAAACTATTCGCGGTACTCCATGCTGCCGCGCCGCCTCTCCGTGAGGTGGGTATTAAGTTCGTCAATCAAGACCGCATTTTTAGCGTCGCTGTGCCTGGGCCAAGTTTTGAGAGCGATGATGATTTCGGGGAATGTGGCGGAATATCCTATGCTCTATTCGCGCATATTGAATTCTTACAAATCTCAAAATCAGACATTTCAACCGCTAATGTCTCGAATGATATTCAGGCCTTGGTTGAGCTCCTCAACACGGCTGGGCTATGGCCCATTCAGGTCTATGAAGAGGGTATTAGGATCGTAGGTTATGAATGGTAAGAGAAAGAATTAGAGTTAGACTGAAAAGACATAATTTGGGCGCAAACATAACTCTATATGGGAGGAACATAGGACAGTGAGCAATAGAACCGTATAAAGTTTATTGTTTGCCGGAGCTGCAATTGAAGGGGTTGATATGCTTAAGAACATATTCCGTAAGAAAAAGTATAAAGTCGTCAAAGAGCAATCAGATAGAATGGAGTTCTTGGGGTCGCCATTTGGAGAAGACACTGAGAGGTTGGAAAACGATATATCCGAAAGGTTAGAAACTGTTTCAGCTGTTCGCGGAGCCTATTTGTCAATGTTACGATATGCAGACAATGAGAATGTCCGTTTAGCTCTCATAATTCAGTCTGATTTTTCCAAAGATGATTTTATCGCGAGTTTAGCGAAATCATGTGCGGGCGTCGTAACTATGGATATAATGTTTATGGAAGATTTTTCAGAACATGAGTGTTTAGAAATTATTGGAAAATGTAAGAAGTTCTATATCTCATAATTCTATGAAATTAGTCGTTAAATTTTATTCCGCTGAAGAGAATGGCAGGTCTGTTTTGCCAGAGTTTGATGGCGGGCAGTATAGGCCGCATTTGGTTATAGATGATGACCCGAACAAGGAATATTTAGGTGTCCAATTTATAAGATGCGATGATGTAATCGCGTTCAATACGGATATTAAGGTTGACGTGAAACTCCCATATAGAAATGTGGATTACGCGGGCTTATTACCGGGCGTTTCTTTTGTTATTAAAGAAGGCTCCAAGAGCGTCGGGAGCGGTAATGTTCAGGCGCTATAATAATTGCTATGAGCAGATAACTGAATTGGCCGCTCATGACTCATAAATCATTCCAAAGCGCTTTTGAGGATTGGGAACGGCGAGCTGCCTTTCTCAATCAACAGCTCGCGCCCATTATCAATGTTGAAATTGATATGAACGCTCCAGATTGGGAAGAGCAAATTTTTAATAGACCGCACCCCGTTGATGAGGCGGGACTGCGCGGCGCCGTTGAAACATTGTTTAAGGAGATTGTTGACCAGTTTGAATTTTATACGCCCGATCAACGTCAACACATTATCGACTTGATGTATAAAAATGACGCCTTGATATACTCTGCAGTATTAAAGGCCGATCCTAATACGCCAGACGGTCTTCGCAAACATATGATCCTCTTTGTCATTGACGATCAAGGCAAAGATACGCGCGACGCTTTACTCGCATTAAGTGCCTATCATGCTAGCGGCACAGCGAAAGGGATTGATGTTATCTCAATCTTTCAAGAAATGGCAGACATCGCCAGTAGACGCGATAAATTCGGCTGGGGCACGACGCGGGACTTATTTCTTAAATATCTAGAGCGAGACTCTTAAGGGTGAAAAATGTGGCTATGCAGGGTTTGAGACAATCTTTGGAAACATGGACTGAAATAGATGTTGCGGCGTTTCACGCAGGCGCGGCCTTAGGGATCATTCCGCCTCCCTCAGACGGCGAAAGCATTTATAGTTTTGGCGACAAAAAATGGATATTTTGGACGGAAAATCCTTTAGGGAACATGTTGTTCGATCTGCTTGAAAATATGGTAACCCTCAATATTTTGGAAAAGCATAAGGGTGATGATCATCTTTATCGTTGGAACACGCGTTTTGAGTGGGAGGCTTTGTGATCTCCTGTCTAAAAGAGATGCTACATGATCTTGGCCTCCATGAAAAATGGACCACCGCGAATATCGTGGATCAAACCTTTGTTGAAACACAATATGCGCGGCTGCCCGATCCAGATGCAGAGCATATTCGAATGCAGTTTTACGAAAAGTTTTTCAAAGACCGACAGGGCTCACCTATATCAGATGCTGACGTCAGGGTTTATTTAAAACTCGCAGACCTAGAAACGGATGCCGGGCTCAAGAGCTGGGCAATTGGGTTTTTAGTCGAATGTGGAAATATATCAGAGACGCAACTTATCGCATTGAATCAAAATCAAATGTTGGAGCCAAAGCATAAGCTATTCTTGGCGCGAGAGCTCAAATTTATTGGAGGCTTACCTTAGGCGCTTGGCCAATTCCTCTGTGAAAATTACTGCGCCGATACCATTCAAATGGATTGTGTCGTAGAAGTTTCTTTTTTCCAATGTGCTAAAGGTGTCGTATTGAGCGCCAAAAGATGCGGGGTCTTTCCAGAGGTCGTAAGGATAGTCATCTTTTAGGCGTCTATTTAAAAAGTAACGATTATCCAATCCCCAACTTTCTAAAGAATCTGAAATTACAGATCGAACACATCCAATGTTCTCGGCGTAATAACCCGCCATCGATTTTTCTGTCGAAGCCTCACCATCATCACCAAAGTCTGTGAAAATATCGTCGGATGTTGTTGGGGTTGGCGTAACAATGACGTCCAGAATGATATTTCTCTGAACAATATTGGCGCATAATTTTTGCAATTTCTTCTTATTGCCTGGAACGGGTTTTATGGTCTTTGAAATTGTCGCCGCTGCGGTTTCAGAATTGAACTCAGTCTCTAAAATTATTTGGGTAACATCTTCAGGCTTTAAATCAGAGAACTGGCCTGAATGATATGAAATGCGTTGGTCATAGGCGTTTATCGCATCCTTTGACTGACTTTCGAGCTCGAAGTTTTCAATCCAGCGCCCTGCTGTTTTATTGCGAAACTCATCGTCGAAGAAGGCTCTCTTGGCGTTCTCTATGCGTTTTTCGTGAACACTAAATTTCAAATGACTAGCGCCGTCAGCCAGCCAAACTATACGGCTTGGCGCGATATTGTTTTCCTCCAAATACTTAAAGAACATATCAAAAAACTCTGTGTTCCATCCTGGTAGAGCGCAGACGGCGACGGATTGCCCTCCGAAGTGCGTTGGTAATATGACGGGGTCTATGTTGGAATAGGCTACGGAACTGCCTAAGATAATAACATCGACGCTGTCCATATAGGTCATCGCAATACAGGCCTCTGCATCTTTATTTTGCAATGTTGATAAAAAAGCCTGGCTTGCGACGATGTCGGATACTTTTTTGTCTTCCGGTGATTTAGCTCTGAACAACAGAAAGCTCAGAGGCCAAATTATGGCAATAAAGAAGAAAAGGAAGAGAAGAGGCTTAGTTTTTTTCTGCATGGTGTTAAAACTTAAAATATACGAATGGTGGACTTTTGCCAACAAAGTAGAACGCTATCACTAAAAGTAACAAAATGAAAACAGCCCATTTGACATCAGGGACCCAGACTGGAGGCCGAAGCCCAAATATCGTGCGGTCTCGATGATCAAATTTGTTAGACAGTAAAATTTGAGTCGATATCTCTGAGATGAAGTAAATAATAATGACGATGATAACGCCAAGATACCATCCGCCTTGCGCTTCAAATGACAAGAGGTTGTTTGGTAATTGATCAAATGCGATTAACTGACTCACAACAAACATCGCAATATTCATGTCTGGAACAACAAAAATTAAGGGCATGAATAGATACAATAGCCCGACTAAAGATTTTTGCGCTATGGCCTTGTAGCGCGAGTTCGGCAGCGAGAGCAGAGACGTAAGAATAACCCACGAAATGCCGCAGAGCAGCCCCCAAACTAAAAAGAACAAATTGTTACCGTGCCATAAAGCGGAAATTAGAAAAACGATCAATGTTGAAACACCTAAGCCCAGTCGCGAGGCTCCGAAACGGTTTTTTAAATTCCTATAAACATGATCGCGTAAGAAATTGTGGAAGGTGATATGCCATCGCCGCCAGCCATCTGTGATGGTTGCCCAGCGGCCGGGGGCGTTAAAATTATGAGGCAGGGAAATGCCAAAGAGTAGGCCGATGCCGACGGCCATATCGCAATAGCCAGAAAAATCAAAATAAAGCCGCGGGCCGCTCGATAGAACAATCTGCCAGGCTTCGATCATCGTTAAATCATTGGCGGATGCACCGACAATCAAGGGGATGGTAATTCTCGCGAGGCTATCTGCAATAACGGCCTTTTTGAATAATCCGATAGCAATCCAAGCTATCCCGAGTGAGGCCATGTCAACGCGTTGATCCATTGAAAGATTTGTGCGGGACTTACCAAATTCGAGCATCATACGTTTATGAGAGACGATAGGTCCTGCGAGTAATTGAGGGAAGAAAAGCACAAAAGCGGCAAAGCTGGGAAGAGGACTTGTTGTCGTCTTGCCTCTTTGTAAATCCAATAGAAACCCAATCATCTGCAAGGCGTAGAATGAAATTCCTAGCGGCATTATTAAGCCTGGATCTGTTGCCTGGATCCATCCAATCTGATTCCAAGTTTCTATGATGGATGTGCCATATTTCCAAACGAGGAGCGAAGAAAGATTGCTCAAAACACCGATAGCTATGGCGAGTTTCCCTAAGGCCGGGTTCCCAGATTTAGAATAAATGACGCCCATGAGCCACGTCAATATTATCAAAACTAAGAGTAGTAGTAGATGCGGGAAAGATGTGTAGCCGTAGAATATGATTGAGGTGATGATAATCGTAGGGATCAATAACCGGTTGGCATTTATAGAGAGCGCTAGCCATGTAAACAAAACTGCCAAGGGCAGGAACATGAAGAGGAAATCATAGGACGCAAATGACATGGAAGGTGTTATGGTCAAACACGAAATTCAGTCAATGGTTTTGGTAAAAGATAGCAAGATGGGTTCTATAATATCTTAAGTGCCTAAAGGCCGATGTCTAACAATGCGGCATAGCGCTCGAGAATATCGTGTTTCGATGCTCTGTGTTTTGAAATAAGAACAACACTATGCTTTTTTTTTGAGCCCGCACTTTTTTATATCATAGTAACCTTTATTATATTAATGTCGCCGCATAGGGTGCAGGGGCATGCAATGACTATTGAACAGATTATGACGCGGGAGTCCGCAGTAAAAATGTCATCAACAGCGCAACGGCGTACGGTTTTGATGGCAAAATATAAATGGCTTCGTGCTTTGCATGGACGCAATTTTGGTAGCAATTACGATATTTCGAACAGATGCAATCTATTCTGCGAAGGGTGCTTATACTTTGCAGGCGGAGAGTTTGAAGTTTACGACGATACTGCAGACGATAAAAGCTGGGACGTCTTCTTTGCCAGTGAAGCGAAGCGCGGCGTTAATTTCGCTTATATAGGAGGTGCTGAACCTTCATTGGAGCCAGCCCGCATCGCAGCCGCTGCAAAGCATATTCCTGCCGGTATCATTATGACCAATGGAATCAAACGTATCGATAGGTCAATTCCTTATCGTATTCATATTTCAATTTGGGGTGATAAGGATAATGTTGCGAAATATCGCGGCGCGGATACGACTACAAAAGCCATGCGTAATTATCAAAACGACCCTCGGGCCGTAATGGTCATGACCATTAGCAATCAAAATATAGAACAAATCCCAAATGTTGTCGCGCAATGCGCTGAATTTGGTCTGCCGCTGACATTTAGTTATTTTTCCGCGACGGTCGATTATATGAAACGTCTACGCGGCGAGGAGCATTCAGACGCTTATATTTTTACGTCAACACCAGACGAAAATCTGCGCATGCAACCTTCAGACTTTATCGCGGCGCGCAAGCAAATTGATGCCGCTATAGAGGCTTACCCTGATACTGTCATCTATGAGCGTCATTATGATGACTGGATTGCGCAAGATGAGCCATTATATGATTTAGACGCGAATGGTGTTGCTACGAATTGCGGAAATCGATTGAACGCAAAGTTTAATCATTTCGATGTAGAGCAACAAGAACACCAAGGGAAATGTTGTTCTCCAAATATCGATTGTAGTGACTGTAAGGCTTATGCCATGGGGCTTGGCTCATATATTGTGCTGCATAAAGACCTCAGAAATCTCGATAAGTTTGAAAAATGGATTGCCGTTTTTGAGCATTGGATGCGGCTTTACATGCCGATTGATATTGTAAATAAAATGGAAGCTCAAGATGTGGGCACCGTGCTATGAAAATAACAAGCTATAGCAATAGAACAGAAGTCACGGAAATAGACCTTCAGGATGATGACCAATGCCGAGACTTAGGGAGATTGGTGGCCAGTAAATGCGTTGTTGTTGTTAAGCAAGGCGTCACCGAGCAGAGATTATTTGATATTCAAAACCTATGGGGACAGCCCTGTACGGCCTTCATTTTCCGGGCATTGATGTCGCGCAAAATGTCAGGGCGGCATTGGCGCAATATTCAACTGCATCTGGGCTATACAACTAAAGCAACGGATCATTTTGCTAACCGGTTAGGTATTGCGCGGGTCAGTTTCGAGAAAAACTCTAAGGGTAAGCCAACAGGATTTTTTACTAATGGGTCACTAGATTGGCATTGCGACCAGCAATCATTTGACGACAAACAGCGGGTCGTGGGCTTAATGAGTTTGTGGGACACCGCAGGTAGCCGGACCTCCTTCCTTTGCACGGCGAATGCCTATGCGTCATTACCAATGGAAGATAAAACAATGGTCGATGAACTTATAACGGTTTCGGAATGGGATGGCGGCAAAATGAGTAAAGACCTCATTTCCTCTCAAAGAGATGTGCTGCATTACGGAACGGCGCCCCTTTCAGATATGGACTGTCCCTTACTGGCCGAAACGGTGACAGGGGTAAAAGGCATAAAATTCCCAAGCCATAGTTTCAAAAAATTCCGGGGAATGAGCCGCGAGGACAGCCTGAAATATCGTCAGCATTTATGGAACTTAATCAATAAACCAGAGCATATTTATCATCATGATTGGGTCGATGGTGAGATCGTATTTATGGACCAAAACATCACCATGCATGCAAGACCTACAGACGTTAAAGAAGGCAATACGCGAACGATGTGCCGTATGAATTCTTACATGGATGTTTTGTTTCCGGGGCAAGGGCCTGTTGATTATGTGCTTCATGATGGCAAGAGGGTTGATAAGGACGCGTTCCTCAAATTGGTGGATAGCGCCCGCAAAGAAGAGTTTTACGCTGCGAACGCTCTCATGAGCGAAGCCGCCATTAAATCCGCTTAAGGGAGATTATATGAGTTTTCGGCGCGGGTTTTCAGTTCTTTTTATAACAGCACTTCTCTGCGCTGGGTGTTCTCAAAGTGACATAAAAAGCACCGATTTAGTCGCCGCGCAAGAGGCGTATAATAGCCAAAATTATGCTGAGGCTTTGACATTACTCGAGCCTATTGCAAATGATGGCAATGCTGCCGCGCAGCTTCTCATCGGTAATATGTATGCAAAAGGCCAAGGGGTCGACCCGGACGCCAACACGGCCGCCAAGTGGATAACGGAGGCCGCAGAATCCCGCCTTCCAGAAGCTCAATATACCATAGGGATGGCGCATATTATCGGCCAAGGTGTTCCGCAGGATTATAAGGAAGCCTATGCATGGATGCGTAAGTCTGCAGAACAGGGTTATTCGAAAGCGCAGTTTCAAACGGGGCTTATGCT
The DNA here is from genome assembly GCA_039977295.1 of Hellea sp. Taxonomy (GTDB): domain Bacteria; phylum Pseudomonadota; class Alphaproteobacteria; order Caulobacterales; family Maricaulaceae; genus Hellea. Next base: position 391,601 of record JBDWDN010000009.1, on the reverse strand, counting down.
AGAGAGCGGATCTGGCGCTGAAAAGAATATGGAAGAGGCCATTCGCTTTATGGAACAAGCGGCGGAGCAAGGCCATTTAGAAGCGCAAAATACGCTCGGTATGATTTATATGTCAGGTCAAGAGGTTCCGGTAGATACTGGTAAAGGCTTGAGGTGGCTCAATAAAGCTGCGGATGGCGGCGATAAACGCGCGCAATATATCGTCGGGTATAAATTGCTACAAGATGCGGCCATGCCTTCGGATACGGCAAGAGGTTTAGCGCTCTTGGAAAAATCCGCTCAGCAAGGCTATGACAAGTCCCAATTGGTCGTCGGCTTTCTCTATTTCCATGGCAAAGATGTTGAAAAAGATACAGCCAAAGCTGCTAACTTATTTTATCTCGCTGCAGAGCAGGGGAATGAACAAGCGGCAGAACGTTATGTCCGTATGGCCGAAACGGGAAGCGCGGCGGACATTTGGAAATTAGGGCGACTTTATGCTGGGGGTGTCGGTCTTAAACAAGATGATGTTATGGCCTCTCAGCTTTATCTCATTGCGGCAGAAAGCGGTCACGGCCCTGCGCAATATGCATTAGGGCGGGCTTACGGGACTGGCAGGGGTGTTGAGCAGGATTACATCGCCGCGCATATGTGGCTTAACCTGTCAGCGGCATCGGGGAACAAAGAGGCTATAAAAGATCGCAAAATCTACAGCAAATTAATGACACCAGAACAAATCGCGCAGGCTCAAACCAATGCGCGTAACTGGACGGAGCGTCAGGCTAATCAGAGCGAATGACGGTTAAACTTATAGCCGGCTCATGCCTCTTATTGACGGCGCTCTCCCTTGCACAGCCGTCAGTCGCCGCCGAGCCGCAGCCAGACGTTCAAGAGGCTCTCAATCAACAAGATTTTGAACAGCTCCTGGCGCGCTTAAAACCCTTAGCGGCGTCCGGTGACATGGAGGCCCAAGCTGGGCTCGCACGTTTATATTTGAATGGGCAAGGGGTCTCGCAAGATTACGAACAAGCGGCCTATTGGTATAAAAAAGCGGCAATCCAAGGTCACGTTTTGGCAGGCCGTGTATTGGGCGATCTCTATACATCTGGCCTGGGCGTTGCCCAAAACTTTGACACCGCTTTTACGTGGTTTAAAAAATCCGCCGACCAAGGGGATGCTTTGTCTCAGCATTCATTAGCTCTGCTGCATGAAAAAAAGCTGATTTCAAATGCTGATCCACGAATGTCGGTGAGGTTATATAAGCTGGCCGCAAAACAAGGCCATTCGGAATCACAAGTCAGTCTTGGGGTTTTATATCAACAGGGGAAGGCTGCCGCCCAAGACTATGCAAAGGCCCGTAAATGGTATGAGAAGGCGGCTGGCCAAAACAACGCTCGCGCGCAAAATAACTTAGGGATTCTCTACACAAAAGCACTTGGCGTTGATCAAGACTATTCAATAGCCGCAAAGTGGTACCGTCTTGCCGCAGAGAATGGATTGTCGACAGCCATGACAAATTTGGGCGTCTTATACGAAAATGGCTTTGGCGTTAAGCTTGATGAAGAAGAAGCGAAAAGATGGTACAGGAAAGCGGGCGGTGTATCGGGGGTGACCGCGAATAGACAAGACACTGCACAGGCCCCTAACTCGCTCCAAGACATTAGAGCTTTGGCAAAGGCCGGAGATCCTGACGCTCAATATAATTTGGGTCAACTTTACTTTGGCGGCGTTGGGGTGCCGCAGGATTATGTCCTTGCATATATGTGGATTAATTTGGCAGCCACGCAAGGTCATAAAAATGGCAGTGAAGCGCGCGCCGAAATTGCGAACGTCATGACTGCGGGACAAATAAATGAAGCCCAAAAGATGGTCCGCGATTGGACGCCAATGCCCTAAGGGCGCTTGCGGCGCACCGTGTAAGTCGCGCCCTGAGCAAGGGTTTCAGTGATGACGCTCTGGCTACCATCTACCCATTTGATAGTAACGTGTTTGACTTCATCATAATCACCCAAGCCGAAATGCACATCTGGACTGTCAAAAGACTGAAAACCGCCGCCAGATTGAATTTCTCTGACTTGGCGGCGTTTCCCATCTGGCCCATAATGAATAATAATCTTAGCCCCAAGCCCGAACCTATTGCCTATGTCATCGCGCAATCGAAAACTAATCGCATTGCCGGTTTGTGTGTTGTTAATATAGGCTTGCATCGGACCATTGACGGGAATTGTGATGATATCTAAATCGCCGTCTTGATCCATATCCAGCCGCGTGGCGGCCGCGGTCATCAGATAATCCTCCAGGCCATATTCTGCGGCCATTTCGGAAAAATTTCCAGTTCCATCATTCACATAAAACATGTTGGACGGGGTGAATTCATTGGGCACCCATGTGCCATTTGCAATATAAACATCTGGCCATTCATCATTGTTGAAATCCGCGATTTTCGTATCCCAACTCCATCCGCCAACGCCTAGTCCATGGGTTTCTGTCACGTCGGTGTAACGTCCATCATTGCCGCGTTTTAGGAGAACATTACGCTTTTTTATTTGCGGATAGCTGTTACGTAAATCTTCTGGGGTTAAAACCGGAGACGGCTTAAAATGTATATCGCAGAAGCTTCGCACAACGGCTTGATCGGCTTTAATGAGTTCGCAAATTGACGGGTCCTGCGCTTGAATAGCAAGGTCTTTAATCAACATGGCTTTGCATTGCGCTTGGTAGACAGGCTCAAGCTGTAAACATTTTCCTGCATAAGATGGATCAAAATTATTGCCCGATTTATACCATGTCTTTATATCCATATTTTTTTGACAAATAGCTTTCTGATCGGCTTGCTGAATGCCGTCGCAGTAGTTTTCAATGGGCTGCATATTTAGCCGCTGCGAAATTCCTGAGGCGCGGCCAGCGATTTGTACGCTATAAATTTCGGGTATCAGATCATTATCCAAATCATGGCTCTTTATGCCCATCGTCGTATTTGTTGCCACGGGGATAATGTCGTCGGCCTTAGAAATCGGATTAAACGCGCCGTCGCCGACACCGTAATAAAATATATCCGGAAGCTCAAAGTCGTTCCCGACTAATAGATCAAGTGACTGGTCATCATTGATATCACTGAGCAGAATAGACAGGGTTTCGCCGGGTAGTTCTTGTAATTCGGAAAAACTATCTCCCGTCATTCGCCCATCTTCATTGCGAATGATGCGGTTGCGAGACTCTTCGCCCGGTACGCGGCGATACCACCCCGCCGCCCAGTTCCCAATCGCCCCATCTATGTCGCCGTCACCATCGATGTCGCCAAAACTTAATGCCAATGACAATAAGGCTTCGGGCGTATTGGCTACGGGAGTTAGTCTGTCCTGAGAGAATGTGCCGTTCTCATTCCATAGAATGAAATTACCTTTCCCATATGTGGCGATAAAGACATCCAGTCCCTCATCATTATTAAAGTCGATGAGTGCTGCGTTAAATATAGGCCAATCGGCGATGTCTCCCAACCGCACATCGTAGGACGCAAAGTTTCCGCTGCCGTCATTTTTGTAAAAATAGAGACCTTTTTCTGTTGATGCGAGAACGATATCATTATCGCCGTCGCTATCAAAATCCCCAGCTGATACGCTGCGGCCTTCCCAAAAAGGCGGCCACATATCGCGAAATGTAAATTCGATGGGCTTATCAAGTCCAATAGTGAAGGCTTCCAATTTTGTGAAGGGTTTCTGCCCGGCGGTAGAACGCGGCGCAAATTCACTGTGGCGCAATTCAATAACGGACCCGCTTGTGTTTAGCTTAGATATCGCAGCGCTGCTCGAAACGCCTGTATCTATGTTGGGGGCCCTTTTCGCAGAGATTGTGGGAGCTTGGGGGGCTGCGTCCGTTGATAAAATTTCCAAGGCTTGACGGGATTTATTTGCATGCCAAGTCTCGACCGAAAATCCGGATGACACCCCAATAATTATGATAGCGAGAGAGAGCATGCCAGCGGCCCGAATGGATACGGATTGCCCGACGATAAAAAACGAATAAATACTGAAAATGCCCAATGTAAATAACAGGGTCATTACTGAACCTACGGCTAAGCCCCCCGCGAGCAATGCGGCGCAAATGATAATATCAAATGCGATGGGGACGGGAAGGAATGTGCCAATCACTGCGATTATGATTAGCCCAAATACACCAAATTTTAAGCTGCTTAACATCTCGATTGGGATGAGCGTTGCAACCATAGCCCCAAGGAAGCCCGCGAGCAGCATTAAAGGCACGGTGAGCTTAAAAATATACCAATAGTCTGATAGAAAATCGCGGCTAAAGCCTTTTAGGGCCGCCCCAATTGTTTCGTTTTCGCTGCCATTTGCAAGGACAGGGATCTTGCATACCCTTTGCTCTGAGAGCGGTAATTGCTGCTGATGCTTTGGTAGAAATTGGCAAATAATAGGGACGATAACCAGTATGACGAAGATACATAGCGCGACCTTTGTTACGGCCATATAGAATGGGAAAATACTAAACAACATCGTCAAGACAACAATATTCAGAGTAGGCGAGGCGACCATAGCCGCCAACATGGTTTCGGCGCGAGCGCCCCCAGAATAGAGCCCTTTGGCAATAGGCGCCGCGCAATTAACGCAGACTCCCAAAGGCGTGCCAATAAACATACCTAATAGCGAATTCATAAAAGCGCTCTTGAAATTAAGGCGTCCGAGATAGCGCATCAACGTCAGAAATATCGCCCCCATCAAGACACCAAAAAACATGCCTTGGCGGTTCGTGTGTAACCAATTGCCAGTCGTTAGAAGGATTTTCTTCCAAACAGGAAAACTAGGATCAATAGTCCAATGCGCTTCAAAACTTAACGGATCTTCTAAATGAATTTCACCGCCCATCATCGCTTTATCATCCAAAGCAGGATAGCGTGATGACGTCCAGAAAAGATAGGTGATGAGTATCAAAAGCCCAAGGGCGAGGAGAAACCTCAAACCCCTATGCTTTGTGATTAATGATGTCATATTGCGCCTAAAAACTCGGCTTTTATTTTGCACACCCTCATTGAGTAAGCAAGCTTGCAACGGGGTGGGCTCTACAATCTAGAGGAAATCTAGTTGTTTGCGATATTGACAATTCTTCGCACTTCATACAAGTTGACTTTGGATTTATTGAAGGGCAACCCTGTCTTTTGATATCGCCAACGGCGCGGGCGTGCTAAACTAATTGCTATAAACATCTCCCGAGTCATTGGACTATTGCAGCATGGCTGCGACATAGGAGGCTAGATTATGACATACCGAAAAACTCTGATAGGGGCCGCTGCTATGGCGTTTCTCCTTCCGGCGAGCGGCGCTTTAGCGGCCGACCCGGCATTTGGCGGAAGCACCCTTAGGGCAAACCCTTCTGTTAAGATGTCTAATATGACAATGACCGTCACAGGTCCGAACGATTACTACTCTAAGAGTTTTTCTGAGTTTCAATCACCCTTCATGTCACTCTCACAAAATGGTAGTTTGGCCGATGGTCTTTATAATTGGGAACTGACAGGCGCGACGAGTGAGCGTGTTGAAGCCAATCCTATGGGACTAAATAATGGACGCGGTGATGCCGCGCGACAATTTGTAAATAAGTCCATGACAGAGTCAGGCACCTTTAGAGTTCTCAACGGTTCAATAGTAGCGCCGGACGGCGCTGTTGAAGAAGCGGCTACAGGGCCTAAGAAATCCAGTCTTTCACCATTTGGTCGATAGGGGCGCATCATGACATTTTATAAAAAATCAAAAACTTCCGCAGCGGTCTTAGCTTTTCTCTCAGCAAGTTTTCTCGCGGCACCCGCCGCCGCCCAAGTCTTTACGACGGACGTTATCGTGCAGGGAAGCCTGTGTGTTGGCTTTGATTGCGTTAACGGCGAAAGCTTTGGCTTTGATACGTTGAGGCTCAAAGAGAACAATTTGCGTATTCATTTCGATGACACATCCGCGTCAGCAAGCTTTCCAGGAAATGATTGGCGTATTGTTGCCAATGAAACATCGAATGGCGGCGCTAATTTATTCGCCGTAGAAGACGCTACAGCGGGGCGACGCCCGTTTACCATCGAAGCAGGGGCTCCGATTAATACGCTCTACGTAGAAGACGACGGAGATGTCGGTATTAAAACCTCTACGCCTGTCGTTGATCTGCATATCGTTGAGGGCAACACGCCGACAATGCGATTAGAGCAAGACGGGTCTGACGGGTTCACACCGCAAACATATGATCTCGCCGCAAATGAATCTAACTTTTTCATTCGGGATGTAACGAATGGTAGTAAGTTATTTTTCAGGGCGAAACCTAACGCACCAGAAGATTCCATTTTTATAGCCGCGTCGGGTCATGTGGGTTTAGGCACGGACGCTCCGAGCGAACCACTCGACGTCAGAGGCGATAAAATAAATATCGAAAACTCAGGCACAGGCGGCGCGGGGATTCAGTTTAGTGAGTCTGGTTCCACTAATAATGCTGGCTTATTATTGGCGAGCAACCGGCTTATACTGGCCATCGACGATGGCGGAAATCCAGAGATGATTTTGGATACTGACGGGAACCTTACAATTGCAGGCCCGCAAATTACAGTTGCAAATGGCGGAGCAGGTGCTGGTATTCAATTAAGCGAGGCTAATTCTGCCACGGATGGCGGAATGTTATTGGCTTCAAATCGGATCATTTTGGCGCTCGACGATGGCGGCACGCCTGAATTTATGATGGATGCCAGTGGCAATGTAACCATTCAGGGGACGATCACAACTCAAGGCTCATGTAGCTCTGGCTGTGACGCTGTATTTGATGCTGATTATGACTTGCCGTCAATTGAAGAGCATGCCGAATTGATGTTTGATAAGAAATATCTCCCTGTTGTTGGCCCAACACAAACTGGACCCATCAATTTAAGCGATAAGGTGACAGGCATGCTGAATGAGCTTGAAAAAGCGCATATCTATATTGCGCAAGTCAATGCAGAGAAAAAGAAAATGCAAGCTCGTCTTGATGCTCAAGAAGCACGGCTCGCAAAATTAGAAGCATTGGTTCAGTAACGCCTCAGGAGAGGGATGAAATTCATCCCTCCCAAACAGCTACATAATTTTGAAAAGGCGGATTTATTTCGCTTTTTTTACACTCTATTTTTGGTTTCAAATCGAAAGCCTGCCGGCTTTTTACCAAGCGTATCAATCACCAGAACAGAGAGGCCATAGCCGCTATTATTGACAATGGCTATGTGTTTGTCGTCTGGGGACAAATTATAACTATCGGCTGTCTGCTTCGTGAAGAAGCTATCAACCGAAGGCAAACTCTGCGCGGAGGCCGTTAGAATGCTGAGCGGGTATGCGAATAGACACAATAGCAAAATCCGAATATTTAACATAATGACCCTCACGACATTTTAATGACATCCCTCAGAACGCTATCAATCGCTAAATTTGAAGTCCAGTGAATTTAAGGTTTAGATATTACGCAAATCACTTCTGGTAATTTCAGTCAAGGTGACTACTATAAATAGCACTGTTGGGGGCAGCGTGAGAACGGAGACATCAAAAAACGGGGGCAATTATGCCAAAAAATATCGTCATCTGTTTAGACGGAACGGGTAACCAGATCGAAGAGAATATTTCGAATGTTCTCAAACTCTATCGCTCTCTCAAGAAAAACAAAGACCAAGTCACATTTTATGATCAAGGCGTTGGCACGCTAGGGCGAACGGATACATGGGGCCTTTGGAAACAACACCTTAATAATGCTGTTCTGGGCATGGGGTTCGGGGTGGGGCTGGATGCAAATGTTATTCGGGCTTATGAATTCTTAATCCGTCATTACGAAAAAGACGATGATGTCTATATTTTCGGCTTTAGCCGCGGGGCGCATACGGCGCGCGTATTGGCGGGTATGGTCTATGAGATTGGCATTTTAAAACGCCGCCAAGTCCATTTATCCGGGGCCGCGCTAACCGCCTATAAACAGGCCAGCCCCATAAGAGGCGCTAGGCCGGCCGGACTGCCAGAGGAAGATTTTAAGCGAGAATATGAAGGGAACGGCGCAAATTTTCGGCGCGTAATGCGCCCCCATAACGCGGCCATAAAATTTTTAGGTCTTTGGGATACCGTCAGCTCCGTCATTATCCCCAATTACAAAAACTTGTTTTGGCCGCCCTTCAAACTCGAAAAATTACCGCATACGGCCAATAACCCAGCCGTCGAATTTTTTCGGCAAGCTGCCGCGATTGATGAACGGCGCCGCATGTTTCGCTTAGAACCGTGGGAAGAAGGGCAAGACTATAAACCCCAATTTTACGCGGCGGGCGACGCGCCAAAGCAAGACGTAAAGCAGCGTTGGTTTGCAGGCTATCATAGCGATATAGGCGGCGGCCATAAAAGGGTTGATAGCGGCTTGTCGCAATTTCCGCTCATCTGGATGATCGCTGAGGCAAAAGCCGCCGGGCTCATTGTCTTCGACCGCATGGCAGATTACGTGACGGGAGAAAAACTTTACACAGACACGACGAAATACAAATATCCAAAGAAAGATCACAAAGCCCGTGATCACAACTCGCTCAAAGGTCCTTGGTGGCTCTTAGAAATTATACCCAAACTCAGCGCCTTAAAAGAATGGCCCAAAAAGCGCTCACTCCTTGGACTATATCTGCCCTTAGGTGAACCTAGATATATCTCGGATGACGCGGACATAGATGAGTCGGCGCGAGATAGGATTGCGGATGTCGAAGGGTATGATCCCGTGAATGTTCGGGCAGAAAAAGTTTAGCAAAATCTGGTTCGGAGCAGATGTCATCAATTGACCCCCATATTTGTCCAAACGTTCTCATCGTCAGACTAGGCTAATAAACGGGCCGTCAGAATTCTTGGCAAATAACATTCAACCGCGATAACTTATCGCCGATGTTGAATTCGGAGAAGAGGGGTTTACGGGTTTAAGGACCGACCGCCTAAGCTTCGCGCGTCTCTGCTAGTTCCGCCGCATCCCGTTTATCTTGCCGCGCCTCCTCGCGCATCGCGTTCAGCGTCCTCTGCTGCGCGGGCGTCAATTTTGCTGCGCCGCGCTTATCCCATCTAATCCGTTTCTCGCTATGCTGTTGATCGAGTAACCTCTCTCTTAGAGTTTCGATCTCAAAGAACTGTGTAGGAGACTTTTTGCGCAAGGTTTTAATGGCCTCCGCGCAGTCTTCTAGGTCATGGCCTATATCGGCGAGGTGGCGCGTCAGCAGGGCCTCAGCATTGAAATCATCGCCCGCATAAGGGAGCGTTTCCCGCAGAGCCTCAACCGCGCATTTATTGGCGGTGATGACGGCGCGGCGCGGCTGGGGGATGAGAGTTGCTGAGCAGTCTAGGGCGTGGCTATGTTCTTGTAGGGCAGTGATTTTGGAGGTGATGAGTTCGGTCATGCCATCTAGATATAGGAAAAATCCTATCCGGCAAATTTCTGGAGCGGCATTTCCTATTTTTATGTGCGCTTTGATCTATTGGGCGGCAAAATAATCGAATTGAGGGTAGATTTGTTAGCCGTTATTCCCTGTAATCCCACGGTGTTTGCCCCGCAAAAAGCCCATTTCGGTATTTGCGGGGATATCTTTTTTGCCCAAGCAACCTCACTTTGGGCCTTAATCTATCGCGAGAGCCTTGTCGATTTTTGCGGCTAGATTTGCAAAATGCATACCCGCCAAATTATCCATCCTTGAGGCAGGTTTTAACTCCTTTTGAAGGACAACGAGTGACGCGCGGGCGAGGGCTCTATAGTCTTCCGTAACCGCCTTGCTGTTATTATCTTTTGACGGCTCGAGACTTTTAATCATCATATTGACGAAACTTGATTGTAGATGACGGCGATAGGCAGAGACATTTTTATCTCTGCCACGAGCTTCCTCAAATAAGGCGCCGCGCACTTCGCTAAATAATTTGACAGGACCATATGTTTCTAGCCCGCCTTCTCGCTGCTCTATCATATGCGCGATCAACTCAGGGGAGGTGAGCCGCGTAAGCGTGCGATCCCCAAAACGGGTCACGGTGTTCATATAGGTGTCATGACCAATGCGCTGCAGAACGTCTGGGTCACGCCAGAACTCGGGGAGTTTGAAGGCGTTATCTTTGAGGAAGTCGAGAGCCTCTTGCTGTTTAGCAAGGGGGTAGCTGTCATAGACTTCTGTTTGCTTTTGCCCTTGAGCCAGTTCGCGGCGATAGACCGAGCCGCCGACATATTTTGTGACATGGCCAAGCTCGCGGCCATATTGGCTGGCGAGTGCCCGGTAGGCGACGCCGAGTTCTTCATAGCCTTGCCCAGGTTCATAAGTCGCGGCATCGACCAGATTATTCATAATGCGCTCTAAGTTCAGCATGCCCAGGCGGGTGGCCTCTATAGCGTCATTGCCAATATCTTCGGTCTGGATGCGAGGATCCCATTTCGCATCGTCGGAATAGCTGTCCCAACGATAAGCCGGATTATCAAGCTGGCGATCTGCGATCTTATTGAGGAAAGAAATTTCCTCCTCCGCGCTTAGATCGCCGGGGAACTCAGTATAGCCCCACTCAACAGCAAATTTATCATAAGGCCCTGGCACATAATCAATGGGCGAGACGCCGTCCTCTGGCTGCATGACATAGTTGAAGCGGGCATAATCCATGATGGATGAGGCCACACCGTTCTTTGCGACAAATTCGGGATCGCGCAATTGATCAACTGTATAGGCGTTTGAGCCGATGAAATTATGGTGAAGGCCAATAGAGTGGCCAACTTCATGGGCCACGACAAAGCGCACTAAATCTGACATGACATCATCGGGCAGGGGCAGCTTAGCCGCGCGCGGATCCGTGGCGCCCGCCTGCGCAAAATACCATTCCTCAACCAGCTTAATGACATTGTGATACATGCGCACATCCGCTTCGATGATTTCGCCGGTCCTCGGATCGGCGACATGCGGCCCCTGGGCGTTCGGGATAGAAGATGGCACCCAGCGAATAACAGCATAGCGCGCATCTTCGGGATCCCAATCTGGATCTTCTTCTACTGTTGGCGCCATTTTGGCGATGATCGCGTTTTTAAACCCAGCTTGCTCAAAGGCCTCTTGCCAAAACTCGATGCCCTCGCGTGTGGCTTCGATATAACGTGTGGGCGTGCCGCGATCAATATACCAGACAATCGGCTCGACGGGTTCACTGACCGCCGCCTTTGGGTTTTTCTTCTCAAGACGCCAGCGCTTGATGAAGCGCTTTTCCTGAACTTTGTTTTTCTCGCCGGTATAATCCTGATAGCGCGCATCAAAGAAACCCACACGGTGATTATAATGGCGAGGTTTCATTAGCGTCTCGGGGAGGGCCAAAATTGAATGACGAATTTCTGCGGTGACGTCTTCGGGCTCCGGCGGTCTTTCGGGTTTAGGTTGCCCCGGCCGCAAAGGGGCCGGCTTGACTTCAAATTTCCCTAAGACGCGGGCTTCGATATTGGTTTCAAAGGCTTTCACCTCTTTGATGACCGACGCCTTTGTGTCCATTTTACCGCGGCGCAAGCCTTCAAGCCCTTTGACCTTGCCCGTAAAAGCGGCGGTCATGTCAATGAGCGGCGTATTCTTTCCGTGCTCGGTTTTGCCGTCATCGTGAAAGGCGACGATGCTCATTTTTACCAAAATGGCGTCTAGATCTGTCTTCTTAACAACAAAGGTTTCGGGTTCGCCCTCTTTTGAAACAACAGAATAGTCCCGCGCCCGTAAAAGGACCTCATCGCCAACCCGCTCAAAATACACATATTGCCGCGCGCTATCGGTACTGATGGTGCCTTTGCCGGTCTGTATTCCCGCAACTTTTACCTGCCACACGAATTCGCGTCCAAATTGATCCTCGGGAATTTCGAAATAAACTTTCCCGTCAACTAAATGGGTGGTGAAGACGCCTTCGCGCGTTACAGCTTTATCTGTAACAATGTCTTTATAGGGCTTAATTTTCGACTTTTTCTCATCGTCATCTTTGTCCTTATCGCCGCCTTTATCACCATCATCCGCCCCAGGTGAATCTTGAGATGTTTTTGGCAGCTCACTGGCATAGGCTTTCCAGGGATCAGCTATTAAAAGGGTAGAAAGCGCGGCAACGCTTACAAACAGAGAAAGTGACGCTAATTTTTTCATGATGTGCCCTTAATGTTGAGACGATGATAGCATGTCTAAATTCGGTTTAATGCACAGGCAAGGAGATTATCCCTCATGACTTTTTCTGAAATAGGCATCGCCTGACAGGCGAGTTCAGCATAGGTGTCTTAGCGCGTTAGGGGTATCCGACGATTCAAAGAGATAGCGGTTTTGGGATAGTTAAACGGGTTATTACACCATATGAATATCGCTGGATAACGCGGCGTTAGACTTGGGCGAAGAAACAGGATAAGTTTATGATATCTGATTATTTAGCTTATCGGTTGAAGCTTAGAACAAAATGATCTGTAGGGCCTGAATAATGCATAAAAAAGAGCAAGGTGATGTTTTCATAGAGCAAGATGAATGCCTTACGTGTGGATGCTGTTCAAGCGTTGCTCCTGATCTATTTACTTTGCCTCCAAACGATAGTTCTTTTGTGAAGCAGCAACCAAAAACAGACGATGATATGAAGAAGGTATTTCGGGCCGCCAGAGTTTGTATGGTTGATTGCATAAATTATAGAGGCCCTGATGATAGGCTGAAAAAGTATTTTTCTATGATTACTACCTGTCATGAGCGCAATGGTAATATATGTTCTGGCCAAGACTGCCTATGTTATGAAAGCTATATTGCCGCGAAATCTAATTTCAACGGATGAGATGGCATCGCCCGTTAAAACTATGCAAAATTCAGAACGTGACTATTCTATAATTCTCAGCAAGGAGACGTTAGCCCGTATAGAACAATATGCGGTTAGTCTTAACCAAGGCGGACCTTACGGCGCAAGGCTGGCTGAAGGAATAAGCGCTCTCGAGCCTCGCGGTAGAGGTGCAAGAAGCTTCGATCTCAAAACCCTTGATAAGTGGCAGCTCCTATCGATCCTCATTAATAGTAAGACGCCTCAGATTTTTGCGGAGAGCCAAGTTGTTGGTGATGGGTCGGATTGGACGCTGACTGAGCTAGGTCTATTAGGGGATTTCAGCATTGGGATGGCGGTGACGGTTTATGACAATGGCGCGCATGAAAACCCCTTCACGCACAGCCCGCCTTTTACGGGCCATCTGATCTATACGCCCGGCGCGCTGCTAAGAAATGACCGAGGGCATATTCCCGCGGACTGGCACGCGGTAACAGCGGATGATGACTATGACAAAGATAAATATTACCAGCTTTATGAGCGCAGGTTTCTTCCCGCCTTTAGCTATATTGATTGCCTCGCCATTGCGCGAGGCCGTCCTGCATTTGTAACTATTCCCGGCATGGGCTGTGGTCAGTTTGCAGGCCCTTTTAAGGGGCAGATGGGGCATATCTTTAGGGCAGCGCTTATGCGCTTTCTCGAAACGCATGGAGATAAGTTTTGCGGCATTAAAGCCGTCTATTATGACCCCTATAATGAATGCGTGAATGAGACCCACAGGATAAAGAATATCGAATTTATGATAAGGCCTTTGGCGCCTTATAACCCCGGCAAAAGTCAGCTCTGCAAGCCTGAGGTTTTGGGAGGAGATAGCTCAACTGATTTTAGTGATTGTGAGCTTTATAGCTTTGTCGCCTGGGATCATGTGTCGTGGCCAGGTAATGATTATTATTTGGGCGCGCGGGTCACGGATGACGGCGTGAAAGCAGCGGCCACCGATACGATGCGGATGATGACGGGCGTGGACGGCTATTACTGTAGGCAAACGAACATGTACCGCGCTCCAAAGCCCCATAAGAATTGGGAGGAGGTCGTCACGCGGAATGAATTGTATATCAGGGCTAAGGACAACCTATTTATCGTTTAATATGATTGGCCATATATCTACGCAGGCGCTTGGGTCTAAGCCAATTAAACATACAAGGTTAGCCCCACCGCTTAAAGGGCATGACTGACAAGCTTGAATTATAATAGCGCGCATCGTCGGTCACTTCTTTACCGACCCAGACCGGCATCTCAAAGCTTTGACTTTCATCTTCAAGTTCAATTTCCGCGACCACTAAGCCTTGATTGTCCCCCATGAATTCATCAACTTCCCATGTTAAATTCCCGGCGGATACTAACCAGCGTTTCTTTTCAATAAGCGGGCCCTCGCATAACTCTAACATGTCTTTGGCATCTGTGACTGGGATTAAATATTCATATTCTGCGCGGCGCATGCCGACCGTTAGGCCCTTAACGGTTATCATGGCCTCATCCCCCGCAATTCGGATGCGGACCGTCCGGTTTTTGTCGTGATTTAGATAGCCTTGAATAAATAGGGTAGGGGTACCTATTTTCCAGGCCTGACCTGTAACAAGAAATTTTCTCTCAATTTCAATACCCATGGCCGTTTCCTTCGATTTGCGGAGATGATGACAGTAAAGATTAGCGTTTAGCCAAAATCTACGCAATCCACCCCATAGCTACCCTTTGCGAGCTAAGCGCAATTTCTTCACGCCTCATCTTGCACCGATTATGCAGGTTAGTTTGGCGTGTCGATGGATATTTTATTTATAGCTCGGCAATCGCCCATTTTAAGTTTCGTTTGGCTTGCGCTTCCAAACGCTCATAGAAGTAAGAGCTATTGTAAAGCTGTGGGCGCTGAATAAAGGTTCGTAAAATCTCTTTGCGTTTCTTTTTAAAGATAAATGAGGGGACGCGCTTATATTCCTGCCTAACGTCTTTTTCAAACTGGGCATATATATGGGGGGCGGCGCCTAAAATGCTAAGGTCAATATCGAGCATTAACTTGGCGTCCTGCATTTGCGGCGCGGCGTGGTCTTTGGTGAGAATTATAAGATCATAAACACGGTCTATCATATCTGCTGCGGCTTTATTTTCTAATAGAAATGCCTTCGCCAGCTCAGCGCTGTCCTCTTCATTGGTTGCTGAAAACGGCTTGTAAATGACATCGTGAAACCAGAGAGCCAACTCAATTTCATTCGGATAAATGGCCGTTTCAATGACAGCATCGAAATGACGAAAGCACGCATCAATGTGGTCGAGGCTATGATAGAAACGGTGTTTTTCTGAATAGCAAGCGATGAGGAGATCATGCATGGCGTCATTGGCCGGAAACCCGCAAGCCGTCATTAATCGCCGCCAACCCGCGCGTTTAAGTCTTGAGTTTTGGAGCATCATCTTTCCTTATTCCAAAGGCCTGTAAGAGGTTTTTCAGGGCTAATACGCTATAGAGCCATGCCTTGCGCCATCTATTGCCCAGCAAAACTATATGAACGTGCCACCCCTTTTCTCTGCGCGCACTATAACCACTATAAAGAACAGAGAAGGCCTCTTTATCACCTAACGTATCAAAGGCAATTTGGCGAGCATAGTCCACCCCAAGCGTCAGCATTTGCGCGACATCTATATCAGAGGGCTCTCCCGCCTCGCGCGGAAAACACATTAAATAGTAATTCGGTATCATATCGTTTCTGATATTCAGCAGATGGCATTCAGCGCCTGAATTCAGTGTGAAACGTTTACTGATAGTATTTTGAGCCATGATTTCATCTTACTGAGATATCATTGTTTGAGAAGGCAGCGCTTTGCATAGCTAATACTCGGATTTGCTATCGGGCGGATGTTGAACGGGGTGTGAGCTGCGCCAAGCGACGCCTAGCCTCCCTTGTCAGGTTATGAAAGACTACCTACCTATTATACATAAGATAATTTTGGGGAGATAAAGTTGAGTTTAATTTCAGGACTCGTAATAGGGCTTCTTTTTGGAATGTTGGCGCGGCTCATCAGTGGCAAATGGCGGTATTTGCCGCTCTTTCTGATTGCTAACATTGCCTATACTTGGTTGAGCCTACCGACCTTGCAATATGGGTTTACGGATATTCCGCTGATCTTCCTCGTCAATTCCCTGGCGCTTATGGGATTGGCTACGGGGCGATTGTTTTCTTCGGGTCGTGCCATACCTAATGCAGGCGTAACATCGAAGCGGCAAAGTAAGATTGCGCTTTCAATGGTTGGTCTAAGCGTTTTGGCGCTTCTCATCATACCCTTCGTGACATCTTTTGCGGGGTTTTACGCCAAAAAATATTATGATCTTCCCGGCGAAGTCGCCATTGGCGAGTTTTCTGATGACGTGGCGGCGATTGATATGTCTCAGGTCAGGCGGGTCGATTCACGGCTGGCACGCAATGTTGCGGATAAGCGGCTAGGCGAGGATAGAGGCCTTGGAAGCCGGGTAAGTATTGGCTCTATGTCCATTCAAACGGTGAAGGGTAAGCTCTATTGGGTGGGGCCATTAGAGCATTCTAAGTTCCGGCGTTGGCTCGATAATCGTTCGGGAACCCCTGGCTATGTTATGGTGTCAGCCAGTAATGAAAATGATGTAGAGCTTGTGTTGGCGGTGAATGAGAAGCCGCTGACGCTGCGTTATAATATGGGGGCCTATTTTAAGGATAAACCCGAGCGCTATGTTTATGATAACGGCTATGCAGCGCATGGACGGACGGACTGGACGTTTGAAATTGATGATCAAGGGCGTCCTTTCTACGTGGTAACGGATTACAAGAAACGCATTGGATTTAAGGGAGCTGATGCCGTGGGGGTTATCGTTTTGGATGTGCAAAATGGCGAGATTAAAAACTACGCGATAGACGAGGCCCCAAAATGGATCGACCGGATACAGCCCAGCGGTTTTATGCGTCGCCAACTCAATGATTGGGGGAAGTTCAAACAAGGGTGGATGAATTCATGGCTGGGCGCTGACGGTGTTTTGAAAACAACGAAAGGCATGTCCCTGGTCTATGGTAATGATGGAAACTCTTATTTTTATACTGGCATGCAATCTGTGGGCTCCGATGAGGGCACAGTCGGCTTTGTCTTAATTAATACGCGGACAAAGGATATGCGCCTCTATGAGCAAGCAGGCGCAACAGAAGTGGCAGCTCGTAATTCCGCTGAAGATGAGTTTCAGGATTTTGGCTATAGGGCGACCAATCCTATACTCTATAATATTGGCGGCATCCCGACCTATTTTATGACGATGAAAGCCAGCTCAGGCCTGGTAAAGGCAGCGGCCTTTGTATCGGTGGAAGATTATAGTCTTGTCGGGTCTGGTAAAACGACAGAGACAGCTCTTAGAAATTATAACCAAGCCCTACGCGGGCGCGGCAATGCTGTCGCCATGGGCGATATTGAAAACTACCAGAGTGTTGAGGGCACAGTGCTGCGCGTGCGGCAGGAAACAATCGAACAAACAGTGACCTATTACGTTCTTATCGATAGCGCACCCGACCGTCTTTTCGCTATCGCGAGTGACCTCGCGCCAATGGTGCGAATGACGGCTTCGGGGGATGTGGTGACATTGTCCTATCAAGAAGACGGCAACGCGGTTGTTGATGTCTTAGCTTTTGACAATGGCTCAATCAATTCGCGCACGTCAAAAGTGCAGTCTGATATTAACGAACAGACTGAGGGAACATTAGGGGAGCCCTAGCTTCCTAGAGTAGCATCACGCCTTACCCCGCGCTTAAACGCTTGGCTAATTGCTGATGGAAATGAACGATTGCGGGCTCGAAATGCCCGAATGTGAAGGCCTCATTGACCTCCGCGTGAAGGCTGCGCTGTATGCTCGTCACCATTTCTATATCTTCTTTTTGGCCCGTTTCATTGACAAAGGCTATGTCGCGTTTCGCGGCTTTGACCGCTGCGTCTTGGCCCGCCTCATCCGTTGACTTTGTCATGTGATAGCTGACGATTTTCGTTTGGTTGAGGCTTAGGGGTTCTATGATGCCCAGCGTGTTGTGATGGGAGAGCTCGGCCAATATGACATTTGGGAACATATGGTTGACATAGGTGAGTTTGTCAGAGACGTCACAGCCTTCCAGTTCCGTGCCTTTGAGGTCTTCGATTCGTTTAAAGGGAAATGTAACTCGGGCGTGCGGCCCACAAAACTCGATGATGTTTAAGTTATCATATCCGAATGGATAGAAGGTGTTTTTATGGGCGGGTTTAATATGATACCCCTCAAGGAAACTCTCAAGGTGAAGCTTCCAATTCGCTTCAACGATCAGCTCAGTTTTACTAAAAATAATTTGATCATCTTTTAAAACCCGCGGCAGCCCCTTAAGCATATCTAAGGCGGCTGCGGAGTTTTCGCTTGGGGCTTTTTGGACAACAAAAATAATACCATTTGTTTCAATAGCCGTCACCTCGATCAGCCCGCTTGCGAGCTTATCCACGTCCGGGAAACCGCCCTCATGCGGAATGCCTAAAAGCGCGCCATCGAGGCCGTAAGACCAGCCATGATAGGGACACACGAATGCGCCGGCGCATCCCGCGCCTGAGGCCAATTGCGCGCCGCGGTGACGGCACGCATTTTTAAAGGCGCGGGCGTTACCGTCCTTACCCCGAACAACAATTAGAGGCGTTCCTGCAGCTTTCCGCGCAATATAATCCCCTGTCTTCGTGAGCGCGGTTGACGGACAAAAGGCAATAGGCAAGGCGCGCAGCACGCCAAGCTCTTGCTCAAAGCGCTCTAATGACCGGTAATTATCCACGGGCTCCCGCCACACTTCGGATCCGCAATCTGTTGTGTTATTGGCAATGTGGCCTAAAATGCGGGCGGCAACCTTACTGTCAGTCATGAAACTTTGCGTCATTACTATTCCTCTTAAGTCCCAATTATAGGTCAGTCCATTGTGATAGCGGATGGCGTCCCACTGTCCAGCCAAGAAATTGATCTGACCTCTCAGTGAGAGGTTTGGATTTCATCCCCGCAATGTGTAGACCGTTCATTACGGGCCGTAGACGGTTTTGAAAGCTGGCCGATGTTCCCTCTAAATGGACGTGAATTTGCTCAATGGTGTCTTGCAAGTCCTTTTTCGGAAGCTCCGATAATAAAGCGATCATCTGCCGCCAGGCATAAGCTGAATTTTTGAGCGAAATGAGCTCGGCGTGGTAGCTGGGCGGAACAGCTGTCAAGCGATCGCAAATCCAAACGAAACATTTAAGCGCTAGGGCGCCGCACTCTAATTTAGACAGGTCGAGCCCAGAAAATAATGCCGCCATATTATGCGATGTTAAAATCAGGCCTTGCTCTATAATGGTTCCGTTTTGCGCGCTAGACCATCCCTGCCGGCTAGGGGGCTCTGCGCGTTCCGCGCATAATTTATCAAATGCGCCACTGGGAATCTGTTTGGGCAAATTATAGTAACGCGCATAAAGTGTGCCCTCATAATATTTCGCGGTATGTTGCGCCGCTTTTTCAAACCGCTGGGAAAACCGCCCCATAAAAATATCAGCTGCGATTTCAGGCAGAAGAGGGGTGTGAATATTTGCGCGTTTGGCCAAGTCATGCATTTGCTCAATCAATGGATTTGGGAATTGAACATGGGGAAAATGGGTTAGTGTCAAGGACACAAATTCCGTAAGCGCTGTCCGTGACAGGTCTGAATCCTCGGGCCTGTCTTTTCGAGATACTAGCAAGGTTTTGACCCACGGAATTTCCGTGATGCGAATTTGCGACTCCAAATTCAAAAGGAGTAGAGACCGCCTTTTATGGAAGGCTTTGTAGCACTCCGAAAAAACAGCCGCTTTATCCCCATCATCAAAACCCGAGGCCTGAACCTGCGCGGTAATTTGCGGTAGGACTTTGGCAAAAATTTCAGGAGATGAGATTTGTCCACCTGTGATCAAAGCCCCAATTGACCCTTGCAAAGCTGCAAAGGTTTTTCTCTGAATGGTATGAGGAATATCAGCATTTATGGGCGCTTCAGGTCCTGCTTCGGACTGTGAGGGAGCAGTTAAATAAGCTGCAGGGTCAATCAGTCCATAATCTCCATGAGCGTCTTGCAGCCTATTAAGGACAATGTTGGCCATGGCGTCATGCCATATCTTTACGTCCTGCTTGGCTTGTTCCAATCTTTTCTTCTTTCGCGCCGTCCCCATACCATGTTTCGCGCGGTGTCTTGTGACAACGAGCTGTACGTATTTTAAATTTTTTTGGCTTAAGGGTTTCTTGTTCACGCGTTTTTCCAGCGCGAGGCGGCAGCGTTCAAAAGGTGAATGACGAGCAGACCAACGTTTCGATCTAAAACTCCGATCTGCGCTGGAAAAATCTCTCTGCCATTGTTTCGCAGTGGATTTCCAGTCCACGGCATTGCTATCAGCCAGTAAATCAATCAACCGATCATAAAGCGGGATCCAAATGTTGAGAGTGTCGAATTGCACGCTGATGTCTTCACGAGGCTGAACACGAGCCAAAGCTTCTCTAACCTCTGAGACGTCGCGCACATAAATGCCCTTTGGTCTGGCGGCGTCGACGGCGCGCGGGAAAAAGCGCAGGCGATCAAAATAAGGAGAAATCGCCGCGACAATGTCTGAGGCCAAAGCGTGGTCTTCATCCGCGAGTAAGGCGATGCTCATCAACGCCGCTTCTTCGGGATGGTCGCATATAAAGCGCCGCTCTTTCGCCAATGTTTTTAATCTATCAACACCGTTTGAACTTAGATGCCAGCTATTCAGACTGGTCCGAATGATAGGAATTGAACGGGTTTTTAAACCCAGCTCGGCGGCTAGCTCTTTTTCGTGCGGGCGTAGTGGGCCGCCCGCAGCATATCCGCCAGTGGCAAAGCCCCCGCGTATAATTTCGGGCGTGGCCCAAAGCGGCATGCCAGATACGGCAGTGCGAGACCCAATCTGTAGCTCTCCCGTTCTAATGCCGGAGAGGACATTCTTCCATTGAGATATTTTTTTAGGATGACCCTTTTCCTCTGCAGCAATGAGCTGAAGGAAAGCATATTTGTCGCCAATTCTATCAATCATATTATATCCCGAGGGGTCCGAGGGCGGGATTTGCACCCGCGCTCTCCGGATCCAGAGTCCGGCGCTTTGACTAAGCTACCTCGGAGCATTGAGAGAAGGGTAGGGGATACGGATCACAATATCAACGCATATAGGTCAATAATGCTTCAGCTTTACATCTATATCACAAATACCATTAATTTATAGACGAAGGCGTCCTTCTTTCAGAATAGACACGCTCTTTTAACCTAAAGTGACTAAAAGCGTGGGATTACACGTCCCGATTTAAGTTTAGTGGACAATAAAAATCTACTTATTAAGGGAACGCCAAATGTCTTTCGAACTTCTAGTAATTCCAGTTGCGCTACTTATCCTAGCGGTCATTTTGTCCATATTGCTTCGGCGTGTCGTGCCGACCAATATGGTACATATTGTTCAATCCCGTAAAAAAACGACGTCTTATGGGACGGGTCATAAGTCCAACGTTTATTGGGCATGGCCATCCTTTGTGCCGCTCCTCGGCGTGGCCGTGATTAAATTGCCAGTCTCTAACTTTGATTTGTCGCTCAAAAATTATGACGCTTATGATACAGACCGCGTGCCGTTCATTGTCGATGTGACAGCATTTTTTGCTATCAAAGATACGAACCTTGCTGCCAAACGTGTGGAGTCGGTTGATGAGCTGAACAATCAACTGCGCCTGATCGTTCAAGGCGCCGTTCGCAAAGTTCTCGCTTCGGCAGACATCAACACCATCATGTTGGAGCGATCGACTTTTGGCGATCAATTCACCGAAGAAGTCAGGGACCAGCTTAAGGAGTGGGGTGTAGAATCTGTCAAAACGATGGAGCTTATGGATATTCGTGACGCAAATGACTCCAATGTTATTTCCAATATTATGGCCATGAAAAAATCGGCTATTGAGAAAGAGTCCCGCGTTGAAGTCGCCAAGAACAGACGCGATTCTGAACAAGCCGAGATTGATGCCAAACGCGATGTTGATGTTAGTACTCAAGACGCTTTGCTACTCGTCGGGCAGCGCACGGCTGATAAAGATAAAGCCGTTGGCATTGCAAATGAATCCGCGCGTCAAGAAATTCTTATTGCGCAAAAACTTACCGCAGAAAACGACATGGCCGTGAAAAAGGTTGAGATCGTTCGCCAAGCCGAAATTACAAAGGAAGAACAGATCGTTGCTGCGTCTCAGGATAAAGAAACCAAAACCCTGATCGCCGAAGGTGACCTCATCAAAGTTCAGCGCGATGCCGATGGTGTGAGAGCAATGGGTGAGGCGACCGCCGAAGCAGAGAAACTGTTTCAACTGGCCCCTGTTCAAGCCAAAATCGCTCTGGCGAAAGAGATTGGCGCGAATGAAGGTTTCCAGAACTATCTCCAAAATATTGAGGCCATTGACGCCTATGAGATTGTTGGTAGCCACCAAGCCCAAGCGCTTCAGAATGCTGATGTTAAAGTTATCGCCAATTCCGGATCCTCCACGGGGGGGATGACTCAAGTCATGGATTTATTCTCGTCTAATGGCGGCACGCAAATCGCCTCCGCCGTCGAAGCCTTTGCCCAGTCTGAGTTTGGCGCGGATATATTGTCCAAGACGCTTAAGACGAAACCGCCAACCGCGAGAACCAGAGCTAAAGCGTCTTCAAGCAAGGCTGCCACAAGCAAGACGGCAACAAAAGCCAAAGCGAAACCGAAAGCATCGCCCGCGGCGAAAACAGCGCCAACAATAAATTACAAACCTCAAGGCTAGTGACCGGAATAAGAGGGCACGATAAGCGTTCCTTATTTCATGTTCTTAAGCGATGACCGTTAATCACTATTCTCGCCGCGCGGCTTTCACGGGGGCGGCGACAATCCTCGCGACTTTGTTTGGGGCCGCTATGGCGGCCTATCAGTTGCGCGGTCAATCTGATCTCGTCCTTGATGTTGTGAAAATTGCAGCTGTTTTGGCCATTGGGACAGCATGCGTCAGCTATGCCGTGTGGGGCCTCATCCACCGTAAAGCAAGCAACTACCTTCGCGGGGGACTTGCGGGTCTGTTGACGAGTTTGCTTGTCATACCTCTCCCAAATTTCGTATCCGCCTTTAAGACAGAGTTTCTTAAAGGCATAAAAACGGGCGAGGCGGGCTTTTTAATCCCTGCCTTTGATGCGGTGCTGCCTGCAGTGAAGACCGGATTGCTAACCTTTGTGGTGCTCACCAAGGTTTCTTTAGTGGCCGTAATCGCGTGTCTGTGTTTGGGGGTGATTGTCGTGCGGTGTGTTCCTTTGGCACAGGATGAGACGTAGCTTAATTTGGCCAACTTACGCATTAAAAATGCACTGACCCAACGTTTGAACTGTCAAACGTCAAATCCATAAAAAATTTGGTTTAAATTCCTGCTACGAAGACATGGCTGAGTGTTTTCCTTGGTGGGCTTTTGGGGCATTGTATAGCTGGCAGACTTTTGCTGACTGGCGCAAGGTGTACTGGCGGGCGATCGAGCAGCCGCTCTAGGATTTCTCAGACCGTATTGCAGAACCATATGATGATGACCACAACATTACCGCTCTAGCTCTTCGGATTGGCGACCACACCTTACCAGAGGCCCGTATGGTCATGCTTCTCTAGCTGTCTACGATAGCTTTACGCGAAACCGGAACATAATAAACTCGCGCTATAATAAGACATAAGATGAATTTGAAATCGTCTTCGGACCCATGATGCTCGACAACATTTATTTCGAAAATTTCCAAACCGTCAAAGCGCCTATATCGGAGCTATGACTGTGATCCGGCGGAGGCAGTCAGCTCAGCAATGAGCTTTAAACTTAATACTCCTCCCAATATTCGCTTGGGCCATTAATATAAATAGAGCGGCCGTATTTCTCAAAGACCTCCATAACATCTGGGCGAGCGGCAACGGCTTTTATCTTTTTCATAAATTTAACTTGATATGGATTTGGGTTTTTCCGGTCATTCATCGTTGAAAATACCGGCAGCGTAGTTTCTCTGTGCAGTTCAGATTCAAGCCGTTCTTTAAGAACTGTAGCAGCTTCGTCAAACTCATCCATACATACCATTGCTAGAAAATGAGCAGGGAGGTTTTCACTGGAAATATCTTTAGTTTTCTCAGCGTAATACTCTAGCGCCTTCTTCTTCTCACCTTCTTCAAACATCGCGCAAGCACGTGACTGGTGCAGGGAGACCCATCCATAGTCATTTGTTTGAAAATCTTCATCCGCTTCGTAACTCTCGACAAGCTTTATCGCCTTTTGAAAATGTCCGTTCCACACAAGCAAATCTACACGGTTAATGGCGATACCGATCAGTTCTGGATTGTCTTTGAGACGGTCTTTCAAGAGGGCCTCGAGAATTTCGTCGGCTTTCTCAGATTGCCCTAAACCAGAGAATATGGAGGCATAGCCAGCTACATGCCAATATGCGTCCATTCCCACAGCATCAATACGGGACCAGTTTTCCAGAGCTTTCTCGCCAAATGCCTTCGCTTCTTCCAAGCGTCCGCCTTGATAGAGGGCATAGAGGTATTGGGACTTTGTTTTAAAGTCCGCATCATCTTTCAGAGCAGGCTCTGCTGTGTGCTGAATGTAGTTCTCAATTGCGAGTGACAAATCTGATCCGGCAATTTTGGAGACATGCGGCCAAATTTTTTCCAGTTCTTTATCAATAAGAATGTCCCGAATGTTTGAAGGATTTTTCAAATATTGCAAAAAGGGTTTTGCGGTTTCAATTTCGCCTTTGCGAACCAGTATAGGGATTACAATTTCGAATGCCCGATCTGTTTCATCGATGTCATCAACATATTCTAGTTGCGCCTTCGCCGTGGCAATCATAACGTCTTCATAAGCCGCTACCTCTTCGGCTCTAAACACTTCGCCATATAGATTCCAAAGCCATTTATAATTCACTTTTTTGATAGCTTCGGGGTGAACCGAAAATAAACGCTCGATGATGTCCACGGCCTTTAGATTTTGCTCATCCTCATAAAGCAAGCTCACATAGCTAAAATAAATATCCGACTTATCAGGGTCAAATAGCGAGAAAGCCTCGTCAAAAGCTGTAATGGCAGCTTTCTTTCTTTTAAGGTCAATCAAAACGGCTCCGCGTAAATATTGAATATATCCGCGCAAAGGGTCGTTTTTTGTATAGTCAGCTTCAAGCTTATTCAGACGTTCTAAAACCTCCACATTCTCCTTCTTCATTAAGAGCCCATTTATAACGGTCAGTTCAGCATCAATATTTTCGGGAACCTCACCGTTCAACCCAATCCGTTTAGAGAGCTTCTGAGTTGCGGCCTTAGGATAAACATTTCGTTGGATTTCTTCTGCAACTTTATCCGCCAATTCCGTGACGTCTCTCGCGCTCGTTAAAGGCACGGAGGATTCGTCAATTTTCAAAATGTAATCGATCGTCAAAGCCTCATTTTTAGAGCTATATTCTCTTGAAAATGTGATGCCTGCCGTTTCTACGGTTAAACTATCAGGTGCCATGAACTGTTTTCCAGGCGTTTCAATTATCATTGTGTGTTGCAAAAAGGTATTCTTGTTGAGACCGAGTTTGACCTCTCTATCTGCTTCAATACTGGCTGGAATTTGATTTTCCAAAGTTGCAGCTTTTATATAAAGCTTATCATTTATTTCGTTTGTTTCAAAATCATCAGCTGAGAGATAATAGGATTCATGGATTGAAAATAAGTTCAACTCTTGGTCGTCAGATGTAATCATTTTGTCTTGCAATGATAAACCAGGATAGAAATCTGCGTAATAATTGAGGTAGGTATTAGAGGTGGCTTCAAGTCCGCTTTTGATAATGCTTCGGCGCATCGAATCTGCACTAGCGCCGCGATAAACCGTATCTGCTTTAAGGCTCATGGAACCATCTTCTTCCAATCTATATGTTTCTGTAACATGGGTTGTTGGGTTCGATGGCGGAGTAATTACAATCTCGACAATGTTTGACTGACCCGTCTTAAGGGGTAAGACATAGCCATAATCAGGGACCGTAAGCGTATCTTCCGAGCCCGCTTGATAGGTCAAAGTTGGATCTAACCAATATGATTTTCCATCAATTTCAGCCATGACGATGACATGATCGAAATTATTAATAGAGGGTAATAGCTGTGGTAAGATTTTGCCGGAGTCTATAGAAACTAATGCCGGGTGGGCCGAAATGCCAAGTTTGCGCAGGGTCGCAATTAGAAGGACAGCCTTATCTTTGCAATCACCATATCCTTTTGAAAGTGTAACATTAGGAATGCGGGGTTTGTGAGAATTAATACCGCTCTCAATGCCCAAATACCGGATGTCATTTTGAACCTGTTTTAACGCGGCAACCATACGGCCCTCCGCGGTTTTAGCCGACATTTTGAGCGATCTAATTGTCGAGTTATAGTCCTTGGGTAACGTCAAATCGACGTCATAAACACCAACGCCCCACTCACTGACCTCCTGCCAGGATTGCATCGTACTCATTAGCAAATAAGGATCGGTAATGACGCCTACCGGAACATTGCTAACTTTTTTATCGACGGCTGCATTTTTTATTTCGTATTTATATGTTGTACGTTGGTTTGCTCTAGAGATCTTAGGCCGAACCTTAGAATTAATCACATCCAGATTCAGAGTTGTGTCTTCAGGCACTGATATTTCATAAATCTGGGATGCGAGTGGTACGCCATAACTGATTGAAACATTATTGAAAAAATGCCCTGGCCATAGGGGTGAGAGGTATTCGCTGGAATATCCATATTCAATAATGTCGCCGACGCGAATGTCTTCCAGGTGTATGAGGGATGTAATATCACCATCGACTAAACCGTCAGATAATCCGTCCTCGCGCTGTAATTCCTGGATACTAAGATCTGGAAGCCTATCTGTGGTTTTCCCATCTCTTATCACTTTGACGAAATTATAGGTCAGGCTTCCCAGTTCAGGATCAAATGTTCTCTGGATCTGTGCAGCTGACTCGAGTCCTTTACGGTCTGTGACTTTGTAAGCTAACCTGTAGAAATATTTATATCCTGTGTCGGTGACATGATATCTGTCCTCTTTGGTTATATAAGCAACACCGTTCTTGATAAGGTCCAAACTTTCTTCGGGAAATTCTGGAAGCGCCTGTAATTCGACCCAGTTTGGAATGTCCGCTTTTTGAACAAGACTTGATATTTCCGTTCTGGCTTTGGATGTTTCAGCTTTTGAGGGCGCGCTTGTAGCGATTTCGGACGGCGTCTTATCAGACTCAACCTCCCCGCTGGGGCTACAAGCTAATAATGTCGTGCAAAGTAAAATCGATAAAAGCGACATGTGCTTCATAGCTTTAATTCCAAAATACATAATAAACCTTACTTTCGGTATCAGTTATTTGGGATAGGTACTTTAAAAAAAGTTGCAAGCCCAAACATTTCGCCAAGATAAAGCACTTGTGCAAAAGAGGTTTCTAAGGTCCAATCTCTAAAGGTTCCAGATCCTACACATTCGTCTTAATCAATAATTTGGTAATGTGGCGGGCATTGTAATGCGTCGGGTCACGGGTGGGCGGCTCGGCGAGTTCTGCCTTTGGGAAACGCAGCGCAAATTCTTCAAGCATCAGCCGCGCCTGAATTCTGGCGAGGAACAATCCAGCGCAGACATGAGCGCCGACGCCAAAGACAATGTTTCCATTGAGGTTGCGCTCTATGTCGAGTTCCAGCGGGCGCTCCCATTGCGCGGGATCAAGACCGCCGGCCTGCGCCGCGATGATGATCTGTTCGCCGCGTTTGACGGCAATGCCGTCAAATTCCACCTCTTCCAACGCGAAGCGGTGGAGGCCCGTTTTGCCAAAGGCCTCATAACGCAAAATCTCTGTTATCGCATTATTAGCGAGATCAGGATTGGCTTTAAGCCTATCAAATTGAGTGGGATTGGATAGGAGGGCATAGAGCAGGGTGGGGTGCATATCGCCCGCCGTATCGCTACCTGCGGCAATCATCGCCGCTACAATTCCTAGGATTTCCCAGTCATTTAAGCGGTCATCACCTTCTTGAGCTTTCAGCAGCATGCCAATGAAATCATCGCCAGGATCAGATAGATTTCGGCGGTCTTGGATGACGCCTTGAAGCATGGCAACGCCTTCGAGCGCGATGCGTAGAATTTCTGAGCGGTCTTCGCCTGTTGTTGCAATGCCGTTATACCGCACCATTGCCCAGCCGAGCTTGTGGAATACTTCGTCCTTCTCCGGCGGAATGCCTACCAACCTGGACATCGCCCCGCGCGGGATATCGATGGAAAGCGTGTCCGCAACGTTGAAGTAAGCTTCGGTCTTTAGCCGGTCAAAAGCCTTGGTTACGACGTCCTTAATCTTACGTTCCATAGACGCGCTCATGCGGGCGGAAAAGGCCATAGAGGCCAAGCGCCGAACGCGGCGATGGCTAAGCTTGTCAAGGCGGAATAGAGCATGGTCGAGCATGCGCTCAAAATCATTTTTGTCGGCTTCGGCTTGCTCTGGCGGGGCAAATTTCCATTTCATGAAATCTGGGGTCAGGCGCTCATCGGCCAAAATGGTTTTGCAAAGGTCATGAGATGTTACAATCCAAGCCTGCCAAGGCTCATACCACCCCATACGCTCCTCCGTCTTGGTGAAAAGCCTGTCAACCACGGTCCTAAAATCGTGGAGGTATTCTGCGGATTGGGGTGTGTAATAGGTTTGAAAGGGCGTAGCCGCGGCTGAGTTTGGGGAGGTTTCAGACAAGGACATAAATTACCGCGCAAAATTTCTGATGAAATTATTTATGGGTGGCGTGTAAATTATTGTCAAGCTAGGCCAGTTTATATCCGTTTGAGACTGCGCTAGCCCAACGCAAAGCAGTTTGATCGCTTAAAGTTATGTTATGGCAGACGACGGAGAAGTCCGTTATTCTATAAAGTAGGGAAGTTAAATGGAGTTTTACAGTACCCTCCCACGCTTTGCTGCCTGTGCATATCGGCGCAAAGCTTCTGAATTTTCGCTAGTCCCAAGGTTCGCCTCATCTATGTATTTCTCTATTAATTTCTTATCGCTGTAACGTTGGGCATGGCCGAGGCCATGTAGTGCGCCTTCGACGACAGCAATATTGTTAGATCGAGCGCATCTTCCCATGACTGCAAGACACGCATTTCTAATGTCTTCGTCGCAATTATACGGGATAGTAGCGGTATCCCAAAACATATAGCAAACGCCGTTGAGAATATCCTTACGTTTGTCTTGGACTGATTGACTTAGGTGTCCTAATATCGGTTCTGCGGTGTCTTCGTAAATGAAGAGCATTAGATCAGATAGCGAATCCAGTGCTTCAATGCGTTTTCGTCTATCAACAGTGTCATCTTTAAATACAAAGCCATAATTGCTTAAGCCTGGGTTGAAAATATAATCAATGGCATTTGAAAGCTGATACACTGTGTAACTTGAAAGATGGGTCTCAAAATTAGTGAACGCACTATGCAAGATATCTATAAGTAAAGTTGGTTCTTCTTCTAACTCAATCTCTACTTTATCTCGGAGTGAATCGATATCATCTTCGAAATATTGACCTGAACCGAGATCGCCATTATTATCAAAGATAATCGGAATGTATTTATCGTAAGGCTGATTCATGAAAAAGCCGTAACTTAGAATAACGACGATTTCGTTAAAAGATTAATCTTGGCTACCCACCTGAACCTGCGTCGGGCGTTTTCCATTCGGGCCGTAAAGATTCACTTTAAGGCTAGAAACGGCGTGGACGAGGATGGTTGGGGCTATGGTCTGTTTGCCTGTCCAATGTATATTGGGAAAACGCTCTAGTATTTTCTCATAGGATAGTTTGAGCTGCATTTGCGCAATTCGGCTCCCGAGGCATTTATGCACGCCATGACCAAAGGCGAGATGTTTATCCACATTGGGCCGCATCATGTCGAACTTATCCGGGTTTGGGAAAATGCTGGGATCCCGATTGGCCGCGCCGTACCACATGACAACTTTTTCGTCCTTGGCTATTTTCTGGCCGCTAATTTCTGTGTCCTCCATGGCCGTGCGGCGCATATATTGAACGGGGCTGACAAGGCGCAGGGCTTCTTGAGACATCTTGGGTATGAGGGCAGGGTTGCTTATCACCATTTGCCTTTGATCTTCGAATTGTGTGAGCAGGCGAATAGTTCCCGAGAGAGAATTTCGAGAGGTGTCATTGCCGGCAAAGATAATCAGAAGCCACGAGCCGTCCAGATATTCTTGGGGCAGGTCTTCTCCGCCTAATTGCGACTGCGCAATAACGGTAAGTAAATCTTCGCGGGGGTTGGCGCGGCGATCGGCCATGACGGCTTCGCCATATTCGAACATGTCTTTAATCGCTTTGGCGAAGCGCTTTGGAAAGAACGGGTTTTTCAACAGCATCCGCAGGGGATTGGCAATAAATTTTTCGGCGAGTTCAAGGTGGTGCATCCAATAGAGGATTTTTGGGCGGTCGGCTTCATCCACGCCAAGCATTTCGCATAATGTATACATTGGCACTTCTTGGGAAAAGACTTTTACAAAATCCACCTCAGGGCCAAGGCGTTCGGCATTATCTAAAAGCGCGTCAATTTTTGCAGCGACCCTTTCTTGCACTTTGGCAACATAGGCGGGAATGAAGAAGTCTTTTTGCTGAATGCGAAGTTCCATATGTCTGGGCGCATCGAGATTTATCAGGCAGTTAAAAGAGGCGGGGACCAATTTATCGCCGGGCCATTTACTGCGAGGCGAGACCGCGAGCAACATGCTTCCGCGTTCAGATGAAAATGTTTTGGGCGCGAGTTCAACGGCTTTAATATCGTCATAACGCGACACAGACCAAAAACCAGATATGCCCTTGCGCATAGATGACCACATGACGGGCGCGTCCTCGCGCATGCGCTTATAATAATCATGCGGCTGTCCCTTGGTCCAGGCATTTGGGTTTCCAAGCGCAAATCCCTTCAGCATGGGATAGGCCATATCAAAGCTCGGCATTTGCTTGCCATCATCAATTAATATGTTGTCACTTACGAGGTTCATTATCACAGGTCCAATGTTGTTTGCTTATAGCGCCATTAAAGCACCGACCCTCGTTATATATTGCGGCGCTATTTACAATAGGAGATGATTTTAAATGGGGCCTGAGAGCCGCAGGGTATCCATCTTTGAAATGTTCCGCAGTTGTGAAACAAAGAAGGCGTGCGTATACTCGCGAGTAGAAAGGAGCGCCCCATGATGGAGTTACAAGTAAAGCTGCAAGCGCTCAAAAAGCGAGACCCAAATTTCTCCATTTTTGGCGCTAGCCAGCATAGATATCAGCTTAGGCCTGTCATCTCCAAGGATGTTGTTGACGGTTTCGAGCGCAAATATGGCTGCGCCTTTCCAGATGACTATAAAGACTTCATCATGAGTGTTGGCAATGGCGGCGCCGGGCCTTCTTATGGATTGTTTCCCCTTGGGCAGCACGATTTAAATCACGGAATGTGCGCCTGGGATGAAGATTACATTCTTGGTGATCCCTCAAAGTCTTTCAAACACAAACAAGCTTGGAACTTACCCAGCTCATTTTTAAATAAGAAGCCTGATCCTGAAATCTGTAAGTCCGAAGAACAAGAAGAGGCGTTCTGGGAAAGCTGGCAAGATGAAATTAACCTCACCTACTGGACGGGTGACATCATGGAAGGCGCAATTCCAATCTGTCATCACGGCTGCGCTGTTAGAACATGGCTTGTTGTGACGGGGCCCATGAGCGGAACTATATGGGATGACCATCGAAGCGAATATAATGGCATCGCTCCGGTTATGACTTCAGATGGCGTGTATTCTAGTTTCACTGACTGGTACTCAGCTTGGCTTATGCAGTCATTGGATGACTTGGAAAACCGTTGAAAACAAGTCAGGGACTTTTTGAGTCAAATAATTGACTGAACCACATAGTCACATATTTTAACTGCCCTCATAAAAATTTTGGTTTGCTGGGTTTAAGAGTGCGTGTTCTAAAGCTATGACAATCTAATACTAACGCATTAGATGGAACTGAAGCATTTACCAAAAGGCAAACAAATGATGGACTCTCTCCTAAACGTGGCCGTCCCTGCTTGGCGGGAAGATGAAGAATTTGCGATTTTCACCGATACTGTTGGTAAGTTCCTAGATGCCGAAGCGCCGCCTGAAGTGGTCGAAAAATGGCGTGAAGGTAAATGTGTGCCGCGTAGTTTCTGGGAGACCTCTGCCGAGGCAGGCTTGATGGGTCTTTCCATTCCGGAAGAATATGGCGGGATGGGCGGGGATTACCGCCACGAGACGATCTTGCAAGAAGAGATTGGCCGCCGCGGCATAGAGGGCTGGGATATCGCGCTGCATAACGCCATCGTCGCGCCCTATATTACGGAATATGGCACAGAAGAACAAAAGCAGCGCTGGCTGCCTAAAATGGCTTCGGGCGAGTTTATTACCGCCATCGCCATGACAGAACCGGGCGCGGGCTCAGATGTTCAAGGCATTAAAACCACGGCGTTAAGAAAAGGCAATGGCTATGTCGTGAATGGCTCTAAGACATTTATCACCAATGGCCAGAACGCCAATCTGATTTTAGTTGCGACAAAGACCGATCCGTCTCTGGGGGCCAAAGGGGTTTCCATGGTTTTGATAGAGACTGATAAGGCCGACGGCTTTGAACGCGGCCGCAACTTGAATAAAATCGGACGGGAACTCGCTGATACGTCTGAGCTCTTTTTCAATGAAGTACAAATCCCTGCCGATAATTTGCTAGGCAATGAAGAGGGTCAAGGCTTTCGGCAGATGATGGAATGTCTGCCCCAAGAACGGCTTAATATCGCGGTTCAGGAATGCGCTGCCACAGAATTTGCGCTGAAAATCACGATTGATTATGTCAAAGAACGCAAAGCCTTTGGCAACCGCATCATTGATTTTCAGAACACCCAGTTCAAATTGGCCGAAATGAAAACCGAGGCCAAAATCGCAAAAGTCTTTGTCGATTATTGCGTGGCTCAGCATATGGAATGCAAGCTCGATAGCACCACAGCTTCAATGGCTAAATATTGGATATCAGAGCTTCACGGGAAAATCGTCGATCAATGTCTACAGCTCTTTGGTGGTTACGGCTATATGAACGAATATCCCATCGCGCAGGCTTACCGAGACGCGCGCGTCACCCGGATTTACGCAGGCACGACCGAGATCATGAAGCTTCTCATCGCGCGGTCTCTATAGGCTCAAATGTTGTTTGAAGGGTGAACTCAGTGACTGTTCCAATGAAACAAATCCGCGCAGTTTTTGATGAAAAAAACATACGCGTCTATCAAGCCTATAATGAGGCCATAGCAGAATCGGCTATTCGATCAGGCCGGTTTATCTCTCCGCCGTTTAAGAAAGACAGAATGACATGGATTAAGCCGTCTTTTCTATGGATGATGTATCGCGCAGGATGGGGCCATAAGGATGCTGGCCAGGCGCGAATATTGGCCATAGATATTTCGAGGGAGGGTTTTGAATGGGCCCTCGCCAATAGCTGCCTTAGTCATCCCCCGAGCGGTATGCCTCAAGACGAGTGGGCGGATATGAAAGCGTCGTCATGTGTGCGTATTCAATGGGACCCAGAACGTAATCTTACACTGGATAAACTCGAACATAGATCCATACAAATAGGCCTGTCTGGAGATGCTGTTGAGCACTACATCTCTTCGTGGATACAAAATATCACAGATATAACTGAAACAGCGCATTCGCTTTGCGGTTTAGTGCAAGCGGGCAAGCTTGATGCGGCCATAGACATGCTCCCTGATGAACAGCCATATGACGTTTCAGATAAATTGGCCCTCACTTTAGGTATAGTGTAGGCCATGCCTGTTTATGAGACCTCAGAAATTGAACGAGATATCCGTTTATTTATTCACCTTTGGAGGGTGACGCGTCTTGGTTTGAGGCAAAAAAGGTCTCTAGGACTTTAGGCAATAAAGGCGTCCAATTATTCCAATTATGTCCTTTATCAGTTTGCATAAAGGTCAAATCATAGCCCTTATTCTTAAGCGTCGTTCTAAAGGACCGCACCGCTCTTTTATTGTCGAGATCTGTGCCAACGGACATATAGATTTTGATGTTCTTTTTCTCGAGACGTTTATAGTGTTTTTGAAGGTGCCTGACAAATCGGGTATGGGCCGGGGAATTCATGGCAACGCCGCCAAAATAGGGTGTGGCCATCAGCCCGAAACATCCCGCGTTGAAACCACCAAAAGAGACACCTAAAATCACCCTGTGTTCGCGCAAAGCGCTGGTGGAATAGCCCTTATCAATCGCCGGTATCAATTCCGTTGTGAAAAAATCAACATAATTTTGTTCGCAAAAGAACTGCTCATTGCGCCGGTTGTTCTTTAGATTGTCAGGGTTGCGGGCATCAACGAAGATGGCAATAACAGGCTTGATTTTACCCTCGGTAATGCCGTCATTCAGGGCCTTTATCATACGCCCTTTTTTGGCATATGCGGCTCCATCTGTGATATAGAGTGTGGGGAGCTGATCATCAGGGTTTGTGTTGTTCGGCACATAGACCTGGTATTGTAAATCATAGCCCAAGGCATCACTTTTGATGCGGATGAATTCAGACAGAGTTCCATCTGCATAAGCCAAAGGTGCAAACAAGCAGGAAACCGTTAGTAATAAAAGGCTGATAATGGCTTTAATGTTCATTAGGTTTCCGTCCCTCAGTGTTGATGCAATTAGGGGAAACACTCAGGCTTAGGTTAGCATTTAAGCTCTAGCGACGCAAATGCAGGAAGCAGTCCCTCCGCGGTATTAGCCTAGCATGCGCCAAGACGAGATGAGCGAAGGCAGCGTTAATCTTAGAGCGGCATAAGATTATGAATGCGAATGGCCAATAAAAGTGGTAGAGTTATGCATGGATAATAAAGCCCGAAAATATATCGAAGATTTTAAACGAAAGCTTGAGGCTTTCCCGCCAGTTGGCCTCATCACATCTCCAACACCCTTCCATAAACTTGCCAAATTATCCGCCCATCTGGGCGGCCCCCAAATATGGGTGAAGCGAGATGATGCAACGCATATTTCTAGCGGCGGAAATAAGTTGCGAAAGTTAGATCGTTATTTGCATTCGGCCGTTAATAATGGCTGTGACACCTTAGTGTCAGGCGGCGTTCCTCAATCTAATAGTCAAAGGCAAGTCGCAACAGCGGCTGTCATATTAGGGCTAGAATGCCATTTAGTCGTTTACCAAAACCGCGTTGAGCCGCCCTCCATTAATTATAATATCTCTGGCAATGTTGTTTTAAACAAATTGTTCAAAGCCGTGATGCATCCCACAGAATGGGAAGGGGATAGGAACGGCCCAATAGAAGCTTTAGCGGAAACTCTACGCGCGCAGGGGCGTAAGCCTTGCGTCGTGCCATATGGCGTGTCCTGCGGGCTGGGGGCGCTGTCATATGCGTCAACTGTTGCCGAGATTGCAGAGCAAGCGCTGGAAGAGAATATTCAGCCTGCCGCCATAATTGCGGCAAGCGGTAGCGGGGGGACGCAAGCTGGCTTAATCATTGGGGCGCAGGCCTGCCTGCCCGAGACAGAGATCATTGGAATTGATGTTGACGCAGACCCCGAGAGAGTTCGCGCCGATGTCATAAAATATATGCGCGAGGGCGCCGCGTTATTGTCCATGGAAATTCCAGATACCAAAGCTAAAGTCCTGTCAGGCTATGCCGGGCCAAGTTATGGGGTGCCGCATTCTGCAACCTTGGAAGCGATAAGTCTCGCGGCGTCACTCGAAGCTATAATCTTGGATCCGGTATATTCAGGAAAAGCCCTTGCCGGGCTTATCGGATTAATAAAAGAGGGCGAGTTCACCAAAGATGATACGGTCATATTTGTTCACACGGGCGGCATGCCCGCAGTCTTTGCTTATGCGGACGTCTTTTAACAGCTCTTTTCAGGCCATCTTATGATAGGTCTTGGGCTAGCATTAGAGCATTCCCATTAGGGTCATAAAACGTCGCTATGCTAACCATGCCTTCCATGGTCTCTGTGTCTCCGTCAAAGCTCACGCCCGCAGTCTCCAGGTCTTTGCGAGCTTTGTCGATATCAGCAACCCCAAAAACCGGAACTGAATTACCGGGAGTTGGCTCTGTTTGCTCACCAAGGCCCAATGTCACGCCTTTTGTTTTGGTCTGCATCTCGCTCCATCCCGCTTCGTCAATGTGATGGATGAGCGTGAATCCTAGCATTTCTTCATACCACTTTGCGCTAAGGTGTCGGTCTTTAACGGATATCGCAATTGTGATGGTATTATCTAAATTAACAATAGGCATTGGGCTTCCCTTTCGATTAAAAATATAGTAACTATACTTTATGGACATAAATGCACTTGTCAAGATTACATCTCGGGCGTGGTCGCTAAAAATTTTAGCGCTCTTGCATGAGGGGGTACCTGGAAAGCAGGCGGCTCTTTTAACGGCGTCAAAGGCGAGCCGGACAGCTTTCGGGGCGAGTTTGAAACATTTGGTGGATTTGCAGCTATTGGAACGAAATCCAGGCCATGGTCACCCATTGCGCCCAGAGTTTAGACTGACGCCTTTAGGGGCGCGGGCCGCCAAGACGGCGAGTAATATAATAGCTGCAGTTCCGCAGCCTGCTGAAACTAAGATATTACGAAAGTCATGGACGGTGCCAATCCTCGCCGTGACGAAACGCCCCCGGCATTTTGGCGAGCTAAAGTCAGACCTATCCTCAATCTCGGATAGAGCTCTCTCGCAGTCTCTTAACCTTCTAGAAGGACAAGCCTGGCTTCGGCGCGAGGTAGATATCTCATCAAGACCGCTGCGGCCAACCTACCAAGCGACCCAAATTGGCATAAATATAAGCCAAGCCGCTAATGTATCAGGCTTGTAATTCTGCCTAGACGGCCTCTGCGCGATTGCTTTGCGTGTTAGGTCTTGTGGGAACAATGAGCCGAGGGAAATAATTTTAAGCCGCCAAGCACTCCAGTGCGGGTAGCTCAATGGCTCAGTCTTTCCCTAAGAGGCTCTTTTTAGCAAATTTCTGCACATTAAAGCCCATAAGCCTGCAGCACTCGGTCATATCAGCGTCGACATTTAGCGTGATGTTGTCATTCCCGCCTTCACGCGGAACGCGGTAAAATAGACTCGTGAAAACCTGACCGTCTTTGGTTTGATACATATTATAGCCAAGATATTCTTTATTGGCTTGATCGGCCGTTTTTGGATTTAGCAATTTGATAGCGCCTTTGGAACTCATCTCATCAAACATGTCAGAATAGTCCGAATGGGTCTTCTGGCGAAGCGACTCAATATCATTTTTATAAAGATCGGCAATCACGCCGTCAGCATAGGCGAAGAGCGGCGCAGCGTATTCTTCTGGAATAGGATCTTCCCGAACATCAGGCGCAAAGCTATCTTCAAGGCCCCCTGGACTCACCGAGACCTTGCAGCTTGCAAGCAGGAATGAAGCCATCATTATAGACATGAAAAATGCTATTGGTTTTTTAAAGAACATCAGGCTTTGTCTCTTTTATGAAATCTTGAATATTTTGGATAACCCGCGACGCCGCCTGTGTCCAGATTTTCAGGGACTAGATCATTAAGTTATATAACTTCGCAACGAATTATTTTCGTTTCCATTTGATGTCCCGGTGTTAGCGGTTTTTGAAACCAAAAATCTAAATCATTGTGATCAACAAGCTGATAGCTTGAATATCCACGTGGCAATTTCAGTTCAATAAGGTCGTGGCTATCCATATCAAATAGCCTTTGCTTCCCCTTCCAGTCATCCGCAGGTTTGTAAATTGATTTCAGAATGCAGTATTTTCTCGACGAGGTGAAACTTGCGAAATGGCCTCTCTTTTTTTGGTCATTATGTGCAAGATGGTTTTGAATAAATGGAAATGAAATTACCTTTCCGTCTACACCGATGTGCGCAATCGCGCTAAATTGATGCCCGCCTCGCACATAAGTCGCCTCATGAACACCTCGCGTAAAAATATATAGCTCGCCACCCCTGAGCATGGAATGCGTAACCACCATATCAAATTTGCTCCCAGGAAAGAGTGCGTCAGCGGAAATCTTGATGAGAGGGTCAGCATTGGCATTGCTTTTCGGTCGCCTCCAAATGCGTGAGACCTTACCCTTTAAACTTACAGATTGAGGGGGCAAATTTGTTATCCATTTTGCCTTCTGATTACCTAAGTCAACATTCAAAATACCAATGCGGTTAGTTTTGCCATTGAATTTTATGGGTATGGGAATGAGCGAGCCTTCACCAATAGAGGTTTGAAACTCATTTTGACGAAACCTCAATGAATTCCCCCAGTCATCACGCGTATCTTGGAGTGGGTTTTTAATAGATATATCCAGAGAGTCATCCTTACCGTAATCTGAAAATAATTGGGCTTTGTCTGCGGGGCCGGTAAACAATAGTGAGCCGTTTAGACGGCATGATCGCCAAGCTTGGAATGCATGTGGCCTTTCTCTTTGGCCGGAATTCAAGGCCTTAGACATATTCCTTGGAATAAAATTTGAACCTCCTAATTCACAAATCAGACCTTCATCTGTAAGGTCATCGCGATTGAACGGTTGGGCTCTAAAGTGAATAACGAGGCGTTTATTTCCGATAGCCATGAAGTTTGCAAATTCAACACGCCTTAATTGGGCAACATCAAACCCGAGCTCATGCCCATATATTTCAGGCGTAAGAGTATACTCTTCCTTGATGGCAAATTTTAGCATTGCCAATTTGATACTATTGTTCCGTTTCCGCTTTCAAGTTTAATCGCGAGCAACAAATCCAGATTAGGGAATGATTAGCTTGCCGAGCTGGCGTCAGTTCTGCGGCTTCTTTGGGCGTTTATCGCCTCTAGCCTTTAGGCTTAGTTTGGCTGATTTTAAGCCGCTCGCTGAACTCCGCCATCGCGGTATTTTATTGTTGTAATATTTCCATGCGCGTTTTTAGGATCCTCTAGGCTGCTAAATTTTCTTCCTATCATCCACAATATTCACACCCCCCATAGCGCCATGTCCAAGGTCTATTGAAGCAAAGGGGCCGCCGTGGCAGTAATCGCCAATATCTTGAGGATTAAGCGGCGGGTTGGCCTCGTAAACCTCTTTGGCGAATTGTTCTGCGTTGTCCTTGGGACGGTATCCTAAATGGCTGGCTTTAGCATTATCAACCGGCGCGCGGTCATTATTGGAGACCCCATAGACAATGCTAAATCCTGTCACGGGTGTGGTGACCGACTTTTCTACAAGCTGGATAAGATCATCATAAGATAGCCATGATCCGACGGCGCGAGGGTTTGTGACTTGGGCGCATGAAAGAATGCGCATGTGAACGCTTTCGAGCCCGAGCTTATCCCAGTAAAGGCTTCCTAAATCCTCAGCAAAACATTTGGCAAGTCCATAAAAAGTATCTGGACGATGAGGCACATCCGTACCGATAAACTCATTCTTCGGATACATCCCAACAGCATGAATTGAGCTGGCGTAAACAACGCGCTTTAGGCCGTTTTTATAGGCAGATTCCCAGATATTATAAGCGCCGATAAAATTTGGGCCAAGCAGCTTTTCAAACGGTCCTTCATCGACAAAGGCGCCGAAATGAACAACCATATCTGCGCCTTTTAAGAGTGGCATAATATCGTCCATTTCAGCGATATCGGCTTTCATATACCGCTCATTTGGATAGAGTTTACCAATGTCAGTGACGATATCAGAAGAGACGAGTTCGTCTGCTAACTTACTTAAAGGCTCTCGCAAATAAGACCCCAGGCGCCCAGCGGCTCCAGTTAAGACTATGCGTTTCATAGGGATATCACCTTATATAGCCGAACGTTAAATAACGGCCTTTTCAATTATCGGATTATTACTTGGAATACGGCTATAGTTAAAAGGCGAGAGGTCAAGGCTTCTATATTCGCCATAAATCAGCATCTCTGCTGTTCCGCGCCCCATAGCCGGCGATTGCTGCAATCCGTGGCCCGAAAATCCATTGAGGAAATAGAAGTTTTCAACGTCATCATGCGGGCCCATTATCGCATTGTGATCAAATGTGTTATAGGCGTAATGCCCGGCCCATTCGCTCTGGACTTTGACGGCTTCAAATTGGGGAATGCGCGTTGCAAGTATGGGCCAGACATGGTTTTCCCAAATATCAAAATCCATCACAAAATCATCATAGTCTACGGCGGGGTCAATATGAGAATGCGCGCCGCATTGATAAGTCCCGCCGCCATTCTCGCGCACATGGACGCCGGACGGATCAATCGTAAGCGGCAGATCTTGACCCAGTGGCTGTTGCGCTGCGAATATCCAGCTAAAGCGTTTGCGAGGCTCCACAGGCACATCTATGCCAGCCATCCGCGCGGTGCGGGAGGCCCGCGGCCCAGATGCGTTCAGCACCTTGCCGCAGGCAATGACGTCGCCGGATTTAAGGGTGACGCTATCAACGTGTGTGCCGTCAGCTCTTTTGGTCATGGCGACAACTTCATTGGCTATAAACTCCACACCGCTTTTTCGGGATTGACGCCGCCAAGCATCAAACACAGCTGTTCCGTCCCAATAGCCTTCATCGATAAGATTGATTGAACCCAAGACAATATCATCGACATTGTAAAACGGATATTTTTGCTTGATTTGAGCGGGACTAAAAAGCTGTGTAGCAGCCCCTGCATTACGCTGAACCTTTTGGCTCTCACGCAAAACATCGGCAAAATCTTCATTATCGGCAAAATACATATAGCCGAAATTCTGAATGGACAGCTGCGGCACAAGCTCATCCCCATCCATGTATTCTCTGATATTTTTTACAAACTCTGCCGCGAATTGAGAAATGCGAACATTTAGCTCTGCCGAAAATTGTTGCCGCATACAAGAGTTTGTATGCATGGTAGAGGAG
Source organism: Hellea sp. (assembly GCA_039977295.1). Classification (GTDB taxonomy): domain Bacteria; phylum Pseudomonadota; class Alphaproteobacteria; order Caulobacterales; family Maricaulaceae; genus Hellea. Next base: position 350,842 of record JBDWDN010000009.1, on the reverse strand, counting down.
TTCTCATAGCTTGGGTCACGCTCTACCACTAAAACGGATCCATCGAAATCTTTATTATTTGACAAAAACCACGCAGTAGAGGCCCCCATTATAGCGCCCCCAATGATGACAATATCATAGCTCTTACGCTGGGGGTTTTGTAATGTTGATGTCATTGCTTAGGCCTCTGTCTTACGAGGTAAAACAAAATGATAGGCTACGCAAAATGATACTAACATAATCAAGAAACTTTATCTCAAAAATTTAATATATGTCAGTTGATGTCCGGCTTGCCGCCTAAACTGAAATAACTTAGCGTCCGACTTTCGGCCTTTATCGCCTCTGGCCCAGGGGTTGTTTTGGACGATTTTAAGCCGCTCGCATGATGAGTTATTCTGTCACCATATCTACTTTGCTTAAGTTTAGTTCTTTAGACCGTTATCGCTATAAGCCTGCCCAAGCTTCTTACTTAAAGGCGCGGCTGTGACCCCGTGCAGAATGACGCTGAAAAGGACTGTGGTGGCGACAACAGTTTGAATGAATTCGGCCTGTTGAACGTTTAAATCCTCCAGAATCAGAAGTGCAAAGAGAAGAGACGCAAGTCCTCTTGGACCAAACCAGCCCATGAATCCAATCGCCGGTAAACGAAGACCTAATCCTAACATCGCAATGAAGACTGGTAACATGCGAATTAACGTGAGGCTAAAGACTGCATACAGAATGATCTGCCCATTAATATGCGGTATGGCCTCTGGTAAAATTAGGGCTCCAAATAGAAAGAAGGTCAAATAGCTTAAAAACTGACTTTCTGTTTCGGTAAATTCATGCAGAAATTTTGAATAACTGACATGCAGATTGCCATAAGTTAGGCCCGCTACGAAAGCTGCAATAAAGCCGTTGCCATGACAGACTTCGGCAACAGCGAAGGCAATCACGGCGAGGGCTATTGCGGCTACGCCTTGAAACTCTGATGTCATCCACTCTTTTTTCGCAGCCCAAGCAATAAGGTGACCCCCGACCCATCCTACTATAAGCCCAGCAATAGGGCCAATGATGAGTTGAAGACTAAGAAAAATGAGCCAGTTTTCTTCGCCAGATTGGTGCGCCATGTTCAAAAAACAGGCGAAAAATAGAACAGCGGGTAAGGCGATGCCGTCATTCAACCCGCTCTCAACATTCAAGCCTTGGCGTATCTTGAGCGGAACAGTTTTGTCAGCTAAGACGGAGGCCCCTAGAGCTGCATCTGTTGGGGCCAAAATAGCGGCAATCAATGCGGCCTCATACCACCCGATTCCGGGGAATACAGTATGCCCAACCAATGTCCCCATTAAGATGATGAGCGGCAACCCAATAAGTAATAAGCGAAAGGGAATTGCTTTTTGTTTTTTTAATTTATCGAACGAAATTTGTGAGGCGTCTGCTGCTAACACAAGAATGAGTGTTAGTTCTGCTATAACGTGAAGCCCGCCCTCATTATAGGTCAAACCGGCTGTTTCCATAAGTAAGGTTGATAAACAAAGGCCGCCTATGGTGAACAGTATTGGCGGCGTGAAAATTGTGCCCTGAATACGCTTAGAAACTAATGCAAAGACAAAAAAGACAGTTCCAAATATTAAGAATAGATTGAGCGTCACGATAGTCGTCTCAAACTTCCTGATTGATAGACAAGGCGGTACAAGTTCCCAATTTTTTCTAATTTAGCGTCAATCGTAACAGGCACGGCCACGTGGTCTAAAATCTCGGTATTTATTTTTCCGCCCGTAGCATTCGCTAAGAGGAACCCATTGCCGCCACAAGTTTGTGGGCCTGATGGTCCCTTACGCCCGCTAAGTCCGAATGAAAAAAAGACAGGTTGCCCGCCCCGAATACACTGCGTCGCACATCCGCGATGCGTTCTACCATATCCTGGGTTCATAATACCCATGAAACACTGCGCGTCTAGAACTTCTCCAATGATAGAGACATCCTTCATTGGAGCAGGCGTCGGAACAGGAGCTGTAGATTGCTCAATAGCTTTTATGCCGCCTTTGGCGACACCCAGCATAAAACAATCATTACGTATAATTCTAACGCCTGTGACTTCAACGTTTTGCCCTTCAAATACTGCGCAATAAGAATCTGCGCTCTTTTTTCCAATGCCCGCGATGACATGTCCGACCTCGCCAACCCACAGCACGGGATAAGGATGAAACCCTATCCGGCCCTGTAACGTTACGGGCGTCCCAGTCTCCCATTGTCCGCCGCCTTCGGAGGCCCCGCGCGTCCCAACAAATGCTCCCGCTCCCGCGATCCCTAAGAGCCCGGCAGGGACAGCTTTTAATAAAAATCGGCGATCCTTATTGGGAAGAGGTCCGTAACCAACATAAAAATCATCTTCATTACTCATGAGGTCACCTCAACAGCTTTGCGGGGGGTGCCTAGCACATCAGGCGCAGCTTTAACCCAAACCTCTCCATTTTCGATTTTAACTTCGTGTGTCTGCACACGATCTTCAAATGGTGCGGGAGCAGCCCCAGTCTCGGGGTCAAACTGAAATCCGTGCCAGGGACACGTGATCAGCCCGTCTCGAATACAGCCCTCACCCAGAGGCCCGTTTTGATGAGAGCATATAGCCACGATAGCAGAAACGCCTTTGCTTTGCCGGAAAATGGCTATGCGTTCTCCTGACTTCGGAGTTACGGTCACAGCCTTATTCATGGGGATAGACATAGGTTCGCCTACATTAATCCAATCTGACTCCTGAGAAGACTTTGTATCGAGACTACGTCCTTTTAAGAGCGCTGCAAGATGCAAACCTGTTAGGCTCACAGCCCCAATCGTCAGTGCAATTAGGAGGCCCGACCCTTTATCAAATTGCGCTGTTCCCAGCGCCACATGCCCGACTAAAGCCGCATAGGCGACATAGACGCTCATATGCAAAGCCTTCCAGACAGGAGGTCTTAGGCGCGACAACCAAAAATCGTGACTGGTGGCGGCCATGATGAGTAGAATAATTAGTGCGATTAACCCAAGGCTCTCAAATGGGAATTCAATTGGAACGCCGTAATCCCCATACCCACCAATGGCAGATGCTATTGGATTGATAACTCCAAACCCATGATACCACATCAAGGCTAACCCGCCATGTGCCAGGCCAATCAATGCTGTAACAACGCCTAAATGACGGCGGTTATATAGCAGGGGCTTGAAACGCGCTGATAACCGCGCCAACGGCCCGATGGCCAAAATAATATGCAACAACACAATCGCACAGCTACCGAAACCGCGGATCATCAAGATAGAGACGTCGGCTGATGGAGTTCGTAGTCCAAGCAGGATAAAGCTCGCTAGAAATCCAAAAATAGCTACAAGCAATATCCCGTCATAGAAAAATTTTTGACGGTTCCACTGAACGGGAACAAAATCATGGCTCATAATTGGCTCCCATGGATGCCAAAGGCCATCCATAAAATCGTGATCAACACTAAGGGAAGTATCAACCAAATAATGTTATGCACTTGGCGGTGCGCGCGCTTCATGATCTTGCCTTGAGTAAAACAGGCCACAACAACACGGCGCCGGGTAGAAGCAATATACGGAGGATCAAACTCTTTCCCGCGATGGCTTCATTACGAACACCGCGCGTCACGAAATAGAGCGCGAAGACTAATCCGATCAGGACGTAACCGCCCAAACCGTAAGAAATATACTGGGCAATATTTAGCATTATTTATATCCAATCCCGCCGAAGTTCACGCCCGATAAATCGGACATATCACGCTTCCATGTCACAAGATCATCCGGATTAAACTGACTGAAATCGTCATGGCCACAGGCCCGCGCAAGTATCTTCATCAACGATACGGATGTGTCGAAGAAACGCGTGAGTTGCTCAGCCGATTTCTCAGCAATCAACCTGGCAACCAGATGCTCTTTTTGTGTCGCGATACCCACTGGGCAATTATTCGTATGGCACGCTCTCATGCCAAGGCACCCGATAGCTTGTAGTGCTGAATTAGAGACCGCAATTGCGTCGGCGCCTAATGCTAACGCTTTGGCGAAATCTGCGGGTGTTCGCAGACCGCCGGTAATAACGAGTGTGACGTCTTTGTTTCCAGTGCTGTCAAGATACCTTCGGGCTCTCGCAAGCGCAGGAATGGTCGGAACGGAAATATTATCACGGAAAATAAGAGGCGCGGACCCTGTACCGCCGCCACGACCATCCAGAATAATGTAATCAACGCCAACCTCTAAGGCCGCATCAATATCTTTTTCGATGTGCTGAGCTGAGAGCTTATAACCGACCGGAATACCGCCTGTAAACTCGCGGACATCAGCGGCAAAATCTTTAATTTGAGCTGTCGTCGTCCATTCCGGAAAGCGCGAAGGTGAAATCGCTGTCTCTCCCTCGGGCAAACCTCGAACCTTGGCGATAGCGCCCTTGACCTTTTCTCCTGGCAGATGCCCGCCTGTTCCAGTTTTTGCGCCTTGGCCGCCTTTGAAGTGGAAGGCTTGAACTTTCGAAAGTTTATCCATTGAAAAGCCAAAACGCGCTGAGGCGAGCTCATAAAAATAACGACTATTGGCCTCTTGTTCCTCAGGCAACATTCCGCCTTCACCAGAACATATACCCGTGCCAGCTTTTTCTGCGCCCATGGCTAAGGCGACTTTGGCTGATGCTGACAAAGCGCCGAAACTCATATCTGAAACGAATAGGGGAATGTCGAGTTCAAGAGGCTTTTTAGCGCGTGGCCCAATGATTGTCTTTGTATTGACGGGATCGTCGTCAAGTAAGGGAACTTTATGAAGTTGTGCTGTGATGAATTGAATATCTTCCCAGCGCGGCAGCTCATTTAGCGGCACGCCCATGGCCGCACTCGCGCCGTGATGCCCCGTTTTAGACAGGCCGTCCCGCGCATATGACTGAATAAGACCTGTGTAAGGCTCCGCAGGATCACCATGTGAGGGGTCGGCATATTGCCCGAGGTAACTCTCTCTATTATAAGGCTGCGGATTATCTATATGCCACGCTGAAACTTCGTCTTCGTCCACATAGACTTTGCCGTCTTCGACCCACGCCTTAAATTTATTCAGCGCTTCTTTATTGTCATATTCACTCACGCCCGTATCGATACGGAAGTCCCAATTATGCACGCCGCAAATGAGGTTGTCGCCGTCGACATGGCCGTCTTCAAGTAAGGCTCCTCTATGGAGGCACCGCCCATATAAAACCGAGACATTGTCTTCATAACGGACGATAACCAAATCAACATTGGCGACAATCGCCCCCGCCGGTTTGCGGTCTTCAAGGTGATTCCATTTGGCGATAACAATGGGCTTCATAATAGTCTTTCTTTTAGTTTGCGGGCATTAGGTTGTATGGCGAAGCTAGATTAAATCAGGATCAGAGATAATTTCTACAAGTGACGGGCCGTTATGTGCGAGCGCCTCACTAACGGCTTTGGCGAGGTCTTCGATTTTAGTAACTTTTGTGCCATGCCCGCCGCTGGCACGGGCGAAACCGGCAAAACTTAGATTATGCAAATCTGTTTGCCAAACATCCCAATCACCGGCGCGTTGCTCTTTAGATATTTTTCCAAGCTGGGAATTATTCAAAAGGATATGCGTGACATTCATGCCGTATTTTACGGCTGTGGTGAATTCCATTGCATATTGCCCAAACCCGCCATCGCCGCTTATGGAAACAACTTTACGGCCTTTATAAGCGTCTTGGTCTTGCGTCGCAGCCCAAGCTCCCATGGCAGCCGGGAATGAGAAACCGATTGAGCCCAAATATCCTGACATAAGAACACTTTGTTGGGCGCACTCAAAATATCGTCCAAAGGAATAAGTATTATTGCCAACATCAACAGCAATGACGGCGTCATTTGGGATAAGTTTGGTTAGCTCTGCAAATATCGATGCAGAATTAAGGCCCTTATTGTTATCATCTTCAAGACGGCTTTTCTTCTCACTTCGCCAAATTTTCCAGCGTTCCGCAACTTCCTCGCGCTGGTCCTGTGTTTGATGACCTGCCAGAGCCACTGTGAGGGCGCGCGTGGTGATACCAATTTCCCCAAGCACGGGCACCTCAATAGGGTGGAAACGCCCGAGTTGTGCAGGGTCAAAATCGACTTGAATAATGGGTTTTGATTTTTCGATTCCCGTATGGTTTGAAAAGGAGGCCCCTAGAGCAAGAATGACATCGCATTCATTCATGAACCAACTCGCAATAGGTGTCCCTGAACGGCCTAGAACGCCCGCCGCCAAGGGGTGGCTGTCAGCGATTTGGCCCTTAGCTTTAAATGTCGTGGCAACGGGAATATTCAGCAGTTCAGCAAATTTTACAATGTCATTCATCGCCGTTTTCGCGCCATATCCCACAATGATGAGAGGTTGCTTTGAAGATTTCAGTTGGTCGATTGCCGCATTTAAGCTTTCCGCAGAAGGCGCGACATTCATATTCGCCATGCGCCCAGAGGGGGAGCCTGCTTTAGCATCTTTCGCTGCTGGCAGGGTCTGAACATCGTCAGGGAAAATCAAATGGGCGACATCGCGATTATCAAGTGATGATTTGCAGGCAAGATTTGCAAGCTCTGCATGATGGGAAGAACTCAACACATTTTGACTAAATTTTGTAACAGGCGCGAAGGCGGCTTTCAAATCAATGTCTTGAAACGCGCCGGGGCCAAATACCTGTACTTGGACTTGACCCGTTAAGGCCAGTAGCGGGGCTCGGTCGACTTTGGCATCCCATAATCCAGTCATTAAATTAGTGGCACCCGGTCCGGCGATGGCAAGGCATGCTGCGGGTAATCCTGTTAATTTCGCATAGCCAGAACAGGCAAATGATGCTGCGCCTTCATGGCGAATGCCGTAATAATTCATTTCGCCATCAACGCAGCGTCTGCGAATGGCATCTGCTAAGCCAAGATTGGAATGCCCAACCATACCGAAAACTGAGGTCACGCCCCAATTTACCATCGTCTCAGCCATGACGTCAGTTACCGTGCGGGTGTGCTCTGGCTCAGCTTCGAGGGCGACATAGATACCGTCATCGCGGACTTCAACGGGATAAGTTTCTTGACCGCTATCTTCATGACCTCCAGGCGGTTTGCCAGTCAAAGGGTCGAAATCCCAGCCATGCCAAGGGCACCGGATCCAGCACTGTCCGTCAACGCCTTTTTCAATGGACCCTTCGCCGAGTGGGCCGCCTTGATGGGGACACTTATTGTCCATGGCTGCGTATTGGTCGTCAAAATGAGACAGTGCGACAGTGCGTATACCGGCTTTGGCCGACATAACGCGGCCTTCGGGGAGCTCCGCAACATCTGCAACTTTATGCCATACTAAATCGGTTTTCATGTGGGTGCACCTATGAGAATTGGGAACTTTCTAAATATCGTTGCGACGAGGTTGTGAGGAACGCGGTTACCATGAATTTGAGTCCTTTGCGAATCTTCCATATATGTGCTGTTTATTGTGATACTGATGTCCTCCAAAGCCTGACGGCGTAAGTAGATAAGACGATTTCCGAACTCATAGGTTACAATTAATATTTGAGAGTTCAGTAATAATGACAAAGCTATCTCCCCAGTATTACATTATTCTCTTGAGTATAACTAAATTTAGAATAATCCTTACGGCTCATGAGTGGGACAAGTGAAAACACACCAAAAAATAAAACAGACGATGATCCCTCATTAATTGAGACATCGCCGCTCATATCCCATGACCACTTCATGAACGTGGTAAACGCTAATTATGGGCGCTACATCAAGAGAGCATACGGTTATGTGAAGTGCCAAAGCCTAGCCGAAGATGCTGTGCAAGATGGTATTTTATCTGCTTACAGAAAGTTAAATGCAGTTCGAGATATAAATGCATTAAACAGCTGGATAAACCGTATCATTACTCACAAAGCTTTGGATGTTTTACGGAAAAACAAACGGATGCCAGATTTTTATGCCGACATTGACGACATCGTTTCTTATAATAGTGCTGGCCTTTTAAACGCGCCTTTATGGGCAGAAATGTCTACGCCTGAACAAGATATTATGAAGAAAGAGAATCTTCAACGACTTAACAAAGCTATCGAAGAGTTGCCAGATATATATAGAATTCCCTTATTGATGAAAGATCATGAGGAATTTTCAATTATTGAGATTTCGGAAATGTTAGAAATCTCAGAGAGCAATGCAAAAGTTAGAATTCATCGCGCCCGCATGAAGCTGAAACTCAGTCTGGGCAAGTATTTTTTCCCCTATCAAAACGGGGGCAAGTCATGATCAGCGATGTATTAAAGCTATTAAGGCTCGACGTTTTAATGCGGCCTGTTATGCCAATCGGCGGCTGGTATTTGCGTGTATCACCTCGAATGATTACATGCCGTGAATTCAATGATTTTATCTATGATTATGTCGAGGGTGATCTGACGGAAAAACAAGTCATATTATTTCAGCGTCACATGCGCGTCTGCCCCATGTGCAGAAACTTCCTAAAGACCTATATTGCGGCATATAAAGCGGAAAGTCATATACTCCCTTATGAGGATATTGATGTCCCTAATGCCGTGCCGCAAGATCTCATTGATGCCATCCTTGACGTGAGGGGCAATCAAAACAAATAAGGCTATTTACGAAGCCTTGAAGCCATCATGCGCATTGTCATGACCGAATAAAATTAGGCTGTCTCCTGGATTAATGAGGCCCATATCAAGAGAATAAGCTTCCGTTTTTCCTGTTTTACGTTTGACTGCCAGCACAGAAAAATTGCCTAGCTCAGCCATTACTTTATCTGGGCTAAGGCTCTCACTAGCAAAGAATTGATGCTCACTAATGCTAAGCTCATTCCCCAACTGCAACAGTCTTCGGTAATGACGTCCCCCCAGAAAGGTGCATTTTTCGAGCACGAAACCAATTAAGCCGCAAATCAGTCCGTCAACAAGAGGGTTGAGCATAATCACAAAGAACAAAATGGTCATCCCGATCATCCATGCTAGCTGTAGCAATATAGAATGCATATCTGCATCTATATGAATGAAAGATATCATTAAGGTTGATAAAACAGACACAATGCCTAAATTTCCGAAAACCATGAGCCAGGAAATTATCTTACGCCTAATGGGGTAGTTTACGACCATTTCAGCCTCGGTCGTCGTGAAGCCTGTTCCTGTTAATGCCGACATGGCCTGAAATCTGGCATTTTGCTCAGGAAGACCTGTCAATCTAAGGGCAACTGAGGCGAGGCGAACAAGAAAGAATGAAATTGCAAAAATTAAGAGGAGAGAAAAAGCGGCTATCATTAAAGTGTTCCTTTTGCCTCACATGAGGGTGTCTGTTTGACTAGATTTAATTAAATCTATCACGGCGATTTGCAAAATATCGAATATATTTTTATAATAATAATGTAACCTAGTCCCTAATATGAACGTCTGATATTTAGTTGAACTAAAGTTTTTCCTTATTAATGTTGCCCCGGGAGGTTTCGCATGAGAAAATTAGTAATAGCCTTATCACTAGCTGTGACGGCTGGATTTTTGTTTTTTGGCTTGCAGAAATTCGGAGCTTCCAACCCGATCTTCTCTGTGATTGCAGAAAAGTCCGGCATTTCGATATTTGAACCTGTGGTAAGAATGCTAACGGGCGTGGCAGAAATTATAACGGCTATTCTCATCTTGGTGCCGCGAACTCGTCTATTAGGCGCACTGGGTGGACTTGCCGTTCTTGCTGGAGCAATTGGGTTTCACCTCTCTCCATGGCTTGGCATAAACGTTCCAGGTATGGGGCATAGCCTGTTTATTATGGCGTTGGCTCTGCTTGCACTAAATGCAACTCTGTTTTTCTTGCTACGAAAGCAAGGTTACACCCTTTTGTTAGGAAAAAAAGATGCCTGAAACTCATAAAAAAATGCACACTGGGAAACTTGCTTTAATATGGTGCGGAATCGTCATTCTGATTGGTGTTCTTGTCTTTGCTCTATTCAGTGCATTTGGCGCTCTCAGGTTTTGGCAAGCTGAGAAAACACCGCAAGGTGAGACTGACTTAGCTTTTGAGGCCGCAGAACTCCCCTTCGTGCACAAAGCTGATTTGGTAAATTCTCTACCGTTTCTCGCAAGTGCGGCGCTGGACATAGACGGGGATGGACGGGACGAGCTGTTCCTAGGCGGCGGTAATGACCAAGCTGATGCGATGTTTGCTTTTAAAAATGAAAGGTTTGAGAGACTTTCTTTGAATTTTTCTAAAGATTCTGTTGATGCCACTCACGGCGCGGCCTCAATGGATATAGACAATGACGGCGATACAGACCTCTTTACGGCCCGCGAAAGCGGCATCTGGTTTCATGAAAACACGAATGGTCAATTCGGCAGCGTGAAGTTGCCATTGAACCTCGCAGATAATACAACGCCGCTGTCTATTGGTTTTGGCGACATCAATAAAGACGGCCTCGCAGATATGTATATCGCTGGTTATATCAAAATCGGCCTCGTTCAGGGCGAGACTATTTTTTCAGATAATTATGGCGGATTTAGCTATCTTTTCCTGAATGAAGGCGAAGGTAATTGGCGCGATATTTCTAAGGACGCGGGCGTATGGCGTCAGCACAATACATTCCTTGGCGTGTTCGCCGACCTGGACAACGATAAAGATAGTGACCTCATCATCGCGCAAGATACAGGCCGCGTTGAAATGTATTCTAATAATGGAGATATGACATTCTCACCTATAGAAAACCCTTCTGTCTATTCCTACCCAATGGGCGTGGCTGTTGGCGATTATGATAATGACGGTTTAGTCGATCTCTACTTCTCGAATGTAGGATATACGTTACCGCCAGCTATTCTGCGGGGGGATCTGAAAAAAGACGATCCGTTTAACCCCTCTTATATGCTCTTTCATAATGATGGGGGGTTGAAATTCTCTGACACTTCTGAAGCTATGAATGCAGCTAAATACGGCTTTGGCTGGGGCACCGTTATGGCGGATATGAACCTTGACGGACGTGAAGACATGTTGGCGGCGCAAAATTATGCTCGCTTCCCAGCTAATGATTTACTTCAGCACTATCCTGGTAAAATTCTACAAAATTACGGCGACATCTTCAGGCCCGTTGAAAAGACGTCGGGTGCAGAAAACCCACTATTCGGAATAGCCCCAATCGTCTCTGACTTTAATGGGGATGGCTGGCCAGATATTGTTTGGGCTAATCTCGACGGTCAATCGCTGGCCTATATGAATAAAGGCGGAGAGCGTAATTGGATAAAAGTAAGGCTGCCAAACACAGCCCGCTCTCTCGGAGCACGCGTGACAGTTTTCGGTTCTGATGGGATGTCACAGACTAAACAGCTTTTGACCTCACAGGGCCTTGGTTCTGACCAGGGACGTGATTTGATCTTTGGTCTTGGCGATGCTGAAAAGGCTAATTCTGTCAGTATTGAATTTCAAAATGGCGTAACCCGTAATTTTGAATCGCCCGAGAATGGTGGCCTTATTAGAGCATCAGCGGAGTAGAGGCGATTATGGAAAGCCAATCTAAATTCATAGCCTTTGCAGGCTTAGCAGGCTGCCTTGGCGCAATACTTGTCGGGGTCGGAGAGTTCTCAATGCAGTTTACGCCTAGTGGCGGTATAGAAGACGTTAAAGATTATCTCTATTTCAATGATGTCTCTGCAAAACGCCTTAGTTTTGGTCATTTCATAGCGGTGCTAGCTGCACCGCTTTACATGTTGGGCTATTGGCACCTTTCCAAAAAGCTCGAACCGGCTGGTCCAAAACAGGCAAAAGCCTTTTTTCTTATTGGTGCCTATGCTTTTGCTGTCGGTACAGCGTGGATCGGTCAGCGGTTCTTTTTGGCGACGACGGTACATGAAATAGCCGCGGGGCAAGATTTGAAATCCTTGCTTACAGTGTTCTCGGAACACAATGAGCCCTTCGTCAATGTACTGCGTCTTGCCATGCTTCTTGTCTCGATTTTATGGATTAAATTGATTCTAACAGGCAAAACGGCCTTTCCGAAATGGATGGCGATATTCAGCCCAATCGTCTTATTGGCGTTGATGTTTGCGCTCTACTTTTTTAAAACGAAAATTGGGCTTTATGTTTTTCCTGTGGCCATGAATGCCACGCATTTTATTATCTTTGCTTTAGCGCTATTTACGGCGCGTGACGTTAGCGTAGAGAAAACCTAAACTGATGACAAATGCTGCCTATACCGTTTCACGTTTTGTTTTGCTTGCTCTGGCTGGGTTTGGGACGTCGGCGGGCGGGCGGCTATCAGTTGAGCATATGAGACATGGAGAGGTCTGTCCCATGTTAGGGCCCATTCCGGCCTGTATCATAGTTTTTCTAGGCTATTTTCTTATCGTTTTATCGGCTGTGTTTTTAAAACATAGCACGGTTAAGAAACTCTTTTTTATCGGCTGGACTCCCGTGTTTTTATTGGCATTGATGGGAGTCATTCTGGAGTTGACGAAAGGCCACATATGTCCACCTGGTGCCTTTGGTATTCCGCAATGTTTTTTCTCCCTCACGATGGTCCTCACATGCCTAGGCTTGTTTAAATACAGCCTCAAGACGGTATCTACGACATGACGGAGTTCATCCAGCACTATCAATTAGGGCTCTATCTTTGCTTTTTTTTGCTTCCCTTCTTGCAAGAAGATGTTTCTATCCTTGGAGCCGCATCCGCCTGTGCAAGCGGGCTCGGGAACCCCTTATTAGGATTTCTATTTGTCGGCCTAGGCCTAACGACGAGTGCGTCTTTAAAATATGGACTTGGCCGAGCCGCGACAAGTCGAGACTGGGCTAAAAAATATGCACAAAACCCAAAAATACTAAAAGCAGGAGATAGTGTTGAGAGCAACCTTGGGAAATCACTTTACATGGCACGATTTATCTCTGCCGTGCGTATTCCTTTTTATGTTGGCGCAGGGTTCTTTGGTGTCAGTTTTGGTAAATTCTTACTGTTTGTGACGACATCAGCAGCTCTTTATCTCGCAATCGCATTTGGTTTGTTTCATGTGTTTGGAGAAATTGCAGGGGACAAGCTGAAGGTTTATTTACCAGTTTTAGCCATTATTTTCCTTGCGCTATACTTTATGATTTTAAAAATAAAGACTGCAAACAAAAGCGCTTAAACGTAACTGGAGACATTCCTGATGATAGCTTTAAGACAAAACTTATTTGCAAAAATCTTTTCAATTCACGCTCTTTGTTTGCTTTTCCTACTCTCATCACTGACAGCGTGTTCGACGGCGCATAGATTACCGACCACGCCTAATCTCTATAATGCCCAAACCCCATTTCCTGCGAAGAATATTGCGCCTACTGAGCAAGGCACTGCATCAAAGATCTATTATGTCACCGACCGTAGTCTCGTGGCCGCAGGGCAAGGGCTAACTGGGTATGAAAAAGCCCGCTCTGGATCTATGGCTTTTGGCGAGGTCGGCCTTGCTTATGATGGAAATATGTCATGGGATAGGTTGGTTGAGGTAAGCCAAATGAAGTCCAACAGGCCAAGGATTGAAGTGAAAGTTACCTCGATTGATGAGATTGAACGTTTCCCCGCAACGCCCCTTATTTTTAGGGCTACGCCTGATGGCATCGTTGTAAACCCAGAGGAAGAAAGGCTATATCGCCAAAGTACGGAGACTTTGCAAAAGACCGTTGCCCAACGATTGAAATCCGCAAATCAAAAAGACGTTATCCTCTTTGTTCACGGGTTTAATGTGTCCTTTGATAATGCGGTCTTAAGCCTGAATGATATTTGGCATTTCAGCGGTAGGCATGGCGTGCCGATAGCCTATTCGTGGCCGTCGGGCAGTGGCAATTTATTTGGGTATTTTACCGATCGAGAGTCTGGTGAGTTTACAGTCTATCATCTTAAGGAAACCCTTCGGATTCTATCTGCAATGCCTGAAATTGAAAATATTCATATATTGGCCCATAGCCGCGGCACAGATATTACGACCACCGCCCTGCGAGAACTGGTCATAGAAACGCGTGCTGCAGGGAAAAACCCACGTACATCCCTTAAAGTGAAGAACCTTATTCTCGCTGCGCCTGACTTGGATTATGGCGTGGTAACTCAGCGCCTAATTGCAGAGAAGTTCGGTCCAGCTTTTGGGCAAATCACAATTTATATGAATCAAGATGATAGCGCGTTGGGCATCTCCCAAGCTCTAATGAAAGGCATTCGGTTTGGGAGGCTTACAGCCAATGAACAAAATGAGAGGGAAGCACAAATTTTTCGAAACGTAAGAAATGTCTCTTTCGTGAACGTAAAAGGTGTGAAGGGGTTTGTCGGTCACGGTTATTTTAGTCAGCACCCAGGTGCTCTCTCAGACATAATTACTCTAATTAAGACGAACAGCCCTCCTGGCACATCCGTCCGTCCGCTCACAAATATAGAAGGCAATTTCTGGACCTTGGATAGAACGTATTTGAATGCAAAATTGCCTATCTTTTAACTCAGTCTGAGCTTCCTATTTTTGGCGTTTACAGCCTCTAAACTAACATCGTCTCTTGCCGCGAAAGCGGAGCTGAAGTTTGTCAGTGCAGTTGAAATCGCGAGTCACTCCTTGCAAGAACATCGGGTCTATTTGCATGGAATCTACACTATGATAGGCTCTTTCTCATATTCTATTACAGGTGCAAAACACTGGCCTTATGGCGGGTCTAGGCCAATTCCGCTGGATACCGAGCCTTCGGGATCAAAATAATAGGATCGCCAGAGGGTTTTGCCGTTAGCGTTGTAGCTGACGGATAGATAGCCTGAAATCTCCCACTGACCGTCTCCTTTGATAATGTCCAAGACATCATTTGACTCAATCGTTTCGCTTTTAAATTGTTTATCGTGAGCGGGTTTAGAGCGTCCCCATTTACCGATATTAACACAGGCCTTGAGACGGTTGAACGGTGATAGGTTCATATCAAAATCCCTCCCTATAGCGGGTTGATAGCGGGCAAGAGACGTCAAAGTGCAGTCATTAATCTTTAAGTTTAGATCTTCACGTTTGCCTTCATGGTTAAAGGCTTTCGCATTTGCAATAACCCGGAGGCGAAGCTTTTCGCCGGCCCGAAATTCGAAAGTGCCCGCTAAGCTGCCCTTCTTATTCACGTTATGGGTTTTTTTATCGGGGGTAATAAATCTGGATTGCAGCGCGGTTGTCACTTGTCCAATGTCGAATTCTAGTTCGAGAACATAAGCCTTATTCTTCATTTTTCTTCGTCCTTCGTGTTAAGATTTTATGGTAGCCCTGGTCCTCACGCAACGCGCTGAGTTCCGGGTCATGCATAATTTCGATAAGCGGGTATCCCGCTTTAAGAGCCTTTTCGAGACTCGTCAGGGCCCCGGGCCTATCAGCGAAAATTTCGTGAATGACCGCCGCGCGGTAATGCTCGATTGACGGAGCATTGCTAGACTCTTTAATTTTCAAAAGATGCTGCTGGCTTTTTTCAACATTGCCAAGCTTAGCGTGAAACAAGGCGGCGCGGCTGTTTAACACATTATGGCTTGGGTGTTTTTCCAGATGCGGCTCCATCAATTGAAGGGCTCTGCTATAGGCTGTTGCGGCGTCATCCTGACCATTGGGCGCGTGCCGATAGGCGTCACCTAGATTGGCCCAGTATAGATAATTATGCGAATTGCCTTCCAGCCCCAGATTTTCTTTAAAGGCTTCAGCCGCTAAATCATATTGCCCAACAAAGAAGAGATAAGTGCCCAGATTGTTGTAAAGCAGGCTGGCCTTATTGCGCTCCAGTCCTTTTTGAATAACTTGAATAGCTTCTTGCGTTCGGTTTTGGAGGTGCAGTGTTTGCGCCAATTGCGCGTAGCTATTAGGGTTAGACTCGGCCAGTAATATAGAATGCCGAAACTTTTGCTCAGCAAGGCTATAATTGTTACTTTTCGTGAGTAACTGTCCGGATATTGAATAAAACAAGGCATAGTTCGGATAGAGTGTCGACGCAAAATCCGTGAGCTCCAATGCCTGTTCATAATGTCCTTGTTTACTCAATGTGCGGATTCGGCCCTCCAGTGTGAATTTATGATCCGGATCCAAGTTGTCGGCGCGATTATAAAACTCGAGAGCCTTAGGCAATTCCCCTTGATACTCCGCCGCCCAGCCCGAAGCGATATTAGATAGAGCGAGGAAGCTGTCATGCTTCATCGCGGCCGCCGAAGAGGCTGATGCGCGGGTGAGGAGGCTAGGGTCGGTTTCTACATAGGTGTAATGCCGCATCAAGGCGAGGGCGTATCCAGCATGTGCGGCGGCTTGCTCCGGCGTCTCTGTCAAGGCTTGAGAGAAGAGGATCTGAGCCTCTTGAATAGCATTTTTTTCGGTAAAGTTTTCAACTAAACCCAAACCTTTGGCGACAGAATTATATGATATATCTGCGGGCGTTTGACGCGCGGGAAATAAGGATGACGTTCCGCTGGCAAACCATAAAAGGGCCGCTAAGATTAGGCCTATAACAGAAAGGCTTCGTAAGTTAAAAAACCGGTTGGGTGATGGCGCCGGGTCAAGAGCTTCAATGGGAACTGGGATAGGTTGCGGTTTAGGAGGCGTTGATTGTTTTTCGCTCACCGGCGCGTGGGGGGCCGATTTTATTAACTTATACCCTTTCTTGGGTACGGTTTTAATATGGTAGTGATTACCGCGAATATCACCAAAGGCTTTTCGCAAGGTTGATATGGATCTTGAAAGCCGCTCATCCGTCCCAAAGCCAACGCCCCAAACACGGTCAATAAGCTGCTCGCGGGTAACGACCGTTCCCGAATATTTGTGTAACTCCCACAAGACAGACATCACTTTGCTTTCCATTGCAAAATGACCCGCGGGGCTTGAAATCGTCAGTTCATCAAAGTCGACATTTGCTTTCCCGATTTTCATGCGCGGCCCTAAATTGCCTCCTGCTTTGCAGTAAGAGGTGTTTTTCTAGAATGCTCCTAAATAAATATGGGTAAAAAATCAAGCTATTTTAAGGGCTTAGAGAAAAGGAGGAATCCTTCAGCTTTTTTTCAACTATCCTTCAGGTGTTTTTTTCTGCGGGCCTGCAGGTTGAATTTGTGTCTCATTGGGCGCGCAAATCTAACTTTAGAAAAGGGTCATATCATGACAAAAATAACGGTTAACAACTTTTTCAATTCAACGGATATCAGCATTTATAACGCAGTATACAAAGATGGCGTCTGGGCGAAAGGTGCAGTCATTGCGAGGCTCATTGGAAATGAGCGTAGCGAAATCAACGTGGAGTCAGACGGCATCTATGTGACATATTGGAAGGCGGCTCTAAGCGAATTTCCGCTTGGCAGTGGTTATATCCATATGACGGAATATTGCGATGAATTGGACGTTTTCGATATTCGTGCCGGCAATATGCCGTCCGGATTTTATGCCAGCTGGCGGTGTTTGTATTTAGCATAGCATCACCTAGCATAGCTTCGGCAAAAATAGTGAGCCATCCCGTTTCGGGGTGGCTTATTCTTTGCTGGGTGCTAGTTCTTCGTGCCCGCTATCTCAAAACACTTGCCCTACATTTTTAAATCCGGCGCGCGAACCAGACCACGCGCCCGATTATATTCGTATCATCGGCAATCACGTCATAGCTATTATGGTGCGGATTATCGGAGATGAGTTTTAGCATGACCGGATCGCTATTGGGGATTTTCTCTATTCGCTTTACGACGAGGGTGTCGCTGTCGAATATAGTGAATATACCGCCGCGAGCTGGGTTTCTATCTTTGCGGTTTATCATGATTTGATCGCCCGATATCAGGGTAGGGCTCATGGAATCGCCCTCGCATTCTATGGCGATGAGGTCGGCGGAGCCCAGACGCATATCCTTTATATAGGCTTCGCTGACGGGCATGAAGCTATCCGGCATCTCTGTTAGGATCACCCCGCCGCCGCCCATGCCGGCTTTAAATTCATAGAGCGGGACTTGCACGACATCGGTTGAGCTTGATTCGCCGTCAATGAAGCACATTAATATGCGCATGTCCGCCTCACGCAATGCCCGCGGAGAGCCTTTGGTGATGAACTGCTGCACATAGGTCGGGTTTTTACCGATCACCTCTGACAGCGTCTTATAGTCAATATCGGCGCGCTCTTGCACCGCTTGCTGAATGTAATCGCGCTGTGATTTTCCGTCTGAAATGTCCATTGCGCCTTGTCGGTTATATTTTTCCTATAATCAAATAGGATTTTTACTTGATTAATAGGATAATTCCTATATATGAGGCATATGACATATTTACACACAGCCAAAACCTACCTCTTCGGGCCTCATTTTGTACAGGCCCAAAAAGTCAATCCCGCGAATTTCACCCCCTTTCACGATTTGAAGGACACACCATGAACGCAATGATAAATCCTGACATTGGCGCAAGCGCAGTGCCCGTCATGAGCCCTGCAGCGCGCAAAATTTTCATCGATGTCACAACAGCCCGAGGCGTCACCGCAGCCCAGTTAAGAAGTCCTGGCCGCCAGAGAGAGCTCTGCCACGCCAGAGCCGAAATCTGCGCAAGGCTAACCGAGGAGCAAGGCTACTCCCTCTCTAAAATCGGGCGGTTATTGGACCGCAAACACTCGACAATCCTGCGGACTTTAAGAAATTGGGACGACATAAAAACCCAGCCGATCAAGGCGACCTCCAAGGCGCATCAAGCCCGCCTCAACCAACCTCCGCCCCCGCCGCCATCGCCTAAGCTCCAACCCAGAGGGGAGGGCGAATATGAAGGCAAGGTCAGAAAGAAAAGGCTCTATTACCACCCAGACTATGAAATCCCAAAACAAGAGTCCAAAAGACATCCCGTAAACCGCGTCCAAGCTATCGACACGCAGATAAAACGGGCCGAGCAATATGGACAGCCAAGAAAGGCTGAGGCGTTACGAGAGCACCGGGCTTGGGTGATTGCGGGGGTTGGGTGAGAAGGGTAGCCGTGCGGCTTTGAAATAAGGTAATTTGCTGACGCTAGCCATCTTACTTCAGCGGGTTCCTCGACGGTCCAGCCCCCTATTCAGGCTTACGGATAATAATATCGCCGCGCGTTGAACTCGCGAAGGCGAGGCTGTTTCCAGCGACGCTGACCTGATCAAACCCTAGGCCAATATCGATTAATTGTATCGACCGGCCAGGCGTGGCGGCATTGCGGATATAAACGGCATATTCTTCTGTGGGGCTAACCAGCATAACTTGCTCTGAATTACCTTGATAAAAGATGAGCATATCTGCGGGGGAGGCCATGTCGATATCGATTTCGCTTATAGCTTGTGTTCCTCTTACGGCCGAGCGGATGACTTTGGAGCCGCCTTCGGGCCTATCAAATACACTATAAAGACTCGCCAGACCGAATGGACCCATAATACCTTCAAAAAGTCGGAGCGTTTGATCTGCGCTCACGCGGCTCGATAGATTTGAGGAATAGTCTTCGCGGTAGCTGGTGGTGTCACCATTGGGGCTGCCAAAGCTGGTGATGATACGCGTGGCTGCATTATAGACTGTATAGGTTGTTCTGCCTTGATACCCGCTGACATGAAGGGTGCAATAATCCTCACCAGAGGTAATACGTATCGGCGCGGAGAGCCCTGTGCTTCCCATCTCATCTGCATCCCCGGCGGCAACATAGAATATTTCAGTCGGCGTTCCGACGATCACATCATCGCGGGTGGTCTTGGGATCAATTATCCGGCCAAAGCGCGCCTGACTGCCTGGCCCTGCCGCGCAGCCATTGGGGACTGAACGCGTGATAGGCGCGCGAAACGTATTGTCAGCATCTAGCGGCAATGCGACCAGTTCATCATTATTCCTATCAAAGAAAAGAAGATCAGGGATTGCATTTTCTTCTTCCCCGTCAATATCGGCGAAGAATATATCTAGGGGCGCGGGCCCAGCTGTACCCAAAGTTGGGTGCGCCGTAAAAATAGGGTCATCAAAAACGCCTAATTCCGCTCGCGTTGCAGCAAAGGAAGAGAGGCTGCCGGCCGCCGTCTTGGTCAGGCCCACAAATGTGGCGGGGTCCGTTCCGAGGTTAGCCATTCCAAGCACGGGATCCGTGGTGATTACGTCCGATGTAATGCGGAAAAAATTAGAGGTTTTGCGGGTCACGGTTACGGTCAGGGTTGCCGTTCCCGTATTGCCCGCTGCGTCGCCCGCGGTGGCGGTACAAATGCTCGTCGTGTTCTCTGCAACATCGGGGGCCGTAAAGACGTCACCGGCAAAGCTGCCGCCATTGGTGCAGGTCACAGTTGGGCCCGAAGTAATGCCGACATTATCTGTTGCTGAAAGGGTGGAGGAGCCTGTCTCGCCGCTGACTACACGCAGCTCCGCCGGATCAAATGAGAGAGACGGCGCGGTGGTATCGGCAGGCGGCGGAGGAGGGGGCGGAGGTGAAGACGGCGAAGACCCGCCGCCGCCACCGCAAGCAGGCAGTAAGAGTAACGCAGCAGCGCCGATGCATGAAATGGGTAATGTCCGAAGGAAATGCGTTTTAAGAGAAGACGTCTTAGCTGAAGGCGTTATTAAAAATGCAGGCATATAGATAGTCCCCAATTATACTCGCCCCATTACGGGCTTAATAGAGGCCTCCAGAGCGGGTCAAGTTTATAACACTGATTTAGACATACGGATCGCAGGCGCCCAAAGAGATGACTTGTGACCAACATCACAGCCTTGGGCAGCTTGGCAGGTCTATCAATCTTCTATGACGGAAAACCTTCAAACAGATCAGGGGCCCCCGCAGCCTAGCCCCAGCGCACAGGGCACCGCGCCGAACGGTGTGGGCGCTGATCCGAATGCCCTCAAAGCCGCGCGCGAATTTACGCAGCTAATGCCCGAGCTATCTCTGCCAAAATCGGGCGGTGCTATACGGTCCATTGGCGAGAAGTTTACAATCAATCCCGCAACTGGATCGGGCTCGATGTCGGTTCCCATTGCGATGCAAGGCGGGCGCGGGGCTCCGCAATTAGGGCTGTCCTATGATAGCGGGTCGGGAAACGGAATATTCGGTCAGGGCTGGTCTATGGGCTTGGGCGATATCACCCGCAAAACGGATAAGCGCCTGCCCGATTACACATCCAAAGATGTTTTCGTCATCTCTGGCCTTGAAGATCTGGTGCAAGTGGATGAGGATGATAGCGGGGCGGTAACTATCACGACCTATCAACCGCGCACTGAAGGCAGCTTCTCGCGGATAAAGCGTTTTACATCGGGTGATGAGATGTGGTGGGAAACAACCGACCGCAATAATGTTAAGCGCTGGTATGGCGCTTATCCCGACGGCGCTGGAATGGTGAGCTCCCTACATGCCGATCTGATTGAGGGTGACCCAGAGCGCGCGGGTCATGTTTTTCGCTGGCTCTTGGGGGAAGAGCGTGACGAAAAAGGCAACCGCACGCGCTATGAGTATAAGCGTGAAGATGAGGCCGGCATTGATCCAGATAATCCGTCTGAGCAAATTCGCGGCGCAGCCGTAAAGCTTTATATTAAGCATATTCATTACGGTCTGATGCCCGAAACAGATGGTGATGCACCTGAATGGATTTTTCGGCTGACCTTTGATTACGGTGAGCATGATAGCCTCAATCCAGAGCTTATCACGGGTGACTGGAGTTACCGCAAAGATCCGTTTTCGACCTATCGCAGCGGATATGACACGCGCACGCGCCGTCTTTGTCAACGGATTTTACAGTTTAATCTTATGCCCGGCTCAGGCCGTGATGATCATGTTTTGAATATGGCGACGGAGCTGGACTATGATGACAATGCTATCGCTTCGCGGGTCAAAGAGATAACCCATAGGCGCTACCGCTTGGACGGCTCCCCTGAGGTCTATGAAAGTGCGGCTATGCCGTCCGTGAGTTTTACCTATAGCGAGGCGCGCCCTGATGACCGCATTCATATCATTGGCCCAGGTGACGTTGCGGGCAGCCCCTCTGGTCTAGGCGGGGATTACCGCTTCATTGATTTGGACGGAGAGTCGATTGCAGGAATTTTATCAGAGCAGGGCAATGATTGGTATTATCGGCGCAATCTAGGCGGCGGAGATTTTGAACCGCCCAAGGCCATTAACCGCCCGGCGGGCTGGGCGTCTCTGAATAATGGCGGACAGATCGCGACGATTGAAAGTGACGGCACGCCTTATCTTGTCAGCTATGGCAATATCGCGGGATATGCCGAGAGGTTAGATGATGAGAGCTGGGGCGACTATGTGCCCTTGCCGCAAAAACCCAACATCAATGTCAATGACCCCAATATTCGCTGGCTTGATCTAAACGGTGACGGCAGAGCCGAAATATGCCTACTGAATGACGAGGTTATCACTTGGTATGAAAATGACGGCATAGAGGGTTTCCAGCCCGCGCAACATAATCCGACGGGGCAGGATGAGCGCAAAGGCCCCGCCAAAATATTTCAAAACGGATTAGAAGGCATATACACAACCGACATGTCGGGCGACGGCTTGGTGGATATTGTTCGGATTAGAAATGGATCTATTTGTTACTGGCCCAATCTTGGTTATGGCCGATTTGGAGCCCGTGTTGAAATGGACGGCGCGCCGTATTTCGGTGCTGAGGATGAATTTGATGCCTCGCGCCTACGGCTTGGTGATATTGACGGGTCAGGTATTTCTGACATTCTTTATTTGGCGGGCGATCACACCGCTTTCTGGCTCAACCAATCCGGCAATAGCTGGTCGCCGCCCGAACGGCTAAGCGCCGTTCCGCATATGGATCATATGGTTGATGTCGGCATGATTGATCTGCTCGGCAATGGCACAAGCTGTTTGGTATGGTCATCCTCCAATGCGGCCGATGCCCATGCGCCGTGGCGTTATTTACAATTAATGACCGATCGAGATCTGTCCCAAGTCGATGTCTCGGACGTTGATCCGGCCGCGGGTCTACTAAGCGGATTAATCCGTAGTTCTGATAATTGGGCTGACCTCGAAGGCTTAGACATTGATAGCCTTACCGCGCTGGAAGCGGCAGGGGCGAAGATCACGCGGGCGGTTAAACCTTATTTGCTCAAACGCGTTGATAATAATATGGGTATGCAGACACGGCTCTCTTACCGCCCTTCGACTTATTTCTATTTGAAAGACCGCGCCGCCGGAACGCCTTGGATAACGAAGATGCCCTTTCCAGTGCATGTTGTGGACCGGCAAGAAATTATCGATTTTGTCTCTGATAACCGCTATGTCAGCCGCTCTTCATATCATCACGGATATTATGACCGCGCTGAGCGTGAATTTCGCGGCTTTGGCCGCGTTGAGCAATGGGATATGGAAGGGACGAACCTGTCTGGCGATCCCTTATTTGACCGAACGCCTGTCCTGACGCGCAGCTGGTTTCACACGGGCGCTTACCTTGCGGGTCCTACGATTTCAGCGCAATTTGACGAGGAATATTATCAAAGTCCCGACGATACATTAGGTCTGCTACATTTGCCCGATAGCGTTATTGAAGACGGCAACGCGATGAGCGCCAAAGAGATAAGACAAGCTAAACGGGCCCTGCGGGGCCAAGCTTTGCGCGCGGAAATTTATGCTTGTAAGCCGTTAGAGGAGGGGCAGGATAAGCCAGTAACGGATGGCGCACCTTACCAAGTCACTGAGTCGCGCTTTCGCGTAAAAATGCTCAGACCCGCAGGCGACGCTGACAGCGAGCCCGGAATATTCTTCTCTATCCCGGAAGAAACATTAACGCAGGTTTTAGAAACTAACCCCGATGATCCGCGCATCGCCCATCAAATGACCTTACAAAGCGATGATTTTGGGCAAGCGGTGCTAAGCGCGCAAATAGCCTATGGCCGCCGTAAACCTAGCAGTGACCCTTTTGACCCACAAACCAAGAGTCATATCGTCATCAGCCACGCCAATATCGTGAATAAAGACCAAGAGGCTGAGTGGTACCGCTTAGGGATTCCGGTGGCTGGCACAAGTTGGGAACTTGGAAATGCGCTCGATGTGACGCAGCTCGCCAGGCCCGCTGATATTCTGAGTAAGTTTAACAGTGCGGTGGCCATTAAGGATAGGCGCCGCGATTTAGTGGTGACTGAGATCGGCGGGATAGACGTGAGTGAGAAACGGTTGCTCTCCGCTAATGCGACTTTGTTTCGTGGCAACGCCAAAAGCGAACTTGGGCTGGATGCGACACCGCTGGATTTAGGTGACGTCGAAAGCTTGGCGCTGCCCTGCCGCTCCTACGCGATGGTTTTCTCCCCCGAAGATGTCAAAGCGGCTGATGGGAATTTTGACGATAATGATTTTATCGAAGGTCATTATATCGACCCGCTTACGGAACATCCGTCATATTCGCAGCTTCAAACATTCCTTTCGGGGCTTCCAGAAACGGACGCGATTCATTCCGGTTGGTGGGCCCGCGACAATGAGACTGCCTTATCTGAGACTGACTTTTACGCGCCCATTAAAGTTCGCGATAGTTGGGGCACGATTAGCCGCGTCGATATTGATCCGCTTTCTCTTACCGCGACGGCGACCCATCTTGAGCTGCCGCTAGATGATACAACAACGGTAACCCTAAGTACGTCGGCGGAGCTGGATTATCGCCTGATGGCACCGCGATCTGTCACCGGTCCCAATGGCAACCGACAGGAGGCCCGTTTTGATGTTCTAGGCCGCCCGATACAGACCGCCATTATTGGGAGTGCGGGAGAAGGGGACCAGCTGGATAGTCTCGAGGCTTTTGATGAAAGCTCAGCCGCGACGAGCTGGATGACTTATGAGTTTTATAAAAACCCAAATGAGCCTGCCTATGTCCATAGCTATAGCCGCGAGACCCATCATAGCGAACTCCCTAGCGGTGAGACACCGCGCTGGATGGAGGCGAGGATATATTCCGACGGCTTTGGACGTGAGGTCTTATCCAAAGCAAAAGCGGCCAAAACTAAACCAACGAAGGATGAAGACGGCAAAGTCGTAGAGGGCGTTCCTCAATGGCTTTCTTCGGCGCGAACAGTCTTTGACAATAAAGGCAATCCTGTCTTGCAATATGAACCTTACTTTACACCGAATGAATTATACGCAGATGGCCCAGAGGCCCGCGGCGTCACGCCCATCCTTTATTATGACGCCATGGACCGTGTTGTCAGAACGGAACTGCCAGACGGCACGCAAAGCCGCACGGTCTTTACGCCGTGGGAGCAAGAAAGCTGGGATGCATTAGATTGCATCGATGAACTGATAGTGCGAGATGATGTTCTACGATGGCGGGACAATCCAGTAAATGCGGACGCAATCCCTGATGCGCTTTTACACAAAGACACGCCCGCCATCCAATATCTAGATAGCTTAGGCCGTCCCTACAAAACGCAGATTAAAAACTATAACCCCAATGATGATAGCCTCACGCCCATCACATCCTCGGTTGAAATAGACATTACGGGCAATGTTCTGCGGACGATAGATGCACTGGAACAGACCGCTCTCGAGGAATGGTTTGATCGCGCCGGACGTCCCATTAAATCTATAAGCAATGATGCGGGGACAAGCTATGGCCTCACCGCGATGGATGGACAGCCGCGCCTTGGTTTGGGCGCGAATTTATTCCGCGTGGAACAACTCTATGACGCGCTGCGTCGTCCGACAGAATATTGGGTCACAGACCCAGACGGTAATCATTATATCAGGGAGAAAACGATTTATGCCGAAGACCCTGATTTTACAGGATCCAACGGTCTTGGCCAAGCGTGGAAAGTCTATGACGCTTGCGGTATGGCGGAAGTGCCGGATTATGATTTTAAAGGTATGCCCATTTCCTCCACCCGTCACATATTGGCGGATTTAGCGGATGTTTCTAAAAAACCAGACGCTTTTACGGATTGGCAAACTACGCATAATTTTGGTGAGAGCGTGTCTACCTCCAGCCTTAGCGACGCCCTTGGCCGTCCGGTCCAAATCATAGCGCCAGATGGGAGCGTTCAAAAATTTACCTATGATGAAGGCGGCGCTCTCTTTGCGGTGAGTTTAAAAGACGTTCCGGGCAATAAGCTTGAGCAAGATACCGTCACAGCTATCTGGTATGACAGTAAAGGCCGGCGAGAGCGGATTGCTTACGGCAATCTTACGGAAACGAATTACAGCTATGACCCTGACAGCTTCCGCCTAACATCACTACGCACGCTCAAAGGGTCTAAAGTTTTCCAAGACCTCTCTTATAGCTATGACCCGCTTGGTAACATCATCAAAATCGAAGACATTGCGGGCGATCCAACACCAACATTTGGAAATATTCCTAATCCACCCCGCACCTATAAGTATGACAGTCTTTCACGACTAGTCGAAGCCAAGGGCCGAGAACATTTTGAGCAGGTTGGCGGCCGATTGGTCAAAAATAATCCCGACGGAATGATGAAAATCGGCGCGCGAGATGTTCAGGGTCTTAAAGCCTATACAGAACGCTGGGATTATGATGATATCGGAAATATAGATGCTTGGTATCATAGCGGCCCTGAGCTTAGCCAAAATTGGACGCGGGACTATATCTATAACAACCGAGGCGGGGCTCTTGGAACGAACCAACTCAATGAAACAAAAATTAAACGCGGCGATGATACTTTCATAACTGAATTTAAGTATGATGCAGCGGGCAATATTTATGAGATGGGCCATATCACAGACTCTGTGTGGAACGTCGATGATCATCCGGAGCATATGGTTTTACATAAAAACCAAGATGCGCATTACCGCTATGACGGCGCAGGTGAGCGACTGTTTAAACGCATAGATAAATCTGCTGGAGGCCCAGCGATCCGGCTCTATCTAGGCGGATTTGAAATCTACCGCAAATATAATGCTTCTGGCTCAATAAGCTTACGCCGCGACAGTCTTCATATCATGGACGGAGAAAGCCGCATCCTGATGATTGAAACCGAAAAGTCAGATGATGATATAAAGCTGCACGCCGCCGCGCCAGCCTATCGCTGGCAATATGCGGACCATCTCGGCTCCAGCGCAATCGAACTTGATAGCAATGCCGACATTCTCTCATATGAAGAAATGCACGCCTACGGCACTACATCCTGGCACTGGACCAATGGCAAAGTCAGTCAAAAACGCTACCGCTATACCGGCATGGAACGTGACGGTGAGAGCGGGTTGCAATATCATAGCGCCCGTTATTACTTACCGTGGGTTGGGCGGTGGTTGAGCACTGATCCGCTGGGCATGGTGGATGGGGCTTGTTTGTGGGCTTATGTGCGAGGGAATCCTGTTGGGTTGAATGATATCACAGGAAAGCTTGCCGATCAGGAGATTTTATCCGAGGGGAAAAATAACAAGACTGAATCAAGAGTAGCTGAAAATATCGTCTTAGAAAAAGATAGTAATTGGAGGAAAGAAAGTATTTCATCACCACCTCCTTTGATGTCTGATTATACAGGCGCGGCTGGAATTGGTGTTAACAATCTTGAGAAACTAAAAAAGATTGAGCCTGTAAAGAAGCTAGTTCCGATAGTGATTGTTAATAGGGATTTTGGAGAGCAAGGTGGATCACCCAACGAAGGAGACTCTGGTCATATAGATTTAATATTTCCTACATCTAAAGATCAGGATTTCAAATTCGTGGGCTTTTATGGCGACGCTACTTCTACAATCGATGCTTTAAACGCTCCAGGGTTTATAGTCAACACGCGCTCAGAGTGGACACGAACAAGGGAAGATTACATCACAAACTCAAAATTTGAGAGTAGCATCTTTGTTATAATGGTAACGCAAGAACAAGTAAATAATATGGTAAAGAGAGCAAAAGAGATAGATGCTAATCCCCCTGATTATGAATTAATAGGAAATAATTGTGCTTCCGTAGCGGCAGATATTTTATATAAAGGGGGAGTCATCAACAGTGATGAAATCTCTGGGTTTGATACACCTTCCAATCTTGTAGAGGACGTATATTCAAACAGTAATGATAAAGAATTTGAACAATCTTCAACATACGGAAAAACCATATGGAAAAAAAATGGTGGCGTTACGATTACGAAACCAACACACGGTTATGATCCGAAGACTTCAACAACAATTAAAATAAAATAGCGAGATTTTCAATTGAATGTGATAAGGAACTCATCTTGAAAGAAGCGCCCAAGAATTCCGGTAATTATTTAAAAGACCATAATCCCTGAGACAAGTTTGCTGCATAATCGTAATGAGAAACTCCTTCCGACGCAAGTAGTGGTGTTGAGGGGGTAAAAATGTTAAGAATTTCGGTCAAGGAACAATGGGTTGAATACTTACATTATTCTTCTTTATTAATAAAACTGTAACCCAAGTCACAGATTC
Source organism: Hellea sp. (assembly GCA_039977295.1). GTDB lineage: Bacteria > Pseudomonadota > Alphaproteobacteria > Caulobacterales > Maricaulaceae > Hellea. Next base: position 322,585 of record JBDWDN010000009.1, on the reverse strand, counting down.
ACCCCCGCCCAAACCCTAAGCTCCTCGCAAAAGAGGAGCGTTTTATGCGAATTCAAATTGCGGTTTCATTGAACACAGATCAGGGTCAGAGCCTGCCCATCCCAGAGGGTGGCAAGTTGGTTTTAAAAGCAAATGTCAACGATAGAGACCGTCAAAAGACAATTAGGCTCAATGATAAAGGTGCATTTGACGGTCAATGGGCAGCCTTAGACAAAGCGAAAGATCAGAGGGCCTTAAAGGCAAGTGCCTCACTTATTCATCCGGATTTTCCCCAGCCAAGGGATCAAAAATTCGTGCTTGTAAAGATCAAGGGTTCATGGACGGGTAAGATAGAGTTTATCTCGGACGTCATAGAAAGGCCCAAACTTTCGCCCATTCCCGGACAGTGCCGGGAACGAGAACAGACCATCAAAATTGCGGGTCTTATTCGTATTCCGGAATCGGTTTTATGCCGCTGCGGAACGCCAGAAGGCCTTTGCGTTTCTATTCATCAGCGTGGTCCGGGAATGGATAAGCCTATCGCTGAGTTTCCGGTAAACCCTGACGGCATGTTTGAGGGTGACCTGCCCATAAAGGCTGCTGGTGCAGTTAAGCTGCAGGCGGTATTGCATGAATGCAGCGGGGCAATGCCTGCGCCGTCTCCTGGGCCTTTACCTAAACCCTCCCCCGCGGCTCTGACTTTGGCTAGCGGAAACAAGGAAGAGATTGCGCGTTCTGAGATTCAATGTGATATTCGCGATCAGGCCTTTTTCGATGTAGCCATGCCTGACCCCTTGGCTTCTATTCCTGTTTTTGAAAGTTTCCACTCTTTATTGGCCGCTCAGGAAAGATTGCCTGAACCGGGCAGCGAAGACTTCCAGATGATGGCCTGCGGCTGTGTTGGCAACGAAATTGATCTGACGCGCTATATCGCGGCGCGTGATATGATGGATAAGTTAAAAGAGGCGGCCAAATATTGCGCCGGGCGCTATGCCGTTCTTAAGGCCCAATCTTTTCGAGACGCTGACGAAAAGGCTCTCTTCACAGACCGCATTAATATTTTGCAAGCGCTAGACGGCGTTTCGACTCTTCCCGCCGCTATTTTCGCCTTAACGCCGATCGGGTCGGAGCCTGATCTGTCAGATATTTTGGCCCTGTCGCGCGCTGATATTCAATCACAGTTAAACGGCGCCGTGACGAACAAAGTAATTGCCGCCTTTCCGGCCACTGGGCCAGCGAGCCTGCCTAAGGTCATAGAGGTCTTAGTCGCTATTCGGGACTGCCTGCATTTTAACGCGCTGGAAGATGGCCGCGCGCCAGACGGTAAAATCATCTGGATGCTCGACACAAAGTTTGGAACTGCAACGGGTCTCTTTGATACAGCGCTGGAGGCAGGCGACTTAATGGCCGCGAGAGATAGTTGGGGGCTGAGCGCAGATGAGACCGAACGTCTTGATATGTTGCTAAAGCTAGACGATGCCTTTGAAAATTATACGCCGGTTCTTTGGGCGAGCCTTTCAAAGATTGCGGGCATTGATTATTTAAACCTGACCGATCCAGAAAACACAGTTGGGCGCATCTCACAGGCCGCCGATTTTTCGGCTGCAGTCTCTGATCTTGCCATCATGCGCGGCGAAGACTGGAGAGCCCCTGTTTTAGGAAAGCTTCAAGACCTTGATTTTACAGGTCACCCTGAGCGCTTCCAACAAGGCGAGCGCTTGCTTGATTATGGTCATGTGATCGCGGCTAACTTGGGAGATCTATATCCAGCGGCTGTTACGCTCACCGATGCTGGCTTTGCAGGGCAACACGGCATAGCCAAAATTCTTGGCGATAACCCCGATTTTGATCCCGCCTCTCAAACAGCGGAGAGTTTCTTCGGCAAAGGCGGGCTCTCGGCGGAAGAGATGCTTGATATGCAGCAATTTCAGCGCGTCTTGGCTTTGTCCCCGGCAGGCTCTGCACGCTGGCGTATTATTTCTGCGCTTTACATGAATGGATTTACCTCGGCCAATGCAATCATCCGCGTTGGTAAGTTGAAATTCTTCGCGGCGATGAATGGCCTTCCGGAGGTCTTGATTGACCTCATCTATTGCCGGGCCAAACGGATTGGTGATTTCACTGCTATGGTGGCGGTCAATGCGAAACGTTTTAGCAATGCCCCAACCAACGAAAATCAGAGCCTGATCAATGCGGGCGGTAGCGCTGGGATGAAACTGCCGACCTTTGATGTCTTATTTGGCGGACATGATCAATGCGGGTGTGGCCATTGCCAATCCGTGCATAGTCCTTCGGCCTATCTGTTTAATATGCTGCATTGGATGCGCAGTGACGTTGAAGGCGCCTTTGGCGAGCTTGGCATAAGACGCCCTGATATTGCGGGATTGGATTTAACATGCGCCAATAGCCATACTGTTATGCCCTATATCGACATAGCCAATGAGGCGATGTCTTTAGAGCTGTTAGACACAACGCCATTTCCTGATTCTCTAAACACGACGCAAAGCGCCAAGGCGTTGGAGGCACAGCCCGAGCATCGTTTTAAAGCGGCAGAGGACACATTGCGCACGGGGTTTTTCCCGCTCTGTTTCCCTTATGACCATTCCATGGCCGAAGCCGATATTGCGCTTAAAGCCATAGACCGCTCGTTGGCCCAAGCCTTAAGCGTCTTGGCTCCGATTGACCGGGCTGAGTGGACTGCAATGCAATCTTGGGGCTATGCATCAGCGGTTTTTGGTACCTACCAGACAGGTGAGTTTTCTCTTTTGACAACGGACCAGACTGGCTTTGCTAATTTCTGGACCAAAGGCACAGGCGTAAATTCGGCTCCGGTCAATGTCGCGCAAATGTTGCAGGCCTTTGATATAGGGTTTGATCAGCTAGAGATACTATTGCGCCTGCCATATGTTGCGATGGCTGAAGGGGAGCCTGGGTTTGGGTATACTGGCGCGAAATTTGTCCTGCCTGGCTGTGACTATTCCGATGCCACGCTTGAACAGCTTATGCCAGATGGAAGCGTTGCGCCTTTGGTCATGACCGAGGCGATAGCGCAGCGGATATTAAGTCTGCTACGATTAGAAGCAAAAAGTGGTCGTTCTATTGAGCGCCTTGAACCGATGATGGCTCAAACCTTACGCATTGCCGGCGAGGCGGAATCTAATAATCTTCGCAAGCATCGTCTTTACCTTTTGGCGACCTTATTTGAATTGGAAGGCCATTACCGTTTTAGCGCAGAACAAGCCCTAGACATGTTTGAAAACTTAGCGCGAACAGGATTGTCCCGTATTGGCGCCCTACCTGCGGTTGCGTCGCTTCTGGGCGAAAAAACGAGTGACCTCGAAGATGCCTGCGCTTATTTTAAAATCTGGCCAATATCACCCGACCTTTTGGATGATGCAGCTGGCAATATTATTCAGCTTAAACGGCTGGGTGAAAACCTCGCTAACTTCCTGCGGGTCTGGGCTGTTATCAAACCCTATAAGGGCCACTTTGCGTCGTTGGACCTCTCTGGGCCTTGGCCAGCAGATATAAGCGTGTGGACTACGGCTAAAATGCAAGAATTGCGCGCCGCCATTGATGAATTTTATATAGACCCGAACCCCAACCTAAATGATCCTGTGCCGCAATTTATAAGTGCTACGGCGGTCGAAGGGGATATTAAGTCCCAGATTTTTGATGCTGCGGATATCGCGTTTGGCGATATTCTTCCAACAGGAACTTCTGAGCAAATTTATGACCAAATTTATGGGGGGGATAACCCCGAACGGGCGGATGATTGGATGGATATTTTCCTAGATCCGAATTTCACCGCCGACAATTCTGCTACCAATTACGAAGCCACACTCTCAGGCGCAAAAGGCGATAATTTTGAGAGCTTTGCTAAAGACGTAATCCAGGGTTTCTGGTTCGGGCAGTTACAAGATATATTTGACCTTGATGCACCGATAAATGCGGATGTCAAAACGCTTGCAGATAATAATCCCGATCTTGTCTTTTCAAGTGATTTCCCAATGATTTTGGCTGAAGTTCTGGGCTTGGCGCGGAATAGCGGCGTCACCACGGATATTTGGCTCGGCGGTTATTCTGAGGTTCTAAATTCAAGCCCGCTTCCGCCATCATTAGGGGGCTATCAAGTCTATTGGGATAAGGCGTCGTTGCTTTATTCTGGGCAATCAGCCCTGCACAATCTGGTGCAAGCCGAAGCCATGGAGCGCTTATGTCGCGACACAGGAACAACGCTTTCGGATGTCTGGGAGACAGTCTATCCGGATTTTCTAGATCTGCGTATGACCCAGTGGCAAGACATAGACCCTGGGGCGATCGATAAAGATTATGCCTATTCTATGTGTCAGGGAATTCGGGAGATTTACGAGGATAGCGATAAGGTGCGCGAGGCCTTAGTCTCGGGCCAGAATACTATCCGTAAAAAGTTGCGCGATGCCTTAGCCGCAAAGCTCATCAAAAAGGCGCCCCAGCGGATAAAAAACCGTCGGGCTACGGTTGACTTTGGCGATATGGATGAAATTTATGCTTTCCTTCTGCTGGATCCCGGTATGCAGCCCTGTACGCTTACCTCCCGCTTGAAGCTTTCAATTTCTTCTGTGCAGCAACTTATGCATCGGGCCATGCTTGGCCTTGAACCAAATATTGTGCCTGACGCGCAAGACGTTGCTGAATTTGGTTGGCGCAAGAATTACCGCCTCTGGGAGGCCAATGTGAAAGTCTTTCTCTATCCTGAAAATTGGGTCGATCCGACTTTGCGCCTGCGCAAGACGCCTTTATTCGAAGAGGCTGAGAGCGCGCTTAATCAAGGGGCGTTAGGACAAGAGACAGCGGAAAAAGCCATTGAAGGCTATTTGACGGGGCTCGAAGATATCGCGCGCCTCGATATTCGCGCGGTGTACCGCGATGACGAAGGCGAGGATGATATTATTCACGTTATCGCTCGTGATTGGAACCCGCCTTATACCCATCATTACCGGTGCCGCGAAGAGGGAGTTTGGGGCGATTGGGAAAAGCTTGAGATGGATATTGAATCCGATCATGTCATCCTCACCAAATTTAATCGCAGAATGTGGATTTTCTGGCCACTGTTCACGGAAAAGCGCCATGATGATGTTCGCGTCACGGTCAATGGTGAGGAGATGGGCGCGCCCTATCTAGAAGTGCGCATGGCCTATTCGAAACGCCTCAATGGCCGTTTCCAGGGCAAGAAAGTTTTGGATAAAGTCTTGGATGCGGGGCCCTATGCGGGACCGGGTACGTCTTTGAATACGCCGTATAAGCTCGGGGCGGGGAAAGGCTCATTTTACAGGCCCGGACATAATCCGGCATTTAAACCCTGGGATTGGATTTGGAGAAGTGGCCGCAGGCCCTATGACAGTGATGGCCCCTTACGCATGGAACCCTATCCCGCAGAGCGCTATTTGAATGGTCTGACCCTGACCAATATTGGCCGCGATGGGAATGGTTATGAAGATTATTCTCGTGTCAATATGGATGCAAAGAGCTTCTACTTCTGGGCTGGAATTGAACCCGATATTGAGGATGCCGCAGGCATAATTCATAAACGCGGCGGGCTGACAATTCATGTACGCCGTGACTACCACCCGGATTGGGAAAGCCATCATCTTGCCTATACGGAAATGGCTTATGAAGATAGTTTCCGCATTGATGCTTGCGATGGCGGCGCGGTCCTTGTGCCCGCCCGTGAATTGGCTGCTGAGCCTTGGTCAGGTAAACGCTTTTTAGCGCGGCCTAAAATGACTCTGCCTTTGGCACAACGTATGTCTCAAGGGCTAGACAGGCCAGGCGATGAAAGCGGTAGCGGTGTCTATGTTAAACGCTTTAGACGTCACCGTGATGCGAGTTTGCAAATTCTTGCACGCTCACCCTCACATTACGTCTTGACCTATCCGCAAAAGCGCGACGCGATGTGGGACGAACCGTTCTTTATGAATGATGCCCAACATGTACATTTCTTTGAACGCAAAGATGGCTGTGTCATTCGTCAAAATGAGAAAGTAGAACAAATCGGACTTCCTCCGAGGGGTGACATTATTGTGCGTAAAGCCAGACACCATCGCCGTGAAAGCCAATATGAAGTTTCCCTGCATGAACATCCGTTTGCATGCCTTATGCTTTCGGCATTTAACCAAAAAGGCATAGCGGGATTATATTCCTTGGACGGTGATAATGGCGATGAGTTTAATCGCCAATTGCGCAACCAAAATTATTTTGGCGCGGATTACAACCCACGATCTGGACGTTTCACGGGCGAGTTACCCACCCTTGATTTCGACTTTGATCGGGGCGGGGCTTATCAACGGTATAATTGGGAGATATTCTTTCACCTACCGATGTTGATAGCGCGTCAGTTTAAAGCTGATGGCAATCATGCGGAAGCTTTAAAATATTTACAGCTAATTTTTGATCCAACTAATCGTGACTTACACCTTGGAGATCGCCGCGTCTGGCAAGCAAAACCGTTTTTTACTCAAGACGCATCTAACAGCTTCGGGCATTTGCAAGACCTTCTCAGCGGCGCAACCAGTACCGTTTCGGATCAGAAGTTACGGGATCAGTTTGAAGCCCAAATTGAGGCTTGGCGCAAATATCCGTTCGAGCCGCACCGCATAGCAGAAAACCGTCTTCAGGCTTATATGCTGCGTTGTTTCATGGACTATATTGAAATTCTAACAGATTGGGCCGACGACCTGTTCCGCCGCGACTCTATTGAATCCATCAATGAGGCCCAAAACCTCTATGTCATGGCGTCGGAGTTACTCGGTAAAAAACCGGATATCGTCGAGGTTAATCGGCAAGTTGCCCCCAAGAGTTTTGCAGACCTTATCGATCCTGCGCAGGATGATGCGGGTATGCTCGGCTATGAAAACCAGGTCATAACCTTGCCACATCGCGATCAATGCGGGCAGCTCGTCTGCCCCGGCGCGACGGGGGCCTCGCTCTTCGCCGCTTCTTATTTCTGCGTTCCGCAGAACAAGATGATTTTGGAGTATTGGGACCTTATCGAGGACCGCCTGTTTAAAATTAGGCATTGCCGCAATATTGAAGGAGACATACGTCAACTAGCTTTGTTTGAGCCCCCAATCGACCCGGGCGCAATTGTACGAGCCCGCGCGGCGGGTATGTCTCTGGCTGACATTGTTAAACAAGCTGGCCAGAAAGGTCTGCCTTACCGCTTTAACGTCTTATTACAAAAAGCGCAGGACTTTACGGGTGAGGTAAAGGGACTGGGGGGGCAATTATTGTCGGCCCTTGAGAAACAAGATGCTGAGGAGCTGTCTTTGATTAGACAGGTTCAGGAGATAAATATCCAAAAGGCGACGCGTAACCTCAAGCTTATGTCTATCTCAGAAGCTAAGGAGAATTTGAAAGCGCAAAAATTTAGTTTGAAACGCGCTCAAATTTCGCTAGCGGATTATCAAGCCCGTAAGAAATTTAATGCTTTTGATGACACGCAAATAAAGAAAATGAAGCAATCAGAAGTGCTTACAACTGGTATGCAGGCTCTAAAGGCTTTTGCGGGCATCATGCATCTGCTCGAGGCTGATTTTGGTTTTCCTTGTAACAGCAAAAAAATAGCGCCGGGTAAGCCCGCAGAGGTTCTGGCGCAAGTTCCTGCAGTCTTAGCAAATGTTGCTAGCTTTCAAGGCACAATGGCGGGTATGAATTCTGGCGCAGCGAGGCGCAAGGAAGATTGGAACCTGCAAATTAAAACGGGTCTTCAAACCATCAATGAATTGAACCGTCAAATTGCGGCCTCAGAAATACGCTTAATGACAGCAGAAAAAGATTTGCAAATCTTTGATCAGCAAGTCGAAAACAGCCAAACCAATTATGATTACATGCGGTCAAAATTCACCAATAAGCAGCTCTATAGCTGGATGGCTGGGCAGTTAAAAACCTTCCACCGTCAGGCCTTTGAGTTGGCCATTAATATGGCAAGACAAGCGCAGCTCGCTTATAAGCGTGAACTGGGTGAAGATGCAGGCATTATTCGGGCTGACCAATGGGATAGCTCGCGCGCCGGATTATTGGCAGGTGAGTCTCTATCCCTACAGCTAAAAACGCTGGATGAAAAATACTTGCGTCAAAAAGCGAGCTTGAATGAGTATGAATTGTCACGCTCTGTTTCATTGCGCCGTTTGGACCCCGCTAAACTTTGGAAACTCAAAACGGATACTAAATCTGAAGTTATCTTTAAATTACCTGAGTGGCTTTTCCAAGAAAACTATAGTGGAAAATCACTCAAAGCGATGCGGCTCAAAAGTGTTGCCGTCTCTCTGCCTTGTACCGTCGGGCCGAATGTAAAAATACCTTTGAAACTTCGATTGGATAGGTCTGAGATTAGATGGCAGGGGGGTGACGCACCCGTGTCTTATACGGGACCTGAGGCCAAAGAGATCATTACCTCCACAGCGGCAAATGATGCGGGCCGTTTTGAACCCTCGCTTAATAGCGCGCAATATCAACCCTTTGAAAATGCGGGCGTGATTTCGACATGGGGCGTTGAATTGCCTACAAATCTGGAATTCGATCCGTCAACCATTACGGATTTGATATTGCATATCCGTTATACGGCTAGGCCTCATAGCGAGGAACGCCCAGAGCTAGTTGACCCTCCGATTGCTCCGCCAGGTAAATTCCCCCTCTCTTTACGGCACGATCTCAGAGGCGAGTGGCTAGACCTCGTAAAAGCTATTCGGGATGGAAATGTTCCAGATGAAGATACTATAACGCAATTTACGCCGACCACTATAGGTCATGCGATACCTTACATATATAGTAATGGCCCAATAGAATTTGAAAGCTTTTCTGTCTATTATGTAGACAGTAATGGCGTGCTCGCGGAGCAATTCGACTTTTCAGACCTTACAGAAGAAGGCGGAGAAATCGGACTCGAATTGGGCGGTGAATTCTTTCCCGTAAAGGATATCATCCTTTACTATAAGGTGCCCGACCCAGAGGAGCCATAGGAGCCAGAGTAAATCCGGGCCGCATAAAGTATTGGAGATTAGAACCCTAGGCCCTCGTAATTTGAGTGTCTTTCTTTAACCTCTACCCTGTATTTACGCCCTGTTTTTGCGCCCTGTTTTTGAGCTCTGAGTATATGCGCTGAGGATAAAGTGATGGCGAGACAATTTGATCTTGATGGGGATATGGCCTTTGGGTTGGAGGTATGTGGCTTCGAGAGCTCCATTGGGGTGCAACTTGATTTTGGGGGCGTTTTAAGCCCTCATGATACGTCCTAACGTTCGGAAGTTCGACCTTTGAAAGGTTACGAGAGTTGCCAACTTGCTGTGCTATTAACGTTTCCCCAACCCTGGAATGGTAGATAATTCGCCCTATGATTATTCCGGACCAAATCCAAAAAGTAATGCAGTTGCTCTCGCAAGTAATCGTGGCAGATGGGAATATATATGGCGAGGAGATTAGCGCCTTGGCTCAGGGGGTGATTGAACTTGGTCTAACTGATGCCTCTGGCGTCTTACTCTCTGAGGAAAATATTCGCCGTTGGTTTGAGGGTTACCTGCAAGAGCTGAGGGGAATATGGGCGACGCAGGCACAAGACGTAACGCTCATCCATCTTATCTTGAGCCTCTCGGAATGGCCAGATAAACAGGCGATCATTAATACCCTCGAAAAAATCAGCCTGGCTGATGCTGATTTTCATAAGGAAGAAAAATTGCTGATCTCTATTATTAAAGCTTATTGGCAATAGGGTGATCTAGAAACGCCAGAGGCACAGACCGACGGATAGGCATTGTCGCATTTACGGCGCTCATATGAACGTGGCTATATCTGGCTTATACCGCGCTTGCCCCCTTAACTCCATATTCATAATGAATCCATCTTAACGGATTTAGTGCCATATTTGCAGAAACCATTCAGCCGCTATCTCATAAATATAATAGACGCGCTGCTCGTCTGGCCTGCCTTGTGGGAGTGAGCAATCTGGATAAGCAGCGCGCACTTTAATGAGGAGAAAGACATGCGCGCTCAAAATTGGACGGATATAATGACCTTACTGGCTGTCATGGTCGTGAGTAACAAAATGGACGAAAAGGCGGAGCTTAAAATGTTCGAGCAGGCCGCCTTATATTTACGCGACATGGCCGCGCCCAATGTGACCCTTACAGAGTCTTTTGCAAAAGACTGGATGAGCGAGAATAGGGCAGATATAGAAATTCAAGCCTCCTCCGTCTATTATGACGGCGCGATTAAACGCCTTGTGAAAAATTTACAATGCCTCGCCAATAAGAGCGATATCCTGACGGCAATTATGAAATGGACATTATCGGGCCCGCTTGAGGCTGGCATAATAAGCCCAGATAGGCGGAATTCGGCGCAACATAAATTAAGATATAAACGTGTCGATGACGAGGCTTCACAGAGACGCCTAACGGGATCAAGATTGGCGTTGGCCAGCTAAGGTGATATTGGGTTTTAGGCGTTACTCAGTCTCCTGTTTTTTTTTGATTTAGACGCGAGCGCCCGGTTCTGAAAAACATCAAGGCTTTAGCGTCCCAACCTCCATAGTCTCACAGAAGGGGTAAAGGTGAATTTTGGCGGGGAAGCTGTGATTGTCAACAATGGGAGGATGTTAGTCGCAGGCCTATCTTCTGAAGCCCGAATGAATTAAGCTCTGATTTGCTATTCTAGTCGCGAGGCGGTATTGATAGTATGGGGAGGGTTGTGTCTTGAAAGACTACAAATATCGGGCTTTTATTTCTTATGATCACAAAGATGAACGCGCGGCCGCGCGCTTGCATCGATTGCTAGAATCTTATCCTGTTCCCAAATCCTTGATGGGGAGGCATTCGGGGAAGATATCGCCGATATTTCGAGACGTCGCTGAACTCACAGCCCATCATTCCTTAAGTGATAAAATCCAAGATGCAATTTCGCAGTCGCAATATCTCATCGTCCTCTGTTCTCCTGGCTCCAAAAAATCGCATTGGGTTAATCAGGAAATAAAACTGTTCCGAGAGATTCACGGCGACAGCTTTATTCTTTGCGCGCTCATTGAGGGCACGCCGCAAACTAGCTTCCCTCCGGCCTTACTTGAAAGCGGAGAGGAACCACTCGCCGCAAATCTAAGCCCAAAAAGCTTTCGGCTCGGCGTTTCTCAATTAGCAGCCTCCATTTTAGGGGTCGGGCTTGATGACCTCGTGCAGCGCGATCTAAAGAAACTCCGCCGCCGTGTGACCTTAATCACAGCCAGCGCCATATCAGCGCTTTTAATTATGGGGACATTAACCTGGACAGCCATCGACGCCCGTCAATTGGCTGAACAGCGCAGGCTGGATGCTGAAGGACAAATTGAATTTATGCTCACGGATTTGAAAGATAAACTGGAAGCTGTGGGTCGCCTTGATGCTTTGAACGCTGTTGGCGAAAATGCTGCCTCATATTATGATAATTACGAGTTCTCAGACCATGATGACGACGCGCTTGGACGCCGGGCCGAAGTATTTCACCTTTTGGGGGAGATACAAGGCAAATTGGGGAACCTTGATGACGCCGACCGCTATTTTCAAGATGCTTATATGGCCACGGAAGAACTGTTTGAGCGTAACCCAGATAATCCAGACCGAATTTTCGAACATAGTCAAAGTGCATTTTGGGTCGGGAGGTTGCAATATGGTCTTGGGAATTATGACGCGGCACAGCTACATTTCCAGTCTTACCTAGAGTTCGCTAAACGCCTGCAAGAGGTGGAAGGAGATACAGAACGAGCTCTGCAAGAACTGGCCTACGCCTATGCAAGTTTGGGGGCTTTTGAATTGGACTATGGTAATCTGCAAAAGGGAGCTGAGTTGCTAAATAAATCACTTTCTCTCAAGGAAACTATTTTCAAAAACAATTCTGGAGGCCGGTCTGAAGTTATTTCTTTGTTTAATGGATATAGTAGCTTAGCCAGTACCGCTTTGAGAATGAATGATTTAAAGGCTTCAATAACATACTTGCAAAAGGCTAAGGACTTATTCAAGAGTTCCGAGGTAGATGCAGAATTTAATTTTCTTGAACTTAAAAATCTTCGCACGTTACTACATTTATATTATATTAACGGTGATAAAGATCCCTTCAAGGCATCGCTTGAAAAAGCCAAAGTTCTTATTGAGAGACTGGTCGGCATTGATAGCGAAAATTTGGATTATCAATATGAAATTTCACTCATTAACATTATTGAATATGAGTATTTATTTTCTGTGGATGAGACATCTTCTTTAGAGTTTTTAAAAGAAAAAATAGAAACTGAATATAGTAAACTAAAGAAGGCAGATGATAAGAAATCAAACCTAATCGAATTTTTATTAATGAATATTCGTGTTTATCATTCTCTTAGTAATGATGAAAACCCGAGTGAGTCCATAAACTTGATAGGTTCCAAGCTTGAAGATTTAAATGTTATATCTGCACCTGATGTCAAAGAGTTGCCATATGTTTTGCCTAGTATTATATTGCTACAAAATTGGGAAGAGAATGACATTCACACAGAGATTTTAAATCAGCTTTGCAATGATCAGAAAATAAATTTGAACTATATTAATCGCGTAATCCTGAACTCTTCCCCAGCAGTTGTCGATTGTCCAATTGCGATAAAACAAAATCATCAAAACTCTATTTCCAAAGCAGCTGAGTTGTTCAGCGAATTTAACCGGGAGAAAAAAAATGACAAATAAACCCAATCGGTGGGGCTTTATATTCTTAGCTATTCTAGTAGCTTTAATCTTAGGGTTTTGCCAGAGTAAGGATTTTAGACAAAAAATTTGCAATGGTGTATGTGACACGGCGTCTGAACCTGAAATCTTTAGGCTTGTGAGCCGGACTTACATAAATGGTAAATTGGAGAATACATCTGGTAGTAAGCTCTATGTCACTTCAACAGACGGAGACCTAGTTGAACCAAGTGATGTAACTTGGGAGCGAGCACCGGGAAGTGATGTATTTGTTGAAAAGAAAAGACAAGGCCTAGATAAAGCTTGTTTTGCTGATTCTGACTATACGGTGAGCTCTCTGGATGGTGTGGAACTAAATGCCAGTGATGTCACAATTACTGTTCTCAATTTTGATGATGAGGGACGCGTTGAATCCTACGATTTAGAGAAGACAGGCGGGGGTTATCCAGATGGCTTGAATGCTCTCTTCGCGCCAAATAAAGATTACGCGGATATACAAGCATATTTGTCGGGGCTTACGAGGGCTCAGGTGACTCCTGACGGTACTGGCATCACTAGAGTTACTCCTAAGGGTTTAACTAATTTGACAAATGAAAACACACCCTTTGATGAAACACTTTCCGCTGCTTCCGATGACAAAGGTAAGGTTGTGTTTTATGTACTTGCTGACGCAAAACTTACTTTCAGCCGCGGTCCATTTGCAATGATTTCTTACGCGCCAGAAGCGGATGAGGCGATTGGAGAGCTTTACTCACCCTATGTCGTCTACCCCGTCATACCAATAGATCCCGGAAACAACCTTGATGTATTGGTAATTCATTTCAAGCGTGGCGGGAGCATGTCCCAAGATGAAAACAGCCAATGTCGTTACCCTTATGATTTGGCTGTTGTCGCTGAAGGACAAAATGGATTTTCTCCAAGAACGCCTCTCTTGATTGATCCAGAAGTTTTGACAAATGGGTCGTTCCCATAGATACCCTTAGGACAACCACCTCACATAACGGCCACTCGTTGGCCGTTATTTAGTTGGGTAAATATGCTACCGTCTTAGGCAGAGTGATGTCATGTCCATACCCAAAGACTTTTACCTAGTAGCCCGATAGGAATTGGGCTATCCAATGGAGTGGTAAATTTTGACTCTACATTATTGATGCATCGTCTTGCCCATTATTCTGGACCCGCCGAGTTGCATCTCACTGTTGAGCTCGGTAATGGCGCGGTTGAAAAATCTCGTTTTAAAGAGGCTTGCCGGGCGCAGAACGGGAAATCGATTTGGATTGAACTGGACAAGGGGCATTGCATAAATCAGCCGATGTTTGGGGTCAGGATGTCATCCTCGGCCCAGGAGCAGGCTGATGAAATTCAGATGCTGGTCAGCGAATTTTCGAAGGGTTTTTTGATTAGGCGTATCAAAGTGGAAGCCGGACCTAACAATAAAAACATCCCGCAATCTTCTCTTGCGGCCCTCAATGAACCTGCTGATTGTTACTTTGAACATCATGTCGCCCTTGGCCTAAAGGCTGATGTTGACCTTGAGCATTTGAAATCCGAACTTGCTCTCTATCACGGTTATCTCTCTCGAAATGCCTTTAAAACTGCGCCGCAATCGAGGGAGCAAATCCGTTTTGTTACGCAACGGTTTTCTAAAATGAGCCAAATGGACGCCGATGCAAAATTAGGGAAGCTTATAAATTATGCGCGGCAGGAACGGCTCAGTATCATCGATACGGAACGAGAATATAATATTTTTGATAGTAACCTTCATCTGGATCGCGGGTGGATGTCATGACAAATTTTGCAAAATATATCGCGATGGAGCTTTTCTACAGCCATCTATCAAAGCGTTTCCCTGATCGTTTTTTGGTCACAGGGAGTTTCGCAAATCAAGCTTGGCTCGGCGCGACGCCGCGGCCTATAAATGATTTAGACCTGCTTGAGACCTATCCCTTTAGGGCCGAGAGTCTGAAGTCTGATATCAGCGATTCATTATCTGATCTGAAAGACACACACGGCATTATTTGGGTGAAGAACAGCCTGACCCAAACAACGATTTTCGAAGATTCTGATGTGCCTGGCGTGCGTTCTGTTATTGAGTTCACTTATGAGAATGAAACACACAGCCTTCAAATTGATACGGCTAAGCAGGACCCGCTGACCCAGTCGCCCGTAACCGTTTTTATCCCCTCACATTTGACAGGTATATTGGAAATAAAAACAGTGCCCGCCGAGACGGCTGCCGCTTGGAAACTTCATGGTTTGTTTGAACATTTGGATGGCCGTTGGCTCTCCAAATCACTTATAGATTTATACCGGTTTATCAAAAGCGGAAGTTTATCTGACGGCGAGTTTCGTATTGCAGTTCTTATGGCGTTTCACTCTCGGTTGGAACCGATGGTGTGCCTCAACCGTTTGATAAATGGTAATTTTGGCGGGACAAAATCTTCAAAATTAAAATGGCAGACTGAAATTGCGGCCAGAGGCATAGACCTCAAAATGAAGGATGTGTTAGAGGTCGTAAGGGCCTATATAAAACCTCTCTTTAGTCTTTCTCACGCCTTTGAAACCACCACTAATTCAGAGTTGATAGAACATCGCGTCAGGCTCTTGCACGAGTTAAAAAATAAGGCCGCCGATATGAAGCTGGGGACGTTGCAATCTCGCCTGCGAGTTTTGAAACAAAAGGCCTATACGGGAATTGGACATTTGCCAGGTTCCAAGACTGGCACAGCTGACCGGCACATCCACGAAAGAGAAGCTGCGCGCCTGCTAGAGGCGTGCCCAGCTGAATGTGAAGTGATTGTTCAGGAGAAGCTTGATGGGTCTTGTGTGGCCGTTTATCGCCGCGGGCGGGAGATATTACCCTTGGGACGCGAAGGCGATATTACCTATGGGTCACGTAATAGCTCGCGCCGCATGTGGGCGGACTGGGTTAAGATACATAAAGACCTCTTTTTGGATGTGCTGCGTGATGGAGAGTGGCTCTGCGGCGAATGGATGGCAATGGTTCATACGGTGCGTTATGATGACGTAACCTCGCCGTTTTTTGCTTTTGATTTATTCGGAGCGGATAAAAGACCCAAAGGGTATGACGGCCTCTTGGAGCGCCTCTCTGGATCTAATATTCCGACGCCCGCTCTTCTGCACCGCGGGGAGGCGCTTGGGATTGAGGCGGCTATGAAGCGCCTCAAAGATAAAGGCGCCAAAACCCAAGACGGCGGAGAGGGCGCAATTTGGCGGATGGAGCGTCAAGGCATCCCTAAACTCAAAGCTAAATTTGTGCGGCCTGACTTTGAAGCTGGTGCGTTCTTGGAAGAGACAACGGGGGATGTCAGCCAATGGAATTGGCGCCTTGATAGGAAGAGCGCCCGCTATGCCGAAAACTCACGGCTCGCCAAGCTGATACATAAAAAGGGCAATGTCCGCGTCGTCGGTTTTGACGATGCCCCGCATAAGCGCCACGTTGACAAAGTCATCCATGTTAATGGCATCATTACCAACCAAGCTATATTTGAGGGGATGATCTCCGGCGTTGTGGCCGCTGATGGCTTAAACGCGGCTTTCGTTTTAGCGGATATGGTATTGAACAGTAAATTTGATGATCAAGTCCACGCCATATTAATTGATGGTATTACCTTTGCTTTTAATACGGTGGACTTACCGGCGCTCTACCGAATGACCCAAATCCCTGTTATTGCAGTGATGCGTCATGAGCCGAATTTAAAGCGCATTTTCAAGGTGATCGAGAAATATTGCGACGACACCGAGGCGTATAAAAAGACATATGAAAATGCCGGCACCATATTCAAACACGATAAATTCTTCTATCAATGTTATGGTCTTTCAGAAACACAAGCGCATTACATTTTGGAACAGTCAACAGTGACAGGGCATGTGCCTGAATCCCTTCGGATTGCGCATTTGATTGGGTCTTCTATTAAGACAGGGCAAAGTAGCCGCGGCGCTTAGTAGGCGCCGGATAAAGCATAGGTTTTATCTCACCAAGCACAGATTTTCAGCCATAATCGCCGCATAATTTTGCGTATTCTCAGCGGCCGTTAGGCTATTTTTGAGATAGGGAAACATTACGAGTGTTCCGATAATGAGCGCGCCTAGGGCCGTGATAAGAACTGCACCTGCAGCGATGTCCTTTGCCGCGAGCCGCCACATTAATGCCAGCGTTTTATGGAGCCTTAGCTTGTCTCCCCCTCCTATTCGAAGGACCTTAAACCAGAACAGATATGATGAATGGCGGATTAAAGTTAAACGGTATTAGGTGTAATTAATTTTCACTAGGCCGCTTCACGGTTTAAGTGATACAGCCTCTGAAGATCACCAACATTCATCTCTGGAAGTTTTTCAATCGGGTCTGTTCCCGGTCGAAAACACGTAGCGTTGATCTTTGAGAGGACGTCTTTGCTGCTCAGAGGTGTCTCGCTTATAGCATGAACTTGAATTTTATTGACGATATTTATCCCGCGATAAAAATGCGTTTTTGGGCAAATCCAAACATAGAGCTCGACCAATTGACCTTGTCCAGCTGTCAAAGTTTTGCAAAAGGAAAAACGAAGTGCTTCATTTGCTACCAGGTTCATGATGGCTTCTGCGGGGGAGTTGTCGCGAAGATCTATCGCGATCTCTGCTAAGGCAGTCATTTTACCAATCTCGCACTGTCATCGGACCGCGGCAGGATTGGCGGAACGCCGCCTTCCTGATGGTCGACTCGAAGATGTATGTTAGCTTTGCCCTCAAGCCTAATACGGCGGGCAATGAATGAGGTGGCCGGAGATTGTGATGCTACAGAATTTGCACTACTTATAACCAGCTCGTGATCGGGAAGATACGCAGTCCCGATTATTTTCAATCCGCCGCCAGAGCTAATCTCACTTGTGGCAATGACTTTTTCAGGTGAATCAGGAATGTCCCCTCTGAGATAAGGACGAAATTGTAGATATTTTTGCCAAAATACAAGGCCCTTTGTTAATCCCGTTTGCGGAGCCCGCAGGCTCACCTCTGCGCCTTCATTAATAAGCAGCCGGTTACCTGTTCCCTTCAAGATGAAGGTCACGCCGTCGCCGACAACGCCTGCATTTTGAGTGAATTCTAAGTCACCCCATACATGGTAAACCCCAGGTTCCAACCTCACATTGGCACCATTAATTTGAATACCCCTGCAATAAATTCCCGGTGACATAGTTGAGAAATCGGGAATGATAGAATCTCCCTCTTGCGTTTTCGTTAACTCAGATTCCAAGAAAGCCCGTCCAGCGCCAAGAGCGTTTTCGCCCCATAAAACAACCTGCCGAGAGCTATCACATGATTTACCGGCAACGGGGATTTGTAGACTTTCAAACGGGTCTTTCACAGGGGTGCAATTATTCTTGACATAGGGATAGTAATCCCCAGCACTGCCGCCGCTTGAGCAAAAGGACTTCGCCTTAGGCATAGTTAGAGTGTCAGAATATAGGGCTTGCGGGTGTGTCGAGTTTGACTGCACGGAACAAGCTGGAGCGCTGAATTGAGCGCTATCCGTAAACTCAAGGCTTCTCTCTCCGATTGGGTCCAGTGCAAATAGACAAATGACGTCAGACCGCGTTAGAACCGCGGCAGATTCAGCTCCAACATTAAACTCTTCTTGGCCAACAATGCCGCCTAAATACGTCGGAAGGTTGGCTTTTGCGCTCATATCGACGCGTTCACGCGTTGCCGTGACATCTATTTTGATGGTGGTGTTTTTTTGAGCTGTATAGTTCTCATTAAAAACTTTGGTTGCAAATGCCTTCCGTTCCTCGTCTGATAAGTTTGCGGGTATTACGGCTGCTAGCGAGGCAGTATCTAAGGCGGTTTTTACATGATCTTTATAAGAGAATGAGTTCGATGTATCTACGGCTAAGCCAACAGCCACAACCAGCGGCAGACCTATCAATGCCGTAATCACAGCAAAGTGCCCGCTTTCATCGCGCATTAAATCACGCAAAGCTCTAGTCTTCTTTAAGTCTAATAGTCTCATATCCCGCCCCGTGGGGTGTAAAGTTTTTCACTTTTGCTAAGTTATAAAAAAAGAGTAAGAGACGGCAACTGTTTCTTAAGAAAGTAATTAATTAAAGCTTAATAATGGCGCCGGTGAAATGTGGCTTTCATTCCAATAACCTCACCTCAATCGAGGGCTTTGAAGTTGTGGTGAGACGTTGAAGCTGGGTTTTAGGACTGACATAGCCTTCGTCCTTTGCAGCGTTATTATACATCTTCAGCCAGATAGATGATTAATAGTATGACGCAGGGGAAACGGTTTTATATCGCTAATGAAGGCGTTAAATTTCCTTGCTTCATTACGCTCGCCATATGTGCAATGCTCACGATACATTCAAGTAGTCGAAAAATTCAAAATATGTCTCACCCTTCTAAAATACTCATTACAGGCGCTACCTCGGGTCTAGGCTGGGAAATGACGCAACAATTTGCGGCGCGCGGAGACGCCTTGATTGCGAGCGGACGTAATCAAGCGAAATTAGGAGCTTTGGGTGATTTTGAAGGAGTCGAAGCGCGTCATTTAGATATGTCTTCCAGCGCCGCCATATCAGAATTTTGCTCGCCTATCAGCGCGCTCTCGGGCCTCATCCTAAACGCGGGCGTGACTTATTTTGATCGATTTGAAACTGGAAATTTTGAAACAGATGCTGCCTTGGTTCAAACCAATGTCACGGCTAATCTGCAGCTTATTCGGGAGCTTCTCCCCGCCCTGAAAGCCGGCAATGGTCGCATCTTAATTATAGCCAGCGTCGGCGGATTAATCCCGCTTCCCTATCAAGCTGTCTATTCAGGGAGTAAGGCCTTCATGATAAATTTAGGGTTAGCCCTTCGAGAGGAGTTAAAGGCAGAGGGCATTAGAATCAGCGTTTTTGCGCCCGGCGGTATTAAGACCGAAATGACCAATATCGCGGGAATGAAAGGATTGGAAAAAGAGCTGGCGCCCGTCTCTGAGGTCGCGGCTGCGGCGCTAAGAGCCTATGATAAAATGCCGCCATTAACGATCCCAGGCGCGCAGAATAAATTAGCCGCTTTGATGTCAAAGTTATTGCCGCGCAGTTTTCTGGCAAATCAAGCAGGCCGGATATATAAAAAATCGATTGATCAGGTTAAATAGAGCCGTGAAATTTCATAAATTAACTAAGCATTAATCCCCGCATTTAAGAGCAGGGTTATAAGTTAGGTGATCGAGAATAACGTCTTCGAGCTGGCGTCTTGGCGACTAACGTGATGCCCTTTAGGCCCAAAAATTAACCTAGGCTATTTCTAAGAGGCGGCATTTCGTCTGTTCCAAAAAGTATTTCTTTGCCACCGGGTTTCCATCGCGTAATAATTTTCTTTTTCTTTTAGGTATTGGCCATAGGTCTGCCGAACCCAATCACTATAAGCCCCCAGAGAGTTCTTCGCGTTTGTCTTCTGGGCGAGTATTGCGGCCGCGGCTCTGTCGGCGCCGTCGAGAGCCGTCCATAGTCCTTGAGAGGATAAAGGGTCAAATGACATAGCCGCGTCGCCTATGGAGATCCATCTATCCCCCTGAACCTGCGTTGCATGGGCGCTTGAACAGGCGAATGTATGAATGTCTATCGCTGTGATGTCGATTGCATCAGCGGCTTCATTTTTAAGCCTCTTAAAAATCAGGGAGGTTTCCTTCAGGCCTTCCATGAAGCTGTCTATTGATTTTATGGCGCGAAATTCCTTCAGGTCGCTATCACTAAAATACATGACAACGCGCATGTTTGTGGGGATGCAGGCACTATACCACCACCCATTAGGGGCGGCTTCAATAAGAGTTCTGCGGTCTTGGGGGGTGACCTGCGTAGGGAAGATGGCGGCGCGCGCCGCTAATTTGTCGAAACGTTTTGTTTGAATGCCTAATGATTTGGCAAATATTCTGGAATGTCCGCTCGCATCGATAATATAGTCAGCTGATATAATATGAGGCGTAAGGCCGTGAAGCGAAACGGCTATTTTCCATTTATCCTTTTCCATGGTCATAGAACTGACACTGGTGTCATTTAGGATTTTTGTTCCGGCTTCGTTGGCCAAGTTAAGTAATTGCTGTTCAAATATGGTTCTATCTAAATGCCACCCCATGCCGTTTGATGTAAAGATGAAATCAAAATCAACGATATCAGCTGATCCGAATATACTCTGATTTCCGGGACAGGATATGTGAGGGCCTTGATGCAAACATGCATCTATTCCAAGCCTGCGCAACAAAGGGTTGGCAATGGGGGGAAGGGTTTCTCCTGCTTTAAATCCTTCACTTTGTCCGCGGTGAATCAGGGATACATCAAAGCCAGTCTGGCTTAGTCGACGCGCGGCCGTCGCACCAGCAGGGCCGCCCCCAATTACAATGATAGAATTCATCAATTATCTGATTAAACGGCGGCTTGGAGAGACCATAAGATTTCACCACCTGATTGCGCCGCAACATTTCCGTTTACATCTACCGATAGGCATTTCCGGTTAAGCTGGCTTTTGAGCATAAATTGACCCGGTTGTCCTTCAGGATGATTGGGCGTGTCGGAGGCTATATAGGTCCAATGCTGCGAGCTTTCTTCCAGAGTTTCCTTGGCCGCTAAACTCAGATCTCCCGTTGAAAAATCAACAGTTAAAACCTCTCCCGTTGCGACATATTCAATGAATAAATACCCAGATTCGCTAGAGCTTTTGACAAGAGCCCATTGTTGATTGACCGATCCATCTATCGGCGCCTCTACGGTGAAGGCCCCATTATGATTATTCAAAATTAGCCCGGTTGGTGAAAAAGCCGAATTGATGTTTTCGAGATTAGACGGCAAGTCCAACGTGTTAGAACGTTCAGTTTCTTGATAGACGGGTTGCCCTTGATCAAGTTTAGGGAGGCCATTTACATCTAGAACAGGCGTCACTAACCCAAAATCTGGCCATGATTTGAGCATGATATCATAGCCGCCTTCATAGTCAGCGAGGGAATCAGATTCTGGCGGAATCTCATTCCCTCTGAACCAGTTATCATAGGTCAGCGTCGGCGGAACCGTACTATCATCGCTTTGGACAACAATGTCAGGCCGCAAAGCTGGCCACCATGAGATATTGCAAGACCAAAAATCACCTTGCCAAGGAACCGACATATAACCAGCAATCGAGCCAGGGACTGTTGCCTGATTAAACCTAAAGGCCCCCGAAAAATAATCCTGATAATGCATCAAATAGGTGAGCTCAATTCCCGGGTGAAAGCCTCCGCCCACAGTGGGCTGGAGCGCCGCAAAGTCGAGTTTATCTGGTAAAAGGAGATCCTGATATTGAACATCTGTTGCGTTGCCGCTTTCAAAATCTCCATTGACCCATTTTTGAAATTTTTCAAGTTGATGATTAGTCAGCGGAAGCCATTGATTGGGGTGGTTAGTACCATTAGTTTGATTTTCAGAGACTGACCCTCCATTGCCAAATAAGCGCGGCATTAGTTCTTCTCTTTGTTGTACACCAACTCCCGCGAATATACCCGTTACATGTCCTAATGAATCCTGACCCTTTGGCGCCGCCAGAGGAGGGGCAGGGATGCTGACTTCGATAAGATCGTCACCTGATTGAACATAGGTCGCTTGAGCCGGCGGACGAATGAACTTAAATACAAAGGGACGAGAATATGTTGTTGAAGAATATACAGGATTTGATAAATCTTGAAGATAATCTGGGCGTAAAAACCCTGCGATCTTTCCCGGCCTATGCCCATGGAATGCTCGCTCATTTGTCCAAGCATAATCTGTAACGGTTTTCAAGGTTGGGTAAATGTCTCGGTAAAAATTGACGGAGACATTTGCTGTCACAGCTGGACTGCCTATGGCGCCATCAACAGCGGCGAAGGAGAAATTGACGCCATCTTTTGAAGTTCCCAACTGTCCATTATAAGCGAAATAAATTTCATTGTTAAACGCTGTCAGTGAAAGCGCGCCATAGTCAACATTGCCATTAAGGACGGCGCCAATGTTAATAAAACTGGGCGTGTTATCCGCAGCATTTGTGAAACTCAGTCCATCACTCGCGCTACCCAAATAAGCTTGACCCTCTGTCGTGATGAAGCCCAGATAGAGCTTTCCAGCGAAATAAGTGAGAGAAACATTCCCTGTTGAAAGTGGCACCTCATCACTTGGTAACGTTAACTCTAGAAATTGAAAGTTTTCGACGAGGCCATCGACGGCTTTGCCAATATATAACTTGCCTGTTGGGGAACAAATGGCGCTATATAGATCTCCATTAAAAGCTTGGATTGCTGGCGCGGTTCTTCCATCGACTATGATGACGTTTTGAGCCGTTGCTGGCGTAATATTGGAGATGTCAAAACTACCTGGAACGCCCTTGGCAATGATAAGCTCTAGACTCGCTTGGTCAATAATCGCAACATAAAGTTGGTCGTTTAAAACAGCCATGCTGGGCGCGCTGGCAATATAAGTCGAAGCTGGAAATCCAATAGTTGTAAAGCTAGTTTGCGACGGATCATCCTGAATGACCTCGCCCAAATATATGTCATTGACCCCGCCGACCGCTAAGTAGGCGTTATTCTTGAAGGTGCAAATATCGGGCGCATAGTCGTTCCCCGGGTTATTAACAGAATAAAAATTAAAATCATTAGGCGCGCCAGTCGTCGACACCGCGAGCGGAATTGTCGTCTCACCCGGCGTGGCGGCTTGGGCATAAAAGAAAGGCCCTTTTCCGGTATAAGGATCAACCTGCGGGAAAATATCTAATTGCAAATCCAGAAGCGATACAACGTTATAGGTTGCAGGCGAATAATGGGGCGGCGCGACGGCGACCCAAGCGCGGCTTGCAGAATTGTTGATTGTGGAAAATAACGGCGATGTTGTTGTTCCGGACGCAAATATTTCAACGTCGACAGACCCGCCACATGTATCATCATACCAGCCGGGATTATTAAAGTAAGAATTGCCGTTATATTCAGGGTTTGGTTCATCGGCATCGTCATTGACAACTTTTGATAAGAGTACTTTTGGCGTTGTGCAAGATTCTGAAATACCTTTGCCGCCAACGAAAATCAATCGCCCGTCCGCATCTGTATGTAACTCCCCTAAACTTACGGTGGCAGGCGTATAGGTCACAGGAATAGGATCTGTTGAGGATTGGGGCGGGTCGTATTTAAGACGTGGCGATAATGTATGAGAGCCAGAAATATCAAAAATTGTGCTGCCAGTCCCGCTTGGGTCCAACAGGTCAACGGGGCCTTGGGATGGGCCCGAAATGGCGATTGGGCCAGGATCAATAATAAGGTCCGTGCGAAGTTCAGGCGAAGTTTCCGGTTGAATTGTGGAATTACGCAAATCGCTCGGCGAAAAATTATACTTCCCCTGGAAGGCATAATTAGCGGCCTTCATATTGGTGACATGAACTGTCCACGCCAAGTCAACGACCTGCCCATTGACACTAGACCCCGCCGTTATTTCATCGACATATTTGCCGTTTCCATCATATCCGAAGACTCTAAATCTTTGGGCTTGCCGCCGTAAGGCACCGCCTGAATCCTTATAATTGCCATCCAATGGCACAGGCGTAACACCAGGTGTTTCGGGTCCGAGAAAATATTCATCGCTATTTCCAACTCGGCCCATACCGATACCCGGAGAGACTTTAATAGAGGCGATGTTTAACAAAATATTCGTCATAAGTTTATCCTTTCAATCCCACGAGGAATAATCGATTAATTCGTTTCAGTTTTTAAGAGCGGTTGATTGATGGCATCAGGCTTGCCTTCAAATGGAGCGTTCTGCGTGATAAAAGAAAAGTCTGAGGCGCGCAGGGATGAGGCGGGCGGGGGCGCCGCTCCAAATTCAACATGCGGGCCGACCTGAGCATTGCCGTGACACCCCTTACAGCCGCCCCCAATAAATTTCTCTGAGCCTTTAAAGATATTTGAGTTGTGCGGATCAATCGTTCCGTCCGCATTCAACGTGCCAACAAAATCTTGTAGAACCCCATTTGTCTCGGTCACAATATTGGCCAATGCAAATTCAGATTCACTTGTCGCAAATCCAGAATTTGTGGCCTGTCCTTGAACACCGATAAGCTGATAATTAAACCAAACGGAGTCGGTCTTAGAATTCGCTTGCAAGACTTTTCTGAGCTGAAAGTGTACATTATCTGTTACGTCTTTGACTTCTTGCGGAATAGGGTGGGCGCGATGTTCGACCGCTTGCCGGCTTGTGCCAACGGGCGGGTTATCATTTCGGTTGTAATAGAATAAGCTACTGGTTGAACTTAGGTTATCGACTTGCTCAAAGGTGGCAAAAATATAGGTCGGATAATTCGTCGTTTTGTGGATAATGTGAAGACCGACCAAGCCGTAAGGTAAGCTAGTGGAGGTCGGTTCTGCGGCAATAGTTTCAAAGCAAAAAGGCTGTGGCGATGAAGGATCAAAATTGGGATTTGAGTTACGATAGCGAATAATGGGCGCCGTTAAGTAACGTCCACTACTATATTCGGTTTGTGTTAATTGCTTCCATGTCGCTTTCACTAAAATCGTGCCTTCTTGACCATCAGAAGTTTGCGATGGAGCTATGCCGTGGGGGAAACAAATGATTGAGTCGTCCGGGCATGTTGATAGGCCGCCCATGCCTTGATCTCGCACGGCCGTATAGGTATCGAGCTGAGCTTGGGTGCGGGTGTCATTATCATAATATTGAGCATTGGAGACATAGTCAAACATCGTTCGATTGGCTTTTGCTTCGTAAATAAAACGCCTCGGTTGCTGGGGTAAACCCATATATAAGGGCGTCCCTTCACTAGGCTTTATGCCCGGAGCATTGGGGTCGCCATCTGTAAACAAAGTGGCGAGATCAATTTCTGATGTTTCATCTAAATTATTGAAATGATGGATGTCGGCCAATGTTGTGGATGAATTTGTCGCCCATGTCCCTGTCGTTGGATCATAGGCCCCGCATTCAGGAACAGTACTCCCATGAACAGCAGGGTAAGTATAGTTAGGGGCGACATCAAACTGTTTGGCTGAATTGGGATATTCCCCGCCAGCGTTCATCATGGGATAGACTTCATTTCGATGCTTGTAGGTTTGCCATACTAATTTGCCCTTATTATCCGGCGCCGCAAAGTCTAATACTGACTTACTGGTATCTGGTGTCGCGCGTTGGTAATTCGCGGGTGAGGCTTCGCTGTCATAAGTCGATGGCCAGTTGAGCGCGATAAATTCCTTCCATGCAAAGCGTGCCAATTTCGTGACCTCTTGGCTATTATTAGGTAAAGGTCCAGACTTAAGATCAAAGGGAACTTGATAGGCCGTTGAACTGAAATATTGGATGCTCGTATCATCAGGCGCAGTGACAACAGTTTCGGTATTGGGTATTTTCGTATCCGTCTTCGATTTAGGTTTATCAGCGCTTGAATTACAAGAGGTGATAAGAATCGCCGTTAGCAAACTAGCGGAAATTAAAGCTAAATCAGATTTCAAAAGACGTGATGACATGCGCATTTCAGACTCCATAATGGGTTCGGAGCAAGACACATTTCGTTATCAGAGTCGCGAGCATAGAATCGCGATTCTTGAATTTTCTTTTTTAACTATTTGCGCCTGCACCGCTTGGATAAACGGTAGGTGTCGTAAATTAACGACAACTATGGATGGTATCATAGCGTTTCGTCTTGTTGTCAAGATGAAAGATTTACCCCAGCCCTCCCAAAAAAGCAGGAGCGTAAGCCAGAAGCAGATGCCCGATATTATACTCAGGGATCGAGTCTAGGCCGCTGGCTTCGCAAATGAATTGGCAGCTTCAGTTAAGGCTCGGCTAATTCCAGATTCTGCCGCTGAGTGACCCGCGCCTTCGATGATTTGAAGGTCTGCTTCTGGCCAAAGCTTGTGGATATCCCAGGCTGTCATGACTGGGGTTACGAGATCATGGCGTCCTTGAACCATAATTGTGGGGATGTGCCGAATGAGGTCAATGCCTTCCAAGAGTTGGTCTTCACTTTCCATGAAATTTCCGTGCTGAAAATAATGGATGGAGGTGCCTCCCATTGCGAGCGCGAAGGCATCTGTCAGGTTCTCGATATATTCCAGGTTGGGGATTAAGGTCATAATCATGAATTCCCATGAACACCAGGCCCGGCAAGCTTCAATTTTTATGGCTTCGTCATCACCTGTTACGCGGCGATAATAGGCCCCTAACATATCATCCCGCTCATCTTCTGGAATGAGGGATTCAAACGCTTCCCAATAATCAGGATAAACAGTAGTTGTGCCATTCTGTATAACCCAATCCATTTCCTTTTTCCTGCCAAGAAATAGTCCCCGCAATATCAATTCGGTCACGCGGTCAGGATGTGTCTGCGCATAGGCAAGGGCCAACGTACTTCCCCATGAGCCTCCGCAGACTTGCCATTTTTCAATGCCGCAATGTTGCCTGATTTTTTCCATGTCATCTATGAGATGCCAAGTCGTATTGTCTTCCAGTGAGGCATATGGCGTCGACTGCCCACATCCTCGCTGATCGAAATGGATAATGTGATAAATCTCCGGGTCAAAGAACTGCCGTGTTGCAGGACTATTGCCGGCGCCTGGGCCGCCGTGAAGATAGATAACCGGCTTGCCTTTAAGGTTGCCAGCTTGCTCCACATAAATTGTATGGGTGTCTGAGACCTTTAAAAAATCGACTCTTTTAGGCTCTATTGGCGGAAATAATTCAGTCATAAGGGAGTTCCCTCGGTTGGGGTAATTGAGAGATATATTTAGGCAGAAGCGTTTGTGACCCGCATCATTTTAAAGGCCGCAAAAAGAAGGGCCGAGCCTGCAACGACATTAATAGTTTTGACAACGCGCTGTTTTATACCGCCATTAACAAGCCGGTGAGCCAAATAGGCGTAGCCCGTATAGACAGTGAAATCTATCACCACCGTAACGCCGCCCATGATCAAAATTTGAGGCAGGACTGGGTTAGCGGGGTTTATAAATTGTGGTAAAATCGCCGCAAAATACATTAAGGCTTTCGGGTTTGCGAACTCAACAATGAAACCTTGCAAGAATAGTTTTCGGCGCGGCATTGAAGCTCCGCGCGTAATTTTCAATCCGCCCGCTGTCCCGAAAATAGCGCCAGCGCCAAGATAAATCAGATAGATCACGCCAACCCATTTAATAAGATTAAATATCTGATGCGAGGCGATGATCAAGGCGGCAATTCCTGTCGCTGATAAGGCGAAATACACCACATTTGCGAGGGCAATTCCCGCGATGCCGTTCCAGGCCTTCCAAAGCCCATTCCCCGCGCCCTGTGACGCGGCGCAAATGGCTGCGGGACCAGGGGAACAGACCACAGCCATAGTTGCGCCTAGGAACAACCAAAATACACCTAGTTCCATCTTATTGCTCTTTTCACCTAATATTATATCGTTATAATGCTCATATAATTTATATTATTAATCTGAAAGGAGAATTTTCTTATGCCTAAAATTGCGAACAATATTCCGCAAAAGCCCAAACCGGCGCGGCCTTTGGATGATTTTGACAGAAAAATATTAGGAGCTTTGACGAAGGATGCGCGCCTTAGCTATGCTGAAATTGGCAAACAAGTCGCTCTATCTGCCCCTGCCGTGCATGAAAGAGTCAAAAGATTGATTGCCTCGGGCACGATAAAATACATGGCAGCGCAGTTAGATGGCCCGCAGATTGGCAAACCCTTCTTGGCTTTTGTACATATAATTTCTGAAGGCTGGAACCGGAGCCATCAAATGATGCGCCTAACCGAAATGCCAGAGGTGGAAGAGATGCATTCAACGGCGGGCGATGCCTGCTTTTTGCTGAAAGTTCGGACAGAAGATGCGGCCGCGATGGAGAGCTTCTTAGAAAATGTCTATTCTATTCCAGGCGTCAAAGGCACAAAAACCAATGTGGTTCTTTCCACATTTCTGGAACAACCCGTTCAAGCAGAGATTACGCAGAATTGGGAACAAGTGTTGCAGCCTGGGTAGTATCAGCTTCATCACGCGCTAACATCAGTTCCTAGATCAAAATACAAATACCTAGGCGGACCGAACCCGCCTAGGTTTATTTTTTAATTTACCTGCTTATTGGTATAGTCGGCATTTGTGGGCGCTTTGCTATAGCCTTCAAAGACCATGCTGAATGTTGCGCGTCCGCTAGAAAGTGAACGCAATTTTCCAACATAGCCAAACATCTCAGCAAGCGGCACATGAGCCGTGATGTCATGACCCGTCTTGTCTTGATGCGTGCCAACAATCTGCGCGCGGCGCGCGCTCAGATCGCCAATAACGCTGCCAACATGCTCGGCCGGTGATTTGACTTCTACCCGCATCAGCGGTTCGAGTATCACCGGTTTCGCCTGCAAGGCGGCCAAACGGAACGCATCCCGCGCGGCACGCTCAAACGCTACAGCCGAACTGTCATTGGGATGGAACGCGCCATCCTCAAGAACAGCCCGAAGGCCAATAAGCGGGAACCCATTAATGGGCCCTTCTTGGATCGCGAGTTCAAGACCTTTCTTGACCGCCGGAATATAGTCCGACGGTATAGAACCGCCTGTAATCTCGCTTTCAAACACCAAGCCACTCTCACCTTCATGAGGGGGCTCAAGACGCAGTTTGATCCGCGCAAATTGGCCTGGACCGCCTGTTTGCTTTCGCAAGGTATGGTCAATGCTGGCTACGGATGTCAGGGCTTCTCGGTAAGCCACACGTGGCCGTCCGAGCTGCGCCTTAATCCCGTAGCTCTCGAAAAGCTCTTCCAGACAAATCTGAAGATGCAATTCTCCCATACCGGAGATCAAAATCTGCCCCGTTTCAGGGTCACTGGAAAGCCTCAGTGAAGGATCCTCGCGCGCCATATTGGCTAGCGTAGAGCCCAGCTTTTCTTGATCGGTAGAGCTAACAGGTTCAATCACAGCCTCAATGACAGGGTCAGGACAGGTCAATCCATCCAGCAAAATCGGCGACTTTGGATCACAAAATGTATCTCCTGCCTTTACCGACTTTAACCCGGTGACAGATACAACATCGCCCGCTTGGGCCATGTCCATATCTTGGCTCTGATCCGCATGCATACGCAAAATCCGCCCAACACGCTCTGTCGCCATATCACTTGGTATCAACACATTTTGTCCCTTGGCTAAAGTTCCAGAATAAAGCCGGAGTGTCGCCATAGGGCCAAATTTCGTGATTTGCACCTTCGCCACAAGGCCCGTTAACGGAGCCTCCACATCAGGAGAACGCTCAGCCTCAGCACCTGTCTCAGGATTAATTCCTTTGACGGGCGGGCGGTCAAACGGTGAGGGACACCACGCAATAATGGCGTCCAGTAAAGGCTGAACTCCAATATTACGAAAAGCAGAGCCGCATAGAACAGGCGCCGCTTGGCCGGCCAGACATACCCTGCGAATAATCCCATTAAGGGCCTCCGCAGATACATCTTGACCCTCGAGCCAAAGCATCGCGCAGTCTTCATCAAGATCAGCCAATTGCTCAATCAACACAGATCGCGCGTCGCTTGCTGCCATCTGCATCTCTTGAGGAATAGCAACTTCACGCGCCTGCATATCTTGCCACAGCCAAGCCGTCATGGACACAATATCCACAACGCCGCGAAAGCTGTCCTCTGTTCCAATAGGAAGCTGGACGATAAGCGGCGTGGCGCCTAGCTGGTCTCGTATCATATCCGCGCAGCGCAGATAATCTGCGCCCAGGCTGTCCATCTTATTGATGAAGCAAAGTCTTGGCACATCATAGCGATCAGCCTGATGCCAAACGGTTTCAGATTGCGGCTCAACACCGGCCACAGCTGAAAAGACAGCTACGGCCCCATCAAGCACGCGCAAAGAGCGTTCGACTTCGATAGTGAAATCAACGTGTCCTGGCGTGTCCAAAATTGTGACATGGCAACCCTTCCAATCACAGCTGGTCGCCGCGGCCGAAATCGTAATACCATGCTTTTGCTCTACGCTGCGTGAATCCGTTGTTGTGTTGCCATGGTGGACATCACCGATCTTATGAATACGGCCTGTGTTGAACAAAATGCGTTCAGTTAATGTTGTTTTTCCCGCGTCAACATGGGCCATAATGCCAATATTGCGCAAGGTGTCTCTTGGAAGAGTATTTATATAATGTCGGGTCATTTCATGATCCCTTTCGTGCAGTCGTCAGGCGGAAACATCCTACTCTGACGAGTCATAGTCATAGCGAAATATCACCGCGTAAGCGGAATATTACGTGTGAATTTATGGCGCGAAAGGCAGCGAGACTCTCAGCTGCGGTTTTCACTTAGGAAGGACGCTGCCACTCCTAAGCGGAATGGGGGTATCAGAGCACTTCCTGGTAATGGCTATCTTCACTCATTGGTTACCTCCAGGTATCTCTATCATTAGAGACCCGCCCACTCGCAGAATGGATATGATAAGTCAATTAAATATTATCTGACGCTTTAGTTCGGGTATATTTTCATTAACTTAGATATTTCGCTTTGCACTGCGTTGCGAAGCGTTGGGGGATCAATAACTTCGGCCTCGGCGCCAAGAGAGAGAATTTCTCTTACCGCGCTGGTCTCGTCTTCGACGGCTAATACGATATCACTAAAATCTGGGCGATCTTTAACAGGTGAAATCTCGATAAGGTTTAGCCCCATATTGGTCAGAAGCCTTAAGCCCCTCTCTGTGACCCTCAAACGCGCGCGGTTAGATCTAATCCTTGTTTCAAATTTTTGGGTCCAGTCTGCCCAAAATCCGCTGACGTCAAAATCAGAGGGGCGGTTAAAGGTCTCGCCTGATAAATTCAGATCTCTTACATTGGCAATTCTGTAAACGCGAATAGTCTCAGCCCGCCCAATTAAATACCAAATCCCCGCTTTTAAAACGATGGCGATGGGGTCCAAATCACGCTTTACGCGGCCCTTCCAGCCCTCATAAGATATTGAAATTCGCTGATCCGCCCAAACGGCTTTTGCGATCTGTCTAACAAAGGGCGTTACGTCTTTCTGGCGGTACCACCCCAGAGGATCAAGGTGGAAGCGGGTTGCCACCACGGCCGCTTTCACGCGCAAAGGCTCCGGCAAAGCGGCCATAAGTTTGCGTTCAGTTTGCGACATTGCCTCTTTTAATCCAAGGTCGTCGAGCGCTGTTCCTATGCCCGACAACATCAAAGCGCTCGCTTCATCGGCATCGAGCCCGGTCAGCCGGGTCTGATAGCCGTCAAGCAGCCGGAACCCCCCCTGACGCCCTCGCTCGGCGTAAATCGGGACACCCGCAGCGCTCAACTCGTCCACATCCCTATGGATGGTTCTTGCAGATACCTCGAGCTCTTCAGCAAGTTGATCAGCTGTTCTGTGCTTGCGCGCTTGCAAGATCATTAAGATTGATAAGAGGCGAGATGCTTTCATTCGAAATCCAATTTTGACACTAGCAACTCTGCAGCTTTTCAGAGGGCAAATAAATCACGACATTATTTGGCATGTTTACTGTGGTAAGGGGTGAATGTCACCACCGAACCCAAGGACCCAGAATGAGCAAAATACTCAAAGTTAAGCAGGTCAGCCAAGCCTATCGTCATTACGATAAAAAAATCTGCAGTCACGGCGTCATTCAACCGGCAATAAATCGCCTAAAATGGTATGATATCGTCCGCGGAAATAAACCCATTGAGCCGACAGTCCGCCAGCTTGCGCAAGACTTCCTGGCGCGCCAGACAGCATCTATTGGCATCCCATCAGCGCAAGAGTTGGGGTTTGTTTTATTGCATCGATGCGGCAAGGGTTTCTATTTTTTGGGACTTTGCACTTGGCGTCAAAATAATGAACTTTGGAAAACGCAATTCTATTTCGATGCTGGGAAGACGAAGGATTTTGCGCCTTTCCCGCAGAAAGGCCCCCACAAAGATACATTCTGTGTTTGGGAACTAGCTGTTGTTTCTCATGAAACATCGGCCTGGACGCGTTATTTGCGTTCGGCGCGAGCTGACCAAGATGCAGACACATATTTGAAGGCAATTATTTAGATCCCAGAATAAATCATGACATCATTTGTCATGTTACCTTTGCTATGGGTCATTAGTCGCCAATAACCCGAAGGGAACATAATGACGAGAGCACTCAAACGCAGACAAATATTACAAGGGGGAGCAGGTCTTCTCACCACGGCGCTGAGCAGCGCCGCGCCAGCACATGCAAGACAGCCCAAAACGGCAATAGGAGAATTGAAAATGGATACAAATTATACACCGAGCGGAAAAGGCATTGTCACGGGTAAGGGCGTAGGCGATTTTGATTTCCTCACAGGGCATTGGGATATCCAGCACAAAAAGCTCAAAAGCGGATCTAAGAATGACTGGGAGCGTTTCGATAGCCGCGCGGTTGTTCACCGTGTGTTAGACGGTATGGGGAGTATCGAGGAGCTGCACAAAGCTGATGACAGTTTTATGGGGATGGGCGTCCGCATATGGCGGCCAGAATTGGGAAAATGGGCTGATCACTGGACGAGCGCAGCTAATGGCGTCGTCAATGATCCCCAATTTGGGACCTTTATCGATGGCGACGGCATTTTCATTTCTGAGCATGAGGTAGACGGCGTTAATTGGCAATATCGGGGTGTGTGGGACCGGATAACACCGAAATCTTGCCGCTGGCATCAATCGGCATCGAAAGATGAAGGTCAAAGCTGGGACTGGAATTGGTGGATGGAATGGACACGGCAAAGTTAGGAGGTCATAACTTTGGTAAGATCAGACATGGGGTCAGTTTTGCTGAGCCTTGCCAGCTCCTAATGTTCGGAATAGTTAGGCCTAATATATTATTCTAAATGGGACATGGCAGTAAGAATGAAAAAACTAATTTTGATATTATTCACCTTATGTTTTTTCCAGCCTATTCATGCACAAGATTTCGGTGACTTTCCGAAGGTACCTCAAGAAGAATTACAGCGAGATCTGGACCTGTTATATCAAGGACTAGATTCCTTCCACACGGGTATGTATTGGTACTCGACTTACGATGATGTTCGGTCGGCATTTGACGCGGCCAAACGAGAAATTGATCGTGATCTAAATGTTTTAGAATTTTTCAAGATTGTCGCGCCTCTGGTTTCGCTTTCGCGCGAAGATCATACAGATATGTCTTTTTCAAACGGCACGAGAGAGGCCATCGCAAAAGAAGCGACATTTTTTCCCTTCACCGTTGTGTTTCTGGGCACTGATTTATACATATGGAAAAATGGTTCCGATGAGGACGCCGTGATTGAAGGAAGGAAAGTCCTTTCTATCAATGGAGAAACCCCAGTTGAAATCGCCAAGAAACTTGGGACGTTATTTGCCTCAGATGGATATAATGAGGCGGTAAAATATAGCGATCTTAGGCGGTTTAGGTTTGCGAGAAACTTTTACTATTATTACGGAAACCTGTCTTCATTTGAGGTTGAATTTGAAGACGAGACGATTGTTTTTTCGCCCGTAAATTTGACCCAGCTCAACCAAAATTTTGCGGCCCGATACGGTAAAGAGCCGCAAAGACAAACAACAAAAGAATCGTTGGAGTTCCAAGTCATCGACGATTCTATCGCCTATTTAGGTCTTCACTCCTTTTCAAATGACTCCTATGCAGAGAATGAAACCAACAAAAACTTTCCGCGCTTTCTGCAAAACAGCTTCGCAGAAATCGAACAGAAAAACATTGAAACCTTGATCATTGATATCAGCAAAAATGGCGGCGGAGATGAAGGAAATGGCAACTTACTATTCTCTTATATTGGTGACAATTTTCAAAAATATAAAAGGGTCAGCGCCAAAACACAGACTGCCATCCTGGATAATGGCGTAGATAAACCTGTAGAATTAAAGACATTCGGTTTTTTTGAGAGAGTTTTCTTAAACAAAAAAATGGAGGATGGCAGCTATGAAAGACGAGAAGGTCGGGGCCACGGATTAATGGCTTATAAAAAGGGACCCAAACATAAATATTCCGGGGATATATATGTGCTTATCAGTCCAATTACATATTCTGGGGCAAGCGAGCTGTCTAATATGATCTACACGAATGACCGCGCAATATTTGTTGGGCAAGAAACAGGGGGTGGGTATTACGGGAATACGAGCGGCTATACACAAGACCTTACCTTGCCTAATTCTAAAATTACCGTCGAGATACCAGCCTTAAAATTTGAGGCCAATGTTAAAGACGTCATTCCATTTGGGCGCGGGGTAATTCCTCACCATCAAGTTATACCCTCATTTGAGCAATATATTTCTGGTAAAAATGAAGCGCTTGAATTTACTTTGAATTTGATACGAGAAAAAGAGTAGGGGGATTGTGCTCTTGATTTATAGCGCACCTGCTTCATCCGAAATCAGGCTTTCGTTTCTCTAGAAAAGTCTTCTAGCCTCCTTTAAAGTCGGCGCGATCTTATTTGCCTTCATTCCTTACAGTCTCATTGACAAGCCTTTCGCCAAGCATAACCTTAATATAACGAAAAAATCAAAGCGGGAGTTATTGGTCCTATCACCGGAGCGGAAGCTCCGTTGTAAACTTCATCTTCTCCATCGCGAAACTAGCTGAAACATCAGAGAGTTTCACTTTGCTGATAAGGCGCTGATAGACCCTGTCATAATCGGATACGCTCCGGACGACCATTTTAAGGATGTAGTCCACATCCCCGGCTAGGCGGTAAAACTCGACAATTTCAGGGATGTTTTTCACGGCATTGGTGAAAAGGTCAGCCCAATCTTTGGAGTGATTATCTGTGCGCACGGAAACAAATACCGTTAGAGGCAGTCCCACTTTCTCATTATCGATTAAGGCCACACGGCGCTCAACGATGCCGTCAGCCTCTAATCGTTGCACCCGCCGCCAGCACGTATTGAGCGAAACGCCAACAGCCTCCGCGATGGATTCGAGCGAACGGGTCGCGTCAACTTGTAAGATATTCAATATCTCAATGTCTGTATCATCAATATTTTCTTTCATCATATGAATATATCGAAAAATTTTAACAAATACTATGTAAATTTTTGGAAAACTGCGAAGACTTTACGAGGCTTGACGAATATTCTCACAAAAAAATGAGGATTATGTCATGGTTTCTATATTAGACACACAGATTGAGACGCGCACTCAAACGGCTTTGCCGCCTATGTTCAAAGCCATTGATCGGCTTGTGGGGAACACGCCTTTAATTAAGGTCAATTTGGCCTATCAGGGAAAGCCCGTCAGCCTTTATGCGAAACTTGAATATTTCAATCTGTCCGGATCAATCAAAGACCGTATGGCCCTAGAGGTCTTGCGCAGCGCCTATAAGACGGGCGCTTTGCGTAAGGGTGACCTTATCGTTGAAGCTACTAGCGGAAATGCTGGAATTGCCTTTTGCGCATTAGGCCGCGCCCTTGGCCACCCTGTTCGCATCTATATGCCCGATTGGATGAGCCAGGAGCGCATCTCCCTTATGAAGAGTTACGGGGCGGATGTGCGGTTAGTTAGCCACGAAGAAGGCGGCTTTGTAGGGTCTATCCAAATGGCCGAAGATTTAGCCAAAAGCCGCAATGACGTTTTCCTGCCGCGCCAATTTTCAAATGAAGATAATTGTAACGCCCATTGCGGCAGCACCGGGCCAGAGATAATGCATCAACTGGGCTGCGTCCCCGAAGCTTTTGTTGCGGGTGTTGGAACAGGCGGAACCGTCATGGGGGTCGGCCGCGCGCTGAAAGCCTATAATAATGCTGTGAAAATTCACCCCATGGAACCGGCGGAAAGCCCGACCCTGACGACGGGGCACAAAGTCGGCAAACACCGTATTCAAGGGGTCTCCGATGAATTCATCCCCGATATCGTTTGCTTGAAGACTTTGGATGACGTCATCTGTGTTAATGACGGCGACGGTATTATCATGGCACAAAAACTCAGTGCCGATCTTGGTTTAGGCGTTGGCATTTCATCGGGCGCGAACCTAATTGCGGCCCTGAAAGTGCAGCAAAAAATGGGCGAAGACGCGAGGGTCGTCACAGTTTTCTGCGACGACAATAAAAAATACCTCTCAACCGATTTAACAAAGATAGAACCGGTTAAGGCGGGTTATTTATCGACGGATATTGAGCTCATTGATTATGAGGTTTGTTAAGAAGAGCGCCCCGGATATGATCAGGTCTGCGTCTTTGCCTCGCGGCGACGCTTAAACCCGCTTCGAAGCCTCAGCATGACAAGCGCAAAGCCTGTCAGGAAGAAAAATACAGAGAGCGCCGCGACTGTTTTAAGCCACCATGAATTAAAGTTCTCGCGGTTACTCCAATCCATGATGTGTAAGCCCCACATAAAATCAAAGGTCCGCCACAAACCTGTTCTGACAGCTTTAAGTTCGGCCGTGGTGGCGTCGACATAAAAACTCGCGGCATCGGGCTTTTCGAAATCTATCCGCCAGACAGGGCCTTCACGGCCATATTCACGCGGAGCCTTAGTTTCAAAGAATGTTACGGTCGTCTGTGTGCTCCGTCCGGCATAGTTAGTGACTGCAATCTGCGTGGCAATTATTTCGTTCAATGGCTCCCAGATAATGCCAGTCTTTGCATCAATGACCTGGGTTTCGTCTTCATTCAGGGCGATGTAAACGGGCTTATCCGCAATCAATTTGAGGGTAAGGGACTGGGGGGAGAGTGAATGTTTTGAGATTATCTCAGCTGCGTCGAGAACATCTATATCCGGCGAAATAGTCGGCGCTGTTTGCTCGGCCCGTAAATGCGCGCCGCGCACCTGATCAATCGGAAATAGCGTCATGAATAATCCAGAGATTAACCACAGTCCCAATTGCAGACCAATCCCAATGCCAAACCAAAGATGGAGCTTGCGCAAGTTTCGGCCAATTTTTGCGTTAGTCATTGAGTCGTCCTCAGAGCGTGTCCGCGCCTAATATAATAAATTGCAGGTGCAAGCCATGCGTGACGGCTGTCAACAATTGCCGCAGACCTCAGCAGCTTCATAACGGCTACTAGAAATGATTATTTGACTCGGCTGACACAAAACTACTGGGAAGGTTTAAGTCCCGCAAAATGTTTGGTTCACAATCTCATCTGGGTTTGGCGGGTTTTCAAATTCTGCTAAATCATCTCTTTCTGTAAAGGGAGCCGTGACAGCGCCTAGAAGCCTTTTAAAGACCTCCATATCTCCGTTATTAGCGGCGGTGATAGCCTCTTCAACGCGGTGGTTGCGGGCAATGTAGATGGGGTTGGCTGAGCGCATCATGGCTATTCGGTCCTCAGTGCTGATTTCTGATTTTTCTATGAGGCCTTTCCAATATTCCAACCAGCCTTTCCCTGCGGAACGCGTTTCAAATAAAGAGATAAATTCTTCGGGCCTATGCCCTTCCGCAATTTGCGTGAGGCGGCGAAAGAATAGAGTGAAGTCCACTTTGGACGTCATCATCGCCTGAAATGTCGTCTCCAACACTTCAGGGTTTTTTAAAGCGCCAGTTGCTAGGCCGAGTTTGCGGGCCATGACGCCATTGAAAGCCTTTACGAATTTTGGCGAAAATTGCTCTAATTCTTGCTCGGCCATTTGAGCTGATGACTCTTCAAATTCGCTAAAGAGCGGCAGTAATGACCTGGCGAGCTGCAGCATATTCCAATTTGCGATCTCAGGCTGCCTGTTCCATGCATAACGTCCGTTACGGTCGATTGAACTAAAGACCTTGCCGGGATGAAAGGCGTCCATAAAGGCGCAAGGGCCGTAATCAATTGTCTCGCCTGAAATCAGGGCGTTATCAGTATTCATCACCCCGTGGATAAATCCGTATCCCATCCATTTCGAAACCAAATTTACCTGTCCCTCAATCGCTTCACGTAAAAGGTGGAGATAGCGTTCAGGGCCAGAGGTTGGGGCGCTAGGAAACAAGCGGTCAATGGTAAAATCTGCTAGGGCTTTAAGATGGGCGCTGTCTTGCGACGCGGCCGCCAATTGAAATGTGCCGACTCTTATATGGCTTTTTGCAGACCGACATAAAATAGCGGCAGGCTCCGCGCCGTTCCGAATTATAGTTTCTCCTGTCGTAACGATGGAGAGAGCCCGTGTTGTCGGCACGCCAAGCGCGTGCATCGACTCGCTCACGATATATTCGCGAAGGGTTGACCCTAATGTAGCTTTGCCGTCTCCCCGCCTTGAATAAGGCGTTTGGCCCGAGCCTTTTAAATGAAGTTCCTTTCGGATGCCCGATATATCGGCAATATCGCCAACAAGACTAGCCCGGCCATCCCCTAAAAGACCGGCCCAATGTCCAAATTGATGCGCGGCATAGGCCATAGCTAATGGCTTATCGCCTGAAAGCGTTTCTTGTCCCGATAGCACTTTAAGGCCCGCTTCAGACCCTATCCAGGATTTTGGTAAATTTAGATCCCCTGCTAATTCTGAATTGGAATACCAAATCTGATAGTCTGGCTCGCGCAAAGCCTGAACATCAGAATAGAAAAAATCAGGCAAATTCCGATAGTCTAAATAGGTTTCTGAAAGGGTCATATTCTTTGCTTATCTCTCGGCTCTGCCATTTGGCTCATTGGGGCGCTGTATGTCTCTAAAGTAGGAAAGGCGAAAACCATATCAAGCTGCCACTATATCCACTTTGCATACCTATGCCTTTTTGTGAGGCGCTAGGATTTTGCCTTTGCCTCTTCTGTCACGACCTCGAAAGCTATATCTCTCATTGTGACGGTTTCGCCGCATTCAGAACAGGCCATCTGACTCTCTAACGGAGCCCCGCAATGCTCGTGTTTCAAAATCAAGGGCGGCCCTTTTGGTGAGGCATACCATTTGTCGCCCCATTGCATCAGGGCTATTAAGATAGGATAGATATCATGGCCCTTTGGCTGTAACTTATAAACAGACCCCCTTTTTTCCAAGATGGATTTTTCGCAAAGACGCTCTAAACGTTCAGCTAATATATTCGTTGCAATGCCTGTATCATCACAAATGTCTTGATAGCTATTGAGGTTGGTGAATATTGATCTGATGATAAGGGCAGACCATCGGTCGCCGATGATATCTGCAATCTCGTCCAAGAGCGGTGTCGCTCCCTGTTTTGCAGGGCCCGTTTTTCTCCGCCGCCGACTATATTCGGCCGGCATGAGGCCCACGCCGGGGCCTTCGCTCCAAGCTACGTCGCGGGGGTCAATTTCAGCCCTGCAGTTTTGGCAGACAGCATGAGGATTAGTTTCTTTGCCGCAAGATTTATGCCTTAGGGATAATTGAATTTTCCCATCATTTTCGCCCCATTTATTTTCCCAATGCAGCATAGAGAGGGCTGCGGGATAAAGATCATAAAACTTTTCAGTGCCGCGATATTCATATCGTTTTGGGCGATCGGAATAGAGAGATTTTTCGAAACAGCCCGAGCTGATAAGCTTGGCAAGCCGGTCACTTACGACAGTTTTTAAGAGGCCCGTTTGCTTTTGAAAAACACTAAACCTGCGCGTTCCTAGCCAGTAACTTTCAAGAAGCAATAAGGTAGGTTTATCCCCAACCACCTCAAGCGCCCGCCAAATCGAACAGGTTCTGATATATTTTTGCGCGCTCATATCTCTTTATATCCAATACAAGGTATGTTTAAACAAGTGAAAAACACTGAGAGGCCTTTATGCAAACATCATCTCGTGACCGGATTGAAAACTATTCTGCAAAAGGGTGGTGGGAAAATGACACGCTGCAAAATA
This sequence comes from Hellea sp., assembly GCA_039977295.1. Classification (GTDB taxonomy): domain Bacteria; phylum Pseudomonadota; class Alphaproteobacteria; order Caulobacterales; family Maricaulaceae; genus Hellea. The sequence continues at coordinate 282,206 of JBDWDN010000009.1, read as the reverse complement.
TCTTTGAAACAGTAACTCGTGAGGGAATAGATAGGCCGGCTATAATTGACCCTAGCAATCGCAATGATTTTGTCAGCGGGCCCCCAATGAAGCTGTCCTATGAAGAGCTGACGGATGCTGTCGATAAGGTGGGAAGCTGGCTGTTCAAAGCGGGGCTTCGCCAAGGCGATATCATTCTGGTGCAAATGCCAAATACTGTCGAGATCGTCTTGATGTATATTGCGGCGGCAAAACTCGGACTGATTGTGAGCCCCGTGGCCATGCAATATGGACAATTTGAACTTAAGCATATTGGCAAGGTGATCGAGCCGCATCATTATATTGCATTTAGAAATTTCCGGGGTGAATCCTTTGGAGAGGTTCAGTCTGGGGCCTTACCGGAAACGTGTCAGTCATTATTTTGGGGGGCGGATGACTTTAACCTTGAGGGCGAATGTAAAGCTGATGAAGACTATCTCGCTTATGTAAAAAACCTCTCCCTAGATCCGAATGATATTTTTACAATTTGCTGGACATCTGGCACAACTGGCCGCTCCAAAGGCGTGCCGCGTAGTCATAATCAATGGCTGGCATCAGCCTTAGCTGTGGAAGATTCAGTCAATCTGCCTGAGGGCTCGATTTATTTAAATCCATTCCCTTTTATTAACATGGCCGCTATTGGCGGGTTTCTATATTTCTGGCTTAAAAATCGGGGCACAATGATATTGCATCACCCCTTTGATCCTACGGTTTATCTGTCACAGATTCAGAATGAGAATGTTGTTTATACGCTCGCTCCGCCTGCGCTGCTCAACCGATTGTTAGAGACCAAGGCGCAAATCAAAGCGGGGTTTGATTTGTCGAAACTGAAAATCATAGGCTCGGGAAGCGCGCCGCTCAGCCCCCATATGATTGAAGGCTTTAAAGAAGATTTCGATATTGATGTCATTAATGTGTTTGGGTCTAATGAGGGCTCCGCTTTATTAAGCAGCCCTAGGGAAGTTCCGGACTGCGCTGAGAGAGCTTTATTCTTTCCAAGGTTTGGACGAAAAGAGCATAAATGGCCTAACCGAATACATGACAGGCTCGAGACCAAACTCCTCGATTTGGAAAGCGGAAATGAAGTTAATAAGCCAGGGCAGGTCGGTGAACTTTGCATAACCGGGGCGACTGTTTTTGATGGCTATTATAAATCACCCGAGGATAACGCCCAAGCCTTTACGGAAGATGGCTATTTCCGAACGGGCGATCTATTTGAAATCGCGGGTAATAATGATGAGTTTTACCAATTTATAGGGCGATGTAAGGCGCTCATCGTGAGGGGCGGCGTTAATATTTCGCCCGAGGAATTGGATGAACTTTTGGTGGCGCATCCCGCCATCATGGAAGGCGCTGTAGCGGCTTATCCAGACAAAATTATGGGCGAAAAGATTTGCGCTGTGGTTGTCCCTTACGAGGGGCAAAGCGTGACTTTAGAAGATATAAAAAATTATCTTGATGAGAAAAAAGTGGCCAAGTTCAAATGGCCAGAACGTCTGCATATCATGGAGGCTCTACCAAGGAATGCGATGAATAAGGTTGTTCGCAAGCAGCTAGAAGACATTATTTCCTAGGCTCAAAACCTATACCCTTAAGACATCCGTTCTATCATGATAGCGGCGCCAATACCGCCGCCCGCTTGCGCAATGACCATGCCTGTTTGTGTCTTTGACTGTTCCAATTCACATAACAGGCTTGTCAGTAATATGGCCCCCGTGGCGCCCATAGGATGTCCCATCGCAAGGTGACCGCCATTCACATTGACCTTGTTTTTATCAACGCCGTAATCACGCAAAAATTTCAGAGGCGGAGCCGCGAAGGCTTCCATAAATTCATAGCGGTCTATGTCGTTGGGGGTTAAACCGTGTCTGCTGTGCAGGGTTTCCATGGCTTTAAATCCGGCGGTTAATTGCAGGACAGGGTCATCTGCGGTCTCTATGAAGTCAATGATGCGGGCGCGCGGTTTAAGACCTGCCGCGTCTCCTGCCTTTTTCGACCCTAAGGCGATGAGAGATGCCCCATCGGCCATGCCAGGGCAATTGGCGAAAGAATGTATGTGCTCAATTTTCTCCAGATCTGGGAATTCAGATAGCATCATTTCATCAAATCCCATCTCGCCCTGCGCGGCAAAAGCAGGCGGCATCGAGGCGAGTTTTTCAGCCGTTAAGTCAGGACGAATAAGCGCGTCTCGGGCGATGAGGGTTTCGCCGTTCTTTCCCCTTACGGGCACAACGCTGCGCTCATAAAACCCGCTTTCCCATGCCGCATGCGCGCGCCGATGAGAGGTGAGGGTGAGGGCGTCTAAATCGGCTTTACTAAATCCCTCGCGCGTCGCGATAAGTTCTGCGCCCATAATGGGAGGGGCCCATTTCAGGTCTTTAATGTGATCAGGGTCGCTATAATAACTGGCCTTATCGGCAAGAAACCCAACCTGCGACAGGCTCTCAACGCCGCCCGCAAGCGCTAGGCCAGCTTGTCCTGACCCAAGCCATAAAGCGGCGTCAAAAACAGCGCTAAGGCCTGAAACGCAATAATTATTTAGGGTTCTAACCGCAACATCATCGCTGAGCTGCGAGGCGAGGCGGCTAACCAGAGCGATGTGGCCGCCTTGCGGTCCGACTTGCCCAACGCAGCCAAGTGAAAGCCGATTTACATGTTTGGATAAGTTTTGATTGCGCCGCTCTAGGGCTTCTATCAGGCCAACAACAAGCTGATGCGGGGGAATGCCGGATAGCGCGCCTCCAGGCCGTTCTCCCTTGGCCGGACGGCCTTTGGCCCGCGGCGTGCGCAGCGCGTCATATATGTAAACGTCGTGTCTAATTATACTGTGCTGACGATAAAGGATACATTGGTCGTGCCCGACCCGCCAACATTATAGGTGGCGACCGTTTTCGCCCCCTCCACCTGCATATCGCCCGCGCGATTACTGGTTTGTTTAGCCGCGTCTAGCATCATCCGCACACCCGTTGCGCCGACGGGATGGCCCAGACCAATCAAGCCGCCAGACGCATTAATGGGTAAATCCCCGCTCATGCTGATACGGCCTTCTTCGATAGCCTTCCAAGCCTCGCCTGGCGCTGTGAGGCCAAAATGTTCGATGGCCATATATTCGGTTATGGAAAAGCAGTCATGTGTCTCAATTGCGTCTAGGGCTTCGGGGCCAGAAATCTGAGCGCGGGCATAAGCATCTGTTATGGCTTTGCGGGTCCAAGGGAAGACATAGCCGCCCCGATTATTTTCAGAGGCGCTTTCTTCCATTTTTGTCTGCATCATTAGTGGGGCGGTCGTGTGCCCCCAGCCTTTGATATAGGGGATGTCTTCTAATTTTAAATCGTGCTTTTTTGCATGCTCGAGCGCTGTCTCTTCAGCCGCTAAAATCACAACCGCTGCGCCGTCCGTGACCTGTCCGCAATCTTGTTTGCGCATCCAACCTTCAATGACGGGATTCGCGTCATTATCTTGTGTGAAGCTTTTCTCAGTAAAGTCCCATTTCCGGGTTTGAGAGTTCGGGTTGTTTCGCGCGTTAGCAAAATTGTTTTTAGAAATTTCTGATAGGTGGGCGTAGTTAAGGCCGTAGCGCTCCTCATAGACATCGCATAAATCCGAAAACATGGCAGGCCAGAGATATTTTGCGCCTAAAGCTTCGCGTCCGACCCAAGCGGCCGCCCCTAAGTTTTTAGCCGCTATATGCCCAGGCACATTTCGCATGAGCTCTACACCAGCGACGCAAGCCGTCTTGTAGCGCCCGCTTTCAAGGTCAGCCATTGCCGCGAGGATAGCGAGCGAGCCAGAGGCGCAGGCCCCTTCATGGCGCGAGGCGGGCATGCCAGAAAAATCAGGATGTACATGTCCGAAATAACCGCCCAGCATGCCTTGCCCTGTGAAAAGCTCGGCGACAAAATTGCCGACATGGCCGACCTCTATATCTTTGGGCTCAACTTTGGCGTTATCTAGCCCGGCCGTAACGGCCTCGGAAAATAGGTCGAAGAGTGATTTATTAGCGCGGCTCCAATTCTGAGAAAAATCAGTTTGAGAGCCCCCAAGGATGTAGATCTTTTTTTGCATCACAGTCTCCGTTCTAGGGTCTGCCCTCAATTTAGGGAATTGTTAAGACGGAGACGATTTTGCCTCCCGATTAGGAGAAAAGCGCAAGGAACTGCTTGCAATTTCGAGCATTTTCGACGCGAGCGGGGGGCAAAAGCGTCCCGCCTTCGTGCAATTTGCGTATGAAACGCAGAATGCACAGAGGTATGGCCAAATTTATCCATCTCGTCGTCAAGAAAGCTTGCCTTGCGGACGCAAAGCTTCACTTTCTTTCCTAGACCTGAATAAATTTGACCCATATCTTAATAAATTCCTAAATTGAGGGCAGACCCTAATTAACTCTATCCATTGCTAAAGCTGACCGCAAGAGTTAGTATGTTTATGAAAGTAAAATTGGAACTCTATGACATTGCCTTCTTCTATTTTTCCTACTCTAGAACTCCCTGTCATCGCCGCGCCTATGTTTTTAGTCTCAGGGCCAAAACTTGTGCAGGCCTGTTGCAAGGCGGGCGTCATAGGCGCTTTTCCCTTTCCCAATGCACGAACAATCGAGACATTAGATGGCTGGCTCGATGAGCTTGGCCGAGACGCCGCAGAGAGTGATGCGCCTTTCGCGGTCAATCTCACCACCCATCGCAGTTATGACCGGCTGGCGGATGAAATTGCGCTTATAGAAAGTCATAAGCCAGGCATTGTGATTACGGCTCTCGGGGGTCCTGAGCCCGTATTAGATGTTGTGCATAGATATGGCGGTAAGGTCATAGCGGATGTGAATTCCGTCCGATATGCACGTAAGGCGGCTGAAAAAGGCGTGGACGGGCTTGCGCTGGTGAGCGCGGGCGCGGGCGGGCATACGGGCCACATGTCGGGGTTTGCTTTTGTTTCCGAAGTGCGGTCCTTCTTTGACGGGATGATTGTCCTCGCGGGCGGTATAGGAACGGGCGCGGCTATTAGGGCGGCAGAGATCGCAGGGGCTGACCTGTGCTATATGGGAACGAGCTTCATTGCGGCCGAAGAAAGTATTGCGAGCGCAGACTATAAGGCAATGCTTGTCAAAGCGCAGTTCGATGACCTCGTTCTCAGCGATCAGTTGACAGGAGCTAAAGCTTACTATCTTCGGCAATCGCTGGAAAAAATGGGATATGATCCGTATAATATGGCGGCGGGATCAGGGATGGATTTATCAAATTCTCAAAGCCAAATCAAAGCCTGGCGAGATGTCTGGTCGGCGGGACACGGCGTAGGTAGTGTCACTCAGATCCAGCCTGCCGAGCAAATTATAGATAGGTTAAAACGTGAATATGACGCCGCTTGCTAAATTGCGTATTTTTGGCTATATCTTACTTGCATAACCATACTCACTTATTAGGCCTAAAATGAACGCTCCATTTAAACACTCTGATGCTCCTTTTGGGCATGAACATGGCCCGATGCTCACAGGCCCTTTTGCGCCAGTTCTTGAGGAAGAAGTGCTGACGAATTTACCTATTGAGGGCAAAATCCCCGAAGATCTAAATGGCGTGTATTTGAGAAATGGACCTAATCCGCGCTTTAAACCCAAAGGTCTCTATCATCCATTTGATGGCGACGGGATGATCCATGCCGCGCAATTTCAAAATGGGAAACTTACCTACCGCAATAAATGGGTGCGGACCGCAGGCTGGCGCGCCAATGACGCCAAAGGCGAAGAAACCCATTGGGGTATTCATTCTACGCTCAAAGGCCGGGAAGATATGCCCATGGCAGATGCCGCAAATACAGACATCATCGGTCACGCCGGTAAAGCCGTGGCGACATGGTATCTGGCGGGCAAAGCCCATTTGATTGACCCTATAACATTAGAGACAATTGAGGCCGCGGATTATGGCGCGCAAGGCTCAGGGCAGGGCGTGTCTGCCCATCCAAAAATTGATGAGGTCACGGGCGAAATGATGTTCTTTGATTATTTCGACCATGCGCCCTACATGGCTTACGGCGTTGTCGATAAGACTGGAAAGCTTGTTCATCACGTTCCTATTACCCTCCCGGGTAACCGCTTGCCTCATGATATGGGCATTTCAGAAAACTACTCCATCTTACACGACCTACCTGTCTATCACGACGAGGCGGCGCTTGCGGCGGGCCGTCATAAAATTCGGTTTAATGCCTCTATGAAAGCGCGTTTTGGCGTTATCCCGCGTTACGGCAAGTCTGACGAGATTAAGTGGTTCGAATTCTCACCCTGTTTCCTCTACCACGTCATTAACTGCTGGGAAGAGGGCGACGAGGTTGTTATGACAGCCTGCCGCTTTATGCCCGTCAAAAACGAAGACGGCACGATTGATGAGCGCCGCACTGCAAAAACAATTGCGCATCTTGGCATGGATGCAAGGCTTTGGCGTTACCGTATGAATATGAAAACAGGCGAGGGCTCAGAAGAATGCCTTAACGCTGATCATAATTGCGAATTTCCAAGCTATGACACCTCTCGCACGGGACGCAGGAACGAGTTTGCTTATTTAGTCGATCATAACCCTAAGACTTTGCACTGGACCGGTATCAGAAAGTTCAACACGGATACAGGCGAAAGCCTTGGCAATTGGACGGACGGGCCTAAAGATTGTTGGTATAGTGAACCTTGGTTTGCCCCGGCCGATAACCCCCGCAGCGAAGACCATGGCTATGTCATTACCTTCATGTGGAATGATAAAACAAAGGTGCAAGAGCTTCAGGTTTTCGACGCGCTCGATATTAATCGCGGCCCCGTCGCGCGGGCCAAAATGCCTCATCCCATTCCCGTTGGATTTCATGCGTGCTGGATGAAGCCAGAGCAAATCGAGGGCTGGGCGTAACTATTGCGTGAAAATACGGCGCTGATAATCCCAATATCTGTTTCTTTCGTCTGAACCCTCCACCTTACCTATGTCCTTAAGTTGAGTGGTTTTTTGACGGGTATAAGGACAAAGGACATCACAAAATTTCATATAAGTGTCTTGGTATTATTCCTTTGCCTTTATGCGCCGCCGCGCTAAACGATAGGTTGAAAACACTGAAACCATATTGAGACTGATAATGAGCGACACCGAGAAAACGAAACCGCAATTGACGCCGGAAATGCAAAAAGAAATTGGCCAAATGCGCGACACGGTTTTGGCGCGTTTGGGTCAATGTGTGCTTAGCTTTGTCGGCGTGCCGCGCTATGCACATCAGACAATAGGTGATTTACAGGGCTTTTGCCTCGCGCCCTTGATGCGCGACAGGATCGCCATTGCAACAGCGCAGCCCAAAGACACCGCCGGCCGCGGCGATAGCCTGACAGCGCCGCTACTCGGCCTTGCAATATGGGCAAGTGTCTCGCCCGAAGTAGACGCTAAAATCCGGGAGCAAGCCGGCGCTGGCATATTCCCCGTCAAGCTCGCCCCTACGGATTGGAATAGCGGTGACATCATTTGGCTACTAGACGTCATCGCCCCGTCGCAACAACTCTCCGCCGCCGTCATCGCCAATTTCCGCCAAGTTTTAGACGCGAAAGACCTCAGCAAAAAGGCAGGACAGCTACGCCTCCACCCAATCATCAAGCGCATGTTGGGGGATGATATTCTGGAAAAAATGGGCGCGAAACCGATTGGCAAAATGAAGGCTGAAAAAGCCGCGCCGAAAGCCGAAGTAAAGACGCCTAAGGTCAAAACAACGGTCAAACCCGCGGCGAAAACAAAAGCCAAATCAAAGGCGAAAAAGCCTACGATTAATTAGCTTTTCGTAGATGTAACCATAGGCAATGGCGGCAGTTATAGTGCGGTTGCAGCGTTGATTTTTGATGATGTTTCAAAAGGGTGAAATAGGAGATCATGCGGCGTTTTACTTTAGTGTTTTTTATATTGATGGCAGTGCTTTTGGTGCTGATTTTTATTTATGCCAGTCTTTACAGGTTCGAAATCGTTGGTGAAGTTTTTCTTGAGAAAATAACCTCTCCTCCTGCTCGGATTACGGCCTTGATATTTGTCGTCGGCACATGCTCAATTGCATGGAAGAAACTGAAATTAGTCTCCAAGTCAAAAGGTGAATGACATGAACGAAGTTTGGATGAGTAGCGCTCTAACAAATTACCTTATTGGCAATAAACAAGGTACGGCCGACAAATATTTTGACCGTGATTGGGAGCCAGCGAAATTTGAAAAGCCTTTACGACCTGACGAAGTGCATGCGGCTGGTTTGCGGCATGTAAAAGGGGAATTTCTTGAGCGTCATGATTTTCCTGAAGCAAGCTATGTCTTCGACGTAAAGAAGTTTAGTCGCATAGGTGATTTTTTCTATGCAGGTGGTTTTGTAGTTGTCCGGAGGAGATTGGCAGAAATATTGGCTGATATGGATTTGGGGAAAGGAGAGCTTATTCCTTACACAATCTATGAGGGAGATAAAGAGACCCCACTTGAAGAAGAGTTTTTTCTACTTAATTTTGGGGAGCAGAAAGATAGCTTTCTTCCTAATCAAAGTCAGAAGGTACGTGAATTTTTTACATCAGAGCGACATGGTATTGAAGTCTGGAATAACAAATATGCGAATGATAACGACATTGCCCTTAGTTCTGACGCTCTGAGAGGAGCTGATTTATGGTTCGAACCCAAGCTTCGCATGATGATGTTCATGAGTGAACGTCTAGCTCTGGCAATCCAAAAAGCAAACATAAAACCAGACTTATCATTAGTTAAATGCCGCGTGATAGGAATAGAGGCTTAAGCAATGACAAGCGAGTCCAATGCCCGCATTTTTGGCTACGAAATTCAACATATTTTTCCTCGAGAAATCATAAACGGTAGCGTTCAAAATGAAGCCATAGTCAGGTTTCTTACGTCAATCGGCTTTGATATTGAGGGAAAGAGCAACAAGATTGCACTGCTCATAAACGCCACTACCCGCGATGCAATTTTACATGGCCCAGAGCATATTCGTGCGGCATTTTTAGATAGCGGTTTTTGCTCATGCGCCCGCTTAACGGGTAGGGGGTGAAATTTGGGTTAAGGGGGATGTCTTGTGTAGTGGCATGTGGTTATGCGGTTGAATAAATCTCCCATGGAGAGAGGCCTTAACCGTTCATTCGTCTTATACACTCTAAACCCGCATTTTTCTCATATTTCACCCAAGTTTCATTTTGCAACCTGTGGGATTCGGGATAGCGTAAAGACTTAAGAGGGTGAAATTGGCGATGATGCTTAATGGCGTATATTATTAGAGGCGCATATAACAAAAACCAATATAGTGACTTCATACAATTAACGCCTGAAAGTAAGGCGGAAAATGATGAAGACCTAAGGTTTTTTCAAGAAGAGATTGTGAAAACGCCTATATCTCGTTTGCCTTACGTGATGGGGCTTAGATATCCCAAGCCGTCTTCTGTTTACCGGATGACCTGTCCTGTTCCTGAGAATAAATTTCACAATTTTATGTATTCTGATTGCGGTATTCTTGTATCTCAAACTATTGTCGACCTGATCGAGGAATTTGAACCGGGAGTGCATCAGTTTTTTCTAGTTGAGCTTTTGATGACAGATGACCAGACGCCTCCGCAGCCCTATTACATCTTGAATGTATGCACTTATGTTCAATCACTTGATCTTGATAAAAGTGATGTTTATGTGCGCCGCCTTCCCGAAGAACGGCATAAACTATTTGCTTATAAGTTTAGTGCTGTGCCGGAGAAAGCATCACAGAACCTGAAAGAGCCTTACAGATATTTTGTAAGTAAAGAAAAAATAGAAGGGCGTGCGATTTGGGGGGAATATGGCTTTGATCTAGGTTCAACTCCTTTTATTTCTGAGGCCTTTCACGATAGGGTTCAGGAGATAGGCGGCTTTGGGGCTTGTGATATCTGGCAACGCACGGGAGAGCTCTAATGTTTGCTTTCCCCGATGGTGATACCAATCTACTTTTCAACGTGCTCCGAATTCGTTTTTAAAATCTACTGACCCAGGTTGATAAACTTTCGTGGAATTTCAAGAAATGCACAATTTTAGAGCCTGTGACTTGAATTAAGAGATCAATGCTTGGGGGCTTTCTCAAAGGAATACTAACTATTTGAGTGTTACATTTTCCCCGGAAGATCTAATTGATACGCAGGAAATAGTTCCAATGGATTGACCTTAACGTCCAAACCGTCAGCCATTAATAATTACGCGAACATTGGAGAAATTGCGGGTCTTTAAATCTTCTTTGGTCATTACGAAATTAATATCTCCCATGTCACCATACACAATGCTGGTTTGCTCGTCATAGCTTAAGCTCAATAGAACGACATCGTTATCATTTGACGGTAAATCCCCTTGGCTGCCACGTGCCCAGCCCCCTGATTGAACGGTGACCTTAGGTTCGAGTTGCTTAAACTCTGGCGGTAAATCTATGCCTGCGCTTTGTAAGGCGTGATCGAAAGCCTGCCTATGCTGCGTTTCCAAGCGTAGGGCTGCGTCTTCGAGCTCCTCTTCTTCCCACTCTGGGATTTTATAATAAGGGTTAGAATGTGTTGTTCCAAATAGATGGTCAAATGAAGGTAGAGCGTTAAAGATTACCGGACGAATGAAAGTCTGGGGTAGGGCGTCAATCTTCTTGCGCGGAAATATCGGCCTAAGACCAGCAGGGGGTTGGATGTGTTCTGCGTTGGCGGATGACATCTGATATATTACCGCGCAGTGTTGAGGCACAGACTCGAAATCTACGAAAAAGCTGAGGGAGCCCTCTTGAGGAAGCCCCATTGACGGTTCGTGAGGTAGGGACGAGCAATCAATCTGAGCCAAAAAATGCATAAAGGCTTCATTTTTATTATTGCGATCTGTTCCGATGGGCCATTGAAAACCAGGGGCTAGTTTAGGCAAGCCGCCCAGCCAAGACGTCTTTGAGTCAGAGATCTGCACTGTTGTTTGTAAGGCATGAAAGCCTAAAGCTGGGCGCGCCAAAGCCTGCGCCGCTTGCTCAATCGGCTGATTTAGCTCTGGTACGATTTTTCGTGTCTCCGCCAGTTGTGATGAATTGGACCCCTGTCGATTTACCTGATCCGAGAGAGCGCCCAATATCTGAGATTGCAAGTCGACCTTACGTTTAAACTGACGTTTTTTCGCGGCCTCAACTTCGAAGTAGTAATTCATAATGAGCGTAAGCATAAAATAGCTGAGCCCCGCAAACCCCGCGCCAAAGATGAGGGCCATCTTCCACGTAAATTGAGAAAAGACAGCATATATCAAAATCCCAACCAAGAGGGAGCAGGCAAGGATGATATAGCGGGTTAACTTTTGGCGATCTTTGGTCATGCGCCCGCTTAACGGGTAGGGGGTGAAATTTGGGTTAAGGAGGATGTCTTGTGTAGTTGCATGTGGTTATGCGGTTGAACAAATCTCCCATGGAGAGAGGCCTTAACCGTTCATTCGTCTTATACACTCTAAAACCGCATTTTTCTCATATTTCGCTCAAGATTCATTTTACAACCTGTGGGATTCGGGATAGCGTTGTGTTATAAATGGGATATTGGGGGTTATGCGGCGTTTTTTTCTAGTGTTTTTTATATCTATAGCATTGCTTTTGGTGCTGATTTTTATTTATGCCAGTCTTTACAGGCCTGAAATCGTTGGTGAAGTTTTTCGTAAAAAAATAACGTCTCCTCCAGCCCTGATTACGGTTTTGATATTTGTCGCCGGCACATGCTCAATTGCATGGAAGAAGCTGAAATTAGTCTCCAAGTCAAAAGGTGAATGACATGAACGAAGTTTGGATGTGTGACGTTAAAGGTGATTACCGCATTGGGGATAAGCTTGGTCTTGCTCATAAATTTTATGAGCATGATTGGCAGTTAGGCAAGCATATGCAGCCGGCATTACCTGATGATGTTTTGCAAAATATGAAAAGACATAATAAGGGAGAATCTCTTAAACGCAAAGAAATGCCCGAAGCCAGTTACGTTTTTTGCGAAAAAAGTTTTAAAAAAGCCAAAGACTTATTTCCTGTTGCAGGTTTTCTCGTTGTTAGGGGGCTGCTTGCAGAAATATTATCTGGGATGGATTTGGGAGACGGCGGACTAGTGCCCTATACGATCTATGGAGCGGATAAAGAGACACCCCTACAGGACGACTTTTACTTACTAAACTTTGGGGCTCAAAAAGACAGTTTTCTTCCACAAGAAAGTCGTAAAGTTGATGAGCTTTTGAATCTTGAGCGGGACGGCATTGAATTGTGGTTTAACAGCTATGCTGGAGATAAGGATATTGCTGTCTCCGAACAAGCGCTTATTGGCGCTGATTTATGGTATGAGACAAGGCTTTCACCCATTTTTTTTATGAGCGAGCGGCTAGCTCATGCTATTCAAAAAGTAAAAATAAAGCCGGACTTAAGATTGAATAAATGCCGTGTTTTTGAGGTTGGGAATTAAGCGATGACGAGTGAGTCCAATGCGCGTATTTTTGGGTACGAAATCCAACATATTTTCCCTTTACAGATTTTTTCTGGCACCTTTGAGGGTGCTCTAAATGCTAAGGCGTTCCTCAGTTCAATTGGCTTCAACGTTGAGTCGAAAGATAACAAAATCGCTTTGTTGATCAATGCGACGACTCGAGATGCTATTTTACAAGGGCCGGAGCATATCCGGGCCGCATTTTTAAACTCCGGGTTTGGACTTAATACACATGATAGTAGAAAAGGCGGCGGCCATTCGGGGTATAATCAGTTTGTCATAGATACTCTCTCTCGCATGTCGATATTGGCAGATGCAAGAGGATGGAGTGCCGCTGTCAAAGAGCGCGCTGTTTTTGATTTTCACCGTTTTGTGACGGACATTAATAACAACGTGGATACGCCTATTTTTGGAACTGATGCGGACACCTTTAAGGGGTTATGGGATAGTCATAAAGTCACAAAGTATGGGACTAACAATGTAGATTACGCAACGCTTTCAACTGCTGATGTTGCCAGCATAGATGCATATAAAACTTCATATGATGCTACGCCTATTGATGGTAATGGCAACAATAGCGCTTTGCGAAATCAGACATCGCAAGCGTTGTATGATAACGCGCAGGGCATCCTTGAAACAGGGCAGTTGGATAATGCTCTTAAGAATTTATCTGTTGCCGGAGCGGATGGGTCTGCATCCGGGCACGGAACGGCTGCTTCGATTTCGCTTATCGCGGATTTATATAAAACGGCGGGCGGGCCGGATGCTGGGTTGCGCGGGTTTATTGAGGTCGCTTCTTCTGTTTTTGGGGGTTTCTGGGCTGATACGTCTGGTGCCGTACCGCTCCCTAGTGATGAAGCCCTTAACGCGCTTTTATCGAGAATTGATGGCTTGCTAACATATGCCTCTGACAATGCTGGTATATTTTTAGACAAGCTCAGTGATTTTGGTGAGCCTATTTTCAACGAAGTCAAAAAATCCGCTAATGCAATGGTTACTGGAGCGGGTGGTGGTATTCTTGGCGATGCTGTTGAATTTTTAAATGTTGCCTATGACGCTCTAAAGAAGGGCGCGACAACAGGGGATTGGTCTGACCTTGGAGATGCGATTTTAGAATTCGGTGTTGGTGCGGTTTTATCAGCGGTTGTCATTTCGATTTCTGTTGCAGCGGCTGCATATTTCTTTGGGACTACTGCAGCAATATTCGTGGGTGCGGCTTGGGCGATTTATGGGGCTGTTGATGCCATTTTAAACGGTATAGAACTTATTGGTAAGATTGCTGCTGATCTTGTCCCTCTCTTTGTTGAAGCGGGTGAAATTATAGAAGACATCGGAAACGGCTTAGAGGCGCAAATTACAGCGATATTGAGCGTGTTTTACGAAACATTTGATAAAGATTTTCAGATTCCGACCTTGGATACAATTGGTGAAACGGCATTCCTGATTGATACAGGCGATATTTCATTGCCGGATGCTCTTGAAGGTACTGATATAAATGAAAGGTTCTATGGAACCAATAATGCCTTTATAGACGGTGGTGCTGGTAATGATGAAATATTCATGATCCGGTCCAGCGGTATTGCCCTGGGCGGTGAGGGAGATGACTTTCTTGTTGCAAATAATCCGCGATATATCTTCCAGGGTGAATATATCAATCAGGCTGATCGCGACCAAGCCGCTCGAAATGAAGCGCTACCTGAAGATGAACGTGTTCAAATCCATGGGCCAATTGCAGAAACAGATATCCGTTTAGTTCTGGACGCGGGTCCAGGGAATGATGTTTTAACCAGCGGGAATGGAGCTGGCGTTGTCCTTATTGGTGGCGAGGGGCAAGATTTACTCTTTTCTTTCGGAACGCGTGCAGCTCAACTTTATGGCAATGCTCTTGACTCGGCTGCCAACCAAACATCGGATTCTGAGTCAGACATGTTCTGGTGGTCGCCTGGTGCATTTATCATGGATGCTGACCCTGTCGATTTTATTTCATTCTTTGGCTATCCTTTGGTCGGGGGCTCTAATTTCTGGGGTGGAGAATTTGTTGTTGACTCTACTTTCTGGTTTAATTGGTATGCGGGGACCGACTCAGGACAGCTCGTTGTTTTAAATGCTCTTTATGCCTTCTATTTGGCGGCCAAAGGCGAAGATTTTGACCTTTTAGATATTTCGACAGTTGTTCAAGATTACGACTATGCCTCAGAGTTTGGGGCCGAATTTACATTTGGTAATAATGGTAATCTTGCAAACCTTGGCGTCCAAACAGGAGGTTTTCGGGGAAATAAAGGTGATTTAGGGCTAGGATTTCGGGTCTATGGGGCGGATGATGGCGAAGAAATATCAATTTTTGATGCCTTTTGGGGAGAAATCCTCTTTTTCCTAAGGCAATTTGATACTTATGTTAAATCATTGCTGTGGCGTACAGATCGCGACCCTTTAATTATTGATCTTGATGGTGACGGTATAGAAACTATCGCGCTCAATAGTTCTCGTGCTTATTTCGATCATGATGATGATTTCTTTGCTGAGCGGTCAGGCTGGGTTGGCTCTGATGACGGTATTTTGGCGGTTGATCTTAATCAAGATGGTCTCATTGACGATATTTCCGAGCTCTTTGGCGGAAATAATACCTTTGGTGAGATTCAGCGCGGGTTTGCGGCGCTGGCTGACTTGGACGGTAATGCGGATGGGGTCATTGACGCGCAGGATGCGGCCTATGGCGATATTCGCGTTTGGCGTGATTTGGATGGTGATGGCAAGGGTGAAGGCGCTGAGGGTGAGCTCTTCACGCTTGAAGAACTGGGAATTACAAGCCTTGGCACACAGGGCACGGACTTTACCGCTGAGAGCGGTGGTGCGTTTGGAGATACAGATGAAGGCCGCGAACTCGCCAGCGGAACACGTTTGCTTGCAAGCGGAACATACACGCGCGATGACAGCACAACGGGAAATCTGTTTGAGGCGATCTTTGAGACCGATACAACGCGGACCAAATATCGTGGTGATAATGGGCTGATCAGTTCGGCTATCCGCATTGAAGGCGGCGAGAGCGACGGCGTAGAGGTCAGCGCGACGGGTCGCGGGCGGAGCACGACTCTGGCGATTGCTGCGTCCAATGATTTAGAATTAGCGGATGTGCTAGCCCCGACATTGGCCGGTATGACGACGCCTGATTTGGTAACGCTGCGCCAGCAATCCGAGGATATTATCTCGCGCTGGGCGGCGGCTGATCCGCTCTCGCGTGAGTTGACGCCTATCCTCTTTAGCGCGGATGGTGCGCAGACGCTAGATTACGGGATTTACCTAGAGGATGCGAGCGGGGGCTATTGGACGCTCAATAGCGGCGCCGATATTTTGGATGTTGACGGTAATGTCATTGCGCGCGCCACATTGGACGATGTGCTTGCGCAAGATTTGAGTGGAGAGTGGCGCATTGAGCAGATGTGGTCACGGTCAACGCGGACTGACGCTTTAGAGCATCGCCCGGACGCGCCTTATCTGATTGAGCTCGTCGAAGGCCGAGCTGTTGTGCTCGATTACGGTATTTATAATGAAGACGCCGAAGGTAACTATTGGACGCTCAATAGCGGCGCAGATATATTGGACGCCGATGGCAATGTTATTGCGCGCGCTACGCTGGAACAGGTCCTAGAATCTGCGTCTTTGGAGGGCCAAGAGTGGCGCGTAGAATCCAAGAGCTTTAATGAATTTGCGGGGCTTCCGTTTGATCAGGTGGGGGTGTCGCTGGTTGACGGTATTGCGACGGATTTCTCTGTCTATGTCGAGGACGCGCAGGGCGGATTTTATGTGTGGGCGCGTAACCTTGCCCGCGCGATTGAGCTGCAAGATATTGAGGGCCGCCCGGGCGGGTTCTCTCTGCGCAATTATGAAATTAACTTCGATACATTGCTTGATGCCGATAATACGGATGACAGTAAATACCGCACCGAAGTTCTGACGACAGAACAGTTCCGTTTTGCAACGGCGCTTTACGGCGTTGAGTTCCAACCCGAGATTCTCCAAGCCACAGTCGCAGTGGACGGAACATTGGGCTATCAGGTCACAGATCTGGTTGATAATGAGATTGATCCCGGCGCAGATTTAGACCTAACCCCGATAGAATTAGCTATCCAATTTATGGATTTGCTGATTGATATTTATGTGCCGGTTGAGCGCGGTCTCGCGGTTCGTTTTGGCCTGCAGGGCGGCCTCTCCGATGTCTTTGCGGGGCTGTCATATGAGCCGGGCTCAGACAAATTTGTTGCGACAACTGATTTGGGTCTTGCGCCCCTATTTGAGAGTATTTTCAATAATGCCCCTGTGGATGACCCTGATGCCGAAGAGGGGGCGATTCCACTGTCTATTCAATATCTGCGCGAATGGGCGGATATATTGGATGTCGTCTATCCTGACTATGGATTTAGCACGATCCAAGAAGTTCCGCTGCTGACCTTCATCATTGCGGCCTTTGAAAATTCCGGTTTTGCGGGTGTTCAGGATATTTTTGCTGTCGCGCAAGCTCTTGGGATTGATCAAGACAAAATTATTACACATGCGAGTGATGTCGAAGAGGTTTTCGGGACGAGCGGCCGCGACTATTTCTATCTGAGCGAAGGTAACCAAACTTATCGCGGCGGCTCTGGTAAAGACTTCTATATTGTCGGTGAAAATTTTGGCCAGGACGTCATCCAAGATGTCGAAAGGGCGCTTAGTGAAGACACCCGCGCGGCTGACACTTTGTGGTTCTCCCATGTCCGCTCCGACGAAATTTATGCCTATAAGGACGGGTGGGACCTTGTCCTAGAGGTCATTGGCACGGATGATGTTCTACGTATCAAAGATCAGTTTGAAGGCGTTATTCTTGATCCATTCTCGGGCGCCGACCTCAGTAATGACACTGAAATGGTTACAATCTCATTCGCGGATGGTGTGCGTTGGGAAGAGCGCGATATTGCGTTTAATACAAGTCACCCCTTAGATAGTGATGATCTCGTTCTTGGAACGCCAGATTATGATTATCTAGATGGCGGTCTGGGTAATGACATTTTGCGCGGTTTTGCAGACTCTGATGTCTATGTATTTGGCCGCGGCTATGGTCACGATACAATTGATGAGCAGAACTATGATATTGTGCTCGAAGCCTATGATTTCCTGACTTTTACAGGCGATATACGCGCAGAGGATATTTATCTGGAGCGCCTAGGCGATTCAAATGATCTAACAATTTATCTGCTTGATGAAGATGGTAACCGCACAGATGATATCGTAACTGTCATTAATCAGTTTGATGTGTTTTCTATTCCATTCTTCGGCTCCGTTTTCACAGGCCGCTTAGAGCGATTGACATTTACGGATGGGTCTTTCCTTGATGAACAGCAAATCATGCAGCAGGTATTGGATAATGCTGGCACTGAAGGCTCGGACGTTATTTTTGGCTTTAACCTTGCCGGAACACATGATGGCAAAGGCGGGGATGACGTCCTTTTCGGCCTGAACGGGGATGATACTTATATTTACGGCCGAGACTATGGCTATGACATTATCGAAGATAATTCGACCGCTTTCCCAGTCTTTGGGTCGCCGCCAGTTGATGTGGATTACCTTGAGTTTACGGATGGATTAACAGCTGCAGACTTGACGCTTTACCGTGCTGCCCCAGATTCCATGACATTTGGGTTCCAAGTTAACGGAACTGATGACCGCGTTGAAATTACAAACCAATTCAAGCTGACCTCGACAATTCTTTTTGGCGACTTCTATTTTGATAATATCAACTTCTTCATCTTTGATGATGGAACCGTTTGGGACATTTACGATGTCTCTCGCAGACTTATTGATCAGCAAACGACAGATGGCGATGATTTCGTTTATGGGTTTGATCTGGATGATGTTCTTGATGGCGGCGCCGGTAATGACCGGCTTGAGGGAGGAATCTATGAAGATACTTATATATTCGCTCAAGGCTATGGACATGACGTTATTTATGACGCCGTTCCGACAACCCCAGGTAACGGGTTTTTACGCGCTGGCTATGATACGTTAATCTTACAAAATATTGCTGTGCAAGATGTGGAGTTTTCAAGGTTCAAAGACAATCTGATCCTGACATTAGATGCGACAGGCGAGACTGTTACATTGGAAGGGCAATGGGACAGATATCAAGATTCTCATATAGAGCGATTCATTTTTGACGATATTACTGTGCCTTGGACCAGCTTCATGCCGCGCGATATCGATCTGGTTGGTACATCCGGAGATGATGTCCTTTACGGCACCAATTGGGATGAGACGATAGATGGCCGCGGCGGCGATGACATGCTTATCGGCTATAGCGACGGTGACACCTATTTATTTGATGTTGGTTATGGCGATGACGTTATTGATGAGCGCCTATTAACATCGCGTTGGAGTACGCCAGATGATGTTGTCCGATTTGGCGACGATATCACCATTGAAAATGTTGTATTTTCGAAGTCTGGCAATGACCTTGTCGTCTCCATTGTCGACAGAACTGATACGCTGACCATTTTAGGGCAATTTAATGGCGGCGGCCGTGATGGTGTTGAACGCTTTGATTTTGCAGACGGAAACTTCTACCTCATTTCTGATGTTGAAGAGCTTCTTCTCATTGAAGGCGGCGGACGCGGCGATGATGTTCTTGAAGGCATTATAGATCAAGAAAATGTTCTTGATGGCCGCCAAGGCGATGACCAACTTATTGGTGGCGACCGGGGCGATAGCTATGCTTTTGGTGTTGGGTATGACCTTGATGTCATTACCGAGCGGCCAGATTTAGACGATGCAAATCCGACGGACCGCGTTATTTTTGGGTCTTTAGTCTCTCCCGATGAATTAGTTGTTCGCCGTGATGGTGAAGACCTTATTTTCTCTATTGACGAAACTGCGGATGAATTGCGTATCATTGAAGGGCTTACATCGCGCCAAATTGAAAGCTATTTGTTCGCGGATGGCACCTCTTGGACCATCGACGATATCCGCGAAAGACTCTTACAGGGCACAGAGGGCGCTGACCGTCTTTATGGGTTTGACGACCGCAATGACGTGCTTGACGGCGGAGTCGGCCCTGATGACTTGCAAGGCGGAGATGGCGATGACATTTATCATTTTAATGTCGGATATGGCAGCGACTCTATTACGGATACTGGCGGTGTTGACCGCATTGAATTTGGCGATCTTGTTGCGCCTCGAAACCTACAATTTTCTCGGGACGGCGCTAATCTTGTCATTCACTTTTTTGGCTCAGATGACGTCTTAGTCATCAAAGATATATTATCTGACGATCTCTCCCTGTCTGACGATAACGTTATAGAAACGCTGAATTTTACGGACGGTACCGTTGTAGAATTCCGGTCGATCATCGCAGGTTTAATTCAGCAGTTATCGACATCTGGAAATGATATTATTGAAGGCAGTAGCGGAATTGATCGCCTCGAAGGCGGTGAGGGTGATGACCTTCTGATTGGCGGCGACGATAATGATACCTATATTTATACGAGCGGTGATGGGCGTGATATCATTGATGATCAATCAACGTCCGATCAAGATGTTCTAATTCTAACAGACTTTGCCGAAGAAAATATTTCTGTCCGTAGGGCGGATGCGACAAGTAATGATGTTATTTTGGACGTGAATGGATCCACGGATCAAATTCTCATTAAAAACGGATTATCCCCGGCGGGATCAAGCGCGATTGAATTTATCCAATTTGCGAATGGCGTGCGTTGGTCCATCGATATATTGCGCGAAAAGGCCTTAGCGGCTTCGATCAGTGATGAAGGCGATAGCGTTCGCGGGTTCGAAACAGATGACATTATTGAGGCCGGCCGTGGTGATGACTTTACCTATGGCGGATATGGTTCAGATACATATATTTTCTCACGCTTGGATGGGGCAGATCTGATTGATGATTTTGGGTCTGATTCTGATATCGATACGCTCGTTATTCGGGGATATGACCCTGAAGACATAATTCTAACGCGTCCGAGCCTTACAGAAAATACGCTTCGAATTGTATTTGAAGGCACAGGCGATGAGATCCAGATTTTGGGTCAATTCGATACGCTAAATAGGCGCGGTATTGAAGTCATTGACCTAGGCAACGGGCTTACATGGGACCGAAGCTTTATTCTCGAAAGCATCGTGGGCTCAGGTACTGATGCCAATGAACGATTAACTGGTACAGACGGCGCGAACACATTGATCGGGCGCGGCGGTGATGACATTCTTAGCGGCGGGGATGGGTCAGACACTTATGAATTTAGCCGTGGTGACGGACAAGATATTATCAATGATAATGGCTTTAGAGACACAGATAGCCTTGAGATTTATGGTTATACAACAGACGAGATTCTGCTTAGCCGCGATGAAGCCCATCCGGACACGTTGATTATCCGTTTCACGACAAGTGAAGATCAGATCACAATTGCGAATGCTTTGAACGGAAGTGATAGCGACCAAATTGAACGGGTTGTTTTTGAAGATGGGCAAGTCTGGCTTGTTGATGAGGTTATTACGCGCCTAACATTGGGACAAACGACTGAGGGCGATGATACGCTGGGCGGCACAACTAGCGCAGATATCATTAATGGCCTTGGCGGGGATGATAATATTTCCGGAGGTGATGGAAATGACACCTTAATAGGCGGGTTGGGTAACGATACGCTTATCGGCGGAGATGAGAGCGATACTTATATATTCAATCGCGGCGACGGGATAGATGTCATTGATGACAATGGTTACAACGATATTGATACGTTATCATTGCGGGGTTATTCTGAAGATGAAGTGCTGTTATCCCGTTCGGGGGAAACGCTTATCGTTTCATTCTCTACGTCTGATGACCAAATCACAATTCTGAATACGCTCAATGGGGGCTCCGCAGACCATATTGAGCAAATTGAATTTGATTCAGGGGTTATTTGGAACGCTGAAGCTATTCGTCAAAATCTATTTTCGCAGCTTTTAAGCGATAATGATGACCGCGTTGATGGGACTAACTTTGTTGATACATTAGAGGGCGGGCTTGGAAATGATCTCCTGCGCGGGCGCGACGGTAGTGATAACTATGTCTTCAACCGCGGTGACGGCGAAGACATAATTAGCGACGCCGGTTACAACGATATCGATAAGCTCTTTATTAATGGTTATAGTGAGGACGACCTTATTCTCACAAGAGATTTGACCTCCTCCTCAACACTCATCATCACATTTGCGGGTTCGAATGACCGGATAACCCTGCATGACACCTTAAATGGCTCTAGCGGCGGTCAAATTGAACGTATCATATTTGATAACGGAACAGAATGGACTGAAGTCGACATAAGAGGCCGGATGATTGGTCAGCTCCAGACAGATGGGGATGATGTTGTTCAGGGTACCACCCTTGGGGATAATATAGAGGGCGGCCTGGGGAATGATATTCTTCGCGGCGGCGATGGCTCAGACAATTATATCTTTAACCGCGGCGACGGCAAAGACGTTATTGATGATAATGGTTATCGCGACTCTGATAGCCTGACGATTAACGGGTATTCGGCAGACGAGATCGTTCTGACGAAAGAGGGCAATAACCTCATTGTAACCTTCACGACAGGCTCCGACAGTGTATTTATCTACAATACATTAGATCAGAATAATGACGACCATATCGAGCAGATTATCTTCGAAGACGGCACTATTTTATCTCATTCAGATATCATTCAGCGCGTAAACCAAATTCCATCAACGGATGGCGACGATATTATTACTGGGTCATCCGCATCCGATATTATTGAAGGTGGTTTGGGCAATGACTTCATCACAGATGCTGGGGGAAGCGATAGCTATATTTTTAATGCTGGTGATGGTTTTGATACCATTATTGACACAAGTAATACCTCTTCAACTGACACCCTCATAATCAGGGGCTACGCCATTGAAGACATGGTTGTCGACAGAGCCTCCATAAATTCCAGCACCGTTACATTGTCATTCGGGAATGCAACAGACAGCATTACATTGGTCAATCAATTAACTGCAGGCCTCGGGATTGAGAACATTATATTCGAAGATGCTATTGATGCTGGTGAAGCGCCTGCCGCTAGATATTGGCGTGTTGAATATCTTGAGACCGCAGCTTTAAATAATTACTCTGCGTTAGCAGAGATCGAATTTAGGGCCACGCGAGATGGGGAAAACTTAGCCACGGATGCAACGCGAATTTTTGCGAGTTCAGAGTATAACACGGTGGATCATCATGCCGAAAGCGCCATTGATGGTAACTTCAATAGTTTGTGGGCCTCGTCTTCAACAGGGTCAGGTGAATGGATCGCCTATGATTTCGGAGATGGGAATTCTCAATCCATTGAGGAAATTACTATTATGCCTAGGCCGGGCTCTTACGGTCCCCTCCAAGCCCCTGGTAATTTTAATATACAAACATCTGATGACGGTGTCACTTGGACGACCGTTCAGAACGTTTCCGGACAATCTAATTGGGTAAGCGGAGAAGCGCGCACGTTTGATGTTCTTGTGAGAAACGAATACCTCTCCGCAAGCGAGTTAAATACGCTCGTTGAGGCGCAGACTGATTATGATGGTGATGATGTAATAATCGGCACAAGCGCAGCCGAAACATTTGAGGGCGGCCTCGGTAATGACATCATCGACGGCGGTACAGGCTCAGATACCTATATTTTCAATGCGGGTGATGGTCAGGACATCATTAACGAAGGGAGTGATTTCGCTGGTCATACAGATAAATTGGTTATTCATGGCTACGCCGTTGAAGATGTCATTGTGGTGCGGGACCCTGTTTATACAAATAGCGTAACACTGACATTTGCGGGTTCTACGGACAGTATCTACCTTGAAAACAATGTGGCGACGGGCCGCGATCAAATTGAACAAATTATCTTCGATGACGGGACCGTCTGGACGAGCGTAGAATTGCGCGAAATGGCGATCACTACGGCTGTAACCGATGGTGATGACAGGCTTATCGGAAATGGCGGATCTAACATACTCGAAGCTGGACTCGGCAATGACGTCATAAATGGTAGTACGGGTTCAGATACCTATGTTTTCAATGCGGGTGATGGTCAGGACATCATTAACGAAGGTGATGATTTCTCTGGTCACACAGACAAATTGGTTATCCATGGCTATGATGTTGAAGATGTTATCGTGGTGCGAGACCCTGTCTATACAAGTAGCTTAACACTTACATTTGTTGGGTCATCTGACAGTATCTACCTTGAAAATAATGTTGCGACGGGCCGTGATCAAATTGAACAGATTATCTTCGATGACGGGACTGTTTGGACGAGCGTAGAATTGCGTGAAATGGCGATCGCTACGGGCGTAACCGATGGTGATGATAGGCTTATCGGAAATGGCGGCTCTAACACACTCGAAGCTGGACTCGGCAATGACGTCTTAAATGGTAGTACGGGGTCAGATACCTATATTTTTAATGCTGGTGATGGTCAGGACATTATCAACGAGGGTAATGATTATTCCGGCCATACAGATAAATTAGTCATTCACGGTTATACGCCGGATGATGTTATTTTAGTGCGTGATCCTATTTATACGACAAGTGTAGCGTTAACATTTACGGGGTCGACTGACAGTATTTACCTCGAAAACAACTTGGCTGACGGCAGAGACCGTATTGAGCAAGTCATTTTTGACG
The DNA here is from genome assembly GCA_039977295.1 of Hellea sp. Taxonomy (GTDB): domain Bacteria; phylum Pseudomonadota; class Alphaproteobacteria; order Caulobacterales; family Maricaulaceae; genus Hellea. Next base: position 258,048 of record JBDWDN010000009.1, on the reverse strand, counting down.
ATGGGACAATTTGGACGAGCACAGATATTAAAACCATGGCGGATGAGACGACATTTGCCGTAACATATAATGAAATTACGGAGGCTGGGCCTACTGGTATATTCTCGGGGTCTCCTGGTGCTGATAAGATTACGGGCACGAATGGCAATGATGTACTTGATGGCGGAGCGGAGGATATTTTCCCGGGTGACGACACGGGTGACGATTACCTCTTAGGGGGTGACGGCTCCGATACCTATCTCTTTGCGCGCGGTTTCGGTCACGATACTGTCAATGACAATGGTTATAATGATACCGACGTTATCCGCATTGCAGGGTATGAGGTTAGCGAGGTTAGTTTCAATCGTGATGAATTGCGTTTTGACAATTTGAATATAACTTTTGCCGGAACAGACGACGTCATTACTGTGATTAGTCAGCTTAATGGATCTCGCGACGATCAAATTGAACAATTTATCTTTGATGACGGCACGATTCTAACTGCGTCTGAAGTTCGCGCAATTGTGATTGCAAATCTTGTCGACATTGAGGGAGGGCGGGTTGATGGCTATGACACCTCAGATACGCTTCAGGGAGACATCGGCAATGACTACCTCATAGGTAATGATGGTTCGGACACTTACGTTTTTACGCGCGGTTTTGGGCAAGATACCGTCAATGACAATGGATATCAGGATACGGATGTTGTCCGTATTGAAGGGTATGAGGTCAGCGACGTTAGCTTTAACCGTGATGAATTGCGATTTGACAATTTGAATATCACCTTTGCGGGTACAGATGACACGATCACGGTTCTTAACCAACTCAACGGATCGACAGACGATCAAATCGAACAATTTGTTTTTGATGATGGAACAGTTCTGACGGCGTCTCAAATTCGCATAATTGTTTTGGAAAATCTTATCGACCCCGCAGGAGGGCGGATTGATGGCTATAACACGTCAGATACGCTTCGAGGAGACATCGGCAATGACTATATTATAGGTAATGATGGTTCGGACACTTACGTCTTTACCCGTGGTTTTGGTCAAGATACTGTCAATGATAACGGTTATACTGACACGGATGTTATTCGTATTGAAGGCTATGACGTAAGCGACGTCAGCTTTAACCGCGATGTATTGCGCCTAGATAATCTCAATATTACATTTGCAGGCACAGATGACACCATCACAGTTCTAAGCCAGCTCAACGGATCTGTGGATGATCAAATTGAGCAATTTGTCTTTGATGATGGCACCGTTCTAACAGCAGCTGAAGTCCGCAATATAGTACTGGAAAATCTAACTGACCCAGCGGGGTCTCGTATTGACGGATATAGCACTTCGGACATACTTCGTGGTGATGTTGGGAATGATTATCTTTCCGGGGGTGATGGTTCTGATACCTATATCTTCACGCGCGGGTTCGGTCAGGACAGAGTGTTTGACGATGGCTATGCCGACACGGATATTATACGCATTGAAGGGTATGATGTCAGTGACGTCAGCTTCAACTTTGACCCGGTCCAAAGGAATAATTTAGTTATAAGCTTTGCAGGGACAGAGGATGAAATAACAGTCGTCAATGTGCTGAATTACGATATTGATGATCAAATTGAGCAGTATGTTTTTGATGATGGCACTAGTTTTACAGCTCGCGATATTCGTCAGCTTATTATTGACCAACAGGTATCGCCTGATGGCGGGACTATTCAGGGCTACAATACAAATGAGACCTTGCAAGGCGGCGCCGGTGATGACGTCCTTATTGGCGGGGATGGAAGCGATACTTATATTTTCGCGCGGGGTTTTGGCAATGACATCGTAAATGATAATGGCTATCAGGATACGGATGTAATCCGGATAGAAGGCTATGATGTTTCAGAGCTTATCCTGTCAAACAACCCCTTCTTTACAAATAATTTGGAGATCACATTTACGACCTCAAATGATCGTCTGACCGTTTCCAACGGAATGAGCACGTCGAACGCAGATCAGATTGAGCGTTTCGAATTTGATGATGGCACGATTTGGACCAGCGCTGAAGTGCGTGCATTGGTTCTAGAAAATCAAATTCCAGAAAATGGCGGTATCATTTCAGGAACATCAGCAGCCGATATAATAACAGGCGGGGCAGGAAATGATCTTCTTCAGGGTTTAGACGGCAGCGATACCTATGTATTCGGACGTGGATCTGGTGAAGACATTATCAATGATAATGGGTATCGAGATACGGATGTTTTAAAGATAGAGGGCTACACCCTCGCGGAACTGAGCTTCTCCTTTGATCCGCTATTTACCAGCAATCTAATTATCCAATTTGAAGGTACAACAGACCGACTGACAGTCATTGGGGCTCTTAACTCCAGCAACGCAGATAATATTGAACAAGTTGTTTTCGACGATGGAACGACTCTTAATTTTAATGAGGTTCGAAGCCTTGTATTTGAAGAACAGATCGATCCAGATGGAAGTGTCATAACGGGTTATAATTATGCTGACACGATTTTTGGCGGGAGCGGAAATGATAAGCTTATCGGCGCTGACGGCTCTGATACCTATGTCTTTACCCGTGGATTTGGTCAGGACACTGTCGAGGATAATGGTTACCAAGATACAGATGTCATAAAAATTGAAGGCTATCTTACGTCTGAGGTATCGGTCGCTGCTGATCCGTTCAGCCCATCCGATCTTGTGCTAACATTCACAGGAACGACAGATAAAATTACGATTATAAATGGCTTACCGTCTTCAAATGCAGACCAAATCGAACAATTCCTTTTTGATGATGGCACGATTTGGGACATCCAATCTGTCCGCAATATGGCCATTGCCGCGCAAGTCAGTTCGGATGGCGGCCGTATTGTAGGTTATAATTCCAGCGATGAAATCGTTAGCGGTTCAGGAGATGACAGGCTCACTGGCGCCGATGGCAGCGACACTTATATTTTCGAGCGCGGAGACGGTCAGGACATTATTGATGATAATGGCTATCAAGATACTGATACTCTCAAGCTCGTTGGTTATAATCCAAGCGACGTTACCTTTACCCGAGATCTTATTTTTACAACGGATTTGATCGTTAATTTTACGGGCACAAATGACCGTATTCAGATTATTAACACGCTTAGCGGCTCTAACGCCGACCAAATTGAACGTGTTGAGTTTGAGGATGGTACGGTTCTAACAATTGCCGATGTCATTTCGCAAATTGCAGTTACCACTGCCAGTGATGCGAATGATATTCTGACAGGTAGCGCCAATGTCGATCTCATGTCGGGCGGCTTAGGGGATGATATATTATCTGGTGGCCTATCAGGTGATAATTACATTTACGCGCGCGGCGATGGGAATGACATCATTGACGATAACGGATCTGCTGATGGGGTGGATGTATTAGAAATTCGCGGTTACACATCCGAGGAAATTTCCTTTGCACGTCTAGCCGAGGGCTCCGATGACCTTGTCATTCGGTTTAATGATGGCAGTTCCCGTATCACAATCGTGAACACATTATCTGGGAATTCTGCTGACCAAATTGAGGAAATATATATTGCTGATAGCGATGAAACGCTGACACTTGCAGCCATTCGCGATCAACTTTTCTTTGACGCTGCGACAGACCGTGATGATGTTATTTTTGGTACAGACCAAGACGATATTATTACGGGCGGCTCTGGCAATGACGTTATTGATGGCGGCGCAGGGAATGACATTTACGTCTTTAATGCCGGTGATGGTGAAGATAGAATATCTGACTCATCTTCGAGTTCAGGCGACGAAGTTCGCCTGACGGACTATAATTCTGATGATATCATTTCCATTCAAAGAAGTCCGGCTAATGGTTTGGATTTGGCTATTATTTTTGCCGCTGGTGAAAATGAAAACTCAGACGTTCTTATCGTAGAAGATACGCTCGGCAGCGATAATGCGGGTATCGAAACCTTAACATTCGCGGATGGCACAAATTGGACTCTTTCCGATATCAGAGTAGAAATTCTACGCACAGCTGGAACGCTGAGCGATGAGTCCATCTGGGGCTTTGACTCTGATGACGTCTTAGAGGGTAGGGGCGGTAATGATCGCCTGACCGGCGGTGATGGATCTGATGACTACATCTTCAACCCAGGTGATGGCGGAGACATAATTGAGGATAATGGTAACGGTGATCAAGACCGCGTTATTATCAATGGATATTCCTCACTAGAAGCAAGTGTCACCCGTTATTACTTAGCGGATGACGGCTTTGTTATTTCTTTTGCAGGTAATAGTGAAGACAGCATCACAATACTGAATACGTTAAGTGAACGTGCTGATGACACCATAGAACAAATCGTTTTCTCTGATGGCGTAATCTGGTCAATGGATACAGTTCGCTCGCTGCTTGAAAATAATGCGCCTGTCGCCGAGCGGGATGGCTTCTTTAGTTCGGTTCAGGCTGTACCAACCGTTATTGATACGGCTGATTTACTGCGAAATGACTTTGATCCGGATAATGATAGCTTAACGATAATTTCAGTGAGCAACGCCGTTAATGGCTTTGTCCAATTAGATGCGAACGGAAATGTCGTCTTTACGGGTGATGAAGATTATATTGGCGCCGCTAGCTTTGATTATACAATCTCTGACGGTAATAACGGGCTGGCGACAGCAACAGTTAATATGCGGGTTCGTCCGCCTGCGACAGCTATCGATGATAGTGGTTTTGAGGTTGCAGAAGATGGCTTCCTTACGATTAATGTTGATCGCATTTTGGCCAATGACATTGATGGCGACTTACTGATTGTTTCCTCCGTCAATAGTGCTTTGAATGGCACAGTCTCATTGTCGTCCAATGGGCAGATTACCTTTATACCTTACGCTGACTTTAATGGTTATGCAGAATTTACCTATGTCGCCAATACACCAGCCGGCGGCCGTGCAGAAGCCACGGTTTCGCTCACTGTCCTTGCTGTAAATGATGCGCCCATTGCTGTTGCTGACTCCGGTATCTCGTCCTTAGAAGACCAGACATTCGTGATAGATACATTAGCGCTATTGCAGAACGATATTGATGTTGATGGCGACGTCCTCACAGTGATTAATGTCGTTGGTAATGAAAATGTAACGGCGACTTTGCAGGATGACGGCACGATATTTGTTGTCCCGCGTGCTTTCTTCTTTGGCGCAGCTACGCTCACTTATACGATTGAAGATCCTGATGGTGAGCAGAGCACTTCAAGCGTCGCAATTACGATTCAACCTGTCAATAATGCGCCTGAGCCTGAGGCAGATTATTTTGAAACAGATGAGGACACGCCGCTCTCTTTTCAGGTCGATGCCCTTATTGCCAATGACATTGAACGTGATGGCGAAGCTCTGACGGTTACGCGTGTCTATAGTGCCACTGGTGGAGAGGTCGCGCTATTTGCCAATGGTGTCGTGCTATTCACACCTGATAATAACTATTTTGGCCGTGGAGGTTTTTACTACGAAGTCACGGACGGTGAAGGAGACTTCGTTAGCGCATATGTCGAAGTTCAAATTAACCCAGTTAATGACGCGCCTAACGCACGCGATGATAATTATGACGGCCTTCCATTTCAGGATGATGACCAGCTTTATTTGTTTGGGACCGAAGATACGCCGTTGATTATTGACTTTGCCAACTTGCTGGCCAATGACGGCGATATTGATAGCACAATATTAACCCTTCAGACTGTTCAAGCGGGTGTGAATGGGACGCCAACAATTAATGCAAATGGAGACATTGTCTTTACACCAGATCCTGATTTCTGGGGCGAAGCGTCTTTCCAATATGTAATTTCAGATAGCGACGGTGCTGTCTCATCTGCGCGGGTCACGGTTTATATTGAACCCGTTTCAGATGCGCCGCCCGTAGCCAATGATGATGTTGTCTTTGGGCTTGAAGATATCCCTCTGACCATAAGTGTGGCTGAAATTCTTGCCAATGATACAGATATTGATGGCGATGAATTATCCATTATCAGTCTGTCGGCATTACCTAATCAAGGTATTTCCACGCTTGAGTTTAATGAGGATGGCGATATTTACCTCGCCACAGTTCCAAATGTGAACGGCGTTATTTATCTAAGCTACGTCGTTTCTGACGGATTTGATGGTACAGATGTTGGCGAGATAGTTGTCAATCTTCAGGCCGTAAATGATGCGCCTACGGCGGTCACTGATATAGCGGCCTCTACGCTTTATACGCCGCTCATCATTCGTATTTCGGATATGATGTCTAATGATTTTGATGTCGATAATCGAGACGAAGATTATGATCCAACCTTGGAGTTCATTTCTGCGCAAAATTCGAATATTGGCGATATAACTTATTATAATGACGAATTCATTGTCGTTGAATTACCTGAGGATTACTCTGGTGATGTCAATTTTGATTACACAATTGAGGATACGGGCGGTGCGCAAGATGGCGGCGTTGTTCAGGGCGTAGCGTCTGATGTGTTTGCTGATACTCTTATGGGGACAGAACGCCGTGACCTTCTTATTGGCTCTCGATTTGCTGAGACCATACAAGGTCTGGTCGGGAATGATGATATTTTTGGCCGAGAAGGCGATGATATTCTTGATGGCGGTGATGGCGGTGACCTCCTTGATGGCGGCGAGGGTAATGATACCGCTATTTATACGGGATCCAATATTGGCGTTCGGGTCGATTTGAACACGCGTCTTGGGGCAGGCGGGTTCGCTCAAGGTGATATTCTTAATAATATTGAGAACTTAACCGGGACGCATTTGCGAGATCAATTATTTGGTAATCTTGACATCAATATTCTGCGCGGCGCTGAGGGTAGTGACTTATTGGACGGCCGCGAAAACGACGATCAACTCTTTGGGGAAACCGGGGATGACACATTAATCGGCGGGGCGGGAGCGGATGCTCTTGATGGCGGCGAAGGATCAGATACAGCAGATTATGCGGATTCTCTTCTCTCGGTGGACGTCAACCTTGACCTTGGGACAGGCACAGGCGGTGATGCTGAAGGCGATACGCTTGTCTCCATAGAGAACTTAACAGGCTCTCTGTTCGACGATGTGCTGACGGGTAATGCTGAGAATAATATTCTGATAGGCGGCCGCGGGGATGACCAACTCATAGGCGGCGGCGGCGACGATGTCCTGATTGGCGGCCGAGGCGCTGACTATTTTGAAGGTGGCGACGGCGTTGATATTGCAGATTATAGCCAATCCGCCGAGGGCGTTAACGTTGACCTCACCGGGAATACCTCGGGGGGCGGTGATGCTGAAGGCGATACATTCTCTGGCATTGAACGGATTCACGGATCTTTGCATGATGATGTCCTGATTGGTGACGAAACGGATAATATTATTCGCGGGAATTACGGCGCGGATGATATTCAAGGTAATGGCGGTTTTGATATTGCTGATTATAGCTCTTCCGATGAAGCCGTGACCGTTAACTTGCTTGCCGGCACAGGCGCCGGCGGTGAAGCAGAGGGCGATACGCTTTCAGGGATCGAGCAAGTTACCGGCTCAAGCTATCAAGACACACTCATCGGCAGTGATGGGGACGATGTTTTCGATGGCGGTTTCGATAATGACATATTGATGGGCGGCCTTGGCTCTGATCGTTACATATTTGGCTTCGATTCAACTAATGACACAATCATTGAAATCGGCGATGCCGTGGATGTTGATCGCCTTATTATGGGACCTAATGTTGGTCCGCAGGATGTATCCTTCATCCGGGAAGGGGACAGTCTTCTTGTCGAACTTGAGAATGATGATGGCTTATTGATTGATACGGTTTTGGTGACGGATCATTTCTTGGGTCGCGAAACGGGCCTCGAGGAAATTGTCTTCGCTGACGGCACGGTTTACGATCGTGATGACATTTTCAATCTGTATCGTAATGATAGGTTTAATGCGGCCGATGATCTTGTTCGGTTTGCCTATGAAGATGTCAATTTCTCGATTGATGCCTTCACGTTGACTGAGAATGATACCGAAAATAATACTGATACGTTGACGATTTTATCGACTTCGAATGGCGTTAACGGCTCTGCGGCAGTTAATGCTGATGGGTCTATTACCTTCTTAAGTGCGCCTGATTTCTATGGTTCGGCTTACTTTGATTATACTGTAACTGACGGACGAGGACGTGAGTCCACGGCAACGGTCGAAGTCGTTATCCTCCCAGTAAATGATGCTCCAATCGCTTATAATGATTATATTGATGTCTTCGAAGATGAAGACAAATATATATCCATTTCGGAACTTGCGGCTAATGATTTTGATGTCGAAGATGACCAACTATATTTCTTCGAGGTCGGCGCGTTAATCGATGAAGATGGCAACCTAGTAGATGGAAATGGGGACGCTTACATAATCGACCCCGGAACGATAGTCTTCGATACGGACAACGATTTCTTCGGAGCTGCAGGTTTCCGTTATCGTATTCAAGATGAAGCCGGCCTAACATCGGATTGGGCGAATGTTTTTGTCAATGTCATTGAGGTCAATGATGCGCCGGATACAGATGCTCAGGGTGACGAGTTTTTAACCCGTCAAGGCGACCTCATTCGTATTACGGTTGCTGATTTGATGTCAAATGATACGGATGTTGACGCGCAAGACATTCTCTCATTTGTATCAGTGCAGGGCCCTGTTAATGGGACAATTGAAATTGAATATGACCCAGAAAACCCAGATACTGTAGTCGCTATACTCTTTACGCCAGATGCAGAGTTTTTGGGTGAAGCTGGCTTTACATATACAATTCAGGATAATCGCGGCGGCGTCACAACAGGCGACGTGCTGGTAAATGTCATTCCGCAAAATGATCCACCTAGCGCAAACAATGATAGTTATACAAATAATGCAGCTTTGATTGGTCTTGAAGATACGCAGCTCATAATCGACCCGTTAACATTATTGGCAAACGATACAGACCCCAATGTTGAAGACATCTTGACGTTACTCAGTGTCTCGCGATTTGGCGTAAATGGTGACGTATTCTTGCGCGCGGACGGAATGATTGTCTTCACCCCTTATGAAAATTACAACGGTGAAGCGTCATTTACGTATACGATTTCTGATGGCCGAGGCGGGGAAGATACCGCAACAGTCTCACTATTAATTGAACCTGATAATGATGGCCCTGTCGTCGTGGACGATTATGTCACGCGGTATGAGAATACTGATTATCATATCATTACAGCCGCCGAAGCCTTTGCGAATGATTACGATATTGACGGGGACGTGCTGTTCTTTGACACATTTGAACTTGTAGATGGTCCGAGCGGCGCCGTTTTATCACGCGACGGCGATAATATTGGCGTGCAATTAGGAGACGAAGACTTCTTTGGAACGCTCACGGTTCGCTACACCGCTATAGACAGTAAAGAAGGGAACTCACCTAATTCAGGCCTAATTACCCTGACGATATTGCCGCAGCGGGAAGGGCCTGAAGCTTTCTCTATTTCGCGCGACGTGAACGAGAATAGCCAAATCACGCTTTCACTTGCTGACCTCTTGCGAAATGAATTTACTGACATCGAAGGCGATGAGTTTGAAATCCTTAGCTTTGGCGAAACCTCGATAGGCTCCTATACTTTGTCAACGCAAGACGGTGTTCTGTTTGCAGATGAAGCTTCCAACGATGCGGCGAATATTACAGTGCTAACGATTGCCGATGACTTTTACGGCGAGAGTTTTGCGGACCTTGGCGCGCGCTTTGACAGTTCTGTAATTACGACGATTGCAGGCGGAGAGTTACCAGATTGGGTCACAATCGTTGGGAATAAACTATTCGTTCAGTTCCCTGACTATTACACAACATCACTTCGTTTATTGGCTACAACTGAAATCAATGGCGTTCAGGTTGACCGCGTATTAGATATTACGCCGGCTAGCGAAATCGATATAGCCCATAATGCGTTCATCGAAACGAACCCAGGTCCAAACGTTATCTTTGTAGAAGAGGCTATTTCAGTAGATTTATCTATTGAGGCTACTGCTTTCGAAGGCGCCGAGTTCGCTGAAATAATTGACCTGGTTATTACCGACGCGCAAGGAGATGCGCTTACGGACACAGACATCCAAGCAAACTGGCTATTTGACAATGATGCTGGGGTTTATCGTATCACGGGATTGACGGTTAATACGGCGCGTAGCGTCTTTGGTGCTGCGAATATTCTCAATACGATCATTGGCGTTGCGGATGGTAGCCTTAGCAATAATTTTACAATTGAGCTGACCGAAGACGTTACTTTTGATGTTCTTGCCGCGGGTGATGATCTTGACGGGCTTGTGGATACGTCCCAGCTTGAATTTGCTATTCATCATGAAGACGGCACTGAATTATCTGACCTCTCAGTCATTGCAGATTGGATTGATACGACCACTATTATCGAAGGGCAAAGCGTCGCCGCTTATGCCCTCAGCGATATAAAAGTTGTTGGCACGGTTGCAGACCTTGACTCCCATTCTGTGTTAAATGTTGTCATTTCAACACTATCGACTGATGGCGAAGAACTGACATTGAACGCTCGTCTTATTCGGGTTTCTAATACAGATGAAATGAGCGTCGACGTTAGGGCTGGCGGCATAGCCGTTACAGCGTCTAAAGAGAATGACGGCTTGGAGATATTTGATGTTTCCGAATATATTACAGAAGGGGCTGACCTCTCTAATATTAGCGTGACTCTGCTGTCTGGAGATAGCTTGCCGAGCTATATTTCCTTGACTGAACTTTCTGATGGAACTGCGGTCATACTCTTTGAACGCCAGGAAAATGACTTTTCCAATATTCTTGATATTGTCATTGATGGCTCGGAGATCTCTCTCATGTTGGAGTATCCGGAAAGCTATTTATTTTACGGATCGGATGGACTGGAAACTGACGTTCGGACCTATAATTTTACCGTCAATTCAGACGATATTCTATTGACGTCAGGAAATGAACTCCCCGACTTCTTCGAACTAATAGAAAATGCGGACGGCTCTTTTGGATTGGCCATCACGCTTGATCCATTAGCGGAACCCGACGGCGTTTATGAGGAAATTATAGCTCAGGATTATCTGGACATCTTAGTAGATGGCGAGTCTATTAAATTGGTCTTTGAAAATTTACCTGAGGTTATTCAAGGAACCACTGACCCTGAAAATTTAGAGACCTCTATTTTCGAAGGGCTTGCTGAAGAGTTTTACACATCTCCAGATTGGGTCGACCCCAGTGATGACGTTGAACCAGATGGCACTATAACCCGAACTTATACCTCTGAGGCCTATCCTGACTGGATGGTTCTTATTGAAGAGATTGACGCAAATGACGTCGTCACGCGGACCTACTTGTCAGCGGCGCCTCCGATTGGGCATCCATTGAGCTATCATATAGTTGAAATGGGCGATGACACTTATACTTTGCGTTTTGGAGCAGAGGCTCAATATATTAGCGGTGATTTTAATACTGATAATGCTGAAACTTTCTTCATTCCCGAGACCTACCTTGATACGGATGGCGACGGTAATACGGTGTTGGATGTTTCGCTTTCCGATGGCAGCGCATTGCCGTTTTGGGCTGATGTTATTCAAACTGAAGATGGGCGTTTCGCGCTCTCAGTGACATGGCCTAGCGAAGACGCCTTTGACGGCGCTGGCTTGAATATTCTAGTGAATGGAGAGGCCTTGACTGTAGCGCGCTTTGATGCCGCTTATCAGTTTATTACTTATACACCTGACGCTGACACGTCGGGAACAGACACCTTGACCTATGTTGTTGGTGACGGCGACACGATAGCCACAGACACGCTAAACATTAATGTCATTGATCTTGAAGTCGGACCGAATGCCATTGACGATGAGGTCTCAACTGTTGAAAATACGGCGATATTCATCAGCTATGAACAGCTATTTGCGAATGATTATGATTCAGATGGTGATGCGATCCGGCTGGTAAGCGTGCAAGATTTTGCGAATGGTAGTGTGGAAATTGTTACAGGCGGCGTACTCTTTACGCCAGATGAAGACTATTTTGGAAATGCGAGTTTTACTTACACCATCACAGATGATGTTCATGGCTCTGATACGGCAACTGTGAATGTGGAGGTCTTTAAAAACCGCCCTGACCCAGACAATGATGCCCCGATCGCCGAAACTGATTACTTTACCTCAGAAGAAGATACGGTTCTCACTATCACAATTGCGGATCTTCTTGAGAATGATTATGACCCTGAGGGTGAAGATATCACATTTGTCGGTATAGAACTCGAAGGCCAGTTTGGTACAGCCACAACTTTATTAGGCGATGAAATCTATCTAACGCCGCAAAGCGAATTTAATGGCGACGCCATATTTACCTATACAATTACAGACGGAAATACTGTCTCCGAAGGTCAGGTGGTTGTAAACTTCACTTTCGTCAATGACGGCCCGACGGCCAGTGATGATACAGGATTTGAAATCGAAGAAGACGAAGTCTTCACAATTGACCCCTCAATATTGCTTGCTAATGATTATGATATTGATCCGGACGATACTATTAGCTTTGTAGGCGTCTCAAACGGTAATAACGGGATTGTCTCTATGGTGGATGGAGAAATCGTCTTCACGCCATTTGAGGATTACTTCGGTAACGCAAGCTTTGATTACACCATTGTAGATAGTTATGGCGAGGAGGCGACGGCCACCGTTTATCTAACAATATTCCCGAATAATGATTTCCCGACGGCAGTTAATGATCTGGGTTATGAAATAGATGAAGAGGGAAGCGTCACGATATCGATTGCTGATATAATGGCCAATGACTCGGACCGAGACGGTGACGATATTTTCTTTGATGGGATTGTAGGGTCTGACCTAGGCGGCACAGCCGTCGATAATGGTGATGGGACAATTACATTTACGGGCAGCCTAGATGCCAATGGAGGGTCTGGCTTCTCCTACCGTATCGTGGACACAGAGGGTCTTGCGGCAATAGCAAGAGTAGCTGTAAATATTCGCCCTGTAGATGATGATCCTTTAGCGGGTGACGATGTCTTCACTGTTTCTGAAGATACGACCTTAGTGATTCCAATTCTTTCTCTTCTTGAAAATGATGCGGATGCCGATGGGCATTCGATCTCATTTAGTGGTTTTGAAGCGGGTATTGGCGGAACTGTCATTGATGATGGTGTTGGAAACCTTATCTTTACGCCGGATGCTAACTTTAATGGGGAAGCGAGCTTCGCCTACGAAATTACAGATATTACCGGTGCGTCGGATATCGGCGAGGTGCGCATTAATGTTACAGCCGTAAATGATAACCCAGAACTGGCTATTCCGTTTGCGGATCAAACTGTCGCTGAAGATACGTCTTTCATCTTTAGTTTCCCTGAGAATGCGTTCACGGACGTTGATGGGGATGACCTCAGCTTCACGGCAACTCTCGAAGATGGTTCAGCCCTTCCGGAGTGGTTAGTCGCTAATTCCGAATTTATGACGGGGATACCGCCACAGGATTATAATGGCGCGTTGACGATTATTGTATCCGCCAGCGATGGTGAACTATCTGTCTCTGACAGTTTCACCTTAACAGTCACACCTGTGAATGACGCCCCTGTTACTGCGGTTGAAATCGCTGATGTTACAATAGATGAAGACACTTTGATCGACTTCACGCTTGATGAAGATGCCTTTACAGATGTCGATGGTGATACGCTCACGCTAACAGCTAGCTTGGTCGATGGTTCAGCCCTTCCTGAATGGCTCATATTTGACGGCGCGTCTTTTACAGGAACACCGCCCATAAATTATACAGGCGCCTTAGAGATCACGGTCACAGCAACAGACGGAGAATATGAAGCGGCTCAAAGCTTCACGCTAACAGTTGAGCCCGTCAATGATGCGCCGGTGATTGGAACTCCGCTTTCTGATCAATCTTTTGACGAAGATACGCCTATAAGTTTTACGCTCCCCAATGATGCCTTTACAGATGTTGACGGTGATAATTTGACAGTGACGGCAACTTTAGCATCCGGTGATGCTCTGCCTGAATGGCTCGTATTTGACGGCAGTGCATTTACAGGCACGCCGCCTCAAGACTTTAACGGCGATATCGAAATCGTCGTTACTGCGTCAGATGGTGAATTTGATGTGAGCTCTGCTTTCACACTTGCAGTGAATGCCGTAAATGACGCGCCTATTCTTGCGCTTGCGATTGCCGACCAAGCTTTCGATGAAGACAGCGAAGTTTCCTTCACTCTACCCGCCGGAACATTTTCCGATGTAGATGGTGATGAGTTGACCTTGACGGCAGCCCTGGCAGATGGGTCAGCGCTTCCGGCTTGGCTTGACTTTGATGGTTCCGCTTTTGCCGGTACACCGCCACAAGACTTTAATGGGGCTCTTGATGTTATAGTCACCGCGTCTGATGGGGCTCTGTCAGTAAATGCTGGATTTACATTAACGATTACGGCGACAAATGATGCGCCAGTTGTTGCGATTGCTTTGATAGATCAAAGTTTTGCTGAGGATACTGAAGTCAATTTCGCTTTGCCAGAAAATGCCTTTACGGATGTTGATGGTGATACGCTCACATTGACGGCGACATTGGCTGACGGAACGGCACTGCCCGCATGGCTTGCTTTTGATGGCAGTAATTTCCAAGGCACGCCGCCCGAGAATTATAACGGCGCCATAAGCCTTGTTGTTACGGCGACGGATGGTGAACTTTCCGTTAGCTCAAGCTTCTCTTTAAATATCACCGCCGTGAATGATGCGCCTATCGTTGTGACGCCTCTGGTTGATCAATCTTTTGATGAAGATAGCTTGGTGAGTTTCACAGTTCCAGCGGCAACATTCCAAGATGCTGATGGGGATGACCTTACACTTACGGCCAAACTTATTGATGGCTCGGCGCTCCCAACATGGCTTAGCTTTGATGGCTCCGCATTTGAAGGCACGCCGCCGCAAGACTTTAACGGTGATATTGAGATCGTTGTAAGCGCGAGTGACGGTGAGCTATCCGTATCATCTGCTTTCACAATTTCTATTACGGCCATAAATGACGCGCCTGTTATCGCTATACCACTTTCAGATCAAAGCTTCGGTGAAGATACTCAGATAAGCTTCACGCTTCCTGCCGGCGCCTTCGCGGATGTTGATGGTGATACGCTGACTTTAACAGCCGCTTTGGTTGATGGAACAGCATTGCCGACATGGCTAAGTTTTGACGGCAATGCATTTACAGGCACGCCGCCGCAAGACTTTAACGGTGATATTGCTGTTCGCGTAACCGCCTCGGATGGTGAGTTTTCCGTCTCTTCTGATTTCACGCTTGCGATCACAGCCACAAATGACGCCCCAATTACGGCAATTGAATTAGCAAATATCTCTGTAGATGAAGATTCAAGCTTTGCCTTTGATGTGCCTGTTGGAACTTTCACAGATGTCGATGGTGACACGCTTACATTGACAGCCTTGCTGTCCAATGGAGAGCCCTTACCTGAGTGGATTGCGTTTGATGGTGTTAGCTTTGAAGGCACGCCGCCAACTGATTTTAATGGTGATATTGATATTATTGTGACGGCCGGTGATGGTGAATTTGAAACTAGCTCTGCCTTCACGCTGACAATTGTTGAGGTAAATGATGCACCTGTCACGGTCATACCGCTTGAAGACCAAAATGTTGCGGAAGATGAAGCCTTTAACTTTGAATTGCCTGAAGGGGCCTTCACAGATGTTGATGGCGATACGCTTACACTAACGGCGGCTTTGAGTGACGGAACGCCTCTGCCGTCCTGGCTTGTCTTTGATGGAGCTGTCTTTAGCGGAACACCGCCCCAAGACTTTAATGGCTCTCATGAGATTCTCGTCACGGCTACGGATGGTGAGTTTGAGGCTAACGCTGAGTTTACGCTCAACGTAACCGCCGTAAATGACGCGCCCATCGTTGCGATTGCTCTTAGCGACCAAACTGTTTCGGAAGACAGCGTCATTGATTTCGTCTTACCCGAAGGCGCCTTTACAGATGTCGACGGCGACGTTCTTACCTTGACCGCAGTGTTAACGGATGGCTCTAATCTGCCTGAATGGCTGATATTTGACGGCGTTGGTTTCACGGGAACGCCGCCGCAAGACTTTAATGGTGACATTGCGATTACAGTTTCTGCTAGCGATGGAGAATACTCTGTAAGTTCATCCTTCACGCTCTCTGTTGCCCCTATCAATGATATTCCTGTCGTGGCCGTGCCGCTATCCGATCAAGATTTTGATGAAGATAGCTTTATCAGCTTCTCTCTCCCTGCAGCGAGTTTCACAGATGTTGATGGCGACGTGCTCACATTGACGGCTACGCTGTCAGACGGATCAGTCTTGCCTGATTGGCTCACTTTCGATGGAGAGACTTTTGAAGGCACACCGCCCGCTAACTATAACGGTGAATTGGATATTACAGTAACAGCATCTGACGGTGAATTTGCCGTCAGCGATAGCTTTACATTGTCCATTGCTGCCGTGAATGATGCGCCGATTGTCGTCAATCAGCCTAATGATCAGAGCTTTGCAGAAGATAGTGAAGTTGACTTCATACTTGCGGCCAATACCTTCGAAGATATTGATGGTGATGAGCTGACATTAACGGCGACCCTCGCCGATGGTTCGGAGCTGCCAGAATGGCTTAGCTTTGACGGTAGCCGTTTCTTAGGAACGCCGCCAGCTAACTTCAATGGAAACATTAGCCTTCTCATTACCGCGACAGATGGTGAATATAGCGTTAGCACAGGCTTTGATTTGACAATCACATCAGAAAATGATGCGCCGATTGTCGCTGTTCCGCTCGCGGATCAAGCCTTTGACGAAGATAGTTTCGTTAGCTTCACCCTTCCGGACACGGCCTTTGAGGATGTTGACGGGGACAGCTTAACGCTCACAGCTACGCTGGCTGACGGCTCTGTGCTTCCTACTTGGCTCGTCTTCGACGGAAGCGCGTTTGAAGGCACTCCGCCAGCAAACTTTAATGGCGACATCGCAATTACTGTCACAGCGTCGGACGGTGAACTCTCCGTCGATAGTAGCTTCACTCTCGCAATCACATCCGTCAATGATGCGCCAATTGCGGCCGCTGCGCTTGCAGACCAAAGTTTCGCAGAAGATAGCGAAATTAGTTTTGAAATTCCGGCTGATAGCTTTAGCGATGTTGACGGCGATACGCTTACGCTCTCCGCCGCTTTAGCTGATGGCAGCGCACTTCCGACCTGGCTGCTCTTTGACGGTATTAGTTTCGAAGGTTCGCCTCCGAAGGACTTTAATGGCGATCTAGATATCACTGTTACGGCGTCCGATGGCGAATTCACGGCGGCGTCCAGCTTCACGCTAAGTGTTACATCTGAAAATGATGCGCCTATCGTTACTGTGCCGCTACTCGATCAAAGTTTTGAAGAAGATATGGCTGTGAATTTCACAATTCCGGCAGGCACCTTCTCGGATGTCGATGGCGATGATCTGACACTGACGGCCAATCTTGCAGATGGTTCGGACTTGCCGACATGGCTTAGCTTTGACGGCGCTGTCTTTTCGGGCACGCCGCCTGCTAACTTTAATGGCGAGCTAGATATTTCAGTAATTGCTAATGATGGTCAAACATCTGTGAGCACAAGCTTCATCTTGACGATTACAGCGGTGAATGATGCGCCTGTTGTTCCAGTTTCTCTGGATGATATTATTGTCCAAGAGGATACGGGTTTCTCCATCACACTGCCAACCGAGGCCCTGTCTGATCCCGATGGCGATGATCTATTGCTACAGCTGACATTAGCTGACGGCTCTGCCTTGCCCGAATGGCTAATATTTGATGGTGCCAATATTTCAGGCACGCCGCCGCAAGACTTTAATGGTGTAGTGGCTTTGACCCTCACAGTGTCAGATGGTGACCTGACAGCGCAAACATCTCTTAATTTGGTTGTTGAGTCTGTGAATGATGCGCCAACGGCTGTTGATGATGTTATTGACGCAGTAGAAGACACGACGCTTACATTCTCAATCTTGTCATTGCTTGAAAATGATTTTGATACTGAGAATAATAGTTTCCAGCTTACTTCGGTTTCTGCAGTTTCAGGCGGCACCGTAATTCTGGATGGTGTTGGAAATATTGTCTTTACGCCTGATGCTGACTTTAATGGCGCAGCAAGCTTTACATATACCGTCACTGATATCTTTGGCGGTGAAGGCCAGGCGACCGTGACAGTGAATGTGGCCTCTGTGAATGATGCGCCTGTTGCAACTCAGATCCTAGCAGACCAACTCTTTATGGAAGAAACAGAGGTTCTTATCGAACTTCCAGAGGGGCTCTTTACAGATGTTGATAGTGATGAGCTCACGGTCACCGCTACCCAAGCAAATGGTAGCGCTTTGCCAGCTTGGTTAAGTTTTGATGGGCAGACATTTACTGGAACGCCGCCAAGTAACTTCTCAGGTGTTTTGACCATAGCTGTGACAGCCTTTGACGGCGAAGATAGCACAAGCGTGATGTTTGATCTAACGATACAGTCTGATAATGATGCACCAATTCTAACAGTGCCTCTTTCAGACCGCTATGTGCTTGAAGATGAAGCCTTCAGCGTAACGCTGCAAGATGCATTTGAAGACCCCGATGGTGATGACCTTACCTTAACCGCAACATTAGCTGATGGCTCGGCTCTTCCAGGCTGGATAATGTTTGATGCCGTTGAAGGCCGGTTTATGGGAACGCCGCCAGAAAATTATAGTGGCGTGATTGAAATATTAGTCACGGCGTCTGATGGTGAGTTCTCGGTTTCTAACAGCTTTGATTTCCATGTTGTCAATGTTAATGACGCGCCAACTCTGCTTAATCCGTTGGCTGATGTGGTCATTGAAGAAGACACTTTGATTGCAATCGAAATCCCTGCAAATACCTTCGAGGATGTCGATGGTGATGACTTGAATTTCGGGGCCTCACTTTTAAATGGTCAGGCCTTACCAGACTGGCTGACAATTGAGAATGGCGTCTTAACTGGCTTGCCGCCTCAAGACTTCACGGGTGAATTAGAAATTTCGATTGTCGCCTCTGACGGTATCAGAACAGCTGAAGATGATTTTACAATCACTATTACGCCTGTCGATGATGCGCCTATTGCCAATGATGATTATGGATTCCTTGCAAATGCTGGCGGTACACTTGTCATTAATCCTGAAGAGATACTCGCTAACGATATTGATCCTGATGGTGACGCGCTAACGATTGTTGATGTTGGTCAAGGGTTATCGGGAAGCACCTATATCGATAATGATGGAGATATCGTTTATACGCCGAATGACAACTTCTTTGGCTTTGACACGGTCGCTTACGCTGTGACGGATGGTGTTACGGAAGCAAGCGCGATTATAAACATCTACGTTCAAGATAATTTCCTTGAGTTTGACGTGCAAGGCACGGCCGGCAATGACTTTATCTTTGGTGACATTTTTGGCCGTAACAGCATTCATGGCGGGGCTGGTGACGACTTCCTCTTTGGCGGTTTCCGTTCTGATAACTTAGCTGGGGGCGCAGGTAACGATGTTCTCTTTGGACTTAGCGGTCGTGATAACCTCTTTGGTGGCTCGGGGAATGACATTTTATTTGGCGGAAGCGGCAGGGATACTCTGAGCGGCGGCACAGGAGATGACCTCCTCTTTGGTGGACGTGGACGTGATACTTTTGAATTCGCTCAAGGAGATGGTGCGGATGTTATCGCTGACTTTAATCCAGGACTTGCACGTCGCCGTTTCTATATTGCGGGTGATGAAATTTCCGTCAATTATGATGGCATTGATAGCTTTGGCGATTTACTGAATCTAGCTTATCAAGATGGCGGGAATACGGTCTTCGACTTTGGTAATGGCGATATGCTTATCCTGCAAGCCACGCGACTTGCATCATTGGATGAAGATGCGTTCACCTTCACTTAAACCTATAATTCATTTGGGGATATAAAGGTTTGAGTGTTACACATATTGGCTGGTTAGCATAAATTTTGCAAAGCCAGCCTAAAGGGTTGAAGGTTTAAATGTCATCGCAAACATCAAAACGAAGTGCAGGTAAAGCGCCTTTACAATTAGCTGTGAAAGAAGCTAAGGGCGATTGGTTCAGCGTTGCTATGTTTAGCTTCGGAATTAATTTACTTATGCTGACAGGCCCGCTCTTTATGTTGCAGGTTTATGACCGCGTTTTGACAAGTCGGTCAATTCCAACACTTGTTGTCCTTTGGGCTTTAATTGTTGCATTGTTTGGGTTTTTAGGACTCTTCAACTTCTTTAGAACACGCATACTATCGCGCGTAGGATACCGTATTGACACTGAGATGATGGTTCATGCGCAAAAATTGCGTATTGTTCAAGGGCTTTCACAAGCCAAAGAAAAAGTTCAACCTGTTGCAGATTTGGCGCGTGTGCGTCAATTTATTGGCAGTGCAGGGCTCACAGCATTTTTTGATCTTCCTTGGGTTCCTATATTTTTAGTTGCGGTATTCATCATGCATCCATGGCTTGGGTGGTTAACCGTTGCAGGTGTTATTGTTATTACGATTTTCACCATAGCAAATGAGTTGCTGACCAAAAACCCAATTATGGAATCTACGAAATGGGATGTCGAGAGCTCAAATTTTTCGGAGAGTTCGCGCCGAAGTGCAGAAGCTGTCGTCTCTATGGGGATGATGGGTAACGTGCTATCCTATTGGGAACGATTGCGCCACAATAGTTTAAGTGAAGGCCAAAGGGCGGCGAGTTCTTCCGAAGTTTTCATGTCGATTTCAAAGGCTATCCGTCTTTTATTGCAGTCGTCAATCCTTGGTCTTGGCGCCTATCTCGCAGTGCTACAAATCGTTACGCCGGGCACGATGATCGCGGCGTCAATTATCGGGGGCAGGGCGCTGTCACCTATTGATCAAGTTATCGCCAATTGGAGAAATTTTGTTGGAGCTCGTCAGGCCTATGCACGCCTTAATCTTGTTTTGGCAGGTAAAGGCGAGGCGCCTGAACTGATCCAGCTTCCCGTACCCAAGGGACATTTGGATGTTCGCAATGTTGTTAAAATGAAACCTGCAGAGGCGGGTGGTGACGGTGACACAATTCTGCAAGGTATTAATTTTTCATTGGAGCCGGGTGATGCATTGGGGGTCGTTGGGCCTAGCGCATCGGGTAAGTCTAGTCTTGCAAGGTTGCTTACGGGACTCTGGATGCCAGAGCGCGGGTCTGTCAGGTTAGACGGCGCAACATATGATCAATGGGATAGCGATTTGCTCGGTCAGCATATTGGATATTTGCCGCAATCGGCTCAACTTATGCGGGGGTCTATCAAGGCCAATATTGCGCGATTTGATCCACAGGCCAGTGATGAAAACGTTATTGCGGCTGCTCAAATGGCAAATGTGCATCATCTCATTATGGCGCTCCCGGGAGGGTATGAGGCCGTCGTCGGGGAGAATGTGGTGTTGTCAGGCGGGCAAGTGCAGCGGATTGCTCTGGCGTGCGCAATATATAATACGCCCGCTCTTGTTATTTTAGATGAGCCTAATTCGAATTTAGACGCGGAAGGTGATGCGGCACTTACAAAAGCGATCACGGCTTTGAGGGAAGCTGGTTCTACCGTCGTTGTCATGGCGCACCGTCCAAGCGCAATCGCAGCTGTAAATAAATTATTGATGATCCGTGAGGGCGTCCAAGTTGAGTTTGGCCCCAAAAAGGAAGTCCTTGCGAAAATTACGAAGGCCGCGAACACGCAAGCCGTTCAAAGGCCGGTGACACTTTCGCCGGGTGGTGCGACATGAACCAAGACATGATGACAATAGGCGCCCCAACGGAGGACGGAATACAGCCTCTCAAGACGAGTTCGAGTAGTTTGCGCCGTTTCGGAATATTTGCATTTCTTTTCCTTTTTGTTGGCGTCGGTGGATGGCTCTATGCGGCGAGTATTGAGGGCGCTGTTATTGCCTCAGGCTCCGTAAGTGTTTTGGGAAAACCTAAGACAATTCAACATTTAGACGGCGGCATTGTTGCGCAGATTAATGTTGAAAACGGTGATTTCGTCAATGAGGGAGAGGTCTTGGTTAAGCTTGATGACCGGCTTTTAAGGTCAAATCTTGATATTTATAAGAACCGTTTACGTGAGGCTGTATCCCGTAGGGACCGATTGAAAACTGAAGAAACGGGGGCATCTTCAATTCAATGGGATGAAAAACCGTTTGACGATCTAGGTATTAAGTCAGGTGAAAGTTACCGCAGTGGACAACGCAAAATATTAAATGCGAGGGCCTCGACCCGGCGCGGTCAAGTCATGCAATTGATGGAAAAGGTTGACCAATTTAATAATCAGATTGACGGCCTGACGGCGTTGAAAAAATCCAAAACAACCCAAGCCGATATTCTTAGGCAAGAACTGGTAGGTCTTAAATCACTGCAAAAAGATGGATATGCTTCTAACAACCGCGTTCTCTCAATTGAGCGTCAGATTGAAGATTTAATTGGGCAAATGGCTGAGCACGATTCAGAAGTTGCGCGGGTGAAGAACTCAATTTCTGAAACAAAGATTCAGGTCTCGCAAGTAACGCGTGAATTTGATGAAAGCGTCCTGACAGAATTGCGCGAGGTAGAGCTTAGTATCAAGGATATGGAGCAACAAATTCTTGCAACGCAGCAACAACTTGAACGCGTTGAAATCAAAGCGCCAAAGGCTGGGATTGTTCATGAGCTTGGTATTTTTACTATAGGCGGCGTCATTGGTCCTGGGGGCGCGGTTATGCAAATTGTGCCGCAAGATCAAAAAATGGAATTTGAGGTCAATCTTGAGCCGCAATTTATTGACGAGATTTTTATTGGCCAAGATGCACGGGTCATGTTTTCTGCCTTTAATGCGCGCACGACGCCTGAGCTGAACGGGAAGATTAGCCGCGTATCACCTAACACGATTGTCAATCAGGATACGGGTATGTCGTTTTATTTGGTGAATGTGACTGTGTCTCCCCAAGAGCTTAAACGATTAAATCAGCAAGAACTTGTTCCGGGTATGCCCGTAGAAGTCTTTGTCACGACGCAAGGCCGTTCGCCCTTAAATTACCTCATAAAACCCCTCACGGACAATATACGCCGCTCTTTGCGGGAAGAATAAACGATCAGTGCGCGCGGTAATTTATCAGGTTGTTATAAATCTCATTGGCTGAAAATCGGCTGCGGTTCGGATGATCATCCGCGTTTAGCATATAGATGACGCCGTCCAGCCCCTTTTTTTCTACTTTACCGCGCGATGAAAACATATTCTGTTCATTGCGATTATCGAGAAAATCTTCGTAATTTCCGATCCACCGGCGAGATGAAAAATTCATATCTGGGACAAGCTTTAAAAGGTCGGGGCCTGGCGAGAAATAGTCTAAATGAACAACGACGAAGCCGTCATGGCCAGCTTTGAGCGTCTCAGCGGCAGCCCGAATAAAGAAATTTTGTTCAGAAATATTCTCGCCGCCAAATAGGGTTCCATCGGCATCAATACGCAAGCGCTTATCAGAGATCGGAATGCTATTCGTGTCTCTGCTTATGCGTCTCCAAATTTTATTAAACTCTTTGGCGCGATCAGGATGCGTAATAGGCAAGGCCGACAGGCGTATATGCTCTTCAGTTGAGACCTTGTTGCGGCCACTTAAAAGATCAATTATTTGCACGAATGGCGGCAATTTATTGAGCTGCGGGGCAGGGGGCAGCTTTGGCGCTTTAAGCGTTGAGCATCCCGCTAGGCCAATTGTTGCGCCGACAGCGCCAAGACTCGCTATCTGACTTAAAACCCTGCGGCGGTTCATCTTATTTGAAGTCATAGACATCAAAGTCTCCCATATAGAGCTTGAGTAATAATCGAGTTGTATATTGTGAATATTCGGCGCGGGCCAAAGCAATATCTGCATTTAATTTATTCTGCGCGGCATCAATGATATCTTGCGTTGATGTCAGGCCAACTTCTTCGCCGCGCGTGACGCCGGTCAAAGCGTCGTCACTGGCCTCGACGCTGGATTTTTGCGCCATTATAACGGCAACGCCGCTTTGAAGCTGCGACCAAAATTGTTCAATGCGAAGGTCTGTTTCCCTGAGCGTATTCTCATATTGATATCGGGCCGCATTAAAGGAGGCTGCGGCGCGCCGTGTTTGGGCCGCGCCGACTCCGCCTGTATAAATTGGCATGGTAAATCTAAGACCGATATTTAGATCATCATCTTTGCGAATGGTCGGGCTACTATCGCGCACAGAACTAGCATTGGCTGTTAAGGTGATGGTCGGCAAATGTTTGCGGCCTTCGCTTTGGAGCGAAAGATTGGCCGACATCTCATTAAGCCGGCTGCTTTTAAGAGCGGGGCTGTTACGGCGCGCCATTGACTTTATCGCGTCAAGGTCTTGCAGAATTGGGACTGTGGCTTCGATTGGTAAGGTTGGGTTTTCGACAAGAAAGCCCGTTTTAGAGAGCAAACGTGATCGGGCATTAGTTAACTCTGCACGAGATGAAGCTCTGCGAGCTCTTGCGCTAGCTAAGCGGCTACGCGCTTGCGAGACATCTGTGCGCGTGCTGTCGCCGACCTTTTGCCGAGCCAGAACTGATTTCTCAAGCTCTCCTAAAATTGCAACGCTTTCTTCCAAGGCTTTGACCTCGGCAATGGCTGCCAATAATGACATATAGTCTTGTATGATTTCTGCGGCGATCGCCGTGGCAAATGTATCGTAACGGGCTTCAGACGCCTTTACAGTATAAGTTGCGTTGCGCGTCGCGAGCGCGCGGCGGCCGCCATTGTAAAGCGTTTGATTAAACCTCAGGCTAATCGCTTGGGGGGTTGTGTTTTGTTCAAACCGAGACCCGTCTTGCAATGCGGCTTTGCGGTCGGAGGCGTTTAAACTTCCGTCGAGTGAAATTTGAGGTAGGTAATTTGCTCGCGCCTCATTTAATATTTCACGTGAACCTTGGGTCTCAGCGCGGAGGCTTTTTAGTTGTGGATGGTATTCGTAGGCGCTGACAATAATATCCTTTAAGTCACCAATCTTAGGTGTTTCGGACTCCAGCTGCGCGCTAGCAGCCATTGGCACCATGAAAGATAAAGTGATAAAAACAAGGCCGCTGATTGTGCCCTTGCGGTTTGCGGCTACAGAAAATGATGAACCAGATGTCATGAAATTCGAAAGCCCAATTGTGATTGCGTTGAGACAATATTCAACTCGGCATATTTGGACTAGCTTTCTCAATATAGAGTTAACAGAATATTGATTTTGTTTAAATCTAGTAAGCTACACGTAAATATAAACTAAGGGCCCGTAGAAAGAGCTAACGCTGAAAATGCTAATAAGACGTTCCAACGTGAACTCTAAAGAAGGCTGATAAATCGCTAATCTTCTTATTGCCCAATAAATCTGTGCGGCCTTATCTCAAAGCCTGCCATTTTCATACATAGGGAAGGCATGGATGTTTGTCTTTTGCAAATAGTGCGCCGCGCTTCCTGCCTATGGCACTGCTTAATTGAGCGGCTAGCGTTACAAAATGCGGGTTGATTGCTTCATGAAAGATTTCAGCTCAGAGACAGATAATATATCGATTTTCCCCGTATCTTAACTTTATCAAATTTTTACTGACTAATCTTTTTAAAGCTTTATCTATGGATATGCGTGAGACACCTAAGCCATGTGCTAAGTCCACTATAAAATGGATATTTGGTTATCTTGAATTCATCAGGGAGTTTAAATTTAAAAATGAGTCAGAAAGACAATTTTCCAATTATTATAGGCGTTGGCCAAGTCGTAGATCATTGGGATGGCCAAGACGCAAAATCTGCGCCCCATCCCGCCGCTATGATACAGCAGGCAATTGATTTGGCCTTGCGCGATACGGGTTCAAAGAACATTGCCAGCAATGTTGATTGTGCCGCCTTTCTTAGAAGTTTTTCTGATTCTCTGCGCCACCCTTTTGACCCCTTTGGCAAAATTAAAAATCTACCCCATGCTGTTCTTAGCCAGTCAGATATATCTCCCGATAGAGTCATTTATTCCTGCGTGGGAGGCGAGCAGCCTCAAGCTCTGGTAAGTGAACTTTCGGAGGCTCTTTTTCGAGGGGACATGGATATGGCCGTCATTGCTGGCGGCGAAACCACTGGCGCGCTCAAAGCAGCCCTCAAAAACCGCTTGAAACTTGATTGGTCTAGTGAAGTTGATGGCCCGATTGAAGATCGAGGCGCGAGCACAGATTTTATTTCCGAATATGAAATTAAAAACGGCCTTGGCTTGCCGCCGCAAACTTATGCGGCGCTTGAACAGGCGTTACGCGCCAGATTAGGTTTTGGCCAGTCCGAATATTTAGATCATGTCGGCGCTGTGTTTTCTAGATTGTCAGACGTCGCCGCTAAAAACCCTTACGCGCAATTTCCGACAGCGCGAGACGCCGCATTTTTAGCGAAGCCGTCAAAAGAAAACTACCCCGCCTTTGATCCTTATCTAAAATGGCATATGGCTCAAGACGCTGTGAACCAGGCCTCTGCGCTTGTCTTGACGACGGTCGGAACCGCGACCTCTCTCGGCATTAGCGAAGATAAATGGGTCTATCTGCATGGTTATGCGGATGTAAAAGATAGCGTCGTGTCAAAAAGGCCGGATATTTCGCACTCTGATGCGATTAACCTGGCTCTTACCAAAGCCTTGGCGTCAAGCCGCGTGCAGAAATCTGATATTCGTCATAGGGATCTTTATAGCTGTTTCCCCATTGTTGTTCTTCTCGCCGCCGAATATCTCGGTCTTGACCCGCTTCAGGACAGTATGACGGTTACGGGCGGCTTGCCCTTTTTTGGAGGGGCAGGAAATAACTACTCGACCCATGCCATTGCGAGCCTTGTTGAGACATTGCGAGCAGACAAAGATGCGTTTGGTTTGATCCTCGCTAATGGCGGCTTTATAAGCAAAGAGTCGGTGGGTATCTATTCCACGGCCCAGCCTGATAAATGGACGCCTCTATCAAGTGACGCGGAGCAGGAGCAAATTGACTCCCGTCCAGATATTGAATTGCTGAATGAAGATTGCGAGGCCGTCATTGAAGGGTATTGCGTCAAGCAAGGCCGTCATGGGCCTGAAAAAGGTTACGTGATCGCGCGCTCTGGTGACCGCCGCGTGATAGCCAATATTTCACAAGACCACCGCGCGACTTTGCAAGCTTTGTCGCAAACAGACAAAGCTGTCGGTCAATCTGTAAAAATTATTCATAGCGGCGGGAAAAACAATCTCGTCAACCCCAACAAAATTGGAGCCCCCATGTCAGACGATTTTCTATCCCGCGACTTTAAATATGTTGAGCTTAAAAGAGACGGAAATGTCCTTGAGGTCACACTCAATCGGCCAGAGTCCTATAATGCCTTGCACAGTGCTGCACATTTTGAACTCGCGGAAATTTTTGATGCGTTTGAAAGTGATCAGGATTTGTGGGTCGCTATAATTACTGGAACTGGCGAAAAAGCTTTTTGCAGTGGGAATGATTTGAAAGTGACGGCCAGCGGCGGTGATATGTCTACGCCAAGTTCGGGGTTTGCGGGTCTTTGCTCTCGAACAAATAGAGAAAAGCCAATTATCGCAGCCATCAATGGCGTGGCTATGGGCGGCGGTCTTGAAATCGTTTTAGCCTGTGATGTGGCTTTGGCCTCTGTAAATGCGAGTTTTGCGCTGCCAGAAGTCAAAGTCGGGCTGTTCGCAGCGGCGGGGGGAGTGCAGCGATTAACACGGCAGATTGGCGAGAAGGCGGCGATGGAACTTATTCTCACAGGACGTAAAATCGATGCTCAAGAAGCTGCAAAGCTTGGCCTTATCAATTCAGTGTCAGATGAGAATGTGATGACGGCAGCGCGCGCCTTGGCGCAAACGATTGCAGGCAATTCTCCGACGTCTATCCGCGCGTCTAAACGCGTTCTAAATGCTGTTGACGATCTTGGACGATGGGACAAGGCTTTGGCGTTAAGCACAGCTGAAATCGTTAAGCTCATGCAAACGAAAGATTGCCGGGAGGGCGTCACGGCTTTTGCACAAAAACGCAAGCCTAATTGGGTCAACGGATAGGATATGACGGAATTCTCAACTAACGACTCCTTTAAAACATCGCCCAATGAAACGCTTAAGTCCGCCTTTGCAGGCGAAACTATCACTGGCAATTGCGATACTTTGCCCTTTGAAAAGAAATCCAAAAAATAGGAATTTATCATGGACTTAAACTCAAATATTGCCGCTGTTATTACAGGCGGAGCCTCTGGACTTGGCGAAGCAACAGCCCGCAGACTTGCTACCTCTGGCGTAAAAATCGGCATCATGGATATGAATGCCGAAAAAGGTGAGGCCCTTGCCAAAGAACTCGGCGGCGCATTTGCTATGGTCAATGTAACATCGGATGAAGATGTTGCGCGAGGCTTTGAGGCGTTACGCGCGGCCAATGGACAGGAACGCTTATTGGTTAATTGCGCCGGAACAGGGGACGCGGTGAAAACCGCCTCACGCGACCGCAAAACAGGCGAAATCAAGCCCCATTCCATGAGCCGCTTTCAGCGCATTTTAGATATCAATCTATCAGGCACATTTCGTTGCATCGCTCAATCTGCGGCGGGCATGATGACGCTAGACCCGATTGAGGGCGAACGGGGCGCGATTGTAAATACGGCTTCTGCGGCGGCTGAAGACGGCCAAGTCGGCCAAGCAGCCTATGCTGCGTCTAAGGCAGGCATTGTTGGTATGACATTACCCATAGCGCGGGATTTGTCGCGTGAGCTTATCCGCGTCAATACGATATTGCCGGGCATCTTCGATACGCCGCTTCTTGCAGCGGCGCCAGAGCCTGTAAAGCAGGCTTTGGGCGCTATGGTGCCGCATCCGGCGCGCCTAGGCATGCCCGAAGAATTTGCCTCATTGGCTGTTGAGATGTTCCGTAATAGCTATTTTAACGGTGAAGATGTGCGCCTCGACGGCGCGATCCGCATGGCCCCCAAATAAAGATAATTCTCAGGAGAAAAATATGACTGATGCTTACATCATTGATGCGTGCCGCACACCTAGGGGTATAGGGAAAGTTGGGAAGGGGGCTTTGGCCCACCTTCACCCGCAACATCTGGGCGCGACTGTTCTTAAAGCCTTAGCAGAGCGTAACAACCTTAACACAGAGCACGTCGATGATATCATCTGGGCGACAAGTTCGCAGGTTGGAAAGCAGGGCTTTGACCTTGGACGTATGGCCGCGCTGGACGCAGGATACTCACCTAAGGCGTCGGGGATGACCCTTGACCGTTTTTGCGGTTCGGGAATTACCACAGTCAATTTGGCAGCGGCGCAAGTCATGTCCGGCATGGAAGATGTTGTCATTGCAGGCGGAACCGAGATGATGAGCTACACATCCTCAATTGCGGATCCGAAAGTCCCGCCCATGATGGATAGCGGGAATTTATCATTGCGCAAAAAACATCCGCAGTCCCAGCAAGGTGTCTGTGCAGATGCTATTGCGACTTTGGAGGGGATAGATCGCGAAGCTCTAGATAAGCTCGCGGTGACGTCCCAAGACAGAGCGGCACGCGCAATATCAGAAGGCCGTTTTGATAAATCACTTGTCACGGTTCATAATGAAGATGGCTCCGTTGCTTTGGACAAAGAAGAGTTTCCGCGCGCTGGCACATCACTCGAAAGCCTCGCAGGCCTAAAAACGGTTTTTGAAATGTGGCGCGATATTCCTGTTGATCAAGACGGCACGACATATGGTCAACTCATCCAGAAAAAATATCCTGATCTTGAGAGTTTTACTCATGTTCATCATGCGGGCAATAGTTCAGGCGTTGTTGACGGCGCGGCCGCGCTTTTGATTACCTCCAAAGACTATGCTGATAAGAATGGTTTAAAGCCTCGCGCACGAATTGTTGCGACTGCCAATATGGGCGATTGTCCAACTCTTATGTTAAATGCCCCTGTTCCAGCAGCTCATAAAGTTTTGGAAAAGGCAGGCCTTTTAAAAGACGATATCGACGTTTGGGAAATTAACGAAGCTTTTGCTGTTGTCGCAGAAAAATTTATCCGCGATCTCGATCTCGACCGCGAGAAGGTCAATATTAATGGCGGCGCAATGGCGCTTGGGCATCCCATCGGCGCAACAGGGTCTATTCTGATTGGAACGGCTCTAGATGAACTAGAGCGTTCTGGCGGCCGATACGGTCTCGTGACGATGTGCGCGGCTGGCGGTATGGCCCCTGCGATCATCATTGAGCGAGTCTAAAATATGAGCGTTTTAGGTGTAGAAGACCCGGCTTTTATGTAAGATGAAGAGATTTCCCTTTTCCGCGATGCGGTAGGGAAGTTTTTTGAAGATAAAGCCACGCGTGAGCGCATTGCTAAATGGCGCACGGACGGACAGGTCGAACCTGCATTCTGGCGTGAAGCCGGAGAAATGGGGTTAACCGGAGTCAGTGTGCCTGAGGAATAGATTGTATTTAAGACAGAGGTTGAAGACTGTATTGACGCGCCAACAGGTGATTTTAGAACAAAACTGAATGCCGCCATCCAAGGCAGTCCCTCTATAGGTGCAGCTCTTGGCGGGGTCAGGCACTCTATGAAAACTTTAGGTCAATAAGGGGTCGTAATTCCATGACTTAAAATTTTTCAAGGAAAAATGATGTTATCATAACTTAGTATTATCCCAACAGATTGGAAAAACTCTTTGTCCTATAGTTTCATAACGTATGCTAACTTGTGATAATGTTTGCCAACATACAAAATCAAGCCACGTAATTTCTTCCAAAATGCCTAATACTTGTCATGTGAAGTGCTGCTTGCGGAGTAGGTGTTTTCCTAAAAAACCGTTCTTTTAGAAGTTATCGTTGTGTACGGGATTGTCTGCTAGTGAACACCTAATTAATGATGCCTCAATTTTATTGAAGTTGAGATATATGCAATAAATCTCGCCTGATTTAACTCTTAATATCACGTACAAGTGTTGCTCCGACGCTCTATGGGAGGTGCTTGAAAAAATTCAAAAATAACGATGTATCTGTTTCTGATATTATACGCCAAAGGTTGTCTTCGTCACTCTCAAGCCCTAACGTCGATTTAATAATTGCAGGCAATAATAGCACGTTCATAGAAGTTGACCCGAGACTGAATGACCGGGACTTAATCGATATCATTCTAAAAGGGGCTGTGGCAGCGTCGATCTGGCTGGACATGAATACTGGCGTAATGCCTCCTGATGCTGACAAAACATACCCGGGGGCTAAAGCGAGAAAAAACTGAAACAAAAATTTAAATTTATCAATAAAGGTTTCCCCTGACACGGATGAAATATACTTGCACCAAGAGCCAACGCATTGGCGCGGAACCGCCGGTAGGGAGCAATCCCATCATTCCTTTGATCTATGGCGGCGCCTTCCTGCTGGGGTTGGGGTTCAGTTTTCATCTAGCTAGTTAAAAGAAAGGCACTTTAGAATGCCCAATAAATGATGAGTTCATTGAATTGCTGAAATTGAGGCAAGCCTTGACCATAATCTTGGCCGCGTTGAAGTTTAATATAAGGGAGTAGGACGTAAAGCGCGTTGAGTGTCGTAGGTAGCGAGGATGGATGCAGTGCCTAAAAGCATAGGGGCCCAAATGCCTCAAACTTCCCAAAAACAGACATTGGTGATCGTGAAACTGCAGAGTTGAGTTAAGTCAACAAAAGTATTTATGGAATACTATATCCCTAATATTGTTGGTTTGGAGGTGATAATGAAAACAATCTATCTTATGTTCGCGCTTGGACTCTCTGCGTGTACGGTCCAGTCGACGCCTCCAGTAGCTCCTAAGAACGATATCAAAGTAAGCGCTCCTGGAGCTTATATGATAGTGCAAGGTAGGGGTTATGTCGCCCAAGATCTTAGTCCATACGCGGCGAGCTTACCGCCTATTTACGACAAATATGGCGGACGTTATGTCGCTTTCTCCACCGAATATGCAACCGTGGAAGGCCAGTCTGATTATCAAGTTACGATTATTTCAGCATGGCCCAGCTCTGAAGCTGCGCAAGAGTTTTGGAATTCACCTGAATATAGTGAAGCCAAAAGACTTCGCGAAGGCGTCGGTGAATTTGATGTTATCATTGTTCCGGCATTGCCAACACGCTAGCCTTAGGACGTATCTAGGCAATCCTGCAATGGGGCCATTCAACGCCAATTCATAATTGATAAGACATCTAACTTCGTGCTTGAGGTGTATGCCGCTTTATAGAATGGGTAGAGTTTGGACGTTAAATACGACCGTTAAATCAGCTTAAACTGTGGCCAATAGGCCACAGGGGAAAAAATTTTTGAAAAATAGCGTCGGCAAGAGGCCCCCGTGTCGACAGATATGATTTATATCAAACTTTCGAGGGGATGTTCGCGCCACTAATTGTTTCATAGACCTGAAAAGGTTCACACTGAGACAATTAAAGGGGTCCCATATGAGACGTTTCAATTATTCGAAAGCTGTGAAAGCTTCTACATCTGTTTTGGCTTTGACGTGTTTATTGGCAGCCGATGCAGCCTATGCACAGGACCAGGACGACGAAATCGTCGTAACGGCACGCCGTACAGCTGAAACTCTGATCGAGGCGCCTGTGGCTGTCGCAGCCTTTGGTGAAAGCGCGATTGAAGATTTGGCATTGCGAAGTGTCGATGATGTTGCGCGTCATACGGCTGGGTTCAGTTTTTCAAAAGCTTTTGGCCGTACCACGGAACGTCCCGTCATTCGCGGAGCTGCTAACATTCTTGCCGGTGTCCAATTCGGTGTCGAAGCGGGTGCAGCTTATTTTATTGATGGTGTTTATTACTCCGGTGACTTGCAGGCGGTAGATACACGAGGACTAGAACGTATTGAGGTTGTTAAGGGGCCGCAATCTGCGCTTTACGGCCGGAATACTTATTCCGGGGCCGTTAATTTTATTACCAAACGCCCAAGTCAGGGCGGATTTGAAGGCAGTATCGAAGGTTTGGTGGCTGAAGATGGGGAACATGAATTTTATGGCCGCGTCAGCAACTCCATAAGTGATGGAGCCTTAGGATTTTCTCTTTCAGGGCGCCTCTATAACTATGATGGTGACAGCGCTTGGATTAATGCGGATGGTGGGGAGCAACTCGGCGGAGAAAAAACGATTTCAGTAAATGCTGTTATAGATGCAAATATCACTGATAATTTTTCAATTATTGGACGTTTGGGTCATGTAGAAGATGACGATGATGCACGGCCATTTCGTTTGATTGGAGCGGAACAAAATAATTGCTATCCTGGCTATCGATCAGGTGCAAATTATAGCAATGATGGGGGTGTTCCTAGTTTTCTACAGCGATTTGCACCTTGGATTAATACATTTGACAGTATCGATCCTGCCACGCAAACGGATAGTAATTTTCAATATTTTTGCGGAAACCTATCGCAGTTTGAGGATTTGGCGCCGGCCCAAACACTCACAGCGGGACCTTTCTTCGGGGTAGAGCGTGAAATGACCTATGGTAGCGTGAAATCCGAATTAGATTTCGCTAACGGTTACAATCTTGAGGGAAGCTTTGGATATAGGCAGCAGGAGATAACAACGGGGGCCGACTCTAATCACTTGCCCGGTGAAACGGGACCCGCAAATGGCTCTCCTTATGTATTCCCAATCAGTCCGTTTTTCTCGATCGGTCAGCCAGATGGCGTCTTCTACAATGCTGGTGAGAACAACTCTTTCGACTATTCACTTGAAGCGCGCTTATCGTCTCCCGCGGATAAATCAATTCGTTGGTCTGTTGGTGCATTCGTATATGACTTTAGTGAAGATGCCGCGAGTTTGAGTTTTGCAAATACGACACCTGACAATCTGGGACCTGTTGTTGATACGCGCACAGTCGAAAATAAGGCCGTGTTTGCGACAGTTGATTTTGATGTGAACGAGCAACTGACAGTTTCTCTTGAAGGAAGATATCAGGAAGAGTCGAAGGGCCTACTTGAACGTGACACGGGTTATGATAATGAAGTTAAGTTTGATAAATTCATTCCTAAAGCCATTGTGAGTTACGATCTATCAGATGATGCGTCAGCTTATGCTAGCTATGCCAAGGGTGTAAAGCCTGGTGGCATTAATGGACCTATCGGGATTTCAACGGGCGACGAGTTTTATGCGGAGGAAGAAAGCGACGCTTTTGAAATTGGTTACAAGACACGTTTTGCTGATGGGCGCGGGCGGGTCACAGTGGCTGGCTTCTTCAATGATGTCACCAATTATCAACTGACCACACCTGTGGCTGTTGCGGGCTCGACTGCTATTAACTCCGTCGCGACGAACCAAGGTTCTGCGGAAATAAAAGGTGTTGAAGTGGAAGCAAGTTTCGACATTAGTGAATATGTAACGGTAGGCGGATCTTACGCCTACACGGACGCTAAATTCACAAAGGGATGCGATGACTTCGAGTTTGTTTTGAATACGGGTGGCTTCCTGATTTCTGCTTTTGATCGGACTAATCCGCCCGAAATAGGTACAATTCGCGCTACGGCAGTGGATGGAACTCGAACAGCAACTGCAGCCACTTCGACTCCTTTCTATGATCCTCAGAATTTCTTCACGGGAAATCTGTCGTGCTCAATTGCAGGGAATAGGATCCCGATGACGTCGGAGCATCAAGGTAGTCTTTATGGTAAGGTAGAGTATCCTATTAGTGATGCGATCGATATGTTTGCCAATGTTGACTTTACCCATGAGGGCTCAAAATTCGTTCAAGTACATAACGGAATGGAAACCGGCGATACGAATATGATTGGTGCGCAATTAGGCGTGAAGTTTGATAATGTTAGACTTGAAGTCTTTGGGCGGAATCTGACCGATGAGCGCACTCCGCCAATTGCAACCCGTTGGTTTGACCTGCAAGAAGGATTTAATAGCCTTGGTCATGATCCAGCCGGCACAAATGCGCGTGCTGCAATTGATCGCAATGTAACCGGCCCGCGCTCCGCCTTTATCTCCTACCGTCAAGGCCGACAGCTTGGCGTCAGAGCAAAAGTTGATTTCTAAAGACACCAGTTTGACATAAGATAGGGCCTGATGCGGTTTTCCGCATCAGGCATTTTTGTATTCTCCGAGGACATTATGAAAATTAAATCCCTATTACTCACCGTTTCCCTCTTTGGGTTATTGTCTTGTCAGCTATCATCAACAGCCGAAAAAACTGTTCAGGCAAACACTGATAGTCAGCCTAAGATAGAGGCGCCTGATGCCGCCCTACAGAAGTTTCCAACTGATTTGCGCCGTGTCTCCCTCATCGTGGACAATATCGATGAAAGCTTGAAGCTCTACCGAGATGTTCTGGAGTTTCAGGTTAATTATGATGCTGAGGTGACGATGAGCGGTGTGGCGCTTCCTGCAGGTGAGCCTGGGGCAAAAGCGCGACTTGTTTTGATAAGTTCAAATGATAGCTGGGTGGGGTGGATCGGATTATTGGAATGGCTTGACCCCAAATTAGAGGCCCCGACGCCGCGCACCCGTATGGGGATTGGGGATACTGTGCTTGTCTTTAATACGGAAAAGGTAGATGAGCATTGTGAAGCTGTAGCGAAACTTCCTGGAATTAACATGACAGCCCCTGCCAGTAATACGACCTATCCAGCACGAGCGGGGGGTAAGCCTATTCTTGTGAGAACCTGTTACCTTTTTGACCGCGATGGTTATTTTATGGAATTAAACAAAGTGATGGATCGTGAGAGTTACAACAAAAACTAAAAAAACTTCGTTGTCCCAATAAAGGCTATAATAACTAATAATAGATAGGTCACGCGTACCCAAAAACGGGATTTGTTCATAGTGGCGAGGAGGGGCTTTTCTGTCGCGTCATTTGACCCTTCATTGATAACGGCCATTAAGAGCGGGCCGACAGGTCTGAACATAACATCAATCAGAATAGCTGCGACGAAAATAAACCCGAAAATAAGCGCTTTAGAAGCCAACCAGTTAGGCTCTAATGGCGCGTTAGTTGTCAGTGAGATGAATCCAAGCCCAAGATAAAATGCGGCCAGAGCCCATTTTAATATCATATCCATCTTTTTTAATTGCTTGGCCTTGGGCGTTTGTCCCGCTTTGTGAATAGCCAGCGTAATCCATAGCCAAATCAGACTCACTGCCCAAGCGGCCACCACGGCCCAAAGCGGCACATCCCAATAACCGCCAACTTTTACGAGCGAAATCGTGCTCGCAATCATCAGGCACCAGGCAATGCGCGGCCCCATATCGGTGATCACGAGCAGCTTTAAAATCGTCAGGCGTTCCTGCAATGAGTATGTTTCCCGCTTGCGGAAATGATCTCCAAGAATGGCAACGCCAAGGTCACCGCCCAGCCAAAACACAAAAAGGATGATATGGAAAAAGGCGCAAACAGATATGAGCGAGGGCATCATCTTTCAAGTTCCACTAGTTCATAATATGTCTGCATATAGCCTTGGACCCCGCCTTTGAGGAAAATTCCGTCTGCATCTTTGGTGCACCACATTTGATAGGGGGGGTGCTCTTCGGGAAGACCTTCGGCTGTATCGACGATTTCAAATTTCCGCGCTTCGAATGTACCTGCCCCTACAGTTACAGTTTCATCGCCAAGATAGACAATGGCGAAACTGAGAGGAAATAGCATCGGGCCTGTTGCGCCACGGTGGTCGGGAGACGACATCATAACCTGTTCTAGGCGGTGTTTGCCGGGTTTCGCCTCCAGAGGAAAGAAACGCGACAGCAAACCATCATTGATAATAGCATGATGGCCAAACCAAGGCGGGGATGTCTGTGTCTCAAGCTGGTTGGACTTTATGCCAGCGTCCTTGTTGTAAGTTTCGCAGGTCGACATGGTGTCCGTAAACCGAAACCAACCCGATCCTTCATAGATGTCGCCGACGGAAATACGTACATAACCGTCCTTGGGCTGCATGGTGGCCGTTTCAAAACTAGCTGTCACATCGCGGATAACATTGGGCATGTCGTCAATTTCGCAATGGGCGTGAAGAATGGAAAGCCCGTCCGCCTGTTTCGTCAAGGTGAAATATTCACGGCCACGCTCGGCATTCATACGCTCGGGTTTATGGCTTAGATAGATGAGTTTTCCGCGAATTGTTTGATGTCCCATGATTTTCTCTATAGCTCGACGACGCATTTACCGATGTTTTTGCCGGTCATCAGTTTTTCCATTAATTTTGGCGCGTTCTTCAATCCCGTCACCTTATCTTCGGCGATCGTGACTTTACCTGACTTCACCCACGGCGCGACCTCTGCGCGGAACTGATCCCAGCGATTATAGAAATCATAGACGACAAGGCCGCTAAGCTGCGCGCGCTTACCAACCATGGGGCCAATCATTGTCATGGCGGGCTTTGGGTCGTGATAATGCGCGGCGAGACCGCAGAGCACAACGCGCCCGTAGAGCTGTAGGTTCTGCATCGCAAAGCCAAGTTGATCGGAGCCGACATTTTCATGGTGAACCGTAATGCCGTGAGGGGCCGCAGCCTTATATGTGTCTTTCCATGTCTTGGTTTTGTAATTCACGCATTCATCAAAACCGTAAAGCTCTTTGACGAGCTTACATTTTATCGGGCTTCCAGCGATACCAATGACGGTCTTTGCGCCTTTCATACGGGCAAATTGTCCGCACGCCCCGCCCACAGGACCAGCCGCCGCATTCACGGCATAGATATCGCCTTCATGAACGCGGGCGAGCTGGGTCACACTAGCCCAAGCCGTTAAACCCGGCATTCCCAATATACCCGTATAAGCGGAAAGGGGGGCGGCTTTTGGGTCAATAAGCGTATATTGGTCATCATGCAGCGTGCAATATTCAGCCCAGCCGCCGGCTCCAGGGGCGTGAATATTGTCCCCTATTTTTGCCTTAGCTGAATGGCTCTCGACGACTTCGCCAACAATTCCGCCAGGTATCTTGTCTTTTTGTGGAGTAGGCGGCTCAGCTCCCATATGGCCTTTATGCAATTGGTGGCCAACATAAGGGTCAATAGATATGTATTTCACTTTAACCACTATGCTTGCGTCTGGACAGATTGGTTTCTCAACATCTATTTCGATGAAATCTTTGGCTGTTGGCGCTGCAGTAATCTTATGTTTTAGAACTATTTGTTTCATTTAAATCTCAATCATTTCAATCAATGTGCCGTCAGGGTCGCGCAATGTCCCCACACGTTTGCCTTTGTATAGAACGCCGTCCCGATGCGTTGGCCGCGTAATCCACTGGCCTTTATTGGCTTCCAGTAGTGCCTCGAATTCCGGATGTATAAAGCTGCCAATGGCCGCGCAGGGGGGGAGCATACCGTCATGAGAGGCCCGCGATTTCGCGCCTTTGGGATAGGTATCTATTTCCAGGAAGACATCGCGTTCGTGCTTCATTGTCGCGATGGCATGCTTGGTTTCCGTAGGTAGGTCAAAGGCATTATTTATCATGGAATAGATGATTTCGATTGACCTGCCTTTACTAATGAGCATGTGCTCTTCAAGCCATTTCCCTGTCTTTTCCATATCGGAACACGCCATGACGAGAATAAATAACTTATCAACGAAGCTATTGGCCCGGGGTAAATCATACTCAGCCATGTCAGCGCGTATTTCCGTCAAATAGACAATTTCCTTATCCATGCCTTTAACCTGCATGGGAAAAATGGCTGGCATTCCATCAAGCACCTTTGGTGGGCCAATAATTTCAAAGGGTGATTTTTCCATCCGCGCATTTACGGCTAAGGTGTCTTGATTGCATATTTCGATCGCGGCCCACCCATAAGTCCGCAATGGCGCGTAGTCTTCTTTAGCGGGTTGCTCAATAAGGCGGAGATAGACCGGCGCCTTTGAGGCAGGTTGTAGCACGCAATAGGGTTGACCTGCTGTGTTAGGCGCTGCCCAACTCGCAGCAAGGTCTTCGCTCACCTCACCGCGTTCCACAGTCTTATAATTCAACCATTTGCAATAGGCTGCTTGGGAGCGCTTAAGGTTTTCAACGGTAATCGTGGCTGCGCGAATGAGATGCATTAGGTGAGCCCAAGTGAGCCAGAGTTTATGAGGCGATCTGGGTCCAGGCCAGACTTAATCATTTCAAGGACGGCCAGGGTTTCGGGGGACATGTTTTCAGCATATGGATAGGTCCGTCCAATTTGGAAATGTGCCGCGCCGTATTTAGAGAATATGTCCAAAATGTTTTGACGTCCTTTCTCTACAATGGCTGTTGCTGTTTCGTTTTTACCGTGGCGTTTTATGCGTTTCATAACAACCGTTTCGATGGTATCTTCATGGATAGCAAAAATTTCTTCAGGCCAATAAAATACAGGTTCGATAAGGAATCCATTGGTGGAGAGTGTGGTAAATAGATAGCCGGTATAGATTCCTTCCCTGTCAAATTCGGGGGCCATGTTTTCAAACATAGCATCAATATCGGCTGCGCATTTGACGGCGTCTCCCATGGGGACAATTCCATGAATAGGCGCCCAGCGTTCGCCTTCAGGACCTAAAATAGTGTTTAGCGGCATGAAGGGATTGGCTCTGATAATTTTGGGGATAGAGTTTTCAATTTCTCTGCCGCCATGGCTCAGCGCAATCCCTTTTAAGGTTTTTATCTTGGCTTTGACTTCTGCATCAGAATGGCCTTCTGTTGCCGCATGAAGCGAATAGGCGACGTCGTCCATATAACCCCGACCCGCAAGCGCGACTTTGGCACCTTCTTTTATACCTTTCAGAAATCCACCTTGTCCCGTGACGACATTTTTTAAAGCCTTTACATCTTCCGCGAGGCTCGCCCGTTTCATGCGCACTTTTGTAAGGTTTGGGTCAAATCCAAAGAGCTCACATGCTAAGCCCAAACGGCCCATCTCAGCCATAGCAATAACCCAGCTATCTCGCGTCTCAAATTCTAAAGAAACCCAATCTTCCGCATCAGGGGTAGGAATGAGCCTCAAGGTCGCTTCGGCCTTATACGCCAATGATCCAGCGTCAGACAGAAACAGCCCAGTTAAATCTGGACCATATTGGCGCCAAAAGGGTTTGCCCTTTGGACTTGCGGCCGTTCCTGTTTTGACGACTGTACCGTCTGCGAGGACAACTGTTAGCGACGTGACGCTATCTGTTGAGGGGCCATGGGTACCACTGCCAAAGAAAGCATTATTCTGGGAAAGTCCGCCGCCTATTGTTGACGAAATTCCAGATAGAGGTCCCCAAAAAGGCGTGCGCAACCCAAGGGGTTTCAAAGCCTCGTAAAGTGTTTTCCAAGTGCAACCAGCCTGTAAGGTGACGTACATATCGGCAGCGTTGATTTCGAGAATTTTGTCCATGCGTGTAAAATCGACAATGCCCGTTTTGTCCGTCGTAGGGATGTAGCCCTTCGTGTAAGACATTCCGCCGCCGCGTGGATTAAGCCTCACTTTTCCACGTGCTGCGATTTTTATCGCTTGCGCGAGTTGTTCAGTATTCTCAGGGCTGATGACGAAATCAGCCGTCTTTCCCTTTGCCCAAATGTCTTGAGAGAAAAGCTCGCGAGCGGCTAAATCTGATGACACATTGTCATTACCTAAGACCTGCGTCAGGCTTTTCATATCTGTGTCAGTCAATGGTTTATTCATTTTATATCCTCTTTGTCAGTCTCTAAGGCGAGTATGGAGGCGCCTCTTTGCGGTTCATCAAGTCTTAGAGTGAAAGTGTCATTTGGTATTGGTAGCGGTCGGAATGATACCAGGCGTAAATATCCTCAACAGGGCGTCCATCGGCATCAACCATAACGCAATGAATTTTCAATAAAGGGGTTCCGACCTCCACATCCATCATCTGGCCAATATGCGGCGTTGCGGCAACAGCAAACAACCTTTGTTCTGCGCGCTTAATATCTATTCCCGATTTAATGAGTAGAGTTAGCAACGGTTCTTTTTTAAGGTCTTTTCGAGAGAATTCGCGCGAGAGATCATGCGGCACATAGGTTTCGACATAAGATAGAATACTATCTTTTAGAGACAGTCGATGACTAATTTTTTCGACCGTGTCGCCGAGTTCAATTTGTAGTTTTTTGGCAATAAACGCATCAGCACTAACATCTTCGCGGCTTAAAATTTCACCATTTGTATTTCGCCGGAGTCGCACGACATTATCAACATAATCGCCCATGCTTTCGCGAAAATTCAGGTCGGTATTGGCAATGACGACAGTTCCTCGCCCCCTGCGGCGAGAGACTAACCCGGCATCGGCGAGCTCATTCATCGCGCGTTTTACGGTGATGCGTGAGACGTCAAGAGCTTGAGCGAGTTGGTTTTCTCCAGGCAATGTTGAACCCGTTGGAATCTCGCCGGACCGGATTTTATCGTTTAGGCGCATATAAATTTGGTGATACAGAGGGAGTGGTAGCGAAGGGTCTACTACGCCAAAATCAAGATCATCCATCTTCATGTTTAGGACACTCATTAAGCTACCTTCCACTCATCGCATAAAGTGCGCTTGAAAAGTTGTCCGTTCTTAAACCAATGCCACGTGCGAGAGCGGTGCTGACCGGTATCGCCCATTGCAATGATCTCAAAAAAATTCGCCCCTGGGTC
This sequence comes from Hellea sp., assembly GCA_039977295.1. GTDB lineage: Bacteria > Pseudomonadota > Alphaproteobacteria > Caulobacterales > Maricaulaceae > Hellea. Next base: position 216,508 of record JBDWDN010000009.1, on the reverse strand, counting down.
ATCTTTTCGGTCAAGGTTCAGAAGAATAAGATTGTCCTTAGTTTGCCACGCAGAGCCTGAAAATGTCTCTAGGTCCCACCAGAGTCGGCCGCCTTTATAGACTCCGGGTAAAGCTATCCTAAATTCTCGACCATCATTCCACATAAAATGATTGTGTTGGATATAGGCATATTCACCAGAATTTGGAAACTCACAGGTGATCTGAACTTTGTGCTTATCGATGACTTCGGCGTTACGGTTTATATGCGTATAGAGGCCGTCCCAAACGCCTTCATGTTCGAGCATGGCCGGCATTTGACGGCGAAAATCTTCAATCATACTCATAGTTTTTAACTTTGCTGTACCGTTGTTTTTTTATCACAGTTAAAGAAAATCTTCGGCATGAAAGCTGCCTTTGTCACAAATCAAAGAAGCCACCCCTCAGGTAATCTTATGTCTTATCTATATTATAAAAGATATATCATTATATCAATTGCTCTATGTCAACTCATTGCCGCAGAGCCTACACTGTCAGGGAGATGAACATGAAACAGTCACTTAGAAATAACACGATATTATCCAGTCTCGGTATTGCAGCGGGGGCACTAGCGATGCTCGCCATGCCCTGTGCAGCTCAAGCGCAGATAGATGAAGTCGTAACGACGGCGCAACGGCGTGAGCAATCGACTCAAGATGTTCCCGTTGCCGTAACTGTTCTCAGTTCTGTGGATCTTGAGACTAAACAAATTGGTGATACGCTCGATATTCAAAACTTTGTGCCTAACCTGAATATAGGAACGAATACGGGCACAGCGAATGCGGCGCGTATCTTTTTACGCGGTATCGGAGAAGATGAAAGCCGCGGCGCGGTAGAGCCAGCGGTTGGAACATATATTGACGGCGTTTATATTGGCCGTCTTGTAGGCTCGTTATTGGACCTCGTTGACCTCGAACAGGTTGAGGTCCTTCGAGGACCTCAAGGTACGCTCTACGGACGCAACTCTAATGGCGGGGCAATAAAAATTTCTACAATAAAACCGCAAGCTGAGAATGGATTTTCCGGAAAGTTCACTTACGGAAATAATGACCGCATGGACGTTAAAGGCACGGCTAATCTCGCGGTTTCAGACTCAACGGCCATACGGGTCTCGGGGCTTTATAAGTCACGCGATGGTTTTTTTGACATTATCCCTAACGGCGCAGCGGCTGGAGAAGGGAGCGAGAATGTTGGTGACATTGAAACAATGGCGTTCCGGGGGGCTATCAGTCAGGATATTGGCGATTGGAACGTCCTTATTACAGCGGATTATACCGATGATGACTCTGAACCTACGCCAAGTTCTGTTCTTCCAGGGTTAGATGGAGACAATAACGTTTTAACCGTTGAGCCTTCAGGAACATGTGCAACGCCCGGCGCTATGGCGCCAGCGGGGCCATTTCAGTTCACGCGTCCGGTAGGGTGTTTTAACGGCTTTTCTAACGAAACAAAATCACAAGGTATCTCAGGCACAATTACAGGTGAATTGGGTGGCCATCGGGTGCAATCAATCTCATCTTTCCGCCGTTTGGATGATGAGCTGAGTTCGCATATTGGGTTCCCATTTGCCCAGCAAACAGACCAAGAGCAGTTTAGCCAGGAAATCACACTTTCATCACAGGCTGATGGTCCCTTTAACTACGTTGTTGGCGGCTTTTATTTCCGGGAAGATCTAAATTTGGATTCGGATTTTGTCTTCCCGTTCCGCGTCGCCTCAGACACGGAGAGCTTTGCTGTATTTGGCCAGGGTTCGTATGCAATATCAGATCGGGCTACGCTTACAGCCGGTCTGCGCTACACAGATGAATCTCGTGATTTTGGCGGGATAAACTTCTCATCAGGATTAACAAACGCGGCTAAAACAAGCTCTGATAATGTGAGCTATACCATGAAGTTTGACTATGACGTCAATGATAATGTCATGGGATATGCTTCATACTCTACAGGGTTCAAGGGTAGCGGCTTCTCTCCTGACTGCTTTGGCCCAACAGCCTGTTTCCTTCCAGTAACAGAGGAGGAAGTCAAAACTATTGAAGTTGGTATGAAATCGCAGATCTGGGATAATCGCCTACAGTTCAATGCGACTTATTTTCATAATGACTATGATGATTTACAGATTGCGGCTTCCGTCCCCGGACTTGGATTCACACGTTTCAATGTTGATAAAACAGAAATTCAGGGTTTTGAATTCGACCTTCGCTTTAAACCTACAGAGCGTTTTGAGCTTATAGCTAATTTAGGTCTTCTGGATGGTGAGTATAAAGACCTTACAGAAGCTCAAGCTGGCGGGCTTTCCAACAATAGTGCCGGGTGTCCAGGATCGACTGTTTTGGCGGGGCAAGCTTTGATAGACTGCGCGCTTAATCTGGAGTTAAAAAATGCTCCAGATTACAAAGCCAATATAGCGGCCATCTATACACATCCTATCGGCAATGGTGCCTTGACCTTTAGTGGGGATATCAGTTTTGAAGATGATAGCTTTAACCTTGTTGCAAACTCACCCGCATCCGCGTTTTCGAATATTCCGACGCTCCTTAATGGCCGTATTGCTTTTAGCCCCGATGATAGTTTTTGGAATGTTTCGCTTTGGGCTAAAAATATTACGGATGAAGAATATTGGCGGGCGGGCACAGGAACGGGTGTTGCTGTTTATGCGGCAGAGCCCGCAACCTATGGGGTCGATATCGGCTTCAACTTCTAAGGTATTTGGGAGTATTTGATTTAAGGCAGTCGCTTTCTGAGTGGCTGCCTTTATAGTTTGAGATATGAACAAGACGCTTTTCGATAAATTATGGGATAGCCACCGCGTTATGACCTTGGAAGGCGGCGTAGATCTTATCGCTATTGACCGTGTTTTCTTACATGAGCGCACCGGAAGCGTCGCGCTTGAATCCATTATTGAGAGTGGCCGTTCCCCGTGCAGTCCCGAACATGTTTTTGTGACGATGGACCATATTGTGTCCAATAAACCTGACCGTCACAAAGATGATGCCCGTACACCTGGCGGGGATGTCTTTATTACGGCGACACGCGAGGCTGCCAAAAAGACAGGCATAAACCTGATTGATGTGCTCGATGCGGATCAAGGCATTGTCCATGTGATTTCACCTGAACTCGGCATTGCGCAGCCAGGCCTGACCCTTGTATGTCCTGATAGCCATACTTGTAGTCAGGGCGCGCTCGGAGTTTTGGCATGGGGTATTGGGTCGACGGATGCAGAGCATGCCATTGTGACGGGAACGATGCGGGTTAAAAAACCACCGCAAATGCGCATTACGGTGACTGGAATATTAGGGGCTGGCGTGACAGCTAAGGATTTAGCCTTACATATTATCAAGACTTACGGCGCAGCAGGTGCCAAACGATGCGCAGTGGAATATGCAGGCGAGGCTGTCCAAGCTTTGTCTATCGAAGAGCGCTTAACGCTATGTAATATGGCCGTGGAATTTGCGGCCTTCACCGCCATCATCGCGCCGGATGAGACGACATTTAATTATCTCGAAGGTCGCCGTTTTACGCCAAAAGATGAGATGTGGCAGCAAGCGACGGCGCAATGGAAATATTTGATAACAGATGCGGCGGCAGAATTTGACTATGATTACGTGATTGAAGCCAATGATGTAAAGCCGACGGTTACATGGGGAACGTCTCCTGCACAAGCTATCTCCATTGATAGTTATATTCCTCACGACGCAGACCTCAAAGCCTTGAGTTACATGGGCGTCACCAGAGGTGAAAATATATCGAAACTCAAAATTGACGGCGCTTTCATCGGCTCTTGTACCAATTCTCGCCTCTCTGACTTACGGGCTGCAGCGAAGGTCTTAAAGGGACAGCAAGTAGCTGATGGTGTGAATGCGATTTGTGTGCCGGGTTCTATGGCGGTGCGCCGCGAAGCTGAGGCGGAAGGGTTGGATAAGATTTTTAAGGCCGCTGGGTTTGCATGGGGCGCAGCGGGGTGCGCGTTTTGTTTTTATGCGGGGGGTGACACTTTCGCGCCGGGAACGCGGGTAATCTCTTCGACAAATAGAAATTTTGAAGGACGGCAAGGGCCAGGTGTTCGTACCCATCTTGCTAGTCCTGCGGTGGTTGCAGCCTCCGCGATAGCCGGAAAAATAACGGCCCCTAAAGGTGTTTCATCATGATGCCTTTCACAACACACACTGGAACAGCTGCTCCGCTCATCCGCGATAACATCGATACAGACCAAATCATTCCATCACGCGAAATGAAATCCGTCTCGAAAACAGGTTTAAGCGACGGGATGTTTGCAGGACAGCGTTACCTAAATGACCGTATTGAAAACCCGGATTTTGTTTTGAACCAAGAGATTTTCCGCGGTGCGAGTATTTTGTTATCCGGTAAGAATTTTGGCTGTGGGTCATCACGCGAACATGCGGTTTGGGCCTTGAAGGAATATGGTTTCAAAGCAATTATTGCTGAGAGTTTTGGCGAAATTTTTTATAATAATTGCGTGCGTAACGGTATTTTATGCGTGACATTAGACAGGACTGCTATTGCTGCATTAGGGGATATCGTCACCATTGATTTACCGCATCAACGCGTTGATGAAATACCGTTTGAAATTCCGCTAGGAGATAAGCAAATGCTTATCGAGGGCCTTGATGGGATTGATCTAACGCTGCAGAATGAAACCGAGATTTCGGCTCACTTCGCCCATGACCGCGTCATTCGACCTTGGGCGTATAGTTAAATAACGCCTTTGGATTTCAGATGAGCAATATCTAATCCCATGCTTTTCAATAATTCTTCTGTATGTTCGCCGGCTTTGGGCGGATCGAGATGCAAGCCTAAGCGTTCACCATCGAGACTAATCGGCAGGGCCGGAAGTTTACAGCGTTCGCCATCTTCCATTTCCATATCCATAAGCCCGCCGCCCGCATTAAGATGCGGGTCGTCAAACATCTCTTCCGGTTTACCAATAGGCGCAAAGGGAAGGCCGAGATTTTCAATCTTTTCCATGAGTTCCGCTTTGGTCAGCGATTTAAAGGCCTTAACGATTTGTGGTAGAAATCTATCCTTGTGAATGACACGATCACGGTTTTCAGCGAGCTCAGGGTCTTCCAGAAGATGCTCTAATCCAAAAGCATTGCAGAGGGTTTTCCATTGCCCGTCAGAGACGACGCCGACGAAAACCTGTTCATCATCCTTGGTGTCAAACAGTTGGTAAATCGCCCAACTGGAAACACGTGCCGGCATCGGAGCGGCAGCATGGCCTGTGACGGCTTTTTGGGCCATATGTTGTCCGACCAAAAAGACAGTGGTTTCAAATAGCGCGGCCGAGACATGTTTCCCTTTGCCTGTGCTGTGACGTTCATTCAGCGCCGCCATCACCCCCATCGCGCCGAACATACCGCCCGTTACGTCTATGACAGAACTGCCCGCACGCAACGGACGTCCGGGAGGGCCTGTCATATAGGCGAGGCCGCCCATCATTTGCGTGACTTCATCGAGGGCCGTGCGGTGGGAATAAGGCCCGTCTAAAAAGCCTTTTTCCGAACAATAAATCAGGCGCGGGTTTAAGGTTTTTAGGTCATTATAACCAAAGCCCAATTTATCAAGGGCGCCAGGTCGAAAGTTCTCGATGAAAACATCTGCGGTCTTAATCATTTCCAAAATAGCTGCTTTGCCGTCAGGTGATTTTAAATTGATGGCGATAGATTTTTTATTACGGTTATACATTGGGAAATATCCAGCACCCGCACCGCGAAGGCGACGTGTCTTATCCCCGCCAATGGGCTCAACTTTGATCACCTCGGCGCCCATATCCGCGAGCATTAATCCTGCACAAGGGCCCATGACCATGTGAGAAAACTCTATTACTTTTAGTCCGTGAAGAGGGGCTTGCATTTTATGTCTTACTTTTGGTTGGCAAATTGAGAGGCGATGTTACCCGCCGTAAAGACCGAAACATGCGCAGTGTCTTTGATATGGGCCAATAGCTCCCGTAAAGCCCAAATGCGAAAGGGCTGTCCAATAATATAAGGCGTTAAAGTTAAGCTCAGCATTTGCCCGCCAAAGCGTTCATGTTCTTCAAGTAACAGATCTATGGAAGACTTCATCTGAGAGAGCCATGCTTCTTCGCTCTGACGGCGTGTATGCAGCAGTGTAAAATCTGACAGCTCGTAGCTATTAGGGATGAGTATAATGTCGCCATTTTTAGTCCTAGCCGTAACGGGAACCTGATCCATTTCCCAATCAAGACAATAATCGATGCCGGCATTCGCAAGGTGGTCTAAAGTTTTGAAGGATTGATTGCGAACCGGCGACATCCATCCTTTTGGAGGGTCTTCAAAGCAGCTGAGACTATCCTTAATGAGTTTATTTTCTTTAGCAGGGCTCAGCCCTTCATGATGAATATGATCTGTTGAAAACCCATGCGCGGCTATTTCATGACCTTGTGATTTTATAATGTCGAGAAGCGGTGGGTAACGTTTTGCAATCTCACCATTTACAGCAAAGGTCGCTTTGGGGCCGAAATGATCTAGCGCCTCAAGGATGCGGTAAACGCCGACGCGGTTTCCATAATCGCGCACGGTGAAATGACGAAGGTCAGGATAAGGCGTGACCATCGCGCCGGGATGTTTGAAGGGCTCGCCGCTGGGATTTAACGGGAAAAACTCAAGAGGAACAACAAAGCTAATCGCAACCTTCGCGCCTTTGTCCCATGACAGTTTCGGGCGGTCTTTTGACAGGCACCAGTCATAGAAATCATGATCTTGGCCAGCTTGGCGCTTGGGGTATTTTAGATAATCTTCGGGGATATTCATGACGCAAACCCTTTTCCGCCTGCCATCACGCCGCGCCGCTTGATATCTTCTAGTGAATTGTCCCAATAATTATCAATGAAATGCTTAGCGATTTCCGACCCTGTGGCAAACCAGACATCGTCTTGATGGGCGCAAATATGTCTCAACGCTTGCTCGAACATTTTGATGCGGTTGGGCTGACTCACCAGATAAGCATGAAGCGGAATGCACATCACCGTGCCGCTCCGCTGTCCTTCAAGAAGGAGCTGATCGAAATGCCGCTTTAGAATATCTGAATAACGCTGGGGATCCATGCCCATGACGGAATAGGTAATGACGTCATTAACTTCGAGCGAATAAGGCATAGAGATAAGCTTGCCTGTCTTGGTCTTTAGTGGTTGCGGTTGGTCGTCTTGAAAGAGGTCGCAACTATACCAAAAATCATTTTCGGCAATGAGGTCTAGCGTATGCTCCGTATGGGTCAGAGCAGGGGCGAGGTAACCGCGAATACGTTGACCGCTCGCTTTTTCAACCGTCTTGATGGAGTCGTCTAGAACGGCCTGTTCTTGGGTGGGCGTTAGCCCGTAACTATAGCGCGTATTATAAATACCGTGACTGAAAAATTCCCAATTGCGCTTCACGCAATCTTCAATGATTTCAGGGTGATGGTCACAAAGCGCCACATTGAGGCTGACGGAGCCGCGAAGATTATGACGGTCCAGTAGCTCCATAAGGCGTAGATGCCCGACACGGTTACCAAAATCCCTTTGGCTATATTGCTGCACATTTGGGATGGCGTTGGGCCAAGGTTGCCGCTTGGGATTATTGGGCGGCATGAATTCATAAAATTCGATATTGGGCGCAACCCAAAAAGCCAGCTTCTTGCCGCCAGGCCATTCAATCTTAGGCCGCCCCGCATAAGGCCAATAGTCATAGAGGTTGGGTGTGGCGTGCATCATCTACTCGGGATAACCCTCAAGCCAGTCATAGACCTCAGCCACATCAACCACATCTGCATATTTTATCAGTAAATCCGTGAGATTGGCAAAGTGATAGCTCTCATGTTTATCGGCTGTTGTCTCAATCGGGACGATGGTGCGGTAGCCATAGGAAAGGCTATCCACGGCCGTTGCACGGATACAGCCCGATGTGCTGCCGCCTGTGATAACGACGGTGTCAATTTTGTGAAAATTCAAAAAGCTATTGAGCGGCGTCTCAAAGAAGGCGCTGGGCATGCGTTTTGTGTAAACGGCGTCAACGGAGCGGTCTATGTCCAGGCGGTCATCAAATTCGCTGCGCTGACTACCGAATTTAATATTTTGCAAGCTATCAGGAGTATTTGTCCTTGTACCCCAAACGCCGCAATCGGCAGCATTTTCCATATAAGCTACATGTGTCCAAATCACGGGCAAACCCTTATTGCGCGCGGATTTGGAGATGTTGTTAATATGCTCCATCTGCCGCGGGTCAGTGACGTAGGCCGTTTTGAAAAGATCTGGCCGTGTATAGCTCTTTTGCGGGTCGACATTGACAATCGCGATGCGTTCGCCAAAGCCAAAACGCTTTCGGGCGGGGTTGCTCCGCACCTCTTCAAAAATTTCTCGAGCCGTCTTACTAGATAAGACCATTGTGGATTCTGTACTCATGACTATGTCTATCCCCAAAATAGATTGCGGGTGAGTTGATACACCTCAACTTATGCAAAAGATTTAGACGGGATAAGGCCCCTATGAAAGATAAAATCCTGATTTCCGAAGTTGGCCCGCGAGACGGTTTGCAAAATTGTAAAGGCGTGATGCAGACAGATGTGAAGAAGCGCTGGATAAAAGGGCTCTATGATGCGGGTTTGCGCGAGATTGAGGTTGGGAGCTTTGTGCCCCCAAAGCTCTTTCCGCAATTGGCCGATACAGCCGAAATTGTCGCTTTCGCCAAGACCTTGCCCGGCCTCACCGTTCTGGCCCTGATCCCGAATTTACGCGGCGCGCAGGGCGCTTTGGCTGCAGGCGTAGACGCGGTGACATTGCCGTTATCGGCATCTGAAACCCATAGCCTAAAAAATATGCGCCAAAGCCATGATCAAGTGATTGAAAATGTAAGAGCTATTCGGGATTTGTTTGACAGCGCTCCGATCGAGAAAAGCCCGCGCTTTGAAGCGGGTGTAAGCACGGCCTTTGGCTGCTCTATTGAAGGTAAGGTGCCAGAGGCCAAAGTGCTGGAGCTTTCCGAGCGCCTTGTTGAAGCCGGCGTCGATGAGCTGGGATTATCCGATACGGTCGGTTACGCGCAGCCACTCCAAGTGAAACGCCTAATCAGACGCGTGCGCGAAGTGGCCGGAGATGATAAAGTGAAATCAGTGCACCTTCACAACACTTACGGCCTTGGAATTGCAAATGCTTTCGCCGCCTATGAAGAAGGCATCGAAGTTTTTGATAGTTCTCAAGGGGGTATTGGCGGATGCCCGGCCTCTCCGGGCGCGAGCGGAAATATTGTGACCGAAGATTTGATCTATATGTTTGAGGCGATGGGGGTTGATACGGGCATTGACTTGGAGGCGTTAATAGCGTGCCGTAAATTTCTAGCCGAGGGCCTCCCTGGCGAGCCTATTTACGGGATGACGCCCAATGCGGGACTGCCCAAAGGATTTAACTAAGCGCCTCTTTAACAGCATTAACTGCGCCTTCTGTATCGACGTCTATGAACCCAAACCCCCATTCGGGATGATCAATAACCTCCCCATTTTGGAGCAATTTTCCGACACGCGGGGTGTAGCCAAATAGCATATCCTTCGGATTTAGAACTGTGATACGGTGCGGTAAGGTCCTTATCCTCTCTGCGAAATCATCCGTGTAGTTAAAGGCTGCCGCATGTCCCCATTCATAAGCTTCGCCCGCGCGTAAGTTTTCGGCCATAGAAAAAGCGAGTTGTTCAAGCGTAACGTCATGGCCCCGATATTTAATTGATTGTGCCCACATATGTTGAAACCGGGTTCCCTCTTCGTCTAGGGGAATTGGCATAAATTCGGCCTTAAAGGCATCGCGCTCTTCAGGCGTTAAGACAAGGGCTGAAATCATCACAATGCCGCCGACCATTGTCGGTTCTTGGAACGCCATTTCACAAGCCACTTTTGCGCCTGTGTGATGCCCCAAAATATCTACAGTCTTATAGCCTAAACTTTTTAGGGCAGCCCATGCCGAGGCGGCATAGTTTTCAATCGTCGCGTCCGACACTTGAAGAGGGGTATCGCTTTCACCGTGGCCAGGATTATCAATAGCAATGACGATACGGTCATCCATCGTCTGTAAAAAACGGCGAAATTCACGGCTAGATTTCGGGCTTTGATGTAAGCAGATAAGAGGGTTATGCGCCGAAGGCGTTTTCGGCGTTGCAATATGCACATGCACTTGCCCAAAAGGCCCATCAACATATTGCCGTCTTACCTTAGTCATCTTTGGCAAGCTCATGTCCGATCTCTTCTGATGTTGGTTCGTGAGGTTTATCAAGGCCTTCAATTTCTTGCTGATAAATGCGCAAGATACGAGCAAGATATTCCTGTGTCCATGCGCCGCGTTGTTCGGCTTGTGCTTTGGTCGGCGTGAAGTTTTCAATGTCGTCTTGTGTCACGCCTTTAGTCTCCAGCAGGCGCTCAACCGTATCTAAGCGCTCTCGCATAACAGCAAGCTCTTGAGCCACGGCCATCGTCACAGCGAGAACCTTCTCTGTATCCTTGTTTTTCAAAAAAAAGGGTCGCTTACCTTTGGGTTTGGCCCCTGCAAGCTTTAGGGGATCAATGTCTTGTGTCATTACGCGGCTTTCTGCCCATTTGTTTTTTTCTGGGCGCCGATAATATGCCAAGCGGCCTTTCGTCCATAATCTTCCACATCATCATTCGCATGTTCGGGGAAGAGCGACGTATCAACGACAGCGGCGACGCCGCCATGGACAAGTTCATCGCGCGAAAAGCCAGCATCGACCATCCACTGATCAAGGTCGAGTTCGTGCATTTTGGTCCAAAAGGGCTCATTATTATAAAACGCATCCCAATCCCGAATAGCTTGTTCGTAAAGCGGCATATCGGAGGCATATTGCGGTTGTTCAACATGCATGACAAGGCCGCCTTTTGCGAGAAGGCGGTGGCTTTCTTTCATGATGCGGGGCATAGATTTTACGGATGTTTCATGCAGAAACATTGTTGACTGCACCCAATCAAAATGCCCATCAGGATATATGGAAAGGTCTTCAGCATTGGCTTGCACGAAGGTTACATTTTCAACACCGAGTGATTTAGCGCGCGCCAAGCCATAACGCAAAACGGGCGCGCCTGTATCCACACACACGACTTCTGCATCGGGATAGGCTTTGGCGATAGGGAGGACGTTTTGTCCAAGCCCGCCGCCAATATCGAGGATACGCTTGGGCGCAAAATCAGGGCGGTTTTTCTTCATCCAAGCCACAACCGCTTCGCCGCCGCCATCTGAATAACGGCCCAGTCCGCCGCCTGTAGTAACAAAAATGCCGACATCATAATTTGCCGCGCCTGTTACGTCGCCGGGCACGAGTTCATCGTGATAGGACCCTGGCATACAGTGATGGTCAATCGCGGCGAGGTAATGCGGAAGCTCCAAACCGGGATTGAGGACAAGTCGCGAATCGTCTTTGGTCATTTCTTCGGCCTTGGCATTTAACGCATCAGCTTGGCGTAGCGTCACCCAGCGCCCGGCTTGTTGGCGAAGTTCCATTGTGCCGCGCCGTAAAGCGCTCCAATGTTGAAATAACGGGTCGTCAAGCAAAGCCTTGCGAACTTGGTTGCGGTGGTTTGGGCTGGGATTATTGGGTTCGATCCGCGTCTCATAAGCCGTTTTAACACCCGGCAGAATATTAGACGCTAAATGTCTGTTCATATGGGCGAGGAAATTGAACCGTGCTTTTTCATCATGGCTTGTTTTGGGTGACATGCCATGGAGGCCAACATTGCGGTAATCTGGCGGGCCATCATAATTCTTTGCAGACATAGTTTTTCCTTCAATTATAAAATCTATACGGGTCTAGGCGCAAAATGAGTTGACGAAAGTCAAGGCACTGTGCTCCCTAGTCTTCACAAGGATAGTAACAATAATGGAGGTGACTATGGTTGCGAAGATTCTGGCTCTTTTTAATTTGAAACCCGAGGTCTCGGTAGCGGACTACGAAGCTTGGGCAAAATCCGTCGATATACCAACCGTTAATGGCCTTGGCTCTATCGAAAAATTCGAAGTTTTTAAAACAACCGGGCTTTTATTTTCCGAGGATTCTCCGCCCTATGCTTATTTTGAAACCATCGATATTTTGGATATGGATAAATTCGGCGAAGAGGCTGGCAGTGAGACGATGCAGAAGGTTGCAGCTGAGTTTCAAGCAATGGCGGATGACCTTGTCTTTATCACAACAGAGAAACTTTAGGGAAACGCTGTAATGAGACTTAAGGGGAAGACAGCCGTCATCACAGGGTCAGGCCGCCGGGGTGGTTTGGGGGAAGCCATTGCGCTGCGCCTCGCCAAGGACGGTGCAAATATCGTGATTTCCGACATTGGCGCGCCGCGTGATGCCGCCACTGGCGCCGAGCATATTGGCTCTACGGATGAAATGGACTCCATCGCTGAGGAACTCCGTGCAATGGGCGTTCATGCGTCGACTTGCGTGTGTGATGTGCGCTCGCTTGAAGATGTAAGAACGCTCGCCAAACACGCGGCAGATACACATGGGTCCCTAGATATTTGGGTCAATAATGCGGGGATTGGGTATATTATGAAGCCATTGCTCGATGTTACGGAGGATGATTGGCGCGCTGTTATCGATGTGAATCTTTCTGGCTCTTTCTTTGGCGTAAAATCTGCCGCTGAAGTGATGGTTGCCCAAGGTAAAGGCGGGCGCATTATCAATATCGCCTCTCAAGCGGCAAAATCAGGTTTTCCGCATGCGCAGGCCTATACAAGTTCAAAACATGGCCTTGTCGGGCTCGTTCGAAGCGCCGCGACGGAGCTTGGCCCGCATAATATAACGATCAATAATGTCTGCCCCAACCACGTGACAACTGCGCTGGGCGCTTGGCAGAACGAATATTTCGCTGAAGTCACAGGCGCGGCAAGTGTTGAAGACTATCTCAAAGCCATGGCGGCGCGTATCCCAATGGGCCGGCCGGGATTGCCGGAAGATACGGCAAATGCTGTCGCGTTTTTGTGTTCTGATGAAGCACGCTATATCACAGCGGAAAGCATGAATGTCAGCGGCGGCGAGGAGCCGCATTAGATGCACAAAAGTGAAGAAAAAAACTATAATTATCGGCTACTTAGATTGGTTGGCCCAACATTTTTAATATTATTTCCATTCGCCTGGCTTTACAAAGACTTAGACTATCTTGGCGCAGTGAGTTTCACCAAATGGTTGGTTTATTTCGGCTGTGTTTTGTTAGGTCTCGTGTCTTTTTGGTTTAACGACTTTTGTAGAGACCGTGCTATTGAAATTCATCAGACTAGGTCGGAACAGGATGAAAATGTCGATGACCCATAACGAACCCGCCCCGAAAAACTTCACTTGGCCCAATGGCGCGAAACTTGCGCTCTCACTCGTCGTTAATGTCGAGGAGGGGGCTGAGCGCGGCATTTTGCAGGGTGATAAAGCCAATGAGCCTGTCGATGAATTAGTCTCGGGGCTCAAAGCCCCAATCCGTGTTCATGGCAATGAGAGTAATTATCAATATGGTATTAATCGCGGCGCGCCCCGTATTCTAAAATTGCTCAACGCAGCAGATGTGCCTGCGACCTGGACGGTCTGTGCGCAAGCCTTGGAAAAAGCGCCATGGCTAGCTGAGGCTATTACGAACCGTGGCGACGAGCCGTGTTCTCATGGCTATCGCTGGCTTTTCACCGCTTTCATGAGTGAAGAGGAAGAACGAGGCTTTATCAAAAAGGGGACAGACTCGATTGAAACGACCTGCAAGCGCAAACCAGTGGGGTATCTTTCGCGCTATTTGCATACAGATAATATCCGCCGCTCTCTCGTGAGAGAGGGATATCTCTATCATATGGATGATTATTCTGATGATTTTCCGCGCTGGGAACAGGTGGATATGGGCGATGGAACCACGAAACCTCTCATTATCCTGCCTTATGCTGTGGATAGTAATGATATGAAGTTTTGGCTCTCGCCAAGCTTCACGCCGCAGATGTGGCTGGATTACGCTAAGCGTACATTTGATGAATTATTGGCCGAAGCGAATGAGGAGGGCGCGCGCATGATGAGCCTTGGGCTTCATTTACGCATTATTGGCCGTCCTGGCCGCATTTGGGCGTTTCGTGAGTTTTTGGATTATGTCAAAGGTCGCCATGATGTCTGGATAGCTCGCCGTGAGGACATTGCAGACCATTTTGCTGCGCAGATAAAGCCTGTATAGTTGACCCACATCAACCCGTTCTAAACGCCTCAGGATAAATCGCCTTATGCATTATCGCTCCCAACTTTTTGTTCCAGGTAATCGTCCTGACAGATTCGAAAAAGCCTGCCTATCGGGCGCAGATTTGGTCTGTATCGACCTCGAAGACGCCGTTGGGTCAAGTGAAAAAGCGCAAGCGCGCCAGGATGTTTTAGCCTGGCTGGCACAGACGGAACATAAACATATTTCCTTGCGCATTAACGGGGTTGATACGCCTGATGGGGAGGCCGATATTGCGGCCTTGAAGGAAAGCGGCCTGACCTTGCCCTATGTTATGATCCCGAAGGTGGCCTCGCGCGCCCAGATGAAGGATTTGGATGATAGCCTAAGTCAGGATTTAGGCCCATTTCTCGCGATCGTTGAAAGCGCTGAGGGGGTCTTGAATTGCGAGGAGATATTCTCTTATGACCGCGTGAAAATGGGCATGTATGGCGCGGTCGATTACGCCGGAGACGTTGATAGCGATTTGTCTTGGGACACACATCTTTATGCGCGTTCCCGCTTGGTAGCAGCCGCCGCAAGTCATGGCGTTCTTCTTTTTGATGTCCCGCATATTCATGTTCGAGATTTGGATGATTGCGAAGCAACAACGCGCCGCGCGAAGACGCTGGGCATTCACGCGCGCTCGGCCATTCATCCCGCCCAAATCAGCCGCATTCACACCGCGCTCGCGCCATCTGAAGGTGAGGTGCTGCTAGCCGAGCGCGTGATTGCGGCGTATCAAGAGGCCAAGGGTAATGTCGTGTTACTTGACGGTAAATTTATTGAAGCGCCCATTGTCAAAAAAGCACAGCGGGTTCTCGCAAATAGGGACAGAAACTAATGGTTGGATCAGTCAAAGAAGTTGCACCTAATCGGTTTCGCGAAACCTTTGGGCGTTATTATGAGGACTTCGGGGTAGGTCACATTTATGAGCACCGACCTGGAAAAACCATTACCGAATATGATAATCACATGTTCACATTGATGACAATGAATACCCACCCCATGCATTTCGATAATGAGTTTGCGGCAGCGTCTGAGTTTAAGCAATGCCTTGTGGTTAGCCCTTATACGCTTGCGCTTTTGATCGGCATGTCCGTCTCTGATTGTTCGCAAAAAGCGATTGCCAATCTTGGCATGGATGAAGTGAAATTTACCGCCCCCGTTTTTGTGGGAGATACGCTTTACGGTGAGTCTGAGGTGCTGGCTAAGCGCGAAAGTAAGTCGCGTCCTGGACAAGGCATCGTCACGATTGTCACGCGGGGCTTTAACCAGAGAAAAGAAATGGTCTGCACCTTTAAACGCAACATGCTCATTCCTTCGGCCGGCAATGCCGTGGAAGACAAAGTTGAAAATTACTAGGAACCGAACTCATGAACGCCATCACTGACCCTAACGGGTGGACCGTTGAAGACGAAAATATGATGCTCGACACCATTGATAGATGGTGCCGGGAAGAGGTGCGTGAGAAGGTAATGGAGATGGAGCATGCGGATGAATATCCTCATGCCTTCGTCGAGCAGATGAAAGAATTCGGACTGTTTGGGGCGACGATATCACAGGATTATGGCGGATTGGGACTGTCAGCCTCAACTTACGCCAAAATTGTCACGCGGATTTCCGAAGAATGGATGAGCCTGACAGGGATATTCAATTCCCATTTGATGATGGCCACGGTTGTTGAGAAATACGGAACTGATTTTCAAAAGGACTACTGGCTGCCAAAATTTTGCTCAGGCGAAATTCGCGGTGCGTTAGGCCTCACAGAACCAAATGCCGGGACGGATTTGCAGGCGATCAAAACGGTCGCCAAGAAAGACGGAGACGACTACGTCATTAATGGCTCTAAAACATGGATATCTAATGCGATCCAAGGCGGCGCCGTCGCTTTGATGGTGAAAACAGACCCAGATTGCGATCCACGTTATCGCGGTATGTCGATGTTCCTCACGCCTAAAGTGGACCCCGATACAGGCGAGGCTTATGCTGGATATACAAACGGCAAGAAGATACAAAAACTGGGCTATAAAGGCATTGATAGCGCCGAGATATTCTTGGATGATTACCGTATTGACTCAAAACGTCACCTCATTGGCGGCGAAGAAGGCAAAGGCTTTTACATGGCTGTCGGCGGGCTGGAACTTGGCCGTATTAATATTGCCGCACGTTCTGTTGGTATTGCGCGCCGCGCACTTGAAGAAGCAACACGCTATTCTCAAGAGCGTAAAACATTTGGCAAACCGATTTGCGAGCATCAAGCGATTCAATTAAAACTTGGGGAAATGGCGACGCGCGCTAAGGCGGCCGAATTAATGACCCTCGACGCAGCCCGCGCTTATGACACGGGAGAACGCTGTGATATGGAAGCGGGTATGGCCAAATACTTTGCCTCCGAGGCGGCCGTAGAAAATTCAATGGAGGCCATGCGGATTCATGGCGGTTATTCTTATTCCAAAGAATATCCCGTTGAGCGTCTCTTCCGCGAAGCCCCGCTTATGTGTATCGGGGAAGGCACAAATGAAATGCAGCGGATGATTATTGCGAAACAACAAATCGCGAGGAATAAAGTATAGTTGATTGTGGTCAAAATGACTGAGAGCACGCCCGAAGATTCCAACAATTTCGCAGGGATTATGACTGCGTTCGTTGGTGCTGTGCTTGGAACATTGGCCGTGCCTGCTATGATTTTTTTGTTTTTAAAGTATTGGCAATAGAGATGAATCAGCAATTACCCCTCAAAGGCATTCGCATCATCGCGGTGGAACAATATGGGGCAGGGCCTTATGGGACTCAGCTTCTGGCTGATCTTGGAGCGGAAGTGATTAAGATAGAAAACCCTCTGACAGGTGGTGACGTCTCGCGTTTTGTATCCCCGCACCTCATCGGGGATAAAGACAGCCAATTTTTCCAGACCTTTAACCGCAATAAAAAATCTCTCTCATTAGACCTTAAATCCGAAGCGGGGCGCGCCGCATTTGAAGAGCTCGTGAAAACGGCGGATGCCATCTCAAATAATCTCCGTGGGGACCTGCCTGCCAAACTTAAAATTGATTACCCATCCCTAAAGTCCATCAACCCAAAGATAGTCTGTGCGCATCTCTCCGCCTATGGTAGGGGCAATAGCCGCGAAGCTTGGCCGGGCTATGATTATCTTATGCAAGCTGAGGCAGGGTTTTGCTCTGTGACAGGGGAGCCGGATGGCCCGCCCGTGCGCTTTGGCCTTTCCATGGTCGATTTCATGACGGGCTCTATGTTTGCCACCGGCTTAGTCGCCGCAGTCTTTGGCGCGCACCGCACAGGTGAGGGCAGCGACATCGACGTCTCGCTTTTTGATACGGCGCTGCATCAGCTATCCTATCCAGCGACTTGGTATTTAAACTCAGGGGATATCGTGACGCGCCAACCGCGCGGCGCGCATCCGGCCATTGTGCCGAGCCAATTAATGGAAGCCGGCGATGGTTGGCTTATGTTTTGTTGCCAGACGCAGAAATTTTGGGAACGCGTCGCAGAGCGCTTAGGACATCCGGAATGGGTGACCGATCCCCGCTTTGTAAAGGTAGAAGACCGCCGCGCCAACCGCGCCTTAGTGCAAGAGACAATGGAAGCCGTGCTCAAAACAAATACAGTGGCCCATTGGATGGAAAAGTTTGGCGGCTACGTGCCCGCTGCGCCAGTCTATGATATCGCTCAAGCTATGGAGACTCCCTACGTGGCCGAGATCGAAATGGTTTATGAGGATGACCATGCTGGATTTGAGGATGGGAAAATACGTCTTCTATCCTCGCCCTATAAATTTAATGGTCAGCGCCTAAAGGGCGGAATTTCGCCTGAGCTAGGGGCGGACACTGATGAGCTTTTGGGATGAGGGTTATTGTTAAATCGTATGACTCTACCTCACCGAGCCTCACTTCCTTCGTTTCACCCCCCCTTAAAGGGGAGGAATTCAGTATGGCTTTTTCCTCCCCTTTAAGGGAAGGCGGCAAGCGCAGCGATGACGGAGGGGTAGAATCTTCCGATCTACCGATATTTTCAGGACTAATGCCATGAAACTCTCCGGCGTCAAAGTTCTCGACCTTTCGGCTTTTTTACCCGGGCCGCATATGACGATGATGATGTCTGATCACGGGGCAGATGTCGTGATGGTCGAAGCCGATAATGGTCTGGGCGAACCGAGCCGCGCTATGGGCGAAAAATACGCTGATGGGATGTCTGTTTGGTTTGCCAATATAGCGCGAGGTAAGAAGAGCTATAAGGTAAATTTAAAAGACAAAGACCAACACGCGCAGTTTCTAAAACTTGCGGCTACTGCTGATATCTTTGTCGAGGCCTTTCGCCCTGGTGTCGTAAAACGCCTTGGCGTCGATTACGAAGCCATTAAAGTTATCAATCCCGGAATTATTTATTGCTCAATTTCGGCCTTTGGGCAGGAGGGCAAGTATAAAGATAAACCAGCCCATGATTTAGTTGTGCAAGCTATGGCAGGGACAGCGGACCTCACACGCTCTATGACGGGCCAGCCCGCTCTAACGCCGATGCCCAGCGCCGATATGACCGCCTCGCTCCATGCATTATCGGGAATATTAATGGCGCTTTACCGGCGCGAAAAACCGGGCCCAAATCAAGGTAAGGGGGATTTTCTTGATATCTCTATGTATGACAGCCTGCTGTCTTGGGTGCCCAATGTGACAGGGGCTATTTTTGCTGAAGACCGAAAGCCAAAACGGAATGACATGCGCAGCTTTGGCGGCAATGCCTTTGTCAATATTTACGAAACCAAGGATAGCGGGCATGTTGTCCTGGGAGGCTCCGAGCCCAAATTCGTGTCTAATGTTCTAAATCACTTTGACCGCCCTGACCTTATAGAAGAGATGAAAAAACCTGTGGGTCAGCAAGAGGCTGTAAAACAATTTTTAGCCAAGACTTTTAAAGCTAGAACACAACCCGAATGGGAGTTTATTTTCAAGGATATTGAGTGTTGTTGGTCTACGATACGAAGCTTGCATGAGGCTCTAACGGAGGACGGCGCGCCTGTCATTAAGGCAGGCGGAAAATCCCATATTAAAAACCCTATTCGCTTTGCTCAAGAGCCTGCACAACTGTCATTTGACCTGCCTGAATTCGGGCAGCATACGGATAAATTGAAAGGCGGTTTTTAATGTCGCGCCTTCCAAGACTTGCTGACGCGGATATTCCCGAAGAGGCCAAGCCGCTCTTCGAATTTGCCAAAAACATGATGGGGTTCACACCTAATGATGCTTATGACATGGCCCGTAACCCGGCAATCTTAAAAGGCGTCGCGGCAATGTGCGGCGCTATCTATGCGCCCGGGGAAATCTCTCAAAGGCTTAAGCGCCTGATAGGTCATATCGCATCAACAGCAGCCGGATGTAAATATTGCCAAATCCACACAGCTCACGGCGCGCATGAACAAGGCGAAGAGGATGCCCGTATCCTTGCCGCATGTGAGTATGAAACATCTCCATTGTTTTCCGAAGCCGAACGAGCAGCTTTGCGGGTCGCCCAAGCTGGCGCAATGACGCCCAATGAAGTGACCGACGCGCAGTTCAAAGATTTGCGGACGCATTTTACAGATGCCCAGATTGTCGAAATTGTTGCTGTGATTTCAATGTTCGGATTTCTCAATCGCTGGAATGCCATAATGGATACGCAACTAGAAGACACGCCGCTAACTTATGCTAAAGCGGTAGGCGTGGAGCCAAGATGAAATATATCCTAAACATATTAGCGGCGGCGACCGCCACTCTTCTGATAGGATGTGGCCCCGCTAAAGAGGGGGTTAAAGACGCAGAAGCTGAATGGATTGATCTTTCTAAACGCGATAAACCCAGCGCGATCACCCAAAACCCGTGGCACGAAGTCGTGATAAATGTTGCGCAATTTGAGGACTTAACCCCATTCTTTCAAGAGATTGCTGGGTTTGAAATACTGGACCAAACAGCCGATGAATTGCGACTTGGCGCGCCCAACGCGGAAAGTGGCTTTATTCGCTTAAAGCGCATAGGTGACGCGCCCCCTGCGCGTCCCGCATCAAGCCGTGCTTGGGATAAAGGATGCTATTTTTCGCTCATGATGCGGGCGAAAAACCTACCTTCAATTATTGAAGATGCTGCGCCCCTCGGTTGGACGCCTCTCACAGATATGGCCTATTTGGAGTTCGGAGCGTCAAAACTACATATCGTGGTTCTGACACATAAAAGCGGCATGCGCGTTCAACTTTATGAAAGACTAAATCGTCCAATCCCCGAAGGCTTCACACCTTTTGAGCGGATCTCCAGACCCTTTAACATCATGCAAATGGTCGAAGACCGCGATGTGGGCTATGACTTTTTTCAACAGAAACTGGGTTTTGATACCCATTTTTATGGCCCTTCTTACACATCAGAAAAAGAAGAAGTGATGCCTCTAGGAATTCCGCCTAAACTTACGACAAGCATTCCATATTTGACGGGGATTATGACTCCTAAATCCGGGAATATTTATGGCCGCATGGAAATGATCGATATTCAGGGCATGAAAGACAGCGTGAATTATGCAGATCGCTGCGATTATAATCACACAGGTATTGTCGCCGTACGGTTCGAGGTTGAAGAATTAGGGGCAGTTCGGAAAAACCTTCGCGCAAGGAAAGTCGATATAATTGGGGGTGACACAAAGAGCCTTCGTATAAAGACACCTGACGGCGCGAATATCGAGTTTTATAGAAAATGAAACGGAGTGTCACAGAGCGCCTGGCCTCCAGCATAATTGAACGCACGATCTCTGTGGAAGATTGTGAACGTGCACAGCTCCTCCTTCTGGATTGGACAGGTTGTGCGGTTGGTGGCTCAAAAGGTCTATTTGGCGATAATTTGTCCGATGTTTTACCTTTGAAATCAGGTGATTGCGCCCGCATTGGTAACCTTCCAGCGGGGCCGGTTTTAGCCGCGTTTCATAATGGCTGTCTGGGTAATGTTTTAGAGATGGACGATGTTGATAAACGGGCCATATTACATGCAGGCCCAACGATTATTCCGGCAGCTTTGGCCGTAGGTGAACATATTAATGCCGCTCCATTTGATGTCTTAAAAGCCATTGTCTTTGGATATGAGGCGACTATTCGCATTGGCCGCGCTGTCGGGGCCGGTCACTATGCGTTTTGGCACAATACGGCGACCTGTGGCCCATTCGGGGCAGCGACCGCGGCATGCTCTTTATTGGGATGTAATGAGTCCGAACTGACATCAGCATTGGGTCTGGTCGGCACGCAGTCGGCTGGCCTTTGGCAGACGCGTCATGAGGCTGACTCAAAGGCCAAACAGATTCATGCAGGTCATGCAGCCCAAATCGGTGTGCTCAGTGCATTTCTTGCCCGTGAGGGCATTCAAGGGCCGCGTTCAATTTTAGACGGGGAGCAAGGTTTCTTTGCGGCTATGTGCCCTGGGGCAAATCCTGAAGATGTGCTCAAGGACTATGGCCCGGAATGGCTTATCCATAATACAAGCCTTAAGCCTTACCCTTCTTGCCGGCACGCGCACCCGACCATTGATGCCATCATGAAATCCCGCATGACAGTTGAAGACGTTAAGACCTGGCCGATTATTATCGAAACCTATGATGACGCGCTTAAATTTTGTGACCGTCCGCATCCTGCTTCTATGCAAGAGGCCATGTTTTCACTGCAACATGTTGCGGCGGTAACTTTATTAGGAAATCCGCCAATATTGGCAGATTTCAGTGAGGCGGTCATAAATGATCCTAAAATCATGGCGTTACGCGATAAGGTAGAGCTCCGCGCGTCAGAATTTTATCAAATCCCATATCCCAAGCATTTCGGGGCAAGTGTATCCATTAATGGCCAAATAAGCGCCGTTAAAGATGCTTATGGCGATCCGGAAAACCCTATGGATGAAAAAGCTGTTATAAAAAAGGCTCTATCTCTCTTTGAGTATCATGGTCTATCTGCGGTTCGAGCAAACGAGCTTTGCTCAGCGGCTATGAATTTTATGACCTCGGGCTCGATCAAGCATTATACAGGGCATCTCCCATGAATTCGAATTCTTCAAAAGGGAACAGCGCCTTTTCTCCCCCACAAAGTGGAGGAAGAACATGAGTGAAATTTCCCGCCGCTTTGCCAATTATGCCCTGACACAGTCTGTCTTTTCTGACTCTGCCTTTGACGCGGCCAAGACCTTTATTCTTGATAGCCTCGGCGTTGGGATTGCGGGCTCAAATGCGCCTTTTAATGTGGCTGTATTCGAAACCGCTATGTCATGGGGGCGGGGCGACGATGCGCATCTCTGGGGACGTGGGATGAAAGCTCCTGCGGCGACCGCCGCCTATCTCAACGGCTTTCAAATTCATTCCATGGAATATGACTGCGTGCATGAACCCGCCGTGGTCCATCCTATGGCGACTATTTTTGCCGCCGTGTCAGCGGAGGCCGAGCGGCAAAACGGCGTCACAGGGTTTCAGTTAATGGAAGCAGTTATCGTCGCTGTCGATGTTGCAGTTGAGCTCGGTGTTGCCGTGACTTCGCCTTTAAAGTTCTTTCGGCCAGCAACTGCGGGATTATTCGGGGCCACGCTCGGCATAGCGCGGCTGCGGGGCTTTGACGAAGCGACAGCAATCTCCGCCATGGGCTGCGCGCTGGCACAATGTGCGGGCGTCATGCAGGCCCATATTGAGGGCAAGCCTACATTGCCCGTACAAATCGCGGGCGCCGCGAGGGCGGCAGTTGTGGCCTGTGATTTAGCGCAGGCAGGACTTTACGGGCCTGAAAGCTCTCTCGAAGGGCCGTTCGGATATTTTAAAATGTTTGAGGATGAAGCGTACGCGCAAAAAGCTGCTGAGCGAATTGGCAAAATCCACCGTATCACCGAAGTCAGCTGGAAACCCTTCCCCACAGGCCGCGCGGCGCAAGGCGGGATTGTTTTAGTGCAAGAGCTGATGAAACAGGGCGTGACGCTTGATAATCTCGAAGAGCTAACGCTTTCTGCGCCGCCGATTATCCCAAGGCTGGTGGACCGCCCAATCCCAGATAATATGACGGCTAATTATGCGCGGCTCTGTTTTCCTTATCTGGCGCCGATCGTCTTGATGCGGGGGACCATCGGGTTGAATGATTTTACAGAGGCTGATCTAGAAAGCGGCGCTATTCTTGCTGCGTCAAAGAAAATAAGAATAGAGACCAATCACATCACGGACCCCGCTGAATTCGTGCCGCAATCCATGACGGCACGTCTTAAAAATGGCGAGAAAAAGATCGCGATGATCGGAAAACTCTTTGGGTCTCCGGCGGATCCGCTCTCGCGGCAGCAGCATATTGAGAAATTTCGTAAATGCATCGCCTTTGGATTGAGTGAGGTCAAAGCAAAACCCGCCGCAGACAGGCTCATTGAGCTCACTGATAATTTGGAGCGGTCCGAGGATTGTAGTGAGATTTTCTCACTGGCCTCAGGCTTATAGATCTATGCACACGACCTATTTTGATTTCATAAAGCCGGACGAGCTTCGCGCGGATCATCCGATTGGGGATGAATTTCTCGCTTTTGCAAAAAACACAAGCCGTGACGCGCTATTCGCGCATCAGGATCGTTTATTTCGCAAAATGCTTCTGCGCGCCTGGCAAATCCCATTTTATCAAAAATTATGGGGGGCCAAGGGCATTCAGCCGGGCGATATTGATGGTTTGAAAGATATTCAAAAGCTCCCGACATTTGATAAATCTGACATCATGGCGAGCATAGATCGCTGCCCGCCCTTTGGCGACTTCGCAGGACTCGACACATATCCCCCTGAAGGCCAACCGCCTGTAAAATTCCACACCACATCGGGAACAACAGGCAAGCCGCAAGTCCTTATATTCGGCCCCAAATCCCGTGAAGTGCAAAATCTCTTATTGGGGCGGCTCTATACGCTGCAAGGTATCGGACGCGGGGATATTATCCATTCCGTCTATGGCCACGGCCCGATTAATGGCGGGCATTATGTGCGCGAAGCGGTCACCCATTGGACCCAAGCCATTTTTGTCTCCGCTGGAACAGGCGTTGAAACCCGCTCCGTTAAGCAAGTGCAAATGATGGCGGATTTCGGCGCAACGGCGATTGTCGGCTTTGCGGATTACATTAAGAAACTGGCCAAAGTTGCACGCGAGGCTGGCCTTGAGCCAGGCGTGGATATTCCCGTGCGCACAATCTCGGGCCATATGGGCCGCGAAGACAAAGCCAGCGTATCGGACATGTGGGGCGGCGCAAAATGTTACGATTGGTACGGCGTCGGCGATACGGGCGCGATTGCAGGTGAGGGGCCCGACCAAGACGGGCTCTATGTGATGGAAGATGCGCAATATTTAGAGATTTGCGACATAGAAACGGGCGTGCTTGTCCCAGACGGGCAAAGCGGCGATATGGTCTGTACTTGCCTGTTCAAAGATGACGTTTATCCGATTATCCGGTTTAATACTCATGATGTCTCTGCGGTGCGTCCGGGAACATCTTCTATCGGTTTGAATTATCAGCGTATTGAAGGGTTTTTAGGGCGGTCCGATAATATGGTAAAACTGCGCGGGATAAATATCTTCCCGCAAGCCATTGGCCCCCTTATGGAAGAACTCGACAGTTTTGCTGGGGAGTTTTACTGTCAGGTTGATAGGGATGATCAGGGACGTGATGAAATGACGGTTGTGGCAGAATGTAAGTCAGGCGAAGCGTCGAGCCTCACACCAAAATTTGAAGCCCTGCTGAAAGAAAAGCTCGGCCTTGGGATGGCAGTGAAACTCGTTCCCATCGGCACGACAGGGGATATTACCCAAGTGGATGTGCGTCAAAAACCCATTCGTCTTGTCGATACCCGTTTTTAATGGCCCCTAGAAATATCAATGCTGTTTTGGAAGGGATCCGTCCTCAAACGGAGGGTGAGAGCGTTGGTATAAAGGCCAATATCGCCGTCAAAGGCTATGTGTGTCATGGCGGCATCAAAGCTTATGCCAAAGATATCGCGGGCGAAGACGCCCTTGTCATTACGCGGTTGCGGGCCGCAGGTTACAACATCGCCGCTATCCTCAATATGGAGGAAGGGGCCCTCGGCGCGCAGACGGATAATCCCTGGTTTGGCAAAACCTATAACCCGCTTAAGGCCGGCTATACGCCGGGCGGGTCCAGCGGCGGGTCAGCCGCAGCGGTCGCAGCGGGGCAGGTCGACATAGCGCTGGGCACAGACACAATGGGCTCTGTGCGTATTCCGTCCGCTTATTGTGGATTATGGGGGTTCAAGCCCTCTCATAATGTTGACATGCTCAAAGGCGTGATGCCGCTCTCACCGAGCTTGGATACGGTCGGCGTGCATGGAAAAAGTTTAAACGATGTCATTCGCGCAGCCGAAGTCATCACGGCTCGTGATTTTAGCGGCGGAACGCCGGGCAACATTACCCTGCTAGATTGGGACGGTGAGGTCGAGTGCACGTCAGACGTTCACGCCGCCTTCGAGACATTCGTCGCCAAGCTCGGCAATCGCCCTACAACAAACCTTGCGCCTTATAAGTTCGGGGCGTCACGCCGCGCAGGGCTTATCCTGTCCGAGGTCGAGGGCTATGCCGTCCATGCGGAGAGGCTCGCCGAGACGCCAGAACATTTCTCGAAATTTTTTCGAGCCATGCTCGAATATGGACGCGATTTACCGCTCGAAAAAATTGAACGCGCCTACGCCCATATCAAAACCTTACGCGCAGCAGAGTTCCCAGATTTCGTCCTCATGCCAACCGCGCCGCAAACGGCCTTTAAGTTCGGCGACCCCGTCCCGGTCAATCAAGCTGATTTCACGGCTTTTGCCAATCTCGCCGACCGTCCCGCTATTCAATTTCCTATTGGTTATGACAACCAAGGACTGCCCATAGGCGCGCAACTTGTTGGCCCGCGTGGGGGTGAGGCGGATTTGGTTGCGACGGTAGAGGGGCTGTTTCGTTAGGTTGGGGGTGGGTTTTCTATTTACGGCAATGTTTCAGCTCGGGTGGATTAAACCCAAAAAAAAAGAAGAAAAAAGAAGAAGCTCGCCGTATCAGCCGAAGTGAAATGATGTCAGATGACCATAGCGTTAGTCATCATATACATTGCCGCGAACATATTTTTCGTAACGCAGAGACACATGAGAATTGGCCGTGAGGCCTTCGACATGTTGGAACGTTTTCTCCTTATGGTTATCAACTTTGCGGAGGTGATTTATGGGGCTCATTACGGGCGGTCTTAGCCGGTAATAACCGCGCGGATCATAACATATCTTTGGCGTTGAAAATTCGGTGGCCTCGTCTCAGCCAACCAAGCGAAACGGGGCGCCGATTTGGTCAGGCGTTCAATTGGAGTGATTTATCTACAGTCGCTACACACCTTAATCTCTGCGACAATTTCATTGCCTATTCCACCACGGTCAGCTTTTCGCTTTTTGTTACGTTTTGTTTTCTCTAATTCTGTAGGGGGATATACTTTTGGACGTGTTTCAGTAACCTTCAAAAAGCTACGCTCTCCGTGAGAAATTTGTGCATTGCAGCACTGACAAATATACATTGAGAAAAGCCGCTTTGATAATCCTTTGGGAGGCTTATGTCCAAAGGTGCTAGTGTTAATCCGCGCTACATATACGCATAGATTAATAAGTCAATTAAGACGTTACCCGAAATCAGGCTTCCGTTTCTCCAAAAACGCTTTGTAACCGTCTTTAAAATCTGCGCTGGAAAATCCATCCAAGAACCACTCCATGGATTGCGCTGTCTCTCCGGTTTGTCCCGCTTGGTAAGCGGCGAACATGTTTTTCGTCACGCGAAGCGATTCTGGCGAGAGGCCTGTGAGGCCTTCGGCATATTTGAGTGTTTTTTCTTCGAGGTTATCGACTTTGAATAACTGATTTATGAGGCCCATTTTTCGGGCGGACTTGGCTTGAATTAATCGCGCGGATAATAACATATCCTTGGCGTTGGGAATGCCGATGGTTTCGATGAGGCGCTGAACGTCGCTAAAGGGATAGACGAGCCCGAGCTTGGCGGGGGTGATGGCGTATTTTGAGGTATTATCGGCAAAGCGTATATCACAGCACAGTGCGAGGCCGCATCCGCCGCCCACACAGGCGCCGCGTATCATCGCGATGGTCGGCATTGGAAACTCGGCTAAGGCTTTGAACCCTGCCGCAATGTCATCACTAATTTTCTTCGCGCTTGCCGCTGTCGCATAAAGTGTTTCAAATTCTGAAATATCTGCGCCGCTAGCAAAGTGATCGCCTTCGCCGCGTATGATAAGAGCGCGCAAGGTTTCGGTCTTGGCGGCTTTGTCTAAGATGACGGGTAGATGCGCCCACATGGCCGCATTTAACGCATTGCGCCGCGCGGGTTGGGATAAGGTCAATTCCCCTATGGCAGGGGTGAGCATCTTGAATTTTAAGTTCTCAGTCATTCAGCAAAGTCTTCAAGTGTTAGGGGCGCGGTGGTGTTGGCGATGTAAGCTTTCTGGCGGAAGAAACGCAAGAAACCATTAATGCCCATACGTGAGGCGCCAAGACCTGAGTTCTTGAAACTTTGTTTGCCGGCTTCGAAATATTGTCCTGTCAGCGCGCCGTCCATCAGGCTTATCGCGCCGGCTTCTATATGTTTCCCAATCGCTTGAGCAGCATCAATATTCGCGGCAAAGACCGCGCCTGAAAGGCCGAATTCGGTATCATTGGCGAGACGCAACGCCTCCTCAATGGTCTCATAGGCCATGACGGGAATGACGGGGCCAAAAGTCTCTTCGCGCATAATGTCCATATCATGTGTAACACCGGCGATGACGGTTGGCTCTAACCAGCGTCCGCCGCCATGGGTTAAAATTGCGCCGCCCGTTAGAACCTTTGCGCCTTTTGTTTTGGCATCTTCAATTTGCGTCGCGACAATCCCGGCTTGGCGGTCAAAGATGAAAGGTCCAATATGACCTTTGGAAATGTCGGGGTAATTTAATTTTACGTCTTTTGCCTTTTTGGCCAGCTGCTTTACGAAGGTGTCATAAATGGCGCGGGGCACATAAACGCGTTCTATGGATTGGCAAGCTTGCCCTGTGGCCAGGACAGAGGCGCGGAGCGCTAATGATGTTGCGGCGTCTAAGTCGGCATCTTCGGTAATGATGAGCGGGTCTTTACCGCCCAGTTCCAAATTGGCGGGGATGAGGTTTTCCGCGGCTTTCAGGGCGACTTTGCGTCCCGTCGGTACGGAGCCCGTAAAGCAAACACAATCGACATGATCAATAAGCGCCGCGCCTGTCGCGCCGCGGCCTTGCACGAAAATCAATTGATTTTCTAAGCCAGCAGCCTTGATAATGGGGGTCACGGCATCGGCGAAGCGAGGTGTCACTTCGCTGGGCTTAACCATCACCGCTGCGCCCGCCAGAAGCGCAGGGATGGCGTCGATAAAGGAGAGCGTCATCGGGAAGTTCCAAGGGCTTATCACGCCCACCACCGCGTAAGGCACATAGTCATTCATATGTTTGAAATTGGGTTTTACGCGGCCTTGCGTCCAATCGGGCTTAGGCATCAATGTTGGGGCTAAGCTGGCCCAAGCGCGTAAATAACCTATTACGCCCAATGTTTCGGCGCGGGCTAACATGCGGCGGCCTGTGTCGATTTCCAGGGCTTGAATGACGGAGGCTGACTGAGCTTCGAGCAGATCGGCGAATTTAAGGATGGCCTTACAGCGCGCCTCTAACCCACTGGCGAGCCAATCACTCTGAGCCGCGCGGCCCTTGGCGGCGATATTAGATATATCCTCAGCCGTTACAGCCGTGATGTGATAATCGACCTCGCCCGTGCGGGGGTTTTTGATGTCTAAAGTTTCGCTCACGATAAGGCCTTATCTCATTTGCTTTGCTCATATGTCAAAGTTAAGATTGCCGCCTGACTTAGGTCAAATTGGAGACAGGGGTAAAGGCTATGGATATAAAATGAGCGATTCACCACAGATTTATAAAGCCTTGGCCCTGCAAACAGAATGTAAGGCTGTGAATAGATGCGCCTCCCGTGAGGAGGCGAGGCCCATCATGCATGGGTCAATCGCGAGGATTCGGGGGCAAATATTTTCCGCACGTGCATTTCATGGGCCTGATTTAAAGCTTGTTTGTCTACCGGAATATTTCCTCACGGGGTTCCCGGCTGGCGAAAGCGCTAAAGACTGGCAACGCAAAGCGGCCGTTGAAATGGACGGGCCAGAATATGCCGCGCTGGGGAAGTTAGCCTCTGATACGGGGCTTTATCTGGCAGGTAATCTCTATGAAATTGATCAGCACTTCCAGGATTTATACTTTCAAACCAGTTTTATCATCGGGCCCAGCGGAAATGTAGAGCTCCGCTATCGCCGCCTGATTTCGATGTATGCGCCATCGCCCTATGATGTCTGGGATGAATATTTGAAACATTATTCCGAGGATGATCTATTTCCAGTGCTTGAGACGCCTTTGGGGCGGCTCGCGGCTTTGGCCAGTGAGGAAATTCGCTATCCTGAAATTAGCCGTATTCTTGCGGCGCGGGGCGCGGAAGTCATTCTCCATCCCAGTTCAGAAGCTTCTAGTACATTGATGAGCCCTAAAAATGTGGCCAAGATTGCCCGCGCGCAGGAAAATCAATGTTACGTCATTTCCGCTAACTCTGCTGGTATTACTGGCACCGGCCTCGCGGCCATGAGCACAGATGCGCGCAGTCAAATCGTCGATGATCGGGGCCTTATTTTAGCTGAGACACCGGGCGGGGAATCCATCACGGCTTGCGCCGATGTGGATATTGCCGCGCTGCGTTATCGCCGCCGCCGTAACGGGATGGGCAATATGCTCGCCCGTCAACCCATGCAGCTTTATGCCAAGGCCTTTGCAAAGTTGGATATGCACCCCTCTGGGTCATTGGGGGATGGGACCACGCCGCCGAGTAAAGACTTTTACAAAAAACGTCAGGATGATGTTCTTGCCAAATTATCCCAGGCGAAAATTATATAAGGCGAAAGTTATTTAAGGGGAGGTTGTTATGGGATTGAGAATAGGTATTGCCACAGCAGCATTTTTAAGCGCGGCATTTATATCGGGTTGCAGCGCAGAAAAGGATTCAGGCATAGATAAAGTGGCTGAGCAGACAAAACCGTCGCCGGTCTTGGTTCAGTCTGATGGCTCTTATCCCGTAATCCCCCTCGCCAAAGACACAATTGTTTTGAAAGTGCTTCAGACAACGGTCGATTCCTTATCTGATTTTCCGACAGTCCAAGAAGGTCTGGATCATAACCTCAAACATATGGAAGATATGGCAGAAAAGGCCTGCAGCACAGGCAAGAAACCGGATTTTCTGTTATATCATGAATTTCCTTTGACGGGTTACTCGTCGGGGTCTCGCCAAGATAAGTTGAAATTTACGGTCGAGATACCAGGGCCAGAAACAGAGCGTTTGGGCGAAATTGCCAAGGCCTGCGACACTTATCTCGTTTTTGGGACTTATGCGACGGATGCAGACTGGCCGAACCATATCCTCTCCATCAATGCGGTTATCGGGCGTGACGGGGAGCTGAAAAAGGCCTTTTGGAAATCTCGCAACATTAAACGGATTTACAAAGACCGCGAAATTATGACGACAACGATCGAAGCCGTCCGCGATAAATACCGCGCGAAATATGGCCCTGAAGAAGAGTTTCCAGTTTTGCAAACCGAGTATGGTAATATCGCGGTTTCAACCGTCCAAATGGACCCATTCATTTATGCCGCATTTGCGATGCGCGGGACCGAGATTATGATCCGGACCGCCACGCTCTTTGCCGAAGATGATGTCGTGGCGATGGCGCGTATCAATAAGTTCTATTCCCCAATGGTCAATATTGCCTTTGATATTCCGGGATATAATGCTGGGGAGAGCATCATCGCAGGTCCGAACGGCAAAATACTCGCTAAATCTCTCTCAAAAACAGAAGATGATATTATTGAAGCCGAAATCCCGATCGCTGAATTTCGCAAGAACCGTAAAATTCCAAATTTTGCCTATGAGATGACGCGTCCTGTTCTTGACCAATATGTACAGGAATTTCCGATTAATCATCTCGATATACCCTCGGATGAATTACCTAATACCGGAGAGGAGATGAAGGCCTTAATGGAGAGCGTGAGCCGCTTTAAGCCTGTGAGTGATTAGCGCGTCGCAACAAATCGAATAATAACACTCGAGCAATGACTCTAGAATGATTGCGACGCTTGGCTGCGCGATAAAACGCTGCATAATCTTTAAAGGTGTATTGCTTGACTTTTTGAAGATATAGTCTATTCGAACTTCAAGGCGCGACATTAAATAAATCAGTAAGATCTGATTTTCTCCAGAGTATATTTATCGTCTTACTTTGCATGATCCCATGCGAGGTAACCTATCGCTGTTTGCTTGTAGGCATCATAGCCGCAGGCGGCAGAGAACTTATTTATGGAGAAAATTATGGCCAAGGGAAAAAGAGGTCATTTTGTAGCTGATGTTTCTGCATTGGAGCTGTCTGATGAGATGATCAAGCAAATTGATGAAGGCATTCAAAAAGTTGTATTGAGCGCTTTGAGCGGGCATCGAGACAAATTTGATGAGAAATTTAGCATTACCCGCTTAAGGGACTTTCGCAGATGGGGAGGCGGCACATTGGGTATCTGGATTGGTGATCGGGATATGGACGGTATCCCCGATAATATGGACCCTGAAGATAACTTCCCTCGCGGCTTTTAGTTGGGCATAACTCATGAAAGACGATGAAAAAATGTGTCCAAGCTCCCGGTGCAAACCGGGAGCCTTGCTCATCGGCATGGTTAAAGCGGATTCGACAGTTGGGCATGTTCCCATGCGACTGGAAATCGATGAAGATTTTGTGAAATCAGCAAATGCAGATGGTAAGGCTGAAACACGGTTTCGATTTTCTTCTCCATGTGTTGAAGGGAAATGTGCGCAATGGTCAGGTGATAAATGCGGTGTTGTTGAAAAGGCTGCAGATAAATTAGCTGCAACTCAAACTGAAGACTTACCTAATTGTTCTATTCGAAAAGATTGCAGATGGTTCAAACAAAGGCAGGCAGAGGCGTGCCGCGTTTGCAGTTTTGTCATCACGGATAATGAAAAGTCGAGCGAACACTATACTGAGAGTTTTGCTTAAAAAATAAATTATCCAATCAAGACACGTTCGAGCCTGATTAGGGGAACTTTAAAGATTGTTAAAAATTGGAGGCAATGATTTTGCCTTCAAACGCGTGTGCTATGCTCACGTATATTTCTTCATATTGGCGCGAATTTCGTCTTGGTCCCAAATGATCCCGCCCAAAAGGTCGCCGCAGGCGGGAGTAAAGTGGTTGACCGTAATGGATTCAAACATGTCTGAGCTGATATAAGGGTCACCTTTCATCAGGCTCCAGGCTTCTTCTTCTGTGTCTGCCTCTATTATAAAAAAACTTCCGAAAATTTCGCCGTCTGGCGCGCGGCGCATGGGGCCAGCTATGCGGTATTTTTCATTATGGGTTTCAATATGATCGAGATGTCCAAAGAGATGCTGTGCCCGCAGCGGCGGCGTTTTCTGCCCATCGAGACAGGTGAACATGAAGCTTTGCTTTTCAAATTTGGCAACGCGTTTGACTGTGTTCATTATTTTGTCCTCCATCATTATCTTCTTCTCAGGCTTCTTTAAAAGGGGCTTCACAAATCTGGGCTGATGTATATCAAATTATGACACTGGCTGCAGGCTATTAAAAACAAAAAGAATATGGGGTTTTATGTCTTCCACCACGGTCGTTCTCTTAACGTTGATCGCGTATAAGCTTATCCTATTGGGCGTAGGATTATGGGCCTCCAAACGCGTCAAAACCGAAAGCGATTTCTTTCTGGCGGGGCAGGGCTTAGGCGCTTGGACGGCGGGTCTGTCTTACGCGGCCTCGACGTCAAGCGCTTGGGTATTGCTGGGCTTTACCGGCATGGTCTATTCCCAAGGCGTTGTTGGGCTATGGCTCGTTCCGGGAATTTTTAGCGGCTATCTGCTGACTTGGTTTGTGATGGGCCCGCGTCTCAATGCAGAAACGGCGGAGCGCGGCTATCTGACGGTGATAGATTTCCTCACAGGGGATGTCGATGCAAAATGGAAACGTCTTATCGGTATTGTCTGCGCGGTGATGATTTTATTCTGTTTCGTCTTTTATATTAGTTCCCAGTTTCAAGCCGCTGGTAATGCGCTGACGGAGGTCTTTGGGATAAATG
This sequence comes from Hellea sp., assembly GCA_039977295.1. Classification (GTDB taxonomy): domain Bacteria; phylum Pseudomonadota; class Alphaproteobacteria; order Caulobacterales; family Maricaulaceae; genus Hellea. Next base: position 183,036 of record JBDWDN010000009.1, on the reverse strand, counting down.
CGACGGAAGCTATCCTGTTGGGCGCGGCCGTCATCATCGCCTATTGCCTGCTCGGCGGGTTTTGGGCGGCGTCGATTACGGATGCTCTGCAAGCTCTCGTGATGATGTTGGCCTGTGTTTTAGTGCCTATCGCGGCCGTAAATGCGGCGGGCGGGTTTAGCGAGATCGCTAATACGCTACGCGCTAACGAAGCTAAATCCTATTTTAGCTTTACGGGCGGGACCGCCGGTATGCTGGGAATAGGTTTTGCGATGGGTTTGTTAGGGACCGGCCTTGGCGCGCTGGGACAGCCGCAACTGCTTAATCGTATCATGGCCGTGAAATCTGCACGCGAACGGCGTAAAGGCGCGGCGATTACGATTGGGTGGGGCATTGTCATTTATTCGGGGCTCATCTGCTTGGCTTTTGCGGGCCGCGCAACAGGCATTGAGACAGGCCAGGAAGGTTTGTTTTTTGCAGCCGCCAAAGCCTACATGCCAGCTATTTTGGCGGGAATTGTTACGGCGGCTGTCTTGTCTGCTGTGATGTCGACGGTGGACAGCTTGCTTCTCGCGGCGGCCTCGGCTGTCTCGCACGATATGGGGCTCACCTATCGTGACCCGAAACAGGCACTTTTATTTGGCCGCGTCGCCATGGTAGCGGTGGCTATATTTGCGGTTTTAATGACGCTCTACATGCCCAAAGATATTTTCAGCCGCGTCTTATTTAGCTGGGTTGCGCTGGGCGCGGCATTTGGGCCAACAATTTTGACTAAATGTCTGGGGTGGCGCGTAAAAGGCGGTTTCATCTTGACCTCTATCATAGCCGGATTTTTTATTGCGGTTACCTTTGCCAATAGCAGCATGGCTTATGCTGATGTCATGGAAAAATGGGTGTCATGGTTGGCTGGCTTGCTCATTCTGTCTTTTGGGAGAAAACGTCATGGGTAACATCATAAAACGCACGACAATGATGGTGCGCGATATGGAGCGATCACTCGTTTTCTTTCGCGATGTATTAGGTGCCAAGGTTTGGTTTGACCGCCCCTTTACGCTGGATGGCGGGGGGCTTCCCATTGGTAAAAAAGGCGATGTGTTACGGCTTTGCATTCTTCAGTTTGATCATGACGAAATTGGCATGATGGGTCTTATGGAATTCACGGATCCTGTTATGCCGGCTCCGGAGATTGATTATAAATTGGGTTACGGAAAACCTGTCTTCGTCGTCGTCGCAGAGGACGCCCAAGCCATTTATGACAAAGCTACAGAGCATGGGTTTAAGACACGCGCCGAACCTAAGACATGGTCCACAACAGGGGCTAAGGGCGAAACTAAACACTTTCTCTCGACTAATCTTTGGGATGGCGATGGTCACTTTTTTGAGTGCAATCAGGTCACTCATATTGATTGGCCAGAGGGGATAGATCCTGCATGAGCGTGAACCGTCAATGGTGCGTGGGCGCGCGGCCCGAAGGTAAACCTAAGTCGACGGACTTTCTTTACAAGGAAAGCGCAATGCCAGTGCCGGGTGAAGGGGAGGTTCTTTTGGAGACGCTCTACCTAGGTATCGCGCCGGTTATGCGCATGTATATGATGAACGCCGCTATGGGCGGGGAGCCCCCTCTGGCGATTGGTGATGTTATTCACGGGCGCGGTGTTGCTCGCGTTTTGGAGAGCCATCATCCCGATTACGATATTGGCGAAATCGTTCAAGGGCAATTGGGATGGCAGACATTCAAAGTGTCAAAAATGACGCCGCGTGAACGATTTCTAAAAGTGAAACACCACGAGCTTTCTTATGCGCATTCTGTCCGTATCCTATCTATGACGGGATTAACGGCGCATACCTCATTCCTGCAACAAGGCCAGCCCAAAGAGGGTGATGTTGTTGTCGTGTCAGGGGCAGCAGGCGGCGTGGGCCATATGGTTGTTCAGATGGCCCAGATTAAAGGATGCCGGGTCATTGGCATCGCTGGCGGCCCAAAAAAATGCGCTATAGTTATGGGGCTCGGCGCAGACGCGATGATTGATTATAAGAATGAGGATGTGCCCGCGCGAATAGCCGAGCTTTGCCCTGACGGCATGGATATTTATTACGATAATGTTGGCGGTGAAATCCTTGAAGCTTGCTTGGAAAACTTAGCCTATGATGCGCGAATTGTTCTTTGCGGCTCCATCTCTGAATATACACGTGAAGAGCAATTTGGCCTGAAAAACTATGCCAAGCTTCGCAATGCCAATGCCACAATGCATGGCTATATGGTCTATAATTATATTGATGAGTTTGACGCGACCAACGCTCAACTCGCAAAATGGATTGCGTCAGGACAAATAACCCCGCTCATTGATGAACTCATCGGATTTGAGAAAATGCCCGAAGCGCTGATGGGAGTCTATGATGGCAGTAATGTTGGAACACGCTGCGTGAAAGTGAAGCTTGATGCCTGATAAGCCCGAAGAAAAACCCAAGCTTAGGTTTCAACGCTCAAATTTTGTCGTGGCGGATATTGATCGCGCAATGACTTTTTATGGTGATGTCCTCGGTTTTGATTTGGTGTTCGTAAAAGAGAGCGCTGACGATAGTTACAGCTTTGACGTCTTCGAAATAGATAAATCTAACAAAATGCGCTTTGCTGTTTTGGGGACTCCGCAGCAGAAAAATGTCATGGCTTTGACCGAGGTTCCAAGCGTAAAGCCCATTACCAACATGCCCCGCCGGAGTGCGATCATTCTCGAAATTGTCGAAATTGACCGCGTAGTAGAGCAATCCAAAGCCTTGGGCCTGAAAGTTTACCCTGAAGATAAGCTGATTACCAAAGACGGCCGTGAGGGCCGCGAAATTGGTATTGTTGACTTTGACGGAAATCTTGTTGTTATTTATCTCATAACGAAAGCGGCTGCATGAGCGACACGAGCATAAATTATCCCAAGCCGACATATGCGTGGAGCATGGTTGGTTTTCTAACGCTCGCCTATGTTTTTTCCATGTTAGACCGCTATATTCTCGGCTACCTCACAAAACCTATTAAGGCGGACCTAGGCTTTTCAGATACGCAAATGGGCTGGCTCGCTCTGGCCTTTACGTTGCTCTACGCATTTGCGGCAATTCCGTTTGGAATGCTGACCGACCGCAAGAAACGGGTTTGGATTATTGCTTTAGGCATTACGGTTTGGTCAATCGCGACGGTCGCCACAGGATTGGTTACGAATTTTGCCGCAACGGCTGCGCTTGCCTTCATCTTTTTCTTCATAGCCCGTTTATTAGTCGGTTTCGGTGAGGCCGTGATGAGCCCTGCAGCCTTCTCCATCATTGGCGATAGCTTCCCGAAAGAACGACGGGCGAAACCGATTGCGTTTTACTCCGCGGCATTGTTTTTAGCATCGTCTTTGACGGGGTATATCATCAAATTTCTCTTGAGGTACTTCGAAACAGCGGGATCCATGACATGGCCCATTGTGGGTGAATTAGAGCCATGGCAGATGATATTGGTTATTGTCGGCGCGCCAGGCCTTTTAGTGGCGGTTCTTTTCCTTCTGCTCAAAGAGCCTCCGCGCACAGAGAGCCGTCAGCGGGACGATAGCAGCTATGCGGACGCGATTAATTTTGCAATGACGCGTTGGAAGACCTTGCTGTGTTTCGTCTCTATTTTCGTGACGATGGTTAGTATTGCTTATGCCCAATTTAATTGGTTGCCAGAAATGTTCGAGCGCACTTTCGGCGAAGAAAATTGGGGACGAGGGCTTTATGCTGGGCGTAATGCGACGGCGACGCTGATTTTTGCTGTGCCGACTTATTTTGCGTCAGGCTTCATTTCTGATGCCTGGTCCAAACGCGGCCGGACCGACGCGCCGTTCATATTAGCCATTATTGGTCTTTTCATTATGGTGCCAGCAACGATAATAGCGCCCTTTATGCCAACGGGGTGGCTCGCTTTTGGAGTTCTCTGCATCGCGACAATTGGCATAGGAATGGTCTCATCAACAGGCGTAACGGCGCTACTTCAAATTACGCCTGGTTATGTGCGCGGCTCTATTGTGGCATATTATTACCTCGCCATCACGCTTCTAGGCGGTTTGGTCTCGCCATTGCTTGTCGGGTGGCTTTCGACGTCAATCTTCGGCGAAGCTAACCTCAACTTTGCTATGGCCACGCAGCCTGCGCTTTACGGAATTCCGACACTGCTTTTAATTCCGGTGACATATCGTCTTTACCGTAAAGAACTCGACGCGCGTGAAAAAAGCGAGGCGACGGCGTGATATTATTTTTGCCGCCCGCGCCGCATACAGGCGCTTTTTTTGATGGTATTCGCAACGCTTTATCTGACCTCAATACGGAGGCCGCGACCTATCCGGGTTATGGAGACGTGCCGCGGGGCATAGCGAGTATAGAGGCCTATGCCGCTAGCCTATTACCCAAAGATGCAGATACTATCATTGTCGGATTTCATACGGGTTGTCTCGTCGCGGTTGAGATGGCGCTCCAAAGCCAGAAAACTGGCCCTCTTATTTTGGTAGATGTTCCCTATTTTGGTGACGAGATCAAAACGAAATATGCAGCGGGACTGGACGATAACAACCCTGAACAGGATGCATTTCGAGCGGCGTTTGCTTATGATACGAAGCGTGCTTTGAAACGTCTGTCTCACGAATTGATATTGGTAGCTACGGAGTCGAATCTGTTTGAGCCTACAGTTAAAGCTTCCAAGGAAATTAAAGGAAGCCGTTTGCTTGAACGCCGTGATATTTCAAAACCTGCTTTTGAGAGTGCTGCAATGGCGGAGCTTATCCGAACGCTCGCTGTATGACACAAATCAAGCTCTTGATGCCTGTAAGGATTAAGAAAAACTATGAGTAATAAACGTGCCTATATGATCATTCTGGCCAAGATTTCAGACCGGGATGCCTTTATTCAAGGTTATTCCAAAGCGACAACCCCATTGGTGGAAAAGCATGGCGGACGTTATGTTATGCGCGCGCCAGGGGGAAAATTGCTTGAAGGTGCTTGGGGCGAGGGGGCGTCAGTTGCTATCTCTGAATGGCCAGACCGCGCGGCGATACAGGCATTTTGGGATAGTCCTGAATATGCCAAAGCTAAGACCCTTCGCGAAAGCATTGCCGATGTGCAAGTCCTCGTCATTGACGCCCCGAAATTTACGAAAGACTGAAATGAAAAAGCTCATTCTATCAACGGCTATTGTTTTAACCGCCTGTAGCGCCGCGCAAACATCCGCACATGACAGCGAGCCTAAGGCTCTTGAAAATACGGCCGCTGGAAAAATTCTCAAACGCGATTTTAACCGCCTCATAAAGTGGTTCCCTGGACGTTATGATAATATGGAACAGGTCTACTTTGAAACTAATCTAGATGTGCCCGAAGCGGACCGTCATGGGCGCATCCATCACATATTTACGCCCGTTGATCTACCTGATTTTCCTGGGACAATTTTCTATGTCGAGCAATATGAAGATAATGACCCGGCCAAAGTTTATCGCCAACGTGTTTACAGTTTTCAGCCTGACTATGCGGAAAATGCCAGCAAACTTACAATCTATGTGCCCAAAGATGCGGAGGCTATTTTGGGGGCCTATAAGGATCCATCAAAACTGGAAGGTTTAACGCCGTCTGATTTTACGACTTACCCTGGGTGCGAAGTTTATTGGCGCTACGGGAATGAACATTTTCACGGAACCATGAAGGAAGGGGCCTGCCGCGTTGAAAGTAAACGTTCGGGCAAAACACTTGTCATTACGGATGACTTACAGCTGTCAAAATCTGCGATTTGGATAAGAGACGAAGCTGTCGATGATGAAGGTAATTATATATTTGGGAATAAGGCTGGCATTCATCATAAAAATAACCGCGCGGCAATGTTCAAATGCTGGGTCAGTCCCAAGAAAAAAGATGGCGAATACGGGTTTTATCCCAATGTCGTGCTGCATGATCAGGGCGGGATAGCTTGGCTGGAAAGCGAAGAGCATGAACGCGTTGGAATCCGTATGCGCAATGTTGTTTGGCCAACGGGTAATAATCGTCATTCGCGGGTGCTCTACGCGCATCGCGGCGATGACGAAGAAAACGCGGTCTCATATGTTTGGACCTCTCCCGACGAGCCCCGCATAGGTATGAATTTACGCTGGATGCAGGTGAGCTGCACGCAAGGTGATGAAACGATTATGCCTGGAATAAATTTAAAAACTGGAAGTGGAAATTAAAATGAAAAAGCTCCTAACATTTATAGCGGGTAGCGCTATCGCGATGGCAAGCTGCTCTGCCGCGAATAGTCAATCAAATCTGGATTTGGATACAGCAGAGGGCGCGCATAAGGCGATGCGTAAGGTCCAATGCTCATTAGTCGATAATGAACCCGTGACCTATTACTGGTTCGGCAAGGCTTTATCGCGGCGTATGGGAGAGCGTGATAAAGTTCTCTTTGATGTTGAGGGAATGAATGTTCGGTCTTGTTCAACCATAACCGATCCAAAACGCGGCACAGGCTATCACTTGGTCACGCGTGAAATCTTACTTTATAAAGACGCGAAGACTGGGGAGATATTAAAGACCTGGGAAAATCCTTGGACGGGCGAAGAGGTTGAAGTGATGCATGTCGCCAATGATCCTGTGAACAATAAAAGCTATGTGAATGGCCGTGACGGAAAGCCCGGAAAATTTGCAGGAGATATCTTAGGTGATAAATGGCAGATGAATTTTACAATTCCGCTCTTCTATCCAAACCCGCTCGCGAGTGAATATCAAGCAGAGATTGGCGGCACTTATCATGCAACAGAAATGTTTAACTTTTTGGGTGATTTAGAGGATCTAAAAGACGGATCAAAAAACACAGCTGAGGTTGCTGTTGGCTGGGCTCGTATGTCGGACTGGTTACCCTGGATGAAAATGGGCGGCCGTGACGGCGTCATTTATATGCATACAGCAGGCCGAAAATTAGACTCTTGGGATGACATGCCAAGCAGTATGAAAAATGAGATAAAGAAGAATTACCCGGAATATACAGCGCCGCCGCCTGCAGGCGACCCGCGCCCCAATGTTACAAGCTGGAAGTATTATAAAGCTGTGAAGGAGGGAAAGGTTACCCTTCCGGAAAGATAGGTCCTGCTGATTGCTAGCAGTAAAAAAGCCCTCAGTGAGGGGCTTTTCTTTTGGTTTACTTAGGCTCGTAACTGGCCCAATCATCGCTGATTTTCCGCTCATCAACTAAGGTGCGCGAAAATAGGGCGTCATTTTTGAACCAGTGCCATGTTCGGGCCCGTTTGGTTCCGCAATCTGAGATTTGAATCATTTCATAAAGATAGAGGTCAGGGTCACCCGTTCGAACCCAGTTAAGAACCGTTGTGCGGTTATGTGTGTCGAGCGTCATATCGGCGGCCCATCCTTGGATGAACTCATTATCCCACCAAAGGCGTCCATCTTTGACCTCCGCTGGAAAGTCCCGTGTCTCGGATCTACCATCATCCCAAGTGTAGATATTCGTTTGGTGATAAAGGTGATTGCCACTTGTTGGGAAGCGGCAAAGTAAGCGCGATTTATGCTCATCCGTTTTATTGCCCTCTGCATCATAATGACGATACATGCCGTCCCAGACGCCCTCGTGGCGGGCTAGCACAGGATGCAGAGCTTTTAATTCGTTTACGGTTTTAGGTGTGCTCATTTTGATCTCCAATTCTTATGTCTTTCATAGGAATAAAAGCGATCGATAGCTTGAGAATTCTCAAGCTCACGGCAATTGGAATAAAATTTGTTAAGCGGAGCCGCGGTGACGCGTGAAATCTTCGCGGCCGCCAAGATCTCGAATTTTTTGAATGTTCAAAATCTCACAAGAGTGAGAATCTACAAAGCTAATCGTTTCAGATTTTTTCAAGGCAGAGAAGGCGCGGCTGACCGTCTCAATGGTTAGGCCTAAAAAATCGGCAATGTCCAAACGCGTCATAGGCAGATCAATATGCTCACTTTTCTCGCGCGGACCCGCTGGTGAAAATCGCGCCTGATTAGCCCGTAAGTAAAGGAGGAATGAGGCCACGCGTTCAACAGCAGAGCGCTGTCCAATTGTGTAGACATGGTCATGAGCGCTTTCCAAGATGCGCGTCAGAACTTTGTGAAACTGCATCGCAAAATTAGGAGATGATGCCAAAGCCTTATCCAAAGCTACACGGGGATAAGAGATGGCTGTTACAGTTGTTAAAGCTGTTGCGAGATTTGGGTAGCTAGGCGTGGAGGCTGCGCCGAGGAATTGCCGCGCGCCGAGGAAAGATAATATCTGGCGTCGGCCATCGCGGCCATTTCTGGCAAGGGCAACCGTGCCGTCCAGTAAGTCATAAACATAGTCAGACGCTTCGCCTTCGGTAATGAGGTGCTCGCCCGCTTCGAACTGGCGCTCACGCCCTTCGGTGAAAAGATAGTCAATCTGAGGCGTTGATTGTCCGCTGGCCATTTCGGCCATATGTCCGCGTCGTTCACTCATTTTGTCTATCTATTCTGCTTTTATATATCGAGCAAGTAAAAGGCGGCATTTTCGCCCGACTCCATTGCGCCTTCCATGCCTGTGTGCAAACGGCTTAAATGCTCGCCGGCGAAAGCTAATCTTGAGGAGGGGGCCGCTATGGAATCTGCCCATTGGCCAATCTGCCTTGGCGCCCAGTGCATATAGGCCCCGCCGGCAAGGGCGTTAGTCTTGGTCCAATCTTGAACGGCCAAGACGTCAAATTGTCCTTCACTGGCAGGCCTGACTGTTTTCATATAAGCGCTCACGCGCTCAGAAATCTTGGTGCGATCTGCCCATATTGACCGGGTCGCGCCGCGCCCATTTATCCAAACACGGAATAACCCATTTGGGGAGCCGTCATCGTCTCTATCAGCAAAAATGCGCTCAATAGGTAAATCTGTCCACATATCTGCGGGCAATCCATCTGCCTCCCAAAACGGTGTTTTAGCTTTCAAATGAATTTGTAAGATTTGCGTATAGGGTAACTCCCGAATAGCAGAGCTTTGAGCGTCGGGCATAAAAGCTTTTATCGAAATATGGCGCAAGGCTCCAAAGGGTAAAGAGCAAATACACTGCGCTCCGCGGTAAGTTTTACCGTTAGCCGTTTCAATAAGAACACTTTCTGCTTCAACAGAAATGGATTTGACCATTTGCTCCAGCCTTACTTTGCGCGGGAGTGAGGCCGCCATAGCTTCCGGTAAGCGCTGCGCACCATTTTTGACGGACAAAGAGGCGCCCATGCCGCGCGATTGAGCATAGAGCTGCAAAGTGCGGTATAGGTTCATCATTGAATAGCTGCGAAGGCTGTTTCCGTTCAGGGCTTGCTCGATCACCTTTTGCGCGTCGCCATTGAAACCTGCTTGCGAGAGGAATTCTTGCGCGGAAATATCAAAAGGTAGAAATTTTGGGTCGAGCCAGTCACCTGATGATTTTAGTGGATTGCCTTTACTTGCCAGCGCGAAGAGCGGCGCGGAGGGGTTGCCGCCTTCGAATGGGGGCGGGAAGGGGGGCGGCGTTAAAGTCTTCCAGTCAGCAGGCGTATAGGTGCCGCCCTGAAAATGATAGGTTGTTTCCCGGCGGTTAGGAGCATCGGGAATAAGGTCCACATCAAGCTGGCGGGCCGTATCGATCAACCGCGCATAGCTCGCGCCGATTTGTTCGCCCCCACCCTCCGTATAACTAAGGTTTCCGTGGTCCAGCGTATGAAGCCTTCCGCCAATGCGTGAGGCGCCCTCTAGGACCAAGATGTCTTTGCCTTCAGCTGAGAGGAGGCGCGCCGCATGCAAGCCTGCTAAGCCCGCCCCTAATATTATCACTTCCGCATTCAGTTTAGACCCTGAGGCGCGGCAAGCGGGCAGGGCGGCGAGGCCGCCCAATACCATCCGTCTGTTTAGTTTCTGCGCCATCACATTCCTCTCCACGCCGTCCATTGTCATAGGTCAAACCTTTTGTCTCGCCATTTGCCAAGCATAGCCTTAATAAAGCTAAAAACACAAAGCGGGAATTAAATGTCTGATAAAACGCAAACAGGAACCGGGGAATGGGCTAATGGTTGGCCGATTGTTTTAGCATCTTTGGTGGGGATAATGCTTTGCCTATCGCCGCTGCCTTATTGGGCGCTTGCTGTTATCGGGGAAGAGTTAGGCAAGGAATTTGGGTGGGATCGTCCGACAATTACGGCTGGATTTCTATATATGACCGCTGGCGTGTTAGTTAGCGCTCCAATTGCAGGATTGTTGGTAGATAAAATTGGCGCACGCAAAGTTTTGCTACCGTCAATTGTGGCTTTGGGGCTAGGAACCATGTCCTTTGCCCTAATGACGTCCGACCCGCGAGTATTTTATCTTATATTTTTCATAACAGCCGTTTTAGGCACAGGCACGCTGCCCATTACCTGGACAAAGGCTATCGTCAATAATTTTGATCGCTACCGTGGCTTGGCTTTGGGCATAGCGCTCACAGGGACAGGGCTATATGGCTTTGTGGCCACGCCTTCCATCCAGTTCATGATTGATCAATTCGGGTGGCGCGCCGCTTATGTGAGTGTCGGCGCCTTGCCGATATTATTCTCTTTGCCGATTGCTTATATTCTTTTTAAAGATGAAAAAGAAAAAGCGGGCTTAACAACCAGTGACAACAGCGGTGTTGGCAGGTTGTTAATGATGGGATTGGGCTTTGCAATTGCGCTTTTCGTATCCATGCAACTCGTCACGACGGCCGCGGGTTTTGTTGGGGTCATAGCTTTAATGGCTTTGTTCTTGATCGCTTATCTTATCCTCGTTTATGTGCGCAGCGATAACGGAAATGCTGAAGTTCTGGGCTTAACAATACGCCAGACAATGAAGAATTATCGGTTCTGGGTCATTCTATTCGCGTTCCTCTTATTGGGCGCCGTCGTGTCTGGCATCATTGCGAACTCAAAATACATTTTGCTGGATAAAGGCTACTCGCCGCAAGACGCGACGCATTTATTTATAGGCGCTGGCGTCATTGGGTTGTCAACGCTTACGGGGCGTATTCTGGGTGGGTGGTTGGTTGATCACTTTTGGGCCCCTATGATTGCCTTTGTCTTTATGAGCTTACCGGCTTTGGGATGCTTTATATTAGCGGAGGATATGGGAATAGGAATGAATGTCCTGGCATTAGTTTTGGTTGGCCTTGCTGCAGGTGTTGAGTTTGACCTAATGGCGTATTTTGTTTCCCGCTATTTCGGGATGAAGTCATATGCGCTTATTTACGGGCTTATTTATGCGGCCTTTGGGCTAGGCTCAGGAACGTCGCCAATCATCTTTAATATTTTGCGAGGCGATGATGCAGACTATTCCAATGTGCTGAAACTTGTAGCGATGGGTTTCATTATCGGTGCTGCGCTTTTGCTAACCTTAGGGAAATATCGCGACTTCGAGAAAGAGACTATTATTAAAGTCTAGGCAAAGGTAAGGGGGCGGTCCCTAGAACTTAAAGGCCATTTCCATGATGTCTGTTTGAACCCTGATATAAGACGGCATTAGACTATTGATTATGTCCGGTTGAAGGGCATGAAATTTAGAAAAAACACAGCATTCTACATGGATGAATTGCTATGGTGGTTAATCCCTAATCCCTAATCCCTAATCCCTAAACGACTCTTTTTGCCTTTGACATAATTATTTTTGAGTGGCTTTGTTCTGAGCCATAAAATGAGATAATTGGGTGAAGAACTTTGAATTAGACGCCCCTGAGACAGGCGGCGCTAAGTGTGAGCTAGAGCGTGAGCGAGAGTATTAGCCAAAGAATGGATTGTAAGCCTCACCCGCGGTTCTGACCTATCTATTACCAAGGAATATGGTTTGGATAAATAGCCCTTTCGTATATTATCAACCTATGCATTAATTGAAAAACCTGCGGCAGCAGCACAAGTATTACCACAACAAAAGCTAGGTTAGGTTGTTGAATGCGTTCAAGAAAGAACTTGGACTGCTGATAATCCCGATTGTCACAATATTTGGAAGAAGGATGGCTCCGCAAGCAGGACTCGAACCTGCGACAAGCTGATTAACAGTCAGCTGCTCTACCAACTGAGCTATTGCGGAATAGACCATTCTGGGTAGGCGCGCCTCTTAACAGAGTTTCGGTCGCTTCGACAAGCTTAATTTGTCGCTTTTTTGTAAAAAAAACATCCTGCCTTAAAGGGGCGGTTCTTCCAAAAAAAAGGGGAGCTACAAGAGCTCCCGAAGGTATTAGGTGAATGGTGGGGTGTCTTCTAGAGAAGACTTCATCTGTATTAACGAATAGGGTAAATATAATGTTAATGCCCCGAAAATACTTAGGAATTTATTTGTGATTTCACCTCCGAGTGTGGATAAAGCCTTACCAAATGGAGCAAATATGCGCGAAATCACAACTTATGCCGCGTTTTGGCCTTATTATCTGCGCGAACATAGCAAAGCCGCAACGCGGGGCTGGCATTATGTCGGGACGAGCCTCGCGCTCTTAACCTTGTTTCTTATCATTCTGACCGGCAAGTGGTTGCTGCTACCCCTCGCTTTGATCTGCGGATATGCCTTTGCGTGGGCGAGCCACGGCGCGATAGAAAAGAATAAGCCCGCCACATTTACCTATCCGTTTTGGTCGCTTTTCTCGGATTTTAAGATGCTGTTTTGCTTTTTAACGGGCCGAATGGGGCGGGAGCTTGAAAAAGCGGGCATAAATTTTGAGTGATATAAACACATTTCGCGATTATTGGCCTGAATATCTACGCGAGCACAGCCGCCCGGCGACTCGAATGAGCCATTACCTGCATACAGGTGTGGGAGGGGTAGCTATTCTTTTTGCCATTGCGACTCAGCGCTGGATCATGTTGTTAGGGGTGCTCGGGGTTATCTTTTGCTCAGCGCTCTTCAGTCATCTTGTTTTTGAGAAGAATAAACCTGCTGCTGCAACTCATCCCTTTTGGTGGTCCGTCCTTAACGACATTCGTATGCTGATGCATTTCCTGACGGGAACGCTGAAAGCCGAACTTGAGAAGGCCGCTTTATGATTCCGCATAAGACATGGAACGGATTGCAGGCATTGCGGCTCAATAATTATATTGCGCGGGTTATGCCAGGCTCTTGCGCCTCGCTGGGCAACCTCCCGAGCGGTCCTCGGCAAAGCGAAGGGGTTTGCTTGATGACAGTCGGCAAACGCATCGATGTTGACATCCGACAGACAGCAATTGACGCCAAAGGAAATCTCATAACAGGCCGTAAAGATTGGGCGTTCAGCCGGGCAGGGTATGCCAAAAGCGGCAGCGCGCAGAGTGTTGGCGGCGTGCTTAACGGCCGCAAGCCAGACGGAACGCTTGAGGACGGGATCTATTACGGCTTTATCGGGACGACGGAAACGCCTGATGCGCGCGGGATGGTGAGTGAGGCGAGTGTGCATCTTTATCTCTCAAAATATTTCATCAGCGGCGGCGTGGGTTCGGCTGCGACAGGTGTGGGGCAGCACAAGCGTCCTAAAAACATCCGCTATTACAGACCCCACCCTGCTTGCTGGATGGTGCAAGACGGAAAGCTCGTCCCGTGGCTCGCATTAGGCGAAAGCCATACGGTCACGATGTTTTATCAATTCGGCGATTGGCAAACCTATAAATCCGCCCGCTATGGCGGGGTAAAATTCAGGGCGAACGGCACCAAATATTACGACTCTGATAGTGCCGAGGTCTTAGAGCCGGGCCAACTGGAGGGACGGGAGGATGCCAAGCCTGTAGAGTTTTGGCTCAGCTTTACTGGCGTCCTACCGCAGACGCATAAAAACATGGTGCTGCAAATCGAATATGAAGGGCAGGGCGAGATTTATAATAGCTGTTCCAAATTGCGCGGGCAGTTGGTGGCCGTTGCAAATGGTCCGGGCGTAGCGCAGTTCGAGACTATGACCGGCAGCGACCTGACAGGGCGAGGGATAAAACTGACACTGGTTGGCCCCGTTACCGTAAAGCGCGTTTACATGCTTAGCTGCACCTCGCAGCAGCCTATGTAAATCGATATGGCTTACGTCTCTTAGTCATAAAAAGATGCTAGGGGGCTAGATTGGCATAATCAGAATTACAGCTAAATTAGGTAGCCGAACGTGCTCTCCACCCCTCATTACAAGACTTGTTCTTGTAATCCATCTCTTCCGGCCAAATGCGATACGCCATGTTTGCTTTTATCTCATCTGCTATTGTGAAAATAACCTGAACAATGCGTGACAATCTCATATAGCGGGAGCTAATTTCAGGCTATTTTGATTAACGAAATTCGGGGGCATTCGCCGATATTTCTGGAGATGGATTGCAAGAACAAGTCTTGCAATGAGGGAAAAGTTTAGGGGGGGCAATATGGTAAGATGAGGGCGAACTTTTGAATCGGGGACGTTCATGCCAGTTGACGCATGCATGAGTGACGACATTAAGGACTGTTTAAAGGAAGTCTCAAATAGCTAATTCCGAAAACCCTAAACCGCGCTCCCGCCAACCGTCAGGTTCTCGACATACAGACTCGGCTGACCCACGCCTACAGGCACGCCCTGTCCAGCCTTACCGCAGACGCCAATACCTGGGTCAAGTTCCATATCGTTGCCGATGTGCTTGATTTGGGTCAGCACAGTTGGGCCGTCTCCAATCAGCGTCACGCCCTTCAGCGGTTCTTCGACTTTGCCGTTTCGCACGCGGTAGGCTTCCGTGCATTGGAAGACGAACTTACCGCTGGTGATATCGACTTGCCCGCCGCCAAAATTGGTAGCGTAAATTCCGTCTTTTAACTCGGAGAGCATTTGCTCTGGCTCCGCGCCGCCGCCAAGCATGAAGGTATTGGTCATGCGGGGCATGGGGGTGTGGGCGAAACTCTCGCGGCGGCCATTGCCTGTCGCGGGCACGCCGAGCAGGCGGGCATTCATGCGGTCTTGCATAAAGCCTGTTAGAATGCCGTCTTCGATTAACACTGTGCGTGATGTCGGCGTGCCTTCATCATCAATGGTGAGGGAGCCGCGTTTGCCCGGAAGGCTTCCGTCATCGACCACCGTTACGCCTTTACTCGCGACGCGCTGCCCTAACAGTCCTGCAAAAGCGCTGGTGCCTTTGCGGATGAAGTCACCTTCTAATCCGTGGCCCATGGCTTCGTGGAGCAAAACGCCCGGCCAGCCCGGCCCAAGGACGACATCCATTTGGCCCGCAGGAGCCGGAACAGAGTCGAGATTCACCTTCGCGCCGCGTAATGCCTCTTGGGCCAAAGGCTTCCAAAAGGCAGGGTCGATATAGCTATCATAGCTTTGGCGTCCGCCTGCGCCTGCATAGCCATTTTCGCGGCGGCCATCTTTTTCGGCCGTAATAGAGATGTTGAGGCGGACGAGGGGGCGGATATCATCATAGCGCTCTCCGCCTGCGCGCATGATAGAGACGGCGCGGCGATTTCCGCTCATGGTGACAGAGACTTGAACGACTGAAGAATCAAGCGCGCGGCAATAGGCGTCGATTTCCTGCAAAAGCTCTACCTTCACGCCAAAGCTAGGCGAAGCGACAGGGTCGATATCAGGGTATAATTTGGTGTTAGTACGTTTTGGCGAGGGCGCAGCTGCGCCGTCATAACCGTCTTTGGCCATGACAACCGCATTTGCCGCGCGTTTTAGAGCGCCAGGGGTAAGCTCTGTGCTTTGGGCAAAGCCGCTCATTTCTCCTGCCACGCAGCGTAGGCCAAAACCGCGCGACGTATCAAAGCTGGCAGTTTTGAGGCGTCCATCGTCAAAAGTCAGCGACTCAGAGGCCGAGCGTTCAATAAAGAGTTCGCCGTCATCAGCCTTATTCATCACCTGATCGACTTCATCCTGCGCAATTTCAGCGGTTAGCTCACAGTCTTGGAACACAAAATCAGACATATTTGGGCGCTTTTCGTAATTGAACGCTTTATCTAAGGAACTTGCCGCGATAGACAAGGCCCATAATGCGACAATCCGCGCGGGATTAGCACCTGCCATTCGGACGTATGTTGTTTATAAACCGACAAAATGCGCGGGCTGAGTCCGTGCCAATTTTAGTGATGAGATGTCTTATGCGTTTAAAACGCCTTATTTTAGCCAGTTCCGCCGCATTTTTTGCGATGTCGAGCACGGCATTAGCAAGTCGACCCACAGAGGGCGGTTATTGGCTGCAAGAGGCGGCGACGCCTGTCATGCAGGAATTGACCAAGCTTCACAATTTCGTCAGCTGGATTATTCTGGGCATCACGCTCTTCGTTATGGTCCTGATGGCCTATATAATGTTCCGCTTCTCCGCTAAGCGGAACCCTGTTCCGTCAAAGACAACACACCATGTCGGCCTCGAAGTCGCGTGGACCATTCTTCCTATCATCATTCTATTGATTATGGTCGTGCCAAGCATGCGTTTGCTTTATCTGCAAGACGCGCTGCCTGAAACTGAAATGACAATTAAAGTCACGGGCAATACGTGGAACTGGGAATATGCTTATCCTGAGTTTGAGAATGTAGAGAGCTTTATCTCTAATCCTCTCGAAAAAGAAGACGCAGATGCGGCTGGCGTGCCTTATCTGCTCGCAACGGACGCGCCTTTGGTTGTGCCTGTCGAGACCAAGGTCAAAGTCCTCGTGACCTCTTCGAATAATTTGCATTCTTTTGCTATGCCAGCATTTGGCGTGAAAATGGATGCCGTCCCGGGACGTATCAATGAGACATGGTTCGAAGTCCTTCCGGGCAAAGAGGGCACTTATTACGGTCAATGTTCAGAAATTTGCGGCATCAAGCATTATAAAATGCCGATTGAGATTAAAGTGGTTAGCAAAGCTGAGTTTAAACGCTGGGTCGCAAATGACGGCGCGTTTACGACATCTGTTGCGGCCCTTGGAAATAATAATATGAGCGGCGGCGTTACAGCCGCTCAGAAATAGGTAAGAGATCATGGTAGCTATTCCACACGGTGATACAGACGGTCACGAAGGCGATCACGGCGCTTATGGCGACGACAAGCCAGGCTTTTTCGCGCGTTGGTTCTATTCAACCAACCATAAAGATATCGGTACGCTTTATCTAATTTTTGGTATTATCTCTGGCCTTATCGGCGGATATTTGTCCTTCAAGATGCGTATGGAACTGGCGACGCCAGGAATTGATGTTTTCAATTCAGAGCATGAGTATCTTGTCTTTGTCTCTATGCATGGTCTTATCATGATCTTCTTTATGGTCATGCCTGCGCTTATTGGGGGCTTTGGTAACTGGTTCGTGCCTATCATGATCGGTGCGCCCGATATGGCGTTTCCGCGTATGAATAACCTCTCATTCTGGCTCTTACCGACAGCGCTTATCTGTTTGCTGATTAGTTTCTTTGTTCCGGGCTCGGCCTCGGGGAACGGCTTTGGGGGGGGCTGGGTTATGTATCCGCCGCTCTCGACCAGCGGCTCGCCCGGGCCCGCCTTTGACTTTATCATTATTGGTCTTTTGGCGGCAGGTTTCTCGTCTATTTTTGGCGCGATTAACTTCATCACGACCATCCTGAATATGCGCGCGCCTGGCATGACAATGCACAAGATGCCGCTATTTGCGTGGGGCGTTTTGGTAACGGCTTTCTTGCTTCTTTTGGCTTTGCCTGTTTTGGCGGCGTCGCTCTTTATGCTCTTTACTGACCGTATCGATGGCGGCACGGGCTTCTTTGACCCTGCCATGGGCGGCGACCCTGAAATGTTCCAGCATTTATTCTGGTTCTTTGGTCACCCCGAAGTTTACATCATGATCCTTCCGGCTTTTGGTATTGTTTCCCACGTTATTTCGACATTCTCGAAAAAGCCTATCTTTGGCTATCTCGGAATGGCTTACGCGATGGTCGCCATTGGCGTCGTTGGCTTCGTTGTTTGGGCTCACCATATGTATACAGTCGGTATGGATGTTGACCTCAAGGCTTACTTCCTCGCCGCGACCCTTG
Source organism: Hellea sp. (assembly GCA_039977295.1). Lineage (GTDB taxonomy): Bacteria > Pseudomonadota > Alphaproteobacteria > Caulobacterales > Maricaulaceae > Hellea. The sequence continues at coordinate 165,133 of JBDWDN010000009.1, read as the reverse complement.
TGATTGCTGTGCCGACAGGCGTGAAGATCTTCTCATGGCTTGCAACGATGTGGGGCGGATCTATTACCTTCTCTATTCCGATGCAGTGGGCGTTGGCCTTTATCTTCCTCTTCGTTGTTGGCGGCGTAACAGGCGTTATGCTCGCAAATGCAGGTGTTGATACCGCGCTTCACGATACATATTATGTGGTCGCGCATTTCCATTACGTGCTGTCTATGGGCGCGGTCTTTGGTATCTTTTGCGGCTTCTATTACTGGTTCGGTAAAATGTCTGGTTATCTTTATAATAAGTGGATTGCCGCCGTGCATTTTTGGCTTTTCTTTATCGGCGTAAACGTGATTTTCTTCCCGCAGCATTTCCTCGGGCTAAACTCAATGCCGCGCCGCTATATTGCTTATCCAGAAGAGTTTGAATTGTGGAACCAAGTCTCTTCAGCCGGCGCGCTTATCACGCTTGCAGGTGTGGCTGCGTTCTTCGTCATGTTGATTGAAGCTTTTGTCCGCAAGCGTCCAGCGGGCGAAAATTACTGGGGCGAAGGCGCAACAACGCTTGAGTGGACATTGCCTTCACCTCCGCCATTCCATATCTTTAACACGCTTCCGCGTATTGATGATAATGACGGGCACTAATGACGGGCGCTGCTCATAATACTGATTTAGAGGCCGTATCATCCGATGCGGCCTTTAATCCGTCTGGTCTTAGCCTCGCTGAGCCATCGGACTTCTTCGCGCTGATGAAACCTCGGGTGATGAGCCTGGTGGTCTTTACGGCTTGGGCAGGTCTTGTCCTCGCGCCGGGCGTGTTGCCGCTTTGGAAAGCGATCGCATCCATCATATGTATCGCTGCTGGGGCAGGGGCCTCTGGCGCCCTGAATATGTGGTATGACGCCGATATTGATGCCCAGATGTCGCGCACGAAAAAACGTCCAATCCCGCAAGGGAAAATGACGCCGCGTGCCGCCTTAGGTTTTGGCACGATTATTAGCGTGGCGTCTGTCTGGATGCTCTATGTCGCCTCAAATATGGTTGCGGCGGCCTTATTGGCGTTCACCATCTTCTTTTATCTTGTCATATATACTATGTGGCTGAAGCGCTCCACGCCGCAAAATATCGTTATTGGCGGCGCGGCAGGGGCATTCCCGCCCATGATTGGCTGGGCCGCAGTGACAGGCGATATCACGCTTGATTCCGTTTTACTCTTTATGATTATCTTCATCTGGACGCCGCCCCATTTCTGGGCGCTCGCGCTTTATAAAACAGGTGATTATGGAAAAGTCGGCATTCCGATGATGCCAAATGTGAAGGGCCCGAAATCCACCCGCAACCAAATTATGGCCTATACGGTCTTATTGGTTGGCATAGCACTAGCCCCGATCTTTACGGGGCTTGCGGGTAATCTCTATGCGGCCTTTGCTGTGCTGCTAAATCTAGGCTTCCTAGCGCTGGCTTTCAAAGTCTGGAAATCTCGCGCCGGCGAGATAGCGGATAGCGCTGATGAAGCCTCGCTCTATGAAGTCAAATCAGGCGACCGCGCCGCGCGCAATCTCTTCGCTTATTCGATCATTTACCTCTTTGCGACATTTGGTGTTTTGGCCGCTGAAGGGCTTCTAGCTTAGAACCACATCTTGCTTTGCATCCAAATACTACCCTCATGACGTCTTACAAATATAACTCCTAAACCATGATTATTGTTTTAATGGAAATTGCGCGACGGATTTATGCCTGTGGCGCGTTATATATTATGAGGTTGATTGAAGGAGGAAACATTGGAGACTTTCGAGAAAGCATCATTTGGTAAAGCGCGACTACTGGTAACAGCCTGCCTTTCAACGGCGTTACTGTTGGCAAGTTGCGGCGGAAGCGGCGGCTCATCAACGCCCCCAACGACTGTTGTCCCGCCCCCTCCCGTTCCGCCGCCTCCGCCACCACCTCCACCTCCGCCCCCACCGCCTTCAGGGGTTTTTGCGAGCGAAGCCCAAACATCCCGGTTTTTAGGAAAGGCAACGTTTGGCGCGACGCCGACGGCGATTACAGGACTTACAGGCACCGAGGTTTCAGACTGGATAAAAGCTGAATTTTCTAAGCCAGCCTCCCAATACCTCCCTGACATTTTAACGGAAATTGCGGCTTTGCCGCCGGGCGAGGATTTGCCGAAAAGACGCGTTTCAGACCTGTTCTTTGACGCCGCTATCGCAGGCGATGATCAATTGCGGCAGCGCATGGTTTTGGCCCTGTCGGAAATTGTAGTCGTTTCTAATGCCGGGCAGCTCGGAAATTTCCCTGCGACAATGGCAGATTATATTGACGTTCTCTCTGATAATGCCTTTGGCAATTACCGCGATTTGCTAGAAGAGGTAACTTACACGCCGGCCATGGCCTTTTACCTGACCTATCTGATCAATCCCAAAGGAGACCCTGCGACCGGGCGCGTGCCGGATGAAAATTATGCCCGTGAATTGCTGCAGCTTTTTACAATAGGTCTCACTGAACTCAATATGGATGGGACTGAAAAACTGGACGGGGCAGGCCAGCCTATAGAAATTTTTGATAATTCAGATATCACGGGTCTCGCCAAAGTGTTTACGGGCATGAGCACTCAAAATAGCGACTTCTTTTTTGTATTGCGCGATCGGTCGACACTTTATCAACCGCTTGAGTTTTTCTCAGATTATCATTCCGATCTGGAGAAAGAGTTCTTAGGCGTAACCATACCCCCGAGCACGCCCGGACCCCAAAGTCTAGATATGGCGCTAGACGAAATTTTTGCGCATCCCAATGTAGCCCCTTTTCTCGCGCGGCAGCTCATCCAAAGGTTTACAAGCTCCGACCCGTCACCGGCCTATGTTCAGCGCGTGGCGACGGCTTTTGAAGTTGGGCAATTTACTTTGCCAGACGGATCATCAGTCGGTACGGCGCAGCGCGGCGACTTGTCAGCAACGATTGCGGCAGTGCTACTTGATGATGACGCTTTGCTTGATCCCGCTTTAGTCTTGAGCACAAAGGGGAAAATCCGAGAACCCATCATTCGTTTCGTCAATTGGGCGCGGGCCTTTAATGAAACAACGCCAAATGCCCGCGATGAACAATTTCTCGGCTCTCTGCAAAGCATGGGACAGCACCCCTTTCAATCACCTTCGGTGTTTAACTTTTTTAGGCCTGGTCATATCGCGCCGGGCACAGAAACTGGAAGCGCTGGATTAACGGCTCCTGAGCTGCAGATTATCGATGAAAGTAGCGCAATGGGCTATATCAATTTCATCAATGCCTTCATCTATGACGTCTCGCCCAATTTTTCTGGTGATGAGAATGGCGGCGTTAAAGGAGATTACACAGCTGAGATTAGCTTAGCCGATGATGGCCAAGCGCTCATCGACAGGCTTGATCTGCTATTAACGGGTAACTCTCTGGGGCCTGAAACCAAAGCTCGCATGGCAGAAATGATGTCTGAAACACCCATCAGAGCAGGCACTGAGGATATCGACCGTTTATCTCGTGTGCTGATAGGGACAACCATGGTGATGGCCTCTCCTGGTTATCTGGTTCAACGATAGGAGCGGCATATGATTAATCGACGTAAATTCCTTTCAAGCGCGGCGGGAGCTGGCGCGCTCTCATTTGCGGGCACCACAAGCATGCTCTCAATGCTGGGTAATTCCAAAGCCTATGCAGCGGAGGTTTCGGGCTACAAAGCCATTGTCTGCCTCTTCTTCTTTGGAGGGCAAGACGGCCATGATACCGTTTTGCCCTATGACCAAACCTCATTTGACCTCTATGCCAGTCATAGGTCAGGCTTGCTCTCAGATTATGAGGGCCTGCCGGGCGGATCTTCTAGAACGTTGGACCGCTTACGCGAGTTAACTCCGATAAATGCCGCTGATTTTGGCAGCCGAAAATTCGCCCTGCCAGAAGCTTTGGATCCGGTAAAATCGCTTTTCGATTCTGGCAACGCCGCCATTATTGGCAATGTAGGACCGTTAGTAGAGCCTATCGATAGCACTGAATTTGAAGCGGGTGTCAAGGCTCAGCCCAAACGTCTATTCTCCCACAATGACCAACAATCGACCTGGATGAGCTCTGCTCCCGAAGGAGAAATTCAAGGCTGGGGCGGGAAGCTCGCTGACGCGGCTCAAATGAGCGGCGCAAATACGGCAGATATTTTCACAGGTATATCCACTTTTGGGAATACTGTGTTTTTATCCGGTAACAGCACGCAGCAATATATCCTCAATACTGAGGGGCCACCCGAAGTGAATGGCCTAAAGAATTTCGATAGCGGCTTATTGGTCGCGCAAGCGGAAAACCCGAAAGCGGTGCAGCTTTTGGAAGAACAATATCGGGATATTGGCGCGCTCCGGAGTAATCTGTTTGAACGGGATCTGGCGTCCATTATCGACCGGTCTTTTGCCGCAAATGAAATCTTTTCAAATGCATTAGACACAGCGGCGGATTTGGCCACAAGTTTTCCAAACTCTTTCGTAGGCTCACAACTACGATCTGTTGCGCAAGCCATCAATATCCGTAGCGCATTGGGGATGGGACGTCAGGTTTTCTTTGTGGGTATGGGCGGCTTTGATACACATGATAACCAAGCCGCCGATCTCACGGCTTTGCAAAGCGCCTATGCGCAGGCCATTTCTGCTTTTTACCAAGCGACGATGGAAATGGGTCTACAAAATGACGTCACTTTATTTACCGCTTCCGATTTTGGGCGCGCTTTGGTTGAAAATGGCAATGGCACTGATCATGGTTGGGGCTCACATCACTTCATTGTCGGCGGCGCAGTAAATGGCAACCAAATCTATGGTGATATTCCGCCCTATGATACGGGACATGCGAATGACGCCGGAAATGGCCGCTTAATCCCAACTGTTTCGGTAGAGCAATATGCCGCCACGCTGGGCAAATGGTTCGGTCTTACAGACGCTGAACTTTTATCAGCGCTACCGGCTCTCGCTAATTTTACGCAGCGCGACTTGGGGTTTATGGGGGCGTAAGTCTTTAGGCTTTTTCGCGCGCGATATAGTCATCAATTATCCGGCCCAAGACTGTCATGGGAACGCTGCCGCCAAGGACAACGGCGTCGTTGAAGCGGCGGAAGTCGAACTTTTCGCCTAACTCTGATTTAGCTCTTACGCGAAGGCGGTTAATGGCCGAGTGACCCACTTTGTAACCAAGGGCTTGTCCCGGCCAGGCGCAATAACGGTCAATTTCGCCGCGCACTTCTTCGGGGTTAGAGCCGTTATTGGTGACAAACCATTGATTGGCCTCTTCACGTGTCCAGCGCTTTGCATGCAATCCTGTATCGACGACGAGGCGGCAAGCCCTGAACGCCAGCGATTGCAGATAGCCCAAACGCCCGACGGGAAAGTCATCATAGACGCCAAGTTCATCTGCGATTTGCTGCGCGTAAAGTGCCCAGCCTTCAGAATAGGCGTTAAAGGCGAGAAGCGAGCGGATGAGGGGCTGCTTAAAGGTATATTCGCCTTGCCAGACATGGCCTGGTATCGCTTCATGATAGGTGAGGTCCGCGAGGGTGAATTTATTATGCAAATCCGTGGAGCGCAGATTAATCCAGAAATGCCCTGGCTTAGTTCCGTCAATGGATCCGGCGCCGCCATAGGCCCCCGGCGCGCCCGCCTCGACATCTGGCGAAATACGGGTAACTTCTAAAAAGCCAGGGACAAGGGTTTCAAAAGCTTGCGGCATGCGGCCGCGAATATCTTCAACGGCGTCATTGATAAAACTCATGATTTCGGCGCGGCCTGGATCGCCCTCTTTAAAGAGATAACGCTCATCTTTGCCCAATGCCGTCATGCGCGCGCCGACAGTACCTTTTGTATATCCGATGGATTGCAGGATAGGTTCCATGCGGGCTTGCAGGCTGGCCAGTTCATCAAGACCCATTTGATGGACTTCCTCAGGCGACATTGTGGTGGTCGTGCCCGCTTGAAGGGCCCAATCATAATAGGCCTCGCCATCGGGTTTGGCCCAAATACCGGCATCAGAGGTCGCGCGCGGGGCGAGAGCTTCATGCGCCGCTATTTGGCGGTCAATGGCGGGGCCGATTTTATCTGCCGCAATCGCGGCGGCTTGGCCCGCAAAGGCTCCGTCAAGCTTTGAGGCGAGGGTAGACACAATACCCCATGTTTCTGGCCCGCGCGCCCGCGCGCCGCGCAATTGGCCTAGTGTCTTCTCCATCAAGAAATCAGGGAGAATGACTTTTTTCTCCCCTGCTATCCGGGTGCGTTCTGTCTCGCCGTCAAGTTGATCGGCATAGGCGGACATGCGCTCCAGATAACTCTGCGCATCCGCCTCCGTTTTAATGGCATGGGAAGAGTCTAGAAAACTTGGTATCTCAACAAAGGCCCCTGTATTTTGCGCCACTGCATAGGGACTATTGCGATATGACCAGTTAGAATTGAGTAGCGCCATATCCCCGTAAGGCAAGTCAAACCCCTTAGCGCTCATATCAAAGACAGACCGCACGACTTCGACGTTCAGCGCCGTGTCAGCCGGCAGCTGCGCTATATCAATGGCATTGAGTTTTCCGAGCATTGCGCGGACATCACTTTCGATCTTGGCTTGTCCGCCGGGAGAGCGGTCCGAGAGCTGAGATTTAAGGGCAGCATATTTGCCTTTATCAATACCGGCGCTAGAGGCGCTTTCCGGATAGACGTTCAGCATCAGGTCTGTGGCGCGCTCAAGCAGGGTCTGTGCCGATTTTGCGGCGGCTTCTGGGGCAGCGCTTTTAGATGTTGGAGCGATTGGCGCTGCAGGTTTTTCTGAGCATCCCGACATGCCAATGGCCGTGCTTGCGGCGGCAGCCGCGGTGGTTTGGAGAAGTGTGCGGCGGGAAAGGGGCATAGCATGAATCCTATAAAACAGACGCGTTGAATGACATGGGCGAGATGATAAGGCAAATGGGGCGACACTACGCCCTATATGACAGGCTATACAGATTCAGTGATAAGCCCTATGTTACAGGCTTAGTAACAACATGGCAGAGCTATGAGAGAATATCGCGATACACCGACAGAGTTTCACACGCCCACTCCGGCTGAGCTCAAGGCGCGCAATAAACGAAATATAGCGATAGCGTTGGCGCTGGCCATATTTATGATTTTCGTTTTTGTGACGATGATTTCCAAGGGCGTGATTCCGAATGTCCGCTAACCGTAAAACGCTTTTTGCGCTTATCGGCATTGGCCTTGCCATGCTCGCTCTGGGATTTGCCTCCAAGCCGCTCTATGACACTTTTTGCAAAGTGACAGGTTACGGCGGAACCACGGGCTATTCCGAAGAAAACTTGTCTGAAATACTAGACCGGAAAGTTACCGTTAGTTTCGATGCTAACGTCAATGGATTGCCATGGGAATTTGCGCCTGAGCAGCGGGATATGACGGTGCAGCTGGGACAAACAGGTCTTGCTTATTATAAGGTCAAAAATAATAGTGACACCGCAATGGTGGGGACAGCCACATTTAATGTGACGCCCATCAAAGCCGCGCCATTTTTCATCAAGACGGAGTGCTTTTGTTTCACTGAACAGCGGATTGAACCGGGGCAAGAAATTTCCATGCCCGTGCTTTACTTCGTGGACCCCCAACTCGACGAGGATAAGCGCCTAAAGGATGTGAAGGACATTACACTCTCATATACTTTCTTTGAGGTTGAAAACCCGGAAAACCCACAAGCAATCTCGTCTGTTACGCCCAAAGGGGCGCGTAAAGCGCCGGACGCCACGCCTTAAGCTTGCTATTAGGTTTTATCGGCGTGCGACCTTGCGCCGCGAGGCCTCAAACTATCCCTTTCCGATGTTGCAGGCGGGCGCAGGCTTAGCTATAGCATTCTCAAACTAGCTGACGACTCGTCGTCACGACTACACTCATGCGAGGAACATATGTCCGGACACGCCGTTGAACATGACTATCATCTAATACCGCCAAGCCCTTGGCCGTTTTTATCAGGTATTGCCGCGCTTATCTGGGGCCTCGGCATGGTTACATTCTTTGCGGGTCTCGTGGACCGCACAGGCGACTCGCCAATGATGGAATGGTTCTTTGGAAACGGTCTCGACACGCTTAAATCGACGATGGTCGGCGACGGCTCTGTTTCTGGTGGATGGATATTCCTTCTGGTCGGCTGTATTTTTGCCTCATATGTGATGTATTGCTGGTGGAAAGATGTTGCCGCTGAGTCCGAAGCTGGCGATCACACGCCTGCTGTCGATATTGGTCTGCGCTACGGTATGATCATGTTTATCATGCAAGAAGCCATGTTCTTTGTCGGCTGGTTCTGGATGTTCTTTGAGCTTGGCCTCTTCCATAAAGTCCGCGCGACATGGAACCCTGATATTCTTGAGAATGCGGCGGGATATGCCGAATCTATGGCGCCTGGCGTTACATCTGTTGACCCTTGGCACTTGCCTTTGATGAATACACTTATTTTGCTTCTCTCTGGTACGACGGTGACGTGGGCTCACCACGCTCTTATGCATGGCGACCGTAAGGGCGCGAAATGGGGCTTGTTCTTAACGGTTGTTCTAGGCATCCTCTTCACATGGCTACAGCTCATTGAATATGCCGAGCTTTTCCACTTGCGCGACGCAGGGCATGAAGCTTGGATCGGCAATGATGCTTATGGCTCTGCCTTCTTTATGGCGACGGGCTTTCATGGTTTCCACGTTCTCATCGGAACGATTTTCCTCTTGGTTTGCTATCTGCGCCTGATGAAAGGCGGCTTTAAACCTGAGAAGCATTTCGGTTTCGAAGCCGCGGCTTGGTACTGGCATTTTGTTGACGTTGTTTGGCTCTTCCTCTTTGCCTTCGTTTACATCGTCTTTGCGCTTAATGGCGGGGCGCATTAGCGGCCTCAATGCGTAGGGCGAAACTTCCCCCCGTAGAAACAGGTCTGCGGGGCAAATGCCCCCAATGCGGGGAAGGCACGCTTTTCAAAGGCTTTCTGACTTTCGCCGATCGGTGCGAAGCGTGCCATGCGGACTTCTCTATTGAGGATGCGGGGGACGGCCCAACTGTCTTTGTCATCTTCATTGTCGGTATCTTCATTGTGCCGATGGCGCTCGGATTTTCGATGGTTGTTGACGCGCCGATGTGGCTGACTTTTGTGATCTGGATCCCGATTATCATTATTGTGAGCTTATATTTGCTGCGTCTCTTACGCGGGGTTATGTTTAACCTACAATGGAAGCATGATGCGCTCGAACACAAAGCCTCCAAACGAGATCCCAAACAAGATCCCAAACAAAATCTATGAAACTTCATTTCAAACCCATGCCGTGGCTGACGGCCATCGTCGCCATTTGCCTCTTCATCTTGATAAGTTTGGGCACCTGGCAATATCAGCGTTTGCAATGGAAGACGGCATTATTGGCAGAGGTTGAAGCTGCTGTTACGGCGCCGCCATTTACCTCATTAGCTGAATTTCAAACGGCTCTGGAAGCCGGCAAGCCCGTTGATTTCAGGCGCATTGGGTTCACCGCAACGCCAAAAGCTCAAACGCCTATTTACGCCGTATATGGCCCAGGGAAGGGCGGGATTTATTGGGACCTGTTCCGTCAATATAGCGCGCAGCCTGACATTTTTGGGAAATATGATCGCGCTAGGGACGCGGAAAAACCTGACGGCACTGCGGTGGTGCCTGCGCAGCTTCTAGCCGATCAGAATATCGGCTATGTGCGCAAGGTTCATGCGATGGGCGGTGTAGAATCCAAGATTAAATCTAAGCCTAATCCTGCGGCTAATCGGTGGTTCAAATTTAATCAGTCAGGCCGCTGGGGGCAGGGCGATGTTATGACGTCTTACTATATAGACATAACTGCCTATGACAGCACAGCAGCACAGGCGCTAGACGCAGCAAGCTTACCCGTTCGCCGCCCCGAAATTCGTAATAATCATTTCGACTATATGCTGACATGGTATAGCTTCGCGATTATCCTTTTGATTATATATGCCATTCTCCATCGGCGTGCAGGGCGTTTAAAATTTTCATGAAAAAAGCCAATACCCATACAGTTCTGACGGGAATGGCGTCAGGCGGCTCAGTTGTGCTGCGCCATCCGCGCTGGGCAGATTATGAAGCTTGGGCGGCGCTTCGCAGCGAAAATAAAAACTACCTGACGCCGTGGGAACCTGAATGGGACGACCGCCATCTCTCGCGCCTCTCTTATCGATCTCGCTTAGCCAAATTCAAAAAAATGGTGAGCAATGATGAAGCCTATCCTTTCCATATTTTTAGGGCGAACGATGATCGGTTAATTGGGGCCTGTAACATCACCCATATTCAGCGCCAGGTCGCCCAAACGGCGCAACTTGGCTATTGGGTGGGGGAGCATTACGCCCGCCAAGGCTTCGCCCGAGCGTCAGTCTCTGCGGCGACAAAATTCTGTTTTGAAACACTGGGGTTGCACCGCGTAGAAGCTGGCGCACAACCCGGTAACGCCGCGTCAATTAAAGTGCTTGAGGTCATGGGCTATCAACGTGAAGGCACAGCCCGCGGCTACCTCAAGATAGATGGCAAATGGCAAGACCATGATATTTACGCCAAGCTCAGCAGTGATTGAGCAATGGATTACTGATCAGGCGAAGCTAGCCCAAAGACATTGGCTTATCGATCTATAGCCAAGCGAAGTGAAATGGCATAGCAAGAGCCCTCAGCGAGCGTTCCATAAAGACCGTCGAATATCTTAGGTTGGCTAAGGAAGAAATATGATGGCAATTACCAATTGGTTTTTGAAGCATAAAAGTTTCACTTCGCCCACTATAGTTTTCTATGTCGCAATAATATTGACAGCCTGTGTCTCTACACCTGTCTCGCAGAAGAAACTAATCGCTGAAGACGGAGCATCCGATGATTTCTTTGGCTATAGTGTGGCGCTCTCGGATGAAGTTGCAGTTATAGGCTCATTCAAAGATGACGACCCGTTATTGGGAGATGATGCTGGGTCCGCTTATGTCTTCGCCCGTTCTGGTAAAGTTTGGCGTCAACAAGCCAAGCTAACAGCTATTGATGGCGCGCCGAACGATACTTTTGGCGGTAACGTGGCGGTTTCTGGCAATACCATTGTCGTTGGGTCTATGCGAGATGATGATAGAGGTGAAAATTCTGGTTCTGCCTATATATTCACTCGTTCTAACAATATTTGGAACCATCAAACAAAGATATTAGCTGCGGATGGAGCGAAAGGTAATGCTTTTGGACAAAGCGTAGCTATCTCGGGTAATACTTTAATCGTCGGGTCCCCACGTGACGACGTCAGTGGCGAAGACACGGGCTCGGTCTACGTCTTCTCCCGCGATGGAGAATTTTGGCAACAGCAAGCAAAGCTGACGGCTGACGATGGTGCAGATGGGGATTTATTCGGTATTAGCGTAGCCTTATCCGATGACACTATCTTAGTGGGCGCAGATCTTCATGACGAGATTGCCCCCGATGCAGGAGCGGTTTATGTTTACGCTCGGTCTGGTGACAAGTGGAGTCAGCAGGCAAAACTTACTGCGGCAGATGGGAAGGAGACTGATATTTTTGGCGTAAGAGTCGCGCTTTCTGGCGATACAGCTTTGATTTCAGCCCGCAGAGATGATGACGATGTAATGGGAGTTGACGCAGGTTCGGCCTATGTATTTGTTCGGTCTGGAACCACATGGAGTCAACAGCAGAAACTTACGGCTCCGGACGGCGCTGGAGATGATAGATTTGGCCGGAGTGTTGCGCTTCTGGGAGACACTGTGTTGGTAGGGGCGATGTTCCAAGATGACAAAGGCGAAAATTCTGGTTCTGTGTATTGGTTTGAGCGCCACGACCAAAGGTGGCGCCTCAAAACCAAGTTAACGGCTGGCGATGCCGCCGAGAATGATGTCTTTGGATGGAGCCTAGCAATCTCACCCGACGCTGCAATTGTCGGAGCAAGCCGTAACGATGACAATGGAAACGAATCTGGATCGGCATATATATTTGATATCCGCGACTAAAAAATTCAGGTGAGGAATATTTTGGACGAGCGGAGCTTGTTCTGCCGAAAGCGGCAGATCATTGAGAGGGTGATCTTAAGTGATTAAGCCGATTATCAAGAACCACCGCTTCCGAGCTTCTTACCCATTGCGGCTTCGGGCATTGATTTGTTTGGCCGTATCGCAATCACAAAGACGCCCCCAAGCGAAATAATCGCGCCAAGGATGAGCTGCGGCGTCACGGCGTCTTTTAGGAAAACGATACTCAACACGACGCCCCATATAGGCGTCATCAGGGTTAGTGGGGAGAGGAGAGAAATATCGTATTTTTTGATGAGGTGATAAAATGCGCCGTGTCCAAAAATAGATACGCCAATCACAGCAAATAGCGTCGCAATCCAAACGGGCCAGCCGCCCGCCATATATCTGCTCCATTGGCCTTGCTCAAACATAGCTGACACAGCAAAGAGCGGCGCGAATGAAAACAGGCCAATCCAAACCTGCATTTGCAGCGCCGAGACAGGTTTCATACGCTTCATCAATATGCCGCCAATCGAGCCGATAAAGGCAGCGCCTGCAATATATAAAAGCCCCAATGAGACTGTAAAGCTCTCGGGATCAACGGCTATCAATAAGACCCCGGCAAAGGCCATTAGGATTCCAATGCCTCGGCGCCATCGAATAGTTTCGCCGAGAAAGGCCATACTCATCAAAGTTGAAAAAGGAACGGCCAATTGACTGACAACGGAGGCGGCCGAGGCCTCTGCATTGGCGAGGCCAATAAAAAGAAGCGCGAAATGCCCAGCGCCAATAAAAAAGGAAATTAGAAAGAGCGTTTTGATGTCTTCAGGGATGGGGCGTAAAAACGGAATCAGCAAAATGGCGACACCTGCAAACCGAATAGCCGCAAAAAAGATAGGCGGAACAGCGGCGTCAAACACGACCCACCGCGTAATCACAATATTAAGGCCCCACACAAAGCAGACGATAAAAAGCAATGAAAAATCTTTGAGTCCCATAAGCGGCTTCTAGACTAGCTTGCCTTCAAGTAAATACTGATATTGGGGTGAGGCTTTAGATGGGCTCAGTCTCTGGGAGGTTTGAGCCAGTTAACATAGCCTTTCCTAAGCAGAGCCTCCAATACGAGACAGCATCTCTGGTTTAATCCCGAGGCTGGCTAAGGCTTTGACCCATTTCCCGTCGAGGTCCGTGTCAAAGATAATGCCTTCATCGGCGTCAGCGACGATCCAGGCATTATCTTGTAGCTCGCGTTCTATTTGCCCCGCGCCCCAACCAGAATAGCCGACAGCGAGCATGGCTTTCTCAGGTGCATCCTCTTTGACCAAGGCTTCGAGCACGTCCTTTGTTGAGGTCAGGCTGAGTGTATCTGAGAGCATTAGGCTTGTCTCGCTTTTGAAATAGTCCGCCGAGTGAAGGACGAAACCACGGTCTATATCGACGGGACCGCCTTCGAGGACTGGCGTGTCCGCGACGCGCACATCGCCCTCAATACCAATATTAGAGAGCATGTCAGAGAGCTGTAAGGCGCCGCCAGATTTGATCATTTGTTTGTTGATCACGATACCCATCGCGCCGCTTCGGTCATGGCTGCACATATATATGACGGCGTCCTTAAAACGTGGATCTCCCATTTGCGGGGTCGCAATTAGGAGACGGTTGCTAAGGGTCATGTGGTCAGTATCGGTCATAATGGCTAGAGCGTAACATATCGAAATCGTTCTGCCTAATCTTGCAAAAATGTCACACACACCCCATATGTGATAGACATAACACACAGACTTGGAGAGAATATGTCTATTCAAAAAGGGGACAAAGTCCCTGCCGCGACCTTTATGACAATGGGCGCTGATGGTCCTGAACCCATCGATACTGACAGTTTATTTAATGGTAAGCGCGTTGCGCTATTCGCGGTCCCTGGCGCTTTCACGCCGACCTGTTCCGCTAAACATTTGCCGGGCTTTAAAGAGCAAGCAGCCGCCTTCAAAGCCAAAGGCGTTGATACGATTGCCTGCACGTCCGTCAATGACGTCTTCGTCATGGGCGCTTGGGGCAAAGACCAAGGCGTAACGGATGAAGTCGTGATGCTTGCTGATGGGAATGGCGATTTTGCTAAAGCCATCGGTCTTGAGCTTGACGGTTCAGGATTTGGCATGGGCGGACGTTCACAGCGTTACGCTATGGTTGTCGATAACGGCACCGTCGAAAACATCTTTGTAGAGCAGGGCGGCGAGTTCAAAGTCTCCGCTGCCGATTATGTTTTGGAGAATCTCTAAAGAACACTGCACATAAATATCCACATAAATTCCATACCATAAAGGGGAGAACATAATGGAAATAGCAAGTTACCTACCGATTGCCTTGGTCGTTTTGATCATCGTCGTCATTTTAAAAGCCATAAAGGCCGTGCCGCAGGGCATGGAGTTCACTGTTGAACAATTTGGGCGGTATACCAAAACGCTTAAACCTGGCCTTTCCTTCATTATCCCTTTTATAGAAAAAGTTGGCTATAAAATGAATATGCGTGAGCGCGTTATCGATATCCCATCGCAAGATGTGATTACCAAAGATAACGCAATGGTCACGGCGGACGCGGTTGTCTTTATCCAAGTGGTGGATGCCCGAACAGCGGCTTATGAAGTCAATAACCTTGATAATGCTATCAAGAACTTATGTCTCACAAATGTGCGGACAGTGGTCGGCTCTATGGACCTTGATGAAACGCTGTCTAAGCGCGATGAGATCAACGCTAAACTATTGGCTGTCATTGACCAAGCGACAGACCCGTGGGGCACCAAAGTCACGCGGATCGAGATTAAAGACCTCAGCCCGCCAGCTGACATCACTCAGGCCATGAATAAGCAGATGAAAGCTGAGCGTGAAAAGCGGGCTGACATTTTAATGGCCGAAGGTCACAAGCAGTCTCAGATCCTTAAAGCTGAAGGCGAGAAAGAAGCGGCGATCCGCGAAGCTGAAGGCCGTAAAGATGCTGCCTTCCTGGACGCTGAGGGCCGTGAGCGCGAAGCCGAAGCAGAAGCCCGCGCGACAGCCATGGTCTCTGCGGCTATTGCAAAAGGTGACATCAATGCGGTGAACTACTTTATCGCGCAGGATTACGTCAAAGCTTTTGGCGAGCTTGCTAAATCGCCGAACCAGAAAACGGTTATCGTGCCGGCCGAATTATCAGGTCTTGCGGCAACTGTTGGCGGCATTAGCGGCATGCTTGAAGCTGGGGCTAAAAAGGCAGGGAAATAGGAGAGCTATATGAATAATGATGCAAATCTTCTTGTTCAAATGCTGGAATCTATGTCTGGCAGCAAATGGCTAATCTTGGGCGTGCTCTTGCTCGTCCTCGAGGTTGTCACAGGCACGACCTATATTCTCTGGCCCGCTGTTGCGGCGTTGATTGTTGGCATTATCGTCTTCGTTCTGCCGCTGGCATGGGAGATGCAGTTCCTGCTCTTCTTTATCTTGTCAGCTATATTGCTTGTGGTCGGTCATAAATTCGTTCGCCCTAAAATGAAGGGCGGCGAACCCTCAGACCTTAATGACCGGGCCCGCACGATGGTCGGAATGCGTGTGAAAGCGGTTGCAGACTTTGAGACCGGTCTCGGCCGTGTCCAAGTTGGCGATACGCAATGGCGCGCTAGCATTGCCGACGGCAACCCTGCGGCAGGTGCTGAGCTTCGTGTCTTGTCTGTGAAAGGAACGACCCTACAGGTGGATATCGTTTAGTGACGATCCTTCTTGAATCCATAGATAGTCGCGGCAGCTTTCGGCTGCTGCGAAACGGCAATGAGCAGTTTCAGCTCAAATATCAAAACTGGTTTTCCAGCAAGGCGCTGACGTCTTATAATGGTCACCAAATAATGATGACGCCCAAAAACATTTGGATGAGTAAGTTCGATATTTTTAAAGACGGTGCCGATGTTGGTGATATTATCTTTAACTGGTTGGGCCATGTCATTATCCGCTTGACCCGCGCAGATGGAAGCGGTGAAGACGAGTTTTTGCTTAAGCATCGCGGCCTTTTAAGCACCCAATATGAATTGCGGACAGAAAAGAACGAACATCTGCTGACGCTCAAAGCTGGGTTTAACTGGAAAAAATTCAAATATAATTACGAAGTTATTCGCGAAGACCACGACTACCCCGATGTCGTGCTAAATGAACTCCTTATCTATTGCGGCTTCGCAGCAAACCTACACATGACCAATAGCGGAATGGGGTAGTGATCCTTGAGACGCCTCGTCTGAGACTGCGTCATTGGCGCGCCGCGGATAGGGACGATTTTGCGGCTTTGCATTCTGACCCAGAAGTTACTGCTGATCTAGGCGGGCCTTTCAACCGGACTAAAAGTGACAAAAAACTAAACCGTTACATCAAAGCTCAAACCGAACAGGGTTATAGTCGATGGGTGATTGAAACCAAGGATGGGGACTTTCTTGGATATGCGGGACTTATGCCCGTTCCGGGTGAGCACCTTCTAGGACTTCATACTGAAATTGGGTGGCGGTTGAAACGTGCAGCTTGGGGGCAAGGCTATGCAAGTGAAGCCGCTAGGGCGGCATTGGAAGACGGGTTTGCTCGTTTGGGCTTAACTCAAATTCTGTCCTACACGGCGGAGACTAATTTACGATCGCAAACCGTCATGAGTCGCATCGGTATGAGTCGCGATAATAAGAAAGACTTTACGGCGTATTATGAAGGTTACGGTGATTGGCGCGGTTTAGTATGGTCTATTGGCGTCTGACCATCAGGCTAAGCTAAAGTCTCACCATATCTGCTACAGCTTCAAAAACGCTATAATCTTCATTTACCAAAGCGACCATTAACGCACCTTCCAATGCAGCTACCCCCGCCTTTGCGCGCGAACTCGGATTTTTTACGCCCGCTTTCTCATAGGCACTGGCTAGCCATTCTATGTTCGATTTAAAAAAAGCTCTTACACCTTGTGTAACATTTTCCGGCAAGCCTTTCGCTTCGGCGCCGAAGACTGCGCAGAGACAGAGTAGGCCTTGGTCTTTGAGGGCCCGGCGGTGAAGGTCAATAAACACTTGAATGGAATTGGAGGGATCGGGATCAAGCCGAGTTTCTGTAATCAAGACAGATTGAAAATTCTCTGCATAACGCGCAACTAAGGCGAGGCCTAAATCTGCTTTTTTTGGAAAATGGTAGTGAAGGCTAGCACTCTTAATGCCAACATCTGATGCAATGTCTCGAAAACTCACAGCATTATAGCCCTGTTCGCGCATGCGGAGCTCTGCGGCGTCTAATATATGGTTTGCACTGCTCATTTCTGGGTCATCACCTTTTTGTGTCTTTAACGTCTTTAGCGCTTTTCAGCCTTGAAAACTAGTTAGCTTCTGTTACCTATCTACTACTTGATAGGTAACCAGTTGGAGATATCACCCTATGAAAATTTACGATGTAGAAGGTTTTCCTAACCCTGCGCGCGTGCGCATCGCGTTGGCGGAAAAAGGCGCGAGTAACCAGGTGGAGTTTTACGCAGTGGACGTCATGGGCGGTGAACACCGCACCGAGGCTTTTAAAGCCAAAAATCCAGATGCAACGGTTCCTTATGCCGAGCTGGAGTGCGGGACGTGTATCTCTCAGTGCACGGCGATAACCGAATATATTGATGGCGCCTTTGAGGGCTCGTCTCTTATAGGAAATACGCCTAAGCAGCGCGCTATCACGCAAATGATGAATTTGCGTGCGGAATCAGGCTTAATTGACGCGGTTGGCGCTTACTTCCATCACGCAACGCCAGGCCTTGGCCTGGATTTAGAGACAAAGCAAAATGCGGCTTGGGGCGAGAGTCAAAAAATCAAAGCTCAAAATACAATGGCGTATCTAAACGGCGTATTAGCAGATCAAGAATATTTGGCGGGGGCTGAGTTCTCTATGGCAGACATAACGGCTTTTGCCGGATTGGCTTTTGCAGACTTTGCAAAAGTTGATATATCTTCTGAGTATAAAAACTTGACTGATTGGCGAGTGCGTGTTTCGGCCCGTCCGAGCTGCGGCGGGTAATAAGGACCTATTATGCGTATCAATGCAGATTTTGAAAAGCAGGTTGTTATTGATACGGCCAAAATGGAGTGGGAAGCTTCGCCTATGGCGGGGGTCTACCGGCGTAAATTAGACCGTATTGGCGACGAGGTTGCACGGGCAACCTCGCTTGTGAAATATGACCCGAATTCTTATTTCAGTCCCCACACACATGGCGGCGGGGAAGAGTTTTTTGTGCTTGAAGGTGTGTTCTCAGATGAGCACGGCGATTACCCCGCAGGGACCTATGTGCGAAACCCCATAGGATCTACGCATAAGCCTCATAGTGAAGAGGGTTGCGTCATTTTCGTTAAATTACATCAATTTGACGCGGCGGATACGGATCAGTTTTCAATCAATACGAATGACGCCGAATTTCTACCGGGCGCAGTTCCCGGATTAACGGTTCTACCTCTGCATAATTTTGAAGGCGAAGGCTGCGCGTTAGTGCGCTGGGCCCCTGGAACTAAATTTAATCCACATCGTCATTGGGGCGGCGAGGAAATATTCGTTCTAGAAGGGACTTTCCAAGATGAATATGGCGATTACCCTAAGGGAACATGGCTACGCAGTCCGCATCTTTCCACCCATCATCCCTTCAGCGATGAAGGCTGCCTCATCTATGTGAAGACTGGACATCTGCCACAGTCAGAACCCGCCTAGTTGATTTGTGTTGAACGGAGTTTGCCTCTGCCTATAAGCGCATATGCAAGCAGATCGTTTTAGCGCTTTTCGGCATAGTTCTTTCTCGCGCTATTTCGGTGCGCGTTTTCTGACGGCCTTCGCGACCCAGATTACCTCTGTTGCTGTCGGGTGGCAAATTTATGATGAAACAGGAAATGCCGCGCTTCTGGGCTGGATAGGCTTGGTGCAGTTTTTGCCCGCTGTATTATTGGTTCTATTTACGGGCATGGCGTCTGATCGATTTGGACGCCGCCTCATAATGGGCTTATCAATCCTTATGGAAATGAGCTGCGCGGCAGCGATCTTTTACTTCGCCATAACACAGCAATTTAACCCCATTTGGGTCTTAGCTATTTTGACCGTTTTTGGCATCGCGCGCGCTTTTCTTACGCCCGCATCATCGTCTTTAGTCGTCAACGTCGTTCCCAAAGAAGACTTTGGTAATGCAATTGGCTGGATAACCTCGTCTTGGCAATTAGCGTCTATTTTTGGGCCGGTCGCAGGAGGATTACTTTACGGCATTTCTGGACCTACGGCTTATGCGTCTGCCGCAGTTATATTCGCGATTGCAGCAACGCTGATTTTCTCAATCGCGAAACCAACGCAGGTTCTCGAAACATCGGCGACATCACTTAAAACCTTAGTCGGCGGGTTCAGCTATATTTGGAAACAGAAGATTGTTTTAGGCGCAATTTCGTTAGATCTTTTTGCGGTCTTATTGGGCGGCGCTGTCGCTCTTATGCCTATTTATGCCAAAGATATATTGGAACTTGGGCCGAAGGGTTTGGGCCTGTTACGCGCGGCGCCAGGAATAGGGGCTGTCATGATGATCGGCTATTTGACAACATTTCCTATCAAAGATCACGCGGGCATTATTCTCTTTATTAGCGTTGCGCTTTTCGGTTTTGCGACGGCGGTGTTTGGCGTCTCGACTACGGCATGGCTCTCTATTCTCACGCTAATGTTCATCGGCGCTTTTGATATGATATCTGTCTATATTCGCGAAATTCTGCTTCAGCTCTGGACACCAGATAAAGTGCGCGGACGCGTGAATGCCGTAAACTCGATATTCCTAGGAGCCTCTAATGAGCTAGGGGAGTTTCGAGCGGGCTTTATGGCGGCGTTTTATGGCGCGGTATTTACGGTTACTGCAGGCGGCGTCGCGGCGATGGGAGTAGCTGCAATTTGGTCTCGGGCTTTTCCAAGCCTTCGTAACGCCCGTTACCTTGAAGTGCCTGAAGAATTAGAAGACTAATCGCGCGGAGGAATACCTTCTCGGGCGAGTTCATCTGCCCTCTCATTGCCTTCAATACCCGCATGACCTTTGACCCACTTCCACGTCACGTCTCTTTCAGCGTTCAGCGCGTCTAGCTGCTTCCAGAGATCTACATTTACAACGGGCTTTTTATCTGACTTTTTCCAGCCGCGTTTCTTCCAGCCGTGGATCCATTCGGTAATGCCCTTTAAGACATAAGTGCTATCGGTCCATAAAATGATGTCGCCCTTGTAACCGGGCTTAATCGCTTCTAGCGCCTTGATCGCCGCCATCATTTCCATGCGGTTATTGGTCGTGTCTGGCTCGCCGCCTTTTAGCGTTTTTTCTTTGGCGCCAAATTGCATGAGGACACCCCAGCCGCCCGGGCCGGGATTACCCGAACACGCGCCGTCCGTATAGATAACGAGGCCGTCTGAACGATTGGCCTTAGGCAACGTCGAGCAACTGTCGCGGCAGGCGGAAAATAACTTTTTCTTTCGTCACTTCCACTTCCTGTATCTCAATATCATATTTTGACCGTAGCGCGGCGATGACGCCGTCCGTCAAATATTCAGGCGCGCTGGCCCCAGCGGACAGTCCAATAACTTTGGCGGCATCGACCTTATCCCAATCAATGCTTTCGGCGCTGGAAATGAGCATGGCGTTGTCGGCCCCAGCTTTATCGCCAACTTCGACAAGACGTTTTGAGTTTGAAGATGTGACAGAGCCAATCACTAAAAGCAGGTCACAGCGCTCAGCAATGGCCTTAACGGCCATTTGACGGTTGGTGGTCGCGTAGCAAATATCTTCCTTATAAGGTAGGGTGATATTTGGAAAGCGGTCCTTGAGGATCGCTATCATGGCTGAGGTGTCATCAACAGAAAGCGTTGTTTGCGTAACAAGGGCGAGATTTTGCGGATCTAGGGGCGTCAGCTTATGCGCGTCTTCTTCTGTCTCTATGAGGGTAATATGACCTTTGGGCAACTGCCCCATCGTCCCAATAACTTCGGGATGCCCCTCATGACCGATAAGCAAGATATGGTGACCAGCTTTGGCGTGCTTTTCGGCTTCGATATGGACTTTGGAGACAAGCGGGCAGGTCGCATCGAGGAAATTCATGTCGCGCGCCTGCGCGGCGGCAGGAACAGATTTTGGCACGCCATGCGCAGAGAAGACAACAGGCCTATCATCTGGGCAATCATCAAGTTCCTCAACGAAAATGGCGCCCATTTCGACGAGGCGGCTGACGACATGACGGTTATGAACAATTTCATGGCGGACATAGACGGGGGCGCCATATTTCGCGATAGATTTCTCTACGATTTGGATAGCACGATCCACGCCGGCGCAAAATCCACGCGGCGCGGCTAGCAGCACTGTTTTTGATGTCCGCTCTGCTGACATTAAATTCTCCTCATGCCCTCAATACAGCCGATGTTCGGCGTTGCGGCGACACTTATATCTGTCTATGACTTACCAGAGTCGTCACCAGCAAGCTATAGCAGGGTGGACAGAAATAATGGCCAAATTTGGGACAAATAGATGCGGTTTTCAAAATTACTTATTGCAACGACCTTAGTGGCCGTAACAGCCCTAGCAGGGTGCCGCAGCACAAAAGAAGTGCTGCAAATCGGCGAAGCTGCGGAAAATAACCCTGGGCCATGCCCCCGGGCCTTCGCGCTTTATGACGCTTCGCGCATTGTTGAGTTTCGCAACAATGCTGAGCGTTTTGCCAATGTCGGCTTTACGGGGGAATTTGAAAAGGTGCGTAGCCTTTGCCGCTATTACGGCGCCAACCCTATTGAAGGTGACCTAGAGCTGGATATGAATTTTGGCCGCGGCCCTGCTGCAGCTGATCAATCTACGGCGACCTATGAGTATTTTGTAGCGGTGACCCGTAAGAATATCGGCGTCATCAATAAAAAGACTTTTCCTATTCAAGTAACATTTCCTGCAGGAAAAGACCGCGTCAGCATCACCGAGCGCATCGATAGTATTATTATCCCGCGTGCCAAAGAAGGCACCTCCGGTGAGAATTTTGAGATTATTGTAGGTTTCGAAGTCACCGACGCGCAGCGGAATTTCAATGCTGAAGGCAAGCGGTTCCGCGTCTCTGCGGGACAAAATTAGAGCCTCCTTATGCCGTCGATTTTAGATACGTTAGACGCGGCCTGCCGCGAAGCCTTTACGGCTATGGGTTATCCTGCGCAAATTGCGGGCGTTCAGGAAAGCACGCGCGGCGACGCGCCGTTTCAGTGTAACGGCGCGATGGGCGCTGCGGGCATTGCAAAAAAGCGCGGCGAGAAACTCAATCCACGTGATATTGCCGCGCAGGCTATAGAGGCTCTTCAAGGCCACCCCTTGATTGAAAAGCTGGATATTGGCGGCCCTGGCTTTATCAATATCTATCCAAGCCAAGAGGCAATATCGGCGCGGGCGGCAGAGTTAAGCGCTGATGAGAAACTTGGCATCGTTCAAAAAACGCCGCTTTCGATTATTGTTGACTATGGCGGGGCCAATGTCGCCAAGCCCATGCATGTGGGGCATTTGCGCTCTGCTGTTATAGGGGAGGCCATCAAACGCCTCTTCCGCGTGCAAGGCCATAAGGTCATTGGTGATGTCCATATGGGCGATTGGGGCTTGCAAATGGGGCATCTGATTTCAGAATTAGAAACCGAACAGCCAAGCCTGCCTTATTTTGACGCCGATAAGACGGAAGGTTACCCAACAGAATCGCCCGTCACGATGGACGATTTGGCGCGGCTTTATCCGCAGGCCAGCAATGCCGCTAAGGATAATGACGCCCGCATGGAGCGCTCACGTGTGGCGACGGCGGAACTTCAAGCGGGGCGCGCAGGCTATATGGCTTTGCTGGGACATTTTATTGAAGTGTCCGTGGCCGCGCTAAAACTTGGCTATGGCAATCTTGGTGTGGAATTTGATCTTTGGAAGGGAGAAGCCTGCGTCGATCACCTCATCCCCGCCATGATTGAAGAGCTAAAAGCCAAAGGCATTACCGAGGACGTTGATGGCGGACTAATGATTCCTTTGGATCCCGTCTATGAGGCGCAGAGAAAAGAGGGTGTGCCGTCAGGGAAACGTAAAGGCACCCCGCCGGTTATGCTAATTTCTAGCGCGGGGGCGGTTCTTTATCATACGACAGATCTTGCGACGTTGGTTGACCGTAAAGCCGAGAATAATCCCGACCTCATTGCCTATGTTGTTGATCAGCGCCAAGCGCTGCATTTTGAACAAGTCTTTCACGCTGCTGTAAAAGCGGATTGGTACAAAGCCGAGCAGCTTTATCATGCAGGGTTCGGCACCATGAACGGTAAAGACGGGAAGCCGTTTAAAACCCGTGAGGGCGGTGTTCTGCGTCTTGAAGACTTGCTCGAAATTATGAATGAAGCGGCAACCAGGCGGTTAGACGAGTCAGGTATTGGCACAAATTTTGACGCGGCCGAACGCGGCGAAATTGCTCGCAAAATTGGCTTGGCTGCACTGAAATTTGCTGATCTTCAGAATCAACGCCTGACCAATTACATTTTTGATCCTGAGCGATTTACAGCCTTTGAAGGCAAGACGGGGCCTTACCTGCTCTATGCCGTGGTGCGGATAAAATCGATTCTGCGAAAAGCAGAGACGCAGGGCGCAAAGGCCGGCGCCATCAAAGCTGTTGAGCCGGCTGAGCAACAGCTTGTTCTCGCGCTAGATGCCTTTGGCCGGTCTGTGGCGACCTCAGCTGAAAAATACGCGCCGCATATTCTATGCGAGCATATTTACCGCGTGGCTCAGGCCTTTTCGCGGTTTTATACGGAGTGCCCAATACTCGTAGACGATACGCCAGAGGATGTCAGAGCCTCACGCCTCGCTTTGGCAGGGCTGACACTCCGTCAGCTCGAAGAGGGGTTGAATATTTTGGGTATCGAAGCGCCGGAGCGGATGTAAACCCCAAAGTTCAAACCTAAGCAGGCTTATAGGCTTGAGCCAAAGCTTGTTGTTGCGCATGTATGGGTTGTTGAACCTGCGCACGAACAGGCTGTTGTTGTTGCTGGGGCTGAACAGGAGGGGCCTGAAGCGGAGGGGCTTGACGTGTTTCGGGGGTCGGCTGCAGATTAACAGGCGTTTGAGGAGGCGCCGCCCGTAAGGTGGTTTCAACCTTTGCGCCTTGCACGGGTACTTCCACACGTTTTTGACCTTCATAAGCGCGATAGCCTTTGGCAGCGTCCAAACATTCAGCATACATATCCAAAATATCGGAGATATTGCGTTCACCCCAAACGCCTTGACCTTTTAACTTGTTGAGTAACTCGAAAGCAATTTCGGCTTCTGATTTTCCCGAACCGGTTGCGGTAAAGTCTAATGAATCTGTATCTGACATGTGTAATCCTTCTATTTATCCACGGCCTATCAGAGAAGTATGAAAAAATGGTGATGGCGGTAGATTGACTCTCTTAGAGATTCGCGCCATTCACGCTTATCTCTTCCAAGCGGGAGAGCGTCTTATGATTATTCCATAATTACGAGGCCGCCGAAGGAGCAACCGCCACCGGAAACTCTCAGGCTCAAGGGACCGCTTGGCAGATAAAACGCTGGAAAGAGGGTGCCCTGTGCAAGTAGGGATAAGTGAAACGCCCCGCCGACGGAGTAAGTCGCGTGATTTAGGATAAATCACGGGATGAATCTCTCAGGCCTATCAGACAGCGGGTGGCGCAGGACGCGAAAGCGGAGAGTGTGCCTATGACTGAGATGTCCCCCGAGTCTATTTTGAAGACCCAGCTTCACGGAAAGCACGTCGAGCTAGGCGCAAAAATGGTGCCATTTGCTGGCTATGACATGCCCGTTCAATATCCAATGGGCGTGATGAAAGAACATTTGCATACACGCGAGAAAGCGGGTCTTTTTGATGTGTCTCACATGGGGCAATGCTTTATTTTTGCCGATGACGGCACATTTGAGACGGCTGCTAAGGCGCTAGAAAAACTCGTCCCCGCCGACATTCAATCCTTAGAGCCTGGCCAGCAGCGTTACTCTCAGTTTCTCAATGCCGATGGCGGTATTTTGGATGACTTAATGATCTCGCGCCTAGGGTTTTCAGGGCATGAGCATAAACTTTATTTGGTTGTTAATGCGGGCTGTAAGGCCGATGACTTCATGCATCTTGCGACTTATATGCCGCCGGGTATTACGATCGATGTAGCTGACGACACGCTATCTCTTATTGCGCTGCAGGGGCCAAAGGCGGTTGATGTGCTTGCAAAATTTAATCCGGCCGTCAAAGATATCCTCTTTATGACCTCAATTGATATTCCGTTGACGCCGACGATTTGGTGTCATGTATCGCGTTCCGGATATACGGGTGAAGACGGTTATGAAATTTCTATCAAGCATGATGATGTGAATGCCTTCGTCGATATGCTTTTAGCCCATGATGAGGTCGAGATGATTGGTCTAGGCGCGCGCGACAGTCTGCGCCTCGAAGCTGGGCTTTGCCTCTATGGCCATGATATCGACAAAACAGTCTCGCCGATTGAGGCGGGGCTTTTTTGGTCTATCCAAAAACATCGCCGCAGCGCGGATGCAGGCTATATAGGCGCGGCGCGTGTCGCCTCTGATATCGCGGATAAATCCACGAAACGCCTAGTCGGTATTCAGCCCGAGGGCCGCGCGCCTGCGCGAGAGCATACAGAAATCCAAGATTTGGACGGTAATACCATTGGCGAAATTACCAGCGGCGGTTTTGGCCCGACAGCTGAGGCCCCTGTTGCTATGGGCTATGTCGCCCGCAAATTCACCAAGGCAGGAACGCCTGTGCAGCTTATCGTGCGCGGGAAACCCCGCGCCGCAACCGTCGCGAAAATGCCATTCGCGCCACATAATTATTATAGAGGTTAAAGGAGGACATTATGTCAGTATTTTTCACAGAAGATCACGAATGGATCAGCGTTGACGGCGATATTGGAACTGTGGGGATCAGTCCTTACGCCGCCAAACAATTAGGGGATGTCGTTTATGTCGAACTTCCAGACGTTGGCCGCGAGATGGCCAAGGGAGATGAGGCATCTGTTGTAGAAAGCGTCAAAGCAGCCTCCGAAGTTTACGCGCCTGTTGGCGGCGAAGTTACGGCCGTGAATGAAAAACTCGAAGACGCGCCCGAAACCGTCAATGCCTCAGCAGATAACAAGGGCTGGTTCTACAAAATGAAAATCGCAGATGCGGACGAGTTAGAAGCTCTGATGGATGAGGCAACTTATAAGACATATTGCGACGGACTTTAACCCAATGCATCCCACGCCTGCTTTTCATTATGATGACCGGGGCGAAGCTCTTGCATTCATCTCGGCATATCCCTTTGCGACGCTTGCCGTAAATGGAAAGCAGGGGCCTGTAACGGCATTGGTTCCGCTCGTTATAGATAATGATGGCCTGACCTTATTAGGGCATGTGGCTCGTATGAACCGGTTTTGGGAAGCGGCGCGACAAGGCGGTGGTCAAGCTGTTGCAATATTTTGTGGGGCTGATGCCTATGTGTCGCCATCCTTCTATCCGTCAAAACAAGAACATGGCAAAGCTGTCCCGACGTGGAATTACGTGGCCGTTGAAATACGGGGCGAAATTACAATTGAAACGCAAGCTGAAGCGATGATGCCATACATCACGGCGCTAACAGATAAGATGGAAAGTCACCGCGAAGGACCTTGGCAGGTCTCCGATGCACCAGACGATTATATAGCAAAACTATCGCGAGGGATTGTTGGATTTCGCCTAAGCATCGAAGATGTGACACATGTCAAAAAAGTGAGTCAAAATAAGTCTGAGGCAGATAAACAAGGCGTCGTGCAGTCTTTGGCGAATTCACAAAATATGAGTGAACGTGCAATGGCGATGGAAATGACGAAGACACATTGATGCAGAAACTCGTCCCCATACTTTTCTACGCATTGGCGCTTATCGTTCATGGTGTGCCTGCTATGTCCGTTTTTGCCCCTTCGCGCATGGCCAAGCTGTATGGAATTTCTGCTGACGATCAAGTCTTGATGACATTGTTACAACACCGCGCCGTGCTTTTTGCGCTAGTCGCTGCTGCTTGCATTTATGCCGCCCATGTCGTGAGTGCGCGTTGGCCTGTCCTAATCGGCACCGTCATAAGTATGGCTGCCTTTATCCTCATCGCCGTCCCTCGCGGACAACTTTCTGGCTCATTGGCCAAAATAACTTATGTTGACGGGCTCGGATTGGTTATTGCCGTCTTGCTCGCATTCCTCATGTTAAGGACTTAATTTATGCGTTACCTCCCTTTAAATGCGAATGATCGTGAGAAAATGCTCGGTGTTATAGGCGTCGACAATATTGATGCCTTGTTCGAGGAGGTGCCAAAATCGGCGCGGCTGGATAAGCTGATTGATCTTCCGCTGCATCAATCCGAAGCGGCCGTTGAACGTCATATGACGCGGCTTTCGAATAAATCTGTTTCGGCTTCATCTGTGCCGTTTTTCTGCGGAGCAGGGGCTTATAAGCATCACATCCCCGCGACAGTGGATCACCTGATTCAACGTTCTGAATTCCTCACGGCATATACGCCTTATCAGCCAGAAATCAGCCAGGGGACGCTGCAAACGCTTTTTGAATTCCAAACCCAAGTCGCGCTTTTGACGGGCATGGATGTGGCCAATGCCTCTATGTATGATGGCTCTACAGCCTGCGCAGAGGCGGTGGTGATGGCTAAGCGTGTGACACGTAAGACTAAAGCAATCCTCGCGCCCGGATTGCACCCCCATTACGCTGCGGCGACGCAGACATTAGCTTCGACATTGAATATTGAAATTAACGAAGTCACGCCAGAAATTGGTAAAGATCAAAGCGTTATTGATATGATTACCGATGAAACGGCCTGTGTTGTCGTGCAATCACCCAATGTCTTTGGCGAAATTGTTGACCTGACCGCCATTGCTGAAAAAGCTCATGCGCATAAGGCTTTATTGATTGCTGTGTTTACAGAGCCTGTCGCTTTGGCGGCCATTAAGTCACCAGGCGAGCAAGGCGCAGATATCGTTGTCGGCGAAGGGCAGGGTCTTGGCGTTGGTCTTAACTTTGGCGGCCCGCATGTTGGGCTTTTTGCCTGCCGTCAAAAACTCGTGCGGCAAATGCCGGGCCGGGTTTGCGGCGAAACGATTGATGCCAATGGCGAGCGCGGATATGTGCTAACACTCTCAACAAGAGAGCAACATATTCGCCGTGAAAAAGCGACGTCTAATATTTGTACGAATAGCGGTCTTTGTTGCCTCGCTTTCACAATTCATATGAGTTTGTTAGGCGATGCGGGGCTTAAACAAATGGCCGTGCTCAACCATGAAAATGCGGTTCATCTCGCTGATGTCATTGACGGCATTAAAGGGACGGAAGTCATGAATGAGACCTTCTTTAATGAGTTCACCGTCAAGCTGAATAAACCCGCCGCAGAGGTCGTTCAAGCGCTTGCGGAAAAAGATATCCTCGGCGGCGTTCCGTTCTCCCGCATTAGCGCCGGCGCACATGAAGACTTACTGCTCGTTTGCGCGACTGAGGTCGTAAGTGATGAGGATATCCACGCCTTTGGCCATGCTCTTGAGGAGATATTATCATGAATAATGAAGGACGCCCCACATCACCTGTTGCAGCCAACAGCAACGACTTGAAGACTGTCTCTGGCTCTAAGGCTTTGGAGCAGGCAACGAAGCTGATTTTTGAAACGGGCACGCCCAGCCGCACGGGGATTGATTTTCCTAAAGCTAAAGGCCGCGCCTCGCGCCTTGGCGCTAATAATGAACGCCAAGGTGAAATCGGCTTGCCTGGTTTATCCGAGCCTGAAACGCTGCGCCATTATGTACGATTATCGCAAAAGAATTATGCCATTGATTTGGGAGTTTATCCGCTCGGCTCTTGCACAATGAAACATAATCCGCGCCTCAATGAAAAAGTTGCGCGTATGCCTGGCTTTGCCGATGTGCACCCGTTGCAACCGATTTCCACTGTGCAAGGCACGTTGGAATTAATGCATGAATTATCGCATTGGATTTGCACATTGACAGGCATGCCGGCTGTCGCCTTGACGCCCAAAGCTGGCGCGCATGGCGAGCTTTGCGGTATGATGGCTATTCGGGCGCGTTTGGACGCCGATGGGCACAGTCATAAGCGCCGCGTCCTTGTGCCTGAATCTGCACATGGAACTAACCCTGCGACAGCCGTGCAATGCGGCTTTACCGTCGACCAGATCCCAGCCTCGGGTGATGGTCGCGTCAATATGGAATCCCTGCGTGAGAAGTTGAAAGACGGCGATGATGTGGCAGGTATTATGCTGACCAATCCCAATACATGTGGTTTGTTTGAGCGTGATATTATAGAAATCGCAGACCTGATTCATAAAGCCGGCGGATATTTTTATTGCGACGGCGCTAATTTTAACGCTTTAGTCGGCCGCGTTCGCCCCGGCGACTTAGGTGTCGATGCGATGCATTTGAATTTGCACAAGACATTCTCCACGCCGCATGGCGGCGGCGGCCCTGGTTCTGGTCCGACTGTTTTATCCGACGCCCTAAAAGACCATGCACCTGTTCCCTATGTTGTTAAAACAGAAGAGGGCTATGACCTTGTCGAGACTAAAGATGAGGTCAGCTTTGGCCGTATGTGTGCCTTCCACGGCCAGATGGGCATGTATAGCCGCGCGCTCACCTATATGATGAGCCACGGTTCTGATGGCCTCAAGCAAGCCACAGAAGACGCGGTGCTCAATGCCAATTATGTGCAAGCGTCGCTCTCTGACGTGATGTCGCCGGCCTTTGGCGGCATCTGTATGCATGAAGCTTTGTTTGATGACAGCTTCCTTAAAGATACGGGCGTCGACACGCTCGATTTTGCGAAGGCCATGATTGATGAGGGCTATCATCCTATGACGATGTATTTTCCATTAGTCGTTCACGGCGCAATGCTAATTGAACCTACGGAAAGCGAATCTAAAGGTGAGCTTGACCGCTTTATCGGGTCGATGCGTCATCTCGCGGAGCGCGCAAAGTCAGGCACCGATGTTGAGAGCTTTAAACAAGCTCCAATCTATGCGCCAATGCGAAGATTAGATGAGACGCAAGCCGCTCGGAAGCCTGTGCTGCGCTGGACGCCACCAGTCGAAACAGCTGAAGCAGCCGAATAAGATAAATGGCTCTGTTCTATTAGTGATATTTAGCTTAGAGACAGCGCAATTCAGCCTGCTTTCGAGGGTAAAACATGTCAACTGATCCGCGCCTATTAAAAGGTAAAGAGGCTCGCACGCGAATTCTCGCGGACGTAAAGCGCCGTGTGGCTTTGGCATCCGCAAAACGGCCTATTGGCCGTCTTGTCTCCATTTCTATTGGTGGTGAAAACGATGTTGCCATTTATATTAAAGGGCAAGAGCGGGCAGCCAAACGCGTAAAGATCCCCTTTGATGCGCAATTCTGGCCTGCCGATAT
Source organism: Hellea sp. (assembly GCA_039977295.1). GTDB lineage: Bacteria > Pseudomonadota > Alphaproteobacteria > Caulobacterales > Maricaulaceae > Hellea. The sequence continues at coordinate 134,676 of JBDWDN010000009.1, read as the reverse complement.
GACGCAAGACCTCTGTAAGGCTAAAATTATGCAGATGAATGACGACCCGGACGTGCTCGGGATCATTCTGCAGCGCCCAGTGCCCGAGCACATCAATGTGCGCTCCCTTCAATCTGCCATTCATCCTCTAAAAGATGTTGAGGGCATGAACCCTGCCTCTATCGGAAATATTGTTTATAACGATTTAGCATTGGCGCCTTGCACAGCGGCCGCCTCTGTTGAATTGATTAAGCAGACCGGCTTGACCCTTGAAGGGCTGGAGGTCGTTATTATTGGTCATTCTGCGATTGTAGGAAAACCAGCCGCTTTTATGCTTATGGCGGAAGGGGCGACGGTGACTGTCTGCCACCACATGACCCGCTCAGTCGCGGCCCACTCCAGACGCGCAGATGTCGTAGTCGTCGCTGTCGGCAAAGCCCATTTAATTGGCGCAGATATGGTCAAGCCCGGCGCAGCCGTCATTGATATTGGTATTAACCAAATTACGGATAAAGACGGAACTGTGAGGATCGTTGGGGACGTTAATACGGACGCCGTAAAAGAGGTGGCCAGTTGGGTAACGCCTGTGCCAGGCGGCGTAGGCCCTGTAACAGTTGCGATATTAATGCGGAACGCTATTTCTGCTTTTGAGAGACAGCTTGTTGCCGGCTGGCTGGATTAACCCTAAAAAAGCCATCCTTTGTCGATTTTTAGCCAATAAAAAAGCCGCCCCGATTAAGAGGCGGCTTTTTTTATAATCTATGAGGGGAAGTCTAGTTCAGAACTTTACCCATTTGAGCGATACCGTCTTTGACAAGGGCAGCTTGATTAGCAGTTTTACCCGAGCGGATAAGCTTTTCAGCTGCGTTTAGAGCCATGTCAGCCGCTTTCGCTTTCACCTCAGTCATAGCTTGCGCTTCGGCGGTTGCGATTTTTGCTTCGGCTTGCGCGGCGCGGCGTTCTAGGCGTTCAGCCAGGTCTTTGCGAGCATTCGCAGCCATGATTTCAGCATCATGGCGAGCCTGCTTCACAATCTCACCAGCTTGCTCTTCAGCTTCTTTTTGCTTGCGCTGATAAGAGGCGAGAAGGGCTTGGGCCTCTTCGCGAAGGGACTTGGCTTCATCTAGTTCTGCACGAATTTTATCCGCGCGAGCATCGAGGGCACCGCCGATTTTCTTGTGTACGCCGAAATAGGCTAGAGTAACAAGAAACAGGATAACAGCCAGGAAAACCCAGATTGTTGGACTGTTCAGAGCGAAATCAAAATGCATTCCTTCTCTCCTAGTTCAGTGCTTTTTTAACAGAAGCGAGCGTAAGCTTTTTTCCTGTCAAAGTTTCAACGGCGGCTTGTGCAGCATCAGCAGCAACGGATTCAATATTTGCCATCGCTTTTGCGCGGACACCGCGAATGCGTTCTTCAGCAGCCTCAGCAGCTTTTGCAGCGATTGCATCAGCAGCTTCCATCTCGCCTTTGATTTCTGCATCGACGGCTTGACGGGTCGTTTCAGCCACATTGTGAGCTTTGGCTCTGGCATCGGCCAAGGCGCGCTCATAGGCTTTACCAGCTTCTTCAGCATCTTTTTGCATGCGAGAGGCTGCATCCAGATCATCGGCTATACGTGAGCTTCGATCTTCGAGGGTCTGGCCAATACGCGGCAAGAAAATACGAGATAATAGAAGGTACAAAATACCAAATGTCAGCAAGAGCCAGAAAATCTGGGTTGCGAAATAGGTCGGATCAAAGGGCGGGAAAACGCCCTCTGCTGCGTGCTCACCGCCGTGATCGCCAGAAGGCTTCGCGGCAGCGAGTTTTAGACCCATAAGTGTAATCGCGTTTAACATTGCGATACCTTTTCAATCGTGAGTTTAAGGTTTCAGGCCTAGACCACGAACAATAGCAAGATAGCTACGAGCAATGAGAAGATACCCATCGCTTCTGTCACGGCAAAGCCGAAGATGAGGTTTGAGAACTGACCTTGGGCAGCTGACGGGTTGCGAAGTGCACCTGAAAGATACTGACCAAAGAGGTTACCCACACCGATACCAGCACCTGCCATACCTAGACATGCGAGGCCTGCGCCGATGTATTTTGCTGCTTCTGCTTCCATGATAATCTCCTAAGAAAAGCGTTTATTATTGCAGTTAGTGTCCCGGATGCACGGCATCCGAAATGTAGATACAGGTCAAGAGTGCGAAGACATAGGCTTGCACGAACGAGACCAAGAATTCAAGTGGGGTGAGGGCAAAGGTCATAAGGAACGGGAGAATACCCGCGAGTGACCCGCCAACAACACCAAAGGCGCCAACCAACATGATACAGAAGCCCGCAAAGACTTTGAGCATGATGTGACCCGCCATAACGTTCGCCCAGAGACGAATAGAGTGGCTGAGAGGGCGCGAGAAAAACGAAATAATTTCAAGAAGGCAAACAAAGGGTTTAATTATTATCGGCACTCCAGCTGGCCAGAATAGTTTTAAAAATCCAAGGCCATTTTTCCAGACGCCGTATATAATAACGATGAAGAACACCATTAGAGCCAGAACCGCCGTCACAATGATATGACTTGTCGACGTAAAGAAGAATGGGACCATGCCCAAGAGGTTCGCAAATAAGATAAAGACGAAAAGCGCGAAAACAAAGGGGAAAAATTTCATCCCATCTTTGCCAGCAGAAGAGCGCAGCATATCGGCGATAAATTCATAAGAAATTTCCGCAACAGATTGCGCGCGTCCGGGAATAAGTGATTTTTTTGATGTCGAAAGAAGGAGCCACAACGCAATACAGGCAACAGTAATGACCATCATCAATGCTGAGTTTGTGAAACTGATATCGTATTTACCGATTTTCAGCTCGGCCAGTTTGTGAATCTCAAACTGTGCAATAGGGTCAAGACCTGCAGCGATCATCTTTTAATCCTCGTCAAGTTCTGGCGGCAAATCTGTGCCCGAACCATCCATTCCTTCTTTCGCAGCGCGAACAACGTTCATAACGCCTGCGCCAAATCCCAATAATAAGCCAATCAGCAGTCCCCAAGGTCCGGTTCCTGCAAATTTGTCAACGATATAGCCTAGGAATGCTCCTGCTATAATGGCCGCTGAAAACTCACTGGCATATCTTAAGCCTTCGCCCATGCCCGATTTTTCACTTTGAATTTCCGGCTCCTGATGAGATTTTTTTGTGGCTTCCAGCTTGTCACTGAAGGCTTTCAAAGCATCTTTATCAGGGCTTGGAGATTTTCCGTTCGTATCAGACATAATTACCAGCTCAAACCTTCAAAGAATCTTCACATGAAAACCCTCCGAAAGCGCGCGGAACCTAACGAGTGAGGGGGTATAAGTCAACAGTGAGAGGAAAGGCTTAAGTCTTTGAAAAATATAGATTTTCAATGATTGCAACGAAGTGCGACAATCTGTGCAGATTTCGAGGGGATTTTGGAGAAATCAAGCCTATTCAGCCGCGACAAGCTTAGCTGCCGTCTCAAGCTCTATGGAGAGGAGTTGAGAGACGCCTTGTTCGGCCATTGTAACGCCAAAGAGGCGGTCCATGCGTGACATGGTGACTGCATTATGCGTGATAGCGATGAACTTGGTTTTCGTCTGCTTGGTCATTTCGTCCAGCAAGTTACAATAGCGGGCGACATTGGCATCATCGAGCGGCGCGTCAACTTCGTCGAGGACACAAATCGGAGCTGGATTGGACAGGAAGACCGCAAAAATCAGGGCCGTCGCTGTTAAGGCTTGTTCGCCGCCAGACATAAGAGACATTGAGCCAAGCTTCTTACCTGGCGGGCTGACCATGACTTCAAGGCCAGCTTCTAGCGGGTCTTCAGATTCGGTTAGCGCGAGCGAGGCTTCGCCGCCGCCAAATAGCGTCGTAAATAGGCGTCCAAAATGACCATTAACGACATCAAAAGCGGCGAGCAGGCGTTGGCGGCCTTCAGAGTTCAGCTCATCAATACCTTCCCGCAGACGGGCAATGGCCGCTTCTAAGTCTTGGCGCTCATCATTCATGGCTGACAGGCGCTCTTCTTGCTCTGCGGCTTCTTCATCCGCGCGCAAGTTCACGCCGCCCATTTTTTCCCGCTCATTTGAGAGGCGGTCTAATTTGCGTTCAATATCATGCTCAGACAGACTGCTCTCAGGGGAGAGCTCTCCGAGGTGTGATTTTAGCTCGGAAGGCTCGCATTGTAGCGTCTCATTTATACGGGCTTTCGTTTCTGCGATCCGTTCCTCAGAAGCCGTTTGGCGTGCCTGCGCGGCGGCGCGTGCTTCACGCGCCTCGCCAGCAGCTGTTTCGGCGGCGCGGGCCGCATGATCGGTTTCGCGGAAAGCAGCTTCGGCTTGAGCGAGGGTATCAGCAGCGGTTGTGCGGCGGTTCTCCGCTGTTTCCAATTCACGGAAGAGCGTGTTACGGCGTTCTGCAAATTGGTCGGGGCCGTCTGTTGCCGCAGAGAGTGACATTTTGGCCGCGTCTTGGCGGCCTTGCAGGTTCGTAACGCGAGCCGCCGCAGTTTCAGATCGGCGAGTCCAATCCGCGCGTTCTTTCTCAACAGAGGTTAGACGCTGGGCGCGCGCCTCGGCGTCGTTTTTCAGGCTGCGATAGTGTCCGCTGGCTTCATCGGCGCGGGCCCGCGCCTCTGTAAGCTTTGCGGAAAGCTCTTCTTGCTGCGCCGAGACATCTTCGCCGCCCGCCAATTCATCATTAAGCTTAAGCGATGCTTCGCGCTGAGCTGTCAGTTCTTTAATCTCGGCCGCGAGGCGCTCCATACGTTCTTCGAGGGAGCGCTTTTGCGCAGATTCGCGGGCAACATCTGTTTCGTATTGCGCAAGAGCTGCTTGCGCCGCGCGGTCACGGCGTTCTAAATCTGGAAGGGCTTGGCGCGCTGTGCGAGCGGCGTCATTGGCGGTGTTTCGCGCTTGCCGGGCCTGCTCAAAACCGGCTTGCGCCGTATTGACAGCGGCTTGGGCGATTTCTATTTCGCCGCTTAATTCGGTAAGGCGGGTTTGCTGTTTTAGTTTGATAGCTGCCGACGTTTCTGCGCCAGCGGCAATTTCAAAGCCGTCCCACCGCGCGACATGGCCGTCTGTGGTGACAAGCCGCTGGCCTGGGCCGAGGTTGCGCGCGAGCGCGACGATATCTTCGGCGTCAACAACGCCGATCTGAGAAAGGCGCGCTTCGAGTTCTTTAGGCGCCTTAACAAAATCAGTGAGGGCTTTCGCGCCTGCGGGCAAGGCTTGGGACGGCGTGACCGCGCCTGTCCAGCGCAACTGGGCGTCGCCGCCAATGGCCGCATCAAGATCTTCACCCAGCGCAGCCGCGAGCGCTTGCTCATAGCCTTTTTTTACATCCAGCGCAGAAAGAGCCGGCGGCCAATCTGCATTGACCCCGCGAGAGACAACACGCTCTAGGGCGGATTGTTCAGCGGTAAGGCTCGAGAGGTCTTGTTTAACATCAGAGAGAGTTTCGCGGGCGCTTTGATCTTTGGTTTCAGCGTCGGTCTTCTTGAGCGCAAAATTTTGCTCGGTCTCGCGTGCTGCTTCTAGCGCCGAGAGCGCGTCGGCAGCGCCTGCCGCGAACAGATTTCCCGTAGAGCCACCGCCTTTTTCCATGGCGGCGAGCTTATCTCTGGCTTCTACCTCTTCACCGGTTAGGCGTTCAAGACGATGCTCAATTTGCGAGAGCTCGCGCGCGGCTGAGTCGCGGCGCGCATTTTGGTCGGCGGCGCGGCGGGTCAATTCATTGTAATCAGTTTCGAGCGACGAGCGGGAGGCGATTGCGGCCTCGGCTTCATCTGCAGCGGCGTCCAGCGCAGCGCTTGTATCTTTGACCGCATTTAGTTTTTCAAATTCCTCAGTCAGGCGTGCCTTGGCTGCGGCGGCGTCTTCGACAATGCCTGTTTCGCGGGCGAGGTCCGCCGCAAGCTGCTCTATTTGGCCTTCTAGCTTGCGAATTTCAGTATTGGCGGCATGCTCATCTTGCTCGAGCGCGTCTTTGGCGGCGTTAAGCCGGCCCAAAACCGCTGCGGCGATGATTTGTTCTTCGCGTTTGGGGTCGAGCAAGCCGTTAAGCTCAGCCGCTTGGCGCGTTAGCTCTGATGCTTTGGTCGCCGTATCAGCAACTTGGTTTTCACAGGCTTTCAAAGCCTCTTGCGATCCTGCTAATGTATCAAGAGCGGAGACCCAACGCTTTAGCCAAAGCAGCGCTTTATATTCATGTATCTCGCCTGCGAGGCGTTTATAGCGGGACGCTTGGCGCGATTGACGGCGCAGAGAGAGTAATTGGCTCTCGATCTGGCCGAGAATATCATCAAGGCGAGACAGGTTCGTTTCAGCCGCGCGCAGACGCAATTCAGCTTCGTGGCGGCGCGTATGTAGTCCAGAAATACCAGCGGCTTCTTCGAGGATACGGCGGCGATTTGAGGGCTTGGCGGCAATCAACTCATTGATCTGGCCTTGGCGCACGAGGGCCGGGGAGTTCGCGCCTGTGCTGGCGTCGGCAAAAAGGAGCTGCACATCTTTGGCGCGGACAGTCTTATTATTGACCTTATAAGTCGAGCCCTTACCCTTTGTGATGATGCGCGTAATTTCTAGAAGCTCATCATCATTAAACATTGGCGGGGCAATGCGGGCAGAATTGTCAATTGTCAGTGTGACATGGGCTTGGTTGCGGCCGGGTCGTTGCTTGGTCCCGCTAAATATAACGTCATCCATCGCCGCGCCGCGCATGGCCTTGGCAGAGTTTGCGCCCATAACCCAGCGTATCGCTTCGAGAAGGTTGGACTTGCCGCACCCATTAGGCCCAACAATACCCGTCAGGCCCGGCTGAATGATAAAATCAGTCGGCTCGACGAAGGATTTAAACCCCGTCAGCTTTATCTGATTAAATGCAAGCGAGCCCATGGTGACTACTCAGCTTTCGTTTCAGGAATTTCGGCGTCATCATCCTTGTTGCGGTCAGGAATAGGCTCTCCGAGGATCGGCAAGATAACATCTTCGATTGTCTCAAGCGTATAGACTTTTTCCCTCTTGCCATTGATGAAGAAAACAGGGGTGGATGTTACGCCGGCATCAATACCTGTTTGCATTTTAGCTTTGTATTGATCTCTCAGTTCAGAATTTTGCATACAAGAGGTGAATTCGTCTTCAGACAGGCCTGCAGATTTTGCGATACCAATATAGGCGTCACGCGCTTTGCCTTGCTGGCCCATCTTCATGATCTGTGAAAAGCGTTCAAATTGAAATGAGATATTCTTGAAATAATTTTTCTCAGGTGCGCAGAGAGCAATCATAAAGCCCGCATCGGCATATTCTGGAACGCCAGTTACATATTCGCGAAAGACGTAGCGAACTTTGCCCGTATCGACATATTTTTTCTTGAACTCAGGATAGACTTGTTGATGCCATCCAGCGCAAGCGGCGCAAGCCACAGATGCGTATTCGACAACAGTTACAGGTGCGTCGGTGCGTCCTGTAACGTGATCGTTTTCAACAAGATATTCCCCGTTTGACCCCGAAGCCGAAGGCGCGGTGGGTTTGTCTCCGCCGCCGCAGGCGGCTAAGGTAAGCGCGGCTACCCCTGTGATTAGGGCACGGCGAAGCGAATCAGTCTTTATAAAATCTGTCATACTAAAGTCTCTCATGTCTCAACTAGATAGCAAGGCCTGCGTAAAGGATTTGTTAACATCTTAACACGGCACAAATGCGGCAAGATGTGGATAACGCGCGCAGCGCCCGCAATCGATTATCAATCGAATGCAGCGAAGCGCCGAAATCGCTGGCGATTTCGGGTGGTGCTAAAGGTCAAGTATATTCACGTAATCTACCTAAATTTTTCACTTCGAATATTGAGAACCGATAAAGCGCCCGCAATCGATTATCAATCGAATGCAGCGAAGCGCCGAAATCGCTGGCGATTTCGGGTGGGGTTGAAGGGAACGATCTGGAACTTCAATCTCCTTGATTACTTCCATCATCCCCGCCTGCGCGGGGATGATGGTATAGGAGTGCTGCTCTCATAAAAAAAGCCGCCCTGAGAGAGCGGCTTTCAGCTTATGCTTCCAAAAGACTACATGCCGTTTCGTTGGGCATTAGACTCTGCATCTTTCTTAGCTTTGTAACTCTCTGAGGACGATCCTGTGATTTCACCATTTGTGGCTTTGCGTCTCCAGCGAAATTCGCCGCGTTTATCTTTATAGACTTCCCATTTATCCTTGGCTCCAAGGCCGTCTGGGTTACCGTCCATACCGTGGCGCTGGGCGTTTTTCTTACAATCTGATTTTTTAGTATACCCTTCACAGGACGCCCCAACAATATTGCCGTTAGTAGCTTTGCGCCGCCAGCGATGCTCGCCGCGCTTATCCTCATAGAGTTCCCATTTATCATTTTCTCCGGCCATGTTTAATCCTCCCCTAAACTTTGACGATGTCTCCATATACTTTTCAGGAGGCTTTGTGAAGGGTGCTCTCGACTTGAGAGAAAATCTGCATATTTTCTCCTGTGCCGCTCTGTCATCTGGTCTCCTTTAATAATATGTGCCAAAGGGAATTTATGAGTGAAAAAACCATAGATTTCGGCTTTGAAGAGGTTCCCGTAGAGGAGAAGCAAGCCCGCGTACGCGGCGTCTTTGACTCTGTCGCGCAAAATTATGATTTAATGAATGACGCGATGTCGATGGGCATTCACCGGGTTTGGAAAAATCTAACAATGACGAAGTTAAATCCGCAGCCGGGCGAAATTCTGATCGATGTAGCCGGCGGGACGGGTGACTTAGCGCGCCGTTTCATTAAAAAAGCTGATGAGGTGAGACTGCGCAGAGGCGGCGATCCGGCCAAAGCCTATATTTGCGATATTAATGCTGAGATGTTGCTCGCGGGTATTGACCCTAAGAAAGATAAAAATATGGACCTCACGCGCGTATGCGGCAACGCGCAGTGTTTACCATTTTCAGATAATTACGCGGACGCCATTACGATTGCATTTGGTATTCGTAATGTGACGGACCGCGATATGGCCCTTCGGGATTTTTTACGGGTGTTAAAACCGGGCGGGCGTCTTTTTATTTTGGAATTTTCGACGCCGCCTGAAAAAGCCCTTCGGACAATTTATGATGCTTATTCGTTTAACGTCATTCCGAAACTAGGTGGATTATTAGCGGGCGATGCACCGAGCTATAAATACCTCGTCGAATCTATCCGTAAGTTTCCTCGCCAAGAACCCTTCGCCCAAATGATAAAAGACGCAGGTTTTGCCCGCGTCGGTTATCATGATTTTACAGGCGGGATTGCCGCGCTTCATTGGGGTTGGAAAGTCTAAAGTCTTTCCAACGTATTTGGACTGGAAAACCTAGTCGCGCTTAGCGGCGGTTCTTCTGTTTACGCGCTGCGTATTTTGCGTCGCGGCGAGCCTTAGCTGCGCGCTCCATCTCAATCTTCGCTTTCTGTGCGGCCTCTTGAGCGAGCTTGTTCTTACGCTCTTTTTCAGCTTTTTCTTCAGCCGCTTTTGCGAGCTTAGCTTTGCGCGCAATCTCTTTCTCGACTTCACGCTTTGCCCGGAGCTCATTACGCTTCGCGCGTTCTTCCATAAGTTTCGCTTTTTGCTCGGGATCCAGCTGCTTATCTTTGGCGCGTTTGAGCATAGCTAACTTAGCTTCTTTTTGCTCTTTCAAGCGGTCGTTGAATGTGGAACCCGTGAAACTCATAAAGAAAAATCCTTGAAATAAATGAGCTGCGCAACATTGCGCAGCAATATCTGCGCTATATCGCGGTTAACTTTTTAAAAATCAAGGCCTAGCTCTGCTAAAAATTCAGCAGAGCTAGAAAAGTATTAGAAACGTCCTGAGACTGTAAAGCGGGCATGAAGCGGCGCGCCAACAGTCGCTTGATGTGTGCTGTGCGATGATGGGAAATATAGCGTATCTGTCAGGTTTTCGACATTGACCTGAAGGCGTAAGTCATCACGCACGTCGTAATAAGCGGCTGCATCTAACCGCGTGAAGGCGGGTAGTTTAGGGTGGCTGGCAGCGCCGCTACCTATATCTAAGTCGGAAATGAAAGCTTCACCTTGATGCGTTGCGCCAAAACCCAGGCCGAATTTATCTGAAAGCTGATAATTTGTCCAAATTGAAAAAGTGTTTTGTGGGAGCTCACGCGGCAGTTCTTGCGCGGTGCCATCAGCTGTGAAGTCGGTCTTACCTTTTAAATAGGCATAACCCGCTTTGAAATAGAGACGATCCGTGATCTGCCCATCAAGCTGAAGTTCAAAGCCGTCCACCTCTAAACCGCGTCTCTCGATATCTTCAGGGGCACCATCAATTGCGGCGTCAATGGTTTGCTCATTTTGGAAATAGGCCGCTGTCAAGCTGAGCCCCTGGATGAGGTCCCATTTAAGGCCAGCTTCGAGGCTTTTAAAAACGTCAGGTTCCAGCAATGCCGTGCTGTCGCTTATTGTTACGAATTGGCCGCCGGATCTAGGAAGAAAGCTCTGGCTAAAACTGCCATAGACCGAGATATTTTCCTGAGGTTTGAAAATTAGACCAAGGCGCGGAGAAATTTCTTCATCTTTACGCTCGCGAGTTACGCCCGCTTTGACGTCATCCACTGTGAAATCAAAACTGTCAAAACGCGCGCCGAGGACGATATCTAATTTGTCTGAGATCGCGATTTCGTCCTGAATGAAGGCAGAGAAGACTCTAAGGTCGGCTTCGGTATCATCATTTAAATCAGTAAATGTAAGGCTTGTAGCATCCCCTGACGCATTTGTGCCAGCGCCGCCGCTAAGAGCAAGAGGACGCGCAATAAGAAAGTCTTCGCGGTCATTGCCTGTAGCGCTGAAAACAGGATTAAACCGGTCATTATTGTTTGAGGTATCTCTATATTCGAGGCCCGTGACAATTGTATGGTGGACCGCGCCCGTATCAAACTCTCCGATGAGGTTGCCTGATAGACTTAGGCTTTCACGTTGCGTGGTATCAAGATAGCCATCAAGCCGAACAACATCTAATGACCGAAGATCTTGGGCATAGAAGTTCTGATAGAGTTTGTCGAAATCACTATAATTTGCATTAAAGACAGCTTTTAGGCTGTCAGAGAAATCCTGCGTAAACGCCGCGCGAATAACATGCGCCTTTAGCTCTGTTGTGTTTAGCTCTGAATCGCCGAAGACAATATCTTTGAAAGCTTCAATAGGCTGCCCGCCACCGCCCGCGAGGTCATTTACAGGAATGCCCCGATCAATAGAGCGTTGATTGTCAACATACTCATAGGACAGATCAATTGTGCTATTGGGGCTGAGTTCAATACGAGCTGTTGGGTTAATCGCGATGCGGTCGCCTTCGTAAAAATCGCGATGATTATTGAGGCTCTCATACATGCCGTTTATTCGAAAAGCTGAGGTGTCAGAGGTTAAGAAATTGCTATCAAGCTCAACGCTAAACGCGCCAAATGTATCAAGAGCGGCTTTGTATCCTGTGAATTGCTCTCCAATAACGCCTTTCTTTGAGACCCGGTTTATCAGGCCGCCCGTGCCGCCTCTGCCAAAGAGAAGGGCATTGGCACCGCGAAGAACCTCGACTTGCTCTACATTATAAAGACCTCGGTAATATTGAACGTCGTCACGCACGCCGTCGACGAAGAAATCTGCCGTAGACCGAACGCCGCGAAAGACAACAGCATCGCGGTGGCCTTCGCCTTGGGAATTCGTCACGCCGGGAATGTAGTTGATGATGTCACCAACGCTGTCGAAAGCCTGTTGTGTAATTTGCTCGGTGGTAACGATGGAGAGGGACTGCGGCACATCGATAATCGGAGTCGGGCTTTTCAGCGCGTTTACTTTGTCGGAGTATAGATATTTGCCTTCAACAATAATTTCGTCATCGGATGACGTCTGCGCAAAGGTTGAAGAGGAGGCGGCGCACATCAAAGCTGTGATAGCGCAAGTTGATAGGAGTTTCATGACTCTGATTTCTATATTCTATTTTTGGTGAGGGAGGGCTGTTCGGTCATTAGATGGGACCTCAGGAATGTTAGTCTGAGAGTAGAGCGCAATATCCTCAGGGCCGCTAAGCATCACGCTCACAGTCTCGGCGGAGAGTGACGTGTGAGCATCAAGCTGCATGAGGATTGAAAAAACATCTGAACAGGTTTGAATGACCATCTTAAATCTTAGTTGCGAATTATTCTCATTTACAAAATGGGCTTAGCAAAGAAGTTTTTGGAGCGCAACTGCAAATCATTCGCAAAGAGGAGTTTTTATCTATTCTTGAAGGTGATGGCGTCTATTTTTGGCATGCGAGGGGGTGGCCATAAAAAAGCCGCCCCGGACATTCCGCGTTAAACGCGGAGGGTCCGAGGCGGCTTAAATGTAAGGCTGTTAAAGTCTTATCCGGATTTTTCTTCTGGATAGGCAATGGACGGCGCTAAGTTTTGAAGCACCTCTTTTGCGTTAAAGGCATTGTCCTTATTATACGGTTTACTGCCGCGCCCGAATTTCACTTCGGCTGTTGCGCGATATTTGGTGATCTCGCGGACGTCATAATCGTCAAAGAAGGGATCATATCCAAAGCTCGAGCCAAAACCAAAGCCTCTATGGCCAAAGCCGCGGCGACCGCGAGCGCCGTAAAACCCGCCAAAACGGGAATAGGCATAGCCTCGGCTCCATCCGTAGCGCGGGCGGTAAAAGCTATAGCCGAAATACGGGTCATAAAGCCCAGCGCCAGGACTGCTTTGCAAGCGCGTCTTTTGTTCCGTCGCGCGTTCGGCGAGGGTGAAGTAATCAAATCCTCGTTCAACGGCGATCTCTGCGGATCGGTAGAGAAGGTAGTTTTCGACAGTCTCGCGTTCCGTCAACGAGTTACCGCCAAATGTGACGCGAGCGCGATCATTTTCAATCATCGTCTGGCTAAAGCCATCAAATCCGCCTGGTTTGGAGGCGGGTTGGTAGGGGGTTGAGGTCGCACAGGCTGCAAGGATTGCAGCGGAGGCGGCCATTAAGAGGTGACGTAATTTCATGGGGTGTCTCCTATATTACGGTCTTTACTAACGCGCCGTCCCTGAACGCTCACTGAATATCTAGTTCATATTTCGCTGTTTTTCAATGTTATGGACTGCACAAGACCGTGATGTTAGCGCTCAAGCGGCCTTTGGCGGCGTAATGTAATCAAGGCCCAGGTGGTTAGAATTAGAATTGTTACAAAGATTGGGACGCTATAGATTTTCGGAAGGTCGCTGATGAAAACCAGCACAGCCGATAAGATGAGCCAAGGTAGCACCGCAATAATTGTGACATATAAACCGCGCTTTGTAGCTCCGCGCTTATGGGCCTGCCAGGCTATAAGGCTGGTGAGGCCCGCTGGGACATAAGCAAAAGCGCCAACACCAAAACACAGCAAAAAAGCGGACAGAACGCCCCAAAGGTGAGTGTCATTTTCCAAAAACCGCGAAAAGAACAGGGCAGAATAGCCAAACGATATAAAGGCTGCCGCTGCTGCCAAGAGCGAAGCAATAAGGTCTGCTAGCGTTCCGCGCGCCGTTTCGGCGGAAGCGGGCTTAGTCTTCTTAACAATGGGGACAATAGGTTCCATAACCCCGCATAGGCCTGTTGGGTTTAACAGGATATGAATTCAGGCTGCGATGAGCAATTTGTAATTTAGGAGCGCAGGCTTTCGAGTATTTTTAAAACACCGATAAAGGAGATGCCAAGATAGAGCCCTACCACGCTGCCAATCACAATACTCGGGAAGGTCGAGGCCTCAAATGCAGGCGTCAAAATAATCAAAATAGCAATCGGCGCAAAAACCAGAATAATATTAGACCCCTGCATGGGAAACCTCTCGAGATTAATGACAGAGATATGCAAGGCTCGTACCGTGTAAAGAGCAGCATTGAATCCGTACAGTTAAAATTCGTGTACGGACAGAAATATGCTTGGCTTTTTTCGTAAATACGCAAACGTTGGGGCATAGCAAATCAGCGGAGGACTTATGGAAAAGAAAAGCGAACGTTTAGAGGTGCGACTTGGGTATGAAGAAAAGCAAACCTTTACTGAGGCTTGCGAGAACCAGGGCGATACACCGTCTAGCGCTGTAAGGCGGTTCATTAACGGATATGTGCGGCGCTCCGATGAAGATGTGCTATCCAGCGCTTGGCGCGGCGCTGTAAAGCGGAGGGCGTGGAAGCCCATTGCATTCGCCGCTGTTTTCGCGGCGATAGCCGCTTTATTCTGGGGGCTTTCAAACCGCGCTTCTGTTGAAACAGATGGCGCTATATTTTCTGCGCGCGATATAAACGGCGATGGCCAGCTTGAATATTCTGAACATGGAATTCCGCCAGGTTTGAATGATACGCCAAACGGCGTGATGCGTGTTCTCGATCTCGATGCTGACGGTAAAATTTCGCGCGAAGAGTTCGTACAAAAAGGGCGAATGGTTTACGCCCTGGAGCATGAATTGAAAGACGCAGAGGCGGATGAAACCAAGGGTGGGATGGCTCTCGTAGAGTTCGAAATTGGGAAAGAGCGCTCGAAAACAGGTACCTTCGTCGGGGCTACTATCAATGCCAATGGGATTGACCGATTAGTTATTTGGTCAAATGCTGGAACCCCAACGGTGATGGAGGGTGAGGTTGCTATAGCTACAGGACTTGACGGTATCATCGAATTGCAAGCAGATGTAATCACAAAACCCAAATAAAAAAGCCCCGCCGAAGCGAGGCCTTCAATCATAAATATTTGCTCAATTAATGAGCCAATACCGCCAGCAAGAGTAACGCAATGATGTTTGTGATTTTGATCATCGGATTAACCGCTGGGCCAGCTGTGTCTTTATAAGGATCGCCGACTGTGTCGCCAGTGATGGAAGCTTTATGGGCTTCGGAGCCCTTGCCGCCATGGTGACCATCTTCGATATATTTCTTGGCATTGTCCCAAGCGCCGCCGCCAGCTGTCATAGACAGCGCAACGAAGAGGCCTGTGACGATAACGCCGAGAAGCATTGCGCCTAGGGCAGAAATTGCCGCCGCATTACCCGCTGTGAATTTCACAGCAAAGAACAACACGATTGGCGCTAGGATTGGAAGAAGTGATGGCTTGATCATTTCTTTAATCGCGGCGCCCGTCAAAAGGTCAACAGCCTTAGCATAGTCAGGGCGCGATGTGCCCGCCATGATGCCGGGATCAGATTTGAACTGACGGCGAACTTCGTCAACAATTGCGGCAGCTGCGCGGCCAACAGATTGCATAGCCCATGCCCCAAAGAGGTATGGAAGCATGCCGCCAATAAAGAGGCCAACGATGACATATGGATCTGTGAGGCTGAAGGTCAGCGCGCCGAGGCCGTCAAAGAATGACCCTGGTTTTGCGATAGAGGCAAAATACTCAACGTCTTTGTAATAAGCCGCAAAGAGCACAAGCGCGCCAAGGCCCGCAGAGGCAATCGCGTAACCTTTGGTGACAGCTTTTGTTGTGTTACCCACAGCATCTAACGTATCGGTTGTGTTACGGACTTCGGATGGAAGTTCTGCCATTTCAGCAATACCGCCCGCATTATCTGTCACAGGACCGAAAGCGTCCAGCGCGACAATCATGCCCGCAACGCCTAGCATGGCTGTTACGGCAATCGCGATACCGTAAAGGCCAGCGAGTGAGAATGTTGCAATAATACCGAATACGATAATCAAGACAGGTACAGCTGTCGCTTCCATAGAGACCGCGAGGCCTTGGATAACATTTGTGCCGTGTCCTGATTCAGACGCTTCTGCAACAGATTGAACAGGCTTATATTTTGTGCCTGTATAATATTCCGTCACAACAACAATTGCGCCAGTGATCACAAGACCGATTAGTGAGCAGATAAAGAGAGCCTTACCCGTCATGCCAGTATCGGCAATGGGGCCAAAGCCAACCATATGATGCGTGACAGCGCCAATTGCGATAGCAGATAAAACACCTGTTGCGATTAGGCCTTTATACAAAGCGCCCATAACATTGACGGAACCCTTGCCCAGACGGACGAAGTAAGTTCCGATAATGGAGGTGATAATACAGACCGCTGCAATTGCCATTGGATAAAGCGCCAATGAACCAACAGCGCCGAACATGATAGAGCCCAGAACCATTGTGGCCGCGATGGTCACAACATAAGTCTCAAACAAGTCAGCTGCCATACCTGCACAGTCACCAACGTTGTCGCCAACGTTATCGGCGATTGTCGCAGGGTTACGCGGATCATCTTCTGGGATGCCCGCTTCAACTTTACCAACCAAGTCACCGCCAACGTCAGCACCTTTTGTAAAGATACCGCCGCCAAGACGGGCGAAGACGGAGATAAGCGAGGCGCCCAATGAAAGCGACACAAGGCCGTCAATGATTTGGCGTGAATCCGCGCCCATGACCTGAGTCAGGATGAGGTAATAGCCTGCAAGGCCGAGCAGCGCGAAACCAGCGACGAGCATGCCTGTGATGGCGCCGGCTTTAAACGCAACGTTCAGGCCTTTTCCAAGGCTCTCGCGTGACGCTTCTGTTGTCCGTACATTGGCCTGCACAGAGACAAGCATGCCGACATAGCCAGCAATACCTGAAAGCACAGCGCCGATAACGAAGCCAACAGGGGCAATCGCATTGCGGAACAGGACAAAGAGTAGGATGGTTACAACGATACCGACAATGGCGATCGTTTTATATTGTTTATTTAGATAGGCTTTCGCGCCTTCTTGAATCGCGCCTGCGATTTCATTCATGCGTTCATTTCCCGTTGATGCCTTCATCAGGCTGGCACGGGTGACAATCCCGTAGATAATCGCAAGCAGGCCTGCCGCGATGATTAGATAAAGAGTCATATGATCTCTCCCCATAATTTGAGCCGTATATTTGCGGCTTCGGTGTTATGAAGTTGGCCGCGCTTCTATGAGCGCGCTTCCCCTCGCTAAAGTGAAGTTGGCCGTTTTCCGTTGCCGGATAAACGCTTCCCCTCGCGGTTAATGAGAGGTGTTGTAAGGATTCTGACAGCTTAATCAAGGGGTGGTTTGGAAGCGTGTGGTTGCGCAAAAATGACAAACTCTGCCTAAATTTCTTAACTTGGCTGGTTGGCGGAGCGGGCTCAGACACATTCCACTTTGGATTAAGCCACGGCGACGACACTATTCTGGCCTTCCAGCAAGGCACAGATATGATCATTTATGAAAATGGTCCCGCCGATTTCTCAGACCTCATCATTACGCAAGCAGGATCCTCAGTAGTAATCAACTCAAGCGAAAGAACGATTTCAGTCGTCGGCGCCGTCGTCGCAGATTTCACAAGCGATGACTTCACCTTCCCGCCGCCCACCCAAGAACCGCTCGACCTAGATTTTAAAGCAGAAGAGTCCAGCTCACTGGATCTACTGCCCATGAGCCTTGCTAATTGGGATGATTTTGTGCGCGTAAACGAACAGGGGATGTTCGAGCTTTTTGATCCTGGGATTTATGATTTAGGGTAAGGGCTTGGGGGCTTCATCCCCTGAGCTTTATAATGCCTTCGTCAGAATACCCCGCAAAGACATGGCCCTGCGGGGCCGCATGTCATGACGCGAAAGAGAACCACAGATCGAGACCCCGCCCGCGTCCAAGCCATAGACGCGCAAATAAGACGAGCCGAGCAATACGGGCAAATGGGGCAGCTAGAGGCGCTTAAGGAACAGCGTGAGCGGGTTGTAGGGGCTTAGGAGGCGCTGGGCATCGCCCAAAAATAGATCCTGTGAATCGATTCTAGTCGAAGAAGGGGACAGTGGTGGGAAGGAGAAACGGGACGTGGCTGTCTCACATAAAAGCTACAAAGTTTAGTAATTATCTATTTCTAACTTCCCGCAAAGTTTTGTGCATTATACTATTATACCCGCTGGTAACGGGATGGGGTGTTAAGCACTCTAAGATTTCTAAATTTTCGACAAGGAACTCCCAGTTTCCTTCACTTCCTTTAATCTCATCCCAATATTTTTTTGCAATTTGATCATCGGTAAGGTCAGTATAGTTTTCGATAGAGCTATTTTTTTGGTTATTACTTATTGGGTGTCGTTTTTGCAAAACTCCAATCCAATGGTTATGGTAAGCTTGGATCTTGCCTAGAGGCTTTACCCTATACGCATAGCCAGGCTCAGTGATTCCATGACCAGTGAAATCTTCAGATTCACTTAGAAAAACTGTTTTCATTCTAGAGAAGCAATGCGCGGGCCTATTCGCTTCTAGAGTTGAACCAATTTTTTCACCTAGATAATCAATGTTTTTGTCGATTGCCGTAAGAATTTTTCCAACCTCAAAGAAGTTGGAGGACATATGATAAAAGACTTTTCGTGGTGTCATACGGTGTTCTCTTAGAGGGCCTTCAGCCTTATCCTAGCTTCTGGCACACAAATATCTTGAATGATTGTACTATCTTTAGAAGTTTTCTCAATTCTATCGATTGAGGAGACTAATGTTTTAAACTTTATTCCCGAGTTTAGAAATGAATTTTTTCCTTTCCAAACCATTTTTAGGAACGAGGCTTTCGGGCTGGCGTATGGTCTGTTCGTTACCATCTTCAATAGATGGCTGAATGCTTTGTCAGGATAATCATTTATAAGCACTAAATTTAACATCTGATTGCTTTTGAGCGTAGATACCAAAGAATAGTCTTCGGAGCATATTTCTATGTAACTCTGATATGCAGCACTAAACTGGTAACCTTTATTAGACGCTGTAAATGAAATCACCCTTTTAAATACTGTATCATTTCGTATTTCCTTTCCTTTATTTAGATTATTCATATGCAACTTTATGCGCTTGTCAGCTTTTGCGGGTTCATTTTTATTTAGAACTCCTATCGTGTCCATTGCTCTATATTCGCGGTACTCGCCTTTCGAATAAACATTCGTTTTGGATGAATTCAAGTTAAGGCCATCTTTCAATAGAATTTTTGATGCAGCATGAATGGCAATTTCAAGCTTCTTAGGAGACGATCCAAACACGACTATGTCATCAGCCCATCGAGCATATTTTAAATTATTGTTTTTGCAGTACAATGAAAACTCTACGTCAAAATTAATGAGATAAAAGTTTGCGAGTAAGCGAGATGCATCCGATATGATTTCCTGAGGAATTCCTTTTGAAGATGGCTGGTAACCGTTTAATCTTCTATCCCAATAACGCAGAAATGTAATAAGCAAGTCTTTAACATCAAAATAAGGTTCCTCTGCATCTTGTTTAGCAAGTCTTCTCGACAATTTTTCAGAAAGCTTATCAACATTAATCGTATCGTAAAAATTTGCTATATCAGTCGTTATAAGTTTGTAATGGCTTGGCACCTCCGTGATAGCAGTTTCCAGAAACTCTATGTATTGTTTCCAGTCCTTGATCCAAGCACTTTTCTTTAGTGAAAAGTTAAAACCGGAACCCCATTCAAAATCCATAGCAACATCTTGACCTTCGATAGGCAAGTTCTTGTGCTTCTCGAAATATTTGACTTCCTTTTTTGCTTTCTTCGGAACAACTAAATAAGCGCCGTATACACCTTTAATGTTTTCAACTAAAAAATCTTGCAGCGAAAGCGTAAGCGAATAATAAGTCAAAAGATCTTCTTTTGATAATATTGGAATAAATCGAGTAACCCCTTGCCCCTTCGCCATTCCCAGATAGCCATGTGGCACGGATGGCAAATAATTGTTACTTTTAATGTTGATTTCTAAGGTCTTAAGTGTGGTCTCTAAAAGAGCTTTGTCGCTTAATGTTACTAAAGGGACTTCACTATCTAACATAGACTTCCAAAGTCCCTTCATGCGCTTTGGAGTAAATAAGTTATCGATTTTCATTTCCCCTCTTCAACCATGGCGAGATTTGTGTCAAAGTAAAATTCTTAGGTCAATGACTGAGGGTCCGTTGGCCATTATTCTGAACAATTAATTGAAAGGGTTCTCACATCGTCAGCTTTGCCTTCTGAACAACAACTCCGAAATTGGGGGTAACCCATAACAATCCAAGAGCACTGGAAACGGGTTAAAGATTGTTTTTGGAAGAGAGGAAATTCGATAGGATCGCTTTCGAAGTTTCAACCTTATGTGAACTGCAATGTCATAAATGTGGTTTCTTGAAGTGAAACATTAGATGAACAAAAGCCTTGATTTTACTGTTTCTGGGACTTATGGAGCCGTAATGTCAATTTTTGTCCCGTGGTATTTATGACTATTCTTTCATTCACTGAACTGCGTGAAACCCTGGCTTTTACCATAGAAGATGCCGCTGATATTTTAGGCGTAAGTCCAAAAACTGTTTACCGGTGGGAGAAGGGTGAAGTTGAACCCAAAAAGGCTTATCTGCATATCATGAAAAGTATGGTCGAACAGCGGCGTTCTGCCCGTCGGACCGGGTCTGATTTTACTTTCATCGACCTATTCGCAGGAATTGGTGGTATGCGCAGAGGCTTCGAATCCGCAGGTGGTAAATGTGTGTTCACGAGCGAATGGGATAAGTATGCTCAAAAAACTTATCGGGCAAATTTCCCAGATAACCATCCAATCGCTGGTGACATTACTGAAATAGGCGCGGCAGAGATTCCGCAACATGACGTTCTTCTAGCAGGTTTTCCTTGTCAGCCATTTTCAATTGCAGGAGTTTCAAAAAAGAACGCTCTTGGCCGTGCCCATGGTTTTATGGATAAAGCGCAGGGGACGCTCTTCTTCGATGTCTTGCGTATCCTCAAGTATCATAGACCTGCCGCCTTTCTTTTGGAAAACGTCAAAAACCTTATTTCTCATAATAAGGGAGATACCTTCAAAACTATCGTTGGTGCCCTGGAAAACGAACTAGGCTATAAAATTTCGACCCAAGTTGTTGATGGTAAAGGTTACACGCCTCAACACCGTGAACGCATCTACATCGTCGGCTTTAGAGAAGAGGTTGGTTTTGATTTAAAGAGTTTAAAGTTTAAAGACCCTAAACAAGGACCGAAGTTAGAGGCAATCCTCCACGATCCTTCCGAAGAGCCCGAGATTCATTATACGCTTCCTGATGAAGCAAAAGGGTCGAACCGCAACTCTGTTATAAATGATAAATATACTCTGACTGATAATCTCTGGGCATATCTTCAAGCCTACGCCGCCAAGCACAAGGCCAAAGGTAACGGTTTTGGGTACGGCCTAAATACGCCAGACCAAACCTCTAGGACTCTCTCGGCTCGCTATTACAAAGACGGAAGTGAAATACTTATTGCGCAAGAAGGACTAAACCCTCGGCGACTGACACCAAGGGAGTGCGCTAGGCTGATGGGTTTTGATAGTGGGCGTTCTCCAGAAATGGTAATTCCGGTTTCAGATACCCGTTCCTATCAACAATTCGGAAATTCAGTGGTTGTTCCCGTAATAGAAACGATCGCCCAGGCTATGAGGCCCAGTATTCTCGGATTGCTTGCATCCGAAAGACTCCCTAACTTTGAAGCCGCCGAGTGATTCTTTAAACATTGAAGGAGGGAGACGTGGCCGAAGAGCTTACGGAAATCTCCCGTCTTGATCAGCTAAGAAGCCTCATGATTGAGTCTGGTGTGACCCGTCTTGTTTTTAAAAGGCTGGCCCCTAATGATAATAGTAAGAACCAAATTTATTTGGGGGGAGATTATTCAGCACTCCAAATCCTACCGTATAGCGATGTCACCGCTGACGCTTCCCGCACAGATAGCAAACGAGACAGGTTTAAGGCTAAGGTGGCTTTACAATGGCTTGCCGTCAATGGAAGATTATTTGAGGCGCCGACGACACAGCTTATTTTGTACCCAAAATACCCAGAAGTGCGCCTTTCGGGTTTTTTAAATCGCGCCGAGTGTAGACCTAGTCTTTATCTTGGCTCCAGAGATGAGGGCCGGATTTTATTTTTGGGTATAACCAGAGACGACCGTATCGTCGGGCATGTTGTGGGAGATGAAAATCCACTAGCACGCGAAGTAGAGCAGTTCGTCTCAGATGAAGGCAATGGCGTGCTTGTCGAATTACCTTTACAAAACGATCCAACAGATTCGCGTAGCGAGCTCCTGTCCCGACTGTCCGAGGTTTATAATCAAGGCTGGATTGATTCTATTAAACTAGACCGTGATGGTCATCCACACCCGTATTCAGCGCTTAATGGTGGCGGTTATACTCTCGAAGCTCAACTTGGCGTCATTCCAAACGGCAGCAACGAGCCAGACTTTCTAGGCTGGGAGATAAAGCAACACAAATCACCTAGACTGGATAATCCACTGATGGGCGGTGCGCTTACACTCATGACCCCGGAACCAACGGGCGGTCATTACCGGGACCATGGCGCAGAAAGCTTTGTAAGGGCATTCGGTTACCCAGATATGCGAGGGAGAGCGGACCGCCTGAATTTCGGCGGCGTACACCGTTTTGAGCAGCAACATGCGCTCACTGGCCTTACGCTTATTCTCGATGGCTTCGATGCCGAAACAGGCAAGATTGTCGACATTAATGGTGGTATTGTGTTGAGGGCAGAAGATGGTGAGGAAGCGGCGGTCTGGTACTATCAAACCCTGATAGAAAAATGGACGCGAAAGCATGCGAAGGCTGCTTACATACCATCTCATTCTAGGAAGCGCCATGTGCCACAATACCGATACGGGCATGTCATAGGCTTAGGTGAGCGCTCCAATATATCTAATTTCTTGGAGGCTATGGCACGAACGTCAATTTACTACGACCCAGGTATTAAACTTGAAAATGCCTCCACTGAAAAACCAAGAATTAAAAAGCGCTCACAATTTCGAATTTCTGCAAAAAACTTACCAAGTCTCTATACTGACTTTGAGTTAGTCGATATTGCTGCTTTGGGCTGAATTGGGCAGCCGCACCAACAGCTCAAGGGCGCAAGCCTTGGGCATCCCCCTTAGCTTACATACCCTCTCGCCAAATCTACCGCACAGACCGCCCCCTTGCATTCACAACATCCATCTCTTCCAGCAGGTGATCCGCCTTGTCGACTTTTTCCATGACCCAGAGCATATAGCGGCTATCGACGTGAATGGAGCGTGTTGTGCGCGGGTCGAAGTCCCAGTCTGAGTTTACGCTTTCGATTGTGCCGTCAAATAACAGGCCGACCAGATGTCCGTTGGCGTTGAGCGTTGCTGAGCCTGAGTTGCCGCCTGTTGAGTCTAGATCGGTCAAGAAGTTGACGGGGACGGAGTTGATGGAGTCTAGCTTATACTGGCCGTAATCTTTGGCGGTAATTAGGTCGAGTTGGGATTGCGGGGAATTGAATGGATCGGTGCCTGTATCCTTTTCGGTGATGCCTTGCAGAGTCGTGAAGGGGTCATAGCGCATGCCGTCTTTGGGCGAGCCGCCCAAGACATTACCGTAAGTGACGCGCAATGTAGAATTGGCGTCTGGATAGGCGGTGAAGCCTTGGTCCTTTTGCCAGGCGATAATGGCTTCCATATATATGGGCCGCAAGACGGCGCGGCGTCCGGCGCGGTCTTTACTGGCGGCTTCCATGGCGCGCTCATGATCGTAAAGCGCGATGGCGAGGCGCATGAAGGGGTCGGAGCTGGCTTCTAGCGCGGCTGGGGTCGCCTCCATCAATCCGAGACGTGTGTCCAGCGCGTTTAGTTTGGTGGACGCGTAATAACTGTCTAGCTTGGCGGAGAGGGCGGCGTCGCTCATATTATCGCGCAGGCCTAAGGCTTTGTCTAACACCTCTACGCGTTCAGTGGCAGGTTGGTCCATATAACCTTTGAGGAAGACCATCCATTCCGCCTTATCGACGGCTTTGTCATAGCGGCGATCCATGGCGGTCATGCCTTGTTTCATCCGGTCCATGTCGCGGTCCTGATAACCGCTCTCACGCTCTGCATTGGGTTTTAGGCGTTCTTGGGAGAGGCGGTAGAGGCGCTGCGCTGTGCCTAAAAGCTGCGGGCGCGTGGCGTTATTATACCAATAGTTAGAGCGGGTAGCGATGGCTGTCTCTTCGCTAAGCGCGTCAAGTTTTGTGATGGCATCGGCATAGCCTGCTTCTGGCGCTTTGGCCGCGATCCAGGCGTTAAGGTCCGCTTCGCGGGCGGCGCGGCGCTCGACTAATCCTACGCGGCGTGCGCCTTCGATTTGTCCGCCTAAATTCTTGTTAAAATTATTCAGGCCCGCCAGGCGAGATTCATATTTAATGCGGGCATCGCTGCCCTCTGCAGAGGCACTATTGATGGCGCCGATCCAGCCATCTAGCAAGACCTGCCAAGTGGGATATTGCCAATCAAAAGTGTTCTTGACTTGGGCGAGGCGGGCATAGCGCGATGTGCTGCCCGGATAGCCTGCGACCATGACGAAATCTTCGTTATCCAGACCTGCGGCGGAAACTTTCAAATGATGCTCTGGGACAAAGGGGATGTTATCTTCGCTAAAATCTGCAGATGATCCGTCGGGCGCAACATAGGCGCGGTAAAAGGCAAAGTCGCCCGTATGGCGCGGCCATTGCCAGTTATCGATATCGCCGCCATATTTGCCGATTGGGCCCGCAGGGGCATAGGTCAGGCGGACATCTTTGATCTCTAATTGCTTGATCAGCTTATATTGTAATCCGCCGTAAAAAGACGCCACGCGGCAGCGATGGCCAGCATCGGTTTCGCATTCCGCGACAAGCGATTTACGGTTGCTGTCGATCGCGGCGAAGCGGTCTGCGCCGGTTAGATCAGCGGCCAAGTCACCTGTCACTTTGCTGGTCACATCGTCCAGATCGACGGTGACAAAGATGCGCGAGCCAGGCGCGGCGGGCAGTTCAGCTTTAAGGTTTGCGGCAAGAAATCCGTCTTCTAGATAGTTCTGCCCTTCTTTGGAATTATATTGGATCGAGCCATAGGCGCAGTGGTGATTGGTCACCACAAGGCCCTGCGGGGAGACGAATGACGCCGTGCAGCCGCCCAGCGAGACAACCGCCCCCATGGGAAATCCTGTCAGGTCTGAAATTTGACCCGGCTTCATTTTCAAACCCTTAGCTTTGAGGTCTTTGGCGATTTCAGGGAGTTGATCAGGGGTGAACATACCTTCAACGGCATAGGCAGCAGAGGCAGATGACAATGCGAATATGGACGTCAGTAAGTAAAGCTGTGTCTTGAATGATTTTTTCATAGGGGGCTCCAATGCGGGTGAAGGTTTCGCCTCTGCGGGCGAATTATAGGTTATGGTATAACACAACGGTCTTTGGTTTCAAGGCCACGGCAGTGGCAAAAGAGACGTTGGGTAATACCCAAAAATCGATCCTGCCAATCGATTATAGGCGGAGACCGCGACGGCGGCGGTGAAGTAATATCATATTTAAACCGATCACTCCGTTGAATGAGGGGGGCATCATCTGGAATTATCGGACTTCCCAAAACGCCGGAGGATGGTTCCCGTTATTCAATGGGGTGAGCAGGGGTAGGGAGGTTAACTCTGCACATCCCATGAGTGCGCATCCCATAAGTGGCCGTTGTTGAGCAACTTTAGGGAATGCAACCAAGAGAAGTTAGCTTTCCTCTTGATAACCTTAGGGCTATATATAATCATGCTGACCATTGAGGTCTAGATTCGAGCCCGTATGAAACATTTATTATCGCTGATATGTTTGGTCCTAACAATTTTTTGCTCATCTATTTCAGCTTTCGCACAAACTATAGATTACTCAGAAGCTTTTGTTGGCGGAACTGGCTATAGCCCCGGGTCTCCACAATATGACAATTGGCTCAGTTTTAGGTCTGCACTATCGACCGGAAATTATAGCTCCATCACGGTCAGTGGAACTAATACCGCCGGGATAAGCTGTTCGTCTCCAACAACGTCCACACTCATTGCAAATGCTTTGAATTCTGGTTCTGCGTCATCTATTTCTTGTGATGGTCAATCTTGGAAAATCGGGACTTGTGGGACTGGGATTGAGTTGACGGTTGGAGCCGGCAATATTTGCCAATGCAACACGAATGCTTTTACTTTGCGGCCCACTCTTAGTCCTGGAAACGCTAATTGGGGAGGGGCAGGAGGTGGCTCGACTTGTGGTGCGCCGTCTCAGACATTGAGCATAAGCGTTGCCGAGAATACGGCCCCGCCAACAATAGATGTTACGGCACCCTCAGTTCATGACGGGAGTGATTATGTTGCAGAGTTTGAATTTTCAAAAAACGTTACTGGGTTTGCCCTTAATGACATCACTGTTTTGAACGGTACATCTTCCGGGTTTGTAACAATTAGTGCCCATTCTTATACGGCTATAATTACGCCGTCTGGGATTGATGATGTAACTGTAAGTGTAGCTGCCGGGACAGCACAAGATTCAAATGGAGCTTTGCTTTCTAATTCAGACCAGGCCGTTACAATTTATGTTCCGACCACAACATCGGGTGGAGGAACGGATCAATACTCTGAAGATTTCGTAGGCGGGACTTCATATCCAGTCGGAACAACTCAATATGACAATTGGATCAGTTTTAGGGCCGGTCTAACAGCGGGAAATTACAACTCAATTACCGTAAGCGGAACAAATAATTCAGCAGGGATTAGTTGTACGTCCCCGGCAACTTCCACACTTATTGCAACGGCTTTGAATTCTGGCTCAACCTCATCTTTTACATGCGATGGTCAAACGTGGAGGACGGGAACCTGCGGAAATGGAATTGAGCTAACTGTTGGGACAGGTGGTATCTGCCAATGTAATAGTAATGCATTCACCTTGCGACCAACCATTTTCGCGACGGGTCACCCCAGCTGGGGCAGCGCAGGTGGCGGGTCGACTTGTAACGCGCCATCTCAGAACCTTACTGTAGTACTCAATGGTGATTCTGAGCCGCCTCTTGTTTCATTTACCGATGTTCCAGCAACCACAGATGGTTCCACCCCTTTTACAATCACGTTAACTTTCTCTGAAATCATTTCAGGATTGACGCTTGCTGAAATTCAAACTTCATTAGTTAACGGCACAGCTTCCAGTTTAACAGAAATCATTCCGGGCCTTCGCTATGAGGTCACAATAGCTCCGGATAGCTTAGCCGATGTTACAATCGGTCTTGCGGCCGCTGTTGTTCAAGATGCTTCAGGTAACAATAATGAAGTGGCTGGCAATCAGATCGTAGTTTTTGCCACTCCAGCGACTTTGGAGGCGGTGAAAACGACCACGGTTTTTGACCCATTAGCAGAGGGTTTATATGCTCTCCCTGGAAACGATGTGATCTATACGATCACGGTTTCGAATACAGGTGAAGGCTCTGTTGATGACGGCTCAATGCTTCTTATAGACCGCCTTCCCGCCGAACTCATATTTTATAATGGAGATGCTGACGGACCGGGGCCAGAAACTGACCCAGTCATATTCTCGGAGGTCGTAGGGCCCACGGGCCTTGACGCATTTGACTTTACAAATGATGTGAAGTTTTCAGACTCGACAACCCAACCAGCGGATTTTTCTGAATGCAATTATCTGCCCTCAATAGTTCTAGATGAGGCAATCACTTTTGTTTGCTTTAATCCGAAAGGGTCTTTGCTGGGAGGTGATCCTGATCCAAGTTTCTCTCTTAGTTTTCGGGCACGTATTCGCTAATCTCCGCAAAGTTAGAGTCTAAATTAGTATTTGTTATCTTTAGCGCTTATATTTTTATGTTAAATGCATGTGTCGACTTTGCATTGGGTGTTTAGTGCCTGTTAGAAAGTACGCCCAAATTTAAAGAACACTTTTAGCTTATCATTGTTTCCATATGCAGACCCCAAAAAGACGGGACCAAGAGGCGTATCAGCTCCTAAATATAACGAGCCGGAAATCGTACCGACGGAATCACTTGATCCGAAGAAATCTAAAGGGAAATAAGCCGCTTCACCGATTGCGCCTGCGTATAATGGAACTTCAAAAATGTTGCCGACAGCATTCAACCGTTTAAATACCTCAACCGATCCAAATGTGAACTCACTCAATGGAATTGAATTATCACCAAAGGAAGCCAATTGCCGAAAACCTCCTAACTGGAACAGATCAGCACTTGCTAAATTTGGTTTGTTGTCTTTAATTCTCCCATATCTGCCATTTAATAAAACCCCAAAATCAGAGACCTCAAAAGCGGCGAGCCATGAGGCTTCAAATCTGTCACTATTTTGCTTCTCTTCATTTAGCTCATAGGCACGCCGCGCTCGCAAACGAATGCGTTGACCTGAAGTTGGCCAATCATTTCTATCAAGTGTGTCACCTGAAAAATATAATCCTACTCGCGCTGTTTGGGTTCTTATTGTCGGAAAGTTTTCGATTATGGAAACAATGTCATTGGTTTTAGCCTCCGCTATCTCGGTCTCCAGAGCAAAGACGCCCCATTTCCCAATTTCTCGTCCGAGCCGAGCTCTGACACCCAGCTGTCTCACCCAGAAATCACCAATACGTTCATCCAACACAACAAATTTATTTTGATCCCAACGTGCAAATAATTCGGGTTGAATGAAGAAACGCCCGTCGGACCCAATAGGTTGATAAAGCTCTGCGCTTAAACCTAAATTCGTTCCTAATTCAGCTGATAGACTTATATCCCCACCACGAGAGGACAAAGGCTTACGTGTGAGTCGCGCCAAGGCAGAATAGCTGGAGTTACCATCAAAGTCATTTGTCGCGTTTATCCCAATTTGTAATAAGTTACGGCCGAGCCTATTCTCTTTTGCGGTCAATAAGGTTTCACCATTAGAATGTCCTAAGTCAACTTCTCCAAACCCTCCGAAAGAGGCGAGATCCCGTAGGCGGCGTGCTTGAATTTTTGGGTCTTCTGTATGGCTTTTGCCTTGCTGATATCGGTTTTTTATAAGGTCATCATCTAGTGGTGACGTATTGACTATTTTTGTAACCGCAGCTGTGGGAGGTTTTGTAAAAGGCATTACATTTCGTTTTGAAGGTGCCGCTAACGCTTTGATGGCTAGCAATTCAGCCCGGTGCTTTAAGCCGACTTCATAACCTGTAACTAAACCCTCATCAGCCCGCGTGTAAGCCGCCGTGCCAATGTTAATGGGGTTAGGGTGTATTAAGAGATCATCTTTTTTAAGGTGACTAAGATCTCTTTGCAGGCTTCGCCAGACCACAATAGTCGTAATTTGCTGCGCTGTAGACGCGATAGAAATATCGGCTGACGGCTTTGAAGGCGCGTTGGAAACATCTAGGGCAATGATTATGTCTGCCCCCATGTCTTGCGCTATTTTCACGGGAAGCGTAGACGCTATCCCGCCATCAACATAAAACCGGCCATCTACTTCACGTGGAGAAAATACACCGGGTACTGCCATGCTAGCTAGGATTGCTTCAACCAAGTCTCCTTGTTCAAAAGCCATTGTTTCGCCGGTTTGTAAGTCAGCGGCTATGGCTCGAAAAGGTAGCTCTAAATCATCGAAATCAATTTCTTGAGGAACATCAGACAAGATATTGCGGTAAAGTGATTTCAAGCCTTGCATAGAATTGATACCTCCGGGGAGTTTTAATCCGGTCTTGTCCAAGCCTGCAATGTTTCCAGAGAAGTATGTTTCCTCACGTTCTTTCTCAATAAATGATTTATCACGGCGGGGTGATGCGCCTCGGAAGGTTTCTCCCCAGTCATTATCGGTTAGAATATCTCCAATTTCATCGCCGCTATAGCCAGCTGCGTAGAAAGACCCAACGACAGCTCCCATACTTGTCCCTGTAACGCAATGAACAGGAATGCCTAATTCATCCAAAACTTTAATAACGCCAACTTGCGTACTGGCTTTTGCGCCGCCGCCACTGAGAACGAGGCCGACATCAAGGCCGTCACTATCGTTAAAATCACAACTAAATGCGTTTATAGGATATAAAAACAGAGCAAGAAGACATGAAAAAAATAAGCGCATCGACATTCGACTCTCTCTAATACTTATTGGGCAAACTTAAATCTTTGATAGACTGTAAAATCTACTATAGCATTTAAGAACTTTAGGACATGTAAAACAATGAAAGCGCATTTAAGAAAACCAATCTTTGAGCAAGCTTTTGTGCGCAAGCTCAAAACCCGGCCGATTCTGACGTTTTTTATAACCTTTGTGTTGTTATTCATTCCCTACGTAATTTTAGCGAAAATATACGGCGTCCCGATATTTAATGGAGACGGCACTGAAAGAGTAAAAGTTCCTCATCTATTTGCATGGGCGCCGTCTTGGACAGCATTTGCCATGTCCAGTTTTTTAAGCTTGCTTTTATCCATTGAACAATATGGGCAAAGACAGAAATCTCAGATTGAGGTGGAGTTTTTGGGGTGCTTTTCTAACGGAGCCAAAGTGCTAGAAACTTTACATGGCTTCAGTCGCAAAAGCCGTATTGTTTTAGCTGTGGTGACGGGGCTAGGCTTGATGCTGGGTGTGATATCAGCGTTTCTCTTAGTCATAGTCCCAGCCGCAGATATGAAAGAATTACTCTTAACGCCACGTCCTTGGTTTATTTTGACTGGGATAACATTGGTTACATTTTCAGTCAGATTTATTTATATGACCTATAACGAGCATAGGAAACTCAAAGAGGCTATGGATATAGCAAAGTTGCATTCTCTGTTTACTAAAACCCCTCAATCTCTTTTTGTAAAAATAGCCTTAAGGCGCTTACTGTCTTGGATGCTATTGACCGGGCTTTCTTCTGTTTTTCTTTTCCGCGGTGAAGATATTTCAATTGTAGCTTGGCCATGGATATTGGTTGCCATTTTTATGTCAGGTTTTAGTTTCATATCTGCGCTAGATATTGGTCATAAGCTTATTTTGCGCCATAAAAATGAAGCTCGAAAAGACTTAAATGAGAGCATCCAAAAGCTCTTTGAAACAGGATTAACGAAACCGGCAGAAGCTACAAAGTTAACGGCGCTAGTGGCACTTGAAAATAGAGTTCAAAGCATACCAGAATGGACGATTACTATGCCTGTAGCTTTTAAGATATTGTCGTTCTTCTTAATTCCACTCGCTACATGGATTTCAGCTACCCTCGTAAGAGAACTTGTGATTTCATCACTGCAATAAACATTTTGTTGCATGTGTCTGTCTCATAGCCGCCGCCTAGCTAAGAATC
Organism: Hellea sp.; assembly: GCA_039977295.1. Taxonomy (GTDB): domain Bacteria; phylum Pseudomonadota; class Alphaproteobacteria; order Caulobacterales; family Maricaulaceae; genus Hellea. Next base: position 103,681 of record JBDWDN010000009.1, on the reverse strand, counting down.
GCTCGTCTTAAATTCTAATACAGAAGATTCTGGCTCACTGGATTTACGGCCAATGCGCTTTGCTAATTGGGATGATTTTGTTCGCATAAACGAACAGGGGATGTTTGAGCTTTTTGATCTTGAAATTTTCGATTTATCTTAAGCGCTGGGGTCTATCCTGCGGCTTTTATTCCCTGAGAAATAAGTTCGCCTGCTTTTTTACGGTTTTCCCATCCTAATATCTTGACCCATTTATTGGGTTCAAGGTCTTTATAATGCGCGAAGAAGTGCGGAATGCGGTCTTGGAGCACTTGCGGCAGATCTGTGTAGTCCTGAATTTGGTCGTAATATTTCGTGAGTTCGGGATGAGGCACGGCAACGATTTTCTCGTCAATGCCGGCTTCATCTTCCATCATCAATACGCCGACAGGGCGCGCGCGGACAACGCAGCCCGGCATTAAGGCGCGCTGGCCGACAACAAGGACATCCGTTGGATCACCATCATCAGAGAGTGTGTGCGGAATGAAGCCGTAATTACAGGGATAACGCATCGAGGTGTAAAGAAAACGGTCAACGAACATAGCGCCCGAATGCTTATCCATTTCGTATTTTATAGGCTCGCCGCCTAGCGGAACTTCGATGATAACGTTAATGTCAAAGGGTGGGTTTTCGCCAACCGAAATTTTGGACATGTCCATGGAAAAGTCTCACTTTTTAAATTCGAGCGCGTCTTAGCGCGGCGGCCTAGTAATGCAAGCCTAAAGGCCAGTGGTGGACAATATAGCCCATAAACCTGAACCGATCATGACAATCCCGATAAAAATATTGAAAGCCCGGGCTTGGCGGGCATTTTTGAGCCAGCGCCGTATTTTCTGAGCGCCAAAAGCATAGGCGCCTAATCCCAAAAGTTCCGTCACCGTGACTGTGACAAACATAATCAGGATTTGTTTGGGTATAGAATAGCTGGTGTCAAAAAAGCTTGGCAGCAATCCCCCGAAATAGACCAGCGGCATCGGGCTAAGGAGTTGCAGGGCAAGGCCGCGGGAATATAGCTTGGCGCGGGGCGGCGCATTTTCAGCTTTCGCGTCAGGGTCAGGCAAGGGGCCGAACATGGCTGTTAAGGCTAGATAGAAAATGACCAAGATCCCCGTAACTTTCAAAATAAGAAAAGCCGTTGGCGAAACGCTCAGTAAGGTTACTGCAATGATCGCCGCTAATATCAGCCAGACCACATTGGCGCTCGCAATCCCGAGGGCAGGCAGCATGGCAGGCTTAAACCCATATCGGAAAGACGAAGCCATAACTAACATTACGGCAGGGCCGGGGGTCAGGCCCCCAATGCCAAATAATGCGACTAACGCAAGCCAAAGTTCCAAAGACATAGTGCCCCTTAAAAAGACCAGCGGATATGTGCAATCCTTTTGTGGCCATCTGGGATAAATATGCTATCTCCCGCCTATGAGCGAGCATAAACCCCTTCAAACCATTCTGGATACAGCGCGCGACGCTGTGGACGGGACAGAGGTTGACCTAAAAGCATTGGTTGAGGCCTTTGGCGAGAGAGCCTTTGGACCCGTGATGATCCTCTGCGCGTTTTTTATGATGACGCCGCTCGGTGCTATTCCGGGCCTCCCAGCTGCCTTTGGCCTCATCATAATCGTCTTTGCCTTGCAGCTTTTATTTCGGCGGGAACATCCCTGGATGCCCGAAATCCTGCGCAAGATAAAAATTTCGGATAGTAAGCTGGAAAAAACGCGCAAATTTGTTTCGCCTGTTTTGAGTAGAATTGACAATGTGATTCATCCGCGCCTCCCATGGGTGACAAGCGGCCCTATGCAAGCGGTAACGGCGCTGCTTGCCATAGTCTTGGCATTGACCATGGCGCCGCTGGGCATTGTTCCCTTTGGCGTCGTTGCACCGGCATTTATTATTGGTTTATTGGGACTTGGCATAACGGCGCGGGACGGCGTGTTAATTATTATCGGCTTTGCGCTGAGCTTAGGTGTCGCTTTCGGTGTTACTGAACTCATTATGACGCGCCTCTAACTTTTCAAGATTTAGCGCCGCGCGTTCATTATAACGCGGACTTACCTCTATGGCTTTTTCCAAGAGGGCGCGGGCCAAAGTGAAGTCTTCGCGTTGCATGGCGATGTACCCCGCATCACCTAACAAAATGGCAGCTTGATCTTCACCGACATTTTCCAGCGCCGCCTGATAGTCACCGTTCATCAAAAGCGCAAAACGCCAATTATTCTCAAACTGTTTTTGGAGCGGCGCAAGTTTAACGGCGTAGTTAAAATGAGAGACCGCGCCCTTATATTTTTTTTGAGCTAAGAGAGACATGCCTAAATTATTATGAAAGCCAGCTTTGGACCCGCCTTTCGCTGAGGCGCGTTTATAGGCGTCCCACGCTTCGGCCCAGCGCATTTGCGCGTCATATTCTTGGCCGAGGGCGTTCCATAATTTGGGGTTGTTAGGCGTGACTTTGAGGGCTTGTTTTAATCGGCCCTCGGGGTTTTTAGATGTGCCCGACACAATTTCCGCCAAAACTAACCCAGAAAACTGCACGGAGGATTGCGCGGGTGTTAATTGATAGTTGGCTAATCTATTGAAGGCTTTTTCCGCTATGTTGCCTTTGTCCAAATAAAGAGCAGATTGCGCCAATCCGAATAAGACCTCGACATTATCAGGATCGTGCAAGAAAACCGCTGAATAGTTTTTATAACTCTGCTCATATTGGCCAGCTTCAAAAAAGGCATTTGCATCAATAAGAGGTTTAATCATTTCAAACGCCCCCGTTGAGGATCGCGTAACGGGTAGGACATCCAGATTGGGAGCGTTGACCACGTCCTTGGCCAGAGCGAGTGAAGCTGTGCCTAGCGTAAGCGAGAGCCCGATTATAAATAAGGTTGCGCGGTGCATGATTAACCCCATGATTAACCTAAGGTCACAGCGAGGCGGATGCCGGCGGGTAGTAAAAGCATAATCATCAAGGTCGGGAAAATGAAAACGATCAGGGGAATCGTTAGCTTCGCCGAAAGCGCCATAGCTTTTTCTTCGGCAAGCAGCATGCGTTTTGACCGCATGTCGTCGGAGAATGTACGGAGCGCGACGCCGATAGAAGACCCCATTTCTTCTGCTTGCTTGAGCATAACTGCGAGGGCTTTGGCTTCTTCGAGTCCAATGCGCTCGGCAAAATTCATCATAGCTTGATGACGCTCCCGGCCAGCGCGAAGCTCTAAGTTCATGATTTCTAAATTCACCTTGAGCGCGGGATAACGCCCGCCGAGTTCATGACTGACGCGAATAAGCGCCGCGTCTAAGCCTAGCCCTGCTTCGATACAGGCGACCATAAGGTCCATCAGATCGGGGAAGCCTTCTCGGCAACGTAATGTACGGCGTTTTTGTTTCCAGCGAATAAATGTGTTGGGCCCAATGAGGCCGATAATCGCGGTGACGCCCGCTACAAGGATAGTCTTTGCGGGGCCCATATTGGCCCAGAGGAGCCCCCAACACACCATTAATATAAGCTGCGGGCCAAAGAGCGATATCACGCGTGCGGCGTAGAAGCTTTTTACGGCTGTTTCGTCGTAATATCCTGCTTTGGCAAGCTCGGCGCGTATGCGCGTGATTTCTTCTGCAGAGGGAAGGGTGAGGTGATCTCCGACCTTTGATAAAAGCTTGCGGTTCTTTCTCGATGAAATATCTTCTATGTCATCGCCGCCGCCGCTAGCCAGCCGCCGGTTCATCTGGCGGCTATGGTCAATCGCATTTCGGGACGCAATGAACATCAGGCCAATTGAGATCGCAAGGAATCCCAGAGCGACAATAATGGTTAGCGCGTTTGTGAAGGTCGAACTCATTGCGCTAAATCCTGAAATTTATCATTTTGCGCATAACGAGGTTGCCTATGGTCATCCATATAGCGACGCCGATGAAAGCGGGTTTTAAGAGAGGGCTGTCAGAGACGTCCCCGTAAAAATCTGGAGATGTAAATCTGATAAGAAGAAAGAGCGCAAGCGGCGCGAGATTTAATATCATGGCAGACATACGGCCTTCGGCAGAGCAGGCTTTGATCCGCAGACGCATCTTTTGGCGATCACGAATGGTCTTGGCATTAGCGCGTAAAAGCTCAGCGAGATTACCGCCAGTGCGCTCTTGAAGCCTGATCATGGCCGAAAAGAGTTCAAAGTCATCGTGACCGATCCGGTCAGCAAGGCGCTGAATAGCGGTGCTGATATTAGATCCAAATGAAACTTCGTCACTGGCAATGCCGAACTCTGACCCTATCGGGTCAGCCATTTCGCGGGCGACCAGGCCCATCGCGACGGGTACAGGATGTCCGGCAGATAATGAACGAACAATGACATCAAGCGCTTCTGGTAACTGAATGACGGCCTTATTACGGCGGCGTTTTACTAAAAATTTTAAGACGAGAATCGGTAGGGCTAAACCGCCTATCGCGCCGATGCCGGCCCATATTAATGTGCCTTTCAAGAGAAATAGCATTAAGCAAAGGCTGACGGATACCCCAGGTATAATGTAGTAAATTGTTTTCGCGCCTAAGGTCAGTCCGGACTGCATAACAAGTTGGTTTAACCAGATTATCACGCCCTCCAGATCGCCAGATTCTGTTAAGCTGCGCGATTTTCTTATCTTGGCGATAACTTTGGCTTGAGGTTCATCACTTTGCATGCGGCGAAGGCGATCATTCGCCATTTTGACTTTAACCGCCGCTTGGCGCCCTGCGCCTAAAAACGCCTGGAGCGCAAGAAAACCGCCGCAAAAAACCAAAAAATAGATGAGCCATATAGGGTTTGTCGTCATGCCTAGCCTACGCGCTCTTTAAGTGTTTTATCGGTGACCTTGCCAACGGACAAAACTTTTGGCTCAAAAAGGCCCTCGGGCAGCGGTATGTCGCGGGTTGTTATTTCTTCAAGGCAGCGCGGCCGGATTCCTGTTGCGCGAAACTCGCCTATAACTTCATGTTTAGGGCCTGTTCCCGTGCGGGTATAATTAAATATCTCCTGCATCTGAATGATGGGGCCTTCCATCCCTGTGACTTCGGACACAGATGTAATTTTGCGTTGTCCGTCTGACAACCTAACAGCTTGCACAATGAGGCCAACGGCGGAGGCAATTTGCCCGGCGACAGCTTCAGGCGTAATTTTCATATCCCCCATAGCCACCATTTGCTCAAGGCGGGTAATAGCATCGCGCGGCGTGTTTGCATGAAGTGTCGCCATCGAGCCTTCATGACCTGTATTCATAGCCTGAAGCATATCAAAGGCTTCTTCGCCGCGAACTTCGCCTAGAATTACGCGGTCGGGACGCATCCGCAGGGCGTTCTTGACCAGGCCGCGCTGTCGGATTTCGCCTTTTCCTTCAATATTGGGCGGACGGGTTTCCATGCGCGCGACATGGGGCTGTTGAAGCTGAAGCTCAGCCGCGTCTTCAATGGTGATGAGCCGTTCTTTATGTGAGATGGATTGCGAGAGGGCATTTAGCAGCGTGGTCTTTCCCGAACCCGTACCGCCTGAAATCAAGATTGTAACGCGGGCTTTACAAGCCGCCCAAAGAAATTGCGCAACCTCATCCGGCACGGCGTTAAACTCGACCAATTTGTCCAGCGTAAACGGCGTCTTTGAGAATTTCCGAATGGAGACCAGCGGTCCATCAACAGCGATTGGCGCGATAGCGACGTTGACGCGTGACCCGTCTAAAAGGCGGGCGTCGCAAAGCGGTTGGCTCTCATCGACGCGGCGGCCAACCGTTGAAACAATGCGGTTAATAATGCGGAGTAGATGGGCTTCATCTGCAAAGCGTACACCCGATAATTCAAGTTCGCCGCGGCGTTCAATATAGACTTGCTCATGGGTATTTATCAAAATATCCGATATGGAATCATCTTGCAGAATAGGCTCTAAGGGGCCGAGCCCTGTCATCTCATCATAGATTCCCGAAGACAGTTTTTTTATCTCGGTTTGATTTAGTTTCAGGCGGTCTTCATGAACCAACTCTGTCACAATGTCGTGGACTTTAGCGCGCAGAGCAGGCGTTTCCATGCCGTCCAATGCCGCCAAATCAATCTCGTCAATCAGGCGGCTATGCATTTTGATCTTGGTGTTTAGCCAATCTGTTTCGGCAGATGCCTTGTCGTTCGTAGCCCGTTTTTCCGCGGGTTTTTCGGGCGTGATAGGCGCGCTGTTAACAACCTCTATAAGGTCTTGAGGCGTGCCAGCTATCGGGGTGGCCGCCTGAACGCTTTGCGCCGCCGGGGCTGTTTCGATAGTGCCGAGTAATTTTGAAAATCTTCCCATTTTAAAAGCCTATCAAAAGGCTCCTAAGGCCCGGTTGAGGATTACCCTTAAATAAGGGTTTATGCGGCTGAACGTTCTGCAGTATCATGCTGTTTTTGCATGATTTTTTGAACGTATCGTACATCTTTTACATAACGGCTATCTGGGCGGATAACACCTGAGGGTTCACCGCAATTAATGGCTTCCCGGAGCGTCTCTGTATCAACGCAAATTGTTGCGCTGACTCCACGCTTCAAGGCGATTTCAGCGTCTTTCTGGCGTAGTGCATTTCGGAATGAACGGCGCTCATATTTGTTCAAAATTATTTCTGCGCGTATAGTTCCGTCAAGCTTTTCCTCGATGGCATTCATGCGCATACGCGCCAAATGCAATGAAGGAATGGTCAGGTCGGTCACGATTGCAAACTTATCCGCTCCGCCAATAGCGGCCATGTTCCAGGGACGCCAATAACGCGGGACATCTATGATAACGTGATCATACATTTGACACGCTAGGTCGAGAAGCGCGACGACAACTAGGGGATTGGCCATATCGTTTCCGCCAAGCGTATTTGGCGCAGCTAGAAGATCCATACCTGAGGCATGTGTTGTCACCAATGCGGAAATTAAAGCTCGATCAATATTCTCAGGAGATTGTATCAGGTCAGACATTGATAGGCTAGGGGTGAGGTCAAGATGATGGGCGCTAGATCCACCTTCGAAGTCTAGGTCAATTAAACAAATTCTAGCTTCTTTAGATCTGCTTGTTTTTTGTAATTTCTTTTGGGACTCGATAGCTAAGTCATGCGCCATTTGGATGCACAGGCTCGTAACGCCGACGCCTCCTGCAGCGCCCATTACGGCTATGCAATTCGCGCCGTCTTGAGGCGGCGGGCTAGGCAGAACAGGCGTTTCGCTGATCGTGTTATCTAAAAGAAGAATATCAGTCTCGCAGGCCGGGATGGCTAAGCCGTCATCGCCGTCAATATCAATGCTCTCAATAAGGTCTGTGGGCGTCATTGTGTTTTGGGTCATCTCCCACTCCTTAAATCTTCTGCCATTAGGCTCACACTGACATCAGGCATTCGCGAAAAATTCTCCGGCGCGAAAAAAGCCTAAAAATGCGATGGACTTTGATAATGCCGAGATGGTCATTGTAGTCTTCTTTCTAATCGGTTGTTATTAACGGAGTGGGGTCAGGTGTTAAGCCGTTGCGGTAATTTTCGCGCGCTTTTGAGCGCTTTGTAGCGTCCGCAGGAATAAAGGTATCAGCCTTTTGCTCAGCCGTAGGGGCCACAGCATGAGCGGCAATATTATGCCTAACGGCATCGCCAAATTGAGATGAGCCGCTCTGCAAGGCAGGCTGCGTTGTCGCGCAGGCCGAGAGGGCTAAAAGACTCAAAGCCGGTATAATAAATTTCATTGTGTTTCTCCTATTCACGCGCATAGCCGTAGCTTCCTGACAGGCCGCCGCTATCGGCAACCGGTCCTTCCAAAGCGCCGCCTATAAAGCTCTCCATATCTCCGGGGATAGAGAGACGGTCGAGCGGAGAGGCGAGCTCTGAAATATCAGAGACCGGTTGCACGAGGCGTGGGGTGACTATGATCACAAGTTCCGTCTCCGCTTTTTGGTAGCGGGTTGAGCGGAAGAGTGAGCCTAGGATAGGCACATCGCCAATCCAAGGTGTTTGTGTTTTGCGGTTGCTGCTCTCATTTTGCAGTAAGCCTGCAATCGCAAAGCTCTGCGAATTACGAAGTTCGATTGTGGTATTGGCGCGGCGTACCCGCAGGGCAGGGACTTCAACGCCGCCGACGCGCACGGAATTTGTATTATCAAGCTGGCTGACTTCGGGCGCCACTTTGAGATTAATGATGCCGTCATCTAAAACAGTCGGCGTAAAGGATAGTCCTACGCCAAATTGACGAAACTCAATCGTGACCTGGCCCAGATCTGCTTGCACGGGAATAGGAAACTCACCGCCCGCAAGGAAACTTGCCGTTTCCCCGGACATAGACACTAAGTTTGGTTCCGCCAATGTGCGAATGACGCCCTTTTCTTCCAGAGCTTCAATCGACGCGTCCAGTGTTGCCCTGCCAAAGCCGCCTTGTAAAACCCCAGATAAAACAGGGTTAGCGAGCGCCGCGCCTGTTTGAAATCCAAAGTCACCTGCGCGCTGCGTCAGTAATCCAATACCTAGCTCTTTCACGACGTCGCGCGTGGCTTCTACGAAACGAACTTCCAGCATAACCTGATGTGAATCGCGAATGGAAAGGCCATTTGTGACGCGCTTAGGGGCGTAGGCTTCGGCAATTTTTTCAGCTTGACGTGACACAGAGTCATTAGCGACCTCGCCTGAGAGATAGACTCCGCCCGCCATATTGCGCACGTCTATCTTATCTCTGGGAAAGGTTTCAAAAAGCGATTTTTTCAGGCCTGCCATGTCGAAGCCGACAGTGACATCAACGATGTCGACAAGGCGCTTTTGGGCGTCATAGAGCATAACATTGGTTTTGCCGCTGGCTTTGCCCATCACTTGGAATGATTTATCCGTTAGAACGACGACGTCGGCAATGTCGGCATTGGCGACGCGCACTTCTTTGAATGCTGCTTCCGTGCGCATTAAAACCATATCGTCTTTGACGACTTTTGCGGCAACGCGTGTTTTGGCAGAGCTATTATCAACCCAAGACTTCGCTGTTGCAGGCGAGCTTACTAAGGCCGTTGCTGTTAAGGCGAAACAGACAGAATTTATAAATGTGCGTTTCATTTTATCCACCTGCCAATTCTAATGTCTCTTCTTCACGCACCACGGAAACCTCATCGCGGACATCGCCGCGGATAATCGTCACTTGTGCGACATTTGATCCCTCGGGCTTAGGTGCAACAAAGGGATTGCCTGTGCGGCGGCGCGCTATTTTCACAGGCGCTTTGCCGAGCTGTGAGGCTTTGACGGTTTGCGCGGCTATTTCGCTTGTCTCTCCAACGGAGCGTAACGTCAGTGACAGCGTGCCGCTCTCAAGGGCCAGATGTAAGCGCTGCGCGTCTGTGTTTTTCACTTCTACCGTAACAGTGCGCGCAATATCTGCCGCGCTTGAGTTTTCATTCAGGTTTTGGTCAATACCCAGCACTTTGACGTTTTGGAGCAGTATGTCGGCTGTTAAATCTTGGGTGTCACGCAGCGGGGAAGAATTTCGCGCATATATAACGTCAACAAAATCACCTGGCACAATAAACCCAGCCACGCCGCTAACATCGTCAACGCGAATTGCGGCCGCTCGGTAGCCTTCGGAAATAAGGGCCGATAAAGATCCTTTTCCGCCCGGACCGCTAATCCTATAATCCATCAATGGTTCATTCGCCCGCATCTGAGCTAAGACAACAGTGCGCTTTGACAAATCAGTAAAAACTTCATCCAATGACGCGTAAGCTCCAAAAGGGACAGCATCTTCGGGATAATTTACGACGCGCAAGGCTTCGCCCGTAAGCTCATCGCCAAAGCCTAAATCATTGGCGGCGATGACAACGGGCACCCCTTGCACTGGCGCAGCCGTCACGGCTGCAACAGGACGGCTATCCCGAAACTCATTTTCAATCGCGTCGTTGATCCAGCCGCGAGCTAACACAACGGCCATGATGCCAAAAGCGGCTGAAGCGCCGAGTGTAACTAATGTGTTGAGGCGCATGCCCATCCCTTCATCCCTAAATATCGCCCGCCGAGACGGGGTCAGGTCACCTTACTAGGGAGAAGGTTCAAAATATCTGTCAAGAAACAGAGTTTAATAAAAGCTTAAATCCTGGGTTAATGGTTCGTTAAAGAGGGAAGATGAACGGTGGATAAATGCCGCCGAAAAATCACAGCCCCATTAGATTTCTATTAAGTATACCCGCGTAAGGTCACGGCAAATAAACTTACTAACCGACGGAGATATCTATGCGTCACCTTGCATTCGCCCTTATGGCCTCAGCTTCACTTCTAGTGTCAGCTTCGGCGTCCGCTCTCACCGCTAAGCAAAGTGTGGAGAAAGAGGTTGTTGTCCAAATGCCAGACGGCACAGAGAGCGTGACACGCGGTCCTGCCGAGCTTGTTATCCCCGGAGAGCGCGTCGTCTATACGCTCAGCTTTACCAATGATGACGCTGCGCCTGCTTCAGATTTGGTTCTAACAATGCCTGTTCCCTCTGAGATAAAGTATATGGACGGGTCCGCGACTAGAAACGGCGCTAGTATAGTTTATTCCGCAGATGGTGGCCAAACCTTCGCGGATCGCACAGCGCTTCGCTCTATCGGCGACGATGGAGTTGTGCGCACAGCAACAGCAGAAGATATCACGCATATCCGCTGGACTGTCGCTGGCCCTGTTGCTGTTGGAGAGACGGGGAATTTGTCGTTTAAAGGCGTTCTCAAATAAACGCTAAAAATTACAGCCCTTAAAAGGCTATCAAATTTAACCCGTCTTTTTGGCGGGTTTTTTTATGCGCTATAGATGGTTTTGGCGCATAATTTTGCCTTTCTCGCCTAGATGGTGAGAAGCGTTTAATTTTTACCGTTCGTGTAGACGCCTTTATTTTTCTTTGAAGATTCAATTAAAAATAAAATTTTGAAACCCTAAACAGGGAGTTAAGACTTCAATTTGACGAATATTTTAAGCTGCTGAAATATATGGAATTTTTGTCCAATTGTTAACGAGTTTTAAGACCTGTTTAGGGGTTGGTTAACTACGCTTATAAGCGGTGATTTAACCAACTTTGCATATAAGACACGCACTAACAAAAAAAGGAAGTGGGTTATGATGACCAAGAATACAATTCTAAAAGGTCTGTTGGGGGCTACTGCTCTTACAGTCTTTACAGCGGGAAGCGCACATGCGCAATTAACGCCAGCTGGCACAAATGTGCAAAACACGTTTACGCTTACATATGACGTTGGCGGCGTAACGCAGCCAACTATCGACACAAGTGATCCAGGCGATCCAAATGGCCCAACAGAATTCACGGTTGACCGCTTAATCGATCTGACAGTTGCTTCTAATGGAGATAACACTGTTGCGCCCGGCGCGACGGATGAAGAACTCATCTTCTCTGTGACCAACGAAGGTAACGACACGCAAGCTTATTCTTTGACAGTTGTTGAAGAAGGCGGAGATGATATTGATACAGATGATCCAGCAGGCGCAACACCTGTTCTTGTATATTACATCGATGATGGTGATGGAATTTACGAACCAGGTGCTGGCGACGGCGCGGCGATTACTTATGATCCGCTAAATCCGCCAGAACTTGGCCCTGATGATGTTCTTTGGGTTGTTGTCACGCAAGACATTCCTGTCGGCGCGGCTGATACCAACACAGCTGATCTAACATTAGTTGCTGATACATTAGAACCTGCGGCGTCTCCAAATGCGGGCGACCCTGTAACAGCTGACGGCGACGGTAACGACCTTACGGGCGCTGCTGAAAACGTTCTTGCTGACGGTTCAGGTACAGCCAATGAAGGCGCTAATGCTGGCGATCATTCTGCAACAGGTACATATATTGTAGCGGCTGCGGAAGTGGCGGCGTCTAAAGCTGTCACTATCCACTCTGAAGACGGTACAGGCTGTACTGTTATTCCTGGCTCAGCTACTGGCGGATATAGTATCCCTGGCGCATGTGTAGAATATGTAATTACGGTTGAAAATACAGGCTCAACGGCTGCGACTGACATTGTTATCAATGACGTCTTGGCTGATGAGCTAGATTTTGCTGGCGCTATCTTTGGCGGCGACTTTACAGGCGGATCATTTGCTTCACCGGCTCTTCCGGCTGCAAACACTGATTGTACTGGCGGTGCGTGTGTCATTAATCTGACAAGCGCAACATTGCCGGCCCCTGTATCTCCTGCTGTTTCGACAACAGGTACGGTCACTATCCGCGCATTCGTGAAATAACGGATAGTTTCTCACTATAGCAATCTGCCGCCCCAAGGGGCGGCAGATTATCATGTAGAAAAACGGTTCTCGCGAACCGGCTCTCTTCCTCTGGCTGTGGACAAGGAAAAATTGACCAAAACGTTTAAACATAACATAGGCACGATAGCTTTAGCTGCCTCTGCATGGATTGCAGGGAGCAACGGCGCCTACGCACAGGACTTCGGGACTGATGTCGTAAACGTGGCTTCGGTCAGCTATAGTGTTGGCGGAGAGACTGAGAACGTCGCAACGAACCGCGCTGTTTTTACAATCCGTCCTGCGCCTAGCCCTGCTATTATCGAATTTTTCCGTCATTCGCCTACGGCGCCGTCTCCAATTTTCCGCAGTATTAACGGGTCTGATTTTAGTCCCTCTGGTGATTTGTCGGGGACCTTTCAATCTGTAGGAGATCCTGTCACGACTGGCGGCGGTCTGGTTAAGTTAGAGACTGAAGTGCCTTTGACGCCTGCAACGACTTATCTTGCCGGCGAGCTTATGTTTGTCCGCGTAACTGATACGGGGCAAAACCTCGACTCCGGCGCTATTGATACATTAAATATTACAATCACCGCAGATACGGGCGACGTTATCGTTCTGCGCTTATATGAATCCGATCCCAATTCAGGCGAGTTTTGGGCCTATGTGCCGTCAACCTTGGCGGCCTCCACAGTAAATGACAATGAGTTGAGCGTTGGCGCTAACACCCAGCTAACGGCTCGCTATATCGACACATTCGACGCGACCGACGTAACTGTCGATACCGCACTTGTAAATCCGCTTAACCGCGTCTTTAGCTCCGTTTCAGGCGAGTTGATTGACGGCGCGGTCATCACGCTCATCGATTTGGATACCAATAACGAGGCGGCTGTTTTGGGCGTAGATGGTTTTTCAACCTTCCCATCAGAAGTTATCAGCGGCGACGAAGTCCAGGATTCTGGCGGGTTGATTTATGAAATGGGCGCGGGTGAATTCCGCTACCCCGTCGTTGGAACCGGTAATTACGCCATTAAAGTAGATCCGCCTGAGGGCTACCGTTTCTCATCTGTTTTGCCTGCAGAGAGTTTTACTCAATTTTCAGATGGTAGCTTTGTCATTACGCAGGCGTCTTTTGGTGAAGACTTCAACCTGGGCATTGAGGGGCCATTGCGCTTCGACATTCCGCTCGACCCCGATACAGATTTAGTCGTCAATAAAACCGCTGATCGCTCTTACGGCGATGTTGGTGATTTTGTAAATTACACCGTGACAATCGAAAATCGCGGCGCTGTTGCTGCGCCTGTCATGCTTTATGATACGCTGCCGGTAGGGTTTCGTTATGTTCAAGGGACATCGCGCGCTGTGCAAGACAGCATCGACGATCCGCAAATTTCTGATAATGCAACGCTGCTGACATTTCCCATGGGCCTTGTCCAGCCAGGCGAAACAATTTCGCTTGATTACGCTCTGGAGATTGGTCCTGGCGCGCCTATGGGCGACGCCGTCAATGAAGCTGTCGTGCGTGACCGCAATGGCGAACAGCTTTCAAATATCGCCCGCGCGGGCGTCCGTTTGCGCGAAGACCTATTTCGTTCGCGCTCGACCATTGTCGGCCGTATCTCTGAGAAAAGCTGTGACGGCGATGAGGATTGGGCACGCGATATTGAGCGCGGCGTCGGCGTTGAAGGCGTACGCCTCTATATGGAAACAGGCGCCTATGTTGTTTCCGACCCTGACGGATTGTTTCACTTTGAAGGTGTGACCGAGGGCACTCATGTCGTCCAGGTTGACCAAGAGACGCTACCGCAAGGCTTTGAATTAATGCAATGCGAAGAGAATACGCGCTATGCAGGGGCTGTGAACTCTAAATTCATCGACGCTCAAGGCGGCGGTATCTGGCGCGCAAATTTCTATCTTAAGCAAACAGGTGCACGCGAAGAGGTTATTGAGGCAGAAGTCTTTAACGATGCCAAAGAATATAGAGATTACGACGTGACGTGGCTTGAAAACCAAAGTGCAGAGATTGACTGGGTTTACCCAGATACGAACCGCACGCCATCCAAACCGTCGACAAATATCGGTATTAAGCACGGCGCAGACCAGATTATTGCTATTACCGTTAATGGTAAGCTCGTTTCAGATATGAACTTTGCGGGTAAAGATGGTAACTCTGACCGTAGCGTTATGATTAGCCGCTGGCGCGGCGTTGACCTTCTCGAAGGCCGTAACGAAATCATCGCGACAGTTAAAGACCGTAGCGGCACAGTTATAAAAACATTGCGCGAAGAAATTTCTTTCGTCAAAAACATTGCCCGCGCTATAGCGATGCCAGACCAATCGACATTGGTGGCCGATGGCCGCACAGTTCCAATCGTTGCTATTCGGATGGAAGACGAAGCTGGCCGCCCTGTTCATGCTGGCCGTATTACAACAATTGATGTTGAGCCGCCTTACCGCCTTTACGACGAAACAGGTGAAAACCGCTTGATCGAACAAACGAATGATCTCATTGCGCCGCTTTCTGCGCGTCAGGACTTTTCTGTCGGCGCGGACGGCATGCTTAAGGTCAAGCTTGAGCCAACGCTTAAAACTGGCAAAGTTACTGTAATCGCGACGCTCGATAATGGGCGAAAAGTTCCAATCTATATGTATATGGAACCTGAGAAGCGCGACTGGATCCTTGTCGGCTTGGCTGAAGGGTCAGTCGGTTATGACGATATTCAAGGCAATGCCATTGCGCTCGGCGAGACCGAAGGCAAAGACGTTATCAAAGATGGCCGTTTTGCATTCTTCGCCAAAGGGATGATCAAAGGCAATTGGTTGATGACCATGTCTGTAGATACATCCAAGCATAAGCAAACCGGCAATCAAGAAGGTGATTTCTTGGGTGAAATTGATCCGAACGCTTATTATACGCTTTATGGTGATCGTTCTTACCAAGAATTTGAGGGCGTTAGCCGCTACCCCGTTTACATAAAACTCGAGAAGCGTCAGGCTTATGCGATGTTTGGTGACTATGACACCAATATCACTGAGGGCCGTTTGACGTCTTATAACCGCCGCCTATCAGGCCTAAAAGCCGAGTATCTTGGTGATAATCTGCAGGTTCTAGGCTTTGCAGCTGAAACCAACCAGGGTTTTGCCAAGGATGAGATTGCTGCGGACGGCACAAGCGGAACCTATCAACTCGCTAGCCAGCGTATCCTCGCACAATCTGAAGAGATTGTGGTTGAAACACGCGACCGTTTCCGTCCTGACATCGTCCTAGACCGTAAGGTCATGGTGCGTTATCTCGATTACACGCTTGATTATTATACGGGTCAGCTCATCTTCCGCTTGCCAGTAGATGTGTCTGATACTGAGTTTAACCCGAATGTTATTGTCGTCGACTATGAAACGTCTGAGGATGCGGAGCGCAATATTACATTTGGCGGTCGTGTTCAGACACAAATCATAAATGATAAGGTTCAAATCGGGTCTACCTTCATTCATGAAGACGGCTCTAACCTTCAAGGCGGCATTGAACAAAACCAAGTCGGCATCGATGTTATCGCCCAGGTTACTGACAATACACAATTGCGCGCAGAATTCGCCGTCACTGAAAATAATGGTTCTGTAAATGACGGCGTGTCCAAAGCTATGCTTGCGGAAGTCATCCATACCTCAGAGAATTTTTCAGGTGAGGCGTATTTCCGCGAAGAAGAAGCTGGATATGGGGTCGGTCAATCTAACTCCAACACCACAGGTGTTCGCCGTTATGGTGCAAAGGGTAGCTATAAATTCGATGAGTTCGAAGATGAGAAAACGGGCCGCCGAGGTAGCCGTAGTGTTGAAGGGCAAGCCTTCCGTGAGGAAAATTTGACCTCAGGTAATTCGCGCAACACAGCTGAAGTTGTCGCAACGCATCAAGGCGAGCTCCTGACGGTTAGCGGCGGACTGCGCGCGAGCAAAGATGAAATCGTTGGGGCGGAAGACCGTCAATCACTCCTCGCTATTGGCCGCGCCTCTGTTCGCGTTCCTAAGTTTGACGCAACTGTGCAGCTTAGTCATGAGCAGCCTTTGGGCGGTAAAGACGAAGTGAGCGCTTATCCACAGCGCACAACAATTGGCGTTGATAAGAATATCAAGGATAAGGCGACGGTGTCTATTCGCCATGAAATGTTGAACGGAGCTGATACAAAGAGCAATAACACAATCCTAGGCGTTTCAGCGACGCCTTGGAAAGGCACAACAGTTTCAGCCAATTCTGACCTCTTGACCAATGATTCTGGCCGCCGCCTTGGCGCAACTGTCGGGCTGGACCAACAGGTTCAACTCAATGAGAACTGGTCAGCTTCCGGCGGGCTACGTAATCGTAACGTGATTGATCAAAAAGGTGCCTTCATCGAAGTCGCGCCCGATGCTGCGATCTCGCCGCTAGAAACCAATGAAGATTTTACCTCTGCCTATGTCGGCGCGGCGTACCGCAATGACGTCATGAGCGGATCTGCGCGCCTAGAAGGCCGTAAGTCATCCATTGGCGATACGATCACGGCGACTGCAGGCGTAGCCCGTGAATTGTCTGAAGAATTATCATTGGCGGGTTCTGCTCGCGCATTGTTTAATACCCCAAGCGATCAGTCCCAAAAAACAAGCCAGCTTGACATTCGCCTTGGCGGTGCCTGGCGTCCACGTGATGAAGACACGATTATCTTTGACCGTTTCGACGTTAGTCATGATAAAAATGCGCGCGGCGAGACAGAGACAAAGATCGTCAATAATTTTGCCGTGAACCAAATGATTACGGACCGCTTGCAAGCAACAGCTAATTACGGCGTCAAGCATGTGAGCACAGAGCTTGCAGGGAAAAAGCTCAAGAGCTGGAATCACCTATTGGGCGGTGAAGCTCGCTTTGACGTGACAGAGAAAATCGATATTGGGCTGCGCGGCTCCTATATGACCTCTAATGGAACGAAGTCAGCACAATATAGCTATGGTCCGAGCATCGGCGTTAGCCCCGCTAAGAATATTTGGGTTTCAGCAGGTTACAACGTCAAGGGATTTAAGGATGACGATTTCGAGGCTGCTGAATATTCACGCAAAGGCGTGTATCTTCAAATGCGTTTGAAGTTTGACCAGGATACAGCGCGCGGATTGCTCCGCCGTATTTCACCTGCTCATGCACAGCCTTATACGCCAAAACAGGTCTATACCGTTAAGCAAGACCCGGCGCCCGTTGCAATCAAGCAGAGCCAGTTATGTTCAGATGGTATAACTCACGTATTTGACCTTGCGGCTTGCTCTGTTATTTCGGCGCCAGCACCTGTTGTCGCGCCTATGGCGACCTCTCAGACTGCAAAGCCCGAAATTGAGCCTGTATCTGCACCTCAGACTGAGGTGCCTGAACTTCAAACACATCTATGTCCTGACGCCGTGACGACTGTTTATGACATGGCGCTTTGTCCTGAAGTAATTCTACAACCGGTCGTTATGACTCAGCCAGGGCCCGTCCTTCGCTCTAACCTGAATACAGTATATGATAATTTCCAGTTTGCCTCTTTGAACTAGAAGCTGGCGTGGGTAATGTCGCAATCTTGGGACATTTGTTCACAACATGAATCTTTGTGGGAATTATTTCTACGGATGTGAGCAATAGGCGTTTGAACATATATCGTTTCGGGTGTGAGACGATATTGTTAACCCTCTCTTAGTATTTATAGGCGCTAAGCGTGTTCCTGCTTGTCGGAATCACGTGTTTATGGTTCGTTAACTTTATTGATTCGCGCTGGCTACCGCGCAAATCCCATTTTAACGACCTTTCCCGGGGGGGAATCCATGAACTTTTTTAAGCGTGAAAAAATGACCACAGAACTTCCAAAGCCTAGCGGCGGACTATCCCCTGTTTATACGCCGTCGGCCTCTGTGGCAGGGAAAACAGCCTCGAAAGATGATATCCAGCAAGCGCGTGAGTCCGTTGATTTTATTGCAGGTGAGCTCAAAGCCAGCGCTGAACAGCAAAACTTGGCGGCCAAACGTATGTCTTCGCTCAATAAGACGATTGCTAAAATGGAGGCGGGTTTACGTCATGTGGACCGCCTTGAAGCCGAAACAGCACAACTCAAAACAGACCTGCAAACAACCGCTAAAAAGCTTGAGCAGAAAACGGAATGGGCATCAGAGCAAGAGAATAAACTTATTAATCTTGAGCGCCAGCACAATGAAATGCGTCAGACACTTGAAAACGCTAAGGCCGAAGTCGCGCAGCGTAAAGACCGCGAAGTGGGCGACCGTGAGAAATTGGTCAAGCAGGGCAGGGAAATCGAAACGCTGTCTAGCCAGCTAACGCAAAAAGATGAGCGCCTTGCGACCGTTCAAATGAGTAACCAAAACCTCCAAGACGAAGTTGCGCAGCAAGCCGGGGCTTTGTCTACCCAGAATCACAGAGTTATGGAGCTATCTAAAAGCATTGAAGAGCTTTCCAACCGGCTGGATACAAAATCTAAATCAAGCGATACGGCTGAAGTCGAGCTTAAGAATTTACGTCTAGACTTTAATGAGATGAAGACACGCTATTTCGAGGCAAATGGTGCTTTAGAAAATGCGAAATATGACCTTAAGACGCAAAAGAATGTCTATGAAGATACACTCACACGCCGTGATGATGAAACTTTAGCGCTTAAGAGCCGCATCGATCAGCTCAATACTCAGGTTCGCATCAAAGATAACATGTCCACCCATTTCGATGAGGAAATTATTACTCTGCGTAATCAGCTAGAATCTGAACGCGAGCGTAATGATCGTAATGAAACGCGCTTTCGCGGAAAAGCTGATGAAGTCGAGCGTAACTCTCGTGCGCTGGCGCGGTCTAAAGTTGAATTCGAAAACCTCAATGCTAAATTTACAGCGGCGATGGAAGACATTGATACGCTTCGTAAAATTAACATGGTCCAAAAGCAAAAGCTTGAACGCTACGCAGCCATTGGCGGCGTTTCAGTGGGCTCGAGTATGATTGCAGCCGATGCAGCCAGAGCCGACGCCGCAGCAAAGTATCCCGTCCTTCAAAAGGAAGAAAAGGTTACGCCGCGTTTGAAGGCCATTAAATAGGCTTAGAGTGTAATCTTGGGTTAGTTACTGACCTAGTTATTCGGCCTAATTTCTGGCGTTACATTTCTTAGCGGGCAGGCGAATAATTTGATGAATTTCAATTTTCGTAGGGTCAGAAATTCCGTTTAAGCGGGAAATATCATTTACAGATGAACAATTATCGCGGGCGATACCATATAAGGTGTCGCCTCTCTTAATGGAATAATAGTAACCGTCTGCGGCTTGCACCTCAGTGGCGGCTTTAACGACCCTTGGCTTAGTACGCGTTGCCGTAACCGGGGCTGGCGCTGCGATTATTGCTTTATTTGACTGCGGCGAATAGACGGGTGTTGGGGCAGATTGCTGAACTGTGTAAGCTGGGACGTTTTCTACTGTTCTTGTTGAACGCGACTGTTGATGCTCGAAATAATCACGGCAATTAACTTCAACATCGGCGATGACATTTGAAGCGCGTCCGCCTTCCTCCAGGATAAGCACACGCGCCATGTCATTTTTCATATTTCGATCTGCAGCGCGGGCCCGCATATTGTCATTTTCACAGACCATTGCGGCCTCTGCCCGTTGGACTTTGGGCGCTGCGTAGCTTGCCTGTTGAACGGTGTGGCGCGTTTCTACAGTCTTCACGCGTTTTGCCTTGCGTTCAATTTTCACTGTCGGGATATTTTCCGTGACAGTAGAGCAGGCCGAAAGGCCGCCCGAGAGTGCCAGCGCTAGTGAAGACATAAAGAGTATTCGGAGTGTCATATTCAGCCCTTCTTAGAAGGCCACAGAGTCGCGCTTTATGGTTTAGGAAGAGTTAAAGTATAAGGAATTTAGTCTAATCTGGCTTTGAAAAATATCGCGGCCTTTTCTAAAAAATCATTATATTGGCTCAAGCTGTAACCCACATGGTTATCTGACCCTTCAACAAGGTAAAGTTCAGCCGGAACGTCAAAACTTTGGGCGCGAGGCACCATATCACAGCCGCCCGCAAACGGAGCGCCTTGGCTAGAACTCGCAAACCGGCAGGGGACAGTTGTATCAAACTCTTCATGAGCTGCATAAATTGGGGCTGAGTTTTCTTCAATCCAGAGGAAATTTGTGACCGCTCCTGATATACTAAATACGCCCTGAACGTCAGAGGATACCGAAATATTCGAGCTGCTATTGCCCTCCAGGCCATTATTTGCCGATAGAAAATCCGATACGCCGGTGGACAGGTCGTCATTGACGTCAAGCGCTCCCGAAAATGACGCCATAATTCCGCCCGCCGATACGCCGCCAACAAAAATTTTATCACTCCGCGTGCCGTAAGTGTCATTACTTGCGGCATCTTCACGGAAGAAGCGCACAGCAGCTTTCATATCATGCATAGCTTCTATGATGGAAATATTCAGGTCATCCTCTGTGATAGGGTCCTCTTCAAAGAGGCGGTAATCAATTGAGGCGGTAACATAGCCGCGGCGAGCAAAATCGACTGCAATTGTTGAAATCAGCGGGTCGCGCCTAAACCCGCTTACAAAGCCGCCGCCAAACGCAAAGATCATTACGGGCCGTTCTGTCTCGGTGTCTCCTTGCGGAACATAGACATCCATGAACAGGGCCTGGTCTTCACCTGTTCGTAAGCCCGTCCCAAATCTTATATCCGAGATGCGGTCGACATTATCGAATATTTTTTGCGCATAGCGTTCTCCGCTTGGCGCCGGCGGAGGAGGAGGGGGGGGAGGAGGAGGAGGAGGAGGTGCCGTTATCACAGGTGTAGGAGGTGAGCTGCTATTGCCGCCGCCGCAACCAGATAGGCTTACTGCAATTACAGCTGTTATCAGGAGGGATGAACTAATTAAGCGCATAAGGTATCCGTCGCAATTTCTAACGCGAATGACAAGGTTTGAAGGCAGTTACGGGTCTTTGCAGATACGGTTCGTTAAAGGATAGTTTGACCCGATTTTTTCCAATCTGCCATGAAGGCGGCGAGGCCTTTATCGGTCAAAGCGTGATTGGCCAATCCTTTGATGACATTTGGCGGTGCTGTCATTACATCCGCGCCGACTAGCGCGCAGTCTTTGACGTGGTTGGCATTACGGATAGAGGCCGCTAGAATTTCCGTCTCAAAACCATAATTATCGTATACGAGACGAATATCTTGAATAAGCTCCATTCCGTCGAGAGACAGGTCGTCCAAACGTCCAATAAAGGGCGATATATATGTAGCGCCGCATTTGGCAGCTAGCAGGGCTTGATTAGCCGAGAAGCAGAGGGTGACATTGGTCGGGGTGCCCTCGCGGGATAATACATTACAGGCTTTCAGCCCGTCCATCGTGAGGGGCAGCTTGACACAGACGTTACTGGCAATTTTACGCAAGTGACGACCCTCTTCGATCATTTTGTCAGCTTCTATAGCGACGACTTCGGCGCTAACGTGACCCTCAGTAATGTTGCAAATCTCTTTGATGACCTCTTTAAAGTCGCGGCCAGATTTGGCGATGATAGACGGATTTGTCGTCACGCCATCGACCAAACCAATATCATTTAACTCGGTAATGGCGTCGAGGTCTGCACTATCAACAAAAAACTTCATGGGAGGCTCCAATTGGGGGACGATTCTTCTTTCAGGTCTGCTATCACGAATCATGGCCGCACAAAATGCCCAAATCCTTTTTCCTGTGAATGTCCCAGGCGCATTTGATTACCGTATCCCGCATGGGATGGCTGTGAAGCGCGGAGATTTCGTTTTTGCGCCTATAGGCAAGCAAATGAAGCTGGGCGTTGTCTTTGATGTTGTCGATGATGATGGGACACGGAAACTCAAAGATGTCGCGCAAGTCAAATCCACCCTGCCGCTTTCGGTTGAGATGCTCAAATTCATTGAATGGACAGCGAAATATAATTGCGTCTCTCCGGGGCTTGTCTTGCGCATGGTCGTGAGGAGTTACAAAGCGCTCGATCCGAGTCCGCTCGTGACGCAGTTCGCGCCCAGCGGAGCTTTGCCGGCGAAGATGAGCGCTGCGCGTCACGCTATTTTAGAGCGCGGCGGCCCATTTCCAGCAAGAGCTTCAGAGATAGCTGAGCGGGCCGGCGTTAGCTCTGGGGTTGTACGAGGTTTTGAAGGCGCGGGCGGGTTAACGGCGCGGAGCCTTCCAGTGGATGCGCCTTTTGATGTGCCCAATTCTGAGCATGGCGGCAAGACGCTTACGTCTGCCCAGAGAGGGGCCTCAGATGATTTAATTGCCCAAGTTGCGCAGGGTGATTTTAATGTAAGCCTGCTCGACGGCGTGACAGGGTCGGGTAAGACAGAGGTTTATTTTGAAGCCGTTGCGGAAGCGTTGAAGGAGGGGGGGCAGGCCCTGATATTAGTGCCGGAAATCGCGCTGACTCAAGCTGGAATGTCGCGTTTTGAAGCCCGTTTTGGCGCTGCGCCCGCGCCTTGGCATTCACAGCTTGGTGACGCCCCGCGCCGCCGCGTATGGCGCGAGGTCGCGCAGGGCCGCGCGCAATTAGTTGTCGGGGCGCGCTCGGCGCTTTACTTGCCTTTTCCAAAGCTGCGCTTGATCGTTGTCGATGAAGAACACGACACATCTTATAAGCAAGAAGAGGGCGTTATATATAACGCCCGCGACATGGCCGTTGTGCGTGCAAAAATTGCGCGGCACTCCGTTGTGCTTGCTTCGGCAACGCCGTCCCTTGAGAGCTTGGTTAATGCCAGAACAGGGCGCTACGCCCATGTAATTTTGCCTGAGCGCCCAGGGGCCGTGACGCTGCCTGAAATTGATTTGGTTGATTTGAAAGATCATCCGCCCGAAAAAGGTAACTTTATTTCCACGCCCTTGATTGAGGCCACAAAAACCGTTCTTGGACGCGGGGAGCAAGCGATGCTCTATCTGAACCGCCGTGGTTATGCGCCGCTGATCATTTGCCGAAATTGCGGTGAAAAGCTGAAAAGTCCCGATACGGATAGCTGGCTTGTTGAGCACCGCAGGACAGGGCGCGCAGTTTGTCATCAAACTGGATTTTCAATGCGCATGCCCACGGCGTGTCCTGAGTGTAAGGCCGAGGATAGCCTCACTGCAGTAGGGCCTGGCGTGGAACGTGTTGCCGAAGAGGCAGCGCGGCATTTTCCAGACGCTAAGATTGAGGTTTTCTCATCCGATACGGCGGGTAATCCTGCCGAAATTGCCGCGCGCATGGCGCGGATGGAACAGGGCGATATTGATGTCCTTGTCGGTACGCAAATGATTGTCAAAGGTCATAACTTCCCAAACCTTACCTTTGTAGGCGTTGTCGACGGAGACTTAGCGCTCGCGGGCGGTGACCCTCGCGCAGGTGAGCGGACCTATCAGACATTAGTGCAAGTTGCGGGGCGAGCAGGGCGCGCCGATAAGCCAGGCCATGCCCTCATTCAAACCCATCAGCCAGACCATGAGGCGTTATCGGCCCTAGCCGCAGGAGATCGCGAGCGCTTTATCTCTGCGGAGCTGGGATTGCGCGAGGCCTTATTGCTGCCGCCATTTGGAAAATTGGCCGCTGTCATTATATCGGGTGAAGATTTGAAGAAAACCGAAGCACTGGCCAAAAAAATTGTTTCACTCGCCCCTAGAGCGGACGGTATAGAGATTCTGGGGCCTAGCGAGCCGCCAATTGGACGCTTACGCGGACGTTACCGCCGCCGTCTATTGGTGCAGGCTGAGCCCACGGTCAATCTTCCAAAATACATGCATAGCTGGCGCGCTCGAGTGAAGCTTCCCTCCAAATTTAAGCTTCAAATCGATATAGATCCTCAAAGCTTTATGTAGCACTGATGCGAAATTGTATTGAGCGCCTGCATCGGCGTGAGTTTAAAATTCTACAAAAGTTTTAATTTGAGGTATTTTATGCTAATTTTGGCGATGTATTTTTGCAACACTCGTTAAAAAACGTTACGCGATTTAATGATAAGGCGTTGCGGTTAATTAAGATTTCGAATAACGCGTGAAACAGACACTATTTAATAGTGCATTTTTTATATTTGAAGGAACATTCTATGAAGCTCAGTAAACGTACCTTGCTCATGTCGACGATGCTCGCTGCATCCGTCATGACAATGTCTTCCACAGCGGCCCATGCCCAAGACGCAGATGAAGAAGAAATCATTGTAACGGGTTCACGCTTGAACGTTAACCCAAACCTGACAGCGGCTCAGCCGATCTTGTCAATTTCAAGCGCTGAAATTGCTGCTCGCGGTGTCGTTAACATTGAAGACTTGACAAATAGTCTTCCGCAAATTTCAGCGGCGCAGACAGCGGAGCAATCAAATGGTGCCAGTGGTACTGCCCAGCTTGATCTTCGTGGTTTAGGCGCGCAGCGTACATTGAGTCTTATTGACGGTCGCCGCCTTCCTTATGGTGACTCAGCATCTGTCGCGGTTAACATTGACCTCGTTCCAACTAACCTTGTTGAGCGCATTGAAGTCCTGACAGGTGGTTCATCTGCTGTTTATGGTTCTGACGCTGTCTCAGGTGTTGTTAACTTCGTCTTGAAAGATGACTTTGAAGGTGCCGAACTTGATCTTCAATATGGTTTTGCACAAAGTGGCAATAAGGGCGACGATATTTTTGATGACGTTTTAAGGAACGCAGAAGTGCCTATTCCAGGAAGCGTCACAGATGGCGAAGAACTTACAGGGTCTATTACTCTAGGTGCAAATCTAGATGATGGTCGTGGTAATGTTGTCGCTTTTGCCTCTTATCAGAACCGCAAAGATATTATCGGTGCTGATCGCTCACGTTCAGCCTGTACACTGGGCGGTGGCGGAACAAATGGTTTTGGCTGTGTGGGTTCTTCAAACTTCCGTCGTTTCAATAACGTCGCTGACTTTACGCCAACCGATTTCTTCCAACAGGAAGACGGCACATTCACACCGTTCGCTGGCGGTCCTGCTGAGACGTTTAACTTTGGTGCGTCAAATTACTTCCAACGTCCATCCGAGCGTTTCCAGCTCTACACGAAAGCGACTTATGAGGTTTTTGAAGGGCATGAACTTTTCGCAGATTTTGGCTTCACGGAAAATACTTCCGACGCGCAAATCGCGCCAACGGCCTCATTTGGTTTCTTCGCACGTACAATAAACTGCGATAACCCAATGCTAGGTAGTCCGGTTACCGCAGACGGCCGCACTGCAGCAGAAGCTGTCCTTCTTTGTACGCCAGAGCAAATTGCTACGGGTCTTAACCCAGATGGATCACGTGCCTTAATCGGCGGAATCACCGCCACTCACCGTAACGTCGAAGGCGGGTCACGTAATTCACGTCTAGAAAACCAAGCTATGCGTTTTGTTGGCGGTATGCGCGGAACATTTGCGGAAACATGGGATTACGAAGTCTTCGGTCAGTATTCTAAGACTAAAGACGAAGATACATCGACGAATGACTTCCAGATTGATAATCTTGCACAAGCGATTGACGTTGTAACAGATGCAAATGGAGATGCTGTCTGTTTCGATCCGTCAAATGGATGTGTGCCTTATAACATCTTCCAGCGCGGCGCAGGCGGTGAAAGCTTAGTTACGCAAGAGGCGCTCGACTTCATTCAAGGTATCGGTATTACAACTGGCGAAACTTCGCAGTTAGTCTTTGGCGGTAACGTGCAAACAGATCTGTCAAATTACGGTATCGTTTCACCATATGCCGAAGGTTCTGGCGTTGGCTTCTTGCTTGGGACTGAATTCCGTAAAGACACGCTAGATGCGACACCTGACCAAATTAGTCAGCGTGCCGATGGTGGCTTTACAGGTGTTGGCGGCGCGACACTGCCTGTCTCTGGTGAGGTTGAAGTGTTTGAAATCTTTGGTGAAATTGAGATTCCGCTTATCACAGGTGCTGCGTTTGCCGAAGAACTCGTTTTCAATGGCCAGTATCGTAACTCAAGCTACGACGTTGCCGGAAACGGAATTACGAACAGCTTCAATACTGACACATATGGTTTGCAGCTCACATGGGCACCAACAACTGATATTTCATTCCGTGGTCAGTTCCAGCGTGCTGTTCGTGCGCCAAACGTTGTTGAACTCTTCACTGGTTTGGGGTTAGGCCTTCCAGAATTGTCTGAAGCCGGTACATTCATAAATGCAAATGGCGACGAACAGCCAATTTATGACCCATGCGCAGGAGCGGATCCAGCTGGTACAACAGGTGCAACTGCAGCGCAGTGCGCTAATACAGGCGTAACGGCTGCTCAATACGGTAATGTTCCTGACATTGCTGCTGCGCAAGCTGGGGGTTTGTTTGGTGGTAATCCACTGCTTACACCTGAAAGTTCAGATACATTCACAATCGGAGCCGTTTTCACGCCAAGCTTTATCGAAGGCTTCACAGCGTCAATTGATTACTTCGATATCACGCTTGAAGATGCAATTGTAAATGGTATCGGTGCTCAAAACATTATCGATAACTGTCTTGAAGGCGGGGAAGCTAGGTTTTGTGACTTGATTAACCGTGACGCTGCAGGTTCACTAAACTCTGGTACGTCAGTCGTTAATGCAATTGGTTTCGATCTTAGAAGATTGAATGCGGCGGCACTAGCTACAAGCGGTGTTGATGTGCAGGTAAATTATCTCTTCGATTTCGATAATGATTGGGGTGATTTCGGAGTTCAATATGCGTCTACATTCCTGTCAGCGAACGACTTTACGGCGTTTGTGGGTGACGAGGTCATTGAGCGTGCAGGTAAATTTGTCGGGCGGGCTGGTCAGCCTCGGTCTGATTACCGCCACCGTGCCATCTTTACATGGGACACGCCTGTTGAAGGTCTGAGAACTAACGTTGCTTGGCGTCATAACAGTAGTGTTGAGAACCAAGGTAATCCTGATTCAGAGATTGAAGGGTCACTCCGTGCGGCAAACTATATTGACGTGTCAGGCCAATGGGAATTCATGGAAGGTATCACAGCACGTGCTGGTGTGAATAACCTCTTTGAACACAGATTCCCTGTCTCTGTGTCTTCAGGCCCAGCGATCAATGGTAACAACAATACCTTCCCAGGTATCTATGATACGGGTCGTTTTGTCTTCTTTGGTCTGAATGTAAAACTTTAGATTTTTAGACACGAATAGCTTTGAAACGGCGGCCTTCGGGTCGCCGTTTTTGTTTGTGCAATTGATAAATTTCACTTGTTTGAATAATATTCTCAGCCATGCCAAATCGCCGCACTGCTTTCAGGCTTGGCTTTTGAAAAAGCGCGTGTTAAAGCGCGCAAGAATTGGCGGAAGCGGGTTTTTCCTGTGCCGCTTTCTGTATGTTTTAGCGGCTAGTTTTACAGTTAGTCTGCACAATTATGGGCCTTATAGAGTGTCACAAACAGACGTCATTACTGGTGAAGCGCCAAAACGTTATGCACAAGCCCTGCTTGAGCTCGCGGTTGAGGCTAAGTCATTGAAATCTGTAGAAAAAGATGTGAAAGCGCTTAAGGGCTTGTTCGCTAAATCTGACGCTTTGGCCGATATGGCTGCCAGCCCCGTCATTGCACTGGACGATAAAGTTGCGGCATTAGCGGCCATCGCTAAGAAAGCTAAAGTCAGCGCGTTGACGACTCAATTTATCGGCACGGTGACAAAGAATCGCCGGGCAAATGAAATTCCTGCTATGCTGGCTTCATTCGAAGATATGGTCGCCCGCCGAAAGGGAACGCAAGTTGCGAAGGTTACGAGCGCGCAGAAACTGACCGCAGCGCAGGTCACATCGCTGAAATCAAATTTAAAGAAAAATCTCGGCCGCCCGGTCGATGTTGAAACAAGTGTCGATCCTGACCTGCTCGGTGGCTTCATCGTGCGTATCGGGTCTCGGCTTTATGATAGCTCCCTCAAGACCAAACTTGAGGAAATGAAACTCGCGCTCAAAGAAGCGTAACTGGAAGAGGTATAGTCTCATGGATATTCGTGCTGCGGAAATTTCCAATATTCTAAAGAAGCAAATCAAAGGCTTTGGCACACAGGCCAAAGTCTCTGACGTTGGCCAAGTGCTGTCAGTTGGTGATGGTATTGCCCGTATTTATGGTCTCGACAATGTCGGCGCCGGTGAAATGGTTGAATTCCCAGGCGGAATTAAAGGCATGGCGCTAAACCTTGAGAGCGACAATGTCGGTGCTGTTATCTTTGGTGATGACCGCGGCATTAAAGAAGGCGACACTGTTAAGCGTCTCGGCGAAATTGTTGACGTTCCTGTCGGCATGGGTCTTCTGGGCCGGGTTGTGAACCCGCTAGGCGAGCCGATTGACGGCAAGGGCCCTATTAAGGCGACAGAGCGCCGCCGTGTTGACGTTAAAGCGCCTGGTATCATGCCGCGTAAAGGTGTCCATGAGCCTGTTCAAACAGGTATCAAAGCGATTGACGCGCTTATTCCTGTTGGCCGCGGCCAGCGTGAGCTTATCATTGGTGACCGCCAAACAGGTAAGACGGCCGTTGCTGTCGATGCGATCTTGAACCAAAAGGCAGCTTTTGACGAAGACCGCGAGAACGACAAGCTTTACTGTATCTATGTTGTTATTGGCCAGAAGCGCTCAACTGTTGCTCAGCTTATTAAAACACTCGAAGAAAATGATGCGATGAAATACTCCATCATTGTCGCCGCGACAGCCTCAGAGCCTGCGCCGCTTCAGTTCCTTGCGCCATTTGCTGGATGTGCAATGGGCGAATACTTCCGTGACAACGGCATGCACGGCCTGATCATCTATGATGATCTCTCCAAGCAAGCCGTGGCTTACCGTCAAATGTCACTTCTCTTGCGTCGTCCTCCGGGCCGCGAAGCTTATCCTGGTGATGTTTTCTATCTTCATTCCCGTCTTCTCGAACGCGCTGCGAAACTTAATGATGAGAACGGCGCAGGGTCATTGACGGCTCTGCCGATTATTGAAACACAAGGTAACGACGTTTCGGCTTTTATCCCGACGAACGTGATTTCCATTACAGACGGCCAAATCTTCCTCGAAACAGATTTGTTCTTCCAAGGTATTCGTCCTGCTCTTAACGTTGGCCTCTCCGTGTCACGCGTTGGATCATCGGCTCAGATTAAAGCGATGAAACAGGTTGCTGGCCCTATTAAAGGTGAGCTTGCGCAATACCGCGAAATGGCGGCCTTCGCGCAGTTCGGCTCAGATCTAGATGCCTCGACGCAAGCGCTACTTGCGCGCGGTGAGCGCCTGACAGAACTTCTTAAGCAGCCGCAATTCTCTCCGCTTCAAGTGGAAGAGCAAGTCGCTGTTATCTATGCCGGCACACGCGGATATCTTGATACGGTTCCTGTGAAAGCTGTTCAGAAATATGAAAAAGAGCTTTTAGCTCACTTAAAAGCTGATCACGCCTCAATCCTTGCTGATGTTGCATCAGAGAAGAAATTGACAGACGATATTGAGGGACGTTTGAAAGCGGCTCTTGAGACATTCACGGCAAACTTCGCAGCCTAACGTAAGAGTTAAGGGTCTAAATCCATGGCTTCTTTAAAAGAGCTTCAAAACCGGATCAAAAGCGTAAAAAATACGCAGAAGATCACACGCGCCATGCAGATGGTTGCGGCGGCTAAATTGCGTAAAGCGCAGGACGCGGCTGAAAAGTCACGTCCTTATGCTGACCGCATTGGCGGGGTTATTTCAAACTTAGCCTCCTCTATGAAGGGGATGGGCGATGCGCCTGAGCTATTAGTCGGTAACGGCAAGTCAGACACTGTATTGCTTGTTGTTGCGACAGCGGACCGCGGTCTTTGCGGCGGTTTTAATACCAACATCGTTCGCAAGGCGCGCGAGGAAATCGTCGCTCTCGAAAAAGCAGGTAAAACGGTCAAGCTCTTCCTTATCGGTAAGAAAGGTTATGACCAATTAAACCGTCTATATGATGACCGCGTCGTTGAATATATTTCGCTTAAAGAAGAGCGTAAGCTTCACGCCGGTATCGCGCAGCGTATTGGCGAGCAAGTCACAGGTATGTTTGAACGCGGTGAATTTGATGTTTGTAAACTCATTTTTTCTGAATTTGAAAATGTCATGACGCAAACCCCTGTCGCGAACACGCTTATCCCTGCTATCGCTGACCTAGACGAAACGGCAGAAGAAGACACAGCAGGTCCTGACCTGAACGGCGCAATTTATACTTATGAGCCAGATGAGGCGGGTATTCTTCGCGTTCTATTGCCTCGCAACATCAATACGCAAATCTTCACGGCACTGCTTGAAAACTCTGCAGGCGAGATGGGCTCAAAAATGGCCGCTATGGATAATGCTACCAGAAACGCTGGCGACATGATCGATAAGCTAACCCTAACATTTAACCGAACACGTCAGGCGCGGATTACATCCGAACTGATCGAAATTATTTCAGGCGCGGAAGCGCTTTAAAGCTAGAGGAAAACACCCATGGCTAAAGCAGCAGTGAAAAAAGTAGCGGTCAAGAAACCCGCTGCAAAGAAGAAAGCAGCTCCTAAAAAGGCAGCGGCGAAAAAAGCGCCTGTCAGAAAAGGAGCCGCTATTAAGGCAACGGGCCGTATTAGCCAAATCATTGGCGCGGTTGTTGATGTGGAATTTGACGGGGAATTGCCGACAATTCTAAACGCGCTAGAAACAGATAACCAAGGCAATCGTCTGGTTCTCGAAGTTGCTCAGCATTTGGGACAAGGCACAGTTCGTACGATTGCTATGGACGCTACAGAAGGCCTCGTTCGCGGCCAAGCCGTAACTGACCTTAAAGCGCCTATCACAGTGCCTGTTGGTCCAGAAACACTCGGACGCATTATGAACGTCATTGGTGAGCCTATTGATGAGCGCGGCCCGCTTAAGACAAAAATGAGCGCCTCTATCCATAAGGAAGCTCCGCCGCTTGTTGACCAAGCGACTGAAACCGAAGTCCTCGCAACAGGTATTAAAGTTATCGACCTTCTTTGCCCTTATTCAAAAGGTGGTAAAATCGGCCTCTTTGGCGGCGCGGGTGTTGGTAAAACTGTTCTAATTATGGAATTGATCAACAACATCGCGAAGCTTTTCGGCGGCTATTCTGTTTTCGCCGGTGTTGGTGAGCGGACACGTGAAGGTAATGACCTTTACCACGAAATGATCGAATCTAACGTGATTAATCTCGAAGGTGAAAGCCGCGCGACCCTCGTATATGGCCAAATGAATGAGCCTCCCGGAGCCCGCGCACGTGTTGCTTTGACAGGTCTGTCACAAGCTGAATATTTCCGTGATGAAGAAGGTAAAGACGTTCTATTCTTCGTCGATAATATCTTCCGCTTTACACAGGCTGGCTCCGAAGTGTCAGCGCTTCTTGGCCGTATTCCTTCTGCTGTTGGCTATCAGCCTACATTGGCCACTGAAATGGGCCAAATGCAGGAACGTATTACATCAACGAATAAAGGCTCTATTACCTCTGTTCAGGCGATTTATGTTCCAGCCGATGACTTGACTGACCCAGCGCCAGCGACATCATTTGCCCATTTGGACGCGACAACAGTTCTAAACCGCGCCATTTCAGAAAAAGGCATTTACCCTGCGGTTGACCCGCTTGACTCGACATCACGTATTCTCGAGCCTCGTACAGTTGGCGTAGAGCATTACGAAGTAGCCCGTCAGGTTCAAGAAATCCTACAGCGCTATAAATCACTTCAAGACATCATCGCCATTCTCGGCATGGATGAGCTTTCTGAAGAAGATAAAACGACTGTTGCGCGCGCGCGTAAAGTTGAGAAATTCCTCAGCCAGCCTTTCGACGTTGCTGAAATCTTCACAGGTTCACCAGGCATCCAAGTGCCGCTTGAAGACACAGTGCGTTCATTTAAAGGTCTTGTCGAAGGTGAATATGATCACCTTCCAGAGCAAGCTTTCTACATGGTCGGCGGCATTGAAGATGTCATCGAAAAAGCCGCTAAAATGGCAGCTGCTGCGGCTTAATTTAAATTGACCCCCGCTTATGTTGTTTGTGATCAAACAACGGACGGGGGACACAGAAAGAAGAGAAATGGCCGATAAATTACACTTCTCACTCGTCTCGCCTGAAGCAGAGCTTTTCACAGGTGACGTTGACCAAGTTGACGTTCCAGGATCCGAAGGCGATCTTGGTATTTTGCCTAACCATAGCCCGCTTATGGCAGCTATTCGTACGGGCGCGATTACCGTTTATAATGACGGCGTGGAAACACAGTATTTCGTCCAAGGCGGATTCGCGGATGTAACGCCTGCGGGCCTTACGGTTTTAGCTGAGAAAGCTTCATTGCTCTCAGATGTTAATGCCGAGGCCCTTCAAGCGGACATTGACAGCGCGGCGAAAGCGCTAAGCGAGCTTGACGGCGAAGCAGCTCTGGCGATGCAGCAAAATCTGGACGGCCTCAAAGCCGTTGCAGGCGCTTAATTATGACGGCAACCGTTATCGCGGTCGCCTCTGACTCTGGTCACAATTTTTCAAAACCTACCAAGCCCGTAATCACTTTGGTTGCGGGGTTTGGCGTTCAGGGCGATGCTCATGCGGGGAAAACCGTGCAGCACCTCTCAGATAAAAAGAAAAACCCCGACGCCCCAAACCTGCGCCAAGTCCACCTTATGCATTCCGAGCTTTTTGATGAACTTGCGCAGCAGGGGATTGCAGTTCTGCCGGGCCAGATGGGTGAAAATATTGTCACCAAGGGCATTGATCTCTTAAACTTACCGCAAGGCACGGAGCTTCATATGGGGGAGTGTGTTATTCAAATCACTGGCCTACGAAGCCCTTGCCGCAAACTTAATACCATTCATCCCGACCTTCTAAAAGCTGTTGTCGAGAAACGCGCGGATGGCAGCGTGAATAAAAAATCCGGCGTGATGTCCATCGTTCTTAAAGGCGGAGAGATTCATCATGGCGGCGCGATTAAAATCGTCTTGCCGTCTGGCGAACACAAACCTTTGGAATGTGTTTAACCCCAATCCGGCCATATTGGGGTGATAGTCTTGCCACAATGGCGCGTTAACGGCCCGTCATGTCTCGCTTGGTTAAATTCACTTTGACGCTTATCGCATTGGCAATCTTATGTCTGCTCTACGGCTTTTTCATAGAACCAAGGCTTTTGAAAATAAGGCATGTGACTCTTACGTCTCAAAACTATGAAGGCCCTGCGTTACGCATTGCTTTGCTCTCAGATATTCACATTGGCGGACATTATGTGCCTGCCGCGCGCGTTGAGACAATCGCCGCGCGCGTGAATGCGCTTTCTCCTGATATCATTCTTATTCCCGGGGATTTTATCAATGGGCATAAGCCCCGCTCTGAGCACAAAGCCGCCTTTAACACCGAAATAGACAAAGGCCTAAGCGCGCTGGCGGCGCTTGAAGCGCCTTTGGGCGTCTTCGCCTCTATCGGCAATCACGATGTTTGGTATGATGCGGCCTTCGTAGAAGACATGCTGAAAGGCTCGGGTCTTACTGTTTTGCGCAACAAAGCTATAAACCTTCCAAATGAAATTTGTATCGTCGGACTTGCCGATCATGACACGCAATGGGAAGATGCGAAGAGTTTTGAGGAATGCGAAACTGGCGCGGCCCCAATTGCTTTGATGCACTCACCAGACAGTTTCCCTTTATTACGCTCTGATACCGCCTTAGCCGTTGCTGGGCATACGCATGGCGGGCAGATTAATCTACCGCTAATAGGGCGCAGGGTGACGGCGACTGCGGCGGGTAAAAAATATGCTTATGGAGCCGTAGATGTGAACGGAATTCCAGCATTTGTGACCGCGGGTATTGGAACGTCTATATTGCCGGCGCGGTTTCGGTCTCCGCCTGAGATTGTTCTGGTCCGGCTTCGGCCTGATCCGTGGGGGCGTAACGCGCCTTTCTATCAGCCTTAGTGGTCATCATGGCGAAAATACCAAAGGCAATAAGAGCCATCAACGCAGCGGTGAGGAATGGCGCTCCAGGGATATAGGGAATGGGGTCTTTAGCCATGACATGGGAGACTAAGCGGAAAATATTATCAGGGAAGGTTTCTAGACCGTAGGCGGCTTTGTTCCCTGTCTCGCCAAAATACCAAAACATGCCCGACATAGCAAAAGGGCCGATCATGAGGGCAAGGCCTTGCGCCGCGCCGATCGCGCCTTGAAGCTCACCTTGTTCGGATTCAGAGACGCGGCTGCTCATCATATTGGTGAGGGCAGGGCCGTATAGTCCCGCAAAGGCCGCGAAGGGCCCGGCGGCATAGATAATCCAGCTCTTATCTGCACTACCCATCATCGTATAAGCAATTATAGCGGAAACCATGCCAATAACGCCCGCCCAGAACAATCCAATTTTGGGGATGATGATGCGGATGAGCCCGCCTTGGACAATCATGCTGGCGATACCGAAAGCGCCCAGAGCGTAGCCAATATCTCCTGGCGTCCAGCCTAAGCCTTCTTGCGTCGAGAATGCAAAGGTCGTGGGATAAACGGTATGAGCCATGGCGAGAAGGAACAAGACAAAGATAAGACTTTTAACGCCTTTGATGCGGCCTAAGGACTTGATGGATCCAAGGGGGTTGGAACGTTTCCAATCAAAGGGGCGGCGTTTATCCTCGGTCAAAGTCTCAGGCAGGAAGATAATGCCGTAAACAACATTTAAGAGCGACAATATACCTGCCGCGATAAAGGGCGCGCGAGGCCCAAGGCTTTCACCTATCAACCCGCCCACGACAGGGCCCAGCATGAAGCCAACACCAAATGAGGCCCCAACTAATCCAAAGTTCTGCGCGCGCGTCTCAGGGGGGCTTATATCAGCGATATAGGCGTTTGCCGTGGAAAATGTCGCCCCAAAAGCTCCCGCGATAATGCGGCCTATGAAAAGGAAGGCGACGGTCGGGGCAAAGCCCATAATAAAATAATCAATGCCCAACCCAAATAAAGAGAGCAGCATTATCGGCCGCCGCCCATAACGGTCGGACAAGCCGCCAACAATTGGCATGCAGATGAATTGAAAAAGCGCGAAGACAAAGGTGAGCCACATGCCATAAAGCGCGGCTTCATTATTGGGTAAATCTGTCAGTTCTCTGAGCAGATCTGGCAGAACCGGTATCATAATGCCAAAGCCGATGGAGTTGATCATCACCGTGATCAACACAAATAGCATTGCATTTTTACTATTTACATTTTTTCTGTTTAGGTTTTTTCTGGCCATATGGACGCTTAAGCTATCTTAACGGCTTCGCAAAGCGTTCAAATTCGGATGCTAGCCGTTCATAAACTTTGCGTTTAAAAGGCACGATGAGGTCGGGAGCCTCTGAGAGCTTTGCCCATTTCCATTTTGAAAACTCTTGAGGGCCGTGAGATTGAAGGTCAATTGTTGCTTCATTGCCATGATAGCGAAAGGCAAACCATTTTTGCCTCTGACCCGTCCAGCCGCGCGTGGCCTTTACGCCGTGATATTCTGGCGGGAAATCGTAATAGAGCCAGTCTTCGACGTCGCCAATCGGCGAGACATCTTTTAGGCGAATACCTGTTTCTTCCCATAATTCGCGCGCGGCCGCTATTTCAACTGCCTCGCCTTTATCAATGCCGCCTTGGGGCATTTGCCAGCAATAGGGGCCCTTACCGCCTAAGCGTTTTCCAAGCCAAACTTGGCCGGTTTTATTAAAGACAGCAATACCGACTGCGGGGCGGTAGGTGGAAATATCAGCTGAAGGCGTCGGCATTTGTAATGCTTTGTTTATCTAAGAGTGCTGGAGGCCGGCGCCAGAGTCAGGCCTTGCGCGTCCAGGCTTTGCGCCCAGTTTCGAACAGCTACGATTGTTTCGGGGTAGGCAAAGCCCACACCTATGCTTCCGTTTGAATTTTGCGCTTGGGCCGATAGGCGTGAAAGCTGGCTTTGAATAATGACCGTGTCTTGCTGGGGGTCGATGAGGTTATATCCCTTGGCAAATGGTAGCCGCGCGCTCGTGGAGAGCGCAGAGAGGCTTGGCGCGCTGACGGATCCGTCAAAGACAAAACTAAGGCCAGATTTTGCGAGCTTGTCTAAGACAGGCGCGGCCACATCTGCGCGCGTAAGGAACATATCGCCATTGTAATTCGTGACGCCAAAATAACCCTGCGCGCGAGACAATAGCCAATCAAGATTGCGCATATTGGCGGCGCTATTACGGCTCGCCATCAGGGCGCGGTCTGCGCCGGGTTCGGCGGCATTGAAATCCCTAGATTCTAAGGGCAGTTCGATCAGGACCTCATGCCCTTTGGCGCGGGCTTGGTTTATCCAATTTTGTAGGCCGGGAGCATGAGCCGCAAAGGCAAGGCTAACGCCTGCAGGCAGCTCGTTAATGGCTTGCGTTGTCAGGCCGCGATTAACACCGAGCCCGCCAATGATAATGGAAACAGGGCGTTTTCCAGCGCTTTGCGCAAAAGGACGTTTATAAGCGGATAAAGGCGTCATACCATTGGCAGAGATAGCGGGGATACGGCCATAAGCGCTCATTCTCGAGAGGCCAGAAATCGGCGCAGGGACAAGGCCAGCACTGCTGCCGTCAATCGGCGCGCCGTCAATGGTAATGGTGCGCGGGCCAGAAGAAGACGAAGGCGCTTGCCCCGTTATAACCACAGGTAATGGCGCGGCGTTGTTTTGGGGGCCAATAGGGTTGCCCAGCGCGTCGACGGCAGGCTTTATCGTCCGGGTTGGGTTAACATTTATAGGCACGTCACCGGCCAATAGATCAGGTAGGGCCTGACTATCTCCGCCTAATGTATCTGACGCTGGCGGCATTGGCATTGCCGCGACGTCAATTGAACCTTTTACTTCAGCGTCATTAGCGTTGCCCAAAAATGTGGTGAGAAAAGCGGCAGCGGAGATGATGATCGTTAGGAATGAGACAACCAATAGCGCATGCTTTTTACGCGAGGGTAAAGGCTCTAGCGACCGGCGCTTAATATTGGGATTTTGAGCGTTCATATGACGCGTGTTAAGGTGATTTGAAGAGCAGGTCTATGGGGTCTTTCTTAGATCCGCCTTTAGATTTACGGGAACTTATAACGGCTGGACTGCTCGGTTAAAAGTGTGCGGTGCTTTGAGGTCTTCAAAACCTCGATAGCTTTCTCCAGCTGAAAATCTTTCGACGTTGACCAGTCTTCGGGTGGATAGATAATGGCGTCATGATCCTCTTTATAATCTGTATCATCCGGATTGAGCAGAGAATTGGGTAGGCTATCTTCGCGGAAACGCTTGCGGATTTCACCTGTGTCAGGCGCAATCGCCACAAGCATATCAGGCATAATTCCGCGTCCCTGTATAGATTGCCCAGACGGCGTATAATACCGCTGGGTCGTCATACGAAGGGCGCCGCCATGCTTTATCAGCGGTATAACGGATTGCACAGATCCTTTACCAAATGTTCGCCGGCCAATGACAACGGCGCGGCCGCGGTCTTGCAGGGCGCCCGCGACAATTTCCGCCGCGGAGGCAGAGCCCGAATTGACCAAAACAACAATTGGCATATTGGGGTATAGCTCGCCGTCTTCAGCATGGTAACGTTCTGTGTCTGCAGCCGTTCGGCCCCGCGCGGAGAGGACTTCGCCGCCATCCATGAACAGGCCAGATACGCTGACAGATTGATCGAGTAATCCGCCGCGATTACTGCGCATATCAATGATAAGACCTGGAATAGCTCCGCCCAAATCTCGTTCGATTGATTTGAGCGCCTTGGTCAAATCATCTGTTAGTTTTGTATTGTTGAAGGTTTCAATAAAGACGTAGCCCAAGCCGTTTTCGACGCGGTGCCTGACGGCACGGCCGCGCACGACTTGGCGCACGACGACAATGTCACGCGGCGCTTGGCCTTCGCTTAGAACGGTAACGGTAATGGGGTCACCGGCAAGGCCGCGCATACCTTCAACGGCGTCATCCAAGCTTTTACCGCGCGTTTTCACGCCTGCGACAGCTGTAATATAATCACCGCCGCGAATCCCTGCAGCGTAAGCTGGGCCGTCCTCGATCGCGTGATTAACTTTGACGAGGCCAGCCTCTGTTGTGACTTCGATGCCGAGGCCCCCATATTCACGTTTTACGGCTTCCCGTTGTTCTTTGAACTCGGCGGGCGGGCTGTAAGCAGAATGCGGATCAAGCGAGGCGAGGGCACCGTTAAGAGCCGCTTCAATCAACTCTTTATCCGTGACCTCTTCGACATATTGTTCGCGCACGCGCGAAAAAACATCGGCAAATAATTCCAGCCGCGCGAGGGCTTCTTTATCTTCCTCTGGCTGGGGCTTTGCGGAGAGAGTGGGTGACCATAGCGCAAAGCTCGTTGCCAAGACGGCAATCGCTGCGCCGCGTTTTAAATGTGTTTTAAAGCCTGAGTGCATCAACCGTCTTAACCTGCATTTGCGAGAAGATTAGGATAGGTGCCATTTTTGAGAATTTCGATGGCTTTTTGAAGTTGATAATCATCTTCGATTTCAAACCCTTCTGGCGGATAGTCAATCATGACATCTGCGACGACCTCCTCCGTCTTGCTCTCGTCTTCGGCGCCCGCCCCATCTTCAGAGGCATCTTCATTTGGGATCGTATTGGGAAGATCAGCTTCGCGGCGAATTTTATGCTCTTTCCCGTCATCAGGGATAGCCGAGACATAGATATCAGGATCGATGCCTGTTCCTTGAATGGAACGGCCTGATGGCGTGTAATAGCGCTGTGTTGTAAGGCGCAGAGCGCCGTCACGGCCGCCGCGCAGCGGAATAACAGATTGAACGGAGCCTTTGCCAAATGAGGTCATGCCAACAAGCAATCCGCGTCCACGATCTTGCACAGCGCCGGCAACGATTTCAGAAGCTGAGGCAGAGGCCC
Organism: Hellea sp.; assembly: GCA_039977295.1. GTDB lineage: Bacteria > Pseudomonadota > Alphaproteobacteria > Caulobacterales > Maricaulaceae > Hellea. Next base: position 64,651 of record JBDWDN010000009.1, on the reverse strand, counting down.
CATCAATCAAGATAACCAAAGGAATGCCCTTGGCCAGTTCACCGCGTTCGCCATTATAGCGTTCAGTATCTGAGGCTGTCCGTCCGCGCGTTGAAACAACTTCGCCGCCATCCAAAAAGGCTGAACTGACTTTGACAGATTGATCTAAAAGACCGCCGGGATTTCCGCGCAAATCGAGAACGATGCCTGGAATTTTACCGCCAAGTTCTTTTTTCAAGCTTGTGACAGCGGCTGCAAGGCCTTCATCGGCTTTTTCGTTAAACTGGGAAATGCGAATATAGCCCATGCCGTCTTTGACTTCATATTTTACGACTTGGCGCTTGATGACTTCGCGCACCATAGTAATTTCCATTTGCTCTTCATCTTCGCGGGCAATGGTAATTGTAATGGGTTCACCTGGCTTTCCGCGCATACGTTTCACAGCATCTGAAAGCGAGACGCCCATGATGCTCTCGCCTTCGATTTCTGTGATATAGTCGCCTGCTTTGACGCCTGCGCGTTTAGCCGGCGTATCATCGATTGGCGTGATGATTTTTACAAAGCCTTCTTCCGTCGTGACTTCCATACCCAGGCCGCCATATTCGCCCGATGTGGACACTTGAAGGTCGCGAAATTCATCAGGGTTCACATAGCTGGAATGTGGGTCGAGGGATTGAAGCATGCCGTTAATCGCATCTTCAATGAGTTCGCCGTCATTAACGTCAACCACATAGTCGCTGCGCACGCGGGCAAGAACATCGGCAAAGAGCTCTAATTGCTGGAAGGTCTCGTCATAGGACGGACGCTCAACCGCAATCGCCGTTTGATTAGAACTGGAAAAGGCGAAAAGGGCAACCGCCGCTACAGCGCCTAATGTGGGTAATACATATTTCATTCGAAACTCCAGTCCGTTCACATTGCCTCATTAAGAGACAGTCTTTTTATCTATCGCGGCTTTTGCGGCCTTACTAGGGCAAAAATCGTTCTTTTACACCGCTCAAGCGAAAACATTGCAATTCTCATTCCCTAACCAAAGGTCGAGCCTAGCCAAGGCTTGGGATTAATCGTTCCGCCATTCTTTCTAAACTCTATATAGAGATTGCTCGCGCCTTTCGCATTAAAAGGCATTAATCCGAGAGGTTCTCCTATGCGCAGATTTTCGCCTGTTTCGACATAGGTTTCGCCCATGCCTGTCATGAGGATAAAGTAACCGCCGCCGACATTCAAAATCACAACATTGTCATAGTTTTTAAAGGCGCCTGCAAATTCGACACGTCCTGCATAAGGTGCAATGACCTGCGCGCGTGAGCGTGTTGAGACTGTCATGCCTTTTTCACCGCTGCCGTAATTACGCGTAATTTTCCCTGGGACTGGCGCGCGGAGTTTGCCTTTGGCATTTGAGAAGGCGCTGACACCTTTGGGGAGTTTGACGGGCTTGGCCGCAATGGATGTGCGCGGCTTTGTGCGTCTGCCGCCAGGCTTTATGCGCGGACCGACATTTGCTGTCGCGGCCTCAAAGGACTCTATGAGCTCACGCAGAGATTTTGCCTCGGAGGCCAGTTTGGAAACTTCGCGCAACGCGGCTTCGCGGTCTTGGGAGACAGATTTTTCGAGGCTGGATTTTTGCCCTACTAATTTACTGATTTGCGTGCGGCGCTTCGCGAGCGTTTTCTCATTGGCGGCAAGACGTTTGCGTTTCTCCGCAATTTCATTGCGCAGAGTTTGTGAGGTTTCCAGACGCGCGGCGAGGGTGTCCGCGCGTTTTTTAAGGTCTGCACTGAGCGATGACATGAGGCGTGCGGCGCGAGCGGCCTCGGCGGCGTCTTTGGGCCGCGTAGCAAGCGGCGGAGGCGGATTGTTTTCAATACGCTGTAAGGCCGCGAGAAGCTGCATAAGGGTTTTGCGGTCGCCATAAATATTTTCATTCAGCACGTCGGCATCGCTATCTAGCTGCGTTAACTTGGCTTCCAGAGAGCGACCTTCGCGTTCAAAGGTTTCGGCTTCAGAAGCATTTCTGACCAGGTCTTTCTTGAGCTTTGTAACCTCTGAGGCAATGGCGTCGCGTTTTTTTGAGAGCTCGGCTTCTTTTTTGCGCGCCTCCTCTTCTGCTTTGGTGAGGCTTTCAAGTTTCTGGGGGTCAGCCGTTTGGGCATAGCTTGGCATGGCTATAAAAGATAGAATCAAAGCTAGGATTAGCACGCGCATATTAGCAGTTTAGAGAAGTTAGCTTTAAATTGCATCCACTTTGATGGGATGAGATTTAGTCGCGGTGATAGGGGGTGCGGGCTAAAATTGACAACGCGCGGTATATTTGTTCCGCCGCCATTAAGCGGACCATTTTATGTGGCCATGTCTGCGGCCCAAAGGCCCAGCGCGTGACGCCTGCGGGAATAGCTGAGGGTTCAAAGCCATCCGCGCCGCCAATGACCAAGACGAGTTGCGAAATGCCGTCATCGCGCCAAGCGGCGAATTGTTTTGAAATTTGCCGAGACGTTGGAGTTTTGCCGCGCTCATCAAAGATTACGAGTTTCGCGCCAGCGGGTATATCGCCTAACAGAGTGTGCGTTTCATCGGCGCGAGTCTTAGAACTGCGAAGATCTACTTGCTGCTCACCTACGCTTAGAAACCCTGTGCCGCGCGCCAAACCTTGGGCACGCTGCATATAGTCATCAATCATATCCCGCTCAGGGCCGGAGCGAATGACACCGCCTGCACGCAATATAATTTTCACTTAGGAGGCATTCAGTTTGCGGTCCATTTAGGCGTCTGGTTCTTCAGGCGACATTTCGGCAATGCCTTGCAGGCCTTCGGGGAGGGGAACCGACCAGATTTTTTCAAGATTGTAAAAGACGCGAACCTCAGGGCGGAACATGTGCACAATGACATCGCCCGCATCAACGAGAACCCAGTCACAGCCTTCAAGTCCTTCGACGCCGAGATCTTTGTGTCCGCGGGTTTTTAGTTCGCGCATGACATAATCAGCCAGCGCGCCGACATGGCGATTAGAGCGGCCAGAGGTCACGATCATATAATCCGCGACGGAAGATTTCCCGCGAATATCAATTTCAATCGTGTCTTGCGCGGAATGTTCATCAAGGACGGCCAGAATTTGATCTGACAAGGCTCGAGAGTCTTGAGCGTCTTTGGGTGAGGGCATGCTCACAGGTGCAGTTTCGGTCAGTTGAGTCTCCTATGGGGCTGACGCTTTATCTCTTATCACGCTTTTCGTGAATTGGCCATATCTTTGCGAATAGCCGAGGACGACAGGCTATTTAACGGCGGCGTCAAGAAAGTCCATAGCGGAGGCTGTAAATATTGCAGTATGTGGGACTGTTCTTCTGGGAGGCGGTATTCGCTGAGCCGCCTGGCCGTTTTGGACAGCCGCGGCTTCACGCCGTCGCCAGGCCTTGCGATGACAGCAATAGGGATCCGCGCCGCAATCTCTTGCCAACCCTTCCATTTTGGAAGTTGGGAGAAGTTATCGGCCCCCATAAGGAATACAAAGCGGGTGAGTGGGAAGCGAATTTGCGCTTTTCGGACCATGTCGATTGTATAATTGGTGCCAAATTCTCGTTCAATATGGCTTATTTCCATGCGCGGCTTCAAGTTTAAGGCCTCTACCGTTTTTACGCGGCTCTCATAGCTGGGCTGTTTAGGTTTTAGCGGGTTTTGTGGGCTGACCATCCACCAGACACGGTCAAGCGCAAGCTCACGCAGGCCGCAGTCTGCGACATGCATATGCCCTGAATGGGCCGGATTAAACGAGCCGCCAAAAAGACCAATGGATAGGCCATCATATAGCATCAGAGCGGACGCACTTGTCCATCACCTTCGACCTGATATTTATAGGTCGTGAGGTGCTGGGCGCCAACGGGGCCGCGGGCATGAAGGCGTCCTGTCGCAATACCAATTTCTGCGCCAAAACCGAATTGCCCGCCATCAGCAAATTGGGTCGACGTATTATGCATGCAAATCGCGCTATCAACATCCCGTAGAAAACGGGTAGCGGCGTCTTTGTCTTCTGTCACGATACAATCTGTATGGCCGCTGCCGTAATGGTCGATATGGGCGAGGGCGGCGTCAATATTTTCTACGATACGAATGTTTAGAATGGGGGCTAAATGCTCCGTGAAATAGTCATTATCTGCGGCAGGCTTGATCGCGGAATGAAGCTTTTGACTCGCTTTATCGCCGCGGAGTTCACAGCCATTATTGAATAAGGCCGCAGCCAAGCGCGGTAAAGCTAATTGCGCGGCGCTTTGATCTACAAGCATCGTTTCAGTCGAGCCGCAAACACCTGTGCGGCGAAGCTTGGCGTTTAAAATGATGGCTTCAGCTTTACTTAAATCGGCGGCTTCATGGATATAAGTATGGCAGAGCCCTTCAAGATGGGCGAGCACAGGGACGCGGGCATCTGTCTGAACCCGCGAGATTAGGCTCTTGCCGCCGCGCGGTATAATAAGATCAATTGACCCGTTAAGACCTCCGAGCAAATGCCCAACAGCAGCGCGGTCTGTGGTGGCAATAAGCTGTATTGAGTGGGCCGGAAGGCCGGCTTTCTCGAGCCCTCTTAGAAGAGCCTGATGAATAGCGCGGCTTGAGTTCACGCCTTCGGATCCGCCGCGCAAGATGCAGGCATTGCCTGACTTTATGCAAAGAGCTCCGGCATCTGCCGTCACATTTGGGCGGCTTTCATAGATCATACCTATAACGCCAATCGGCACGCGAACCTTAGAGAATTTTAAGCCGTTGGGCTGTGTCCACTGTTCATCTACGGAGCCAACAGGTTCGGGCAGGGCGGCTATCTCTTCTAACCCAATCGCGACGGCTTCAACGCGGCCCCCATCGAGCTTTAGCCGGTCGAGAAAGGAACCCGATATGCCTTTGGTCTCGGCATTGCTCATATCAACGGCATTGGCCGCAAGGATATCAGGCTGGGCCTTGCGAATTTCATCGGCCATAAGCGTAAGGGCGCGCGTTTTTCGCTCTGATGTGGCGAGGCGCAAATTCGCGGCTGCGGCGCGCGCTTGCGAGCCTAGGCCTTGCATATATCCTTCTAGGTCGAGGTCAGAATTTAAAACGGGCATTTGCATTATATCATTACCAAATTATCGCGGTGGATGAGCGCCGCGCCATTATCATAGCCAAGCACAGCGGAAATGTCGCCCGATTTCAGGCCGAGAATACGAACCGCGTCAACGGCGTCATAAGCAATGAGGCCGCGGGCAAGTTCAGAGCCGTCTTCGCTGCATATCGAGATAGCGTCGCCTTTTTCAAAATCGCCGGAGAGCCTTGTTACGCCAGCCGCTAATAGGCTTTTGCCTTGTGTCAACGCCTTGGCAGCGCCTGCATCAATTATCAGTGTCCCATTGGGTTTTAACGTCCCGCCAATCCATTGACTGCGGGCTTTCTTTGGATTGTCTTCTGCTTCAAACCAGCTTGCCTTTGTGCCGCGCGCAAGGCGAGAGAGCGGATTATTGGCGCGTCCGTCGAGGATACACATGCGGCAACCCGCTTGAGTAGCGATTTTTGCAGCGGCTAATTTTGTGGCCATTCCGCCGGAGCCAACCGAGGCTTGTGCATTTACGCCTCCGCCCATAGCCATGACTTCATCCGTTAGCTGGGTAATGACAGGCAGATGTTGGGCTGCTGCGTCTAGGCGCGGATCCGCCGTATAAAGACCGTCAATATCAGAGAGAAGTATAAGCGTATCTGCGCCTAGCATTTGAGCGGCTCGCGCGGCCAGTCTGTCATTATCGCCGTAGCGAATTTCATCGGTTGCGACGGTGTCATTTTCGTTAATAATGGGTATTGCGCCGAGCGTCAGAAGGGTTTCCAGAGTCGAGCGGGCATTGAGCCAGCGGCGGCGATCTTCCGTGTCATTTAAGGTCAGCAAGGCTTGCGCCGTTATGATGCTATGGACATCCAGAGCCCGTTCATAAGCGCGTGTGAGCAGAGATTGCCCTGTTGCCGCGCAGGCTTGCTTTTCTGCCAATGATAGCACGCGGCCCAGTAAGTCAAGCCGCGCGCGCCCCAATGCAATTGCGCCAGATGAAACAATGACAATCTCTTTGCCATTTGCTTTTAATGCGGCGATATCGCGGCCAAGGCTCTCGAGCCAATCTTCGCGTAACTGTCCAGTCTCGGTCTCTACCAAAATAGCAGAGCCAATCTTTATAACGAGACGTTTGGAGACGCTAAGAGGGTCTAAGGCTGCCATCCAACAGTCTCTTCCATTTCGCCGCGCCTGATAGCCTCTACGCGCTCTTTCTCGTCGCGAACAGCCTGCTCAGCCTCGCGGCGTAATTTTACATGTTTATAGACCGATGACAGGACGGGTTTCAGGCCCTGATTAGCGACAGAGGAGATTGTAAAAGCTTTGATTCCGCAAGCCGCCTCTAGCTCATTTTGAACAAGTTCTACTGTATCGCCGTCCAGAGCGTCGCATTTCGTCAACACAACGATCTCGGGCTTATCTTCTATGCCGCCGTCATAATCTATCAGCTCTTTGCGAATGGTCTCGTAATTTCCAATGGGATCATCTGCTGAGGCATCTACTAAATGCAGCACCGCCGCGCAGCGCTCAACATGACCAAGAAAACGGTGGCCAAGACCTGCGCCGTCACTTGCGCCCTCAATCAAACCAGGGAGGTCGGCGAGAACAAAACGTTCTGCTGTGCCAAGTTCCACAACACCTAAATGTGGATGCAAGGTCGTAAAGGGATAGTCCGCTGTTTTCGGCGTAGCCGCCGTGACCGTGGAAAGGAATGTTGATTTTCCAGCATTAGGAAGGCCGACAAGGCCGGCATCGGCTAGTAGCTTTAACCGAAGCCATACCCAGCGTTCTTCGCCGTCTTCGCCGGGATTGGCTTGGCGCGGCGCTTGGTTGGTGGAAGATTTGAAACGTGCATTTCCCCAGCCGCCATTACCGCCTTTTGCGAGTAAGGCGCGCTGTCCATCCTCTGTGAGGTCAATAAGGATTTCTCCGTTATCGGCGTCAACGACCTGTGTCCCTACGGGAACCATTATGTTCACGTCTTCACCCGCCGCGCCTGCACGGTCACGGCCCATACCGTGAATGCCTGTGCCAGCTTTGAAATGTTGTTTAAAGCGATAATCTATCAGCGTATTGAGGCTGTGTACGGCGGTCACCCAAACGTCACCGCCAGAGCCGCCATCGCCGCCATTGGGCCCGCCAAAGGCCAAGTGTTTCTCGCGGCGAAAAGAGACGCAGCCTGCGCCGCCATTTCCCGATTTTATAAATATTTTGGCTTGGTCGAGGAATTTCACGACGATGTCCCGTCTGTAAGGTTTTGAAGTTTGGCAAACATGCCCGCACCATAGTCTTTATCGGGGCGAGTAATAAAGCTAAATGATGAATAGAAGCCTTCTTGGCCGCTGGCGGCTAAAAGCCCCACCGTACAGTCTTCTGGGAGAGTATTTTGCATGCGCGAAATCAATGTCGATATAACAGCTTTACCTACACCTTGCCCCTGATATTGCGGCGCGACGACGACGTCTTGAATGTAAACATTAAGCACGCCGTCCCCTATGAGGCGGGCCATGCCGATGGGTGTTTCCCCATTGTAAGCAGTTATGCCCAGCCGTGTGTTTTTTAAGCTTTGCTGAGCTTGCGTAATGCTGATGTCACCCCAGCCCGCGCTGTCGCGTAGGGCCTTGAAGGCTTCCGGCGGCGGCATTGCGAGCTTTATGGTGAAATCAGCAGCCATCTTAGTTTAAGCTGTTTTCACGAATTGTAGATTTGATCGTAATGGCGCGGCGCGTTGCGGCGCCTCAAAGTCAAGCCGCAAGCTTAGACTATGCGCTTTCTCCATACGGCCTATTGAGAAATACATCTCTTCCTCGCCCGTAAGCTTAAAACCGAGTTTCTGTAAAACACGAATACTCGCAGGATTATCGGAAAACACTCCGGCAATCAGGCTGCTTACGCCCAGACTGTCACGCGCTTCTTTCATTAGCGCAATTGCGGCCTCTGTAGAATAACCTTTGCCCCAGTAAGGTTTACCGAGCCAATAGCCAATTTCTAACACCGCATCTGCTGATCGGCGGAAAAGGTCGCAAATGCCCATGAGCTCGCCGCCGTCAATGGTGATGGCGTAAGGGTAAGCGAGACCTCTGCGGTTTTGGGCCTTCATATGCATGATTTTGAATTCCGCTGAGAGAAGGGGGAAAGGATGCGGAAATGAACCTGTCATACGCGAAATGTCTTTATCGCTTCCGAGCTTGGAAATCGCAGAGGCATCATCAAGCGTCAATTGGCGAAGCACTAAGCGTTCGGTTCTTATCTCTTCTCTCATATTCGCCTCCGTAACAATGGCGGCAGGGATTTCAAAAGGTCCCAATAAAAAAGGGAAACCGGCGAACCGATTTCCCTGAATATAGTCGGTCGCCTTTATTAAGGGGCGACCAAATTTAAGAGGTCGCTATTCAGCAGCTTTTGCCATCGGCTCGACAGAGACGAAGGTGCGCTCGTTGCGTTTGGTCGTGAAAGATACGCGGCCTTCGCTTTTCGCGAAGAGTGTGTGATCTTTACCCATACCAACATTAGTGCCGGGATAATATTTTGTTCCGCGCTGACGAATAATGATGTTGCCAGGAATGACCGCTTGGCCACCTGATTTTTTAACGCCTAGTCGACGGCCAGCACTATCGCGACCGTTATTAGATGAACCACCTGCTTTTTTATGTGCCATGAGAGTCTCCGGGGCCTAAACTATTATGCTTTGATGGACGTGATTTTCACGACCGTTTCGTTTTGACGATGACCGCGCTTACGGCGATATGTCGTACGACGTTTCTTTTTGAAGATCAGCACCTTAGCAGCTTTGCGCTGTTCTAATACTTCGGCTTCAACTTTAGCGCCTTTAAGAAGCGGCTCACCAACTTTGATATCGCCGTCTTTGCCCGCGAGCAAAACTTCTTCAAATGAGACTTTTTTACCGGCTTCAGTGTCGAGTTTCTCAACGATAATTATATCGTCCTTAGCAACTTTATACTGCTTACCGCCTGTCTTGATGACTGCAAACATGGTCTTAATCCTTAAACTGAACAGTCTTACAGAATGTAAGCCGTCCCTAAAATAAATCGAGGCCGCAACGTCCCAAGAATTCATGTCCTAAGACTCAGCAGCCATTTCGTGGCTCTATATACAGGCGCTTGGCGTAGTGTCAACGCGGTTTTCTGCATTAACGGTCTTCGAAAAGACACCTCGCCGCGCCCCCAAAAGAAAAGCCCCGCTGCAAGAGCGGGGCTGATCAAACTTTATGTGGTTAGGCTTAACCGCGAGTTGCGCGGCCAATAACGCGGCCGGCTGCATCAATGATGTTGCCATTCGCATCAACACGGCCAATCACAACACCAGAGGCGTTAGTAACTGATCCATCAGCGCGGACAGTGAAGCCGCCTACTGATGCGCCGCCAGTTGAACCCGCTGCGCCTGTCGCGCCGCTGATAACACGGCCAGCCGTTCCGCTAGCTGCGCCTGACGCGCCGCTGATAACACGGCCCGTTGTTCCGCCAACTACGCCGCCGACTGTTCCGCCAGCGGATGAGCCTGTGACGCCCCGCATGATGATCTGGCCTGCTGAGTTAACAACATTACCTGAAGCATCAACACGTCCGATAACGGCGCCTGCTGCATTGCGGACTGAACCGTCAGAACCGATAGAGTAACCGCTCATTGATGAGCCGCCAGTTGAGCCAGTGACAGTCGTGCCAGTTGTGAAGCCAGTTGATCCACCTGAGACGGTTCCGCCTGTCGTGAAGCCGCCTGACGTTACGCTGGAGTTTCCAGAGACCATTGAACGCCAGTTCACGCCAAGAGCGTCAACTGTTGTCAATGTGAGACCACCTGTTGAGAGGCCTCTAGCGACTTGGAACTGCTCGACTGCAGAGTAAGTCGCGCGTCCCAGACGTCCGTCAATAGCGCCATTATAGTAACCCTGAGTTTTCAGAGCCCGCTGGATAGCGGAGATAACAGTGCTGTTAGCGTTAGCTTCACAGAGAACCTGACGCCACTCAGCACGCTCTGGCGTGGTCTGGGTGCGGCGTTCGATTGTTCCGTATTGAGCCGGAATGACGCGTGTCTCTGTCCGTGGTGCATCGACCATACGTTGGACAGTGATAGTGTCGTAACGCGCCGGGATAACACGGCGTTCAACACGTGGTGCTCCGTCAGCTACACGGCGCGTAATCGTCTTCGTCACAGCCGGGATAACGCGCTCTTGCGTTGTGGCTGGTGTCTTGACGACGCGGCGTGAAACAGTCTTCGTCACAGCCGGGATACGACGCTCTTGCGTAGATGCCGGTGTTTTGATGCGGCGACGTGTTTCCGTCTTCGTCACAGCTGGGATAACCCGCTCTTGCGTCGAAGCTGGAGTGCGCATGACGCGGCGTGTTACCTGCTTGGACACAGCCGGGATAACCCGTTCTTGTGTGCGAGCTGGTGTTTTTACGACGCGGCGTGACACAGTCTTCGTGACAGCCGGGATAGCACGTTCAACAGTTGACGCTGGTGTCTTAACGACGCGGCGTGTTTCTGTTTTTGTGACAGCCGGGATGACCCGCTCTTGTGTGCGAGCCGGTGTCTTAACAACTTGGCGTGTCACTGACTTGGTAATAGCCGGAATGACGCGCTCAGTTGTCTGAGCCGGAGTGCGCATGACGCGGCGCTGAACCTGCTTGGACACAGCCGGGATGACCCGCTCTTGTGTTCGCGCTGGTGTCTTAACGACGCGGCGAGAGACAGTCTTAGTTACCGCAGGAACGCCGCGTTCAACAGTGCGAGCCGGTGTCTTAACGACCCGGCGCGTTTCTGTCTTGGTGATCGCTGGGATAACCCGCTCTTGTGTCGACGCTGGCGTCTTCACAACACGGCGTGTCTGGACCTTCGTGATGGCAGGAACACCGCGCTCAACTGTACGTGCAGGGTTTTTCACGACGCGTCGTGTAATCTGCTTCGTAACGGCTGGGATAGCGCGTTCTGTCGTTGCCGCTGGTGTCTTAACGACACGGCGAGAGACAGTTTTCGTAACCGCTGGGACAGTCCGCTCGACAGTGCGAGCTGGTGTCTTGATGCGGCGACGTGTTTCCTGCTTCGTGATGGCCGGTACGACGCGCTCTTGCGTAGCAGCAGGCGTTTTCACAACGCGGCGGCTAACAGTCTTCGTGATGGCCGGGATGACCTTCTCAACTGTTGATGCTGGAGCTTTCACAACACGGCGTGTTTCCACTTTAGTGACAGCCGGAATAACGCGCTCTTGTGTCGCTGCTGCGTTTTTAACAACACGGCGAGACACTTGCTTCGTTATCGCTGGAACAGTCCGCTCGACAGTTGACGCTGGTGTCTTAACGACGCGGCGTGTTTCCATCTTCGTGATGGCCGGGATCACACGTTCTTGCGTGCGAGCTGGCGTTTTCACAACGCGGCGAGACATCGTCTTCGTGACGGCCGGGATAGCCCGCTCGACAGTCGAAGCCGGTGTCTTGATGACGCGGCGAGTTTCCATTTTTGTGATGGCCGGTACGACGCGTTCTTGCGTAGCAGCTGGCGTTTTCACAACACGGCGAGAGACAGTCTTCGTTACAGCTGGAACAACACGTTCAGTGGTCGCTGCCGGTGTCTTGATGACGCGGCGAGTTTCCATTTTCGTGATGGCCGGGATAGCACGTTCCTGTGTGCGAGCCGGTGTCTTAACGACGCGGCGCGTTACAGTTTTCGTGATAGCTGGAACCATACGCTCCGATGTCGCTGCCGGTGTCTTAACGACGCGGCGAGTTTCCATCTTCGTGACAGCCGGGATAACACGTTCTTGCGTGCGAGCCGGCGTTTTCACGACGCGGCGAGACACTTGCTTCGTTACAGCTGGAACAACACGTTCAACAGTTTGCGCTGGTGTCTTGATGACGCGGCGCGTTTCCATTTTCGTGATTGCAGGAACAACGCGTTCTTGCGTAGCAGCTGGTGTTTTAACAACGCGGCGTGTGACTTGCTTCGTAATGGCTGGTGTAGCCCGTTCGATAGTCGCAGCCGGTGTCTTAACACGGCGACGTGTTTCTTGCTTCGTGATGGCCGGAACAACGCGCTCTTGCGTCGCTGCCGGTGTTTTCACGACGCGGCGTGTCACTGTTTTAGTGACAGCAGGAACAACGCGCTCAGATGTAGCAGCCGGTGTCTTGATGACGCGGCGAGCTTCCATCTTCGTGATCGCAGGGATCGTGCGCTCTTGCGTACGAGCCGGTGTTTTCACGACGCGGCGTGTCAGTGTCTTAGTGACAGCTGGAACAACACGTTCGACAGTTGACGCTGGTGTCTTAACGACGCGGCGTGTTTCCATCTTAGTGACCGCTGGAACAACACGCTCTTGTGTGCGAGCTGGTGTCTTAACGACGCGGCGAGACACTGTCTTCGTTATGGCTGGCGTAGCACGTTCGACTGTGCTGGCTGGCGTTTTGATGACGCGGCGTGTTTCCTGTTTCGTGATAGCCGGGATACGGCGCTCAGAGACAGAAGCCGGTGTCTTAACGACGCGGCGAGACACTGTTTTAGTCACAGCTGGAACAGCACGTTCAACGGTCGCTGCCGGTGTCTTAATGACGCGGCGAGTTTCCATCTTTGTGATAGCTGGGACAGCACGTTCCTGTGTGCGAGCCGGTGTCTTAACGACGCGGCGCGTTACAGTTTTCGTCACAGCCGGAACAGAGCGTTCGATAGTTGCAGCTGGTGTCTTAATGACACGGCGTGCTTCCATCTTCGTAACTGCCGGAATAGTGCGCTCTTGTGTAGACGCAGGACGGTCAACCACACGGCGTGTGACTTGCTGCGTAACAGCTGGGATCATACGCTCTGTTGTTGACGCAGCGTTTTTAACAACGCGGCGAGTCCGTGTCTTCGTCACAGCTGGGATAACACGCTCTTGTGTCCGTGCCGGTGTTTTAACAACACGGCGGGAGACAGTTTTCGTGACAGCTGGGATAACGCGTTCTTGCGTAGCAGCTGGTGTTTTAACACGGCGACGTGTTTCCATCTTAGTGATGGCAGGGATGACACGTTCCTGAGTGCTAGCCGGAGTCTTCACAACGCGGCGTGTAACCTGTTGTGTGCGGGCCGGAATTGCACGCTCTTGTGTCGACGCTGGCGTCTTCACAACGCGGCGTGTCTGTGTCTTAGTGACAGCAGGAACAGCGCGCTCTTGTGTAGAGGCTGGACGGTCAACAACACGGCGAGACACAGTTTTTGTGATAGCAGGAATGACCCGCTCTACTGTGCTTGCTGGTGTTTTGATACGGCGACGTGTTTCAGTCTTCGTGATCGCTGGGATGACACGTTCCTGCGTAGACGCAGGGCGGTCAACAACACGGCGCGTGACGGTTGAGGTTTTCGCCGGGATAGCACGCTCTTGCGTGCGGGCCGGTGTCTTCACAACACGTCTGCTAAGTGTCTTCGTTACAGCTGGGATACGGCGTTCTACAACATTTGCCGCTTGATCAACGACGCGTGTCGAGATTGTGCCCAATTGCTGACCAAATGATCCGCCTTGTGCGCGGGCATTGAGGCCTGAGGCGTTACCGCGGCGTCCGCCGCCAGCTTTATCAGCTGCAGCAGCTGCTGAACGTGAAAGACCATCGCGGTCATCACGGCCATCGCTATTTGCATCTACAAAGCCAGAATAGCTTCCTGTTGCGTAGCTTGAACCATTTTCAACAACACGAGCCGGTGTCTTAACGACGCGGCGTGTAAGTGTCTGTGTTTGAGCTGGGATAGCGATCTCACGTGTTGTGGCCTGACGGTCAACAACGCGTTTTGTGATTTGCTTTGTCACAGCTGGAATTTGACGCTCAACTGTGCGGGCGGGTGTTACCACAACCTGCTTAGTGATTGTCTTATACTTAGCTGGGATAAGAACGCGGCAAAGGATTTCGCCTGTTTGAGACACAGTTGTCTCAGTTGATTGAACGACTTGGTTAGAGATGCCGTTAAAGACTGTGAACTGACCACGTGTATTTGTATTAATACGTCCACCTGCACCGAGCTGGCTAGCATTGATAGCTTGGCTACCTGGCTTCCACTCTTCACGAGCTGGCTCAACAAGAACACGCTCTGAGCGCGTTTCGTATTTCGCAGGGATAACGTCGATATCAACACGAGCTGGCTGAATAACGATTGTTTCAGTCACTGTCTTATAAGTTGCAGGAACAACTTCGAGACGTGAACTAGCTTCCTGAGATACAAATGTCTCTGTGACTGTTTCATAAGTCGCAGGGATGATTGTGAGGTTATTAGCGGCCTCTTGTGACACATATGTTTGCTGTTCTGTGCGGAATTTCGCAGGAACAGATACATATTCGACTGATTCAGGCTGAACAACGACAGTTTCTGAAACTGTCTCATATGTTGCCGGGATTGTGACAAGCTCAGTAGAAGCTTCTTGAACAACGATAGTCTCTGTAACATTTTTAAATGTTGCAGGGATTGAAACGAGTTCTGTCGAGGCTTCTTGAACAACGACTGTCTCATTATAAGTCTCGTAAGTCGCTGGGACAGTGACATACTCAACAGATTGCGGCTGAACAACAACTGTGTCCGTAACAGTTTTGAATGTTGCAGGGATAGAGACGAGCTGTGTCGTCGCTTCTTTAACAACAACTGTTTCAGAAACAGTCTCATATGTTGCCGGAATAGTAACAAGCTCAGTTGACGCTTCTTGAACAACCACAGTTTCAGTGACGGTTCCGAATGTCGCCGGAATTGTGACGAGCTCCGTAGACGCTTCCTGAACAACAACAGCTTCCTGATATGTTTCATACTGAGCAGGGATGCTCACATAATCAACAGATTGCGGCTGAACAACAACAGTTTCAGAGACTGTTTCAAATGTTGCTGGAATTGTCACCATTTCTGTTGACGCTTCTTGAACAACATATGTCTCAGACACAGTCTCATAAGTTGCTGGGATTGTGACAAGCTCAGTAGAGGCGTCCTGAACAACAACAGTCTCTGTGACAGTTTTATACGTCGCAGGAATTGTAACGAGCTCAGTAGAGGCTTCTTGAACAACGATTGGCTCTTGAATTGTCTCATAAACGGCAGGAACTGTCTCATAAGTGACAGAGGCTGGCGTTACGACAACAGTTTCGGAGACTGTTTCGAAAGTCGCTGGGATTGTAATAAGCTCAGATGAAGCTTCCTGAACAACAACAGCTTCTTGAACTGTTTCATAAACAGCAGGAACTGACTGATATGTGACAGTCGCTGGCGTAACGACAACTGTTTCAGAAACAGTTTCGAACGTTGCTGGGATAGTGACTAGCTCAGTTGCAGCTTCTTGAACAACAACAGTTTCTGACACTGTCTCATATGTTGCTGGAACAGTAACATACTCAACGCCGCCTGGCTGAACGACGACTGTTTCAGAAACAGTTTCGAACGTTGCAGGGATCGTGACGAGGTCAGTTGAGGCTTCTTGAACAACAACAGCTTCTGACACTGTTTCATAAACAGCAGGAACGCTGATATATTCAACAGATTGCGGCGTTACCACAACAGTTTCAGAGACTGTTTCAAATGTTGCAGGAATCGTAACCATTTCTGATGACGCTTCTTGAACAACGACAGCTTCTTGAACTGTTTCATATGTTGCAGGGATGCTGACATAATTAACAGTTTGCGGCGTTACGACAACAGTTTCAGAAACTGTTTCATAAGTTGCCGGAATAGAGACAAGCTCTGTAGAGGCTTCCTGAACAACGACTGTGTCCGTGTAAGTTTCATATTCCGCAGGAACAGAAACATACTCAACGCCAGCAGGCTGAACAACAACAGTATCTGTTACTGTCTCATAAGTCGCTGGGATTGTGACGAGGTCTGTTGACGCTTCTTGAACGACAACAGCTTCAGACACTGTTTCATAAACAGCAGGAATGACTTCATAGGTTACAGTTTGCGGCGTTACCACAACAGTTTCTGTAACTGTTTCGAACGTCGCTGGGATTGTAACGAGTTCTGTTGACGCTTCTTGAACGACTACTGGCTCTTGAATGGTCTCATAAACAGCTGGGATGCTGACATATTCAACAGATTGCGGTGTTACCACAACAGTTTCAGACACTGTTTCGAATGTTGCAGGAATTGTGACCATTTCTGATGACGCTTCTTGAACAACAACAGCTTCTTGAACTGTTTCATAAGTCGCTGGAATGCTGACATATTCGACAGATTGTGGCGTCACAACGATTGTTTCAGACACTGTTTCATAAGTCGCTGGAATAGAGACGAGCTCTGTGCTGGCTTCTTGAACGACAACAGCTTCTGAGACTGTCTCATAGACAGCAGGAACAGAGACGTAATCAACGCCAGCAGGCTGAACAACAACTGTTTCAGAAACAGTTTCGAACGTTGCAGGGATTGTTACAAGCTCAGTTGACGCTTCTTGGACGACAACAGCTTCTTGGACTGTTTCATAAACTGCAGGAACGCTGACATAATCAACAGATGCAGGCTGAACAACAACAGTATCTGTTACTGTTTCATATGTAGCTGGAATAGTCAGCAGCTCAGTTGAAGCTTCTTGAACAACAACAGTTTCTGAGACTGTTTCATATTGCGGAGGAACAACAACATATTCAACAGATTGCGGCTGAACGACGACTGTTTCAGAAACAGTTTCGAATGTCGCTGGGATTGTCACGAGCTCCGTAGAAGCTTCCTGAACAACAACTGTGTCAGTATATGTTTCATACTCAGCAGGAACAACAGCGTAATCGACAGAGGCTGGCGTAACGACAACAACGTCAGTGACTGTTTCGTAAGTCGCTGGAATTGTGACAAGCTCAGTAGAGGCGTCTTGAACAACAACAGTTTCTGTCACTGTGCCGAATTCAGCGGGGACAGTTACAAGCTCAGTAGAGGCTTCTTGAACAACAACTGTTTCAGACACTGTCTCATAGGTTGCTGGGATAGAAATAAGCTCTGATGAAGCTTCTTGAACGACAACAGTTTCTGACACTGTTTCAAAAACAGCCGGGACCGTCTCGTATGTTGAAGACGCAGGCGTCACAACAACCGTTTCAGAGACTGTTTCGAAAGTCGCCGGGATTGTTACAAGCTCTGTTGAGGCTTCTTGAACAACAACAGTGTCTGTGACGGTTTCAAAGACAGGTGGCGTTGTCAAAAGCTCTGTAGAGGCGTCTTGAACAACAACAGTTTCAGTCACAGCTTCAAATGTTGCTGGGATTGTAACGAGTTCTGTTGATGCTTCTTGAACAACAACAGTTTCAGATACCGTTTCATAGGTTGCAGGCACGGCGACGTAATCAACGCCAGCGGGCTGTACAACGACAGTTTCGGATACAGTTTCATAGGTCGCAGGGATTGTTACTAACTCTGTTGATGCTTCTTGAACAACAACAGTGTCTGTGACTGTCTCGAACACTGGGGGAATTGTTACGAGCTCAGTGGAAGCTTCCTGAACGACAACGACATCTGTGTAATTCTCATATACAGCAGGGATCGTTGTGTATGAAACGGATTCTGGTTGAACAACGACAGTCTCAGAGACAGTCTCATAGACTGGCGGGATTGAGACAAGCTCAGTAGAGGCTTCTTGAACAACAACAGTTTCAGTTACTGTGCGGAATGTAGGCTGGCCCGAACGGGAGCTGCCTGTTCCTGTGCCATATGCAACAGAAACGTTACGCGCAATGACTGATCCATTTGTGCCAACGAAATTTCTTCCGTCTAGACGGCCAACAAGTGTACCAAATCCTGAACCAGCACCTGCGCCAGAGCCAGCACCTGCACCACCAGCAGCGTAAACGCTACCGTCACTAGATACGCGGTAAGTTGTGCCATTGGCACGGAATGTTCCGTAGCTGCCTGTTGAACCCGCGAAAACAAGCTCTGTGCTTTCTTCTTGGACAAGAACGCGCTCTGTCGCTGTTTCAAAACGACCAGGGATCTTAACGATCTCTTCGCCCGCTTGACGCAGAACAACTTGCTCGGTTGATGTTTCGTATGTTGCCGGGACAATAACCCGTGCAAAACATTCACCCGGGAGTGGATTACCTGGCGGTAACTCCTGAGCGATAGTAGGTGCGGCTAATACCGCGGCCGATGCGGCCAATAATAGAGTGCGTTTCATTTTGTAAAACCCCCAAACTCTTTAAGTAACAATTACCTGCGACATGCAGATACCTCATAGCTTAACAAGCCCTTGACGGACTCATTACGCGTTAATCCCCTCTTAATAGGTTGAGAGGGAAATTCAATGGCTAAAATGGTCATAGGCGAAAAGGTCGGAAGTAAGACGCCTCAGCGGCGTGTAACAACTCCTGGTCTCCTCTACTATCACCATAAGCCTCAATAATTCGTACAGAGTGGGGCGCAAATTCGGCAAAAATGCGGCGAGTTTTGCCTTCTCCCCATATATTCCATCCTTTTATCTCGCCTGTGTAGCGATCGCCCTCTGATTCTAACTCAGTGGCGAGGATGTTGTGTATGTTTTGTGACTTGCCCCAAGCCCGTAAATAAGGGGCGATAGAAGCGCTGCATATATATAATGACTCACCTTGGTCTTTTTTGCTGTCCAGACAGGCTTGAGCTTGCGGCCGTATCAGGCCGGGAATCACTTCTGTGGCGAAGTCTTCTGCTCGGGCGTTTAATCTCGCAACAGGCGCGTTTTTGAAGAAGCGCCGCATGACATGAATCTTTGCTTTGTTGCGATCTACAATTTTTAAGCCGTAACCAATAAAAATAGGGAGTAATAACAATATGTTGACGGCCCATTTAAGATTTCCGGCATAGTAGCGCAGGAATAGCCGAAAGGTATCATCTGTCGTGATGGTGCCATCAAAATCGAAGACGACAATCTCCACAGATTCAGCTTTATCGGCTGTTGTCATAAAGGGGTCCATAAATATTGGCCGAATCACCTGATTCGGCGCCGTATTGGAATAATCCTGTAAAGATTGCAAGTTATCCTCGGGGGTTAAGTTAAGACGGAGTTATGGCGATTTGCCTGAACATAATCTGAATGAAATAGAATGGGAGTGGAGCGGCCAAATACGCAAATTTATGCCTCCGAATTGTGGTGACGCATCGCAAAAACTCTGGCAGATGTTCGATTGATAGAAAATAGGACTATACGATCTGCGGGAGTGGTTATGATCGATTGGGTTGAACTAGATAAAAATAAGTTTTCTGATGAGAATAAAGCTGCGAATTCGCTTTTGACGCGTATCGGTTTGGACAACATGTCACAGTCGAATATCGCTGGCGCCGCCGTCAATATTGTTCGCCGCGCACGTGAGATGACAGCCAAAAAAGGCCTTATGGAGACCTTTTTGGAAGAATTTGGTCTCTCAAATAATGAAGGTTTGGCTCTCATGTGCTTAGCTGAGTCGCTTTTGCGTGTTCCTGATGCAAAGACAGCGGATAAATTGATTGCTGAAAAAATCTCCTCTGGGGATTGGGGTGATCATAAAGGTCAATCTGACAGCTGGCTTGTGAATGCTTCGACACTTGGATTAATGCTGACAGGTAAAGTGGTTGACGTCGAGAAAGATGCTAAGTCAGATATCAGCCAATTTATGCGAAATTTAACCCGCAAAGCGGGCGAGCCCGTCATTCGCAGTGCCATGATGCAGGCCATGCGCATTATGGGCGAACAATTTGTTGTCGGACGGTCAATTGATAATGCTATTAAACGTTCTGAAACTTTAGGGCTCGATGGCGGCGTCTCAATCTGCTCATTTGACATGTTAGGAGAGGGCGCGCGCACGGCCAAAGACGCAGATCGCTATTTCAAAGCCTATATGGACGCCATAAAAGCTTTGGGGGCTAATCGCGGCGGACAACGCAAGGAAGAGGCGCGGCCTGAGGACATTAGCGGGATTTCCGTCAAGCTCTCTGCGCTCCATCCGCGATATGAAGCCGTCAATGAAACCCGAATCATGGCGGAGCTTTATCCGAAAGTGCTAAGATTGGCCGAAGTCGCTGCAGAAGGTGACATAAATTTCTGCATGGACGCCGAGGAGGCCGACAGACTCGTCATTTCGCTTAAAATATTTGATCGCCTAGCCCGTGAGCCGTCGCTTGGGGATTGGTCTGGCTTAGGATTGGCACTTCAGGCTTATCAAAAGCGGAGTCCCTATGTTGTCGAAAACCTCGCTCTGCTTTCAAAACAGACAGGCCGCCGCCTTATGGTACGTCTGGTAAAAGGCGCTTATTGGGATAGTGAAATTAAGCACGCCCAAGTCGAAGGGTATGCTGACTTTCCCGTTTGGACCCGTAAATCGACAACGGATATTGCTTACTTAGCCTGTGCAAGGATGCTTTTGGATGCAGGGGCAGGTATCTTCCCGCAATTCGCTACTCATAATGCCCATACAGTCGCCGCTATTGAGGCTATGGCGGATGATGATGCTGAGTATGAATTTCAACGTCTCCACGGCATGGGCGACGCGCTATACCGCGCCGTAAAACCAACACGTCCTGTGCGCATATATGCGCCAGTAGGGGCTCACGAAGATCTTTTGCCCTATCTTGTGAGGCGTCTGCTTGAAAACGGGGCCAATACCTCATTTGTGCACCGTTTCCTTGATGATGACGTCCCGCCTGAAGAGGTCGCGCAGTCGCCATTTAGCGAAGAGGTTATTACGCGCCATCAGGCCATTCCAAAGCCGTTAAACCTTTTTGGCGGCCAGCGCGCAAATTCCACAGGGGTAGACCTTTCGCAAGATAGTGTCAGAGACCACATCGCAGCTCAGCCTTACAAGCCAGTAGCTGCAACACCTCTGACTTCAGCCAAGCTGGGTAAGGCTGGGCCATCAAGAGATGTGTTTTCACCCGTCACAGCGGAAAAACTTGGAACCGTTCGGGTAGCGACAGAAAATGATGTCGATGCCGCAGCAAAAGCGGCTTTTGCGGCTTTTCCTGCATGGAACGCAAAGGGCGGCGTAGCTCGCGGTAAAATTTTGCGCGCTATGGGAGAGGCTCTTGAAGCGAATATGGATGAATTTATAGCGCTTATGTCGCGGGAAGCCGGAAAGTCCCTCGTCGATTGTATCGCCGAAGTCCGTGAAGCCGTCGATTTTTGCCGCTTTTACGGCGCCGAAGCTGAGCGTCAGTTCAACGGCGCGGTGGTCATGCCAGGGCCAGCAGGCGAGACCAATGAGCTTTTCATGCAGGGGCGAGGCGTTTTCATTTGTATCAGTCCTTGGAATTTTCCTCTCGCGATATTTGCGGGACAAATTGCGGCGGCGCTCGCGGCAGGGAATACCGTTCTCGCTAAGCCAGCAGAGCAGACGCCGATGACGGCGTTTCGCGCGGTAGAACTATTCCAAGAAGCGGGGCTTCCAAAAGATGTTTTACATTTACTGCCGGGCGAGGGCGATATTGGGGCGAAGATGGTGGATATTCCAAATATTGCGGGTGTTTGTTTTACGGGCTCTACTGGTGTTGCGAAAATCATAAATATGTCGCTTGCGCAAAAAGACGGCCCCATAGCCGTGCTTATCGCCGAAACAGGCGGGCTAAACGGAATGTTTGTCGACACGACAGCTTTGCGTGAACAGGTCATGGATGATGTTATCCAGTCCGCTTTTAACGCGGCCGGGCAGCGCTGTTCAGCCTTGCGGATTTTATTCCTTCCCGAAGATACAGCTGATCACATTATAGAGGGTCTTTGCGGCGCGATGGATGAGCTGGCAATCGGAAATCCTGCCGACCCGGCAACCGATGTAGGACCTGTTATTACGGGTCAGGCGCTTGCGCAGTTCCAAAACTACATCGCTAATTTACCGCCAAATATGAGCATTGAAAAACAAGCCGAATTGCCTACCAATTTACCCGATGGTTTCTTCATGCCGCCGACCCTTATAAAGGCTAAATCCTTAGACGGATTTGACCATGAAATATTTGGCCCCATTCTACACGTGGTGACATATAAAGATAAGGGCCTAAATAAGTTGATGGCTGAATTCGCCGCCAAAGGCTACGGCCTCACGCTTGGAATCCATAGCCGCTTAGAAGGGTTTGCTGACCGCGTGAGCGCCGCTGTCCCTGCGGGGAATATTTACATCAACCGCAACGTCATTGGCGCAGTCGTTGGGGTTCAACCTTTCGGAGGATTAGGTCTTTCTGGGACGGGCCCCAAAGCCGGAGGGCCGCATTATGTTGCGCGATTTGCAACAGAGGTTACGCGCACAAATAACATCACGGCGCAGGGCGGTGATCCGGCCCTCTTAAATTTAGGTGCGTAATTTTATTGCGTGTTTGGCCGAATAAGCGCAGCAATTAGATATCATTTTCTAACCCAATAGTCAGAGTTCTACATGTTTAAGAAAAGTCTTTATCTTTCTGTTTTTGCTGGATTATTTTTACCTTCATGTGCAGATACGCCGAACGAGACATTTTTTCCACACCAAAGTAGTGACTTGGCCGCAGAGGAGTCTATCGAATATGGGCGTTTGCCAAATGGTTTGCGTTACGCCGTTATGGCGAATGAGACGCCGTCAAATACAGCGTCGCTATTGATGCGATTTGATACGGGCTCCATCAATGAAGCGGATGGTCAAGAAGGTCTCGCGCATTTTCTTGAACATATGGCGTTTAATGGCTCCAAGAATATTCCTGAGGGGGAGATGATCAAACGGCTCGAAAAATTTGGCTTGGCCTTTGGCGCCGATACTAATGCTTCGACCAATTTTGATGAAACAATTTATCAACTGGAACTACCCGAAGTGAATGATGAAATTCTGGATGAGACGCTTATGATAATGCGCGAAACGGCAAGTCATTTGACCTTAGATCCTGAGGCCATCGAACGCGAACGCGGCGTTATTTTGGCGGAAAAACGCGCCCGCATTAGCCCTGCCTATAACGCCTCAATTGCCTCTTTGAAATTCTATCTTGAAGGCTCGCCTTTTCCCAATCGGATACCTATCGGAAACGATGCATCGATTGCCTCTGTTACGCCCGAGAATTTTCGCGAATTCTATAATGGCTATTACCGCCCGGAAGACACGTTTGTTGTTCTGGTCGGGGACTTTGAGACTGATTATGCCGCTGCAAAAATAGAAGAATTTTTTGGCGATTGGGCCGCTATTGGGGAGGCGAAAGCAGATGCTCAAATCACGCCGCTTGGCCCCCGAGGCGCCGAAGCGGAATATTATGTCGACCCTGAAATTCAAACGTCAATTTCGTTATCCGTTATGGGCGCGCCTGACTTGCGTAAAGACACAGCTGATAATCGCCGCGCGGCTTTTATCGAAAGTTTAGGGAACCGTATTCTCTCTCGCCGCTTAGCAAAAATCGCGCGTAGCGGTGAAGCGGCCTTTATCAGCGCCTCTGCGTCAAGTTCCTCAATTTATGATGTGCGTGGATTATCCAGCTTATCGATGAGTACTCAGCCAGAGAACTGGGCCAATGCGCTGGCCCAAGGCGAACAAGCGCTCCGCCAAGCTTATGAATTTGGATTTACCCAAGACGAACTCGATGAGCAGATCTCCAATACGCGCAAGGGTCTTCAGGTTGCCGTGCAGACGTCTCCCACGCGCCGTACATCGTCTCTCGCGCGTCAAATTATGGGTAGTTTTTCCGCGAACCAAGTAAAAACGGATTCAGCCGCAAATCTTGAGCGTTTTGAAAAATATGCTGATAATATTTCGCCTGATCAAGTCCACGCCGCCTTCAAAGCCAAATGGACGGGGCTGGAAACGCCGCAGCTTTATCTCTCTACCAATACCGTTATTGAAAACGCCGAAGAGGTTATGCTTGAGGCTCTCTCAGATAGCCGGGCGGTCGACGTTCAGCCATTGAAAAGCCAAGTGAAAGCTGATTTTGCCTATACTGATTTCGGAACGCCGGGAAAAATTACGTCCCGCTTCACGGTTGAAGATATCGATTTTGAACAAATCGTCTTTGAGAATAATGTTCGCTTGAACATCAAAAAGACGCCCTATCAAAAGGACGTCATTTCTATTAGCGCCGCATTAGGGAAGGGAGATCTTTTCTTTCCGACAGAATTACCAGGCTTTAAGTGGTTTGCGCCCAATATGTTAAGTCTTGCGGGACTTGAGGCCCATAGCGCTGATGATATTCAAACGATTATGGCGGGTAAAAGCGTTGGAACCTCTATCAGTTTCGGTACGCGACGCATGTATATGTCTGGCGCAACCGTGCCAAATAATCTGGGCGATCAGCTTAACCTGATGGCGGCCTACGCCACGGCGCCTGGATATCGCCCTGAAGCGAAGACGCGTTACGACAACTATATACAGTCTTTCTACCCCACACTGGACAGTACGCCTAGCGGCGTTGCGGGGCGAGATGTGGAGCGCCTTATTCGCTCTGGCGATACCCGCTTTGGTATTCCGCCCGAAGATGATTTGATAAATATTGAGATGTCGTCGCTCCAAAGCTGGCTTGACCCCAATCTTAGCAGCGGGGCTATTGAAATCGGCGTTGTCGGGGATGTTGACGTTGAAGAGATTGTAAAAGAAGTCGCGCGTACATTTGGCGCTTTGCCCAAAGTTGACGCAAATGCGCCCTCTATTAATAGTAAAGACGTCGCCCTCATATTTCCCAAGGGGTCTCCGCGTGCTGTTAAGCTTTCTCATGCAGGGGAGGCAGGAACGGCCCTACTGCGAACCTATTGGCCAGCGCCTGATGGCCGTGATGTCACGACGTCCCGAAACATCAGCATGTTGACCGAACTGTTTAAGCTTCGCCTTACCGAGGTCATGAGAGAGGAAGAGGGGGCAACCTATTCGCCCTCTGCATTCTCATTCTCCCCCAGGGTTTATCCAAATTACGGCTATATCGGTGCTTCATTAGAGCTCGACCCCAAAGATATTGACCGCATTAGCGCAAAAGTTGATGAAATCGCGGCCGAGTTTCGAGCAGGTAAGTTTGATGAAGATCTTTTTGATCGCGCCATAAAACCGGCTCGCGAACGCGTCGAGACAAGTCTCGAAAATAATGGCTATTGGATGAGTATCATATCTGAGTCCCAAACTGACCCCGAAAGACTTGAGCGTCATCGGTCTCGCTCTGAGGCGTATCAAAATATGACAGTTGAGGACCTAAAGTCCCTCGCGAAAACACTATTTGATCCGAAAGACGCCTACCGCGTTCAAGTCTTACCTGAACAGTAACCGTCTTTATGCGTAATATATTATCCATAAAATGAGGGGTAACGGCCTCTTTTAACGCTTAATTAACCACGTTTTCTGTTCCGTGACCCATTTGCGGACAAAATTCCCCTCTTGGCAGAGTGTCTGCAACACTTCTCGCAAATCCCGAACATGTGGGTTCGGAAATTGTGAGGAAATTAAGAATGTTAAACGTAACACGGACACTTAAGACAAAATTAGCCAACACGGCGGCGCGCTTTAAGAGAGATGAGGCCGGTAACTTTGCTATTATGGCCGCTGTATCCTTGGGCATTTTAGTTGCGGGACTGGCCGTTTCCGTCGATGCCTCTAACAGTTACTTCGCCAAGCAGCGCCTACAAGATACAACAGACGCAATTGCGTTGATGGCCGCTAAAGGTAAAATCGAGACGCAGGCAGAACTTGACGCAGCTGCCAATGAATATCTGCAAATGACATATCCCGGCTCCGAAGGGATACATATCAGTCTTGAGAGTATCACGCGCGAAGGCGATTTGGTGACTGTCGCTGCAACCAATAAAATTCCAACTTACTTTACAGGTATCTTCGGAAAAGCTGGCATGGATATCGGCGCAGCTTCGCAAGCGCTCTATTCTAGCCGCAACCTTGATATCGCCCTTGTTCTGGACACGACTTTTTCAATGAATGGTTCGAAGATGACGAATTTGAAGTCAGCGGCCAATAACCTGGTCGATACATTTGGTGATTTTCAAAGTGACAGCCTTCGGGTCTCTGTTGTGCCTTTCGCG
Source organism: Hellea sp. (assembly GCA_039977295.1). Taxonomy (GTDB): domain Bacteria; phylum Pseudomonadota; class Alphaproteobacteria; order Caulobacterales; family Maricaulaceae; genus Hellea. Next base: position 38,732 of record JBDWDN010000009.1, on the reverse strand, counting down.
CAATATGTAAATGTCGGTATGTCACGCCGTAACGCTAATTGGCTCGATGTGCCTGCGGATCAGGTGCATAATTATATGAAGCGTGATGTTATCTCTCGCACAAATTGCCGCAATGTTCCTAATACAGGTTCGCGTGACGGCGTTCCTGTCGGGGGAACGCGTCAGGAATGCGATGTTGTTCGCGGCCCTGAATATGCAGCGTCTTGGACGGCGACTTGGCGCGGCTGCGTGGGGTCACGCTTAACGCCAGGTCACGAGCGCGTTGACTTCGGCGGGAACCGCATTCCAGGCATTTTGAATTCCCAGGGTCGCTGCGGTACTGAAATCCGTCCACTGACAGCGAATATGAACCAAGTGAAACAAACAATCAACGCGATGAACGCTGATGGGAATACATATATTCCTGCGGGCCTTGCTTGGGGGTGGCGCGCTCTGGATAACCGTGAGCCTTTAACTGAGGCGGCTAGCCTTCCAGCAGGCGATACGGATAAAGTGATGGTTATTATGACGGATGGCGACAACTTCAAATCCAAAGATGGCATCCTTCATAAATTAAATGATGCTGGTGACGGCGCAGATATTACGACGCGCCGCCTTTGCGACCGTATAAAAAATGACGAAATCAAAGTCTTTACGATTGCCTATGAAGTTACTGATACGACAACACAAAACTTGCTACGTAATTGCGCGACGAACCCTGGTAGTTTCTTTAATGCAACGAATGCTCAGCAGCTTAACGAAGCCTTCGAAGCGATTGGCAATAGCTTAATTGAGCTTCGCGTCACGGCCTAAGGCCAACCCAATTCATACTAAATTCAGCCCGCTCCAGCGTTTTTAAGAGAAACGCTTGAGCGGGCTTTTTTGCTTGTCGATAAGATTTATGAAAGTAACTAGGCACTAGCAGGACTTACACGCCCTACGGGTTAGCAGAGATTTAAGGGCTATATGAGATTGTCTTAGGTGATTTACAAGAATCTGACTAAGAGGCGCGCATGATGATGGAAAGAAAAATACGTAGTAGAATGTTCTTAGCTATGTCCGTAGCAGGCTTGGCTCTATCCGCCTGTTCAACGAACACGGCGAGCAGCCGTTATGGCGACGCGAATAGCGCGTGTTGCGGTCAACCCACGCCTTGCGTCGAGACGGTTGATTGCGGATACTGGGTGACACCGCTTCATCATGTTCAAACCGTTGAGAAAGAAGTCATCGTAGAAAAGGAAGTTATTAAGCAGCTCCCGCCGGTCACGGTTTATGAACCCGCCCCATGTCCCGCCGATACGCGGCCCGACCGCGACGGTGCCTGTATCAGAACGGTAACAATTCAATCCCCGCCGCCCATACCTTCATGTCCTGAGGGCACTATCCCGGCCTATGGCGGCGATGGATGTATCCCGATTAGCGTGCCGCGCAAGTAAAGACGCGACCATTTGAGTTTTTGAAAGGCGTCCTTCAAGGCGTCTTTTTTTGTTGTTGACTTATCAATAAAAGTTGTAGATATACAACATTATGATTTATAACCGCATTAAAATGTTAAGAACAGAGAAGGGCTTGTCGCGTAAAGAGCTTGCCGATGCTGTGGAGGTGAACTTCCAAACCATCGGCTATCTGGAGCGCGGCGATTATAATGCCTCGCTTGAACTTGCCTTCAAGTTGGCCGAGTTTTTCGGAGTGCCTATGGACATGGCATTCTCGCCAAGGCCGTTCAAAACACTAGCAGAAGAGTTAGCCGCGCTTAAAGCCGCGGAATAAGTAGGAGAATTAATATGAGTGATATGATTAAACAAGAAACTATTATCGACCCAGAGGATTTAAGTGCAGATGGCCTTAGTGTCATGCGTTTTACCAGCATTGTAGGCCTCATAGCTATTGTTGCCTTTATAGCCATGCAATTGTTCAGTTTTCAACCAAAGTGGTTATATGTTACGACTATCATTGTTGCGATGATAAGTTACATGGCAACTTCAGGTAACTCATTGGGAGATATCTTGCGAGGGACGGAAGAACAGCGTGATGAATGGCAGCAAGAATTGGCCACCAGAGCGCGATCCTTATCATTTGTTATCATTCAGGTCGGCTTGTTATTGTCATTCATAATATTCCACATCCTTAGTTTTGTTGGTATTGATATTACGGTGCCTTCCGGCTCAATCACGTCCATTTGCTTAGCTCTCATCATATTGCTATTCTTGTTGCCACGGGCTGTTATGGCCTGGACAGTGAAGCCAATCCCTGATGAAGCCGAAGAGGTGGGTTCCGTGCCAAATGAACCAGTATCTCAATCGGCAAGCAATGGAATTCTCAAAACTATAGCGACATTCACCTTTGCTTTTATCGCTAGCTATCTATTTTTTCGTTTCATCAATTAACTCTGCACCACTGCGAATGGGACGTTAGGTGAGAGGCGCTGAATTTGCGCCCTCTTAAAACAATAGCAGAAGAATTAACCGCGCTTAAAGCGACGGAGTAAATAGGAATAATAGATGTTAGATTTATTTTACCAGAAGACCAAAATCACAGAGAATAGCTTAAGGCCAGCAGCAATTTTACGGCTCAGGTTCTTTTCGACTGTTCTCCTTCTCTTAATTCCAATCTTTACTTTGGTGAAGTTCACGGAGGTGTTTAGCGGCTTGGGCCATAGATTCGATATAGCTATATCTCTCATCTTTCTCGGTTGTCTTATTCCAATGGCTTTTAGCCGCTTGGCAAATATGATGATTTTCACAGATAAGCGATTAGACGAATGGGAGATACGTTTGAAGAAGCGAGCGGAAGCCTTCGGATTCCGCTGTGTATTATTTGGGATGATGGCATTGCTTCTCATTTTGTCTTTGCTTATCAAAAATGAAGTCTTGGCCACGCGGAGCTTTACCTATCTAGAGCTTCTCTTTTTGCCGGCCACAATTTACTTTTTCCTTGTCGCCTTACCAATTTCATATGCCGCATGGTCACAAAAACCATTAATCGACTGACGACTAGGCCTTGCAATTTCGGGCTACTCACCGCATATCGCGCTCTTGAAATCATACCCTAATTCAGGAGCGCCCCGTGGCCCGTCAATTCTGTTATCATATGCAAGGTCTGACGAAGAAATTCGGCAATAAGACTATCCTCGACAATGTGCATTTGTCTTTCTATCCGGATGCGAAAATTGGCCTGATCGGTGTTAACGGGGCGGGTAAGTCGACATTAATGAAAGTGATGGCTGGCGTGGATAGCGAAGTCACAGGTGAGCATTGGGCCGCTGAGGGCACACGCGTTGGCTATCTCCCGCAAGAACCTCAGCTAGATAATGACAAAGATGTCTGGGGTAATGTCATTGAAGGGTGTGAAGATAAGCAGATATTTGATCAATATAATGCTGTCGCCATGAAAATGGCCGAAGACTATTCCGACGAAATTATGGAAGAGATGACCAAGCTTCAAGACGAAGTTGACGGCCGTGACGCGTGGGACATTGATTCTAAAATCGAAATGGCAATGCAAGCTTTGCGCTGTCCGCCAAAAGACAGCCCCGTCAATAATCTGTCGGGCGGTGAAGCTCGCCGCGTTGCCCTTTGCCGTTTGCTATTATCTAAACCTGATTTGCTCTTGCTTGATGAACCGACCAACCATTTGGACGCAGAGACAGTGAACTGGCTTGAGAATTATCTCGTAAAATATAGCGGCGCGATTATCCTTATTACCCATGACCGTTACTTCCTCGATAATATAACGAATTGGACGCTCGAAATTGACCGCGGAAAAGCCTATCCACATGAAGGTAATTACTCCTCATGGCTTGAGGCCAAAGATAAACGCAATATGCAAGAGGGCCGCGAAAGCGATAGTAAATCCAAAGCCTTGAAACGCGAATTGGAATGGATCCGTTCTAACCCCAAAGCGCGTCAAACGAAATCCAAAGCGCGTTTGTCTGCCTATGAGAAACTTCGCGACGAAGCTGATGCTGAGGTCGTCTCTCATGCTGACATCCGTATTCCGATGGGAGACCGCCTTGGCAATATTGTGGTTGAAGCAAATAATATCAGTAAAGGTTTCGGCGATAAGCTACTGATTAAAGACCTTTCTTTCCGTCTTCCGCGCGGCGGTATCGTCGGCGTCATTGGCCCGAACGGTGCGGGTAAGACGACATTATTTAAAATGATTACCGGCCAAGAAGAGCCAGATGAAGGCACGTTCAAAGTCGGCGAAACAGTCGAGCTGGGTTATGTTGACCAGACCCGCGCCGCGCTCGACCCTAGCAAAAACGTTTGGGAAGCTGTTTCTGACGGACTTGATATTTTAAAGCTAGGAAAGCGCGAAGTCCCATCTCGCGCCTATCTTGGCGCCTTTAACTTTAAAGGCACAGACCAGCAAAAAAATGTTGGGCAATTATCAGGCGGTGAACGCAACCGCGTCAACCTTGCTAAAATGCTAACCAAGCCTGCTAACCTCTTACTGCTCGATGAACCGACCAATGATTTGGACCGCGAAACACTCTCATCGCTCGAAGTCGCGCTGGAAAAATTCCCAGGCTGCGCCGTAGTCATCTCCCATGATCGTTTCTTCCTTGACCGCGTTGCAACACATATCCTCGCCTATGAAGGTGACAGCCATGTTGAATGGTTTGAAGGAAACTTCGCGGATTACATCGAAGACAAAAAACGCCGCCTTGGCGACGATGCCGATATGCCGAAGAAGTTGAAATTCGTTAAGTTTGAGAGATGATTTTCAAAATAGCGATAAGGATTTGATGCGGGGCATCAAATCCAGCCAGTTTTAAAATCACGAATCGTTCTTTCCTTCTCTCTCTCCGGGAGATCCTCGAACAAGTCGGGAGACAATTATCACGGGAAGATTACTCTTCTAGTTTTGGCAAGGCTGTTGCATAGCTCTATCTATGCTTATGAGACTCATAGCCTTACTTCTACTCTGCTGCCTCGCGGCTTGCTCATCTAAAGCCCCATTTGACACTGCGCCCGAAATCGTAGTCGACCAATTCGGTTACTTACCTGAGCTAGAAAAGCGCGCTGTTATCCGCAGCCCAGAAATTGGCTATGATGCAAGGCAGGATTTTACGCCCGGCGCGCGTTATGCCGTCATCGACCTTGTAACAGGGCAGGCCGTTTATGAAGCCGCGCCTGTGATCTGGAATGAGGGACGGATTGACGAAATGTCTGGGGATAAGGCATGGTGGTTTGATTTTAGCGCCGTTACGGCTGAGGGGAGCTACAAGGTTGTTGACCTTGAGCGCGGAGCTGAGAGCTTTGCTTTTGACATTTCTGAGGATGTTTACACGCCAGTTTTAAAAGCTGCATTTAAGACGCTTTATTATCAGCGCGCAGGGTTTGAGAAACGCGCGCCTTTTGCGCTGCCGGGCTATGAAGACGGCGCGAGCCATTTGGGGGCTGGGCAAGACGGAGAAGCACGGCTCTTTAATGCCAAAGATGACGCCTCTACTGAGCGCGATCTACGGGGCGGGTGGTATGATGCGGGGGATTATAACAAATATACGAGCTGGACAGCCAATTACATCCGAACACTGCTGCATAGCTACATCGAAAACCCTAACGTTTGGACCGATGATTTTGGTATTCCTGAGAGCGGCAACGGCGTTCCCGACATATTGGATGAAGTCAAATGGGGACTAGATTGGCTTGAGCGTATGCAAAATAAAGATGGCTCCATGTTATCCGTCATGAGCTTAGCGTCGGCGTCGCCGCCATCTGCCGCGCAGGGTCCAAGCTATTACGGGCCTGCAAACACATCCGCGGCTTATGCCTCTGCAGGGGCTTTCGCGATGGCTGGAGATGTCTTCGCGCGCGCGCCAAAATACCGCAAAGATGCGGCCCGTTATCGTAAGCGCGCTGTAAGGGCGTGGAGCTGGGCACAGGCTAACCCTGATGTGATATTTAGAAATAATGACGCCGCTTATGGCTCTGAAGGCTTGGCAGCTGGGCAGCAAGAGGTTGAAGGCGAGCGATTGCAAAAGAAGATACTTATTTCCGCTGTCTATATGTTCAAAATTACGGGGCAAAAACAATATGCCCAGCGCGTGGATCGAATTTACGCAAAACTAGGCCCTATCACGCCTTGGACGGCGGACGGCTTCGAAGGCGATATGGGGCCGGCATTGCTATATTTTTCCAAGCTAAAAGGCGTTTCCTCGCAATTGAGAAAGCGTATCCGCCGCGATTACCAAAATATCCTGACAGGTGAGAACGGCGTTCTCAACGCGATCTCGGAAGAGGAAGACCCTTATAGCGCGCCAATTAGCGGTTATTACTGGGGCAGTAACGCTGTGAAATCCCGCCGCGGTTCAATTTTCACGCAGGCCGTTTTACATAAAGTTCCTGGGGCGAAAGCAAAGCGTTACGATAACGCCGCTTCCCATTACCTGCACTACCTCCACGGCGTGAACCCATTTGGACGGGTCTATCTCTCCAATATGGAGGGTTACGGCGCTGAGCGTTCCGTTACCGAATTTTATCATTCATGGTTCGTCAATGACAGCGAGGCTTATGATAGCACGCTCACCTCAACTTATGGGCCTGCGCCGGGATTTTTGGTCGGCGGGCCTAACCCTGGTTATGAACGCGATGCCTGTTGCAAAACGACATGCGGAGGGGGAGGCTCAAAGATGTGTAAAGGCCCCGCGCTCTCTCCGCCTTTTGGACAACCACCAGCGAAATCCTATGCCGAGTTTAATGATGGCTGGCCGCTCAATAGCTGGTCCGTTACAGAAAATAGTAATAGCTACCAAACGGACTATATTCGGCTGCTGTCAAAATTTGCGCGGTAACAAGGCGGGCCTACACTATGAAGTAGGGGGCGTCTCTCTCTGCCTTGCGATTTCTTTGCTCTCTTTCACTAAGGGGCCGCCAGCCGGACACACTGATTGCGCGAAACCGTGAAGCGTATTTGTCAATTTGTCGGGGTTTAGCGAGTAGTGGACGAATTGCCCTTTCTTCTCCCGCGTTATCAATCCCGCATTTTCCAAAATCGAAAGATGCTTGGACAAGGAGGGTTTACTCATTTCGAAACGATCAGAAATTTCGCCAGCCGTCAGGCTTGCCGCTGAGAGATAGGCGAGAATTCTACGCCGCGGCGTGGAGGCAAGGGCCGAAAATATCTTATCCAAAATATACTCCAAGAAAATTTAATTAGCTAATTGACTAAATATCTAAATTCTGATTAAAGTTATTTAGCTTATTAGTTAAATAGGCTTTTGAAACTGAAAGAGCAAGGAGAGATACAATGCTCGGACTTACATATTTACTTTATATAGGCATTAGCTTGGCCATGACCTTTTGGGTGGGACGGACACTCAATAAGAACGGGCATGTCTTCCTTATGGAAAATTATAATGATAACGCGCCGCTCGCTAAAGCCATTAACAGCATGCTTTTAGTCGGGTTTTATATGATCAATATTGGCTTTATCAGCTATACTTTGAAAATTCAGGACGGCGCTCCTGTGAATTACGCGCAAGTTTTAGAATTTCTAAGTTTAAAAGTTGGTTTCGTCGCTATCGTCTTGGGCCTCATGCATTTCGCCCTGATGTTCGCCTTGCAACAATATAGCAAAGCGCGAATCGAGATTAAGTCGCGCCTAAAAGACCCTTTTATACGGTCGTAAATTATGCGGTCTTGCCGAAGTTATAAGCAGCCCATCCCTTACCCTGTGTCACACAATCGTAAGGGGAGGGCCTGTAGGGGCCGATCACAGGCCTATTCCCGGACGTTAGACGCTAGGTTCTTTTGTCTTTAAGCCGGAGTAACGCTTCGTCATAGTTCTCCGTCTGCGGGGAAGGGCTTCTAAAAATATAGTTCCGAGAATGTACCAACCCGCTAATATTACGCCTTTAAACGTGCCGCTGATTTTCGAAACACCTATTCGCGCGCGGTAATGCACAGGGACTTCCGCGCATTTTAAGCCAAGCTTGAGGGCGCGAACTTGCATCTCTACCGTCCAGCCGAAAGTTGGAGCTTGCATATTTAGAGCTTCATAGGCGGGGCGGCGGATTGCGCGAAATGGACCAAGGTCCGTAAACTTATAGCCCCAAAATATCTGCATTAGCCAGCAGGCTAAGCTGTTCCCGAAACGCTGTTGGAGTGTAAGGGCGCCGCGGTCGCAATCCCCTAAGATTCTAGAACCGATAACCAGGTCGGCCTCATCAGAGATAATAGGCGCTAAAAGTGTTGGTAAGTCTTCGGGGTCATCAGAAGCGTCCCCATCCATGAAAATGAGAATGTCACAGTCACCAGCTTTTTCAATTGCCGCTAGACAGGCGCGGCCATAGCCAGGTTCTTCGACGTAAACGACTGCCGCGCCGGCTTGGCGTGCGATCTCGGCCGTTTTATCCGTCGAGCCATTATCTGCGACGATAACGCTATCGACGTGATTGATTATTGATCTCACAACCTGCCCAATCGCGTCTTCCTCATTACGGGCAGGAATAACTAATTTTACGGTGTGGCGTGATTTATGATTGAGCATGAGGTCTCGCTTTCCATCCATCGTGAGCTAAAAGAAGTAAGGGTATTCCGAATTGCAAGGGAACCAAGATGGTCGAAAATATGTTGTAATGCCCAGCCTCACCTAATTTATAACGTGCAAAATAAGCGGCGGCCCCAACTGTTAGCAATGCTAAGCCTCGCGCGGACCAATGATTGGCGGCTAAAGGCAGAAACATCAAAAACCAGATAAAATACCATGGATATCCTGTGGGGGAGAGGATCACGAAGACCCCTGCCAGCAACATCAAATGCGCTGAGAGCGTTTTTTCTGATGGCTCTCTTGCAAACCCTAACCAAAGGCTAAAAGCGGTCAGGGCCGCAGCAACTGTGTAGCGGGCTAAACGGTCTGAGTTGTCTGTGAAGAGCCCTAAAAAATCCCGAAACCCGGGAAATAGAAAGCTGCTATTCGTCCAATTAGCGCTATAGGCCGCTAGTCCTGCATGCTCATCGAGTGCCAATAGCATCGGCGCAAGGCTTATTAGCGTTAGCCCAGCGATTATGGCGGCTACCGAGATATAAATAAGGGGTTGTTTCCTCCATTTTCTGAAGAATACAGGGGCAAGCAGAAGAGGCCATATTTTTAGAGCGGCTGCCACGCTTAACAGTATAGCTGCCACATAGGGACGCCGATTGGCCGCTACTATTGCCGCCAATAATGGAGCGGTTAAAAGCACGTCCATGTGAATGCCATTATATGTCGTGAGGATAATCACAGGATTTAGCCAATAGATAGCGCTCCAGAGGCTGGGCAATCCGCGAGCTCTTAATCCCGCTAGCAACGCTAATAGCCCAAGACATTCAATCATCAAAAAGACGAGCTGTAAGCCCCACGGCTCCAGCGGCGTAATACGATGTGCTAGGGCGAAAACGCCTTGCGCGGCAGGTGGATAAATTGTTGTCAGGCTAGGGCTATTTATCTCTCCCGTCAGTCCGTCTGCCGCATTAGACATGATGGCCAACCTTGTCAAAGAGGGAACAGAGCTTGCGCCGACCTGACTGGCTGCGAAGACTTGCTCGGGGCTGTAACGATAGGGATTTTCGCCCGAAGCCGTAACGGCGCCGTCCCAAAGATAACGCTTATAGTCATTTTCATAAACAGGCTGGGATTCGAAAAACATCAACCGCAACCCTAATCCCGCCAAGAGGAGAATAGGTAGAAGGCTCTTATGGAAGTCACGAGATTTTCGAAGTGCCAAAAAAGTAGTGAACCACGCTATGCCTGCAATCACTATGCCGCCGCAAAACAAAAATGCCGGGTGGTTTTCAGTCGGCAAATCGGGTGCGAGCGCGGGTGCCAAGACCCGCAGCAAAAAAAGCGCCCCCACCAAGACAATGGTAGAGGCATAGACATAATGGACAGCTCGAGGCTGTCTCATAGTATTTAACATCGGTAATGAGCCTAATTCAGCATGCAAGTCCCGTTTGACTGTGGCGTTGTTCCCGCGGGACAATTTGTAGGTTTCATCGTTTCCGGCGCGGCCATCATAGCTTTGTTATCTTTCACCATAACATCGCCGTCTTTCATCATTCCTGCATTTGTCGCAGAAGAGTGATCAGCCATCATGGGCTTTTTATCCATCAGCTTACCAGTCGTTGCAGAGGAATGATCTTTCATCATATTTGCGTCCGTCGCTGAAGAATGATCTTTCATCATTTTAGCATTTGTTGCCGAGGACTGATCTTTCATCGCGGCTTCTTCCGCCGCAAGCCGAGCTTCTTGCTCAGCTTTCATTTTAGCGGCTTTCATGCGCTTCTTCTCAGCGCGTGCAGCGGCTTTTTTGGCTTTTCTCTCTATCTTTTCGGCATTGCCATAGCTCTGGCCAGTGTTTCCGCCATAGGAAGATTGTGCAAAAGAGGGTGTGGCCGCAAAAGTAATGCCTGCCGCCGCAATAGTCATAAGGGCTAGTCGTTTCATAGGAAGTCTCCGTTAGTGTTCAACAGCATTTCCATCACACAGCTAAACGAGAAGTAAAATTCACGTTAGGATGCCCCGCTCACACATTTGCGTGAGACTTTTGAAATCACGAGCCAAGTAGTCGCTGAATTTTAAGGGCGTATAAACATATAAAGATTTTCTTATATACTTTTTCTGTCAGCCTGTTATGACAGGATCATGGAACGACATGTATTAGCTTTGAAAACTCTTGGTCACTCCGAGCGGCTGCGTATTTTAGCGCTTTTGTCGCGCGGAGAATTGACGGTCAGTGAGCTTGTGCAAATCTTGCAGCTTTCTCAACCCCGCGTGACGCAATATATTATCTCCTTAGAAGCGGCTGGTATTATAGAGCGGCTGAAAGAGGGGAGCTGGGTTTTCTCTCGTATTCGCCGCGGCAATGAAGCGATTTCAGCATTGGTCGCGACGACATTGGCTACGCTGCCGCAAAATGATCCGGCTTTGCTCGCCGATATTCGCCGCCTTGAGGATGTCCGGGCTGAGCGTTCTAAAGCCGCTGAGGCTTTTTTCGCTAATGTTGCCAATGACCGTAGCCAATTAGGTGATGAATATTTGCCCCAAGCGGATATTGAAGGAAAAATGCGAGAGCTCTTAGGTGAGGGGCCGTTTGATTATATGGTGGACCTCGGGACAGGCACGGGGCGTATGCTTGAAGTGTTCTCTGACCGCATCTTGCGCGGGTCAGGCATAGACAACAATTCTCAGATGTTAAAAGTCGCGCGCTCAAACCTGGCGGCCCGCGAACATATTGCTGTTAGGCAAGGCGACCTTCATGCTGCGCCGCTAGAAAGCGGGATAGCGGATCTTGTTAGTTTACATCAGGTTTTACATTATCTCGAAGACCCAGAAGAGGCGATTTTAGAGGCCGCCCGCCTTTTAAGCGCCGAAGGTCAGTTGCTGATTGTGGATTATGAAGACCATGACCGCGACGAATTTCGAACAGATTACGCGCATCGCCGTTTGGGATTCTCAGATGAGGATATTCGCGGCTGGCTCTCTTCGGCCGGGCTTAGCCTGACACATGTGGAAACCATTAAGACGCGCGATAGCCTCCCTGATGTTCGCATTTGGATTGGCGCCACGCCTATATTTACCCGCAAGAAAGCATAGGCTTAAAGATGTTAAAATGCAGGCCCGACGTAAAAATTAGCTTTGAGTTCTTTCCGCCTAAATCCCAGCTCATGGAAAAACGGCTTTGGAAGACCTTGCGTAATTTGGAGCCTTTGGCGCCAGACTTTGTGTCAGTCACATATGGTGCAGGTGGGTCTACGCAAAAGCCGACCTTTGAGGCTGTGACTCGCATAAAGTCTGAGACAAGCCTCACCCCTGCAGCCCACCTGACCTGTGTCGGCGCGCCGCGTGAAGATATTGACCGTATCGCCCGCGGCTATTGGGACGCGGGTATTCGCCATATTGTTGCGCTTCGCGGGGATTCTCCTGAAGGCGTTGGTAAAACCTATAACCCCGTAGAAAGTGGATATGCTTATGGGGCTGATCTTGTCGCAGGACTAAAACGAGTCGCAGATTTTGATATCTCTGTCGCGGCCTATCCTGAACGCCACCCAGAAAGCGCGTCTTGGGACGTTGAGCTAGATAACCTAAAGCGGAAAGTAGATGCTGGCGCAACGCAAGCCATTACGCAATTCTTTGTAAAGCCAGATGTGTTTTTGCGTTACATGGATAGGGTTAGGGATGCAGGTATTACGATACCCATAATTCCTGGTATAATGCTTCAGCCCAATTTTCAGGGTTTAAAACGTATGGCAGATATGTGCGGCGTTGATATCTGCAAAGACTATGCGGGGCTATATGAGGGCTTGGAGGATAGCCCCCTGGCGCGCGAAGATGTGACCGTCTCCTTAGTGATCGAGATGACCAAGAAGCTTCGCCATAACGGGGTCAATCGGTTTCATTTTTATACGCTAAACAGAGACAAACTCGTGCATCCCGTCATCAATGCGATGAACGCAAGTGCGGCTGAGATACGGGGTTTTGAACAAAAAAAAGGCCAATCACGCGCCCCGTGATTGACCTTTTTGTCTACGAAATCTGGTGATTTGTAGAAACGCCCCGTTTAAGACTTTATGCCCTAGGCTTATAGGTTTAGCGAAGGCGGAACGAGTCGTCTTGACATATTCGGCCAATTATTAGGTATTTTCGGCCTCTCTTTGTGCTGAATCGGCCATTTTCATTGATTGTTTGAATGTCTGGCCTAAGATGGCGCTATGCGAACAACATCTTCTACATATTTAAAAGCTATTTTTGAAGGCTGCATAGAACATGGAACACCAGAAGCGGCCATAATCGGCTGTATTGAAGGGGGACGTAATGGTTTAGAAAATCCCTCTCGCCGCTATCCCGCAAGAGTTGTTGCCGAAGTTTTAAATATGGCCGCCGCCGCGACGAGTAACCCAGCGATGGGTGTACATGTCGGCATTACGATAAGGCCAGAGACATTTCTTGATATTGGATATGCTCTCCCGTTCTGTCAAAATTTAACAGAGGTGATTGCGACCAATGAAACCTATCAAGCCCTAACGCAGCAAAATGGATTGACGCGCCTGTCTATGCGGGACGGGTCTTCTTGGCTGGAATGGCAGCCCCTCTATAAAGATATCGAATTTTATCGTTACTTTGTTGAAATGGTTTTTGCTGGCTATGCCTCGATTGGGCGGTGGCTCTTATGGGGAAAAGATAATCCTGTTATCTCGATGTATTTCCGCCATTCCCGCCCCGCAAATATAGAGGTTCATAAAACTGTCTTCGTCGATAATCTTATCTTTGATGCCCAAATTGATGCGGTTGAATTTATGGGCCACACAGTTGAAGTGCCAATGCCTAACCGAAACCCTGATATGTTAGGCTTTCTCAAACAGCGCCTGGATGTGCAATTGGCGCAGCTGGACATGCCCGTAGATATCGTCACTGAAACACTACGCTGTATTCAAAGCGGCCTCGCAGAGGGACGCCCCGCGATCGGGAACATTGCGACTATTCTGGGCATGGGAGAGAGAACACTTCGTCGGCATTTATCCGCGCAAGGTGAGAGCTTTCGCACCGTTTTAGAGCGGGCACGCAAAGATAGCTGTGAGGTTTACTTGCGGGAGAAAAAATATGGCCAGGCAGAAATTGCGCACATGCTCGGTTTTAACGATCAGAGCGCCTATAGCCGCGCATTTCGGGGATGGTTTGGTATGACGCCGCGTGAGTATCAGGCCCAGCTTTCAAGATGAAGCTATAAAATTAGGATTTTAAAAATGACGAAAGACCGAACCCACGCGCCCCGCAAGTTCGGCCTTTCTATAATCATCACCCTCCAGTGGCTTTGATTACTATGCGCCCCGTGAGATGAAACTCTTTGCGCCCCGTCTCGTCTCAACATAATCTTAGTAGCAAGATGAACCCTTGAATCATTGGCAGTTTTGCCGAGCCGACTTGTCATTTTTTACCTAAATGCCACTTTTTTTGACTTTTTTCCGTATTTTGGCAGTTTCTCTTGTTATTTTTGACGTTTTACAGGCAAATATGAGGTGAAGAAGGAGCAAACTTATGACGCCCAAACATGTGATTCTTACTCTAGGCCTCTGCGCAATTGTGTTGATGTCGGGATGCGCGCCGCAATCTACCGCGCCTTCATATGACTCCGAAGCCATTAAGACCCAAATAAGAGAGACGCTGGCCCGCCAAGACACAGCTTGGAATGAGGGGGATATCGACGGCTTTATGAAAGACTATATAAAAGACGAGAGCCTGCGTTTTGCCTCTGGCGGGAATATTCGCCGTGGATGGCAAGCCACGATTGATCGTTATAAATTAAGCTATCCAGACAAGGCGGCGATGGGAACATTGTCATTCACTGACCTGGAAATTAATGTCATTACGGCGCAAGACGCCTTGGTCTTTGGGCGCTGGAAACTCGACCGCGCGGAAGATACGCCAAACGGATTGTTCACACTCCACATGAAAGAGCAGGGCGGTCAGTGGCTCATTGTAAGTGACCATACCTCATCTGCGGCGCCTTAACTGGCGCGGTCTTGCCTTCACGCTATTTAAGAAAACATCATATTTTGTTCCTAATTTGAGCCCATATTCTGACGAATTTGTCACCTAACTGCCATTATAACGTAAGATAGCTTTGCTACTGCTATGTTATTACACTTGCCAGGAGGGTCGCCCCAATGACATTTTCAAAACTTTTAATAGGCTCCGCAATAGCCTTCACAATGGCGTCCGTTCCGCTCAGTGCCCAGGCGGGACCAATGGCGAAAGTAGAGACTCACACCCAAACCCATGCTCACCGCATTCAAGTCGCATTATTGCTGGACACCTCCAATTCAATGGATGGATTGATTTCACAGGCGAAATCACAGCTTTGGACATTGGTCAATGAGCTCTCCGAAGGCCGCCGAGATGGCCATGCTCCGCAGATAGAGCTGGCGCTTTATGAATATGGAAACTCCAATATCTCAGCAGCGCGCGGTTATGTCCGGCAAGTCCTGCCTCTGTCAACGGATTTGGATGCTGTGTCTGAAAAACTGTTCTCGCTGAAAACTGATGGCGGAGAGGAATATGCGGGTCAGGTTATGACCGCCGCGCTCGACGAGCTTGATTGGAGCGACAATGATAGCGCGATGAAACTCATGATTATTGCTGGCAATGAACCCTTTACCCAAGGGAGCATTAGCTATCAAAGCGCGTGCAGCCTTGCCCATGAGAAAGGCGTGAAGATTGATACAATCCATTGCGGGTCATCGCGAAAGGGGATTGAAGGAAAATGGAAAGCCGGCGCAGAATGCGGCCACGGTATCTATATGGTGATCGACCAAGACGAAAAATATGTCCATATTGATAGCCCCTATGACGATGATATTATCCGCCTAAACAGAAAGCTAAACGACACTTATATCGGCTATGGCTCAAGCGGACGCGCCAATATGGAGCGCCAAGCTGTTCAGGACAGCAATGCGGCCTCAATGGGCAAAGGTATCTCGTTAAAACGGGCCAAATCCAAAGCGTCCAGTGCCTATAATAATAAGAGCTGGGATCTGGTTGACGCCTATGAGGCTGACAATGAGGCTCTTGATAAAGTCAAAGGTGAAGACCTCCCCAAAGAGCTGCAAGGTAAATCCGGCGCTGAGTTAAAACAATATATTGAGGCCAAACAGCTTGAACGGACCGCCACATCAAAAGAAATCAAAGCTTTAGAGGCTAAGCGCGAAACTTATGTCGCAGAGAAACGCAAAGACCTTGCAGACACCAAGACCCTAGACAATGTCATGGTCAGTGCTGTTCGCCGCCAGGCAAAAGAGAGCGGTTATAAATTTGATGGAAGATAATTCTAGATTTAGCCCATATTGCAGCTTCAATTCAAACTAAGGCGGCACTCCCGCGCAGGGCAGGGGCGGACAGGCGGCCTGTCCTTTAAAATCATTCCAGATTGTCTTGGTTGAAACGGGAGCAGCTATAAGGACGTTTTCACGCCGCCGCTCCCGTGAAGGGGCATTGGATGTTTAACTTAAACCAGCGCATCCATATCGAACACATCTATTATATCTGCAGCAAAGATATCCATTTCACTTAGTGGCTCCGCCATTACGCTTGATATGAAGGTAAAGTTACTGCTGCTGAGGTCAGCGATGTTCTGCCCAACGACGGTAAGCGTATTACCGCTTCCAAAGTTAAAGATTACGTTCGCCCCTGCATCTGAGGCCACACCCATAAGCTCTGCAAAGCTATCAAAGGCAGGATCGGTGAATAGGATGTCTATGACTTCATTCGTCGTGAATCCTTGGATAACATCAGCCGCGTCTTGGTCTGTGTTGTAAGCAAAGCTATCAACACCTGCACCGCCATTGAGGCTGTCATTACCGAGGCCGCCTGTCAGGAAGTCATTCCCGCCATTCCCAATGAGCGTATCATTGCCATCAGAGCCAGTCAGACTATCATCTTGGCCAGAGCCAAAGATGCGCTCGATGCTGGAATATGTATCGCCAGCTGCGTCGCCGCCGGTTCCGCCCGTTTGCATATTGAGGGTCACGCTTGAACTGGACGCTAAGTAAGAAACAGTATCAGTTCCTGTTCCGCCGTCATGGCTATCGGCGCCGCTATCGCCAAAGAAGAAGTCATTCCCGGCTCCGCCCGTCATGATATCATCGCCTGCCTGGCCAAATATCGTATCAACGCCATCGCCGCCATTAATGATGTCATTGCCATTGCCGCCAAGGAGGCGGTCATTACCGCCTGCGCCGTTAAGCGTGTCATTGCCATCCCGCCCCTCTAGGCGGTTATTGGCCCCATCGCCCGTGATCGCATCATCAAAATTCGAGCCAAAGACCCATTCTATACCGCTATAGCTATCCCCATTGGCTTCTCCGCCTGTGCCGCCCGTGGCAAGATCAAGCGCGACGCCTGCTGCCGCGACAGTAAACATGGCAATATCAGTGCCTGTCCCGCCGATAAGCGTATCTGCGCCTTCGCCGCCAAAGAGGCGGTCACCGCCGCCCGCGCCGTCTAAGATGTCATCACCATCAAATCCGCGTAGCTCATTGGTGCCGCTAGTTCCTGTCATGCTATCGTTAAAGTCAGATCCATAGATAGCTTCGAGGCCAAAATAAGTATCCCCCGCAGCATCGCCGCCTGTCCCGCCTGTCGCTAGATTGACCGTTACTGCAGAGCTCGCATCACGGTAATTGGCAATGTCAAATCCTGTGCCGCCATTAAGTTGGTCACTCCCCGCGGAACCGTAAAGTTGATCATTTCCGTCCTGACCACGCTGGATATCATTTCCGTCGCCGCCATAGATGCGGTCAATGCCTCCGCCGCCATTAATCGTGTCATTACCGTCTTCGCCATAGAAGAACTCATTGGCGTCTGTTCCCGTAACCGTATCATTGAAATTTGTCGCATAAACCCGCTCAATCGAGAAAAAACTATCACCTGCGGCATCACCCAAGGTGCCGCCTGACGCTACATCTAGAACGATACGCGACGTCGCACTGCGATAATCGGCCGTATCAAAGCCATCGCCGCCATTTAAGAAGTCTGCGCCCATCCCGCCAATTAAGGTATCGGCGCCACTTGCGCCGATGATTGAGTCATTGCCATCGCCGCCGTCAATGACATCATTGCCGGCTTCGCCAATTAAAATATTGTTGATTGATGAGCCTGTAATGACGTCATTGAAATTTGTGCCGTTTACCCTTTCAACATTGACCACACTGCCAACGAAAGAAAATGCAGTATCGATGAAGGTGCCCGTCTCTAAGTTAATCTCTATGCCCGCTGTTCGGGCTTGGAACGAAGCTGAGCCGCCGACGTCCATCCAGCGTCCACTAGAGCGAACAATCAAATGGTCCGTTCCGTCGCCGCCATCGATAAAGCCAGCGGAATCGACACTTATATTATCATCACCCCCGGCGCTATTAAGCGTGTCGCCAGTGCTGGACGCAAAAAACAAGTTGGCGTTGTCATCCCCGGTAACGCTATCGATGAAAAAGCCCGTGCTCAGATTTTCGAAATTGGAGATCGTATCGCTAAAGCCATAACCATCATTAGCGACAGTTCCCGCGCCCATATCGACAATAATACCTTGCGTCGCAGAAAAATTGAAGTGCTCTAGAAAGTCGACCCCGTCGCCGCCGTCAAGCACATCATTCCCAGCCAAACCTTGAATAGTGTCATTCCCTGCGAGGCCGTTAATAATATCATCATCAGATGTGCCCACAA
The DNA here is from genome assembly GCA_039977295.1 of Hellea sp. Lineage (GTDB taxonomy): Bacteria > Pseudomonadota > Alphaproteobacteria > Caulobacterales > Maricaulaceae > Hellea. The sequence continues at coordinate 20,558 of JBDWDN010000009.1, read as the reverse complement.
GGTTATCATTCCCTGCGGTGCCGTTAATTGTAGAGCCGCTGCTTAGCATAACATCGCCGTCGCTAAAGCTGGCAATTTCCACATTGGTTAAAATATTTGTACCGTCTGTCCCGACATTGTCCGTAATCGTCCAGCTACCGTCCATATTATCAGTTATTGTATAGCTTGACTGTACGTCGGAGAAAAGAACATGATCCGTTCCGGCTCCGCCATCTATGGTGTCATTTCCTTCGAGGTTATGAACTTCGTCGTCTCCGCCGCCGGCATTGATAATATCATCCCCGGCACCCCCATAAAGATAATCGAGACCGTCTCCGCCATTAAGAGTGTCGTCGCCTTCACCCCCCTCAATTAAATCTGAACCATTCCCGCCATGGAGTTGGTCTGAGCCGATGCCGCCAGTTAACTGATCATCACCATCTTCGCCAAACAACATATCATCGCCGTCATCGCCCAGTAGATAATCAACACCGCCGCCGCCATAGACGACGTCATTCCCGCCTTCACCTTTAACGAAATCATCGCCATCAAGAAGTGTGATGGTGTCATTCCCATTATCAAGATAAATATCGAAGACTTCAATGCCTTCAACGGTCGCGCCGAAGGGGCCAAAATTAGCTACGCCTGTTGATGACGCTGTGAAGGTAACATCTTGAGCCGTAGGACTTGATAAAATTTGAAGATGGTCATTTCCGCTTCCTCCAACCACAGTAAAATTCGAGTCGGTTACGGAGAAAGTGTCGTCGCCCGCTTCACCGTAGAGTGTTCCTGAAAAGGCTGATCCGGACCCCGCATAATCTAAGCTATCATTGCCATTCCCACCGTAAGCGACACTTCCGGATACACCACTAATTGAAACATAATCATCGCCGTCATCACCATATAATGTTGAATTGCTTCCGCCGGCTGACAATGAATCATCGCCAGCGCCCCCATGAATTTCATCACTCCCATTAGCCGCGCTGACCTGATCATTACCGTCCCCGAGAAATATTATATCCGTGCCAGGGCCATCTAAAGCGAGGCTGTAATGCTCGATATTTTGAACTTGTAATCCACTCCCGATAAAGGTCGCGAACCCATTAGGGTTATGCGTAAAGGTAATATCTGAAAATGTGGTATAGGCGCTAAAGAACAATGTGTCATCTCCGGCACCTCCATCCACTGAAACCCCGTCCTCGGAAATGTGAATAATGTCATCCCCAGCGCCAGCGTCAATAACGTCAGCACCTGCGAATTCGTTAGGGTTAATTTGGTCATTTCCTGCCCCGGCATTGATAACATCATCGCCAAACCCGCCATCGAGAGTATCAGCACCCGCACCTCCGTTAAGCGCATCATTGCCCGCTTCGCCATAAAGATAGTGGGCTTCAGCATCAGTTGCCGTCAAAGTGTCATTGCCGTCTCCGCCGTAAAAATATTGAAAGCCAGAAACGGAATTTGCACCGCTCTGAAGAATATCATCGCCATCTTGTCCATAGAGAACAACGAATTGGCTGCTGCCATCTGATAATCCTGTGCTGCCCGTCAAGGTATCATTTCCGTCTCCGCCGGCGATATACAAAACCTGAAAAGCCTCACTACTTAAATCAATCACATCGGCATTGCTTGTTCCAATACGATGTAAAATTACAAGGTTAGAACCCTCATATCCTTCTATGGCCTCGATATTGCTCAGCGTGTAATCATAGGTATTATTAAATATTGTGACTGTTGGGCCTAAATTATCGGCAGTATCATCAATGGATCCCCCGCCAATCACCGCATCATATTGGAAGACATCATATCCTGCGCCGCCATTTATTGTGCCGCCGCCATCTTCGCTATGATGAAACACGTCATCTCCGGTGCCGCCGTCAATTGTGTCAAATCCATCTAGGCCAAAGATGGTGTCATTCCCTGCTAGCCCATTAATCGTGTCATCACCATTGGTTCCCGTCAGCGTATCGTCCCCAGAGGTTCCATTAATATTTGCGAAAAGAACGTCTTTAGGTTTGCCTCCGGCTTCAGTGTAGGCCATCAATTCTGGCATCACAAAATTTAAACTATCGAAATTCCAAACAGAGTTGAGTTGATCAAAATAATACATTTAGGCGTTCTCCAAAATAAACCCGATTGCGGTTTAAAAAATTAATCACATAAAATCTCATTTCGGCGTGACGGTTATCACGCGCAAAAAGTAGATTTTTGTGTGATCATTTTTGGAAAGTTATGGAAAGGAGGGCATCCCCATATTTGGGTATGATCTGAAATTACTTAGGAGGAATTTCAGAAAAGGGGTGCAAATTGAGCTGTGGAGTTTTGAAAAATAATTGCTGAATTGCAAAATATAAGAATATATAGGGATAAGTCAGTTGCTTAGAACTGAATGGGGGTAAGGTATGGGGCGTAAAACTGACGATAAGTCTTTGATTAAAGAAACTTACGCTGCAAGCCTTCAGCCAGAGAGGTTAGAGGATTTCGAGAAGTTTTGGGAAACCTACATCGATAGCCGTCACAGCGGCACTGCCGATCATAGTATCGAAGATGATTTTCTAAAGTCTCACTTTTCCATGGCGCTGGGCATAGCTGAACGTATTCGCCATGAGAAGGAAGACGAAGATTACTTTCAACGGCTCGTCATGAACCATCCTGGTTTTGCGTTGATTATTGACAAGGATGGTAAAATAATTTTCGGGAACCCTGATGCCAATCAGTTTACTGATAATGCATCTTCAATACATGGAATGCCCTTAGCAAATGCTGACGTTAAAACTATTATAAAATGGTGTGCTGGGCGCAGTGAAAGAACCTTGTCTGGTAACAGTGAATATCTGTTCAAAGATGTAGATTGGGGAAATAATAACGTCGCCACATTAATGGTAGCCCCCATAGCGCTTCCCAAAACAACACCCCAGCTTTCAAAAAAAAGCGACCAATATTATTTATTATCCCGCATTGATCTAGAGGTAACGGAGGCCGTATTGCCGCCAATCCGGGAAAAGTTCTCTTTGACGCAATCTGAAGCAGTGATTGCGATGCACGTGGCTAATGGAATGTCCGTGAAGGAAATTTGTAAGCTTAGAGAGACCAGCGAACAAACTGTTCGCAGTCAGGTGAAACAGGTTCTTGCGAAAACGAATGCACGCGATCTCGCTGATTTAGTGAGGTTGATGCTATCACTATCTGCAAAATTCAATTCAGTGACATCACAAAATAGGAGATTTGAAACCGCGCGCATCAATAACGAACTAACGCGCATATATAATCTTATTCTTCCAGATGGTCGATATTTTGAATATGCTGAACAGGGCCATCCTAATGGCAAACCCGTGCTTCATTTTCATTGTATCACCAAAGGCATAACTTTCACTGATAAGTGCGCAAAAATGGCGGCTGTTAAAGGGTGGCGGATTATATCGCCTTATAGAGCCGGAATTTGCAATTCTGATGCAAACCTCAAGAAAACGCCATCTGAGACCCTTACCTCCGCTGCGAATGATTATAAGTTCTTAATGCAAAGTTTAGGTATAGAAAAAGCTCTGTTGCTGTCGTCTTGGGGCGGGCATTTCGCGCAACGCTTTGCCAACTTATTTCCTGAATTAGTTCAAGGGCTTCTATTGGTGAGCACCGTACCTGTTTGGCATAGAAATTACATGAATTACCTCAAATCGCGCCCTCGCGTAATTGTCAAAACAGCCTATTACGCACCCACCGCTGCGCCTTACATGCTTCGCGTGGCTAAGGCGTTAGTTGATAGTGGGCGAAGCCGCTATTTCGTCGCTAAAGTCGATGAAGAACGCGAAGATGACTTGGCATCGCTGCATTCAGATAAAGATGTATTGGATACGATGGGACGCGGTTTCGAGGAAATATTTAAACAAGGAACCTCCGCCTTCCTGGCAGAACTAAAGGCTATCATCACAAATTGGGAAGATGACAGCCGAAAAATAACAGTGCCTGTAACCGTCTTGAGAGGCGGGAAAGTCGCCAATAAACCAGACTCTGCATATGAGGAATATCAGCAGCTTGTACCTCACGCAAAATCTAGAATTATCAAGGACGCTGGCGTCTACATGCAATATACTTTCTTTGAACAGCTCTTGGAAGAGCTCTCGGTAATGCATGGCAATAAGACTTTCAAATAGCCCGCCTTCGGCATTTTTTGGGATAGTAAAGGACGTGAAATGATAAAGGTCAAAAATTGGAAACAGTCCATTGAATATAATGCTAATTCCGTAGAACTCATTAGGTCTGTTGAACAGCTCCAACGCATTGTAAAGGATAAGGAAAACTATCCATCCCCTGTTAGGGCGAAGGGCTCACACCATTCCACGACACGCTGTATTGTTGCAGAAAATGGCACCGTGATTGATCTCTCTGAATTTAATCAAATAAAAAATATCGATAAAGATAATTTGACAATTACGATGCAGGCAGGAGTCCAGCTCATTGATGCCGCAAAGGCATTAGAAGAGCTAGGTCTTCAATTCTATACGAATATTGAACTCGGCAACCTTACCATGGGTTCCGGCGCGACAGGCGGCACCAAGGACGCATCCTATCATGACAATGGGGATTGGGAATTTGGGCAGGTATGTTCCTATTGCGTCGGAATGAAAACGGTTCAAGCTGATGGGTCGCTTTTGGAGGTCACTGGAAAAAGCGATCCCGATTTGATGGCTGCAATGCGGACGGGCTTTGGCTTGTTAGGCATCGCTTATGAGGTCACGTTTCAAGTGAAAGAAATATCAGCAATGGCCGTTGAGCACGAAACCTACGCAATAGATGATTTTACCGCGAGCCTTGATGATATCATTGCGAGAAAAAAATCAGTCATGCTGTATCTCTTTCCATTCCTTGACCGCGTCGTTGTCGAATATAGATATGATACGGATGAACATATCCAGCCTCATTCATTTGTGTGGTGGGTTAGAAATTTTACATGGAAATCTTTTTGGCCATTATTGGCAAACCTAATTACATTACTACCCTCTCGCCGCTTAAGATTTTGGATAACGAACACACTCAATTCTTTGACGGTGTGGACTTTAAAACTTCTCTTAAAAGAGAGAAATTCTAGCCCGGCGTCCCAGATTATTCGCTACTCAAAATTAGGGGGATTTGCCTCATATACATTTTCTATTTGGGCGTTTTCTCGAGATGATTATCCCAAGACGCTTAAAAAATACTTTGCCTTTTGCAAAGGTTACTATCGCGACACAGGATATCGCTGTGACATGTTGAATGTTGGCTATCATATAGCGCAGGATAGAAACGCACTCTTCTCTTATACGCGAGATTGGCCTGCGCTGACGATTGATCCCGTATCGTCAGGTTCTGAGGGCTGGGAAGAGTTTCTTGTTGCCTATAATGAATTTTGTTCTGAGAATAATGGGCGTCCTCTCTTTAATCAGACGGGCCGGCTCACGCCCGAGCAAGTCTCAAAAGCTTTCGGGAAGGAAATCGTAGAGTTCCGAAATCTCCAGAATTTGGTCGATCCTGAGAACCGCTTTTATAATCCCTTTTTTAAAACGCTCTTTTCGGATGAGGCGCAAGGCCCCGGCTAGCCGTGAAGTAACAGGTGGTTGGTTCGTTTTTGCAAGTTTCGGCAAGTCAGTATGATTGCAATCCAGCTTATATAACCTATTGAAGCTCGCCGCCCCTTGGGGCACACCGCGCCTATGAATATTTGGCAGCGAATCTTTTCTGCGGGCGCGCGGCTCTTTGGTCCGCCAAATACCCCTGACAGGCACGGGCAGCCTGGCAATATGGACGAGGCCGGCGTTGTTGCGGCGCTTGTTGCGCTGGGCGCGAAAATGGCGAAGGCGGATGGACAGGTCAGCACTGTCGAAGTCGCAGCGTTTAAGCGCGTATTCCAAGCGACAGCCGAGAATGAGGGGACGATTGCGCGTTTTTTTGATTTAGCTCGCCAGACGACACTGGGCTTTGAGCGCTATGCCCGCATCATCGCGAAACGGTTTCGCGCGCAACCAGCCGCGCTTGAAGATGTGCTCGATGGGTTGTTTCATATTGCCTTGGCAGACGGCATCGTCACAGATGACGAAATGGCATTTCTTGAGCGCGTCGGGGACATATTTGGCTTTTCCGATCGAGAATTTCGCCGCGTAAAGATCGCTCATATGGGTCGCGCCTCTGACGACCCTTACCTCATACTTGGCGTTGAAGAAGAAATTTCCGATGTGGATCTGAAACGCGCCTATCGCCGGATGGCGGCCGCCAACCATCCAGACCGAATAATCGCGCGGGGTCTACCGCAAGAGCTTGTAGGGCTAGCAACCCATAAGATGGCGATGGTGAACAAAGCTTATGCCGAGATCAAGAGACAGCGCCAAGGCCTTAAAACAGATTAAGACGGTGACGATTTTGCCTATTTGCCGTGCAGTTTGCTTGAAGACTTAAATGATGTTTTTGCCTTACGGAAAAGTCATCGGCAGGCCCTTGACCTTTTGGCGTAATGCCCCGACATTGTAGATATGAGTAATACTTATCGTATATCTGGCCAATCTGGCTTTTTCGCTAATCTGATGCGCGGCTTGTTTCTAACGGTTGCCGCTATTGGCGGATTTTTCATGCTCGCCTTTTCAGCAGCTTTTGCCTTTTTCGTTGTTGCGGGCTTAGCGCTTGTGGGCCTCGTTGTGTTCGCCTTTTTCTGGGGCCGTGCAAAATTATTCGGAAAACCCTTCGGCCCCAAAGCGCAATTTGAAGCCGCGCGAAAGGATATGGAGACACAATTCCAAGGGATGGATTTGAATTCAGAGCGTAACGGGCCGAAATCAGGCCCCATTATTGACGCCCACCAAACGCCCGAAGGTTGGTCTGTCGACGATTAGATGTTGATCTAATCTGCGTATTCCCAGAGGGTTTTTCCTTGAATTAGACCCGCTTTGGACGCTCAATTTGATTCCAATTTATAGAATAATGCTCTAGGCCCGCATCATGCGGCTTTTTGATTTCTTTATAATAATGTTGTGTTGCCTGGCTTGGGCCGCAAATTTTGTCGTTAGCGCTTGGGCCGTAGGCACGAACCCCGTGCCGCCCTTTATGCTGGCCGCGGTCAGGGCCGCTATCGTCTTGCTGTTTATGGGATATTTCCTGTTTAAGCCTCGTCCTGCAAAGTTCGGATTACTGCTTATTGTCTGTGCCTGTGTCGGGCCTATCCATTTGGGGTTTCTTTATACGGGACTTCAAACAGCTTCGGCCTCGGGAAGTTCAATTGTGTCCCAAATGCTCATTCCCTTCGCGACGATTCTCTCAATGATATTCCTGAAAGAAAAAGTGGGGTGGGTGAGGGGACTTGCCATAGCGGGCGCTTTTGTCGGCGTTATGGTGATGATTTATGAACCCGGCGGATTAAAGGTTAGCGCGGGGTTGCTCTATATCATGGCCGCTTATTTCTCATTGGCTGTCGGGTCTATCGTTATGAAGCGTGTCGGCGACATAAGTTGGCAACAATATGTGACATGGATGGCGCTACTCGTCCTCATCGCAATGGGCGGCGCTTCCGCGCTGTTTGAAACAGGACATCAAGCGGTATGGGAGACCTCTAAAATGCCTTTATTGATAGCCGCTGGCTACGCAGCCATAGGGGTTACAATTCTGGCGCATGGACAATATTTCAGCCTGATCAAGAAATATGACGTCTCGGTCGTGGTGCCGCTGACTTTGATGGTGCCCGTCTTTGCTTGTGTTTTGGGCGTGCTGTTCTTGAAAGAGACTATCTTTCTGCGCTACTATATCGGCGCGGCGCTTATCTTGCCTTGCGTTTATATCATAGCAAGGCGCGGAACCGTGGCGCCTGTTCAGGAGGACTAAGTATGGCTAAAGCTAAAAATAAGACCGTAGAGACGGAATTGAAGGTCTCAGATTATATTGCCAACATTGCAGATGATAGCCGCCGAGCCGATTGTCAGAAAATTCTAGATATGATGGGCCGCGTCTCTGGAGATGACCCAAAAATATGGGGCACAAGTCTGAAAAGCGGCATCGTCGGTTTTGGAAATTATCATTATAAATATGATAGCGGACGGGAGGGCGATAGCTTGCGGACAGGGTTTAGTTCACGCGCGCAGAATATTAGTATCTATATCATGCCGGGTTATCAAGACTTAGGCGATGAATTGTCTCGCCTCGGAAAACATAAAATGGGCAAAGCCTGCCTCTATATCAAACGCCTATCTGACGTAGATGAAACAGTGCTGGAAGAGATTGTCACCAAGGGTTTAAAAATTATGGCAGAGAAATATCCCTTTTGAATACTTCATCCATGAAACCTCCTTTGTTGAAGATCATTCAGGCCCCATCACCTAATTTTGATGACCGAACGCTCCCTATCTCACTTCTCATTCTGCATTATACGGGGATGAAGACTGGCGCTGAGGCCCTGACGCGTATGCGAGACCCAAAAGCCAAAGTTAGCGCTCATTATATGGTTGAGGAAGACGGTCAAATTTTTCAACTGGTTGATGAGGATAAACGCGCTTGGCATGCCGGGTTATCTGAATGGCAGGGCGAGACCAATATCAATTCAAATTCCATTGGAATTGAAATCGTCAATGGCGGTCATGATTGGCCGGGTGAAGATGGCAGCCTGCCTGATTTTCCTGATGTGCAAATCAACGCGGTCATTGCGCTCTCCAAAGACATAATGAGCCGCCATGGCCTCTTAACCGTTCTCGGTCATAGTGACATCGCCCCCGCGCGCAAAATAGACCCCGGCGAGAACTTTCCGTGGAGTGGTTTGGCAGCAGCAGGTCTAGGGGGGTGGCCCAATGTGCAGACCGAAGACCGCCGTATATTATTCGAAGCAGGAAGCCGCGATAGAGGCGTTGCCATAGTGCAGCGCGGCCTCGCCCATATAGGCTATGGCGCGCGCGTTACGGGGGTGATGGATGAAAACACGGAACTGATTATTGAGGCGGTGCAACGCCGCTACCGCCCGGATCGGATTGATGGTGTCGTTGATATCCAAACGATGGACGTGATTAAGGGGTTGGTTGAGGAAAATAAGAGTGTTTAAGAAAATTGGACTACTGGCTCTGATAATTATAGGCCTGATGATTTTGGGGGTTTTCCTATTCGCAAAAGACGTTGACGTGAAACTCACGGAGGATCAGGTCAATGCCGCGATAAATCAAAAAATTACAGATGGTCCAATCCGATCACGAGGCGTGGAATTGACAGTTAAGTCTGCGAGTGTGGATTTTAAAGCCAATAATACCGCGGCATTGAGCATAGACTTTCTTGCTGATGGCTATGGTTACAAGGGAAACATGCAAGGGAATTTTGCCACGGGCATTCGCTATGACGCCCCCGAGATACATCTAGACAATATTGTGTCTGTGCAAATGGATTTGGTCGTCGATTCAGAGACCGAAGGAAAACTTCAAGATATTAAAAATGTTGCTTCAGATTTTCTGGAGCGTCAGAAACGTGAAATGTTATCTGATAAAGCCAAGGAGTCTTTGGACAATATCGTAGGAAGTAATGAAGATGTAATGAAAGAGTTTGCTACAAAAGCAACTTACGGGTTTCTTGAAACTTTACCCGTCTACGATCTCAATGATTTAGGTGTTAAGGGTTCACTGGCGAGTTTGGCCTTGAAAGATGTAAAATTCACCGAGCATGATGCAATCATTACCCTTAGCCCCGTTCAAGCTTTGATTAAGATATTGTCTTTCTGTGCAATATCACTTTTGACCCTTTGGTATTTTCTTGGGTTTTATATTCCAAAACGTAGAGTGAAATCAGCAGATTCATAGACATTCGAGATAAGCCCAATAATTGCCGCAATGTCAGGTAAGATGAAATATATGTCCCTACGGTTCTTACTCTCGTCCTTTTGCGTAATTATGACCCCGCCTACTGCGTTCGCCTCCGATATCTGCACTTTCAGTGATTGGGCATGGAATAGCTCTTCGGGCCGCGCTGAAAACTTTCGAGAGGTCGAGATGCCTCGCGCTGAACTTTTACCTGAACAGCGCCATTCGGAGCTTCCTTGCAGTATCTGCCGCGAAGATCAGGTGCGGATAGGTGTCGGCAAGCATTCGGCGCTTATCTGCAAAGCCATAGCGGGTGACGTTGAGGAGGCTTTGCGCCGTACAGAAGAAACGGGATTCATTATCAACAGTTTGACGGGATATCGTGTTGGCAGAACGAAAGGACCGCTAGATGCACGCGGTCTGCGCACGCAATATAGCCATCATAGTTTCGGACTCGCTATTGATATCAATGCAGCGCAAAATGGATTATATGACCGTTGCATAGAGTTTGGCCCACATTGCCGATTGCGTAGAGGCGGCCCGTGGGTTCTAGGGGACGCAGGAACGATTAGCCCGCAAACGCCGCTCTATCAGGAAATGCGCAGAGCGGGCTTAAAATGGGGCGGAGAGCTAAAAGGGCGGCAAAAAGACTTCATGCATTTTTCTCTGCAAGGTGATTAACGCTTAGCCATCATCGTAAACCCTAACGCCAAAATAGCTGGGACGGCTTGAACAATAAAAATTGTCGGACTAACGGTTATCGCGCCGTAAATGCCTGCCACAATAACACATAGTAGAAAAAAGATAGTCACATCACGTTTCTTCGCGATGAGGCCCCAGATTAAACCTGCTACTAGAAATCCATTATAGAGCCCTTGGTTTTGGGCCAGCGTTGCTGTTTCCGCAGCAAACTCTGCGGTCGTATTAAACATTTTATATCCAATGGGGTGTTTCCAGAAAAACATTTCTACCGTCATGAATCCAAAATGCAGGAGGGCGACAAACCCGGTGAGGAGGGTTGCTATAAACTTCATGATAAAGCCTTTCCGCCGCGGACCAAACGTCCGGGTCTTGCTGTGGTGACCTGATCATTGGCGATGACTTGCTCGCCTTTCACAAAGGTCGCTTTGTAGCCTTTGACAGGCTGAATGAGCCTTTGACCGCCTGCGGGCAGGTCTTGGATCATTTCGGGCATGGAGAGGTCAAGCCCGTCATAATCGATGATGTTGATGTCTGCGCGCATGCCTACGGCTAAGCGTCCGCGATCTGTTAGGCCGAGATAATCAGCTCCGTCTGCCGTTAGCATTTGTATGGCGCGCTTTAGGTCAATGCCGTCGCTTCCTTTACGGATGCGGTCGCGTGTCCAATGGGCGAGCAGGTAGGTCGGGAAGCTGGCATCACAGATTGTCCCGACATGGGCGCCGCCATCGGATAATCCAGGGAGCGCTTTGGGGTGTTTCATCATCGTCAGGACATTATCGTAATTCATCTCGTAATAATTATAGACGGGATAATAGATGAGGGCTTTGCCGTCATCTTCGAGCAACATGTCATAGGTTTTATCCCAAACACTGACGCCGTCTTTACGGGCGAGGGCGGCGATGGACGTCGCGTTGGTTTGCTCGTAATCAACTTTGCCAGAGTGGTCTAACTTGAATTGTTTTTCGGCGAGCTGTTCAAAGCTTGCGATCATCATATCAACAATAGGCGGAACGGGGCTACCTTCGCCTGCGAGCTGAACGGGCGTTTCAGAGAGGAGCTGCTTTTTAAAATCGGGATCCCTCATAATAGCCACGCGCTCGGCTAGGGTTTTCTCGCGAATGGCGAGATAGCTCGGAAAGGCCATTAGGGGATGGAAGGTGCAATTCAGTCCCGTAAAGGACCCAATGGCGCGAGGCGCGACTTGGAAGGAAATGTCGAGCCCATCTGCATTCATGGCTTCTGTGCGGCGAATGATATTCTTCCAATCATCAGGCGCAAAGTCCCGTTCCATTAAAGACATAGACCCTTTATGGCCGTGACCTGCGCGGTAGAAGGCCTCCATCAGGTCAAATTCAGTCTCAAAGCTCTCGCCAGGACGCAGCATATCAAAATCATTCACGACTTGCAGCACGCCGTGATCTAGCCCCTTAAAGGCAGAAGCGATACCGACCAGTTCGTCTTTGCCGGCTTCTGAGCCGGGCGTCCAAGCGCCGTCAGAACTTTTGTGAAAATCGCTACGCCCAATAGAGAAACCTAGCGCGCCAGCCTCTAGGGCCTCACGGGTGAGGTCACGCATCTTGGCGATATCCGCGTCATTGGCGGGTTCATTAAATACGGCGCGGTCGCCCATGGCGTAAACACGTAGTGGATCATGCGGCATCATTACGGCGAAGTCTATCGTGTGCGGTTTGGCGTCTATGGCGTCCATATATTCAGGGAAGCTCTCCCATTGCCAATCCATACCTTCATGCAAAGCTGTGCCGGGAATGTCCTCAACGCCCTCCATCAAGCGGATGAGTTTATCGCGATCTTCCGCGCGGCAGGGCGCAAAGCCAACACCGCAATTGCCGAGCAATGCCGTGGTGACGCCGTGATTGACGGAAGGCTTTAATTCTTCATCCCAGGAAATTTGACCATCATAATGGGTGTGTAAATCGATGAAGCCAGGGGTAACAATATGGCCTTTCGCGGAAATAGTTTTGGCGGCTTCGCCCGCGCATGCGCCGATCTCGACAATCAACCCGTCTTTGATAGCGATATTACTCTGGACACCTTCGCCGCCTTCGCCGTCAAAAACTAATCCGTCTGTGATCTTGATATCAAACATTATGATCTTTTCCCTGCCTGTCATTCCATCTAAAGAGCCCGACCAATAGCAGGCCTGCGATAACGTGCCAAGTTCCCCATAATCCAGCGACGACACCTGCGCCGCCAAGACCGCCAAGTTGCGTGAGCAATATGACAATGCCAAGGCCCGAATTTTGAATGCCGACTTCAAAGGTCAGCGCGCGGCGAGAGGCTTTATCTGCGCCGCTGAGCAGGCCTGCGCCATAGCCCATGAGGAAGGCTAAGCCGTTATGGGCGATGAGCAACGCGAAAATTCCAATGCCTAGTTTTCCGAAGACGGGTAAATATTGCAAACAAGCGCCGACGATAATGGCAATGAGGCCAAGGCCCGCTATTGCCGAAAGCGGCTTTTGGAGCTTCAGGGATAGTTTGGGCGCGAAGTGGGCTATCAACATGCCGAGTAATAATGGCAGGGCGAGAATGATAAGCGTATTGGTCAGGAACGTTGCCGTATCAAGGTCTATTGCCGTGAGGAGTTCGCGCGTCGGCGCGTAGAGTTTACTCCATAAAATTATGGAAATGGGAGTAAGGAAAGCCGCCGCCAGGCTGCTGGTCGCGGTTAGAGACACAGAGAGCGCCGTATTGGCTCGCCCAAATAGAGCCAGCAAGTTAGAGGCATTGCCACCAGGACAACAGGCAATCAGTATCATGCCAAGCGCGACGCTAGCAGGTGGATTGACAGCATAGCAGATAAGAACGGTCAGCGCGGGAAGGCCAATAATTTGAGCTAACACACCCGCAAAATAAACTTTTGGGTTATCTTTGAAAAACTTAAAATGTTCTGGTCGCAGGCCGAGCGCGACGGCAAACATCATGAGCGCTAAAATCAACGCCAGAGCAATTTCAGAGCCGCCGCCAAGGTCAAGCGTAATGCTGTCGAGGAGCTGCTCGTCCATTACGGCTCATCCTCTTCTGGCTGACCGCCTTCGCGCAGATACCAAGGGGCAGGGCCGTAATCGACGGGGGGAATGCCAAAGAGCTGAGTGAGAGCATCGAGCGCGGCACCGTGATAAATCGTTGAATGGCTTTCGGAATTGCGGCGATCTACATAGATCATATTGAGGTCTTTAAAATCCCGCGCGGTTATGGCGGTCATGACTTTATCTAGCCCGGCCTGCATCGTGCCGCCTTCATCCGCCATCGTAAAATATATTCGGCGAGACGTGTCGTCATGCTTTTCGAGAAGCGCAGAGGCTTCCTTGGCGAGGCGTTGGTCATCGAGCCATAAGCTTGGGCTGACGGCGATGTAATCGGTGAAGCTTTCGGGGTAGCGTAGAAATTCGCGCGTGATGTAATAGCCTGCAAGGGACTCGCCGAGAATTATGCGGCGGTCATTATTAGGATAGGTCTTCTCGATATGTGGCCGCAGCTCTTCTTGGATGAAGCGGTGAAAATCATCCGCTCCGCCCATTTCGGGTTTTCCCTCTGTCCCGTTCCATGGGAGATATCGGCTATCTGTCATTTTGGGCGTAAGTTGATAATAACGATTGCTGGTTCGAATGCCGACGACAATGGGAGTCTCGAAACGATTGCTGATAGAGGCGAGTTGGGCAAGCCCTGCAATGTGCTGAAAGTCTTGGTCCATGCCGCCATCAATGACGTAAAGGATGGGATAGGTCTTGCCATCTTTACCCATATCAGGCGGCGTCCAAATATTTATCTCATGGGTTTCATTCGTAATTTTTGAGACAAAACTTAAACGCGTTCCATATTCAATGGGCTGCGCGATTGAAGAGGCGGCGTCATCTATGGCAGGGGTAGGGCTAATATCTGAGCAAGCTGTTAGGCCCAAATATAGAGTTAAAATTCCGCCCGCTAAAATACGCATGACTATCCCTATTGAACCGGGCGCACATCGCCGCCGAGCATGACCCCCCAAACGTCAATGTCAGGCCAAGCCTCGGGCGCCGTGGTGAGGGGATTAGACTCTAAGATAGCAAAGTCGGCGCGTTTACCCACCTCGATTGAGCCAATCTCATCATCTAGTCCTAGCGACCATGCCGCGTCGAGGGTAATGGCTTTGAGGGCCTGCTGGGGCGTGAGTTTCTCATTTGAGTTACTAACGCCGCCTTGGCGGGTTTCGCGGGTCATGTGAACACTGGCGGCCTTTAGCGGCTGCGGCGGCGCGAGCGGCGCGTCTGAATGAAGCGTCGTATGAATCCCTGCGCGAATGGCGGAGGCGAGGGGCGTGATGAATTCTGTTTTCTCGCCAATGGCGTCGACATAATCTTCACCCATATATTTGACGTAGTGACTAGCGGCGGAAATGCCGATGCCAAGATCAGCGGCTTTCTCGATTTGGTCAGGACGGAAGAGGCCGCCATGTTCGATAATAAGGCGCTGACCTGTCTCTCCTTCTTTCATTTTTGAAAATGCATTTAATGTCGAGTCCTGCGCGGCGTCGCCATTAGAGTGGATATGGATGTCCAAACCTGCATCCCAATAAGGCCGCATCACGCCGGCCAGATCATCGGGCTCTGTCACCCATAAGCCGTCCGTGCCTTTGGATTGTCCGCCAATGTAACCTGGCAGAGCCATTTTCATGGTTTGCGAATAAAAAGCAGCGTCGGTGAAAAGCTTGACCTGCGGAAGGACTTGAGGGTCGGTCTTTTGGCGCGCCATCTCAACGATACGTAGGCTTGCGATATTTTGAAACTCTTTCGTGAAAGCGCGGTGCTCTGGCACAAGATAGAGATTATAATTATCCTCATCCGTGTAAAAGGTCTTGATGTAGTTATCTTCAAGGGCCCGCCCGAAAAGGCCATATCCCATTTCTGCAACGGCGGTTACGCCAGAGCGAGCAAAGATGGATTCATATCCTTCCCAGCCTTTTTTGACATGAGCAGGGGAGAGCAAAATAGGTCCCAATTTTCCAAAAATGACAAAGGCCGCGTCTTCATAGATACGCCCATTAAGCTCGCCGTCTGCGTCCAGTCCAATGCCGTGATAGTCATCAGCAAGGGCAGGCGTCAATTTGGACTGCTCAATGGCGGCGCTATTTATATAAAAATCATGGCCCGAAAAATGCCAAATATAAATGGGACGCGTCGCTGAAATCTTATCTAAGTCTTGGCGGGTGAGGTCGCCTTGCACAAGATTGTGATAGCCATAGAGAATGAGCGGCCCATCGGGCGCTGCTTTTTCAAACTCTGCAATTTTCGCCATTAACGCGGCTTTATTTGGCAGCCCTTTAACCGTTCCTGCGGGCGTTTCCATATCCCAAGGCGGAACGAAATCGAGGCCATACATCATAGAGCCAAGAACCATGTGAATATGGGGGTCGATGAGGCCAGGGGTTATGGTCTTGCTTTCAAAGCTTTTGTTAATGGACGCGCCTTTCCAATTATCTTTCATCTCCGCGAAATCGCCAACATCGATGATTTGGCCGGTCTTATCTACCAAAACACCTGTTGCTGTGGGCTGGGCGTCATTGACGGTGATAATGTTTTTGGCAGCGTAGAGCGTCATGTCATAGCCCGGATCAGGCTGACAGGCCATGAGCATCGCTGTGCCCGCTAATAAGATAATTTTTTTCATTCCCGCTCACCTTGTTTTCTTTAACCCTACCTTGACTCACGAGGTGATTCCAAGCTTAAAGCCGCCTGTCAGAGGGTTGGACGGTCGCCTTTCGCGAAAACTTTGTTTTCACGATGGGAGGAAAGTCCGGGCTCCATTAAGTCAGGATGCCGGGTAACGCCCGGCGATTGGTTTTTTAACGAAAACCTTTAAGGGAAAGTGCAACAGAGAGAAAACCGCTCAAATGATTTGCTTGCAAATATAAGAGTAAGGCTGAAAGGGTGCGGTAAGAGCGCACCGCCGCAACGGCAACGAAGCGGGCAAGGTAAACCCCATCCGGAGCAAGACCAAATAGGAACGGCATTATGGTGAGTCTTATCACCGCTGTTCGGGTGTGTCGCTTGAGGGCGTTGGTAACAGCGCTCCCAGAGGAATGATCGTCGCTGTCTCGGCAGTACAGAACCCGGCTTATAGACTCTCTGACTACCACTCACGATAACCGCTCGCCCCTCAGGGGCGGGCTGTAGTGTTATCGGGAGTGCAGCGATGTTTCAGCATATGCAAAACTCAGTGAGCGTCTTCTTTCGCAAATCCACGGAGGCTTTAGTGTCATTATTTATGCACCGATGTTTCAGCAAGCGCCAGTGTTATTGCTAATCCGACATCTTGCGATGTCGGCGCTGCGGTGTAATCGTGCCTCTGGCACGATTGCGGACACTTTACGCCCAACAATTAATAAAGGTCCTAGGGACAAGCCCTAGGATGACGTAGTTTTGAAGTTGGTAGTTTAGTTTAGTTTAGTTTAGTTTAGTTTAGTTTAGTTTAGTTTAGTTTAGTTTAGTTTAGTTTAGTTTAGTTTAGTCAAATCTAGTGTCTGGCCGAAGAGTGTAGGAGTGAGGTAAAGAGACATAGTTTTGACAAGCACGGATCCAAAAATACCGTCACCCTAGGGCTTGTCCCTAGGGCCTTTAATTCAAGACTCATAATATCCTCGCCTTGTTCGCGAGGTCAGCTGTGCTGAACCGCTTTACAGATCATTCGGGATCGGTGGATTACGTCCGCGTTTCTTACGAAACGCAAACTAATCCCCCCTACGGGATAGACGCACTACTTACCAATTGTGTAGACAGCGCTCTCAATTTATACTATTAAAATCAAAAAACTTCCTTGAAAGTAGTTATGACCTTTTATCGCGCGATCGATAGAATTGAGCGGGTCTTAGACCTTATTTTTCACTATTTTCGAAAAGTATTTCCAAAACGGCCCAGCTGGGTGAAATTCTCAGGGCTTTGCATCACCCTCGGAACTGGAATTTTATCTTCACCGTTTTGGTTACCTTTCGCAGCAGCAATCTTTGGTGTGGTTATAGAGGAGTTTGGCCATGTCCAAGCTGACGCCCCACTACTTTTGAGCCCAGAGTTGTACGGCGGTATTCTCATCATTTCCGGAATCCTCATATTCCTTCTTTTTGGTCTGATTGTAGGAGAAAAAACTAAGCTCGATGATTTTGTTTCGACGTCTTCGAGAAAGGATGAAACGTTTGAAAGGTTCGTCAAACGCGTCGCAGATGAATTTTCATTGACGCTTGAGTATGAAAATGATGTCCCACAGAATGTGCTTGACACCGAGCTATCGGAAGAAACGATAGATGGTAACGATTGCGCTCGTATCATTCGAAATATCGCCAACAAAAGCCAGTGCGCTGCGTTGCGAGATATTCATACCGTCGCGACCAAAACGAAGTTGATTATTGGAAATGGAGAAAAAGATGCCAAAAGCGAACATGCCGCCTCCAGCGGGGGGTAAACTGACATGCCCGGTAGGAACCGATCCTTGGGTCAAAGTAGACAATTCCACAGGCGAAATTAATGCTGAATGTAAGCCATTTACACCAACCGACAACCCAAACGCCTACCGAGATTGGATTTTGACGAGCATTGATCCACGTGACAGACCTCGCCGCAGGCCTGACGGGGATGAACAGTTAAAACACGCGATTTATAAAGGTTTCTATGTTGGTGTAATCTACACCTACTATTTTGCTAAGTTTGACGAGCGCGATGATGGAGCGCCGCAATCTATGACCGCCGCTTATTAAACGACTGGCCCCTTGCCTTAAGTCTACTGCGCGCCAAAACGAGAAAAAGCGAACGACCTAATTTGCTCAAATATCGGATGATGGACTTCAAGGACAAGCCCTGTAATGAGGAGGGAACATCGAGGAAGGATGAGCGCGATAGACTAATGCACCGACTCACAGAACATTCGGGATCGACGGATTACGTCCGTGTTTACTAGCGTAAACGCAAACTAATCTCCCTACAGTGTATATGCATTGCTCCCCGATGCAGCGATTTAGAAACACGGTATCAACCCACTATTCTGCAGATTTCACCCCGATTGGATTGCCAATATTGCGAAGCTTGACAGATTGTCATGTTTCGACTGAAAACACACGGAGGTCTGCATAGGATAGAAAGGGATATCCCGATCTAGTCTCAAAACGCAGGTTCATCCCCTTAGCGGGCGTTAGTTATTCGATTTTTGTTTGTGTAAGTTTCTAGCCGCTTCATTCGCTAGCTTATCTGCTTTTTCATTGAATGTGTCTTGGTTGTGGCCCTTAACCCAAGAAATCTTTAGGGATTTTCCTTTCTTCAACTCCTCAAGTTGTTTCCAGAGTTCAGCATTGGACCTTACAACTGAGCCCCTGTTTATGGTTCTTGAAACGTATTGACTATCAGTTCTGATGTGAATCGAAGTTTTATCAGAAAAATACTCCAGTGCCTTCATTACGGCGAGTAACTCCATTTGATTGTTTGTAACATTTTCCTCTGCGCCTGAGAGCGAAAGCTCATTTTCATGCGTAACAAATGCCCAACCGCCAGATCCTTTATCTCTTCCTTGGCGCTTGCCCGCACCAATGACTGATCCATCCGTCGATATTGTTATTGAGTTCTTGGATTGACGAAAGCGCTTACCATTTTTTTCTAATATAAATGGAACGTCCCCTAAATCTTTTGACCGAATATCAGACACTAAACAAACGCCTCCTGTGCGCCGTTTATCTTCCCATGATAAATTTGAAATTTGTTGTGAGTACCAACTTCTAAATCTAGTTAACTTTTCATCAATTTTTTTATCTAAGTCTCTCATGGTGCTGGTTGAATTTGAGTATGCGAATGAGTTTCCCCAGCCTCGCAAAACTCTATCTAAAACTTCAAGTGTTTGAACATATCTATACTTGTTTGCAAAACTGTCCTTTTCTCTCAAACAAGTCTTAATGCCATTTCGGCCAAATTTAAGTTGTTCATCAACTTTTGCTAAAATCGATTTTCGAGATTTTTGGGATGGTTGAATTAATCCGGGAAGAATGTTGTAGCCCAAAAAGTCAAACCCATTCTCTACTTTCCCGTGCTGAGATTTTGCTAAATTCACCTTTCCTTCAAATGGGTCGTGGCAACTTAGTTTTAGAGCTGACAAGTATTGTTTTGCGCTTTGGTAAGCTTTCCGAACAGCACCCTCAGTTTTGCCTAGTAATATGAAATCATCAATAAACCTGATGCAGATAATCCCACGGTCGTTGAATTTTACATCAAAGTCGTAAAGTAGAACATTGCCAAAAAGGGGCGATAGAGGTGAACCCTGTGCAATGCCTTCATCGGTTGTTGGGAAGACTTTTCTATCCTCTCCGAGCGTATGTTCGTTATGAAGAGTAACTTCAGTAGCTTGTTCAAGTAAGTCGATGAACTTTTGGTCGTCGACGTGACTTGCGATTTTCTTAATTACTTCGAGTCTTGGAACACCGTCGAAAAATCCTGATATGTCTGACCGAAGAAAGTAGTTGTTCCCGTCTTTTATAGCCTGATCGATGAGAGCAAGTCCATGAGGGACACTTCTGTTGGGCACTCCTCCAACGCTGGTTTGTTTTGTGTTTACACGCTGGATGAATTCGGATTGTTTTTGTAGGCCGTTAAGCAGAGCTCTCTCTACTATTCGATTTCGAACACTAGCCATAACAATGCCTCTGCGGCCACCACTACTTTTTTTTATTGTAACGCCTTTTTGTAAATCGAATTTGAATTCCCCCTTCCTAAGTTGGCGTTGGATGTTTCGGATGTTACGATTTACGTCTCTATCGAAGTCTTCAATGGCAAGGCGGGTTTCAATGGCTGTAGATTGGATGCCATTTTCTCGAATTTTTTTCCAAGCAGCATATAACTGCCTTTGCTCAGTGTATCGGTCAAATAACTTTCCCATATTGGTTCTTTCGGGGGCGAACTCGGTTAGCCTCGCCCTACCTCTATAGTGCGATGTTGCCCTACGGGACTTAGTTCGGCGGCAATACAACCGCGCGACTTAGCGACCCGAAAGCCGATAGAAACGCGAACGCGTCGTATCGACCTGCGCATTCCCAGTATGCTGGCACCAAAAGTTGGCCCTGCACTGAAAATT
>JBDWDN010000008.1:0-3057 GCA_039977295.1 Hellea sp. | reverse complement strand
TCATGGAAGGTGGTGTCTTTAAGACGGCCCAAACCATCATAGCTTTGACTGACCATATTTGTACCGGACGGCCCATTGCCGCAAGTGGAGCCAGAAGCCTGCCCCTTCACATAAGACGTCATCTCTCCACCATCATTATAACCGTAAAGCGTGTCTCCGCCCTCAGGGGTGCGGTAGCGGCAGAGGCGCTGACGGTCGTCATGATTTGGGTCAAAGATGACGGCGTCGGAATCCCCTCAGATCGCCAGCCACAGGTTTTCGCTTCATTCGAAAGCAGCCGCGGCGGCGCCGGTCTCTGCCTCGCTTTAGTGCAGCGCTTCGTAGAACGCCATGGCGGCTGGGTAGAGCTGGAATCAGAAGAAGATGAGGGCACACACGTTACTGTTTATTTGCCGAAGGAGGCTGCAACGGATGCGGCGCATCCTGAGCTGTTTGCGAATGCGAGTTAGGGCTTGTAAATAGGGTAGGTGTTGCCTTTCATCGGAAACTTTGGGCGTACTCGTTCGGTAAATTGACTAGGGCGTTCCATGCTTCCAGTTTTACCAAACAAGGTGTCTGCAAAGCTAGGGGGGCACATTAACCCTTACTTCTCGTTGGTCCCGTATTTTTCATTTATCTCACGCACAATTTCCACGTAATCTTCGCAGTGAGATATTGACTGGAAACGCCGCATTTCATCAAAGGCTTCATCAAGTCGATCTTTTTTCCAACGACCCCCGTAATTATCAAATAAAAAGTGAAATAGTTGTAATGATGCAAGTTCCCATTTAGGAGCAAGCTTCACTGTTTTCTTATAATACATCTCTGCCCCAATAAGATCATTTAAATCTTCCAGTGCTTTCGCCAATGTTATTGATAGAACCTTGTCATCAGGGAGCCTCGTTACCAGTTGCTTTCTAATTACGAGAGCAGCTTCGAGATCTCCTAATTCTTCCAATTGATTCGCCTTATCAAAGAGTTCATCTACTTCTAAATTAGTCAATTTTTTAATCCTCTGGTGGCTTTGGTGGTGGTCGTTGGTGGTCCCTCTTTTTTAGATCATTAAGTGCATTGTCTGCACGCTGTTTTGATTTTGTAGTATCATCAATTATTTGATTACTTTTTCCTTTTCTTACAAGTTGCTGCGCTCGATCAATTTCTCGGAATTGTTCTTCTGCATCATCGCCATCTTTAAATCTATCGCCTTTTTGCCGGTCTCCACCTCTACGTCTTTTTTTAGGCTTAAATTTTTTCTTGCTCGTATTGTGAACTAAAATCTCCTCATCGCCTACATAATAGGTATGGAAGTCTTGGACTTCAAAATTATAAGTTCTTTTGATAACTGTTGTGTCGTAAGCATCGATAACTGTAAGTTGGTTGCCGCTCTTCGTTTTAACAACCATTCCAGCTTTTAATTCTGAAACGAATTTCCAAGACCAGACATCTTTTGATAAAACCCAATATGGGTGGCCGCCTGTTACGCGATGCAAAATAGTAGACTGCTGGGTATTGTCCGCGAAGGTCAATTGCCAAACGGAACTCTCATCATTAACGAATGTGTCCACTACGGCTTTCCAGCCTGATTCGCCTTTTTCTGGATCAGTTGACCAGACAATATCTCCAACGGATATGGTTTCAATACTACGCTTGCCATCTTTCGTTAAAATAAGCGTACCAGCCTCAAAGCAACCTCCAAGTTTTTTTGAAACTGCTGTCTTTATACGTTGCGAAATACTTTTTACCTGCTGCTTAGCTACAGAGCCTAATCCTTTTGTCCCTAGGGCCGCTACCGCGCCTGCAAGTTGAGCCTGACTAATTTCGTTCCGCTCGCCCATGGTCATGTTACCATTGACCACATCCATATCGAGATGATGTGCCTCTACCATAAGGCGGGTTTCGCGTCCGTCAGGGTCAAACCCATTGATGGGGTCGTTCCAAGTATAGGAGTAACGATTAAATTGAGCAGGTTTTCCATTCTGTAACATACTCACAGGGTCCACACTCAAGAACCGTCCGATCTTAGGATCATAATAGCGTGCCTGCATATAGTTCAAACCCGTCGCCTTATCCTTAATATGTCCTGTAAAGCCGCCTTGATTGTCATTGGCAGCGTTGCTGATGAGGGCTTCGCCAAACGGTGTGTAATGTTCGTTCCAGGCGACATCACCATATTGCGCCACTGGATTACCTTGGCCTTTTGTGCCCGCTTGCGGGGAGCCAAGATGGTCGGGATGGAGATAGGTGAAGACGTCGTTCTCAATACGGGCGAGAGTTTGCCCCATGCCGTGGAGATAGTCCGTCTCTTTACCGTCCGTGACTTCATCGACATGAACCAGGCGGCCCGTATTATCATAGACATTATAAATCGTCTTGCCGTCTATTAGGGATTTCACGCGCTTCATATTGCCATCATAGACGTAATTGCCATTGGCCCCGCCTGTCACCACTGTCGGTTGATCGGAGGCGTCATAGACAAAAGCCAAATTACCGAGCGTCGTGACATTGCCGCGCGTGTCATAGGCAATGGTGCGAACCGTGCCATTATCATTGCTGCTACTGACTTGGTTCTTACTATTATAGCTATTGGTGACCGTGCGCGGGCCGCCGCTCGTTCCATTAAACCAGCCACTAAAATGCTTAGACCGTAGATTGCCTAATGCATCATATTTATAATCGGCTTGTGCCCATTTATTACTATTGGCCTGTTTTAAACGTCCCAGCGCGTCATATTGATAATAGCGAGTATCGTCAGTGTTAAGGAAATTGAATTGATATTGCACGCGCCCATTTACGTCGTAATTATATTGCATATCCTGCGCAAAGGTTCCATTTTTAGACACTTTCAGGGTGTATGGCATACGCCTTGAGTTCAGGCCCTGGGTAAAGACTTGGCCATTACCATAGGTGAGGGTCTGAATTTGGCCAGAGGGGTGGTAGTTTACGGTATCAGCATAAGTCGCAGAACCCCAGCTCACCTTATTGTGACGGCCTAAACCGTCATTGAAATAGCTGATATTACGGCCCGAGGGCAGGGTCTTGCGGTACATATGACCTAGGCCATTATAAAGATAGGCTATA
>JBDWDN010000007.1:0-168267 GCA_039977295.1 Hellea sp. | reverse complement strand
ACAGTTGTGAGACGAGGGACTAAATAATTATGACCACAGAAATTAAATCCCGTGTCATTGGCAATCTTGGCCACATCACCCTTAATCGCCCCAAGGCGCTGAATGCTCTGACCTTCGCCATGTGCGAAGAAATCACGCGGCTACTTGTGGTGTGGGAGACAGACCCGCAAATTGGCGCTGTCTTGATTGACGGGGAGGGTGAGCGGGCCTTTTGCGCAGGCGGTGACGTTATACTCCTCCATGATAGCGGTAAGGCAGGCGATAGCCGCGCCGAAGAATTTTGGCGGATTGAATATGCGCTTAATGAGCTTATTCACCGTTATTCGAAACCCTATATCACGCTGATTGATGGTTTTGTCATGGGCGGCGGCGTTGGCCTTTCTGTTCATGGACGTTTGCGCGTCGCGGGGGACGCCACAGTTTTTGCCATGCCAGAAACGGGCATTGGATATTTCCCTGATGTTGGCGGGACCTATTTTCTACCGCGTCTGGGCATGGATATTGGGCAATGGCTCGGCCTAACGGGCGCGCGGCTGGATGCAGGGCAATCTTGTCATGTGGGCGTGGCGAATGCCTATGTGCCGAGCGCTCAGCACGGCGCATTAATAGACGCTTTAGGCACGGCAAAGCTCGACGGCTCTGACGCGGCCGTGGCCAATGTCATGTTTGATTTCGTGAAGACCCCGCCTGTTTGCGAATTGATTCCCGGGGCCGTAAAGGCCTTTGGCGAGAAAACCGTTCCCGCTATCCTGCGCGCGCTGGATGATGACGGCAGTGAATGGGCGGCTAAACAAGCGTCCAATATCCGCCGTAAATCACCGCTCGCTATGTGCGTCACATTTGAAGCTTTGCGGCGCGGCGCGAAAAAGACCTTCCAGGAGGTCATGACGCAAGAGCTTGATCTCTCGTTAAATTTTTTAAAAACCCAAGATTTCTATGAAGGCATTCGCGCGCAATTAATTGACAAAGACCGCAATCCGAAATGGTCACATGACGATGTGAACGGCGTCACAGAACCCCAAGTGCAGCGCGTCTTCAGAAAGACGGCTAGACCACCACAGGAATTTTTAGCATGACCACAATAGCATTTATCGGCCTTGGAAATATGGGCATTGGTATGGCCACTAATTTGGCCGCTGCCGGGCATGATGTGCGGGCTTTAGACATTTCTAAGGACGCCATTGCGCGCGCGGTCAAAGCGGGATGTGTCGGCGCCGAGAACGCGCAAGACGCTGTGGAAGCAGCTGATGTCGTGATCACCATGCTCCCCGCAGGCGCGCATGTGAAAATGGTTTATGGCGGCGAAGACGGGGTTTTTAATCACGCCAAGGCGGGCACATTATTTATCGATTGCTCGACGATTGATGTGGCCTCTGCCCGCGAAGTTATAGGCTCGGCGACGCATAAGGGCTTTGCCATGATCGACGCCCCTGTCTCTGGCGGCGTGGGCGGCGCGGCGGCTGGCACGCTGACCTTTATGTGCGGCGGGGACAGTGACGCCTTTAACCGGGCTAAGCCCTTTCTGGATATAATGGGTAAGAATGTTTTCCATGCGGGCGACGCCGGCAACGGACAGGCCGCTAAAATTTGTAATAATATGCTGCTCGGTATTCATATGATCGGAACCTGCGAGGCGTTTAATTTGGCTGAGAAGCTCGGCCTTGATGCCCAAACATTTTATGACATTTCCTCGACCGCCTCTGGCCAGAATTGGTCCATGACAAGCTATTGCCCTGCGCCTGGCCCTGTCGAGAGCGCGCCGTCTAATCACGATTACCAACCCGGATTTTCAGCCGCCATGATGCTTAAAGATCTGCGCCTTGCGCAAGACGCCGCGACATCAGCCCGTGCTGCGACGCCGCTTGGCACGCAGTCCGAAGCTTTATATTCGCTGATGGAGGCGGCCCAGAAAGACGGTCTTGATTTCTCTGGCATTATGAAATTGATTAATGGCTCTCTTTAACAGGCCTTAATCTAACCGCTCTGTCTTGACGGTTTTAGACATGTCAGCCATATGAGGATTTAATATTTCATATGGGAGAGAGCCGCGCTCGACGTGGCCGCCGAAGGCGCAACTGCCCCGGAAACGCTCAGGCAAACGGACCGTAAGGAATTAAACAAAGCTGGAAAGCGGGCTTTTTAGTGAAAGGCCCCGCCGACGGAGTAAGCGCAATCACCGATGATCGGGTTTGTGTCAATCTCTCAGGCCTAAAGGACAGCTGGCGGCATGGACTGCGCCCAGCGTAGCTATGAACATATGCTTTCTGTTCTCGACATATTTCGCATCGGTATTGGCCCGTCATCCAGTCATACGGTGGGCCCAATGCGCATTGGGCACCGCTTTGTCATGCGGCTTCAAAAGAATGATCTGATCGATAAAACAGCCCGCATAGAGGTGCGTTTGCGCGGCTCGCTCGCCTTTACAGGTGAAGGGCACGCTTCGCCTCGCGCCTCGCTTTATGGCTTGATGGGATATCGCCCCGAGACCTTTGACCCCGGGTTGGCGGAAGTGGCGCTTAAGGCGGTCTATGAGGGGCATGAGCTCACCTTGCAGGGTAAAACCGCTATTACCTTTAATCCTGAAACAGATATGATTCTAGATTATGACACGCCTGCGGACTTACATCCAAATGAGATGGTCTTGGCGGCCTTTGATAGCGCCGGGCAACAGCTCATAGAGCGTATATATTATTCGACGGGCGGTGGTTTTATCGCCTCCCGAGATCAACTTTCAACACCCGCAGAAGATGACCTTATCTCTTACGGTCCAGATGTGCCTTATTCTTTTGGGTCAGCAGATGAGCTTTTAAAACTTTGCAAAACCCATAAGAAATCTATCTCTGAAATTATCTACGCCAATGAAGACGCCATGCGTCCCCGCGCAGAGACGGATGCGGCGCTGGATAATATCGCGGCTGTCATGCTGTCCTGCATTGACCGGGGGTTAAATACGGAAGGGATTCTGCCGGGCGGCTTAGAGGTTAAACGCCGCGCGCCGGGGCTTTGGCAAAAGCTTCACAGCGCGCCTATGTCTAATGAACGCGAACAGCTTTTTGATTGGCTAAATGTTTACGCTATGGCGGTGAATGAAGAAAATGCCAATGGAGGACAGGTCGTCACGGCCCCGACAAATGGCGCGGCCGGGATCATTCCAGCGGTGCTAAAGCATTATTGCGCCGGTGAGAATCGCCTTCCTCAAAATATACGCAAGCTCCTCTTAACAGCCGGCGGAATTGGGCTTCTTTATAAACAGCGCGCGTCAATCTCTGGCGCAGAAATGGGCTGTCAGGGCGAAGTCGGCGTGGCCTGTTCTATGGCGGCGGGCGGCCTCGCGGCGGTATGGGGCGCTAACCCTGAGCAAGTCGCGCAAGCGGCAGAGATCGGCATGGAACATAATCTGGGCCTAACCTGTGACCCCGTTGGCGGGCTTGTGCAAATTCCCTGTATTGAACGCAATGCGATCGGGACGGTAAAGGCCGTTAATGCCGCGCGCCTTGCGCTACATGCAGACGGCGCGATGAAGGTTAGCCTTGATCAAGTTATTGAAACCATGCGCCAAACGGGTTTGGATATGTCCTCTAAATATAAAGAGACAAGCCAAGGCGGTTTGGCGGTCAATGTAGTGGAATGTTAATCCGCTAATTCTAGAGGCTTAAAACCGCCTTCGGGCCGCTTAATGCCAAAGACCGTTTTCAGGTTCTTATCATTTAAAACATCCTCGGGCGCGCCATTTGCGATAATTTTACCACGATGCATCATCCATACACGGTCAGCAAATTGCGCGGCGAGGGAGAGGTCATGCAGCGCGGTAATAACCGTTTTTCCGGACGCGGCCTCTGCCTTTAAAATCTCCATCATGGAGAGCTGATAATAAGGATCAAGTGCGGCGATGGGTTCATCCGCTAGTAAGAGCGGCGCCTCAACCGCCAAGGCGCGGGCGAGAAGAATACGGGCTTGTTCGCCGCCCGAAAGGCTGTCAAAGCGGCGCGCTTTAAATATGCCGGATTGCGTGCGCGATAATGCCGAGGCGATAGCGGCCTCTCCGTCTGAACTTATCTGTCCTAACGCCCCGCGATAAGGCGCGCGGCCCAGCCGCACAACCTCTTCTACGGTCATGCTCGGCAAAGCTTCGCGCGACTGAGCGAGGTAGGCGATGGCGCGTGCTCGGGTTTTTAAGGGTAAATCTGTCAGCGCTTTTTCACCAACCATTATACGGCCTGATGACGGCGCAATAACGCCGCAAAGCGTCTTTAGCAATGTCGATTTCCCGCACCCATTTGGGCCGATAAGGGCAATAAATTCACCCGGCTTTGCCGCGGCGCTCACGCTTTGCAAAACATCACAGGGGCCATAACCCGCGCAGAGATGTTCAAAACTTATCATGTCCGCGTCTCCTTCACGGCCAGATATAAGAAGAACGGCACGCCGATAACGGACGTCAATATGCCAAGATATAGCTGCGTCCCGGGGCCCGTTAAGGCGCGGGTGATAATATCAGCCGACACTAAAAACGCGGCGCCGCCTATCGCGGATAGGGGAATCAATCTCATCGGATCAGAGCCAAATATCAGGCGAATGATATGCGGCACAAAGAGGCCGATAAATCCGATAGCGCCGGCAATAGCGACGCCGCTGCCGACACATAAAGCTGTCCCGAGGATAATGAGCGCGCGGACCTTGCTCAGCGATACGCCAAGACTAATCGCTGTGTCCTCGCCCAGGCTAAGGCTGCGTAAATCAGGCCCCACGATAAGCAAACATAATAATCCAACGGCCGTCAGGGGCGCGCATATAAGAAGCCCGCCAAGCTCGGCATTTTTAAGCGATCCCATCAACCAGTAAACAATTTCCGAGAGGGCCCAAGGGTTGGGCGCAAAATTCATGATAAGCCCCGTCAGCGCGGTTGCTAAGGCCCCAACCCCGACGCCCGCGAGGATAAGGGTAGACGCCCCTTTACGCGGCCCCGCAATTTTCAAAATCAAGACGGCCCCTAACCCGGTTCCGGTCAGCGCCGCCAAAGGCACCCAAGCGGCAAAGCCAAAATAGAGCGCAATAACAGCCCCAAGCGCGGCGCAAGACGTAAAGCCCAATATACCCGGCGCCGCCAAGGGGTTGCGCGTATAACCCTGCAGGGCCGCGCCCGACGCGCCAAGCCCCGCGCCAATAACGGCCCCCAGCAAGGCTCGCGGCAACCGCAATTCCCTGACGATGGTAACGTCAATCTCCCGCCCTTGGCCTAACAGCGCGCGCAAGGTTTGAGACACAGATAAATCCGCCGCCCCAAAAAACAGGGAGAGCGTAACAGCCGCGATAGCGGAGAAAATGAGGAGCGCTAATTTCATGGCATCGCATCTATCATGGAAGAGTATAAATCGCATCCGCAATTAATTCTGCGGCCTCAACCAATCCAGGCCCCGCGCAAGGCCAAAGCTTACCGTCAATTTCAACCGATGGATGCCTCTCAATAAAACGCTGCACAGTCTTATTGCGGATGGCCGTAGACTGCACCGACTCATATCCATTTTTAAAATAGCTCGTAATAATAAGGTCGGGTTCATAGGCGATAATCTGTTCAGGGTCAGGCGTAAACCAACCTGCGGCCTCGACGATATTAACGCCGCCTGCCGCCGTGATAGCCGCATCAACCAAAGTGCCTGAACCCGCTGAGCCGCCAGAGCGAGAGAGGTAGAGTATTTTAGGTTTTGAGCTTCGGTCACCGGCGCGGATTTTGAGGGCGTCTATCCTAGCCGTCCATTCTGTCACCATATCAGATGAAATGCCAAGCGCCGCAGTAATTAGGCCCGCATTAGATTGAAGCGCCGCAAAATCTTCACCCCATGTGAGCTTCACGATACTCGCGTCCAGACTACCGGCTGTCTTCCCTTCGCCTGACCCAAAGAGGATGATGTCGGCATCGTTGCTAATGAGGACTTCTGGGTCATCCCAGATTTGGGGAAGAGCGCGTTGGTCACGGTTGGCGCGGGAGAGGGGACTGCGAGATTGCCAAGATAGGGCACTGATGTGGTCGGGGGCGAGGGCGAGGAGGTAAGAGTCGCCGCAAAGGGATGTGCTGGCGATGGTGGGGGGGGTTGCGGCTTGGGAGGTGAGGGGGGTAAGGTAGAGGAGTGAGAGTATCAACGCTGCGCTTTTCTTATGGAAAAGCTTTATGCGGTGGCGTGCCCGAATGGGCTGTCTCTGAGGCAATAAGAGCATTGAATGTCATATGCGTAACAGGCGTCAAAGTGTCAATGTATCAATGATTTTGAGACCAAAGTTTATACCCCTTGAGTAAACCCAGAAGGCGCCTTCTCTGGTCTTACTGCCTTTACGCCAGATATGTTCGCAGCGAACGCGACCAGAGAAAAAAAAGGAGCTTTAGTACGGCTAATAGCAACGCCCACCCTCAAACAAGTTAGAAATATTTTGTCAAAGAATAGGTGACACTTGCTTGGCTCGTGATAAGAAATTGCAATTGCAACCGAGTGGAAGTGATAATGAGCCAATCAACTAATAATTTCGCCAATTATATTGGGGCATTGGCAGATTTGCTGCGCGACGATTTCAAGCAAAGCCAGTATGGACGGATTGTTCCTCCTTTTACGCTCTTGCGTCGATTAGATTGCGTATTGGAGGATAGCAAAGCGGTAGTGCTGGATGAGGTCGAACACCTTGCTCCGCAAAATCTTCCAAAAAATCGCTTGAGAAAATTTTGGCTCGGGCGGCGGGTCAGTTGAATTGGACTGGGGCGAAGAATTCGAAACGTTCTTTGATGGGGTGGAGTGATGGATGTTTTTCAACTGTCGGCCAAGTTTTTCTTAAGCCGAAATGTCAGAGAAAAGAAGATCGAGCCATGAGTGCCTGGGTCAGTCAATCCTCTTTGAGCGATGATAGCGCCTTTTTGGATATGCATGATCACTTGCCGGTTTCTCTCATTATGACCCATCGCAGGGATTGGGCGACATGCACACCTGAAATGAGCGTCAGCGAAATACCCGAAGAACACCGCATCTTCAGTTTCCTTCCTGTTGTTGATCAAAATGCAAAAATTATAATTGACGGGCAAGAGTTCCACGCGACAATCGGATTGTTTCATCAAGATAGGTATGCTGGGAAACACGAAAAAATAGGTGATTATTATACCCCAATTGGGGAGAATAATCTGATCGCATCGAACGCCAGTATCTTGGACTATGTTTTGCAAGCGCAAGATCATCAATGTTGCCTGATCGCTTCAGGATATCATATGCGTGGCTTGGTCAGCCTTTCAGACCTTCAACAATTGCCGGTCCGCGCGGCGCTGTTTGGATTAGTTACAGGTCTGGAGCAACTGATGATTGAGGTCATCAATAATAAGCAAATAGGGCAAAAAGACTGGATCTCCTTAATTTCCGCAGGCCGCCAAAAGAAAGTGAAAGACTTAATATCGGAAAGCCTAGTCGAGGACGCGTATGTCGACCCGCTATTATTTACCCAGCTTTGCGACAAGTTTGATATTATTCAAAAAGCCAAGGTTCTGGAATTATCCAAAGTGGCGTTCAATAAAAAGGCTAAACCCATAAAAAAACTGCGGGATGATTTAGCCCACGCTAATGAATTTGCCAATTCACCCAAAAGCGCTGCAAATACTAGCGAAACGGTGAATGTTATTATTGAATTTCGGAATGAGTTAGTATCAGCGATGGGAAGCAATACATGACAAAAGATGTAAACAATCAAAACATAATCGGCACGGCAAAAACGGTGCGCGGTTTATTGCACGGTAATAAATATTCAATCGATTATTATCAGCGCGAATTTAAATGGGGACATAAGCAAATTGAGGAATTGGTCACTGATTTAACGTCAAAGTTCTTGCAGGATTATGATTCATTGCATGAACGTCGCCAAGTCGCAAAATATAAACATTATTTCCTGGGGTCCATCATTATTAGCCAACGGGAAGGCCATAAATTCATTGTCGACGGGCAGCAACGATTAACCAGCTTGACCTTACTTCTCTTGTTTTTGCAGAACTTGCAGCAAGGCAGGGATGACGCGGTAAACATATCTGAGTTGATCTATTCGCAGGAATATGGAGAGCCGTCTTTTAATATAAATGTCGCCGACCGAAACGATTGCTTGTTGGCGCTTTACAACATGAAAGAACCAGATGTCTCGGAAATGCCGGAATCGGTTCAAAATATCTACGCAGGTTATCAAGATATAGAAACTTTGTTTCCATCCGAGCTTCACGGTGCGGCTCTCCCCTATTTTATCGATTGGTTGCAACGCAATGTTCATTTGGTCGAAATCACCGCGTTTTCTGACGATGATGCTTACTCGATTTTCGAAACTATGAATGATCGCGGGCTTTCGCTGACACAAACTGAGATGCTGAAAGGTTACCTGTTAGCCAATATAAACGAAGAGTTGCGAGAGGAGATCAATGAATCTTGGAAAATTAGAGTTAGACAGTTTGATGAGTTCGGCAAAGACACAAGTTCAGATTTTTTCAAAACTTGGTTTCGGGCGCGCTATTCTAACGAAATCAGAACTCGAGGAAAGGGCGCTCAGCCAAAGAGCTTTGAAAAAATAGGGACGGAATTTCACAGGTGGATTCGTGAAAATAAGTCAGAGATAGGTCTGAAGAACGCCGGAGATTTTTTGGGGTTTATACGTATTGATTTAAATTTTTACGGTGATTTGTACCAAAAGCTATTGCAGGCGTCGAAAACTTTGACCAAAGGCCTTGAGTCGATTTTTTACAATTCGCGCAACGGTTTTACCTTGCAGTATATGCTGCTCATGGCTCCAATAAATGTTAATGACAGCAGTGGGGTAATTGCAAAAAAGCTGGCCATTACAAGCCGGTTCATCGATGTACTATTGACGTGGCGGATTTGGAATTTTCGACAAATTACATTCAACACCATGCACTATGGCATGTTTTTAGTTATGAATGAAATTAGGGGAAAGAGCCCTGAAGAATTGGTTGAAATCCTCACAGGGAAATTATCTGAAGAATCCGAAACGTTCGATAAACACAGCGAGTATTTTGACCCTGAACTCGGGCTACATCTGCACCAACAAAACAAGCGATATTTGCATAATATTGTTGCTAGAATGACCGACTTTATTGAAGTGCAATCGGGGATGCCCTGCCGATTTGAAGAGTATATCGGTACGAAAGGTGTCAAACATGAGATCGAGCATATCTGGGCGGATAAATTCGAACGCCATAGAGACGAGTTTGAGTATCCAGAACATTTTTCCAAACATCGCAATCGCATTGGGGGGCTTTTAATATTGCCCAAATCGTTTAACGCAAGTTATGGTGCTTTGCCGTATTCCGATAAACACCCGCAATATTTTGGTCAAAATTTACTCGCGCAGTCACTCCATCCGAGTGCTTATAAAAATAACCCGGGTTTCGTGAATTTTATTGAAAGGTCGGGGTTAAACTTCAAGCCTGTTCCTTTGGCTGATCAAGAAGCCGTAAACTTTAAAAAAGAAGATTTAGATGAACGCTGCCAACTCTATAAAGACTTAGCCAAAGTGATTTGGAACCCGAGCCGATTACAGGAAGTCTTGGGTTGGTAATATTCAAGACCACGCCAGAGAAGATGGCTTCGGTTAATGGCAAGGAAAAATTTAATTTTTCCCATGATAAAACAATGTCGGTGGTTGACAAAAAAACCAAAAACATAACACCACCCCGCTTTTCTTTCAGAAAAGCTTTACGCGGTGTTCCTGCAATTCTTTTAGAATTGCAGGTTGGCGCACCCGACAGGATTCGAACCTGTGACCTCTGCCTTCGGAGGGCAGCGCTCTATCCAGCTGAGCTACGGGTGCGGACGTGGAGTGTCCTTTAGGACAAGCGCGGGGTTCGCGCAATGGACTTGTGCGGCGCGAACGCTGAATTTACGGCATTAGCCCGAAACACGAGATGACATGAACGCTGAAAAGAAAGATTGAATTTCTCGGCGTGAGTGTTCAATAGCGTTCCATGTTTAAACCTTTGCTTTCTATTTTGTGTCTGGCGCTTATCGGCTGCGGGGACACGCCTTTAATTGTCGGCGTTGATGACCGGGTTGATGCGGCGCGGGCGCGTAATGATGCTCCGGCTATTTGGACGGTTAAGGATTTTGATAGCACGCTTTATCTTTACGGGACGGTGCATTTGCTCCCCGATAATTTAGACTGGCAGAAAGATGATATGCGGGCGGCTTTTAAGGAGTCGGGAACCGTTTTCTTTGAGGTTGATACGGGGCGGGATGGACAGATAGAGGCGGCTGTCCTGATGACCAGTTTGGGCATGCGCAAAGACGGACTTCGCTTGTCCGATGGCCTCGATAGCTATCAGCTAAAGCTCCTTGACGCGGCGGCGCATAATGGGGACCTCACGATTGCCTCTTTGGACAGTATGAAGCCTTGGCTCGCCAGTGAGTTTTTGACGGTTGCGGCGGCGACGAATGCAGGGCTATCGCCAGACTTATCGGCCGATGAGGCGCTTAAGTCGCGCGCGCGGCGCGAGCAGAAAAACGTCATTTATTTGGAAACGATCGAAGACCAGGTCCGCGTCTCCGCGGATCAACCCGACTCTATTCAAATGGCGCTGCTGACGGAGACGCTGGAAGGCTTTAATTCCCTTGGCCAAGACCTCACAACGGTTGCCAAATCATGGGCGGTCGGGCGGACTGATTTCCTTACCCGCGAAATGGTTGTGCCGCTTAAAAGCAAGTCACCGCTTTTCTATGACGCGCTGATTACAAAACGCAATGAGACGTGGTCACAGCAATTTGTGCGTTTCATGGAAGGTAGCGGTACAGGTTTTGCGGCTGTGGGGGCCAGTCATTTACTCGGCGAGGATAGCGTCAATGAGATGCTGCGCGCGCAAGGTTATGAGGTCTCGCGCTATTATGCGTTTCAGGGCGAAGGTGTGATTAATCCGATTAACCCCACTATCGAGCGCCCTGAAACTGAATAAGCCTTTCACGACTGTCTGTTTTTTGAGGCTCGTGTTTGTTGTAACGTGAAAGGCTTTACCTAAAAGTTCGCCTTTAGCCCCGCATAAACCGCGCGGCCTGGCGACGCATAACCAAAGACTTCTTGATAGTCTTCATCCAGTAAATTATCGCCGCGCAGCGTAAGCGTAAAATGATCATCGAGATCATAAGAGGCGTTTAGGCCGAGTAATGTGAAGGCGTCCAATGTCACATTTTGGAATGTTCCAAAATCAGTATCGAGCTGGCTACCATTGTGATCAAGCGATGCTGTTAAAGATAGAGCCTCATTAGGGCGGTAGGTCATCGTCGCGCTTGCGATAAAATCAGGGCGGCGGATTTCTTCTACGTCGTTTTGTTCGCTATCAAGGATGGTTACGGAGCCGCGCGCAAATAGCTGATCTGAGATGTCCCAGCGGGCTTCTAGCTCAACGCCTTGACGCGTGCTGTCTGTGCCAAGGTTAATGACGCTTGAGGTAAAGTCGGGATTAAACACTGTGCTAATTTCGTCTTTTAGCTCGGAGCGGAAATAATCGACGGACAGGTTTAAGCTACCGAGCTCTTGCTCATAGCCCAAACTAAAGCCAAGGGATTCTTCAGGCTGTAGATCTGGATTGCCCGTAAAGCGTGAGGCTGGGAAGAAGCCAAAAAGCTCAATCATGGACGGGTTTTTGACGCCCGTTCCGATAGAGGCGCGGATGCGCCCGCCAAAGTCTTCAAAGGCATAACCGCCGCCAATGCGCCATGTTGTGGCGTCTTGGAATAAATCATTAATGTCGTGACGGGCTGAGGCGGTCAGCGTGACAGGGCCTGAATTGTAGCGGTAATCGCCAGCGATGGCATATGACCAATTATCAGGTTCGGCGTCGGCTTCGGTAAAATTGGGAATGATAGAATATTTTTCGTGCTCGGCCTCCGTGAGAAGCGTCAGAGAACTATCGCCAAATTCCTTTTCTGCGGCCCAGTTAATGCCGTGGCGTGCGCCTTTGGAGCGGCTCGAAAATCCGCCTTGGGTGTCTGTATCGGTATCGACCATATGCGATGTAATCAGGTGCTCAAATCCGGCTAGGCTAAAGCGGGCATCCACGCGGGCGGTTTCGATTTTTACCGTTGTCTCGCCAGCTGTATCATTGAGCCGTCCGTCAAAATCGCTGTCACTATCAAATTGCGTGTCCAGCTTTGATGTGCCGAATTTTCCAGAGAAAGTGATGCCGCCAGCATTAACGTTGTTTAGACCGAGGTTCAGACTACGCGATTGCGACCCGTCTGTTTCGCCGCCCAGACCTGAAATATCATAGCCATCGGTATTAAAGGCATTGCCATTGATAGATAGAGCCGCGCCGCCTAGCGGGATAACAGCGCTGATTTGGCCTTCTAGTGTCTTGCGGGAGCCAGCCTCAACGGAGGCGCGCCAGCCCGCTTGGGTTGAACCTGCGCGGGTGATGATATTGATAACGCCGCCAATGGCGTCAGAGCCGTAAAGCGCGGATTGTTCGCCGCGCAAAGTTTCGATGCGGATAACGTCTTCAGCCCGTAGGCCAGAAAAATCAAATTCACCTGAGCTGGGATTGGACACTTCAACGCCGTCAATTAAGACAAGGACATGGTTGGCTTCGGAGCCGCGCATGCGGATTTGTGTTAACCCGCCGCCTGGACCGGATGTGCTGACCGCGACGCCGGGGAGGGAGCGCAGCAGGTCTGAAATATATTGCTGACCGCGCGCCGCGATTTCGTCAGATTCCAGGATTGAACTCGGACTCGTAAGGTCTGATTTATAGCTCTGTCCAATACGGCTTCCTATTACGATGATTTCAGAAGAATTATAATCGTCGCAATGATCGCCCGATGGAACGCAGTCTTGAACGGAATAGATATGGGATTGCCCAAAGGCATTTGGCGCGAAAAGGGCTGCGATTGCGGCCCCGAGTAAAAATCGTTTCATAGCACGACTCCAAAGCTACGCGGGTTTTCAAGCCGCGCATGTCTAACAATGTGTCGTCATTGGAGAGGGCACCATTGCCCGCTATTCCATGCGCATCGGTCTATCCCGCCCGCGCGCGCTGGCGACGTCATTGGCAGGTCTTCTGACTCTTGGTTCAAATGCTGTCTTGCGTCTTCCCGGGATTGCCCAGTGACATTTACAAGACCGCTCACCAATTACAGCTGCGGGTGCAGTCGGGGCTTTGAACCCCATTCCCATCTTCACGTCAGGCATATTTGCGGCTAGGCAAACTCACCAAACGACCAATAAAAATTCCGATAAAGAAAAATATTAAGAGGCGCAAGCGCCTATTTTTTACGCTCCAAAGCTTCGAGCCGTTCTGACAGATTAGCAAATTGCTGGGCCTGTTGCTGGCTTAGCTTGCTTTCGAGCCGAGCGGTCATACGGTTCATCCGCAGACGCAGAAATAAAATGCCCGCGACGAGGACTGCGGCGACGCCGCCCGTGATTAAAAAGCCTAACATGTCCAAACCCATACTATATTGTAAGGCGGTTCCCAATAGCCCAGCCAGAATAAAGACACAGGCAATGATACGGCCTGGATAATGCTCGGCCTTAGCGATGGTCTCGAAAATCCGAACTTTCAGGGGTAAGGTTTCAGGTGCCTCTTGCGGCGGGGCTTTCGCATTGATCTCTAAGGGACTGCCCCCCAGCTTTGAAAACACCACCCCGGACGCGGCATAGGCTGAAAGCTCTTGGTCCAGACGGGCATGATGCCGGGCGAGATATCCTGCATTGTCTTGCCCCGATGCAGGATGCGCGGCGAGCATGGGCGCGACATGGCGCTGATAAAGCGACTCGTCGACATGTTCCCAATGATGGGTATGCGGGTTTATCTCCTGCCGGTCTAAAGCTGCGCTAACCCCCGCAAATTTTATTGTATTTGTGAAGCTCGCGGCGCAGGGCAGACCAAAGGAGGTTGAGACATTGCTGGTGGGCTCATATCGCCAGCCCTGATCAAAGCGGTGGCCGGGCTTTACCTTCCGCGCCAAGGGCACAGCAAAAACATGATCTTGAATATCTTCGGGCCAATGGGCGCGAATGGAGGGGAGATGCTGCGCGGGGACAAGGATGAGGCTTTTATAACGCCGGACTAATTGCGCGGCGCGCTCTCTATATCGCCGCCCCGTCTCCGAGAGGCCAAATTGGGACGGGCCGTCAACAGCGATGATTATATCTGGCGGGCAGGCTTCGCAGGCCTGCTCATTTAAAACGGAAGTGCTGAGATAAAGGCTAAGCGAGCTTTCTCTCTCGGGCTCTGATAGCCCCGCCAGCGAGGACATGTCTCGGCCAGAGCCTATGAGAATGGCTTGTTTAATATCTGGACGGCGGGCTTTCACGGCCTTGAAGAAGCTGTCTGAATGTCCGGCGTAATCAGGCGAGATATATTGCGCCACAAAAGCGTCAAGCCCGTCGCCCACCGCTTGCTGAGCATATTCGTCAACAATAATCCCTTTACGGCGGTAAGCGGCTTTGGCTGTCCAGAAGGCCTCTTTTTGCCAGAAAAATACTATATCCGCAGATTGCGCCAGGGTCTCAGCCTGCGTCTGCGTTTGAGGAAATTCGACTGTGATCGCGTCTCCTAGCGGCGCTAAATGCCACTCCGCTTGCTTTTTATACTCCGGCATCTCCGCAGCTTGGCGGAAAGCCGGAAAATAGCAGGCTTTCAATATCTTATGCGGCGCATCATTCACTTTCCGCTTTTGTAAGCTTACCGCGCCTATTGCAAGTTAGTAAAACTGGATACGCTGTATGCAAATCGCTAATTTCTGCGGTGGGGGCTTGAAAAAATCTCAGATAAAGGTCAGATGCAGGCCAGAACGCTGCACCATAACGCCGCAAAGGAATGGCCATGCTTAAAGTTTTAGAAAATACAGGGTCTGTATTGCCGATAGCGCCGCATGATTTACCGCTAGATCAAATATTGATAGAGGGTCTGATCTTGCCGGGTTTTATTGGTGTCTTTGAACATGAATATGCCGCCAGCCAGCCTATTCGCCTAGACATCACCGTTGATATCACGCCGCTAAGCCAATCGGATGACCATGAAACCCACAATATCGTGCGCTATGACCATATCGTTGCGGATATCAAAGAGATATTAGCCGCTGGGCATATCGATCTGGTGGAAACGCTCGCCGAAGACATTGCTAAAACCTGCCTGTCTTATGACCGCGCGCAGCAAGTCTGCGTCACGGTCGCCAAACCAGCCGCCTTTGACGAAGCAGATGCCGTGGGCGTAAGAATCACGCGCCGATAGCGACGGTCTCAAAAATACTTGCCACCGGCAGAAAGAGCTAAAATGGATCAGGATACGCAAGATAAATTGGACGCCGCTGCTTTTCGCCGCCTGCTCTCGCATTTAGACAGCCGCAAAGATGTGCAAAATATCGACCTCATGATCCTGGCCGATTTTTGCCGTAATTGTTTGGGGAAATGGTATAAATCCGCGGCGGATGATTTAGGCGTCGAGATGAGCGCCGAAGCCGCGCGTGAACGTGTTTACGGCATGGCTTATTCAGACTGGAAAGAAAATCACCAACGCCCCGCAACGCCAGAGCAATTGGCGGCCTTTGAGGCGCGGAAATAGCTAAAAACTCATGAACTGCGAAAGCTTCAAGAGATTAATGCGTTTGAACGTCACTCACCTTTAGCGGCGATGTAAGGGATAGACCTTCGAGGGTGCGGGCTCGCGAAAGGGCGACATAGGCTTGTCCCGGCGCAAAAGCGCCGCGCCCTAAATCAATCCGCACATCATCAAGCGTCAGGCCTTGCGCTTTATGTATTGTGACGGCCCAGGCTAGGATGAGGGGGATTTGCTGGAAGGTTGCCGTGGCTTCTTCTTCCATTTTTTGCTCAACCTCATTCCATTTGTAATTAATAGACTCCCAAGTGGCGGCCTCTATTTTTCTGGTAGCGCCGCCGCTATCAAATTTTACATAGACTTCTTTTTTTGTCAGATCCGTTATGGTCCCAAGCGAACCATTGACCCATCTTTTAAGCGGGTCGTTTTTGACGGCCATGACTCGCGCGCCCTTTTTGAGCGCGAGTTTTTGCGGAACGGGCGCGCGTTTTTCATTAAACCTGCCTTCTGTGACGCTGTCATATTGGGTCGCCTCAGAGGTCAAGTCTTGCAGGCCTTGCCTATTATAACGTTCTGCAATCGCATTTGTTGAGGTCAGCAGCACGGGTATATGTCCTTGGCGGTGGGGCTTAACGCAAATGGCATTTAGCTGCGTGATTGCCTCTTCGACATTTCGGGCGACTCTGAGATTTGAGAGTATGTCGACGAAGCGCGGGTCTCTCTGGCGGTAGACTTTGGAAAGCTCAAAATGCACGGGTGTATAATTTTCTAAGACATTGGCATGATAGGCGTAAGGCCCTGCATAGCCGAGCTGCCCCAGAATGGCTTTTTCATGGTTAGGGATAACCGGAGGGAGCTGAAAGAAATCGCCGACAAGTAAAACCTTACACCCGCCAAAAGGCTGCCGGCTATCTTGGGCTTTGCGCAATATGATATCTATGCCGTCAAGCATATCCGCGCGAACCATCGAAATTTCATCGATAACAACCAATTTGACCTTTTTCCAAAGCCGGTTTTTGCGTTGATCTGCCAGAGCGTGTTCATCAATAATTTTAAAGGGTAGCCGAAAAAATGAATGAATAGTCTGGCCGCCGACATTCAGCGCGGCAACGCCTGTTGGCGCCAAAACAACGATATTTTCAATTCCGCTCTGATTTTTGATAAAATTTACAAGCGTTGACTTACCTGTGCCGGCTTCACCCGACACCAGAATAGGCGAGGGGTCGTCTGAGCGAAGCTGCTCCATGATATGTGCAACGGTCGGGTCACTAGCGTAATTTGGCGGGACGGGGGCTAAAGTTGACACTGGGGGCTTTCTGAAGGGTTAGGCGTTTTGATGAGGGTAACAGCCGCAGAGTCGCTCTGCTATAGAAAAGGGGCTATAAAAAAGGCGCTATAATAGAACGCGCCATAAAAAAAACCCGCTATAAAAGCGGGCTTAATTTTGGACGTGGGAGACTGTCCGTTATTCGGATGGCGCCTAAGCGCTCAATTTTTCTTTGGCTGGGTCACGAAGCACATAGCCGCGTCCCCAAACAGTTTCGATATAATGTTCGCCTTGCGTCGCAGACGCTAATTTCTTACGGAGCTTACAGATAAAGACGTCAATAATCTTAAGTTCAGGCTCGTCCATGCCGCCGTAAAGGTGGTTGAGGAACATCTCTTTTGTGAGGGTCGTGCCTTTGCGTAGCGATAGAAGCTCAAGCATTTGATATTCTTTACCGGTCAGGTGGACGCGGTGATCGCCAACTTCAACAGTTTTAGCATCCAGGTTCACTTTGATGTCGCCTGTTGTGATAATGGATTGGCTGTGGCCTTTTGAACGGCGGACAACAGCGTGGATACGGGCAACAAGCTCATCTTTGTGGAAGGGCTTGGTCATGAAGTCATCAGCGCCAGTTCCAAGTCCGCGGACTTTGGAGTCTATGTCGCTTGTGCCTGACAATATGAAGATCGGCGTATTAACCTTGGCCATGCGAAGGGTTTTGAGAACGTCAAAACCAGGCATATCGGGCAGATTTAGGTCTAATAGGATGATGTCATAATCATAAAGCTTGCCTAAATCGACACCTTCTTCACCTAAATCAGTTGTGTAGACGTTAAATCCTTCGGATTTGAGCATCAATTCGATGCCTTGTGCCGTTGCATTGTCGTCTTCAATTAGAAGAACACGCATATTATCTTCCCTCCCAGGCGAATCATTCTCAATAGCCAATGAGATATGGTTAATGGAACTTATGGGTTATGTGAATCCCGTAAATCAAATGTTAACGACATTAACCAAAATGCCATAAAACGCGAAAAAATGCAGAATAAAGCCAAAAACCGCCCTAAATCCTGCTTTTTCCTTAATTCAGTGGTTAGACTTTCTTTACCGTGTCTCTTCACAGAGCCGTAAACCTATTCTGTTACACCTGCCTCATAATAGAACCAAAAGGTTCAGTGGTGGTTGCCCGTTTTGGCGGGCTTAAATGTTGGGTTAGGTGAGACTATGACGCACTCTATGGAGAAAAATGTTCGGCAAACGCGATTTGCGATTTCGGATTTACAAAAAAGAATAGCCGTTTTGGAGGCCACAAGAGAAGATCTTGAGCGCCAAATCCGCAAATTAAACGATAGCGTCCCTGAAGACGCCGTTGAGGCCAATGCTCAAAAAGAGGGCTATGTCGCTTACGGCTCATATGCGAAATCAGTGATTGCGCGCAAAGAAAACCTGCGAGAGTCTTTGACGGCGATTACCGACCAAGCGTCCGACCTCTCCGCTGACCTACGAATTGCGCTGGATGCTTTGGATAGTTTTGAGCGCGTTCGCGCCCGTCAAATGGCTGCTAAAGCTGAAAAAGCGATGGCCCGCAAAGCTGGCTAAAGTGATTTGCGTTAAGCCAAGCATGGCTTGACGTCATGTCCAGGCGAGCGAAATCCAGCCTTCACGAATGATGATACAGGGAAGACTGCTGATGCAAGGCGTTTAACTGTCTTGAGTGGCCGTGTCTTCTGTCTCCACCCAGTCATAGATATCGTCAAAACCGAGATCTGTAGCGGCTTCTTGCCAGGCTGCAGTTTCGGTTTTTGCCGTATTGGGGCTTTGCATCACTGTAAGCCCAATTGCGCAAACAGCTAAAAGGCTCGCCGCAATCGGCATGAACCGTCTTGTGAAAGATGCGCGAATAGGGGCCGTGC
This sequence comes from Hellea sp., assembly GCA_039977295.1. Lineage (GTDB taxonomy): Bacteria > Pseudomonadota > Alphaproteobacteria > Caulobacterales > Maricaulaceae > Hellea. The sequence continues at coordinate 149,519 of JBDWDN010000007.1, read as the reverse complement.
CAGCATTTTCAGCCGCAATTGTTTCGCCGCCGGCCGCTTTCAAGATGCGGGCCTTGAGCAGATCGCTCGGCTCTGGTGCTTTGTAGGTCTCAAGCTTTTTATTTAGGTCGATCTCTCTCATCTAACCCTCCATCATCTTTTCATCGGCTAATATTATTTTTAGCGCTTTGCGCGCCCGCACTAAAAGGCTTTCATAAGCGCTTTCAGAAATATCCATAACGCTCGCGCCTTCGCGCTGGCTCACGCCCTGATAATAGGACAAGGTCAAGGCTGCGCGTTGGTTTTCAGGTAATTGACTTAACGCCGCTCCTACCCGTCCGCTTTGCTCGCTTTGAGATAGGCTGTCAAAGGGCGAATTGGCACTGTCTTCCATATCCGGGACGGTATCCGTATAAATCGGTTTTTTCTTTTTGAGTATATCCAAACAGGCATTTCGCGTGACGCGTCGCATCCAGGTTAAAAGCTTGGCTTGCCCAGGCTCCCAGTCTTTGGCGCGTTCCCATGTTTTTAAAAACACGGTCTGTGTCACGTCTTCAGCGCTCATCTGATCGCCGAGCATATAGAATGCCATTTTATGAATTGCGCTCATATGCCTATCCATCAGTCCAGCCAAAGCCCGTTCGTCTCCAGCCTTGAGGCCGAAGATTAGATCAGCGTCGGGGTCCGCGACCCCGGCGCTGTTTTTTATAGGCTTTGTAAGCACTGAAATCCTAACTCTATCTACCGCGCCTTTTGCCTTTACGTCCCTTACGGTGCTTAGGGCCTTCACCTTTCGTCAAGACGCCGTCGCCATTGGCGTCCATGCGTATGAACAAGGCTTCGGTTGAGGCATCAAATTCCGCGCGGGATATGACGCCATCGCCATTCGTATCCCGTTTTGGTCCTCGCATTTTACGTTCGCCGCGTTGGCCTTTTCTCTCCGCGCGGTCAGCTTTGCGTTCAGCGCGTCTTTCCTTACGTAGGGCTTTACTCGCAGCTTTCTCCGTATCATCGACGGTCCCGTCGCCATTCGTATCAAGCTTAGCAAAACGGCGGGTTTTCTTTTTTTCTTTACGGGCTTCCTGCGCAGTGTCCATTTCAGCTTGTGTCAGGGCGCCGTCACCATTGGTGTCCATCCTTGCAAAGCGCTTAGACTTACGCTCATCACGCTTTTTTTCGCGCAAGGCTTTCATCTCGTCTTTGGTCAAAAGACCATCAAAATTCGTGTCAGCGGCGGTAAATTTGGCGTTAGCTTCAGCTTGAAACTCAGCGCGGGTAATTTGGCCATCTTGGTTAAGGTCGGCTTTGGGTGCGGCTAGGGCTACACCTGTAACGGCAAATGCCGCTGCTGCGCTAAGAAGCGTTAGTTTTGTAAAACGTGACATGAGATACTCCTTTTAATGTCGTTCATAGACACAAACGGACGAGACAGGGGTTTCCTGCGCGGGTTACAGTAATGTAATTTAGCGCTTTATGACGAGGTCCCCGCCTGGGCTTGATTGCATAAAGAGATGGCGTCCTTCTTTCTTTGTTATGACACCGTCTTTGTTGCGGTCCAAAATATCAAAATAATAGGCATTAAATTCGCGGTCTTCGCGTTTAGTGATCTCGCCGTCGCTATTGCCGTCGCGCCGCGTGCGTTTTTTCGGCTTTGCCGTTTCATTGGCATAAAGCCCCGCCATGGGATCTGATTTTTGTGAGGTTTTAGACCCTGGATCCCGCCCTTTATCGACATATTCAAACTCTGTAATATTACCGTCGCCATCAAGGTCCAATCGGGAGAATTTTTTCTCCGAGGACTTTAAGCTTTTTTCATAAGCTTTCGTTGCCTGCGTTTCATTATAGGCGTCAAATTCAAGACGTGAAATATGGCCGTTTTTATCTTTATCCATCCGGCCAAACCATTTATCTGCTTTATTGAGCCTCGTCTCCGTTTTTTTCTCAGTCTTGCCATTTGCACTTGCATCGTGTTCTTGCTGCGTGATGCTGCCATCATTATTCGTGTCCATGTTTTTGAAACGGGTTTTTGCGCTTTCGCGTAAACGTTCTTTCCGGGCATCTCGAATTTCTTGCTTCGTCAATTTACCATCAAAGTTTTTATCTTCTTTGTTAAAAGCATTGGACATGAAAGACATATATTCAATCCGGCTAATCTCTTTATCCCCGTTGGCGTCCATTTTCGGGGCGGCATGGATGGGGGATGAATAGAGCACGGCGGCGGTGATCGAGAGTAGGTATTTGGGTCTAAAAAACATCGCAACCTCCATTGGGTACAATTATTATATCAGATTTCGTAAATAATTCTATTCAAATGTCAGCCACTGAGACATGAGCCACTGGGATTTGGGCCGGTTCTCAGTGGGTTCTGGATTTGTTTTCTAACGCCTAATCATGTTAGAATCTAGCCTGACAGCCATTCCGTCACTATCGTTGAAAAGATATGGGCTTTCTTGTTTAGTTATGACGCTATCATTATTCGAGTCTAAGGTTTCGAATAGATAGCTAGAATGTTGACGTTGTTCCGTGCGGGTGATGATACCGTCCCCATTCTCATCTAAGACGGCTCGTTTGCTTTCTTGAAAACCCATCCCTGCGTCATCGGGTTCTGAAGCGGTATCTCCATGGAGGAGTGCGCCATAGTCATCTACAACGCCAGTAAATTCGCGTTCCGTAACAATTCCGTCGCTGTCTTTGTCCATGAATTTAAATTGTTGCAGCATGGAGCCCTTCATCATCTCTAGGGTGTCATCCCAGCTTTGCTTCTGGTGAGCCATATATTCCAATCGCGAAATATGACCGTTACTGTCCGAATCCATCTCATCAAAGGCTTGTTCCATGACCTCTTGGGTCATTGAGAATTGCCCGCCCATCTCTGAAACCGTTTTCTCAAGGTATTCATCTTCGGTGAGGCGGCCATTCCCATCAGGGTCCAATTCTTTAAAGGCGGCCTTCATATGCTCGCGATTTTGTTCGATCTGCCAATTGCGCGTTTCTTTGGCTGTTACGCGGCCGTTAAAATCTTTGTCCCTTTTATTAAAGTCCGCCATCTGAAAAGCGATGTATTCGTCTAGTGTAATTTCATCATCACCATTTGCATCCATTTCAGGTGCCGCGTGAATAGCGGATGAAAACAGTAAAGCGGATGTGATTAATAATAAGGACTTAGCTTTAACAAACATCGCAACCTCCAGAGATTGCAACTATCATATCAGCTGCTCTGAATATTTCTATCCAAATCTTAGCAGTTGCAACGAGGCAGTAAATTTAAGCGACCTTCGCGCGCTCCGCCAAATCTCGCATGCGCTCAATCAAGCGCTCGGCGACGGGGCCGTCTTCGGCGTGTCCGGCATAAGGCGGCGGCGCGCCTAAATGCTCGCGCACCGTATCGGTCAGCATCAAAGCTGTCTCGACAGCTTCTGAGCGCTCGCCCATAGATAAGATGACGGGATCAAATTTGGGATCACGGCGGCGAACCGCTTCGATCATCCAGTAAGCGCGCATGAAATTGTCCGACGCCGTATCATAGGCCAACAGGCTAACATCTGCTGCTGAGGCTAAGCGCACATGAGCGGGGGTGCATCCCGCGGGCGGAACCACAAAGACCCAATCATAAGAGAGTGAAAGGGCTGCAAGGCTGCCCAGAGCCGTATCTAAATCTGCCTGACCAGCGGCGGCGGCTGTGAAATGTTCATTGGAGGTGACGTATTTTACGTCGGTCAACTGCGCGCCGTCATGCAAAACGTCATAAATCGTTTTATTATAAATAATCCCAGCGGCGTCCATCATCGCGCCGTCATTACAATCAAGCATTAGAACAGTTTCGCCAAAGCTTGCCGCGTGGCGGCCGAGCTTCAAAGCTAGGCTTGATTGACCGGCTATTTCGCTGGCCGCAAAAATGGGAACAAGCCGCCCCGCAGGATGATATTCACTGGATTTCAATTTCGCCTGAGACGCCACACGTCCCTCCATTCACCTAATACCTTCGGGTCTTATGACCTCTTTGGTGACTATGACTTAGCACAAGGGTCTTAAGCTATCGCGAAGAAGCAGGGTAAATGGACAGGTAAGGAGTATGACCGCCGCGTTAATGCGGCGGTCATGTTTGTTTCATCTGTTTTAGCCTCGTTTGAGAGAGGGCTTTACTTAACCGCGACGTAAAATGTGCTGCCATTACGTTCGACGGACATCGCAAATGGGCCGTCTTCATCTGCGATAATATCTTCAAAATCAGAGAGGTCTGTAATGTCCTGACGGTTCACCGACCGAATGACATCGCCTTTCTGCAGGCCGGCTCGCTGGGCTTTGGATCCGCGCTTAACCGCTGAGACGAAAACGCCTTCATTGCCGCCGCGAAGTTCCAAATCATCAGGGATATCTGTGAGGGACGCGCCAGAGAAGCTCTCTGACTTTGGTTCGTCATCAACACTCTCTACACCTGTCTGCGCGTCATCCTCGTCAACGGCCTCAACTTCGATACGGGTCGTGCGGCGTTTGCCATTGCGTAAGTATGTAATGTCGGCGCGCTCACCTGGTTCCACTAAGCCCACGGCATTTCGGATGTCTGAGGCGTCACGAATATCGCCGCCATTAAAGGCGACGATGACGTCATCACGTTTCAGCCCTGCTTTTTCGGCGGGGCTATCTTCGACAACATCGCTTACCAAAGCGCCGTCTAGAGTTGTCAGTTCTAGGGCTTCTTTCAGCGTTGGGTTAATGTCGCCAATTAAGATACCAATGCGGCCGCGGCGCACTTCGCCGTAAGATTCGAGCTGACGCATGACGCCTTTGACAATATTAGTGGGCACGGCAAAGCCAATGCCTTGATTGCCGCCCGAGCGCGACACGATAGCCGAATTAATTCCAATAAGCTCGCCTTTGGAATTGACCAAAGCGCCGCCTGAATTCCCTGGATTGATAGAGGCATCTGTTTGAATAAAGTCTTGATAGCCGCCGCGCGATCCACCGCGATCACGGCCAAGAGCCGAGACAATACCAGAGGTCACAGAATGGGAGAGGCCAAAAGGATTACCAACAGCAATCACATAATCTCCGACTTTTACATCATTGGCCCGCGCCAGTTTCAAGTCTTTCAAGCCGCTCGCTGATACTTTTATCAGCGCAATATCGGTCTTTTTATCGCTGCCGACAACTTCGGCTTCGAGCTGACGTTTATCTTCTAGCGTCACCGTAATTTCATCTGCGCCGTCAATCACATGCGCATTGGTGATAATGAGTCCCTTAGAGGCATTTACAATAACGCCTGAACCTAGGCCGCGTTTTTCGCGCGGCTGAGACTCTGGCATCTGCCCGCCAAAGAAACGTTCCAGTAGTTCTTCATTACGGCTTGAGCCTTGGGAAGGCTTGGCTTTGCCTCTCACGTCAATAGAAACGACTGCGGGGGTTACACGCTCCAAAAGCGGCGCCATTGTCAATACGCCGCGCTCACTATCCATGCTCATGACGCCATTATTGCGGAAGGAAGATTGCGCCGTTGCTGACGTATTGAGGGCGAATGGGGTTAAAGCCAAAGCTATAGCGGCCGTGCCAAGAATAAAGGTTTTACGCATAAGTGTTGTCCTTTGAGTGGAGCTTCATTGGTAATGTTATCTCCATGTAGCGCAGATAAGGCCCGCTTCAAGAGATAGGCGCAGAATCTAAACGTCTTTTAATTTCGAGGTCTTGAGAAAGTAATGAAAGCGGGAGTGTTGAGTGTAAAACTGGCTAATCTCACAGTCCTAATGCCAAAATTGTCTTATAGGTTTGATAACCAACATTGTAGAAGGAAATTTTTTCGGTTCGTTTTTGTGTTACTATCCGACATACAAATCTTGGGATGGGTTCAGATCGTGACATTGTCGAAAATGCTGTCGAAAATACTAAGGGCTTACAGAGATAATGAGCAGGGCTCATTTTCTATCTTATTTTCGCTAAGCTTGTTTGTTGCTTTCGTGAGCGCGGCCGTCGTTATCGATGTTTCAAAGATACATCAATCCCAAGAAAAATTACAGCATATTACAGATGCGGCGGCTTTGTATACGCTCAAACACGATAGCAAGGCTGAAGAAAAACCGGCTATTTTTAAAAACTATGTCAACCAACTTGCAAAGTCTATGGGCGAGGATATCCATATCACAACAACAAAGATAAATGTGAATGAAACGGATGAGCGCATCAGTCTTGTTGCCTCTACAACAGCTCCTTTTGAACTCATGATGGCAAAATTCATGAGTAACTTTAATACAGTTGCTGCCAATACAAATACGGAAATTGGTATAGAAGACGTAGAAGTTGCGCTTGTTATTGATATTTCGTCTTCAATGAGAAATGCGCGTATAGCCGAAGCGAAGGCCTCTGCCAAATTATTCGTCGAGCAACTTTTAGAGGATGATTCTATTCAAGGCCGGGTCTCAATTTCTTTAATCCCTTTTGGCGGCACTGTAAGAGTACCTGTTGAAATGCAAAACCTTCTGCGAACGCCAGACGAGGGCCTTGAAGCGTATAGTCAAAATTGGATTGATGGTGAGTGGAACCAATGCTTTGAATTAGATATTGATGATATAAAAGACGGCCTCAAACATGATGAGACTTATAGAGTTATTCCAGATTTCTATTCTTGGAATAGCACCAATCCATGGTGCCCACGTGCGGGTAATGAATTTATGCCTTTAACAAATGATGCCCAGGCTCTGACAGATAAGATAGATAATTTTACGCTCTCCGATGGGACTGGGTCTGATCATGGCATGCATTGGGGATATGAGAGCTTAAACCATTATTGGGAAAACAAACTTCCGGGCGGGTTGGCGGATACGCCTGCTGCTTATTATACAGGTGTAAAGAAAGTTATTATCTTTATGTCAGATGGAGGGATTACGGCCCAACACTATGTTCGTGATCAAGATATGACAGGTAGTGTTCCCTATAACAGCCGGAAAAAGACACGAATTTCTAAGGCTAATGCTCTGACCGCCTTTGAACGCGTCTGCGATAAAGCTAAGCTTGAAGAGATAGAGGTTTATACGATTGCTTACTTGATTACGCGCGCATCTCACAAAGAACCTCTCCAAAATTGCGCTTCTTCAGATGCGCATTATGTTGACGCGCGTTCAGGTGATCTTGAAAAGATATTTAAGAATATTGCGGCCTCTATTTCCCCGCTTCGAATATCAATGTAAAGTTCGGGGTGTGGGAGCTTTCTCCTCCTTAATTCCCACACAGCTATTCATCCCGTTGAAGAACGGGATCTATCTCCGAAACTTTCTTTATGGCCCGCATTAGGTGATGGACCCCGTTCTTCATCGGGGTGAACGGAGATTGCGGGCGTTACGTGTTGAGATCAACCATCAGTTTTCCGATTGAATGCGTAAAGCCATTGGGTAAAATCTCTTCCTCCCCGGTCCAAGCTATATTTGGGAAGCGGGTCAAAATTTGACGGTAGGCGCTTTCAATTTGCATATTAGCGACGCGTTGTCCGATGCAGACATGAGGGCCTGTTCCGAAGCCTATATGGTCTTTGGCATTTGCGCGGCTTACGTCAAAGACATCGGGATTTTCAAACATGGCAGGATCGCGATTGGCTGCGCCGTAATAGAGAATTATTTTTTCGCCCTCAGCAATTTTTTGTCCTCTTACCGCCGTATCTTGGGTCGCTGTTCGGCGCATATACATGACGGGGCTAACCATTCTAACGCCTTCATGCGCCATATTCGGGATCAGGTCAGGATTGGCGATGAGCTTGGCTTTTTCTTTGGGGAATTGCGTGAGCAGTTTCATCAATCCGCTAATGGAGTTTCGCGTGGTGTCATTTCCCGCGACGAGAATTATAAGCCAAGAGCCATCGAGAAATTCATCGGGTAACAATTCCCCGTCAATTTCGACATTTGCGATGGCGGAGAGTAGATCCTCTTTTGGATTTTTGCGCCGGGTTTTTAGAATATATTGGCCGTAATCAAACATGGCCTGCATTTCGGTCAAGAAGTGCATAAAAATGGCGGGGTCGACGTCCGAGATGTCTTTTTCTTCGAGCATATAGGGCGCCATTTCGAGCATATCCATCCATTGGCGGATCTTGGGGCGGTCGGCTTCGGGGATGCCGAGGATTTCGCTTAGCGTAAAGAGCGGGAGCTGTGATGAGAAATTCTCCACGAAGTTGGTGACAGTTCCAGACGCCGCCAATCCGTTCAAAATTTCTTTAACTTTGATATCGACTTTGGTTTTTAGGTCTCGCACATAATTAGGTTTAAAATAGGCCATGTGTTCACGGCGTAATTGCATGTGATGCGGGGCGTCCAAGCAGATCATAGTGTCGAGCGAAGCGTTGTGAAGTTTGGGGTGATGCCGCGGATCTGTTTTGGGCGGATAGGCCATCATGATGCCGCCTTTCTGCGAAGAAAACGCGGCTGTATTTAGGCTCGCTGCGCGCACATCCTCAAAAGATGTTAGCGCCCAAAACCCTTCCATATTGGCCTTTTTCATGGGGTGCCACATGACCGGTGCATTTTCGCGCATTAGCTTAAAAGCCTCAAAGGGCTGTCCCGCAGAAAAGGTTTTAGCACGGGCGAGGTCCAGGGGCGGCTCGAAGGGGAAGAGAGGCTTATGAACGGGGGCGCGTGCGCCGCGATCTTCGCTATAAGTTTGGCTGACTAAGGCAAGTCCCATGGTGCGCTCCGATTTTCTTACATGGTAGATTTTCTTACAGTAACGCAGCCGCGCGGAGTGTCCAACGCTCTGTTGAGTCTTTTCGGGTTTAAGTCTATAAATTGGGCGGGGGAGCAAATGCTAACAGACGCCACACCACATTACGCCGCCTTTATATCCTATGCCCATGCCGATGAGGCCGTTGCGGCGCGCTTGCATAAAGCGCTCGAGACTTACCCCGTACCTAAACATCTGCGCGGCGAGGGACGCACAACCCGTCCTATATTCCGTGATGTCGCAGAACTGACCGCCGCCCATAGCTTGTCTGAGAAAATACGCGACGCAGTTAATAATTCACGGGTTTTAATCGTGCTCTGTTCCCCAGCCGCCAAAGCCTCTCATTGGGTGAATGAGGAAATAAAATTATTTCGCGAAATCCATGGAGATGGGGCAATACTCTCGGCCCTCATCGAAGGCACCCCCGCAACGTCATTTCCAGAAGCGCTGATTCAAGGCGGGCGTGAACCATTAGCGGCGTCACTGGGCGCGTCTAATGCGGGCTTTAAATTGGGCGTGACACAGCTTGCTGCGGGGATACTTGGGACGGGACTGGATGAGTTAGTGCAGCGGGGCGCTAGGCGGCGCACACGCCGTATGGGGATAGGCTTAGCGGCGTCGCTGGCATTCTCCGCGGTCATGGGGTTTACCGCCTATCAAGCGGTGGATGCGCGGAATGAAGCGGAGCTGGAGCGGGGCGAGTCTGAAGCTTTGCTGGGTTATATGATCAAAGATTTGAAGGTTAAATTGGAACCTGTGGGGCGGTTAGAACTATTGGAGGGTGTTGGCAGAAAAGCTATCGAATATTACGATAATAAAAAAATAGATGAGCTCTCTGATGATAGCCTCAGGATTTTAGCTGCGGCCCGTCAGGTCGTTGCAGAGGTTGCTCTCGATGCAGGTCAGATGATGGAGGCGCAAAGCCAAATAGAAGCCTCATCGGACTTAACACGCGAAGTATTGGCAAGAAATCCTGATGATACAGATGCGATTTATGCCCATGCGCAGAGTGAGTATTATGTAGGAGCTTATTACAGGAAGCAGAACAAAATTGCGGAGACAGAAAAACCGTATCGCGAATACGACCGTTTGGCACAACAGCTCTATCAAAAGGATCCAACTAATTTTGATTGGGTGATGGAAGCTGGGTGGGGACAGAACAATTTAGGAATTTGGGCACGGGAAAGCCTAGAGTCAGATTTGGTAGATGATGCGATAAAATATTATGACAAAGCGATCGAGCTTTTTGAGCTGGCCTTGGATATCAATCCTGAGTCAATGTCTGCAACTTATGAACTTGCAAATAGTTACTCTGGTCGGTCTTTTTCTGAATTACCTGTCGGAATGGCAATATCTGCTCGGGAGTTTCAGGAAGAACAATTAAAATTGTTTGACGAGCTAGAACAAGAATACCCTAAAAGTATTCCTGTCGCGATCAGAAAATTAAAAGCCGTTATGGATCACTATGATGGTTTTTATTTAATGCATTCCGAAGACCAGAAGAGCGAAATTAGAACGGCCATAGATAATTTCTTTGAACTCGCCAAATATGATTCTAAAAATTTCGATAATATGGAGTCTTTCTTGAATTCTGCGACAAACAATTTTGAGTCTTTGGGAGTTGAAGACCTTAAGAGTAGACAATTGAAGATAATTGAAATCCTAAAGCTATACAGAAAAGGAGGCCAAGATAACATTCAACTATACGAGTTAATGCTTGGGGCAATTGACGTAAAAATAGATATTTTAGACGGGCAAAATCAGTTAGCTATGAATAAGCTAACCGAAATAAACGTAGCAGCCTCGAGCTTTGGCTTTTCAAAAAAAAACAGCACTAATCTTTTTTTCACGCTGTTTCTCAGGAACCAAGAATTAGGGAATAATGAGGCCGCAATCTCCTACGCGAATGAGTTCTTAAATTCTTCTGATATGCTGGTAGCGGATTTGAAATATCCTACAATGTCGGAAAAAAAGATCGTCGTATTTTCAGCACTAGGTATATGCAAAAAAATAGAACCTCTGGCTACGGACTTGGTAACCAGAGGTTTTCGAACTGAAAACTGGAAAAACAGCTTGAGCTGTTCTCAGCGTTAAGCTCTAAATAAAATAACTCAGGAAATTTCAGGGTATTCCGTGTCCCGTGTTTTCCCCACCTGGGTCAATGACAATAGGTGTTTTAAATGTCACGCCATTTTCCCTCTGACTCATTGTGATATGCAGATTGAACTTTAAACCCTTTGGATTACTCCGGTGACGGTTCGAGAGCAGGAGGCAATTCATCTTATCCATTGTGCAGATTTTTTCAAAATTGCGGGACTGATCATCAGGATCGTTCATCGTGCTATATTGCGCGTCTTTGCTGAACTTCCAATTTCGGCGCGGTAAATTATATAACAGCCATGTGGGTCGATTGCATTGAACGTCCAGCGGTGTTGGGTCCCCAGGGCCTTCAACGCCGTCCTGCTTGGCGAAGAATTTTACATATTCCTTGAACACTTTATTGGGGTTTGGGAAGTGCTTGGGATTGGCCAGCATATAGTCGGGAACTTCACCGCCGCAATCCGCATAAAGGCGTTTAACCTGCGGCGCTTTCATACGTTCGCGGACAAGCTTACCGTCAACAATATCGATATTGATCGGCAATAGAATAGGAAAGCGATCGCCATCCGCGCGCGTATTGGCGAAATCATCCCAGGATTTCAAATATTCTTGGTTTTGCACCTTTGGTGTTACGTTTTTAGTTTTACTCATTTTATCCTCCCTATGTGGATGAGTTTTTGCTTAGTTTAGGTCTCGTTTATCGGCTTATCTGTGACGGGAGTCACAGACGCCGTAATTTCAGCCACGCTTTGTGCAAGGTTTTCCCCCGCAAGCGCGAAGTTGGCGGCTTCTTTCCATTCATAGGCACTATCAAACCCAAAATGTAGCGCGATGAGGTCGCCTGTTTTTTTGCAAATAACGGCTGAACCTGAACTGCCGCCTAATGTCGAGGCGTTGTGACAGATTGCGCGCAATGTTTCGGAAGGGTTGATAATCTGTTCGACGTCCGCTTCAACGCCGTAAGGGTTTTCAACATCGACGGAATGGCGGAATATCTTGCCTTCGCTATAACGTTTTACGCCAAAGACAGGGTCTTTTTCCGTCACTTCGGCGATGTCTTCTGTCACGCGGCGCGCTTGGGGGTAACCGACTACAACGATATCTAAATCATTGAGCTCTTCTGCGGGGCGCGAGGCGATCGAAACGGGCGGGCGATTTTCGGGTGTGCGGGAGAGTGTGAAAATGGCCGCATCCCAGCCGTCAATGCAGACGGGCTCCGCGCCGTCAAACGCAATAAATTCTGATTTATCAGACTTCTTCTCACCGTAAAACTCAATACCCGTGCCTTCATCTCCGGCAAGGCGGTTTTTGAACATTTCCCAGACATGGCGATTGGTGAGGATGTGACGATCAGACACTAATATGCCGGTCCCAAATGATTCGTCCTTACCGACAGGCTTGCCGTCTTGCGCAAAGCCAATACGTCCAACAGCATCATAAACGGGTTTAATAATGGCAAGGCTCATCGGAAGCCCTCCGAGCAACATCGGAGAGGCAGAAAAACACATGCCCTTTTTCAAAGTGTCAAAGCTTGAGCTATTCTTTGGCGATTTAAGGTTTTTCAAAAAGACAGGTATTAATGGCCGTGTTTCGAGAGGGGTAGCGGCGTTCTGTGGTCGGCGTCTTTTACGGCGTCCGAGCATAACGCCAATTAATCCACCTAAGCCTGAAAGCCCTAATCCCCCTGCTATCAAAGTCGGGATTGCAATGGGTGAGGGGCGGCCTTCTAATTCTGCAATTCGCTGGTTAAGAGCGGCGACCTCTTTTTCTTTATCGGCTAATGCATTCTTATCAGCTAAGAGTTCCCGTTTTTGCGTCGCAATTTGAGTATGCAAGGGCGTGAGTAAAGCGGGGACACGATCGACGCCGTTTTGCGCGCGGGTGAGGTCGCCTCTCAGATCCCGTATCGTGGCTTCACGCTCTTTGATGACGTTGGTTAAGCCTTTTATATAGTCAAGCATTCCCGTGCGTTCTTCGAGGAGGCGGTCTCGATCTGCGAGCACGTCTGGATCAGCGACATATTGGGTGATGATTTCAGGGGGCGGCGTGATCACAATGGGGTCATTATTTTCAATAATCTCATCCATATCAGAGGCGCTGTCCCCGGTGTCCTCAGGAACTATGGTGTCCTCAGGAACTAAAACATCTGCGGGCGGCGCATCTTCTTCGGGGATATCGCTTTTTTTATCTTTTTTACCAAAGAGCGACCCGAGAAGCCCGCCAACATCTATAGTTACCGAGGCGCCGCCACTCCCTCCATTAGGCACGGTGTCCGCGGCGCTATCTTCAGAGGGCGGATTAAGCATGGCTGAATAAGGAATGCGAAAGACGTTTACGGCGCCGTTCTCATTCTGACCCGCGCTCCAGGCCGCTGCAATGTTTTCGCCATTTACAGGTTTAGATGACCCGCCAACCCGCGTAGGGGCTGTCGCCCCGAATGGGCCACCGCCAAACCCTCGTTCAATTATCTCTTCAATCATATTCAAATTGGCGGGTGGATTAATATCTTTGAAATTACTATCCATGACAGTCATATTGCCATCACCCGTTAAAACAGATTTCGACCCCGTGAGGCGGCCTGCCAAATATGGCTCCATGCCATCGCCGCGGCGATTACCAACAAGAATATAAAGATAGTTTTGATCAAAATTGTCTGCAGACGCGTTTAAGTTCAGAGCCGTATTGGCAGCTGCGATCATGGCGGGGCCTTGGCTATGCCGCGATAGTTCAGTGAGAACAGAATTTTCGAGTTTGGCAAAAATTAGCCAATCTGTTGTAACAAATTCAGCCGTTACGTTTTCGGCCATGGCCGTCATCGGGATGGATAGCGCGGCCGAGGATAATATGAGCGCGGTTCCCAATATCCTGAAATTATTCTGTAATTGCGATATCATCGCGCTCCCCCTATGGTCAGAATGGGTTAATTATTTAAATAATGCAAGTCTGTGATGTGGGTCACATGCACTTTCATCTCGAAGTCGTAACCGAAGGGAATGACACGTTTACTAATGTTGAGGGCTAGCACATCGGGGGCGCATAAGGCGATATGGGAGGACTTCCGGCGCGGCTATTATTATATGGCCTTTGAGGGGGCTATGGCGGCGTTACCCAAATTCCCTAATGATGCCAGTTTGAAACATATGTCCGTTCTATGCTTGCTGCGCGGGGGGGCCTTTTCAGCGGCGGAAAAACTCTTTACCGATTTGAAGCTCACCGAAGAAACCCATGAAGATATCCTCGCATTGTCAGGACGGTTAGCCAAGGGACGCATCGAGGATAAGACAGGCCAAACCCGGCTAGATCTCTACGCCAAGGCGGCCTCGCTCTATGAGAAAACCTATGCCCAGACACAGGGAAGCTATAGCGGCGTTAATGCAGCAACGCTCTGGCATTTGGCGGGAGATAAGGCGCGGGCTAAAAAAATTGCCACAGCAATTTTAAAAGATGACGCAGGCTCAAATGAAGCGCCTGAAAACATGAGCGAACAATCGCAATATTATTATTATGCGACCCGCGCGGAATGCTTTTTTATTCTGGGTCAAGAAAGCCAAGCGGCCGCCGCCTTGGCGCTGGCTCTTAATGCTGATCCCGGTAACTTCGGCGCGCGGGCTTCGACAATAAATCAATTCAAATTATTGGGGCAGGGACACTTGCCGCCCTGCGCCGTTCCCTTAGAAGTTCCCAAAGCGGCCCATTATACGGGGCATTTATTTCGCGTTGGCGCGCCGAGTGCAGAACGTAGCCTAACGGAAGAAGAGACGATAGAATTGTCGCGTGAGGTGACGCGCCTCGTAACGCGTAATCCGATTAGCGCGGCTTTCGGCGCCTTGGCCGCAGGGGTTGATATTCTTTTCGCTGAAGCCTTTTTAGAGCACGGAACGGATCTGCATCTTGTCCTGCCTGTGCCCGTTGAAGATTTTCGCCGCCTATCGGTCACGCCTATGGGCGAGCATTGGGAGCCGCGTTTTGACGCCGCTTTGGCGCGGGCTAAATCCGTGAGAGTCATTCTGGACGATCCGGGCGACTTTGACGAGCTTGACCTGAAAATGGGAAGCTTAATTGCCATGGGCTTAACACGTTTGACGGCGGAGCAGCTCTGTACCCATCCCATCCAATTTAGTGTTATGGATGAGCATATTGTGAGCGCCGTTCCGACAGGCACGCTGCAAGACACGCAGCTTTGGCGCCATGTTGACGGCGCAACGCAGAACATTCCTTGGCCGCGCCCCAGGCAAGCTAAACCGAAAGCTGACTTGCCAAAATCGGACGGGCGCATTTTTAGGGCTATGCTCTTTACGGACCTAAAAGGTTACGGCAAGCTGCCTGATCGGGCGCTGCCCGAGATTGTTAGCCGCATTTTTGCGCCCATGGCCGCTAGGTGCCGCAATTTGGATATTGCGCCGCTTCAAGTTAAAAGCTGGGGTGATGGTTTGTTTCTGGTATTTGAAACGCCTATTGCCGCCGCTCACGCTGCTTTCGAAATTATGAGCTGTTTTGAAGACTGCGTTGCAGACGCTAAGTCTGAATATGGCGGCGATTTGGCGCTTCGAATTGGCGTTCATTTTGGGCCCGTTTGGGAGCGCGAAGACCCGTTTACGGAAACCCCAAATCTTTATGGCCGCAACGTTACAACGGCCGCGCGCCTTGAGGCTTTGGCCTTGCCAGGATCTATTTGCGTCAGTGAAAATTTCGCGGCCATGCTCGCTATGGATCCTGATAGCCGCGTGAATAACTTTACATGCGATTATGTTGGGCGGACGAAATCAGAAAAAGAAGACACGATATTCTCCCTATATAGTCTCCGTAAAAGAGGGGCCTAAGAAGCTTTAAAATTCGGACGTAAGATTTTCCAAAGCGCTTTTTCTTTTTTAACTAAGCCCTGGGATATTAATTTTGTTATGGCCCGCGACGTGGCTTCGCGGCTGACATTTAGGCTTTCGGAAAGCGCAGTGACAGAGGGCGGCGGCGCGATATGAAAGACCTCCTCATCCGCAGGGCTTTGCACGGCTTGCCGCAATAAATATTCATAGGTGCGTTGAGGCACCGTAAAGGCCAAGTTCTCAAACAGGCTCTGCGATGTTTGCTGTAATCTGCTGGCGAGCATTTGTGTCATGAACAAAGCGAGTTCAGGAAAAGTCTTCATAAGATTATTAAAATCATGGGCAGATACACTCTCCAGGGAGCAGCTCACTTGCGCCGCGACATTCGAGCTTCGCGCGGCGTTTAATAATATCGCCATTTCGCCGAAAAGAGTTCCAGGCTTTAATTCGGCTAGATGGATTTCATTGCCGCCTTCGGAATAAATAACGACTTTTGCGCGGCCCTTTCTAAGCAAAAACATATCTTTATCAGTTTCGCCTTGGCTAACGATAATACTGCCTTTGGCATATGTCCGGGAATGACAAATATCTTTGAATGCCGTTTCGATATCTGCGTGAGCAGATAGAAAGTCTTGAAAACTCAAAATATGATTTTGATCGTCCATAGTGCCCCAATCCCCCTATTCATATGGCCTTACGCAGCGTTCTTATGTTAATCTGTGACCCAAGTCACAGACTTAATGTTTTCCAATAACCCATTTATAGGCTTTCACCATGACAGAAGCTGTAAGGCCCGCCGCTTTATAGGGGTCGGAGGCTAGCCAGTTTAATACTGCGCCCTTGTCAGCGGCCTCAACAATTAACAGGCTTCCGCGCATCACGCCCTCATCATCAAGCCATGGGCCCGCGATTAACAGCTTCACATCACTGGGCGTCTTGAGCCATGCAAGATGGTCATCTCGCGCCGCTTGGCGAATATGTAGACTGCCCGGTTTGTCTTCTGAATAAATAATGAATTCCATTTAGGGCCTCTTATGTCTCTGTATTATGTCTCTGTCTTATGTTCGCGCGCAAGTAATTGCACGATGGCTTTGTCGACATCCAAATCGCCTGAGAGAATATCGGCCATCGCATTGCAAATTGGCATATCAACGCCAAGTCTGGCAGCCATCTCTTTAAGGGCTGGAGCGGTGGCAACGCCTTCTGTGACGGAATTACGCGCGGCCATGATCTCTTCTAATGTTTGCCCGCGCCCTAGCGCCAAGCCGCATGACATATTGCGCGATTGTTCACTTGAACAGGTCAGAACAAGGTCGCCTAAACCGCAAAGCCCCGTGAGAGTCTCTGGATTGCAGCCGAGCGCTTTGCCCAGCCGCGTCATCTCTGCATAGCCCCGCGCAATAATTGCGGCATGGGCCGAACGGCCAAGTTCTTTGCCAAGGACAATCCCGCAAACCAAGGCCAGCACGTTTTTAACGGCCCCGCCAATTTCTGCGCCTAGCACATCGCTGGCGAGATAGGGGCGAAAGGTCGGCGCGGCGATCGCTTTAACTAAGGCTTGCCCGACGGCCTCGTCTTCACAGGCAAGAGTGACAGCCGTGGGTAACCCCTTCGCCACATCAATCGCAAAGCTCGGTCCAGATAAAACAGCTGGAATAGCGGTCGGGGCAATTTCGGCTAAAACATCTGACATGAAACTGCGCGATGAAATTTCGATACCTTTAGAACAGAGCATAATTGGCATGGCCGGTTTCATGGCAGGTATAAAAGTTTTTAAGATGCTGCGTGTATGCTGAGCAGGCGCGACCGAGAGCACAGCATCCATATCGCCCAAGTTAGAAATGTCTGACGTCGCCCTAATACGCTGGTGCAATTTTACGCCAGGAAGGAAAAGGGTATTCTCCCGCAACTCATTAATACTGCTCACGCAATCATTTTCAAAGGCCCAGAGCGTCACATCACGCCCTGCGGCGGCTAATGTCTGGGCCAACGCTGTGCCCCAAGCGCCTCCGCCAATAACGCCCATTTTTTGATAATCGGTCATAAAAGTCCTTTTGAGTTGGGGGCTAAGATTTAGGGCCTTTTTTGCCAAAGCCGCTAGCAGGGTTTTGTTTGGCAGATTGGCTATCAAGCGGCCAGCGCGGGCGGGCCTTGACGTCTAATGGATCGAATTGACCTTTTGCATAATGTTCGGCGCCAGCGAGGGCTATCATTGCAGCATTATCGGTGCAAAATTTAAGCGGCGGGGCGAGGAGGGTAAAGTTATTATCTTCGCATAAGGCTTCAAGGGCGCTTCGGATTTGACTATTCGCCGCGACGCCGCCCGCGACAACAAAACGCTGAGGTGCTTGGGAGTCGGCTTCGCCAATATCTTTGCGGTACATATCCATAGCGCGGGCAGAGCGTTCGGTCAGGACATCACAGACAGCTTGCTGGAAACTTGCGGCAAGATCGGCTTTCGCGGCGTCCGTTTTATCGCTCGCTTCAAAAGCGCGGGCCACGGCTGTTTTTAGGCCTGCAAAGGAGAAATCGGCATGATCTCTGCCCTTAAAAGGACGGGGTAATTTTACGGCGTTTGGGTTGCCTGTCTTGGCGGCGCGTTCGACATTAGGGCCGCCTGGAAAGCCGAGCCCCATAACTTTGGCCGTTTTGTCAAACGCCTCGCCAGCCGCGTCATCGACCGTGCTGCCCAGGCGTTTATAGTCGCCTAGCCCTTTGACGGAGAGAAGCTGTGTATGGCCGCCGGAAATTAAGAGAAGCAAATAAGGAAAAGCGCATTGTCCCGCTAGGCGCGGAGATAGGGCATGCCCTTCTAAGTGGTTTACGGCAATGAGCGGAATATCAAGCGACATGGCCAAACCCTTCGCGCCCATCAATCCCGCAATCACCCCGCCAATAAGGCCAGGGCCTGAGGTGGCGGCGACAGCAGATAAATCTGTATAGTCTATATCAGCCTCACTAACGGCGCGGTCAATGATAGTGTCGAGCTTTTGCATATGCGCGCGCGCCGCTATTTCGGGGACGACGCCGCCAAAAGGGGCGTGGTGCTCGTCTTGGCTCGCGATAATAGACGATAGGATTTCGACATTGCCATCGGCTTCTCGCCGTAAAACCGACGCAGCCGTTTCGTCACAGCTAGATTCTATGCCCAATATTAGCGCTTTCTCTTGGACAGTGTATTTCAAAGCCGTTATTGCCATCCTTTCCACATAAGGAGACTCACCGCGTGATGCAACGCAAGCTTATCATTGGAACTCGCGGATCGCCGCTCGCGCTTTATCAGGCAAAGCTCGTACAGAGTTTGCTGAGCTGCGAATCTGAGGTTAAAATTCTTAAGACAACAGGGGATGCGATCAAAGGCGATCTCAAGGATTTTGGCGGCAAAGGCTTGTTCACGAAAGAGCTTGAAGAGGCTTTGCTCGATACGCGCATTGATCTGGCCGTGCATTCTATGAAAGACGTGCCGACGATTGGCCAAGATGGCTTGATGATTGGAGCTGTTCTAGAACGCGAGGATCCGCGTGATGCCTTTATTTCGCATAAGGTTGAAACCCTCGCGGAGTTACCCGAAGGCGCAGTTGTCGGCTCAGCGTCAATCCGCCGCCGCGCGCAGCTTTTAACGATGCGGCCTGACATTAAATTTACGCTGCTGCGCGGCAATGTGGGGACGCGCCTCGGCAAGCTCATTAACGGCGATTGCGACGCAACATTTCTGGCCTGTGCAGGACTAAAACGTTTGGGCCAAGAAAGTTTAATTACTGAGGCTATAGACGCGGACGTCATGCTCTCGGCCCCTGCTCAAGGCGCAATCGGAATTGAGATACGTCTTGATGACAAAGAGGCTCAGGCCGCAATTACGCCGCTGGGTCACGCCGAGACGAATATCGCTATCACCGCAGAGCGAGCTTTTTTACGTGCGCTAGACGGGTCTTGCCGCACGCCGATTGCGGCGCTTGCCGAGATGATAGATGGGGGGTTAAATTTTCGCGGGGAAGTCATAGCCAAAGACGGCTCTGCCCGCTTTGCAAGGACAGAGCGGTTGGCCGCGGCAACAGTTGATACAGCTTTCGCGATGGGATTCCGCTTGGGGCAAGACATTCGCGGTGAAATAGGTGACCGTATAATCTGGGATAATTAGGGGCCGTCCTTAGTTTAAGAATTTATCAAGATATAAGGCAAATTTATTCATGCTAGGAAAGACAGTGAAGCTTTACGTCCGCAAGGCGAGCTTTCTTGACGACGAGAATGATAAATTTGACGATATCCCGAAGGACAAGACTGATTTGCTTATTGTTCGCGTCGAAATTGCAAGCAATTCCTTAGGTTTTTCTCTCGGGGGATTTGTTGCAAGCAAATTGCGCTGCAGGGGACAAAATCGTCACCGTCTTAACAATTGCCTAAACTGAGGACGGGCCCTAGATGACTGAAATGCAAAAACCCACTGTCTGGATAACGCGCACCGCTCCCGCGGCTTTTAAAAGCGCTGCCAATTGGGCGAATGCCGGATATGCGGCTGCGGTGGCACCTATTTTGGAAGTTACCAAACCCCGTGAAATGCCGGCGCTACCTGTGCGCGATGGCGTCATTATTTTTACCTCAGGCAATGCGGCCAAGGCCTTTGCGCAATCGACATTACTGCGTCATTGGCCTGTCGTCGCTGTTGGGTATCAGACGCGGCATATTTGTTATGATTTAGGGTTTCGTGACGTGGTGTCATCTGATGGCGATTCCAATGATTTGACCCAGCTTATTCTGCGCGACTATACCACAGAGCGGCCTTTTTTTCACTGCGCAGGTAATCATGTGCGCGGAACTATTGTCGAAGATTTGAAGGCCAAGGGTTACCGCGCGCAGCGCGATCTATATTATCTGTCCTCTCCAGTTAAGCAGATGCCCAAGGTTGATACAACCCAGATGGATTTTGTCGCTGTTTATTCACCCCTAGCCGCGAAGACACTCGCGGGCTTTGCGCCTGACCTGACAGGCGCGACGATCATGTCCATAAGCGCCGCAACGGATGCGGCTTTGGGAGCAATGCCCTGCAAGGCACGTTGTATAGCTGAGATCCCGTCTGAGGCGGGCTTGCTAGATGCCCTCCCCGCAGTGTAGATTGCCTTTATGAATGAGACGAAAGATATTGAAATATCACAGCCTGAAATCCAGAACGTAGAGACAAAGCCGCGAAAGCGATTTGGGGCTCCTCTCCTTTTGGGGGCGGCTTTTCTAGCGTCAGCCTTTGGCGCAGGCGCTATGTATGTAGCGGCCGAATTACGCAAAACTCCAGCGCCCGACCTGACGCCATTGACAGTAAGCATCGATAAGCTCAGCGCAGATAATAAGATGCTGAAAGCCGATAATAAGTCTTTGAAAGCTCAGCTCACGCGGCTGCAGCGCGATATCAAAGCCGCCTCTAATCCGGCGGTGGTTGATCTTTCCGGCGTTGAAAGCCGCCTTGACCGGTTAGAGGCAGCGGAGCCGCAGGCGCTTTACCCCGATCTTATCGCGCGGCTCGAAGCGCTAAAAGAAGACGGCTCGGAGGCTTTAGATTTGTCAGATATTTTAACGCGGCTTGAGGCTTTGGAGGCGCGCCCTGTTTTGGTAGCGTCTGCGCCTGTTGAGACGGCCATTATAATGCCTCAACCTATCGAAAATATTGCGTTCCCTGAGGCGAAAATTCTGGCTGTCCTAGATAAAGCTGAGGCCTCTCAGGGCTGGCTAAAAAAGTCATTAAATAAACACATTTCCGTCCAGTCTGAGGGTAATCCTCGTTTTCTGGTAGAACTTGTCATCAAGAATATTGAGGCTGAAAATTTTGATGCAGCCATCGCCGCATTTGACAAACTACCCGCAGAGGCCAAAGCTGTGGCAACTGATTGGCGCAAAAACATAGAAAGTAATTAGATGACGAAATATGTAATCGCGATTTTGATTTTTCTTGCGGCGCTTGCTGGGGTATTGCTTTATGTCGGAAATGGCCCTCAGCTCATCCTTACCTCGACGGCAGAAAGCGGCCCTTTAAAGTTTGACGCTCTAAAACTCTCTTGGCAATTGGTCATTGGCCTCGTCACAGCGGCGACGGTTAGCTTAATCGCTATCTGGTCGCTTTTGGGCTGGCTCTGGCGTCTTCCGCGCCGGGTGAAATCAGGCGTGGGTCTGCGCCGCCGCAATCAAGCTTTGGACGCAATGGAAGAGGCTTTAATCGCCGGCGCTGAAGGCGATGCTAGTAAGGCGCGTAAAAAAGCTGAAAAAGCCCGCGCGTTGATAGGCTCTGAAGATTTAGGCCGTATGGTCAGCGCTCAAGCCGCTGAAGCTTGCGGGGATAGCGAGGAAGCTATTGCCCAATATAAAGCTATGCTAGGGTCTGAACGCACACTCGCCACAGGACAGCGCGGATTAGCGCAGCAGCTTTTGACAGCGGGTGACCTCCCAGGCGCTATCGAGCATGCAAGCCGCGCTTATGGCGAAAACAAAAATGCGCGCTGGGCTTTTGACATCTTGTTCCAAGCCCAAGTTGCAGATCATCAATGGGCCGGAGCGCTTGAAACATTGGAAACAGGCGAGAAACGCAAACATATCGATAAAGATATGTCCCGCCGCCGCCGCGCTGTACTGCTGACGGCTGAGGCGGATAGGCTCAGCGACGCAGGTCAAATCGACGCCGCAATGGATATGGCGGTGACGGCCGCGCAAGACGCGCCTGAATTTTCGCCAGCTGTGGGGTTGGCGGCAAGACTTTTGGGCCAAAAAGGCGGCACAAAAAAAGCGGGTCAGCTCATTGAGAAGGCGTGGGCCAAAGCCCCGCACCCCGCTTTGTCTTTGGCTTATCGCGATATTCATGAAGGGGCCTCTGCAAAGGCGAGAGCCAAATATGTGAAAGCCCTGACAAAAACAAATCCCTCTCACCGCGAGTCGATTTTGCTAGAGGTCGAAGAGCTCCTAACATCAGGCGACGCCGTGACGGCGTGGTCTACACTTTCGCCGCTTGTTAGCGATGACGCGCCAAGCGCGCGTCTCTGCGCTTTGGCGGCTAAAACTGAAGCTTTGCTCAATAACCCGCAAGATGCGCGTATCTGGATGGAACGGGCGGCGACAGCGCCTGCTGAGCCTGATTGGTCTGATCTGGACCCTGAAGGCGACGCTTTTGACTATACGGATCAGGATTGGCGGCGCTTGATTTTTACTTACGGCGAAAAAGGCGAACTTATTCATCCGCGTTATGAACGCGGCGCAGCGCGGCGCGCCCCTCTGGCTCTAAATCTTGAAACTCATCTTGGGACGACCGAGGTTGAGATTGTTGCGGTTGATGAGGTTTCAGAGGCTGAGCCAGGTAATCTTGGTCCAAATAAGGTCGTAGATAGGGATGATTTGGGGCAAAGGCTTGATAGTTTGCTCGATAAACCTGAAACTTAATTCACGTCGATCGCGTTACAAATCTGTAGGATTAAGGCCTTATTAATTGCATCTGCACCAGAGAGTTGTAATAATAACGATATAGCATTAACGACCTATCAATAGATGGCGACGCATGAAGAGCGACGACCATACCCAATTATAAAACACAGGGACTCATCACATGGCTTACCTTTTTGACTATAACCGTTTTGACGGCAATCTAGCATCGATTGACGTCGCGGGATTTGACGTCGAATATGAATTGTCTGTTGCGACAGATACAGCGCATCAAAGCTCATGTTGCTGCGAAGCTTGCGAGCCAGACGGAAATGACGACTTAGCGCCAAGTGAGATTGATTATACAAATTATGGCCTAAACGGCTTTACAAATGAGTGGCTCGACTTTGGCGCATTGAGCCCTCACCATCAACACGATCACGGCCATAACATTAAAGACGACGGGGGCCCATTATTTGCAGGCTCAGTTGATACAATTCCAGGTGATTCTAGCACTACTTTTTCAATTGATGTCGGCGGAAGCGGCGAGGGAGTCCGCAATGGCAGCTTTGGCTCACCGGACGAAGATTGGTTCCAAATTGATCTGGTATCCGGGCAAGAATATACGTTTTTTATGATAAGAAGAGATGTGAACGGTGAGTCTGCGCATGATGACCCATTGCTCAATCTTTACTCAACAGATGGGACGGGCAATAGCCTACTCGGTTCGAATGATGATACGCCGAGTGGCGGCCAAAACTCCAGACTGACATTCACGGCAACAGAAACTGGCACTCATTATCTTGGCGCGAGTGGTTGGGATGATACGGATCCTTTGAGTCCTACATTTGGGTTCTATTCGACTGGTGGGTATATTATTCTGGCTGAAGAAAGTGATCAACGCGCGAATTTCACCATCACGGAAATTGCGGAATTTCTAACAGATGGATTTTCCCCGCGTGCCTACTGGGACCAAACGACAATCACTTATAACATGTCCACAATACCAGACGGAACGGGCGGGACGGACAATGTTCAGGCGCTTATACTTGCGGCTTTGGACGCGTGGGCAGAAGTGACGGGGCTTAATTTTGTTTCCGTGACATCTGGCGAAGATTTGAACTTTATCGATACGCAAGGCGGGGCTTATTCCTCTAGCCAATATGGTACGAATGGTGCGGGTGACCGTATCATTACGTCATCGACTATTAATGTCAGTCAAGCCCAGTGGATTGGCAATTACGGCGATGAAATAAACTCTTATTCTTATCAGACTTATATTCACGAAATTGGTCATTCGCTCGGCCTAGGCCATGGCGGTCCTTATAATGGCAGTTCCACATATGGCATTGATAATGCTTTTGTTGAAGACACGTGGAACCACACGGTCATGTCGTATCACAGCCAAGGGGAAGCGAACTCAGGGACATCTCGTCTGGTTCTTGGCCTTCAAACGGCTGACTTAGTCGCTATTCATGATTTATATGGCGCTGCTGCCTCGACGCGCGGCGGTGATACCGTTTATGGCGCGAATTCAACTGAGACAGGCTCGATTTACGACTTTGATGCTTGGGACAGTGCCAGCATTCGCCCGCCATCTTTCGCAATTTACGATACAGGCGGAATTGATACATTCGATTTGTCAAATTACAGCGTAAACCAAACGATTAATTTGATGCCAAGTGTTGATACCGTAAGCTCTTCCAGTGTCGGCAGTTATAATAACTCCTTGATGGTTGACCTGATCACTATTGCCGTTGGCACTATCATCGAAAATGCCATTGGCGGATCAGGTGATGACACCATTACAGGCAATGATGCGAGTAATGAGCTTGAAGGCAATGCCGGTAACGACATCTTGGACGGCGGCGACGGCATAGATTACGCGGTGTATAATGGCGCGCAAGCGAGCTACACCATTACAGATAATATGGATGGCACTTGGACCATCACAGGTGAGGGCACGGATACGGTTTCAAATGTCGAATTCGCGCGCTTTACAGATGGCGATGTTGCCTTAGCGCCAGGCGGCGGAGGAGGCGACATTAACGGGACGCCCAATAATGACACCCCTTTGAACGGGACATCAGGTGACGACGTTATCAACGGACTCGATGGTAATGATGTTATTTATGGCCTTGCTGGAAATGATACGATTAACGGCGATGCGGGCGCTGACCGCCTCATTGGCGGAACTGGCGCAGACGCGCTTAATGGCGGCGCAGGCTTTGACAGTGCGGATTACCGCGGGGCCACCACGGCTGTCCGCTTTAATGTCGATACAGGCGGAACTGTTGGCGAAGCCACAGGCGACACCTTTAGCAGCATTGAGCGGTTTTATCTGTCTGACTTTAACGATGTCATTACCGGCTCTTCTGCGAATGAGTTTTTCTACGGCGAAGACGGCAATGACACCATCAATGGCGGCGGCGGTATTGACCGTATTTACGGCGGCGACGGCAATGATATTCAGCGTGGTCAAGACGGCAATGATACGCTTTATGGATCAGCTGGCAATGACCAACTCAATGGCGGTGCCGGCACCGATATTGCTAATTATAGCAATGCCAGCACGGCTGTAACCGTCAATCTGGCGTCGGGCGGAACTGTTGGCGATGCAGCGGGTGATACATATTTCGGTATTGAAGTTGTTTATGGGTCAGACTTTAACGATTCTATCACAGGCAATACGAACGGTAATGAACTGCGCGGCGAAGACGGCGATGATACGCTAGACGGCGGCGCGGGTAATGACCGCCTCTTTGGCGGCGCGGGCGCAGATACGCTGATTGGCGGAACGGGAGTGGATAGCGTTTATTACACTGATGCTACGTCGGCTGTTACTGTTAATCTTAGCACAGGCGGAACAGTGGGTGATGCCAATGGCGATACATATTCATCCATTGAATGGGTCTTTGGCTCTGACTTTGACGATAATATCACGGCTGATGGCGGTAATAACCGTATTTATGGCGAAGATGGCAATGACACGATCTTCGGCGAAGGCGGTAATGACCGGTTACTCGGCGGCGACGGGGATGACTCGATTTCGGGCGGCAGCGGCGTTGATGTGATATTTGGTCAAAACGGCGACGATACGCTAACCGGCAATGACGGTAATGACTTCTTTTACGGCGGAGCAGGGGCTGACAGCTTTGATGGCGGCGCTGATTTTGATACGGTCAACTATCTTCCAGCTGCGGCGGGCGTGACAGTTAATATGCTGACAAGCGGCACAGGCGGTGAAGCTAATGGTGACACCTTTACATCTATCGAGCGCGTGCTGGGCACAGGCTTTGATGACAGCATTACAGGTAATGCCGATAATAATACGCTTCTCGGCAATGGCGGAAATGACTACCTCGCTGGCGGACAAGGCAATGATAGCCTGAATGGCGGCGCAGGCGTGGATAGCTTCGGTTATGATGAAGTTATTGACGGCGCTGACGTGATTTCTGGCTTTACGACGAATGAAGTTATTTATCTCTTAGGCGTAACTGTTGCTGATTGGGCCGCGCTTCAGACGATGGGTGCTGATGCTGGCGCGAATGTTATCTTTAACTTCGGCGCAGGCAACACGCTCACAATCGTAGGCCAAAATCTCGCCGACCTCGACGCGTCTAACTTCGACTTTGGCGGAACTCCTCCCGCAGGCGAACCGCTAAGCGATCCTGATGCTTTCGCAGCAGAGCCATTTGATGACATGGCGATGTTTGATATGGACGCGCTGATTTAAGGCCGCTTTAAATTTTAAACTAAATGAAACCGGGGTCTTCCCGGTTTTTATTTGCCTACCTCTTAGCGCTAAATAACCAGCGAGCATTTCTTTCAGGTATTTTTTGAAATTTGGCGTAGCTTTTCGCAGCGGCTAAGCGAATTTCAGCATCAGACGCGCCTTTGGCCCAAGCTGATAGGGCGGCTTCCAGGCTATAGGCCTCTGGCGCCATCAGGCCTTTGGTCGTGAGCAGGGGCGTTACCCCAATGTCTTTGACGGTATCGTCAAAATATGCCGAGCTCCCACAGGCTAAAATAATGGCTTTGCGCTTTCGGCTTAGATTTGCATTTTTCAATCGCGTCGTCGCTATGGGTTTGGGAACAAATTTATCCATGAGCGTGTTATGCCCCACAAAAACGACCAGCTCTTCTTCGCTACTATCGGATAATAAAGCATAAAAACGGCTTAGGGCTTGGCCGATATAGGCCCCATTCCACGCTTCGGCGGATAAAAGCACTTCACCTGAGTTGGCCGTTGCTGCTCGTTTGAAACTTGCATGGTCGAGAATATGAGCAAATCCCTCAGGGGCAGAGGATTGAATTTTTGTCCAGTCTTTATGACGCGAGAAGTAAGTCTTCACGCCATATAAAGCCCCCCAATAAAGGTTTGTTCGGGCGGATTGTCCGTTCCCTAGATTTTCTGAGATCGGGACGATTCCCTGATACTTATTATCCGCCAGCGCGACGATGACTCGGACTTTTTTGACTTTTTCTGAGGCCTGAGCGCGCGAAAATAGGCCAGGCCATAAAAGCGCAAAAGAGGTGAGTATTGTTTTGCGGCGGGAAAGCTCTGTCATAGATATGTTAAAATATATCCCACTTGAGTCAATGTTAGGCTATTTCCGCCAGAACATGAGACGGCGTTTTAATGTGCGCAGTGAACCTGTGAGGGCTGAGAGCTCTTCTATGGTTTGGCGGTTTTGGACATTCATCAGATGACCAAGCCCTTGCTTGCCGGCTTTGATGTCTTCGCGAAGATAATGATTGAGCAGGCGAATGCGGGCGGCGTCATGTTCAGCTTTGGCGGTTTGGGTATAAGCGTCATCGGTGACCTCGCGCAGATGTTGAAAGGCAAGGGCTTCTTTGACTAGTACGAAATCGCCCTCAAGCATAAGGCGGAGCCAGAGGTCCCAATCCTCTAAAGCGTCGAGCGTTAGCGTCATGCCGCCTGCCTTGAGGGCCGCGTCGCGTTTAAAGAGGGTCGAAATGGTGAGCAGCGTATTGGCAAAAGCCAGGTCATTTAAGGTCGGAGGCAGCTCAGGTATATGCTGCGTGCGCGTGCCCGTTGGTTTGAAATCCCCGCTAGCCGCGCTTTCATGGATAACCTCATAGCCGCAAATCGCGCCGATACAGTCGGGCGAGGCTTCCAGGGCTTCGAATAGTCTTTCGAGGGCGCGGTCTTTCAGGCTGTCATCGTCATCGTGAAATAAGACATAATCACCTTTAGCTTCGCGCAGGCCTTTATCGGCTGCGCCGGCGCGTCCAAGATTTTCCGGTAGATTAATAATGCGGGGGTGGAGACTCGTTTCGACTTTCGGCGGCGTTCCGCCATCATTGATAATAAGCCATTCAAAATGGTCAAAGCTTTGAAGCTCAAGTCCCTTGGCCACACGCCCGAGCAGACGCGGACGGTCTTTGGTGCGCGTGATAACTGTAATTTTAGGTGTTGATTGCAAAGTTTAGCCTAGTGTTGCGTGGCCTTATAGATGGCCGCTGCAATATCTAAGTCTAATTTGGTGTCGATGTCCACAGAGCGCTCATCTGGCATCTGAACCATTTTAGCTTTGCCGGGTAGGAAACTATGTGTGTTATCCGCCAAAAAAACGTCAGTCTTAACCGCGTAACAGGCGCCGTTCAGGCAATAGGTCGGGGCCAAAGCTTGGCGCGGTTGCCACGGATTAAAGCCCTCAACAAAGGGCGAGGGCGTGCCGCTATCCTCTGTCCAAGCATGAAACGGGCTCTTAGGCGCTTTCA
This sequence comes from Hellea sp., assembly GCA_039977295.1. Lineage (GTDB taxonomy): Bacteria > Pseudomonadota > Alphaproteobacteria > Caulobacterales > Maricaulaceae > Hellea. The sequence goes on along the minus strand of JBDWDN010000007.1, from coordinate 120,789 downwards.
TGAAAGTGGCGGCAGAGTCATAGCCGTCGTCAAGAATTGGAGATAGGCAATTGGTGATGTCATCTGAGGTTCGCAATGGTGAGGTCGGCTGAAGCAGGACCGTAATGTCAGGCTGCGTCTCCATTTGAGAGAGGTGATAGCGAATGGCGTCTTTGGGCAGCGCCGTATCATTAGAGAGCTCTTCGCCGCGCATCATGACGCTACATCCATGATCGCGAGAGACTTGGGCAATTTTATCGCCATCTGTGGAGACAATAATATCGGTCACGTGGGAGCAGCCCCGCGCGGCGTCAATGCTCCAAGCGATAAGAGGCTTGCCCATAAAGTCGATAATATTTTTACCGGGCAGGCCTTTACTGCCGGCGCGGGCAAGAATGAAAGCCGCTATTTTCATGCGCTCAATATCTCTTTCACGGCGCTGACAACGCGCGATTGCTGCGCGGGCGTTAATTGCGTTGAGCAGGGCAGGGTGACGATGCGCTTATAGACATCTTCGCTGTAAGGGCAGTCTTCCATTGGGGTTTCGGCATATGGGGCTTGCATATGGACAGGTTTCCAGAAGATGCGCGCCTGAATGCGCTGCTCGCCTAATTTCGCGCAAATTTCCTCGGGTTGCGGCAGGTTTTCATCATCAACCACAAAACCAGAGAACCAACATGTCGAGCCGCGATCCGTGGGATAAGGGAAAGGAGAAATCCCTTTTACGTCTTTAAACTCAGCATCATATGTGCGGCGGATAGCTTGTTTGGCCGCGACGAAGTCTTCTAAGCGGTCAAGCTGCGCGCAGCCAACAGCCGCTTCAATATTTGTCATGCGGTAATTATAGCCAACCTCATCATGATCATAATTCGGCCAGACGCGAGCTGTGGTGGAAATGTGTTTAATGCGGTTCATGACCTTACGGTCACGTCCAACAACCATGCCGCCGCCGCCGCTGGTAATCGTTTTATTGCCGTTAAAGCTATAGCAGGTGAAATCGGCCATATCGCCAATCGGCTTGCCTTTATAATCCACGCCAATGGCGGCCGCCGCGTCGGCAATAATGGGCAGACCGTATTCCTTAGACAGCGCGATAATCTCTTCCATATCGGCGGGCGTGCCGAGCGTGTAGACGGGCATGAGAGCCGCCACGCGGTCACCAGATTCTGTATGACGTAAGACGCCTTCACTATCGCGGTGGGTTTTCGTTTTCAGAGCCTCAGCCACTTGTTTTGTATCAATGGTCCAACTGTCAGGGCTGACGTCAAAAAGCCAAGGCCGGGCATTGGCATGACGAATAGAATTAGCGCTGGCGATAAAGGTAAAGCTTGGACAGATGACGAGGTCGCCTTGTCCAATATCAGAGCCGTGCAGCGCCATATGCAGCGCCATTGTGCCTGCGCCCATGGCAATGCCGCCGCAAGAGCCTAAATTACTGTTAGGCTCGAAATAGGTTCCAGAGAGTTTGGCAATCCGTTCTTCGAACTCAACGACAAATTCGCCGACGGTGGAGACGAAAGTTGTCTCGATACATTTTTGTAGATTATCCCCCTCGGCTTGGGTGATGTTGGGAATAGCGAGCGGGATAAATTCGTCAGACATAATTATACTCGTTACTATACGCGTTGATCGAGGTTTAGCTTACTCTCAATATGGCTTTCCATAAAGTCAGGCTCTATCGATCCTATAATGTCTTTAATCGCGTCCTTAGAGCCAGAAGCCTCGTCTTCACCTGCGACGACTTTATCAAGCCGCGCCAGAACTTCGGTCATAGAGCCATGCTGAACACCTGCATAAGGCACGGCAAGCATATTGGGCAGGCCGATTTCTGCTGTCGTCTCGCGCTTACCGACAAATTCTTCATAGGGCTTTTCGCCCGCCGTATTGGCCGGGGTTAGCAATAATGGGTAAGTGCCTTTAGCTTTACAGGCCTCAACAGAGGTGCAGGCCGCGCGTTCATCATCAAAGATTTCAGGGGTCAGGCCGTGATGGGCGAGGAAAGCTTCGGCAACCTTTTGCAAGGGCACTAAATGCTCTTTGGGGTCAAGGCGCGGAATGGCGATATGGGCGTGGGGCGGGATGATAGAGGCTAGCGTGCAAATATGGCCGCTTTCCTGAAGGCTGACAAAATAGCGGTCAATATTGAGCGGACAGGCAAGGGGTTCACTGCGCAGAAGACGGTTCTCAAAACTTTGTAGCAAAGAGCCATTTGAATAGGCGACATTGGCAAAACGCGCCGTGGTAATCTTACCCGTCATGCCAGCTTCGCGCGCGCCGTCAAATAAGACATGCTCCATAATACGCTTTGTCGCGCCCATAAATGAAACAGGGTTAGCCGCTTTATCCGTGGAGACAGAGAAATAATCCGCATTAGGAGATGTCTGCGCAATCCAGCGGCGCAGGCGCGCTTGCTTGACAATATTGGTGTCGAGCATTTGCAATATAGAGAAGGGGTCTTTTTCAGAACGAACATGCTTGATGGCCGCGAAATTTAAAATGCGGTCATAGGGGCCGTCTGATGTCATTAGTAATTTTGTTGCAGCGGAACCATAGTCGAGCGGTAATGTCCGAAAATCTTCGACATTCAAGCCTTCAGGGGACGAGCGTAATTCTCGGACTAATTCAGCCAATGCATTTTCGTTCTGGTCGATTACATGCAGCGTCTTCGGCGCATATTTGACCAAGGTATGAACAGTGTTTGATCCAATAGAACCCGCGGCGCCGATGGCGAGAATACGCGCGCCCTGAACGGCGTCACGAATAGCTTTATCGACCTCTGCAAGGTCGCCTGCAAACATAGAGCTGTCACGCCCAGTAGCTGTTTTAGAAAGAGGAGAGTTAGTCATTTATACGGCGCCCTTTTTTCTCGGCAATTTTAGCTTCGGCTTCTGCTTTGGCGCGAAAACGGCTTTGCGCGCTTTCATATTCGCGGGGATTTCCAATATCGATCCAGCTGTCACGCATGACATGGACGCCGCAGGGATGCTGCTTTGCCGTTAAATCTTCAAATAATGTCGGCATATCGTAAAATTCACCGCTTGGGATGTTTTCGAGCGCGTCTTTTGAGAGGCAATAAATACCTGCATTTATGTGGTGCGTATAAGTCGGCTTTTCATCAACATCGATATAGGTATTGCCGTGAAAATTGACGACGCCGAAAGGTATAGAGGTCATATATTCGCGCACGCACATTGTCGCCGCTGCGCCGGCCTGCATATGGTTGCGCACAACATCATCAAAATCCATTTCAGTGATAAGATCGCCATTCATGACGAGGAAAGGAAATTGCATATTATTGGGCAAAAGGTCGAGCGCGCCGCCTGTGCCAAGGCGCATATTCTCGCGCAAATAAGAAATCTCTACGCCCCAGTTTTTTCCTGAACCGAAATAGTCTTCGATCATATGTCCGAGGTAATTTATCGAAATATAAAAGCGCTTATATCCTTGATCCCGAAATTTCACAATGATGTGCTCAAGAATGGGTTTGCCCGCGAGTGGCAGCAATGGTTTAGGGCAGTCAGCAGTCAAAGGCATTAAGCGTCGGCCCAATCCGCCCGCCATAAGCACAATCGGAACCTTCAGTTCAGATGTTTTTGGCGTAACAGAGCCGTCATAGACGCCGGTTAAGCGTCCTTCATTGTCAACAATGGGAATATAGCGAACATTACGTTCCCGAATAAGGGATTTGAGCTTTCCCTTATTTAGGTCGGCATTCACGGAGCTTGGCTTACGGTTCGCAATATCAATGACATAGCCATCCATATTGTCGCCGCGTAAGATCGCGCGTCGGAAATCACCATCTGTCACTGTGCCGACTAAGGTACGGTCACTATCCAGAACGAGAATAATTTTGACGGGGGAAGATTCGAGCATTTCCAATGCTTTTCGCAAAGGTGTCGTCGCTTCGACCTCAATATTTTTGGTCTCAATAATCATGCTCTATTTCCGTCTGTTTTACGCGCCCATTCACGCGCCGTGTCACATATAGACTTGCAAAAATCAACTCGAATGTTCAAGAGACACCCAAAGAATACATATACTCTAAGGTACATATCATTATGGCAAATGCTTTCGCAAATTGGTTTAACGGACAAGCTGGATGTATTGTGATTGGCGAGATTGGCGTGAATCACAATGGTTCGCTCGATTTGGCCAAGAAAATGATTGATGTCGCCGTGGAATCGGGGGCTGACGCCGTTAAATTTCAGACTTTTTCCGCTGAAAAACTCGCCACTCGCACCGCAGAAAAAGCTGCCTATCAGAAGAAAAATGACGGCGAAGCGGGTAGCCAGATCGAAATGCTCAAACGGTTAGAGCTGTCCAAAGCCGACCTTCAGGCCTGTCAGAAATATTGTAAAAAAGTGGGTATGGTCTTCCTCTCAACGCCTTTTGATGAAGAGGCGGCTGACCTGCTCGAAGAGGTCGGCGTGGAAGGCTATAAGGTTTCTTCAGGCGATCTCACCAACTTACCGCTGCTGGCCCATATGGCGGCCAAAGGTAAGCCGATGATTATTTCAACAGGTATGGCCAATATGGCCGAAACCGAGGAAGCCGTCACGACCATCCAAGACAATGGTAATCCGCCCCTCGCCATACTGCACTGCGTGAGTAATTACCCCGCCGCGCCGCAAGAAGCCAATTTACGCGCGATGGATACACTGGCCGCTGCTTTTAACGTGCCTGTCGGCTGGTCGGATCATACGCTGGGCGACGCCATTGCGTTGGCCTCTATCGCGCGCGGAGCGAAAATTTTGGAAAAACATTATACGCTGGACGCCAATATGCCCGGGCCAGACCATAAGGCCTCCCTAGAGCCTGCGGAATTTGCGGATCTCATTCGTAAGCTGCGCGACGTCGAAGCCGCTTTGGGCGACGGCGTAAAACGTCCGCAACCCTCAGAATTTGATACTGCCAAAGTCGCGCGCCGCTCTATCGTCTCGGCTTGCGCCATTCCGGCCGGCACGGTGATTGAGGAAAAGCACCTAATTTGCAAACGCCCAGGAACAGGCCTCGCGCCGCGTATGATCCCGCTGGTCATTGGCCGCACGGCTAAGGGTGATATTGCAGAGGATAGCGTTATCGCTCTGGAGCATTTGGGTTAATGGCTCAAGATCGAAATAGCCCTGGAAATAAGCCGTGGCGCGTTGCCATTTTGACAACAAGCCGCGCCGATTTTTCGATCTATCAACCTGTCTTGCGCGCGCTAAACGCCCATCCTGATATTAATCCGGTGCTGATTATCACCGGCATGCATATGTCCAAAGATTTTGGCTATACCTTCACCGAAGTCGAGAAAAGCGGCTGGCCGATTGCCGCGAGCTTTGAGTGCCTATCTGAGGGCGATACCGCCAAAGATATCGGCATAAGTATGGGGCAAGCGGCCAAAGGCATGGCAGGCGCGCTAGATGATATCGAGGCGGATATGCTCATCGTGCTGGGCGACCGTTTTGAAATGGCGGCAGCAGCTTTGGCGGCAGTTCCGCGCGGCTTGCCGATTTGTCATCTACACGGCGGCGAAGAAACAGAGGGCGCGATGGATAATGTCCTGCGCCATATGCTGACCAAACTTTCACATCTGCATTGCTGCGCGACAGAGCTCGCAGCGTCCCGCATTCGTCAAATGGGCGAAGCGCCAGAGCGCGTCATTGTCAGCGGCGCGCCGGCCCTCGATAATATTGCCGCCGTCCCGCGCATGTCCCGCGCCGAATTAGGGGATAAATTTAATCTGCCAGAGACAGGTGATTTCGCGCTAATCACCTACCACCCCGTGACATTAGACTTGGCCGCAACGCAGGTCGAAATTGAGGCCCTTTTCACGGTTATAAAAGAGACGGGTATTCACTGCGTTTTCACCGCCGCCAATGCCGATACGGCAGGGCGCGCGCTTAACGCCAAAATTGAGGCCTTTGTGGCTGAGACTGACGGGCAGATGCTCATTGGCCATATGGGCGCAAAAGGCTATTACTCGGCTATGGAACATGCGGCGATGATGATTGGCAATAGCTCTAGCGGTATCTTAGAAGCGGCGAGCTTTGGCCTGCCGGTCGTCAATATTGGAGATCGCCAAAAGGGCCGAGAAGTTTCGCCAAATCTAATTCAATCCGCTGGAACGGTATCGGCTCTGAAGGCAGCCATAGCCCAAGCCCAAAGCCCCGCCTTTAAAGCACAATGCGCGGACAAGGAAAATGTTTACGGCGACGGCCAAGCGGCCGAGAAAATTGTAGAGGCTGTGGCCGCCTTTCTGAAAGAGGGCGCAGGCCCGCGTAAAGCCTTCCACCAAATCGCATTAGGAGCGAAAGCATGAGCGGCGTCGCCATTATCGGGGCAGGGGGCCATGGCCGCGTCGTTGCTTCTGTCCTAGAAGCCGCGAACATCAAAATCGCAGGCTTCATCGATAGCGGCGTAAAGGGCGAATTGCCTTACCCTGTCTTAGGCAGCGACGCTGATATTCCAAAGCTCATAAAATCGGGCCAAATAAACAGCTTCATCATCGGCCTTGGAAGCGTCAAAGGCGGCGCGTCATTACGCGCAAAGCTTTTTGATAAAATGATAGCCGCGGGTCTCTCCCCTACGGTCGCCATTCATCCCACAGCCATCTTATCCCCCGGCGTAAAACTCGGCGCGGGCACCATCGTCATGGCAGGAGCCATCGTCAATATTTCCACATCAATCGGCAAAAACAGCATCATCAACACCGGCGCAATAATTGATCATGACGGAGAGATAGGCGACCATGTGCATATTGGTCCGGGGGTAACGCTGTCTGGCCATGTGAAGGTGGGAAACAACACGCTAATCGGCGTGGGCAGCACAATCCGCCAAAGCATCACAGTCGGGGATGACGTCACGCTGGGGGCAGGGTCTGTTGTTGTTCGAGATATTGCCAGCGGCGCAACAGCTTTTGGGAATCCGGCTAAGGTGGTTTGAGTAACTCACTTCCTGTTAGGTGAGGAAAATTTGCAAAGTCGGATGTCGTTAAAGAACGAAAATCCGATATCGATTTTCTAATGCTAAGATGATCCCCAAAAGCGGACGTTAGCTCAGCAGAAAACTTGACGTGACGCCAAGACGCTTACGAAGAATCCTTACTCGCTAATCTCAAACGTAATATTGACTGTAACAGAGAGCGTTTGCTCTCCACCTGAAATAGACGTGGACATATCCGCAGCTGCGCCTTGCATATCATGCATAACATTTGCCATGCGTTGCGGCACCCCTGAGCTGTGAGTGTTCTCATCCATACGCAAAACCCGTCCCAAAGACAGGCCTGCAGCCTCCGCCATTTCTTCGGCTTTGCGGCGTGCTTCAACGACGGCAGATTTACGAGCTTTAGACTTTGCCGCGACCGAGTCTTTGATACCGAAATTCACACCATTAATATTATTCGCCCCAGCAGAAACAAGGGCGTCTATCATCGGACCAACACGCTGCAAATCTTCGCTTTTTGCAGAGACGGTGTTACGGGCTTGATAACCTATGATGCGAGGTTGATTGCGGTCCTGTTTGTAATCATATTGTGGATTGAGTGAGAGCTGAGAGGTTCTGATGTGGCGTTTCTGAATACCCGCAGATTCAAGCGCGTCAAAAATTGCTGTCATCTTCTCCGCATTAGCTTTCATTGCGTCTTGAGCATTCAGGGCTTGCGTCACCACACCCGCCGATACTGTCGCAAGATCAGGTGCTTGGTAGCTGTTCCCCGTCGCTGAAACAGATATCTGACCCGGTCCATCCATTGTTTCATGTGCCATCGCAGGCGCCGCCCATAAGAGTGCACCACTAATCATCAGGGGCGCAAGCAAGAATTTAAATGAGGTCATAATTTTCTCCTTTACATAGAAAAGTAAGCAGATAGAGGCTGGATGACCAGAGAATATGGCAGTGTCATGTTTTGGGTGAATTATTCGCTATAATAATCATAACTTCATCCCCAAAGCTGATGTTAACTCAGTGTCCTATTTTAGCTGCGGGTTCAACCGTCCGTCGCAACAGTTTAGTTATTTATGAGCTAGATTAAGCAGATGAACTCATTGCGTTGCTAAACCCATGTCTTCACTTAAGCGCCTAATCAAGCTCTCGGCGTCGCGTTTGCGAATGAAATATTTCGCGAGTTTAATTTTCTTGCCCGAAGTTAAGTGCCCGATAATGTGGTAGACTTTATTGTTCCCAATTTGCATCGCCTCGATGAGGTCAAGCGAGCTGAAATCGGACGGGTTAAAGACGTCAAAGCCGCCTCTGAATAAGCCTCGCCGCAAAGTCACTTCGGTATCTGAGATATCGACCGCAGATTTGAACAGCCAGAAATTAAGAGCCCTATAGGCGAGGAAGATTCCAGCGATTCCAAATAGCGCCGTAAGTAAGAGCGGGAGCGGCGTGAAAAACCCAAGTGAGCCAATGCCGCCAAACACAATCGCCATAGCTGACAGGCTTAAGGCTGACCCTTTGTGGCCCGCGGGCGGGAAGAAGTAATATGTCCCACCTTCTTCTTCGTGGAAAACGCCGGAAAATTTTTTAGGGACGGATTATCCCCAGAGCGGACATTGTCGAGTGTCTTACTTTGAGCGATTTTAAGCCGCTCAGACACTTTGGAAAAGTCAAAATGGCAATAAGTGGTTATAAAGAAAGATACTATAAAGCTCATTCTATCTTTAAGTACGGAGCAGACGCTTTAATGAAGAACCCATTGCATTCAGCTGAACCGGCAACTCGAGCGTCATTATGTGTTTCAAAGCAACCAGCGGCCACCTTTAAGGCCCGTCTGAAACAATTCAAATATAGTTGTATGGTGGGTTTATGCGCGTCATTGATATCGGCCTGTCACAAACAAGACCCTTATGAGCCTCAAAACGCTTCGGCCCCGGTGATGGAGGTGGTCAAGACAAGGGGCTGCGACTCCGCCACACTTCTTTCCAAGTCTCCCCATTATGTAGATTTTCAACCCGTCTCGGTGGACGCTGCTGCGCTGGTCCCGAAATTCAATGAACACCACGACGTTGAAGGGCAGGAGATAACAAAATTTCAACGCAAAGATGGTTTTACACTATACGAGTCTTCGCCTCGAATTATCCCCGAAATATATGTAGGGCCGTGGAAGACAGCCAGACGCGAAATGTCAATTCTGGGCAAGAAAAAAGGGTATTTTGCAAATGCGGGGCACGCGCCCAAATATTATTTTGAGCTCGGAGCTTTTGTAAAAAATACCAATGAAATGTACTCTATAGAGCCGTCGAAGTTTACGTTTTTCTTATCACATAAATTCACCATGCCCGAATGGCATGCTGTTGGTGACGTTGAAGAGTGGCAGAGGGCTCTTTGGGATAAGCTTTATTGTGAAACCGCCGTGCACGAACGCACGCATACGGAAATTACACGAGAGCATATATTAGGAACAGTCGAGGAAATGCTGAATTTGGAAGGGCGAACACGGGATGAGGTTAAGGAGTCTGTTAGACAGACTTGGCATTACAGACGGGCCGAGCTGATGGCTCTGCAAAACGCTTTCGATGAGGAAGAGAAGCGTAAGAGGCGGCGGAGAGTCTTAAATAAGTAACTCAATAAGTCCTATCGAGCGGCTTACTTTGGGCGATTTAAGCCTCTCATCTTATGCCCGCCAAGCCACTGCCGTGGCCTTATCCGACTAAAATCGATTCACTGGATCGATTTTTAGGCTACGCCTAAGGTCCGCTAAGCCCCCACAGTACGCGTCCCATATCAAAGGTAAAGTGGTCGCTTATGCCGAGGGTGTTACCCAAACCCGCGCCGCATAATTGCCGTCAATCTTATAAGAGAATCTCGAGTCGCCATATGCGAATATTCATCAAAATAGGGCTGTGCTGGTAAATTTTTGTCATCTGCGCTTTCGCTTGATAACCCTGTGCTAAGCTTTTCCTCGAAACGCTATCCCAACCTCTCACAGATAATAATTTGCCCTAGTAACTTAACGGAAATTATGACACTTGCAGCTTTCAAGCACTCTGTTTTATAATGGCGTGATAGGCGCGGCGTAACGCCAAAAATTCATTTAGTAGGTTATAATGAAATCCTCAATAATTGCGGTTAGAAATAGCGTAAGGTCTTTATTGTCTTGTGTTGGGGTGTCTCGTGTTTGGCTTGGGCCGCCGCTCATATCAAGTGTGTCGTTAATCACTTTAATGGGGTGTTCGCCGAACTCAAACCGCGCGCCGGACGCGTTAAGCGGCCTTCTGCCGACAGCAGAAAGACCTGAGTCTCCCTATAATTTTGACCTGGATTTAAAGGCGTTACGGTCTGATAAGCCTGTCTCCGTGCCTAAGGGCTGTATCATTATAAAAGAGGGTATTGAATTTGGGACGCCAATGACCATTAGGGAGCCTGGCAATTATTGCCTCGCGGATCATATTTTCGCCGATACACTTAACCGCGCCGGCATTGTCATTGCGGCAGATGACGTGACACTGGACTTGAATGGCAGGACAATTGTCAGTCTGCTGCCCGAGACGAAGGGCTTTGGCGTTCGCGCCGATGCCCGCAATAATGTCACTGTGAAAAATGGCAATATTCATAACTTCCTGGCGGGTGTGCATTTTAGAAATGTCGGGAAAGCTTCTGTTAAATCAATCGATGCCTCTGGAAATTTATGGCGCGGTATTGTCATCGACGGTCAAGAGGCCGTGGTTACAGATTCCCATGTGGAAAAAATGCTGGGTTATAAGCCTTGGGCAAATTCGCCTCCAATTGCTTATGATATTAAGGCGCCCGTTTGCGATGTTTCAGGGAACAGTTTTGCGTATATTCGGTCCGATCTGAGTAACAAATTTATCAACAATGTCAGCAAGGCCGATGCCTGTGTTTTTGACAATAACAGTTTGGGTCAGAGCGATCCGTCCGAAGCAACTTGCTTTTCGATCACGCAGCCTATGTCCATTACCTTTGGGGGTGATTTCTGTTTAGAGAATGATATTTTTGTAGATACCCCTGAAAGCCCGGGCCTGGATATTCGGGCGTCCAATGTCAACATCGATTTGGGAGGGCACACGATATTCGGGCCAGGGGCTTTGTCGCAAGCGGCAGGAATAACTATCAATGGGGGCAAGACTATAAATGTCAACAATGGAACTGTAAGAGCTTTTGACAGCGGAATAGAGGTAAACAGCGCGCAGGATGTGACGCTGCAGGATTTACAAAATGCCTATCACAATAGAACGGGGCTCAATTTGACGGGAAGCGCTATCTCTGTGGAAAATGTCGTGATCAGATCTATTGTTGGACGGAAAGACAAAGACACTCACCCGCTTTATGGTATTCAGCTAGACGGCGCGGATATCAAAATAAGTCATTCAGAAATTACGGATGTGTCCTCACCAAATGCGGGCCAAGCCTCGGCGATTAATAATATAAACAGCGAGACCCCTTTCACATTTACCGGAAATAAAGTCGCCAATGTACAATATTTCATTTCAACTGATCTTGGGAATGATTTGGGAAATGATCTTATGACGGAAAATACAATCTCCATAAGCTGCGGGATTTCACCTCAGCAAAAAGGGCGGGTATTGACGCCCGGAGATAATTCCGTTTCGATAATAGGGACCTGTTTAAATTGACCTTAAAATACAGAGCTGAAATTGATGGATTGCGCGCTATCGCCGTAGCGTCCGTCGTTATTTTTCATGCCTATGCCGCTTTATTGCCGGGCGGCTTTGTTGGCGTTGATATATTTTTTGTTATTTCTGGCTTCCTCATCACGACTATTCTCTTGCAAGGCATGCAAGATAAATCCTTCTCATTTGCAAAATTTTATGAGCGGCGTTTTCGGCGTCTTATCCCGCCCTTGGCCTTTATGCTTACGGTCAGTTTTGGTTTAGCCTTGGTTTTACTTTCTGCCGATGCGTTGAGGGATTTCCTGTGGAGCTTATTGGCGACATTGGGATTTTCAGCCAATTGGTTCTTTGCGTTCACGGCGGATTATTTCGGAGGGCCGGCGCATACGAAGCCGCTTCTCCATATGTGGTCATTGGGCGTGGAGGAGCAATATTACATCATCATGCCGCTTCTCTTATTAGCGGCATTAAAGATGCGGGCTTTATTAAAACCCATCCTAATATTCCTCTTGGTTTCAAGTTTTATATATAGTTTCTACCTGTCACTTACGTCCCCAAATTTTGCATTTTATGGGATATTTTCAAGATTTTGGGAACTTGGCATAGGTTCAGCTCTGGCTGTTTTTGCGCTCAAACCCCCGCGCTCTCAAGGGATAGCCTTGCTCTCGGCGTCTATTGGGTTGGTTCTCATCGTGGGGAGTTTTTTCGTCATTACAGAGACGGCTCAATTCCCCGCGCCTTGGGCCGCAATACCCGTATTCGGAACAGCTATCGTCATTTGGGCGACCAAGGGGCAAAACAATTTTGCCGTAAAACTACTCTCAATCCCGCCAATGGTGTTTCTGGGTAAGATTTCATATGCGCTTTATCTGTGGCACTGGCCGTTACTCTTATTCGTGAAAATCCAATTCCCCCAATGGGGGCATTGGACAGCTGTGGCCGCAATTGGCGCCTCTATTCTTTTATCTTGGGCCTCGCTTGAATTACTGGAAAATCCTATCAGGCGCCAAAAATGGTTTAAGTCAACGAAATCAGTTTACCTCGCCTTTTTAGCGTTTGTTGCTGTCTTTGCGGGCGCTGCAGCTTATTTTTTAATGCAAACGCCAGCCTTTATTGAGGACACAGAGCAATCACAAGAATACCAAGTTGATCTGCAACGCCTTCAGGAAGAATGGCATCTGGAATCGCTTAAAGGCATGTGCTGGGTGAATAATGAAAATGATTTTGAGACGCTAAAACGCCGCTGCGCGCCGCTGACAACCGAGAAAAATGACATATTAATTATCGGCGACAGTCACGCCGCATCTTGGCGGTCAGGTATAAAGGCGGCCTATCCAGAGAGTAACGTATGGTTGATGGCGGTGAATAGCTGTCAGTTAAATGTTAAAAACATCAAAGCAGATGCAAAAGTCTGTAGGTCAATTATTGAGACCTTGAAAACCGATTTTAATCTCTCTGGCCTAGAGCACATTGTGATTTCTTCTCTTAAGACAAGTTCAAGACAAGAGAGTTTTATCGATAGGGACGTGCTGGAAAAAATAGCCAGCCGGAGCTCAACCAAAGTCACGATAATGGGCCCCATTCCCTTTTATGAGCCGAGCCAGATAGATCAATATCAACGGTTTGGACATCTTACGCGGGCTGAATTAAATGAAAAATTCACCGCGTCACTCGTCGCAAGAGTTTTCGATGCAGATAAAAACAGGGCACGTGAATATTCCAACCACACCTATGCCTCTCCGATGAAAATCCTATGCCCCACAGGGCCTGCCTCCTGCCGACATCTTACAACGGATGGCCTCCCTCTGACACTGGATGACAGCCACGTCTCGACTGTCGGATCAATCGAAGTCATCGCCAAAATGGTCGAAAGCGGCGAACTCGATTTATCTTTACCTGAAAAGGAATGATTGCGGGGGATATTGCGTCTGCCGGCGGACGCGATTCCGTAATGTTTATTCTAGCCGCCCGTTGGCCGTTATTCATTAAAGCCGCGCCGCGCCACATCCGCCAAACGGTTTAAGGAGTCCGGCGTCGTCATATGCGGGTTTTTGCTTAGGTAAGGATGCGGCGGTAGATTTTGGTCGTCAAGGCCGCTGCTTGATAATACCGTGCTTAGCTTATCGTCAAAATCATCCAATGTTGTGGCGGCAATGGCGAGGCCCATATCGGCGAGCGTTAGAGAGGGCATTGGCGCGGAGCTGGGCAGGGTTATCACAGGGACGTTAAAGGCAGGCGCCATGAGGCAGACATTGGAAAAGTAACTCACCAGAATATCTGTGACGGACATGACCTTTGCAAAGCTGACTTTGCGCAAAACAGTATAGCGAGATTTATCTCCGAAGGCTTCCATGAGAAATTCGCTAATATGACCCAAAAGGCTTTCAGATTGCGAGGGATGCAGCTTGACGCAGAGATGCAGTTTCTTCTGCGGCTTAAGGGCTTTGGCAATGGCTTCGACTGCAGCTATAATTTCAGTGTCAGGTAAGGGCTGGCAGGCAAATGTGACGGTTCTTGCCTTAGGCGCGCCGAGCAGGGACTTGCGGTTGATCTCTCGGTCAAAGCTTCGGGCTTGTTTAATGTCTTCATCTAAATTGATCGCGCCGATAAGGTCTATGGAGGCAGGCGGTTTGCCCCATTCATTGACATAACGGTCACGGGCGAAGCTATCGATGACGGTGTGGCGAGCAGCCATTGGCGGTTTATAGCGCGACATTTCGGAGACGAATAGAACCTGCACGTCCAGGCTAGGCAGACCCGCTGTCTCGAAGGCGCGCGCTAAGCAGCGAATATTACCATGGCGGCCCGGCAGTAAAAGAAGCTGGGCGTTCCTGACATCTTTTAACCGTTGCTCCATCATGCGGTAGAGAATGACATTGCCGATAAGCGCGCCAATATTTTGCTCTAATGCGATACTCACAATTTCCTTCATTTCGCTGGCGGGAAAGGCACCTAGGCTCTGCCCGTCCAAGGTCATGCGGCTGCCCGCCTGCACGAAATGCGACAGTAAAGCCCGCTCGCCGCTATCGGCGCTGTGCAGGGCATTATAGAGACAAGGTGCTAGGCTGGCTTTGGAAATACTTCTTAGTCCTTGGGGCGCGGCGAAATCAAAAATAGTCACGGGCGCAACATCAATGAGTTTTTCTTTTATGACGTTATTGGCCAGCGCGTAACTTTTAGAGCGGGTATTGGTTGCGATATAGATATGGTTTGTCCCGTCCGTTGGGATAGGCGGCAGGGCGGCGGCAAGGCGTTTCTTTAGCAGCTTCATAAATGTGTTAAGCCCATTGGTCATTTCCGCAGTGGAAGGCCTTAGGAGCCATTCATCTTGCGAATCCTCGTCGCTAACCACGCCAGAGCCTTGTCCCAAAATAAACACAGGATTTGTCCCGATAACAGCAAGCGTTCGGGGCAGCGCATTGGAAGGCCCGCTAAAATAGACAGGCAATGACGGCCCTTGCGTCTCGACGGACCGTAGCGCCGCGTAGAAGCGCTGAATGGGGCGGTAGATAATATCTGAAATATCGAGCGCTAAATCTTCATCCAATATTTTTGGAATAAACCGCCTAATAGAGGGCGAGCTTAGCGCGGCCTCTAAAAACTGCCCTCCCAAATCATCACAGGCCTTCGAGATAAAGGCATCGCCCTTGGAATAAGGCGCGGCATGATGGTCTTTAGGGTCGTAAAACCTGACGGTTATTCGCGCGCCTAAAGCGGCTTTTATTCCCGCCTGAATGACGGGCACGTCACAGGGCATTTGCGGCATCACGATAATTTCGTCAAAACCTTTGAGCGCCTGTAAATCTGCTTTTACTAAGCGCCCAAGCGGGAGGCATAATATGGCAGAGCCTTTTCGCGCCGTAACTTTAGGCGTTTCAACATCCGCAATTGAAAATCGTTCAGCGCGGCTCTTGCCCGCCATGTGTATGAGCTGCGTGTAGCGCGTGGAAAAAATGGGCATGAGGGGCCGCGTCAATTTTCCCTTGAAGTTGCGGCTTTGCCTTAAAGAATATTTGGGCATGCGGCCCAAACTATGCAGGACTCGATTTTGCAAGCGTTCGGCCGAAATATCGATTTCCTCTGCGGAGAGGAATTTCAAAAACGCGGTTCGCTGCGGGTCGCAATAGAGTGTATTGGCCATGCGCTTGACTGAAACGGGCATAGAAAACCGCTTCGCATAAATTTCAAAGAGGCGGCGTTTTGATTTTAGAGAGAGCTGCGAGGACTGAAAAAGTTTCAACAAGGCGAAAGCGTAAGTCGAATTTATGCGCGCGTGATCATTGGCGTAAAGCGGCAGCCGCCGGCGCAGCTCAAAAACAACTTTGAGCGTAAGATAATAGATATAATCAAAGACTATCACACCGAGAGGTTACCGCACTCTGCCCGAGGCGTCAGCCGAAAAATACCGTGAAATCAGAGGCTTATTCTTCGGTAGGGGCGTTATTTTCCGCAGGCGCGACTGCGGCAGGGGTAAACTCGGTACGGTAGCGCCATCCGTAAAATGACGTATTATCCGGATCAGCCGTAATTTGCACAAGGGCGCAGGCGTGATCTTGCTCAAAGGTATGACTAATCTCATAGCGCCTCGGCTCGGTCGAAAGTGTGAAGAATGTATTGACCTGTTCAACCGGGGTGGCTGCAGAACAAGAGCGCACGATTTGAGCGCGCATGGTGATGTCTTCATCTGCCCAGAACCATCCACTAAATTTTACGGTCATGCCGGCCTTGATGGGTGTTTCTCTATAAATCTTTTGAAGGCGCGCGCCGGCTTTCTCGACAATTACCAAGTCTGCTGTTTTTGTCTCATCAAGCCCTAACGCAAAGGCGTCGGCGACGCTGATACCATCGCGCGGCTTCCACGTTTCAAAATCAGTGCTGCCGTCAATATCGGCTGTGGCGATGTCAAATTCTTCTATAACAGGCGGGGCAAAGCGGCCTTCGCCTTCAAGACATTTGTCCAGCGCTGGGTCTAGATCCTTTATAAAGGATGAGGCCCAGCGCTCAGAGGTTGGCCGGTCCATATGGCTTTTATCATATGTCTGAAGGTCGCTGAAAGGGGTGTAAACAGGAATCGCGCCCACTTCGCCCGCCAAAGCCGCCTGTAAATTTGGCTCAGATGAGGGGGAGTTGACCATATACAGAACATGACAAGATTTCTTGAAGTTAGAATTGCCTAAAAACTCTTGGGCATTGGGCAGGACAGTATTGAGGCGTCCATTGGGCGGTGTATTTTCTTTACGCGGCGTGATGAGAGTATTCTTCTCGGGATCCGCTACGAGTTCCCATTTGAAGCGTCCCGTGACGGCAGATCGCCATCCAGCGCCTGTGCGGCCTTTGCAGTAATAGTCTTCGACCATTTTTATGCCGCTCTTACAGGCCCATTTCTGGACGCTTTGAGCGGCATGGAAAAAATCAAAACGCGTTTTATATTTGTCTGGGAAATAGACTAAATCGCCAAAGGCTGCGCCGACAACATTCGAATATAGAATTTCCGTATTCGTCATCACGATCTTAGGCTTAAGACCAAGTTTATTGACCGTGTGCTGGGCTGAGGCATAGCTTGCGCCTTCAACAGCAAAGATAACATATGTCAGGCCTTTGCTTTTGAAATAATTATCCATGGCATCCGTCGAGAATGAGCGCATGGTGCGGCTATTACCAAAAATAATGACGTCGGCTGTTTTTGCATTCTTCACAGCATTCTTTTGAGACCCCAGATAGATAGACCCGAAAGCATATCGGTCGACCTTGATACCCCCGCAGGCCGTCATGAAATCACCGCGGGCATAGCCATCGGGATTGCATTTTCGTATCTTCCAGAAATCCGTGAAATAGCTATCAAATTTGATGATAGAAACGACGCCTGCAATCAGGAAAACGCAAAGGAATGCGAGCATCTTCCAGCCAGAGGACTTGCTATATTGTATTGTGTTATCGACAGTTTTCTCAGTCATTAAAACGCCCAATATAAGAATTCAGTGGTGGGAGAGAGATAGAATACAGCGACCGCCGCGATGACGGCCATAATCACGGTCCACATCAGATTTGGTTTGTAGTTCACGGTAATGATACCAAACGCTTTGGCCGGGCCGTGCTCTTCATAGGTCGCACGAACATCGCCAAAGATTTGCGCCATATTGGGCATGCCCAGCGCAATGGCAAAGCCTGCAATAAGGAAGAGCCAGAATTTCAGATCAAGCGTCGCAATATCCGCGCCCATATCGCCAAGCCCTTTAAAGCCAAACATAGAGGAGAGCAGGGATAGGTTCCCGCCAAGCGTGACAGCGCGGAAGCCAACCCAAGCGGCCACAACGGCGACAAATGTAATTAGCCAGCCAACAAGTTTCCAAGCTGTTGTCTTTTGCATCGCGCCGAGTGCCTTGACGCGTTTGGTCAGCATATTCCAGGCGTGATTTATGACAAGATAAACTCCGTGGAGCGTTCCCCAAATGACAAAATTCCAACTCGCGCCATGCCATAACCCGCCGAGAACCATGGTGGCGAGCAAGTTAAACCAGCGCCGGGCTTTACCTTTGCGGTTACCGCCCATGGCGATGTAAAGATAATCGCGCAGGAAGGTCGAAAGCGTCATATGCCAGCGGCGCCAAAATTCGATAATGTTGGTCGATTTATAAGGCGAGAAGAAGTTAGTTGGCAGCTTTACACCAAACATACGGCCCAGGCCGACAGCCATGGTCGAGTAACCCGCAAAGTCAAAATAGATTTGGAAGGTGTAAGACAGCGAGCCTTTCCAAGCCATGAGGAAGCTTACCGCTTCGCCTTGATCTGCGGAGACGAAGATTGGCGTGGCATAGCCCGCAAAAGTGTCCGCGAGGATTTTTTTGGAAAAGAGACCCAGCCCAAAAATACTGACCCCAATAAGAATATTTTCCCATTTAATGCGGCCAAAGGCATCAGAGGCAAATTGTTTGATAATCTGTCCGTGATGAACAATCGGGCCCGCAATCAACTGCGGGAAAAAGGCGACGAAAAGCGCGTAGGATAGGAAATCCCGCTCTTTGATTTTGCGGCTATAGGTGTCGGTATTATAGGCGACCTGTTGGAAGGTATAAAAAGAGATACCAATGGGGAGGGCGATTTTCTTAAAATCAAAGTCAGCGCCAGAGATAGCCGCCACATTTTCCAAAAAGAAATTGGTATATTTGAAATAAGCCAGCAAAGCGAGGTTGAGAACAACCCCCAAAACCGTAAACCAATAGCGCCTTCGTCCTTCTGCGTTATAAATAAAACCCGTCAGCCAGTAATTGAGGACAATAGACCCGCCAATAAGCGCGAGCAGGCGGATATCGTGATAGGCATAAAAGAATAATGAGGCGGCCACCAATATTGCAGAGGCTCCGCGCACACCGCCAAAGCGGCGCGCAAGCGCCGTCAGTAATAGCGTGAATGGCACAAACAGAAAAATGAATGTGTAAGAGTTAAATAGCATTTAAAGGAAACCTCTGGGCCCGTTTGGCATCGTTTTAAGCATTATCGAGCGCATTACTATACAATAATTTCAGAGGCAGCATCTGGCTCTGACTCCGAAGTCTGCGCTGCTGCTGGCATAGCTTGCATCATTTGGACGATTTCATCCCGCTTCTCGATAAATTCATGGGCCTGGCAAATGAGCGAAAAGCCCGAGGGACTGCGGCTGAGAAGCTGAAAGCGCGGCGGCAAGACAAGACGGCGCGGAGCCGAGCGGTAGACAACAATAATGGGCCGGTCGCCCGCAGCCCCAAAAATACTGCGTAAATCAAGGCGGTCCAGATCGCGTAATAAGGCGCCGTCAATGAGAAAGCCCGCATCGCCGCGGGAGGCGCCGTAAGACAGGGTGAGAAAGAGCTTTGCTGTATCGGATAATGCATCTGAGCTTCCATCCTGATAGGCGCGAAGCTGCGCTGATACGTCATCACTTAAGGAAATAGACGTCGCGCTGGCTTTCTCCATGATCTCGGCCACGCGTAATTTGTCGACTGAAAAATCAGCGGTTACGATTTGCAAAGGCGCGCCGAGTTTAAGCGCCGCCGCGATTGTGCTGACATCAGACCAATCGCTTTTCCGAGCTTGAAAAATCGCGGCGCGGATAGGCGTTTCGAGCGCGCCGTTAAAGGGCTCTAACTTGTGAGGTGTGTCCTCGCCGGCGCGTAAATTTAGCAGGGGGCGGAAGAAGGGTTCATATGAGGACACCATCATAATCGCCTGAGAGAGGTTAGAGATGTAGCCTGTAATAAAGCGAAATAAGATAACGAGGATCACAAGGCTTGAAAGGTTGAGCAGAAGCGTATTCCCGCCGCCGAAAAACAAGAAAGCCGCGAGGGCGATGATGACGAGTGCCATCATTAAATCTGTGATGGATTGGCTGTAAGCACTCATGCGCTGGCGTTTCACAAAAGCGCCGAGAAACCCTTGTTCGCCAGGACGGTTAGGGTCGATAAGCTCTTCGGTCTTTGTATCTGCAATGAAAGGGTTGGAACTTACATTGGCGATAAATTTAGCTTCTTCTTGGCCTTTTAGCTTAGCGGAGCTTTGAATGTCTTGGGATGTGCGCGTCGCCCATAAAATCAAATAGAGGTTTAGCGGCAGCACTAATATGCCAGCGGCGCCCAAAAATGCGGCAGCAATTGGAACGGTGATAAGAGAGATAAGAAAAACGCTGATCAGCAATAAAGCGGGCTGTATCAGATTCATCACGCGTATATAGCTCAGGCTCAGATAGCGGCAATCGCGGCTCAGATATTGCAAATAAGAGCTACGGTCAAAACTACGTCCGCTTTTGACGGCCGTGACAAGACGTAGACGCGTATCATCTAAGAGATCTTGGTAAAAGCGGCGGCCGATCCGCGTCACAATCAGCTTATGCCCAATGCCCGCGAGTATGGAGATTACAAGCATAGCGCCCGCGACGCAGGCATAAATTAGCCGGCTGGACCCTGGCGCGTCAGAAAGATCAATTGTAATTTTGCCGTAGGACAGAATGCCATCTGCATCATAGGCTCTTGCCGCGCCGACCAATAATAGCACCGCAAATATTTGAACGGCGGTCGTGAAAAACCCCGTGGTAAATATAATTGCGGCGCGTTTTTTATTCCGCCATAGCCCCGTGCCAATCAAGTGCCGCCAGGCGCGCTTTAGATAAGCGCGATTCTCTTGAGAGACGGACGACATGATAGCTAAAGGGCGTCTTAGACGTTATTTGCGTTTAAGACAGCTTCACGCGCGGCGGCGATGTCAGGCTGACTATAAAACTTGGTGAGGAGCTTATCTTTTTCGCGCGCGGCCATATTGGTTAGCACATTTGCTTTGCGTTTATAGGCCATGCGGCGCAGCAGCGTGTCCGTTTGCGTATTTGGTGTTTGATTGCGATTAAAGTGCTCGCCCATTGGGCCTTTGAGGTTTTGCATGCCTGCAGGGAGCGGAATGTCATCTTTGAACGGAAACTCTGTTGCGAAACAGCCAATGCGCGAAATCATCCAGCGTTTATCTGACACATTTGGCGCGCGGCCATGCCAGGAATCATTGAGGAAGAAATAGATATCGCCCATCTGACCAGAAATTTCGACTTTCTTCTCATTGGCTTTCTTGGCCACTTTTGCGTTTAATTTTGCCTCTGGCACATAGTTTTCAGGCAAGAATAAAAGCTCGCGATTACCAAGGTGATGCTTACGCGTGAAGTTCTTTTTCGGGCCGAGCATAAGGTCCCAGCGCGGATCGCGCGTATCCCAATGCGTGCCAGGTATAACGGCTGTGCCGCCGCCGCCTTCTTCTGGCATATCGTCAAAGAAAATACCGAACGTAAACTCGCCTAATGTATCGCGGTGCCAGACATGGGGAAGCTGAAAATCATCAACCCAGTCATTCTCGCCGGAGCTGCGGCGAATAAGGTCAATCCGCATGCGTAAATTATCTCCGCAAAGGCCCTTGATGAAATCCTTCATCGCAGGCGCGGCGAACATATCATTGGTCAGGTCCAAATAACCTGGTGATTGCAGGCTCGGGAACCAGATCGTGTGCATCAGTTTAGTATAGATTGACCGAAATTCCGTGCTGGCATCAACAGCCGGCCCGCCCGCTTTTTTACGGCGTTTTTCGTCTTTATCCAGAATGACTTTTAATTCTGCCCGCGCTTTTTCAACGGCTTCGCGCTTGAAGAAATTCTTAATTAAAAAATACCCGTCTTTTTCGACAATGTCGATAAAATTGCTGGGCCCGTCATAGCATACTGTGCTCATGATAATCTCCGTTTCGCGCCTCGTATTATAGTGTTTAGGTCTAACTATAACCCAAGGGGCTTGTAACATACTCTTCTATTGTGCGGCAAGTGTGCCGGTTTTGAACTCTTAACTCTCGCGCGCCGCCTTATAGACAATGACGTCCTCTTGAACGCTTTTCATGACGCGGGCAGCATTCTGGCCACGTAAGAAGTGATCATTCTCCACCGCAAATGCCTCAGCAATATCTTGCATGGCTTTGCGATCTTTGGGGTCATTGAGGAATTTTTTGACCTTATTTGTCAAAGTTGTCTTGGTGCTCACCACATAGCCAATATCTTTTTCATAAAGGAAGATACGCGCTTTCAAATCCGTTTTAGGTTTGAATGTAATAACGGGCTTCTTCAATAGCAGGGCATCAAGGCCGATATTGGAGAAGCTCTGAACAACAAGGTCAGCTTGGTTGAGAAGCGCGACGGCATCGCCTTTGTGGAAGACGTGAATATTGCCTTTAATGCCGTTATCTGCCGCAATTTGCGTGTAGCGTTCGACATTGGCAGGGCTTTCATGCGGGTGAAGCTTGACTGTGATGTAGATGTCTTTGCGGTCTTTCGTCGCCTGACAGATAGATTCAAGCATGATTTTTGAATTATCAAAATTCGCACTTTGTGAGAAGAAGACAATATGGGTTTTACCGCGCGGCGCAGCGTAATCCGCATTTGGCTCTTGAGTGAGACGCTCGCTATATTCAAAGAGCGGTCCTGCGGTGCGCAATTGATCTTCTTTCAGGCCAAAGAAACTTTGGTAAATGTCTTTATACCAAGGGTCATAGAGATAAGCATAACTTGCGATGATGGGGCGGTAACGCGGATGGTTGGTATTGGCCAAAATCAGGAAGTCATAGACAGGCACGCCTGCGGCCTTGCCGCAATAAGCCGCCGCGCGAGAAATCATATGCTGGTTAGGACCTGTAAAGATGTAGTCGGGGAGGCCTTCGGCAAAGCGCGCCCGGAAATAGCTTACGGCGTCCATGATTTGCGGGAGGCGCTGCGAGAAAACGGCTTGGGCGCGGTCTAAAATCATGTCGTGATAATGTGGCAGAAAGGGGCTTTTAAAGCCGTCAAAACTACCGCGCAATGTCTGCACGAAAGGCGTCATCCAAGGGCGCGCATCGGGCGTGCGGGGCCGCAGCACACAATGCCGTAATGAATGCTCGCCTTCATAAGGGGCAAAGCCGTCCTCATTGATGTGATCATTAAGCTGCACATTGGCGGCGGAGGTGAAAAGCTCGACATTGCTATGGGGTAAGCCTTCACGGATAAGGGCCTGATAGCTGTCATAATAGCCGTTAATGTGTTCTAGCGTCATGATAGAATAGGCGCCTGGCTCAACAGATTGCATAGAGCGGCCGTGGAAATTCATCGAGTCGGAAATCCAGCCGCCCATGCCCGACATCCATTCTGTCGAGTCTGCTGCCTCTGTTTTTGCAGTCTCTGTTTTTGGAGCTGGTTTTTTGGCTTTCGCAGATTTTGCTGCGGCGCGCATTGTTGTCAGCGCACCAAAAAATTCTGGGGCGCGGTGCGAGCCAAGTGAGAGATAGACATTCTCGCGTCCAACCGCCTCAGCCGCTGGCGCAATCATATTGCCAAGAATTTGGCCATTGCGCGCAAGCAGGATAACGCCGTCATATTTTCCGGCCGTCTTTATGAGTTTCTCGCAAATACGGGCAGAAATAGCGTCGCGATATAGGGCAAAGAACATCGTGGCATGAGTCACTTCGATAGCGTCCTCATAAAGCTCCGATATGCCTGATGTTTTAAGCGTCTTACGGGCTTGGTCGAGATAGTGTTCTGTTAAGCGGTCAATGTCTTTCCCAATTTCCATATCTTCAGTGGAATACATCGGGATGAAATCTTCTGCTTGAACCAAGGTCGCCCCGGCTGGAAACTTAATGGCGTCCGTCGGCGCAACAGGACCGCAGAGCAGCTTATCGCTAACACCTTCAATTTGACGAAGGGCCTGGACGCGAGCGCCCATCTCAACCAAGCAAAGATATTTCTTACCTTTTTCCATCGTGAGAAGCTGCGAGGTCTCAGTCGCGGCTGTGGCCGGCGATAATACAGCATCTAATTGGTGGATGCCTGTGTTAAAGAAACTATCCCGTAGATTAATAATAAAGCGCGGCGGAACGCCTGTGCGGCCATCCAGCGTTACGATGAAGAAATCAAAACTCGCGCGGTCTCCGGCGGAGGCCGCAGCATGGGCGTAAGCGGCTAGTGCTGATGTTGGGCAATCATCCCAATCGACCCAAAGACGGATCTTATCAAGAATTTCTTCAAGCCGCGTGATCATAAAAGTGTCAAAGGAGACTGAGCGGTCCGTGATCCGGTTAAAGGCTGTGCCAGAATATGAAGCGGTTAAAACTTCTGCGGCATATGAAAACTCTGTATCATCTTCAAGCGCGTCCTCGAGGGCCGTCCAGCAGGCGATGGGCGAACGGGCTGCTTCGTCTTTATAGCTAGGATAGAGGAGAGGCAGGGCGGCAGAGAGGGCTTTTTCGGCCTGTTCTTTACTGCTGCGGTTGCGGATAGCCGCAGGGACTAGCAGGCTATTATCTACTTCTGCCTTTGCCGCGTCATGGGTGAAAGGCTTTTGCAGCAAAGCCATAACAGCTGCGGCTTTGGTCATCATTTGCGGGGATAGAGCACTAAAATTCTCAGCCTTATTAACATAGGCTGCGGCGTCATTATAGGCGCGCTCGCGCAGAGCTGTTGAAAATTCCAAATCATGCTTTTGAAGCGGGTTAAACCAACCGTCTTGCTTTAATATTGCTTCGCTCAAAGGCGCGGGGCGAAGACGCGGCGCTCTTACCGCTGCCGCAGGCGCAGCGACAGCCGCGCTTGAAGCCGCTTTATGTTTCTGGCCGGAATTGAGTTTCTTGAAAGTTTCCCATTCGGATTTTTGCTGCGCGCCAGGCTCATTAAGCTGCGCCACATGACGCTGGCTTCTGACGGATATGGCGTCATTTAAATCGACGGCGTTTAGGAGCCCCGCAAATTGCGGGTCCACAGCGGCGCAGCGGCGCATGAGAGACGATGCTAAAACACGGTCATTAAAGTCCAGAGTATCAAGGCGCTGTTTCGTTAAAAAAGGCCTGAAGGCAGGCTTTTTTAAGATGTTAGACATTTTCTGCGTGCGCGGGAGATCATTCGCAAAAAGCGTCTCATAACGGCTTAGGTATCCGCCAATCTTTTTAGAGTTGGGGCGCAGGCCTGAGAGCATATTGATTTTTGAACGCGTGACCCAGGCTTGAATGCCGGGTGAAGCAAAGCCCAAAACGGCCATTATAAACACAGGAATGCTGAGGAGGCCCAATGTGATGGCCCCGAAGAGAGCGTCTACAGCGCGGAATATGGCCTTGAAACTATTTTCAATGGCTGCGCCGATGACGCTGAAAACCTTCGTGATTTTTAGCCAAACGCCCATGACGCCGCCAACAGAACGGACAGGCACGATAAATACGGATTGGGGTAATGAGTCTTGGTCAACATTATCGAGTGTCTTCATGCGGTCGACAATTGCGGGGCGGTTTCTGTAAGACAGCCAGACATTTTCACTTTGATAGATGCGGCGAAACAGTGATGTGACAGGAACGCGTTCTCTGATGGGTAAATATTCAAACCAATTTGACGCGAGTAAATCGACCAAGATACCGTTTCCGGCGACAAAGTTTTGGAAACGCTCTAAATGCTCAGCTGAATGCGCGAAATAGCGTTCGAAACGGATGTAAGGTTTTGAAGAGAGGGGCCCGCGCCACTGCCGGGCCTGCATTTCTAAGAATAAAAAGCGGCTACATAGGCGCCAGAATGGCCCGGTCCCCGCTTTGGATGAAAAACGGGTCAAAACCCACAAAAAAACGCGGTTAACAAACGACAAAAGGACGAGCCTTAAACTCGTCCGTTGCGTTTCATACTCTTCAGAATATGTCACAATAATATCTTAGAAAAAGGCATGGCAAAGGTTATTCCCTTTGCCCAATTGCCTTAAACCTAGCGCTTAATCGCAGCGCGAAGTTTAGTATATTCAGCTTGGCTTTTCATCTTGCGAACATTCGCTTCGACGATGTCAGCACGGTATTGTGCGATTTCAGCTTCGAGTGCCAATTCTTCGCTTAATGATTTAAGCTCAGCGGCGGATTTCTTTGCAACTTGTCTCATGGGTTTACTCCAATTAAAAATATATATTCCCAGCGCCAGGGATCACGCCCCAGTGTGTGTGAGGGTTATTAGTCAATTGTTGCATAGGAAACAATTGAAAAGTTCACACAGGCGAAGACATAAAATTTGTGAGTGTCTAGCGCTAATTCGGAGGCAGGCTCAGCTAGAAGGCAGGGACTTAAAAAACCAAGCTAAACAGTATTGAAATTCGCAGGGGCAATGACCCCAAATATATCACTAGGGAAGCGTCCTGGCATTAACTTCTCAATGAAGGGCGATTCAAAACTGATGACGCCCTCCGTATCGAGAAATTTTTGTACGATACGCTGCGCGGCTGTTTCGGTATTGCCATCATTGAGCATAGAGAGGAAGACTTTGCGGCGGTCTTGAATATCCTGCGGAACAAACCCGTCATCGAGCAAAGCACTGCTCAGGATGTCTTGCAACTCAGCTTCTGACGCGGCGCTAAAGCCCATGCCCGTTTCGACGGGCATTAAGATGTTGTCGCCGATCGTTGTTTGGATGATGGGAACGCCAGCTGAAATCGCGCTATAAACTAAGGAGGGTTTATTGGTGATAACGACGTCGCTCGAAATGAGGGCAGCATTGACAAGAGAAGTCTCTTCCACGGTGCTGACATGCTCCCAGTTCTGGGTTTTGGCCATATTCTTAAAGAGCGTCAGATCTTTTGTGCCTTTGCGCGCTGTGCGGGCAAGAATAATATCAATATCTTGTGTGGCGCCCCAGCGTAGAAGCCGCGCAATCCACGGGTCTTCGGCTTCGGGTGAGGCCCGGCTTGTCAAAATGGTCACAATAGGACGGCGCGCCGAGACATCGAGCACGCTGGCGAGCTTTAGACGCTCATCATCGCGGTTGGCTTCGATCAGAGCGTCAAGCGCGGGAATACCGACGACGCTGGCTTCAGCGCCAATATCGGTATTGCGCTCTTTTACAATATCAATGTCATGCTGCCCGCCCGCCAGCAAAATCGCTGGCGCAACGAAAGGCAGGGTGCGCTCGCTCTTATTGAGGAAAGAGGAGAAGCTATAAAAGGCGCGCGCGCGCGCGCCGCAGGCGGAAACCGCCAAATAGGCCATTGGGTTCGTATCTGGTGATTGCGTCATATAAATAGACTTCGCCTTCGTTCGGCCAATCATGACGTTAAAGGCGGTATGGAAGGCTAAAAGCTGGCTCACTGTACGGTTCATATACGCGCGGGATTGTGACGCGAGGAGGGGTGTCCAGCTAATGGGCGGTGAGAGGCCGAGGCAGCTGGTCTCGATACGGTCAGCAATTGCGGCGGCTATGCGTTTAGGCTGCTCTTCTTCTTTTATTTGAAATTGTTGATTAACCGAGCAAACATTCCACTTTTCGCCAAGCTTGCGGCCCTTATAGAGATCCGTGCTAAAACCCCCTGACATTAAAACGGCAGAGTTTATCTTACGATTTGAAAGCTCATCTAGAATAGGCACGATATTTTGGTGAAACATCGGATTGTCGGTCATGTGCAGCAAAAGAACATCAGCGGGTGAAGGCTGCTCGCCTTTAATGGCGCCAAAGTCACCGGCCAGAATTTCAAGCTCCATGGGCGCAGGTGTTAGATCTAATGTTAAGCGGCGCTTGGCGAGGCCTGCCCGCATTTTTGTGATGTCTGAAACATCTACAGCTGTCACCAGGCCCTTTTTAATCTGGCCGACACCGTTCACATTAACGCGGCCCGCGCGTTGCAGATCAATGAGGCGGGAGAGAATAGCTTTTTCGACAGTCGAAATCGATGAGGTTACAACTACGATAGAGCCGTAATCCTCATCCAGAACTTGGCTTAAGCGATGCGCCGCATAGAGCTCTCTAAAAATTTGCGCGCGTAGTCCAAGAGCCCAAGCTTCACCTGTAGCAACTTTTGAGACCCTTACATCTTCAAGCGCCATAGCAATTGTTGAAATGTCGTAATTGACCAGCGAAAATAACGCGCGTTCCGTTTCAGAATCTAGATTGCGAGAATCTGATAGGCTCAGAAGTTCTTTTGGAAGGTGTCTGCGGATGAAATCGATGAGCTTTCCACCAAAATTCATGGCGAGTACTGCATCAGCTTCTTTGACAATACGCGCCGCATATCCGGTCAGCGGCGTCTCCATCTCCGCGTCAGGAATTGACAGGAAGACTATATTGCAGGGGGATGTCTTCCCCGCAGCCTTTTCGCCGTCTATTGCGTCTAAGTCACCGGACATTGAACCTCACTATTTCCCGCCCCATAAAATACGTCATTTAAGGCTTTGAATAATACCTTATGCTGATGAACTGAGTCTGTATAGCTGGGTAGGTCTGATTGGCCGTCTTTAAGAATTTGGACCAGCGGCGCTGTCAGCTGACTTGTGTAAAGCATAGGGAAGGGCGCGTTGTCTCCGCCGTTTAAGGCAATGGTCTTACCTTCAGCAATGACGTAGCTATCGGCTCCGGCTTCTAAAATGACGGAAATAGGTTGCCCTTCGGCAGGAAGAGAAGAAATCGAGACTTTACCGCCCGAGGCCGTGATTCCCGTCAATGTGCCTGTAACTTCCTTATAGCCTGCACGCTTGGACTCGCGAATGGCGGCCGTTTCATCCATAGCCAATGACGTGACAGCTTCGCCTGCAACATATTCCAAAGCGGCAATAAAGTGGATAGCGTTACAGCCCAAACCCCAATCAGAACCTGAGACGGTATAAGAGGTGACAGCTTTGCCGCCCAAAGTCTCTTTCAGGGCCTGGTAGCCCGGCCAGATATTGCGCGAACAATTGACCCAGCAGGGAACGCCGAGATCGTCCAAGATAGCTTGCACCGTCTCAAACTCTTCAAACTTATTAAACAGAATTTTCTCAAGGATAATCGCTTTGGGTTTGCAATGCTCTAAAACAGAACTCAAAGCCGCTAAGCGGTTCGCCGCGTCAACAGACACGATAAGAAGGTCAGCCTCTGAGGGTAAGTCAGCGGGATTGGTTGACATATGCAGCGAGTGCCCGCCTTTATTTTCCTGATGAAAACGCTCTGTCGACAGGTCAAGCGAGCTTTGAAAGGGATCGACGCCGTAAATGTCTAATGTGCCAATATTTGCGTCCTCAATATTAGAGACAGATTGCAACAGGCGGCTACCAATATTGCCGCAGCCTGAAATAACGATATTCGGCATGAAAAGTCCTCACATAATTTTTCCCGTCCTTAAGCTAGGCGGCGCGCGGGTTCAATAGAGCACTGCGTTATGTTTTAGCAAAGGTCGCCGGTTGTGCTTTATTTTTGTCCCCCGATTTATTCGGGAGTCTCCCCGCGTATGAAGTAGGAGTAAGACGCAGGGAGACCGCCGGTTACGCCGGAGGACAAGGACTAGCGGGTCTACGTCTTATCGAATTTATTCTTGCGCCTCTCTCCACGCCCATCCCTATACTCTATCCCCGTCCATTCCTGCCCTCTCCCCCGCTCATCCCTGCCCGTTGTTTGTCCTGACAAACAACACGAGCAGGGATTAGATCATTGTTTAAAAAAATACCAAATCCACGGACTTAAACCCATTAAGAGGCGCGGCTATCTATTGGGAAACATCCATTTGAGTTAAGCTATGGCCTAACCCCTGCCTTCGCAGGGGTGAGCGGGTGTGTTGTGTTTTGGGGTGTTATCCAAATTATAAACTGCCTCTTGGCGTGGGGGTGCGGGCTTCCTGCGTCGAAGCCCGCACCCCCATCTATGGAAACCCCGGTCACGCGGGGGGGGGGAGACTATCTAAAAACTCCTCAAGTCTTATCAAACTTATCCTTACGCCGCACCCCAAACAAAAGTCTCGTTTCCAGCCTTCCGCGTAGCGCTGCGTAATAGGCCTTCAAGAAATCGAGGTCGGTTTCGGACATGCCTTTTGCCCAGTCTATTTTATTGCGAATACGGTCTGAGACATCGATGACGGTTTGTTGGTCATTGGCGCGGATGACGTTTTCCAGCACATGCAGTTCGTGAACGCCGTAGGCTTCAACCTGCGTTGGGGTGAAAGTATAGGCCGAATCTAACTCTGTTTTTTCTGAGACGAGGTCATTGGCGAGAATGGGCTTGGGCGCGCGCACGACCCATGTGCCCGCAATCAGGTCACCGGCCCGGAGGCGGTCTTTGTTAAAGAGCGGGAAGAAGAGGAAGATGCCGCTCCAGAGCATCCCAAGAATAGCTATCCAGCCATCCACCGACCCTCCGCCCATGAAGACGAAGGAGAGCGGTAAGTTAATCTCAATCTCGCGCAAAGCATTACGGGCGAAGACTGCGTTCGCGGTTAACCTCGCTTGGGTGCGAGAGGCGACGCGAATCTTACTGATGCGTTTGCCAGGTGTTGCAGCTTTGGGGCCCATCTCGAAAAACATATAATAGAAATTACGGACAAAGAAGTTGATCAGAATGAAAACCGTAATGGCGATTTCGGGTCCCGCAGCCAGGCCGCCTAGGACAATAACAAAGAAGCCAATGATAAGTCCTACATTGATAATGATTTGATCAATAAAGTAAGCCCCAATACGCGCGCCAATATCGGCAAGCTGTACCTGCAAGTCGATACCTTCGGGGGTGATGAGCTTGCGCTGATCGACCACGCGCTGTGAGATAACGCCGGCCATTAAAGTTTGCCTTCAAGAGATTCAGGCTCAACGCGGCGTGGGCCGTAAAAATAAAGACCCCAAATGGAAAGCGTGCCAAGACCAATGCCGTAGCGAATAAAGTCATTTGTAATCAACTGACGGCCAAATCCTTCGAGAAGCCCCGCAAAAAATAACATAATAACAACCCCTGCCATTAGGAGCGAGGCCGTGCCGCCAGCTTTGGAGGCGGATTCTGTGCGGGTTAATTCGCCGGGAAAGGCCACCGCCTTTCCGATATGCATGCCTGCTGCGCCTGCGAGTATAATGGCGAAAATTTCCGTAGCGCCGTGAATGATGAGCCAGCCGCCAACTTCAAAACCGAGTTCTTTTTCCGAAAAAATAGCAACGAAACTCCCCAGGATAAATCCATTATAGAGAAGTAAAATTGCAGTCGGAATGCAGAAGGCAAAGCCCAGCGCAAAGGCAAACATGGCGACTTTGGAATTATGACTAAAGAGGAAAGACGCAAATAGGCCCAATCCATCTGAATTCCCGTCATGATAGAGCGTATCGCGCAAAGTTTCCGCAGACGCGGCAGGCGTGCGGCCCTCGGCCATGGCGTCGGGCATAAAGGTATAAAACCAGTCGGGGTTATTTTTGACTAAGATAAAGGCAAGCACGGCTGCCAGCAAGGTGAGCGCGGCAGAGATGGCCGTTTCCTTCCAAAGCGCTTTTGCGGCTAACGGCCAATCGCGCAGGAAGAAGGTTGATATCCGTTTGCCAAGGCTAACTTGCGAGCCATAGAGAATATAATAAGCGCGGGCCGACAGGCTCTCGAGATAGGTAATGACCCCTTGATCGAGTGACGTCGCGCGGGCCACAGAGAGCGAGGAGAGGGTAGAGCGGTAAAGGCGCGGTAGCGCGACGATTTGAGCGTCGGATAAAGATTTCATTCCGCGGCCTTCAATGGCCTTCAGAATGACTTCCAGCTCACGCCAGCTTTGCTCGCGTTCTGTGCGAAAGCGGTGACTTTTTAGGGTGATTTGACCAACCATTAAATCGCCTCCCGCCGCTTAAGCTCGAGATATTTATTCAGCACAGCATTGCTCATCTGATCGGCAGCAACATCTACAATGTGAACGCCCATACGGCGAAGGCGCGCGATAACAAGCTCGCGTTCAAGCATTAAATTCTCTGCGATGACGGCGCGGGAAATATCATCCGTCGCGCGCGGGGCCTTGCTGGCCAGCTGCTCTAAGGCTTCATCACGAAAGGCCACAAAAATAACGATGTGGCGGCGTAGGAGGCGGCCCATATTTTCAATCATCAGCTCGGCATTTGTCGTGTCCACAAAATCTGTAAAAACAACAATCAAGGTGCGGCGCTTCAAAGACTGCGCAAGTTGGGAGAGGCCCAGCGTGAAATTGGTTTCATTATGCGAGTAGTCGATGGAACTGGTAAGGCGCTGTAAATGAGGGAAACTATTCGCGCCCGCAATGGGCTGGCTATAGAAATAGGGTTTCTGATCAAAGGCGAAATAGCCAATGCGGTCGCCAATTTTGAGCGAAACATAAGCCATGAGGAGTGACGCATTAAGCGACCAATCTAGCTTGGTCATTTCGCGAATGGGTTCACACATGAGGTGCCCACTATCGAGCGCGAAGACAATATTGTGATTGCGCTCAGTCCGAAATTCCTTGGCCAGCAAGACGCGGTGACGCGCTGAATGTTTCCAGTCAATGGCGCGCTTATCCATGCCGGGCATAAATTCGGTTAGCGCGTCAAACTCTGTACCTTCTCCGCGCTCTTGCTGGATTTTCTGCCCGAAGGTCGCGTCGCGCGAGAAAATTTCAATCGCTTTATCTTTGACCAATCGCGTATTGGGAACAACCGGAATTTCGAGGTTTAAGACTTCGGTTGTTTGGCGCCAGATGAGTCCCAGCGGCCCTTGCCAACGCGTCCATAACTTTTCGATTTCGCCGTCGCCGCGTCGTTCGGTCTTAAGATCAAAAGCGGCAAGGACGGCGCCGTTTGCCGCTTGGCCGTAAAAATGGTTCGGGGCCACAGAGAAACGGTCATTAACGCTAAGACGGCATTCGGGCGAGCGCGGCGCAGAAGCATTGCCATAGCTATATTTAAACCAGACCTGCTCCGTCTCGCCGATGTAAAAGCTCCCCGGCGCTTTGACGTCAAATTCCATCCTTGAGCGCGGCACTGAGAGGAATATATCCAGAATAATTAATCCCACTAATCCTGCAATCCAGGCAGCGCCCAGCGCCCAAAGGGCAGGGAAGAGCACAGCAATAACCAAGGTCACCGGTAAGCCGATGGCCATGAACATAGCGGCGCGTGGAGTGGGATAGATCATTCAGCCGGGCTCTATCTTGGGGCTTCAGTCTGTTCAATCACTTGCAAGATAAGCTCGTCGGCTGTGCGGCCTTCAATCTCTGCCGCGGGCGAAAGAATGGCGCGGTGACGTAGGGCCGGCAGCGCAATAGCTTTGACATCATCAGGAATAACAAAGTCACGCGATTGCAGCGCCGCATGGGCGCGAGCTGCCGCAGAAATCATTGCGGCCGCGCGCGGCGAAGCGCCCGTCTCAAAGAGCGGGTTATCGCGTGTGCCGCGCACTAAATCGACAACATAATTGGTAACCTCATCGGTGAGGCGCACGGTGGATACGGCGGCAACAGCGGCGTCGAGGGCTTTACGCGTGACGACGGATTTCACACCAAGATCAGCCGCCTTGGGCGAACCTGTGCGCGAGCCGTGACGACGGACAATTTCAATTTCTTCATCGCGCGTGGGATAATCCAAAACATGCTTAAAGATAAAACGGTCAAGCTGGGCTTCGGGCAGGGGATAAGTCCCTTGCTGTTCGATCGGGTTTTGCGTGGCGATTACCATGAAACGGCTGCCAAGCGCGAAGGCTTCGCCGTCAATCGTGACTTGGCGTTCTTGCATCGCTTCAAGCAAAGCGGCTTGGGTTTTGGGCGGGGTACGGTTAATTTCATCAGCGAGGAGGAGATCGCAGAAAATAGGCCCCTTGATCAAATTAAATTCATTGGTTTGGAATGAGAATAAATTCGTCCCGAGCAGGTCGCCCGGCATCAAATCGGGGGTGAATTGAATGCGTCCAAAATCCATCTTCATAACATGCGCAAAGACTTGGGCGAGGAATGTCTTGGCCGTTCCCGGCACGCCTTCTAGTAGGACGTGCCCGCCCGAAAATAACGCCACAAGCATGAGGTCAACAGTGTCGGTTTGTCCAATAATGGCTTTGCCGACTTCAGCGCGGATAGTGTCCGCCATAGTTTTTACGGAAGCTAGATCCGTTGAAGCTTCAAGACTCATTTTTGCTCTCCTAATATCATTTTCGTTTTCCAAATATCTAAATCTTCGGCCAATCGCATCAAGGCGAGATTATCTGACGTCACATTTGCGCGGTTTGTAAGGTCGTTAAAATCATTCACTAAGCTGAGTGATTTTTCACGTCGCTGCAATATAGTCTGAATGTCCTGCGGGCGGCGCCCGCCCAAATTCAGCTCTCCTATGACCTGTTTTCGTACAAGCTTTGCGTAGTCTTTGGCCATATTGGGCTCGCGCCCGGCTATGCGAATGAAGCGCGCTGCATTATCGGCAAGGGAGAATTTCCCAAGAGCGTAATCACGCTTGACCTGCAGGGGATCGCCAAAGCGTGAGAAAGCCTGCCAGGCAATCAAGCCTCCAGCGGCGAGAAGGCAAAGCGTCGCCGCAAGGAAAGGGGGCTGAGTAAGCACTTTGATGACATTGGTCTTGCCGCCAAAGCCATGAAATGTCAGGTCAAAATCAACGCGGTTAGGGTCGGCATTCGCGTCCGCAATGACGGCGTCAATCATATCGACGGCAAGGCGCGCGCGGGTCTTCGTTCCTATGCCCATTGTGTTCATAAAGTCTGGGTCGGAGAGAATATAGATAGAGCTATCTTCGATTTTAACGAGGACCGGCCCTTCTTTGACCCGGTATATATCGAGAAGCTTTTCGCCTTTCAGCCATTGCAAATTTTCAATTTCGAGGCCTGGTATTATATCTTTTTCGCCTACGGTCGAGGATAGCCTATATGTAACAGATTTATCCTCGGTCTTAATCGAGGTGAAACTTACCTCTCCTGTCAATTCTTCCAAATCACGTTCATGATTATTGACGTTAAATATGTGGTTATCACCCCAACCTTTTCGGACCCATCCTGCCTTGCCATTGACGGGCAGAGTTACCCATTTTGGCATGATAATGAGGGTTGGCGAATAAAGGTCTAAATCATCCAAGGCGTCAGCTTGATAAGGGCGCGAGAGGGTGAAGACACGCAGCGCGCCTTCATCTTCGTAGGACACGTCTTCTGTGCGCGCCATGCGGACATCATATCCCATATCCCCCAGCAGGCGGGTAAGGCCGCCAAAGCCGATAGCAGAGCGAGACAGCGCATGTGCCTGGCCATTATTTTTCTGACGTAAATCACCAGCATAGCCTGAGAGCGTCACAAGCGCGGTAAAGGAAAATATCCCAATCAGCACTAATGACATAATCATCTTGGGCGTCATGAGCGCAGAAAGGCTTGAGCGCTTCTCGCGTCCCTCTAGCGTGTTTGATATGCGGGAGGTTTTGGCCATCTAAGCTGCCTGCTTCCAAGCGTCTTTTTGCGCGAATTGGGCATAGGCGGCGCGGCAAATATCAAATTCTTCCCGGCCAATGGTTTTGCCGCCAAAATAGGAGGTTTCAACAACACCTCCAATTTTTGCAAAAGCCTGGCGGGTCTCAGGCGTCAGAATTTTAAGCGCTGCAATTTCGCGCGATGTCAGGGAGCGGCGAATGGTATTGGGGCGGCGAATGTCGATGTCTTGAATGGAGCGAAACAGCAATTCATGCACCGCTTCTTCATAGCGTCCCTCCGCGGCCATCGCGTCAACGTCCTCGAGCAAAATACGTGCTTGGTCTTGATCGGGTGTGTAGAGCGGGGGCGGCGCGGCCTTAACAACCTCTTTCGCCTCGCGCTTAAACCGCGTCTCATAAATGACTTTCGCTATGGCATAGAGTATAAGCGCAATAATGACGCCCAAGCCGACGAAGAAAATAATCTTCAATAGGGGTAAGATAGCGATGATGAATTTGCCAATAACTTCAAAAAGATTTTCTAACCAGTTTACTTTGGGCGGCTCAGGCGCTGGCGGAAGTTCAAATTGCAGCTTCTCATCCCGCTTCATGGCGCGAAACGCGTCATCAAACCGGCCAGAACTTTGCGCCGCCACAACAACAGAGAGGACTAAGACGCCTAGAACAGCAGGTATGCTGCGCTGCATATTGTAACTAGGGTCTGCCCTCATTTTAGGGAATTGTTAAGACGGAGACGATTTTGCCCCCCGATTAGGAGAAAAGCGCAAGGAACTGCTTGCAGTTTCGAGCATTTTCGACGCGAGCGGGGGGCAAAAGCGCCCCGCCTTCGTGCAATTTGCGTGTGAAACGCAAAATGCACAGAGGTATGGCCAAATTTATCCATCTCGTCGTCAAGAAACCTTGCCTTGCGGACGCAAAGCTTCACTTTCTTTCCTAGACCTGAATAAATTTGACCCATATCTTAATAAATTCCTAAATTGAGGGCAGACCCTAATCTTCTTATCCCTCATTAGCATCGTTTATAACGCGGCTTATCTCTAAATCCATTTTAAAATTTTAAAAATAGCAAAGGGACCGTTTTACACGTTTTCCAATTGTGAAACTCATGGATTATAGCGCTCTTCGACGTCTCTTTTATATAGAAAAACTTTGCAGAAGAATACAGGCTTGGTCAACACGGCTCGGAGCTTAAGAGTTTTGCGCGCATCAGCCCGCGCAGGGAATTGCCAAGATAAACGATATCGGCGGAGAGGAGCGCGCTGAGCGCTAGAGTTTTTTCAATAGCGTCTCCGCTCTCAATCATCTCGCTTCGCAAAATCCCAGGTAATATTCCTGCGTTTAATGGCGGGGTGAAAAGTGATCCGTCTTTCTCGATAAAGAGTGAAGTAAATGATCCTTCACAAAGCTCTCCATCATCATTGAGGAATAAGACTTCATCCGCCCCCGTCAAAGCCTTTAATCTCTCCCGCTCGCCATCATAGAATTGCCGACTAGAGAGTTTATGCGCTGTGATTTGAACATTGGGCGTAAGTGGATATTGCGAGAGCGAGACTGTTAGGGTTTCTAATGGCGTGTAGTCTTGATACGTCACGCCGAATGCGCCTGCGCTATTTAAGGTCACCCGAACGCGTTGGTCTGTTTTACATGTTTTTAAAGCAGCAAGGGCAGCGTCCAAGGCGCTTTCCTTATAAGGATATCCTAGGTCTTTTGCCGCTTTTTTCAGGCGCGCTTGATGCTGTTCAAGCCGCACAGCGCCTGTCTCAGCGTCCCAGCGAAACGTTTCAATCAACAGCGTCTCTTGCGCTTTGAGCACATCCGCTTTTAACAAACATTCGGCATATTCATCCGCCGCTTCGCTATCGAGAACCAATCCGCTCCCGACATTATAGCGCAGTTTCCCAGCCTCTAAAATCACCGTGCGTATGGCGACATTAAAGCAAGCATCGCCATCGGGGTCGATATATCCTAGGCCGCCGCAATAAGCGCCGCGCGAGCTCTGTTCCAATTCATCAATAATTTCCATTGCGCGAATTTTCGGCGCGCCCGTCACAGAGCCGCAGGGGAATAGGCTTCTAAATATTTCCGCAAAATCTGTTTCTGGTTTCAGGCGCGAGGTCACCCGCGAGGTCATTTGATGAAGCGTTGGATAGGTTTCCAGTGAAAAGAGCTCTGGAACTTTGACCGAGCCAGTCTCTGAGACGCGGGAGAGATCGTTGCGCAGTAAATCGACAATCATTAAGTTCTCGGCTTGGGATTTAGCCTCGCCGCGCATCTCCTCAAGTAGCGCTTTATCTGCCTGTGGACTAGTGGCGCGGGGCCGCGTGCCTTTCATGGGGCGCATGCTCATATTGCGCCCCTCTTTGCGAAAGAAAAGCTCGGGCGAGACCGAGATAATTTCAGGGCCTGACCCCAATGAGACGATGCCGCCATAACGCCCCTTTTGGCGGTGGCGGAAAGCGGCATAAAGTTTCGCCGCCGCGCCGTCATATTCCCCCATCATCGGAAAGGTCAGATTTATCTGATAGACATCACCCGCGCGGATATACGCCATAACCCGGTCAAAGCGCTGGGCGTATTCTGCCTGGGACCATCTGGGCGCGAGTGAAATATCTGGAGGCGCCGCCGTATATAGACAGGCCGAAGGCGCATAGGGCGAGACTGACGTGAAAACGCCAAATTGTAAAAGCGGGCCATCGCGGGTCTCGGGCATGAGGCCCGCCAATTTCGGTTCCAGCGCAAAGCCTAAATCATAAGACAAATAGCCCGCGAGGTAGCGGCCTTCAGCGTGATAGGATTTGAGCTTGGTAAGGGCAGACGCAACTTCGCTTGCCTCATGCGCCTCAACGATAACGATAGGGTCACCATAATAGCGCACATCATGCGTGACTTGGTCATCGAGTAGAATATAGGGCGCGGCGGCGGTCATAAATTGCGCTTAAACGCGTGAGACCTAAAACGCAAAGCCGTATTTCACATTGGAATATACAAGGTAAATTTGTTATATGTAGAATGAGTAGGAGCGCTAAAATGAGCAAAGAAAATGTAAATTATCTTCTTGGGTTTACGCTCTTCGCCCTGGGCGTATTTCTTACATTTACGATCGCCGCCGTGGAATTAGAAAAACCAGTCGTCTATAATAACCCACAATACTGGCTTTTTCCCAGCATGCTTTCAATGATACTCAGCTATTTGATTTGGCAGTATCTTATGCAGAGCGGCCCAAAAAAGAAACTTATTCAGCCATTTCTGTCCCCGAGATTTTGGGGTTTCCTATTGATAATCCTCCTTATCGTCCCCCAGCGCTGGCATTAGGGCTCAGATTGCTACCATCATGCTAAGCGCTTAACATAGGATGGCATGCCTTAGATGGCCTAATCTCCTACTCTCTCTAAAACGCAAAGCCTTCTATAATGCCTCCATAGTCCCCGCTATAAAAGCTATTGCGTCCCGCGAGAATTTTTGAAGCGTCCTCATTAAAGCAGCGGCGAAAGCTCACCTCAGAGCCCGGTGCAATTTGGCCTAAGAGCCAGAGATCGGCGCGGATGACTTGTAGAACGCGCGGATAGCCGCCTGTGCAGTGTCCATCTGCTAAAATGAGGATGGGTTGTCCATCTGGCGGCACCTGCAGCGTGCCGGGTAAGAGCGGCGAACTGGTCATGGATAAGGTGCTATTGGTCTTAATTTTATCGCCTCGCAGGCGTGAACCCATGCGGTCTGTGGCAGGGGTGGCGATGAAGGGGCTTACAAATAAATGCCGCTGACTGGCTCGGCTGACCAAATCCCATTCGGGGGCAGGGCGGGTGCGCAGAACAACATGACGCGAGAGACGCGGTGTATAGCCTCTGGGAATTTTACGGATGGCCTCGCGGGGTCGGTGACTTGCTGACAGTTTATCACCTGTTCTGAGCTCGCGTCCGTCAAAGCCGCCAAATTCAGCTGGAAGATAAGTCGAGGCGCTGCCCATAAATTCTGCAATTTTAATGCCGCCGGCGACGGCGATATAAGCGCGGCATCCATCGCGCGCAAAGCTGAGCGTCAGGATGTCGCCTTTTTCCACGGTCATGGCATTGAAATTAATAACGTTAAGCCCGTTTATTTGCGCCCACATTTCCGCGCCCGAGAGGGCAATCGTTGTAGCCTCCGTAAAGCGCAGGTGCAGCCCGCCCAGCGCACACTCAATGGCGGGTGCGTCCCAGCGGTTCCCGACCATCCAATTGGCCAAAGCAAATGAAAGCTTATCCGCCGCGCCGCTTTGCGGGATACCTAAATGCCGATAGCCAGGGCGTCCGCCGTCCTGGATTGTGGCGCGGGTTCCGCCATTTAAAACCTCGATCATGTAAAGAGCGCCTTAGATGAGGGGATGAAGCGCAGCGTATCGCCAGCTTCCATCAGGAACAAATTTTCGCGCGTTTTATCAAAAAGTTTTAGCGGTGTGCGGCCAATAATTTGCCAGCCTCCGGGACTATCCAATCCATAAATGCCTGTCTGCCAGCCCGCAATACCAACCGAGCCCGCAGGCACATGGGCCCGAGGCGTCGCATGGCGGGGATGTTGTAGCACCTCAGGAATTTCGGAGAGGAAACAAAACCCTGGAATAAAGCCCATCATGCAGACGCGGTAATCTTGCCCGCTATGAATATCGATGATTTGGGATTGGTTCAGCCCGCTGGATTTTTTAATCGCCGCCATATCGGGCCCATATTTACCGCCATAGACAACAGGAATTTCGATAATCTTGCCTGCCGCCTCTTGCGCTTTGACGGGCCGCGAGAGTGTCCGCTTAATTTTCTTTACCGCCTCCTCCATGGACAAGGCCGCCAGATCAAAGACGCAGAGAATGCTCTTATAGCTTGGGACGATTTCTTGCCATATGTCTTGCTTGCGCAGGGCGCGGGCGGCGCGGTGAAGCTTTGTATTGGCCTCTTCGGAATAGCCTTCAACGTCATAATCTACCAAGACCGCGCTATCGCCATAAGCTGTTATTTCGGGCGGAGTGAGAACCATGTCTTGCTTAATAGCCATGAGAAAACGCCTTAATCTTTACGCCAGCCGCTTCTATTTCGCGGCGGGCTAATCGCGCTGTCTCGACCGCTCCTGCGCTATCTCCGTGTAGGCAGAGGGTCTTAACCGCGATGGGCAGCTCTTGGCCTGAGGCCGTGGTGACGCGCCCCAAAGTCACAAGTTTCTTGGCTTGGATAAGCCGCGCTTTTTGGCTCTCAATCACCGCGCCTTCGATGGCGCGGCTTTGCAGATGGCCGTCATCCGTATAGCGGCGATCAATAAAGCCTTCGGCAATAAATTTTAGCTTATGGCGTTTCGCGGCAAGGCCCATTTCACAATTAGGCCCGCCCATAAAGATGAGTTTTGGGTCTATAGCGGCGATGACCTCCGCGATAAGGTTTGCTGTGGCGGCATCTTTGACGGCGTCATTATAGAGCGCGCCATGCGGCTTTACATAAGCAATGAAAGCCTCTTCTTCGGCCGCGATTTCGGCAAGGGTTGTGATTTGCTCCAGAAGAGAGGTTTTTAAATCATCCTCGATAATATCTGTGCCCAACGTCATAGATTTACGCCCGAAATGGGCTTTGTCAGGATAAGACGGGTGGGCCCCAATCACGACGCCGTGCTGTTTGGCCCCGCGCACCATATGACGCATGGATTTTTCCGTCCCAGCATGACCGCCGCAAGCAATATTGGCAGAGCTGATATAGCGCAGCATCTCGCTCTCTGCCGCTGCCCAGCTCGCATTATCGGCCTCGCCCAAATCAGCATTCAAATCAATTGATCTCATAGCCCTTCCTAACACCAAAATCTTAATTGAAAATGGGGGATTTACGGTTCAAGACACATCATGATTGATAATCCACTCTTTTGGGTCACAGCGGTTATTTCCGTCATTATCACAGGCATCTCCAAAGGCGGCTTTGGCGGACTGGCCCTTTTGGCAGTTCCGCTTATGGCTCTGACGATTTCCCCCGTTCAAGCGGCAGGCATCATGCTGCCTATTTTGATTGTGATGGACTGGGTCAGTGTCTGGTCCTACCGCAAATCTTGGGACAAGCGGCTCCTATGGCTGATGCTCCCCGGCGCGGGATTAGGCATAGTCGCGGCGTGGATGTTTGCAGGCTATGTCGATGATCAATTTGTCCGTATCTGCGTCGGCGTTATCGCAGTGTGCTTTCCGATATTTGCGATCTTCAAACCTAAGGGCCGCGAAGACATCCTAAAAGACAATAAACCGATTGGCATCATAGCGGGCATAGCGGCGGGCTTTACCAGCTTCATCGCCCATGCCGGCGGCCCGCCCTTCCAAGCCTATGCCATCCCGCAAGGCCTAGAAAAACGCCTTTATGCGGGAACAGGCGTCATGTTCTTCGCCGTCGTAAATTTCGTAAAATTAGTGCCCTATGCGTTGCTCGGCCAATTTGACAAATCCAACCTCACAACATCGCTCATCCTAATCCCCCTCGCGCCCATAGGCGTGCTGATCGGGGTGTGGCTGATTAAACGCATAGACCAACAATTATTTTACCGTATTTTATATGGGCTCATATTTGCAGTGGGGGTGAAGCTGCTCTGGGATGGGTTGGTTTAGGATGATAAATATTAAAATTGAGCGGCGGGCTTTCCTCTGGGACCATGTATATGGATTGAAGATTTATGTTGACGGTAAACGCATAGGAAAAATTTCTGGGGACGAGACGAAGAGGTTTTCAATTCCCGAAGGCAGTCAAGAAATTTACGGGAAACTAAACTGGGCTAAGACGCGGTCTTTCGCGCTAAAGACTGTAACCAATGAGACACACTTAATTTTTAAACCGTATAAAACGAACAACCTAGGTGTTTTACTGGGCATCTCGGGTTATCCGCTTGAGATAGTTGAGCATCACATAGAAAAGAAGAATTATGAGTGACGCTGCAACATATGACAGCAGCGCCTCAATCGAGTGGGATAAATTTGGGACGATTTCAGCTATATACTCTCTGGAGATATTATAAGGAAAGCCCAGCAAAAACACTGACCACCAAATCGACCCTTCAATACCTCCTGCATCGTATTGCAGATTAAAATGCCTAACAGCCAGCA
Source organism: Hellea sp. (assembly GCA_039977295.1). Taxonomy (GTDB): domain Bacteria; phylum Pseudomonadota; class Alphaproteobacteria; order Caulobacterales; family Maricaulaceae; genus Hellea. The sequence continues at coordinate 78,492 of JBDWDN010000007.1, read as the reverse complement.
AACCGACAGACATACATGTCCACCAAAAAATGAACGTCATAAAGAGTTTGTTTTTAGCTCTGAACACTATCAACCTTTCTACTCCAACAAGCTTTCCTAAATCGCCTCACCGCACGCGACACCACAAGCCCAGGCCCATTGGAAATTATGGCCGCCTAAATGCCCTGTGACGTCCACGACTTCGCCGATGAAATAGAGTCCCTGAACCTTCTTGGTTTCCATTGTCTTGGAGGAGAGCTCATCCGTATCGACTCCGCCTTTGGTGACTTCGGCGGTGCGAAAGCCTTCTGTACCGGCAGGTTTGATGTGCCATTCATTGACCATCAAGGCGAGGTTGCTTAGCGCCATATCGCTCATATCGGCGAGGCGAAGCTGTTTAATGTGGCCCGCAATATATTCCGCGAGGCGCGACGGTAGATATTGTGAGAGCCAGACTTTGGGGCTTGTCCGAGGGGAATCATTACGCGCTGTTTTAAGCGCGTCTAAAATATCTGTATCAGGGGCGAGGTTCACCGTAATCGCGTCGCCCGAATTCCAATAAGAGCTTATCTGTAAAATGGCGGGGCCTGATAATCCGCGGTGGGTAAAGAGTAGGGCCTCATCAAAGCTAGTGTCTAAGCTCGCATCCGTGTGAGTAACGCGGCTATCTGTGCTGACGCCGGCCAGCTTTTTGAGCGGCTCTTTTAATCCGTCGGTAAAGATAAGCGGGACGAGGGCGGGTTCGGGTTTAATCACCTTGAGGCCAAATTGCTCTGCCACCTTATAGCCATAAGAACTCGCGCCCATTTTTGGGATAGAGGGCCCGCCGCAGGCGATGACGACTTTATCAGCTGTGAGGGACTGGTGGTTGGTGGTGACAACGAAATTATTGTTAAATTTCTCTATCCCTAGGACCTCGGTCGAGAGGCGTATTTCATTCTTTGCGGTGTCACATTCCGCAAGGAGCATATCAATGATTTGCTGACTGCGCCCATCACAGAAAAGCTGCCCCTTTGTCTTCTCATGAAAGGCAATTTTATAGCGGGTGACAAGGTCGATAAAATCATAAGGTGAGTAACGCGACAGCGCGGATTTCGCGAAATGCGGATTCTTTGAGATGAAATTATCGGGGCCGCAATAGATATTGGTAAAGTTACAGCGCCCGCCGCCAGAGATACGGATCTTCTCAGCTGGCTTTTGGGCATGGTCAATAATCAGCACAGACTTACCCCGCGCGCCGGCCACAGCGCCGCACATAAGGCCCGCCGCCCCAGCGCCAATAATAATGATGTCATAATGCGATGGCATGCGCGGCTTTCATAGCACAGCTAAGCGAATGTCAATTCCGTAAAGCGTCCTCATAACTTTTTTGAATAAGGTCTCGCACCCAGTCATTAGGCTTAACATCCAATGTCAGGTTCACGCGCTCCTCCGTCCCGCCGTGAAGGATACGGTGTTGATCAGAGAGTTTCATATACCAACACTCGCCGGGTTTCATCGGAACGGGACGACCGTTGAGGTAAAAGGTAACCCCGTCGCCGCCGCAAATAGGAATGGTGAGGCGCACAACCGAGTCAGGAATTTCAAGGCCCAGCATCGGGTCGCAATGCTCGCGAACTTCGGCGCCGGGCTCAAGCCGTAAGATACGCCCCAGCGACACATGGGTGTGAAGATTAAGTTCTTCAATGATGCTCATAATATAGGGATAGCCGGTCGGCGGGTCTTCGGGGCGGCGCTCATGGGGGAGGCGCAGCATGATAGAGGAGTAATAAATAAAAGGATGTAACCCCATAGCCTCATATTCAGACCGCATAAGGGCCGCGTCATATTGAAAGGGAAGTTTCACCCTGTCTACGGTGTGAGGATCTAAGAGGTGTGTTTGCGCCATGGCGGCAGTGTAGCGGATGATGTTGGAGATGGGAATGGGGAACTGGGTCTGCCATGGCTATTCCCTAAAAGGGGTATTTGTTCAGTGTCTTTAATCGCCTATAGCTTGGTTCTCGATCGCGCCAATAGAGATAATGCAAGAGAATGGTATGGTCACTTTACGGCTCAATTTGTCACGAAAGATGATGGGAGCGTGTCTGTTGAAGCCGTGACCTGCGTGACAGTCATTTGATCTTTTTCCAATAGATTGCGCTAGAGCGTCACAGCGCCTTAAAATAGATATAATCAATATCCTGCACATCACCCACGGTGAGCTTATACTGTGATATCTTGCTATAGCCCTGACGGATATAAAAGCGCTGCGCGGCTTCGTTTTCTGACCAGACGCCTAAGACAAGATGGCCGATGTTTTGGGCCGCTGCCCAGCCTTCCCAATTCTGAATGAGCCTGAGTCCAAGGCCTTGGCTTTGTGCGGGGCGCCGTGTGTAGATTTTTGAGAGCTCATGCGCGTCTTTAAGGTCATTTTCAAGCTTTGGGGACAGAGGAAGCATCGCTGGCTTGGCATAGAGATAGGCTAAAAGCTGTCCCTCTTTTTCCGCGGCTAACAGATATTGCGCCGGGTCTATAATTGCGCGGCGGTAAATTTCGGTGGTGTGTGATTGCGCGATGAAGGCGCGGCAATTCTCAGCCGTGTGATAGTCGCCAAAGCTATCCAAGAAAGTCTCGGTAGCTAAATCAATTAAGGCCGGAATGTCTCCCGGCCTTACGTTTCGTATTGTGACTGTCACTTGGGACTACATATCGTCTTGGTCGATCAGCCCGTCATTGGCGATTTTTTCTTTGTCGAAATAATCGCGGGCCAATTTAAAGACTACCGGCGAGAGCAAGATAAGGGCAATCAAGTTTGGCGCCGCCATTAAGCCGGTTAAGCTATCTGCGATAAGCCAGAAGGTTGCGACGACCATATTGTCTCCGCCTGTCTCAAATGACAATGCGTAGGTCGAAGCGAAGACCGCTATAATCCAGAACACGCGGAAGACAGGAATGGAGCGTTCTTTGAACATGAAAGCCGCGCAGCGTTCGCCGTAATAAGACCAGCCGATAATGGTGGTGAAGGCAAAGATGCATAGACAGAAGGTCACGATGTGCTCTCCAAATCCTACTAAAACGGAGTCAAAGGCTTGGGCCGTTAGCGGAACGCCAATTTCACAGCCCGCAGGGGTTGAGCCAGATTGCAGCATTTCAAGGATAGCGGGGCTGGCGAGGCAATCAGCTGTCATCACGCCAGATGTCAGAATAACCAATGCTGTGATTGTACAGATGATAAGCGTATCAATAATCGTGCCCAGCATCGCGATGATGCCTTGATTAACGGGGTCGTTATTTTGCGCCGCCGCATGGGCAATAGGCGCAGAACCTTGGCCAGCTTCGTTAGAGAAAAGACCGCGGGCGACACCTTTTTGCATGGCAAGCATCATTAAGCCGATGGTTATACCTGTGCCGGCGCCTTGCATCCCAAACGCGCCTTTGAAGATCATACCAAAGGCCGCAGGAACTTGGCCGACATTCGCAGCGATCACGATAAGGGCAGCGACAATATAAATGACGGCCATGAAAGGCACGAGCTTGGAGGCGACAGCGCCAATTCGCTTAATGCCGCCAAAAATCACACCTGCAACTAAGAGGGAGAGAATGATGGCGACGATGCGGGGGTCGAAATTATAGGCGCTTTTGAGAGCGTCAGCGATAGAGTTGGCTTGAACGGCATTGCCCGTCGACAGTGCGCCGATCATACCGAATATGGCAAAAGCCCCAGCGAGCCAGAGCCATTTAGGGCCAAGACCATTTTTAATGTAATACATGGGGCCGCCAACGCGGTTCCCATTGGCATCTATTTCGCGGTAGCGAACGGCAAGGACGCCTTCACCAAATTTTGTCGCTGTGCCGAGGATCGCTGTGACCCACATCCAGAACACGGCCCCTGGGCCGCCAATAGCGATGGCTGCGGCGACGCCAGCAATATTACCTGTACCAACGGTAGAGGAGAGGGCTGTCATCAAAGCCGCGAAAGGCGAAACGTCGCCTTCTTCGGCGTCACCGTTACGCTTTTTAAAAAGCTGACGGAAGCCATAACCGATCTTAGTTACTGAAATAAACCGAAGCCCAACTGTTAGGAACAATCCAGCACCCAATAATAATATCATCATCGGTGACAGAACAAGTTCAGGTGACCCCCAAACCATCCCGTTAAGCCATTCCATTGCTTCGTTAAACTTTTCCATGCGAGTTCCCCAGTCTTAGACTTTTGAAAATTTTCGCGACCATAGGGGAGGGCTATGCTCGCGCCAAGGCTTAATATAGGAGTTATTGGGGATGAAATTGGGTGTGAGCTAACCCGCCAAAAGCGCTTGACGTGGTAAGCCTAGCCACCTATACGCCGCTTTCGAAATTCAATATGTATAAGGCCAAGACGATGAAAGTCCGTAGCTCTTTAAGATCTCTAAAAAACCGCCACCGCGATTGCCAAATCGTGCGCCGCAAAGGACGTCTTTACGTGATTAATAAAACTGACCCGCGTTTTAAAGCGCGCCAAGGTTAAAAAACAGACAGCCGCAGGATTCTGCGGCTCAATTATGATAATGCCTCTTGCCCAATAGGGTTGGAGGCATCATTGTATCTACATGAAACTGATAGCGACTAGTCTTGTTCTAACGCTCGCATTTGCGGGACAGGCTCTCGCGCAAGATAATAGGCCCCCTATACAGATAGAGCCGCCAGAACCTATCGAGACGCCTGACATCGGCACAGATATTGCGCCCGAATCGAGTCCTGAAGGCATTATCGAGTCCGAAGACGAGCTCGAATCCGCGATTGATAAGCCTGATTATTCTGACCTCACGGAAGAAGCCGAGCGCGCTGTGCGGCTGGAGAGATTGTTTATCCGCCTAAAAGCTGAGACCAATGCTGAAGACGCGGATTTAATCGCCGAAGAAATCTGGGCCATTTGGCTTGATAGCGGCTCTGATACCGTGAACTTCATATTGCGCCGAGGCACGGCCGCGCAGAAACGCGCAAACCGGAAACTCGCGCGCCGCATGTATGACCATGTGACGGCGCTAAGCCCTGACTACGCCGAAGGCTGGGCACGCTCATCGCGATTGGCCTTAGAAGAGAGAGATTTAGGCCGGGCCTTAAATGAAGCGGCGCAAGCCTTGCTGTATGAGCCGCGCCATTTCTACGCGCTCTGGACAATGGGTAACGTCTTCGAACAATTGGGCCGTCAGGAAGAGGCGCTCGAAGCTTACCGCGAAGCCAATAAGCTCTACCCAGAGTTAAAAGCCGTCAAAGACCGTTTAGGCAGTTTGCAAAGCGATATTGATGGGGACGTGCTTTAAAGGTTCGCAAATTACGCACACCTCCAACCTGATTCTTTGGCTTAGACTTAACGCCATAAGTATTTCGTCATTCAGATTACAGTCATGTGCCAAGGGTAGGTTTAGCTAGGGCGTTTGATATGGAGATTTCTATGACTAAGACCCTTACCCTAAAATCCTTATTCATCACGGCGATAACCTTTAGCGCAGTGAGCGCCCTACCGGGTTCCGCTGCCGCGCAAGATTCATATGCAGGGATTTATGCTAATATTGGTATTAGCCAGCTCTCTGCCGATTTGGATCTTTCAGATTTGGACCTCGAAAATAACCGGGTTGATTTGGGACAAGAAAATGTAAAAGCGCTGCTCGTGAATGGACGGTTGGGTTATCGTGTAAATCGAATGCTGGCTGTTGAGGGCGATGTAGGTTTTGGTTTGGGCGGTGACAATTTTCAACGAACTATCCCTGTCGATGTTAACCCTTTGGGGGTTGTCAATGTTGATGCTGATGTAGACTTGGATGTGAAAAGCTACTTTGGAGTCTTTGCGCGCGGTATCTTACCCGTCAGTGAAAAATTCGACCTGTTTGCGAGGGCGGGTTACGGTACTGCCAAGGCAGAGGCAACGGCGACAGGCAGCACGGCGCTCCTTCCCGGTTTCAGCGCGACAGCAACAGAGTCTCAAAGCAGCAGTGGTTTTGCTTATGGCGTGGGGGCTGAATATCATATCGACGCGCGTCACGGCATCAGGATCGATTATTCATCTATCGGCAATGATGCCTCATTCATTGCCGCGGCCTATACTGTTAGATTTTAAGCAGGGATATCAGGTCGCAACATTTGGGAATGGAGAACGGCGAAAGGATGTTGAATAGATATCAGACGGCGCAAAGCGCCGCCTGAATGTGTTTACAATCTTTCGATTTCCGCAAAGTAAAGCTCACGCGTTTTTTGCGGGATGGTTTTTATGGCATCGCTCCAATCAATGCCCGAAGCTTCGAGCTCGTCTTGGCCTTCGTTTTTAACATCGGCGATGATCCATTTAATCAAAGCGCCTAGGCCTTTCTTTTCATATGGCCCTTCGCCGTATAGGTCCCCGGCGCCTTGAAGGACGCGGGCAGGGGTGACCATCATGTCGACAAAGGCGACAACATTTTCTGCGGCTGGCGTCTGAACGCGCGCCTTTTTCTCGCCGCCGCTCCCTTGCGAATGCCGTTCGCCTTTTACCTTAAAGGCAAGCCTCCCAAAATCTTTCGGGTCGGTCTTACCTAATGGAAAATAGACAAGTCCTTCTCCAGGCCCTTCAAGGCCGAACTGGCTTTTGATATAAGGATCACAAGCATCGATCTGGGCAACCTCCTTGTTAAATTCGGCTGACTGCTCCCGCAGGCTCGGCTTATCTTCGAAGTCCATCGTGAACTTATTTGCGAACCAAGGGATCACAATTAGCGGGCTTGGCAAAGGGTCATGCTGCGCTAGAAACGCTTCGATTTCACTTGGCTCAAAGATGAAGAACTGATTTTCTTCGGAGCGTTCCAGCACGGCAAAAACGAAAAACGTCTTACGTTCGATTTTACAGACCGAGACCTTTTTCTGAATGCCAGGCCCAGCCCATTCACCAAAAATGACCAGCTCATGATCAGGACAGGCCAATGCGCTGAAAAACGCGGCATGCTCTTTGATAAAGAGCGGGAACTGATAGCCATCATCCTCCAAATCTTGGTTTCGGCTTTGGCCCGTTAACGTGCCGTCCTGACCAATACGGATAGCCATATTGGCACCGTGCAATTTTATCTTGGCGCGGTAGTCTTGCGGGCCTTCGTAATGGCCGTCGAACTCGGCCCGATGGTCCATAGTTTTGACGACATTGTGTAAGCCGCCTATTTTTGGAAATTTTACATGTCCGTGCATAATCAATTCTCCTTAAATCGGACGATGAAGGTTCTCTGGCGCAATATGCAAACCACGCCAAAAAACCAGCTTAACCAAACCGCATGGAATGCGATCAGTTACGATACCTTTGGCTCAGGCCTAAACAAAAATAAGAATGAAGAGGCCGAAGCCTCAGGATGCAATGAGGCTTAAAATATAAACATGCAGGATTCATATATCCCTGCTGGGATATGATTCTGCATAGATTTATTTTTCGACATTATTGTCATGACTTTACCTCATTGAGCCGCGCCGCATATAGAGCGCGTGTCGCTAATGCAAGGAAAATAAAATTTAGCGATTTTCTTTGAAACTCTCTTTCCAACATGAGGTGTGGGGTTTTTCAATCGATTTGGTTTCAATTTAGTGTGGGTTCAATGCATTGATCTCCGCGATCAGTCTCTCTTTAAAGCCCGCTTCGGCATCCGCCGCTAGGACGGTGAACATGCCCGAAACTATGCGCGATTTATAGCTGCTTAGATCTATGTAGTTATTCATCCAGTCGTGGCGCGCTAATCTCTGACACCCAAATAGATGCTCTGCGAGGCAATCTGTATTAATCTCTCCGCGCAAAAAACCCTTGTCTTTGGCGTCTTTGCAGAGCTGCACGGCCAAGCGCATGGAGCGCATAAATATGCCGCCCGGTGTTCTGTGCTCAAATAATTTTAAGCGCTCTCCCGCGATAAAGGCCGCTTTATAGAATACCTCATCTTGGGCGTAGAGCGTGATAAGCGCGTCTGTAAAAAGATGTATAGCGGCGATAGGATCGTCTTCTTCTTGGCGCGATAAGACGTCATCAATGCGCAAAACAACGTCACCCACGAGATGCTCAATAATCTGAGATTTCTTGCCAAGGAGATTGTGAAGTGTGGGGATTGTGACCTCTGCATCTGACGCTAGCTGAGACAGCGTCAGGGCATCATAGCCCTGGGTGGCGATGATATGCCGAGCGCAGGATAATATACGGTCTTTGCGCCGAATTTTATTCGCCGTGCGCGTAACGCTTCCTCTTGCGAGTGTTTTTGCCGGCATGAAAGCCACTCCAATTTATCTTGACTCACAGATTTGCATATGCATTAAATTTAAACAAGATTAAAAACTGTGAAAGAGGTCAAAATGGTTCAAGATATTAGCAAATCAATAGAAGCCTGCGCGTCCCATTACGGTGATGAGGCGAGCGCGATGAAATCATATTTGGAAGAAGGACAATCCAAAGCTCTAGCCTTGCCTAATCGCGGCCCCATTAGATTTGATGAAGACGGAAATATCCATGCGGATATTTTAAACGCCTATTCCAGATATGGTTTTTATATTTTGGAAGGCGTTCTCTCATCTGACGAATTAAATGACATTGAAGCAGACATTGCACAGATGCGGGATAACTTTCCCACTCACATGGGAGCAACAGTTGATAAACATGGGCGTCCAGCCCTTGGCGTAGGGCACGAAGCTCCAAGCCTTCAATGGGCTCGGCCTCTTTCTGATCCATTAGGCGGCAGTGACATGTTCAATGGCCGCCACCAAGTCAAATTATTCGAACCCAAAGCGGCAGATGATGCCCCACCAGCCGTTCCTCTATATCTGAGTGGCTCCTTACAGTATTCTAATGCTTGTCTTCGCGTTTATGGCCATCCGGATTTGTTAAAACTCACCGACGCTATAAATGGCCCGGACTTTGTACCTTTCACCGAAGGGCTATTTATTAAAGATCCTGGGGTTGGGGCGGCTGTGTCTTGGCATCAAGATGGTGATACTCATTGGGAACATCCAGACTTTGATCAAGATATTCATGGGTTTAACTTCATGGGGCAGGTTTATGGCAGCACGGCAGTAAATGGCGTTTGGGTCATACCCGGCAGCCATAAAATAGGCCGCGCCAATATCGCGCAAAGGGTAGAGGAGGCGGGGAGTGAGCGGCTGCCCGACGCTGTTCCAATTATATGTAACCCTGGCGATGTGGTTATCAATAGCCGGCAGATCATTCATGGCTCATTTGCCAATACAGGGTTTGAGCCGCGCCTATCGATAAACTTTGGCTTCCATAAGCGATCGTCAATTTTAAACATTCGCGGGGCTGGCATGCATGCTGAGGCGGCTATTATGGATGATGCATTTATTGATAAGCGCTCCCGCCTCATTGGTATTGCAATAGATGCGAGGCGTCAGCGTTATCCAGAGGAAACCCAATATCACTATGCACCTTTTGCAAATCGGCAAGATGAGTTTAAATGGACAGCAACGAGTTTGGCCTCACTAAAAGACTATAACCTTATGGATTTAAGCATTTAAAAAATGGTCGAAGCGGGTCTTCAAAGCGGTATCGATGGAGCTGTGCTTTAAAGTCTGCCAACGTTACCCATCAATTTTGAGCAAGGAAGATGGCACATAAATGGCCGCCCTATCTAACGTTCGACTATAACGGCGAAAGCGCAATTCATCGCCTTCCGCTCGCGCCCATTCTAAGCCTAACCGCGCCGCGAAATAAAGGCCTGTGCGGTCGTTAACTTCAATAGCCCCATATTTGAGCGCAATTCTGCGTTGGGGTAATGGAATATCATAGTGAGGGAAGCTGGCTTTAGGCGGGGCTTGAAACCAAATTCGCTTCATCGCCAGACGATCTGCCATATCATGCAACTCATAAAGCGAATCCGCTGTCATATGGCACATAATATGGCCCTTGAACGGGTGCCGCGCGCTATCAACATAAATCGTCATAGTCTTAGGGTGCCTATCGGAGAGTTTTGGGCATCAGTAGCTTAAGCTTATTTCAAGACACATTCAGTAAAGCAACCCTAGACGTGACAAGCGGTTTAGCGAGAAAGCGGCACTCAATCGCTAGGCAGGTTTTCAGCAAAGTACCGTTTTGCATTTTCGCCCATGACTTTGCGAATGCGGGCCTCGGTCATGCCTTGGCGTAACAACTCATGCGTAATAGCCGCCAATTCAGACGTGTCCAAAGAGGTTGTCACTGTGCCGTCATAATCAGAGCCGAGCGCGACAGCATTTTCGCCTAAAAGACCCACCGCATGAATGATTTCTTTAGCGATGCCTTTCGGCGATACGTCGCAAATTGCGCCGCTGAAATAGCCTATGCCCAAAATACCACCGCGCGCGGCGATTTGTTTTAAGATATCGTCAGGCAGGTTACGATTTGCTGTCTTGGGGCAGCCGCTTATTGTGCCGCCATGAGAAATAAAGAGCGGCGCCTCTACGGTATTTAAAACATCTCTAACGGTTTGGTTGGAGCTATGAGCGACATCAATCATGATGCTGCGGCGCTCCATCTCCAATACGGCTTTGCGCCCAAACTCTGTTAGCCCCGCTTGCGAACGGCCATGTTTTGACCCGCCCAGTTCATTGTCAAAGAAATGCTGAAGGCCCATAGCCCGGTATCCTTCATCATAGAGGCGGCCAATATTTTCAAGCTTTCCTTCTAGCGGATGAGAGCCCTCGATTAAAAGAAGAGTGACTAACGTGTCTGGCGGTTGCTCAAGATCAGATTTTGTACGGGCAATAACCAGTTTATTTTTTGAGCGTCTCTCAATCTTTTGTAGGCGCTGCGCTTGGAACGCAGCGCGTTCATAGATTGAGCCCCATGTGCGTATAGGCCAAAGCTGGACTTGGGCCAGCATGGTGATGTCATCTGGAGCGTCCGCATCATTTCCGTCAAAATTAAGGCCTCTCGGGGATTTTGTGACTGCGCTAAAAATCTGGATATCAACACCGCCCTCACGTAGTCTCGGTAAGTCAACATGTCCTCTATCCCACCGCTTCTCAGGGTTGCGCCGCCAGAGCAGGCTATCCGTGTGAAGATCCGCGATAAGAAGATCTGCGTGGAGCGCCTTAGCCGCGTCCGAGACGGGATAGGGCGCATGCGGAATAACGGGGTTCATTTTGGCGTCGGTTTGCGGCACGACAATACCAAAAACGTAAACCGCCGCGCCTGCGGTGAGTAAAAATATGAGGCCGAGACTAAGTTTAAGGAGCTTTTTCATAGCTCTAGTTTCAGGTGGGACGCGGCTAAGGTCAAGGCCATAAGTTTTAGGCCGGATTGTTAGCTATTATTACCAAGCCAGGCTGTTAGGTCATTGGTGATATAATCGACCCAATCGGCTTTCGTTGTGCTGCCGGCCGGGCGGGTGATTTCGGGTTCATGGCCCCAATCCTCATCAGACGTTACTAGGACTGTCGCCATACCCATATGTTTGGGGACTTCAAGATTGCGCACACTATCTTCAAAGAAAATGGCGGTGTCGGGGTCAATGTCGAAGACATCACAAAATTTAATATAGGGGCTGCGTTTGGGTTTAGGAACGTAATCAACATCTTCAATCCCGAAACTTCCATCGAATAAATCAAAGAGGTTTAAATGGCTTGCAACATTTTTTGCATGACCTTTGGAACCATTCGTAAAGATGAATTTTCGTCCCGGTAGCGCCTCGATATAGGCTCGCAGCTTGGGATCGGGATCCAACATATGCAAATCAACATCGTGAACATAATCAAGAAATTCAGCCGGATCCATGCCGTGTATCGCCATCATGCCAGATAGCGATGTTCCATATTCTGCGAGAAATTCCTTTTGCACGAGGCGAGCCTTATGCGGCTGTAGGGCAAGGTAACGGCTGATGAAGCTCGTTATTTTTTTATCAATTTGGGAGAAGAACTCAGCATCCGCGCGGTAAAGCGTATTGTCGAGATCGAATATCCAATTTTGCACATGGGACAGGTCAGCGTTTTTGGTCATGTTATTGGCGTAATCCTACGGCGTTGGGCACGGCAAAATCTTGATCCGTTAAAGTGACGCGAATGCCGTCATTATCTGTCGGAATAGGCCTGAAATTAGCAACGGCATATCCTGCTTCCGCGCAATATTCACGCCCTAATGCAGAGAACTTAGCTTCGGCAACACAAAACTGTGCAGGCGTCGTCGCAACTGAGCGCAGGCGTTTATCTGGCCCTGTTTCCCGCCCGTTTTCGCCGTCTATGACGTTTTCTGCGAGGGCATAGAAATGGGCGTCTGTGCCTTGCAAAGTTTTTGTGAGCATCCGCAGGCAAGCGCCTTCTTCAACGGTCCACCATCCGCGGGATTTCCAATCGCCATCATCACGTGTTGCGACGGCTGTCCAAATTGTGCCAGAGCTTTTATTGCAGACTTCCAGGCCAACTTCTTTTTGTTTGGCCGCCGCCGCCTCGGTCAAGGCGTCAATCAGCTCATTACCCATAACAGCTTTGTCGAGCTTTTTATCTTTTTTAAAGGTTGAAATCGTTCTTGTTGTGCGCCGTCCGGGAAGGCCGTCGACGCGCGTGATTTTATAGCCGCTATCTTTAAGCAAGCGCTGCAAGCCTGCCGTTATCGCGTTCTTGCCAAAATTATCGGGTTCTATGAATGTTGTGCGCGGGTCTGCGGGGTCAACAGCGAGGTAATTACGGGTTTCGAGATTTTGAAGTTGGCAGCTTTTCGTCGCGTCGGCCATAAAGTCTTTGGTCGAAACACAAAGCGGCACTTTGCCGGCCCATTCTCTAATACCGCCTTGATGGACAGGGTCGCTTTCGGCGAAAATATAACGCGGAGAGCTTACAGGTACCATTTGCGTCACGCATTCGCCGGGGCGGGCTTTATCCCACCCTTTAGGGCTAATCTTGCCGTCGCGAATATAAGCCGTCGCGAGGCGCATTATATAGCTGGTCTCATTGCAGATTTCCCATGGGGCGCTTGGCACGGCCGGTGTACTGCGCAGCTCTGTTTGCTGCGCGGCTGCGCTCATAGGAATAGTAAGAGGAATTCCCATGGGTAAAATCAATAAGGCTGTGCTTAGCAGGGCTGCTCTCATCTGATTAGCGTTCCTGCGCCTTGATCGGTGAAAAGCTCGACTAACAGTCCATGGGCGCGGCGGCCGTCTAATATGACAACCGCATTAACGCCGGCATCAACCGCTTCAATCGCCGTGGTGAGTTTCGGTATCATGCCGCCCAAAGCGGTACCGTCAGCGATAAGCGCGCGGGCATCATCCGCCGATAAATTTGTCAGCAGATTTTTTTCTTTATCCATAACGCCTTCGATATCTGTCAGGAGCATGAGCCGAGACGCTTTCAGCGCGCCCGCTAGCGTGCCTGCAGCAGTGTCAGCATTGACATTATAGGACGCCCCATTTTCGCCGCCGCTAATGGGCGAAACAACAGGAATAAAGCCCGGGTCAGCCGCGGCCAGCGCGTCCAAGACGGATGTGTCCGTTGCAACAGGAATGCCTGTAAAACCAAGCTTAGCGTCTTTGGCTTTGGCGGTGATGAGGTTAGCGTCGCGGCCTGATAGGCCCACAGCGCGTCCGCCAGCTTCATTAATGGCCTGGACAATGGATTTGTTAATTGCGCCTGAGAGGACCATTTCGGCAACGCCGACAGTTTCGATATCAGAGACGCGGAGCCCATCAACAAATTCAGACTTAATATTGAGTTTTTGTAGCATCGAGCCGATTTGCGGGCCGCCGCCATGGACAATCACGGGCCGTATTCCAAATTGTTTTAGCAAGACGACATCGCGGGCAAATTTTTTCGTCAGCTCAGGGTCACCCATGGCGTGACCGCCAAATTTAATGACGATAGTTTGACCCGAATAACGCTGGATAAAGGGCAAAGCCTCAGAAAGCGTTTGCGCGCTTGCCCAGCCCGTTTCATTTTTACGCCGTTTTAGCATGTCTGTTCCAAGGTTTAAGTTATGCCTGTTATAAGAGCAAATCTGCCAAAGATAAGTTAAATTTTCACAGTCATTTTAGCGTATCTAGGGGTCAATAGATTTATGGGGGAGATTTACAGGTCCGCAGATTTACGAAAGCGCGAGACTGACGATTTCCGCGCGAAGCTCATCAAGCCCGTTTTTTTTCTCCGATGAGCTGCAAATGATATTAGGGAAGGCGGCAGGGCGCTTGGCAATTGCTTTTTGAGTTTTAGCCAAAACCTTTCCAAGCTCACCCTTTTTCAGCTTATCGATCTTTGTCAGGACAATTTGGTAAGTTACGGCGGTTTCATCCAGCATGCCCATCAATTCTAAGTCAGTCTCTTTCATGCCGTGGCGGCTATCGATGAGGAGGAATACGCGGCGCAACGACGCCCGGCCAAAAAGGAAAGCCCGGGTTAATTTGGTCCAGCGTGCAATGTCTGTCTTTGAAGCTTTGGCATAACCATAGCCTGGCAGGTCGACAATAAAGAGGCGCTCATCGACGTTAAAATAGTTAAGCTCTCTTGTGCGGCCGGGCGTGTTGGACGCGCGCGCCAGGCCCTTGCGGTTGGTCAGAGCGTTTATCAGGCTCGACTTGCCAACATTGGAGCGTCCTGCGAAACAAATTTCAGGCAGGCGGGCAGGGGGCAGCGTATCAAGACTAACCGCGCTGAGCATAAAGGTGACGTCACGGGCAAAGAGCAGACGCCCGGCTTCGAGTTCGCGTTTCGTCAGTCCTGATGCCGCGTCTTCTGAGGGTATATCTTGTGCCATGGCAGAGCCTACTCTTTAGCAGGCTCTTCCTTGCCTGTAATCTTGCGGAAGAACGCATCAATCGGTGTATCGACCTTAAATTTGCGCGTGATGTAATATTGCTGACCAAAGGAAAGGATATTGTTCCAGACCCAGTAAAGCAGCAGACCCGCCGCAAATGGCGAGAGGATAAACATAAATATCCACGGCATAAATTTGAAGATCTTAGCTTGCATTGGATCGCCAGCGGGCGGCGTCAATGTATACATCAAGCTCATGGAAATACCATACATGATGGCGAGCGGCCCAATGGCGAGCAGGGCTGGAATAGGGCCAGGCACGGCGTCCCAAGGCAAAAGGCCAAAGCCGTTTAAGATAGAGAGTGGATCTTTAGCGGAAAGGTCACGGATCCAGCCAATGAAGGGCTCATGGCGCAAGTCAATATTGATAAACACCGCTTTATAGAGCGAGAAGAATACAAAGATTGTCGGGATGACTGGGAGGCAACCTGCGGCTGGATTGACGCCTTCCTTCTTATAGAGCGCCATCATTTCTTTTTGCATGGTCATGCGGTCGTCTTTATAAAGCGTTTGCAGTTTTTTGACCTTGGGCTGCACCTTTTTCATCATAGCTTGGCTTTGATACTGCTTGTTGAAAAGCGGGAACATAAATAGTTTGATGAGGAAGGTTAAAACTAAAATTCCCACGCCGTAATTGCCGAGGGTTTTACCTAGCTTTGAGAGAGACCAATTGATGGGTTTGACAAGAATTTTCATTTTCCCCCAACCAATAGCATTGGTCATTTGGGTGATCCCAATCTCTTCTTCATAGGCCGTCAATATGGTCCAATCCTTCGCGCCGACATATAGATGTCCAACAGATTCGACAGTAACACCTGGCGTTAAGGTTAGCGGGGAGAGCGCGTAGCTGGTTTCATAAACATTCTTGGTGTCGATATTGGGATAATTATAAGAGGCCGTAATATTTTGGCCTTGAGGCGCAATTGCGGCAGACAGCCAATATTTATCGGTTAATCCAACCCAGCCGCCAGCGCCCGTTTCAGACCATGATTCTTTTTTACGAAGTTTTTTATATTTCCATTCGTGGTATTTATTATCGACAACAGAAATCGGGCCTTCTTGAATAACGAAGAAATTTGTCAGATCATCTGGGAGTTGATGTTGACGCGAGACACCTTTGCGAATGACGCTGCGTTCGCTGCTTGAGGTATTTGTGAGTTTGTCGGTCAGGGTAATGAGGTAACGTTCATCTACGCTGACTGTACGTTCGACGATTATACCGTTCACTTCACTTTGCATGACGATTGGCGAGGTTTCTGTTAGGGTCGTTCCAGAAACAACTGACCATGCCGTATTGAAGCCAAGGTTTTTATCTTCATTCAGACCAACCCAATTATCTGTAAGATAGGCGGCATTATCTGCGCCCTCAGGGGTCAGCAAAATAACTTTGCCGTCGCTTGGGTCTAACGTTTTATCGTAATTTTTGAGCTCTAGGTTATCAAAGCGCGTGCCTGTCGTATTAAATGTGCCTTTGAGAGACGCCGTATCGATTTCGATCAGTTGGCCGTCGTCTCTCGCTTCCGCGATGACAACATCACGAGGCTTGATAGGCGTAGGAGGGTTCGCTACGAGCTCTTCTGCTCGCGCTTTCTCAATGAGCGCGTCTGCCTGCGCTTTTTCCGCTAATGGCTTACCGAAGAAGAACCAGTAGCCCAGCAACACGGCGCCTGAGAGCACCATGGCGAGGAGGAAATTCTTTTGGTCGTTACCTTGATCTTGCATAGCTCAGCCGTTTTGATTCTTATTATTGGTTTTCTTAGTCATTTGCGCGAGGCTTGAAAGCGCTTTTTGCGCGTCCTCAACTAAGGCTTCATATGGGGTGGTTGTCGTCGAATTGCGAGCAATGAAGACGTAATCTGTCCCAGCCTGCCCCAAAACCGGGAGTATTTCGACGGCGATATTGCGAAGGCGGCGCTTGGCGCGGTTACGAATAACGGCATTGCCAATCTTTTTAGTCGCCGTAAAACCTACGCGAATATGGGTGCTTTCGGGGTTTTCGCGCGCCTGAACGACGATTCCGCCGCGGGCTTTATAACGCCCCTCCCGAACGAACAAAAACTCGGACCGCTTTTTCAGCACTCCGAGTTTTCCAAGCTTTTTCATAGCACGCTAACGCGCAAAGACTGTCTAAGCTGACAGAACCTTGCGGCCTTTTGCACGGCGGCGTGCCAAAATTGCGCGGCCATTCTTAGTGGCCATGCGTGAGCGGAAGCCGTGGCGGCGTTTGCGAACCAATACGGATGGTTGAAAAGTACGTTTCATCTTAGTCTCCAAAACAGCTTTTAAAGCTGCTGATATATCAAGACGCGGCTATTAAGCGTGAGTCTGCGCGAAGTCAAGCGGAGGGTGAGGAGAATCTCACCTTTCTTATAGCGCCATCATCACAAGCGCGTTCACCTCATCGCACGGATTTGTGAGCCATTGTGTGAAGCTTTTTGAGCGCACGCGCGTTAGGTAAGCTCAACACGAAGGATAAACAATGTTACGGACTAAATTATTACTCACGGCAGGGCTGCTTCTTTTGCCTCTATCCGCCTTTGCGCAGGGCACAGATTGCCCGCTGCATAAAAAACTAGACTCCCAAACGCTTACGCAAAGTGTTGAGCTTTCGCCGATCACAGTTTCAGCCCCTATTATAGAGATAGAGGCTTTAAGGATATCAACACCGCGCCAGTCTGCGCCAGAAAATCGGGTTCCCTCCCCGCAGGCTGCGGCTGAGCGCGGTGTTGATATACAAGCTGGGCCTGTCATGATGGCTGAAAATACGGCGCAAGCGGCGATGGCCGCTGAGACGCCGCAGAAAGATATGAAGAAAGACATGATGAAAGATACGGTTATGACACCATCACAACATGCTGACTGGACAGACATCTTGCAAAGCTATGTCGGGATGCCTGATGAGGCGGGCCTCACCCATTTCGATTATGCAGGGCTGAAAGCCAATGCTGCCGATACGGCCAAATTAGACGGATATATAAAGAGTCTTGAAGGCATGACACCAGATGAGCTGTCTGAAAATGAAGCCATCGCTTTTTGGGCCAATCTTTATAACGCCGTCACCATCCAAGTTGTGACAGAGAAATATCCCGTAAAATCGATCCGCAAATTGGGGAGCTTCAATTCAGGCCCTTGGAAGAAAAAGCTGGTAACGGTAAACGGCGTGAGAATGTCACTTGATGATATTGAGCATAAGACGCTGCGCAAACACTATCCTTCCCCATATATTCACTACATGGTCAATTGCGCCTCTGTCGGCTGCCCAAACCTGCTAGATACCGCCTGGGAAGCTGATACGCTCGAAGCAGGCCGGATTAAAGCGGCAAAGGCTTACATCAATTCGCCGCGCGGCGCCGTCGTGAAGGGGGATAAACTAACCGTTTCTTCGATTTATGACTGGTTTGAAGAGGATTTTGGCGGCAGTAAAGAGGGCGTTCTAAAGCATCTTCAAGAACATGCCACGGGTGACCTTGCAGTAGCTATTGCTGCGGGCGAAAAGATAACAAATTATGACTATGACTGGTCACTGAATAAATAGAGACATCAAGAAGCGGTAATATATTTCATGCCCCCTGAAACTGACACACAACAAAAGCCAATTTACGTGCGCCTTTGGCCTCTTTACATAATATTGGCAGGTCTTGCCTTGGCCATCTCTCAGGGCTGGCATCACTATCTTACGCCCGCCTCATTGGGTGAAAATGCCGTCTATTTAAACACATTAGTCGAGAATAATTTTTGGCTCGTCTTGCTTGCCTTTATTGCTATTTATATTGCAGCGACGACTTTCATGGTGCCCGCAAGCGCTTTGACGATTGGTGGTGGGTTTTTATTTGGGGCGCTCATCGGAGTGCCTGCGACGGTTATTGGCGCGACGATCGGGGCGTGTATTTTATTCGTGGCTGCGAAAACATCTCTGGGCGAAACGCTTAAAGCCATTGCTGGGCCTTTCCTTGAGAAGATGGAGAAGGGGTTCAATGAAAACGCACTCTCCTATCTTTTCACGCTACGTCTTATTCCTTTATTCCCGTTTGCTGTTGTGAATATCGCGCCCGCAATACTCGGCGCGAAATTTCGTGATTATTTTATCTCAACGGCATTGGGCATTATTCCAGGCACGATTGCTTACACGCTTATCGGGTCGGGCTTACGCGGCACGTTACTGGACGCCGCAGCCAAAGGCGAAACAGCCGATGTCGGCGCAATTGTGGGCGCCGCCGCTGCAAACCTTATACCGGCCTTTTTTGCTCTCGCAGCTGTTGCGATGATCCCCACAATTTATAAGAAGTTTTTCAAAAAAACGGCTGCTTAATCCGCGCCTAATATTCAAGAAAGAATACCCATGTCCAAAACACATTATGATGTTGATGTCTGCGTAATCGGGGCAGGTTCAGCAGGCTTATCCGTTGCCTCTGGCGCGGCGCAATTAGGCCGTTCAGTGGTCCTTTTCGAGGCCGATGAAATGGGGGGCGATTGCTTAAATTATGGCTGCGTGCCGTCCAAAGCCCTTATCGCGGCAGGTAAACATGCTCATGCCTTCTCCAGCGGCGAGGCCTTCGGCGTCAAAGTCGAAAAGCCTGAGATCAATTTTGACACGGTCAAGGCGCATATCCAAGGCGTGATTGACCATATCGCGCCTGTCGATAGCCAAGAGCGCTTTGAAGGTTTGGGCTGCACTGTCATTCGTGAGCGCGCGAGTTTCAAAGACGTCCATACCGTTGAATCTGAGACCACTGAAATCAAGGCGAAGCGCTTTGTGATTGCCGTCGGCTCACGCGCCTCCGCGCCGCCTATTCCGGGATTGGCAGATACGCCTTATCTGACCAATGAGACGATATTTTCAATCAAAAAGCAGCCCAAGAAGCTTCTTGTAATTGGGGCAGGGCCGATTGGTCTTGAGCTTGGCCAAGCTTTCAAGCGTTTAGGCTCTGATGTTGAAATTATTGACATTGCGGCCCCGCTCGGGCGTTCTGAACCGGAGCATGCTGATGTCCTCGTTAAGGCATTGAAGGCGGAAGGCATCGTCTTTCACACCCCCGCTAAAACAAAACTTATCCGCAAAACTAAAACGGGCGTTGCGATTGACCTCGAGGACGGCACAGTGCTGACAGGGTCGCATTTATTGGTCGCTGCAGGCCGTGCCCCTAATGTTGACGGGTTAGGCCTTGAAAATGCAGATATTAAATTTGACCGCCGCGGCATTGACGTAAGCGATAGCCTACGAACCTCCAATAAGCGCGTGTATGCTGCAGGCGATGTAGCCAAAGGCATGGGCGGATTAACCCATGCGGCAGGATATCATGCAGGGCAGCTTATTCGAAACTTCTATTTCTCGCCGCCATTTATGGGCGATATGCTCGGCAAGGCCAATACGACCCGCATGCCCGCGGCCATTTATTCCGAGCCTGAGCTTGCCAGTATTGGACTGACGGAGGCTGACGCCATCAAGGCGGGTCATAATGTGCGCTGCGTGACCTTTGATTTTGAAGAGAATGACCGCGCCATTGCAGAACGCTCCGATCACGGCGGCGTAAAGATTGTCGCGACGAAAAAAGGCAAAATCCTTGGCGCGTCAGTCGTCGGCGAAAGCGCGGGCGAGATTATTCATATGGTCTCTGTTGCCATGACCAATAAGGTAAAAATCTCTGGTCTTGCGCAGATCATTTCACCTTATCCGACTCGTAGCGAAGCGGTAAAGCGCGCGGCGTCTAGTTGGTACACTGATGCGCTGTTCAGTGACCGAACACGAAAAATCGCAGGGCTTTTAGCAAAGTTTCATTAGGTTAAATTTCAATAGCTATTGCGGCGCGAAGGCGGTAATTTAAATTTATGGTAGAGGGTTTCATCTCGCGCCGGCTCTCCGGCAAGTTGCTGCTTATGACGATTGCTGTTGTCATGCTGGCCGAGCTTGTGATTTTTATTCCGTCCGCCACGACCTTCCGCCAAGATTGGCTTAATGTGCGGGCCCAGCAAGCCGGACTATTGGCGCAAGCCTTGACGGGCGTGCCAGATTATGAAGCTAGCGAAATTCTGACCGAACAATTTATGCACGATACGGATGTTATTATGATGTCCGCGAAACGCGACGGCATGAGCGAGTTTATGCTCGGTCACCCCCCTGAGACCGCAAATATCGATACAATTGATTTGCGCGAGAAACGCCGCTTGCCCCTGTTTCGAGATGCATTTCGTGCTTTCTTTGGAAGCAGTGAGGGCAGCTTGCGGGTTCTGGCGACGTCACCTGTTCAAGGGCAAGACGCGCTCGAACTCATCATTCCTAAGCAGAAACTTCAATGGGCCATGCGCGATTATGCCAAACGCATTGCAGTGCTGTCACTGGCAATTGCCGTCATTACGGGATTGATGATTTACTTGGCTATGTTATTTATGATTATCCGCCCGATTGAGAAGCTTGCCACGGGCTTGGCGGCGTTTCGGGAAGACCCTGAAATCAGGCGCAGTAATGTGCCAGCCTCAAGCCGTAAGGATGAAATTGGGCAGTTACAACGCGAATTTTACGATATGAAACAGGGCGTGCGCGCGAGCTTTAAACAGCGTGAGCGCCTCGCGACACTTGGCATGGCGGTAGCCAAGATTAATCACGACTTGCGCAATGTTCTGGCCTCAGCCTCCCTTGTCTCTGACAGGCTAGCGGGGGACCAAGATGAGCGTATCGCAAAGATGGGAAGTCGCCTTATGCGCGCCATTGATCGCGGTATAAAACTCACCAGCGAAGTGTTAAACTTTAGCCTAAGCGGGCAAGATGAAGCCGAATTAGACGTTGTGCGAATTTCTCTGCTTGTCGGCGAGGCGGCGGGCGATACGCTGGGCGGTTTTGGCTCGGGCGCGCGCCGTATCAGCTTTACTAATAAAATACCCAGCGAGATGGTTGTGACGGCGGATAAAGATCATACTTACCGCATCTTCCATAATTTATTTCGCAATGCCGCCCAGGCAATGGCGAAAATGCGGGAGGATGAAGCTGTTAGACATTTAACGGTCGAAGCTATTCCGTCGGGTGATCATATTTCCATCTTGGTCAGAGATACAGGGCCAGGCATTCCCGACAAAATCAAAGATAAATTATTCAAGGCCTTTGCGGCGTCTTCAGGACATGGAAGCACAGGGCTGGGCCTGACAATTTCACAAGACCTTGCAAGAGAGCAGGGCGGAGATATCGTGTTAGAGTCCACGTCAGAGGCGGGGACTGTCTTCGCTGTGAGTCTGCAAAAAGCTTAATCCCCAATACGCCTAAAAGTCCAAAACGCTCGGCGTGTCCCATCCCCGCCGCGTGCAGGCCGCAATGACTGTATTACGAAGCAGGCAGGCAATCGTCATAGGGCCAACGCCGCCCGGAACAGGTGTGATAGAGCCGGCGACTTTTTTGGAGGGTAGATAGTTTACATCACCCACCAATCGGCTCTTACCTGGATGTTTAATACTTGGAACGCGGTTAATGCCGACATCAATAACGCAAGCGCCGTCCTTGATCCAATCGGCTTGAACCATTTGCGGACGGCCAACGGCGGCAACCAAGATATCTGCGCCGCGGCAAACATCTTCCAAATCTTTAGTACGCGAATGGGCGATCGTGACGGTGCAGTTTTGCTCTAGGAATAGAAGCGCCGCAGGCTTACCGACGAGGATAGAACGGCCTAGCACGACACAATGCTTGCCTGATAAATCCCCTAATTCATCTTTGGCCAGCATTACGCAGCCCGTGGGCGTACAAGGCCGCAGTCCAGATTTGCCAAGTGACAGACGCCCGGCAGATGTCTCGGTCAAACCGTCGACATCCTTATCAGGATGAATTTCTTCTATAACGCGGTCTGAATTTAATCCCTTGGGGAGAGGAAGCTGCACTAATATGCCGTCAACCTCATCATCTGCATTAAGCGCGCGCACCAAGGCGACAACGTCATCTTCTGAGGCGTCGACGGGTAACTTATGTTCAAGCGAGCGCATACCGCATTCCACGGTAAATTTCGCCTTGCTCGCGACATAAACCTGGCTGGCGGGATCTTCGCCGACAAGGACAACTGCTAATGTGGGCTGTGAAGGCAATTGGGTTACAGCTTGGCTCACGCGGCCGCGCAACCCTTCTGCATAAGCCCGGCCATCAATTTTCGTAGCTGACATTTTTTAACTCCAAACTAGCCTAAACGCTTTGTGACAACTTCGTTATTATTTTGAAGTTGCCATTATCTTGTCACATTCTTCGCCATCCCTATGCGTGATTTGCAACACATTGTTAAGCGCGTTGAGCTATTAAACTTGCTGATAATGTGATGCCGCGGCAAAATAGGTCTGGGGGTCTAAACTAATCGAAGCGGGGAGTTTCGCCAATGTTGAACCAATACGTACTATCACGGCCTAAACTAAAATTATTTCGTCTCACCACGGCTTCACTTGCCGTTTTGATGCTAGCTGCTTGCGGCGGTGGCAGTGATAGCGCGCCTGCGCCTTCAGCTGTGTCAACGCCTGTCGCCGTGCCTCCGCCTCCACCTCCTCCACCTCCACCGCCCCCTCCGCCGCCAACTGGGCAAGCGTCTTTGACGTTAGATGACGCCGCAGACGTCACGCGGTTTTTATCTAAGACGAGTTTTGGAGGAACAACACAAGCTATTGAAGAGGCAACGGGCAAATTACCGTCGCGGCTTTTAAGAGCGGAATTCGCAAAGCCTCCCACATACATATTGCCAGAATTGACCACGCAATTGGGGGTTGGTGAAGAGCTCGATAACCGCGCCCATGCGAGTGCTTTCTGGAACGCCATGATTGAAGGCGATGACCAACTTCGTCAGCGCATGGTTTTCGCGCTTTCACAAATCGTTGTTATTTCTGATAATCCAATGGGGAATAAGCCGCTTACAAATGCGCAATTTATCGATGTTTTATCTGAGCACGCTTTTGGCAATTACCGTGACCTTTTAAAAGACGTTACCTATACGCCCGCGATGGCAAATTATTTGACGTATTTGCGCAATAGAAAAGGTGACGAACGTACAGGCCGTATGCCCGATGAAAATTATGCACGCGAGTTTCTGCAGCTTTTTACGACGGGTCTTGTCGCGCTGAATATGGACGGCACGCAGAAACTGTCAGGCGGCGAACCCATTGAGATTTATAATAATGAAGACATTGTGGGACTTGCAAAGGTTTTTACGGGCCTAAGCTTAAAGGGCACAGGGTTTTGGGATGCGGATGATGACGGCGAGTATTCCCGCCTGCAAATGTTTGAAGACAAACATAGTGAGCTTGAAAAAACATTTTTGGGGAAAACCATTGCGGCAGGGACAGAGGGTGACGCCTCTATCGATCAAGCCATTGATCATATCTTCGAACATCCAAACTTAGCGCCGTTCATTTCGCGTCAACTTATACAGCGCTTCACAGCAAGCCATCCAACGCCAGCTTATGTTGCGCGCGTCGCCCAGGCTTTTGAGATAGGCCACTATACCTCCATTGATGAACAAAACTTCGGCACAGGTATTCGCGGTGATTTACAGGCGACCCTCGCTGCTATCTTACTCGATACGCAATATAGCAAGAATACGCTGTCTCCACAGCAGGGCAAAGTTAGGGAGCCCGTATTACGATTTGTGCATTGGGCCCGCGCCTTTGATGTGGGCAATGTTATGGCCGAGAATGAATGGTTTTTACTGTATAATGCGGGGTCAAATACCAGCTTGGGACAACAGCCCTTTCAATCTCCATCTGTTTTTAATTTTTATCGGCCTGGTTTCATATCGCCTGGAAGCGAAACAGGGGCGGCAGGTTTAACCGCGCCTGAGCTGCAAACTGTGAATGCAGGCGCAGCCATTGGCTATGCTAACTTCATGCTAAACTTCGCCTTAAATACATCACCGACGCGCAATGATACCGTTGACAGTTTTGTACCCGATTATTCCGATGAGGTTGCCTTGGCTGAACAGCCAGCCGAGCTTGCAGATCATTTGAATGCCTTGCTCTTAAATGGCCGTATGAGTTTGCAAACAAAGGACCGCATTGTGATGGTCTTAGATGAAATTCCCATTCGGACCGACCCCGCAGAGGCGGAGGAGGATAAGCTAACACGCGCGTCACTAGCCGTTTACATGGCCGTAACATCGCCCGCATTTGCACTGGAATTATAGGAGAGAGATATGGCTAATATTAATCGCAGACGTTTTCTTCAATCTTCCTCCGCAATGGGCTTTGCGGCTGGCACAGGCCTTTTGGCGGCAATGGGAAGTTCATCGGCCTTCGCCGCTGACACATCAGGCTATAAAGCTTTGGTTTGCGTCTTCTTTAAGGGCGGAATGGACAGTCTTGACCTTATTCTGCCCAAAGATGCCGCCTCTCACCAAGCCTTAGCGGATATACGCCCAGGGCTTTTTGGGGCTTACGGCGTAGGTAGCGGTGCGTCTTCGCGTGATCGGGACAATATCTTGAAAATAAATCCAAGCAATAACGCTGAATTTGGCGGCCGGGAGTTTGGCTTTGCGCCTGAAATGTCCAGTCTGCAAGGCTTGTTTGAAGCAGGCAATGCGGCAATTGTCGGAAATGTTGGCCCCCTCATAGAGCCGACGACGCGCACCACAATGGATAATTTTTCGGCGCAAATACCTGATAGATTATTCTCGCATAATGACCAACAATCGACATGGATGAGTTTTGGGACAGAAGGCGCGCAAAGCGGATGGGGTGGCCGTTTCATGGAAGCGGCTTTACAAGGCGATTCCCTTTCCAATCCCGTTTTTGCGGCGGTTTCAACATCTGGTAATGATATCTTTTTGTCGGGTGATGGTGTTCGCCAATTCTCTGCTCCGAGTAATCCCCAATCTGCGGATATATTGCGGCAGAAATGGCGCCTCGGATCTGGCTATCATTCAGATGCCGCCAGAGCGGTCATTCGTGATCACCTCGCCAGTGTAGATGTGACGTCAAAGAATCTATACCATCAAGACATGATAGGGGTGAACCGCCGGGCCATAGAAAATGTGGAAACCTATAAAGAGGCGATTGAAGGCGGCTTAAGCCTTTCGACTGAATTCCCCGCCAGTAAATTAGGCGAGCAGCTTCAGACTGTGGCAAATACGATTGCCGTGCGCGGCGCGCTAAATGTGAGACGCCAGATATTCTTTGTGTCGATTGGCGGCTTCGATACGCATGATAATCAGAAGAATTCCATGCCGGTCCTTCAAGCGCAAATCTCTACCTCTATTGCCGCCTTCCAAGCGGCGATGGTTGAGCTAGGCCTTGCAGACAGTGTCACATTATTTACAGGGTCCGATTTTGGCCGCACGGCCATCGATAATGGCGACGGCACAGATCATGGCTGGGGCGCGCATCACTTGGTCGTTGGCGGCGCAGTGCAAGGCAAGAAAATATATGGAACCCTCCCTGAATATGACCTCGGCGCCGAAAGCTATACCAATAGCCGAGGACGATTAATTCCATCTGTTTCAGTTGAGCAATATGCCGCGACGCTCGGCGGCTGGTTCGGACTTGACCAAGGTGAATTGAATGAGGCTTTGCCAAATCTAAGTAACTTCTCTCAAAAAGATTTAGGATTTTTCTCATCTGGAAGTAGTTAGCTCCTGAGTCTGGGTCGTGGGCCTTACGAAAGCGCTTTCAAATGACGGGTTAATCGGCTTTAATCTCCCAAAACATATATTGGGAGGTTTGTATGGCTTATTTGAAATCAACAGGGGTCGTTTCGGCGGGCTTTGCCGTTTTGATGGCATCTGGATGCGGAGGGAATACGGCCTCCGTGCCAGCTGAAAAAGCTGAGACCGTGGAAGCGGCTAAGACCGTTTTCGCGCCGGCGCTCCCCGCTGCTGGAACGTCCTCTGAAACGCTCGTCAAGCAAAGCCTGGCGCGTATCGATGCTATTGACCGCAATGGCCCGACTTTGCAAAGCGTGTTGTCTCTAAACCCTGCTGCGATGGACATTGCTAAGGCGCTTGATGCTGAACGCGCTGAGGGAAATCTTAGGGGGGCGATGCACGGGATCCCTGTTTTGCTGAAAGACAATATCGAGACCAAAGATGATATGCCGACGACAGCGGGCAGCTGGGCCTTGGCTGATAATAAAAACGGACGTGACGCGCCGCTTGCCGCCAAGCTACGCGCAAATGGCGCTGTTATTTTGGGGAAAGCAAATCTCTCACAATGGGCCAATTTTCGTTCTGAAGATTCAGTCAGCGGTTGGTCTGCGGTGCGCGGACAAGTGCGAAACCCCCATGCCCTTAACCGTTCCCCTTGTGGATCTAGCTCAGGCAGCGGCGCGGCTGTGGCCTCGGGTATTGTTGCAGCGGCTATCGGCACGGAAACGAATGGGTCCATAATTTGTCCCTCTGCCATGAACGGCATCGTCGGGTTTAAGCCAACCGTTGGCGTCATTTCGCAAGAGCTCATCGTGCCAATCTCTTCCACCCAAGACACGGCGGGGCCTATGACGCTGACCGTTAAGGGGACAGCCATGATGATGGACGCGCTAACAGAGAATGACGGGAGCTATGTTTCCGCTTTGGACAGTCTTGATCCGAGCGCGACGCGTATTGGCGTTCTAAATTTTGCCAAAGGCAGTAATCCTGGCGTCCAAGCAAATTTCGACATTGCTTTAGAAGATTTGAAACGAAAAGGCTTTGTTCTTGTAGATATTGAGGAATGGGGGCCGGGCGACGGATTTGGCAAGGCGTCATATGACGTTTTGAAATATGAGTTTAAGGCGACGCTGAATGATTACCTTGCATCAACAACAAAGGCCGTCAAAACGCGTTCCCTTGCGGACCTTATAGAGTTTAATAAAAACGATCCCCGCGAAATGGCGGTCTTTGATCAATCTATCTTAGAAGCCTCTGAGGCTTTGGGTGATTTGAGCACTGAGGAATATGTGAAGGGCTTGGCGCTAGTTTTAAAGGCAACGCGGCAAAACGGTATTGATAAGATGATGGCAGATAATAAAGTTGATTTTTTAATGGCGCCAAGCACGGCGCCGACTTTCCTTGTCGATCATATGTATGGCGATTCCTATCCGGGCGGTACGGGAGCTGGGTGGATCGCAGCAGTGGCGGGTTATCCGCATATCACCGTGCCAATGGGAACCTATAAAGGTTTGCCAACAGGTGTTTCATTCATGAGCGCGGCGGGCGCAGACAAAAATGTCGTCGCTATGGGATATGCCTATGAGCAAGCTAGCGGCGGCTTGCGGGTTGCGCCGTCTTTCCGCCCGTCACTTGAACAAGCGGAGGCGGGTAAAATGCTTGGCGCGGAGATTAAGTAAGATTTACTATGCGCGCGGCGAAGCTGTTGTATAGTTAATCTCTACACCCGAATGGAGGACTGAAATTTATGGCGCAAGCCACACCACATAAGACCATGACATGGGCGGTCCGGCTTCTCGGGGCCGGGCTTGTGGCCGCGCTTGGCTTTGTTATCTTCAAAGCCGTCATAACCCTCACCGCGCCAGAAAGCGTTTGGAAATCTCCCGCGGCGGGACCTGTATCTGCTCAATCTCCAGCCAGAGGCGGCGCGCAAAGCTTTACCTTTACAACAGACCCTTTCAACCGCGCCGTCGCGCCCGAGATCGAAGTGATTGCCGAAGTCGGAGAGGATGCTCCGGAAACGACATTAAATTTAAAACTGACAGGCCGCACCGCAGGCCCAAATGGCACTGCTATTTTGCGCACGCCTGACGGCAAAGAAGGTAATTACCGCCTGGAGGATGAGATCGTCCCTGGCGTGACATTGCAGGCGGTCAATAAAGCCTTCATTGTGCTCAATGTGGATGGCCAAATACAACGCTTAACTTTTGAGCGGGGCGAAGAGACGGGCTTAATGGTCAAGACGGCTGACGCGGAGCCTTCTAAAACCTCCGTAGCCGTTAAAGTGCCAGGCCGTAAGGTAGCGCCGCAAGGTAAAAATTCGGGTGAGCCCACCGCTATTTCAGCAGATGTTAGCACCTTATTTCAGAACATATCCCTGCGCCGCGTCATGAAAGACGGGCAGCTTAAAGGCTATTCTGTGAAGGCTAACCGGCCGGGCGTTGATCTTAAACCCTTTGGCTTTGCGAAGGGCGATATCGTCACGCAAATTGGCGGTACAGATATTACGAGAGGCCGACCAGACTTTCTGGCATTGTTTGAGAAAGCCGCGCAAAGCGGCGGGACTGAGGTGACTGTTCTTAGGAATGGTCAAATACGCACAATAAAGCTAGGAACACCATAATGGGTATCAAGCAAAAATTATTCACGGCTGGTTTTGTTTTGGCGAGCGTTATGGGCGGCATGAGCGCGCCCAGCTTCGCGGCGGGTGATCACCTCATAACGATGCAGCAGGCGGATATTCGCGCCTTTATCAATGACGTGTCTATGGTGACAGGCAAGACCTTTATCGTTGATCCGCGCGTGCAGGGCAAAGTTACCATTTCATCCGAACAGTCATTGTCCAAAGGTGAAGTGTTTGAAGTTTTTAAGGATGTTATGCGCGTCCATGGATACACCTTAGTGCGGACGGCGACTGGCGAATACCGGGTCACACTTATCCAAGGCGCGGCGCAAGACGCGCCGTTTACCGAAGGTAATGGCATTAATGGCCGGTTTGCGACGACGGTGATTAAGCTATCCAATACGGACGCTGCTGAAGCGGCGCGTCTGATAAAACCTGTTATGCATAGCCAGGGCCAACTCACGGCTAATCCAGGCGGTAATGTTTTGGTGATTACAGATTTTCCTGAAAATCTACGTAAAGCCCGCGAAATTATCAAAGCCATGGATGTTAATGATACCGTTATGGAAACTGTTCGCCTGACCAACCTCTCAGCAATCGATGCCGAAGAGGCCTTGAAGGTATTGGGCGGCCCCAAGCCAGGTTACCGCGTTGTCGCTATTCCGGGATCCAACAGCATCATCCTCCAAGGTTCTTATGCGGAACTGGCAAAGATAAAGCCTATCCTTGAGTCCATGGATGTTGGCGGATCTTCTCCGCGCGGCGCGGTCAGCGTTATGCCGCTACGTTTTGCGGATGGCGAATCCATCATCGAGCTTTTGAACACTTTACTGCCGGCCTATCAACGCGAAGGTCAGCCCGTTCCGACAGTTGCTTATGAGCCTGGGAGTAATACGCTCGTCATCAGCGCGTCGGGCGAAACGCAAGCGGCGCTTGAGCAAATTATTCGCCGCCTTGATGTGCGCCGTCCTCAAGTTTTAGTTGAAGCCATTATCGTGGAAATTTCAGATACGACGGCCAAAGAACTGGGCGTTGAGTTTGCGCTGGCGGGGCTGAACGGAAATAATGTGCCGCTTCTTTCCTCAAATTTCTCTCGCGCTGCGCCTAATATTTTAGGTGTTGCGGCATTGGCCGCAGGCGCTCAGGACGGATTTACAACAGAAGAGCAAGCGGGTTTGGTGAGCTCCCTCGTCGGACTTGATGGCGGCATTGCAGGATTTGCGGGCGTCAGTAATGATACGCTTTATTCGGTTGTCGTAAACGCGCTTGAAACAGATGAGGATTCTAATATACTCTCTACGCCATTTGTGACGACACTTGATAATGTTCCAGCGACTTTCCTTGTGGGACAAGAAATCCCGATTACGACAGGCGAAAGTCTTGGGCTTGGCACTGCCAATGCGAATCCTTTCCGAACCTTTGAACGTAAGGAAGTCGGTATTAAGCTCGAAGTCTTGCCGCAGATTTCCGAAGGCGACGTTATTCGGCTTGAGATTAAGCAAGAGGTCTCCTCTATTGCAGGCGCAATCACCTCTCTATCCTCTGATTTTGTCACCAATAAGCGCGAGATTGCGACGACGGTTCTTGCAAATGACGGCGAGATTATTGTTCTTGGCGGATTGCTCCAAGATGACGAGCAAATCGATATCGCGAAGGTGCCAATTTTAGGTGATATCCCAGTTCTTGGCAGAGCCTTTCAGTCTAAGGGTAAATCGCGCAAGAAGACCAATTTGATGGTGTTTTTACGGCCCAAGATTATTCGTAACGCGTCTGATGCGCGGCCGCTCACACAAGACCTCTTAAACCGTGCACGTATTGAAGATATTAATCAATCCGGCAGGACCTCATCCAAGATAGATGATTATATTGCGGGCCTCGAAGCGCCAGCGCGCCGGATAACTAACGGGCAGTAATCCTCATGCGGAAACGCTATTTTTTATTAGCTGGCTTAGGCGCATTAGCTGCGCTTGTGTCTCAACTCCCCCTATCTTGGGTCGCGCCGTCCTTTATGCCAAAAGGTCTTGGCCAAGATATTCAGTATTCTGGGACGGTTTGGAATGGCCGCGTAAATGGCCTAGATTATCTAGGAGCGGCGAATTTTAAGCTTAATCCAAAAGCCCTGATCACGGGCGGCTTGCCGTTAAGCTTTAACACCCAATCACCTGCTATGGCGCTTTCAGGGCAAGCGTCGCGAAACCAGCTCAAAGATGTTCGGTTTAGCGGAACGCTTGCCAAGCTTCCGACGCGGGATGGCCGCCTCAAAGAACTCGCGGGACAGGTCAGTATTCGTGTGTCGGATTTAAAAATAAAAGACGGCGGATGCGCTACAGCGGCTGGACAAAGCTCCACGGATTTCCTTACGGCTAATCAGTCCCGTTGGCAGTGGCGCGGGCCAAAGCTGGCGGGGCCGATAAGCTGCGAGGGCGGTGACTTAATCGCTAAGCTTTCGGGGCAAGAAAATGGCCAGATTGTTCGTGCAGATTTGCGGTTAAGCCCGAATGGCGGTTACGCGGCGAATATTACCGTTCAAACGAATCAAGCCGAAGCAGGCGTCGTCCTACCGCTTTACGGTTTCGAAGCTTTGGGCCGCGAATATAAGCTGACAGAGCAGGGGCAATGGCGTTAAGGTCGCCTATGCGTTTATTTATTCTAGCTTTGGGACTTGTTTTGGCCAGCTGCGCTACGGCGCCGAAAGATAAGCCCGCGCCTGCCCCAGAGGCTGATGGGTCTTTTGGGCTTTTGACCTCAGGACTAGCCGAGAAAACTTTAGCGCCAGGCGAATGCGGGCTTTATGTTTGGACGGCAGATGCCGCGAAAACATTCACGCTTTTTGCGAAGGAGTCTCAGATCACCTATTTGAGCGGCGGCAAAGAAGTCTTATTAACGGAAAAGAACCCAACAGTCCCGCCCGCGCGCAGCCGTGAATTCAGGGATGAAAATGGAAAATCTTTGTCTTTAACATTGCTGTCACCGCAACAGATCGAAGAGGGCACACGTTACAAATCTGGCCGATTGATAAGTCTGGATGCTGATGGCTGGGAAAAGATTGTGCCTATTGTTGGGTTTTACGCCTGTCAGCCAGATATCTAAATTAGCTTATCTCATTATTGGGAATGAACATAAATATTTGCGGCCCAAACCATAAAAATCCCAAAGGCCAAAAATGGCCCAAAGGGTATGCGTTCATTCTCGGCTGATCTTCTAACCGAGGGCATTAGCGCGGCGAGCAATCCAAAGCCGCTCGCAATGAGCACGATAAAGGGCAGACCCATCCATCCGCACCAAGCCCCGCCAGCGGCAAGAAGCTTTGCGTCCCCGCGCCCAAGTCCGTCTTTTCCGCGCAAGGCTTTAAAGCCGTATTCAATCGATAGAAACGCAAGGTAACCTAATGCCATGCCGATGAGCCGTGACTGCAAATCTTGGGCTAAGTAGCCTTGTAGCACCCCCAGTCCCATTAAAGGAAATGTGAAGATGTCAGGGAGGCGGTAATGTTTAATATCCGTCCATGACAGCGCGATAAGACAGGCCAAAAGAGCTAGGCCGAATAAAAGTGATGCCGCGTCGATAAACATGCCGTTTCTTTGGCCTTTCCGCTTTGATTTCGCAAGACTTCCCGCCATAAGGCCCAATAACCGAGCCAATATAATAAAGCGATTCAGTAAAGGAGGCGGCAATGAGTACTGATACACCCATAGACCGCGACCCTGATATTGACGAGAATAAGATCGCCAAAGCGCTGCTTGATCAAGAAACCGGCGCACTGGAATTCCTTGCGGGGGATATGCATCCTGCGGACTTTTCCGACCAATTTGAAGAGCTGACAACAGACCAGCGCGAAAACCTGATTGAGCGCGCGCCTGAGCTCATTACGGGTGATGTTCTAACCGAGCTTGAGGATGAGGTGGTTGAGGATATTCTTCCTCTTATATCGTCGGATCAACTTGCGGACGCAATTACTGACCTGGATAATGACGAAGCAACTCAAATTATTGAGGAGATGGATGATGCTCAGCGTGATGAGGTCATGGAGGCTCTTGCGCCTGCTGACCGCGCTTCGCTGCAAGCCTCGCTCGACTTTGATGAAGAGACAATTGGTCGTCTCATGCAGCGCGAATTCGTGGCGGCGCCCCCATTTTGGACTGTGGGGGATGCGATTGATCATATGCGGTCATCTTCCGAGCGCTTACCTGACGTGTTTTTTAACATCTACATCGTTGATACAGCCTTTAAGCCGATTGGGTTTGTGCCCGTCTCAAAAGTGATGCGTCATAATCGGGATGTAACGCTAGACTCAATTATGGATGGGAATTTGGTCACGATTGAGCAGTCGATGGATCAAGAAGACGCCGCATATTTGTTTGAAAAATACAATCTGATTTCTGCGCCTGTTATTGACGAAACGGGTCGGCTTTCAGGGATGATGACCGTCGATGATATTATCGAAATCATTCAAGATGAAAACAAGGAAGACATGCTAGCGCTGGCGGGCGTGACCGAATCTGGCGTAACGGATACGGCGCTCGACACAGTGAAAGCGCGTGCACCGTGGTTATTCATTAACCTCCTAACAGCTATTCTGGCCTCGCTGGTCATCGCTCAATTTGATTATGCGATTGATGAAATTGTGGCCCTTGCCGTATTGATGCCGATTGTTGCCTCGATGGGCGGCAATGCAGGGACCCAGGCTTTGACCGTGGCGGTCCGTAACCTCACCGAAAAAGATCTGAACCAACGCACGTCTTGGCGCGCCGTTCGCCGCGAGGGTTATGCGGCGGCTATGATCGGCGTTATCTTTGCTGTGGCCCTAGCTGCCATTGCTTATGTTTGGTTCCGCGATCCTCAGCTTGCGCTCGTCGCCTTCATTGCGATGATAATTAATCATGTCTTTGCAGGGCTTGCGGGTATCTTAGTGCCGCTAGGCCTAAAAAAATTCGGCGCTGACCCTGCGGTGGCGTCATCTGTATTTGTAACAACTGTAACCGATATTGTCGGTTTTTTTGCTTTCCTCGGATTCGCAGTTCTTATCTTGCTCCCAGCTTAAAGGCATTTAAAGTATCCCTATGAAAAAATTTGCTCTTATCTCTCTTGCGGCCTTTATATCGGCCTGCGGTTCGCCTGAAACCACCCCGCCGTCTGATACGCCCAAGGCGGTGAAAATAGACTATTCGTTAAATCAAGCCGGCGAAGATTTTGTAAAGCTTGCTCTACAAATGGGTGAAGTCGATGGCGATTATGTTGATGCCTATAGCGGCCCCAAAGAATGGCGCGAAGCCGTAAAGGGCAGAGCCGTTAACGCCGATGATTTAGCGGGCAGCATTTCTAAATTGCGCACGCAAATCGGATCCATAGAGGTTAGCCCAGAGGAGAGCGTTCGCCGCAAAAACCTGATGAAACTGCTCCGCGCAATGGCTGTGCGCCTGGATGTGGTCTCTGGCAAAGACGTCTCATTTGATACGGAAGTTTCAGATATTTATGATGTGAAGCCCCCGCGTTATGATCTTACGGAATATGACTCTGTTTTAGCCGAGATTGACGCGCTCGTGCCAGGGGAGGGCAGCACGGCAGACCGCTTGACGGCTTTTCGTAACAGATTTGCAATTCCTAAGGATAAGCTACAGCCCGTTTTTGACCGCGCTATTGCGGAGTGCCGCGTGCGAACACAAAAATATTTTGACCTGCCAGAGACTGAAAAATTCCGTATGGAATTCGTTAATAATAAATCTTGGTCAGGCTATAATTATTACCAAGGCAATTATGAGAGCCTCATCCAAATTAATACAGATTTCCCCATCACCATAGACCGCGCGGTAGATTTGGGTTGCCATGAGGGATATCCCGGACATCATGTCTGGAACCTCTTTATCGAGCGAGAACTAGTCGGGAAACGCGGCTGGATAGAATATAGCGTTAATCCGCTCTTTGGCCCCTTTGGTCCCTTGGCGGAAGGGTCAGGCAATTTCGGTATTGAACTGGCTTTCCCTGGTGCTGAAAAAACGGCTTTTGAAACAGAGGTTTTGTTTCCGATGGCAGGACTGGACACAAAAGATGCGAAGAAATTTGAAAAAGTTTTAGCGCTTGAAGGGAAGCTGTCCCACGCGACAAATGATATTGCGCGGCGCTATCTTGACGGCGAACTCACCAAGGAGGAAGCTGTCCCTTTGATACAAAAATATTATTTGCAAAGCCGCGAGAAATCGGAGCAGCGCCTAAGGTTTATGGAAAAATATCGCGGCTATGTCATTAATTACAATATCGGCCAAGACATTGTGCGCGGTTATGTGATAAGCGCAGGGGAAACCCCTGACGCGCAATGGACAGCGTTCCGAGATATGCTCACCATTCCCCTAACGCCGGGCGATATGCAGGCCCAATAGAGCCCCAAAAGCCCTCATTAACGCCCTTATTAACCTTCTGCTAACCATACTCTTGGTTAGCGGTGTTTATCCCCATGTCTAAACTTTGCGCACTATTCCCTTATGGCGCGAGTCTTGCACTTATCCTCAACGAAGAACTAACTTTGTAATGGATTGGGACGAAAATGGGTCGTCAATTTAATATTTCTGATATGGGCCTCAAGCTTATCAAAGCTTATGAGGGCTTTCGACCCGTGGACCGCACGCTTGTCTCAGGGCAACGCGTGGTCGGCTATGGGCACCGCTTAATGAGTGATAAGGCCGTGATGCTGTCAAAGCCTCAAGCGGAAGACTTGCTTAAAGACGATCTCGCGCCGTTTATTGATATGATCAATGAAAATGTCCACGCCCCGCTTTCGCAAAGCCAGTTCGACGCGCTTGTCTCGTTTGCCTATAATATTGGCCCAAAGGCATTCTTGAAATCTGACACCTTGCGCGCGCTTAATAATGGCCGCCCGCTAGATGCCGCGAACGGTTTTGATATATGGCGTAAGTCTGAGATTGACGGCAAAACCTATGTGGTTGACGCCTTAATGCGCCGCCGCGCCGCTGAGAAGGCGTTGTTCCTTCGCCCTGAAGGCCGCCCGATCAGCGCGCCTGGTGTTGATTTGCCGCCTGTTGAGGACGCGGCTGTAGCTTTGCTCACGACTGAAGATGCCCTCCCTGTTTTTACGGCTGATGAGGCTGCTGGCATTGTTGCAGCCGCGCCCTACTCGGCGAAGCCTGCGCAATATCGCCGCCGTGAGGATGGGCCTGCGGGAACATTGACCCTCAGTGAGGTTTTCGAAGAAGATGATTTTGAAATCGATCTCTCAGAAGATGAATTCCCCTTTGATCCTGAACCCGAATCTGATTCTAGCGCTGACACTGATTTTGGCCTTAATCCAGTTGAGGATGATGAGCTTGGCTCAGAGGGAACGCGTCCGTCTTTGATCGCTGCGGAAGATGAAAAGCTAAAAGACCGTCTTAACGCGCTGATTGAAGATGTGAAATCTGAGCAAAAAGGCGTTGAGACCAGCGATTGGCCAGATAGCTTGGTCTCGTCAAAAGACGCTCTGGAACGAAAAGAAGAAAACGTCATACCTTTTAGGAAAGAGCTTGAGCTCACGACGGTGCCCTCGGACGTGGAGATAAACACCGATAAAGCAGATATCGTCATTGATAACCTCGCTGAGGATGATGCTTTGCGTATTCAGACCCAGGAAAGCGCTCTTCAAGAGACACGCCGTGAGGAGAGCCGCTCCTTAGAGCGCAGAACGCCAGACAGTGCGAGCCGTTTCATCGATTTGGATGTTGAAAGTGAAAGCGAACAAAAAACCTCCCTCTTGCCATTTTTCATTATGATGGTCTTTGGATCGTTATTATTTGGCGGGAGTGTTGCGTCTTGGCTGAAAGATAAAGGCGAGATGCTCGGCGAATATGGGTCGATTCTTGCGATGTGCGGCATTTTCATTGGCGCGATGTTACTGACAGGCGCGTTTTATTCGGCGGCGCGGCAGAGTTTTAAGAGAAATTAAACCATAAATTTCAAGGGTAAATTTATCACGGTGTGGCATGATACAACTACCCAATGAGATACAGAGAATTAGGACGCAAAAATGAGCGGGATGTTAAAAGACTGGACGGAAGATAATTCAGCCCGTTTCCAAAAAGAAATCATGTCATTCAAACATAGTTTGAAAGAGACAGAGCTATTCTCTGACGAGGCCTTGATTATGCTTCTCAATAAGCATCCCAAAAACATGCTTGATGTTTGCACTATGGGAAATGCGGATTGTGATCTCTATCCCAATAAATTCCAAACAGGCGATTTTCGCGGTGTTGATGGGAAAGTTCTTTTAGACGCGGCCAAGGCTGGTAAAGTTTGGATTAATGTGCGGCGCGGGATGAACATCCATCCAGAATATAAAGCTGTGCTTGATCAAATGTATGGCGGGATAGCGGAAAAAACGGGCAATAAAGCTTATAATGCTAATGGCGGAATTTTGATTTCTTCTCCCATCGCCAAAGTACCTTATCACTTCGATAAAACGGAGACTATCCTTTGGCATGTGCGCGGTCAGAAGAGCATGTATCTTTATCCGCTAACAGAAAAATTCATTCCGGATCGCGCCTATGAGGCGACTATGCTGAGCGATTTGGAAGATGATTTGCCTTACCGTTCTGAGTATGATGACGAAGCGACAGTGTTTGACTTCGAAGAAGGCCAAGCCTTATCATGGCCGCTAAACATGCCCCACCGCGTGGATAACAGAACTTTCTGTGTGTCTGTTACAACAGAATATTCGACGCGCGAGTCAGGCATGAAAAATGCGGCGATGATTGCGAATGCGACATTGCGCCATCGTTTCGGTATTGAATCGAGCTACACCAAGGCAGGGCCTCTAAATCGTCAGTTCAAGTCTGTCTTTGGCCGCGTCATTCGTAAAGCGGGTTTGGCTGCAAAAAATGACAAAATTGATATGGTGACGTTCAAAGTTGACCCTGATGCACCCGATTTCGTGGTCAATGTAGACCCTTATCAACGAGATTTTTAAACTCTAACCTAGTCTAATCCAGTATAAGAGTCGTATGCAGTCATATGACATTGCATATGCAAAAGCTTTCTGTGGGCACTGAGTCTATCGCCACGCTTCAAGACTGGCAAAATAGCTATGTGCTGCGCCGTGAAAAACGCGGGCTTTCTCCCTATCACGAACACGTCACGCGTATGTTCCCTAAACAAGTCGAGGGCTTGCTAGATGGCGGGTCTATCTATTGGGTCATTAAAGGGCTGATACAATGCCGTAACGAGATTGTGGCTCTGGATCAGGTTAGAACGCAAGATGGGCGCAAGGCGTGCTCCATCCTGATGAAGCCAAAACTCATTCCGGTCGTGCCCACACCTAAACGACCCTTTCAAGGTTGGCGTTACTTAAAGCCTGAAGACGCGCCTGCGGATCTCGGCGAAATAGGCGGGGCAGATGATTTGCCGCCTGAGCTGCGCGCTAAACTCGCAAATCTTGGGGCTTGGTAGAGCAAAAAAAAGCCCCGGTCGAAACCGAGGCTTTCCAACTTTATTGTCTAAGACCGCTTAGAATGTGTAGCGGGCTTTGACGTAATATTGTCCACCCGCAAAACCGATAGGTGAAGCTTCAGGATAAAGTTGGCCAGAGCCGCCTTGTCCTGGGTTTTCATCAGGGTAGTTATCAAAGATGTTATTGGCACCAATCATAAGTTCAACGCCTTCCATAACTTCTGCGCCGATTTCAGCATCGATAAGGATTTCGCTGCCAGCATCGAAGCCGTTGCCGCTATCAAACCATGAACCATAGTAATTGGCGCGAACCATGCCGTTCCACATGCCTTGGGAATGAAGAAGCGTAGCAGAGCCTTTGACGTTTGGTAGTAGATCTTCCAAAGCGCGGATACGTGTTGCTGAGATTGGGCCAGGACGGGTCACGTTAGTATCTGTCCAGTTAGCCGCTACGATGAATGTTGAATCACCGCCGCCCATTTCGAACTTATAGTCGCCGCGAACGTCGATACCTTGTGTCTTCGTATCAAAGCTGTTGGAGAAGAAACGGAACTGAGCCAAATCATCCAGACCCAAGAAATCTTGGCGGTTGATTGTGCCGTTGCCGTCTAGCTCAGCCAATGCGCCGCTGATGGAATCGGCAGTTGCGCCTGCAAATTGAAGAGCTTCTAGGAAGTCAACATTGGCACCGAGTGCAACGCGGTCGTCAACTTTGATGTTGAAGTAATCAACCGTCCAGTTGAATCCGCCCGTGCCAAATGCCAAACCTAATGAGATATTACGCGCGTCTTCAGCTTGAAGCGTTGGACGTGTACCATCCCGGCTTTCAATGAAGTTAGCAGCTAATTGACCGGCCGCCGTATTCAAAGGAAGTGTACCCTGATCAACAAGAACACCATTGACGTTTTGTGTTGTCACATTGGTAATATTCGCTTGGCCGCCTGTTGGAGCGTGGAAACCGGTTGAATATGTACCGCGAATACGGACATTATCATTGACCTTATAAAGCGCTGCTAACTTGTAGTTCAGCGTATCGCCAAAGGTTGAGTAATCTTCGTAACGTAAGGCCGCTTGAAGTGTGAGAGCGTCTGTAATGTCGCCTTCAAGATCAATATAGCCCGCATATGAGTCTTGCGAATTGGAAGAGCTGTTCGGGAAGCCGCCAAATCCGTTAGAGCTCGACGAGAAACCTTGACCAATTGGGAAGGCTGTTGATGAAGCTGCTAAAGGTCCAAGCGCGAATGAGTTTGAACCACCTGCATAGAGGT
Source organism: Hellea sp. (assembly GCA_039977295.1). GTDB lineage: Bacteria > Pseudomonadota > Alphaproteobacteria > Caulobacterales > Maricaulaceae > Hellea. The sequence goes on along the minus strand of JBDWDN010000007.1, from coordinate 38,866 downwards.
CAAATGTCTCTTTGCGGTATTCAGCACCGAAACCAATGTTCAGGTCTGATGCCCACCCATCCATCGCAATGCCGTAACCGAAGTCAGCATTAATGATGGTTTCTTTTTGCTTTTGTCCGCCTGGGATAAAGTCGCGAACAACTTCACTATTCCCAGAGCCAGCAATCGGCCCAAGAGAGGCGTTGACTGTGTTATTGATAAAGAACTGAACTTCTGAACTACCATGTGTCGCAGATAGATCATAAGACAAGCCATTTCCGAAATCGAGGTCGCCGCGAATACCCGCGCTAATGCCAATGTCTTTTAGATCGCCGCCGAAACGGGGAACGAAACCACCAGGAATAGCTTCGACGAATGAGAAGCAATTATCATCAGCTGTAACACTCGCGAGAATGCCGGCATCAGTAATAAGTCCATCAGTTCCATTTAGCGGAATACCTTGAGGGCAAACGCGCGGATCAACACCCGCGAGGTTACCGACGCGAACAGATGGTCCGAATGTGCCATCTGCGAGGGCGACGCCAGAGTCGCCGCGAATAAAGGCGCCTGCGTTCATTGGATCAGGCGTATAAGTGATTTCATTGAAGAAATCATCTGTGTCATCGTCAGGGGTGCCGTTATTATTTAGACGGACTTCATTACCGTTAGCATTGTTGACTGTCGGGCCGCGATAGACACCGCCGCGATTTGTTGGGTTACGATAGAAGAAGCCGCCAGTTGTTGTGCGTTCGGCATAAGTACCAAATGCATAAAGCTCAGCTTTTTCGTTGAGCTCGATGGCGGAGTTTACGGCGAATTTGATATCATCTTCGACATCAGGTTGACCCCAATATTGTGTAAACTCATCTGTATAGCTATTAATCGTCTGGAAATCAGAAACAGCTGTGTTGCCAGCCGCAATCAAATTCGTAACGTCGGTACGCGGCGCTGCGCGAACTGTACCATTTGTGTCGCCATATTCACCAGAGATGTTGATAAAGCCGTTATCGCCTAATGGAAGGCCGACATTACCTGCGATTGAGTAATTGTCACCATCACCATCATATGTAGAGCCATATTTGACTTCAAGTGATCCGCCTTCAGAGGCGTTTTTGAGGCCAAAGTTAATGACGCCAGCAATCGCGTCAGAACCATATTGTGATGAAGCGCCGTCACGGAGGACTTCAACTTGTCTAAGCGCGATAGACGGGATGGATGAGACGTCAACGCCTTGCGCGCCATCAGCAATGCCGCCGCCAAGGAATGAAATAACAGCGCCGCGGTGACGGCGTTTGCCGTTAATCAGCACGAGTGTGTTATCGGGAGATAAGCCGCGCAGGTTAGCAGGGCGAACAATAGAGGCCGCATCAGAGATGGGCTGCGTATTCACGTTATAAGAGGGGAGGGCCGTGCGAAGAAGGTCCTGGACGTCAGTTGCCGCGTTTTGCGTAAACTCAACACCAGAGATAACGTCGACAGGCGCAGGCGTATCAGCCGCTGAACGGGCTTTCCGGCGCGTGCCGATTGAGATGACTTCGTCATCAGCTGAGATGCCATCAGAAGATTGGGCGTAAGCCGGAGCGGCCATAGCGCCTGCGAGCATTGCGGCGGAGGCCGAAATCGCAAGTGCGGATTTAAGTGAAAAACGTTGCATGGGTGTCCCTTTATTATTGCAAAGTAAAGATCGGGCGCGATCTGGCGAGTCGTTTAGTGAATTGTTCTAAAACGAACAAGCTATTTGATGGCAAACTATGAAAAAAGGCGTATAGTGTGGCTTAATTGACACTCTTTTTGCGAGAAATAGGCGGAAGTCGGTCAATTTTTCCATAGTCTTATACTTTTGTTAATAATTTGGATAATTATGCCTTATGTTAAAACTTCGACTGGCGCGGCCAAATGATATCCCTGACATTAAAAAACTCATGTTTTTGGCGATCTCTGAGCTCCAAAAGGGCTATTTGACAGCCCCGCAAATAGAAGCGTCCTTTAGAGGCATGGGGCTAGACACGCAGTTGATCGACGACGAGACATATTTTTGCGTAACAGAAGGTGACGTCCTTGTTGGCTGCGGGGGATGGTCACGGCGCGCGACGCTTTATGGCGGCAATCATAGCGCGGGCCGTAATGCTGACCTTTTAGACCCCGCCAAAGACCGCGCCCGTATCCGGGCCATGTACACCCATCCTGACTATACAAAGCGCGGCATTGGCAAAATGGTCATTGAGGCGGGGGAACAGGCCGCCACGGCTGAAGGCTTTAAGGCGTTAGAAATGGCGGCGACAATGGCAGGTGTGCCATTTTACAAAAAATGCGGCTATCATATCGAAAGCGAATGGGAAGATAAAAATGGTGCTGTCCCCGTGCCGCTTTGCACAATGGTCAAAACAATCGGCTAAACTGTTATTTAATTTCTAAATCTACATTACCTTTTAGAGTTTATAAATCTTTTAAACGGATAAGATGCGGTAGGGTGTTGAATGATTTTGGGGGAAATATGTCATCGGACACGCACACAGCCATAGTTTCGCATGCGTTGAATTCAGACAACAATCTCAGCTTAGCAGAGTCGCTCGCTAAGGTCGAAAATTTGGGCTATGCTAAAATCGGCCCTGACATGATTCTAAATTATATCAGCCCAGAACTTTATGTCATTATGGGCGCTGATAGAGACATTGATCTCGTTGGCCAACGTCTTGATCGCGTTTTATCGACGATCGGATTGAGTAATCCAAAAACAAATAGTGAATTCAGCGGGGGTGATCTCGCCTCATTTATCGGAAGAAGCCCTACTGTGGGGGGGCTTGAACCAACAACTCTCATGGCGACAACGCTTGATGGGCGCCGTGTTCGCGTCAATACGCTGTATAGTGAAAATGGCGAATTGCTAACAACGGTCCGCGATGTGTCGGATGAACGCCGGAAAACGAGCTTGCTGGAAATGGCGATGGAAGCCGCTAATGCTGGCTTTTGGTCAATGAGCTTTGATACTGCCAAGTTTACCTATAGCGATTCAGTTTTGAGGCGGCTAAATCCTGCAGAAATTGAGAAGATAAAAACGCAAGGTCTTTGGGCTATAGTTCACCGCGATGACCTCGCGGAACTGACCAAGACCTGGCAGAAAATTGTTGAGGGAACAGCCCCTTTTGATTTTACCTACCGTGTGGTGACACAAGGCGAGGGCGTCATGTGGCAGCGAAGTGTTGGAAAAATTGAACGTGGGTCGGATGGAAGACTTGTCGGCGCCACAGCCTTCGTAAGAGACATCACAGAAGATGTGAAAAAACAATCTGACTTGTTCAAAGCCAAAGAGGCGTCAAAAGCGAAGTCAGAATTTTTGGCGCGCATGAGTCATGAAATACGTACACCGCTTAATGCCATTATTGGGATGAGTGATAGCTTGAAAGACGAGCCTCTGTCTGAGGATATCATGGAGGTCATTGAAGACATTGAGCAAGCCGCTGAAGGCCTGCATCACTTGCTGTCCCGCACATTGGATCACGCCAAATTAATCTCGGATAAAATGCAAATAGATTTGCACCGGGCTAACGTCAAAGAGGTGATTACGACCTCTACCAAATTATGGAATCCACAATGTTCAGCGGCCGGTATTACCCTGAAAACCCATTACGACCCATCTGTCCCCCAGGAGCTTTTCCTTGACGGATTTCGTCTGCAACAATGTTTGAATAACCTCCTCTCAAATGCCGTGAAATTCACCGCGTCTGGGCGTATTGATTTGATTATAAAAGTGACGCCAGTGAAGGAACGAGACTCTCTTGTGATTGCAGTCAAAGACACGGGTATTGGTATGACGTCACAGCAATCGGCGTCCATATTCGAAGCTTTTTCTCAAGCCGATAACTCAATTTCGCGCACCTATGGCGGCACAGGTTTGGGCATGAGCATCACCAAGCAGTTGACTGAATTAATGGGCGGAGAAATTCGCGTGAAATCAGCGCCTGATGTGGGATCTACATTTATGTTAATTTTGCCGATCCTATCCAGCGCCCAGGATTTAGAATCTACAGGCGCCAAGGCTCGTCATCAGGTCCCGGCCTTAGTGGACACGCCGCCCCATGCGCCAACCCTTGGGACTATTTCCGTAACAAAAAAACCATTTGAAGGGCTTTCAGTTCTGTGCGTCGAGGATAATCCGATTAATCAAAAAGTGGTGAAGCGCCTTATTGGCAAACGCGTGGCTAATCTGACATTTGCCAATAATGGCCGCGAAGCGTTAGATATTCTGAGCTTGATGCATATTGATGTTGTTTTGATGGATATTCACATGCCGGTTATGGACGGTATAGAAGCAACATTGGAAATTCGCGGCAGTAAAGAGCCTTGGGCGAATGTTATTATCATCGCCCTGACAGCTGATCCAGATTATCAGCAAAAGCGTATTTGTAAAAATATCGGAATGGATGATACAATCGCCAAACCGGTAAAACGCGAAGATATTTTCAAAGCGTTTGACCGCACGATGGGAACGATTTCAGCAGAATTTTCACAGCCTGTCCGCCTGACAGCTTAGGACCCTATTTAAGACGGAACGCCCTTAAATTTACCGTCTTTTTTTAGAGCCGCTTTCCAAGCCGGACGCGCATTCATGCGATCTAGATAGGCCTTGGTATTGGGATAGTTGTCGCCCAAATCACCGCGCAAATCGGCCATAAAAACAGTATAGCCCACAGCGATATCGGCAGCTGTAAAACGCTCGCCTGCTAGAAACTTTGAAACTGATAAATCGGCTTCCATCTTATCCATGACGGCTTTGAGGCGCGGTTTTAAGAATAGGTTTTGCGTCATGCCCAGAACTTTTCTGATAAGGGGCCGTATAAGAGCTGGGGATTTTGCGATCGTGATGGAGAGAACAAAACTCATTGTCAAAGCAGACTGATAGCTACCTTGCGCGGCATGGAACCAGAAGAGATATTGCGGGCGGTCTTTATCGGCTGGCGCGGGCCGTAGGTCTGTTTTTCCCGCTTTATCTAATATATAATCAATAATGGCATTACTTTCCGCTAGCACGATATCACCGTCAGTAATGACGGGCGCCGTTCCTAGCGGTGAAAGCGCTTTGTAGTCATCAGGTGCGAGCATTGTTTTGCTATCGCGATCATACATTTTATAGCCATATTCCGTGCCCAATTCTTCGAGCAGCCATAAAATCCGAATAGATTGAGAGTTTTCGAGATGGTGCAACGTAATCATAATTTATATTTTCTCTTTCAATTAGGTCTTTAAAACACGGGTCGTTGAGGCCGGGTATTTTTCAAGCCATTTTCCGCTGCGGGTTGGCCGCGCGGTCAATTGCCCGCCGCAATTGGGACAGATATTTTTCAGCTTTGTATCATTGCAAGACGCGCAAAATGTACATTCTAAAGAACAGCTAAAGGCTCCGTTTTCATCAGCCGGTAAATCTTTATCACAGATTTCACAATTGGGGCGCATTTCAAGCATGGTATACTCCTATAACGGCGCTGCAGCCGCGATGAGTTGTTGTTTGACGGCCTCAGGTAATTCACCTTCAAAGACCAACCTTTTGGGCAAGAGACCGGGAACGGCTTTGAGCCGGTCAGGCCCCATAATATCCACAAAACGGCTCCAGGGGAGTTTAAGACTATCGCGGTCTTCAGGCGGGTTTTCTAGGGTCAACACGACATAATCAACTATAGGCAAATAGCCATGCGCCCCTATGAAGACGGCCATCGTGTATATATCTCCGCCATCTTCCTGCGCAGCCATAACGGAGGCGACGAAGATATCTTTCTCTTTTTTCTCAAACACCTGTTCAAGAAGGTTTTTCTGTTCGGCGTAAGCCATATTGTCATCCGCAAAACCAGCTTGCCATATGATTGAGCTACGATTGGTTGATGTGAGGCGCTCCCAGCCATCGATGGTTTGTCCCCAGAGGGCATTGCTGAGGAGACGTTGAGTCTCCGCCGCATCATTGCCAAATTTGACCATGCGGTCCAAGGTTTCTTCTTCGCGTTTATCCGTGATGAGAAGAATAGCATGGGCTGGGGCATAGGCGGTCGCTTGGCCTTTAAAGGGTAAGTGCATATGTTCGGGAAAAGTGAACATCCGCGCAGCATCGTAATCATCATTAAGTTTAGAAATCCAAATATTTTTTGAGACTTTTTCCCACAAGGCTTCTGTCGTGTCGGGCGTTGATCTTAGCAGATTTGTAGCCGCTAGATTGAAGGCCTCTTCCAGATCAAGACCGTGCTCTTTCAGAGTTTCCGCATCCATAACGCGAACGCCATTATTTATGTCCATTACGGTTTCCAGTAGGATATCACCGCGCTGCATAGCGGCAATTGTGCCGTCTTTGCGATCAAGGTCGTCTAACAAAATATCTCGTAAGTGAAGCTCGGACGGTGTTCTCGCGCGCAAATAGAGCGCAGACTTTAATTCTTCATCCGTAATTTCGCTACGATCCGTGAAAGTCAAAATCATTTCGCGAATATAATCATGGCGATCCTTTTGACCCATATCCCGCGCGCGATTACGCAAATTGCCCAGAAAGAACTTATATTTAAGTTCGCCGTCATAAGCCTCTATCGGCTCAATCATGTCCTGGGGCTGGATGTATTCAAAGGGCACATCAGGGTAAAGCTCTTTGAGCGCCGCCAGCATCTCTCCAGAAAAACCATCTTCGCCGTTTGTTGCAGTCGGCTCGCTCGTTTTCGTCTTAGCTTGATGCCAAAAAACCATTGCCCCGCCAATTGCGACGCAAAGACATGAAAAAATTAGTAATGATGTCATGATTTATTGCGTTGTGGACTTCACAGCGCAATTGTCAATAAGTCTGACACCGTTGCAATGCGCGGCAACCAAAAGGCGCGCGGGGCCATTAAGAACGCCGCCCTCTAATACGGTTAAAGAGTTTGGACTGCGCACTTCGACGTAATCGACGCTGCTATAGCCAGAGGCGAGGAGGGTTTTCTTTGCGCGGTCTGTGGCCATATCTACGTTCTCGCCTTTGGACATTTGCAGCGCGCAGAAACGCATAATTTCATTTAGCCGCCGGGCGACTTTCAGGCCTTCTTCATCAAAATATTTATTGCGAGAAGACAAAGCGAGGCCGTGATCATCGCGCGCTATTTTGGCGCCAATGATTTTAATCGGCATATCAAGGTCCTCAACGAGGCGGCGAATAGTGGCCAATTGTTGGTAATCCTTCTCCCCAAAAATCGCAATATCTGGCGCCGCGCGGTTGAGAAGCTTGGTGACGACTAAGGCCACGCCTTCAAAAAAGGTCGGACGGTGGTCAGTTTCCAGCCCTTCCGCAACACCGCCCACGACGACTTTAGTGGCGTGATGAACGTTATACATTGTCTCTGGCTTGGGAATGTAAACAAGATCTACGCCTTCTGCTTTAAGCATGGCGACATCATCTTTTTCTGTGCGGGGATAGGCCTCAAAATCTTCGCCAGGCGCAAATTGTGTGGGGTTCACATATATTGAGACAATGACCCTATCAGCTTTCTTCCTCGCCAATTTCACAAGGGTCATATGGCCTTCATGCAGGGCGCCCATTGTCGGCACTAAGGCCGTCGTTTCGCCAGAGCCGCGATATTCCCACACTTGTCCGCGAAGCGCGCGTTCACTGCGAACAATCTTAGTATCTTGTGCCATTTAACGTCTCTCAATTAGAGGCGACAATCAAGCATCCTGAGGAGAGTTTCGCAAGCGCTTTACAGGCGGATTGCGCGTCTTTTACCGAGAGGCCCTCAAAGCGCGCCCGGTAAAGCGTTTGCCCGTTTCGGGTGAGGGGGCTAATATTAGATTTCGCTTTTGATAAAATGTGTAACCCGCCAACGGCCGCAATTTGGTCTTGGGCGTCTGATTGTTTTAAGTAAGCCCCAATTTGAATGCCCCAAGCCTTATCACTTTGAAATTCTGAAAGGCGCAGCTTTTGGTCATTACTAACGGTGACGGGTTTTTGGTCCCGGCCGCGCAGGCGCACGGCGCTGCTAACTTTTGGGGCGACGGCGACGTGCGGGGCGGCGCGCTCAGGCACGGCTTCGCGGTTAATGATAATAGGGGGTAGGTTTTTCGCGGGCGCTACGCCCATAACATTAAAGCCGCGTTCTATCAGGTCCTGCATATGAGAATTGCGAGACGCCCCGCTAGCCCCGCCTAGGACGACGGCGATTAAGCGGCGGCCATCGCGCTGCGCCGAAACAATAAGATTATAGCCGCTATCACGCGTATAACCCGTTTTAAATCCGTCAACACCGTCCAGCCAATGCAGGAGCCCATTTGTATTTTTATAGCTTCGTCCGCCATAACGAAAATGCTGTTGTCCAAAATAATGATAATAGCGGCGATGGTTGCTCAGAATGTTAGACGCCAATTTAGCCATATCCCGCGCGGATGTGCGTTGATCAGGATGGGGCAAACCATTGGCGGTTTTAAAGGTGGTTTTCGTCATGCCTAGGCTTTGTGCTTTGGCGCTCATTTGAACTGCAAAAGCCTCTTCGGAACCTGCCAAGCGCTCGGCCAGAACAACAGCGGCGTCATTGGCGCTTTTGACGGCTAGGGCTTGGATAAGATTTTCAACGGTAATCGTGCTACCAGCCCGAAGCCCCAACTTTGTTGGCGGCGTGTTTGCGGCATTTGCTGAGACGCGTATCGGCTCATTTAATTTGAGGCGGCCTGCATTTAACGCGTCAAATGTCAGGTAGAGCGTCATAACCTTGGTGAGCGAAGCGGGGTAGCGCAAATCATCAATTTGCCGCGCATGGATAATTTCGAGGCTGTCGGCATCGACAACAATAGACGCATAGCGGCGCGGCGCGTCAGCTGCCAGACTTGGCGCGCACAGCATTACCGCAAACATAAATGATATGAGCATACGCAACATCAGAGCAGGCTTAATCCTTGAATGTTTAATCAGGGTTAACGAGTATTAAGATGTGCTGTGATTTGTAGGCAGGTGCAATGGGGTAAAGCTGTAGCTATAACTTATCGTCTTAATAGAGTTTCTGTGCGCCCCAGAGTTTATAGCGCTGCGTCCAACCTTTTAGGCCGTTTTCCGATTTTACTTTGCACCAATTGCGCTCATTGCATTCTTCTAGATCGAGCAAAACATTGCGGTCGACAAGCGCTGCTATGCGGGCATTCTCTTTGGGTTTGGAGTGGAGGACAGTTTCCTCGAGCACTAAGACACGGCGGACGCCAGAGAGCGCAGGTTTATGTATCCAGCTCTCATCGCCTGTCACGTCGCGAACCTTTCGCCACATTTCTGTTTCAGCCACCACGACAAGGGGCAGGCCTTTACGGCGATATTGCCAAGCAATGGGATGTTGGCGGGACGGGCCGGTGCGGCCATTGACCTTGCCGACTTTTAGACTGACATAGCGCGGGACAGGAAAGCCGCTCGGCGTCTTGGCTGCAGAGACGCGGTAGAGGTTATCCAGACGGGCCGCCTGGCTTGGGATGTCCTTGACCACGCGCTTAATGCGGCGTGTTTCGGTGTTGCTAGTTACCTCTTGCGCGACGTCTTTTGAGCTGTCCTGCGCTGCGGCAGGGCTGACCATTAGGTAAAGGCCAGCAACGGTAAGAGTGAGTAAACGCCAAGTCATAAGCAGGCTTTTGCGCTGATTGCCTAAACTAAAGGTAAATTTTGTGTCAATTAGCTGCCTTTAGACTTGAGAATCTATCATAAAAAGCGTCTATTCTTGCCTATGAGCTTTCCTAAACACCCGCGTCCTCGCGTTTCCGTCACCCGCCGTCTCCCACAAGCCGTCGAAACCCGCATGGAAGATCTGTTTGAAACCAGGCTGCGAGCAGAAGATATAGCGTTGAACCAAGAGCAATTAAAGTCGGCCATAGCCTCCTGTGATGTCTTTGTTCCAACCGTGACCGACGAGATAAATGCAGACGTCATTGCCGCCGCTTCGCCAGATTTGAAACTCATCGCAAATTTTGGGGCTGGCACGGATCATATTGATGTTGCGGCCGCACATGCGAAGGGAATTGTGGTTACGAATACGCCCGGTGTTTTGACAGAAGACACGGCGGATCTCGCCATGGCTCTTATTTTGGCTGTTCCGCGCCGCTTAGTCGAAGGCGATCGCCGGACGCGCGCCGGGAATTTCGAGGGCTGGTCTCCGACATTTATGTTGGGTCATCGCGTCCGCGGCAAAAAACTAGGCATTATTGGGATGGGCCGGATTGGGCAAGCTGTTGCACGCCGCGCGGCCGCTTTCGGCCTTGATGTGCATTATCATAACCGCCGCCGTCTGCCAGGCGGTATAGAAGACACATTAGACGCAACATATTGGCCTGACCTAGATCCAATGCTGACAGCCATTGATATCTTATCGATCAACTGCCCGCATACGCCTCAGACGCATCACCTCATGAATACGCAGCGCCTGAAATTGATGTCCCCTGAGAGTTATATCGTTAACACATCACGGGGCGACGTTATTGACGAGGCGGCTTTGGCAAAGGCGTTATCCAAAGGTGAGCTAGGCGGGGCAGGGCTTGACGTCTATGAAAATGAACCCGAGGTGCACGCCGATTTGATGGATTTGCCTAATGTTATCCTCGCGCCGCATATCGGGTCTGCGACACATGAGAGCCGCCGCGAGATGGGTGAGAAAGTTATGATAAATATACGGGCAATGATGGATGGACACGCTTTCCCTGATCGGGTTTTACCCCCAGGGGCGAGTTTTTCCAAAGCCTCTTAAACGGAGATTTTATGTTAAAAACGTTACTCATAAGCGGAGCTGCTTTGGCTTTGATAGGGTGCGGTGCGCAAACGACGACCGCTCAAGCTTCTAAAACTGAGGCCTCTAAATCTGAAGCCTCTAAAACTGACGCAAATGAAGCGGCTGCTCCTGCGCAGGATATAACGACTAAAGATTTAGGTGGCGGATTTTATATGCTACTGGGCCCGGGCGGCAATATTGGGGTTTCGGTCGGGGATGATGGCGTCTTCGTTATTGATGATAAATTCGCTCGTTTCGGCGATCAGATCATAGGCCAGATTCGCGGTATTACCGATGCGCCTATACGCTACGTCATAAACACCCATTATCACGGCGACCATGCGGGCGCGAATGCAGAAATGAAAGAAACGGGCGCGGTCATCGTCGCGCATGAAAATGTGCGCAAACGCATGGGCATGACATTTGAGAATAAAGCCTTTGGCGCAACCACTAAGGCAACCGACGCATCGCTTTGGCCTGATGTGACCTATTCAGAAGATGCGACATTCCATTTTAATGGCCAAACCGTTCACGCCATCCATACGCCTAGCGCCCATACGGATGGCGACTCCATACTCTATTTTGAAGAGGCTAATATCTTGCATATGGGCGATAATTTTTTCTTTGGTTTGTTCCCCTATATCGACGTTGATGGCGGCGGAAGCCTTGCTGGGATGATTGCCGCGCATGAAAAAGCGTTGGAACTCGTTAACGATAATACTACAATTATTCCCGGTCATGGTCCTTTGGCTGTAAGAGCGGATTTGATTAAAGCACAAGAGATGTTGAAAACGATTCAAAAACGTGTCAAAGAAGAGATAGCGAGGGGCGCAACTCTCGAAAATATTTTGGAGAAAGATATATTGGCGGATTACGCTGAATATTCTTCGTTTATTGATGAGGAAAATATGGTCAAGATTGCCCACCGATCCATCACCCAAAATTAATTTGGGCGCATATCGGATTGCAACGAAGCGAGCGTAGGGCCGCGGAAACCCTCCCCCAATTGGGTTCTGTAGCTTTACAATCGACGGCCCTCCTTCAGCTCACGCTGAGGGAGGGTTGTTTTTTTTGAGGCTTAGTAAAGCGGAACTGTAGAGGCGATAGGGTCAAGCCTTATCCAGAGCGCTAACCCAATTGAGACGGCCAACCCTGAAATGGCTAACGAGTTAGCTCCACGTTTTGAAAGGCCGGCATAGAGCGGTAGGATAGCCAATGCCGCGATAGCAGCGGGCATAATGGCGACCGCCAGCATGTCGGGGCCAACGCCCAGCATAAGCAAATGTTCAAGGCTCAGCATATAGCCAACAACCAAGGCTGTTAAGGCTGCGGCCATGACGGCGCTGATTTGACCATCGGGCCAGCGCTGCACCGCAAAGGAAGCGGCGGCGCGTAAAAAGAGCGGTAGCGTCAGAAAATAAGCTGCGGTCGGCGCGAAAAACTGCCCTAATAGGGCTAATAAAAAGAGAGGAATAGCAGCGCCAAGCTGCGTGTTTCCTGATGAGGCCTTCCGGCCGAAAATCGCAAAAAATACCGCTAAGCATAAAAAGAGTGCAAGCCATTCCAATTTGGGAATAGCCGCAAGTCGGTCATAATAATTAGCCCCGCGTCCGCCGCCCGAGAGACTGTTGAGGCCAGAAAGCAGAGCTCCGCCTATCAGCAAAAATCCCAACATTTTGAGACAGCCGCTAATTATCTCTTTTCGGTTAAGTTTTCGTTTTACAGATAATGCGCCTAAGATTGCGGCGAATGCCAGGAAGATCCACCCCCAAAACGGCGCATATATAAGGGTAAACATCCCAAAGACATCAAAGAATGTTGCGTCTGGTTTTTTCGCAGGAAGGTCATCTGCAGATAAGAGAGCGCGGGTTAGGTCCAGCCCTTGCGAGCCCATATGTTGCAAGGTTTTTTCATCCAGGGCATGCGCGTCTATTTTCGGCGAATGATAGTATTTTGCGTCTCCAAGGTTGGCGATATTATAAGCGGCATAATCTCTTTCCAAAGCTGGGGTGAGGTCAGTATCATTGGGCAACACATTATAAACATAGGTCGATAATGATGACGCGCTCGGCTGCTTAACCGTGCGCGCATATAGTTTTGCGACATTTCCATTTTCCGCAGAGGTTTGGAACATATTGACGGTTCCGCCGCCGCCGCGGGCTTCAAAATTAATGACCGCTCCAATTTTATCTCTTAGCGGATGGTTTTTGAAAAAGTCCCTGGCCCCTGAGAGCCCCACTTCTTCTCCGTCTGTAAACAGGATTATGAGATCTCTTTTCTGAGTTCCAGCCTGTTTTAAATTACCTACAATCTCTAGAATACTGGCGATACCGACGGTATCATCTGCCGCTCCAGGGGAGCCCCAGACGGTATCATGATGTGCCATCAGTAAAACCGCGGGTTTTAAGCGGTCTTCGCCCGGCAGAACGCCAATGACATTGAAAATAATTTGCTCGGTTTTTGCCTCGCCGCTCCACTTGTTGAGACGTTTAAGCGCGCGCTCGCCCAAATAGGACTCGCTAAGGCTAACCTCCATCCCGAGGGCCTTGAGGCGATCACTTAAATAATCTCGAACGATTTCGTTCTCCAAAGACCCTGTTGGGTGAGGCTTGGCGGCAATGATCGCGACATCTTTCATGGCCCGCGCTGATGAAAATTGATCTGCGGGGGTGTCTAAGTCTTTGGGCGCGGGAGGCGTCACGGCCATTATGGCGAACACAATGCTGATGAGAAGCGTGAGTAGTAAGAGGCCCCATTTTTTAAACATCTTTAATCCTGCTAACGTTACAGAGGAAGTTTCCTTCAAACACATAACGTTGTCAATTTCTTTGAATGACGCTTGTTTCTTTTGGGTAAATTGTTAGGACTGATTCATGTCTTACGGTTCCCATGCTTATATCCCTGACCCTCGTAATGAGACGGTTTTATTTAACGTTAACGGAGATTTAGTGCCGCGCGAAAAGGCGGTCGTAAACGTCTTTGATTCTGGCTTTATGCTGGGCGACGGCGTGTGGGAAGGTCTGCGCGTTCACGGCGGGAAAATAGCTTTTTTAGACGATCATTTGGACCGCTTGTGGGAAGGCGCTGCTGCGCTTGATATTGATATTGGTTTGACGAAGACGCAGCTAACAGAGCGTCTTTTGGAGACGCTCAGCGCGAATGATATGACGGAAGATGTCCATATTCGCTTAATGCTAACACGGGGATTACGCAGCACACCCTATCAAGACCCGCGCGTTGTCGTGTCGAAATCTACGATTGTTATTGCGCCTGAGTTTAAAAAGGCCAATCCCAAAACAGCAGAGAACCCGCTCTCGCTCTATACTGTTTCGGTGCGCCGGGGCCGCGCTGATGTACAAGACCCTGGCCTTAATTCGCATTCCAAAATTAATTGCATCACGGCCTGTATCCAAGCCATCAAAGCGGGCGCAGATGAGGGCTTAATGCTGGATCCACAAGGCTTTGTCGCGACCTGTAATTCAACCCATTTCTTTATCGTGCGCAAAGGCGAGGTCTGGACATCTTCAGGTGATTATTGTCTTGGCGGAATTACGCGGCGTAAAATTATCGACCTTTGCAAGGCCAATGATATTCCTGTCTTTGAGAAAAACTTCAGCCTCATGAAATGCTATGGCGCGGATGAAGCCTTTACAACAGGCACCTTTGCAGGGCTGGCCCCTGTCGGCGAGATTGACGGCCGCAAAATTGGCAGCGGTAAGCGCGGGCCAATGGTTGAGCGTTTGCAGGGCCTTTATCTAAAGCTCATCCACAGCGATAACGCCTAGTGACGATTATCGCGATGTGGTCGGGGCCGCGAAATCTCTCGACGGCGATGATGCGCAGTTTTGGCGCGCGGGCAGATTGCAGCGTGATAGATGAACCATATTTTGCGCCTTTCCTGAAAGTTTCAGGCAAGGCCCATCCGGGCCGTGATGAAACATTGGCGCGGCATGAATATGACCCTCAAGAAGTTGCGGAGCTATGTTCTGCGCCAACTGAGACCGCTTACTGTTTTCAAAAACATATGCCCCATCATATGCTCGAAGGTTTTCCCATGGATTGGGCGTATTCAAAACATGAAACAGCTGCAAAACACTTCTTTCTAATTCGAGAGCCTGCGAGGGTTATCGCGTCTTACATCAAAGGCCGTGATGCGTTTGATTTAGACGATCTTGGATTCGCCCCGCAGAGAAGACTCTGGGAGCAATTGGGCCGCCCCCCTGTTATCGATTCGTTGGATATTTTGCGCTGGCCAAAAACGATGCTTAGTCAGCTTTGTCATGCCATAGACATACCCTTTGATACTGCCATGTTGTCATGGGAAAAAGGCGCGCGGGATGAAGATGGCGCTTGGGCGCCTTATTGGTATAAATCTGTCGAAAGCTCCACAGGCTTTGCGCCGCCGCCTGAGACACAGCCTGTTGTTCCGCCGCAATATCGCGACATGTTAGCGGCTTGCGAGGAAGATTATGCGGCGATGGAGGCCCGAAAACTAACGTTAAAACTCGCCTGACACATGCAGAGCGTGGAGATTCTTCTAACTTCTGCTAAGCTTCGCGTAAATGGAGTTCAGCATGCGTAAATTGACCTTATCCTTAACGGCCTTAGCTATGATGTTACCCAGCACAGCGATGGCCTGTCATCATGGGCAGTCGAGTTCAGTCGATGTGAGCTGCGAGAAGGGCGTTAGGGTTTACCGCGCTGCGCCCATGGCGGCGCCTATTGCGCCGATAGTTGTATATAAACGTAATAATAACGGCTTTGCTAAGCAGCGCGCCGCACTTCAAAGTGAACGCCTAGCTGCGCAAGCAGAGCGTATTGACGCGCTTGAAAGTCAATTAAACAGCGCTAACCGCCCTCAACGCCGCCGTATTTATTCTGCGCCTGTCGGGGCATTTGGGTCTGGCGGTTTTGTGAATCGCCGCCGGGGTTTTAAAAGCCGCCGTAACGCCGGCATTAAAATTCGCTATAATCGCCGTATTCGCAGTTAGCTACAGGCAGGGCAATTTGGATCTTGAGGCAGAGTAACAGTTCTGGCTTCGGCTTTAAGCCCGTCAAATAACCAGACCTTTCCAATAAGCGGATCGCCTGCGCCGGTTATGATTTTCACAACCTCGAGCGCCATCATTGAGCCTATCACGCCGGCCAATGCGCCCACGACGCCAACTTGTGAACAGGTCTCCGCATCGGGCGGTATATGAGGCACGAAACATCTGTAACAGGGGCTTTTTTTATCAGACCTAAAAGCACTCACCTGTCCGTCAAAGCGGCCTAGGGCTCCTGATACTAAAGGAATAGCAAGGGCAAGCGCCGCGTCATTGATAGCAAAGCGGGTTTCAAAATCATCTACGCCGTCAATAATAATATCATGGCCTTTTAGCAGGTCCTGCGCGTTGCGTTTTGTCAGCCGCCCAATATGGCCTTTGGTCTGAACATCTGGGTTTAGGTCATCCAGCGTATCCGCCATGACGGTTGCTTTCTCCATTCCGATATCGGTCGTAACAAATTGGACTTGGCGCTGGAGGTTGGAGGCTTCGACAACGTCATCATCTATGATGGTGATATGGCCAATACCCGCTGCTGCGAGGTAAAGCCCTGCTGGTCCGCCTAATCCACCCGCGCCGACTATCGCGACTTTGGACGCGAGTAGAGCCGATTGTCCCGCTCCGCCAATTTCTTTTAGGACGAGGTGACGGGCATATCGTTTGACGTAATCAGGAGTCATTTAATCTCCATCCTTTGTCCCCCGTCTTGAACGGGGGTCTTTAGCGACGGAGATCCCGGCTCGAGGCCGGGAACAAATGTGGGAAGGTTTTTCATTTTAATCAAAAAGCGGCGTCGACAAATATCGCTCAGCGAAGCTCGGAATAATCGTGACAATCCGTTTGCCGCGCATCTCAGGCCGGGCGCCCACAATCAGGCTAGCCGCGATGGCGGCGCCAGAGGAAATACCGACGGGCACGCCGTCCTCGGCAGCAACATGTTTGGCTGTGCCGAAAGCCGCATCATTATCTATGAGCACAATATCGTCGATAATATCGGTGCTTAAAACATCTGGGATGAATCCCGCGCCAATGCCTTGAATTTTATGCGGGCCTTTTTCGCCTTTAGAAATCATAGGTGAGCCGACAGGTTCAACGGCAATGATTTGGCAGCCGGGATTTTTCTCTTTGAGGAACTTTCCGGTCCCTGTGAGGGTTCCGCCTGTGCCGACGCCCGCAATAAACGCATCAACCTGTCCGCCGCAATCATTCCAAATCTCAGGCCCCGTTGTCTTGTAATGAATGGCCGGATTAGCGGGGTTGACGAATTGTCCAGCTTGCACGGCGCCTGGCGTATTTGCGCAAATTTCATCCGCTTTCGCCATTGCGCCTGGAATGCCGCCCGCGGCCTCAGTGAGGACAAGTTCAGCCCCAAGGAGCTTCATCATTTTACGGCGCTCAATTGACATTTGCTCAGGCATAACAAGGATCGCCTTATAGCCTTTGGCCGCTGCCGCAAAAGCAATGCCAATGCCTGTATTTCCAGATGTTGGCTCAACAATTGTCCCGCCTGGCTTTAACTTACCTGAGGCTTCTAGATCCTCAATCATCGCAATGCCGATACGGTCTTTGACCGAGGCGATTGGGTTAAAAAACTCAAGCTTATAACAGAGATCAGCTGGCATGCCTTCGGTGATACGGGGCAGGCGGACAAGCGGCGTATTGCCCATTGTCTGCATAATATTATCGTAGATTTTACCGCGAATGAGATCGGACATGTGGGGTTCCTTGACTAGGCTAACTATAATTCAGTTCTTATGTCCCATAGTTCAGGGAAAAGGACAACATCGAGCATCGCCTTTAAGTAATTCACCCCAGAGGTTCCGCCGCTACCGCGCTTAAATCCAATGACGCGCTCAACGGTGGTGACATGATTAAAACGCCAACGGCGAAAGTAATCTTCGAAATCGACGAGCTTTTCGGCGAGCTCGAATAGATCCCAATTCTCTTTAGGGTTTTGGTATATGGACAGCCAAGCTGCGCGAACAGAATCGTTGGCAGCGTAATTCAGACTCACGTCTCGTTTTAAGTGGACAGCGTCAATCATAAAGCCGCGCCGCGCTAAAAGGGCTGTGGTTTCATCATAAAGACTCGGTGCGTTGAGGGCTTGTTCTAAACGCCCATAAGCGAAGTGATCTTTATGCGTCTCCAAATGCCGAGCGGCTTTGTTGCCCAGTAAAAATTCAATCTCGCGATATTGCCAAGACTGAAACCCGGACCCTGCGCCAAAGGCATCTCGAAAGGCCGTATATTCATTGGGCGTAAGGGTGCGCAGCACATCCCAAGCGGAATTTAACTGCTCAAATATTCGGGACACACGCGCGAGCATTTTCATAGCGGGCGGTAAATCATCATTGCGAATGGCGCTCCGCGCTGAGAACAGTTCATGCACGGCAAGTTTCATCCAAAGCTCAGAGGTTTGATGCTGAATAATAAACAGCATCTCGTCATGTTTATCTGTCAGAGGGCTTTGCGCCGAGAGCAGCGTCTCAAGCCCTAGATATTTGCCATATGTAAAATTGGAATCATCACTCATGGGCTTATCCTATACGGTAATTGCGGTGATGGCGATATGCGATAAGGTAAGGTCATGTCTTATAAGTCCTTATTTTCCAAATCACTGAGCGCCGCGCCTGACCGCCTGCATATGGCCGCGCATAGCCATCACCTCTGGCCAGACGCTGCTTTTCATGGACAGATGCAAGCCTTCGACGATGCCGCGCGTCTGGCGGATGATAAATGGGATCATGTATTTTCAGATATTTATCCAGCGGCCCAGCGCCATATTGCGCGGGAGTTAAAGCTGCCAAACCCTGAGACCCTCGTTTTCGCCCCCAATACGCATAACCTCATTGTGACATTATTTTCGGGGCTGGAAGCTCGCCCGATAAAAGTTCTGACAACAGATGGTGAATTTCATTCTTTAACGCGGCAGCGCCAACGCTGGGAGGAAAGCGGGCGGGTTACGGCCGATATTATTCCCGTCCATCCGGCTGAAACTTTTGACGCCCGTTTTTTGGCCGCCGCGAAAGCCGGAGATTACGACATTGTTTTTACCAGCCATGTGTTCTTTAATTCAGGGCATGTTTTTGGCGGCCTGACAGAATTGGCAAGGCTCTCAAAACCTGAAGGCCCGTGGGTAGTCATGGACGGCTATCACGGCTTTATGGCCGTGCCGACAGACCTCTCCGCCGTCGCGGATAAGGTCTTCTACCTCGCAGGCGGCTATAAATATGCCATGGCGGGGGAAGGCGTCTGTTTCATGCACGCCCCGCCCGGCTTTGCGCCTCGCCCCGAAATTACGGGGTGGTACGCCGCCTTTGGCGATCTTGTCGCGCCGCCAAAAGGCGGTGTGGGATACTCGCGTGATGGCGGGCGATTTCTAGGCGCAACCTTCGACCCGTCGGGGCTGTACCGGTTTAATGCGGTGAGAGATATGCTCGGAAGAGAAGGCCTAGCTGTAACGGCGGTGAGCGATCATGTTGGGGGATTGCAGACCCAGCTGGCGGCGGCGATTAAAAACGGTGACGCTGGCCAATTGAGTTCGGCCCGTCAATTAAATGATGTCACGGTAAATCGCTCCGCCCGTTTTCTCGCGCTTGAACATGAAAAAGCGCAGGCTTGGAAGGCGGCATTGCATGAACATAACATCATTACAGATGTCCGCGGCAATGTTCTGCGCATTGGATTAGGACTTTATCATGACGCTGCGGATATTCAGAGGCTTTGTGATGTCGCGGCGGGTTTGTAAGACTTTAGATCAATTACCAATTGCGCATGATATTGCGCACGAGGCGGCCTGACGGTGTTAGGTCTTTATCTGACCAGCGGCCATGTGATGAGGCCCCAGATCTAAATAGAGAGGCGCTCTCATTTTTATCACTCACGGACCAATTTAATTGGGTTAGCCCATTCTTTTTCGCAAAGCGCATCCACTCATGGGTTGAGGCGGCGTCCATATATCCGTCGCCAGAATAGGTGACTGTGCCCCATTCCGAAATAATAATCGGTAGGCCTTTATTGATAGCATATTGCGCCTTTTCGCGGACAAAATCTTTATGGGTGGCCGCGTAAAAATGGAGTGCATAAAGGATGTTGCTTTGCCCTTTAATAGGGCGATCAGCCGCTTTATCTACCCCCGTTGACCAGCTTTGCGTGCCAACAATGATAAGGTTGTCGGGATCGATTGCGCGGATGGTTTGGATCATTTTTTCGGCATAAGGTTTTATGGTTTTGTCCCAATCCGTGGTGTCGAGCGGCTCATTATAAACCTCGTAAATGACATTGGGTGTGTGCCCATATCTTTTGGCCATATGCGTAAAGAAGGCCTGCGCTTCTCCGAGGTCTTTCTCAGCCTGATGTGAATGCCAATCAATTATGACATAGAGCCCATTATCTATCGCCGCCTCGATGACGGTTTGGGCTCTTGTCAGGTTCCCGCGTCTATCTTTGAGAATGCTGCCATCATTTTGCGCGCCAACAGCAACGCGAATAATGCCAGCTTTCCAATCGCGCGCAAATGTGTCGACAGCACCTTTGGTGTAAAAGCGGTCTTGGCCCCATCCCGTATTGCTCCAGAAAAAACTTGGCCCGGCAAGTGATGTCACGGCCCCGCGCTTATCGACAATATGTTTTCCGGCAACACGTAAATCACCATGTTTTTGAACGGGTGTTTGCGCATATGCGGCTGAAACCAAAAACCAGAGCGCTAAAAAACTTAAACTGATAACGCGTAAGACATGCATAATTATTGTGTTCCTGTTGACCCAAATCCGCCTGCGCCGCGCACAGTTTCTGAAAGCTCAGCCACCGCTTCAAAATCTGGCTGCGTAATTGGCGCGATAACCATTTGCGCGATGCGTTCACCGCGGTTGATGGTAAAGGCCGTATCGCCGTGATTAATCAAGAGCACTTTCACTTCACCGCGGTAATCTGCATCAATCGTGCCAGGTGTGTTCAGGCAGGTGATCCCGTGCTTATACGCCAGCCCCGAACGCGGGCGAATTTGCGCTTCATATCCTGCTGGCAAGGCCATAGCTAATCCCGTTGGGACAAGGGCGCGCGCGCCGGGCCTGAGAACCATAGGGGCGTGTTCCTCAACGGCGGCGCGAAGGTCTGCGCCCGCTGCAAGAACAGTTTCATATTTGGGAAGGTCTAGATCGCCAAAGTGAGCGAGCTTTTTTATTTCAACGATGAGGGACATAGAGCAGCCTTATTTATAAGTGTCGTGCTGCTCTTTTGTAATTGCTTTTTGTTTAGGGGCAGCCTCTTTTCCATCCTTGGATTCGGTTTCGCTGTCATCTTTAATATTAGACTCTTCTGTGGATGAGGCTTTTGAAACGCCCAAAAGCTCATCTTCAGAGGCGGTTTTATCCGCCTTCGGGGGCTCCATTGATACGCCCAGTAATTCATCCTCAGACGCGACTTGAGCCTTCACTTTGTCCTTATCTGGGTTGTCTTCATCTACTTTATTTTCACCCATTTTATTTTCATCTGGAGTGTCTGCATCAGCAAGGTTTTCATCAGCGAGGTTTTCATCAGCGAGGTTTTCATCAGTCTGAGCTGTTTTGCGATCCAGCATCGCTTTTTCCTTTTCCGCTAAGTCATGCGGCTGCAGATTAAAGACCTCCATACGGTCGGCCATTTTGGCATCTATTTTCGCGTCAAGCTCCGGGCCCTTATAGCTAGAGCGGAATTTGCCGTCTTGGAAATAGACCGTTGTTAAGCCTGAGTCAGTGCTGTCAAAATTCTGAGAAATCATGAAGGGCGTTCCGGTTGCGACGATTGGGAAATCACGCAAGCTGGGGATAACGCTTTGACGTTTGCACATGATGGCGCGAATGGGCAGGCCGTCTATCTCGCGCAGCACTTCTGTCTCATCGTCATATATACTGGCTATGAAATCTTCAGCGGGGCGAAAGCTTGCGACTTCGGCTGATCCTTCTAGGCCTTCCTGCGCAATTTTCTCCATTAAGACGACTTCGCAGCCCGCGATGTTATCAGCCCAAGCCCCAATGGGCGTTGAGACGGATATTGAAAGTAAAAGGGCGCTTAATAAAAGTCTCATGCAAAATGCTCCGCAATTTTCGCTGCCAGACGTTTGGCGCTGTCGGCTTTTGAAAGCCTTGGCCATTCATCTGCGCCGTCATCCGTTACGAGAATCATTTTATTATGATCTCCGCCCATGACATCTCCTGATACATCATTGGCAACGATCCAGTCACATGTTTTTCGCAGTCGCTTTGCAGTGGCATGCTTGATCACGTCATTGGTCTCTGCAGCGAAGCCGACGACCAAATTGGGGCGATTTTTCGCGGTTGAAAGCGTTTTGAGGATATCGGGATTTTCTTCAAGAATAAGAGGCGGAACGGCCTTGCCGTCTTTTTTTATTTTTGTGCCTGACGTGCCAGCGGGCCGCCAATCTGCGACAGCGGCGACTGACACAAATATGTCAGAGGGTAGGGCGGCTTCGCAGGCGGTTAGCATTTCGCGCGCCGTTTCTACTTTCACTAAATTCACAGTGCTTGGGGCTTTAATCGCCACGGGGCCGGAGACGAGGGTGACCTCTGCGCCCAGAGCCGCGAGAGCGCTCGCAATGGCATAGCCTTGTTTGCCAGAGCTGTGATTTGAGAGATAACGCACAGGGTCAATCGGCTCGCGTGTTGGGCCTGCCGTTACAAGCGCCGCTTTGCCTTTCAAAGGTTTTGGTCCTTTTAATCCGTCTAATGTGGTTTCGCCCGCGAGCGCGGCTTCAATCGCGTCCGCAATTTCTTCGGGTTCGCTCATGCGGCCTTCGCCAAATTCACCGCAGGCCATAGCGCCCGCATCAGGGCCAATGAAAAGCGCGCCGTCTTTTTTCAGGGTCGCAATATTGCGCTGCGTGGCCTCGGCTTCCCACATGCGCACATTCATGGCAGGCACGTATAGCACCCGTTTATCCGTGGCGAGGAGGGTCGTGGTGGCAAGATCATTAGCAATACCATGCGCGGCCTTGGCCATGATATCCGCCGTGGCAGGCGCGACAACCACAAGGTCGGCAGAGCGCGACAATTCGATATGCCCCATCTCGGCTTCATCCGTGAGATCCCATAGATCGGAATAAACTTTATCGCCAGAGAGCGCGCCCGCAGAAAGCGGCGTCACAAATTCAGTCCCGCCGCGCGTGATGATAACACGCGAGGCAATCCCGCGCTTTGCCAGCACGCGAATAAGGAAAAGCGATTTATAGGCCGCGATCCCGCCGCAAATAATCAAAAGTATGCGTTTGTCTGTCATTTTTTTCCAAACAGTCGTTGCCAGAAAGTCCTTGGTTTTTTTTGCGTTTCCGTTGGCAATGGCTGAACTACTGTTTCAACGCTAGAGTTAACCCATGATGCGAGCAAAGGAAATTTTTCTTCAACACTTTCTTCGTCCCACGAGTCTCCAAGTGGTTCAGGTGGTCGGGTAACGCTTGGCAGTGGAAACTCACCGTGGTGAACGTCCTCCATAACTTCCATCATAATATAACGATATTCTTCAAATTCTGTTTCCCAAGGCGTTGCTTCACCTACTAGAGTTTCCGGATTCTCGAGCGCATCTACATATACTTTTTGTCCGCGTGAAATCAGCCAGTCGCAAAAATAGTCAAACCCGTCATCTGAACAACCACCATTTATGATATAAGCAGCGGCCCATAAATCCCAATGAAAAGCCTTGGATAGTTTGGCCCGATAAACGGCTTCAAATGCTATCAGGTCGTCTTTACTTAGTTGACTTAAATGCACTTTTAGTTGCTGGGACTGTGTGTCCTGATCGTCCGCTTTTGTTTTATCTATTATGCTCCAAAAGTTCTTATCGCTCATAATTTTTGTCCAAATTTATGGATTTAAAGCTGCGTTGCGGCCCATACGCCGCCCAAAGCTAATACCGCGCCTGTTCCTACATATGCAATAGGCTTCCAGAGTGTTGTCTTGGCAGGGGAATGGGTGTTTGGCGGGCCTTTTGACAGATCGACATCGCCATCGGCCCACGCCTTAGCCAGAGCCGCGATGTTTTCTGTTGCGTCTGGCAGGCGTTCGAGCGTTCGGCGGGCTTTGTCGAGGCCTGTGAGCAAGTCATTGACGCGGCCTTCAACGCCCAGCTCGCGCCGCATAGAGGCTTCAACGATGGGGCGGCTAATTTCCCACATATCAAAATTCGGGTCGAGGCGGCGGCACACGCCTTCGGTCTGCATCATGGTTTTTTGCAACATGATGAGTTGAGGCTGCATTTCCATATCGAAGATTTCAGTAATCTCGAAAAGCTGCAATAGGACTTTGGACATGGCGACGTTCTCTGCCGTTTGCCCAAAAATAGGTTCGCCGACCGACCTGAGCGCCGAAGCAAAATCTTCAATCGTGTGATGGGCGGGGACATATCCTGCTTCGAAATGGACTTCGGCAATGCGCAGATAATCGCGCATCAAAAAGCCGTAGAGAATTTCGGCGTGGAAGCGCTGTTCCTTAGGGGCGAGGCGGCCCAGAATGCCGAAATCGATAAGCCATAAGGTGCCGTCTTCGCTAATGATCATATTGCCTTCATGCATATCCGCATGAAAAACGCCGTAATCAAAAGAGCAGGCGAGAAAGCTTTGCATCACTTTGCGGGCAATCTCCGTGCGCTCGGCTTGGGGCAGGTTTAATATGGCCTCATCGGAGAGAGCCATGCCGTCTATCCACTGCGTGACCATGACATTTTTACCGCCAAGACCCCAGTGAATCTCTGGGACTTTGTAAAGCCCTGTTTCTTCGGCGGGGTCTGAAAGCTCAGAGCAGGCTGCCGCTTCGAGGCGTAAATCAAGTTCTAACATGACGGCGCGGTCAGCCGTTTCGACAAATTTCTTAGGGCCAAGGCGTTTAGAGTCGGGGACGAAAAATTCTGCCAAAGATGACACCATCTTTAACACGTCCATATCATTGCGCATGCGGCGCTGAATATCTGGGCGTAGAATTTTAACGGCGACGGTCTCGCCCGTTTTCAAAACGCCTTTATGGACTTGGGCGACAGAGGCGGCGGCAATTGGTTCGGACAGGCTGGTGAGCTTGTCCTGCCACGGCACGCCCCATTCAGCTTTTAGCATCTCTTCGGCCTTAGCCATAGGGAATGAGGGGACTTTGTCTTTGAGGCGCGCGAGCCCTTTGACAAAAACGGGGTTGAGCATATCGCCGCGCGTCGATAGGATTTGCCCAAATTTAATATAGGCAGGCCCTAGTTTTTCCAGCGCATTGGCAAAACGCTCCCCAGGGTTATCAGCCCGCCCGCGAATAGCGAATAGGCGCGAAACGCCGCCTAGAAGACGAACGGGCAAAGGCACTGCGCCGACATATTCTTGGGGCACAAGCGCGTCATGGCGCGTTAGCACCCAGCCCGTGCGCAGAAGGCGCAAAAATGTTGAAACGTTTTTGAACATCAAGGCCTTATAGGGCGGGAAAGTTAAAGAATATATGGAGCATTTGTCGCGGCATACGAAATAATGTATGTTGAGGGTAGTCTGTCATTTAAGTGGCAAGTGATTGTTTTTACAGCTGTAATCCTTTAAATGTAGGGGTTCAATCATAGCGGCGAAGTGATAGTGTTCAAATCCCAGAGGGAGAACGCCACATGCGCCGTATATTTGAATATAATTTTGACCAATTGGATTTGACCACCCTTGACTCCATCATTCTGGCGCAAAAACCAGATGACCAACCCTTATATGCCGATATAATGGGGGATGCCGGCGATAATACACTTGTCGGAACGGCGGGCAACGACACGATTGATGGGCTTGCTGGCAATGACACATTGGACGGTCTGGGCGGAACTAATAATCTGACGGGCGGAACGGGAGCTGATACCTTTATCGTCTCTGCGCGGGGCAATCATATAACCATCATTAAAGACTTTGAAGACGGCATAGATTTTATCGATTTAAGCGGTATGGGCGTTAGTAGTTATGACCAACTCGTCCCGTTTATGACGCAAAACGGAGCCAATCTTATTATTGATACGGTTTGGCCAAATAGTTCCTTTGAGAGGCTAGTGATTGAAAATACAACAGCCGCCGACTTATCAGCGGCTGACTTCATCTTTGATACGGATCCAGCAAGCCGGAGTTTTACCGGAAACGCGCTTGATAGGACATATTTTGGCGGCGTAGGAGATGATAGCTTTACGGGCGGATCAGGGGATGAAGATATTCATGGCGGCGATGGAAACGACTTTATCAACGCTAGGTTAGGCACTAATGCCGTATATGGCGGAGAGGGCGCAGACACATTTGCTGTATCACAGCGCGGAAGTCAGGACACAATACTAGAAGATTTTGTGTCAGGCGTTGACGTGATTGATCTTAGCGGCATCGGGATCAGCAGTTTTGACCAGCTATCGCCTTACATGACTCAAGACGGTGCTGACGTAACGCTTGTAACGCGGTGGGGCTTAAACATTGAAGGCCTGACGATTGCGAATACTAACTTGGCAAGTCTAACGGCGTCTGATTTCATCTTCGACACGGATGCCACGAGCCGTAACATTTCCGCAACCGGAGACACCTTTGGCGGCTTGGGCGATGATGTCATAACGGCGGGCAATAATCTTAGGTCTATCCATGGCGGTGATGGAAATGACACGCTCACAGGCAGCGGAGCGAATACCACCTTATATGGCGGCAATGGAAATGATATTCTGTCAAGCGGCGAATTTCAGTATGGCGGTAATGGGGACGACATCGTTTACAATATCAATTCAACTTCCTTAAATGATGGCGGGGCTGGTGTAGACTTGTTGAGTTTCTTGCAAACCTCTACAGGCGTTACGGTGGACCTTGGGGCTGGGATGGCCATGCAAGGCGCTTTTACATTGGCGAGTTTTACGGGATTTGAAAATCTTGAAGGCACGACGGGTAGTGATGTTCTTACCGGTGATGATGGCGATAATGTCATCAGCGGCGCGGCTGGAGCAGACCGCCTTATTGGCGGCTTAGGGGCAGATAGTCTCAATGGCGGAGACGGGTTTGACAGCGTTGATTACCGGGTGGCTGACGCAAGAGTTGTCGTTGATGTTCTCACGGGCGGGACAATTGGTTATGCGGCGGGCGATACATATTCTGGCATAGAGCGCTATTACCTTTCTAATTTCAATGACGTTATCACAGGTTCATCTGCCAATGAATTTTTCTATGGCGAAGACGGGAATGACACGATTAACGCCGGCGGCGGGATTGACCGTCTCTATGGCGGCGACGGTGATGACATTCAGCGCGGCCAAGACGGCAATGATCAGCTTTACGGCTCGGCGGGCAATGACCAACTCAATGGCGGTGCTGGCTTTGATGTGGCCAATTATAGTTTTGCAGCAGCGGCCGTCACCGTTAATATGCTCACGGGGGGCACGGGCGGCGACGCCGCAGGTGATACGTATTTCGGTATCGAGGCGGTTTACGGCTCTGACTTTAATGACAGCCTTACAGGCAATAATAGCGCGAATGAATTACGCGGCGACGACGGCGATGATGCATTATTTGGCCTTGGCGGCAATGATCGTCTCTTTGGCGGCGACGGCCCGGACAGTTTTGACGGCGGAACAGGCGTTGATATTGCGATGTTCACAGTTGCGGCGGCCGGCGTAACGCTTGACCTCACGACAGGCGGAACGGGCGGCGAAGCCGCAGGTGATAGCTACACCTCTATTGAATGGGTCTTTGGCTCTGATTTTGACGATAATATAACAGGTGACGCGGCCAATAACCGTCTGGAAGGCCGCGATGGCAATGATACGCTAAACGGCGAGGGCGGTAATGACCGCCTCTTGGGGGGCGACGGTAATGACACGATTAATGGCGGAGACGGCGTGGATACAATTTTTGGCCAAGACGGCGACGATATTATGTCAGGCGGCGCAGATAATGACTTCTTCTTTGGCGGCGCAGGCGCGGATAGTCACGATGGCGGCACAGGGACGGATACGGTCTCTTATCTGGCGTCATCCTCGGGCTTAACTATTAATATGTCAGGTTTGGGCACAGCGTCGACAGGAGATGCTGCGGGCGATAGCTTTGTTTCCATCGAACGTATATTTGGATCTGGCCATGATGATAACTTGATTGGGGATTTCAATGCTAATATTCTTATCGGCAATGGCGGTAATGATTACCTCGCGGGCGGGGGCGGCAATGACAGCCTTAATGGCGGCGCCGGCGTGGATAGTTTTGGCTATGATGAAGTCGTTGATGAAGCTGACGTGATCACGGGTTTTACCTTAAATGAAGTCATTCATATCTTTGGCGGCACAGTTACGGATTTTGCTAGCTTGCAAGCTTTAGGCAATGATGCTGGCGCCAATGTTATCTTTGATTTTGGCCTTGGGAATACACTGACCATTGTGGGCCATAACCTTGCTGATTTGGATGCTGGAAATTTTGACTTCAGCGGAACACCGCCTGCGGGTCAGCCATTAAATGATATGTTCTCAGACATGGCCGCTATCCCTTCAAATCTAGATTCTGGTGAAACGGCTTTCTTGCAAGACTTTGCACATGACGTCGGTCTCTATGATTTTAATGACGCGGATGTTTTACTTTAAAGTTAGTCCAAGTCCCGCCGCCATATAAAGCGCGGCGAAATTTACCTCAAAATAGCCAAATTATCGCTTTGACATTTTAGCTTGAAACGAAAAAGAGTTCTGCGCGTAATATAGGTGCAAGATTTCTAAGCGAGCAAGATATGGCTATTCAAACACAAAACCCAGCAACGGGCGAAATCATCAAGAGTTTTGAGGCGCATACAGACGCCCAGGTTGATGTGGCGCTGGCCAAATCTGTTGTTGCTTTTCATGAGCTTCGTAAGTGGTCTTTTGAAAAACGCGCGCAGCATATGCGCAAGGTCGCTCAGATATTGCGAGACGAAGTTGACGACCTTGCGAAGATTGTGACTTTAGAGATGGGCAAGACTTATGCTTCTGCTAAGGCTGAGATTCTTAAATCTGCTGTCGGCGCCGATTATTATGCTGATACAGCCGCCCAGCACTTGGCGGACGATATCGTGAAAACGCAGGCGACCAAGTCTTACCGCAAATACCTTCCGCTCGGGCCTGTTTTAGCCGTGATGCCGTGGAATTATCCGATTTGGCAGGTTCTTCGTTTTGCAGCGCCGGCCCTGATGGCAGGGAATACGGGATTGCTTAAACATGCCTCTAATGTGCCGCAATGCGCGCTCTATATTGAAGATGTTTTCAGGCGCGCAGGTTTTCCTGATGGCGCGTTTCAGACGCTTTTGATTGGCGGGGCTAAGGTAGAGCGGATTTTACGTGATGATCGCGTCCGAGCGGCAACGCTGACAGGATCCGAACCGGCAGGCGCGTCAGTGGCCTCTATTTGCGGGCAAGAGATAAAGCCGACGGTGTTAGAGCTCGGCGGGTCGGACGCTTTCATTATTATGCCCTCTGCGGACGTTAGGGAGGCCGTAAAAATCGGTACAAAAGCGCGTACACAAAATAACGGGCAGAGCTGTATCGCCGCGAAACGTTTCTTTGTTCACGCTGATATTTATGACGACGTCAAAGCGCGGATGGTTGATAGCTTTGAAGCCTTAAAGGTCGGCGATCCGATGGAAGATGGGACAGACATTGGACCGCTTGTAAATAAGGACAGTCTAGAAACAGTGACCGCGCAGGTGGATAACGCCCTTAAAGACGGCGCTGTTCGCGTGACGGGCGGTAAAGCTGTGGGCGGGGACGGATTTTATTTCACGCCGGGCATCTTGGAGAATATCCCTGAAAGCTCTGACGCTTATCACGAAGAAATTTTCGCGCCTGTTGCGCTACTCTTTAAAGTCGAGACTTTGGATGAAGCCATAAAGATCGCCAATAGCTCCCCCTTCGGTCTTGGCTCGGCTATTTATACCCAAGATAAAGCGGAGCAAGAACAGGCGATTTGCGACCTTGAAGCCGGCGCGACCTTTGTCAATTCCATGACCGGCTCCAATCCGCATTTGCCTTTTGGTGGTGTTAAGCGTTCAGGCTATGGCCGTGAATTAGCGGCGGAAGGTATTCGGGCTTTCTGTAATATCAAAGCTGTGAATATTGCTTAAGACTGGGGGCGCTAGATACGGGATTTGAAATCTGCGTAAGCGTCCATCAACCCGCTTCGAAGGTCAATTTTTGGAGCCCAGTTAAGCTCATTTAACTTCGCGCCGCTCATTAATTTGCGCGGCGTGCCATCGGGTTTTGAGGTATCAAAAACGAGATCGCCTTCAAAGCCAACAACATCACACACCGTTTGTGCGAGGGTCGCGATCGTCATGTCAGCGCCGCTTCCGATATTAATGGTTTCGGCATCTGAGTAATGTTTCATGACGTGGACGAGCGCGTCCGCGCAATCATCCGCGTTTAAAAACTCTCTTCGAGGCGTCCCGCTTCCCCAAACAGAGAGGCTTTCTACGCCGCTTATTTTGGCCTCATGGGCGCGGCGAATAAGAGCGGGTATCACATGCGAATTTTCAGGATGATAATTATCGCCGGGGCCGTAAAGATTGGTCGGCATGGCCGAAATAAAATCCGCGCCATATTCACGGCGGTAAGTTTCGCAAAGATAAACGCCGGATATTTTAGCTATGGCATAAGGCGCATTGGTAGGTTCTAGCGGTCCCGTCAAAAGACTATCCTCGCTAATTGGCTGAGGCGCCATTTTCGGGTATATGCAAGAGGAGCCGAGAAAGAGCAGCTTCTCAGTGCCTGAATGATAGGCGGCGTCAATCACATTGGCCGCCATCATCATATTGTCATAGAGGAACTGCGCAGGGTAAGTATTATTGGCGTGTATTCCGCCGACTTTTGCGGCCGCCATAAAGACGGCGTCGGGCGTGTTATCCGACACCCAGGCCTGCGTGGCAGCTTGATTGCGAAGGTCAAGCGCGTTGGAGGAAATGGTCAGTATTTCAGCAGGCCGTTCAGCGGCAAGCCTGCGAATGATGGCGCTGCCCACCATGCCGCCTGCGCCCGCGACCCAGACACGTTTGCCTGTTAAAGAGTAGAGCGTCATCTTACGGAATCTTTTATAAAATATTGATAGGAAGTAAGTGAGTAATCACTCATTACGACGTTCCATTGCGTGAGGTGATCGAGCCTCATAGCCCCTTAACCGTCTCAGCCATGTCATGTTCCATCATCTCTTTTACAAGATCGTCAAACAGTGTCGTGGCTTGCCAGCCAAGGACGTTTTTAGCTTTGCTCGGATCCGCCAGTAATAGTTCTACTTCAGCAGGACGGAAATAGCGGGGGTCAATTTTTACAACGGTTTTGCCGCTTACGCTATCGACGCCGATTTCATCTGTACCCGTGCCCGACCATTCAATTATCATCCCGGCGTGCTTAAAGGCGCTTTCCACGAAATCTCTGACGCTGTGAAGCTCGCCTGTCCCCAATACAAAATCGTCAGCCACCTCTTGCTGGACAATGCGCCACATGCCTTCGACATAATCACGGGCATGGCCCCAATCGCGCTTTGCCTCAAGGTTACCCAGATAAAGCGTGTCTTCAAGGCCGTGTTTAATGCGGCACGCGGCGCGGGTAATTTTTCGCGTCACAAAGGTTTCGCCGCGCATGGGGCTTTCATGATTGAATAAAATGCCATTTGATGCGTGAATGCCATAAGCTTCGCGGTAATTGACAGTAATCCAATAAGCGTAAAGTTTGGCCGCAGCGTAGGGACTGCGCGGATAAAAGGGTGTGGTTTCTGATTGCGGGGTTTCAACAACTTTACCGTAAAGCTCCGATGTTGAGGCCTGGTAAAACTTTGACTTTTTCTCAAGGCCTAGAATACGAATAGCTTCGAGAATACGTAATGTCCCAATGGCGTCAGAATTTGCCGTATATTCGGGCGTCTCGAAACTGACCTGAACGTGACTTTGCGCGCCAAGATTATAGATTTCATCGGGCTGTGTTTCCTGCACAATACGTATGAGGTTCGTAGAATCCGTCAAATCTCCGTAATGGAGGAAAAATTTTGCGCCATCGACATGCGGGTCAACATAAAGCGGGTCGATCCGAGAGGTGTTAAAGCTAGAAGCGCGCCGTTTGACGCCGTGCACAATATAGCCCTTTTCGAGCAAAAGACGCGCTAAATAGGCGCCGTCTTGCCCTGTAACACCTGTTATTAATGCGGTCTTAACCATAAATAGACGTCCTTGAATGCGGCGCAATTGCCTTATTTCATTGTGATGAATGTCACATGCGGCCACATAAATCTAGGTGTAGTCTTAGCTTGATTAACTGTAAAAACATCGAAATATCAGGGTCTTGGCATTGATATTGTTTAATATTTTTGTCATATAAGCGGACGATATGTAGAATTTAGGGCACGAAGTTCACATTTAAAACACAATTGGTTCGTAGCCAATATTTCGCTGGCAACCTTTCAGCGGCACATAAATTGCGTGGGTGGGACCTAAGATGACTAAGAAAAAACAATTTTTTGGTACGGACGGAATCCGTGGCCGCGCAAATGTCGGCAAAATGACGCCCGATAATGTCATGCGCTTTGGTATGGCAGCGGGTAAGTATTTCCGTAATGGCGACAATAAACGCCATTCTGTCGTTATTGGTAAGGATACGCGGCTCTCAGGTTATATGATTGAGCCCGCATTGGTGGCTGGATTTGCCTCAGTGGGTATGGATGTAAAGCTTTGCGGCCCTATCCCAACATCTGGCGTTGCCCTCATGACGACACGCCTTCGCGCCGATTTAGGCGTTATGATTACAGCCTCGCATAATGAATTTTCTGATAATGGTATCAAGCTGTTCGGCCCCGATGGCCGCAAGCTGTCTGACGCCGCTGAATTCCAAATTGAATCCTATATGGACCAGAAATGGAAAGAAGGCTTAGCCGTCTCTGAAAAACTAGGCCGCGTGCGCCGTTATGAAGATTTCCAAGCGCGTTATATTGAAATTGTGAAATCGACATTCCCCAAGAATATGCGCCTTGAAGGCCTAAAGATTGTCATCGATTGCGCCAATGGCGCGGCCTATAAAACGGCCCCAGATACGCTTTGGGAACTTGGCGCGGATGAAGTCATTCCAATCGGCGTAACCCCGGACGGGATGAATATTAATGCCGATTGCGGCTCGACGGCGACGGGCACACTGTCTCGCAAGGTTTTAGAGACTGGCGCTGATATCGGGATTGCATTGGACGGCGATGCAGACCGTCTCATAATGTGTGATGAAAAGGGACAGGTGATTGACGGAGACCAGCTTCTCGCCCTGATCGGGTCAGGCTGGCAAACAAATGGCCAGCTTTCCAAACCGGGTATTGTTGCAACTGTCATGTCCAATCTGGGTCTTGAACGCTATATTGAAGAGAGGAATTTGACCTTCATTCGTACCGCGGTGGGTGACCGCCATGTTGCGGCGCGCATGCGCCTAGACGGGTATAATGTCGGCGGCGAACAATCCGGGCATCTCTTAATGACCGACTTCTCGCCAACAGGCGACGGCACAGTCGCGGCGCTGCAAGTCCTTGCTGAGATTATTCGCAGCGGCAAACCGGCCAGTGAAGTCCTCAAACTCTTTGATCCTGTGCCCCAGCTTCTCAAAAACGTGCGCTATTCAGGCGCGTCGCCGATGGATCATCCTGATGTCCTCTCCGCGATTGAGGATGCGCGCCTCATGTTTGGCAATAAGGGCCGCGTTTTGGTGCGCGCCTCGGGAACGGAACCGCTTATTCGCGTCATGGCTGAAGGTGATGACAGCGCGCAAGTTGAGAAGGTCACGACTGATTTGGCCGCTTTCATCGAAAAAATTGCCGCTTAGGGCGTTTTAAGTCTCTAAATATGCCGCTCAGTCCCATCAGGGCTTAAATCTAACCTTTTCACGACACAGTCTTCGGGCTAAGCCAAATCTGAGTCATAAGGGAAGTGGTGTTGATCGAAACACTCGACATGAATTTGGTTGTAACGGCGGGCGCTGTTGGGCTTGCCGTGCTCGCCTCGCTCTTTGCGCTTCGGGCGTCTAATGGTAGCGGCGGCTCAGCTGCGGCGTGGAAGAATAAATGCGCGTCGCTTGATCGCCAAATTGGGCAATTAGATTCAATTTTTGGAGCCTATCCTGGGCTCATCCTCGTCTGGGAAGAGGCCAAACCGGATGTCGATTCCGATTGGGGAAACCCCCGCGTTTACGGATCTCCGGCCGCGCTCGCCTCTATGATGCGCTTTGCTGAGGCGGGTAAAACCAAAGACATGGCCCAGCGAGTTCTAAATGGATTGGCCGATCTAAATACTATCAGCGAAGCCGAAGAAACAGAAACATTGCGCGCAAATATCGCCCGCCTTCGCCGCAAAGGTGAGCCCTTTTCAATCACTGTTGTCCTCCCCGAAGGCAATGTCATCGAAGCCGATGGCCGCGTGGCGGGACGCCAAGTTGTGTTATGGCTAGAAGATGCCTCTATTCGCGGAGAGGATGAGCGCACAGCGATTTCGCGCTTTGAGAATAACCGTATCACGGCCGAAGTGGACCCTGTTGCCTTTATTGAAATGATGAGCCGCGCGCCATTTCCGCTTTGGCGTATGACGGGGGCAGGGCAGATTAACTGGGTCAATGACGCTTATGTTGACGCGGTTGGGGCCAAAAATGTGCGCGATGTTTTAGATAAGCAAACCCATTTGGATGACCATGCGGCGCAGCAAGCCAAGCGCGCCCTCAATACGAATGAACGCGTCGAAGATGTGCGCAATATCGTCCTTGGCGGCAATAATAAATCGACATCCGTGACGCTCTTCCCCGTCTCGGGCGGCGTTGCAGGTATCGCCATGGACGCGACAGAGGCCGAGGGCCTACGCGAAGCGCTGACCCGTCACATCCGCGCCCATGACGAAATGCTCAACGCGATGGACGAAGCCATCGTGATTTTCGGCGCGGATAAGCGTATGAGTTTTCACAACAAGGCTTTCGCGGCTCTATTTGATATAGAGGCCGGCTGGTTTAAAGATCGCCCCGCCCATAGTGATTGGCTTGATCACTTGCGCGAACGCAATTTACTCCCGGCACAGCCTGATTACGCCTCTTGGAAGCGTGAAGAATTGGCCCTTTATACGGAATGGCCAGACGAGACCCCTGACGAGCTTTGGGCGCTGCCCGATGGCCGCACGCTGCGCCTTGTCCGCATGCGCGACCCCCATGGCGGTATCTCGCTATTATTCTCTGATATGACGGATTCGATGACGCTGAAAAGTCAGCTTGGCACATTGATAAATGTGCAAAAAGCGACGCTGGATAAGCTCTCCGAAGGCATTGCCGTCTTTGGCACGGATGGCCGCCTCAAAATTCACAATGCCGCCTTTGCGCGTCTTTGGAACCTGACTGAAGATAACCTCAAAGATAAGCCGCGTTTCTCCCAATTGATCGAAGCGAGCCTGCCGCTCTATCACGATACCGAGTTTTGGAACTCCCTTAAAGCCCGCGCGACGGATCCCAATCCCGAAGTGCGCCGTCATGTGGACGGCGAAATTACGCGCTCTGATAATAAAATGGTAACGTGGCTCTCACGTCCCCTACCAGACGGGGCGACATTGATCGCCTGGGATGATGTCACTAGTGCGCGCCGCGCCGAAGCGGCCCTGATCGAGCGCGCCGAAGCTTTGGAAGAAGCCGACCGCATGAAGTCTGAATTTGTCGGTCATGTTAGCTATCAATTGCGCACGCCGCTGACCACGATCTCAGGCTATTCCGACTTTCTACAAAGCGGCGGCGCGGGCGAGATGAGTGATAAGCAAAGCGAATATATCTTCGCCATTCAAAGCGCCTCCGAAGACCTCGCGAAAACCATTGATGATATTCTCGATATTGCAGCGATTGAAGCTAATGTCCTCGACCTCGAACTCGGCGATGTCGATGTCTATCATGTGCTTGAACATTCCTTAGATTATGTTGCCACCAAAGCCGAGGATACGCGCATCTCTATGAAGCTAAAATGCGATAAAGACATTGGCATTATCCGCGCAGATGAGACGCGGCTTAAACAGGTGGTTTATAATCTGCTCTCAAACGCCCTACGCTTCACCAAGCCAGGCGGCGTGATAGAGCTTGGCGGGAAAGCAGCCGATGGCGGCGGCGTCATGATTTGGGTTAAGGATGACGGCGTTGGAATCCCCTCAGATCGCCAACCCCAAGTCTTCGCCTCATTTGAGTCCAGCCGCGGCGGAGCAGGCCTCGGTCTCGCATTGGTGCAGCGCTTCGTAGAACGCCATGGCGGCTGGGTAGAGCTGGAATCAGAAGAAGATGAAGGCACACATGTTACGGTTTATTTGCCGAAAGAAGCGGCTACAGATGCGGCGCATCCTGAGCTGTTTGCTAATGCGAGTTAGGGCTTGTAAATAGGTTAGGTGTCGCCCTCTATCAGAAGCTTCACGCGTTACTCATTCTGCAAACTAATTGGGACATTCCCTGCGTCTAGTTTTATCAAACAGAATGTCTACAAACTATTTGCAATATTTAGTGCTTTAGTATTCCGTGAATAATAAGTTAAAATAGTTGCCATCAAAGGAGTTGAGTTTGTTCTTGATGCGATCACTAACGCCCGATCTTAACTCGGTAGAATTTAAATAAATATAACC
Source organism: Hellea sp. (assembly GCA_039977295.1). GTDB lineage: Bacteria > Pseudomonadota > Alphaproteobacteria > Caulobacterales > Maricaulaceae > Hellea. The sequence goes on along the minus strand of JBDWDN010000007.1, from coordinate 2,515 downwards.
GAATGAACTCAGCTTCTCGATTATAGGTTTCGCTAACATGTCAGATGAAAATTCTTCGTTGCCATCAATGGATATTTGTATCCAACTATTTTCATCATTCAGGAACTTATATTTTCTCAATGTAGCAACATCCAAAACACAAGATAAGTAAAGTTTGTATTGATAATCGTTTTCTGTTGTTGCGTCCGACCTAGATTTAAGAAGAAATACAAACCCTAAATCATCATTTAAATCTGTATCATCGGTCACCCAAAAACGCTCTAAAAGGTATTTCAATAGTGCTTGGTTACACCCGTTGAGGATTTTATCGGAGATCGACTTGTAGTCTAACGGAAGGCGCAAATAGATGTCATTCTCTAAAATCATTACAATTCTCTATTCTTAATTTTCTGGTCCACATGGATGGCCATGGCATACGCCTTTTGAATCTTGGTGAACCTTTACCTGACTTTGGCTGCCCCCTTTGGGGCCTGTACCCACGCGATCTGGGCTATAATCCTTACGGTACGTTACCGTGCCAGCAGAATCAACATTCTTAGTACCAGTAGCAACAGTGTCATTCGTAAGCGCATCAGCGGTTTTGCGATCATCAAAGGTTGATGTGGGCTTCCCATTTGCAACTCTTCTTTGGTGTTCATTTGTGCCAGCAACATGCGCATTTTGCTTTTGGTTCGATATTTTTACTGGGCCGCAAGCATTATGAACCCAGACCTTATTTTCGCCAACGAAGTACGTATTAAAGTCCGCTACTTCAATATTAAAAGTAGGTTGTAAGGTTTTCGTATTTTTTATAGATAAAACACTTACCTTCAAGCCCGTATTAGTAGATAGAATGTCTTTAGCACTTAACTCGTCTGTACGTTTCCAACCATGTCCTTCAATCCACCAAGGGTGATCATCGGTAGTTTGAAAGGTGTGGGAGTGTCCTAATTCAGATACTGTCTTTAATACCCAAATAACTCGGTTATGCGCTGGAAGGAGATCGAGCACAGGCTTATATTCAGTGGTACCCGTTTCTTCATCTTTTGAGAGAACCAAGTCGCCAACTTTAATTTTTTCAATTGGCCGCAACCCCAATTCAGTTTCAACAAGTGTACCCGCCACAAAACAACAAGTTGTCCCTACTTTACTTGTGGTTTTATTTTTGGATTGAATTTTGGCCTTCCTAGCTGTGTTGGCCAGTTTCCCAAGCTTCGCAACTTTCCGGGCTGTCTTAGTTGGGTCGAGGACGCCTATCGCTGCGCCTTTTACAGCTGAGCCAAGGTTAATTTCTTGCCCTGATGCGGCCTGAATTGCCTCTTCAAGACCGACATCAATAACAAATTTTGCAACAAAGTTTACGAACTCCCCATCAGGGTCGTTTGCGTTAATCGGGTCGTTCCATGTGTAAGCGTATCTATTGAATTGCCCAGGATACGACTTTTCCAAGAAAGTGCCGGGGTCAGGGCTCAAGAACCGCCCAATTTTCGGGTCGTAATACCGTGCCTGCATATAGTTCAGGCCTGTGGCTTTATCCTTAATATGCCCCGTAAAGCCGCCTTGATTGTCATTTGCGGCGTTGCTGATGAGGGCTTCGCCGAAGGGCGTGTAATGTTGGTTCCACGCGACATCACCATATTGTGCCACTGGATTGCCTTGGCCTTTTGTGCCCGCTTGTGGGGAGCCAAGATGGTCAGGGTGGAGATAGGTGAAGACGTTGTTCTCAATACGGGCGAGAGTTTGCCCCATGCCGTGGAGATAGTCCGTTTCTTTACCGTCGGTGACTTCATCGACATGAACCAGGCGGCCCGTATTATCATAGACATTATAGATGGTCTTGCCGTCTATTAGGGATTTCACGCGCTTCATATTGCCATCATAGACGTAATTGCCATTGGCCCCGCCTGTCACCACTGTCGGTTGATCGGAGGCGTCGTAGACAAAAGCCAAATTACCGAGCGTCGTAACATTGCCGCGCGTGTCATAGGCAATGGTGCGAACCGTGCCATTATCATTGCTGCTACTGACTTGGTTCTTGCTATTATAGCTATTGGTGACGGTTCTTGGGCCGCTACTGTTCCAATTGCTGAACGACTTACTGCGCAGGTTCCCTAGCGCGTCATAGCCGTAATCAACCAAGCCCCAGACCGCGGAGTTAGCCGTTTTAAGCCGTCCCAGAGCGTCATAGCTGTGAACCCGCGAATGTGTCGGGTCAACAAAGTTAAGCTGCTGATAGACACGGCCATTCAGGTCATAATCATAATACAGGTCTTGGATATCCGTCCCTGATTTACTGACGGTTAAACGCTCTGGCATGCGGCGGCTATCAAGGGCCTGGGTAAAGACTTGGCCATTACCATAGGTGAGGGTCTGAATTTGGCCAGAGGGGTGGTAATTTACGGTATCAGCATAAGTCGCAGAACCCCAGCTCACCTTATTGTGACGGCCTAAACCGTCATTGAAATAGCTGATATTACGGCCCGAGGGCAGGGTCTTGCGGTACATATGACCTAGGCCATTATAAAGATAGGCTATA
>JBDWDN010000006.1:0-1329 GCA_039977295.1 Hellea sp. | reverse complement strand
CGGGGAATCTTGCTTCGACTCTGCACCGATTCATGAAAAAAACGAAAAGAAAGGTGTTGAAACACAGGAATGCCTTTAAATCTATTTTCTCGCTCGCCGTTGCGAGGCTGCGTAGCGCAAACGCCCTTTATTCGTGCGGGTAGACAATTTAGGTAAGCAGCGACAAGACTAAGGTCCACAAATTCTCGGAATCCTGCTATCCGTGCCAATAATATTCACACATTTGACGTTAACTGAAATTATACGCAAGGGAAGACATTAAACCGGAAAGGGAAGAGCGGACTTAACTGCTTTTGCTTTGTTCCAGTATTGCGTACAGACTCGGCCCTTGCCGAGCTGGTCTCTTGCCTTGCCGCTGCTTCGCCAGCCGTTCCTGAATCAAATCGCGTTTCCATGTAGATTCGCGGCTCGCTGTCACCCGCCGACGAATTAACCGACATTTTTCATGAGTTTTTAGTATTAAAGCTCGTCGTTTCATTTTACGGACATTCGTAGTTATCGCTCCCATGCCCGCCGTGTAAGACATTTAAGGACACGCGCATTGAATTTTTCACGCGTCATGTGAACTTCGCTCTTCCGTATGACATATCCTTCACAGGGGGGGGGCTGTCGCGCGAGTTGTTTCCGCGAATGGTTTGTTATGGGTTGGTGCGCAAGATAATCAGCAACAACCGAGGAGTACAAACTCTCGTCATCCTGCAATACGTGCCGATAAAATTGCAAAGGTGGGATTACATAACCCGCACACAGGTATGTACGTTAAATAATGTCAAACACGAAGATGTTTAAGCGGAAATAAAAGAGCCGACTTGACTGTTTTCGGTGTTATTACAAATGGCGTCAAGATTCGGCCCTTGACGAGCTGGTCTCATGCCTTGGCGCCTCCTCGCCATCCGTTCCTCAGTGAAATCTCTCTTAGACGTTGGCTCGCGGCTCGCTGTCAAACGTCGACAAATTAACATTGACAATATTTGATAATCATTTAGTATCGACAATAAAACGGCTTATTTTTGCAACATTTGATCCTATGTCTGCCATGTTGGCCGCGTATAAAGACGATAAGCGATCCGTACGATAAATTTCTGACGTCATGAGCAGCTTCGCTCTTCCATTACATGTAATGAACTGGGGCATTTTGGCGCCAGTGAGACGTTGTTGCGATTTTTTTTTTATGGCTTGGCGCACTACATAAACAGCAACAACCAAAGTTTAAAGGTTTGGGGTACATAATCCGTACACAGGTGTGTACGTGAATTGATGTCAAACACGAGGAAGACATCTGACCGGAAAGAATGAGCCGACTTAACTGCTTTCGGTGTCATGGTAATT
>JBDWDN010000005.1:0-142980 GCA_039977295.1 Hellea sp. | reverse complement strand
TAGGGCGCTATGACGGCGTGAACGCGTATGACGCGCTGGATTGGATGTCTCAAAAACGGAAGCGCCGCTTTCAGAAGCTGTTCCGGCGTCAATGTCAAAAGTACTAAAAGTCATTTTTTTTCTCTCTCTCTGTGTCTCTGGTGAAAGGTTGTTCCCAGCGACAAATTCAAGATGACCATTTCAGCTCTTTTTGTCGAGAAATATTAAGTTATTGATTTTAAAAGATTTTTTAGTTTTCTGAAATTTTTGGAAAATAAATATAGCAAAAATTACTATTTTTAATCCAAAAAATTAGTAATTATAGCTATTAATTCGAAAATAAACCAAATGCAGTTTGTAAAACCTCAAACACTAGAACGTCAAGTATCCACCCAATCAACCAAGGCAGCAGATGTTATGGATCCATTCACTTCCCGACAAGCCAAGCCTCAGGCGAAATACAGCGAAGTTCCGTTCAATGAAAAAAGACTTTGATTAAGCCTTGATGCTAAAGGGAAGATGCTAAAAGGAACCCCACATGCGGTCTAACACTCACGCTGACATCCTCCTCCCTCTCCCGCCAGAGGTTGAAAAGCGCGTTGTTCATATTGAGTCACTGGCTAAAATGATGGACAGCCAATTTGCAATCCCAGGCACGCAATTACATTTGGGTATCGACACCCTGATTGGCTTAATACCGGGCATAGGGGACACGATTAGTTTAGGCATAGCTGGATATATCGTCTTTCACGCCAAGCGTCTAGGCGCCCGCAAACGCACATTAAGCCGCATGGTCTATAACATCTTCATTGACTGGCTCATTGGCCTCGTCCCAATAATCGGTGACTTTTTTGATATGGGATGGAAAGGCAATAATAAAAATGCTGCCTTGCTTAGGTCAGCCATGGAGCGCCTTCACAGCCCCTAACGCCCCGCCAAACCCAGCAATACTGACCTCCTTACGCCTAGCCTGTGGATATTAACCTTGCCTAACAAAACATTAAAATCATAAGTTTTTCAATCGTTTAACCTTCTGTTAGCCAAATCAACGGCAATGATTCCCTCAAGCAAAAAACGCGTTGCAAATTTGTGGGTGCAGCGATTTGAAGGAATAAACGTGAGCCAACTACCTCTTAATAAAATCATTCAAGGCGATTGTATTGCCAATATGAATGCCCTGCCCGAAAACAGTGTCGACCTCGTCTTTGCTGACCCGCCCTATAACCTACAGCTAGGTGGTGATTTATCGCGCCCTGACAATTCGGTCGTTAACGGCGTGACAGAAGATTGGGATCAATTTGATACCATGGATGCCTATGATCTCTTCACACATAATTGGCTCCAAGCGGCCCGCCGCATCTTAAAGCCAAATGGGTCTATGTGGGTCATTGGCAGTTATCATAATATTTTCCGCGTCGGCGCCATTTTGCAAGATCAGCAATTTTGGATTCAAAATGATATTATCTGGCGCAAGACCAATCCGATGCCCAATTTTCGCGGCACGCGCTTTACCAACGCGCATGAAACATTGATTTGGGCCACAAAAACCGAAGATGCTAAACCGACATTTCATTATGACGCGATGAAAATGATGAATGACGGCGTGCAGATGCGCTCTGATTGGACACTTCCAATTTGCACGGGGCTCGAACGCCTCAAGAAAACAGACGGAAAGAAAGCACATCCGACGCAGAAACCAGAAGGTTTGCTGCACCGCGTTATCCTCTCAACCTCCAACCCTGGTGATGTTATTGTCGACCCCTTCTTTGGGACAGGCACGACAGGCGCCGTCGCAAAGAAACTCGGCCGTAAATTTATCGGTTTTGAGATGGAAGAAGAATATATCATCCATGCACGCCGCCGCATTGAGAAGATCAATGAAGGCTCCCTTGAAAACGTCGCGGTGACGAAATCCAAGCGCGCAGAACCTCGCGTTCCTTTCGCAAACCTCATTGAACGCGGCATGATTAAATCCGGTACCAAGCTTTTCTCGCCAAACGGTAAAATCGCGGCACGTATTCGCCCGGATGGCAGCCTCGCCACGGCAGATTTTAAAGGGTCCATCCACAAAGTTGGGGCTCATGTCCAAGGCGCGCCAAGCTGTAATGGCTGGACGTTCTGGCACTATAAATCAGATAAAGGCCTGACCCCCATCGACGCCATTCGCACGGAAATCCGCGCAGCCATGGAAGCTACTGCTTAAAGCTGTTCATCTCCCATTTAGGTAACGCCCCTTAAGCAAGTCATGCGCAAGGGGTGAATTCCCCAGCGTTTATTGAAACGCTCTAACCAGGGGGAAAATCCTATGAGTAAACGTGACGACCTAATTGTAAAATATGCCGCTGACCTAAAAGAAAAGTGCAAAGTAACACCAGACATGGACTTCTTAACGAAAGTCACCATCGGATGCGGCCCGTCAATTTATAACCGCGACGCATCTACTGTCTCTGCGTCAGATAAATCAGAGCTAGAAACTGTCAAAAAGAATTTCCTCATCAAAAAACTTGGCCTCTCAGACGGCCCTGCTTTGGATGAAGCCATTAACGCTGTCATGGATCAATATGGCCGCTCGGAAAGATCCAAATATCGCGCCGTTGTTTATTATCTTCTCGCGAAACAATTCAAAAAAGAAAGCGTCTATAATAAATAGATTGCTTTGAAAATCGGCGCGCAAGCGCTGATAAAGGTGCGCCAGGTTTCTCCACACGTCACTCGGCGCGCCTTCTATTTTTCTGAGAGGCTCAGAACCTTTTTCATTACTGTCGGCAAAGCATAATTCTTGATGTTGTCAAGCTGTGCCCATTCGCCTTCAGTAGATTTATCCGCGGCTTCGGCGCGGTAAACGTCTAGGCGCAATTCGAAATGGGTGAAGATATGCTTCACCTCACCCTGACATTTTTCCCAGTTCCTTTTTTCGGGAGCAGCCTCTAGCGGCTCTTTAGACCTCTCCCCCCATTCCGTCCCTGGAAAGCCCATCATGCCGCCAAGCAAGCCCTTATCAGGCCGGCGCCGAAGTAAGACGGCTTCATCATTTCGCAGGACAAATGCCGCGCCGTAACGCACGGGCAGTTTTACTTTTTTGAGTTTCTTAGGGTAATCTGTTTGCGAGTTATCCTTATGCGCCGCGCAATAGGCTTGCCACGGGCATTCACCGCACTTAGGCGAGCGCGGCGTGCAGAGCGTTGCGCCTAAATCCATCAGGGCTTGCCCATAATCACCTGCCCGCTTTTGCGGGGCCAAGGTTCCCGCTAAGCGGCGATATTCGGGGCGCGACTTTGGCAAAGGGGCCTGGATCTCAAAAATACGGCTAACAACGCGTTCGACATTCCCGTCCACGATATTTGTCGCCTCGTCGAAACAGATCGCGGCCATAGTTGCGGCTGTGTAAGGCCCAATGCCAGGAAGTTTAAGTAGCTCCGCCTCGGACTGCGGAAACCGCCCGCCATGCTCATCGCGGACAGTCTGCGCGCATTTATGCAGGTTCCGCGCGCGCGCATAATAGCCGAGGCCAGCCCATAAGGTCAGCACGCGGTCCCGATCGGCATTCGCTAAATCATCCACCGTCGGAAACTCCGCCAAAAACTTGCGCCAATAAGGCGTAGCGTGGGGCACAGTTGTTTGCTGCAGCATGATTTCAGAAAGCCAGACGGCATAGGGGTCAGATATCTTTCCTGCGGCTCGATCTTCCGGCCTAACGCGCCACGGCAGTGTCCGTCCCTGCGCGTCGTACCACCGCAGTAATCTGGCCTGCATCTGCCTTATGTCTGTCTGTTTTTTCATCCGTAAAGCCGATGTGACCGCTTTACGCGCCGCGCGCAATAGGCCAAATATGATACGTGTCGATTTCACGTAAAGATAAACAGACGCTGAGCCATTGGCTGGAGCAAAAACGCGGTAAGCCGCAATATCGCCCCGCGCCGACAGCAGGGGTCGCGATTAATAAGGTTTTGCGGCCGCTCTCTAAAACCTTTGGCGGCGGCGGAGCTTCCGCAGCGGCCCTGTCCAAACATTGGCCACAAATTATTGGCGCGCGCTGGGCAAAAATCTCTAGCCCACTCAAGTTCACGGGCGGGCGAGATGGGCGGACCTTAATTATCGCCGCCCCCGGCGCAGCAGCGACGCTTATCATGTCAGCCAGCGGCCCCATTATTGAACGGCTCAACGCGCATTTGGGTGAGGGCTATGTCGCGCGTCTTCGCGTAATCCAAACTAAAATGAGCATGACGACGAAGACCTCTGTCCCAAAGCGCGGCCTATCGCCTCGCGAGGAATCCCAACTGCAAGAGGGGCTTTCAAAAATAGATAATGATGGGCTAAAACAAGCCTTAGAAAAACTCGGACGAGGAGTCCTTACTGATGATTAAATTTGCTGCTTCCCTTTTAGTAACCACCCTCTTTGCGGGCTCTGCCTTCGCGCAGTCCACGCCTATTCCCAAAAAGGATAGTCACGGCCCAAATGACGGCCATAATCATGACCATAGTCAACAATCGAATGCGCCGCTCAAAGACGTCCCTTTTGCGCTGGCCGAAGCGCCCGACGATCACGTCATGGGATCTGATAAGGCGCCAATCACAATGATTGTATGGGCCTCTATCACCTGTGGCCATTGTTCGGACTGGTTTACCAATGAATGGCCGACGATAAAGAAAGAATTGATTGAGCCGGGTAAACTGCGCTTTGTCTTTCGCGAACTTCCAACAGCGCCGGCACAGCTCGCTATGGTCGGCTTCATGATGGCGCAATGCGCGCCATCTGAGGACTATTTTGACATCATTGAATATCAAATGGAGAATCAGAAATCTATTTTTGAAGCTGCCCAAAACGGTGAAGCCCGCGCCGAATATGATAAGATCGGGAAATTAGCGGGGCTAGAGACAGAAGAAGATATAAGCGCCTGCCTCGCCGACGATGAGAAATTGGGACATATTCAGACCAATAATGAGCGCGCCAACGCCGCCCAGGTTAAAGGCGTTCCCGCATTTTACATCAATGGCGATAGCTATGATGGCAAGCAAGACGCCGAGACACTTACCAAACTTATCTTGAGCATGACTAAAAAAGGTCAATCACAACTCCCAACAACAATGCCGAAATAAGAGAATAGGCTGTGTCTGACTTTGAAACGATGCTGGCTCATACAACGCCAGAACAACTCGCCGGCGACCCCATCGCGCGCAAAGCCTTTAGCGTTGCTATGCTGGCCAGTGATTTTTATTTACCTGTCGAAGAAAGCGCGCAGCAGCAAACCGATGCAGGCGGCGTATCACTGCAAGCCGTTGTGATAAATGATCAGCCCCATGTTGTGCTATTCTCATCCGAGGAGCGCATGAAGGTATTCTCCAAGGTCGGCACACGATTTGCCCGCGCAAATGGGAGCAGCTTCTTTCCCTCTCTCAAGGGACATTATGCCATCTTAAACCCTGGCCCCGCCGGGCTTGTCTTTGCGCCAGAAGATATTGCAGAAATTCTAGGTGACGCCCCTACTCAGCCGCATCAAGGCTGCGGAACGCAGGGGCATGTACATGGTCCGGGCTGTCAGCATTAACGCCACCGCACGACATCGACGCAGCGACATTTTCAAAAACAGAACTACCGCCGTTCAAAAAGAAGTCTGCGTCTTGAGCGAAGGCCTCGACGAGGAAGTCAAACACAGCACGAATACGCGCCGAGCGGCGTAAGTCTTCATGCGCCACAAGAAAAATATCTTCCTGCTGTGAGACATTAGGCAAAACACGAACGATATCAGTCTCCCTATGACATCCTCCGCAAAGCGGTTGAGCGCCAATTCCATATCCATTGGCAATAGCTTCATCAAAAGCCCAAATAGAATTAGAGCGAAATGTAACGCGCCCCGGCAAATGATGAGCTTGTCCATTTTCCATCAACCAAAGCTGTTTATCATTCATTATGGTCGCCATAACGCCGTCATGATTGGAAAGATCATCCAGAGACTTCGGCTCTCCTTTTCGGGCGACATAGTCAGGCGACGCAAATAACCCAAATGTTGCGGTGGCAACTTTCCGTCCGATTAAACTATTTTGGTCACCAGGGCTCATCCAGCGGATAGCAATATCGGCTTCGCGTTGAGCCAAATTGTAGTTCTTAAAACCGATACCTAAATCAATAAGGACGTCAGGATGGCTCTGACGGAAGAGCTGCAATACGCCCGGCAACCACGCCGTTCCAATACCCTCTGTAGCAGAAAGACGCACAACCCCAGCAAGTGAGGTCTCAAGGGTAGCAGAAGAGCGATCAATAGCAGAGGCCTCACTTTGCATACGCCGAATATGATCAAGCATAGAGTGACCAAACGTCGTCGGAACTAACTCACCATCTTCCTTTTTAAGGAGCGGCGTCCCGAAATGATCTTCAAGAGACCGAATGCGCCGCCCCACAGTTGGTTGGCTCATATTAAGCTTGCGTCCAGCCGCCGTAAGGCTGCCCGTTTCTGCAACAGCTAATAGAATTGGATAGTCTGACCAGTTACTCATACGTATATGAATAGCATTCATACTAATTTTGTCAATTCCATTCTTTTATGAACATAACTAAATAAAAATAGTCAAACGAAAGGAAACGATATGACTTATGCAACTCTGAAAAAAGCAGGCCTTGCAACATTAGCAGCCCTCGCTATCACAGCCACCCTACCCGCAGCCAGTGCCATGGCCGCAGACGGGCCCGCCAGTGAATTCGTCGTAAAATCAACAACAGATGGCCGCATTAAGCTCGGCGTGAAGGCCTTTAAGAAAGGCAAGTTCGAAAAGTCCGCCTCCTATAGCCGCCAAGCCCTCAAAGCCTCTCTATCGCGCAAAAAGACAGCGATAGCGCAGTCTAATCTCTGCGCGGCTTATGCCAAGCTCGAGATGATGGATGAAGCACAAACGGCGTGCAGTGCGGCCTTAGACCTTCGCCCCGATTACGCGCCAGCACAGGCCAATAAAGCCGCCTTGACGATACGTCTCGCGCAAAAATAATCATACCCTCCATCCTTCCAAGGTATAGGAAAAAGCCCCGGTCAATAGCCGGGGCTTTTTTGTCGGATAATATCTGATGCAAGGCGCCAGAGTGTTTGGACGGCGCCGTTTACGGCGAGTCGCGTGCCGTCCATTACGCTTCAATCTGAGCTAATGGATAAGGTCTAATGGACCCGACATAGGTAAGAAAAATAGCTCGCACGGCAAGTAACGGTCAATCAACTGAAACCGCGCGCTGAACACGGTTACAAATGAATCTAGCGGAAATATTTAAAACAAACATGGCCATTTCCAAAGAAATGGCGCGAGTGACGGGACTCGAACCCGCGGCCTCCGGCGTGACAGGCCGGCGCTCTAACCAACTGAGCTACACCCGCTAAGATGTGAGCGCGGTGTAGCCACATCACCCCTATCCGTCAACGACGATTTCACTAAATTTGCATTTTTTTCACAGATAAAGCCTAAGCGCCGCTTGTCTCCATAAAACCAAGGTCTTTTTCTTGGAAATTCGCCAAAGCTGGTAGGGCTGCCGATATTTCGCTCGCGCTTAATCCGAGCCATTTGCCAAGCGTTCCTGCGTATTGTTCGACGGAGTATTGCGGTACAAGCCGCCCATTACCCGCATCATAGGCATGGCCCAGATCATGGGGGGGTATATCACCATAAATTTTATTGCCCTTTACAGACCCGCCAACCACGAAATGATGTCCGCCCCATCCATGATCTGTCCCGTTTCCGTTCTCAATAAGCGCTCGGCCAAAATCTGCAGCGGTGAAGAGCGTCACATCATTCTCGATGCCCATCTCTACGGTAGCTTTATAAAACGCAGCAACGGCTTCAGCATAGGAAGGCTGTAACGATGAGAGGCTTTCCGCTTGGTTATCATGGGTGTCAAAGCCGCCCATACCCACAAAGAAAACCTGCCGCGTCATATTCAATGAGCCGCGCACATTTATGGCCTCTGCAACAGCGCGTAACTGCTGCCCGACTTCACTCTTAGGGAAGAACGTTTCAATACCAGATGCGGCCTCTAAGGCCTCAGCGAAGGTTTCATTGGCGAAGAAAGCATTATCAGTAACGCCGGCAATGTCTTTCTCTAGCAAACTCTCTCGCGTAACGCCCACATCGCGGTAATGCTCTTCGAGAAGTTTAATCGCTTCGGGATTATCTTGAGCAGATTGCAGGAGGTAATTCTGATAATTTTTCAATCCCGTGACCTGCTGCGGCCCTGATGTGCTCAGCACATAGGACTTCGCTTTGTCGCCAGATAGAAATAGAGAATTTCCAGATGTTGAAATAGCGGTAAAGATATCTTGTTGCGATGGATTTGACGCCAGAATAGCATCCGCCATCTTACCGCCCCAACCCTGAATTTCGCCCTCTGGTGCCGAGGCCATCCATGTTGACTGTTGATCATTGTGAGAAAAGAGGAGCTTTGGCTTTGGCTTTGTTTCACTCGCAACCTCTTGCGCCGTGATAGGCTCAATTAAGGGGCCGACATTTCCAATAATAGCGGCGTTTCCGGCATCAAATAAGTCCTTTAAAGGCGACAAAGTCTCTGGAAGGGCAAATTTTCGAGTCCCAAATTTTGCGCCATTTGTCGGTTTGATTTCAAGCAGCCGCTCGCGGGCTCGGGTGGACCCACCAGGAATCGCGGCATATTCAGCCAAAATCCCCGAGCGGTGCGCCGCATAACGATCATAGGAGACCTGATCATAGGGCAGGACCGTATCGTGACAATCTTGTCCCCCAAAGAAAAACAGGCACACAATGGCCTTATAGCCATTTGTATCGGCTGCATGCGCGGTGGCATTTCCCAAAGCAGACAATAATCCAGCGCCGCCTGCGAATGACAGCGCGCCCAAAGCAGATGTGCTTGAGAGAAATTTACGTCGGTCCATCTTACTCATCCTATCGCTGCACTAGGTAACCGGGCGCCGTCATGACCATACTGATGGCCACGCGCACCCGCGCCGTCTTATCAGCCTCTTCGAAGCCCGCTCGAACAGGAATTTCATCCATCATTTTCAAAATTCGCATACGCGCTTCGGCTCCAAGTCTATTTCCGGTCAGCAGAAGGTCTAGGTAATCAAGCAGCGCTTGCCCGTCATTGGCCAGAGCTAAAGCTTGCGTATAGTCACCCTTAATGCCGCCATCAGGATCTTCGGAAAGATTGTAAGATGTGTCGTAAATGAACTGATTAATGAAATTAATATATCCAATTGACGTCGTTTCATTGGTGATCTGAAGCTCAGGGGCGACGTAACCGCCGTCGCCTGTCGATGTGCCGGGGGCAACATATCCAGGACGAAAGAAATTGAAAACGGATGGTGAGTTAAAGGGGCTCTGTTCGATTCCGCCATAGTTCAAATAACTAAAAATAGCTTCATCCGAAGCATCGGGTGTGGTCTCGTTAAAAGCCCGCGCCCAGTTAGTCAGGCGCATAACAGGTTCACGAATTTTACCATATTCGGCCGGCGCTAAGGCGGGGTCAATCAACGCCTCTTCATCCAGCAAGATAGCGGCCAAAGTCGCCTTGAGGTCACCTCTTTGGCCTGTTCCGACATTTGACCCATCAGGCAATGAGAACCGCCCCGTATCAAAAGCGGAGGATACACGACCAACATAGGCAGGTTTAGGATTGGAGGTTACAAAACGTTGAATAAGCTGTTTTGAAACAAATGGCCCGACATTGGGATGTGCGAATATCCCGTCCAAAGCCATCTCTACGCTCTCTGCCCCCGGCGTCCCCGCTGGAATCGTTACATCGAGGAATTTCTTCTCAAGCTCTGAGTGATATTTTGGGAAAAAAGTAAGCGGCGCGTAGCTGGACTCAAAATTTTGATAAATGATGTGAAAATCACTGCCTTGGGTGCTCATACCCGTAAAGACCTTTGCAAGCCCTTGTATATCACTATTGTCATAAATCTCGATAGACTGCCCGTCAGCATCAAGCTTATCTGTTCCGTCAGGATTTAGCTCTTTCAAACCTATGGAAAATAGCTGCAAAATTTCGCGGGCATAATTCTCATCGGGCACGCGGCCTGTTACAGGATCGCCCTTTAGGTTCGTCATATATGTCAGATAAAACGCCATAGCTGGCGAGTAGGTAATCTCCTCCAGCAAATCGCGATAATTGCCAAAAGCATTGTCAGACAATACCTGGACATAATGCGCCATGGTCAAAGGCCGGCCTCTGATTCCGCTATCGCTTGACGCCACGATTATTTCCGAAAGCGCTAACACCATACGTTGGCGCAGTTGATCGTCACCCGCAATCGCGATGTCATAGAACTGATTTGGCAATATCCGAATTTCTTCACCAAGCACGCGATCAGGTTCAGCCTCTACTAAGGGCTGCAAAAAAGGCGTGGCCGGCTTAGCAAATTCAGCTTGTATCCAATCTGAGACATCTGTTCCCGTCAAACGGCTAATATCAGCCGACGTTGCGCCAAACGTTGCTCGCCCCAAAAACCGGGATGTATCGGCCTCAGTCTGGAAAGCTTCATTTGAAGATACTGGAGGCGAAGGCGGCGGGGGCGTTACGGGCGGCGTTACCGGAAGCGGCGACGTTGAAACAGGCGGCGTAGGCGCATCACTATTGGCGCCGCAGGCGGCTAGAATAGACGCAGCAGCGCAAAGAACCAACACATGCCGCGCTGCATTTAATGAAAGGTGCGAAAGTCTGCTCATGAGGCGTGTCCCAGTTATCATGTCTTAAAATCAACCCTTCACGCATTGCGGCGCAACAGTCGGAGATTCAAGCCGAATAAACACATTGTACACTCAAACCGCAACACTTCATTTCACGCATAGGCCCGCAATATAGCCCGAGCGCGATGAAATGATTTTGGAAAATGGTGGGCGGTAACGGGTTCGAACCGCTGACCCTCTCGGTGTAAACGAGATGCTCTACCAGCTGAGCTAACCGCCCCCATTGGGAGCGCGCTTAATGCGCAGAAAAAACGCCAAGGTCAACACCTTGGCGCATTATTATTTCACTTTATGCGATGTTACTTATCAGGCCTAATGCGCCGCCGCGCCGCCGCCAAGAGGTGTGTCCTGCGCAATAACGATTCCAGCTAAGGCCGCTTCGTCGCTCCGGGTCCATTTTACCTTTTTGGGCGCCCTTACCAAGGCATGCTTCAAAACCTCATCCACGGTGCCGACAGGGATAATTGTCAGGGCGGCTTTGACGTTATCAGGGATATCGGCGAGGTCTTTCTCATTATCCTGCGGGATAAGCACTGTTGTCACCCCTGCCCTTAGCGCCGCCAGCAGCTTCTCCTTAAGACCGCCAATGGGCAATACGCGGCCGCGCAGGGTAATTTCTCCTGTCATGGCGACGTCTTTGCTGACGGGGATGCCCGTCAGAACAGAGACCATAGCCGTAATCATGGCCACACCGGCACTTGGGCCGTCTTTGGGCGTGGCGCCTTCAGGGACGTGAATATGGATGTCTGTGCTGCGGAACTGACGCGGACTAATGCCAAGCTCAGGCGCTTTGGCCTGGACATAGCTATTCGCCGCCGAAATTGATTCCTTCATAACGTCTTTGAGATTACCCGTAACGGTCATCTTACCCTTACCAGACATTGAGGCCGCCTCAATCGTGAGCGTATCACCGCCAACAGATGTCCAAGCGAGGCCCGTTACGATACCGACCTGGTCTTCGGTATCGATCTGGCCAAAGCGGAATTTCTTAACGCCTAGGAAGTCTTCGATGTTTTTAGACGTCACTGTGACGCTTTTGCTTTCCTTAGATACGATTTTGGTCAGGGCTTTACGCGCCATTGCCGCGATTTCCCGCTTAAGACTCCGCACGCCGGCTTCGCGGGTATAATAACGGATGATGTCGCGCAGAGCTTCGTCTTTGACCGCAAACTCGCCTTTGACCAATCCATGTTCTTTGACCTGATCTGGCACCAAGTGGCGTTTGGCGATCTCAATTTTTTCGTCTTCTGTATATCCAGGAATGCGAATAATTTCCATCCGGTCGAGCAAAGGCTGCTGCATGTTGAGCGAGTTCGCCGTGGTGATAAACATGACGTCAGACAAATCATAATCCACGTCCAAATAATGGTCGTTAAATGTATCGTTTTGTTCAGGGTCGAGGACTTCGAGTAGCGCAGATGACGGATCACCGCGATGATCAGAGCCCATCTTATCAATCTCGTCAAATAAGAATAACGGGTTGTTATATTTAGCTTTTTTCATTGACTGGATGATACGGCCAGGCATGGATCCGATATAAGTCCGGCGGTGACCTCGAATTTCAGATTCGTCTCTTACGCCGCCCAGTGAAACGCGCACAAATTCTCGCCCTGTTGCCCGTGCAACAGATTTTCCGAGCGAGGTTTTACCCACGCCAGGCGGTCCAACAAGACAAAGGATAGGGCCTTTGACTTTCTTGGTGCGGGTTTGAACGGCCAAATGCTCGATGATGCGCTCTTTGACTTTCTCGAGCCCGTAATGGTCGGCGTCAAGAATTTCCTGCGCCTTTTTAAGGTTACGCTGCACGCGTTTTTTCTTACCCCAGGGCACGGATAGCATCCAGTCTAAATAGTTACGCGTGACATTGGCTTCTGCCGACATCGGGCTCATCTGGCGGAGTTTTTTCATTTCCGCGTCGACCTTTTCTTTGGCCTCTTTGGTCAGCTTCGTGTCTTCTATTTTTTCCTGCAACTCCGAAAACTCGTCTTTGCCGTCAGGGCCGCCAAGCTCCGTTTGGATAGCTTTCATTTGCTCATTGAGGTAATATTCGCGCTGTGTCTTCTCCATTTGGCGCTTCACGCGGCCGCGAATCTTCTTCTCAACTTTCAACACAGAAGCTTCGCCGCTTATCAGGTCCAGAACCTTATTCAGGCGGGCTGCAACATCAACTTCTTCCAAAAGCTCTTGCTTTTCCGCAATCTTAGCGTTGAGGTGCACGGAAATAATGTCGGTCAGTTTAGACGGGTCTTTAGTCTCCGTCACAGAGGTTACAACTTCTTCAGCGATTTTTTTGTTCAGCTTGCCATAGACTTCAAACTGCTCGGAGACAGCTTGCGCTAGCTTTTTAGCCTTGCCCTGATCTTCATAGGTTGATGGGCTAATAACGGCATAGGCCTCAATAAAATCTTTGCTATCCGTGAAGGCCTCAACAATGGCGCGGTCTTCGCCTTCTACAAGGACGCGAACCGTTCCGTCAGGAAGCTTTAAAAGCTGCAAAATTTTAGCGACGCTGCCGCTGTGATAGATATCATCTTTCGTCGGATCGTCTGCCTCTGGATCTTTTTGCGTCAGTAGCAAAATCCGCTTATCATTGGCCATCACATCTTCGAGGGCTTTGATAGACTTTTCACGCCCAACAAAAAGCGGCACGACCATATGCGGGAATACCACGATATCGCGGAGCGGTAGGACGGGAAATAATGTTGTGTCAGGCATAATACATCTCAATTCAGTGGACACGTTATATACGTATCACGTCGTATAAAGGTGGGATGCAAAGACGGAGGTTTCAAGTCTTTACACCCGAAAAACCACCTAATTACCTGTATTATTATAGGCCTAGATTTAGAATGGCCTTAGCTCTCTAGGAAGCCTTGTCTTTTGTTTGTTTCTTATCAGAATAAATCAGCAAGGGTTTAGCTTCGCCTTTGACAACTTCGCCGTTAATCACAACTTCTTCGACGCCTTCATAAGACGGAAGGTCATACATGCTATCGAGCAAAATCCCCTCCATTATCGAGCGAAGGCCCCGCGCGCCAGTCTTACGATCAAGCGCTCTTTTGGCGATGGCTTTAAGCGCGTCATCAGAGAATGACAGACGCACATCTTCCATCTCAAACAGCGTTTGATACTGCTTAACCAGCGCATTGCGCGGCTGAGTCAGAATTGTTACTAAGGCCTCCGCGTCAAGATCTGTGAGCGTCGCAATAACAGGCAGACGGCCAACAAATTCAGGAATAAGGCCAAAACGCGTTAGATCTTCGGGCTCAACGCCCTGAAGAATTGCGCCAACGCCGCGTTCATCAATTTCTTTGACCTTGCCACCAAAACCAATCGAAGCGCCTTCGCCGCGATTTGAAATCACTTTATCAAGCCCCGCAAAGGCACCGCCGACAACGAAAAGGATATTTGTTGTGTCCACTTGCAAGAACTCTTGCTGTGGATGCTTACGCCCGCCTTGCGGCGGCACAGAGGCAACTGTGCCTTCCATAATTTTTAGAAGCGCTTGCTGAACACCCTCACCCGATACGTCGCGCGTGATGGATGGATTATCAGATTTACGGCTAATCTTATCAACTTCATCAATGTAAACAATGCCGCGCTGAGCACGTTCCACATTGTAATCCGCAGATTGAAGCAATTTGAGAATGATGTTTTCAACGTCCTCGCCGACATAACCCGCTTCTGTTAGGGTCGTCGCGTCAGCCATGGTGAACGGAACGTCCAAAATACGGGCGAGCGTTTGCGCCAATAAGGTTTTACCGCAACCTGTTGGACCGACGAGCAAAATGTTAGATTTCGCCAATTCTACATCAGGATTAGATGTTGCGTGGTTAAGACGTTTATAGTGATTGTGAACAGCCACAGAGAGGACGCGCTTCGCATGGGCTTGGCCGATAACATAATCGTCAAGCGTATCGCAAATTTCTTGCGGCGTCGGGACGCCTTCTTGCGCCTTAGCGATAGAGCCTTTGCCCTCTTCTTTGATGATATCCATACAAAGCTCGACGCATTCATCACAGATGAATACTGTCGGTCCTGCAATCAGCTTGCGGACTTCATGCTGGCTCTTACCGCAAAATGAGCAATATAGCGTGTTTTTGCTGTCTGTACCTGTAGTTTTGCTCATAGTCTTATTCCGCTTATGCCCGTTTCTGACAGATCTTACTGCAAGGACGATGCCGTCATCTAGGGTCTGTTATGACCCGTAATACGACAGTTTTATTAATTGCGCCTTACACTTTCTCGCTAAGGAACACTTTTCTTTAAATGCTGGCAAGAGAAAATCACTTGCCAGCGTTAACATTTACAGTCTTTTCGTCTCTATTTTTTGTCTTCGCCGCGCTTTTCATAGACGTGGTCGACAATACCGAAATCTTTAGCTTCTTGGGCTGTCATGAAATGGTCACGGTCGAGTGTTTTTTCGATCACAGCATATTTTTTACCTGTGTGATGCACGTAAATCTCATTAAGGCGCTTTTTCATCGCAAGAATGTCGTTGGCATGGCGCTGAATATCAGAGGCCTGTCCGCGGAAGCCGCCAGAAGGTTGATGCACCATGACGCGGGCATTTGGCAGGGCTATACGCTGACCAGGCTCACCGGCTGCGAGCAAAAGCGAACCCATGGAGCAGGCTTGCCCCATACACACGGTCGAAACGGGGGATTTAATATATTGCATCGTGTCATAGATCGCCATGCCAGCTGTCACGACGCCGCCTGGAGAGTTGATATACATCGAAATTTCTTTTTTCGGGTTTTCGCTCTCTAGGAACAAAAGCTGCGCCGTGATCGAGGCCGCCATGCCGTCTTCGACAACACCTGATAGGAAAATAATACGATCGCGCAATAAGCGAGAGTAAATATCAAAGGCGCGTTCACCGCGGCTAGATTGCTCAACAACGGTTGGAATGAGGTAGCTTGTCAGAACGTCTTGTGGGTCGTGCATGGGATATCCTTAATATGAATCACTTAATCTCTTTATACGCATAGGACAGCCATAAGATTAAGGCTTTATGACTGTAAGCATCACAGGTATATTTGCACGATAGTCTCAATTTACAAGGTTTAAGCGCGAGATAAACATCCGTTCAACACCTTAAACTGTAATTTTAAAGAGACACTGTCACTAAGACGCGAAAACTACAAAAAACATGCCCTTATGAGGACATTTGCATTGTCATTTTTAGATTGTTTGCCTAAATCACATTTCGATTCAAACAGTGGGGGCCTCCATGTCAGATAAAGATCTCGCTCGGAAAAAACGCGCACAAACAATTGCAAAACAAGACGTAGCCATATGGGAAGCGCTCATTGGCGCTGCGGGCCAGCCAAATGTGCAAAAATTCATCATATTGCCGCGGCTTTATAACTTTGCGCGGGCGGGACTGAATATCAATCACCCAGACATCGAGCGCGAAGAGCAAGTCCTTCATGCATATGTGAATAATGACGGAGCAGAGTCGTTACATAACTTCATCAAATTTGTTGATGGGCGTTTAGGCATTGAAGAGGCCCGCAAAATACAGGGCGGCCTGACTGAAATGTTAAAAGCCGCATAAGCCAATATCTCTGATATTACCGTATAAAAAAGCCCGACTCGATGAGCCGGGCTTTTTATTTTGTTGTTTCGCTTTCGAAACTAATAGACCTTAGATCATTTCATCTTCTTCAAAGAGAACGTCTTTTGTCACTTTCTTATCAGTAACTTTGGCTTTTTCGATAATAAGATCAACGACTTTTTCCTCATAGATCGGCGCGCGAAGCTGAGCAATCGCTTGTGGGTTCTTTTGATAGAACTCGATAACTTGCTGCTCTTGACCTGGATATTGACGGGCTTCGGCGATCATAGCTTGCTGAAGCTCTTCGTTAGAGATTTGGATCTCTTGCTTTTGGCCCATTTCAGCTAGAACGAGACCTAAGCGCACGCGGCGCTCCGCAATTTTACGGTAGTCTTTTTCAAGCTGCTTATCGGTTTTCTTTGCGTCGTCTTCGTCAAGCTGACCTGCTTCTTTTTCGCTCTGAACTTGTGACCAGATATTTCCAAATTCAGCCTCAACCATTTGCGGCGGCAAGTCGAATTTATGCTTTTTATCAAGCTCATCAAGGATGGCGCGCTTAAGCTTCATACGTGATTGCATCTCAAGCTGTGATGCATATTGATCCTTCACGGCGGATTTAAGCGCTTCGAGGTCGGCTAGGCCGAACTTTTGCGCAAACTCATCGTCAATCACGGCATCTTTTTCGCCCTGAACTTCGATAACTTTCGTCGCGAAGATTGCGTCTTTACCAGCGAGGTCAGCGGCTTGGTATGGATCTGGGAATGTGACCTTAACGTCTAATTCGTCGCCAGCTTTGGCGCCGACAAGTTGATCTTCGAATCCGGGAATGAAAGAACCAGACCCGATAATAAGCTGATGACCTTCCATCGCGCCGCCGTCAAAGGCCACGCCGTCAACTGTGCCGACAAAGTCGATAAGGACCGCGTCACCTTTTTTGGCTTTGGCAGTCTTAGCTTTCTTTTTGTAAGATTTCTGACCTTCGCCAAGTTTTGCAACTTCTGCATCTAGCTCTTTTTCATCAGCTTCATGCGTTAGGCGCGTGAACTTTAATGTATCAGGCTCAACAGGCTCAAAATCAGGAATAGACTCGACTGTCAGTTGATATTCTAAATCTGCTTCGCCTTTTGTGACATCTTCGCCATTTGCGCGAAGGTCAACTTGCGGCTGACCTGCAGGGCGGATTTTATTGTCATTGATAGCTTTTTGCGTTGTTTCATTGACTGTCTCTTCGACGACGTCTTTCATGATGCTTTGACCGAACATTTTACGGATATGGCCAACAGGCACTTTACCAGGGCGGAAGCCTTTGAGCGAGACTTGCGGCTGCATCTCTTTAATTTTGGCTTCGAGCTTTGTGGCCAAGTCTTCTTTGGGCACAGTAATTGCGTAAGTGTGGCTTAAGCCTTCGGCTTTGAGTTCTTTAATCTTCATGGCTAACGTCCATCGTCTTAAACAGGAAAGGTGCCAACGCGTCTCGCTCAGCACCCGTGTCTGTCAGTGAAATTTCGCGCCTTATGTCACTTTCATTATATGAACGCAACGCCTGTTGCGGGGTGTTTTACGCAAAAATTCAGTGTTTACTTGCCAATCGGCATTCAAAACGCACATTAAGCCTAGAATCAGCGATGATACGGGAAGGGCTGCGACAGATTTATGGATTTGCTGACAGAGTCTTGGTGGCTTATTTACGTGGGCGTGTTCTTTGGGCCCTTTGTCCAAGAAGACGCAGCGGTGCTCGCCGCTGCCAGTCTCTCTGCCAATAATCCCCAATATTTCCCGACGATGTTCTTTGTGATTTTAGCAGGGCTGATATTATCAGATGTCTGGAAATATTGGATTGGCTGGGCCGCGCTCAAAAACTCTCGCGCCCGCGCCTTCGCTGAAAAGAAACACGTCGCAGATCTACAGGACAAGGTTCAGCGCTACACGCTCGTTACGCTTTTCGGGGCGCGTTTTCTGCCGCTCGCCCGCATACCGGCTTATGTCGCTTGTGGTTTTTTTCGCGTGCCCTATTGGAAGTTTTGCTTGATGATCTCGCTGACAGCGACCGTCTATACAATCATCATCTTCACCATTTGCCATTTGCTCGGCGAGGTGATGGGCGAGAAATTCGAGTGGCTTCTCCCAATTATTGGAATCAGTGTCGCGCTATTATTAGTCGGCTATCAAATTCTTAAACGGAAAAAATCCGAAAAAACCGAGCTCTAAACTTTACTGCGCACCTCTGGTGTTTCCAGCCAGTCAGTAATCGCGTTTAAGGCTTGCTTATTGGCGCTATCCATCGCTTCAACAATCGTGGACACACGAATATCAGAAGAGCGAACAGTTTTCTTTACGTCATATGTGCCAAGCAGGTTACGGTTAGAGGCATTTGACAATGTCGCTGAATAGTGGACCACAGCTAAGGGTGCATTGCCCTCGCCTTGATCGAAACGCGCTTCAAAACTTTTAATCGTCAAATGCACGCGCGTATCTGTCCGGGCCCCCGAAGAGGGCACCACGCCAACAAGTCCTTCGCGTTCAGCGAGAATATCAACGAAACTGTTTTGAACCATATCAGGGATAGACTCCGCCCACTTCGCTTGAGAGGCAGAGGCCAAACGCCGACCATCTGGAGAGACAACAACATCTCGTCCCTGAAATATACTTGCGGCGTTGGGGCGATCAATACGTACAACCTTAGCATTGGGACTTTGTGGTACCCCCTCATTTACAGCGCTAAGACGATAGATCGTGTCGGCCGGTGCGGGTTCCGGCAACAGGGATACGCATCCAGCTAAAGTAAAAGCCGCCGCGCCGACTAAAACTGTTTTCATTGTTTTCATTGCGGCAACTCCACTATTTCTCTTTCAGTGCCCGCAATAAAGGCTGTCGGGTTCTGCTCAAGGCTGTCCGCAACGCGCGCCAGAGTGTCGACGATACGGCGAATTCCATCGACGGTTTCCTCCATATCGGTCAGGCCTGAATTGGAAAGACGGTTAATCGCGTCCCGGCTATCGGTAATAAGATCCCCAGTCCCGTCCGCCGCCGTGCCAATAGAACCAAGCGCTTTATCGAGCTCAGCCATAGAGACTTCGGCCCGGGCTAGGGCTGACTTGACGTCCTCTTTTACCAAGCTGTCAAAATCCTGGGCCGCTATATCTACGGCGTTCGCTGCGCTTGAGACATCCGTCGCGGCCTGGGCGATAACCGTTAAGGTGCGTTCAACTAACTCCCCATCAACATCTAAATCTTTGAAGTTGGTCGTGATCTGATTGATATTAGAGAGAATCCCGTGAAAGTCAGCAATCGCATCTTCCGACATAACGGTGTTTACGCGGGCCAAGGCAGATTGCGCCGCCTCAATGACATTGCCGCCGCCGCCCAGCAACATATCAATCCGGCTGGCTTCCCCCACGAGGCGATAAGGCCCGCGGCCCGGAAGATCCTTAATCAACGGAAAGCCCTCCCCACCAGGAATAATTTGTATGTAGTTTAATCCTGTAAGACCAAGAGGCTCCATACGCCCGATACTTTTTGTATCAACAGGCGTATCAGCCTCGACTTGAATATCCACTAAAACGGCATTGGTGTCATTGGGGTCAATACGTAGGCGTGTGACATCCCCCACCTTTAAACCATTAAACCTAACTTCAGTGCCCTGTGACAAGCCCTGCACGCCGCCTTGGAAAGACACCTCATATTTATCAAATTGCTGGTCAAATTGCGCATTAGACAACCACGCGACGAAGGCGATGATCGCAAAAAGGGCCATCAAAACGAACGTGCCGATCAGCGCATAATGTGCTTTATTTTCCATTCTATAGCCCGACCTACGTCTTTCCTGCTGTTAGCGCGGCCCGCGATCTTGGCCCGCCGAAATACTCTTTTACCCAAGGGTGATCATATTGCTGCACTTTAGGCAGACTATCCGCGATGGCAATGCGTTTATCAACCAGAACAGCCACGCGGTCGCAGATTGTGTAAAGGCTGTCGAGATCATGGGTTATCATCAGAATTGTCAAATCCATAGCTTCGCGCAGGCCTAGGATCAATTCATCGAATGCGTTAGCGCCTACTGGATCAAGGCCCGCCGTAGGCTCATCTAAAAATAAGAGCTTTGGATCAAGGGAAAGCGCGCGCGCCAGTCCCGCCCGTTTCTTCATACCGCCCGACAGATCAGACGGATAAAGCGTGGCTGATTGCGCAGGCAATCCCACCATATGAATTTTCATATCCGCAAGTTCGCGCATGAGGGAGACCGGCAAATCAGTATGTTCGCGCAGCGGCACCATAATATTTTCACGCACCGTCAGCGAGGAAAACAAAGCGCCGCCCTGAAACAAAACACCCATATCATTATTAATGTCCGCGCGCTCTTCATCTGAGAGGTCTCTGCGGTCACGTCCGAAATAACGAATGACGCCGCCCTCTGGGTCTTTCAGGCCTAGCATCGTGTTCAGCAACACGGATTTGCCCGAACCAGAGCCCCCCACAAGTCCTACAATTTCGCCTTTTTCGACGCGAAAATCTAAATTCTCATGCACAATATTGGCACCAAATTGCGTCAAAATCCCCCGAGCTTCCATGGGCGGGGCTATAATATTCTGGGCGGCACTCATCTTATATCCCCATCTTATAGAACAAAATGGCA
This sequence comes from Hellea sp., assembly GCA_039977295.1. Classification (GTDB taxonomy): domain Bacteria; phylum Pseudomonadota; class Alphaproteobacteria; order Caulobacterales; family Maricaulaceae; genus Hellea. The sequence goes on along the minus strand of JBDWDN010000005.1, from coordinate 122,116 downwards.
AAGACGGCGTTCACGGCAATCACGGCAAAGATGGATTGAACAACACTTTGGGTCGTCCGCGAGCCAAGGGATTCGACGCTGCCCGTAACGGCGAGGCCCTGACGGCATCCAATAACGGCAATGATAATGGCGAAGAAAGGCGTTTTCACCATGCCAACCCAAAAGCTCTTGACCCCAACCACTTCATTTAGCCGCGTCAGGAAGAGAGCAGGCGAAATATCCATCCCGCCCGTCCAAGCTATTAGCATCCCGGCAAAGATACCGCTCATCATGCCCAGAAACGTCAAAATGGGGAGCGAGACTAAGCATGCGAGCGCGCGCGGGACAACAAGGGTTTCAAATGTGTCGAGCCCAATCACGGTCATAGCATCAATTTCTTGGCGCATCTTCATCGCGCCGATTTGCGCGGTAAAAGCCGAGTCAGACCGGCCCGCGATCAAAATCGCGGTGATAATCGGCGCGAGTTCTCGCAAGACTGACACACCTACAAGGTCAACCATAAAGACGGAGGCGCCAAATGAGGCCAAAAGATTTGCTCCCATATAAGCAATAACAGCCCCGATGAAAAAGCAAAGCGTCATGACAATAGGCGCCGCATTCAGGCCGATTTCTTCGATCAAAGCCACAACGGATTTCCAGCGTATCTGCCGAGGCCTCAATATAAGTCTGAAGAAAACGGAGAAAAACTTACCGACAAAGGCAATCGTTTCAAACAGTTCCGAAAAAAACCGGTCTGACGCAATGCCGATGCGGGTCAAGGAATCATACCATTGGCGTGTCACTTTGGGCGGCTCGCCCCAGACCGATTCAGCGGCGGCCTGCATTAAGGTGCGCTGACCTTTGCTGCCTTGAACCACCTCCCAGTCATTTCGGTCGCCTGGCCCCAAACGCACGGCGCGCGCAAATACAAAGGCGCCAGCGGTGTCCATCTCGGTAACAGCAGAAAAATCATAATGGACCTTATCATAATCCAGCGCTTCGAGCTCTGATAAGAGCACGGGGTCAATCGGCCCTATATTTTTGAGGGTCCAATCTCCCACAGCCCTAAAGGTCACAACCCGTCCCGCTTGGGACAGCTCATATTCCGCTGGGTCTGAAATGGCATTTGACGACATTCGCGCAACCTGCGTATCAAGGCGGCATTGGTCAAGACAGGATTAGCATTGCCCCGCTTAAAAATTCAAACGGAAAAATGGCCCGTGGCCGGAGAATTTCGAATATCTCGGGGCGCATTGACCGAAATTTCGGTCGTCACCGTGACCTTACAAGACGGCGGATATGAGGGGCGCGGAGAATGCCGCCCTTATGCGCGCTATAATGAGACGCCTCAAAGGGTAAGCCAGCAAATCGAAACTATCCGCGCGCATCTTGAAAAAGGCATTGCTCCTGAAACGCTGCAAGACCTTTTACCCGCAGGCGCTGCCAGAAATGCCGTGGATTGCGCGCTATGGGATTTGACCGCTAAGACAAAAGGCAAAACAATAGCTGAACTGTTAGGTCTGGCCACGCCCCGGCCGCGGCGAACCGCCTATACATTATCCATCGATACAGCCGCAAAGATGCGTTCAGCCGCCCTCAAGGCCAGCGCCTATCCGCTTTTAAAGGTAAAAATTGGAAGCGATGAGGGCCTAGCAGCCTGTTTGGCGGTTATGGAGGCTCGCCCAGATGCCGAGCTGATTATTGACGCCAATGAAGCCTTATCCCCTGACACCGTAACGGCATTTCAATCTGCGCTAAGCGGCTTGCCTGTGGTCATGATTGAGCAGCCCCTGCCCCGCGCGCATGATGACAGAGTTCCAAACACGCCTAACGCCCTGCCGGTATTTTGCGCAGATGAGTCTTTACACACCGCTAAGGATTTAGACCGCCTTTGGGAGGCCGGCTACCGCGCGGTGAATGTAAAGCTTGATAAATGCGGGGGCCTAACGGCGGGGTTAGAGCTTATGCGCGCGGCAAAGGCCAAAGGCTTCATTATAATGGCAGGATGTATGGTGGGAACATCGCTAGCGATGGCGCCCATCATGATGCTCGAGAGCTATGCCGATTGTATTGATTTAGATGGCCCGTTATTGCTGGCAAAGGATAGAGATAAAGCCATGCGCTATGAAGGATCGATCATCCATCCCCCTGAGCAAGACCTTTGGGGTTAACCTAGGAAACAAAGTTGGGGCTTAATTTATGGCGGCAACTTGAGTCATTTGCGCTTCGCGGACACGGTCCCCGAAAGCATTTGTAACGTCGCGCAGCTCATTGACCGACACTTTATAGGCAGAATAATCCATCGCATTCATATCGCCCGCCGTCTTAATCAAGGCCTCTTCAAATACTTGAGACACCTCGCGCGACGCAATCAAAGCTTTTTCCAAGCTAATAAGTTCTTTGCGCAAAGATTTTTCAGCCGGCGCCATGGCGAGATAAACTTCGGCGGCTTTGGTTGTTTGTTCTACATGAGACGAGGCTATGCGAATATCGGAGAGGACGATGACGTCGCTCTGTGCATTCGCGGCGTAACCAATAGCGGGGGTGGTCGTTACATTTTTATCTTCAAGGCCCTTTAGGAGCACCCGCGCCGCCGAGCGCATTTTCTTGCGGCCATCTTTCGCGACAAAACCGCGATTTGAAAATGCGGCGTAAAGCTTGGAGGCTGCGCGCTGCACGACATTGACATCAACGGAGTTCGCCGCGGACGGACTATTGGCCGTGGCTGCCTCATTAAGGTCAACCGTTGCGCAAGCACTCAGTGAGAGGGCGGCTGTGAGTGTAATCGTAAGCCGAAGGCTCATATGTTAGGTCCTATAAAGGGCCCCCACTGATTCCATTATCAGGAGACGACCATGCTTACCCACACTTAAGCACACTATGTTGAATATTAGCTGAACACACAGCGTTAATATTTGCTTACGGCAGCAAAAATGCAGCCGCAAGAGATGAATGTCAGTTTACGAAAATGTAATGGACCTAGTCTTTCTTTGATAAGACGTGAAAGCCCGCAAGAGCCGCATAAGCCACAAAGAGAAGTATAACTAACCCGAGGTTACTTGATAGTTTTTCGCCAAACGCCGGCAAAAACCTAGCTGTTGTTCCTAGGATCAGTACCAGCCCCATAAAAGCAGGCGCTATCCATTTTACAAAGAACATTATGAATTTACCTAAGCCTTCACCTGCGCCTGAAATTTCTTCATTCACAATAGCTTTCTTCAAACGACCGCCTGTAAAAAGGACAATCAGCAAGGCTGATAGAGGTGCAAGAATCGGTCCCGCTAAGCCCGTGTCAATAAATTCGAAAAAGGCCGGTGAGAAAAGAGACCCCAGGCCAAGCGCGGTAATCGCCGCGCCGGTGACCCATGCCGCTTTCTTTTTCGTCATATTAAATTTCTCAGCCACAAACGCGACTGATGGCTCGAGTAATGATACGGATGACGTAATCGCCGCGAAGAACGCTAAGAAGAAGAACGCTGCGCCGATATACCAAAATTCAGCGAGAGCCGTTGGAAGCGTCTGGAAAAATATCCCTGCACCGGCGCTAAAATCCAAGTTATTCGCAAAGACAATCGGGAAAATCGCGAGGCCCGCCGTAATAGCTACGAGTGTGTCAACAACACTAATACCAACAGCCGCCTTTGGGATACTAACATCACGCGGTAAGTAAGACCCATAGGTGATCATAATGGCGTTACCGATACCGATTGAGAAACAAGCTTGACCTAAGGCTGAAACGGCGACTTCAGGTGTTATTTTTGAGAAGTCAGGCGTGAACATAAAATTGACGGCCTGTGACGTGCCACCTGACGGCATGCCGCTAATGATTGAATAGAGCGCCAAGCCAATCAGCAAAACAAAGAAAATTGGCATCAATAATTTAGCCGCTGTTTCAATACCAGCATTGACGCCGCGAGCAACAAGCCACGTTGTTAGGCCCGCAAAGACAAAAAAGTATGGCCAGACAGCTTTGAGAACATTACCACCGCCCATGGGGTCATCCAGCATGGCTGGGAATTGCGCGGCAATCTCCTCCGCCGGAAGCCCTGCAAAAGAATTCCCCATAAAGCGAACCAAATAGTTCAAGACCCAAGCGGCAACAACACAATAAAAACTGACAATCAAAAAGGACGCAACCATCCCAAACCAACCGCCTGCGCTCCAAGCTTTAGAGACGCCGCTACGGCTAGCCAAATCAACTTGAGACCCGACAGCACTGGCAGCATTACCCGCGCGGCCAATCATAAACTCGCTCATAAGGACGGGAATGCCGACAAATAAGATACAGGCAACATAAACAACAAGAAACGCGGCGCCGCCATTCGTCCCTAATTCAGCGGAAAACCGCCATAGATTACCAAGCCCAACGGAGGAGCCCACCGCCGCCATTACAAATGCGAATTTTGAAGACCACTGTGCCGTGCCAGCTACTGCCATGAGAACCCCCTAAAGGTAATTATATTTTTGAGGCACGTTAAGACTTTCACGCCTGCGGTCAAGGTAAGCTGTTAATAAGTTGTCGCTAAAATCTCGGGTAGAAACATAGTCTCTCTGAGACTACGGCGCTTAATACTGGCTCCGAGGCAATTCATTTTTACGGTGCAAATGCGCCGATAAAATCAATCCAAACCCGGCCATCACAGTTAAGATCACTGTCCCGCCATAAGAGATTAAGGGGAGCGGCACGCCGACGACGGGGGCGAGGCCCATGACCATGCCGAGGTTGATGAATATATATAGGGTAAAGGTGGTTGTTAGGCCTAGCACTAATAGGCGCGAGAACATGTGTTTGCATTGTATCGATAGCCAAATGCACAGGCCAATGACGGATATATATAGACCCATTGTCATGAGGCTCCCGACCAAGCCAAATTCCTCGCCTATGACGGTAAAGATAAAATCGGTTCTATTTTCGGGGACATATTCGAGTTGGCGCTGGGTCCCATTCATGAAACCTTTGCCCGAAACGCCGCCGCTGCCTAGTGCGATTTTTGATTGGGTGATGTGGTAGCTGGCTCCCGTTGGATCGCGCGAGGGATCTAAGAAAGTCAAAATACGTGAGCGCTGATATTCCTTGAGGCCAAAGCGAAAGAAAAGTGGCAAGGCAATCGTGCCCGCCAGAAAAGCGCCGCCAATAACACGCCAATTAACCCCCGCGAGAAACACCATCGCGATCCCTGTGGCCGCCACTAATAATGTGGTTCCCAGATCAGGTTGACGCAAAATAAGCGCCATTGGGAGCAAGATAATAATGGCCGCGCCAAATAACCCCGATACACGCGAGACGCGCCATTTTGGCAAATCATGATAATAGCGCGCAAGCGCCAAAACGATAGCCAATTTCATGACCTCAGAGGGCTGAAAACGAATAAAGGGGAGATCAAGCCAGCGCTGTGATCCATTCACGCTCGCGCCCATAACGTCGACGCCAATAAGCAGTAAAAGCGCGCCAAGATAGGCCGGATATGCCAGGGCGTACCAGACTTTCATATCTATCATCGCTATGACTAGCATAACGCCAGCGGCAAAAATCAATCGTATGAGGTGTTGCTGCGCCCCGCGCGACCACACCCCGTCCGTCGCCGCAAAAATCATTGCGACGCCAACAAGTCCGACAAGCGACACAAGGGCGATAAGCAGCCAATTGACCTCATAAAGCTTTGCCGCAAAACCAGCCCGAGATGAGAGCGGGTTCATCACAGCGCTTCGCCCTCAGCCTTTTCATCAGGCTTTGCGCCAAGGCCGTCGCGTTCCAACACACGCTGCAACATGGCCCGCACAATAGCCGCGGCGCGTTTAGATCCTGATCCGCCATGCTCTACAACACAGCCAACAGCAAAGCGCGGCGCGTCATGGGGCGCGTAACCGACAAAAATTGAATGATCGCGCAATTTCCAAGGCAGCTCTTTATTTTTGCGTAACCGTGATTGGCGCTCAGACATTGAAATACCCCTGACCTGCCCCGTGCCGGTTTTGCCGGCCATGTCTAATCCTTTTATGCCGACGCCATTATCGCGGTAAGCCGTTCCGCCGGGCTCCTCACAGACAGCCCACATAGCGTCTTGAACAAAGGCAATATGTTCTGGGTTGATATCTAGATCAGCCATCTCGCCTAAATCCTGACCTATGAGAAGATTAGGCGTTAGCGCTTTTTTGCCATTGGCAATGCGCCCCGCCATAACAGCCAATTGCAGGGGCGTGGCGAGGACAAATCCTTGGCCGATAGAGGCGTTTAGCGTATCTCCCATACGCCAGCCATTGCCTAGCCGCGCTTGTTTCCAAGCGGGGTCAGGCATGATGCCGGATTTAACCCCAGAAATTCCAATATCAAATGCAGTTCCAAACCCTAATTTACGGCCCATAGCTGCAATATTGTCCATGCCGATTTTTTGACTCAGGTCGTAAAAATAGATGTCGCAAGAATTCTTAAGCGCGTCGCGCATATCCATAGGGCCATGCCCGCCGGGTTTCCAGCAATGGAAGGTGCGATTACCCAGACGCAGTCTTTGGGTGCAAAATGTCTTATCGCTCGGGTCAATCAGTCCGCTTTCAAGTCCCGCCAACATGACCGTCATTTTAAATGTCGAGGCGGGCGGATAGCCGCCGCTGAGCACCTTATTATATTGTGGACGCTTCTCATCATTATTTAGCGCGTCCATATCGTCTTGGGTCAGGCCTGAGACAAATAAATTACCGTCAAAAGTTGGCATAGATAAAAGCGTGCGCAGCTCCCCGGTCATGACATCAATGACGGCAAGACCGCCGCTATCCTCCTCAAAGAGCTCGGCCCCGTAGCGCTGCAATTCTGCATCAAGGGTCAGCCAAACGTCCCTACCATTTACAGCTTCATCCGCGGGTTCCGGCCATTCACGCACGATGCGGCCCAAAGCGTTGACCTCAACCTTTAACTTTCCCGCAGAGCCGCGCAAAATCTTATCAGCCGCAGCTTCAACGCCGGTTTTGCCAATGCGAAATGTGGGTTGCCGCAGCAAAGGATCTTTATCTTTTTCTACATCCCTTGGGTCGGCCCGCCCGACATATCCAAGCGTATGCGCGAAAATACCATTATCGGGATAGGCTCTCCCCTCGCCGACTTCGGGGATAACGCCTGGCAAATCTGGGATATTGAGGTTTAGAGCTGAAAACGTTTTCCAATCTAAATGATCATCAATCAAGATCGGGACAAAACCCGCATGCTCGCGAATATCTTTTTTAATCCGCTTCAGTGTTTTATCTCGCAGCGGCAGGATGTCGGAAACGCGTTTTAGCGTCGCCTCCATATCATTGACCTGCTCTGGGATAAGCACCACGCGGTAATCTTGACTATTCACTGCAAGGTTTTCGCCGTGGCGATCAAGAATACGCCCGCGCGACGGGATCGTGATATTAAAATTAAACCGGTTATCATCAGATAAGACTCGGTAATCCTCCGCCTTAACGACCTGAAGATAATAGAGGCGGCTCGCGAGAATACTAAATATACCAATACCGCCGGCGCCGAGCATTGCCGTGCGGCGCGTTATAACGGCTTGATCTGGACCTTGATCGCGTTCCGCCATTATGCCCCCCGCATATCAGCGTCGGATAATAAGTTTTTGCCCAGATGACGCAGAGCATAGATAGCAGGAAACAACACGGTGGCGGCCACAGCTTGATACAGTAGCGGCATAAAGTCAGGGCGGCTTTGGCGCGCGAACCAGCCTAAAAAATAGGACGCTATCACCGCAAAGCTCAGAGCCAGTAGCCACTGCCCGAATGCGGAGCCGAATGTATGTGACTTCATACGCATATGAGGACGAAATATAGCGAATATACTCAGAAAAATTAAAGCCCATAACCCCAATGGTCCGGCGGATAGCAAATCCAATAAGAGCCCAAAAATCAAGATGGCAAGGATAGAGACTATAGCGCCGTCCGTGCGAGGCCAGAGGCATATGCCTATCACAGGCAAACATATCAGGCTGAAGCTGCGGCCTAAAAAATTCACATTTAAAATGGAAATAAAGACGAGGAATGTCATCAGCAAGATGCCCTTCCAATGGCCATTACCCTGTGTCGATTGAGATAATCCGCGCATAACCATTACGGTGTCCCCGCTTGCGGCGTTTCAGGAATTGGATCAACGCCGCTGCCCTCAGGCGCAATAACCGCATTGTCAGTGCCTTCCCCGGCACTATCTGTTATCTCCGCAGGCTCTGCAATTGGCACAAAAGGGTAGACCCAAACCCAGTCGATATTTTTACCCGTTATATTTAGCGCAACGACAAAGGCGCCTGCCTCATCGGCTTTTACGGTGCCTACGGGCAGCCCGCGCGGCAAGACCCCGTCATCACCTGATGTCATAACTTTGTCGCCTTCGCGCCAATCAGCGCGGTCGTCAATAAAGGCTAATCGCGGAAGCTCGCTATTATCGCCTGACAATATCGCGCGCGCCTCCGAGCGCACCGACATTACAGAAATACGGCTATTGAGGTCTCCAAGCTGCAATACGCGCGAAGACCCCGCCCCTGCCCTTAAGACATGGCCATAAAGACCATCTATGGTCATCACAGGATGGCCTTTCTTGATACCTTTATTGCGGCCTGCATTAATCAAGGCGGAGCGAACAAATGGGCCGTCAACTTCGCTAACGGCACGGGCCGCGATTTTTTTCACAGGAAGGTCCCAGCTGGAATCAACGCCCAGAATTTGTTCAAAGCTGCGAAGCTTAATCGCCATGACGTCCGAGCGCTGCTTGTCTGCGCGCAGCCTATATAATTCTTCCTTAAGCGCCTTATTTTCTTCAACCGCGCGGGAGCGGTCTTGATAGTTCGCAATAAGGGATTCCGTCGCGCGAATGGGTTTTGAGAGAAGGGCTAAGCCAGGCGAAATAGCGGTTTCTGCCTGTGTCTGGGTTTGGAGCAATAAACGGTCACTCCCGCGATCCGTCATAAATATGATGCCTGCGAAAATAAAAGCCAATATGAACGTAAGAGTCGAGGCGCGGGTGCTATCTGTATCGCTTCCAAACATATAACGACGCTAGCATCCTTTTGTGATAATAATTAGACGCCGCTTGAAAGAACGCTTTTCCATTTTTTCAAATTCTCAACAACAGTACCCGACCCGCGCACAACACAGGATAGAGGATCGTCTGCGATCGAAACTGGCAGTCCCGTACGGCTACGAAGTTCTGTATCGAGGTTACGCAGCAAAGCGCCCCCGCCCGTTAGCATGATACCCTTATCGACAATATCAGCAGCCAGTTCTGGTGGCGTCGCTTCGAGCGCCATCTTTACGGCTTCGACAATTTGTTCAACAGGTTCAGCGAGGCTCTCGGCAATCATGGCTTCGGTCACGCGGATTTCGCGCGGCACGCCGTTCATGAGGTCACGGCCTTTAATTTGAACCGTCATGCCTTCATTATCAGCCGGCATAGTGGCAGAGCCAATTTCTTTTTTCACGCGTTCAGCTGACATTTCTCCAAGAAGCAAATTCGTTGTGCGCCGCACATATTGGATAATCGCGTCATCCATCTTGTCACCGCCAACCCGAACGGACCGCGAATAAACAATACCATCTAGTGACAGCACAGCGACTTCGGTCGTTCCGCCGCCAATATCGACTACCATAGACCCTGACGGTTCGTGGATAGGTAGACCGGCGCCCAGCGCAGCGGCCATCGGCTCTTCGATCAAATACACACGTTTCGCGCCTGCCTGCTCAGCAGATTGGTGAATGGCGCGGCGCTCAACGGCCGTTGCGCCAGAAGGCACACAAATCACGACATGCGGGCGGCGATTAAGCAGCCCGCCTTTATTCACTTTTTTAATGAAATGCGCGATCATCGCTTCGGCAACTTCGAAGTCTGCAATCACGCCGTCTTTCATCGGGCGGATGGCTTCGATATGGCCGGGTGTGCGGCCTAGCATATTGCGGGCTTCAATACCGACGGCATGAACAACTTTACGGCCATTGCGATGCGAGAAGGCGACAACAGAAGGTTCATTTAAGACAACGTCCCGCCCCTTGGCGTAGACCAGCGTATTGGCCGTGCCAAGATCAATCGCGATGTCTGAGGAGAAGGCGTTGAAGAGTGAGGAAATCATGGTAGCCCTAGTTAATTTTACATCCGTCAAAGCGATATCATACGCGCCTAAAAACAGCTTCTTGACATCTCTAGAAAAAACGGATTCGCTTTAATTAGTGTTAATGCTTTTTACCGCGTTAAAAAGCAAGCGCTGCATACGGTTAAATCGCGTCTAAATAGGGCTAATCGCTGTGTTTTTTCGCGTCAGGCGCGACTTCAGCTTGTAAACGTTTCCGCGCCAAAAACATAAGGGCGATTAACACGAGCGCCAAGCCGATGAAAATAGTCATGACGGCCTTGCCTTCAGAGCCTGAAATTAGCCCCTGCCCCACCAGAGCAACAATAGCAATTTTCGGCATAATACCAAAGGCGGTGCCGAGGAAAAAAGATGGAAATTTCATGCGCGAGACGCCGGCCGCCATGTTGACCAAAATGAAAGGCCCGGTTGGGACAAAGCGAACCGCGAAACTTGTCACGAGCCCGTTTTTGCGCACAATCCGAATGATGCGATTGACCAATTCCCCGCCATATCGGCGCAGGCGTTCTGCCCCCATCCAGCGGCCAAGCCAGAAGTCGAGCGATGCCGACGTCATTGTCGCAATCCATGCATAAATTCCGCCGCTTACCGGACCGAATGCTACGACGACGCCAGCGATTAAAGCCCATTGCGGAACGCCCAAAAAGGCCGCGATCACAAAGGTCAGAATTGTCAAAGGCAGACCAAAACCCGACTCTTTAATATGGGTGAAAAATCTGTGGAACTCACTTTCGGGCAAGTTAAGCGATTCTCGGCCCAGCAATATCAGGCTAATGACAATTGCAAACATAGCGACTAGAACGGCTAACGCTCTCAGCGCCTGCTTATCCATTTGCGTAAAAAAGGCCCAGAATGATTTCATAGTCTGCCCTTATAGAGATTGAGCCCCTTATGAAAATGAAATTACTTCAAGGTGAGTCATGAAACAGCTTGGCCGCGCCCAAAAAAAAGGTGCCCGTTCGAAGAAGGGCACCTTACCAAAACGGTTAAGTTTACGCATGACTGCTCCGCTAAGGAGCATGTTTTAGTAATATTTACCTTTTGCGGCAAAGTCAAAGCATTTCAGAAGGAATATTTGCCTCAAAAATAGCTCTCTGCGCATTATTTTCAATTTTTTCCCAATCTGCAGCCTGACCTCGAAACCATGTAAACTGGCGCTTCGCAAAACGGCGCGTCTGGCGTTTGGCCAGTTCTATCGATTCGGACAGGCTCATCTCTCCCCGAAGGTAAGGAAAAAACTGCTGAAGCCCGATAGCCTTCATCATGGGCAAACTTGCATCATAGCCGGTCTCAAAAACAGCCTTTGCTTCATCGAGCCCGCCATTTTCAATCATCGCGTCAAACCGGGCATTTATGCGCTCATAAAGGGCTTGACGCTCTGGCAGTAACACAGCGCTTTTACAAAATTGCAGCGGAATGACGGGACGCGTATTCATTTGCCACTCACTCAAGGCGCGGCCAGATTCGTTATAGACGCTCACAATGCGCAATAGCCTCTGAGGGTCATTCCCCATAACGCGCGCAGCAGCGACGGGGTCCACGCGTTCTGCCTCAAGACGTAATGCCGTAATCCCCTGCTCCTCTAATAGAGCCTGCGCGGCGTTCATCGATGTCTCTGACACGGCCGGAATATCGGCAATACCTGTCGTCAGGGCTTTGAAATAAAGCCCTGTCCCGCCCGTCAAAATTGGAACAACATCGCGGGCAAGACAATCGAGAATGACGGGCTGAACATCTCTTAGCCATTGCCCTGTTGAATAACGCACCTTGCCCGAAATATGTCCAAAGAGGTGATGCGGCACGCCGTCCATTTCGGAGACGAAAGGGCGCGCAGAGAGGATTTGCAAATCGGCATAGACCTGAAGCGCGTCCGCATTAATGATCTCTCCACCCACAGATTTCGCGATCTTGAGCGCCCAAGAGCTCTTGCCGCTCGCGGTTGGGCCTGCGATAAAGATAATTGGTTTCATTTAACGAGTCTTCTCATGTCTACTTCTCTAACCCGCACAGCAACTATCGTGCTAGCAAAAAGAGACCCTATTGCGTTTGAAGAGGCGTTAGGGGCTATTCCTGTCCTTGAGAGTCTGAAAATTCTGTCAGAAGGCAAAGCCTTTGAAGGCCAAGTGTCGGCCGCGCTGACTCAAATGGATATTCTCAACCTTTTATCAACCCTTGGTATTGAGGCCGACATCTGCGTCCAAGCCAATGAGGACCGCAAAAAAAAGCTCCTTATTTGTGATATGGACAGCACCCTTATCGGCCAAGAATGCATTGACGAACTTGCCGATTTCGCCGGGGTCAAAGACCGGGTCTCTGCCATCACGGAGCGCGCCATGCGCGGCGAAATTGGATTTGAAGGCGCCCTGACAGAGCGTGTTAGTCTTTTGAAAGATTTAGATATTTCTGTTCTACAAAAATGCTTTGAACAGCGGATAACCCTAAATGAAGGCGCGCGCACGCTTTGCCAGACTATGAAGGCGAACGGCGCAAAGACTGTAATCGTCTCTGGCGGCTTTACCTTTTTCACAGAGCGTGTGGCGGGCGCTTGCGGCTTTGATACCCATCAGGCCAATACGCTTATTGAAGCGCAAGGAAAACTAAGGGGAACAGTCGGCCTGCCAATCCTTGGCCGCGAAGCTAAGCTAAGCGCGCTCAATCATCACAGCGCTGAACTGGGCGGAGCCTCAACCTCCATTGCTATTGGCGACGGAGCGAATGATCTAGCGATGATTACGGCGGCAGGATTAGGAATCGCTTTTTACGCTAAGCCTGTTGTGGCCGCCCAGGCCCATAGCGCTATCAATCACACTGACTTGCGAACAGCCCTATATTTTCAAGGCTATAGCGATGATGAATTTATAAATTAGGAATGACCATGACAGTAGAACGATTTCATACCAGTGCGCGCTCAAGTAAGTTTGTAAAGCATAATGGCACTGTCTATTTATCCGGCCAAGTGGGCGCAGGTGAAAGCCTGGAAGAGCAAGCTCATGATTGCCTCTCGCGCGTCGACGCTTTGCTAAGCGAATCCGGTTCAAGCCGAAAACATATCCTTCAAGCCGTAATTTGGCTGTCAGACATGTCTTACTTCGCGGCCTTTAATGAGATTTGGAATGGCTGGGTTCCTGAAGGCTATGCCCCCGCTCGCGCTTGCGGCGAAACCAAAATGGCCAGAGAAATTTTGAAAGTCGAAATTATCATAACGGCCGCCATCGCTGAATAGGTTTAACTATTTACCGCTTAATGCATAACTTTCATCAAGCCATTTTTCCCATAATTCCTGTTCGAGCGGAGCCTCTTCAGAAAACCGTGCCGTAATCCAAATGTTTGAACCCACTTGGAAATCATCTGGATATTTTATAGCAAGTTTAGCCGCTTCTTCTTTTGAGGCCTTCAATTTGAACATCGCTTTGTAGCGGCCGCCTTGCTCGCCGCAAAAGAAAAAGGATTTCTTACCGCGTTTAAATGAGCTTTGCGTGCAGGCGGTGCCTTCGGCGACGCCATCATATTGGCTAGCTTTAAGGCGCATAGCCTCTGTCGGGTCTATGCTCATCTGGCTCTAAACATTCAGCGCATAGAAAATATAGTTTCCGCCGCGATTGATAAGAATCGTTACGGGCGCGTCAAATTCCTTGGCGGCGTCCATAGCCTCTTCAAATTCCTTGGGCGAGCTAACCGCCTCAAATCCGACTTCTTCGATGATGTCGCCCGTCAGTATTTTGCCGCTGGCCTCGGCGCGTTTCTCGACTTTTACAACGCGAACGCCTTTGATATCTTCGCTGATGCGGAATTTTTTGCGGGTCTCGTCGGTTAAAGCTTCGATAGCAATACCATAAGCCACGCGGTCGACATCAGCCTCGGCTTTTTCGCGGCGTGCTTTTTCTTCCTCGGTCACTTGCTCTTTGAGGCGCTCAATGACGACCTTGGCGTTTTTTGTCTTACGCTTGCGAATGTAAGTGACTTCGAGCGTCTCATCTATTTTTGACTCTGCAATCATGCGCGAGAGCAGCCGTGAGCTCTCCAGCTTCTTACCACCCAAATGGGTAATCAGATCACCTTTACGCAGGCCAGCCTTATCGGCTGGGCTCTCAGAGACGATTGTCGTGATCAACGCGCCATGCGGATCTTTAAGGCCATAAGACTTTGCGATCGCGTTACTGACCTTTTGCGGACGCACGCCCAGATAACCACGCCGCGTCTCGCCAAATTCGCGTAATTGATCAACAACGGAACTCGCGAGCTCTGCAGGGACAGAAAAACTGATGCCTACGCTATAACCTGTTGGCGAAAGAATGGCTGTGTTTACGCCAACAACATCGCCGTCCATATTAAAGAGCGGGCCGCCAGAATTGCCTTTGTTAATGGCGACATCGGTCTGGATGAAATCATCATATGAGCCATGGGAAATATCGCGGTTTCGCGCCGAGATAATACCCGCCGCAACAGAGCCAGAATATCCAAAGGGATTACCAATCGCCATGACCCATTCGCCGACTTCGGCATTATCTGAATCGCCAAACTTCACGAAGGGTAAGTCCTTGCCCGCATCGATCTTCAGCAAAGCAATATCGGTCGCGGGGTCGCGACCTAAAAGCTCGGCTTCATAAGTATCGCCATTGGGGAAAGTAACCTCAATAAGGTCCGCGCCTTCGATGACGTGATTATTGGTGACAACATAACCGCCTGCATCAACAACAAAGCCCGAGCCTAAAGATTTAGACACCCGTCCATTTTGTGAGCCCCCACCGCCAAAAAAATCATTAAAGCGCTCGAGCGGAGATCCCTTCGGGAAAGCCGGCGCGTCTTCAGTATTGACCTCAATGGTTTGCGCTGTTGAAATATTGACCACAGCTGGAGAGAGGCGCTTAGCAAGTTCGGAGAACCCATCCGGCACGGGACGTGCCTCCGCCATATTTGGCAAGGCGGCAAATGTCAGTGAGGAAGCTAGTAGAAGAGAAAGTCCAAAACGTTTTATCATAACCCTACCCTAGCGCCTTGTAACGATTTGCCAAGGTGTTCCGACAGCCTGCGGGATGAAATTTCCGTCATCCACCGAGTTTAACGGCGGCTCCAACGACCAATACACCGACCAATACGGATATGAGTCCGCCAATATGCAAGGATTTATCATCAAGCTGAGACAGCGTTTCTAAATACATGCGCCGCGTTTGCGACGGAAAAACCGCCCAAATAACGCCTTCAAAGGCGAGCGCGCCGCCAATGGCGACGGCTATAATCGTTCCAAGACCCATTTTAGCGGCGTCTTAACGGCGGCCAGGACCGTTTTGGTCACCGAGATATCCTAGGAAATCGCTATCGGGCGACAATACATATGTCGTTCCATTGCCAAGCCCTTTTTTATAGGCTTCCATAGAGCGGTAAAAAGCAAAGAACTCAGCGTCTTGTTTATAAGCCGCAGCATATACTGCATTGCGTTCCTGGTCACCTTCACCGCGGATAATCTCAGCGCGCTGCTGAGCTTCGGCACGGATAATCGTCGCGTCTTTCTCAGCGGTTGAAGTAATCTGCTGCGCTTCTTCGCGGCCTTCAGAGCGTATCAAATCAGCAATTTGCTTCCGCTCAGTCACCATGCGGTTGAGCACTTGCTCTGTGTTGGCGCGAGGTAAGTCAGCGCGCTTAATACGCACATCAATGATTTCGATACCAAAATCTTTATCTTTCACGACATTATTTGAGACTTGCTGGATTTCTGCCATTAATTCGGCGCGGCGGCCTGCAATGATATTTGGGCGGTCTACACGGCCTAAAACGTCCCGCAATGTCGAGTCCATAATAGACTGCAGCTGTAATTGCGCGCCGCGTTCAGTTTGCAAAGCCTGATAAAACTTTACGCCGTCAACAATACGGTAACGGACAAAAGCGTCAACAACGAGGCGTTCTTGATCGGATGCCACAAGTTCCACAGGTGACAAATCAACCTCCAGATTACGGCGATCAAGGGTTACGACTTTCTCATAAGGCAGTTTAAACTTAAGCCCAGCCTGAGGGTCTGCGCCCCACGCATTTTCAACGCGTTTGGCTTGACCAAATTCCAGAACAAGCGCTTGCTCCCACTCTTTGACTGTGTGCGTGCACAAAAAGGCAATAAGTGCGACAATGCCCAATAGGACGACAATGATAGGTGTACGGTTCATTAGTTCGCTCCTTTTTTCTTACCTAATTGATCAAGCGGCAGATAAGGCACGACGCCTGACCCTGCATCACTGTCCAGAAGGATTTTATCTGCGTCTTTATAAACTTCCTCGATGGTTTCCAAATACATACGCTGACGCGTCACGCGCGGCGCAGCTTTATATTCCCCCAAGATAAGGTTGAAACGTTCGGCTTCACCTTTGGCTTCGGCGACCACTTTACCTTTATAGGCTTCGGCATCTTGCGTAATTTGCGCGGCTTCACCACGGGCTTTCGGAACAACAGTGTTTTGATAGGCTGTCGCCTCATTGATAAGCGTTTCTTTCTCTTGAGTCGCGTCAACAACATCGCGGAAGGCATCAACCACTTTACCATCAGGCGCGTCTGCCTTTTGCAGCTGCACTTCAACAACCTCAATACCGGCTCCATATTCGTCCAGCGTTTGCTGCATCAAATCCCGCACAGCAATTGTGGTATTAAGACGTTCCGTCGTGATTATATTTTCCAGTTCGCTACGGCCCACGATTTCGCGCATCGCGCTCTCCGCGACTGCTTTTAGTGCCACAGCAGGCTCATCGACTTCGAAGATATAGTTTTTAAGATCATTGATCCGCCACAACACGGTAAAATCAATATCAACAATATTTTCGTCGCCCGTCAGCATAAGCGAGCTATTGTCATTTCCGCCAACGGCTGTTTTCTGAACAACGCGTGTTTTAGCTTTTTCAACAGTCTCAAAAGGCGTCGGCATCTTAAAATTCAATCCAGGCGCAACAGTGCGCTGATATTTACCAAAGCGCAGCACAACGCCTTCTTCTTGTTGGTCAACAGTATATATCGTTGAAGCCACCATGAAAAGAACGCCGACAAGCGCGGCAATGCCCAGCGGTCCGAATTTCTGCATCGGAGATGGCGGGCCGTTTCTTCCGTTTGAACCACCACCGCCGCCGCCTTTGCGGACGCGGTTCTTAAAGCCTTGAATGACATTATCCAAATCAGGCGATCCCTCACCAGGTTTTGGACGGGTACGATCAGGTCTACCTTGGTTTCCACCAGTGTTTCCCCATGGATTTTGGCCAGGCTTTTTGCCGCCGCCACCTTTATTGCCCCAAGGACTATTATTATCCGGCATGTTGTCTCCGTTAAAATCTCAAAGCCTATGTGGCGGTATCACCGCGCTTTATCAAGGTTTTTAGGTGATAAAATCTGAGGGCAGACCCTAAATGGCTTCATCGGCGTTCATATAGCCGCACTGTAAAAGGAAAGTCATCCTTTTCACCCTGCGGATGGGCCTTTTCTGAAATCAATTCCCACTCATCAGCGCGGATAGCGGGAAAATGGGCGTCGCCTTCAATCATCGCGTCAACTTCGGTAATATACATGCGGTCACAATATTTCATAAGCGAGGCATAGAGCTTAGCGCCGCCAATCAACATAATTTCATCCACGCCCGTGAGACCCGCGAGTTCATAGCCCCGCCCTATCATTGCGTGAACATCGGTAAAGACTTCGGCTTTGGGGGCTTTGTAATCGCCATTGCGCGTCAACATCAGATTGGGCCGGCCTGGCAATGGAAAGGGTAAACTCTCCCATGTCACGCGGCCCATCATGACAGGTTTACCGAGTGTCGTGGCTTTGAAAAATTTCAAATCAGAGGATAATCGCCACGGCAAATCGCCGTCCACACCAATGACGCCATTGCGAGATTTGGCAACAATCAGCGATAATTTTGGATTCGTAGACATGTAAACGGGTTACACGCGATGAAACACGCCGTATAGGGAAACAATGTCAACTTACGCCGAAAAAGAAGCAGAAGGTCGCTCAGAGGGCAAAACCTCCCTGCGCTATTTCAAATATACGCTCATTTATATATTGCTCATTCCCTTTATCAATTGGAGCTTTACTTGGGCGCCAATGGTGGAATTACCCGGCCTCGCCGCTTGGGCTTTTAATCCCGTTACAATCGTAACCGGCTTGGTTCTCGTCGTCCGAGACTTCGCCCAGCGCGAAATCGGGCATGAAGTCTTGATTGCGATGGTGCTAGCATTGTTCCTGACCTATGTCACAAGCGGCGGCGCTTTGGCGCTCGCCAGCGGCGCAGCATTCTTGATTTCAGAATTAGTGGACTATGCCATGTTCACCTTCACTAAATATAAGCTTTCAACGCGTGTACTACTATCATCAGCCATCGCCGCGCCCATTGACACGACAGCTTTTCTTTACGGCGCGAGCTTCATCCGCGACGCCCAATTCACCGTCCCAAATGTCGTCATGTCTGTCGGCGGAAAAATGGTCGGCGCTGTCATCATTTGGTGGCTCATCAAAAACAGAATGGAACGCTAATGTCCGACACTAATTCCCCTTTGCCACCTTGCCCGCAATGCGCTTGCGAATATACATATGAAGACGGCGCCCTAATGGTCTGCCCCGAATGCGCCCATGAATGGAGTGCAGATCCTGAGTTTACCAATGAGCGGGTCTATAAAGATGTGAATGGCAATATCTTAAATGACGGCGATTGGGTCACGATTATCAAAGATTTAAAAGTCAAGGGGACGTCGAAGGTGGCCAAAGTCGGCACAAAGGTGAAAATCAATCACCTGATAGATGAAGACCACGATATTGATTGCAAAATTGATGGAATAGGCGCGATGAAATTGAAAACGATGTTTGTCAAAAAAGCCTAATCAGCGAATAGGTTTAGGCTGCGAGACTCTTGACTGCTTGATGGTGCATCGCCGTGGTCTCCGTCGTTTGAAAGCAAACGACATGGGCAGACCACACAGGGCCACGTGGATGTTAAACCGCAACCTTCCCAGCAATATGAGGATGCGCCTCATATCCAAAGATTTTCACATCAGCATAGGTGAAATCATAAATACTCGTCACATCTTTATTCAACTTCAACCTCGGCAATGGCTTAGGCGCGCGGCTTAGCTGCTCCCTCACCTGTTCAAAATGGTTCGAATAAATATGGGCATCGCCAAATGTATGCACGAAATCACCGACCTCTAAACCGCAGACCTGCGCCATCATATGGGTGAGCAGAGCATAGCTCGCGATGTTAAAGGGCACGCCAAGAAAGATATCGGCGCTGCGTTGATAGAGCTGGCAAGAGAGTTTCCCGTCCGCAACATGAAACTGAAACAGACAATGGCAAGGCGGCAAAGCCATATCGTCAACATCGGCAGGGTTCCAGGCGCTGACAATATGACGGCGGGAATATGGGTTGTTCTTGATGGCGTCGACAACCTTATCGACCTGATCAATTACAGCGCCGTCTGGACCTTCCCATCTGCGCCACTGTTTCCCGTAAACAGGGCCAAGGTCGCCATTTTCATCGGCCCATTCATCCCAAATCTTTACGCCGTTTTCTTGGAGGTATTTGATATTCGTATCACCCGCGAGGAACCAGATCAGCTCATGCACGATTGATTTTTTGTGCAGCTTCTTGGTCGTGACCATCGGAAAGCCTTTGGACAAATCAAAGCGCATTTGATGGCCGAACACGCCGCGCGTGCCTGTGCCTGTCCTATCCATACGGTCAGTACCGTTTTCCATTACATGTGAGAGAAGGTCGAGATATTGCTGCATAATTAGTCATAAGCGCAAAGAGCGATTCGCCGCAATGGCCCGCCGCCCGTAATCCACAATTTGAAAATCGGAGCCTTGCCCCTTGAAACTTCAGATAAGCAGTCTTACATCCTTATTGTTAATCGATAAGGGAGAGATTTGATGGACAGACTGATTTATGATCGTAACTTAATGGAAATGGCCGCGTCACTAGAAGAGAGCGACCGCCGAAAGTTTATTGATATTGTGCAGCGCGAGACTCAAAACCCCGTTGAGCTCTTTGGGTGGAATATGTGGCTTGGCTTTTTTGGCATAGATCGCTTCATTGTCGGTGATGTTGGCCTCGGTATTTTAAAGCTCATCACTTTCGGCGGCATGGGCATCTGGCAAATCGTTGATTGCTTCCTCATCGGCAACCGCACGCGCACAAAAAACTGGGAAAAGATTCTCGATATTTACCACTTCGTAAAAAACGGCCCTGAATAGGGCTGTAATTTTTTAGACAAGATTTGTGATTTGTGACTCCGGTCACAGATTTCAGCGCTTGGTCTTCCATATAGCTATCTCATCCATCGCATTTCGCGACGGGGCATATGGAGAAATAAAATGAGAAAACAAATTGTATCAAGCCTTTTAGCTACGGCGCTTATGACCGTATCAACTAGCGCAATGGCCGCGCAAATTGACGGCGCGGTAAACGCAGATAACCGTTTCACGGTGGCTATCACCCAGAATGGCAATGTCCTCAGTAGATACGACTCGCCGAGTAATTACACCTGGAAAAACACGCAGCGTTTTTCGATGAACACACCCGAAGATCTGCGACAGTGCCGGGTAAATGTAATTGTTTGGGGCGACAACAGAACCCGGGAAGGGTTTGCGGGCGTCCTAAAGGGTAATAATGGACAAATTTATTCGGGCGGCTCGGGTAGTAGCGGCTTTGCCAGCGCGACCCAATCTAGCTCCCTTAGTGGTGGATTTTCGAGCTTACCGACCACCGGCGAGATAATTGCTATGACGCCGGCTCCAAGCGGAACAGGGCCGACTGGCGCTGCGCCGTCTATTATTACAGCTCCCGTCTGGGGCGCAGCCGCAGGGTATTATCTTGGCAGTGATTTCAACACGGGTTCAGTCCCAACCGATATGGCATGGGTCAAACCTCAGGGCACAGGAAACACAACAGATAAGCACTGGGTTTTCTCTTCGCCCTGCGGAGACCTTGTGAAACCAGAAATGCCTGATCCAATCGATGTGCCGGGAGATCACTTTCAATGCTACATGATTGAAAAAGGAGATAAGTTGAAACCTGAGACGCTCTACATCGAAGACCAATTTGGCGGGTCCAAAGCGGTTCTAGGGCGTCCAGTCATGCTGTGTAACCCTTCTGCTAAGCAGCATAACCGCAAAAAATATGGCGTTCGCAATGAAAAACGTCATCTCGTTTGCTATAATTATGCGAATAAACAGGAACGCGTTTCTGAAAGCGTCATGATTAATAATCAGATGGGTCCTGACAAGATTGTCGTCAGAAAGCGTGAAACGTTCTGCGTTCCATCCCTCAAATACCACTTGGATAAAGAAGGTAATGTCATTCAGACTGAAGACAAAGGCGATGATCGCGTGAAACCTCGCCGTCCAAGAAATATTTACCAGCGCCGGAACTAAACACTGGTAATTCTAAAAACACTGAAAACCGCTCTCTGGGGCGGTTTTTTTTATAGCGCGTCCACAACCGCGAGCATCGCGTCTAAGGCCGCTCCGCCTAGATCCGCGCTGCGCTCAGGGCTCCAGCCAAATTCGGCATCTGGCGCATTGGCATTATCCTTGAACGGCATTTCCAACGTCATAGCCAAGCAGTCATAAGCATGCGCTGTATAATTCGTGCACATCGTCAAATTCGCTTTGCCTGGCGCCGTTTTGGGGTAGCCATGCTCGGTCTGAAAATCGGGTGATGCTGTTTTATAAGCCGAGAGAAACGCAGCTAAATTATCGGCTTGTTTCTCCGTATATCCCGGAATGCCTTCCGCGCCTGCAATGAAGTTATAAGGCAAGCTCTCATCGCCGTGAACATCAAAACAAAGATCAGGCTTGGCCTCATCCATCGCTTTGATGGTGCAATAAACTTCCGGGGCAGACTGAAGTGTCGCCACGCCCCATTCACGGTTCAAATTCGCGCCTGTTTCATTGGTGCGCAAGTTTCCATTTCGTCCGCCATCGGGGCACATATTTGGAACGATGTAAAATGTCGCTTTTTCGCGTAGCTTAGTGGAGACATCATCCTCTTCATCCAGCAGGCGGGACAGAAACCCTTCCATCCACCACTGCGCCATTGTTTCGCCGGGATGCTGACGGGCGATAACCCAGATCACTTTATCGCCAGTGCCGACAGAGAGGCAATCCATGTCTTGACCCTGAACCGTTTGGCCTAAAACCCGCAAAGACACGCCGTCTTGGAGCGCCGCTTCGGCGACCACATCGGCGTGGCGGTCCATCGGGTAAGGCGCAAAATAAGCATAGTAAACGCTATCAATATCAGGTGTGTGCTCGATAATTAGCTGTCCATTGACATAGCTGGTGCTCTCAACGCGAAACCAGGTTTGGCGATCATAGCTAGCGCAAGCCTGATACCCGTCCCAGCCGCCTGTAAAAGCCGCGTCTTTGGCGTTTTCTAGAATCATTTTCAGCGGCTGGCCTTTTGCCCCTGTGACGCGGTAGTAAAACCATTGAAAGAAATCAGAATTATTATCAGGACGAATGGCAAGGCGGATATTGGACATATCCTTAGTGTCGCGAACAATAATGTTTCCGCCGTCAAAGGCAGAGGTAATATGAAGGGTCATAAAAAATCCTAAGTTGAGGGAGGGCCCTCATTATTTTATTTCAAAATCATCAGGCGCAGACGACGCCGCTAATATAGCTCCGGGCACTTCGGGGGCGTCCAGCCCTTTCCAAAATACGCGCCATTCACCGCTAATCTGCATGCCATCACAAGCGCTCATATACCAGTCATTAAAGGGGTTGCCCATGCGCGAGCGCCAGAAAAAAGCCGGAATATCTTGGCTCATTTTGTCCCAGAGGTCGCGGGCAATGCCTTCGCCTTGCGCCGCGCGGCTCACCCAAAATTTTGAGAGATAGGGCAAGCCTGCGAGCTGCGTAAAGATTGCGCCGCCGCGATAATCTTCTTCAATAAATCCTTTGTAAATTTTAGAACGTAGAAACGAAGCCGAGATGGGTTTGTTAAAGGCTTCTTCAATCGAGACTTTTAACCTAACCTTATTGGTACGGGCCAAAGTCGGCACAACCATTATCGGCGCAGCTCGGCGCAACAATGTGCCCGACCCTTTTGTTGTAAAGAGTTCCGTTAATAAATTTAGAGGCGACGCCATAACATAAACCGCGTCATTATCTTTCTCTTTGGCAAGCTCTTGCACGAGCGCGATAAAGCGCGCTTGACCGAGCGTGAGCTCATCAAGTTTTAGGCTCTGTTCAAGCCGGTCAATATTTACGAATGAGAGATGCTGATCGCCGCGGCTTAATCTGCCAGAAGGCTGCAGAAAAATTATCTTATTGGGCTTTAGCGCGCCGACCAAAGTCGTCAAATTCATTTTACCGCGCCGCTCCGTCATTTCCAAAATTGGAATCCTGCCGCGGCGAGCCTTCTGACGCACTTCGGGAATAAGTTGGTAGCTCGCAGTATTAAGCTTTGCGATTTGCACCGACGCCATTTCGAGTTCTTTGGCAAGCCGCTGGCTCTGAAACTTTACAGAAGTTCGGTCATCATCCAGCGCACCCACAAGCAGGACAGGCGAAAGCCCCAAATCAGATAATATACGCAAATTGGAAATCAACGCTTCCAGTAGCGGGTTCTTCAAACATCGCGGGTCAAGCACGATAAGGGCGAAGCGTTCTGCATCTTGGGCCGCAAAAAGCTCGGCATAAAAGGTCGCTTCCTTCGTCGCCCCAATAGCGGATAAGCTGCGAAGAACAGTTTCTCTTATGGCGTGTTTGCTCACAGATGCGCTCCCGACAAAGCCCGCCCATAAGCAGCCGCGGCCGTTACAAGATGCGCCTCGCTAACATATTCATTGGGCTTATGCGCCTGCTCAACATCGCCCGGGCCATAAACGACGACATTCAGTCCAGCCTCGGAGAGCATGGCAGCTTCGGTCCAGTAAGGAAGATCGACGATGGGCGTATCTTCGAAAATGCCATTAAAGGCGCTGACGTTGCGCGCTGCAAAAGGTTCAAAATCGACAATTACATCCATCACCGCTTCGGGCGTGACCTCTTTGGCAATCCGCAGCATATCCTCGCGCCGCCCCGAGACACTATCGCCAGGCGGAGGCCGCATGGATGCCCAAAGTTTTGAGCGCGTCGGGATAACATTATAAGCGCCGTCATTTTCGATATCGCCAATATTCAGACATAAGCCTTGGTAGGGCGCCTGCCCAAAAGACATATACGCGTCATTATAGTCCCCCCAAGCCGCCGCTAATCGCGCAGCTTGCAACAAGGGCCGCTCGGTCACATCAGACAAAGAGCTATGCCCGCCCTTACCCGTAAATAGCGCATTCATGGCCAGCATGCCGCGGTGCCGCTTCCCGACCTCACAGCACGTAGGCTCGCAGACGATTGCTGTCGGCGCGCCGCCATAATGCCCGCGCTTAATGATCTCAGGCATGACTTCGCTGCCATGTTCTTCGTCGCCTGAAAACAATATTGCAACATCTTGAAGCTCTGCAGTCTCCATCGCGGCTAAAATACAGGCCGCCGCGCCTTTTATGTCGCTCGTGCCTAAGCCAATCACCCGGCCTGTCTCGCGTTTTAGGTTCAAGGGGTTTGACGTCCACCCGTCCCCGCTTGGCACCGTATCAATATGCACATTTAGAACGGTTTTAGGATTTCCCCAGCGCGCCATGACATAGCCGCTGTCACTTTTACCGCGTGAGCGCGATACCGTATCCATGATAATTTCATCAGGGTTATGCGCAGCCAATGCGCCGCGCAGAAACTCCACGCAGGCCAATTCATCGCCTGAACCATTACGCGTATCGAAAGCAACGAGTTTCTCGAGCCAAGACAATGTCTGCGCCATATTATGAGTAATAGCTGTCTCCATGAAGTATTTGCACTATAAACGCTTTGGTCTGACTTCAAAGCATCCAGTGTCAAAAATGTGGCGATATTTCACGAAACTTGACGATATTTCCATAATTCCTGCCTTGCAAAGATGGTTAATCAAAGTTTAAAAATATTTGTCAACTCGTGTGGAGGAAAGACTATGGCTAATGCAGCTGACTATATGGATGACGTAGAGCGCTATGACGCAGGCGCAGATCAAGACGCCATTCAAAAAATCGTAAACTATCTCGGCGTTGCGCTTCTTAACAAAGACGCATCTCTCGTATCCTGCTCAGACGAGACTGAGCGCAACCGCGTTCGCGATGGCTATTGCGCCAAAAAACTTGGCATGGACACTGCGGCTGCTGAAAAAGCTATCGAAGCCGTCTGCCAGCGAATGAAAGGTGACAATCATAAGAATCGCGTCACGTTCTATCATTTGCTAACGAAGCAATAGACGAGAGCTAAAACACAAAATCTCAAATAACTGACTCCCATCAGTTAGAGGTTATCTGCATTGCAGCTAGCCTTTTTTGTTGGAATCAAAACCCAACGTCCCTATATAGAGCGGGCTAGCTTGCTAGCTATGATGATAAACGCGCTTGTAATAAGCGGACTGGACCCGGGGGCGGTACCCGGCGGCTCCACCATAAGCACACTGATTTCGGTGTGTTTTTGATGGGGCCGAAATAGGATCGACAGACGTCTAAAGAAGTTTGCTTTCATTCGATTTGGTATCGTTAAATGCCTATTTTTAGTAATTGCAAATGACAATTCTAATGAAGGTTTTGCTCTCGCAGCGTAAGCAGCGCGACAAACCGCACTTTAACTCCTAACCCGTCATACGGTTAGGCGGGCTTCGCAGGGTAGCTGGCAACAGAAACCCTGCACTTATCATCATCAAAAATGACCGCTCTTTGGATTATTCTATGAACAATCAATGGGGCTGTAGTGTCATTTTTGATGCCGCGGCGTGATCTACGCTATGCCTATTGAGTGACGTCAAAGTCTAAGGCCTTCAATCGCTAGAATAGGTTTAGGTTAAACTCACGATGGAGACACTTCGCCTTGTGTTTATGTTTAGGCTACGACTCTTGTAGTCGCATCTGTTCGCGCGACAGTTTTGCCGCTTATCTGCAACAATAACTTTACATCCAAAATGGCTTCCACAAAAACAGCCGCAGGTTCCACACCGTCCTGTGTTTTCAAATCAAATTCGAAAAAAGGCAAGTCCCGATCCAAATGCACATACCGCTTATCGTGGTGTATCATTGCATCATCTACAAATATCTTGCATCCACCGAGCCAATTATTTTGGACAACAATGTGACGGCCTTTATATTCAGCCTTCAGGGTCTTCGTCATAAAATCCAGCATAACCTATATGTAATGTTGAATTAGAGTTTTTCAAGACACTCGCTTTTATATCGCGTTCTTTACTCTTACCATCCGCGCAGGCACTCCGCCCTCAGGCCTCAACGTTACTGTCATTAATGGCCTCGGAAAACAATCCTCTGGGATTTCAATATCGTAATCGCGCGCCAGCGTTCCTAGCGCCATAACCGCTTCCATAATCGCGAAAGCCATGCCGACGCAAATGCGCGGGCCCGCGCCAAAAGGCATAAAGGGCGCGGCTTTGGCTTTGAGCTCTGGCTGCCGGATAAAACGGTCAGGGTCGAAAGCGTGCGGATTATCCCAAAGCCGCTCTGTGCGGTGCATCACATAGGGCGTTAAAAGCAGAATATCACCAACCTTCATCTCTCGCCCCAAGACCTCACAACGCTCAACGCATTCGCGGTTCATAATCGGCGCCGGCGGGAAAAGCCGCATGGTTTCGTCAATTACCGCGCGGGTGAATATCAGCTTATCCATATGCTCATAAAGAATATCGCCTTCGCCCACGACATCCAAAATTTCGGCGCGAATCCGCTGGGCTGTAGGTTTGTGCATTCCCACAAGATAAAGCGCCCATGTCAGGGTCAGCGCCGTCGTTTCATGCCCCGCGATAAAGAAACCGATTAGATTATCGCGCTGTTCATTGGGCGTGAGCGGCTCGCCTGTCTTCGGGTCAATGGCGTTGGTGAGCAGCCCCACCAAATCATCCCCTGGCTCTTGGGCGCGCCGCGCCAAAAGATCATCCGCAGCTTGCTTTAAGAGTTTTAACGCTCGCCGTCCGCGAAAACCGATAGGCCGCGGCGTGCCGCGCGGCAAAGGCAATAGGTCATCAGGCCGCAATGTGCCCGCTGATGTCACAACACGCCGCGTCGCGAGCTTAAGCCTGTCGCGGTCAAGCCCTGCGGGATCTCCCAAAAGAGATTTCGCAAGAACATCAAAGGTCAAATCCGCCATAGCCACATTCAATTCAACATCAGGGTTTTGATCTATTTTCTCTTTAAAGCGCCTTATGGTTTCCGTGATGAGCGGCGCGAGGTCCGACATATGGCGATGGGCAAACATCGGCGCGACGGCGCGGCGCTGTTTTCGCCATTGCTGCCCATGCACAGATAGCAATCCCTCTTTGGTGGCGGGGCCAAGAATGCGCGCGTCGATAGGGCTTTTAGTGAATTTCTTCGCATGTTTGGTCAAAACCTGGTTCATGCCTTCGGGATCAGATATAACATGCATCTGAACGCCCATTGTTTTGAGACTAACAATAGGCTGTGAATAAGCCAACGGCCCAAAACCTTCTATGGGGTTACGCATAAATTTCCACGTCGCGTAGAAGAAGTTCTCAGTTCCCTTAAGCGGCGCGGCATGAGGCGGATAAAAATACCCGTCTTGCTGTGTTTCATTTCGATTGCGGGGTCTGTCACTCATATGCCGAGCAGGATAGAGCGCACGGCGAAGATGGAAAGACTTATTCCTGCGGCATTTGGCTTATACGCCATTTTCATAAAAACGGCGGTTGACGCGCCCTTACAGTGATTTAGTGTATCTGAATGAGCCAAGACCTAATGAATTACGAGCAAATGACGCAACTGGCCCTAAGGGGCGTCGTGCGCGATGCTATTCGCCGTGTTATCCGCGAAGACGGCCTGCCCGGCGCGCATCATTTCTACATCACATTCTTGACCCGTTATCCGGGCGCAGAAATTGATGAGAGCCTTGCCAAGAAATACCCTGAAGAAATTACTATTGTGCTTGAGCATCAATATTGGGATCTGCAAGCCCATGCTGATGAATTTGAAGTGACGCTGAAATTTGGCGGCGTTCCAAAATACCTCAAAGTGCCCTATCACGCCATTACGCGCTTCCATGACCCGAGTGTCGGCTTTGCTCTACAATTCGACCCGCCGAAAGAAATGGAACCTGCCGCGCCGCAACTTGCGAAGATCACGCCGACCAAGGCCCCTAAACCAAAAACGGCGAAAGCTAAAAAGGCAGCCGCGACTGAAGCGCCCGCAGCGAAGGCAGATGACACTGGCGATGCAAAAGAGCCGGCAGATAAAGTCGTTAGCCTGGATGCTTTCCGTAAGAAGTAATGCCCAGAGATTATTGGTTTAAGATCGACAAAACCAAACCTAAACACCCCATGATGCCAATCTGGCCAATGGGTTATATTGCGTTTGGATTGTTTCTTATCTTGATAATGACCAGCTTCGCCATCGGTGCTTATGGCTATGACATTTTTCCACTAATAGAAACTTGGATTACGATTGCGCTTGGCATATTGGGAGGTATAATTTCCTTCGCTTTCCTAATTTACTGCAGACATTACCGCTCTAAGGACGACACCCATGACTAAAACTAGAACTGAATCCGATAGCTTCGGCAAACTCAAAGTTCCTGCTGACAAATATTATGGCGCGCAAACGGCGCGTTCGTTGATTAACTTCCCTATCGGCATCGAGACAATGCCGCCCGCGCTCATCCGCGCATTAGGTATCATCAAACGCTCTGCTGCCTTGGCCAATAAAAAAGCTAAAAACCTAGACGCCAAAACCTGCAAAGCTATTGTCACGGCCGCAAGCGAAGTCGCTGAGGGCAAGCTTAATGACAACTTTCCGCTCTCTGTTTGGCAGACAGGGTCGGGCACCCAGTCCAATATGAACACCAATGAAGTTATCTCTAACCGCGCTATTGAAATTATGGGCGGCGTCATCGGCTCAAAAGACCCTGTTCACCCCAATGATCATGTCAATCGTAGCCAGTCGTCTAATGACACCTTCCCAACGGCCATGCATATCGCCGCTGCCGAAGAGATTCACCACTCGCTGCTCCCTGCCCTGCAATATCTTCGCAATGCGCTGAACGATAAATCGGGCGAGTTTAAAAAGATTATCAAGATTGGCCGCACCCATACGCAAGACGCGACGCCCATTACGTTGGGTCAGGAATTCTCTGGATATGTCGCGCAGCTCGATAACGGCATTAAGCGCGTGGAGCGGGGCCTGAAAGAACTTTATCCCCTCGCCCAAGGCGGCACGGCGGTCGGCACAGGGCTAAATGCCAAACCTGGTTTCGCCAAAGCTTTCGCCGAAGAAGTCGCAAGCTATACCAAGCTGCCCTTTAAAACAGCGCCAAATAAATTCGAAGCTCTGGCCGCGCATGACGCTTATGTGTCGGCACATGGCGCGTTAAACACGGTCGCGGCTTCGCTGCTGAAAATCGCCAATGATATCAGATTCCTAGGCTCAGGCCCGCGCTCAGGCCTTGGCGAAATTTCTCTACCTGCAAATGAGCCTGGCAGTTCAATCATGCCCGGCAAAGTCAATCCAACACAATGCGAAGCCCTAACGATGGTTTGCACCCAAGTGATGGGCAATAATACAACGATGTCTATCGCAGGCAGCCAAGGCCATTTTGAGCTTAACGTCTATAAGCCTGTCATGGCTTATAACATGATGCAGTCGATCCAATTGCTGACGGATAGCTGTATGGCCTTTACCGATAAATGCGTTGTTGGCATTCAGGCCAATGAAGACCGCATCGCAGATTTGCTCGGCCGTTCGCTCATGCTCGTAACGGCCCTCGCTCCCACTATCGGCTATGATAACGCGACAAAGGTCGCCAAGACCGCCCATAAAAACGGCACAACATTACGCGAAGAAGCGGTAAAGCTCGGTTTTGTCACTGAGAAAGAATTTGATAAAGTCGTGCGCCCTGAGCTTATGATTAAGCCGCGCTGATGAACGATAACGTCGTCAATTTTAACAAGGTTCGAAAGTCCAAAGCGCGGCATAAAAAAGTGCTGCGCGCGGCGGAGAACCGCGTGAAATTTGGGATGAAGAAATCTGAGAAGGAAAAGGCACTCGCGCTGACTAAAAAACTGCAAGGTCATCTTGATGGTCATAAGATGAATGAGGATAAGACTGATGGTCCTGAGACGAATACTCAAAAGAGCGATGATTAAGCGCTCCCTCTCCATTCACGGTCACCGCACATCACTGGCGCTGGAAGCAGAATTTTGGCGCGTTATTGATGAGGCTGTTAAGCAAAGCGGAAAATCCTTTGCCGGCTTTATCCGTGACTTGGATGATATTCGCACGGCGAGCGGGACAGACCAAAATCTGGCGTCTTATTTACGGGTCTGGGTTCTCAATGACGTCCAAGCCGCTAGGCCGCCTCGCGCCTAACACTTAAGCCCCTAACACCTATGCAACAGGGTCAGCGGGCTCAGAAGGTTTGTCACAGCTTGCGCCATTTCTGGCATTCTCTTCGCCTTTTTTAAAGAAATTCTCGAGATCAAAGCCGTCTTGCACGTCTTTTTTTACCTCAGGCTTAACAGGTTTTGAGGCCTCTTTTCTTGGCTCGTTCTCTGCTGGGGTGTCTTGCGCCGCAATTTGAGCTTGGGCCGAACAAGCCGCCCCAAATGACATTAAAAAAAGACACACAATTTTACGCATGATTTCTCATAGCATAAATTCTCGGTAAAATTAAGACGCGACCGCATTTTTCTCGTCTTTTTTCTTCACTGGCCCCATAGCCAAAGCACAATGTTGTCCTTATGTTCCCTCCATGTCCGCCCCCGATTCTAAAAAAGATTCCTTTCGGCCCGTGCCGCCGCGCCCCGCGCCAAGCCTCTCGCAACAGGCTATGCCGACGCGTCCCGTCCAAGGCGGCAATTATCTAGACGGACTAAACCCAGAGCAGCGCGAAGCTGTGCTGACAACAGAGGGCCCCGTCCTCGTCTTAGCGGGCGCGGGCACAGGCAAGACGCGCGTCCTGACCTGCCGCCTTGCCCATATCCTACAAAACCGTCTCGCCTTCCCGTCGCAAATTCTGTCCGTGACTTTTACCAATAAAGCGGCGAGGGAAATGCGTCACCGCGTTGGCGGTTTAATTGGAGACGCGGTTGAAGGATTGCCATGGCTTGGCACCTTTCACTCAATCGCCGCAAAAATTCTCCGGATTCATGCCGAGCTTGTGGGGCTTAAATCAAATTTCACCATTTTAGATACTGACGATCAAATTCGCCTGCTCAAGCAAGTCATTAAGGCCGAAAATATTGACGATAAGAAATGGACGGCGCGATATATGGCCAGCTTAATAGATAGCTGGAAGAATAAAGGCTGGCTGCCGAGTAAAGTCGACACACATGAGAGCTTTAAATTCGCCGACGGAAAAGGCCGTAAAATCTATGAGATTTATCAAGCCCGGCTAAAAGTTTTAAACGCTTGTGACTTTGGGGATTTGCTTTTGCATAACCTCACGCTCTTCATGGAAAACCCCGACATCTTGAAACGCTACCATGCTAAATTCAAATATATGTTGGTGGACGAATATCAGGATACCAATGTTTGCCAATATTTATGGCTGCGCCTGCTCGCCCAAGGCTCTCACAATATCTGCGTCGTTGGCGATGATGACCAATCCATTTATGGCTGGCGCGGCGCGGAGGTCGATAACATCCTGCGATTTGAGAAAGACTTCCCCGGTGCAAAGGTCGTAAAGCTAGAGCGCAATTACCGCTCCACCGAACATATTCTCGGCGCGGCGTCTGGCCTTATCGCGGCCAATCAAGGCCGCCTTGGAAAAACGCTATGGACCGAGGATGAAGGCGGTCACAAAGTCACCGTCACCGGCGTTTGGGATGCCCCCGCCGAAGCTAGGCTGATCTCAGACGAGATTGAAAATTGGCGCAGCAAGCAACGCAAATATAATGATGTCGCCATCTTGGTGCGCGCCTCTCGGCAAATGCGCAGCTTTGAAGAACGCTTTATACAGCTTGGCCTCCCCTACCGCGTTATTGGCGGCCCGCGCTTTTTCGAGCGTCAGGAAATTCGCGATGCCCATGCCTATGTACGGGTGTTGAAATCCGATACAGATGATCTGGCGTTTGAGCGCATTGTCAACACGCCTAAGCGCGGCATTGGCGCGACCACGATACAAAAGCTGCAAACCGCCGCGCGGCTCATGAATATCAGTCTGGAGGCGGCAACACGCGAAATCACAAAGACGGATGAAATTCGCGGTAAAGCCCGTTCGGGGTTGCGGGCTTTCCTGATGGATATTGATCGCTGGCGCCGCGAAGCCGAGACCCTCAAGCATACAGAAATGACCGAACGTATTTTGGACGAGTCAGGCTACACGCAAATGTGGCGCGATAATAAAGACGCCAAATCTGCGGGACGGCTGGAAAATTTAAAAGAACTTATCCAAGCTATGGGCGAGTTCGATACGCTGGAAGGTTATCTCGAACATGTCAGCCTTGTCCTCGGTATAGAATCCGAAACGCAAGAAGACGAAATTTCTTTGATGACGCTTCACTCCGCAAAAGGCTTAGAATTCCCGCTCGTCTTTCTGCCTGGCTGGGAAGAAGGCATGTTTCCGAGCCAAAAATCGATGGATGAAAGCGGCATGGCTGGCCTTGAGGAAGAACGCCGCCTCGCCTATGTCGGCATTACCCGCGCGCGCGAACAGGCCAAAATATACTTTGCTGCCAACCGTCAGGTCTACGGCTCTTGGCAATCCTCACTCCCCTCGCGTTTCATTGATGAACTGCCCCCGAAACATGTCGAAGCTGGATCTGAAACTGGCTATCATGACAGTCCAAAATTTGTGTCGCAACTTGCTGAGAGCTTTACAGAAAGCTTCGACGCAACGCGTAACAATTCTGGACGCGGCAATTACGACTCGCCAGGATGGAAGCGCTATCAAAACAATAGCGGCAAGACCTTCGGACGGTCGCCGCGCGATATTGAGGGCCACGCCGTAAAGCGTCCTGCCAAAGGTAAGACATCGAACTTCAAAGCCGGTGAACGTGTCTTCCATCAAAAATTTGGTTATGGTACCATTAACGCCGCTGATGGTACAAAGCTAACTGTGGCTTTTGAGAAAGCCGGAGAGAAAAAAGTCTTAGACGGATTTGTGGAACGGACATGATGAAGCTTTATATATGGGGTCTGATGTTTGCTGCCGCTTGGCTTTCGGGCTGCGCCAGTTCCAGCAAAATTCCTTTGAAAGTGCACCATATTAACTCTCTAGCGTCTGAAAGCGTCAGTGATGGGAATTTTAAGGGGCTAGAATACCTCGCCGACCCTATTCCTGGAAAACTTAAAAACCGCGTTAACATCATCTATCTTCACGGCATTGGCTGGACAGAAGACCGGACCAAAGGACAACTCGCCGATGACTTTTTGGGCGGCATCGCGTCTGCCTATAATCTAGAAGCCTCTGACGGCCTAATTACAACATTATGCGGAGAGAAACCTTATGATAGTGACGCCCCCCAGACGCCGCACATCTATGTAAAGGCAGATCAAAAGACGACCTTTGATACAGCCCTTCGCGGGTCTCGCTTAGAGCTTGATGAACTTGTCTGCATGGATAAGCAAACCTTAGAGATCGACGACAACCTGGAATTCGTTGTCTATCGTGTTTTCTGGGACAATATATTTTGGGACAATGTTCAATTCGCCCATGTCGGACAGGATGATAATCGCGGATCTTCGAAAGACATCGCCAGCCTTCGCCGAAAATATAACCGCGTGCTAAAAGATGATTTAGTCAATTACGGCTTTAGCGACGCCGTGATGTATCTAGGGCCCGCAGGGCTCGAAATCCGAAATGCTATCCGCGGCGCAATGTGCAGCGCTGCTTTGGACGCAGCGGGGCATAGTTTTGATACACAAGGCGACACTGTCAGCTATAATAATATTTGCGATACAGCTAGCCATACACCCATTAAAACAAACCAATTTGCCTTTGTAACAGAGAGCCTTGGCAGTAAAATCGCCTTTGACGTTATGCAAGAAGCCCTCTCTGACGGCATTGAAACTATTCACGATGATATGGTTCGCGGTAGCGAAACCTATATGCTCGCGAACCAATTGGCGCTCCTATCTCTCAGCGATCTGTCGCGAAAGAATAATAACCCCATTGAGAAAATAGGCCCAAAACAGCGCCCAAAAATTATTGCCATGTCTGAGCTTAATGACTTTCTAAGTTATGAATTGGTTCCATTTTATGAACAGCTTTGGAAACGCTCCATCCGGCCTGAAAACAATAGTCTTGAATATCTGGATGAATATCAGCGTGCCAAAATAACCGAAAATATCGGTTTTGAGATGATTGATATGCGCATTGAATTTGCGGATAAAATCATCCCCTTAGTCAGTGGGTTCGTTGACCCCAAAGATGCCCATAGCGGCCATGCGGGAGAACCCGAATTAATGCTATATTTGCTTTGCGGTGCGGTCGACGGACAGCTAAATGACAAAGAGTGCCTTGCCACAGAATTGCAGGACTAATGACCAATCCCTCTCCTTTCGCGCTCTTCATTCGCGGCTCCAAAGATGCGGCTTTTGAGGTCTCCGATCAATTGGGCTTTGAGACCGACATGCAAGCCCTCGCTGTCTCTCTCTTCGAAGACGGGCCTGAAACCATGCACGTCCAAGCCCTTTTTGAAACCGAGGCCCAAGCGAATGCGGCTTTGGAAGGATTAACCCTGCCCGCCAATATGGAAAGTTTCATCACGCAGCTACCCGATGAGGATTGGGTCAGCAAAAGCCAAGCGGGCCTTCCGCCGGTCGACGCTGGACGGTTCTGGCTTTACGGCAGTCATGATGAAAGCCGTATTCCGCCGGAAGTCCCCTTCCCCATTGAAATCAATGCAGGGCTTGCCTTTGGCACAGGGCATCACGGCACGACCAAGGGCTGCCTGTTGATATTTGACGGATTACTAAAAGACGGATTCACCCCCCAAAGCGTTTTGGATTTGGGCTGCGGCGCCGGCGTTTTGGCGATTGCCGCGGCCAAAGCTTTGGCCCGTGAGATCCTCGCCACAGATATTGATCAAGACGCCGTTGATGTGACCTTACAAAACGCAAAAGTAAACGGTGTTACGCCGCATATAAAAAGCTATCAGGCTGACGGCTTTGATAGCGCACACCTCAAGGGACGTGAATTTGATTTGATATTCGCCAATATTTTGGCGGGGCCGCTTATGGGCCTCGCGCCTGATATTGCCAAGGCTCTTGCGCCCGGCGGAAAGGTCATTCTCTCAGGCATTCTGGATGAACAAGCCGAGACGGTTATGAAGGCCTTCATAGAAAAAGGGCTGAAGGTTTCCCCTCAGCCCTCTCTATCAGGATGGACGAGTTTGCTTGGCCAAAAGGCCTGACGTGTCCTGCCTGCGCTTCGCGCAGGGTGTTCGAATTGATAAATGAGGGCTCAAAAATTAGACTAAGAGTGTCTATTTTTTGAGCCAATAGATTTACCGGTATATCAATTCGAACTAAATTGCGCGGTTGGCTCTGCGATCACGACGTGCATTACGACGACCAATAAGGTTCATCATTGCAGGCTCACGACGGGCTTGTGCACCTTCGAAAGTTGGACGAAATGTCCGTGTTTCGACGCTTGTAAATTCTGTTCCGTTAAATTGCGTAGTCATTTTAGTCTCCATCTAATGCGGCGAATTCCGCTTTCTTTCATGAGACAGATATAGGCAAAACAGAGGTTAATTTAAACGCGCAAGACAGCTATCAGAGCTATGCATATTTGCATAGAGAGTCATAAATGGTTAACCCTCTTGAAGCTCAGTAGGGCTTTCAGAGTAAAAACTGGATTCAGGGGGATATTCAAAATCCGCGATGTCCTGCGCGGGTTTTATGGGCTTAAAGTCACTTACCACCGTGCCTCGGTCAGGAATAATAGGCTTACGCCGTCCGAATATGCTTGCGAAAAATTTTTGCGCCATATCAGTCTCTCTAGATTAAGCCCACCACAGCTTAGATTAACTATAGCACATATTATCGACATTTATAAGTCTCCTCTGGCGGTTTCGCGCGGGTTTCATTACATGTAACCTAAGCAAAAAGGACATGACATGCGCCAAGACTTTGACATGATACAGAATTTTGAGGTTCAGGGCGGCCCTGAATTTGGACAAAAAAACCTACCAAAACTCCGTTTAGCCCTCAAAAAATTGGGTTTGGATGGCTTTTTAGTCCCGCATGAAGACGAATATCAAAATGAGTATCTGCCTGATTGTAATGAACGCTTAATGTGGGTGAGCGGTTTCACAGGCTCTGCGGGCGCAGCGATCGTGATGACAGACAATGCCGCCATGTTCGTCGATGGCCGTTATACACTGCAAGTTGGGGCGCAAGTCGATAACGACCTCTTCACCTATGAGAAACTAGAAAGCGGTGGCGTTGCGGCGTGGCTAAAGGCGAATACCAAAGCGGGACAGGTCATTGGCTATGACCCGCGCCTGCACAGTCCCTCAGCCCTTGAGACCTTTCGCAAAGCTACGGCTTTGTCGGGCGCCAGCCTAAAGGCGCTAAGCGTTAATCCGATCGATGCCGCCTGGGATGACCGCCCAGCCAAGCCCACAGCGCCTCTGTCGATACAGCCGCTAAGCCTTGCTGGGGAAAGTCACAACGATAAGCGCGCCAGTATAGGCAAAGCCATTGCGGCGCAAAATGCCGACGCCGCCCTCATCACCTCTCCTGCCTCCATCGCGTGGCTGCTCAATATTCGCGGCGGCGATGTTATGTGCACCCCGCTTCCGCTTTCTACCGTGATTGTAAAATCCAATGGGCAAGTAGATCTATTTGTGAAGCCAGAAAAGCTGACTGATGCGGTGCGCAGCCATTTGGGAAATGATGTCTCTATCCGAAATGAAGAGGACATCGCCGATGGGCTTAACGCCTTAAAAGGCCAAACAATCATTGCCGACCCGGCCGTCAGCTCAGCCTGGTATTTTGAAGCCCTTAAAGAGGCTGGCGCGAAAGTGCTAAAAGCCCAAGACCCTGTCGCCCTGCCCAAAGCCTGCAAGAATACCTCTGAACTCGCAGGCAGCACAGAGGCACATAAACGCGATGCTGTTCCGCTTATCAAATTTTTGCACTGGCTAGACACAGTGGCCCAATCGGGACAGGTCGATGAAATAGACGCGGCGGGTCAGCTTGAGCATTTCCGCCACGAAACGGGACAGCTGAAAGACCTTAGCTTTGAGAGTATTTCGGGCGCAGGCTCCAACGGCGCTATCGTGCATTACCGCGTTAGCAAAGCGACGACCAAGAAACTGGGTAAAGGCTCGCTCTTTTTAATTGATAGCGGCGCGCAATATCAGGACGGCACGACGGACGTCACGCGCACAGTCCCAATAGGAACCCCCGACGCCGAAATGCGTCAGCGTTTCACACTTGTATTAAAAGGCCACATTGCTTTGGCGACCGTACGTTTCCCCGTCGGCACCACAGGCAGCAATCTAGACGTACTCGCCCGCTACGCATTGTGGCAGCACGGCCTAGATTATGATCACGGCACAGGCCACGGCGTCGGCGTTTATCTGGGCGTCCATGAAGGTCCGCAGCGTATTTCAAAAATGCCCAACAAAGTGGCGCTAAAGCCAGGTATGATTGTGTCCAATGAACCCGGCTATTACAAAACGGGCGGCTACGGCATCCGCATTGAGAATCTACAATATGTGACGGAAGCGGCTGCGATTAAAGGCGGAGAGCGTAAGATGCTTGGCTTTGAGAACTTGACCTTGGCCCCGCTGCATAAAGATTTGATTGAGTTATCATTGCTCACGGCGGCGGAGCGGGACTATATTAATGGCTATCACGCTGATGTTTGGGGCAAGATTGGTGGTCAGGTTGAAGGTGATGTGAAGGCTTGGCTTAAAGAGGCTTGCGCGCCGCTTTAGATACACCGCCCTACCCACAATATATTTGTCACCCTCGCGCATGCGGGGGTCTAACGGCCAACAACACATGGCGATAGATCCTCGCTTTCGCGAGGATGACAAAGTTATAGATTGTAGTTGTAGGTGGCCTGCGCGCCGCCATAAGCGCGCAAGACCATGTCGGCTTTTCCCTGTCCCTAATCACAAGGTTTTCCGGGCTGGCGCTTAACGCCAAACCCTACGTCGTGAAATCGCCATTCTGAATGCGGGTTAGGTATTTTGCGCCCTGTTGTCCGCCATTGGTGAATTCTTCCTGACCTTTAGTATCACGAATTTGGTCAATGAACTTTGCAACATTCTCAGCCGTCTGATCGCCCTCTGACAAATTGATGCCTTGCGTTTCAAAGACTTTTGTTTCGGAGTAACCGCCTGCACCTGCACATAAGATCATGCGATTTGGGGCGTCGTCACAGACAAGGTAAACAAGACCAGCAGACACAGATTCAACCGTCAGCTTTTCTAATATCTCTTCAGGCATCAAGTTTTCCGTCATACGGCTCCGCGCCGTTGGCGAAAGGCTGTTGACCCGAATATCATATTTTGCGCCTTCAATACATAAAGTCCGCATAAAGCCAGATAGACCCGCCTTAGCCGCGCCGTAATTCGTTTGGCCAAAGTTACCATACATACCAGATGAAGACGTCGTCATGACAATACGCCCATAGCCGCGTTCTTTCATATGGTTCCACACAGCCTGCGTACAAATAGCTGACCCTTTAAGGTGAACAGCAACAACCAGGTCCCAATCATTCATGTCCATTTTAGAAAATGATTTATCGCGCAGGATGCCCGCATTATTGACAAGAATGTCAATGTGGCCCCATTTCGCAATCGCTTCGTCAACCATGGCTTGAACTTCATCTTCTTTGGTGACGTTGGCGCCATTGGCAATAGCTTCGCCGCCTGCTGCGATAATTTCCGCAACGACATTTTCCGCCATAGTTGCGCCGCCGCCTGTTCCGTCAACACTGCCGCCAAGGTCATTAACGACGACTTTAACGCCGCGTGCCGCTAGGGCTAAAGCATGGCTACGGCCCAAGCCGCCGCCCGCGCCGGTCACGATTGCGACGCGGTCTTTAAATTCTACTGTACTCATTTTAATTCTCTTGTTTTTAAGTAGGATTAGCCGCGCGTATCAGCGCGGCGAATGTTTCTTGACATTTTGTCGTCTCGCTTGCGCTCACCGCGCCTAGCGAAAATCGATTATCAATCGATTTTTTCAGGCTTCGCCTGAAAAGCTAGGCGACCTCAAATAACCCTGCTGCGCCCATTCCGCCGCCGACACACATTGTGCTGACAACATATTTTGCGCCGCGTCGCTTGCCTTCGATAAGGGCGTGAGCAACCATGCGCGCACCGGACATACCATAAGGGTGACCGATAGAAATCGCGCCGCCATTAACGTTGAGGTTTTCCATTGGAATGCCGAGTTTGTCGCGGCAATAGATAACCTGAACAGCGAAAGCTTCGTTCAATTCCCAAAGGCCAATATCGTCCATTTTCAGGCCGTTCTTCTCGAGCAGCTTAGGGATTGCGTAAACGGGTCCGATGCCCATTTCATCAGGCGCAAGTCCTGCAACAGCCATACCGCGGTATATACCGAGCGGGTTTAGTCCGCGCTGAGACGCCACTTTAGCTTCCATCAAGACTGAGGCTGACGCACCGTCAGAGAGTTGCGAGGCGTTACCAGCCGTGATGAAATTACCGGGGCCGCGAACGGCCTTAAGGCCAGCCAGACCTTCAAGTGTTGTTGATGGGCGGTTGCCTTCGTCTTTTTCAAGCGTAACCTCTTGGGTCGAAATCTCGCCTGTTTCTTTATTCTTAACGCCCATGACAGAGGCCATAGGAACGATTTCATCGTCAAATTTGCCGGCTTCTTGCGCGGCATGTGTGCGCTGTTGGCTCGCAAGAGCATATTCATCCATGGCTTCGCGGGAGACATTATAGCGCTTGGCCACTGTCTCAGCTGTGTCGATCATTTGCATATAAGCCGTGGGGTGCATTTTATAGAGCTCGGGATCCGCTTCGACGCGCATCTCAGCCGTTTGAACCTTTGAGATTGAGTCTAGACCGCCGCCAATGGCGATATCCATACCGTCCACAAGGATTTGCTTGGCCGCCATACCAATCGCCATCATGCCCGATGAGCACTGACGGTCAATTGTCATAGCAGAAACGCTATCTGGCAATCCTGCCCGCAATGTCGCCATTCGCGCCACATTTGAGGACTGCGAACCTTGCTGTAGAGCAGAGCCCATGATCACGTCTTCGACTTCGCCGCCTTCAAGGCCCGCGCGCTGAACGGCATGTTTAAGAACATGGCCGGCGAGTGTTGGTGAAAAGGTGTTATTAAACGCCCCGCGATAAGCCCGGCCAATGGGGGTACGGGCAGTTGAGACGATGACAGCTTCGCGCATGATAAACTCCTATATGCAATTTGTTGCATAGCTATGCCTCTTAGGAGCAAAAAGCAAGGTGTCACTCCAAAGAAATAAGAGAATTTACAGCCTCTCCAAGCACGTTATAGTGATGTATGTCAGTTTCCCTCTCCCACCGTTTCTTTGTCTTATTGCTACGTCTAACGGGGGGGCGGAAAATTTTAGGCAGGCAATTTAAGAAGGGCCGCTCGGCTACGGCCGCTCCAAAAGACAAAGAGATCGACGCTTACGAAATGACGAAATCTGAATTTGAGGGTCAGACCATTTGGCACTATTCGGGCAACGATACGCTTATCTATTACCTGCATGGCGGCGCATTTGTACTCGGCTTCTCCCCGCTTTACTTTCCAATGATGGGTAAAATCGCAGCCGCATCAGGCGCAACTTTGATTGCCCCTGACTACCCGCTGCCGCCAAAACACACCGCGATCCAGACGCATGAATGGATGCGGGCTCATTTTCTAAAGACGATAGAAATAGCCGCCCCTCGCCGCGTCATCATTATGGGAGATTCCGCTGGTGCCAATCTCGCCATCGGTCTGGCCAATTGGCTTTCAACCTCTGGCCATCAAGCTGCGGATAAGCTTGTCTTAATCGCGCCTTGGGTGGATTTGGAAATGCAAAACCCCGACATGGTTCTAAATTCCGGAGAGCAATTACTCTTCCCCGAGGACCTTCGAGAAGCCGCTTTGCGTTATGCAGGCACAATGGACATTAATGACCCGCTCATTAGTCCTGTTCACGCCTCTATATTAGAGCTTCCAGAGACACATATCTTCACAGGTGACAAAGACTTGCTACATCCCGATATCATACGCTTTGCGGCCAAACACCCCAAAGCCAAGTTAAATGTCGCGGAAGAAATGCCCCATGTTTATATGCTTATGCCGACAAAAGAGGCCAAAACGGCCATCGCGCGGATAGGCGAAGCCGTTAACGCTTAACGCGTCCAATCTCCGGATTTACCCCCTGTTTTTTCGGTCAACATAATCTCGCCAATCACCATATGCTTATCAACGGCCTTCAGCATGTCATAAATCGTCAAGCAGGCGACAGACACAGCTGTTAAGGCCTCCATCTCGACGCCTGTTTGCCCGCTGGTTTTCGTTTCAGCTGAAACTGATAAGCCTGGCAGTGTTTCATCAATCTCAATGCGGACATTGACTTTTGAGAGCGGCAGCGGGTGACAGAGCGGGACGAGATCGGATGTCTTTTTTGCGCCCATTATCCCTGCAAGCTCCGCAACAGAAAAGACATCACCTTTTTTATTATCGCCCTTTTGAACAAGTGCGAGTGTTGCGCTGGCCATTTTGACCTGCCCAACAGCAAGGGCTTTGCGCGTTGTGACCGCTTTGCCTGACACATCGACCATGGCGGCGCGGCCTGTCTCGTCAAAATGGGTGAGCTTAGACATTAGACCTCTCCAAAGCGCGGCATAAGGTCGATCATATTACAAGGGCGGTGACGGCTATCGAGCTGCGCCGCGATAACCTTATCCCACCCATCCTTCACCGCGCCATTGGATCCCGGCAGGCAGAAAATAATTGTGCCTTGGGCTAGTCCCGCACAAGCCCGGGATTGCAGCGTTGAGAGGCCAATCGTTTTGAAACTCTCTTGATGAAACACCACAGAGAACCCATCAATGACCTTGTCAAAGAGCGGCGTCACAGCTTCTACCGTAATATCGCGCCCCGTCAGCCCTGTGCCCCCCGTTGAAATAACGACGTCAATTTTTGGATCATCCATCCAGATTTGCAATTGAGCCCGCACACCGTCAATCGTATCGCGGATAATCTCGCGGCCTAATACGCTATGCCCTGCGTCTTCGATGCGCGCTTGAAGGATATCACCTGATGTATCGTTCTCGCGGGTACGTGTATCTGAAACTGTCAGCACAGCCACGGCCACAGGTTTAAACTCTAAGCTCTCGTCAATGCCTGCCATTATTTAGTCCATCTCTTTTTGTCATCTATATCTTGCGCGCGCGGTTCAATCCAGCGCCTTTCCCCAGCGGCGCTCTCGGACTTCCAAAAGGCAGCTTCGGATTTTAGGTAATCCATCAGAAAATCTGCGGCTTCAAATGCGTCCCGACGATGCCGGCTTGCCGTGGCGACAAAGACAATCGGCTCCTCCGCTTTCATCGCGCCGACGCGGTGAAGAATGCGCCACCCCGCAAGCGGCCAGCGCCTCTCTGCTGTCTTCGCGATCTCTAAAATCTGACTCTCAGTGAAGCCCTCATAATGCGATAAGGTCAGCGTTAAATCTGCGCCTTCGCCGCGCACTAACCCTGTGAAAGCGACAATCGCGCCCGCGCCGCCAACGGCGTCTCGAAACGCCTTATGTTCGGCCTCGGGATCAAAAGACTCTTGGCAAATTTTAAGGTAGGTCGCCGTCATATTACCCGCCGCTTAAGGGCGACATATAGGCAATTTCATCGCCGTCATTTAGGGGCGAACTTGCAGTGATAATTGTCTTATTCAAAGCAATGCGATTGCCCACTTTGCCAAGCTCAATTCCAAGCGCTACGTTCTGCTCTGACAGCCATGAGCTCAGGCCATCAGTATCAGTTAGTCCCTGAGGTATTTCGATATGCAGGCGCTCGCTAACGTCGCCCAATCGTCCAAAGAATAATATATCTATCACGTCAATTCCGCCAAAGTTTCTGGTGTGTCAATATCGCGTGCAGCGCGCTCTGACAAAGGATGTTTATAGAAATCCTCAGAATTAAATAACGCCTTAGCCCCGCTATCAGGATCAAGGCTTAGCAAGGCGTCCAGCGCCTCATTCGTAAAAATAGCGGGCGGCATAAGCGTGTTATTACAATGGCTTATACCCCTATCCTTACCTGAGAGATTGCGAAGTAAGTTAATTAAGTCTGCTGTTTGGACAAAAGGCATATCGCCGAGCATCACACAGATAGCGGAGTAACCATCGTCCCGAGCCGCTTGCGCGGCAAGTTTCAAAGAGCCGCCTTGGCCTGCTTCTGGCGTGTCATTTTCGATAAGCGTAAAGTCTTGCCCAGAAAACAGCGCGCGGCGTCTTTTGGACAGCCTAGGTATAACGGCAAACCGCCTTGCAAATCTCACATCCTTAGCGGCATCAATGACATGTTGAACTAAAGGTTTCCCCCTAAAATCTACCATCAATTTATCGGCTGTTCCAAAGCGTTCTGACAGCCCGCTCGCGAGTATAATTAAAGCGCAATTTTCTGGCTTCATATCCGCCCACAATCTTGCGCCATTTTCACGATTTCCGCGAGGGCAGACAGCCCCAAAAGATTGGCGTCACGCATGGACGGGATGAGGCCAATGGGGCCGTGAATACGCGCAATGTCATCTGCGCTTATGCCAGCATCTATCAACGCGTCTCTCCGCAAAGCATGGGTGCGCTTACTCCCCATTGCGCCAATATAAAAAGCGTCACCAATTAGAGCTTGGGCGAGTAATGCCGCCTCCCAGTCATGATCATGGAACATCAAAATAACAGCCGTCCAAGGGTCATCATGCTGGGGCGGGGGAGCGGCGGGGCTGGTGAGATGATCAAATTTTGTAACGGCTAAATCATTATGCATATCGACGTCTGGGGATTGCAGGTGCACTTCAAATCCTGACTGCAAAGCCTGTGACGCCAAAGCATTTACGGCCGCTCCGCGCCCTGCAATCCGAAGACGTAACTTCGGCGCATAGCTCATTTCAAAGCCTTCAAAGTTAAGATCAGCAGATTGGCGTGTTGCAAATTTCAAGGCGGCATCGCCCAATATCGCCTTATCAGGACGCGGTAAAACCAAGAGGTCTATGGCGCCGCCGCAAGGCAAGGCGATGTCTTTAAACGGAGATCCTTCCCCATATTTAAGGCGGCGTATCTGGCCATCATTTATCGCGGCCCGTGCTTGGTAGATAATATCAGCGTCCACGCATCCATTGGAGATATACCCCGCGGTCTCACCACTTTCTCGCACCGCCATCAAAGCCCCTTTTGCCCGCATCGCCCCGCCCCGTATATCTGTCACGTAAATAAGCGCGCAGCGGTCATCTGCTTCATAA
Organism: Hellea sp.; assembly: GCA_039977295.1. GTDB lineage: Bacteria > Pseudomonadota > Alphaproteobacteria > Caulobacterales > Maricaulaceae > Hellea. The sequence continues at coordinate 77,559 of JBDWDN010000005.1, read as the reverse complement.
GCAAAACGCAAAACGTCAGAAGGATGATGATAATGGGTCGTCATTCGGCCTTGGTAAAGCACAGCGGGTCATATATCCAGAGGCCATGATTTCTGTTTCCGATGCGATTGCTCTTTTAACTCAACACCGTGGCGAGCGGAGCGTAATATCTTTGCCGCTTGCAGAGACTATGGGCGCTATATTGGCTGAAGACATCAAAGCGGGCGTAACACTGCCGCCCCTCGCAGCCTCCGCTATGGATGGTTATGCCGTAAAACTTGCTGATGTTACCACTGCAGGCGCGGTATTGACTGTGATAGGCGAAGCCCCCGCAGGGCATCCCTTTCAAGGCCAGGTAACGAATGGCGAAGCCGTGCGCATCTTCACCGGCGGAGCCGTGCCCGCAGGCGCGGACCATATCGTCATACAGGAAAATGCCGCCCGAGATGGCGATACTCTTACAACGCTCTTTGATAATGAGGCTCCGCGCCATATCCGCCAAGCCGGAATTGATTTTAAGGCTGGTGATACGCTCCTCACGCAGGGCACCCAAATCGGCCCCATGCACATTGCCGTCGCCGCAGCTGCCAATCATGCTGTCCTCCCTATCTTTAAACGCCCAATTATCGCCCTTATCGCCAATGGGGACGAGCTCAAGGGCCCCGGCAGTGATGTATCGGATACAGATATCATCAGCTCCAACCCCGCAGGGCTCGGCGCGCTCATCCGTCATTGGGGGGGCGAGGTTATGGATATGGGAATCGCCGCCGATAGCCTAGAGAGCATCACCGCCCTCATCCACAAAGCCAAGCAAGCCGACATCATCGTGCCTGTCGGCGGCGCCTCCGTCGGAGATCATGATTATATGCGCGAGGCCTTTAAGGCTTGCGGGCTTACGCCAATATTTGAAAAAATAGCCGTGCGCCCAGGTAAACCGACATGGTTTGGCCAAATGGGACAGCAGCTCATTCTGGGCCTGCCCGGCAATCCTGCCTCGGCCACAGTTTGCGCCCATCTTTTTCTAAAAGCCCTGATGGGGGTAGATGAAACTCTGCACTTCACCAAAGCGCAACTAACCCAGCCCCTCCCCAATAACGGCCCGCGGGAAACCTATATGCGCGCCTTAGCGAAGCTCTCCAAGACTGGCCAATTGGACGTAACACCCTTCCCCCGCCAAGATAGCTCGCTATTGACTCCCCTCACCAAAGCCAATGTCCTCATCAGGCTGCCCGTTAATAGCGGACCTTGGGAGACGGGCGAATTGATCGACATATTACCTCTCGGGACAGGGCCAGATATCACCTGAGAGGCGAACGAATTTGAGATATGGTTGATAAAGGTCTAGGGTTTTAGATGGAGGCTCCTATGACTAAACTTTTCGCGCTTATATTTGTTCTTGTTCTGGCCTCTTGGCCACAATATTCCGCCGCACAAGACGAGATTGTTGTAACGGCAACCCGCCGCATTTCCTCCAACGCGTCTCTTGGAACATCTTCAAAGAATTTTGGCCCTGGCATATTTATAGAAAAGCGAGGCGACTTTTTACTTCTTGAAGTCAAGATTGAAAACGATTCCCGTGAATATTCGACCCGCCTCAAAGAAATCGGACAAACCGTCGATAAATTCATTGCGGCGGCAAAAGACAACCCTGCCATCGAACTCAGCATCGTTGATGATAGCAGTTTTGTGAGGCCTTTGACCCGTGATAACTTCTCAGACAATATTGGCTTTGGGAGCCGGCCTGATACATCCGTCGCGATCTTAAAAGTCAAAACTCAAATTCCAGAACGCGTCGAAGATAGTTATAAAATCGCGCAAATGCTCAGTGAATTTGTTGACGCTATTGAGGAAGAAGACCGCACCACGATTAACAGTTATGACAAGATTTCAGTCTCCGTCGTAAATCCCTATCAATACCGCAAAGATGTCATCAAAAAAGTCGTTGAAGAGATTAACGTCATCACCGAAGGCCTAGGCCCTGATTATAGAGTCGTACTGACAGGATTGGATAAAGAACTTACTTGGACGCGAAGCGGCGATCTTAAGCTCGCATTCTTCTTGCCTTATAGCTATGATATTATTCCAAACACGCTTCACTCTTATCCGCGTGATTAATTAAAACTTGCGCGTCTCAGCTTTCATATAGGTTATAGCGTGGCCAGAAATGGTGAGACGCTCGCCGCCAATATCGAGCCATAAGACACCGCCCCTTGCTGAGGCTTGATAAGCTTTAAGCTGCCTCCTACCCAAACGCGCCGCCCAAAAGGGCCCAATCGCGGCATGGGCTGACCCTGTGACAGGATCTTCGTCAATGCCTTCTGCCGGGACAAAGAAACGCGAGACACAGTCAAACTCTGCGCCCCCAAGAGCCGTAATCCCAACGCCGTGATTTGAAAGCGGTATAATCTTTGACATATCGGGCTTTATCTCTCGGACGTCTGCTTCATTTTCAAAGACCAGATAAAGATTATTGCCCGCAGTAAATGCGCTTTCAAGCGCGACAGGAAAGGCCTCCCGCATAGCCTCTGTTATATCCATAGGAACAGCCTTAGAAACAGGCGCATCGAGGACATAGCGCCCGTCACAAAGGTCAACGCTCAACCGCCCAACTTTCGTCTCAAAGATAAAAGGCGGCGTCAGACCATATTCCGCCGCTAAAACATGCGCGGTTGCTACAGTCGCATGACCACAAAAATCAATCTCAACGGTCGGCGTAAACCAACGAAGTTTAAAATGATCGCCCGACGGCACAACATAGGCGGTCTCGGAGAGGTTATTTTCAAGGGCGATTATCTGCATGAGATCATCAGGCAGGAAGGCATCCAGTTTCATAACCGCCGCGGGATTGCCTTTGAACAAGACATCAGTGAAAGCATCGACTTGATAGAATGTGTGGGTCATGGAGTCCTATTTTATAGTCGTTAAGAAAAGTTGGAAGTCGTCAAAATCATCAAACTCACGAACAATAACATTAACTTCATTTCTGATAATGAATTTCCTTGGACGCCGTTGAATTTTCTCTCTACCGACTCTTACTTCTGTGTAATCGAAGTCTGGATTTTGAACAACTCGCGTTGGCGTTTTCACGATTCGAGTATATCCTTCTCGGCGCTCTCCTAGCACTTCAATAATTTCTCTAGGTCTTTTAACAACACGTTTTTTAACCTGTCGAGTTACAGCTGGCGTTACAATTTTCTCGAAAATAGCAGGACGTAGTATTGAACCATCAGCATTATACAGCACTGGCGAAACCGATATTTTCGTTTTGCTTTCTTCTACAATAATATTATCAATTATGTCCTCATAAACTGCTGGCACCTCAATGAGCTCAATATGATTAGTTTCTCTTACCTTATGGTTTTGAGAGTCCACTTCCACCCAATCAAAATCTGCGGGTATGATTAGCAAGTCTGATTTTTCCGTGAAAGCTGGTTCTTTTATTTCCATAAACGCAAATTCAGGCGGTATAATCTCAACAGTCCAACCACCTCCAATATCATGTCTTGTAATACTCGGTTGATTGACATGAGCGCACCCCAATAAGAATAGGATCAAAACGCTTTGACAAATCAGCCTCACCGACAAAAATTACCGCTTTTTGGCAAGCCATCAATAAAGCCAATAATATCAGATTTTAACGTCGCCTTACCGTCAAAGTGGCGAGAAAGAAACTGAACGGCTTGGGTATGGTCAACGCCATCATAGATCTCTAATTGCGCTTTACCGCCACGGGCATTTACTTTTGCGGCGAGGTTTTCTGCATTTTTGGAACCAACGGTGGTGTCAGCGCCGCCATTCATCATGAAGAGTTTTGGCGAATGCGCATCTACATAGGCCAAAGGCGCATCATTTTTTTGAAAACGATCAGGGAAAATTGTAATGAGCGGTTCTTTTTTAAGCTCATATACGCCTGTCGGCGCGGCCAAAGACACAACACCTGCAATACGCTCGCAAACAGATACACCCTCAGCTGATAAATAGTTTTTATTCAAACTGACCATTAAAGCATTATAGGCGCCAGCTGAATGCCCTATAATAACGAGCGGGCGGTCAGGAAATTGTTTTGCAATATGGGCGACGGCTTTCGCGCTATCTTCCAGCATTTGCGGATAGACCGCATCTGGATAGAGACGGTAATTGGGCACCGCAATATCAAACCCCTCGGAGGTAAAGCCTTCGGCGAGGAATTTATAAATATCCTTAGAGCCGTCTTCCCAAGACCCGCCATGGATGAAGACAAGTATAGGAGAATTGGCGCGGGGTTTATCCGCTTTATAGATATCTAGCTTTTGACGCTCGAGAGTGCCATAACTCACATCCTTAGCTTTGGAAAAGCTACCTGACGGCGTAATCGTGTTGAGCAGGGTGACAGGCGCGCAAGCGGCAAATGTTATCCCCGCAAGGGCGGCAAGAGCCGCAATTTTCAGGGTGTTTTTCAAGAGCTTAAGCATGAACCAAGCAATCCTTGCTTAACAGCACGAACTATTTTGGCTGGGATCCGTCGTGAGCTTTGGCGCGCCTTGCTTTGTCTCTTGCGGCTCGCGGCGACGAACACCGCAATCTTCTGCAGGCCACTCAATACGTTCTGTCACAGGAATACTGGGCTCTACGGCGTAAAACATGTCCGTATAAGGTTCTTGCTGCATCAGATTAAATGTCTTTTCGCAAACAGCAGAGCGCTCGCCGCGCATAAAGACATGCCCGTCATCATCTTTGACGTGGCTCCAAGGGCCTTTGTAAATCAAGGCTTGGTTCTTCTCGAGGCATTCGCCTTGCTTACCCTTATAGGCGAGATAGGTCGCGGAGCGGTACTCAATACCCTCAACGATTTGCCAAGGGTCATCTTCGAATTTGTCAATCGTGATACCGTGAAAACCAGCATCCTCTAACGCTTCTACGAATCCTGTTTCCGTCAATGCGCCTGAGATACAGCCAGACCATAAGCGCGCATCTTTCTTAAGCGCCTCTGGGCTATCTTCATCTGAGATAATATCTGAGACAGCGACACGGCCTCCGACTTTCAGGACGCGAAACATTTCAGCAAAGAGCTGCTTCTTCTTGGAATCAGAAACGAGGTTAAGCACGCAATTAGAGACGATCACATCAACCGAATTATCGGCAATCATTGTCATCTCTGATTTCATCCGCAGAATTTCAGCTTCCATACGTTCCATGTCGCCCGCATTTTTTACGGGGTTCTTGGCGAGCCATGTGTTGAGGCCGTCAAGATCAAGCTTAAGGTCTTCGATATGACCGCGTTTAAATTCGACATTGGCATAGCCGACGCGCTCGGCAATAATCGGCGCGTTGCTGCGCGCCAAATCAAGCATATCATCGGTCATATCCACACCAATTACTTTGCCCTTAGGGCCAACGATTTGCGACGCGATAAAACAAATTTTACCGCCGCCCGAGCCAAGGTCCAAAACCGTCTCGCCTTCGCGCACATAACGGGATGGATCACCGCAGCCATAGTCACGGTCGAGCACATCTTGGGGAATAATTTTCAGATATTGCGGGTCATAATCGATAGGGCAACACAAGGCCGCTTCGACAGCATTGGCCCCGGCGCCGTAACGCTCTTGCACATCATCACGCACATCTGCATTCGTCGCGTCTACGCCTGTTAAATCATCCATGACTTCACCTTTTTAGAATCTAGCGCGTTGATACAAGGTTTACGGCCAAATTCAAATGACGGATGTGTGAATATCAGGTGAGTCTAGCAGCAATCAAACTTAGACATTGAGATGAGTAGGCGGCGTTGCGCCATGTCGTTAAAAGATTCATCAAGAGATGTTCACGATTAGTTTAAGTTACTTGCAGCTAGAGTCCGTTAATCGAGACCTATGACGATATGTTTTAAAAGTAAAAAGCGCATTGCCCTGAAACTTGGCTTAGCTGGGCTCACCGCCCTTTTTACCGCTTGCTCTGCCTCTGAGGCGATTAATGTGTCTGGCTCGTCCACTGTTTTACCGGCCGTATCCTTAGCGGCAGACCAATACACCATAGAGACGGGCATTTCAGTTATTGTCAATGCGGGCGGCTCAGGGAGCGGGTTTAATCAGCTTGCCGAGGGTCAAACACAACTGGGAATGATGTCACGCGACATCACCAAAAGTGAGCGGGCGAAGTTCCCAGATACAAATTTCACCGAGATCGCGATAGGAATAGATGCTGTTGTGCCTAGTATTTCATCGGAGATTTTTGAGGCGGGTGTTCAAGCGCTGAGCTTGGCGCAAATTGCAGATATTTATGCGGGGCGCGTAGATAATTGGTCAAAATTTGGCGGACCTGATCGGCCCATATTTGCAATTGATAAAGAAGCGAGCCGCGGCACACGGCAAATATTTATGGCTGTCGTTCTTGGGAACCCCAATGCTGAGGCGCCCGGCGCTGACTTGGTCACTGGCTCAAATAACGAAGAGCAAACAGCGCTGACGCAGAGTAATGCCGCCATTGGTATGTTATCTTTCGCCTGGCTGAACAAAGACGTTCGCGGCCTTTCTATTATTCTACCCACCGGAGAGGTCGTCGAACCTTCACTTGAAAATATCGGTAACGGGACTTTCCCTTTTATCCGAGATTTGACACTCGTAACGCGCGGCGACCTTGAGCCGCCCGCACAAAGCTTTGTAGATTTTCTTTTAAGCCCTAAAGGCCAAGAGGGCGTCGAAAAATCAGGATATATTAAAATTTCCGAATGAGTGCTTTAGTGTCACCTAGATCCCGTCAGGAGCTGCGCGCCAGAGACGGCGTTAAAATTTACTGCCAGCTCAGCGCTATTCTATCGATTCTAATTGTGGGCGTTATTTTACTCACATTAGTCTTTCAAAGCGGCCCAGTTATGTTTGCGGAAAACACTGGTTTATTCGGCACACGATGGAATCCAAATGAAGGCGTTTACGGCGTTATACCTATGGTGTTTGGGTCTATTTTTGTCATGCTCATCGCCACATTGATTGCCTTTCCGACGGGTTTAATGACGGCGATATATATATCCGAAACACGGTCATCAAAGCTAAGACGTTTATTTAAATCTACGCTAGAAGTGTTAGCTGGTATTCCGTCCATTGTTTATGGCTTAATCGGTGTTGCCTATCTCAATAGATGGGTTGCAAATATATTTGATTTGCAATCAGGCCGCGTCATCTTAACGGCGGGGATATTGTTGGGTATTATGATTTTACCTACTTTTTTGACCTTAGCCGAAGACGCGATCTCTGCCGTCCCAATGAGATTTCGAGAAAATGCTAAGTCTTTGGGGCTTTATCGGCATGAAGTTTTCGGGAGTGCCATTTTCCCGCAAGCCAGAAACGGCATAGCTGGCGCTGGATTATTAGCCTTGGGCCGGGCTCTCGGCGAAACCATGGCGGTGATGTTGGTTATTGGATCTCTGGACCGCTTACCGTCGCCGCTCTTTAACCCTTTATCATCTGGACAGACCATTACGTCTAAGCTTGGCCGCGAAGTCGGAGAGAGCGCTTTTGGATCAATACACTTCAGCGCGCTTGTTTTTATGAGCCTCATCTTAGTTGTTATAACAATCACGCTGACAATTTTGTCACACTATTTTTTAAACAGAAAACACGCGCATGTTTAAAGGCATGAACCAACGGCTTTTGACGGAGAAAATTTTCGCGCTGATGGCGCGTGCCTCTTTATGTGTTTGCGTGAGTGTTTTGCTTTTTCTGCTCGGCTCCATTTTTGCAAGAGGCATTGAGGCCATAAGCTTAGAGTTTTTGTTCACACCCGCAAAAGAGTTTGGGAAATCTGGCGGTATTTTCTATCAATTACTGGGTAGTCTGCTCATCGTTTTGGTGGCGGCCATTCTTGTGTCCCCTATAGCGCTCGGAACAGCTCTCTTCCGAAACGCCTATTGTTCAAATGCAAAACTAACGCATGTGTTGGATCAGTGTCTTTACGCGCTGAATGCCATTCCGTCAGTGACTTACGGGATTTTTGGCCTCATTTTCTTTGTAAATCTGTTCAATACTGGCATTTCCTGGTTTGTCGGCTCGATTATACTTTCCATTATGATCTTGCCCACTGTAACCCTGTCTACATATCAAGCGATGGCTTGCGTCCCAAAAATCTACCACGAAAACGCAGCCGCCTTAGGCTTAACCCAAGCCCAAATCATTCGCCGCATTACTCTGCCGCAAAGTTTTCATGGTTTCGTTACGGGGCTGCTTATCGGTCTATCTCGCGCTATCGGAGAAACCGCGCCGATCATGTTCATTGCAACGGCTTTTTCAGGGGTGCAAGTCCCGCGCAGCCTGGTAGAGCCCGTATCAACATTACCAACGCATATTTTAGAACTTGCCCAACAGGCATCAGATCCGCAGGCTCTGCGCAATGCTTGGGGCGCGAGTTTGACTCTCATATTGCTAGCGGGTCTGTTTAGCGGTCTGGCATTACTCATGCGTAGCCGCCTTAAAAGTGAAGGCCACCGATAATGACTCTTCCCAATGCAATACCAAATTTAACGATTGTTCATAGCGCTTCGGAGGCGGATCAAACCCAGCGGGTCCAGGCTGTTCAAATTGACGGGTTCTCTGCCTATTATGGGAAGAATTGTATCCTCTCTGACGTTAATATGAACCTTTCCGATAAAGGCGTAACGTGCCTTTTGGGGCCCTCAGGTGCAGGAAAATCGACACTCTTAAGGTGGCTCAATCGCATCAATGAAGAGACAGAACAGGCGTCTTGCTCGGGAACGGTGAAGGTTTTGGGACGGGATTTGTGGCAAGGATATTCTGATGTGACGCAGCTGCGCCGCAGCGTTGGCATGGTGTTTCAGCAACCTTGTGTCTTTCCATGCTCGATTTACGACAACATGCTCATGGGCCTGCGCAATCTTAAATTTTCCAAGTCAGAAACAAAGCAATTGATTGAAGAGAGCCTAAAGCAAGCAGCTCTATGGGATGAGGTATCTCACCGGCTAGAGAGCCCCGCAACATCCTTATCCTTAGGACAGCAACAACGACTTTGCATCGCGCGGGCATTGACCCTTAAACCCAACATACTCCTACTGGATGAACCAACAGCCTCTATTGACCCCGTATCATCCAGAGCCATTGAAAGCCTCGTTGTTGCGCTTGGGAAAGACATAACAATTATTATGGTGACCCATAATATTGCACAGACAAAACGCATTGCGGATCATGTCGTCTTTCTATGTGACGGGAAGATTGTCGAGCAAGGTAGCCGCTCGCACATGTTCTCACGGCAAAGTTCTGAAAAAACCAGAACCTATATTACGGAAGAGTTTTGCGATTGTTAGAGGCCGCCTATAGCGCCGTTCTCTCCCCCATAAAAAAACGGCATAAAAAAACCCTCACCCGTTTCCGGATGAGGGCTCTTTTGGGTAAGGCTTAAGCCTTAGGCCATTTTGACATTGTCAACGGCAGTTTTGCCTGAACGCTCGTCAACAGCTGTGTCGAAAGAGACTTTGTCGCCTTCGTTCAAGCCGTCAAGACCAGAGCGCTGAACAGCTGAGATGTGGACAAATACGTCTGTGCCGCCATCTTCAGGCTGAATAAAGCCGAAGCCTTTTGTTGTATTGAAGAACTTAACTGTTCCTGTTTTCATTTCGTCTGACATGGGTATTCCTTTCACGTCATATATAATGCGAGCGCCAACATGGCACCTGCGGTAGTCGACTTGGAAGAAAAAACATTTGCCGCGCGGTTGCCCGCTTGGTTAGTCAGCCGGATTGTCTGGCCATAATCGATAGCAATCATATGGCCTCAAAGGGCCTAAATTGCAAGGAATGATTTCGCAGGCCCTAGAGATGCAGGCCTTCGGATTTTCGCATTTAAGCCGCTAATACATCCTGTTTAAACGCCTCGACCATAATTCTGAGCCTAATTGACGGATGAGACGGCAGCGCGGCATTTAGGGTCTCAGGCGTTAAGACGCCTATTGAAGGCCCAAAATCATAACGCTCTTTTGAATTCAATAAGACGAAATAATCTGAAAATTCCCGCTGCTTGATAGGGCGGTCAACATGAAGAATTATCGTTTCAACCAATGGATCTGCTTCAACGGCTTTAAAATATCTTTGAACGATTTCAGTTGGCCCTTCAGTCATAGCAAAGGCACTTATATCATTGGCGAAAACGCGGCCTGTAAGCCCCAATTGATTACAAATTTGAACGCTTTTAAATGACGCTTGATGAGATAATAGAGGCGTTAGCTCCGCTGTACATGTCGAGGTATAAATTAACTGAGATAATGACATTCCACACACTTTCTACGTCCTCGCCTGTCCTATCGAGTCACCCTTAAAAAAGTCTTTAATTGTGAGGTTTAAAAAGGGTAAATAGGGCTTCTACCGGCTCAGTAATTTTTCCAAAAAGCCTTTAATTCCGCCGCCTTTCATGGCCTTCATCATTGGTAAAAAACCTCTACCCTTTCATAAAGATCGGCGTCGAGACCTGAATATGGCGCTAAAAAGTTTCCTGGTTATGGATTTGGAAACAACACGTTGCTCGAGATACAGAGAATGGAGTGCGCAAACATTATTAGAGGTAACCTGTGCAAAGATACCTGAAACGAGCCACAACAAAGTGTAGAGAAAACAATAAAAAACCTATACTCAAAATACATACACCGAACAATCCAATCGTAAAGCTCGATATGCGCAAACTATTTTTCATTCTACCCCTGGTCTTCTTGTCATCCTGTAAAACCTCACCTAACGAACTAACATTCTTTCCAGAAGACAATAATGCCTTATATAAATCGGTAGAGGTTATTGATGAAAAGGAATGTCAGAAGCATTGCGAGTCCGAACCCGCGCATAAATGCCGAGGCTCTATTGCAGTGCAGCAAAATATCAATGACCAGACGCTTATGTGTTATATGGATGATGGGTTGGGCCAAGGCACTGAGTTTCCATCAACAAAGCCGAGTATGATAAAATTACGAAGCGTCAATTCAGATTTAAATAATCATCGAAAAAACCTGGGTCTTTCAACAGTTAGACATAATAGTAAGCTAACGACAGCTGCTGAGCTGTACGCTAAATATTTGGCTACTCAGGATGACCTAACATCGACTTATGAAAACGGAGATTCTTACACGTCTGCCATATATGACCAAGGCTATTTTTTTGATGTCGTGACGTTGTCAGTTGCAGGAGGCCAAAAGACTTGGAGCGCAGCTTTTGAGCAAATGAAAAATGACAAAAGTACGAAGGGAGGACTGGAACTAACTTCAGTTTCCGAATTTGGTGCAGCGCAATATTATGCCCCCTCGTCCCCGCTTCAAAGTTATTGGGTCTTATTTTTAGCTAATCCTGCAAATTAAACTATGCTACTTTGTTATGAATTTTTACCGGCTCAGTAATTTCTCAAAAAAACCTTTAATTCCGCCGCCTTTCATGGCTTTCAGAATTTCTGATTCCTCAAAATTGGCGAAGTCTTGTTCTTCTTCGTAGAATTTTTCCAGCCGTTGCAATTCAGCCTTATCTAGCCACATGCCGTGCCCCTTTGGACAATTATCAATGATGACTTGTGAGGTGAAACTATATTCGCGCTTCACAAGATCAGACTCGCATTTGATGCAAGACAGCGTTTTCTCAGTCTCTGAGCGGGCCATGCCAATCGCGCCTGTCACAAAATCCATCGCGTCATCTGGCACGCCTCGAAAATCACTATCTTGGTTGCTCTGAATCGTTTCAAGTTCGCCTTCGTCAAGCCACACGCCGCCGCAATGCGGGCAACGATCAATGGTCACGCCTTCATAGCTTTCCTGCGCAAGCGTGAAATCATCAACGGGGCAATTTGGCATAATCAACTCTCCTTAGGTTTACAGATTCATAGCGCGCCAGATTTCGCAGCGCAAACGAAATAGGGCTTCATTGCACTTAGCTATTCCTGTGCTACAGCTTATGAAAAGGGAAAGAACATGACTTTATTATCTCGCTTAGCCGCCGCTCTATTAGCGCTTGGGACTCTTGGAACGTTGGGAACCCTCACAGCCTGCACGGATGCCGATCTGCAGAAGCCTTCGCCCGCATACCCATCCCCAGATTACCCTTCGCCGGATTACGCTACAGCCCCTGTGGATCTATCTTCGCCGCAAGGGACCGCCCATAGCATGATGATGGCGATGTACCGCGGTGATGCCGAATTAGTCGACAAAGTCTTTATAGAAAACGCAACTTTGCGCCGCGTCAAAGCTGACGGCGTCGTTCAGCCCGACGGCCTGAAACGCTGGCGGGATTGGGTTGGAACCCTAGACGTGGGACAAGCGCATGAAGAGATTTTCGGTCTTGAAGTTCAACGCTTTGGCACGCTAGCGGCCGTCTGGGCTCCATTTGTTATCACATATGAGGGCAAGATTGTCGGGTGCGGCGTGAACCACCTGTCAATGGCCTATGCAAATGACCAGTGGCGTGTCGTTTCGGGTATGGACACACCTGCCCCAAAGGAGAACTGCGCAAAATTCAAAGCAGAATATCTGGCGGGAACTTAAGCGCGCAGCCCTAAACTTGAATATGGCAATGAAGGCTAATGTTAAAACAGTTTCGCTGCCGTGCTCAGCGCCATGATAATGAGTATGATAGAGCTTAGGATGAATAGGCTAAAACGCAGCACAACCTTATTGGATGAAATCTGCACCAGAGAATGCACCACGCGAATAGCCACATAGCCCCAGGCACAATAAAGCGCGAGCGGGGTGGCTTTATCCATTAAAAATATAATGAACATCAGCGCATAAAATAGCGTTGGATTCTCATGTAAGTGATTAAAATTATCAGCCGCCCAGCGCGCAGAGGCTGGCATTTTATTGCCCAAGCTCGGGTCATCAATAAAATCTTGCGTGCGTTTGGAAATTGCATTCATCGCAGGAATGCGCCGCTTATACATGACGAACATCATGATAAGCGTCCAAATAACAAGCGCGAGCGCCGGCGTAAGAAAATGTGACATAAGATAACCCCTATATTGACAGGCACCACATTGCGTAAATCCAGTCGGTAAGCAAGCGCCCTTACAGAGGTTTAGTTTCCAGATGGCTTCGAGACAGGCCCTAAGCCCCAGCAAAGCCCAGCACGGCAATAACGAGTAATGCATATCCGCCAAAATGCTTGCCGCGCATACCCCAAAGATTGCCAAGTGCCCCCAAGAGCAACATCGCAGCACAGGCATAGACAGCCCAGCGCCTCACCTCTCCGCTCAAGACATGCGGAGCGGTCATGATCACGCCTCCTGCAACAAACCAATAGATGGCTGAGAGGAACATGATGGCGTGCAGAATGCGTTTAGATGAGGGATGCGGCGTCGCCGCGGGACCGACAACTTTGGTCGCGCCAAGCCACCCATGAACAATCGCAACACACATGGCGAGACCGCCAGAAATATAAAGAAAGATATCAGCCATGATGTGCTCCTATATTAGGAGGGTCTAGCTCATCAGGGCTTACGGTAGAATGAGGTCATTTGCCCTGCGGCAATAGGGCCATAAACACGCGCCCATAAAAAAACGCGCCGTCCAGCAAAGGAGCGGCGCGTCTCGTAGTCTAGCGTGAGCTGTAAACAGCTCAGCCGAAAACTAGTCAGCCATAGAGATGTTATCTACAGCTGTTTTACCAGAGCGTTGATCAATAGCCGTATCGAATTGGACTTTGTCGCCTTCGTTTAGGCCTTCAAGACCTGAGCGCTGAACAGCAGAGATGTGTACAAATACATCATCGCCTGATTCTGGTTGAATAAAGCCGAAGCCTTTTGAGGAATTAAAAAACTTAACAGTTCCTGTTTTCATATCTGACATGGGTATTTCCTTTCACGTCATTAAATTGCCAAGCTCCAACACGGAGCTGCGGCGTTGTCGATGTCGGGAAGAGTAAAATACATAGTCACCACATGCGTTGGACGGCTGTGGTTAGTAAGCCAGATTGTTCGGCCGTAAATCGATAATGGGCATATGGGCGTCATTAGTTGCAATAGCAACCCCTTATATCAGGCTTATGAACTTAGGCTTATTTCCAGTTTACAGCTTCGGGCTCACAGCTTTTATCCAAGCATTGACGGATTTTTTGCACCTGCGGGGTCGTCGCGGCAAAGGTCAGGCTCGGACAAGGCGAAATTTCAAGGATCGGCGCCTGCCCGGGCCGCGCCTGAACAAAAGCTATGACCTCGCGGTCAGCCGGCGGCGCGCTTGAACACCATGACGCCACGCAGCTCGTCTCTATATCTACAGGAAAGCGCGTAAGGTGTCCGTCTCGGCGCGCATGCTTAGCCACAGAGTAGCCTTCAAAATAACTGCGCGTAATAACAGGCGGTCTCGACTTAAATTGATCTTCGGGGGATGTATAACCCCCATATGGCTGATGTTTCGGCGGGGGTGACATCGGGACAAATTTGCCCACTAAAACATAATAGAGCTTTTCGCTCGCTTTCGCCTCTTCCAAGGTTTTGACGAGATCAGGACGCATACAGCTGAGCGCAAAGGCGTTATCGGCTAGCATCATCGAGCCCAAAATGGCGGCACATAAAGATCGTATTTTCATAGCGCGAATTCCCATAGTGAATGATATGATTTTCGCAATAGTTGATGTGAACTGAACTAAGCCTGAAACTCTAGTTATCTTGAGTTCATCCTTGTTTTTGAGCCGACCAAGCCATCAAAAAGCTGCGGCCGGTTGAGAGCGTTTGCCCGCTTAAAGACCCGTCCGGCAAAAGCCTCGCAGCGCTCGCATATGGCCCGCTTCCATCGGATGTGACAAAACTGATGCGAAGTTCCCCTTCAAAATTTATCGTGCGGGCAATTTCGAATTCGGTTCCGTAAAAACTACCCGTCAAAGCGCCCGCCTCCACGGCTTTAATCTCTAAGACCGTGGCACTAGGAGGCTTTGTAGCATCAAAATGCAGAGCAACATCCCAAACTCCAATAAGGCTATCTATGTCAACTGGCGCGCTTGCAGGCATGGCAGGCAGAGTTTTAGAAGCCTTTGGTGAGCACCCTATAAGAAAAGAGCCAAATATAAGAGCCAGCGTTAAAGCTATAATTACGCGCATGATGATAACTCCGTCTGTTGATTGGCAAACAATAGCTCAAATACCATCCGTCAGCAAATTTCGCTTTAATGATGCCTAATGCAGCCATTGATTTCACCTCGCTCCCCTGCCATCTATTCAAGATGTCAGTTCCCTTCTCTATCCTCGATCTTGCCCGCGTCATAGAGGGAGGCAATATCGCCCAGAGCTTTAAAGATTGCGTGAGCACGGCCCAAGCGGCCGAAGCGCTCGGCTATAAGCGCGTCTGGTATGCCGAGCATCACAATATGATATCTGTGGCCAGTTCCGCGACCTCCGTGCTGATCGCCCATATCGCGTCCCAGACTAAGAGTATCAGGCTTGGCGCTGGCGGGATTATGCTGCCTAACCATTCGCCCCTCACCATTGCCGAACAATTTGGCACGCTCGCGACGCTCCACCCAAATCGCATCGATCTTGGATTGGGCCGCGCGCCTGGCGGTGACCAAAATGTCATTCGCGCCTTACGCAAAGACTCCCAAGCATCGGCCAATCGCTTCCCCCAAGATGTCGTAGAGTTGATGACCCTTTTAGGCAAAGCAGACGCAGACGTCCCGCTGCCCGTGCGCGCAATCCCCGGCGAAGGCACAGAGGTTCCCGTTTGGATATTAGGGTCAAGCCTATTCGGGGCGCAGCTCGCCGCGCATTTGGGCCTGCCTTACGCCTTTGCCTCCCATTTCGCGCCGCAACATTTATTCGACGCCGCAGAAACCTATCGCCGCGATTTCAAGCCGTCCAAATATTTGGACAAACCCCATTTCATGATGGCCTGCAGCGTCTTTGCCGCCGACACCGAAGCCGAAGCACAATTCCACTTCTCAAGCCTCGTCCAATCCTTTGTCGGCATGGTCACAAATCAGCGCGGCTTAGTCCCCGCTCCCATAGAGAATTTAAAAGTCCCACCACAAATCGCCGCGCACGTCGAATCCATGCTCGCGGCCAGCTGCGTTGGCACGCCAGACCAAGTCGCTATGCGCCTCTCCAGTTTCCAAGAGCAACTACAGCCTGATGAATATATCATCTCCATGCCGTTTTACGATCACGCCGCGCGGGTGAAGAGTATGGAATTAACGATGGGGATTAGGGAACAGGTTGGTCGTTTAGGGATGGTGGCCTAACTCTCTAAAACCATTCACCCCGTCCAGAGCGTTTCGAAGAAACGCGGGGGACGGGGCCCATATCCAGAACAACACCACAGCAAAAATAGTCAACGAGAATTAGCTAACCCAAGCTGATACTCACTCTGACTAAAATCATCAGGATACATCCGTGCAGGATCGCAAAGTGCCTCTTCCGTCAACGAGTGAAACAAATCATCCCAATGCGGATTGCTTTCAAGAAACAGGTTTAATCGCCACTCTCGCTTCCATTCCTTAATCTGACGTTCACGCTTAAAAGCGCCGTCTCGCGTCTCGTGAATTTCAAACCACATAAGCCGGTCGATATTATACCTAGCCGTATGACCATCATAACGTTTCCATTTATGCTCATAAATACGCTTCAAAAGATCATCACACTGCCCCGTATAAATCGCGCCATTTTTGCGATTAGCCGTAATATAGACAAAGAACATTAAGTGAACATAATGGAGACTTAAATAAGATACAACCCCCTATCCGTTCACCTCGTCCAGAGCGTTTCAAAGAAACGAGGGGGACGGGACCCATCGCCCACCCTATCACCTAGAACCAATTTTCGGAGATGGACCCCGTTATGCAACGGGGTGAATGGTGTGTGGGAAAACGATGAATATATCACATCCACCCTGATCCAACATTGCGCCAATGATAGGAATAAATAGATCTCAATCTGGACGTCTGAGGATGGCGGCCTAGCCCCCCACTATCCACTCACCCCGTCGGAGGACGGGGCCCATCACCGAAAGTTCAAAACATGTGGCGAGATATGGAGATGGTTCCCGCCCCCTCCCGCGTTTCTTTGAAATGCTCTGGTCGGGATGATGTGTGACTATTATGAGTCAATGGAACTGACGATGGAGATACGGATGCGCGTTGGGCGTTTGGGGATGGTGGCTTAGGGATTAGGAAAGCAAAGCTCTCGGTAAACGAATAAAGTTGGCTTCAATCTCTGAGCATAATTATATTGATTTGCTCGTGAAAATATTATACGAACATTTCATGAACAATATTGAATTTCGACCTGTAGGCTCTCTTTCGACATTTGGGAAATTAAGACCAGGTGAATTTGGCATCTACACCGAGCAAAGCTGGGACAACGAACCTCGCACCGATAGCCTGATTTTAGCATGCAATTATGACGACCCAAAACTTGACGAATTCGCGAATGAGCAAGATTCAATATGCATAAAAATTTCCAAAAGTGAAAACAAACGAATTTCGGGCCATTTGGTAAATCCATATGACAAAATTGACGACTGGGTGTATTTACCAAACCAATCACCCTCTATCGAAGTCGATTTAGAGAGTAGGCAAAAAAGCCGCTACGACAAACCAACTTATAGTCCCTTTCCCCTTTATTTGTCGCCAGAACGAGATGTTTTTTTGAGAGTCGCTCGCGGCTGTATTGAACTGAACGCAATGAAATTCGCGGTCAAAGGGCCGGATTTTGCGTATTTAATGCCTATCTCAAGTTGGCGTTTAGTTGAAAATAATGGCCATGAAAAAGCAACTTTTTGGTCTACGGAAGGTTAATATGAAAGCGTTCATTTCTTATTCTCATGTGGACGAAAAGGCCCTCCAAAGATTACACACTCATTTAGCCGTAATGAGGCGAGCTGGTGAAATAGACGAGTGGTTTGATAGAAAAATTAAGGTAGGCGACCCTTTAGATAAAACTACTATGAAAAACCTTACATCGAGTGACATATTCATAGCACTGGTTAGCCCAGATTTTCTTGCATCCAATTATTGCTATGAAACGGAAATGGAGACCGCTATGCAGTTGCACGAGCAAGGAAGCATGCGCATAGTTTCCATCATTATAGAGCCATGCGATTGGACATCTACTCCACTTCAAAAATTCAAAGCTACCCCAAAAGATGGCAAACCTGTATCTGAATGGTCGAATGAAAATACTGCTTACGTGGATGTGGTTAAAGAATTGCGGAGGTTGGTCGATGAACGAAATGGCACTAAAGAGCCAAAGCCTAAAAAAGCAAAAGCGGTACAAACAGTAGAGAAAGCGGCTCCAAAATACCGGACAAAAAAATCTTTTGATAAAATCGATAGGATAAACTTTAAAAAAGAAACTTTTAGAACTCTTCAATCTTCAATGTCCTCCTGGATCGCAGAAATAAATGAAGTTGAAGGAATTAAAGGGTTGTACGAAGATTCTGATAAAACCAGGTTTTTTGTTACATTGGTGAACAGAGACAGGAATAACAAATCAGCTGAGCTTACTGTATATATTTCTGATGGCGACAGCTTCCATGGAGATATCAATATACTCTATAAAAGGTCAGATGCCGTCAACACTTCAAACGGCGGCTTCACAATAAATGAAGATGATTACGATCTATTTTTAACGCCATTAATAATGTCGTTTAATAGGGAACGCAAGAGATTGGACCCTGCTGGGGCTGCACGTTATTTATGGGAAAATTTATTGGAAAGAGCTGACATATCACGTGCCTGAGATAAAACAATACAGATGCAACAACTGCGGTCATAGATTTAAATCAGAGGCATTGAGCAAAGACGAAGCAGAAGAATTCAGACGCCTAAACAGACCCACCTCGGCGATTCATTGTCCACAATGCCATCGAACAGATATCCGAAGCGGGTGGGAATAAAACATACTATTTCATCCTTCAAAAAAAGCTTCCGACCACTAAAACCCACCCTCCCGACACGCCCGCTCGCCAAGCTCATTCTCCTTGCAATGACTATAGCTCATCGTAAATGGCGCGACGCGAACCGAACTCCATTCAAAGCTAAGCGTTTCCTGTCCGCCATTATCTTGCGGGCGGTCCCAGCGGGCTGTGCCTGAGCAATCGGGGTTTTCTGTGTAATTATATCTTGTCTTTGGGCCGCTACTGGCGGTCACGCGTTCTGTGCCGTCCTTAGCGCGTTGCCAGTCTCCGCGCAGGGTCGGGACGCCGCCTTCAATGGCGTTTATTTTCACGCCGTCAAAATCGGCGTTCTTAATCTCGACCTCTGATGTAGAACTTTGCTGGGGCCAGACCGCTTTAAAGCTAAGCGCGTCGCCTTCCTTCTCAATCTCATCAATCTTAAACCCGCCGCCGACCATGCGCGCCATTAAGGTGCATTTATCGGAACCATATTGTTCGTGATTACAGAAATTTGTGTGCATGCGCATTTGCGGATCAACCATCGCCATAAAGCTCCATTGCGCGAGCATCATCATGTCATATTTCACGTCATTATAGGCTTCCACGTCATAAGTACTGTCATCCGTGGTCTTTGGCGTCAGCTCTTTGAGGCGGGCGGTGAGATATTCAGTCTTGGCCTCAATGGCAGGATAGAGCGGAGAATGCAGCCCGATATAAGTCTCGGATTGGCCGCGGTCATAGCTGGGTTCATTGCAGGCCAAATTGACAGGGCGCTCATCCGATGTCGCCCAAGCCAGATACTCCGCCTCCCGCGCGGCGTCAGCCACATCTTGGGCCGCCCACTCTGCGTCTTCATTGGCGCCATCGCTTTGCGCATTGTCACTCGCTCCGCCGCAAGCAGAAAGCAAAAGCATTGCCGCGAAGCTTAGTTTAAAAATATGCTTCATCGGTCTACTTCAAGTGCGGCGTCTCTATAGGATTTTACAATATCTAAGACTTCGGTTGGCTTCGAATAGATATTGATAGGAACTAAGAAGACGTGTTTCTGAAGACGTTTTGTTTCATCCTGAAATGTCACAAAGCGCCGTCCCACGCCGAGATATCCACCTTGCCTATAGATTTTTAAATCATTCACATCAGACCACTTCTTGAAAACAGTTTTGCCCCATGACTTCACCTCAACTCCGTCCGGAGACAAAGTAGATATCGTTGGTTTAAAACACCCAATGAGAAGAATTACGGCTATTATAAAGAGTATAAAGAGCCCCACTATATTCCCTCCTTCATTAAGATACATCCACAGACCAAAAATAGAGAGTAGCCCCATGAATATTCCAAGAACAGTCGAACCCACAACGGAGTCTTTGAACTTTATGACTTCTGGGTAAGACATTTCTGTCAATCGCTCGACTCCCTCACAGTCTTTTCCGCCTCTAACCAAAGCGGGGGTTGAGCTTCAATAACAGATATATGTGCCCCCTCTTCCCAAGGAAATTTTCTATCGTTAGATCCTGGCCAAACAAGTTGAAAGGCTTCGAAGTCTTTAGCTTCATGTCCCAAATAACGATTATACCATAATGAAGAGCTCAAGAATTCCGAAGTATGATTTGAGGGGTGCAATCGCTTACTAACGCATTTTTGCCCCAGTAATAAGTCGTCCCATTCAATACCATCATCGGGCACCTTCCCCGCTTTCACTTGGCGAAATACTTCCCAAAGCATATTGTGCATCAATTCTTTGGGCAGTCCAAAAACAATGAAGTCAGAGCAGTTTAATGTCTTTCGAAACCCAATAGAATAAGTGAAGTCCGGTTCTTTACCATCAGGATCGAAAACGTAATTAGCTGAAAAACCATGTTCTTCAACATGGCTGATAAGGTTCTTCTCAAATTCATCGAGACGTCTTTTTTTATCTTTCCGCCAGAACATCACTCAATTGGCTCCTCACCCTTACCTAAATCATCCCCACTATAGCCTCAAAGTTTCAAACATACGCCCCGACATTTCAAGGCTATTTCGTACTCTCTTTATCCAATCCTTGTATTTGGAAATACAATACCCCGCTAACTATCCTTTTAAGAAGATGTGAAGCACCAGACCCGTCACCAAATGGTTGGCCACAAAAAAAAGCACGCCTCAATCTGTGGCATGCTTTCAAAAATTCGTAATGTCGTTAGATTTAGTTTGTCGTTCCAGGTCCAGCACTTCGCTGTATCTTTCCTACGGTCTGCTTGTCAGCCTCTGCCCTTGCGGCCCACTCATCGGCGGTGGCGCATACCTTTTTGTTAAACTTAGATCCGACAGTTTGTGTTCGCTTACAAATCATTCGTCCGTCGTCAGACTTTGTTGTTCTGTTCGTTTGAGACAGATCTTCGGAGACTTCTTTGGCTACTTTTGCATCAGCCATTTTATCTGCGGACGGTGTCGTTGTTGCGCAGGCGCTAAGGCATAAAAGTCCAAACGCGATGGGCGCGATCATGATCTTTGATTTGTTTAACATAGTAGTCTCTCCTTTAGTTTTATTTATCTCGCACGCACGGCTGGGCCGTAATATGCGTCCCTACGCTAGCGCGTGCGTATTTGATTATCAATAATCGTTCAGTTGTAATTTTACGTTGGCGAGCCTCAGTGAAAATAGCTTAATCAATCGGCTCCCTCACATCGCCATTCGCATTTAGATAAATCTGACCACCAAGCTCTTTGAACTTCTCACTCATTTCATCCATGCCCTCTTGGGCTTCGACGGGGTAGAGCGCCTGCTTTTCATTATCCGTCAACCCATCGGCATAATCCCGAACATCTTGCGTAATTTTCATAGAGCAAAATTTCGGCCCGCACATAGAGCAGAAATGGGCGACTTTATGCGCGTCTTTCGGCAATGTTTGATCGTGGAAATCTTTCGCCGTCTCCGGGTCGAGGGAGAGGTTAAATTGATCCTCCCAGCGGAAGTCAAAGCGCGCTCGCGATAGAGCGTCATCACGCATTTGGGCGGCGGGGTGACCCTTGGCGAGGTCGGCTGCATGGGCCGCGAGCTTATAGGTTATCACGCCGACTTTGACATCATCACGGTCTGGCAATCCTAAATGCTCTTTGGGCGTGACGTAGCAAAGCATGGCTGTTCCGAACCAGCCAATCATCGCCGCGCCAATACCGCTTGTGATGTGGTCATAGCCAGGCGCGATATCTGTTGTGAGCGGGCCGAGCGTATAGAACGGCGCCTCGCCGCATTCGCGCAGCTGCTTTTCCATATTCACTTTAATCTTATGCATCGGCACATGGCCAGGACCTTCAATCATCACCTGGCAGCCTTTTTCCCAAGCGATTTGAGTTAACTCACCGAGGGTTTCAAGTTCAGCAAATTGCGCGCGGTCATTGGCATCAGCGACAGAGCCAGGACGCAGGCCATCACCCAGGCTGAAGGTCACGTCATAGCGGCGCATGATATCACAAATCTCGCCAAAGCGCGTATAAAGGAAGCTCTCTTTATGGTGAGAGAGGCACCATTTCGCCATGATAGACCCGCCGCGCGAGACGATACCCGTCACGCGATTAGCCGTGAGGTGAATATAGGCCAGACGCACGCCAGCGTGAATGGTGAAGTAATCAACGCCCTGCTCGCATTGCTCAATCAAGGTGTCGCGGTAAACCTCCCATGTCAGATCTTCGGCCACACCGTTCACCTTCTCCAGCGCTTGATAAATCGGCACAGTCCCAATCGGGCACGGCGCGTTACGGATAATCCATTCGCGGGTGTTGTGAATATTACGGCCAGTGGACAGGTCCATAACATTATCTGCGCCCCAACGCGTCGCCCAAACCATCTTATCAACTTCTTCCTCAACAGATGACGCTACAGCAGAGTTTCCGATATTGGCATTAATTTTCACAAGGAAATTACGGCCGATAATTTGCGGCTCTAATTCGGCATGATTAATGTTAGACGGGATGACCGCGCGGCCAGCCGCGACTTCGCTGCGCACAAATTCTGGGGTGACAAAGGCGGGGATATTTGCGCCAAAGCTCTCGCCAGCCGCAACGCGGTCTTCTGCGCCCTCGACCATCTGCTTACGGCCCAGATTTTCGCGCTCGGCGATGTAGATCATTTCTTTGGTAATGACGCCCGCTTTGGCGAACTCATATTGCGTAACCATTTCGTTATCTATTCCGCGCAAAGGCTTATTCTTCACTGGGAATTCACGGGCGAGGAAACGGCCTTTGGCACCGCCATTATCCTCTGCTTTTACATCGCGGCCTTCATAAAATTCAACGCCGCCGCGCTCTAAAATCCAAGCCGTGCGCGGGCGAGCTAGGCCCTTCTCAACATCAATAACGATATCAGGATCCGTATAGGGCCCAGACGTATCGTAAACGGGCACATCGGATTCATTCGCCGAAGGGTGAAGGTGGACGAGACGGTGCGGCACGCGCAATGTCGGATCGGCGTCAGGCGCGGTATAAACCTTGGACGAGCTAGGCAATCCGCCGCTCGTGACGACAGGCGTTTTGAATTCTGATTGGTCGATGGGCTTGTTCATGGGTGTTCCTTAACTGAGGAAAGTTTTGCGAATGAGGGCTTCCACTTCGCGGGGGTTAGAAATTTTTTGAAATTTATTAAGCGGCGTTTTCCACATGGCATTCATCGCAAACATATTAAACCCGCTTTCGCCAAATGAAAGTGACCCTATGCGTTCGTTTCCCGAACGCTCAAACTGCCCTATTTGTTCCGGCTGAATAGAGGCCACACGACTAGACAAAAAACGGTCAAAAATCACAATACGGTGGGTGGTAATAGCATAAAGTTGTTTTGCCGGGCCGATGGTCATTTTCAACCCCCAAAATAAATTGAAGAGCCCAGCGCCTACAAATATAGACACAAATGCCAAACCCATGATACCGCCGATAGCTGCCGCTGAAGCCGAAACTTCAGCGTTCTTGAATTCTTCCGCCGCTGTGTCAGGCAACTCCGCACTTCCTTCAAAACCTCCGAATAAGGCGGCCCCAAACAGACTAAAAACGATGACGCACCACACTATGGAGAAAAGCAAAACATAAATTCCCATAAAACTTATCGGAAACTTTGCGGGCTTATCCGCCCATAACAGCTTTTCATTCGGCTGTAATTCGACCTCTACAATATGTCTAACATCTTCATTTATCACTCCCCAATCTCCCGCGTCTCGCCGCTTTTGGAGAAGTAATCTTGCCCGCTTTCTTTCAAATCAGCAGGCACTTCGATGGGCACGTGAATGCCAATGGATTTGGCAACATTCATATCATCGCTCAGGATGTTACGCCCCTGCATAGATGTTAGGAACCAATAAGGCGGAAAGGCTGTATCCGTGCGCCGCTCGGCCCAATGATCTTTATGCGCGATGTAGTGTTGGCGCCGGGGGTCGGCATCTCCCATATGCATGATTGTTGCGCCGTCGCCTCCCGCCTCGTCACCAAGTGTCACGCGGTAGACCATATTCTGCACGGCGGCGCGCGCGGGCGCAGGCCAGCCTGCGTGTGGTATCCTCACGGCTGTCGCCGTGATATCCCCGATTGAGATAGCCTCAGGCGCATCGCCTGCTTCCATATCAAGTATTGTCATATGGCTCAGTAAGGACGCGTCCCAATTGGTATCGGCTTGCATCATGTCCAGCGCTTGCCGCGGTGCGACGAGGCGCACCTCGGGGTTTGCGGTCATATAGCTTATCATCTTTACCGCGGAAAAATGATCGCGGTGGGCATGGCTGATAAAAACAGCGTCCATACCCGCAAACTCGCCCTGACCTGACATCATCTTTGCCGTGTCGGCAAAGCTAGGCTCAGGATAGGTTCCAAAGCCTGAGAGCGGTAATGGATCGAACATCACTTTGGTTTCGCCGTGGCTTATCAGGATCGCTTCATTGGCGATATATTGCGCTTGGGATTTCACCTTAGGCACAACAACGCCGACAATCGGCCCCATCTTAGCCCCGAAATCATTACGCCCTAAATTCGGCGCATAGAGCCGCGAGATTGTTCCGTCGAGATAGAGCGCGTTTTTCGTGCCCAGCACGTCTTTGTAAAAACTCGCAAATTCATGAAAGCTGACAGGGGTTTCGGATTTGACAAAGAATAGCGTATCGCCTTTTTGGCCAACGCCGTTACGAATTTTTAGCGACGTCGAATCTGGTTTGAATGTCGGATGCATCTTACCGTCAATGACAAGCATGGGTCCAGATTGCGTCGCGTCCATCACATTTTTGGACCGCGCAGGATAGTGTTGCGTCGCCGCGACCCCTGCGCCTTTATAGGCCGTCTTAGAATCCTCAAATTGTGACAGCCAAAACACGCCATTAGGCAGCATATGAAAATTGCCAGGCCCTGGCTTTGTGTTGATTTTCTTTTGTTGCGCCCCGCCTTCGATATAGAGCCCAACTGGCGCGCGGTCTTTGAGATACATGCCCGCATTCATCGCAAAGGCCAATTGCTCATCATTTTGCGAAAGCTGCGCGTTGACGGCGCTAAAACTGCCGAGAGGTTTTCCGGCATCATCATTGAGGAACAGCCTGATGTCAGAGACTGACGGATCAAAACGGCAAACACTATAATCTTTGCTTTGATAGCTTTGCTCGATGCAAGGCTCAGAGAGTTCAGAAGGCTTTAGGGGCTCATGCGCCAAAGCCGCGCTACCGGAGCACGCCAATATAGTCACCGCAATTAAAGCCTTCAGTCTCAAACGTTCCGTCCTTACCGCCGGTATGAACCGGATCAAGTTCCAAGACCCCGTAAAGAGCCTAAGGGTACGTCTCAATCCGCCGATTTTGCTTTCGCTAACTCGGCAGGATGCCCCTCGGATAGGAACAGTATGAAGGCTCAGGGGCGAGTCGGCAAGACGCAAAACCAGTGACGCTTTACCCAGCCTAACGCAGCTAAAAAGAGTAAAACTTCCAAAAAAAACTAAAAAAGTGCTTTTCCTATACGCTTCATTAAGCCTTAGCCCTTAGTCAGGATTCACACTGTGGGTTCGACGTAGTAATAAAAAAATGGATGGGGATCCGGTGGTCTATCAACTGATTTACACAAGCATCGCTACGCCTGCTTTAGATGATTTTGCGCTGCGTGAAATTGCGCAATCATCGAGTTATAATAATCAACTCCTAGGGCTAACGGGACTATTACTTTTTGATTCGCGCTCTATTTTACAAGTCATTGAAGGCGATGAGATGAGCGTCTACTCGCTTTACGGCAAAGTCAAACGCGACAAGCGTCATACCCATTGCCAAATTTTAAATGCCGGCATGGGGCAAAATCGTGAGTTTTTAGACACCTTTATGGGCTATAAGAATGTTACAGGTCATCCAGACGCAGACGCATTGTTTAATCTGAACCAAAACAATTTCAGAAAGGTTTTACCCTTCTCGCCGCCGCACGAGCTAGAGGGTCTTACACCATCTTATCAAAAAGCGGGTTAAGTTTGAGATCTGAGTTTTTTGAAGAGCTTTAAGCTCGGACGCTCAATGAGATTATAGAAAATCGCCGCTGTGATGATGCTCAGCCCTAAAGCCAAGAGCGCAAATATCACATTATCAATAATACCTGCGGCGCCGACCTTAAGATCGTCAGGAAAGACGAGCCTGTAAATCCGCCTGAGAGTCACCAAAACAATATAATGGGTTAGATAGAGCGAATATGACCAATCCCCTAATTTAGAGAGCCATTTAGGGGCCTTTAATTGCCCCTTTAATTCACAGCACACCCAGCCATATGTCAGCAATAGAAATGGCACGGCAAACATAGCGACGCGGGATGTGGTGTAGGTTCCCAATTCGACATAGGGAAAGAAAAATAGCGCTAAAAAGACTAAGGCCGCTCCGCCAATTACCAAGGCTTTAGTCGCAACTATTTTCCCGCGCGTGACCAAATAGCCTGCAAATCCGCCTGCAATGAACTCGAGGGAGAGAGGCGACGCGACAAGCTCCATAAAGTTACGGGCATAGGCGGCAGGCGCAATGAACTGGCTGCCAATAACGGTCAATATTGCCCAAGCAGATAAGGCCCAAGGAAGATATTTTCGCGGTAGAAACAATAGTCCTGCAAAGACGATATAAAAGAACATTTCATGGATAAGCGTCCATCCCAATCCCAGCAATGGCGGCACCTCTTGCGGAATTAACAAAAATGACCTTGCCGCATAGGCAAAGGCTTCACTTGGCCCTTCAACCCGGTCGGGGGCCGCTAACATGCCGTACGTCATCAAGAAATACACAGCCATGATACCGGCGCAGACCCACCAGAGAGGATAGATACGGGTGACACGCGCCACAATAAAATTACGAATATCCGCAAAGCTTCGGCCCGTCTGCCGCGTAACATAGACCATTATGAATCCGGAAATAATAAAGAACAGATCAACACCTGCCCAGCCTCTATCCCAAATGCCAGAAACTAAAGCGGTGTCATAGGGATTACCCTCTGCCATTTGCCGCTGGAATTCCGCCATGTGGAAAAATAGCACAAGCAAAGCCGCCACGCCGCGCAGGGCTTGAATACTGTTTAATCGTTTTGGAAGGTCAATCATTGAAGCCGTCTTCACAATACTGCAGATTTCAAATCGGCATTGATGTCCGCCAGCACAGCTTTATCTAGCGACTGCCCTTTGGTCAGAGCCATCTTGGTGAACATAAATTCACGGGGGCTGTTAACGGCGTCGACAGCCAATATTTTATCACCTTTAAAATAGAAGGCCGCGAAACTACGGCTACCCTCAATATCGCCGCGGATGACGATATCATCATAGCCTTCTGAGAGGCCAGCGATCTGGAGCTTCAAATCAAATTGATCTGACCAGAACCATGGCAGGCTGTTATAGGCTTTGGGTTTTTCATTGATATGCAGCGCAACTATTTTAGCTTGCTCCGTCGCATTCGGGACTGACTCAAGACGAATGTGCCGCTCATAAATCGGGTTGTAATGCCATGTCACATCACCCGCGCCGTAAATATCAGGGTCAGAGCTTTGGCAAAAACTATTAACTTCAATACCGTTCCCAATCTCCAGCCCTGCCATTTGCGCTAGTTCAATATTGGGAATAACGCCAATGCCGATAATGACCATATCCGCGTCAAAGCTCTTCTCGCAAGAAGTCTCAACAGAGAGCGATTGACCCGCTTGTTTAATCTCGGACGCCATGACGCCCTCAAGAATAGTAACGCCCTCTTCTGAATGGATACGTTTATAAAAGCTGGAAAGCTCCGGGGCTGTTACGCGCTGCAAAATGCGCGGCATCGCTTCGAGGACAGTGACATCCATGCCTTGTTTGCGCAGGCTAGCCGCTGTCTCTAGGCCGATATAGCCGCCGCCGATAATTACGGCGCGCTTACCGCTGGCGACGCCGTCTTTAATTGCGCGGACATCGGCCGTATCACGTAGATAGAAAACGCCGTCTAAGTCCTCGCCGGGCACAGGCAGGTGACGCACGCGCGCACCTGTCGCCAGAATGAGCTTATCATAGGGCAATGTCTCGCCGTCATCGGTCAGAACCGTTTTAGCCTCGCGGTCAATCGCGCCGACCCTTACGCCCAATTTCATCTTAACATTGGCGGTTTCGTAAACACTGGCAGGACGGATGAGGATTTCATCAATCTCTTTATCCCCAGACAAAAAGTCCTTGGACAAAGGCGGGCGGTGATAGGGCAGGTCAGGCTCATCACCGATAACCGTGATACCGCCCTCCCAGCCTCCTTGACGAAGACTAACGCAAAGCTGCGCGCCCGCATGAGACGCCCCTATAATAATACACTGTTTCATTATGCGCGGTTCTGACGGTTCGCAATCAACTCGTCAACAGTTTCAGCGGCGTATAGGTAAAACTATTCGCCTCAGGCCATCCTCAGTCTTGCCAGCCTCTACCCCGCTTTATTCATCCGGGGCCGCGATATTTCTTTCTTTATTACCCTTGGTTTGTTTCCCAAGATAGAAAGATTGCGTAGAAAAGCCCATGCGCGTGCAGGTCAGTGTTCCCTCTCCGTCATCGCTCCATGAAAATGTCACAAAGCTGCTATCATTGATTTCCCGCACCGTCGCGA
Source organism: Hellea sp. (assembly GCA_039977295.1). GTDB lineage: Bacteria > Pseudomonadota > Alphaproteobacteria > Caulobacterales > Maricaulaceae > Hellea. The sequence continues at coordinate 48,703 of JBDWDN010000005.1, read as the reverse complement.
CAAGATCAGGATTAAAGGTGAAGCAGGTAACAGTTTCTTCTTCAACATCGCGCGCTTGGCAGAATGCCCAGCTAGAAAGTTCGCCGTCTATGCCCTCTAAATTGCGTGTCCCGCAGCCGATAAAAGCGGCTTTTCCCTTTGTCGTCCTTGCCGTCACCATATCACCAGTCGCAAGCATGTTTTCTAGATCGACCTCAACGGCATTGGGCAGGGTTGTCCCCGCATAAGATGTCGCCGACAACAGAGCCGCCCCGAGGGTGAATATCAGTCCTTTTTTTAGTCCAGTCATAGTCTTCTCCTTCTGCTAGTAAAATTCTGAGTTTAGAACCGCGCGTCGACCAAACCTTTATTGATGGCGCGGTTCAGCTCTTTTAAGGCTTCGATGCGTTCGCCGGCTGGCAAGCGCGCAATGTTATGTTCTAATTTCGACATCTCACTCGGAGAAATAATACCCTGCCCCGAATAGCTGTTAATCTGCGCTGTCACCGTGGCTTTCACGGCCAAGAGATCGCGGGGATCCATTTTTGGAGCGAGCGCCATCGGCTTTTCATATGCGGAATTTACGTCCGAGCCATTATCAATGGCCTCCACAATCTGGCGCGTGAAAGCCGTCATCTCTTCGCGAATGATGAAACGTATGTCGTCCTCTTTTAATGAGGGCGAATGATTTACGGGAGTGCTGGGCGTGACGTAACCAGATGTTTTAGATTTTGGCTCAGCGGAAGTAAGTTCAACCACAGGCCCATAGGCTTGGCGCTCAAGAGCAATAATTCTGACGCTTAAAAAGAGGAGCAGCGCTGATTGCAGAATCAAAAATATGATAAATGTCTTGCGTGAATCCACAATTATGCCCCTGCTGGGCACACACATAAGCCTCCGCTGACAGAATTCTGCCAAACACCTATAACTGTATTAGGATGCGCCCCTAATTAAATCGACTCTGTGTCAATCCTTAGCGGACTAGCTAGCGCAATTAATTAATAATGTCAATAAACTCGAATATTAGGCGCGATTTTGCCGGTTCGCAATCAAGTCATCGACGACACCAGGCTCGGATAATGTAGAGGTGTCGCCCAAATTATCAAAGCTATCCTCAGCAATTTTTCGCAAGATACGGCGCATGATTTTGCCTGAACGGGTTTTAGGCAAGCCCGGCGCAAATTGAATGAGGTCAGGCGCGGCGATGGGGCCGATTTCCACGCGGACATGTTTTATGAGATCTTTGCGTAATGCGTCACTCACCTGCATGCCCGCTGTGACGGTCACATAGGCATAAATGCCTTGGCCCTTAATATCATGCGGATAGCCTACAACAGCAGCCTCTGCCACAGCCTCATGACTGACCAGCGCGCTTTCAACTTCTGCTGTGCCCATACGGTGTCCTGAGACATTGATAACGTCATCAACGCGTCCCGTAATCCAGTAAAAGCCGTCTTCATCACGCTTGCATCCATCGCCCGTGAAATAAGTGCCAGGATAGGCTGAAAAGTAAGTCTCTTTAAAGCGTTGATGATCGCCGTAAACGGTTCGCATCTGGCCCGGCCAGCTATCTTTAATGATGAGGTTCCCATCGACCGCGCCCTCTAATTCATTCCCCTCTGCGTCGACCAAGGCCGGCACAATCCCAAAGAAGGGGTGGCTACCCGCGCCTGGTTTCAGATCGCTTGCGCCAGGAAGCGGCACGATCATTGCACCGCCCGTTTCTGTCTGCCACCACGTATCGACAATGGGGCATCGGCCTTCTCCGACCGTATGGAAATACCATTCCCAAGCCTCAGGGTTTATCGGCTCTCCGACAGTCCCTAAAAGACGAATGGATTTTCGAGAGGTCGCGTTCACAGGCCCCGCGCCCTCCCGCATCAAGGCGCGGATGGCGGTTGGCGCGGTATAGAAAATACTGATATTATGCTTATCGCAAACCTGCCAAAAACGCGACGCATCAGGATATGTAGGGATCCCTTCAAACATGACCGTCGTCGCGCCATTGGCGAGCGGGCCATAAACGATATAGGTATGCCCCGTGACCCAGCCGACATCAGCTGAGCACCAATAGACGTCGTCTTCCTTAAGGTCGAAAACATATTCATGGGTCATCGAGGCCCAAACAAGATAGCCGCCTGTCGTATGCAACACGCCTTTAGGCTGCCCTGTTGAGCCGCTAGTATAGAGAATGAAGAGCGGGTCTTCGGCGTTCATGGGCTCTGGCGGGCAATCATCAGACACGCCTTCCAGCGCGTCATGAAGCCAGACATCGCGGCCCTCTTTCATCGTCACATCGCCGCCCGTGCGCCTGACCGTCAAAACTGTCTTCACAGGTCTTTTACCTTTGCGACTTGCAATGTCGCACGCGGCATCACAATTAGCTTTTAAGGGGACCTTTTTTGTTCCGCGCAGACCTTCATCTGCTGTAATCACAAAGGTGCTGTCGCAATCTGTAATTCGCCCCGCAAGCGCCTCAGGACTAAAGCCGCCAAAGACAACACTATGCACCGCGCCAATACGCGCGCAGGCCAGCATGGCGTAAGCCGCCTCTAATATCATCGGCATATAAATCGTAACGCGGTCGCCTTTTTGGACGCCGAGTTTTTTCATGACATTAGCAAAGCGGCAAACCTCTCCGTGAAGCTGCCGGTAGGTTAGCGTTTTTGACTCAGACGGATCATCGCCTTCCCATATAATGGCCGCTTTATCGCCGCGCGTCTCTAAGTGCCGGTCGATACAATTCTCAGTGACATTAAGCACGCCGTCAGAATACCATTTCACATGCAGGTCAGACCTATCCCAGCTCACATCTTTAACCGTGGTATAATCCTGCATCCAGTCAAGCCGTCTGCCCTGCTCGCCCCAGAAGGCTTCAGGGTCAGCGATAGAGGCTGCATACATCTGCTTATATTTTTCAGGCGTAAGATTAGCTTTGGCCGCAAATGCAGCGGGGACAGGATAGGTTTTAGGTGCGTCGCTCATGGATTATGCCTCTTTGGCCAGGGATTCGGAGACTCTGAATAGCTGTTGGCGAAGGGCATGTCACTAGATGGAGAGAGAGGGTCAGCCTAATTCGGCGCCATGCGGTCATTGCGAATATAAAATAACCCGTCCTTCTCAACCCGCTTCCCTCGGCGAATACGCGCCGTGTCATTGAATTTCACGGGATAGGTATAACCGCCCTCGGCGAATAAATCTGGATAGCGCTGAAGCTGAAAATGCAGATGCGGCGCGGATGTATTGCCTGAGTTACCGCACTCTCCTAATTTTTGCCCGGCACTCACAATGTCGCCTATGGACACCACAGCGCTGCCCTGTTTCATATGGGCGAGGAGCGCGTAATGCGTATCGTCCATCTTTATCACAACATTATTTCCTGCCGGATTTTCAGGATCTTGCGAGCCTATGGGTTGATCAATCTGATCGCTAACAACAACAGCAATTTCGCCAGCGACGGGCGCGACAAGCGGCGCGCCGAAACAGGCGTAATCCTCTAACTTGCTTTTATCACCGCTATTTTCCGCGCCATCATCGCTGAGCACAACCATATCAAGCGCATATTTTTGGGACTTATGCGCGACATGATAATTTACCATTGTGTTATGCCCCGCATGGAACATATAGCTTTCAGTCTCAAAGGGCGAGTTTACGGCAATGGCGTCCTTGCCCGAGAGCTGCGGGTATAGGCTATCAACCAAAATTAAGCCCATAAAGATATTGGCGAAAAAGACGAAAATCGACATAGGCTTCCCGCCGACCCGTTTTGGAATGAGGCTCAGCAGGCAGAGAAACAAAGTAGCCCCGCCAATTGTGAAATAGATGCCCTTCAGCTCATCAGGCTTAAACTGCGCGGCAACGACGCCGACATAAACGGTTAGGCCGCAAAGCACCCAGAACACAACGCGCCTTAAAATTGGCCGCCAATAGCGTCTATTCTTTTTGGCTAGAGGCGCGGCCCAAAAACCCCAATGAATTTCCTTATGTACTAGATAGGGCAATCGCGCGAGCGGCACCAAAAGGCACGCCGCCATGATCGCCAGCATGACAAAGTTAAAATAGGCGCCCAGCTTGAAAGCAATCGCGCCTAGAATAAAGGCTACGGCGCAGGTGACAGCGATTATAACCCGCATGACGATTTGCCATGTCGGTTTCTTATCTAGCCCTAAGCTCATAGGCATTTCACCTATGACGTTCCGCCAAAGTCATGCTTGCTGAGCGGCAATTGACGGATACGCCTGCCCGTGGCTTTGAAGACAGCATTGGCGAGGGCAGGCGCAATTGGAGGCGTTCCAGGTTCCCCAGCTCCGCCCAAACGGGCTTCGGATTGAATAATTTGCACATCAATGGCGGGGGCGTCATCCATGCGCATCATCGGATAGTCATGAAAATTACTTTGCTCCACCGCGCCGTCAGCAATGGAAATTTCGCCGTAAAGCGCTGCCGTCAGGCCGTAAATGATACCGCTTTCCATTTGCGCTTTAAAGCCGTCAGGATTGACCGCCATGCCCGCATCTGCGGCGCAGGCCACATGAATAACGCGCGGCTGGCCTTGGCTCATATCCACAGTCACGACTTCGGCGACGATGGTCATAAAGCTCTCAACGATAGAGATGCCTTGCGCCTGACCCGCGGGGAGCGTTTTGCCCCAGCCCGCCATTTTTGCGGCTGCGTCCAAGACTTTCAAATGACGCGGCTTAGACGCCAGTAATTTGCGGCGATACACATAACCATCCATTTTGGCATTGGCCGCTAACTCGTCGATAAAGCTCTCGGTGAAATAGCCGTGCTGTGTATGATCCACGGAGCGCCAAGGGCCAAGCCGAATATGGGTCGGGCTTTTAACAAATTGTGTTTTCACATTTGGAATATCATAAATGACGGCGCTAGCTTCGGGCGGATCCATCTTATGAACAAAACTGCTTTCCCATGAAACTGGCATACCCTCAGCGTCCAGCCCGGCCTTAAACCGGCCTAGCACAGAAGGACGGTAATGGTCTTGCTGCGTGGTCTCTTCGCGCGACCAAATCAGCTTGACAGGCACGCCCGCTTTGGCCGCGACTTGCACAGCTTGATTTGTATAATCGGGCGTCGCGCGCCGTCCAAAACCACCGCCCATAAAGGCCGTGTGAACCGTTACATTTTCAGCGTCCATATCCAGCGTCTTGGCCGTGATCATACGAGTCCCAAGCGGGTTTTGTGTCCCCGCCCAAAGATCGCATTTTCCGTCTCTGACCCAAGCCGTGGCATTCATCGGTTCCATACAGCCATGGGCAAGATAGGGCACGCGGTATTCCGCTTCAAATGTGGAAGCTGCAGTTTCAATTCCCTTCGAAACATTACCTGCCTTGTGAAGAACCTTCTTTTTTCCCGTATCAAGCGCCCGCGCATATTGCGCGAAAATTGTCTCTTCGCTAACGCCGTCTGTCTCTGCGCTTGTCCAAGTGACGTCAACCATATCCAAAGCCTGTTTGGCTTGCCAATAGCCATCCGCGACAACAGCCACATAACTGCCCATATTATAAACGCCGATGACGCCGGGCATGCTTTTCGCGTCAGCTATATCTAATTTTGCAACGCTTTGCCCATGGACGGGCGCGGCCATGACGGTCCCATATTTCATGCCGTCAACTTGCGCATCGATGCCAAACATAGCGCTGCCATCAACCTTCGCTGGGATATCGACCCGCGGAAGAGATTGCCCCATCAACTTGTATTCACTGCGTTTTTTGAGGGTCGGATGTAAGTTAGGCTTAAAGGTCGCCGCAAGCTGCGCAAACTCTGCAAAAGGCGCTTTCTTATCGCCGTGATAAATATAACTCTTCTCGGCGCGCAATTCAGACAGCGGGACATCCCACTGCTGAGCCGCAGCTTTCAAAAGCAGCTCCTTAGCTGCTGCGCCTGCCGTGAGCATCGCGCCTGTGCCTGTAAAGCGCACGGAGGTTGAGCCGCCCGTAATTTGCATATCCATACTTTTGGCTATGCCGAGGAAGGCCCCGTTCAGCGTATCAAAGACCATGCCAGGAATGTCAGAACCGCCCATGAGGAATTCCCGAATAAGCGGATAATTGGCGTAATCTTTTTCGGCGGGCGCTTCCATGATTTTCATGGCTTCCCAATCGGCTTCCATTTCTTCGGCCAGCATAGCAGAGAGCGCGGTGTGAATACCTTGCCCCATTTCGCCGTGCGGAATGAGGGCGGTAACGGTGTTGTCCGCGCTTAATTTGACCCAAGCCGTCAGCAAGTTTTCATCTTCGCCTTCAACAAATTTCGCGAGTTTTCCAGTGCGGTCACCAGGCCGAATAGCGACCCCAACCATAAGCGCCCCGCCCGCTACAACGCCCGCAGAAATAAACCCGCGCCGGCTCCATTTACGGGCCTTTGATTCGCGCGCGCGCTTTTCTTTTTTAGCGGCTTTTTTCTCTATCTTTGTGACCATGATCTAAACCTCCTAAGCGTTTTGAGCGGCGGTTTTAATCGCGGCTTTGATACGCGTATACATCCCGCAGCGGCAAACATTGCCGGCCATAGCCGTGTCGATATCCGCGTCTGAAGGATCGGCATTCTCTTTTAACAAAGCGACGGCTGACATGATTTGCCCAGATTGACAGTAACCGCATTGCGGAACTTGATGTTTTATCCAAGCCTGTTGCACCGCGTGAAGCGTGCCGTCTGGAGCGGCAATGCCTTCAATGGTCGTGACCTCTTTGCCTTCCGCCTCGGAAAGCGGCGTTACGCAAGACCGAATAGGCTCGCCGTCAAGATGCACCGTGCAAGCCCCGCATAGCGACGCCCCGCAGCCAAATTTCGTCCCCATCAAACCGAGCTGCTCTCGCACCGCCCACAAGACTGGCGTCTCGGGATCAATATCGATCTTTTGAGATTTCCCATTCACAGTAAGCTGAACCATAGCAACGACCTCCGACTTTCATTTGCAATCAAGTGTATAGTTATGAATACGGCAAATGACCAGAGACGGTTCTGAAAAGCCTATATTCAATAATGTGTGTTTCGGCTAGCGCGGCAAGGTAACATGACTTAAGCCCCCCTCATGTTATCACCTGACCTCATTGGCACTGTAGCCGCAGCTCTCACCACGCTCTCATTCTTACCCCAAGCTATATTGGTGCTTAAGACGCGGGAGACGCGCGGCATTTCACTTGGTATGTATAGCGCCTTCACCTTAGGCGTAGCCCTATGGGTGATTTATGGCATACAGCTTGGCGCGGCCCCAATCGTTATCGCCAACGCCATCACTTTTTGCTTAGCGCTGAGTATTTTAGCCGTTGTCGTGATTAATAAATTTAGGCGACCAAACGGTTAAAACCTAGTAAAAACAGACTTAGATACTCACAGAAGATAGACGAAAACGGAAGATAGGAGCCTCTCATGGCAAAAGATTACACACTCAATCGCCGGAATCTCATGCTTGGTGCGGGTATCGCTGTTGCAGCTTACGCCACGACATCTTGCGCGCAGACATCCGGCGCGACAGATAATATAGATCTAACGGGCATCTCCATTCTCATCACGGGATGTTCGTCAGGCTTTGGACGTTTGGGCGCAGAGCATTATGCCCGCCTTGGTGCAAAAGTCTTCGCGACAATGCGTAATCTTCCTAGGCCCGAAGCTACTGAACTCGAGGATCTAGCCAAGTCGGAAAAACTAGACATCACAGTCTTGGAAATTGACATTACGAAAGACGCTCAAGTTGAGACAGGTGTTGCGGCGGCAATAAAAGCTGCGGGCGGCAAGCTTGACGTGCTGATCAATAATGCCGGCATGTCGATTGCAGGCCCGATAGAAGCGCAGGACATGGCCGCCACACAGTTAATTTTCGATACAAATGTTTACGGCGCGCAGCGCATGATAAGAGCCGTCTTGCCCGCCATGCGCGCCCAGAAAAACGGACATATCTTCAACGTCACCTCACAATTAGGCCGGGTCATTATTCCAGGCTTTGGCCAATATTCCCCCACAAAATTCGCTCTTGAAGCCCTAAGTGAGCAGCTCGCCTATGAAGTGGCGTCGCACGGAATCGAAGTCACCATCATTCAGCCCGGCGGATACCCCACAAAAATCTGGTCAAACCAAAACGCGCCCTCCGCAGCCCTAAAAGCCCGCCTACCCGAAGACATCATCTCAGCCTATCCCCGCTTCACTGAGGGCATGGGCAAGCGCGAAGCCGGCGGCGGGACGTCCGACCCCATGGATATCCCCCGCGCAATTGCGGGCGCCATCGCCCTGCCCAAGGGCACACGGCCTCTGCGTATTGCGCTTCATCCCGTCGCGCGTCCGCAGGAAGCCATCAATAAGGTGTCTGCGCAGATGCAACTTGCCGTGTTGGGGGACTCGCCGTTGGGACCGGTTGTTAAGGGGGTGCTTGATTAAGGAAACTGTCTGAGAGTATCCGCCGTGGTACATTGACGTCGAAGTTAAGAAACTCAATGGAACCACCAGGTTCAATTGCATATTCTTATTGTTCTATTTTGCACCTAACTATTTCCTGGCAACTAAACGCCCATCGATCATATCTAAAACACGGTCTGCCCGTTCCAACAGCTCAGGTCTATGAGCTATGATTATTCTGGTAATGTCCATTCCAGTGATGATGTCTGCAATTAGTTTTTCGGCTGCCTCGTCAAGATTTGCTGTTCCTTCATCTAACAAAAGGATTTGCGGATTCGAATAAAAAGCGCGGGCTAGTAACAGTCGTTGTTTTTGTCCTCCTGATAAAGCTGACCCCATTTCACCGATAGCTGAAAGGTATTTCATCGGCATGCGGGCTACATCTTCATCGATTTGCGCAGCCTGTGCGCAAGCGACAACCTTCTCCATATCAAGCTCAGAATCAAAAAACGAAATATTCTCAGCAATTGTTCCTGATAGCAGTTGATCGTCTTGCATCACAACACCAGTCAGAGCTCGCCAATTACCAATACCAAATGATCTTAAAGGGGCCCCATCAATTTTGACATACCCAGTTGTCGGCAACACAAGCCCCAAAATGATTTTAAAGAGTGTTGTTTTCCCACCACCAGACGCGCCAGAAATAGCGATGAACTCTCCTGGCTGTATCGTCAAATTCAAATTTTCAAAGATATAGGGGTCATTATGCGCATATCTGAAGGAGACATCTTGAATCTTGATTTCAGGGGGCGAATCTTGCCTTCCTGTTTTCGTGACTTCAAGGCCTTCTTCTTTTTCTGTTTGCACAATATCTGATAGCCTCTCAAGATGCAGTCCCAACATTCGAAACTCACTTACCTTCTGAACAAGAGCATTTGTGACATTTGAAAATTGTCTCCGATAAGCCATAAAGGCGAATAACATCCCGATGGTCAAATCCCCGTCAATAACAAAAATAGCCCCGAAATACACAATCAAGATCGTTTGAAATCCTCCGATAAGCGATGTTGCAAATTGCCCTCCAACTGTTAATTTGCCATAAGATATATTCGCATTGACCACATCCGAGTATAGATTTCTCCACACGCTTTCCCTTTGGTTTTGCCGCGCAAATATTTTAACTGGCCTCGTAGCCCTTATCGTTTCAATCAGATATGATTGTTCTACCGCAATATTTTCTATTACTTTTTGTTGCCGATTACGCAATATAGGAAAAAGGATAAGTGATAACACCAAATAAATTACGGTAATGCCAACTGCGATTAAGGCCAATCGCCAATCATATATCAACATAAAGATGAGCGTGGTGACTGCCATAAAGCCATCAATCAACGCTGCCAAAGCGCTTTGCGTAAGTGCCGTTTTTATCGGTTCAACTGAACCTATTCTAGAAATAATATCTCCAACCTGACGTTTTTCAAAAAAATCTGTAGGGAGACGAAGCATATGCCGCAATACATTCCCAGAAATCTGAAAGGTCATGGACTGACCTATTAGCAGCATAATCCATGAGCGAATGGCAGATGTAAGTGAATTAAAGAAGTAGAGCGCACCGAAACCTAAAGCCAACAGCAACAAGAATGACTTATCGGCACTGACGATGGCTTCGTCAACTACAAGCTGAAGATAAAATGGTGATACAAGAACAAAGAGCTGCAGGACTATAGACAGTATCAAAATCTGCAGAAGTGACCTTTTCAATCCAAACAGGCGGGTCCATAAACTCGTAATCTTTGTACGTGTTATTGCCTTGATTGGTTTGAAATCGCGAGAGGGAGTTATCTCCAACGCGACACCAGTAAAATGTTTTGAAAACTCACTCTTTGTCATTTTTAGCACACCGCGGGAGGGGTCAAAAATAACGTATTTTGAGCGGGTAACTTTTTTTAAAACAACAAAATGGTTCATATCCCAATGCAATATTGCTGGCAGAACTAAATCATCAACCGCTTCTATTTCGAGCCTTAAAGGTCGTGTTGCAAAGCCTAACCCATCGGCCATTGCAACAATGTCTTTTAATGTAGCGCCTTGAAGGGATAAACCGAATCTCTGCCTGAGGTTAAACACGTCAATTTTATGCCCATGAGCACTGGCAACTTCCACCATAGCAGCTAAGGCACATTCTGATGTTTCTGACTGGAGAATAAATGGCATTGGTCAGCTATAATTCTAAATATGAAAAAGTCATCAATCTTCTAAAATTGGTTTTCCGGAAATCTTCGTTTTCGAGGCAAGCATAGTTTTATAGTCGGCATATGCAGACGAGGATACAAATTTAGAGAAAGAGCATCTATGATCAATTTGAGTAGACTGGTTCCAAATAAAGTCCGATTTCGGAGAGATAAGGAAAGATGCAAAAAAATCTGTGACTGGAACATCTTCGCAGGATTCTTCCATAAATAGGAATTGTCCACTTTCATTAACTTCAATAAAATGAACCTGTCCGGCGTGGTCTTCAACCAAATCAACACTTCCCGTTACAATACCTAATCGGGACATCAAATTCTTCAATCTTGAAAATACGATTTCATCAATTCTGCAAGGCTCTATTATTGCGCAAGAATCCCCCCTCCAATCTATCTCCTTACTTGGAGAATCAGGTATAGAAATCTTAACAGCCAAATAAGAATGACCAGCTATAAGAACTCTGATGTCAAATTTTTTATCGATGGCTTTCTGATAAATTCCCGGAGAAGCTTGAATAGAGACGTCATCATCCAGATCTTGAACACCAATTTTGGTAGCATAGGAAATGTGCCGTGTTCTTCGCCCATCTGGATTACCCCACATTCCTACTTCAAATGGTTTAAACACTATCTTCGGTCCATATTGCGATAAAAAGGCTTTTACCTCAGCCGGAGTATTCGAAGCCAGAGTTTCCGGAATATTCAACCCAACGCTGCTAGCAATATATAGCTGATGAAGTTTTTGATTACTTACAATTTGTGCGGTTGGATCGTTGACCCAGAAAGAGTTATTCGCACTGAGTAAATAAAGTGAAGACAGGTAGTATTTGGACTCCTGTTCCGCGTATCGCCGGTCCCCCTGGGACAAGCCATCGACATGTGTAAGTTGCCCCCCTCGGCGATTCCAAATTGTCGCGAAATCCTCAAACCGTTCAGGTCCGTCGCCATCATTGAGGGTGTTTGTGTTTATCGTTTTCAAATTAGAGACACGGCTGCTTAAGTTTTGTCCAGCAGGGAATGAAGTCACGTCCCAAATGCGGCAACGCTCATCTTTGATATCAATAGCCCACTTTATCGCGCAAGCGTGCAAATCACTTTCAAAAGTTCTTATTAAAACAGCCATTAAATAAATAAAGACCGCCATGTCTATGGCGGTCTTCCATCTGATCAAATTTCAAAAAATAAGGCTATTTAGCCGCCCATTGGTGGGTCCAGAGGATCGTTACCACCGTCCATATCCTCGTCCGGTGGAGCTTCTTGAACTTCGATTTCTGGGATAGTAAGCCCACCGTCAGATGCATCTGAACAACTATATACTGGCCAACCAACATTGATTGAACTACAGCCAGTTCCTGTAACGCTACCGTCGTTTCCGCCAGATACTAAATCCAACTCTTCAAATGTAAGCTCGCGAGCTACTTTACGTGCTAAAATTTTAGGTTTCGCCATGTTTATTCCTCCTAATAAATCGAAAGTGCAGGCGCAAATTATTTAGGTGCGAATCTAGTCGCTCACTACCCTTAATCTCGCCTGATACGCTCGATACGGTTTGACATAAAAAGCTTTCGCAACTTAACGAAAGCCTAGGAAATTTACACCACTTTAGCTTGCTAAGCAAGATATATTTTCGATTATGTCCAATAGTTTAGTTCTATAATCGGCTGTCGAAGCTGCTCCCGGCAGACCATTAAATCTCTTGTGTTCTTTGCCACCGATAAAACTAATCGCTACTGGCACAGATTCGAATACTGAACGCGACTGCAAATCGCGAAATTGGGAAGGTCTCAGCTTAAGGTATTTAAGTTCACTGGATAATTCTACCGAGAGTAACGCCGCTTCAGCAAAATCCTCAAAAACTTTACAGGGTTCACAACCATACATTCCAACAATAAGGATAAAATCCCGTTCAGCTTTAATTTCAAATTTCAAATCATCAATATTTATGGCTCTAATTTTTTTTGCCATACAAGTGTTCTCTTTCGTTTTATAGCGATTATGGCGCTGTGTTAGGCCTAAAAACATCAAGTACAAAATCCAGAAGCCTGCGCTTTTGTTTAACGATGTCAGCTGTGAGTGTCATGCCTGATTGCAGTGGGAATTGCTCGCCACTTACGTCCACTGACTGCTCTTTAATTGTGACCACTACTCTGTAGACGGGTTCAGATTGCTGAATAGATTCAGGGACGTTTCTAGGCTCGAATATAGTTTTAGATATTGATGTTATTTTTCCAGACGAATATCCGTATTTTTGATATGGAAACGCATGATATTGAATCATCACATCCTGTCCATTTCGAATAAATCCTGCGGCGCGCGTCGGCACAAAAAGCTCCGCTTTAAGTTGTCCACCTCTTGGCAATAGGGACATCACCATGTCCTGCGGCCTTAAGCTTTGACCATTTGTTACGGTAAGCGCTGAAACTCGCCCTGAAATTGGCGCATCAAGAATAACAGCGCTTTGTCTTAACAGTTTTGCTCTCTGACTGATAAGACTTGAATTTACCTGACTATTCTCGATCAAGCTTTCTTCCAATGATAAGGGAATAGCCGAAAGCTCATTTTTAATTCTACTTATTTCAGCTTTCTTGATAATTTTCTGTTGGTCAATTTGATTTGACGTTTGTTTTAAAACAAGCAAATTATCTTTTTGCCTCTCCACCTCGAGAAGAGAAGCGGCTTGCCCCTTTTCAAGCCTTTCATATCGTTCTAAAACTACCGAGGAGGCCTCAATACGGCTTTGCAAAATTTCACTTCGCTTTGATAGCCCTCCATATTCCGCTTTCGCAAAATTTAAATCCTCGGCAAGAGACTGTTCCATTTGAATAAATTTTTGGGACGTTAGTTTTGCGATACGTTTCCGTTCTTCGATTTGTAGCTCAATTGCCGCTAAGGACACATTGATGGCCCTATCACCGTTGAGCAAAGATGTATCTAATCCTAGTGTCACTAATGGATCACCCGCAACAATCTCCTGACCTTCAATAACATGAACCTGCTTTACGGAGCTGAGTTGTGGAGCGATAATTCTGACTATCCCCTTATCAGGCTGCAACCAACCGGCAACAGTTTCCTTTTGCGCGAAATGCCCTGTAAAAATGATCACAACCATTGCCAATAAGATTGAACCTATCAACCCAACGACTACCCAAGAAGATAGAGGTCTAGTAAGCGTGACATCCCCATAGAGTCTATTATTTTGACTTTCCAAAACTTCTTTACGAAACAGCTCCATAAAAGTTCTTATCAAACAAACTACAAGATGAGCAAGTTAACAATTATAAGTTTTATTCAGATTACCGCTAGCCCTACAGCTCTCGATAAACCAGACTTGTTAAAATTTCTAATTCAAATAAAGCGGAGCAATCACAATGCAGAGAGCGTGAATAAAACTCCAATCAAAAACCATCACTAAACCTGCGCTAATTGAAGTTGATGCCTAGTTTTACTATTTTGACGTCTTTAAATAGTCCGAAGCACTGGTTTGCACGACCGTAGGACGGTCTTCACGCTCAGGTTTAATCCGGTCTACAGGACCGATAGACTCAGGGGTTTGCTTCGCTTTCTCAACAACCTGTGCGTGAGTGGAAGTGCGGGCGTCTTGTTGAGCTTTTTGCTGCGGATTTGGCGGCAGATCGGCCTTAGCTTGCGCCGCTTTATACGTTAAAAACTGTATTATGGCTCAATTCATGAACGCCCGCGTAAAGGCAGTTAATCAAAATTCCTTGAAATAAAAAGAAAGGCACATTGAATACCGAGCCCCACGTAAATATAAGGCCTAAGATGCATATAAAAATCGCGCTCAGATGGCTAAGTGTCTGGCGCCAACCTCTCAAGTTTGCCTTTTCAGCAAGTATTTTTAAAAGTCTTGGCGACACTCTGATGGATTTTTCGAAATTCTCTTCCATATCGTAAATTCACTTCAATCCGTTCGGCAATATACGCCAAGCTTCCTCTATCTTGCATGAGAGAGCAAGCGGTGTCTTGAGAGTACAGTTATCAAATACGTCATCCTGAACCACGCTCAAGCAGCTCGTCGACAATAAGGTCCTCGAATTTGAAACACTCGGCGATCCGGTCGAAAGCCCGATCAGCGAACTTCGCCCCGATGTTACAGCGGCATTGGCGAAAGCCGTACACGCCCGGTACCCCAGCCTCCCCATCGGCGCTTATATGGAATCAGGCGGCACAGACGGTATGCATTTTAGAAAATCGGATGTCCCGACCCTCGCCATATCTGCCAATTTTATGAATGAGGCTGATATGTTTGCCCATGGTCTAAACGAGCGCATGCCCGTAAGCTCATTCTATGCGGGGCTCGATCATTGGATGGTTATTATGCAGGAACTCGCTGGGCCGTCTTGAGCCTTGGCTGGGCGATGGCATCATAGATCTACTGCCCATTCATCCGTTAAACATAGCTGTACTTTTTATTCAGGTAATTCAGAGGCAGTCCCGCTAGGATGAGGATGACGCCCCAGGCTAAAATTTTAACCCCTGACCCTATCATGGCAATGGCAACATAAATGATGGCAATCAGCGCGATGAGCGCCCACCCCTTAGATGATTTTCGAGACTGACGAAACTCTGCGATTGACGAGACCGCATAAGGTAAAAGCGTGCAGAGAGTCGACATCGAGATTAAAAATGTGAAAGCCGCAATCAACCCTTCTTGATAGTTAAATACCAATAAGACTGTTGCAATCAAACAGGATATAATCAGCGACCAGACTGATGACCCTCCCTTATTTTTACGGGATAGAACCTTAGGGGCCAAACCATCAATCGCCAAGGCCATCGGCATTTGTCCTCCCAGGAAAATATTCCCGTTCAAAGAACCCGCCGTAGAAATTAACGCTCCAAAGGCTATGAGCCCTGCGCCTAAAGGCCCGAGTGTTCTTGCAGCCTCCACAAACGGAGCTTCGGATGTTTTTAAGATATCAGCCGGCACTAACATCATCACCGCAGCCGTCGCGGCAATGTAAACAAAGGTCACCGTTAATGTGCCGGCGACTATAGCGCGCGGGATCGTACGTTTTGGGTCAATAACGTCCCCCGCAGCCACTGTGCCAGCCTCCAAACCCACAAAGGCCCACATGGTCAACATGGCTGTTGCGGCAACGGCTCCAAAAATAGATTGGTCTTGCGGGTTAAACGCCGGAATATTTTCTGACGTCCCTACGGTTAATCCTAGAATGATTATAACGCCCAAAGGTATAAGTTTGAGGATTGTCGTTACCAATTGAACGCGCGCGCCAGAGCCAACGCCCTTGATATTGATAGCGGCAAAAGTCCAAATAACGATGGCGGCGGTTATCGCTTGAGATAAATTGCTAACGCCAATGGCGGGTATGACGGCGCTTAAATAGCCCACAAAGGCTGTACTAATCGCCGTAATCGCAAATATTATGCCAAGCCAATAACCCCAGCCGATTAAAAATCCAGCAAGATCTCCAAAGCTTTCCTGCGTATAAACATAAAAGCCCCCTGTTCTGTCTGTTCGGCTCGCAAGACGGCCTAAAATTAAAGCAATAATGATGGCGGCAGAACTTGTGGCTATCCAGCCCAGAAAACTAATCGATCCAAAAGGCGCTAAAACAGTGGGTAGAAGAAAGACACCAGAGCCTATCATAACGCCCACAGACATGGCCCAGCATTGCCAAAACCCCATTTTGGGTTTCTCCGCGCCTGATGGGTTTGATTTTATTTCCAAATCTATCTGCCAATCTTTGGTAACATTACGTTTTTACAGCATCTTCCTTATTAACCGTATGGATAGATTGCACGTACCAATTTAAAAAACTTTGTTGGAAGTCTTCCATTTTCGACAGGCGTCCTGGGCTATAAAATCTTGAGTTCACACCTTTTTGGTTGTTTTCGATAATCGTCTTATCGGCTATTGTCGTCACGTCCCACAACCAGGTGAGCGCAGGAAGATTGTAATCTACCCCCTCCTCTGCAGCTTCATGAACAAACCAAAAAATATCACACACACAACTATCTATTGTGGTTGGGGCGAAACGATATCCAACAACATGATCATCATAGATGAGGAAGAACATCATCGGCCCAACCATGAGCTCTGACGCGCCCTCATCATATTCTGTGAGCTTGCCCAGTAATGGCGCAACGGGTTTTCCCCCAAGGCTCCCACTTAAATTACCGGGCAATAACGGATTGCGATCATATTGATACCCTTCTTGGCCCAGAGCGGCGCGTTCGAAGTAACAGTTAAACTCTGCAATTTTAGGATTACCTTTCTGTCGAGCAAGAAATTCAGTTTTGTCTTTTTTGAAACTTTCCACGTCGCGCGCCATGGCATGAATTTGTGCAAACTCTTTATGAGACGGCGTGCAGTGATAGCATTCTTGGTAGTTTTCTACGGCGAGTTTCCAGTTTGCCGGAATGGCGTAACGTTTCTGCATTGCTAGTTTCAAATTATCAAAGCCAAATAGGTCCAAAAGAGGATTTAGATCTTTTCTTAAATTTGAAAGTGAAAGCGGCTTTTCCGCTAGGCTGATGAAGATTAGCCCGCCGATAAGCTCCACATATACGGCGTGAAGCCCATTTTCTTTCATTATGAACTCAGTAGGCATCTCCCGAGCCACCATCAAGTTTCCGTCTAAATCGTAGCTCCAGGCATGATAGGGGCATGTGAAGAGTTTTTTCCTTCCCTGCTCTTCAAGACACAGCCGAGAGCCTCTATGACGGCACACATTCATATGCGCCTTGACATCGCCGTTTTGAGTTCGAACGACAATAATAGATTCGGCGCCTAACTGGACTGTGATAAAATCTCCCGCCCTTGGGATTTGAGCCGCATGACACGCAAACATCCAATGTTTATGAAATATATTTGCGACCTCTGACCTATATATGTCAGCGTCTTTGTAGAATTCTTGCGGTAAAGAATAGCCAGGCCGGTAACCTTCAATTTTCATATTACTGACCCAGTTTTCAATTCTACCGCTTGACAATAATTGCATGGCTGTTCACTCCAAACAACAAGATAGCGGTAATATAGACAGGAAAATCATGCTTGATGTTGTTATAATTGGCGGGGGACATAATGGCTTAGTCTGCGCAAGTTACTTAGCTATGGCCGGAAAAAAAGTGCGTGTCTTAGAGCGCCGAAATATTATTGGCGGCGCAGCGGTTACAGAAGAGTTTCACCCCGGTTTTAGAAATTCTGTCGCCTCATATACGGTTAGCCTTCTCAACCCCAAAGTTATTCGCGATTTAAAGCTGCACGATAACGGCCTGAAAATTGTCCACCGCAAGGTCAATAACTTATGGCCGCATGCAGATGGGAACTTTCTAGCCTTTGTCCTCGGTAATGAAAATTTGAAGCAAGAGATTACGCAATTTTCCATCAAAGATGCAGAGGCGCTTGATCGT
Organism: Hellea sp.; assembly: GCA_039977295.1. Classification (GTDB taxonomy): domain Bacteria; phylum Pseudomonadota; class Alphaproteobacteria; order Caulobacterales; family Maricaulaceae; genus Hellea. The sequence continues at coordinate 30,734 of JBDWDN010000005.1, read as the reverse complement.
TATTTTCGAGATACGGGAATGGTGGCCGACATTATCCGCGACTTTCTACTGGAAACACCGCCAAATGTCGGGAGCGGATTGAAGGAGATATTCAAGACGGTTAAGTTTGGTAACCGGCTCCGCAAGCTATCATTAGAGGATCAGCGTATTGTCATGGATGTTTTCACGAAAAGCGTCTCAGACTTTTTGGATCTTTATTTCGAAAATGAATATGTCAAAGGGGCTTTTGCTTTTGACGGCATTGTTGGCAATTATGCAGATACAGAGACGCCGGGTTCAGCCTATGTGCTGATGCATCATGCCTTTGGCGAAGTGAACGGCACTAAGGGTGTGTGGGGGCATGCTATTGGCGGCATGGGCGCAATTACCCAAGCCATGGCGAAATCAGCGCGCGATAAAGGTGTTGAAATACAAACCAACGCCGCTGTTAAAAAAGTCTTGGTGAAAAATGGCCGAGCTTACGGGGTTGAGCTTGAAAATGGCGACGTCATCGAAGCTAAAATTATTGCCTCAAACCTGAACCCAAGCCTTTTATATAATCACCTTATTGACGCCGCGGATATGCCTGCTGATTTTGCGCGCCGGATGAAGCATTATAAAAATGGGTCGGGGACATTTCGAATGAATGTTGCCTTAAACAAACTCCCCGAGTTCACCTGTTTGAAACAACAAGAGAGAGCGACGCCCGATCATCTCTCCGGGGGTATCGTTATTGCGCCAACGTGTGAATATATCGACCAAGCTTATCGAGATTCTAAACAATATGGATGGTCTAAAGCGCCTATTGTAGAAATGTTGATACCCTCCGTTTTAGACGACAGCTTGGCCCCCAAAGGACAACATGTTGCCAGTCTTTTCTGCCAGCAATTTGACCCAGATACTGATTGGGATATGCACCGAGACGCGGCCGCGGATTTAATAATTGAGACAATTGATAAGTTTGCGCCGGGTTTCAAAAAATCTGTCATTGGCCGTCAAACCCTGAGTCCGCTCGATTTAGAACGCGTATTTGGCCTATCCAAAGGTGATATCATGCACGGCAATATGAGTTTGGATCAAATGTTCAGCGCCCGACCTATGTTAGGCCATGGTAATTATCGCTCCCCTATAAAAGGGCTCTATCTATGCGGCGCAGGCACCCATCCTGGCGGCGGCGTGACGGGCGCACCCGGGCATAATGCGGCACATGAAATATTGAAAGATAGCTGAAATTAAAGCCAAAACTAAGACGAGTCCCACATCTCTGAAACCCAGCCTTTAATGATAAGTGCTTCTTCCCATCTATCCGATAACTCATTACCCTCCGCGTCAGTCATGGCATAATGAGGCGGGCCTAACTCGCAAAGAAATACGAGCTCGGCATCCGAATCATTGCGGCTGCGCCAAGATTTAAAACCGTCGGTCCAAAACTGTTTAAACAGACCTACCCATTCGCTGTGCTGTGGAAAGGCGATAGGAACCTGGATTTGTTCGCGGCTGGCGATACGCCCCTGAAAACAGTCAGATCGGTGGGTTAGCGCTGCAAATTGCCTTTTAAAGTCTTCCGACATCGGTAAGGACAATTCGCGGTTTAAAACGTAATGGGAGAAGTCAGCACATAAACGCATCTCTGGCAGCGCCTCTATCAGCTCCAATGTCATAAACATATCATTGGTGATACAATCGCGGTGCGTTTCGAACATAACATCTACACCCATGTCACGCGCAATCTTTATCCAATTGCGAATGATAGGAATGGCCAGAGCGGCGTTTACAGGGTAAACCGTCCCAATGATGCTAATAGTCGTCGCATTCATATCCTTTGAGAACTGCAGCAGCCGGCGCAATTCATCATCAGTTTTCGGAAATAGATTGACCATGCAACCCAAACCGTATTTTTCGAAAAGGTGTTTTTTTGCTAAGTTTTCGTCTATTTCATACACCGCAGGATCAAGACAAACACCGTCATACCCTGCCTCTGCAATCATCTTAAAGCGCTCGTCATCCGTCCATTCAAATCCATCTGGGCGGCGCAGCTCCATCGCCCATAGGGATTGATAGATTTTCAGTTTCTGCATGGCCCGTTCCTAATAAGCGGTGATGTCTTTGCCGGTATAGGCGGATGTGCCCTCACGCATGAGTTTTCGGATCATATGTTTTTGAAACCCCAAATGCGTGACCGTAGGAGGCTCAGCGCCTAAGGATTCCACAACGGCTTTATGAAGCGGTGCGAGCTGATAAAACGGCACCATGGGATAGCTATGATGCGCCGTGTGATAGGGCATATTCCATAATAGCCAATGCATAATGGGATGCGCTTTTATCGTGCGCGTATTAACAACAATATCTTGGACATGCGGCATGCCCGTATGTTCAACCGTATTTTGTAAGTTCTGAAAACACTTCATAACAAACATGGGAAGCAGCCAAAAAGTCAAGGCCGCCGCGGAGCATAGCCAAATAGAAATTACGGCGATTATACCATAGCCCAGCAACATAAGGCGGGCTTCTTTATGGACGATCTTAAGCTGCGGCGCCGAAAGCCAAGGCCAATATTGAGTCTGTCCTGCCGCAAGTCTAAGCACTTCCATTATGCGCTTGGGCCAATAGGTAATGCCCGACATATAGAGAACGTAGCTCGTAAGCGTGAACGCTTTCCCGCCAACAATTTCAGCGTCTAATTCAACATCTTGTGTATGACGATGATGTTGGAAGTGTTCAAATTTATCTTGGTCCCGCCCCATCAACAAAATAAACGTAAAGAGCCGCCCAAAAATCTCATTAAGAGCCCGCGTTTTAAAAACTGTATTATGGCTCAATTCATGAACGCCCGCGTAAAGGCAGTTAATCAAAATTCCTTGAAATAAAAAGAAAGGCACAGCGAATACCGAGCCCCACGTAAATATAAGACCTAAGGTGCATATAAAGATCGCGCTCAGATGGCTAAGTGTCTGGCGCCAACCTCTCAGGTTTGACTTTTCAGCAAGTTTTTTTAAAAGTCTTGGCGACACTCTGATGGATTTTTCGAAACTCTCTTCCATATCGTAAATTCACTTCAATCCGTTCGGCAATATACGCCAAGCTTCCTCTATCTTGCATGAGAGAGCAAGCGGTGTCTTGAGAGTACAGTTATCAAATACGCTATCCTAAATCACTTTTTTGCGTGACTTAAAATGGAAACCGAGAGTTTTTCTTTGGGTGCAATTCCACAGCATCATTTATGTCGCGATGATTCCCCTGGCGGAACTTAAATCAGCAACTTACTTGAAGTGTTTTTAAGTCGTTGGCGACATGCCTATTATTGTTCATGAGTGAATGTTTATGGGGTAAATGAACAACCTTCTTTCTATTAAGAAAACGCAGTTTTCCGCAAATACATCGGAGATGTTAACCCTTCATTCACTCCAACTTTAAACTGAAACTTAGATGCTTTGCGTTATTTAATATTGAGAAGTATTAGGGGCTAAAACATGAAATGGGGCAGTAAGGTAAAAAGGACAGCTTGCATTTTTTATGCATCTACCTTTGTCGTTCTATCATTAGCGACCGTTGCTGCGGCGCAAACCACGCCCGCTGAACTCATTGATATGAGCCTTGAGGATTTGCTGGACTTGGACATCAGCGAAAGTGATGTAAAGACGAAGAAAAAGCACTGGGAGTTTAATCTCTCTTACACAAAAGGATCATTTGGCGGATATAAATCCGGGACAACTGAGTTTAGTTTTCAAGACGTTTTGTTCTCACAAGGCGAAATGCGCTCTGATCAAAACTACCCGATCGTCCCAACCTTTATATGCCAGAACGCCTTTAATGCGTCCGCGTCTTATCATATCTCCGACCGTACATCTTTGTCCGTATCAGTACCCTATATCACACAATCTACCGACCACATTAGCTCAGTCCCCGGCTTTCAGGAGTTCATTCTCAAGACCGAAGGCATTGGAGACATTGCCGTCGCCTTGGCACACGGTAAGAAATTATCAAATAATGACAACCTCACCAGCGTAATCGGTGTAAGACTGCCGGTAGGGTCAATTAATGAAACGGGCGATACGCCTCGAAACGGACCGAATACGCTAGAGCGACTTCCCTATACGATGCAGCTTGGGTCGGGCACACTCGACCTCACCGGATCCCTGACCTATTTACGTAACGATAAAGACTTTAGCCTAGGCGCGAATGTCAATGGTGTTTTGCGGACTGGCAAAAATGACAATCATTATAGACTTGGGAACAATATAGGGACGTCCGTATTTGCCAGATATAACAAACACCACCAATTTCAACCTGGAATACGATTAAGCGCAAGGCATATTGGGCGTATAAGCGGCGGAGATATTTCTTTAGAAACCGCAGGGCCCTTCCCTTTTCCTGCGAGCATCACTGATCCATCCAATTATGGAGGCGAAAAAGTTAGCGCGACGGCTACAGTGAGGTCATGTGTAAAATCTGATTGCCTACTCAGCTTTTCCGCAGAGTATAGTAAACCAATCTATCAGAACCTTAACGGAATACAGCCAATGGAAAGAAATAGCTTTTCATTGGGAACCGCTTTGAAGTTTTAATTGATGAGTGTTTTGGGCATCATAAAACCGCTATCTCTCGGCTCTATCTTGGGTGTTGCATTTTCCCTTAGCTTTTCCTCAATGGCCTACGCCCAGGTCAGTAAAGAGCATAAAGTAAAGGCCGCTATCATATATAATTTGGCACGTTTTAGTGAATGGTCTCTGACGCCCTCAACTAAAGAAGCTTCTTCTTTTTCCATGTGCGTTATGGCTAATGATGTCATGCGCGATGCTTTAGCGACACTGAAGGGGAAAGAAATATCAGGACGGCGCGTGGAAATTATGCCTCTCCTATCGCACGGGGCTAATACTTCGAAATGTCACATTCTTTATGTGTCTGGTAAAGCATTACAGAATTTTGATCTCCAGAAATTGGCAGAAAACGGAGTCCTAACAATAAGCGACACTGAGAATTTTCTGTCCGCGGGTGGTGGCATTACTGTCTTAAGAACACATAATACATTAGGGTTTTCAATTAACAGAACGGTTATGCTCAAGGCAAACATAAGGCCAAGTTCTAAGATTTTAAGACTCGCGAAAGAGGTCAGGTAAATGTCAATTTCAACCTGGTATCATAGGCAACCGTTCAAGTTAAAAATTTCGATACTGATAACCCTTGCGTCAAGCGTCGTCATATCGGTCTTCAGCACATGTCTGATTATGGTCGAAATCGGAGTCTATAAAAAGGACCTTCTGCGTGAACAATTAAACATGCTGAACGTTGTAGGGACTAATTTGTCTGCTCCGCTCGTTTTTGATGACACTGCGGCCATCAATGATACCTTATCTGTTTTCAATAAACTGCCCGATACACGCTCCGTTATCTTACTTGATCATGACGCCAATATTGTATCGCGTTATGAATCAGCGCAAAACTCTAATACTGCTGTCGTCAGTCCTATTAGATTTGAAAACTTGTCAACTATTTCATCTCAATACGGCGCTGACCTCCTAACAGTTCAAGTTCCGATAATGATAGATTCGGAAGTCGTCGGCGCGATTCTCGCAACGACGTCATTAGGAAAATTACACCGCAAAATAAAAACATATATATCGATTGCTTGCGCACTTTTACCGTTCGCCTTGATACTCGCTTTCATTCTTGGACGCATATTCGGCCGGCTTTTATCCAAGCCTATCGAGAAATTGTCAGAGACCATGGCGGAGGTAAAAAGAACTGAAAATTATAACTTAACGGCTGATATTGAAGAAGGTTATGAACTCACAAAGCTATCTCAGGCTTTTAATGAAATGTTGGAAAAAATAAAGGCACGCGACGAATTAGTTGAATATCAAAAACAAGAGTTAGAACTTCAGAAGAGCAAGGCAGTTCAAGCCAGTAAATCAAAATCTGAATTCTTAGCTAATATGAGCCATGAAATCCGCACGCCTATGAACGGGGTAATGGGTATGGCACAGGTCTTGATGAGAGCTGAACTTCCGAAAAAAGAGACGCAATATGCTGGTTTGATATATGAGTCAGGATCAGCTTTGATGACAATATTAAATGATATTCTTGATTTTTCTAAAATTGAGGCGGGGCGTTTAGAGCTTGATCCTGCGCGTTTTGACCTGACTGAGACACTCAAGGGTGTGAATGCCTTGATGCATAATAGTGCCAAAGAAAAAGGCATAGATCTAAGTTTGAACATCCAACGCGGAATAGAAACTCATCTTATAGGTGATGCGGGGCGTATCCGCCAAATTCTTATAAACCTTATCGGTAATGCTATTAAATTCACGCATGAAGGCGGAGTTTTTATTCATGCATCAACACACATTTTGAATAATAATAACCGTTTAAACATTACAATTCAGGACACGGGCATAGGAATTTCCAAGGAACACTTAGAAACCATTTTTGAAAAATTTAATCAAGCAGACGGTTCGATAACACGTGTTTTTGGGGGTACCGGATTAGGCCTCTCTATTACAAAAAGCTTGATAGACGCCATGGGCGGCACAATTAATGTAACCTCCGAGCTCGGGAAAGGTTCAACATTTGTCTTAACGTTGCCTTTGTCTGTTGCCTCCGATAACCATCTAACTCTTCACAACCCTCATTCAGTGACTTCTGCGCAAAATAGACAAAGAGAAACACCCGCAACGTCTGTTAAGACCAATAAAGTGAAAATTCTCGTAGCAGACGACAATGAAACAAATTTAAGGTGCATTAACGATTTGCTTGCGCATATCGGTTATCAAGTCGACGCCGTCACTAATGGTCAAATGGCTTATAATGCTGCCAAGGCCTCGCAATATGATTTGATCTTAATGGACATGGCGATGCCTGTAATGGATGGACTCGAATCTCTCAAAGCTATTCGTGCCTATGAGGCGAGTCAGGGTAAAAGCGCCGTGCCCATAGTCGTCGTCACAGGCCATGCTCTCATTGGAGACAAAGAGGCCTTCTTAAACATGGGATTTGACGGCTACGTTAGCAAACCTATTGAGTCGCAACAAATCCTGGAAGCTATAAAGGCTGCATTCACCCCTAAGTATCCCAGCCACATTGCTGCTTAGATACTATTTAAGTGATTTCTCTTTGATTGCCGATGTCCCCCAAGCCCTAAAGGTTGTCAAAAATAATTGAAACTAGCCAAGGTCTCAATTCGGCGAAAATAGAGCTTACCCCCTAATCGTCCAGCCATAATTTCACCTGACAAGACTAACTCATTACACGTCAACTAACCTATTATTTAGACGTCTTAAGATAATCAGAAGCACTGGTCTGCGTCCCCGCAATTCGCTCTTCACGCTCACGTTTAATCCGGTCTAACGGACCTATAGACTCGGGGGCCTGATTCGCTTTTTCAATAGCCTCTACGTGAGCTGCGGTGTGGGCGTCTTGTTGAGCTTTCGCCGCTGACTGAGCTTGGGCTTCAGCTTTCGCTTGCGCCGCTTTCTGCGCGGCACTATCGGCCTTTTCTTGCGCCATCTGTGCGATATCATTTGCGATATCAGCTTTCATTTTCGATGTTGAATCGCCTTTAGCTTGCGCTTCGGCCTGAGCTTGTTGAGCCGCCTGTGCTGCGCTGTCCGCTTGAGCCTGCGCTTGCGCTGCAGCGGCGCCCGCAGCATCGGAATTTGCTTGCGCCTGGGCCTGAGCCTGAGCCTGCTGCGCAGCTTTTGCGTCTGCACCTGTCTGAGATTGACTTTGCGATTGATCCCCAGAACTTTGACCTGATGCGCCTTGCCCTGAAGAGCCTTGGCCCGAAGGCGCTTGACCTTGCGGCCCCTGTTGCTGACCGGTTCCAGAACCTAAAGGACCCTGCCTTGAAGGGCTTCCAGTTGGGATGGACCCGCCCATTCCGCCGCCAGCGGATTTCAGGCCTTTAATTTGCGCCATAATATCGGCCACGGATTGCGAGGACCCCCCGCGCATGACAGAGCTGTTTCTCTGGCTATCACCTTGGCCGCCGCCCTGACCACTACCCTGGCCCGCAATGGCGATTTTGTTCGGCCCTGTGCCTGGCTGTCCTTGTCCTGATGAGCTCCCGCCCTTCATATCCGTCATAATGACGGTCCAAGCTTCCTTTTCTTGCTCGGCAAGTTCGGGATCAGTTTTAGCGGCTTCGCTGGGCGAATATGGCGCGTCAGGCGTTGTTCCTGGATCAGATTCGGCGATGACTTTCGCGCGCTCTTTCATTAGGTGCCGGCGCGACTCCTCAGGCAAGTTGTCTATGGGGTTTTGGGGATATGTCCCATTGCCTTGGCCCGTGCTGCGGCGGTTGAGAATATCTTCAAAAATGTCCGATGTATCGCGCTTCTTCTTTGACTTACGCCAATCTTCTTCAGACTGATCGGTTTGGTCTGTTACTTGCGCGGAGGCTTCCACAGCTGAAAGAGCCATAAAAGATGTGCTGAGGGCGAGTATAATGGCGAGTGTGCGTATCATAGGCTCTGCTTAGCATAGTCAAGCTGACTGGCCAATGAACGCCCTGCAAAGGGCCTTGTGCTAGTTTTCTATCTTCCTGACCACGCGAAATCCCGTAAAATCATTAGAATCGCCGCGTCTTTGCATCAGGCGAGCGGAAAACCGCAAATCAGCAGGCCCCGAGAACCAAGAACCGCCGCGCACAGCACGTTGATTACAGCTACCGCGTTGATCAGCCTTCCCATTTGTCGGCGCGTCGCGCAGATTTAGCGTATTACAATCCAGTGTCCATTCCGCGACATTGCCGATCATATCTTTGACGCCAAACTTATTCGCGCCCAGCATGCCGACAGGTAAAGTACGGTCAGCGGCAGGGTCTGTGCAAGCAGCATTGGCAAATTTAAGACCACTTTCCTGCGCCGCCCCATTGGCAAAAGCACAAAGCGCGGCGGCAGAACCGCCTGTGAATGAACCCGTATCGCCTGCCCGCGCTGCATATTCCCACTGGGCCTCACTTGGCAGCGCATATGACATTCCCGTTGTGGAGGAGAGCCAAGACGCGTATTTTTGCGCGTCACCCCAACTGACATTTATAACAGGACGATTACCGCCGCCCCAGCCATTATTGGAAGGCGTTTTGCTGCAGCCTCCGCCCGCAACGCAGGCCTCCCACTGCGAGAATGTTACCTCTGTCACGCCCATCGCGAACATGTCGGTAAAAGTAACAGGACGCTGTGGTTTTTCGTGCGGTCGGGCATCCGTCTCGTTCTCGGACGCGCCAAGATTAGCATTCCCAGACGGGAGGCTGACCATTACGGGACACTCGGCGCAATCTTGGAAGGTGCGGCCTGCAGCGGGTTTGAGTTTTTCAATCGCGGCCATGGCCTGGGCGACATAGGCCCCTTGCGGAAAACTGGTCAGATATTGTTGGTAGGCCGCCGCGCGGTTAGCTGCTTTCGCTTGGCCCCATGCCGCTTGGTCCGCCGCGCTTGCTTGCAAGCGATCAATACGGTCTTGCGCCTCTTTGGCATTGAGCCCCGCAGGGTGCTTGGCAAGATATTGACCGTAACTCTCTACGGTATTACCGCGCGCCGCGCGTTCCCAATCTGCCTTTTCTTGGGCGGCCCGCTCAGCCGCGTCTTTTTTGATGGCCTCGGCTTTGGCTTTCATTTCAGCGATGCGCTCACGCGCTTTACTCGCATGCAGACCTTCGGGCCATGCCTCTAGGTAATCTTCATATCCCGCTATGGTTTGACGAGCCTCTGCGGTTTCCCAAGCTTTATTATCATAGGCATCAATTTCTTTTTGCGCGTCCTCTTTGTGAAGGCCCTCTGGGAACGCCGCCAGATATTCGCGGTAACCTTCCAGCGTGTCTTTCTCAAGCGCCCTTACCCAAGCCAAATCATCATCAGATTTCTTGGCGGCAGGTTTTTCGGGCTCCTCAGCCGCGGCGATTTCAGCGGGGGCATTGGGCACCTCAGAAGGCACAATCACTTTTGTCGCCAGCCAAATCGCTCCAAATATAATCAGCCCAAGCGCAATCGCCCCGACGAGCCAACGTCCCCAGGGGGCGCGCTCTTCTCTGACATCATAAAGGTCATTATGCGTTGGTGGTTCCCAATCTGACATGTCTAAGCTTTCGTCTCGCGGCCTAATCGCAAGATAAGATTATCCAAACAATATTGACCAGCTTCATTCAGCGCGCGTTCTTCTTTGGATTGAACAATGGATTGTATCAAGACCAGAATGGCTGACATCACCAGCGCCACAAGTGTCGTCGTGAAGGCCACGCCCAAGCGGCTCGTGACCTCATAGAGAAAGTCATCGCCCTCTGCATTGGCGGCCACACCTGCATATTGCAGAGCAAACATAATCCCCATCACGGTCCCGATAAAGCCGAGCGACGGGATGAGCCATGTAAGATAGCGCAAAATAGAATAACGCAGATCAATCTCATGCATGTAAAGCTCAAGCGAGGAATTTAGCACAGAGATCGCTTGATCTTCTTTACCGCTCATACGGTACTGATCGATGGTTCGGGTAATCATGCGCGGCAAAAAGGCTTCGCGGCCAAAGCGGCGGCTGACGATACTGTCTTTAATTTTTCCGAGCAATGCCATGTCCAGCGTCTCATCCTTGGTGGGGAGATATCCACGCTTGAGCTGGCTTTGCTCATCCGACGCCGCGCTCCAGCGCAGAAATAATTCTCCAAAGCCAATAAATAGCGCGACCCACATTATATTCTGTACCGTGAAGGGCCAAAAGCTCGCATCAGCATCAAGCAATATTTCCTGCAACACGGGGCCAGCCGTATAACGAATAATGCCAATCGTCACGATAGCCGCGACGATAGCCAGTAAACAAACGATGAGCCGACGAAGGGTAATTCTATTTTTCATCGAAAAGTCCTTTAATCACAAACGCCGCGCGCAGGAGATGCGAGCGCCATAAATTGTCCGTTATTGGATTGAGCCAAGGTCTCCATGAAGTCCACAGTGCCTTGATAGTCAAAATAATTACCCACAACAACCGTGTGGATTTCCTTACGCCCTGCATTGAGCGCCGTAATCCGGCGCGCCAGCGCGGTGGGGGATAGGCCGTCATTGGCCCGCGGATTGGGTAGGCCGTCACTGACAAGAAATATCGCTTCTCCAGGGCCATTTATCATATTTTGGAAGGCGTCCAGCATAGAGGCGGAGCCGCCAAATTTACGAGTTAAGCCTTGAGAGAAGCTCTCTGCAGAGCTGCGAGAGCCGCTATTGATATTTCGCAGACGTCCGCCATTTGGCCAGACACTTCTGCGCGGGCCCGCATCTGTTTGCTGAAAGCCGACGATTTTCAAAGCATGATTATCTTGCAACGAGTCGATGATCCGCGTGACCGCTTTTTGTACAGAGGCCTCATGCCCGCCCATACATTTATTCATATCCAGCGCAATAACGATGTCGTCTTTTCGCGTTTTCATACCCAGAAAACGAAAAGAGACGAGCTCTTTCTTGGCGGCCGGCGCGGGCTCTTCAGCTACGGGTTCAGGCACTTCTACGGCCTTGGGCTGCGCCGCGGCCATTTTCTCAAGCAATGCCGCTTCGGCGGCGCGAAGCTCAGCCAATAATTTCTCCGCTTCGCTTTTTACATCCGAGACATTGCGGGCGGCGGCTGCGCGTTTAATCTCAAGCGCTTTCTTCTTTTCAACTGCCTCAACCGCGCTGGTTTCTGCCGCGCGGGCCAGATCAGCAATGGCGTTATCAGGCGTCGTTTCGCGGATTTCTTTCTGGTAATAAGGCAGCAAAATAACAGCCAGCAAAGCAAAGGCGCCCATCGCCGCCGCAAAGAGGTCAATGGCAGAGAGCGAGAAAATCTCAATGGAGCGGTCTGGACGCTGCTTCATCGCGCGCGCCCCACAAAATCACCGCGATTACGGGTCGCCATTTCCTGCAAAAACAATGTTAGGCGTTTATCCTTCGTGTAATCCCCGATAGCGACGGTATGAATCTCGGCTTTTCCGCGATTGCGTTTCGTAATATTGGTGACAATAGCCCCAGGCGATCCATCGTCAGGCGCGCCGTCACTGATCAGGATAACGGCTTGCGGTTTCAGGTTAAGCGCCCGTACCATAGCGCTTTGCGTTGGTGTGCCCCCGCCAAAACGGCGCGGCAAGCCCTCTATAAAGTTTTTCGCCCCTGCAAGAGTTGATGTATCGGCGGGCTGCATTCGGCCCGAACGCGGGAAGGTGTCAAAGGTCGGACCGCCGCGATATCCCATAATCAGAAAACGGTTATCAGGCTGCATTTGGTCAATGATCTCATCCAAAGCTTGGGTCACATTTTGCGTATGGGACCTCATTGAACCTGACATATCAACGACAATGATAATGTCCTTACGCGTTGTGGCGACGCCTAGAATTGAAAACTCCACGCCGCGGCCCGTGCTGCGGGGCGGCTCGACAACAGGTTGCGGTTCTGGAATAGGTTCAGGGTCTGGCTGCGGGACCGGATCGGGAATTTCAATCTCGGCGGTTTGGCGCTGCACTTCTTGTATTTTGGCCGTTACCGTCGACATATTCTCTTTGGTAGATTTATATTGTTTTTCCATCAGCCAAATATCGGCTTGGATAGCGCGGATTTGAGACATTTCCGTTTGGGATGTTGACGCGGCCAAGCGGCGTTTCATCACAAGGTCTTCGAGCTCCTCAAAGGAAATATCCGTCCCGCCCAATTTATAATAAGGAAAAAGGACCAGCACGATAAGAATAAAAGCGCCCAGCGCCGCCGCGAATAAATCCAAGGCAGAGATGGAGAATATAGAAATATTACGCCGCTTTGATTTCATTAGTATCGGTTTAAAATTCTCAGCAATGTGCCAATCGCGTCGCGATCCGCTTGTTTTTTGGCCTGCTTATTCATGTCATCGGACAGCGAAACAGCATCGCCCAATGTCTCGCGGTTCATCTCGCTATTGATCATATCATTTGAGCGGGCAAGACGGCCATCAAGATCGGTCATGTAAAGCGCTTCAATTTCGTCGATATCTTTGGCGTAAGCTGCAAATTCAATATCATCGCGCATCGCAACTAAGGACGTCGCATAATTATTGACGGCAAAGCTATAGCGCTCATCTTTATCCGCCTTTAAACGCAATAGCGAGTCTGATAAGATCTGGCGCAAATAAAGCGCGTCCTCACTGATCACAGAATCATCATTGGCGAACGCCGCATCATAGGCGAGCAGGCTGTTGACTTGCCCCTGAATATAGGTTTCGCAGCGCCCTGCAAAATTCACTAAATGCCCCATATAGGCTATTGTCAATTCCGGCGCGGCTTGGCGCATCACGGGATTAGCGATGGCTTCGATGATCTTAATGACAGGCGTTTCAGGAGGGACATCTCCGTCGCCATAATGCTTGAGCGCCGCTTTAAATTCAGGCGTTGAGCCGACGGCCATTTTCTCTGTCAATTTGAAGAATTGATAGCGCGCGACGCTATCACCATTTGGAAAGGCTGACATCACAGAGATACAATAGTCTTGCGACGGGGCCACATCGGGAAGGTCTTGCACGACGCTTTTCTCAGCCATCTGCGCGGCTGCAGGCATGACCATAAGTACGGCCAGAGATAGGCTGGTAAGTGTTATGACAGGCCAATTGCGCATTTAATTTATCGCCGTCATATTTACGGGGCCGTTAAAGGGCGAGCTTACAGCCTCAAGAGATGACGCCGCGCCAATATCTTGCCCGGCTTGATAATTGCGCAGCACATCCGCCTGCCCTGATTTGGAGACCCGCATGACGCCGTTCGCCAGACCCGCTGAGAAATTGCCTTCTACGGCATAGCTCTGATCAGCGTCATGATGGATCATATAGCCTGGCCCGCTCGGCCGCCCGTTTTGAGCATAGCCATAATATTCAATGGATGTTCCGTCCGCATTGCGCAGAACGCCCACACCTGAGCCTGACGCTAATCCGCCATCACAGACGCCCATCCAGGTTCCAATCTTGACGGCCCCGTCATGATTATAGGCACAGCGCGTCGCAACCGTGTCGAGCGAGCGTTGATTTTTAGTATAAAGCGTTTGGAGTTTTTCTTTTAAATCTTCGAAGCGAATAGCTGTAATCGTTTCATTTGAATCAATCAGACTAACCTGCACAGTTTGCTGCTCTTCTAGGGCCGGCGCAATAGATGCGAGATAATTTCCGCCAACAGCTTTGGAGCGCCTATTTGTAGCCATAGCCTCTTGAGCTGCAACTATTGCACCCTGAATAGCTAAATTCGTGAGGACCGAATTTCCATAATCTGTGCGTTCAGCCCGACGTCGACAATCATTATACTCGCGTTGGGTGCGGGAATCTTCACAGCGATCACTACTCCCACCATTTGCAATAGCCGCTCCGGCTGCAACAGCGCCTAAAATAGCTAAAGCCGTTGCCGTATTTTGCTTGCGCGCGAGTGAGCGGCGCTGCTCTAATATATCATATTCAGCTTTTAACATATCACGGACCTGCGCCCCCATTTCGCCGTTATGTACGCCGTCAAAGAGGCGCAGGGACTGAACAGAAAGATAGTTTTTCTCAGCCTCCAAGAGGCGTTCCGCATAGCGCAGGCGCGTTGCATAGGCGGGGTCCTCAGAGCCCACCAAAGTCAAGGCCCCGAGGCTTTCGTCAAATTGCGAAATCGCAGCGGCGCGGCCCGCCATGGCGGCTATGTCCGTGTCCGTGTTATTGATAATACCAACGATTTGATTCGCGAAAGCGCTCGAGAATGTGCTTTCCAATGGATCAATAACGCCACTCTGTCCTTCTTTAAGCGCGTTAAGTGCCGCCCCATCCAGCTTGACCTTCTCGAGGCCATAACTGCGCACGGCATTTACATCGCCTGTGCGTGCCAGCGGTTTTTGCGGAACGACAAAACCAGCTTCGCCGTTAAGGAAGGCAACAAAATCAAGGTCTGGTACGGGTGCAGCAAGACGTCCGCTTTGCATGGCCGCGAGTGTTTCTGTGGCGCCCTCTTTACCATTAGTTGCCGCATGGGGAATTAGCGGGCGGCTCGCGAGTAACAGCCCCTGCGTCGGAACAGCGGCGCGGTAATCGGTTTTAACCGTTACGAGCGGCGTTACCAGGTCGCCAAATGTCAGCGGCTCCTTGCCCATCATTTTGGTGCTATCTGGGAAGGTATAACTCACAAAATCAACAGTCACGACATTGGCCAGACTTTCGGCCTGCGTCATAGGTTCAGAGGTTAGCTTACCATCTGCGCCTTTTTTAATAAGATGGGGAGACAGTAAAACGCTATGCTCAGGCAATCTTTCGGCAAGCTCTTTATAAAGCGAGAGCGCAAAATAATTAGATTTGAGAATTATCGAATCTGCAAGGCCCTGAACTTCAGGTGAAGTCGCATCGTAGCGGCTCATCTGTCCGCCAACGGCGTTTTGCCCGAACGCTTTGTAAAATGCGTCCTGCGCATCTGTATCGACATGAGCCGGGTAGCGTACAACAGCGAGTGTTGTTCCCTCTGGGACAGCGGCACGGTAGGGCGTCGCCACAGCCGTGGACTTCATAGCAGAGGCTGATACGCCCTTAGCCGTCGTGGCGCAGCCCGTGGCGCATAAAGAACTGCCTAGCAATAAGGTGAGTATAAATTTACGCGACATGGAATCCCTTTTTCAGTCTTTTCCTAACTTGGCCCATCTCCGTAGTGAATAAAACATTAACGAGAGCTGAAAGCGACTAATAAGTTGAGAAATAGGGATTTGAACTCTTAACGACGGCTCAGAATGAAACCACACAATAAAAAACCCGCCACAAAGGACGGGTCGTTTAATCAGTCCTTTGAGCGCGGATTAAGCGTCAGCAGCTTCTTTTCTGGCGTGATCCACAGCGCCTTTTGCGGCTTCGTCGCGGTCTACGAATTCGATGACAGCCATTGGCGCGTTATCACCATAGCGGAAACCCGCTTTCATTATGCGGATATAGCCGCCTTGACGCTCAGCATAGCGTGGGCCGAGAACGTCGAATAGCTTCTTTGACATCTCTTTATTACGCGTACGCGCAATAGCAAGACGTCGGCTGTTAAGGTCGCCGCGTTTTGCGAGTGTAACCAGCTTTTCAACAATCGGACGAAGCTCTTTGGCTTTTGGGAGTGTTGTTACGATTTGTTCGTGCTCAATCAGGCTAGACGCCATGTTAGCGAACATCGCTTTACGATGTGACGCTGTGCGGTTGAGTTTACGATGGGCCATTTTATGACGCATGGCTTTATCCTTTTAATTTCAATTTGACCGCAAATCCCAAGAAGCAAATCCTAAGATATAGAGGTCTGATTTAGACTCTAAATGTGGTCGTCGTACTTTTTAGCAAGTTCTTCGATATTTTCTGGTGGCCAGTTTGGCGCGTCCATACCGAGATGCAGTCCCATAGCAGCAAGAACTTCTTTGATTTCATTCAAAGACTTACGACCAAAGTTAGGGGTGCGGAGCATTTCTGCTTCGGATTTTTGGATCAAATCGCCAATGTAAACGATGTTGTCGTTTTTCAGGCAGTTTGCAGAGCGGACAGATAGCTCAAGCTCATCAACCTTGCGCAGAAGCGCTGGGTTAAAGTCGAGTTCCGGCTTCTCTTCCTTGCGGACGTCTTCTGGATCGTCAAAGTTGACGAAGACTTGGAATTGGTCCTGAAGGATACGGGCCGCAACAGCGACAGCATCTTCGGGCGTTACCGCTGCATTTGTTTCAATGTCGATGATGAGTTTATCATAATCAAGAACTTGACCTTCGCGTGTGTCTTCTACGCGGTAAGCAACGCGCTTAACCGGTGAATATAGCGCGTCGATAGAGATCAGGCCAATCGGCGCATCTTCTGGACGTGACGCCGCAGCAGGGACATAACCCTTACCTGTCGTGATTGTCAGCTCCATACGGATGTCAGCGCCCTCATCTGCCGTGCAGATGATGTGGTCTTTATTGAGGATTTCAACATCAGCCGTTTCTTCGATATCGGCGCCAGTTACAGGGCCTGCACCAGTTTTGCGAAGAAGCAATTTCTTCGGGCCTTCAGCATGCATGCGAACCGCCAAACCCTTAAGGTTTAGAACGATGTTTGTGACATCTTCGCGAACACCTGGAATAGATGTAAACTCGTGGACGATACCGTCAATCTGAACAGCTGAGACAGCTGCGCCTTGTAACGATGACAGTAATACGCGGCGTAGCGCATTACCAAGTGTCATACCAAAACCACGTTCTAGAGGCTCAGCCGTTACAACAGCTTTGCGTTCAGGGTCGCGACCAGGCTCAATCTCAGGATTGATAGGACGGATAAGTTCTTGCCAATTTTTTTCAATCACAGTGTGACCTCTTAATGCTAGTTTGGCGCGACATGAAAGCCGCGCCGGATGTGCCCCGGTATCGGGATAATCTTAGACTTGCCCTATTATACGCGGCGGCGCTTAGGTGGGCGGCAGCCATTATGCGGGATAGGTGTTACGTCACGGATTGTTGTGATCGTAAAGCCAGCAGCTTGCAAAGCGCGAACAGCAGATTCGCGGCCAGAGCCAGGGCCGTTTACGTTAACTTCAAGCGTCGTCATGCCGTGTTCTTGCGCCTTACGCGCGCCTTCTTCAGCAGCAACCTGTGCCGCATATGGCGTAGATTTACGTGAGCCTTTAAAGCCCATTGCACCAGCTGAACACCAAGAGACTGTATTGCCCTGGGCATCAGTAATCGTGATCATCGTGTTGTTAAACGTTGAGTTAATGTGCGCGACGCCAGAAGTGATATTCTTCCGGTCGGCGCGGCGGACGCGGCCTGGTTCTTTTGCCATGGTACTTTACCTACTTCTTCTTACCGGCAATGGCCTTTGCAGGGCCTTTGCGTGTACGTGCATTTGTGTGTGTGCGTTGACCGCGGACTGGAAGACCACGGCGGTGACGAAGACCACGGTAATTACCCATATCCATCAAGCGTTTGATGTTCTGACCGATTTCGCGGCGAAGGTCACCTTCGACCATATGGTCGGCATCGATAGACTCGCGAATTTTCAAAATCTCTTGGTCTGTCAAGCTGGTTACACGGCGTTCAGCCGCGATTCCAACTTTCTCACAGATCTCGGCAGCTTTGGCTGGTCCGATACCGTGAATATAACGCAGCGCGATTGTCACGCGCTTATTTGTCGGGATATTTACCCCTGCAATACGAGCCACACTGGCCTCCTTAAAATCCTATCAGTCGCCTGATATTTAGGCTTCACCCGATTTGCCATAGCAAAAGAGGCAGAAAGTCTAAACTATCCGCGAAAGCGGGTTACTTAGTCCTAAGCTACGGCCCCGTCAAGCGCCCTAACCCTGCATTCTCAAACAAAATTCACCTATTCTTAATGGGCGCAACTAGCCCCCGAAAAGACGGGCAAAAAATCCTTTTTTCGGTTTTGCCGCAGAAACATCTGCGCCATTACCATTTTTATCCAAAACTTGCGCAATTGAAGTCGAAACAGCGGCAATTTCAGCCATTCCGTCAACTTCCGTCAGTTTTCCTTGTGCCGAGTAATAAGGCAGCAAAGGCGCTGTTTGCGTGTTATATGCATTAAGCCGCACTTTAAAGCTCTCAGGATTATCATCCTTACGGCCTTCTTCTTCGAATCGCTTGGTGATTCTAGAAACCAAAGCTTCATCATCCACGCAGAGGCGGACAACAGAATCGACTTTGGTATTATGTTTGGCCATCAATTCATCGAGAGCTTCGGCCTGCGCAACCGTGCGCGGGAAGCCGTCAAAGATAAAACCTTTGGCATTTGGGTTCAGATCGATTTGCTCTTCAATCAGAGCAATGACAATCTCGTCAGAGACAAGTTCGCCCCGATCCATAATGCCTGCGACTTTGAGACCAAGCTCGCTACCAGACTTTTTGGCCGCGCGAAGCATATCGCCCGTTGAAAGCTGAATAAGGCCGCGCTCAGAAACAAGCTTCTTGGCTTGTGTGCCTTTACCCGCCGCTGGCGGTCCAAACATTATAATATTCATAGCCCTAATCCCTTCGCCTATTTCTTCTTACGGCGCATGCGAGACTTTTTAATAAGTCCTTCATATTGATGCGCAATCAAATGCGATTGAATTTGTGCCACAGTATCAAGTGTAACAGAGACGATAATCAAAAGAGACATCCCGCCGATAAGCATAGCCACAGATGGCGGAATAGCGCCGCCCGCTTGGGCAATAATATATTCTGGCAGCACACAGACAAAGGCCACATAAAGCGCGCCGATAAATGTTAGGCGCGAGAGCACGTAAGACAGATATTGCGCCGTGCGCTCACCCGGACGAATACCTGGCAGGAAACCGCCATTCTTACGCATATTGTCCGCCACATCATCAGGCTTAAAGACATAGGGCACATAGAAATAACAGAAGAAGACAATCAAAACGCCGTAAAGAGTCAGATAGACAGGCGAGCCATAGCCAATATAGGCGAGCAGTGTTGTCATAATTCCGGCCCCTGCGCCGTCGCCATTAAGGGCAAGCTGTCCAAAGGTTGCTGGAAGCAAGAGAAGCGAGCTAGCAAAGATCGGCGGGATAACGCCCGCTGTGTTCAGCTTAAGCGGCATGAAAGAGCTTTCGCCGCCAAATGTCTTACCACCGGCCATCTGGCGCTTGGGGTATTGGACAAGTAATCGTCGCTGCGCTCGCTCTACGAAAACGATAAGCATAGATAGACCGACAAATAGGAAGATAAGGAAGATCAATAAGAACTCAGACACAGATCCCTGCTGGTTCAAACTAAAGGCCTGGAAGATCGCTTTGGGCAGTTCTGCCACGATGCCTGCAAAGATAATCAGCGAAACACCATTACCGACGCCGCGCGCAGTCACTTGCTCACCAAGCCACATAAGGAACATCGTGCCGCCCACGAGGGTAATAACGGTTGACGCCTCAAAGAACAGGCCGGGATTAATAACGGCGCCTGGCGTGGCTTGTAGCGCCCGCGCAATACCATAAGCTTGGAAAGCTGCGAGGAATACAGTGAGGTAACGCGTATATTGGTTGATTTGCTTACGGCCCTGCTCGCCATCTTTATCAAGCTCTTTCAAAGAGCCGATAGAGCCCTTCATAAGGGTCATGATAATCGAGGCCGAAATATAAGGCATCACGTTGAGGGCGAAAATCGCCATACGCTCAACGGCGCCGCCTGCAAACATGTTTAGCCGCGTTAACAGACCGCCATCACCCGCAGAGAACGCAGATTGGAAGGCCGCCATATCCATACCGGGAACCGGTACAAATGTCCCGATGCGGTAAATGACAAGAATGAAAAGTGTGAAAAGGAGACGTTGCTGTAGTTCTTTGGCCTTGGCGAAAACACCAAGGTTCATATTCTGAGCAAGCTGTTCTGAGGCTGACGCCATAACTATCGTCCCTTTATAGAGTATAGGCTCCTATATAGGAGCCCATAATCAGAATTAAAGAGTGGGCTTAGAGAGTAAAACTCTAAACCTCACCTATGATGACTTTTGGGAGGCTAAAATTCGTTCAGCTTTCCTTCGGTCTTTGCGAGCAAGTAATAAAACGTTACGCGGTTCTTCATGCGGGTTGGTTTCATTGTTACGCAAACGGCTTTCACTTTTTCCATGGCCGCTTCTTTATCATCAACACCCATTTTCTTTTTCATGAAGCCTTTGACGATTGTCTCAAGTTCAGTCTCATCTGAACACGCAACATATTTAGCATCTTTGTTTTTCAAAGACGCACCAAGATGCTTTTCAATCTTTGTAACAATAGCCTCATCAGCATCAGCGTCATATTCGCGGGTTACGCGAAGATACTCAGACATCTCAGCCGCATCGTCTTTCTTAGTCTCTGCTTTTTTGGCAGGCGCTTTTTTGGCAGGCGCTTTTGCTTTTGGCTCAGCTTTGGCCTTAGGAGCTGCTTTTGCCTTCGGCGCTGCGGCGGGCTTTTCAGCCTTAGCAGCCGCGACTTTTTTGTCAGCCTTAGAAACTTTGCCAGACTTGTCAGCTTTGACGCCTTTTTCACGCCGTGTCATCACATCTGGGTTCACAGTTACAGAACCTTTAGCATCTTCGACAGCTTTAATAGCGCCAGGCGTTGCGCCTGAAACAGTCAGCTTAACGGCTTTAGACAATTTGCCCGCACCGATAAGACGCACGCCATCTTTGGCCCGGCGAATAACGCCAGCCGCTACAAGAGCATCTGCATCGTAATTTGTTTTCGCATCTAGCTTACCGGCCTCGATAGCGCGGTTTACATTGGCGATTGAGAGTTCTGCCCAAGACTTACGGTTCGGCTTATTGAAGCCGCGCTTTGGCAGACGCATATAGATTGGCATTTGACCACCTTCAAAGCCGCCAACAGTCACACCGGAGCGAGACTTTTGACCTTTGACACCACGGCCAGCTGTTTTACCTTTACCTGAGCCTACACCACGACCGATACGAAGACGGTTCTTGGTTGCACCAGGATTATCACTGAGTTCATTTAAACGCATGTTCTTTTCTCCAAAGGAGGTTTCCGGCGAAAGCCAGACTACTCTTCGACTATTTCCACCATGTGGGCGACCTTATTGATCATACCACGGACAGAGGGTGTATCTTCTAATTCACGGACGCGGCCAATTTTGCCAAGACCGAGACCAACCAATGTAGCGCGCTGATCCGGCTTACGGCGGATCGGGCTGCCCGTTTGGCGGACTTTTACTGTTGCTTTTTTAGCCATGATAAAATCCTCTAGGCTTCAGCGATAGCTTCAGGTGCTGACGCACCGTCGTCACGTCGGCTAACAATGTCACCCACTTTTTTACCGCGTTTATTAGCGATCGTCCGTGGGCTTTCCATATTTTTCAAACCATCAAACGTGGCGCGAACCATGTTGTAAGGGTTTGATGTTCCGAGCGACTTAGCCACAACGTCTTGAACGCCAAGGCATTCCAAAACAGCACGCATAGGTCCACCCGCAATAACGCCGGTTCCGGGAGGCGCTGCGCGCATCACGATTTTACCTGCTCCGTGACGTCCGCGGACATCATGGTGAAGCGTACGGCCCTCGCGCAATGGCACGCGGATCATTGTTTTCTTGGCTTCTTCGCTAGCTTTACGGATAGCTTCAGGCACTTCGCGCGCCTTACCCTTACCAAAACCAACACGGCCTTTTTCGTCACCGACGATTACAAGAGCGGCGAAGCTCATGTTACGGCCACCTTTAACAGTCTTAGCGACGCGGTTAATGTGAACCAAACGGTCGATAAACTCGTTATCTTTTTCTTCATCGCGTCCGCGGCGACGGTTATCTTCTCTACCTGCCATAATTTTAGCTTTCCTAGAATTTCAAACCGGCTTCGCGAGCCGCTTCGGCCAGTGCTTTCACACGGCCATGATAAAGATATGGACCACGGTCAAAGACAACGTCTCCGACTTTGGCTTTTTTAGCACGTTCAGCAATTAATTTACCAATGCGCTGCGCCGCAGCAACATCAGACCCTTTGGCTTTCTTATCTTCCATCGTGGAAGCTGATGCCAAAGTTGTGCCTGTCGCATCATCAATGATTTGCACAGAAATATTCTTTGAAGAACGGAAAACAGATAGGCGCGGACGCCCAGCTGAGTGTTTTTTGAGGCGGCGACGGACGCGTTGCGCACGCCGCTGCATATTTTCGCGAGCAGTTTTCATGGCTACTTCTTCTTACCTTCTTTGCTGCGGACATATTCGCCGACATAACGGACACCCTTGCCTTTATAAGGCTCAGGTTTGCGATATGAACGAATAACGGCAGCGACTTGACCAACTTGCTGCTTGTCGATGCCTTCGACAATAACAGAGGTTGGCTTGGGAGCTGTAATAGTGACGCCAGCAGGCGGTGTAAACTCAACATCATGCGAGAAACCAAGCTGCATAGAGAGCATATTGCCCTTCATTTGAGCGCGATAACCAACACCTTTAAGCTCAAGCTCTTTTTTATACCCATTAGTCACGCCTTCAATAAGATTAGAGACCATTGTGCGGCACATGCCCCACATAGAGAGACCATTCTTATTCATCGTGACGGGCGTAACGGAGAACTCTTCACCTTCAATTTTGCCAGTTACGGCATCAGGAAGTTTAAAGTGCAGCTCACCCTTAGGGCCTTTAGCTGTGATTGTCTGGCCGGCTTGCGTCAGCGTAACGCCTGACGGAATAGCGACCGGTTTTTTACCAATACGTGACATCTTAAGATACCTGACAGAGGACTTCGCCGCCGACATTGGATTCGCGGGCAGCTGTATCACTCATCACGCCTTTTGGCGTAGAGAGAATAGCAATACCCAAACCATTGCGGACTTGTGGCAGAGTTTTAACAGACGAATAAACACGGCGGCCTGGTTTGGACACGCGTTTAATTTCGCGGATAACCGCTTCGCCTTCGAAATATTTAAGTTCAATATCAAAAGCCCGGAAGCCGTCGATTTGAGTTTCAGAATATCCGCGGATGAAACCTTCATCAGCCAGAACGTCCAGAACACGGCCACGCAAATTAGAGGCAGGCGTTGTCACAGATGAACGGTTACGCATGATGGCGTTACGGATACGTGTGAGCATATCGCCCAAAGGATCAGAAAAAGACATATCTACCCCCTACCAGCTTGACTTCACGAGACCCGGAAGCAGACCTTGTGAGCCAAGCTCACGCAGCGCGATACGGGACATCTTCATTTTACGATAATAACCACGCGGGCGGCCAGTAACCTGGCAACGGTTGCGAATGCGTGATTCTGCTGAGTTACGCGGAAGCGCCGCGAGTTTCAGTTGAGCCGCAAAACGCTCTTCAACGGGTAATTCTTTATTGCGCGCAATATCTTTCAAAAGCGCACGCTTGCCGGCATATTTTGCCACCATGCGCTGACGCTTTAGATTGCGCTCAACTGAGCTAACTTTAGCCATTTTATTCTCCTATTTGCTTACTGCAAATTCCTCAATTTGCAGAAGGCTTCGCTTGTTGCGTTCGTTCTCGTTCCGGCCAGATTAATTTCTGAAAGGGAAAGAGAACGCGGCCAACAATGCTTTGGCTTCTTCATCTGTTTTTGCTGTGGTCTGAACAACAATGTCCATACCGCGAACCGTGTCCACCTGATCATAATTGATTTCGGGGAATACGATGTGTTCTTTCAGGCCCATAGCGTAATTGCCGTTGCCGTCAAAGCTTTTACCGTTCAAACCGCGAAAGTCACGTGTACGTGGCAGTGCGATATTGATCAGGCGGTCAAGAAATTCGAACATATGGTCACGGCGAAGTGTAACCTTAGCGCCAATAACCATACCATCACGGAGTTTAAAGCCCGCAATAGATTTCTTTGATTTCGTTGGAAGAGGCTTTTGACCAGCAATCAGTTCAAGCTCTGCAATAGCAGCTTCAACTTTCTTCTTGTCAGCAACACCCTCGCCAAGACCCATATTGAGAACAACTTTCTCAATTTTAGGAACTTGCATTTCGTTTTTATATCCGAATTGCTCTTTCATCTTTGCGCGAATTTCGTCGCGATAGATAGTTGCAAGACGCGGCTCATATGGTTTAGCCATCGATGACCTCCCCCGATTTAGTGGCCACGCGGACCTTTTTGCCGTCTTTCAATGTCTTGAAACCAACACGAGTGGGATTGCCACTTTTTGGATCAAGTTGAGAGACGTTTGAAATATGAATAGGGGCTTCAAACGTTTTGATGCCGCCTTCTGGATCAGCTTGGCTGGGACGCACGTGGCGCTTAACTAGGCTAACACCTTTTACGACGACGCGTTCGTCTTTCGGGAACACTTTAAGGACTTCGCCCTTAGAGCCTTTATCCTTACCGGCGATGACGACAACGTGGTCGCCTTTTTTAATCTTCGCGGCCATGACTAGAGAACCTCTGGTGCCAGGGAGACGATTTTCATGTGATTTTTAGCACGAAGTTCACGCGGAACAGGGCCAAAAATACGTGTACCAATCGGCTCACCATTTGGATTAATGATAACAGCGGCATTTCCGTCAAAACGAATGACAGAGCCGTCGCGGCGTTGAATGTCCTTACGGACGCGAACAACAACGGCTTTACGCACGTCGCCTTTTTTCACTTTACCGCGCGGAATAGCTTCTTTGACAGAAACAACAATCGTATCGCCAACATGGGCATAACGACGTTTGGATCCACCCAGCACTTTAATGCACTGGACGCGGCGGGCACCGGAGTTATCGGCGACATCTAGATTTGATTGCATTTGAATCATGCGATCGTCTCCTTGGTTGAGGGGTTAGTTACGAGAGAGAGGCAAGCGCCCTACCCTGCGTAAACTTCCCACCGCTTGAGTTTACTTTTAGGCGCACATTCGATGATACGAACTGTATCGCCCACTTTATGCGCATTCTTTTCATCATGCGCGTGATATTTTTTCGTCCGGCGAATAATCTTCTTCAGAAGAGGATGCAGGAAAGACCGTTCGATCTTAACAACAACTGTCTTTTCACCTTTGTCGGACACCACTGTGCCCTGGAGTATGCGTTTTGGCATCTCGACCTACCTATGCTTTAGCGGCTGATTTTTTCTCAGCCTGAATAGTTTTCACGCGGGCGATGTCACGACGGACTTGACGCACACGTGCGGTTTTTTCCAATTGGCCAGTCGCCTCTTGGAACCGCAGATTGAACTGCTCTTTTTTCAACTTAAGCAACTCGTCGCCAAGCTGATCTTCAGTCATTAATCTTACGTCGGTAGCTTTCACGGGTCAGCTCCTACTGTTCGCCAGGACGTGTAACAACTTTACACTTCACAGGCAGTTTGGCAGCACCAAGGCGAAGCGCTTCACGCGCAACAGCTTCAGATACGCCGTCAATTTCAAACATAATCCGGCCAGGCTTAACTTTGCAGGCCCAGAACTCAACAGAACCTTTACCTTTACCCATACGGACTTCGGTAGGCTTCTTCGTTACAGGCACATCAGGGAAGATGCGGATCCAGACTCGGCCGGCACGTTTCATATGGCGCGTGATAGCGCGGCGTGTGGCTTCGATCTGGCGCGCTGTAACGCGCTCAGGTTCTAAGGCTTTAAGACCGTAAGATCCGAATGCAAGCGCCGAACCACCTTTGGCCATGCCCTTAATCCGGCCCTTATGGGCTTTGCGGAATTTTGTACGTTTTGGCTGTAACATTTGCTCAAAACCCTCTTTTAATTAGCGCGTGCTGGACGACGGTCACGGCCACCACGATCATTACGGTCGTTTCCGCCGCGTGAACGTGTATCGCCCTGGTCATTCATGCGCTTGTCATGTGCATATGGATCATGTTCAAGGATTTCGCCTTTATTGATCCAAACTTTAATACCGATAATACCCATTGCCGTCATGGCGCGAGCTGTACCGTAATCGATGTCAGCGCGCATTGTATGGAGCGGCACGGACCCTTCTTGATACTGCTCAACACGCGCAATTTCTGCGCCGCCGAGACGACCACCAAGTTTAAGCTTACAGCCAACAGCACCCATACGCATTGCGCTTTGAAGCGAGCGCTTCATAGCGCGGCGGAAAGAGACGCGGCGCTCAAGCTGCTGGGCAATGCCGTCAGCAACAAGGTTGGCGTCGACTTCTGGCTTACGAACTTCAACAAGATTGATGAAGACCTCGCCGTCAACCATAGACGCCACGCGCTTACGGAGAACTTCGATGTCTGCGCCTTTTTTACCAATGACAACGCCTGGACGTGCTGTGTAAATTGTTACGCGGCATGTTTTGTGAGGGCGCTCAATAATGATACGCGCAACTGAAGCTGCTTTAAGCTCTGACATAAGGAATGCGCGAATCGCGAGGTCCTGATGAAGCAAATCGCCATATTCAGCCGTATTGGCGTACCAGCGTGATTCCCAAGTCCGGTTAATACCGAGGCGGAAGCCAATTGGATTTATCTTCTGTCCCATTATGCAGCCTCACTTTTTGTTTCGGCGGGTGTGTCTTCGACTTCGCGAACAACAATTGTAAGCTCAGAGAACGGTTTTAAAATACGAGCGCCGCGGCCACGTGCACGTGCGCGGAAGCGCTTCATGACAAGGTTCTTACCGACATAAGCTTCAGAAACAATCAGGCTATCAATATCGAGGCCGTGGTTATTTTCAGCATTAGCAATCGCAGATTCTAGGCACTTTCGAACATCCCCAGAGATACGCTTATGCGAGAACTCAAGATCAGACAAAGCTGTTCCGACTTTTTTACCGCGGATAAGTTGAGCGACAAGGTTCAGCTTTTGCGGGCTGATACGGATCATGCGAAGTTTCGCACGTGCCTCATTATCGCCGACGCGGCGTGGATTTTTTGTTTTAGCCATGACTACTTCCGCTTCGCTTTTTTATCAACGCCGTGACCATAGTAGTTACGTGAAGGTGAAAACTCACCAAGCTTGTGACCCACCATGTCTTCATTGACGAGAACAGGGACGAATTTTTGACCGTTATGGACTTGGAATGTCAAGCCTACGAAGCCTGGCATGATTGTCGAACGACGCGACCAAGTTTTGATGGGCTTGTGACGGCCCTCAGTCTTAGCAGCTTCGGCTTTTTTAAGGAGGTATCCGTCAACAAACGGACCTTTCCATACTGAACGTGGCATAGTGCTGTCCTACTACTTTTTCTTCTTATGGCGTGAGCGGATGATGTATTTATCCGTTGCCTTATTACTACGAGTCTTCGCACCTTTAGTCGGCTTACCCCAAGGCGTAACCGGGTGACGACCACCAGAGGTACGGCCTTCACCACCACCGTGCGGGTGATCAACCGGGTTCATGGCCACGCCGCGAACGGCAGGACGTTTACCAAGCCAGCGATTACGGCCAGCCTTACCAAGATTGATGTTCATGTGGTCCGGGTTTGAAACCGCGCCAACAGTCGCCAAACATGTTTGGTGAACCATGCGCATTTCGCCAGACTTAAGACGAACCTGAGCGTAACCTTCTGAACGACCAACAAGCTGAGCGTAAGCACCAGCTGAGCGGGCAATTTGACCACCTTTACCGGGCTTGAGCTCGATATTGTGAATGATTGTCCCAACAGGCATAGACCGAAGCGGCATTGTATTGCCTGGCTTAACGTCTGCGCGGTCAGATGAAATGATCGTATCACCAGCCGCTAAACGCTGAGGCGCAATAATATAAGCCTTTTCGCCGTCCTTATACTGGATAAGCGCGATGAAAGCTGTGCGGTTCGGATCATATTCGAGGCGCAAAACAGTCGCAGCCATATCTTTTTTGGCGCGCTTGAAGTCGACCATACGGTAAAGGCGCTTATGTCCACCACCTTGACGACGCATCGTGATACGACCAGTGTTGTTACGACCACCTTTTTTCGTCAGGCCTTCGGTCAATGACTTTTCAGGGCGTCCTTTATGGAGCTCTGAACGGTCAACTTGAACCAGATTACGGCGTGACGGGCTGGTGGGATTAAATGTCTTTAAAGCCATCTTCTCTTCCTACAGACCTGTTGCAATATCAATGCTGTCGCCGTCTTTAAGCGTGACGAAAGCTTTTTTGATATCTTTGCGGCGACCGGGAATTCCGCGGAAGCGCTTGGTTTTACCTTTAAGGCGAAGCGTATTCACAGCCGTGACAGAGACTTTAAAAAGCTGCTCTACAGCTTCTTTAATCTCAGGCTTAGTGGCGGAAACCGGCACTTCGAATACGACCTGATTATTTTCAGCGACAATAGTCGTTTTCTCAGTAATTACAGGAGAAAGAATACTGTCATAATGGCGGGCAGCTATACTCATTTGAGACGAGCCTCCAAATCTTGGACAGCTTGCTTCGTGAGGACGAGCGTATGACGCTTTAAAATGTCATATACGTTCGCGCCCTGACTAGGCAGCACATCGAGGTTAGGAATATTTTTTGCAGCTTTAGCAAAATTCACATCGATAGCGTTTCCGCCAACGATAAGACCGTTTGTGACACCAAGACCTTCGAGTTGCTTACGCAATTCAGCCGTTTTAGGCGCTTTCATGGCCGCATCATCAATGATGATAAGCTCTTTCGAGCTTGCCTTAGCAGATAGCGCGTGGCGAAGGGCCATTGCGCGGACTTTTTTAGGCAGATCAAAAGCATGTGAACGAACGCGCGGGCCGTGAGCCTTCGCACCGCCGCGGAACTGAGAAACAGACCCGTTACCGTGACGCGCCGTGCCGCCGCCTTTTTGATTACCAATACGCTTTGTTGTCTTAGAGACTTCGCCGCGCTCTTGCACATGATGAGTGCCCGCTTGGCGTTTTGCTAGCTGATAACGCACCATGCGGTGCAAAATGTCTTTGCGAGGCTCTTGACCAAAAACGCCTTTGTCAAGATTGACAGAGCCGGAGGCCTTACCCGCGAGTGTTTGAACGTCGAGTTTCATGACTATTCTTCCTCACCTGATTTAACAGCGTCTGCAGGTGCCTCTTCAGCCTTTGGAGCTTCAGTTTTAGCAGCGCCAGCAGCTGTGAATTTACCTGGCAATGGCAAGTCAGCCATTTTTGTGCCTTTGACAGCATCCCGAATTTCAATCCAAGCACCCTTAGCGCCTGGCGTAGCGCCTTTAATAAGAACAAGCCCCCGCTCGGCATCAACGCGAGCAACTTCAAGGTTTTGAACAGTGCGGCGAACGGCGCCCATATGGCCTGCCATTTTCTTACCTTTAAAGACTTTACCCGGATCCTGACACTGCCCTGTAGAGCCGTGCGATCTATGCGAGATAGAGACGCCATGTGTCGCACGAAGGCCGCCAAAGTTATGACGCTTCATAGCACCCGCAAAACCCTTACCAACGGTGACGCCAGAGGCATCAACTTTCTGGCCAGGCACAAAATGCTCAGCAGACATTGCCGCGCCAACTTCGATGAAGTTGTCACCCGCAATGCGGAACTCTACGAGTTTTTTCTTGGGCGTGACAGACGCCTTAGCAAAACGCTCACGTTCTGCTTTTGAGACGCGCTTAGGTTTGGCTTCGCCAGACCCGAGCTGAATAGCAGTGTATCCGTCGCGGTCCTGCGTTTTATGAGCAACAACCTGACAGCCCTCTAAAGAAAGAACTGTGACAGGGATGTGATTGCCAGCTTCGTCATAGACCTGAGTCATGCCGAGCTTTTGGGCTAATAATCCTGAACGTAACATTGTGACTACGCTCCCAACTTAATTTCGACGTCAACGCCAGCCGCAAGGTCGAGCTTCATCAGCGCGTCCACAGTTTGCGGTGTTGGGTCAACAATGTCGAGCATACGCTTATGCGTACGGATTTCGAACTGCTCACGTGACTTTTTGTTCACATGTGGTGAACGATTCACGGTGAATTTTTCAATGCGGGTAGGCAAAGGAATCGGCCCTCTTACGGTCGCGCCTGTGCGCTTAGCCGTGCTGACAATCTCTTTAGTCGAGGTGTCGAGGATACGATGGTCGAATGCCTTCAACCGAATGCGAATATTTTGACGATCCATGATGGAAATCCGTTTCTTACGCTTTCAAACAACAAAATCGAGCTCAGCGAACTGAGCTCGAAAACTCTTTACTCAATGATTTTACCGACGACGCCGGCGCCGACTGTGCGGCCGCCTTCGCGGATAGCGAAGCGGAGCTTCTCTTCCATAGCGATTGGCACGATAAGCTCAACGTTAATATTAACATTATCGCCTGGCATAACCATTTCTGTGCCAGCATCCAAAGTCACAACACCTGTCACGTCAGTTGTACGGAAGTAGAACTGTGGACGATAGTTGTTAAAGAACGGCGTGTGACGGCCGCCTTCGTCTTTCGTCAGGATATAAGCTTCGCCAACAAACTTTTTGTGTGGCTGAACTGAACCTGGCTTACAAAGA
>JBDWDN010000004.1:0-64509 GCA_039977295.1 Hellea sp. | reverse complement strand
GGTGAAAGTGCTGGATCTTGGTCAGTTACGGAACTTATGGCCAGCCCTTTAGCAAAGGGTCTGTTTCACAAAGCCATTGGACAAAGCGGAGCCTCATCTTATCATCTGGGACAGATGGAAGGCGACGGCGTGGGCTGGCCTAGCGGATATCAAACAGGTTCAAATGTTGCGGCGGCTTTGGGACTAACCACCCCCACGGCGGAGGACTTACGCGCGATCCCAGCAGAGGAGCTTCAAGCGGTCATTACAGAAGAGATGAGCGAAGGCTTTCATCATATTCGTGACGGTTACGTTTTTCCAGAAAATGTCGGGCTCGCTTTTGCTAAAGGGAAATATAACAAAGTCCCTATGCTCTTTGGCTATAATTCGGATGAAGGCACACTCTTTTTTCCGACAGACCCACAACCAAGCGTTTGGCTGCCAGACGTTGAGCCCGGCGATAAAGCGGCCTTGACGCAGGCATTAACCAAAGCCTTTCCCACACAAGCGGAGAAGATTGTAGGCCTTTACAATCTAGATACGGACTTCACAGAGGGCGGCACTCAAATGATGGGAGACGAAATTTTTGGCGTAAATATCCGCTTTGTTGCGCGCCAAAATGAGTCTTATGGCGAAGATAGCTATCTATACCATTTCTCCCGCGTGCCTCCGAGTAAAAAGCAAACACTCGGCGCATTTCACGCGGCGGAAATCCCATTTGTATTTGGCAGTTACGAGCCCATTTTAGGGCAGTCGAAAAACGACAAAGTGCTTGCTGAATTGATGCAGAATTACTGGGTGAATTTCTCCAAGACAGGAAACCCCAATGGCGATGGATTGCTAGGCTGGCCTATACATAAAGGTGAGCATTGGATGCATCTGACTGCGAATACGGATAAAGTATCAAGCGCGGAAACTCATATTCGCAAAGATAAGCTGGACGCCTTGGAAGAAGGTTTGCGCATTAAGCTAGAGGCTCTCCAAGTCTCACAAAGCCCGGCGCCAAGCGCGTCCTCAGCGGTAGCGCCAAATTAGTCCTCTTCAAATTCTATGAGGCTTTGGCGCTTGCGGTTAACGATAAGCCGCGTCACATCTGGCCGTGAATAATGGCCTGTTGGATCAAAATTTTGGCGCTCGCGGCGCACGAAAGCTGGATCAAGCTCGCAATAACGTATCCCCTCTTCGCCTGTCACAGGCGGCAATAACCACGTTCCGTCTGGGTTTGAGACACATGATCCGCCATTGGCTGGCATATCGCCAAGGGCCGATTTAATCTCATCTGCAAAGGGGGTGTCCGCGCGCACATCCGAAGGCCGCATTATTGCGGAGACGGAAATAGAATAGCTTCGTCCTTCCTTGGCGAGGACCCGGGTTAAATCTTCGGTATTTCGGTCGCTCCCTGGCCAACAGGCAACATGAACATCCTCGCCTTGGGCATAGAGTGCGGCCCGGGAGAGCGGCATCCAGTTCTCCCAACAGTTCAGCCCGCCAAGCGTGAAATCGCCGAGTTTATGCGTGACCAAACCATTGCCATCCCCCGGTGACCAGACCAGGCGTTCCTCATAAGTTGGCTGCAATTTTCGGTGCACAGAGCGGATAATGCCCAGAGTGTCGATAAATACAAAACTGCAATAAAGGGAATGTCCGCTACGATCCCCTGCTCGCTCAATAATGCCTAAATAACAGGCCATACTCGCAGACCTTAAGGCTGCGCAAACGCTATCCAAATGCCCTTTTTCAATCGTGATAGATTGATCTGAGTAATGCGCGAAGATCTCCTTTTGTTTACCGTCGTTAAACCGTGCCCCGCCAGTACCGTCGAGCCAAAACGGATAGCCCGGCGTGAACCCTTCCGAAAAGACAATAAGGTTAGCCCCCTCTTTCTGAGCTATTTTTATAGTGTCTATGACCTTAGCAAGACTGCCTTCACGGTTGAGCCAAATCGGGGCCAATTGCGGGAGCGCAAGTTTTAACATCATAGATCCTTGTCGTTTGCCATTTCATAAGAGGTGCGTTCTCTCTATTAAGCCTGTTTTCGAGCGAGATAGAAAGGGTTTTTGGTATCACATCGGGCTAAATCTGTGATAGGTTCAGCCATGGGATTATATTCAAAACATATTTTGCCGCTCTGCCTCGACAAAGCTTGCGGTATTGGACCGATTACAAAACAGCGCGCGAAAGTGGTCCCTTTAGCTGAAGGCGTCGTGCTGGAAATCGGAATTGGCTCTGGCCAAAATCTACCGCATTATAATCCCGCTAAAGTCAGCAAAATCATTGGCGTTGACCCCGATGAACATATCTGGAAGCGAAGTGCCTCCCGCCGCGCGGCCTGTCCCATAGACATTGAACGCATAGGTCTATCTGGCGAAGATATTCCGCTTGAATCGAACATGGCGGATAGTGTGGTGGTGACCTACTCTCTTTGCACCATCCCCGATCCTGTCAAAGCCCTGCATGAGATGAAACGTATCTTGAAACCTGGCGGCAGAATTTTATTTTCCGAACATGGCAAAGCACCAGATAGCAAAGTCCATAAATGGCAAAACCGCATTGATCCCGTGTGGAAAAAGCTTGCAGGCGGCTGCCATACGGGGCGCGATATACCGTCTCTTTTTCATCAAGCTGATTTGAAATTCGAGAGCTTAGAACAGATGTATATCCCAGGTCCGAAGGTGCTCGGTTATAATTATTGGGGCGTATCGCGAGCCTGAGCTGACCTGCCTAAATTTACGCAAATAGGACTCGCGCCCTATTCTGTAATGCTATAACACAACACCTTCGTTATGACCGCAGACACCGATATATCATCAGAGGCTGATATGCCTGATCGCCGCGGCCGTCCTGGACGTCTGCCGCTGGAAGACTCAGCGCGCATCACTCGCCGTATCACAGCCATCGCCGTCTGTGTTGGCCTTGTCCTCGCTATTGGGAAATGGTTCGTCTGGCAAGAAAGCCATTCCGTTGGCATTCTGTCCTCTCTCGTCCATTCCGCCCTTGACTTATTTGGCGCTATTTCCAGCTTTTTTGCGGTGCGTTATGCCGCGCGTCCCCCTGACGGAGATTACCGCTTTGGCCGGGGTAAAGCTGAGAGCTTTTCTGCAGTCTTCCAAATTTGCCTCATCGTGCTTGGGGCATTTCACTTAATCGAAGAAGTTTTTCACCGCATCTCTCATCCTGAAGTTTTGACGCAAGGCGGATTTGCAATTGCGATGATGCTAGTTTTCGTGGCCCTTACAGCTTGGCTATTGATAGCGCAAAGCTGGGCCATTCGCGCAACCGGTTCGATTGCCGTGCGCGGCGACCGCGCCCATTATCTTGCGGACCTCTTCGCAAATGTCTTTGTTATTTTAGGCATCGCTCTGTCTAGCTTTACACCGTTTATTTGGGCGGATGCGGCGGTAGGCGGGTTAATGGCGCTCTGGCTTCTTTGGACGGCTTATAAAATAGCGCGTCTGGCTTGGGCGCAACTTATGGACCAAGAGCTCAACACGGAAGAACGTGCCTTGATCACGCGCCTAGCCCTACAGGATCCCCAAATTAAAGCCGTCCATGATCTTCGCACCCGCGCCTCTGGCCCGCACATCCATATTCAAATGCGTCTTGATATGGACGATACAATATCGCTCTCAGACACCCATGATATAGTTCTGGCAGCGGAGCAGCGCATGATGGCCGCGTTCCAAGCCGCCGATATTCTTATCTACCCGCACCCTATTGGCTGTGAGCACGCGCATGGAAATGAACATTTCCATAATGATTCTCACGCGCATTAAGGACTCATTACCCATATTTTGATACAGTAGCGGGATGCGCAAGCTTTACCATTATCCCCTAGATCCGGCGTCGCGTCAGGCGCGCATTGCGCTTGCGGAAAAAAAACTCAAGGTAAAGCTTGAACCCATTGATCCGTGGAACCCCGATACAACCTTCTTGGATTTAACCCCTGAGGGCCTTCCGCCAACCTTAATTGATATTATTCCTGGCGGGTCTGTCACGATTTCAGGCGCGCGCGCGATTTGTGAATACGCCAATGATGGTTCATCGCGCCATGCGCTTTTAGCCGAAGACCGTATTGAGCGCGCGGAAGCCCGGCGGATTGCGGCCTGGTTTGATATGAAATTCACCCAAGAGGTGAATGCCTATATACTACATGAAAAAATCGAGAAAAGCCTGACAGGATCTGGCCCAGCCGATCCGCCGACGTTGCGCCAAGGCCGCGAGAACTTGCAATTCCACCTCTCTTATTTTAGCTGGCTTTTAGAACGCCGGGAGTGTCTTGCTGGAAACAGCTTCAGCCTCGCGGATGTTGCGGGCGCGGCCAATATTTCCTGCCTTGATTTTCTGGGTGAAATTAAATGGCGAGACTGGCCCGATTTAAAACGCTGGTATCAAACCGTAAAGTCACGCCCCTCTGTGCAAACCTTGCTGCAAGACCGCGTGGCCGGCCTACGTCCGCCGCGCCATTATACGGATTTGGACTTTTAAGATGATGGCTCTCTCACACGCCGTTTTAAAACGCTCCAGTGACTTAGGGTTCACTGCGCCCCACATTGTTGATTTAGAGAGTTATGGCAATGAGGCTGGAAAAGGCCTACGTGATTTCCTCGCAAAACATCATCACGGCACAATGGCTTGGCTGTCCGAAACAGAAGAGCGCCGTAACCATCCGCAAAACCTATGGGATAAGGCGCAATCCGCTATTGTTTTGGGACTAAATTATGGCCCTGAAACCGACCCTCTCGCTGGCCTAAACCAGCCCGAGAAAGCGACAATTTCTGTCTATGCTCGCAACCGTGATTATCACGACATCATCAAAGGCAGGCTCAAAGAATTGGGCGGCTTGATCGCGCGCGACACGGGCGGCGATATTAAGGTCTTCGTGGATACCGCGCCGCTTATGGAAAAACCGCTCGCCGCAATGTCCGGTCTTGGCTGGCAAGGAAAGCATACCAACCTCGTGAGCCGTGAGTTTGGATCATGGCTATTCCTCGGCGTTATTTTAAGCGCAGCGAGACTTGCGCCAACGCCGCCCGAGATTGATCACTGCGGCAGCTGTAAGGCCTGTCTTGATATCTGCCCGACCGACGCCTTCCCTGCTCCTTATAAACTTGATGCTCGCAAATGTATTTCTTACCTCACAATCGAGCATAAGGGCCCCATAGATGAAGAGCTTCGGTCTAAAATGGGAAACCGTATTTATGGCTGTGATGATTGCCTCGCTATCTGCCCTTGGAATAAGTTTGCACAGGACGCCTCTGAGATAAAGCTGCAAGCCAGAGAAGATTTAAACGCGCCAAACCTTGCGGAGCTCTCCGAGCTGTCGGAGACGGAATTTCGCGCGCATTTCTCTGGCTCGCCCATTAAACGTATCGGCCGTGACCAATTTATTCGAAACGTGCTTTACGCTATAGGGAATAGCGGAAAAATAGACTTAAGGCCTTACGCAGCGGCGCATATCTGCTCAAAAAACAAGGTGATTAAAGACGCCGCAAATTGGGCTTTAAAGCAGCTATGACATTGTTTGACGCTGCGGCGACCGCCTCCACGCCATTAATCAAGCCTTATATTAACCCAGCCGAAGACCTTGAAAAAGGCCGTTAAAAGCCTATCTAACGACGATGAATATATCTAATGATTTATTGCTAACATCTGTAGGTCTAGCGGCCTGTGTTATTATTGGCATTTTTGCCTTTCGGCGTCATTTTGCCAAGCATGATAAGCTAAAACCGCGCATGGTGCCGTGGATTATTATTAGCCTGGGCTCAATCGCAACGGGCTTCATGCTGCTCGTTCATTTGGTCAATATTTTGGGGATTGAGACAGGGCGCGGTTAAGCAGCAGATTTCCGGCGAGCCTTATAGGTAAATTGTCCGGCATCATTTAAGCGGCGCGAAACGAGTCCGCGAGCCTTCAAACAATTCAAATGGGCGATAGATTCGCCAACCGCCATTAAGCGGTTACTATCCGTAATTTCTCGGCGGAACAAAGCCGAGTAAACTTCAGTTGCGCGGCGCGGTTCTTCGCAATGCTCTAGCAATCTATCTAGAGCTTTTTCATGATGCTCCACTAATTTGTCGAGACGGCGATGTGCGCCTCTAAATGGCAGGCCATGTGCAGGCCCTATAAGAACATCTTCGGGCAGTGAAGCTTTCAGATATTTACAGCTTCGGATCCAATCTTCCAGCGGATTTGATTCCGGTTCCGTCGGCCAAACGGAGACATTGGAACTGATATTGGGTAGAAGCTGGTCTCCTGTCAGGCAAATATTCAGCTCGGGACAATATAGACAGGCATGTTCAGGCGAATGACCCGAGCCGATTATGACTCGCCATTGACGCCCATTAATTCTTCCTGTCTCGCCCTCGACAAGCCTGTCGTAACTATGCGGCAGAGGCGTGATCGCTTTGCCAAACCCGCCAAAGCGCATTTTATAAAGTTCAATTTGATCAGAGGTAAAGCCGGCTTTTTGATAGAATTTTATACCGTCGCGCGGCGCAACTTGCCCTGTATCCGCGGCCATTAATCGGCACAGAAAATATTCCCCGCGCGTCATCAAAAGAGGCGCGCCAAATTTCTTGCACATCCAGCCCGCAAGCCCTGTATGATCAGGATGTAAATGGGTGCAGATAACGCGGTTTATCGGACGACCGCCCATGAGCTCCGCAAAATGTTTTTCCCAAATGACTTTACTCTCGCGGTTGCCAATACCCGTATCGACAACAACCCAACCATCGCCATCTTTCAAGGCCCAGAGATTGATATGATTTAGCCCCTTCATGGGAAGCGGAAATCGCAGCCAAAAAACGCCATCCGCAATTTCAGTCGCAGAGCCTGCGGCCGGCGCATCCTCAACAATAAAACTCAATAATCTTGATGACGTATCATGCGGCGTCGTTAGACTCTCATCAGGGGCGGTTTTTTCTACAGGCTTCATAGATTTGTCATACGCTTTTTTGCAGCATTGACTAGGCTAAGAACCTAATAATTTCACGGATATGGATCCTGAGGCTTGCTGAAAAAAGTGAACCCCGGTCTCACGGGGCGCGTGGAAACACGGGGTTCGGGTCACACCTATTGGATAGACCATATATGTCTATAACATAATTTTCTCACCTGTCATGCCACAAAAACGTCATTTCGCAAAAAAATACACTTTTTTCGGGTTGTAAACAGAATTTTCTCCCACTGAGGAACAGTATTAAAAGATCCAATCCCTCATTGACGCATAATCATTCAGAGATGAGGGTTATGTTCCCCAATGGGTGGTTAGCATTTGAGTATCCGGACGAACGCGTTCCTTGGGCGGCTCCGCTGGTGTTCCCATATAGATAAATCCCGCGACTTTTTCCCGTTCTGACAGCCCCAAAGCCAATTGAACATCTGCGTCATAGGCATACCATTCCGTCAGCCACTGCGCCCCAAACCCCGCCGCTTGCGCCGCCAAACACATGTTAAAACAGGCGGCTCCAGAAGATAAAACCTGTTCCCATTCGGGTGTGCCCCGCAAGCAATCTTTTGGACTAGAGATAACAGCCACCACCGCGGGCGCGCGCAAAAACCGCTGCCCTTCAAAGATTGCGCGGTCTTGCGGCATGTCGGGGTTAGATTTCATAAAGGCCGCTGCTATATGCTGTCCGAAATCCGCACGGGCCTTACCTTGAAATATAATGAAGCGCCACGGCGCAAGTTTACGGTGATCGGGGACACGGGCCGCAATCGTTAGAAATTCATCAAGTTGCGCGCCGCTAGGGCCTGGGGCTCCCATCGCTTTGGCCAAATTAGACCGGCGGTTTTTGAGAAACTCAGACACGGCTTCATTGACTTTAGGCAAAGGTAAAATCTCGTTAGACTCTGGCATGCGGGCAGTCCTTCCTATAAGCTATGAGCTATAATGACGTCCAGCCCCACCATAGCAACGCCTGTAGCAGATGTCATCAAATGCTATCCGGCGCTCGCGCAAGAATATGCTCTGGACTTACGCGCGCTCATTCTAAAGACGGCCGCGCAAGACGCCCGTATTGGAGCTCTAACTGAAACGCTAAAATGGCGCGAACCCGCTTATCTGACTGAGGTCACCAAAAGCGGCACGACACTTCGGTTTGATTGGAAAGAGAAACGTCCCCATAAAATGGGTCTATTTGTAAATTGCAAAACAACACTTATCCAAAGTTTTCAGGATATGTTTGCAGATGAGCTAAGTTTCGAAGGGACACGCGCCATTTGGCTCAATTTGAATGAGCCCTTGCCCCGCGATATATTAGCGATATGTATTGGTAAAACGCTGACATATCATTTGGATAAATAGGGGAAATATGGCCAAGGATAATGAAATTGGGGTCGACCACCTGCATAAAGGACATCAGTGTGAAAATTGCGGCGAACCTTTTGGATTTCACGAACTCACAACGTTTTTCGTAAAATTGCGCGGAAATACATTCTCATGCTTTCGCTGCACGGAGCCCAATTATTTGGCCCCCCCCGAAAGTATGATTTTACGCGTCGCGGCCGTTTTATTTTCAGTCTTAATTGGGCTAGTTATTTTCGGAGGGATTAACGTCGTTATGCCCATTATCGAACACGGCCCAGGTTATACGCGTTATTCGACGTGGCCCCTGGTTGGCGGGGTAATCCTGGGAACAATAATTGGCCGCTTTATTCACAAAATACTACACTGGAAACTCGGGCGGTTCACAACGGATCGATCCCATAAATCTTACGCGGATGTTGGATATGATTGAAAATCGCCTCAAAGAATTAGGCCTCACCCTTCCTGATGCAGCTGCGCCCGTGGCTAATTATGTGCCCTATGTCATTAGCGGAAATATGGTCTTTATATCAGGCCAAATCTCGAAAATTGGCGATACCCTTATTGGCGGACGTCTCGGCGAAGATTTGACCGTTGAGCAAGGGCAAGAAGCGGCCAAGCTCTCCGCGCTTAACCTCATCGCGCAAATGAAAGCCGCTTGCGGCGGGGACCTCTCCCGCGTCGCGCGCATTGTAAAATTGGGCGGCTTCGTGCAGGCTTTGCCGACGGCCACGCAAGCCGATATTCCTAAAGTTATCAATGGATGTTCTGACATCATGGTTGCAGTCTTTGGCGAGGCAGGACGCCACGCACGTTTTGCCGTCTCCGCGCCGAGCTTGCCCCTTGATGTGGCCGTCGAAATCGACGCGATTTTTGAGATTATCTAATTTTCTCTCGCGTGACGCTGGTCACGCCAACCTAAAAACATCTCATTCATTATGACCTTTTATGGAGATCAAAATGAATGAGAATCAAAAACGCCAGCTTTTGAACAATGCTCGCGCGGCT
Organism: Hellea sp.; assembly: GCA_039977295.1. Classification (GTDB taxonomy): domain Bacteria; phylum Pseudomonadota; class Alphaproteobacteria; order Caulobacterales; family Maricaulaceae; genus Hellea. The sequence goes on along the minus strand of JBDWDN010000004.1, from coordinate 55,217 downwards.
ATTACCGCCGATACAACTCTAAGCGAAACAGAAAAAGAAAAAGCCGGGAAAGCGATGGAAGAGGCCGTTCAGAACTTTGAAGTTCCAAACACGAAAGTCTATTGGATTGCTGTAGGGTCCATTGCTGCGATCGCGTTAGTGATTGTGTTAGGCGCATTATGCATCGCTATTGGGACAACCAAAGATACACCTGAGTTTCTTATGATTACGCTTGGAACGGCGGTTGGAGCCCTAGCAGGTATGCTTGTGCCCGCGAGCCGCTAGATTTTCCGCGACTTTCAACGCTGGCTGTGCCTATAAGAGGTCATGCCTCTCCCTCATTTTACCGCTCGAATTCTGACTCGTATAAATGATGTCTCTGAATCCGAGTGGGATGCCCATTTACCAGAGGGTCAGCATCCATTTCTTTCTTGGCGGTTCCTCAATGCTTGCGAAGAGAGCGGCTCTGCCACAGAGGAAACAGGCTGGGCGCCGCGGCATATCTGGCTTGAGGATGAGAGCGGAACAGCTCTTGGCTGCGCGCCGCTCTACGCGAAAACGCATAGCCAAGGCGAATATGTGTTTGATCATGGCTGGGCCGATGCCTTGTCCCGTGCTGGCGGAGATTATTATCCCAAATTACAAAGCTGTGTCCCCTTTACGCCTGCGACTGGGCCTCGCCTTCTCGCAAAAACAAAAGATGCAAAAACGGGTTTGATCTCAACGATGATACAGGCCTGTCGGGATTGGGGCTATTCGGGCGCGCATTTGACATTTCTACAAGTTGAGGATTTATCTCTACTTACAGAAACAGGCTTTGCGCATCGCGAAGATCGTCAATTTCATTTCATTAATCGCGGTTACGAAAGTTTTGATGATTTCATTGGATCGCTCGCCTCTCGCAAGCGCAAAAATATCCGCAAGGAACGCGCCGCCGCGCAGGACGGCATCACGATAAAACGCCTCTCAGGGGATGATTTAAAACCTGTGCATTGGGATGTTTTCTGGCAATGCTATCAGGATACCTCACAGCGAAAATGGGGTCGGCCCTATCTGACCCGCGCCTTTTTCGATTTAATGCAAGAGACAATGCGCGATGACATTATTTTAGTGATGGCGTTTGACGGCGTTACGCCCATCGCGGCGGCCCTGAACTATATCGGCTCTGACGCATTATATGGACGTAATTGGGGATGCCTCGCCCATAAACCATTTTTGCATTTTGAGCTCTGCTATTATCAAGCCATTGAAGCGGGTATAGAGCTTGGATTGCCTAGGGTCGAAGCAGGCGCACAAGGCGAGCATAAATTAGCCCGAGGCTATGAGCCCGTCGCCACACATTCGGCTCATTACCTTGCCCATCCCGGATTACGCGACGCCGTCGAAGATTACCTGTCCCGAGAACGCCGTGCTGTTCAGCATGACATAAATGTGCTAAGCAAACATACGCCGTTTAGAAAGAGTGGAACGCCTTGAAAGCTGTAATATTTGGTCAATATAATAACCTCCCAGAAGCCTGTGTTATTTTTTCAGTTTTGGAAGCGGGCGGCTTTCACCCTAGCTTTCAGAACTATCATCATGCCCATATAGCCGCTCTACAGCTCATGGCATTTGGCGGCATCATTTTGCTCATTCCAGAACAGGAACTCTTATCCGCTAAAAAATTCCTTACTGATCAGCAGTCCGCCCCTATCACAGATTTCGACCCTATAAGGCCACGTCGATTTGGCATGTGGAAACGCGCAACACTCTTCGGGCTCGCCTCTGGTATATTCCTACCGATGCTTTTCCTAGCGCCAGAGCTACTCATGATCATTTGGTTGATAGATATGGGCTTTTCGATCTTAGATGTCGTCCAAAATGGATTAGACATTACTATGCTTACGGGGGTTTGGGTTTTCGTTCCATTGATGTTACTTCACGCTAAACATATCGCTGTACCAAAATTAAGAGAAACCGCATGAGCCTTCACGGATCCTATGACGACCAAAATATCTTCGCTAAAATTATGCGCGGCGATATACCTTGCGTTAAAGTATATGAGGACTCGAATGTTCTCTCAATTATGGATGCCTTTCCCCAATCCGAAGGTCATGTTCTTGTCATCCCCAAAGCGCCATCCCGCAATTTACTGGAGACCAACGCCAAAGATATTGGCCGCTTATTTGGCGCGGTGCAGCGTATCGCAAAAGCGGTAGAAGCGGCGCTAAAGCCTGACGGCATTGTCATCACGCAATTTAACGGCGCGCCAGCTGGGCAAACAGTGTTTCATACCCATGTTCACATTATTCCGCGCTATGACGGTAAGGCGCTAGGGGCCCATGGCAGCGACGGCGCTATGGCAAATATGGACGACTTGCAAAACCTCGCCCGAAAAATAACCGAGCAGCTATTATAGGGCTGCAAGCCTTATCCTAGCCATAATTCTAGGGTTTGCCCTTATCATTCTGCGGCAAATCAGTTAAATAACCGCCAATAACTTTATGGGACTTTTGACATGCGTTCACTTCTACTTTGCTCTCTTGCGACTGCCGCTTTGCTAACCGCTTGCGGCCCCAAAAATGAAGTCGAAATAGACCCCGTCGAAGTTGTAAAGGCCCCGCCAGTAGAGCAAGGCTATAACCTTTCGAGGCAATATGAGAAATTTGCCGAAGTTCAAATGAACCCGGACACGTCTTTCCTGTCCGAAGGGGATCGCGCCGCAGTTAATAAATTAATTGAAGCCAGCAAAATTCTCTCTGAAATTTATCTATTGCAGCTCAACACGCGCAACCCTGAAATCCGCGCCGAAATCGTGGCCAGTGATCGCCCTGACAAAGAGCTTCTGCTCAATATGTTTGATCTGCATTTCGGTGTCTGTGACGGGCTAGAAGATGGCCATGTCTTTTACGGCGAAACACCCTGCCCTGAAGGCGCAGGATTCTACCCTGCCGATATGACCAAGCAGGAATTTGAGGATCATATTTTAGCGAATCCCGAAGATGAAGAGGCCTTTAAATCTGGCTACACAGTTATCCGTCGCAAAGCCGGTAAACTCGTCGCCGTGCCTTATTCAATTGAATACCGCCAAAGGCTCGTGGCAGCAGGAAAATTAATGGCTGAAGCCGCGCTGTTAACGGATGACGCGAAACTGAAGCGGTTTCTACAAATGCGCAGAATGTCTTTCATGCGCGATGATTACTATCAATCGGAAATGGCCTGGATGGATTTAACAGGTAATATCGAAGTCGCCATTGGCCCTTACGAAGTTTATGATGATAAATTATTTGGCTATAAGACAGCTTTTGAAAGCTTCGTGACAATTAAAAACCCAGACGAGTCCAAAGCGCTCGCCAAATATAAAGACTTCCTCAAAGACATGGAAGCAAACCTTCCTGTTGAAGAAAAATACAAGAATTTTGGACGGGGATTTGAATCGCCAATAGCTGTAACCTACCAAGTACACGGCGGCGGAGACAATGAGAACGGGGTTCAGACAATTGCCTTTAATTTGCCTAATGATGAGCGCGTTCGTAAGGCTAAGGGCGCGAAAAAAGTTATCCTGAAAAATGTCCTCGGCGCAAAATATGATCGTATCTTAGCCCCTATTGGCGAGCGCGTTCTGGTAGCGGGCCAAGCAAAACTGACCGCTAAAAAATGGATGAGCAATAATACGCTCTTCCATGAGCTCTCTCATTCGCTAGGGCCCGGAATTATTACAGTGGACGGTGTTGAAACAACTGTGAATGCCCAGTTCAAAGAACTTGCCTCTGGTATTGAAGAAGGCAAAGCTGACGTCATGGGCGCTTATAATATCCTCTATATGATGGAACGCGGCGAGCTCGACATCGCTGGTAAAGAAGCTTTCCTCGCAACCTATTTCACAGGCAAGTTCCGCTCCATGCGTTTTGGTACGGGCGCAGCTCATGCCAAAGGCGCAGCCTTTCAATATAATTACTACCGCGAAGTCGGCGCCGTTAAATGGCTCCCGAAACAAGAGCGTTTTGAAATTGATTTCGTAAAGCTGGAGCAAGCCATCTCTGACTTAACAGGCAAAATTGTGCGCCTCCAAGGCGATGGTAATTACGACGCAGCGAAAGCATTTTTGGATCAGTATTTACCGCTGGATAAAGAGGCGAAAACGGTCTTAGGAAATTTAAGTGATATTCCCTATGACATTCGTCCCATTTATCCTAACGGGATTTAGTCCGTAAGGACTCGCTTGGGTTAGCCCCATACAGAATAGGTTTTTATGCAGGTTCAAGAGCTTAATGATTTAGCTGATTGGTTTAAGAAAAATGTCCTGAACTTTCATGAAAGTAAAGAAGACGCTGATGACATTTTTCTAGAAATCACCCCGCACTACAGTAATCAAGCTGATGCGGCGGCCATTGATATGACTGATGTTATTCAAGCTAAATGGGATGAAGAGCTAAGCTTACTCGAATTTATCATTGGTATCGATAGTACCTAATATCTGGCTTTCCCGGCATTGCTACAAACCCTTAAATCGGAATACCTTCTTCCAAACAAAACTCACGGACAATATCGCGCAAAGTCGAGAGCCGCGAGTTAATTGTAATATGTGGCTCTAATTTTTTGCGAAGTTTCTCAGCGTCAAGTTTAAGGATCGCGCTTTTCACGGGTCCAATCCCTGTAACGGGCATTGAAAGTTGATTATAACCCATAGCGACGAGAGTTATAGCCTCGAGCGGCCGCCCTGCAATGGCGCCACAGACTGAGGCCGGCACGCCAGCACGTTTACAGCCATCTGCGATGAATTTTAGAATTGATACTGCAGCTGGATGAAGCGGGTCGTAGCGGTCCGAGACGCGTGCATTATCGCGGTCAGCGGCAAAGAAGAATTGCATGAGATCATTCGCGCCTACTGAAACAAAGTCAGCGTGATCACACACGGCCATAATTTGCCAGGCTAATGAGGGCGTCTCCAACATCACGCCGACTTCTATTTTTTGCGGAAGTTCAAGGCCCAGTTTTTTCGCGCGCTCAACTTCACGGTTAAATAGGGCTCGCGCCTCGATAAATTCATCAACTACCGTCACCATGGGGAACATGACTTTCAGATGTCGTCCGGCTCCGGCCGCAACAAGGGCGCGAATTTGATAGCGCATTAGGCCCGGGCGGTCCAAAGCAATGCGAATGGCGCGCCACCCAATGGCTGGGTTTTCCTCGGGCACGGGATCCATATAAGGCAGAATTTTATCGCCGCCCAAATCCAAAGTGCGAAAGGTCACGGGGCGCTGTCCTGCCGCTTCTATTGCCTTGCGGTAAAGCTCAGTTTGCTCTCTTAAGCGGGGCATAAATTCGCTAACCATGAACTGAAACTCTGTTCTGAACAGGCCGATACCATCTGCGCCCGCCTGATCGAGCTGCGGCAGATCTACTAAAAGACCCGCATTTAACTGTAAGGAAATCCTCTGGCCATCCAGCGTCTTGGCCGGCGTAAATTTCATGGCTTCATAAGCGCGGCTCATCTCGCTGCGAATGTTTTTGCGCATCGTAAAACCAGCGATTTGTGTCTCAAGCGGACGGATATAAGCGATGCCGTCTTGACCATCGAGCAGAACAGGGTCGCCCGTTTCAATCACATCAAGCACGCCTTCCGCGCGGCCAATAAGCGGGATGCCGATAGCGCGGCAAATAATGGCCGTATGTGACGAGACAGAGCCTTCTTCCAGTACAATGCCGCGTAATTTATCCCGGTCATAATCGAGCAGTTCTGCGGGTCCGATTTCGCGGGCAAAGATGATAGCGTCGTCGGAAATATTCTTATTTCCTGGCCCTAAAGCTTCGCCGGACAAAGCCCGTAATAGGCGGTTCGCCAAATCTTCAAGATCATGCAAACGAGCGCGTAAATAGGGGTCCTTAGATTTCATCAGCCTGGCGCGATGTTCATTGCGCACCCGCTCAACCGCGGCTTCGGCCGTCAAACCAGAATGCACGGCTTCTCGTAAACGGTTCACCCATTTACGGTCATAGGCAAACATGCGGTAGGTTTCGTAAATATCTTTACTGGCGCGGGAGAGTTTGGCCGTGTCGCCTGCCACCATGGCGTCAACAGAGGCGCGAAGATGGGCAACGCCCTCCTCCAAGCGAATAACCTCCGCCGCGATATTATCCGCGAGCATATTAGCGGGCGCAACCGGCGGCATATGCAAATAAGCATGCCCCTCGACAAGGCCGCTGGCGAAAGACTTACCGATAACAGTTTCGGGTTTGACGGGCGCGAGAGAAATCCCCTTCAGCGCCGCTTTTTTACCGCCAACGCGTTCGTCATCAATAATGATTTCAGCCAAAACCATGGCAACGGTGAGCAAATCTTCCACTTCCTCTTCATTGAAAAGCCGGGCTTTTCTGGACTGCACGACCAAAACGCCGAGCGTACGCCCGCCTCGCAAAATAGGGACGCCGAGGAATGAACTAAAAGGATCTTCGCCTGTTTCGGGGCGGTAGGAAAATAGCGGGTGGCTGGGCGCATCTGCCAAATTTAGCGGCCTCGCCGTCAGAGCCACATGCCCGACCAAACCTTCACCGGGCTTTAAACGCGTTTTATGAACCGCTGATTTTTTCAAGCCCTGCGTGGCGGATAACTCTAAGTCCTCGCCTTGGCGGAACAAATAGATTGAAGCCACCTTAACCCGCATAGCTTTGGAAATCGCCTGAACAAAGTCATCCAGCCGTTCTTGAACCGATTCCGTCCCCTCCATAGCCGCGCGAATGGCGCGCATTAACTTAGGCGGCTTGGACTTTATATTAGGATCCACACTCATAAGCGGTAGCATAAGGCAGGCCGCATAGCGAAGCGAGATAATTTTTTGTTATGTTGGCGTGATAACGCAATAGGCCAACAAAAAAACCCGCCCTCGCAATTCGCGTTTACACGAAATGCAGGGACGGGTTTTGAATTTCAAGCTGTTTAAAAGCTTACTTATTTTTATTTTTCGCTTCGCCTTTTTTACGCGCTGCGACGATGCCGCGGCCTGTTGTGCGCTCAACGATACGCGCAGATTTACCGCGGCGATCACGAAGATAATAAAGTTTAGCGCGGCGGACTTTACCTTTGCGCTTGATTTCAATCGCTTCAACCAATGGGGAGAAGACGGGGAAGACACGCTCAACACCTTCGCCGTAAGAAATCTTACGCACTGTGAAGCTCTCATTTACGCCTTTGCCTGAACGCGCAATACAGACGCCTTCGAAAGCTTGGAGACGCGTACGCGTACCCTCTGTAATGCGGACTTGAACGATAAGCGTATCACCAGCTGAGAAATCAGGGATGACTTTTCCGTCTGCGAGCAAACGCGCTTCTTCGGCTTTATTCAGTTTTTCAATCACGTTCATGATCGTCTCCATCTTTATAAGCCGTCCACATATCTGGGCGTCGGGCCTTGGTAATCTCTTCACTTTTTTGGCGCCGCCAATTTGCGATCTTTTTATGATCGCCGCTTAGCAACACCTCCGGGATAGCCCGGCCTTCAAATTCTCTGGGCTTGGTATAGAGGGGATACTCTAACAAACCTGTTTCAAAACTCTCATCATTAGCACTTTGCGCGGTTCCCAGAACACCTGGGAGAAGCCGCACACAGGCTTCGATCATCACTTGCGCTGCCACCTCGCCGCCCGCCAATATAAAGTCGCCTATGGAAATCTCTTCCATCTGGCGTCCCTCTATGACGCGTTCGTCGAGTCCTTCAAACCGTCCACAAAACGCAATAAGACCCGGTCCCGATGCTAGCTCCCTCACCCGTTTCTGGGTCAGCCGCTTGCCCCGAGGGGTCAAATAAATCAGTGGGCGATCTGGCCCCAAACCTAAGTCTGAGGTGACCACGCTATCAATGGCTTTTGCGGCTATGTCAGGTTTTAACACCATTCCAGGGCCGCCGCCCGAGGGCGGGCTATCGACAGTTCGGTGCCTATTAACGGAAAAATCGCGGATGTCCACCGTTTCTAGCTGCCAAATACCGCTTTTTTCTGCCCCGCCAATAATAGAGGCCCCTAACACGCCCGGAAAGGCGTCAGGAAACAAGGTCAACACACTCACGCGCCAAGGCGTTTGCGCTGTTTCTGTGGGGTTTTCACTCATAGAGCCGGCTTTTAAGGGGGGATTAACGCGGAGTCACGGTTTTCCTCATTTATCAAAAAATTTCTCAGATAAGCGTCAGATGCGGCGATACCCTTCTACTCCGCCTCTTCAATCTTAATCACAACCCGGCCTGCTTTGATATCCACCTTAGGCACAGCGGCCAGCGTAAAGGGATGGAAGAAGCTCGCGCTGTCTTTGGGTTTGATTTCTAGAAGATCGCCTGCGCCGAAATCTTGAACGCCTGTAATCTTCCCCACCCGTTTCCCGTCCGTGGTTTTAACGTCGAGTCCAACTAAGTCAGAGGCGTAAAATTCGTCCTCTTCGGGGGCAGGGAAATTCTCGCGCGGCACATAAAGCTTAGTAGACTTCAGCGCTTCCGCTTGCTCGCGCGTCGTCACTTGGGGGCAAGTTATAGCGACAGCGTCTTTGACTAGGCGGTGCGAGCTTGGTGTCAAAACGACTTTACCGCTCTCAGAAAGTAGCGGACCATAATTCACGCAATTTTCAGGCACGTCCGTGAATGACTTTAACTTAACCTCACCTTTAATTCCAAAAGCCCCCGCAATGGCAGCTACACATATTAATTCAGATTTATCCATGCGCAGGGCCATAAGGGTTTGCAGGCGCGCTGTCATGACTTTTTCACGGCGAGCGTGACGAAGGTCACGGATTTAGCCTCCCGCATAGCCATAATAACCATAACGGGCGCGATGCAGATGTTTAGCCTTCAATGATGGCGGCATACATCTCGAGCGATGATATTGGTTTGCAGTGCCCCGCGGCTAATATCATCGCTTCCGGTTGGTGCGAATTGCCATAACGCTAAAAATAATGCCTCAAAAAACAGGACTCTTAGCCTGTTCTTTTGAGACCACATTGGCAATTTACACAACGTGCGTAAGCACGCAGCAATTTGCCCGTTAAAGCGCCGCTTTGATCTTATCAACCAAGTCCGTCTTCTCCCAGCTAAACCCGCCGTCTTTATCTGGCGTGCGGCCAAAATGTCCGTAGGCTGCTGTGCGCGCATAAATCGGCTGATTCAGATTCAGATGAGAGCGAATGCCGCGCGGTGTCAGGCTCATAATTTTGGGCAGGATAGCCTCAAGACGTTCCGCCAAAGCCGCATGCTCGTCATCAAGTTCGATATAAATTGATGTGGGTTCGGCCACACCAATTGCGTAAGACAATTGGATATTGGCCCAGTTCACGAGGCCAGAGGCGACAATATTCTTCGCCAAATAACGCGAGGCATAAGCCGCGCTGCGGTCAACCTTTGTCGGGTCTTTACCTGAAAACGCGCCGCCGCCATGAGGCGCCATGCCGCCATAAGTATCGACGATAATTTTACGCCCTGTTAGGCCGGCATCCCCGTCAGGGCCGCCAATGACAAAGTTACCTGTTGGGTTGATATGAAAGACAGTTTTATCCGTAATCCAGCCCTCTGGCATAACCTCATAAATATAAGGCTTCACGATGTCGGCGATGTCAGACGGCGTTAAGCCATCCGCATGCTGCGTTGATAGAACAATGGCAGAAGCCTCAACAGGCTTTCCGTTTTCATAGCGTATAGAGACTTGCGATTTCGCGTCAGGCTCTAATCCTGTTGCGGACCCAGAGTGACGCACTTCGGCGAGGCGTTCTAGAATTTTGTGAGAATAGTAAATCGGGGCTGGCATAAGTGCCTCTGGCACCTCATCAGAGGCATAGCCAAACATAATGCCCTGGTCGCCCGCGCCTTCTTCTTTATGCGTGCCTGTTCCCTGATCGACACCTGCCGCAATATCCACCGATTGAGCATGCAATAAGACATCAATATCAGCATGGGCATGGTGAAAACCAGATTGCTCATAGCCAATATCTTTGATCGCTGCTCGCGCCACCGCTTCAATCTCATCTTTTGAGACATCTTTGCCGCGCGTTTCGCCCGCGATAACGACCTTATTCGTTGTCGTTAGCGTCTCAGCCGCGACGCGAACATCCCAAGGCGACATGCCAGCTGCGACAGATTTGCGAAAATACAGATCAACAATTTCATCGGAAATACGGTCTGATACCTTATCGGGATGACCCTCAGAAACAGATTCTGATGTGAAATAATATGTCTTGCGGCCCATGGGACACTCCTTGCGTTTAAGGCTTGTAATTTATCCGCGAAGCAGACGTGGAGTAGGCGCGCTGAGGCGCGCGCCCTATTGATTTGATGATCCTAATAACGGTAATGCTCAGGCTTATAAGGGCCCTCTGTCGTTACGCCGATATAATCAGCCTGATCTTTGGAAAGCTCAGTCAATTTCACGCCAATTTTCTCAAGGTGCAAACGGGCGACTTTTTCGTCCAAATGCTTTGGCAGCATATAGACTTTATTTTCATATTGATCACCGCGCACCCAAAGCTCGATTTGCGCGAGGACTTGGTTGGTGAAACTGGCGGACATAACAAAACTTGGATGGCCCGTGGCGTTACCTAGGTTTAAGAGGCGTCCTTGGGAGAGAAGGATCATTCGGTTCCCTTGTGGGAAGGTCACCATATCGACTTGGTCTTTGATATTCGTCCATGTGTGGTTTTTAAGCGCTGCGACTTGGATTTCATTATCGAAGTGACCAATATTGCCAACAATCGCCATGTCTTTCATGGCGCGCATATGCTCGATACGAATGACGTCTTTATTACCAGTTGTCGTTATAAAGATGTCAGCATCCGCAACTGTGTCTTCGAGCGTTGTGACTTCAAAGCCGTCCATCGCCGCTTGCAAAGCGCAAATTGGATCGATCTCTGTAACTTTGACGCGTGCGCCTGCGCCGCGAAGGGACGCAGCAGAGCCTTTACCGACATCGCCATAACCACACACAACAGCCGTTTTACCCGCCATCATCGTATCAGTCGCGCGGCGAATACCGTCAACGAGAGATTCTTTACAGCCATATTTATTGTCAAATTTAGATTTCGTAACAGAGTCGTTCACGTTAATCGCGGGGAATGGAAGCATCCCTTTCTCAACCAACTCATAAAGGCGGTGAACACCTGTTGTTGTTTCTTCGGATACGCCGACAATCGCGTCACGTGTTTTAGTGAACCAGCCTGGACTCGCTGCCAGGCGCTTTTTGATTTGCGCGAAAATTGCTTCTTCTTCCTCTGATCCTGGCTCGCCTTCGATGAGGTCTGTCTCGCCCGCCTCAACGCGCGCGCCCATCAGGACATAAAGCGTCGCGTCGCCGCCATCATCAAGAATGATATTTGCGCCATCTTCGAACAGGAATGACTTATCAAGATAATCCCAATGCTCTTCGAGTGTCTGACCTTTAATCGCAAAAACAGGAACACCCGCCGCCGCGATAGCCGCCGCTGCATGGTCTTGCGTTGAATAGATATTACATGACGCCCAGCGCACATCGGCGCCTAATTCTGTCAGTGTTTCGATAAGAACCGCCGTTTGGATCGTCATGTGAAGCGAGCCCACAATCCGCGCGCCTTTAAGCGGTTTGCTCTCACCAAATTCTTTGCGCAAAGCCATAAGGCCCGGCATTTCAGTTTCAGCGATATCAAGCTCCTTTCGGCCATAATCAGCCAAGGAGATGTCTTTTACTACATAGTCATTTGCGCTCATGGTTTTATCCTTCTAGCGAGGTGTCTGTTGCCGAAGGCAATAGGCGCTAGAATCAATGGCGTCAATGACATATAACGGTTTCTTTATATCTCGAAGCGGCCGTAATCGTGCCAGTGGCACGATTGCAGCGAAGAGCCGGAACCGCCAGCGGTTCCGTTGGGGTTGGTTCCTGTCAGTTTCACCGTTTAGCCCAGCACCTCCAGTCAGGGAGACCCCCGTTCAAGACGGGGGACAAGGAGTAGAGAGAACAAAGAACGTGACCCCTCCCCTAAAATTTGGCACATAGCCCCCATGAGCCCTGACCCTCAAAATCCCGCGCCCAAAATATCCGTCATCATCGTCAATTATAATGGCGGCGAGTGGCTAACGCGCTGTGTCCAATCCGTCGCAGATCAAAGTTTCACGGATTTCGAGTGTTTCATTGTCGATAATGGCTCTGAAGACGGCTCTATTGCGGCCCTGCCCAAACTGGATAACCGCTTCACTATATTAGAGCTTGGCGAGAATACAGGCTTTGCGCGCGGGAATAATATCGCCGCGGCGAAAGCCTCTGGAGAATGGCTAGCCCTTCTAAACCCCGATGCCTTTGCCCGTCCTGATTGGCTAGAAAAGCTTCTCGAAGCCACTACCCTCGCCCCTAATGTGACGATGGTGGGCAGCACGCAATATATGGCCTTAGAGCCAAATATCTATGACGGCGTCGGCGACTTTTACCATGTCAGCGGCCTCGCTTGGCGCGGAAAGCACGGACATAAGATTAGCGGCGATGGCGACGCGCCCTATGTCTTAGAAACCGCCGAAGTTTTTGGCCCTTGCGCCGCGGCGGCGCTTTATCACCACGCCACCTTCAAACGCCTAGGTGGATTTGATGAGCGCTTTTTCTGCTATCACGAAGATGTCGACATCGCTTTCCGCTTTCGCCTTGCCGGCGGCATATGTATTCAAAAAACCGACGCCATTGTCGACCACATTAGCAGCGGTATCTCAGGCAAGGCCTCGCCCTTCGCCGTCTATCACGGCACAAGAAACCGTATCTGGACATTTGTGAAATGCATGCCGCTGCAAGGACTCCTCACATTTGGGCTCGCACATATTGCTCTGAACATGGCTTTCCTTTTTTGGTCGCTCTTTAGAAAAGGCCGCGCAAAGCCAACATGGCGCGGCGTATGGCACGGCGTGAAGGGTATTCCGTCTGTCTGGAAAGATCGCCGCGAGATAGACCGCAAAATCGGCCTTTTCCCGCTCTATCGGGTCATGACACTAAACCCGATGAAATTTATTACCCGCGATGATGCGGCAGTTCCGATAAAGGACAAAAGAACGTCTGGGAATTAGCCTGGCTCCTCATAAAGCCTTAAATATTGTGCTGTATCACCTGCCCCAAATGTGAGGATTATTTCAAAATGACGCAGATACGTAAGCCAAAACCCGCTCTTTCGCCCAATACGATTGAGTTTGAGACCCAAGCCCTTGTGAAACCGACGGGGTTTAGAGAATATGATGCGCGGTGGTATTTTGGCCTTCCCGGCGATGAAAAACCGTCCGAGCTCAACCTTTACGGTGTACAGGCGCTTGGCGAAGGCCTAGGCATGTTAATGCATGAGCGCGGCGTGCCGCCTAAAATAGCCGTGGGTCATGATTTTCGGCATTATTCCCTTGGCATTAAACAAGCTTTGATGCTCGGCCTTGTAAATGCGGGCATCGAAGTTCTGGACATCGGTCTTGCCCTCTCCCCAACAGCTTACTTTGCGCAATTTCATTTAGATTGCCCGGGCGTCGCGATGGTCACAGCCAGCCATAATACAAATGGCTGGACAGGCGTGAAAATGGGCATCGAGCCGCCTTTGACATTCGGACCTGATGAAATGGCCCGCCTCAAAGAAATCGTCTTAAACGCTGAAAGCGAGCATAAGCCAGGCGGAAGCTACCGCTATGTTGACGGCGTGCGCCAAGCCTTTATCGACGATTTGGTCGAGGGCGTTCAGTTAAAGAATAAAATCAAAGTCGTCGCCGCTTGCGGTAACGGCACGGCAGGCGCATTTGCCGAAGAGGTACTGACGCGTATCGGCGCAGAGGTCGTCGCTGTGGAATGTGATTTAGATTACAGCTTCCCTAATTATAACCCCAACCCAGAAGATATGAAAATGCTGCACGCCATGCGCGATGCGTGTTTGGGGCACGGCGCGGATGTCGCCCTGGGCTTTGACGGTGACGGCGATCGTTGCGGCGTTGTCGATAATGAAGGCGAAGAAATTTTTGCAGATAAAGTCGGCGTCATGCTGGCGCGGGATTTGTCGGAGCTTCATCCTAACGCCCAATTCGTGGCGGACGTAAAATCAACGGGACTTTTTGCGACAGATCCTGTACTCATTAAAAACGGCGCGAAGACGGATTATTATAAAACGGGCCACAGCTATATTAAGCGCCGCTCCAAAGAGCTAAACGCCCTGGTTGGCTTTGAAAAATCTGGCCATTATTTCTTTAACGCGCCTATCGGACGCGGCTATGATTGCGGCCTGACTAGCGCCATCGCTATCTTGCAAATGCTTGACCGTAACCCCGGTAAATCCATGGCAGATCTACGCCGCGCTCTCCCCAAAACATGGGGCAGCCCGACCATGTCGCCTTATTGCGCGGATGAAGAGAAATACGGTGTTGTTGAACGCATAATAGCCGCTGTTCAAGAGTCAGCCGATGCGGGCGAAACCATTTTGGGCCAAAAAATCGTTGACGTGAATACAGTCAATGGCGTGCGCATGACATTAGAAGACGGCACATGGGGCTTAATGCGGGCCAGCTCGAACACGCCTAATCTTGTTGTCGTTGTCGAGTCCCCTGCGTCGGAAGAAAATATGATAGGCATGTTCCGCGAGATTGAACGCCGCTTAGCGGTTTATGACGAAGTCGGTGAATTTGATCAGAAGATTTAGACCGCGCATTTTGTATTTGTAGATAGATCCCCGATCAAGTCGGGGATGACAAAGTTACTGGGAGATTGTTTAGGCCTTCTCCTTTGTCATCCTCAACTTGATTGAGGATCTAACTCCGTATATTGATTTAACGAAATTTCACTATCGCCGCCGCAAGGACACATCATGCCAACCGAATCCAGCCAATCGATATCCGCTTGGGGGACAGAGGCCTTCGGCGATGCAGCCTCTGTCAAAGCCTATGCCATCCGCGCGCAAGAAGAACTCGCGGAGCTTATCGAGGCTATCGAAGATGGCGAACCTGATAAAAATATTGCGCATGAAGCTGCAGATGTCACAATTCTTCTCCACCGCATAACGGGCACATTGGGACTAGAGCTCTACAGCGCGGTAAATGAAAAGATGGCGATTAACCGGAAACGTAAATGGACGCCTGACGGGAACGGCGTTGGGCAGCACCGCTAATTAAGACTATTTTCTCTTAAACTTAACCCCCTCATAGACACAGACCTCATTGCCGCGCTCTAGATTTTTATGGCTCGACCATAATTTATCTTGGCGGCTGTTTTGTGCCGCCTCTCTCTGTCCCTCAAGCAGCATTGCGATCTTAATCCGCGTCAGCCGCTTATTCGCAAATTGTGAACGTTCCTCTTGTGCCGTAACCGTTAAGCCTGTTGGGATATGTGTCGCCCTAACCGCCGACTCCGTCTTATTGACATGCTGACCGCCCGGCCCTGAGGCTTTCAAGGTTTGATAGCGTATGTCCCGTTCATTAAAGTCTGGAACATCGGCCACATCAGGCGCTTTGGACACGCCGACAAACCAGTTTTTACGTTTATGGTTTTTGCGGTAAGGGCTTTGGCCTATCCATTTTATGGTTCCCATACGGGCTTTGGAAAACGCCTCGGCGGTCTCCCCTTTCACCTTAAGCAGGAGCGACGGAGACGCCGTCAGGCTTTCTCCGTCCCATAATATATCCGCGCTCAAACCCATGGACTTTGCCTCTTTACAGAAAGCCAAAGCGAGTTTCACAACAACCCATTGGCATTCCTTGGGGCCATCGCCAGCGGTAATATGTAAGAAAATTTCACTCATCGCCGCCTCGTCTTATAGGTAATAACGGGCCGCATTGTGGCAATTACATCAATTAGGCCAGCCTTTTTCAAATCAGAGACAACAACCGAAATATCTTTATACGCCTCAGGCGCTTCTTCATAAATAAGCGCTTTATCTTCGCATATCACCCGCCCGCCGAGCTGTGTGCGCGTCAAGTCAGAGACGGAATAACGCTTAGACAAACGCGCCTTTGCATCGCTTCGTTTCCACTTTCGGCCAGCGCCATGGGCGAGAGACGACAGCGATATATCTGCATTGGCAAGGCGCGGCTTTACGATATAGCTCAGCGTTCCGCGTGACCCTGGAATAACGACGAGGCCCTTATCTGACGGCGCAGCGCCCTTGCGGTGAAGCCAGCCAGTTTGATAGGGCGTGACGCTATTATGGCAGATGTCCAAAATCCGATCACCCTTTGCCCCCAACGCCTTTAGGAAACGGCGTGCTATGACCTTGCGGTTCACCTCAGCCCAATTGACAGCTTGGTTATGTTTTTCAACATATCCGTCGAAGGCCTCAGTGCCTGCAGAAAGACCTGCCCCTTTATATTTGCGCACATGGGATTCGAGAATAGATTGCCCTAAGCCCCGTGAGCCACTGTGAACCAATAAAGAAACATTCGTTTTATCTAAGCCGCTTTGCGTGAATAAACCCTCATCTATGACAGTATCGACACGCAAGAATTCGGCAAAATGATTACCGCTCCCTATGGTCCCCAAAGCATAAGGCCAGAGTGTTTCAGGCAAGCCGTGGTCCTTTAGAACGCTGGCGCTATCGCCCTCCCAAATTTCTTCAAAGCCTTTGAGTTTTTTCACTGATTTATCCAGCTTAAATTTCGCTGCAACCAATTCCGTTTGCCATAATCCCATGCCGCATCCGATATCGTTGCCGACAAGATGCGGATAAATGATGTCATTAGATAAAAAGGCAGCCCCGATAGGAATGCCCTTTCCGGGATGAAGGTCAGGCAAGCCTACCGCTCTTATCATGCCCGGAAGCTTTGCGGTTGTTTCAAGTTGCTGCAGAGCATCGCCCTCAATCCAGTTTTGATCGGAGGCGATGAGGTAAGGTTTAACATTATCCATAATAAGTTTCCTCCTGACAGCTATATGAATTTTGAAGATTAAGAGCTTTCAAGGTTTTGGTCGAAAGTTGCTTTTTGCAAATTAGGCTCCATTCTTTTTGATCGCGCCATGTCCCATTTACGATAGTTTCATAGACCCCTTCATCACTGACACAGTAACCCCACTGCCCCAATGGCACTGCGGAAAGCTCGATAAAGTACCAGATACCTTTCAACTGTATATGCCATGTCGTGGCAGATAGTTTATGTAGAGGTAACTGCTTTTTAGGGCCGCCCCAATATTTATAACGCCAGCGAGAGCGCCTAAAAGGAACACCCAAGTTTTGACATAATTTACGCGTTTCTTTGACGACGCCGTCTTCTGGATCGACATAAAGCGCGGTCCAAGACTCAACGAGTTTTTCTGGCGCGCCCCAACGGCCCGTTGCCCAGAGAGTCCCGTCCTTATCGCGCCGAACCTTACTCAAAACGAAATCTTCTAGATGCTCACGCACATGCATTTTTACGGTGCTTCCCGTATCTAAATGCGCGCAAATCTCGCTGAATACATCATCCCAACGCCGTCCTAATTGCTTGTGCAGATAACGTTTTAACGGTGCGAGGTTTTCATTTAGATGCTTTGTATAGCCGCCGCTCTCCATAACAAGACGATGACCGCTCACACGGGAACGCTCTTCGCATTTATCATAACGAAGTTTTGATTTACTCGCCCGGCTTCGCCCGCTACGGGGTCGCTCGACGATGACTTTAAACATATCCTCACGCATCATCGCCTCCTGTAAAGAAGCAACGCAAAGCGAAGGTTATTTTGTAATTATTTGATGTCGGCGTATTGCCAACGATTTGTATTAGGCTACGCGAGTAGCCTGCATAGGAATTGCCCATGATGAATTATCCTGAATTCTAAAGAAAGAAGGTGTTGTGATAGTGGCAATGTAAGTTTGCATATTAACCTCCTCTTCGTTCAGGGTTAGCAATCAAGGATCGGCAATTAGTTTAATTAATTAGATTAAACAAGGGAAAAAATAAAATTATTTTTCGCAGGATTTTCGCAACTGAATCGTTCTTAACTTATACAGATTAGGAAATCCCATGAGAAACTCAATTCTACGCAGCGTCTTTGGCGCGGCCACTCTCTTTCTAATAGCGGGTTGCGGAGGCGGAAGTGGATCCTCACCCTCGACAGTCACAGTTCCGCCTCCCCCGCCTCCTGCGGCGAATAATGCGCCGACTATTTCTAATGCAAATGGCGATCAGAGCGCGCAGCTTGGCCAGAACTTTAATTATGACGCAACTCAATCTGGTAATGCTTTCGCAGATGCCGATGGTGATAGCTTAACCTATAGTATCAGCTATTCGCCCAATGCCTTTGGACTCACGGATAGCGCGGGCGTTATTTCGGGGACGCCGTCACAAGAGGGCACGGTGACCGTCACGATCACAGCCAATGATGGAAATGGCGGCACGATCTCCGATTCCTTTGACATCGTGATAGGCCCCGCGGCGCCATCATCAGGTAAGCCTAATATTGTTTTTATTATCAGCGATGACCAAGGGCTTGATTCCTCTGCGCAATATAGCGTTTCAACCGACCTACCTGTAACGCCAAACTTCACAGCCCTTGCTAATTCGGGACTCGTTTTCGACAATGCTTGGGTATCGCCCTCATGTTCACCCACGCGGGCCGCTTTGATGACCGGCAAGCATAGTAATAGGACAAGCGTTTTCGCGCCGGGCGATGCCTTACCAGACACACAGACTATCTTGCAGTCTTATCTCAAAGATAATGAGGCGACATCAGACTATTCCAGCGCGGTGATCGGTAAGTGGCATCTCGGCGGAGGTCAAAGCGGGCCTAATGATTTCGGGATTGATCACTTTGCGGGGATCATCACAGGCGGCGTATCCGATTATAATAATTGGAGCTTGAACATAAACGGCACGACCACAACAAATACAAATTATGTCACAAGCGAATTAACCAATCAGGCCATTAGCTGGGTCGATACGCAAACAAAGCCTTGGTTTTTGTGGCTCTCCTATAACGCTCCGCATACCCCGTTTCATTTGCCGCCAACCAGCCTTCATCCTCGAAATTTGTCAGGGACTCAAGCTGACATCAATGCAAACTCCCGTAATTACTACCTCGCAGCTATCGAAGCCATGGATACAGAATTTGGCAGGTTTTGGGCGAGCCTAAGCGCAGCGGAACAAGGGAATACGATCGTTATCTATCTTGGCGATAACGGAACGCCGGGCGGCGCGGCTATTAATTCCGCGGTGCAAAGCGGTAATAAAGGCGGGCTTCTTCAGGGCGGAATAAATACGCCTCTATTCATCTCGGGCCCCGGCATTACGCGGCAAGGGGAACGTGAAGACGCTTTAGTCCATCACGCCGATATTTTTGCGACAATCGCCGAACTCGCAGGCGCCGAGCTCCCTGCCTATAATGACGGCGAGAGTTTCGCCGATTTATTGTCGGATCAAACCGCAGAGCAGCGCGATTATGTATTCACAGAACATAGCGGCGGTTGGGCCATCAGAAATACGCAATATAAATTGATCGAAGCGGCGAATGGAGATCAGGACCTTTATGATCTGGCCGCAGACCCGGCAGAGCAATCTGATCTTCTTGACGGCGCTATGGATGTCAGCGCTATTTTAACTGAGCTGGAAGACGAAGCTGGCCGCATCCGTAATGTCACAAATATTACAGGCGCAAAATTTTCAAACCCCTCACCCTCATGTTTGGAATATATTGGACAATATACAGCGAGCGCAAACGATGTCCTACGCGGCGGGGAATTTCAGGCCTCGATTGAGACGATAACCTCAGGGAATATGTGCACCTTATCGTCCAACTCAATTCCCAATCATGATTTTAATGATGGAGAGAGCTCATTCGCCAATGCCGTGGGAGAGGTTGCGAAGGTCTATAATATTCCAGCAAACCCGGTCATCGCCGCGAATACGACGCCGCTTGACCGGATAAATAATGCTGTGCTGCTTAACGGCGTAAAGGTTGATATTTTATCTGCGGGCTGTTTCGGCGTAGGAGATGGACGGACGGGATGTACGGACCCCAACGCGCCTTGGCGATATGACCCGATGCATAGTCCGAATGGATTTCAAGTCGATAAGAGCAATGCTCATGCCCAGCCTAATGGCGGTTATCATTATCACGGACCGCCGCCTGTCGCGAATGGGGATTCGGACACGGTATCAGGCGTTATCGGATATGCCGCTGATGGCTTCCCAATTTTTGGCCCTTATTTTAATGATGGCGGCGTTATCCGCAGAGCTGAATCTAGCTTTCGCCTAAAATCCGGCACGCGCCCAACAGGCTCTAATGATCCAGGCGGAACATATGACGGTCAATTCAGAGCCGATTATGAATATGTCAGCGGCTTAGGTGATCTGGATCAATGCAATGGCATGACGGTCGATGGACAATATCGCTATCACGTCACTAACGCTTTCCCATACATTTTAAGCTGCTTTTCGGGAACGCCTGATGTTTCGTTTAATAAATAGCGGGCTGGGACTACTACGGCGATAGATTAAAAGACTGCGGTCTAAATCTTTTCAGTAATCTTAATTGCCGCGTGACAGCCTGCTGTTATGACGCGCGATAGAAGGCCATAGCCGGGGGCCTCATGAGCCCCTTGCTCTATGGCTGTGTCGCGGTGATGTAGCTCGTCTTCGCGGAACTGCGCAAAGGTCGCGGCGAGTTCTGGTTCTTCCTGCGCGACCTCTTCGGCCTGCGCGCCGTAATGCTGCTCAATCACATTTTCGACCGCTTCGGTGCAGGCATGAGCGGCCTTTTCGCCCATCAGCGCCGTGACGACGCCGAGGCCATAGCCCGCGACATTCCAAATTGGGGTCATTGCGGTGGGGCGCACATTACGCTCGACCAGTAATTCATCAAATGCGTCGAGATGTTTTTGCTCTTCAGCTTCCATCTCAGCGAGTTGCGCGGCTATTTTCTGGGTCTTAGCACTTTTAGCAAAGACGGCTTGTTGTCCCCGGTAAATGGCGACGGCGCCATATTCACCGGCATGATCAACACGCAGCATTTCAGCAATGCGCGGGTTTGTTTTATGTCCCGATTTTTTAGGAGGCGTCTTAGGCATGCGTCTTACCTTTCCGAGACAAAACGAGCATCAAGCTCACCCCGACAAACGAAATAATCCCGTTCCACGCCGCCATGCTCAGGCCAAGGAAATGCCAAAGCGCTTCGGTGCAGGCAGGGCCTTTAATCTTCTTATCTAACATGGCCAGCGGATCGCTCATATCAATGGCGTCAAGCCCGCCCCCCGCCGCGCAGGTCTGAGGGCCTTCCCATATTTTATATTCAACGCCGACATGCCAAAAGGCCATGCCCACTGACCCTAGAAAAGCTAGGGCGAGGAGCACATTGAAAAAACGGCTATAGGGTTTGGGCGTAAAAGATAGCGCAATGGCGGCCGCCGCAATGACAAGGACAATTTTATGGGCGTGCCGCTGCCAATAACACATGGTGCAGGGCGGATAGCCCAAGCCATATTGAAACGTCCAAGCCCCCATAAGAAGCCCGCCTGAAATAAGAAGGGCGAGCCAAGGCCCGTGTTTAGCGTTTAAAGTCATGCCCTCTATATAGGCGCTGAAACTCTATCTGTCATGCGGCGGATTGGCCTTTAGATATTACAATTTGGGTAGATTACGATTTGATAACCTTAAGCCTTGAGAAATCCTTAGCTCCGCAGGCCTATTCTCCCGCTATGTCTCGCTTTTCTGATTACGCGCAAAACCGCACCTCGCGGATCATGCAAAAGAAGCTCTTGCTCATCGGCATGAAACTCGCCCTCGCAGCGTGCGGGGCGCTGGCTTATTACTTCCCTATTTTTAGCGACGGGAACATCGCAGCTGACGGGGCCGTTTATTTCGTTCTCATCGCCGTAGCGGGCTTTATTTGGTGGGAATTTTGCCGTTAGAGAAATTCTAGCTTGAACATTTGTAGTTAATGTTGTTAACTTTTTTTCAAGGGCGCATTTGTATATGAGGCGAATGCACAAATTGGGAACGCAGCCAAGACATATCGGGACAGAGCTACGCGACGCGCGGACAGCCCTTGGGCTTTCCTATGCAGATGTCTCGGACACGACGAAAATTCAGCCGCAATTTCTCGAAGCCATAGAAAATCTAGCCAAATCTGAGCTTCCCTCTATTGGATATGTGCTCGGTTATGTTCGCACATATGCTAAGGCCATGGGTTTGGACTCTGCCTCTGCTGTTGCGCGCTATAAGATTGATAGCGAAGTACCAGAAAATCTGGGCATGCGCGATCGTCCGCATTTTGTGCCGCAGCGCAAAATTCGCATGCCGCGCGGTTTCTTTCCTGCCATGACGGTTGTGGCTATCGCAGGAATGCTCACTATTTGGTACGGAACGCAGACGGAAACACAGGCCGCAGCGCCGCAAGGCCCGGACCTCACCCCGCGCGTAGAACAAGCCGTAGCAACACTTAGCGATCCCAATATGCTCACCATCAAAGCGCTTGCGCCGAGTTGGGTACAGATAAAAGACGGCAATGGCCGCGTCATCATCTCGCGTATCTTTGTGACGAATGAAACGTGGCAAACAAAACGCGGCTCCGGCGCGTCAATCTCGGCTCGCGATGGCGGCGCAATCCAGATTTATGTCGGCAAGGGCGATGCTGGCTTGCTGGGTGAACTTGGCGTTGCTGTAACGGATGTGCCCCTAGCAAATTAGTGCAATTTGCGCTTTTCAAAAATATAAAAGCTTCAAAAATGGACAACCTTAGTTCAATTTTTGCACCCACACATGCGCAAAATGCACAAGCTGCAAGGTATAGAGCGCTAAAACCTCTCTATTGAGGTTTCATTAACCATAGCCCGACAATCAAAATGACACGCAGCTATAAGAGATTAGACTGATCCTGTAAGGCGCAACATTTTAGAAGGTCGCCCACATGGCCCGCTAGCATGGGGCGTCTTACACTTCCCCTCTTACGAATTCTTGATGATTTAAATGCAAGCGCCGAAAGGGACTACCAAGCCCACATCGCTAAGTCCCACACCCTTTAAAGTCCCAAAAGACTTCAAGGCAGTTATCCCTCCAGCGCCTGCATAAATTATCCAAGGCCCCACACCTTATGATGACGCGGCGTTTAACATGTGAATCTGAACCTAGAATGAACCCGCAGGCCTGTGGATATTAACCTTTTAGCTGTTGTTTGAGGAAGGCTCCGGCCCCCTCTCCCAATACGATTATCGAATAACTTTGCCCTCTTTGTGATGGGGGTGAGGAACTAGATTGGCTTAGGCCGCGCCTCAACGCAGATGCGCCGTTTTTACGTCTTTATCCTGTCATAAAACCATGGCACTACCCTGTCATGAGTAACGCCCCAAAAGATATAAATTCCATCCGCCCTTGGCGCACTATTGAGCGCCGCAAATCGCGCCAGATCATGGTCGGCAAAGTCCCCGTTGGCGGCGACGCGCCCATTGCTGTGCAGTCTATGACCAATACGGTCACCCATGACGTAGCTGGCACGATTGAACAGATCCGCGGCCTAGAAATCGCAGGCGCAGATATCGTCCGCGTCAGCGTCCCCGATCCCGAAAGCGCCGAAGCGATGAAAGAAATCTGCCATGAGGTCAATGTCCCTATCGTCGCCGATATTCACTTCCATTATAAGCGCGGCATAGAAGCAGCGCAAAACGGCGCGGCCTGTCTGCGCATTAATCCCGGCAATATTGGCGGGCAGCACCGCGTCAAAGAAGTCGTCGCCGCCGCGCGCGATAATGGTTGCTCCATCCGCATCGGCGTCAATGGCGGCAGTCTGGAACGTGAGCTGCTAGAAAAATACGGAGAGCCCTGCCCCGAAGCTATGGTCGAAAGCGCCCTAATGCATGCCCGTATGCTCGATGATGAGAATTTCCGCGATTATAAAATCAGCGTCAAAGCCAGCGATGTCTTCCTCACTGTTGCGGCCTATCACCAACTTGCCGAAGCCACTGACGCGCCATTACATCTGGGCGTAACAGAAGCGGGCGGGACGCGCATCGGCACAGTCAAATCTTCTATCGGTATGGGTAATTTATTATGGGCGGGCATAGGCGACACCATCCGCGTCTCCCTTTCGGCAGAACCCGTGGAAGAAATCAAAGTCGGCTTTGACATGCTAAAATCGCTGGGCCTAAGAACTCGCGGCGTAAACATAATCTCCTGCCCGTCCTGCGCGCGCCAAGGCTTTGACGTGATTAAGACAGTCCAAATATTAGAGGACCGCCTCGCCCATGTGACAGAGCCAATAAGCCTGTCTATTATCGGCTGCGTCGTCAACGGCCCCGGAGAGGCGATGTTTACGGATATTGGGTTTACAGGCGGGTCCGCAGGCTACGGCATGATGTATTCAGCCGGGAAGAAAACGGGTAAGACCGATAATGACGATATGGTTGAGGATATTGTGCGGCAGGTTGAGGCGCGGGCGGAATTGATTAAGGCGCAGCGGAATTTGGCTGAGGCGGCTGAGTAAATGAAAAAGTTTTTATCATCCCTTTTTGGCGGTTCTAAAAAAACCGAAGACACGAATATAACTCCTACTTCAGGAACACCCGATTTCTCGCATATTGATTCCATGGAGAAAGCTGAAGCGTTGCATAAAAAAGGCGAACTTGAAAAAATACTTTTATTTCCAACAGAATTTGGTGGTGACGATAATCCCGCAAATGCCGTGTTCGTTCCTGTTGGTATTTCTGCCGCCAAGAACTCCATCACGCAAGCACTGATCGGAATGGTTGAGGACGGCAGCATTGATAAACTTGATGTATCTGTAGACTATAAAGGTAACAGCTTTATCCCCTCAAAAATATTTATGAAGGCCACCCATTCAACAAAATCAGGCCAATTCAATCCAACGGTTGAAGTCTGGTAAATTTGGAAGAAATACCGATAATTAGGACACATTTGAAGCTCAAGAGGCGGAGATTACTAATAAATTTCGTCTACAGCGACACTAACGAACCTCTTGAATTTTCCCATATGTCCAGAAAGCTGTTTTCTTACTTCCTCTGATTCTAGTATTCTTGCCGCTCGGTACGCATACCTAGGGAAATTCCTTTTCCTTCCAAAATGAGTATACCTCTTAAATAACTGCCGCATGTATATATTATTGCGTTCTATGTTTTGATTTTTTGCGGCATAGACCTTGGCACGTATACCTTTTCGCATTTTCCTGTAATAATTATGAATCGAGGACTGCCTGATTAAAATTCTCTCTCCGTCAAATGTAAAACCAAGATACTGAAAAGGTTTTGGAGCGATTAACTTACCACTTTTCTGAGAAAAGACGACCACCTCAGTTTTGTCCGAATTAATCGACAATCCAATTTTCGTAAGCTCATGAGAAACTTCGTTGATTAAGTCTTCGGTATTAGTACCAATGGGGACTACTAACGCTAGGTCATCAGAGTAACGTTTATAAACTCCCCCTAAACTCTTAACTATACTGAAGAGAGCGTCGTCGAAGTCTATCAAGCTTATATTTGCATAAAGACCCGAAATAGGAAGCCCTTGAGGTATGCCAAAGTGTTGATCATTCGACTCAACTAAATTCGCTTCGGGGTCTTTTCCACGAACAACATTTCTAAAATCCTTCGATGAACAGATTCGTCCATTTCGGTTATACTTTTTTCCAAGCCTAGTCTTTAACTGCTCTGAATTTACGTAGGCATATTTGCATACACTTCTCCAGATATGGTAGTCGTCTCTACTTAAATGAGCTCCTCCCAAAACAGCTCCTAAACAGTCTTTAAGAACAGCGTGTTCAATTTTGTCAAAAAATTTAGATAGATCCAGCGCAATGGCAATGCACTCACCCCGATTCCGAATCTCATCAAAGATGGATTTAGCTTGAATTACATTGTCGCCCATATTTTTCTATAAGCTAAAACTGAGTTTTTATAATCTTTATTGCTTAGATAACTCTCGTATTTATTACCTAACTCTCTTGCATATAATTGGAGTATTGCTGCGTCTTGATGTGAACCAAATTTAATAGGTCTAGGCTTGCTTATAAATCCACAAAACTCTCCATAACTATCATACACTCTCTTTCTCCTAGGAATCCCAAAAGCTAAAAGGGGCCAAAAATCATGTGATGAAAGATTGATATCGTTGAGACTAAAACTGCTTCTTTGTCCTTCTGAAAGGGGGCAGTCGAAGTGTGCATACCTACGATCTTTAATTATAAAATCGTCAATTATAGGGTTAAAGCGTTCGCCTAAGGGTTCATACCCAGAGGCGTTGGATTCCGTTCGTCCTATATCCTCTGGGTTATTCACCATTTACTCCCGATAAATCGGTACGAGTTCAACGTAGTATGGTATCATGGAATGATGACCATCTGTAACATTGGAGATATAACAATCATGCCTATTCGACACTCAGTCATACGGTTCGCAGCACGACAATTCGCACTTGCGCTCCTCAACACAGTCCCCCGAAGACAATTCCTCGGGCACAACCTATATGGTTAATTAAAACTTAAATTTCAAGAGTAGCAAGTGTAAAACTTGTGGATTACACTTTTATTGCATTATTCAGCCCTAATAAAAACACATCTCCCTCCCCTCATTGCAAGACCCCGTTCCTGCAATCCATCTCCTATACGGTGCACCTAACCTAAATGGTTTATGTCGTGAGAACAGGAGATGGATTACAAGGACAAGCCTTAAAATGAGGGGTTAGGTAGGCGTGCCTATAGTCGCTAGAAGTTGACAATCCCCCATTCCCTCGCAAACATGCACCATGACCCAAACCCCACATGACGCCATCACCGCCGCACGAGCACTCGCCCCCGAACTCTCCACACGTGCTCAGGAAATGGACAAAGCCCGCCGGCTACCAGCCTTGGCGGAATGGAGAATGGGGGTGAATTAGTGAGTTGCGATGCATGGAGAGCTGGGGGGAAAGGAACATGCTCGGACAGACGGCCCAATTCTTCGCTAGGACGAGCGGCTAATTCAGTCTTGGTGGGATGGGGATTTCTCCCGCTGTATTTGTAGAAATGCTTAATACGGTCGCTATGTCTAATGCCGTTGCGCCATGATTGCCGCGGCTATTTTCGAACCTATGGGCTCCGCCGTTCTAGACGGTGATGATTGCTATACCTTCTCCACAATCACAATTCGATTAGTATTCGTCCCTTTGGAATTGTTTGACACGCCCCAAGAATTTGACGTTTTGAAGAACTTCTGATCATTAATCATAACGCCGTGAACTTTGAAATTAAGGCCTTCAATCGCTTCAATTACCAAATCTTCTAAGAGGATGGACCCATT
Organism: Hellea sp.; assembly: GCA_039977295.1. Taxonomy (GTDB): domain Bacteria; phylum Pseudomonadota; class Alphaproteobacteria; order Caulobacterales; family Maricaulaceae; genus Hellea. The sequence goes on along the minus strand of JBDWDN010000004.1, from coordinate 28,078 downwards.
ACGAACTTCCCCCACCTCAAAGGCAATAAATCCTCCCGGCTTCAAGATGCGGCCAAACTCAATGAAACACTCCCGTGCAAAAGCCGTCCAGTCTTCTACTTTTTTATGAATAGAGATTTCAACATCATCTATTGAGAACCCCGCAAACCAAGCCCTTAACCAATTATCTTTGGCATAATCAACGACATCTAAAAACGGAGGAGATGTCACGATTAATGACACCAAATTATTATCTATAGACTCAAGCTGGGAGGCTGATCCTGTGGAAAGACCAAAAACATCCGTAGAATGGCTGTAATCATATTGGCTCAGCAAAGACTTTGATTTTTTCAAAATAATTGAAAAGATATCTTTTTCTTCGGGCGTTTGATTTCTTTTAGCATTAATTTTCTTTTGTCTGTCAACAGTTGTCGCTTGATTAGGTGGCAATGTATAAACAGAGAAGAAGCCCGCTGAATGCCCTGTAAGTCGATTTAGAGCTACCATGCGAATCCAGGAGTCTACGGCATCGAGGTTACCATTAGCCGTGCCCTGAATAAACCAATCCCGTAACTTGGAAATATCTTTCAATGTTTTCGGGTGGAAAAAGACAAGCAGATCATCGTCGACTTGGATATCCTCGATTTGATCGAACTCTCTCTCTAAGACTTCAAGTCTCTCCTTGATTTGCTGCATTGAAGGAGGCGAAAGACGAGGGGCGACAAGCATTTTACTTAAGGGGCTTATATCGTTCCCATATGGAACACGGCCAAGTAAGTTAGCCTGAACAAGTGTCGTTCCACGACCCATAAATGGATCTAAGACAAGGTCCCCTGGATTTGTGAGGCTTTCAATAAAAAAAGCTGGAAGTTCTGCCTTAAAACAAGCCCGATAACTAATTTCATGAATACGGTTACTTTGACGTTGTTTTGCGGTCCAAAAGTCATTGACGAAATAGGTTACATCATTTTTGACAAATTCTTGTGTGTCCCGGCCCACTCTGTCGAAGTTACGTAGGTAATTGCAGAAATTTTCGCCGCTAATCTCATTACATGAATTAGAATTTTGCTGACTCCCATGATTAGAATTATCTGAAGACGCAGTAAGACCAGCACACTCTATTACTTCACTAAAACTTTTCTGAAAACCTTGCATATGCTGCTCCTCTAGAGCGATTCTGTATAAACATCCAACAGAGTAATACTAGAACAAATAAAGAACCTGGAAGATGTGGTAGCGATCTAACCCTCACCTGCTCTTCATAAACATCACATAAAATTTTCACCCCTTCTTTCAAATTGTGAGTGCTCCATAATTGACAATGTGTATGATCCTCGCAAAAATGCTCCATGATACAAACTCCCCATGATGCCCTCAGCGCTGCCCAATTCCTCGCCACTGAATTATCCGCACGCGCCCAAGAAATGGACACAGCCCGCCGCTTGCCCGCCGATCTCGCTGCCACCATGGCCAAGGCAGGAGTCTTTCGCGCTCTCACCCCCGCCAGCCTTGGCGGGATGGAAAGCTTGCCTGCTGTGTTCATGGAAATGCTTGAGACACTCGCAATGGCAAATGCCAGCGCGTCTTGGTGCACGATGATCGCCTGCACTGCTGTTCTCCCTGCCGCCTATCTTGCCCCTGATGTGGCGCGAGATATTTACGGCGATCTTGATATGATTGCGGGGGGTATTTTTGCGCCTATGGGCCGCGCCATTATTGAGGGCGATGATTATATTCTGACGGGGCGGTGGCCCTGGGGATCTGGTAGCGCCAATAGTCAATGGATTGGCCTTGGCGCAATGGTGGCAGGAGAGAATGAGACTATGCCCGAGCCGCGAATGTTGATGGTGCGCACGAAAGATGTTGAGCTGCTGGATACTTGGCATGTAGCGGGGCTACGCGGGACAGGGTCTGGTGATATTGCGGTCAAAGAGCTTCGCGTGCCCAAAACCTATAGTATATTAAGCCGCTTTGAGAATCCAAGAGAGACGAGCCCGCTTTATACCTTTCCGCCTTTTGGATTGCTTGGCATTGGCGTTGCCTCTGTCGCGCTTGGCAATGCGCAAGGCGCGCTGAATGAGTTTTATGAACTGGCCAGCGCCAAGAAGAGCCAAGGGTCATCGCGGCGACTATCGGAGCGCGCCTCGGTTCAAGCGGATTATGCCAAAGCGCTAGCAAGCCTTAAGGCCGCGCGGGCCTATATGGTTGAGGAGATCGCGCTGACATGGGAACAGGCCAAAAGCGAAGGCGCGCAAAGCGTGGAGCGCCGCGCAGCGCTGCGCCTCGCCTGCACTCATATGACTCACATAGCGGCCAAAGTCTGCCGCGTTGTTTATGAACTTGGCGGCGGGACAGTTCTCTATGAAAACAGCCCCATTCAAAGACGCTTCCGAGACGCCCACGCGATTACGCAGCACATCGTAACGGCGCCTGCGTCTTACGAATTATTCGGGCGGGTCCTGTTCGAGCAACCGACCAATGCCAGTATGATTTAGAGAAACAAACGCTCTCCCTCAATAACTCACATGCCCCATGCCCACTTCGCCGCTTTGCCGGTATTGCGCGTAGAGTCGCCATCCGTAATGGGCTGAGCGCGGGCCGCAGGATAGGCGCTGCAGGGCTGCGCAGACGGCGCGCTCTTCGGGTGTCCATAAATCGTGGAAACCGTTCTCTTCAGCAATTGAGGTCACGATAAAGCCAACCTTGGAATCGCTCGGGGCATAGTCGCGGCGCGGTTCGGCTTCAATCGCGGCGATTATGTTGTTTACAGCGGGAAATCCGCTTTGCTGTTTTGACTCTGATAAATCTGTCATCATGACTTTTTCCTCTGACCTTTATCAAAGAGAAAATCGCCTGAATGAAAGATGAATAAAAATGAACAAAAGGTTAACGCGGTGATATTAAACCCTAGTCCGTGAAACATCTTCCCATAATGGCGGAATCGGGCTACCAGAACAAATATGGAACCTTTGGTAAGTTATTCAGGTCTGGAATTGACGCTTGTTGAGATTATTCTCGGCGCGGCCCTTTTGCTATTGGGCTCTTTGATTACGCTGATTTTTGCGCGGCGCGGGAACGGAGCGGCCCAAGCACGAGACGCGGCAAGAGCGGCAAAGCTTGAAGGTCACTTGACCCAGATGACGGATCGTCAAGCGGAGCTGCAAGGACGCCTGTCCCAAATGGCCGAAGATAGTGCTAAACGCGAGACCATGCTGCGCGAGAGCCTTGATACGCGGCTAAACAAAGTGAGTGAACGCGTCGGACTGTCAATTGAAGCAACGCAAGAGAAAAATTCGGTCAGCCTCAAGCACCTTCATGAACGGCTCGCCCTTATTGACCACGCACAAAAAAATATCGAAACCTTGTCCGGCGAAGTGTCGGGGCTGCAAAACCTACTCTCTAATAAGCAATCTCGCGGAGCCTTTGGCGAGAAACAAATGCAAGACCTTATTGAGAATTACTTGCCGCCCAATGCCTATAGTTTTCAGCATACGCTCTCCAATAATAGCCGCGTTGACGCGATGATACATCTGCCGGGTGACCAAGGGGACGTTGCGATTGATAGTAAGTTTCCCATGGAGGCTTGGCGGCGCTTTACTGAGGCTGATAATACGCCGCAACAAACTCAGGCGGGGCGAGACTTTACGCGGGACGTGACAAAACACATTAACGATATTGCGAGTAAGTATCTCATCTTTGGGGAGACACATGACATTGCGCTGCTATTCCTACCCAGTGAAGCAATCTACGCAGAGCTTCATGCTAATTTCCCGCAGGTCATTGATAAAAGCTTTAGCCAGAAAGTGATGATTGTCTCGCCGACGACATTCATGGCGACGCTCCATACGATGCGGGCTGTAATGAAAGATGCCGCTATGCGGGAACAGGCCCATATTATTCAGCGCGAAGTCGGCGCGATGGCCAAGGATGTCGTGCTGCTGGATGACCGCGTCGCCAAATTGCAAACGCATTTCAATCAGTCAAATGAAGACATTCGGAAAATTCGTATCAGCACGGAAAAAATTACGAAGCGCGCCGATAAAATTGAGAGCCTAGATGTAGAAGAAGAAAAGCCAGCTTCCAATATAACAGAGTTTCGTAAGCCGGCGTCATAAAATTTAAGCGGCAATGGACCCGTCTTGATACAAGACGGATCCAAAGCCTATCCAGGTACAATGTGGGGAGAGCGGACCCAGATGAAACGTTTAAGTCGCGGGTTGAAGTTTCAAGAGCGGGTCTAATTTCCCAGCCTCATCGAGCGCAAACATATCCATTGCGCCGCCAATAGGGATATCACCGATAAAGATTTGCGGCACAGTCCGGCCGCCATTTGAGCGCTGCATCATTTCAGCGAATTTTTCGGGATTATCAGCCACTTCAAATTCGGTATATGTTAAGCCTTTGGCGGTCAGCAATGCTTTGGCACGCTGACAATAGGGACAGTAATCTTTGGTATAGAGAATGATTTCGGGTTGCATGAGATCCTCCTTTAGTGAGTTTGAGGTTTGCGCAAAAACGCTAGGTTAATAAGCGAGCCGATCAGCATGGTCACGGCGGCGATGAAAAGAAAATGCCCAATAGTTGGGACATTAATGCCCAGCCAAGGCGAAAGGTGAAACCCTATCGCGCCGACTAATAGCCCTGCTCCGCCTAAAGCTCCTAAGAGCCGCGTGCGCGGAATAAGGAGAAGGAGCGCCACCGCTAATTCGGTTACGCCAGTGAACATTCGAACAAAAGGGTCAAAGAAACTGAAACCCGAACGCTGCGCAATGGTCTCAAAAACGATGTTTTCCCCGCCAAATTTCTGGACGCCGAAGAATATAAACCCCGCGGCCAGCGCAAGGCTCAGCGCTAATGTGATTTTAGACTGCGCCATTACAAACGGCCTCCGCCCCACAGGACAGAATAGGCTTCACAATGGATCAGAACACTTGAGAAATTCACCAGAGATACACCGTTAGGAACGACGTAATCTTGCGTCCCTTTATTGGATTTCAAAACACCCAAGGTCACTGCGCCGTCCAATGCCGTTTTTCCGGTAACATCGCCCACCGTTTGCGGCGAGAGGAAGACCTTAAGGTCGGGGCCTTTTTTGGTTTTGAAATTCTCAGAGAAACGGATGATGGTTTTTCCGCCTTCTTGCACGACGCTCCAATGGCCTTTGATGTTATATTTCTTCTTGGTGAAACTTTGATCGCCCAAAGCCGTAGAGCTTGCCGTGATTAATTCAGCATTAGCCGGCGCCGCATTTGCGGCGAACGGCACAGAGGCCATTCCCACAAATGCAAGGGCTGCGAATGTTGATCTTATAAGAAAGGACATAATTTTTCTCCTTTTTTGAATTTTAGATTTTGAACTTAGGACAATGTTGCAACGCCGAGGGGGACAGCGAATTTTTCACACCACACAAAGACTTGGCTATAATTGCTCAACGTAAATCCTTCGGGCAAGGCATAGGTCTGACGGCCAGTTTTCTTTTCGAGCTTCGTAAATGTCGTCGCTTTGTCATATTTGCCGTTATTGCCAAATCCGATGACAGGGTCGGGCGCGCCGTCGAGGAAGAAGTTATCGCCAAGGATCAACTCATAGCCTGCGTCAGTTTTAATAATCGACACTTCGCCGGAGGTGACATGTTTGGTGCGGCCTTCAAAGCTTCCTGAAAGCTCAGCTCTGGCGTCAACCACCTGAACAGCAGCCTCTTGGGCTTTCGGCGCAGTGTCTGATGCATATGCAAGGACCGGCGCCAAAGCGATTAAAGTGAAAGCGCTCACGCCTGTCGTTGTTATCAAGATATCTTTTATAAGTGATTTGGTTGTCATGTTAGTCTCTCTTTTCAGTTCAGTTATTATTGACCGTATGGTCAAGTTAAAGTTAAATTTTTTGCCTGCTCAGTTGCAGGAACAATTTCTACATAACATACTTAACCAATCGGTCAAGAATAATATCATCACGTATTCGTGAGCCTAAAACCTCAAGGATTTTGCACGTTTAAAACTGAAGGGCCGATTTAGGCGGTAACCGCCTCACGGTTCTGATGCTCTTTATTATGCGCTGCTAGGTCCATGACTGTTTTCAGGCCAATAAGCATAATCACCGCAATAATGGGCGCCCCAAATGCCAGCGCTGCAAAGCCCGTAAAAATGATAACAATGTGCATAACGAAAACACGTCCATAGACAGAGAACATTTGTTCATGGGGCGTGCGGCCCAAATATTCTTTCTTCCCAAAGAAGTTTACCAGCATCGAAAATAAATGGCTGACGAAAAATATAAATGCCGTCCAAACTAACGGCCCCCCATGAATGAGGCCGTCCATGACAGGCCGCGCGCCTAATAGCTCTGCCAAAAATACGCCATGCACTCCCGTGAATATTCCATAGTGAACCATGTAAAACACGCAAATAAATAGGTTAGACATCATCGACACAAAAACTCCCCGTCCCCCTTTTCGGCAGGCTAGAATTTTGGGGATATTGACAATCCCAATAATCACGCTTTCCAGCCAATAGAGGACCAGTATCGTCGCCGCGTCCCAGCCAAAGAGAAAAATCCCGATTATAGGGATGCAATTGGCGAGGATAAGAAAGACACCAGAAGAGGTAAGCTTAAAAGAGGCGCGCTCGAACACTCTCGGACTAAACGGCATTATCTAAAAAGGCCGCCGGCTTTTCATCGCAGCGGTAATTGTGCCGTCATCGAGATAATCAAGCTCGCCGCCAACAGGAACGCCGTGCGCCAAACGAGAAATTGTCACGCCGGCCTTTTCCAAATGATCAGTAATATAATGCGCAGTTGTTTGGCCGTCGACTGTCGCGTTCATGGCGAGGATAACTTCTTTGATGTCTCCCACTTTGGCCCGTTCAATCAGCCCCGCTATATTTAAATCCTCAGGCCGCACGCCGTCCAGCGCCGAGAGCGTTCCGCCCAGCACATGATATTGCCCCTTAAAGGCGCCCGCGCGCTCCATCGCCCAGAGGTCTCCGACATCTTGCACAACGCAAATGATGCTTTGATCACGCCCAGGCGCAGCGCAGATATTACAAGGATTTTGCGCGTCCACATTCCCGCAAGTTTCGCAGGTTGAAATCTTCTCCGCCGCCTCTGCCATGGCCGCCGCTAAAGGCCGCATCACCGCATCGCGTTTTTTAATAAGGTCAAGCGCGGCCCGGCGCGCAGAGCGAGGCCCGAGCCCCGGGAGCTTGGAGAGTAGAGCTATAAGCCGTTCAATTTCAGGACTGACATTAGACGCCATATGCAAAGGCCTTTCGATTCGCCGCAAGCCTAAACAATGCGCGCCAAAAGATTAAGGATATTATGGTTTCTTCTAACCCGCCCAGACATCAAGAACATAACGTCCATCTTGGGCCATCTGTTCCATCCATTTCAGGCCGTCCTCTTGGCTGAGCCCCGTCTCTTTCGCATAAATATCGGCGAGCACAGCTTTCACGCCAGGCTCCATCCCCGCGCCGTCTCCGCAGACATAAATAATTGCGCCTTTTTTAATGAGCGCCCAAACCTTGGAGGCTTGCTCCCGCAGCCTGTCTTGAACATAGACTTTCTTTTTCGTCTTGCGCGAAAATGCAAGCTGTAAATCAATGAGCTTTTCAGCCGCCGCGGCTTCTAATTCATCTTTATAAATATAATCATGATCGGGGTGACGACATCCAAAAAACAGCATGGCATCGCCCAGTTTTTCGCCGGCTTTCTGTTTAGAGCGCCTATCTTGAATGAACCCTCTAAAAGGCGCCAGACCTGTACCGGGACCGATCATTATGATCGGCGTCGCCGCCTCGTTTGGAACTCTAAATGGTAAGGTCGGTTCTTGGATGACGGCTTGGATGGTGTCGCCAATAGCCGAGCGCGCCAAATAATTCGAACACACGCCGTGATACTCGCCCTCACCCGACAAGGCCTCGCCTTCAACAACGCCAACCGTAATTGTGCAATGCCCAGGATTGTGGCTAGGCGCCGAGGAGATGGAGTAAAAACGCGGCGTTAAAAAGGGAATCATTTCGAGATAGACCGCAAAGGGAAGTTCGCAAGCCGGATATAATTCCAAAATATTGAGAACAGAGCGCCGTTTCAGCAGCACTTCGTCTCGGTATAAATCTATGCCGTCTTTGGCGGGCGCAGCCCAGGCTCGCAATGTTTTTTGCGAATGGGGGCAATTCGTATTGGCCGCCAAAACGTCCATGTCTTTGCGAGTCGCGACAGCTTGTAACTCGCCGTAAACCTCGGCTAACCGCTTAAGCGAAAATGTACTGCCATTGGGAAAGGGGCTGCGCCGCCCGCCATCGACATTTACGCGAATATAGGTGTCCGCCTCAAACCCAAAACGGGTTAAGGCGCGCTCAACCAAATCACGGCTATTAACGGGCACAACGCAAAGATGGTCCCCGGGCAGATAGGTCACGCCCTCTGGCAATTTAACTTCGATATGGCGGGTAGAGCGCTTAGACTGGTTTTTGCCGGTTTTATTTTGTAGCTCATAATTATCGGTAATCACCATTGGCATTGCGCCTGCTTGCTGCGCAACGGGATGGGCCGTAACGCTCTCGGATATTTGAACCGAATAAAGCGGAGCGGCGTCGCTGGTTTTGGTGAAATCAATATTTAGATCCAAAGCCTCTCCTAATTGAGGCCAAAGATTATCAAACCAGTCGTGAAACTGCCCTGATAAATCTTCGCGCGCGTCGCCCTCCCCGCGAGGCGCAAAACGGACTGCGCCAAGCTCTTCAAGGCGCTGATCAATCAGGCGCGGTATCGTTTGAAAAGTGGACGCCCAGTCGCGATTTCCGCAGCCGAATACGGCATAGATCACGCCTTTAGCAAAATCAGATTTCGCCGCTTCTAGGGCTTTGACAAATTTAATCGCATTATTGGGCGGGGCCCCATTATAGGACGCCGTGACAATGATAACCGCGCCTGATGTCGGCAGGCCGCCAGCATAGCTGTCCAAATCTGCCAGCGTTGTTTCAAAGCCGTTAACATCGCCCATTTGCGCCAACTCATGAGCATAGCCCTCCGCCGTGCCAAGATTGGACCCATAAAGAATTGTCAGTTTCCCGCCATGCTTAGCCCGTTTCGTGACCGGGCCCGTTTCAATAACGGCGTCAGCTTGCGTTTGGTTACGCGTTATGCCGTCCCTCAGCCGCGCCTTAATCGAAAAGCCTTCGGGCTTAATTGAAAGTGTTTCTTTGATATCCAGTTGATAATTTGCGGGATCAAAGAGTTGGAAGCGCTGTAAAATCATGCCCAAAACCAAAACCGCTTCTTGCAGGGCAAATTGTCGGCCAATACAGGCGCGCTGTCCATTTCCAAAGGGCTTATAGGCATAGGCTGGCCGCGCGGCTTCGGCGGCTTTTGAAAATCTATCAGGGTCAAAACTTTCGGGGTCATCTCCCCAAACCTCTGGGTCGCGATGCAGGCTCGGGATTAAAACCGTTACAAATGTTCCCTTCGGGATAGAGTATTTCCCTCCAATGATTTCGTCCTTAAAGGGCGACACGCTAAAAGCAGGCGCTGTGGGCCAGAGGCGAAGCGCTTCGAGTAAAATCGCTCTGGTATATTCCAGCTTTCCAATTTGGGCGATAGTCGGGGCGCGGCCAATATCTTTCCCAAGCACTTGATCAACTTCTTCGCGTGCCCGCGCCAAGACCTCGGGGTGTTTTAGCAAATAATAAAGCGTGAAAGATAATAGGCCTGACGTGGTTTCATGTCCCGCGATCAAAAATGTATTTATTTGATACCGGATATTTTCATCCGACAATGTTTCGCCAGACACCGGGTCTCGCCCTGCGAGCATGAAGTTTAAAAGGTCTTTTTGCTGGCCTCCGCCGCGGCGTCTTTCTTTAATGATCTCATCGACAAGCGTATTCATATAGTCAACATCGATATCCATCTGCTTTAGGCGCGATCTCATCAGCATTTTCTCTAAGGGAATGCCTTTAAAACTCATACAGGTTTCAAGTGTGCGGTTAAGCGCGTCAATAAAGGGGTGAAAATCTTTACGGTAAAAAGAGTTAAACCGATAATCAAAGCCGCAAAGGCCGATCGTATCAAGCGCGAGCCCCGTCATGTCCCGCACAACATCAATCTCTTCATCCGCGTTAAGCCGTTCCCATTTCGCCATAAGCTGCTCAGCAATATCGGCCATCATGGGCAGATAATCTTCCATGGCCTTTTGCGCGAAGGTCGGCATAAGAATATTATGCGCTTTAGACCAATTTGGATCGACCGTATCGCCCGTAAACAGGCCGTCACCGCCAATTGCGCGAACGCGCTTTAAGGGGCCGCGCACAGTTTTATCAAAGCGGGTTTCGTCGCAAAGTTCATTGACAAGCTCGGGGCCTGACACAATCATGATTGGCGTCCCCAACATATCCAGCCAGAAAATGGGGCCTTGCTCTTTGGCGTGCTCCATTAAGCTTTGGAGCGGGGCATTGGAATCAACCGATAAAACATTGCCTATAACCGGAATAGCCTCCGGCTGCGGAATAGGATCAAACTTATTTTTACCCATCAAAACATCTCCCATTCGGGAATGAATTAACACTCTCAGGATGGGGTGTATAGGGGGCTTTGTTATTCAAAATTTGACGCATTTGAAAAGCCTCAAACTCTCTCCTGCGTAAGCGTCCTCCAACTCCCATTCATTCCCTTGCATAACGGGATTAATCGTGATGGATGGAAGGCTCTTAAAAGGTGCTAATACCCAATGGCAGCTGATTTAGGTCCGCGCGGATCAGCAGATCCGAGCGCGACGCCCTGCCCTTGCCCCACAGAGTTTACACGGCCCAGAACAGTATGGGCGTAATCGCCATTTTCATCTTTGGGCAGGTTATGGCCCATTGCGGAGAGGCGATTTAGCGTATCGCGCGAAATGCCAGGCTCGGTAATGACAATATCAGGGAGCCATTGGTGATGAATACGCGGCTTATGCACGGCTTCAGCTAGGTTCATATCCCACTCAATCACGTTCAAAACCATTTGCATGACCGAGGTAATAATGGTCGAGCCGCCGGGACTGCCTGTCGCGAGGACGACCTTGCCATCTTTTTTGACGATGACAGGCGTCATAGAAGAGAGCGGTCTTTTGCGCGGCTCAATCTTATTAAACTCTCCGCCTATCAGGCCATAACCATTGGGCGAACCCGGCTTAGCGGAAAAATCATCCATTTCATTATTAAGAATAAACCCCGCCCCATCGACGCTATAGCCGCTGCCATAGGAAAAATTCAGCGTATAGGTTACAGAAACCGCATTACCGACTTTGTCGATGACGGAGTAATGCGTGGTGTTGACGCTCTCATAGGGCAGCTTCGCGCCGGGTGTGATATCGCTCGATTTAGCCGCCACATTAGGCGAAATCGTTTCGCGCAAATCATCGGCGTAGCTTTGCGCGGTTAAGGCCGCGACGGGCACATCTACAAAGTCTGGGTCTCCTAGATATTTTGAGCGGTCAGCATAAGCACGGCGCATGGCTTCGATTAATTTATGCAGATAAGCCGCGCTATTATGGCCATCTGCCTGTAAGTCATAACCGCTTAAAATATTGAGCATCTGAACAATATGCACGCCGCCAGAGGATGGCGGGCTCATGGCGTAAAGCTCATGACCTTTATATGTCCCCATAACAGCTTCGCGTTTGACGGTTTGATAATTGGCGAGATCCTCAAGCGTCATAACCCCGCGTCCCTCTTGCATCTCCGCAATAATAAGGTCCGCCGTCTTGCCTTCGTAAAACCCCTTTGCGCCCGATTTCTGAATACGGCGCAAAGTCTTGGCCAGGTCCCTTTGCGTAAAGCGCTCCCCCGCTTTGCGGCCCAGAAAATAATCAACTGTGCTCGGATCCACAGATAGCTGTTCGCGGCTATCTTCTAGGCTTTCAGCCATGGCGTAGCTGAGCGGAAAACCTTTGGAGGCGAGCTTGATGGAGGGCCCCATCACTTCACGCCGGGTCATAGTTCCGTAAGACTCCAGCGCGTCGAGCAGACCCATAACGGTGCCCGGCACGCCCGCTGATAAACGTGAATATTGCGCGAGGCGGTTATCCACCTCACCGTCAGCGCCCAAATACATATCGCGCGTCGCCCCTGCAGGAGCCATTTCGCGAAAATCAAGCGCAATCACCTCACCCGTTTCAGCCAGATGCACCATCATAAAACCGCCGCCGCCAAGATTACCGGCTTGGGGATGGGTCACAGCGAGCGCGAAGCCTGTCGCCACAGCGGCGTCAATTGCATTTCCGCCGCGCGCCAGAATATCGCGCCCAACCTCAGCGGCGATGCGGTCTTGCGCAGAGACCATTCCCTTACCTGCCATCACAGGGTGGTGAATTGCATCATAGCTCATCAGCGCGTTAGCGCCTGCTGTATCTTTGGCCGTGGCCGTCACGCTAAGACAAATAGCGCCAGATAATAACAATGAGGAAAATAAGCCGCGCAACATAATGAACCTTTTAAATCTAACCTTCATGCTGCCCGAAATTCACATATGGGGAAAGCTCAAAGTGAAATAGCCAAATTATAGATATCTTCACCCGCCGCCGCATAGTCACCGCCTTTGGCCCAAAGCTCAAGGCCAATGGGCCGTGTATATCCCGCCTCGCGGCACGCCTTGATCACATTTTTATAATCAATTTCTCCCGTACCCGGTTGATGACGGTCAGGACTATCGGCCAATTGCATGTAACAAATTTGGTCTTTGCCGCGCCGTAGATTTCCAATGAGCTCTCCCTCATGGCGCTGCATATGAAATAAATCCCAGTTGATTTTGACATATGGCGAGGCAATCTCTTCGCAGATTCGAAGCGCTTCGGTGTGACCATATACAAAATGGCCAGGATGGTTATGAGGGTTAAAAGGCTCAATCGCCGCATAGATTTTAGCCCCGTCCCACAGCTCCGCAGAGGCTGCGATATGGTCTTGATAGGTTTTTAAAGCGTCTGCAGTCGAAATACCGTCAACGTCCTGATGCCCCGTCAGCGTCACAATATCTGTGCCTAAGATCTGCGCATTTTCAATGGCGCGTTTAACATTATCAAGAAACTCCCCGCGCACTTCGGGCTTAGCCAAAGCGGGAGCGTCGCCAACAATTTGCGCGACTTTAACGCCGGCATCAGCTGCGAGCTTTGCAAGCGCTTTGGCGTCCCGTTTCCAGCTATCAATAAACCAAAACTCAACATGAGAAAAATGGTTCTGAGCGGCAAGATCGAACCGCGCCTCAAAGGGCCTCTCCGTCCACCATGATTCTACATTTACGGCGAAGCCTTCAAAAGCTTGGCGATATTGCTCTGGCGATATGACCGCTTTTCTTTCTGTTTCTTTGTCTGTGTCTGGTGACGCGCAAGCGGCCAAAGCCGAAGCCCCTAATCCTACCGCCAGGACTTGCCGCCTATTCATGCACTTATTGCTTCTTTTGCGAGGGCCGTTATGGACACATAATCAAGCTTGCCAGTCCCTAAAACAGGCAAGCTCTCTACATAGACAATTTTCTTAGGCACAGATATTTCCGGCACCCCATGCGTTTGCGCCCATGTTAAAAGCTCGCGGCGTTTAGCATCGGGCTCTTCTGTCACTAATATAATCTGCTCTCCGCGTTTTGGATCGGGGACGATTGCGGCGGCATGCATTTTTTCTGGCCAGACTGCGGCCGCGCAGTTTTCTACAACCATCAAAGAGACCATTTCTCCGCCAATTTTGGCAAAGCGTTTAATTCGTCCGCGAATGACATAATGTCCGTCATCATTAACGGACACCACATCGCCTGTATCATGCCAGCCGCCCTCTAGCGGGACAAGCTGCCCGGGATTATCGGGCGAAATATAGCCCTTCATAATATTCGGGCCGCGCACCCAAAGCTGCCCGCCTTCATCAAGGCCTTCAACAGGCTCCAAGCGCGCTTCAATACCGGGGAGCATCTTACCTATTGTTCCGGCCTGAATATCACCGGGCTGATTGGCCGCCAAGACGGGCGCACATTCCGTCACCCCGTAACCTTCAAGGACTTCCATATCAAAGCGTTGCTCGGCCGTTTTTCGTGTTTCTTCGCGCACGCGCTCCGCCCCGCACACAGCAATACGCAAAGAGTTCAGCCCGCCATCTTTACTCGCACGCATATATTGTTGCAGAAAAGTATCCGTCGCAAAAATGACAGTCGCCTGCGTTTTAGCGATACGCTGAGCAATCGTTTTTGTCTGGAGCGGCGACGGATGCAGCACGACTTTGCGGCCACTAAAAATTGGCCAAAGCGTTCCCGCCGTTAACCCATAACAATGAAAGGTCGGCAGCGGATTAAAAATAATGTCACTATCCTCAAGCTCAACATGCTGTTCTATCTGTTCAACATTGGCGAGGATATTGGCGTGGGTCAGCACAACGCCTTTTGGGTTTCCCTCTGTCCCTGACGTAAAGAGAATAACGCCTGTATCATCGGGGTCAGGCCTGGGCACAAAAAGGGATGGGATAATTGGGCCCAAAATAGCGCGTATTTTTGGACCAATGCCAATCTCTTCTTTAAGGTCTTCCAGATAAAGAATAGTCGCAAATTCCGAGAGCTGCTCTATGAGTTTTTCTAGCCCCGCAATCTTGATGAATTTATGCGCCGTGACAATCGTATCAAAAGGGGCTGTGTCCGCCGCCGCTTTCAGGTTCTTAATCCCCGCTGTAAAATTCAGCATAGCCGGCACACGCCCCGCCGCATGAATGGATAGCAAGGCAATCGCGGCCCCTGCCCCCGTCGGCAGCAATATGCCAACATTTTCATCCCCGCGCGTATGTTTTTTTATCGGCGCGGAAAGCGCGAATGAGGCCCGTAAAAGGTCTTTGTAAATGAAGTTTTTCCCATCACCATCAATGATAATTGGCTTATCACCGCCATGCGTTTTGGCCGCATCCAAAAAAGCGCCAAAAAGATGCCGCCGCGTCCGAGACTGTCCCTGCGCCGTGAGCGGTTCCGCTGTTAAGATATTAGCCACCAAGAGCTTTCCCCTTATGTTTCCGATTTTTCGGTTATTAAAAGATGCTAGCGGAAAATTCAGGGCGGTGGAAGGGCGGTGTTCGAGTGATTATTATCCAAGCTCTCAAACCACTAACATAACCCTCCTACAAACTTTCCGCTCCAAAAACGGTAAATTCACCCCTGTCATCGCCCGACTTGATCGGGTGATCCATGGTGGTGCGCTCGCGGTCACTTAGGAGTTCTGATTCTATTATTTGGGCTTCAAATCAAAGGTGCCGAGAAAGAAAAAGACATAAGCATAAAGGATCTAAGGCATCACTATAGATCGCCCGATCAAGTCGGGCGATGACGGTGCTGGGGGGCAAGATGTTGTTATGGATTGCAAGACTGGGCTTCAACCCGGCGAACCTTGTAATGAGGGAATTTTTGAGTGCTCCCCTTATTATTTCTCTCCCATGGGAGAAGGACAAAAATCAATTCGAAGCACCCTGTCAATTAGGCTGGATCGCTAAAACGGCAGGTTCATCCCAGGCGGCAAGGGGATATCCCCCATAGCGTCTTTCATCGTCTTAGCTTGCGCCTCATCCAATTTCACTTTCGCGTCTTGATAAGCTGCAACAATCAAGTCTTCGGCCATTTCCATGTCGTCTTGTTCGGCTGAACCAAAAAGAGACGGGTCTATCCGCAATGACTTCATATTCCCGCCGCCTGCGAGTTCTACACTGACGAGCCCGCCGCCAGAGCGGCCTTCGACTGTGATGTCAGCGACCTGTTCTTGGGCCACGGCCATCTTTTTTTGCATCTCTTTTGCCTGTTTCATCAGGCCCATTAAATCTTTCACGATTAGTCTCCGAAATTTCCGTCAATGACATTGGTCGGTATGGATGTAGGGGCTGTCTTGCGAATTTCAATGAGTTTCGCATTGGCGAGCAGTGGATGATTAAAGGCAGGGTGGGCGCGGTCTTTGGCCTCTTGCTCGGCGCGCGCATTTTTCTTGATTTCATTCAGCGTAGCGCCGCCGCCGCTGGTTTCTGGCGAGACAATCCACAGCTCGCCTGTAAGGTCTTTTATCGCAGTGACAATCTTACCTGGCAGCGAAACCGGCGCGCCTTGGGCGGGCTCAAATGTCATTGCGCCGGGCTTAAAGCGGATGGGCCGCACATATCGTTTAATGTCAGATTTAAGCCCGATTTGCGCATCGGGAATAGCGTTCACTAAATCCTCAAGCGAGCTGAGCATCACGGTTGGCGCGGGCGTGCTTACAGCTTGCGGCGCTGAAACGGGGGCTGGCGCGGACGACATAGACGAGCCGCCTGATGAGGCCATAGCCGAGGCAGGCGGGGTAGGCGCTGAAGGCGCCGGGCCAGTTGAGGACGGCGAGACAACAGGCGGCGTCACGCCCCCCGCTTTCATTTGTTCAATAATTTGCGCGGCAAGTTCCGGCGGCGGCATTTGTCCTGCGACAGATAATTTTAGCAATGCCATTTCTGCTGCGGCCAAAGGCGCGGGGGCCATGCGCACATCATTATGCGCCTTAAGCAGCATCTGCCAAATCCGCGTTAACTGCCCGAGCGAGAGCTTTTCTGCTAATTCCTGTAGCCGCGCGACTTGATCTGGCGCGGCGTCAAAGGCGGCATCCGCTCCAAGGGTCTTGGCGCGGCTAACTTCGTGGCAAATATCGAGCATATCGCGCATCACAATAGCGGGGTCAGCCCCGTCATCATATTGACTGCGCATTTCTATGAGAGCGCCTTTACCGTCACCCGTTGCAGCCAGCGAAAAGAGATCGAGAATACGCACGCGATCGGCAAGGCCAAGCATGATGCGGACTTGTTCGCCAGACACCGCTGCCCCGTCGAGGCCCGATTGCACGATAGCTTGATCGAGCAGAGAAAGGCTGTCGCGGACAGAGCCTTCGGCCGCCCGGGAAATCAGCGCAAGGCCGTCATCGGAAACATTCGCGCCCTCTTTTACGCAAATCTTGGAGAGATGATCTTGCAACGCATCCGCTTCGACGCGGCGCAGATCAAAACGCTGACAGCGTGAGAGCACGGTAATCGGAACCTTGCGGATTTCTGTCGTTGCGAAGATAAATTTCGCATGATCTGGCGGCTCTTCAAGCGTTTTCAACAGCGCGTTAAAGGCGCCTGCCGAGAGCATATGCACCTCATCGATGATATAGACTTTATAGCGCGCCGTTGCAGGAGCGTAGCGCACCCCGTCCAGCATTTCGCGCATATTCTCAACACCGGTCCGCGACGCCGCGTCCATTTCAAGCACGTCCATATGCGATGAGCTCATAATCATCTCGCAATGATTACCCGGCGTTCCCAGCTCAACAGATGGCCCCTTGACCGTATCGCTCTCATAATTAAGCGCCCTTGCGAGCAGTCGCGCCGTGGTTGTCTTACCGATACCGCGCACCCCCGTCAGCATAAAGGCATGGGCTACACGCCCTGCCTTAAAGGCATTTTGCAGCGTCGTGACCATTGCCTCTTGGCCGATCATATCCTCAAAGGTTGTCGGGCGGTATTTACGCGCCAGAACTTGGTAATTCTGATTGGGCTCTTGTTCACTCATAGAATGCTTATAGGCCCGATTCTGCGTGTGGGGAAGGGCTTGCCATAATAAGCCCACAATTAAACGGATAAGACTGCACTCAACCCTAGGCAGATTCCTTAAATTTTGTTAGCAAGCTATATGTGGTCACGTTCATTCATTCCTGTTTTAGTTTCAACGCTTTTTGCGTTGCCATCTTGCGCCAGCACGGCGGAGGCGCCTTCTGCCGCCCAGCCGCAATCGCGTAGTGCTAGCCCTGTCGCCACGCCGCCGCGCAATGCACGCGCTGCGCTGCCGCAAGCGGAACGTTTTGCGATATGGAAATCTGAATTTATCGCCCGCGCCGAACGTATGGGCTATGATCGCAAGATGGTCGAAAGCCTCATCCTGCCTGCCAAAATTGAAGAACGCGCCTTAGACCGTGACAAAAACCAACCTGAATTTTCCAAACCTGTCTGGTCCTATGTTGACAATGCCGCCAATGCCTCGCGTCTTAATGGCGGCCGTGCAAAGCTTTCTGATTTCAAAACAACATTTGATGCGGTCGAAGCCCGCTACAAAGTCCCGCGCCATATACTGACATCAATCTGGGGACTTGAGACAGCTTATGGGAAAATCATGGGCGATTATTATCCCGTCGACGCGCTGGCGACATTTGCCTTTGAAGGCCGCCGCACATCCTTTGGCGAAGCGCAGCTTTATGCCTTGCTGGATTTGCTAAAAAGCGGAGCCGTTCGCCAAGATCAGCTCATCAGTTCTTGGGCCGGCGCGATGGGGATGACACAATTTATTCCTGCGACCTTCAGAGACTACGCCGTCGACTTTGACGGAGATGGTAATAAAGACTTGTGGAAAAACGAGGCCGACGCTCTGGGCTCCGCCGCGCATTATCTGGCCCGTCATGGCTGGCGCTGGGGTGAGCCCGTAATGACCGAAGTCGCTGTGGATGCCAATTTTGATTACGGCCTGCTCGAGACCACGAAGAAAACAGTCAATGAATGGACCGCGCTCGGCGTGCGTCCCATTGGCGGTCAGCGCTGGTCGGCGGATGCAGGCTTCTTGGAGGCTAAAATTATCGCGCCTGGCGGTCACCGCGGGCCAAAGCTGCTCACCTTTAAGAATTTTGATGTCATCAAAAAGTATAATAATTCCACAAGCTATGCCATGGGTATCACCGTGTTAGGCGAAGCGCTAAACGGCAAATCCGTCATTAAAACAGATTGGCCGCGTAACGATAAACCGCTCTCCTTCGAAGATAAAAAATCCATGCAGAGAAAGCTAAACCAGCTTGGCTTTAAGGTCGGCGGTGTTGACGGCGTTGTCGGTTCTGGCACCCGAAAAGGTATCCGTGCGTGGCAAAGCTCGCGCGGATTTCCGGCTGATGGCTATATGGAGCAATCACTATTCAAACGGCTAATGGTGCAATAACTAACATTACATAGCTGTAATTAACTCTTTACAAACCACTATTGAACGTCACTATCCCGCCGCAACTCGAATTAAATACGAAGTTGCCTATTGGGAGAAAACACATGAATAAACATTTATTGACAGCGTTACTTGCCGCTACAGCCTTAACCTTTACAGCTTGTTCAAAAGCCGAAGACGCGGCCAGCAAGGCAAAAGACGCAACAGTTTCGGCCGCTGATAAAGCTGGCGATATGGCTAAAGATGCTGGAGACGCTGTAAAGGATGCTGGTTCAGCAACCATGGATAAAGCTGCAGACGTAGCCGAAGGCGCAAAAGACGCAGCAACAAACGCAGCTGACAAAGCGGGCGACATGGCCAAAGATGCTGGTTCAGCGACCATGGATAAAGCTTCAGACGTCGTCGAAGGTACAAAAGACGCTGCATCAAACGCAGCCGACATGGCCAAAGACGCCGCTGATACCGTCAAAGATGCGGGCGATAAGGCCGTTGAAAAGGCAGGTGAGGCCATGAAAGATAAAACGCCGTCTGTTCCAGACAATTAGAATATCTCGAAATTTCACTTTAAAACGCCCCGTTTTCAACGGGGCGTTTTACCTTTAGGTGCAGAGCAAAGGTCTATCCGATTTCTAGAAAATCAAAAAACGCATTTACATCAGCAGAATCATTATCAGCAGGATTATAGTCCTGGCCATAATAATCACCGGGATCTAAAGGTTCTTGCGGCGCAACTGTCTCGGTAAAGTCAAAATCATCCGACGTGAAATCAGTTGTCGCGACTCCAATAACCGTCAGAATGTTACCCCCGCCAAAATTGAAGACCGTATTGCCGCTTGAGTTAGAGGCAAAACTCATAACCTCTGCGAAGGTATCGATATTAGGATCCCCGCCAAAGATAAAGATATATTCATTTGCTAAGGCGCCTGCCACAAAGTCATTAATGACGTCCGCGCCGTCAGAAGATGGATCATAACCAAAGCTGTCCTCGCCCGCTCCGCCAAATATAGAGTCGTTACCTTGGCGGCCGTAAAGTGCATCAGCGCCGCCATATCCGTATATGGTTTCATTCGCTGCTGAGCCGAGAACCACATCGTCAAAGTTGGAGCCAAAGTAACGCTCAATACTGACATATGTGTCACCATTTGCGTCTCCCGAATCTCCGCCGCTCACAACATCAACGAAGACGCCGCTGCTGGAGGCAAGATATGAAATTGAGTCAAACCCAGTTCCGCCATCATGGCTGTCTATACCAGCGCCGCCATAGAAGAAGTCATTATCAGCTCCGCCGAACATGACATCGTCGCCGTCTTGACCAAAGATTGAATCAACCCCTGCGCCGCCATTAATCGTGTCATTACCATCACCGCCCAGCAGCCGATCATTGCCGCCGCGCCCATCCAATGTGTCAGCGCCCTGGCCGCCCGTTAGGCGGTTTGCGATGCCGTCCCCGAGTAGCGTATCATCGAAATTAGAGCCGAATACCCATTCGATAGAATTATATGTATCGCCTGCCGCGTCGCCGACTGAACCGCCATTTACAAGGTCAGCCGTCACAGCCGAGCCAGCATTTGTATAATATGCGCCGTCAAGCCCCGTGCCGCCGATGAGTGTATCTGCGCCCGCATCGCCGAAAAGCCGGTCATTACCGCCCGAACCATCTATGATGTCATTTCCAAGGCCGCCGCGCAGTTCATTTGTGCCTGACGCCCCGGTTAAAATGTCATCAAAGTCAGACCCGTAGACTGCCTCTGTGCCGAAATAAGTGTCGCCTGCGGCGTCTCCGCCTGTACCGCCCGTTTGCATATTGACATTCACGGCCGCCGCGGAAAACTCATAACTGACAATATCAAACCCAATACCGCCATTGAGCTGGTCAGCGCCTGATGAGCCGTAAAGTAGATCATTGCCGCCTTGACCGCGCTGAACATCATTGCCATCGCCGCCATAGATACGGTCAATGCCGTCGCCGCCATTTATGATGTCGTTGCCGCCTTCGCCGTGAAGGAACTCATTCGCAGCTGTGCCTGTGAAGACATCGTTAAAGTTAGAGCCGTAAGCGCGCTCAAAGTTGGCGTAAGTATCGCCATTAGCATCGCCAAGCGTGCCGGTCGCCGTCATATCAAAATGCACGGCTGAGGCCGCTAAACGGTAATCAATCGTGTCAAAATCAGCGCCGCCATCATTTTGGTCTGCGCCCGCGCCGCCCAAAATCGTATCAGCACCCACGCCGCCATTAATTACATCCGCGCCTGCGCCGCCATCAATTGTATCATTACCCCAATCTCCGTTGAGAACATCTGCGCCTGCGGTGCCGACAATGCTTTCATTAATTACGAATGTAAATTGGCGCGTTGCCGCTGCAGATGTTGTGACGCCGTCTGTGACGGTGAAGGATATATCTCGTGCCGCCGTAGAATTTGTTACGA
Source organism: Hellea sp. (assembly GCA_039977295.1). Classification (GTDB taxonomy): domain Bacteria; phylum Pseudomonadota; class Alphaproteobacteria; order Caulobacterales; family Maricaulaceae; genus Hellea. The sequence goes on along the minus strand of JBDWDN010000004.1, from coordinate 6,725 downwards.
ATTGATTTTCATAAGTAATAGACTGAAGAGCGGTGTTATAATCAGCAATTGTCGCAGATCCTGTTAATGTCAAAATACCCGTAGCCGCGGAATAACTTCCCGTGATCCCACTTTGCGGTATAAAGCCAAGAACGTCATTCGTTGAGTCCAGCCCGCCTACTATTGAAACCGTTGCGCCAGTGAAGTTGGCACTATCAGGATCAGAGAATGTAATACCGCCTTCAATGACGGTAGGACCATCATGTTCCACATATACTACCCCTGAGCTATCGAAAGCCCCAAGCAAGGGCATCATTGCGGGCGAACCGAACGTTGCGCTTCCAAGGACAACATAGGGCGTGAAATTATCGGCAACCATGAAGTCGTCAAAGCCGTCACTATTAATATCACCGATATCTGTGACTTGATGAGCGCCATCAAGTAATAATCCAACTGAGGCGGGGAGAGCGTCAAGATCTAGAGCGCCGCCATGCCCCGAAGCCGACCCAAAAATGAAGTAACTATCGCTATCATTTGAAGGCCCTCCACCCGCTCCGATAAGAATATCATCAAAGCCGTCACCATTAACATCGCCCGCGCTGGAGACTGTTAAACCCGTTTGTTCAGCAAAATCGATACCGTTTATGACAAACCCCTCCGCGCCGGTAAAGGTCGAACTATCTAGGGATGCGGTGAAGGGAGAGGATGAGCCGAAAATGACAACGCTCTGACCTTCGCTATTAAAACCCGTTCCGAAGTCGCCGCCGCCGCCGCCGCCAAGCAATAGATCATCAATCCCGTCCCCATTAAAGTCACCCGATGACGCGGAGGCTCCCATAGCTGCACCAACGAAATTCCCTTCAATTTGAAAGCCATTCGTGCCGTTTAAACTATTCAAGTCAAAGGTCGCTGAAAATGGCGTTGCCGTTCCAAAGACGACAAAGGATTTTCCTGCATCGCCATTTAGATCAGAACCTGGAGCGCCGATAACGAAATCATCAATCCCGTCATTATTAATGTCTCCTGCCGCTTCGACACTTGTACCTGAATATTGAAAGGCATTATTAGAGAAGGCTGTTGCTACAAAACCGTTTGTGCCGTTCAATGTTGTGATGTCAAATGTGGCTGAAAATGGCGTTGTTGAGCCGAAAACGATGTATGTCAGCCCGTTTAACCATCCTTCCGTACCTGTTCCAGGTTCATCTGCATAAGGCGCGCCTATGGCAAAATCTTCTATCCCATCATTATTGATGTCGCCTATAGCCCCAACGGATATGCCAGCCTGGGTTCCGTGCTGGAAATTTGTCATCGAAAACCCATTGGTGCCATTTAAAGTACTGAGCTGAAAATTAGCCGCAAATGGCGTGATGGACGTATCTTGCCCGAAAACCACATAGGTTTGTCCACCGGGCTGGGACTGATCAACATATGTAGGCGAATTATTTTCATCGGCTGTCGGCGCGCCGATAATAATATCATTAATTCCGTCGCCATTAACATCAGCGCCAGCAACATCCCACCCCGAACGATCCCCATATTGTCCGTTCATAGGATGAGTATAGCTAAACACACCTTCGAGGACGAAACCATTAGTTCCGTTAAGCGTGGACACATCAAATTCAGCGCCAAACGGTGTTGTACTACCAAAGATAACATATGTAAGCCCCGCTAATCCTGCGGCACTTGGGTCGCCTATTGCAAAATCATCAATACCGTCATTATTAACATCGCCCAATGACTTTATTCCAGGAAGCTGGAAGGCGCCCGGGTTAATATTTGTGACAACAAAACCTTCAGAGCCATTTCCGCCATTAGCGATTAATAAATCTGTGACATCATAACTATTTACGGGCGGCGCAAAAACAGGGCCAGGTTGGGGAGCTGCCGACACTGGCAGGATTGAATTTGGGGCCGCAAAAGCAGCGTTAAAATCAAGCTCAAGATAATCCTGCCCGAGATTATCAAGTGCATAAATTGAATCAGAGATGCGTTTTGTGAAATACATAATAGGCCCCGTAAGTTGTGCTTTCAGCGTTAAAGTAGTTGGGTATTACCAATAGCAAGGCAATCAATCTGTGACCCAAATCACACTTTTTTACCTAAAAATAGAGATATTTCAGTCTCTTAAGCCCCTCACGATTGTATAGTGCGAGTGCATTCTTGTAATGATTGTAAAAACATGGAGGAGTTTAAACTGATACGGCATTCATGCCTAAGCGCTTCTCCTAAGCTCGGCCGAAGCCGCTGAGCTGAAAAAGACCGCTGGTGAAGTTATGGAACGCTCTGAGAAAAAAGCCGGTGCCGTGAAACAAGCGGGTAAAGACATCGTGAAAGACATCAAAGACAAATAAAGCCATCCTTACTTACCTATGATGTTAATTTAGGGGACGCCGTGATTAAAATCACGGCGTTTTTATGAATAGTTTAAAGAGGGATTGACCTCAATTCAGGAATTGGGTTCAATCCTTAGCTCTGTTAAGAGCGTTTATGCCTGCCCCCATGCCCCTTACGCAATGCGACCCGCCAACGCTTGATTGGAGCCGCCCCGGAACGCCCGCGGCCACTAACTTTGGCGATATTTATTTTTCAACAGATGGCGGACTGGCAGAAACGCAAACGGTCTTTCTGAAAGGTTGCGGCTTACCAGAAGCTTGGCAGAAACGAAGCCGCTTTGTGATTGGCGAATTGGGCTTTGGATCTGGCCTAAATTTTTTGGCGGCATGGCAGCTTTGGGATTCGCGCAAACCCGAGGGCGGACGTCTGCATTTTATCTCGGTTGAGAAATATCCATTTGACGCGCAGCAATTAACACAGGCCCTTTCAGCATGGTCAGAGTTAGACAATTATAGCGCTCAATTAATTGACCAATGGCCGGGCCGGGTAAAAGGATTTCACCGGCTGCATTTTGGCGATGTGACCCTCACTCTTATTCATGATGACATTGCACTGGCTCTTGATGATTTGGACGCCAAAGTAGATGCTTGGTTTTTAGATGGTTTCAGCCCCGCCAAAAACCCTGATATGTGGTCAGCAGAGATTATGCGTAAACTTGCCGTCCTCTCCGCCCCCGCCGCGCGAGTAGCAACATTTACTGTTGCAGGACATGTCAGAGAAGCCTTGACCGCTGCAGGGTTCACCGTGGAGAAGAAAACAGGTTTTGGCCGCAAACGTCACCGCCTTGAGGCCGTTTATCCCGGCGAGCCAGAGCTCGAAGCGCCGATTCCAAAACCGACCATTATTGGCTCGGGCATTGCAGGCGCGTCATTAGTAAGAGCTTTCGCGCGTCGCGGAATTCGTCCCACTATCGTTCATGATCCCGAGCACCCGGCCGCAAGTCATAATGCCGCCGCGCTTGTAATGCCGCGATGGGACCTACAAGATCGGCCTGAAAGCCGCTTTTTTCTAGCGAGCTATCTCTATGCGCTTCAGGCTTATAAGCCTCATACTCTGATGAAAGGCATTCGCCATATCCCAAAGTCAGAGGCCGAGTCCTTACGGTTCAAGAAACTGATGACGCAAGCGCCATTACCGCCCGAGCATTTCAAATATGATGAAGACACAGATCAACTCGTATTGGATTGCGCCTTAGTAATTGAGCCAAAATCAGCTTTGAGCGGCTGGCTTGCAGATACGCCCCTATCCTCTGGGGTTTCAAAAGCCAATGGGTTGACCCTATTGGCAGCGGGTTACGGAGTAAAAACCTTATTGAAGACCCTAGATATTTCGCTACGGTTTTCCCGCGGTCAGTTAACCTGGGCCGAAGGGACCATAAAGGCGCCGCTAATATATGGCGGATATGCGCTTCCTCTGAAAGACGGGTTGCTTCTTGGCGCTACGCATCATGCTTTAGATGGGTCTGATCCCTTTGAACTCAAAGCCGAGGACGATATTGAAAATCTTGGAGGTCTAGAAAAATTCGGGGGGATAAAGGTTGTGCAATCAGATCGCAAATCCCGAGCGTCTGTTCGCGTAACCACAGTGGATACTTTGCCGAAGATCGGGAAAATCAGCGCGGATCAATGGCTCTTTACGGGGCTCGGTTCGCGCGGTTTTGTCTTTGCGCCGCTTTTGGCCGAGGCTATTGTCAGTAAAATCTGCGGTGATCCTTTGCCGATTTCTAAGAGCGCCTGGGACCGGTTTGAGATCCAGTAATTGTTAGTGACAATTTACATATTTTTCGGCATCCGCAAACACCACTACAGCCCTCGCTTTGCAAGAGCGGGTTTTTCCGATGATAATGTTAGGCGCGCTTTTTGGCGAGAGAGAAGCCCAACCAAAAAGCGCACCCATCATAAACCGAGTTGAAGGTAACGGTTTATAGATTGCTGGAAAAATTAGTTGCCGACGGAAATATCAGCTGCGCCGCGTTCTTTGCTACGCACGTCGCCTGTAACTTTATCGACCCAAATATCACTAGCCCCTGTCGCGACAAGGTCGGCTGTCTCAGCCGTTCCCCCGTAATCGACTTCGCTTGCGCCGCTAGCCGTAATATTCAAAGTTTGAACATTGCCACCGTCAATCTCGACATCGCCGCTGCCCGACACATCAATTGAAATGCGTTTTCCAACAACGTCACCAATATCTAAATCACCTGAGCCGCCAGCTTCATAAATAAAATCACCCGCCACATTGCCGGCCTCAATATCACCTGAGCCTCGGCTTGTTGCGCCAAGTGATCCCGCAATATTCTCAAAGCTAATATCACCTGACCCTGAAACACTCACATCAGCGCCGAGGACATCGTCAAAATCAGCATCACCAGATCCAGCCACAGAGAGGCTGACAAAACCGGCCTTCTGAACCTCTAGATCACCCGATCCCTTTATATCGACATAGACATCGCCGACGTCTTTGGTCGTCAAATCCGCGGAGCCGCGAATATTTGCGCGCAAATCACCTTTAACATTTCCAAGATTAACTTTACCGCAATGGCGAAGATCTAAGTCCGTACCGCCTAAATCCTCTGCCGTCACAAATGCGATGGAGTTTTCAATCACCAACACAGCGTCTTGTGGAACACTCACCGTAATTTGCGGGTAATCTTCTAAATCTTCATAGCCGCCAAAGTCGCCTGACGTTTTCTTTTTGAAAAGATCAAAATTATAGTGGCCGTAATAGCCTTTGCATTTATCGCTCTCAGGTTTGGCAATGCCCCCATCAATTTTGAGACCGTCGCCTTGCTCAACAAGGTTCACACCTTTCATATTTTCGTCGCGTGTGATGGAAATGTTATTGGAGGAACTATTCTCAATTTTGATCGTTCCAACAAAATCTTCTATCAAGAGCTCAGGGCCATTGGCGAAAGCCGTTCCAGTTAGCATTGTGGTGGCTAAGGCCGCTATTGTTAATGTCTTCAACATAACCGCTCCTAAAACCGGATCGCGATGACGCGGCCCTTTTTCATTTTAATACGAACCGCAAAATCCGATTCGTCGCTAATATCGGTGGTGATACCCTCAGCGTCGGCACTGAATACAATGGCACCTGCATTCAGTTCGACGGATTTTGGGGTTATGCTGTCGGCGTTTAGGCCTAAACCGCCAACGCCTATTAATGATATTAAAGTAATTTTGATCATGTCTCTCTCCTTTATGATCGTGCTTTAATGGCTGTGCCGCGGTGTCAGGCCTAGTTTTCTAAATCTCTGAAGTCGCGGCGTAGCTTCCATTCTTTGCTTGTTATGCTACGCTCTAAATCTTGCATCCGTGTTTCCAATGACCGGAACTTTGATTTTACATCACGGAAATTTGTGGTGCGAACCAAAGGCTCTTCTGGGTTTTCACGGTGCTTACGGCGAGCTTTGCGCGCTTCGCGGTATTCACGACGATAAGGCGCGCGGGTATCCTTAGGAATAAAAATCCAGAGAATGAAGTAAGCAAATATTGGGAAACCAAGGAAGATAACAGATAAGACAAAGGCTATCCGCATAATCGTATGATCAATTCCGAAGTAATCTCCAAAGCCTGAGCATACTCCGCCAAAGACACCGTCTATTTTATTGCGGCGTAATTTCTTATGCGTGGCTTCGCCGCGATAGCTAGATGTCTCTTGCACGCTTTCCCAGCTATTCCATTCGTCAAATTTAGATCGTTTTGTCATTTTTCTCTCTCCAATTCGGAACTTCATCGTCAAGGATACGCTCCAAGACATTTACACGTTGATCCAATATATCAGCAATTTTTGACATCTGATCGAGCTCTGCGATTTGATCGCCGCTCATATGGTTCATCATGCGCTCTTTGTGTTTGTAATGCTGCCGTAGCATGCCAGATCCAATACCCATAACAATGGCAATAATCGGAATCAGTAGGGCTAGATGTTCGGGTCCCATTTTATATCTCTCTCTTTAATGGTTGGCTCGGGCCTGCCTTTAGCAGTTTGCGAGTTGAAGGGGGAAGTAGCGCCCCGCTATATCCGCAGACCCGAGCCTATTCTATTACTTATTTGCCGCTTTTTTAGCAGGTGCTTTGAGGCTTGCTTTTAAGGCTGCAAGCTCATCTTCGACAGCTTCATCCGCTTGGAGGGCCGCAAATTGGCTCTCAAGGCTTTCACCTGATCCAAGATCAAAGGCTTCGACATGAGCTTCAAGCTCATCGACTTTGCGCTCCATGCGCTCATAGCGCGCCAGGGCATCGTCAACTTTTGTATCCTTAAGCACAGTGCGCATCCGGATTTGGCCAGTCGCAACTGTCGTGCGCATCGCGAGCGCTTTGTGCTTAGCCTTAGCTTCGTCGAGTTTAGACTGC
>JBDWDN010000003.1:0-908774 GCA_039977295.1 Hellea sp. | reverse complement strand
ATCTGTATAATTAACCTGCTCAATCTGATTAGAGGCTGTGCTAGTTGATAACCGCAACGTCACATGCGAGGCAGTCTGACCAAATGAATTAACCCCGCTATAATCCAAAACTAATCGGTCCGTACCGCCCAAACCGTTGAGGTTAGTTACCAAAAACCCAGCATCAATATCATCATCACCTTCGGTAGTGACGAAGTTGTTATTTACTGGTTCTGCAAGCGCTTTATTCGTTAAAAATGGCAACTGCAGAAGATCATATTCGGCAAAACCTATCAACGACTTGCTAAAGTCCTCAGCAATCCCAAAATCATGAGAAAACCTTGAGATTGACAAATCATTTATTCCAACAATGCCTTCAAACAAGCTGAATAAATCGTCGTCCGTCTCAAATCGTTTCATGATTGCCCTCAATGACTGCACCCAATCTTTATCAGGTTAGAACATCTATACGCAAGTAGTAGTTGAATGAAGTTCAGTTGTTATTATAGTCCTAATCTAAATACGGATTACCGATCTAAATCAGCGCATTCATATCAAAGGTATCGATGATATCGGCTGCAAAGGCATCAAGGTTTGCAAGAGGCAATGCCGCAGGTGGCCTACCGTTAGTAAACTCACAAATCTAGTAAATTTGCCGAGCTGAAGATTGTGACCTCCGAAGGTGCTTGGGCCGTAGCCTTTGCAATAGATTGCAGAGGTTTCGCATATATTAGGGTTGAAACCCGCAGATTAATCCGCTAACAGGCCGCCACGTCAGCAGTCCATACCTATGTGGGCTGCTTTATTATTGTTTAATGGAGGCCCTGATGGCTGTCCCTAAGAGTAAAATTTCAAATTCACGCCGCGGCATGCGCCGCGCGCATGACAAGCTAACGGCTGTTAATTACGTCGAAGACAAAGATAGCGGAGAGCTCCGCCGTCAACACCACATTGACCTGAAATCAGGCATGTATCGTGGTCGTCAGGTTCTAACACCTAAAGATTAGCACCCACTAAGATTATTATTGGAGGACCCACCCATGGTCGAGATTGAAGAAATTTTCGCCAGGGAAATCCTGGATAGTCGCGGAAACCCTACCTTAGAAGTAGATATTAGCCTCTCCGATGGGGCTTTTGGTCGTGCTGCTGTGCCGTCAGGCGCGTCAACAGGCAAACACGAAGCCGTTGAACTCCGCGATGGCGATAAGGGCCGCTATGGTGGCAAAGGCGTGCTAAAAGCTGTCACCAACGTCAACACGGTTATTGCTGATGAACTTATTGGTTTAGACGCAGAGAATCAGCGCGGCATTGACGCCATACTTATCGCGCTCGACGGAACTGAGAATAAAGGCAAATTAGGCGCCAACGCTATGCTCGGCGTTTCTCTTGCCCTAGCCAAAGCCGTTGCCGAATCGATGGGAACACCGCTTTACCGTTATGTCGGCGGCGCCAATGCCCGCATATTGCCCGTGCCCATGATGAACATCATCAATGGCGGTGAACATGCGGATAACCCTATTGACGTCCAAGAATTTATGATCATGCCCGTCGGCGCTGAAAACTTTTCCGAAGCATTGCGCTGCGGCGCTGAAATATTTCATGCGCTAAAAGCTAAACTAAAAGCCGATGGCCATAATACAAATGTCGGGGATGAAGGCGGTTTTGCGCCAAATCTTGACGGGTCAAAGCACGCGCTAGATTATATTATGAGCGCCGTTGAAGCGGCGGGCTATAAACCTGGCGAAGATGTTTTCCTCGCTATGGATGTCGCCGCGACTGAATTTTATGATGGCCAGCATTATAATCTTAAAGGTGAAGGCAAAACGCTAACGTCTGAGCAAATGGTTGATTACCTCGCTGACTTAGCCGCAAATTATCCGATTATCTCTATTGAAGACGGTATGTCTGAGGATGATTGGGATGGCTGGGTTGCGCTGAACGCTAAGATTGGCGGGACGTGTCAGCTGGTCGGTGATGATTTATTTGTCACAAATCCTAAGCGCCTTAAGACAGGCATCGAAACGAAAGCTGCAAATTCAATTCTTGTGAAGGTCAACCAAATCGGGACGTTGTCGGAGACACTCGACGCTGTTGATATGGCGCACCGCGCTGGCTTTACCGCTGTGATGAGCCACCGTAGCGGCGAAACATCTGATACGACAATTGCAGATTTGGCTGTTGCGACGAATTGCGGACAAATAAAAACAGGCTCGCTCGCGCGCTCTGATCGCTTGGCAAAATATAATCAGCTCTTGCGGATTGAAGAGCAGCTAGGCGAAATGGCAGAATATGCTGGCCGTTCTGTGATGCCCAAGACTTAGACGGTAGTCATACCACCTATAAGGCTCGGATTAATCCGGGCTTTTCTCCCATTTGATAGACAAGCTTGAGCGTTTCGCCTGGGTCATAATCAACGGGCAATATTCGCGGTGATGTCAGGCCCGAATCGTAAGGCTTCAATTCATAGCCCTGATAAACTTTCACCCGCGTTTCCAACAGAATATGGCCCTTAGCACTTTCGGGTATCTCTAGCGTCGCGGCAGGCAAAGTCCCCTCTTGGCTCACGGTCTCTGAAAACATCTCGCTGTCAAACTGAAAGACCGGCCCGAGCACATGTCTTGGATTATCTGTCACGGCTGATATATTGATGGATTGCGGTAGAAATAACGCCTCAGGCATTTGGGTGGTTAAGGCCCGCGTCACGGCGACTTGAGGCTCTTTCTCTAAGCCCGCCAGCATAATCTCTGCGATAATAATATCCGGGGAAGCAGCTTCATTATGCTTATATTGCATAGCATCCATCTGATGATAGGCCGTGACTGACTCCGTAAAACCTAGCTGTGTTACAATAGAGCGAACGGCATCAAGCGATACGGCATTAATATCGAGAAGCTCAAACCTCACGCAATCTGAACTGTGAACCGACATTAAGGGTATCGCGAGAATAGCATAAGGCCCCGTTCCCGCATAAAGAACGCGCAGAGGCCTAGTAGGATGCTGGGTCTTTAGATCCACAATCGCAGCATTTAGTCCGCGTAAATAAATGATTGTACGGTAATAGTCCTCAAGGCACATTGCGGCCATTACGGGGGAAATAGCTAGTCCCTGAGGTGTTAAAACTTCACCAAATTCAATGAAGCTCTCGCCTTGCTTAAAGTCACTGCAGATCCGGTCGAAGATATCCTTTACCCCTAATATTTCTGGGCGTAGGGTTTTCCCGTCTTGGATGTCGTCCAGAATGATATGCGTTAACGCCGTCAGTAAACTTCTGTCTGATTGCATAATGTTGCGCCATATCTGCTTCAAGTTTCACATTTGGTTAACAACTTATTCACCATAAGTCGCCCATAAACCCGCCATGGAACGCCTCAAATATATCCGCAGTAAATGGCCACTTTTTGCGCTCATTACACTCTATATATATCTTGCCTTCCATGCCTTTTCTGGCTCCCAAGGCCTGATGCGCTGGGTCGACTATGAAAATGACATAGAGCGCAACCAAACTAAGCTAATTGCCGTGACCGCCAAGAGAGAAGCGCTAGAAGCGCATGCCAATAGTCTGAAAGCGTCACAATTAGACCTAGATACGCTGGATATAAAATCACGCGAAATGCTATTTGTTTCGCGCCCGAAAGAAAAGACGATTTGGCTTGACCAAACCCCTTAATCACCCGCATAAGCTCGCCTATATTCCTCACGCATAATCAATTTAGTTTGTATGCGTAATATATTCAGCGAGTGTGACTATGGCGGCGAAGAAAACATCGAAAAAAGACGCGAAGCCAAAGCGGCTTAAGGCTGATAAAGATGAGCTTCTAAAGTATTATTATGACATGCTCCTCATCCGCCGCTTTGAAGAGAAAGCCGGCCAGCTTTACGGAATGGGCCAAATCGCAGGTTTTTGTCACCTTTATATCGGCCAAGAAGCCGTAGTGACGGGCTGCCGAGCCGCGATGATTGAGGGTGACCAAATGATCACAGGGTATCGCGATCACGCGCATATGCTAGCTTGCGGCATGGAAAGCCGCGGTATCATGGCTGAGCTCACGGGCCGTTCAGGCGGTCTATCTCGCGGTAAAGGCGGCTCGATGCATATGTTCTCAACAGAAAAACATTTTTATGGCGGCCACGGTATTGTCGGCGCGCAAGTCCCGATCGGCGCTGGCCTCGCCCTCGCCAATAAATATACAGGCAATGGTAATGTGAGCCTCGCTTTCTTTGGCGACGGCGCGTCCAATCAAGGCCAAGTCTATGAAGCCTTTAACATGGCCAAGCTTTGGGACCTGCCCGTCGTTTTTGTGATTGAAAACAATCAATATGCCATGGGCACATCCGTGCAGCGCTCTTCGGCCGAGACGGAGCTTTATAAGCGCGGCTCAAGTTTTGAGATTGAAGGCCTACAAGTGGACGGGATGAATGTCCTTGAAGTGCGCGACGCAGCTAAAAAAGCCATCAAACATGCTCGCGACGGCAAAGGCCCAATGATTCTTGAGATGAAGACTTACCGTTATCGCGGTCACTCAATGTCTGACCCGGCAAAATACCGCTCACGCGATGAGGTCACTAAGACGCGAAGCGAACGCGATCCGATTGATATGGCGAAGAACCGTCTTATTGCGGAAAAATGGGTTGATGAAGACGCGCTCAAGGCGATGGATAAAGAGATCAAAGCTATTGTCGCCGATTCGGCTGAATTTGCGCAAAGCAGCCCGGAGCCAGATCCGTCCGAACTTTACACAGATGTATTGTTGGAAGCGTAATAGCTGATGCAACTCGCGCAATTAAATATCGCCGAAGCCATTCATGCTGTTGAAGATGAGCGCATGGCTGGCTTTACTGGGCGCGTGGACATGATCAATGCCATGGCTGACCGTTCACCGGGTTTCGTCTGGCGTTTGACGGATGACGATGACACGGACGGCGCGTTATCGCTCCGTATGGAAGGCATGAATGACTATACCCTCGTCAATATGTCTATCTGGGCGAACGTGGAGAGCTTATTCCATTTCATCTACAAAACAGCCCACGCCAAAGTCATGCGCGGCAAAGGCGATTGGTTTAACCCCATGAGCCGCAATCACATGGTTTTGTGGTGGATCGAGGACGGCCACATCCCGTCAATGGATGAAGCCAAAGCAAAACTAGACGCCATTCGCGCGAATGGCCCCTCGCCTGATGCTTTCGATTTCCAAACGCCTTTTTCTAAAAATGGTAACCCCCTGCAAACGAATTTCCCAAAAAAGGACTGTGCATAATGGCTGTTGAACTCAAATATCTGGTTTGGAGCGTCGCGCTCTTCTTCGTTATGATTCTGGCGCAGGCTATTTCTGGCGCCCTGTCAGGGAAGGCAAGTCTATCGGACCTCGTAGGGCCGCGAGATAATCTGCCCAAAGAAGGTCTAACACCTTTTCATGGCCGCACGAAACGCGCGCAAGCGAACTTCATTGAAGCTATGTGCATGTTCACGCCGCTGGTTTTCGTGGCTGCCGTTACAAATAGTTTTTCAGAGCTAACCGCCCTTGGCGCGGCGCTGTTTTTCTGGGGTCGTGTTGTCTTTGCCCCAACATACTGGTTAGGCGTGCCTTGGGTGCGCACATTGGCATGGTTCGTCTCCATTGCCGGAATTCTTATGATCCTCTGGGAGCTTTTAACCTAATGGCTATCGATATTCAAATGCCCGCGCTTTCGCCCACGATGGAAGAAGGCACGCTTACTAAATGGCTCGTCAAAGAAGGCGACAGCATCGCCTCTGGTGACATCCTCGCCGAAATTGAAACGGATAAAGCGACAATGGAAGTCGAAAGCATCGATGAAGGTGTTGTCGGCAAAATCATCGTGGAAGCTGGAACAGAAGGCGTCAAAGTTGGCGCTGTGATTCTGCAGCTTCTGGAAGACGGCGAAGATGCTAGCGCTCTTGGCGCGCCTGCCGCAGCCCCTGCAGTAGAGACCAAACCCGAAACGGCGGTAGATGCCGCGCCAGAAGCTAAAGCCGCCCCTGCGCCAAAAGCGCAAACAGTTGCAAGTGATCCTGACATCCCAACCAATATTAAAATGATCGATGTGACCGTCCGTGACGCGCTCCGCGACGCCATGGCGGAAGAAATGCGCCGCGACGAAACTGTTTTCGTCATGGGCGAAGAAGTCGCTGAATATCAAGGGGCCTATAAGGTCACCCGCGAATTGCTCCAAGAATTTGGCGAAAAACGCGTGATTGATACGCCTATTACAGAATATGGCTTTGCTGGGATCGGTGTCGGTGCAGCCATGGGTGGGCTACGTCCCATTGTCGAATTTATGACCTTTAACTTTGCCATGCAGGCGATTGACCACATTATCAACTCTGCGGCTAAGACGCTCTATATGTCTGGCGGTCAGATGCGCTGTCCTATCGTATTTCGCGGCCCTAACGGCGCGGCGTCGCGTGTTGGCGCGCAGCACAGCCACGATTATTCCAGTTGGTATGCCAATGTGCCGGGCCTCAAAGTGGTTGCCCCTTATGACGCCGCAGATGCCAAAGGCCTCTTAAAAGCCGCCATTCGCGACCCGAACCCTGTTGTCTTCCTCGAGCACGAATTAATGTATGGCGAGACCTTCGAAGTCCCAGACATGGATGACTTCCTTATCCCGATTGGCAAAGCCAAAGTGCGCCGCGAAGGGACTGATGTAACGCTCGTCTCCCATAGCCGTATGGTGGGACGCTGCCTCGAGGCCGCAGAAATTCTCGCAGGCGAAGGCATTAGCGCCGAAGTCATCGACCTGCGCACAATCCGTCCGCTCGATAGCGATACAGTGATTGAAAGCGTCAAGAAAACAAACCGCCTCGTCTGCGCCGAAGAAGGTTGGGGCCAAAGCGGCATAGGCGCAGAGATCGCGTCTCGCGTTGTAGCTCAGGCGTTCGACTATTTAGACGCCCCACCAGAACGTGTTTTCCAAGTGGATGTGCCACTGCCATATGCCGCGAATTTGGAAGCGCTTAGCTTGCCGGGAACCGAGGATGTGGTGAAAGCCGCGAAGAAGGTTTGCTATGTCGGCTGATATACATGCACTAGCTATTCCACCTGCGGTTTATGACGCCTCACACGCTGTGGAATTAGTGCGATTTTGGGTAGCAGATGGCATTGACCACGTTTCACTTAGAATAGATGCTGCTTCCACAGAAAGCGAACAGTCAAGCGAGCCACATACTTGGGGTGTAATACTTGCGGATATTGCCAAACACGCGGTCAACGCGATTACACAATCGACATTTGACGAGAACACAAAAGAACAAATATTTGCTCAGCTTGAGCAAGGATTTGCAGAAAGATTGAAAGAGAAAGTCAACTTCTCTGGCCAACTAACGGGAGATGGCAATGCCCATTGAAATCCTCATGCCTGCCCTGTCTCCGACTATGGAAGAAGGCACTTTATCTAAATGGTTGATAACCGAGGGTGATGTTGTTCGCTCTGGCGATATTATGGCCGAGATTGAAACGGATAAGGCGACGATGGAAGTCGAGGCTGTTGAAGAAGGCACAGTTGCGAAGCTGCTTGTCCCTGGCGGCACTGAAGGCGTGAAGGTCAATGCGCCGATTGCGATATTGCTCGAAGATGATGAAGATGCGAGCGCGCTTGAGGGCTATGTTGCGGGTGGTTCTGCCTCTGCTCAAACAGCGGAGGCGACACCAACGCCCGTGCCACAAGCGGCAGCACCAAAGCACGAAGCGCCGAAGGGAGCTCCCGCAGCTGCGCCATCAGGCAACCGCATTAAAGCGTCGCCTCTCGCCAAGCGCCTCGCTGCAGAAGCGGGTCTTGATCTTGCTTCTATCGCGGGCTCTGGTCCTAATGGCCGTATCGTCAAATCCGATATTGAAGCGGCTAAAGCGTCCCCTGCAAAAGCAGCTCCTGCCCCGCAAGCCACGCCACAAGCAGCCCCTGTGACCTCCACAGAAGTTGGCCCCCTACGCGGCGGTGGTGCCGATTACCTCACCAAGCTTGGCGTCGAAGCTGGGACTTATGATCTTGTTCCGCTTAACGGCATTCAAAAAGTTGTCGCCAAGCGCCTGACGGAATCACACATTAATGTGCCTGACTTCCCGCTCAATATTGATTGCGAAATTGATGAGCTGCTAAAGATGCGCAAAGAGCTGAACGGCCAAGCCCCTGAGGGCGTTAAAATTAGCGTCAATGACATGCTCATCCGCGCCTCTGCCCTTGCGCTGAAACATGTCCCCGAAGCGAATGCCAGCTATACGCCAGACGGTATTGCTATGCATAAACATGCTGACATTGCCGTCGCCGTCGCGATTGATGGCGGGTTGATTACGCCGATTGTGCGAGCCGCTGAGAATAAAGGCCTGTCCACTGTCTCTAGCGAGATGAAAGATTTGGCGACGCGCGCGAAGGATCGGAAGCTTAAGCCGCAAGAATATCAAGGCGGATCATTCTCAATCTCCAATCTTGGCATGATGGGCATTAAGTCATTCGGCTCCATCATTAATGAGCCGCACGGCATGATTTTATCCGTTGGCGCCGGCGGCCCGCGTCCTGTTGTCAAAGACGGCGCCATCGCCGTTGCGACCGTCATGAGCGTCACGCTTACCTGCGATCACCGCGTTGTGGACGGCGCGCTGGGCGCAAAATGGCTCCAGCACTTTAAGCGCTATGTAGAATCTCCGATTACGATGATGCTCTAACTGCTAAAATGACTCTCTTTTAAGGGGAGTGGGCTTGCCCCTTTCCGGCCATAATTTATAGTTACTCAAAGGTTAAGATTTTTGAGAGGCTTGGATATGATCGTAAAATCCGTAATTGCAGGGACTGTTTTGTCGCTTATGGCGGGCGGCGTTGTCTATTTTGGCACGGAAGTCGATGCTGGTGAATTGACCGATAAAGTCACCACAAAGGCCGCAGACATCAAAGCCGACATCTCTGATAAAGTCATGGCGGGCGGCAAAGACCATCCGCATGAGGTCAAGATTGAGACACCTAAAGAAAAAACCTCCGTCAACACACCCAGTGTAAAGACGCCGTCAGGCAAGCTTATTGAGGCAAAGAAACCGACTGTGCGCTTTTCTAGCAGCTCTGAAGAAAAGACCGAAGATTCTCCGCAAAACGAGGCGTTAAATCCCGCCGAAACCAAGCCACAGAAAAAATGGCTAAACAGATATCTGAAAAGAGACACTGCAGAAGTCGACGCTTCAGACGTTGAGATCGCTGAGGTCAGCCTCCCCAAAACCAATGTTAAAACTGAGACTGTCACAACAAAAACGGTAGTGACAGAAGAGATCGAGACGAAGGCATCTTCTGAGGGAAGCTCAGCCTCTGATACGGGAACATTTATCGTCAAAGACAGCTCAATAGATGAAGATGTCGACGTCAAAATTATCAATAGCGATGACGGCAACTCTACTATTGAAACTGAAACCATTGATATGGGCGATGGTAAAATCGTCAAAATCATCAAGAAAACAATCAAAACCGACAGCATGGCTGACGAGACTGGTGATATGCGGATTAAGGTCTTTACCAGCAAAGATGGGAAAGGCGGTCTGACAACAGAGGATATTGAAGCGATTAAGTCTGGAAATAATGTTTCTATTCATAAGCTGCTAAAAGAGGTTAAAGCCAATGATATATCTAAGACTGTGAAGGTAGTGATGGAGCAGGCAGAGAAAATTAAAATGCCAGAGCTGCGCGACCGCGCTTATCTTGATCTTGTCTCTTATGGCCTAGAGCACAGCGATTACGGCGTGGCATCCAAAGCACTCAAGAAAATCGAGCAAGTCGAATTACGAGACACAGCGCGAAACCGCATTGCCGTGACCTATGCTAAAGACGGCGACGCGGAGAAGGCCTTTGCTATTCTAGATGATCTTGAAGTTGAGGCCTTACGCGACGTGATGCGTCTGCAAGTGATTGAAGCGATGATCGCGCCCGAAGGATTGCCTGAGGCTATGCAGTAGCAATAACAACTGCATTCTTGTCATCCCGCACAAGTTTGTGTTTGGCATGCCAAACATGAACGCAGATGCGGGATAGCAAAACCAAAAGCATAGCTCCCCTACCCATTTAACGGTTCAAACCCGCTTAAAAATCTGTATAGATACGGAACATAATTCTTTGCATCTACACAGGTTATTTCATGTCCGAAACATCATTTGACGTTATCGTTATTGGTTCTGGCCCTGGCGGTTATGTGACCGCTATTCGCGCGAGCCAATTGGGATTTAAAACTGCGATTGTTGAAAAAGAAGACCTAGGCGGGGTATGTTTAAACTGGGGCTGTATCCCCACTAAAGCCCTGCTCCGCTCTGCTGAAGTTTACCACAATATGCAACATGCGGCGGATTACGGATTATCCGCCTCTCCGCAATTTGACCTTAAAGCCATTGTTAAACGCTCTCGCACAATTGCTGGCCAGCTTTCGGGCGGCATTAAGCATTTGATGAAGAAAAACAAAATTACGGTCATTAGCGGCTTTGCCACTTTGAAAGCTGGTAAAGATGCACCTACGGTTACCGTGGAAGGTAAAGACTATACAGCCAAACATGTCATATTAGCCTCCGGCGCTCGCGCTAGAACTATCCCTCAAGCGGGATTAGAGCCTGATGGAAAATTCATCTGGACAGCCCGTGAAGCCATGGTGCCAGATACAATGCCTAATAAGCTCCTCGTTATAGGCTCCGGCGCGATCGGTATGGAATTCGCGTCTTTTTATGATGCCTTCGGATCAGATGTTACCGTTGTCGAAATGGTTGATCGTATCCTCCCCGCTGAAGACGAAGAGATTTCAAAAATGGCGCGCAAGGCCTTTGAAAAACGCGGGGTCACTATTCGCACAGAAACACAAGCGGGCGTAAAATTACACGCAAATGGCGTCACGGCGACACTCACCGAAAAGGGCAAATCCGAAACAGCGGAATTTGACCGCGTTATTCTTGCTATTGGCATTGTCGGCAATACCGAAGATATGGGCCTTGAAAAATTGGGTGTCAAAATTGACCGCACCCATATCACAGTGGACGAGTATAGCTTTACCGGTATTAAAGGTCTCTACGCTATTGGTGATGTCACCACGCCGCCATGGCTCGCGCATAAGGCCTCACATGAAGGCATTATTTGTATTGAAAAAATTGCGGGCGGTAATCCGCATCCGCTCGACGCCAATGCCATTCCGGGCTGCACCTATTGCCATCCCCAAGTCGCCTCTGTCGGCCATACAGAAGCTCAAGCCAAGGCGGCGGGCTTCGATGTCAACGTCGGGCGCTTCCCCTTTATCGGCAATGGCAAGGCCATAGCGCTGGGCGAACCCGAAGGCCTGATTAAGACCGTCTTTGATGCCAAGACAGGCGAGCTCCTAGGCGCGCATATGATTGGCGCGGAGGTCACCGAACTTATTCAGGGCTATACCATTGCTCAAAAGCTTGAGACGACAGAGCATGAGTTGATGGAAACGGTCTTCCCGCATCCGACCTTATCAGAGATGATGCACGAGGCGGTGCTTGATGCCTACGGCCGCACGATTCATTTCTAAGACGCTTACGCCTTTAAGTTAAGAGAGACTAAGGCGCAGCGGCTTTACGCTTTAACCCAACTTTATTCATGAGTCCCTGTAGGAATTTCGCCATTGGGCTTTTAAGGCGCAAGGTGGGTTTCTCAATAAGATGCCATGAGGCTTGAGAGAGTATCAGGGTGATGAGGTAGCCTGTAATGATCAACGGCCAAACTGTGAGCTTTGGGAAAAAATAGAACAAGCTCTGCAATATCGCCCAGTGATAGATATAAATTCCGTAAGAGACATCTGAGAGTTTTTGTGTCCAAGCCAGCTTTGGCGCGTGCATATAAGCTACAATCATCACGCCCCATGCCAACATAAGATTCATAAATATTTCTAGGACCGCAACGTTATTTCGGCTGATCCACGTAAAGGCTAAAAAGACAGGAATAAGCAGCAGGTGAAATGAGATTTTCTCTCGGTAAGCATAAAGCGCTGCGCCCAAACCATAAGCGATCCCGAAACGCCCGAGGCTTTCAACGGTTGCGGGCAATTTTTCAAATATTCCGAAATGTTTTCCTATAATCCAAGCCAAACAGGGAAGTATAAATTGCGCGGCAATCATCCATTTATGACGCAAGCCGCCAACTAAAAACAAAAGCCACGTGCCAATATAAGCTAAAAACTCATAGCGCAGTGTCCATAAAGCCCCCGAACCTATTTGTTCTGAATTTGTTGAAAAAATTCCCGGCATATTCATATCTGTATCCAGAAAGGTCAGCACTTTAAGGGGCTGTAAATACCAATCAGGCGAGCTGAAAAACTCTTTCAAAGGCAAGTTCGTCACAAAAGGTCCAATGATGAGCATTAAGACCAGCATATGAACAATCAAAGCTGGATAAATCCGAAGCCCTCGCGCGGAAATAAAACTCGCACTATCCCCGCGGTAAACCATGGATTTCGTGACCAAGAAGCCCGAAGCAATGAAAAACATATTCACCGCTATGTAGCTGAAAGTGTAGTGATAAAACACGTGAGGTTCATGTTCCGAGCCGCCTAAGACAATGACATAAGCATGGCCAATCACGACAAGAGACGCAAATATTAGGCGTAGCGGCGTGAAGAAATTATCATGCCCATCACGAATTTTTACAGCTTTGAACATGTGTTCACCTCTAAATTAGCTGTGAAACATAGCAGATAGAGGTTAAAACATACAAAACGCGCGCGATGTCGGACCCATTAATTATCAGGACATTAAAAGCTGATTATGGCTTACCAGCGCTCGTTTGCTGATAGGCTAAAGCACGGAAATCATCATGAATTTGTGGATCTTGTGCACTAAAGAACTGCAACATGATGATACCATAAGCATTGTTCGGACGGTCAATCCAAAAAGTTGTTCGTGCGGCTCCGCTCCAGCCCCATTGGCCTGCAGACTTGCCGTTCTTTGCTAATTGCTCAGGCGTATCCCCAATTTGAACAGAGCCGCCATAACCAAAACCAGACATTTGCTCTGGGCCGAGCCAAGGAAACATATAGGGTTTTTCTTGGCCCATATGATCTTGCATCATAAGCTCTACGGTCGCCTCATCTAGAACGCGGTGGCCATTATAAATACCCCCATCGAGCATAAGCTGGGCAAATTTCGCGTAATCGCCAAGCGTTGAGACAAGTCCCCCGCCGCCAGATTGATATTGATTGTCTGGGTTAGAGTAAGCACTGGCTTGTCCGTCTTCCGCCAAAGCAAAAGAGCCGTCCTTTGCGATATAGTAATTCGAAACAAAACGAGGTTTCTGATCTGGCCTTACGCCAAAGCCTGTTTCCGTCATACCGAGCGGTTCGAAAATACGCTCCTCCATAACCTCGCCCAAGGTCTTGCCTTCAATGACTTCGGCAATGCGGCCAAGCACATCAATGGAATAGCTATAATACCATGCCTCGCCTGGCTGGAACATAAGCGGGAGCTTTGACAGCTTGGTCATTTTGGTTTCGAGGGTTTCTTCGGGCGTGAAAAGACCTGCTTTTTCATAAGCGGCCGCGACAGGATTAACAGGGCCAAAAATTCCGTATCCCAATCCAGAACGGTGCAGCAACAGGTCTTCAATTGTCATGGGGCGTGCTTGCGGTTCAAATGCGGGTTTGCCGTCGCCGTCCATCCTGGCGACTTTCATATTACCCAGCTCAGGAATATATTTGGACACAGGATCAGAGAGCTTGAGTTTCCCCTCTTCCTGCAAATCCATAATGACCACAGATGTCACGGGCTTGGTCATTGAATAAATGCGCCAAACCGTATCTAGCGCAACGGGCGTTTTGCGCTCGCGGTCCCCAAGTCCAAAAGCGCCTTGGTAAACCATATGGCCTTCATTAAAGACCATAGCCGATGTTCCAATCACATCGCCGCTCTCAACGGCTTCGCCCAGCAATGTATCCATTGCCGCTGTATCAAATTTAAGAGCTGGCATCGTTTCGGCGTCCTTTTCAAGTCCTGACGTCGCCGCAGAGCACCCCATCAGGAGCATTGCAGACAGTGTAAGCGCTAATTTCATGATAGTCCCCATTATGTTTAGGGCTCGCATATCATGAAATGAGAAAGCCGCCAAAGCACAAATATGCATGGCGGCTTTTACGAATAGATTTGAGAAATTCTAGGCTTCGAGCCTAGCTCTGCATTGTCCAGCCTTCAACGTCCATCGCGGCTTGGCGCACGGCTTCGGTTATGGTTGGATGGGCATGGCACGTGCGAGCGATATCTTCGGACGCCGCGCGGAATTCCATCGCCAGCGCGACTTCAGCGATGAGGTCCCCGACATGGGCGCCAATCATATGCGCGCCTAATATTTCATCTGTTTCTTCATGGGCGAGGATTTTCACAAAGCCATCTGTTTGATGATTGGCCCTCGCGCGTCCATTCGCAGCAAATGCAAATTTGCCCTTTTTATAAGGCACGCCCGCCTCTTTCAGCTCTTCTTCTGTTTTACCGACAGACGCAATTTCTGGCGCGGTATAGACAACGCCAGGGATCACATCATAATTCACATGGCCTGCTTTGCCCGCAATAATTTCCGCGACCGCAACGCCTTCATCTTCGGCTTTATGCGCCAACATTGGGCCATGGGTACAATCGCCTACCGCATAAATACCCGCAACATTTGTTTTGAAGTGATCCGTCATGACGAAGCCGCGCTTATCCGTTTCAACCCCGACAGCTTCTAAGCCGAGATCTGTGGTGAAAGGACGGCGGCCAATACAGACAAGCACAACATCGGCTTCAATGTCTTTCTCTTTACCGCCCGCGCTTGCCTCAGTTTTAACGGTAAGGGATTTGCCAGATTTTTCGACGCCCGTAACTTTGCGGCCAAGCTCGAATTTCATTTTCTGTTTTTTGAAAATCCGTAAAGCTTGCTTCTGCACCTCGGCGTCCATGCCGGGCATGATGTGATCCAGATACTCAACAACAGTAACCTGGGCGCCGAGGCGGCGCCAAACGGACCCAAGTTCCAAACCAATAACGCCCCCGCCTATGACAAGAAGCTTTTCAGGAACAGATTTAAGCTCGAGCGCGCCCGTTGAAGATACAATCTTCTTTTCATCAATATCTACATTGGGAAGCGTCGCAACTTCGGAGCCCGTTGCGATAACAATATTCTTTGTTGTGATTTTCTTTCCGCCAACTTCGACGGTCGTGGCATTAACAATTTTACCATAGCCATTCATGTGCTCGACCTTGTTCTTATTAAACAAGAACTCGACACCCGATGTTAGGCCGCTAACGGTTTTATCTTTAGCCGCCATCATCGCTTTGAGGTCAAAACCGACCTCACCTGTTAGGCCCATGCCTGCAAAGTCTTTATTTGCCGTCTCTAACATCTCTGTTGAGTGGAGCAGCGCTTTGGACGGAATACAGCCGACATTTAGGCATGTGCCGCCCAGTGTTTTACGCGTTTCAATGCACAGGACTTTGAGCCCCAATTGGCCACAGCGAATGGCGCAATTATAACCGCCCGGGCCGCCGCCAATGATAACAACATCATAATTATCTGACATGAAAAACTCCGCGTCTCATAAGTGAATATGTCACTTACGCGCGAGGCCTTTTCAGGTCAACAGTCCCTAAGCTAAGAAAGGAGCGTATAATGCCATTTGAACGCTAACATGGATTAACGCAACACACCTTGCTCGGTTTTCTTTCGCGCAAACCAAATCAGGAAGACAGCAATCGCCAATACAGCTATTGTCATGACCTTATCAAAGGTTCCAATGACCGAAAGCGTTCCCGCCATGACGCCCCAGATATTGTGAATAATAACGCCAAGGAAAGAAACGATGAATAACAGTCTCGCCCATTTCTTACGCATTAATAGGCCTATACAGCCCAATAAACCTGCAAAGACAGCAATCGCAAATGCGCCTGTTGCCCAGGCGGGTTTCGTTGCAAAAATATCAGCGAATGCCTGCCCATATCCCTCAGCGGCCTGTTCAGGCGTCATTTGTGTCATCATAATATAGGCGGCTACACCCATAAAATTCCACAATAATGCGGCTATTGATATAATCCAGAATGCTGCTTTTGGCCGGCCAATGTCCATAATCTTATCCTCCCCAGAATAGAGGCTCATATAATAAGATTTACAGTTAAAAGTCTAGGGAGACTTATTCCTCGTTTAATTCGCCGCCATCATGAGCGAGATAAGCCGCCCAAAACAAATAAATACCGACGATGAAGCTTGCTGCAGATACACCCAATAGTGACGGCCCCATTATTTGAAAACCGCCGCGCAACGCAGCATCCAAAAGCAAGATCAATAGGTTGACCAAACATAGCATGAACCAATAATAAGCGGAGTTTCGGCGTAGCAAGAGATAGGCAGAACCAATTAAACCGGCCAGCACCGAAACGGCATTCGCCATTTTAGCCCAGAACGGCGTTTCCATGAGATAGGTGATTTGCTCAGCTTCATAGAGGCCTAATATAGCGCTGTCACTCATCACAATTGTCATGATGAAGACCGTCATATTAAAAAAGTACCACGCAATGGCGACAGAGGCCATAATGCCAAGCCAAGTATCACGCTTGCGATTCCCGGGCTTTAAAACGCTGTCTTCTGTCAATACCAATTCATTCATAAGAAATGAATTAGATGAAAAACACTAAAACCACGTGTAAGAGTAGTGTTAATAAAGCTTTACAAATCAAGCAGCAGACGTTCAGGATCTTCGAGGCATTCTTTAACGCGCACAAGGAATGTGACCGCTTCTTTACCGTCAACAATACGGTGATCATAGCTAAGGGCGAGATACATCATTGGGCGAATAACGATTTGATCATCAATCACAACCGCGCGTTTTTCAATCTTATGCATACCCAAAATTCCGACTTGCGGGGGATTGAGGATTGGCGAGGACATAAGCGAGCCGTAAACGCCGCCATTAGAAATCGTGAAGGTGCCGCCGGACATGTCGTCCATAGAGAGCTGCCCTTCACGTGCTTTCGCGCCGAGCGCGCCAATGCCCTTTTCAACGCCGCCAAGTGATAATTCATCACAATCACGCAGCACAGGAACAACAAGGCCTTTATCTGTGCCCACCGCGATACTGATATCATAATAATTTTTATAGATGATATCTGTTCCGTCGATCTCAGCATTGACCGCCGGAACGTCTTTCAGCGCCTGAACACAGGCTTTGACGAAAAAGCTCATAAAGCCAAGCTTCACGCCGTGCTTTTTAATGAACAGTTCTTTATAATTCTTGCGCATATCCATGATATTGGTCATGTCGACTTCGTTATAAGTCGTCAGCATTGCGGCTGTGTTTTGCGCCTCTTTCAAGCGGCGCGCGATTGTTTGGCGCAGGCGAGACATGCGAACACGCTCTTCTCTTTCGCCAATCTCACGAGGAACGGCCGGAGCCGCCGCAGCGGGAGCTTTAGCGGCAGGTGTAGGGTTGGCTTTGGCCACCAAGGCGTCACCTTTTGTAACGCGGCCATCTTTGCCTGTACCTACAATGCTGGCAGCATCTAGATTGTTCTCTTTAATCACGCGATCTGCACTTGGCATAGGCGGTTTACCTGAGGCTGCAGACGTTGAAGCCGCCGGAGTATATGTTGCCGCTGGGGCCGCGCTAGCGCCGCCAGATGCGCCCGCCAATAAGGTACAAAGCGTTTGGCCAACTTTCGCGACATCGCCTTCAGCGACAAGGATTTCGCCCATAACGCCTGATTCAGGCGCAACAAGTTCTTGCGCCGCTTTATCTGTTTCAAGTTCGACAATAGCTTCGTCTTTTTTGACGGCATCACCTGGCTGTTTCATCCAAGACGCCACGGTAACTTCGGAGACAGATTCGCCAACATTAGGAACGTCAATATTCATTGCCTTTCCGCCAGAAACAGGCGCGGCTTTCGCAGGTTCTGCTTCTTTGGGCGCTGCTTCTTTCGGGGCCGTTGCAGCGCCAGAACCAGAGCCAAGTCGCGCAATGAGTTTACCAACTTCGGCATTCTCACCTTCAGCCACAAGAATTTCTTCGAGCACGCCATCTTCGGGCGCAACAAGTTCTTGCGCGGCTTTATCAGTCTCGAGTTCAACTAGGGCTTCGTCTTTTTTGACGCTATCTCCAACCTGTTTAAACCACTGTGCAATGGTCACTTCGGAGACGCTTTCGCCTACATTTGGAATTGTAATATCGGTCATAGTTAATCCGTTTTAATATTCAGTTGCTTTTAGGACATACGAATGAAGCTCATCATCCAAAATTGCTATCTTAAACTCATAAACTAAATCGGCATCGAAAGCACTTCCGATAGCCGATTTTGAAGTTTTTATTAATTTTAACTCTTCTAAAAATTCTAAGTCAGGCAATATACGCATCAAAGTATTTTTTCTTATTTGGGCCTTAGCCACCCCCAAGTTCTCTTTAAATCCAGTATTCCATAAAAATGATGTATTCTTTTTTATGTTAACTAAAGAACCAATAATCCTTTTTGAGATTCGCTCGTCTATAAGTTTTTCAATATTCTTTAAATCTGCCTTAGGCTTTCTTACTTCGTCTCTTAACTCTACGAGTTCAGCACCAACTTGATTATGGGATTCTAATTCGATTTCACTACCCGCAACCTTCAAACTCGTAATTCGCTTAAAAAAGTTCTTAACTTCAGTTCGATAAATGGCTGCAATCAATAAGATTAGAACCTGCCAAAAACTAAATCCAAGTTTTGCTAGCATTTCTACAATATAGGAAGTGTTTTCCATAATATGATATCTAGGTTTTTCTAAAAGCACTGAACGCATCATCAATAATGGCTTGCTGTTCTTTTTTGTGTTTAGCCGCAATACCTGTCGCCGTCGAGGCCGCAGCTGGGCGTCCTACATAACGGGCACGTGTCTGCTTGGCTTTAATTGCGATTAGGCTTTGTTCAATGAAGGGCTCTATAAAGGCCCAGGCGCCCATATTTTTAGGCTCTTCCTGACACCAGACAAATTCAGCACTTTTGAACCGTTTTAATTCATCCTGCATGGCGCCATCGGGATAGGGGTAAAGCTGTTCAACACGGAGCAAGTAAACATCATTGCGGCCTAAGTCTTCGCGGGCCGCAAAGAGGTCATAATAGACCTTACCAGAACAAATGAGAACGCGCTTGATATTCTTATCATCGAGCAATTTAATCTGAGTGGATTCAGGCCTATATTCAGCGTCATCCCATAAAAGACGGTGAAACTCTGATCCTGTTGACATCTCTTTGAACGTCGAAACACAAAGCTTGTGACGCAGCAATGATTTAGGGCTCATATTGATGAGCGGCTTACGGAAACTCCGTTTCACTTGACGGCGTAAAACATGGAAATAGTTAGCGGGTGTCGTAACATTTGTCACCTGCATATTATCTTCGGCGCACATTTGCAGATAACGTTCTAATCGCGCGGAACTATGTTCGGGCCCCTGGCCTTCATAGCCATGCGGTAAAAGCATAACGAGCCCCGACATGCGGAGCCATTTTTGCTCTGCCGTTGAAATAAATTGATCCACCATAACCTGCGCGCCATTAGCAAAGTCGCCAAATTGCGCTTCCCAAATTGTCAGCGCTTTGGGCGAAGCGCCCGAAAATCCATATTCAAACCCCAGAACAGCTTCTTCGGAAAGATGAGAATTTAAGACTTGATAATATTCTTGTTCGCTAGAGAGGTTATTGAGCGGCGTATATTTATGCTCATCAACTTGGTCGATAAAATGGGATTGACGCTGCGAGAAGGTGCCGCGTTCAGAATCTTGTCCTGACAAACGAACAGGATGACCTTCTGTAATCAGAGTCCCGAAAGCTAAATGCTCGGCCAGGCCCCAATCAATATTCTCTTCCGCCGCAACCTTGTCGGCACGGGCTTTGATAATACGTTTCAGAGTACGGTGAATATTGACCGAATTTGGAATTGTTGTAATTTTTTGGCCAATTTCACGCAACCGCTCAATTTTGACAGAGGTATCACCTTGGCGCTTACCGTCATTATCCTTGGGCTGTATTAAACCTTGCCAGACGCCCTGTAGCCAATCGGGTTCTTTGGTTTCAAAAGATTTTGCTTTTTCAAATTCGCCGTCAAGAACAGCGTAAAAATCCTCAACATCTTTCTCGTGCTCGGCTTGGGTCAAGTCGCCTCGAGCTATGAGACGCTCTGCATAAATCTCGCGGGTCGTCTTTTTTGCGCCAATGGCTTGATACATAAGCGGCTGGGTAAAGGACGGGTCATCGCCTTCATTATGGCCGTAACGGCGATAACAAATAATATCGAGAACGACATCTTTTCCAAATTTTTGCCGGTACTCAGTAGCAACGCGCGCGGCAAAAACAACAGCCTCAGGGTCATCTCCATTGACATGAAAAATAGGCGCTTCGACCATCATGGCGACGTCTGACGCATATTGACCTGAACGATATTCATCCGGCGTCGTCGTAAATCCAATTTGGTTATTCACAATCACATGGAGCGTGCCGCCCGTACGGTAGCCTTTCAGCTGACTCATCTGGAAGCATTCCATCACGATACCCTGCCCTGCAAAAGCGCTATCGCCATGCAGAATAACGGCCATGACTTGCTGAGGGTTATGGGATTGATAAGTGCCAGAGGCCATTTGCTGTTTCGCGCGGGCTTTACCCATCACAACAGGCGCAACGACCTCAAGATGGGATGGATTTGGCGCGAGTGAGAGATGCACTTTATTACCATCAAATTCACGGTCATCAGACACGCCCAAATGATATTTCACATCACCTGACCCATAATCATCTCCGCCCGAAGATACACCACCGAGGAATTCATGGAAAATGGCAGAGTAAGGCTTCTGCATCACTGCAGCCATCACATTAAGACGGCCGCGATGGGGCATCCCAAAATTAATGTCCTTAAGACCGAGCGCGCCGCCGCGTTTAATAATCTGTTCCAGCGCAGGCAGTAAGCTCTCTGCCCCGTCAATACCGAAACGCTTCGTGCCGGGGTAGCGCTTATGAATAAGCTGCTCGAAGGCTTCGCCTTCAATGAGTTTTTGCAAAATTGAGCGGCGACCAAGTTTAGAAAAACTAATCTCTTTATCTGGCCCTTCAATACGTTGCTGTAGCCAGCTTTTTTCTTCTGGATCAGAGACATGCATAAATTGCATCCCAAAAGTCGAGCAATAAGTCCGGCGAAGGATTTCAAGAATGCGGTTAAGTGAGGCCGTTTCCAAACCTAGGACACCATCTATAAAAATCTCTCGATCCATATCGGCTTCGGTAAAACCATATGTGGCAGGCTCTAATTCCGGATGCGGCGCTAAAACGTCCAGCCCCAAAGGGTCTAAATCAGCAATCAAATGCCCGCGCATGCGGTAGGCCCGGATAAGCATAAGCGCGCGAAGACTATCCTTCGTTGCCCGCAAAACGTCATCTGCGGAGGCGCCCGTCATATGCGAGGCTACTTTCTTCTCAGCCGCAACAGCCTCGACGCCCCAATCGCCCGTAAGCGCAGAGGTCAGCTCACTTTGAGGTTCAGCAGGCCAATTATCTTGCTTCCAGCTTGGGCCGTCAGCATTTTTCTGGGCATTGGTGGCATCTTCGCCGAGCGCGGCAAAATATTCCCGCCAACTCGGGTCAACGCTATTCGGATTAGCCACATAACGGGCCTGCATCTGTTCCAGATAATAGGCGTTACCGCCATCCAGAAACAGCGTATCAAGCATCGCTTGGTTCTGCTCACTACGACTTTTATCAGCCATAAATTTTAGCCTTTCGGGGCCCCGAGTCTTACTAAGTTACGCGCCACAGTCTTTTAGGGTTTCAGCGCCGAGGCGCTGAAAACGTCTATCACGCTCTAAACACCTACGCGCTTAGAACTTCCATCATTGTCACGCCCAATTTCGCAGGTGAATTAGAGACGCGGATGCCCGCTTTTTCCATCGCTGCAATTTTGTCTTCTGCGCCGCCTTTGCCGCCAGACACAATCGCGCCGGCATGGCCCATTGTGCGTCCTGGAGGGGCTGTACGGCCAGCAATAAAACCAACCATCGGCTTCTTGATACCTTTTTTAGCCATATGGGCAATATATTCGGCCGCTTCTTCTTCGGCGGAGCCGCCAATTTCGCCAATCATGATGATTTGCTTTGTGTCATCATCATGCAGGAATAGTTCAAGACAGTCGATAAAGTTCGTCCCGTTAATCGGGTCGCCGCCAATACCAATAGCCGTCGTTTGGCCAAGACCGACCTGTGTCGTCTGGAAAACAGCTTCATAAGTCAGCGTACCTGAACGAGATACCACGCCGCATGTCCCTTTTTTGAATATCTTACCGGGCATGATACCGATTTTGCATTCTTCAGGGGTCAAAACGCCAGGGCAATTTGGCCCGATGAGGCGCGATTTAGAGCCTACCAAAGCCCGCTTAACGGGGATCATATCAGAAACAGGAATACCTTCTGTAATCGCAATGATGAGCTCCATCTCAGCGTCTATCGCCTCAAGAATAGAGTCGGCGGCGAAGGGCGGAGGTACATAAATAACAGAGGCTGTCGCGCCCGTTGCGTGTTTAGCTTCATCAACAGTATCATAATTGGGCAAGCCAATATGCGTCGTGCCGCCTTTACCTGGCGTAACGCCTGCAACCATTTGAGTGCCGTGATAAGCAATGGCTTGTTCCGTGTGGAACGTGCCGGTCTTACCCGTCATGCCCTGCGTGATGATCTTTGTGTCTTTGTTAATAAGTACTGACATTACGCTGCCTCCACCGCTGCAACAATTTTCTGCGCAGCGTCGTCTAGATCATCAGCTGAAATCACATTTAGACCTGAATTATCGATAATTTTCTTACCCGCTTCAACATTTGTGCCCTCTAACCGCACAACAAGCGGGACTTCAAGGCCGACTTCTTTAACTGCGTCGACCGCGCCTTGGGCGATGATGTCACATTTCATGATACCGCCAAAGATATTGATGAGGATGCCTTTAACTTTATCGTCTGATGTTAAAATTTTAAACGCTGCAACAATATTGTCTTTTGTCGCGCCGCCGCCAACGTCAAGGAAATTTGCTGGCTCTGCGCCGTAAAGCTTAATGATGTCCATTGTTGACATCGCAAGGCCTGCGCCATTGACCATACAGCCAATATTTCCGTCAAGCGCTACATATGAGAGGTCAAACTTCTTGGCTTCAGTTTCTTTGGAATCTTCCTCAGTAATGTCGCGAAGTTCTTGGATGTCCTTGTGACGATAGAGAGCGTTCTCATCAAAGCTGATTTTCGCGTCGAGGCAATGTAGGCGTTGATCTTCTGTTACGATAAGCGGATTGATTTCCAACATCGCCATGTCTTTGGCAAGAAAACCATTATAAAGAATTTTACCGAGCTTACCCGCTTGCTTGGCCAAATCGCCTTTTAGGTTAAGCGCTTTTGACAGGGTACGTCCGTGATGCGGCATGAAACCTGTCGCAGGGTCGATGTCAAAGTTAATGACCTTTTCTGGCGTATCATGCGCAACGGCTTCGATGTCCATGCCGCCTTCTGTTGAGACAATAAAGGACACGCGTGATGTTTCGCGGTTAATGATGATCGAAAGATAAAGCTCACGGTCAATGTCAGATCCGTCTTCGATATAAAGACGGTTGACTTGCTTGCCCTTATCATCTGTCTGCTCAGTTACGAGATATTCACCGAGCATTTCTTCAGCGTTTTTGACAACGTCATCAATAGAGAACGCCAGACGTACGCCGCCTTTAGCATCTGCTGGCGCGCCGATAAATTTACCTTTACCGCGCCCGCCCGCATGGATTTGAGATTTTACGACCCAAAGCGGTCCGCCTAATTCTTCAGCAGCGGCTCTCGCGTCGGAAGCTTTAAAAATAGCGACACCTTTAGACACTGGCGCGCCGATTTCTTTAAGGACAGCTTTGCCCTGATATTCGTGGATATTCATGGAAACTCTTTCGCGTCAACTCTTCACCAAAAGAGGCCCCACAGAGAGGAGCCTCGGACTTAGGGCTTATATAAGCAGGTGATATGTAACTCGCAACCGTCGATACAGGCTTTTTAGCCGAAAAACACCATCCACATATGACGCCCTGGCAGAAAGGATAGCGCCCCCGGAATAAGGAGCGCTCCGAAAAACAGGCCTTTGACAGCGCTCTTATGGCCTTTGATGTTTTTGCGGCGAATACGGGTGATGGCCTGCCAAACTCCTAAGAAGGTCAGCGGCACGAATAGATGAATGAAGCTAAATGACCCATTATTGACCTGGCGGATGAAGATGGCGCTAAAGGCCGTGATAATCATAAGAATAACAAATCCACGGCCAAAAAACTTGTGACCCTTGGTTCCTTTGGGTCGAAACCACATCACGACACCTAACACCAAAGCGACAAGTGCCGCCGCAAGGTGGATCTGAATGGCGGGCGAGGCTTCTAAAATATACTCCAGCTTCATTATCTGCTCCTTCACGAAATTTGATAATCTAAAAATATAGGAGGATGGGGGAATAAAAAGCGGTTCTGCGTGAAACGGCGCTATGCTTTCGTGAAGAGACATAAAATACTTGAGAAATGCGAGGTGACCCTTCACGATACGTGAAAGACATCAGCAAATCACTTTTAACGGGGGGATCAGTGAAAAATAACGCAATAAAACACCTCACGCCAATGATTGTCACGTCGGTGATTGCGGGGGTTATTCTCTCTATTCTCGCGCCTTACGGCACAGCCAACTTTCCTTTAGCCACACGCTTGGCATTCTGGACAGGGCTATGCATTGCGGGCGGCGGCGGAGCTGGCGGGTTTGACTTACTCCTCGCCAAACTCAAACGCACTATAGCCCCTTGGCAGCAAGCTTTGGGTCAATCTATCGTGTCTACTTTGATGGTAGGCCTCTTCTATTTCGGTTTAAGCTTCATCAGCGGCAATACGCCCTCTATCAGCGGTGTCATAATAACGCTGTTTTATATTTGGGTTATCGGTATCACAATTTGCGGCATAGGCATGTTGATGCGAACACAGAAAGCAGTGCCCGAAAAAATACCATCCCGCCCGGCTCTCATCGAGCGCTTAAAGCCGCATCTTCGCAATGCCGAAATTTACGCGATAACATCGGAAGACCATTATGTCCGCGTGATGACGTCCAAAGGCGATGATCTTATTTTAATGCGGCTATCAGATGCGATTAAAGAAATTTCGCCCCTGAAAGGTCTTTCCCCGCATCGATCATGGTGGGTGGCAGAGACCGGCGTAAAACAAGTCAAAAAATCGAATAGTAAAATCAGCCTGCTTTTAAATAATGACAACATTGTCCCTGTCAGCCGCAATGCCGCAAAATCAGTCCGAGAAGCAGGTTGGATATAATCTCTTTATCGCGGGGTGAGTTTTTTTAGTGTCGCAGAGAAATTTAAACACGGTGTTTCATCAGCCGTCACAAGGCCGCGAACGAAAATAAGCGAACCGCCTGCGCGCAGCACCTCACCGCGCGCTTCAATTAACTGGCCCTCTTTTGCGCCGGCTAAAAATTCACTCGTAAAGGCGACTGTCACGCCATAACCGCCTTCGCCAATTTCATCCGCAGCTATCGCGAAAAGCGCAAAATCCGCAAATGTCATCAGGCATCCGCCGTGAACGCTGCCGCCCATATTCATATGTTTTGCACCCGCGCGAAAGGCAGAAACGTAACCCTCATCATCCTTACGAAAGTAAAACGGGCCTGCGCCCGATTCAAAGGCCTCTGAGCGCCATGTTGACCAGCCCGCAAATTCGCCTTCGGTTTCTGTATCAGCTTTCATTTTACTGTCCTGTTAGGATTATCTTGGCCATAGACGAAGTGGGGGTCGTCAGAAATGGCGGGGATGTTGTCTATGGTGTAAAGTAGAGTTGAGCCAAGGGCCTCCGCCGTTTTAATGCTCGCAACATTATCCATCGCAATGGTATGAACGACGCGCGGCCACCCTAAGGAACTGAACGCATAATCGGTGCAAGCCTGCGCGGACTCAGTGGCATAGCCTTTACGCCAAAACGGCTTGTGAATGGTCCAGCCAATCTCGGGCTCAGGCCAGCCTTCAGGATTCCAGTGCCCAACGCGCCCTACCCATTTACCGCTTACCTTCTCTATTACTGAGTAAAAGCTGAAACCGTGAATAGACTGATGCCCGATGACTGTCGCCATATGCCGCCAAGCCTGCGCGCGGTTCATGCCCGGCCCGCCGCCGAGGCCAGCCATGACTTCGGGGTCGCCGAAACACTCAGCCCAAGGCTCGAAATCGGCTGCAGGGTCAACATGGCGAAGGATGAGGCGGGGGGTTTCTAGGACGGTTTTCATGATGCGTTCTTAGAAAGAAAAAGGCGGACTGAAAAGCCCGCCTTTAAATTTTACATTGTCCTGCGCAACGAGATCCTACGCCGCGAGCGGCTTCGGCGAACTCAGATATTAATCCCCCGGATTAATCTCTGAGTTCGGGCTCCATTTCCTGACACTCAGCGATGATTTTCTCAACGGCGGAGACAGAGTTCATGAACATTTCGCGCTCATCAGCTTTGAGGCGAATATTCATCACTTTCTCAATACCGCGAGAGCCAATCATAGCGGGCGCGCCGACATAAAGGCCGCGAACGCCTGCGATTTGACCTGACAGGCGCACGGCACATGGCAGGATGCGCTTCTTATCGCGAAGATAGCTTGTTGCCATCTCGATAGCAGATTCAGCCGGCGCGTAGAACGCAGAACCATTGCCCAGAAGTCCGACAATTTCGCCGCCGCCTTTCCGCGTGCGCTCAACAATCGCGTCGATACGCTCTTGTGTTGTCCATTTCATTTTGATCAGGTCAGGAATTGGCACGCCGTTCACAGTTGAATACCGGATCAGCGGCACCATTGTGTCGCCATGACCGCCGAGGACAGAAGCATGAACATCTTCAACAGAACACTTAAATTCATCGGCGAGGAAATAGCGGAAACGCGCACTGTCCAATACGCCCGCCATACCGACAACTTTGCGGGGCTGAAGACCAGAGAATTTTTGCAGCGCCCAGACCATCGCGTCGAGCGGGTTGGTGATGCAGATAACAAAAGCTTTAGGTGCATGCTCTTTAATGCCTTCGGCAACTTGCTTAATCACGCCAAGGTTTTTACCGACAAGATCTTTACGGTCCATGCCCGGCTTGCGCGGGAAGCCAGCCGTAATAATGCAAACATCTGCGCCCGCAATATCAGCATAATCATTTGTGCCTTTAAGATTAACGTCTTTACCAAAAACGGGCGCGGATTCGGAGAGATCAAGCGCTTTACCTTTGGCTGTGCCTTCGAAAATATCAAACAAGACGACATCGCCCAGTTCTTCGCGAGCCGCGATATGAGCCAATGTTCCGCCGATCATACCGGCGCCGATAAGGGCGATTTTAGCACGTGCCATGAGAGTCTCCTATAAGTCCCGTTGCGGGATAGCTGAATTTACGGGGTCTTTAGCGGGGATAGGGGCGAGTCGCAATGACAATCCTACCTCAGGCCATTCAACTTATATCAAGAGACGTCATTTTTTCAGCGATAGATTCTTCAAGTAAATCAAATATTGTTGGCCAATGACGAACTTCCCTGTAAGCGTCCAGACCATGAGACTGGCAAATTTGTCCATTCTGATGGCTTACTAAATAGTCAACTCGATCATTTGCTGCATGCACACCGCCTATAACCATGCTGTTTTTTGGCAAACCATATGGGATTTCATTTATATTTCCATACCTCAAACAAATCGGCTGCCCCGCCTTCGTGTATGAGTTACCAATGACTCCATATATACTAAGGTCACCGAACAACCTAAGGCCGTTGCTCATGAAGTAAAAGTTTCTAGTGCTTAAATAAGGCGCTTTAGATGACTGATTCTCTACCTCATCGATGGTTTTAATATTAAGGGGTTGGTATAGCGTTACATGATAATAAAGTGGATAGTCTTTAGGTTCATGCCCTAACTTTAAATTCCCGTTTCCATAATCTTCCCAACCCATTTTTTTAAGAGGATTTAAAGATTCAAGGATAGCATTCCACCGCGCCCTATCAATTTCAAATAAATGGGACGTCTCATTTATCATTTCAATTTTCGCCCATAACCCGGCGCTCAGCCAAATAGTCATGGCTTCGCATTTCTATCAATCGGCTCGCCGTCCTCTCAAATTCAAACACGCCATCGCCTTCTATATATAAGTCGCTCGGTTCGACCTCCGCGCTCATCACGAGCTTTGTGCGGGTCTCATAAAGGGCGTCTATTAACGTAACAAAGCGCTTGGCTTCATTTCGGTTATGGGGGCCTAATTGCGGGACGTTTTCTAATATTAGTGTTTGGAAAGCATGGGCCAGGCGGAGATAATCTGCTGGGCCGAGATTATTATCACAGAGCCGCGCAAAGCTTGTCCGCGCTGTGCCTGCCGCTGTTTGTTTCAGCACTAATTCACGGCCCTGTACGGTCAGCACGGTTTCGCGGGTTTGCGCTGCGCCAATCAGCCTTTGCCACGCCGCCTCTATACCTTGATCAGCCTTCGGCCCAAGCGGGGTGTAATAAACAGGCGCGGCTTTGAGTTGACGCAGGCGGTGATCTGTTTCGCCCGCAAATTCATGAATGATGAGATAGTCAGGCATCATCTCTATGAAGGGCTCAAACAGTTGACGGTTGAGGCCATGTTTATAAAGATCAATAGGCGGACGGTTAGAGGTGGCGACGACCACAACGCCCCTGCCCCAAAGGGCTTCAAACAGGCGGGATAATATCATGGCGTCCGTAATGTCTGTCACGTGAAATTCGTCAAAGCAGAGCAGCTCAGCCGCTTTCGCTATTTCTTTCGCGACAGGCGCAATGGGATCGCCATCTCCCGTTTTGCGCCAATGATTAATTCGCGCATGCACATCAAGCATGAAGGCATGAAAATGAACACGTTTCTTATTCTGGCTTGGCGCGGCTTCATAAAACCAGTCCATCAGCATGGATTTTCCGCGCCCAACACCGCCCCATAAATAAAGCCCCTTGGGAGGCGCGGAACGGCGAGAGAAAAACCACGGTTTACCAGAGGGTTTGGCAAGGCGGATGAGTAAATCATCAAGCATGGCCGCCGCCCCTAATTGCGCGTCGTCCTCAATCAACTCGCCTGACGCGATACGTTTTTTAAGTTCGGGCAACACGCTCATTTATAAGATATCCCTTCATTAACGCCCATGGACGTTATGATATCTTGCGCCATGTCAGAATAATAGCCAATTTCGGCGCGCCAAACATTTTCGGCGTCCTGCCAGAGCACTGTCGGATAGGCCATTTCGATACCGTTGACGGCTAATATATCATCTAGCAAATCTATCTGCCCGCGGAGTTTTTCAAGTTCTGCCTCGCGGGGGGCATTACCATCAGTGACGGGGAAGGTCATTTTTTTGTAATACCCATTAGGGGAGTTCGACCTCATCCAAGCCTCTGCCATATCCCAATCGCGGCTGCGGGCAAGTTCCACCACGGCAGTGCGTTCATCCTCAGTGCTTTTGCGGCGCCTAGCGGTCATCACAAGACGGGTCTCAATGCCGACCTCCTCTAATATCGGCCAGGCTTCTTTTTTGAACTGGATACAAGGCGGACATGTCCGAAATGAAAATTGGTAAACGACCTTATCATTTGAGGTTTCTGAGGATACACTCTCGGACACCCAGGGCATTTCTGCGAGCAGCGTTTCAAGCTCTGCTGTCTCTTCAGTTAATGCGGGCGCCTCCATTTCTAGGCCCGAACAGGCTGTCATGAAAGCGGCGCATAACCCAAGACATAGGACGACAAGAAAACGTAAAATTTCAACCTCCTAGTTTAACAACACATATATCGACGCCGCAAGAAGTCCGAAGGACGTCAGTGTAAGGACGATAAAGAGAGGCTTATTTTTAATGGGTGCGGGCTGCATAAACCCTCCTAACGCGGCGCCCTTACAGGTCAAGCTATAAGGCGGTTGAGATGAAGGTTAGGGTTTCGTTTAGGTTAGGTTCATGTTAATATTTATACATGAACTACAAGGGCTGTGTATTTTGCGCGGTCAGGGGGCCCGATTGCGGGCTATTTTAATTTTCGGAGGGTTCCACTCATGGACCAAATTTCTCAACATCTCAGCTTCCTGCCCGCTTGGGCCGTGGGACCTGTTATCGCGCTGGTGACAATTGTCGTCGGTTATTTCATCTCAAAAATTGCCGCAGCTGTTGTTGCTGGCGGTATAAACCGTACAGGTCTTGGTAAGAAAGCCAAAACAACTGGCGGTAATATCGGCAAATCACTTGCAAAAGCTGTCTTTTGGGTTCTTTGGTTGGTCTTCATTCTTATGGGCCTAGGTCAATTCCCAATGGTTGCTGAATCACTTGCCCCAATTAAAGGCATGATGACAAATATCTTTGATTATGTCCCTCAGCTTCTTGTTGGCGGCGCAGTTCTAGCTGTTGGTCTGATGCTTTCAAAAGTTGTTAAAGAAGCATTGTCCTCAACACTTGAAGCCGCTCAAGTTGACCGACTTGCTGCGCGTTTCGGTGTCAGTGGAAAAACTGAAGACGGAACACCTTCATCATCTTTGGCACGTAGCCTTGGTGGATTGGCTGCGGCGATTGTAACAATCATCTTTGCTGTAACGGCAATTGGCATCTGGGACATCCCAGGCGTATCTGGTCCAGTATCAGAACTTCTAAACACTATCCTTGGCTATATTCCAAGCATCATCGGTGCTGCGATTATTCTCGCTGTATTTGTCTTTATCGGCCGCTTTGTTTCTAACTTAGCAAAAAGCACGCTCCCCGCATTGGGCGTTGATAAATCACTTACATCTGTAGCAAGTATAGACGGCGAAGGTCCAAACTTTGTTCCTTCAAACGTAATTGCAAATGTTAGCTTTATCGGTATTGCTTTGATGGGCCTAACAGCCGCAATGAAAGCTCTAGGTATTCCTGAGCTAACGAACGTCTTTAACACACTCCTCGAAGTTGGTGGCCGTGTCGTGCTTGGCGCAGTTATCATCGGCGCTGGTTTGTTCATTGCTAACTTTGTGTCCAAGATTGTTACCCAAACATCTGGCGACCTTGCTGGTAAGATCATTAAATATGCTACAATGATCATCGTAACATTCATGGGTCTTGAGACTATGCAGCTTGGTGAAGGCATTGTTGATACAGCCTTCCGTTATTCTGTCATGGCCGCAGCTGTTGCTGCCGGTGTTGGCGGCGCGATTGCCTTCGGTCTTGGTGGACGCGAATGGGCTGGCAAGAAGCTTGCTGAGTGGTTGCCAAACAAAAAAGCAACAACAACCCGTAAGAAGTAAGCACTGCGAAATCAAATGAGAAGCCGCTCTTCGGAGCGGCTTTTTTTATGCCCTAAACTGTAATATCCGCAATGGCTTGGAGAGTGAACTTATCTTTCAGTTCATCCGGCGACAGAGCTATCAAAGCCTCGATACGCGCGCGGCATAAATCATAGACATCAGAGAAAGATTTCTGACGGGCCTCCAAAGGCTCTACATGGGCAGGATCCGGCGCAGGCCAATGCACCATTACATGCGCGCCCGGGAATATGGGACAGACCTCATTGGCCGCATTATCACAAACTGTCACAACAATATCCATCTGCGCGCTTGCATTATTTTCTTGGGCTGTGAATTCATCCCACGATTTAGAGCGGTATAAATCCGTACGGTGCCCGCGGGCCATCAGTTCCTTGAGCCCGTCGGGATGAGGCACGCCGCTGGGATGACTCCCCGCAGACCATCCCAAAAACTTACCCTGCCCCAAATCATTCATGAGCGCTTCGGATAAAATCGACCGCGCTGAATTGCCGGTACAGAGAAAAAGAACGTTGAGAGGTTTGGTCATGCCATGCCCTTGCCAATTTCGCGCAACTTGGTCAATACACCTCTATGCATATTGTCGAACAGCTCATCGCCGAACGTGCGCCCAAATTAATCGGGCGGCCCGCCTTATTTAAAGCTGTGCGGCCCCTCCTCTACCGTATGCTCGCCTATGACGCGGCCGTCTTCTTGGCTGACGCTATAAAAGATATGAGCGGGCACGAAGCTTTTAAGATGGTCACCCGCCACATTAGTCCCCGAACCTCTGTTCAGGGCCTCAATCACCTTCCAAAGACAGGGCGCTGTATTCTCATCAGCAACCATCCCACCGGTCTGGCTGACGGGATGGCGGTCTTTCAAGCCATTCGGGAGCGCCGCCCAGATCATGTCTATCTTGCCAATGCCGATGCCCTGCGCGTCATGCCCAAAGGGGAGGACATCATCATACCTGTCGAATGGGTGAAAGATAAACGTAGCTCGGCCAAGACCCGGCAAACCCTTATAGATATGAAAGCCGCATTGGAGGCCGAAAAATGCATCGTTATATTTCCCAGTGGCCGCCTCGCTAAAATGACATGGCGCGGCCTGCGTGAGCAAAGCTGGGAGAGCTCAGCGGCTATGCTCGCCCGTAAGTATAAAGCCCCTGTGGTCCCGCTCCAGATGCGCGCTCGCAACAGCTTACTCTATTATTTTTTTAGTTGGGTTAGCGCCGAGTTACGCGACATCACCCTCTTCCATGAACTGCTCAATAAAAAAGGCCAAACCTTTAGCCTCACTTTTGGAGGGCCAATAGACGCGCAAAGCTTACCGAAAAACGCAGACGCTGCGAGTGATATGATAAGAGCGGTCGTTGAGGGGCTTTAGAACCAAAAAAAACCAGCGCCCTAAGACGCTGGCTTCGTGCCCCAAAGGAATTACAGTCTAGGCTCTTAGCTTTTCGCGTCGATTTTGCCTGTCTTATAATCAATGCAGGCTTGAAGGTCACCTGCCCCTTTTGCTTGGCACATTTTAAGAGCGTCTTCGAAGCTATACACTTTCTTTGCAGTCTTGACCTTGGCCGCTTTGCTGTCAGTCGCTGACAGAACAACCGTTTGCGGCATTGCCGTTGAGGTTGACGCTGCTGTTGTTTTCATAGCCGTTTTCTTTTTATGATCGCAATCTTTGCCATCTCCAGCCAAAGCTGAGCCTGCGGTGAAAGCGAGGGTTAAAGCGGATAATCCGGCGATTTTTAGAGTGGTGTGCATGTATCGTCTCCTTTGAATAATGAACGTTATCTCATTACACGACAAGTGTCGTAGTTCTCAAGGAAATAAACGACAACTGTCGTATTTGTAAGGTTTTGGTTAGATTAGGGAGCTGTAGACAAGCGCTTAGCACAACCCGAATGGGCTATGCAGCGCTCAGATAAATGATGAAAAACGTTCTACGTTGCCTTCAATCGCACAAGTCTTATTCAAAACTATCCGCGCGCGATCATCATCTTCTTAACGTCCGCAATCGCCTTAGCAGGGTTTAGACCTTTGGGGCAGACATTGGCGCAGTTCATGATTGTGTGGCAGCGGTAGAGCTTGAATGGATCGTCTAGTTTTTCTAGGCGTTCTTCTGTGGCGTCATCACGGCTATCGACTAACCAGCGGTAAGCTTGGAGCAAGGCGGCGGGGCCTAGATAGCGATCGCCATTCCACCAATAAGACGGGCAAGACGTTGAGCAAGAGGCACAAAGAATGCACTCATAATAGCCATCAAGCTTATCGCGGTCTTCGGTTGTTTGGGTGATTTCCTCAGTCGGCAGCGGCGTCGATGTATGCAGCCACGGTTCAATAGAGGCGTATTGCTTATAGAAATTAGATAGATCCGGCACGAGGTCACGCACAACTGGCAAATGCGGCAATGGCGAAATTGAGATATCTTTACCCGCAACATCGTCAATCGCTTTGGTGCAGGCCAAGGTGTTACGGCCGCCAATATTCATAGCGCAAGAGCCACAAACACCTTCGCGGCAGGAGCGGCGAAACGCTAGGGTCGGGTCAATTTCATTTTTAATCTTAAACAGGGCGTCGAGCACCATTGGGCCGCACTCATCCAAATCAATTTGGTAACTATCCCAATAAGGGTTCTTACCATCCGACGGATCATAGCGGTAGATCTTAAACGTCTTAACGTTAGTCGCGCCCTTTTCGGCGGGCCAAGTTTTACCGCTGGAAATTTTAGAATTTTTGGGAAGCGTGAGCTGTACCATGGGACGACCTTTTTTATTCAAAGCCTATATACGGGCTAGCGGGACGGGATGCGACTGCTTTTTTTATGTTTTTTTGTCGCGTCCCGCCGCGCCCGCTCTCCCCTTCGAACTGGAGTAGTATCTGGGATCTATTCGGCAGCAACCTTATATATGTCACTTAGGCTCATACGGTAATCAGGAAGTTCCAGCTCAAAGACTGGACGGTTTTGTGTCGGGACGGCCTGATGTTCAAACATGAAGCTAAGGTCTTCTGCGTGGCAGCTCAGCACATCACAGACATCGGCGAGAATTGCACTGCGCGTTTTAGATTTGGAATGCTTGGCTGTGCGCAAAGCGGCGTCAATGAAATCAGCAGACGGATATTGCGGCATGGGCGCAAGCTCGTCAGATGGCGTGTTCTCGATTATAAGCCTAAGCTGCATCTAAAATGTGTCCTAACTCGAGTGCGCCCCAAGTTTACCAATCCCCAATTCCACAAATTGAAAAACCACCGTGAGCATCTCACGGTGGAAATCAAATTAATTCTTAATTTTTTATGAATTTTGTTAGCTTAAGTTGTGTTATTCAAAATAAGCTGCCGCTGAGGACAGACCTCTAACGCGACCAGCGCGCCGAGACCTTGCCGCCATATTCACCGCCCGCTAAAGCAGATCCTGCTGAGAAGCTCCATTGGTCATTGCCGCGGATCGTTATTGCCGCGCCAAAGCCGACTTCCCCGTCAAACGTGCCCAGGCCGCCAGCAATCGCCAGAGTTTCTGACCGGTCCAAATAAGCATCCGGGAGCGACATCGACATCGCAACGCCTTTAGCCATCTTATCCAGACGCTGAGAGTTGTCCAATATCAGACTGTAGTTCCGGCCAATCAATGCTTGGTTGTCGGCGATCAAACGGCCATTGCCTAAAATGGCCTGGCTATTATCAGAGATACGGCCCGCATTTTCATTAATGGCTATCGCTTGAGCATCGTTACGATTGGATTCCGTGGCAATCGCTTCAGTATTCGCAACAATATCCATATCTTGCCAGTCATTCG
Source organism: Hellea sp. (assembly GCA_039977295.1). GTDB lineage: Bacteria > Pseudomonadota > Alphaproteobacteria > Caulobacterales > Maricaulaceae > Hellea. The sequence continues at coordinate 873,729 of JBDWDN010000003.1, read as the reverse complement.
TTTCTTCATTGGCCGTGACGCGGTCTGTCAAGTCACCAACACCCGTTGTAATACCCGCCACTGCTGACGTATTTGCGTCAATATCTGTACGGTTATCCGCGACAGCAGATGTGTTGGCATCAATATCTGTGCGGTTATCTGCAACAGCCGAAGTATTGGCATCAATATCCGTCCGGTTATCGGCAACAGCTGAAGTATTGGCATCAATATCCGTGCGGTTATCTGCAACAGCTGAAGTATTGGCATCAATGTCCGTGCGGTTATCTGCAACAGCCGATGTATTGGCATCAATGTCCGTCCGGTTATCCGCAACAGCCGATGTATTGGCATCAATGTCCGTGCGGTTATCCGCAAGAGCTGATGTATTTGCATCGATATCCGTACGGTTATCAGCAATAGCTGACGTATTTGCGTCAATATCTGTACGGTTATCTGCGACGGCAGAGGTATTTGCATCAATATCTGTGCGGTTATCAGCAACAGCCGACGTGTTCGCGTCAATATCCGTACGGTTATCTGCAATAGCCGATGTGTTCGCATCGATATCCGTGCGGTTATCTGCAACACTTGCGGCTAATGCCCCGCCATCAGATGCAAGGTTTCCATCAGCATCTGTTGTCACCAATCCTGTAACAGCGCCTTGAACATCAAGTGACGAAGCAGAATTTAATCCCGCAAGCGTTACGCTTTGTGACAGGGTTCCGATCATGATTTGATTTGCGCGTGTTGTCTCGGAATTCGCGCCAAGCGCAGTAGACCCGTCATGTATGGCCGCCGCGTCATATCCCAGCGCCGTAGAGTTTATCCCCTGCGCGATACTGCGCGCGCCAAGCGCTATTGATTGATCCGCGACGGCATTCGCGCCAAAGCCGTAAGAGCTACTGAGGAAACCCTGAGAGCGGCTATTCATTCCGCTCGCGATAGAGGCGTCACCACTCGCCGCAGCGTTTCGCCCCGTTGCCACAGTAAAGCCGCCACTTGCATTAGCACCATCACCTGTGGCTGTTGCGCCATTACCATCTGCCAGAGCGCCGTCACCGCACAGGTGCGAATCTGACCCTATTCCATCGCTACACTCTCCTGACCCGCCGCCAGCGGCGCTCACCGCCTCAAAGAGTTGATGGCCGTTGACTGCGTCAGAGGACCCCAATGCAACGCGGCCATCTGCAACACCCGTTAACAGGCGGCGGCCAATATTCATTTCACCGAGTAGAGCATTTGTGCCCTCCGTGAAAGTCACCGAACCAACCGTGCCGCCAGTCCAAGCCGCTTGCGCTGCAACGGAGGAAAGTGTTGCTGCCGAGTTGGTTCCAATCGCAACGCCGTTATCGACAACAGAGCTCGCGCCGGCCCCAATGACAACGTTATTTCGGCCGGTTACAGTTGGGCCAACGGAGCCATCTCCGCCGCCCACAAAATTATAGTCGCCATTTATCGACGCGCGATTACCAAGAATAGTATTGCCGTCACTGCCAGCGGCTATTGTATTTCTCTCTCCGCCAATGAAGTTCTCGGACGCGCCGCCGCCATTAATCGTATTTCGTTCACCCACGATGAAGTTATTGCGCGCAGTGTCCAGCAATGTGTTTTGGTTTCCAAACATAGAATTTCCACTACTAAAGCCAATCGTATTATTATCCCCACGGATAAAATGACCGCCACCGCCATTAGAGATTACATTTGTAAACCCGTCGACGTGGTTACCTGAACTAAAATTACCTATCGTGTTTTGCTGCCCGCGAACGGTATTAAGCTCAGCGCGCTCTCCAATCGTATGAAATCCGCCGGAGACGACATTATCACGCGCATCATCTTCAATACAGTGCTGACGGCCAGAGACGACATTGCGGAAACGCCCATCTGTGGACGCAGCTGTCAAGGCGGTCGGGTTGGCGCAACCTCCCAAGACAGTGCCGTCATAGGCATCTACATCGTTACTTTGAGCAAAGGCAGATTGCGCCCCTGCCATTAGAGCTAAAGCTGAAATAGATACAGATACAAAGTGTAAAGATTTTGAAGATGGTAGAATAGACATGAAAGCCCCCTATTAATTAACAATAAGAACGCTTTACCGAGGCCATGAAAGGCCTTCTGTGACCTTGGTCACAGTGTATTTATGATTTTATACCCGCCCTAATATTGGGACCCAAAGACCCGCCGCAGAATTTCACTGGTGCGCTTAGCCGGATTGGCGCGAATAGCTTTTTCTTCTTCGCCGATATAATAAAAGACGCCCTTGAGACCGTATTCTACGCCGTGTTGAATGAGGTCGCCGCGCGCATTACTAAGGTTAGGCCCGATAGGCAGATTTTGCATGGTCGATTGTAATTGATCGGCAATTTGTAGCGCCCCTGTTTGGCTAAGCGCGTTTTCCATAATCGGTGAAAAGAGAGAGGCGAGCTTAGTCGTCGTACGTCCCGCAAGATAGTCTGTTGCGGCATTATCTGGACCGCGCACAATATTGATGGCGTCTGTAATAGTAAGGTCACGAACGGCGCCCAAGAATATATCTTTGGCCACAGGCGCGGCCTTTTCTGCGCCTCGGTTTAATTGCTGTTGCAATTCGACAAGCAAGCCATCGGCGCCGAGCGGCTGAAGGTAGCCTTGCACGTCTTGCAAGACTTTAGGGAGCGGAATACGGACAAGCGCATTGCCTAGGAAGCCATCGAGTATACCGACATTCGCAATGGCGTTTCCGATACCATTATCCAGTGCCGCGCGAATACCCATCGCGGCGTCCGCTTGGGACAACCCGCCATAACCGCCATTTAAAATCCCGTCTATAACAGCTGGATCAAGCGTTTCGCACGCTGTTAATCCGCCCGCACTTAACCCGCCTAGCAATACAAAACGTCTGTCGAGAGTTGCCATGATCCGTCCTCCTAGATTAATCTTGCCTATCTTTGAATTTAGGCGCGCGTTTTTCAAGGAAGGATTGCACACCTTCAATACAGTCATGTGCGTGATAACTGGCGGCGAGCATTTCACTTTCCATCATATGCAAATCAAAAGGGGCTTTGCCCAGCATGGAGTCGCGCAAGAGACGTTTATTATTTGCCACGCTGGTCGGCGAGCAATTCACGGCGATGTCACGCGCGACCTCGAGGCTACGGGTCAGCACATCTTCGGGCTCGCAAACCTCAGAGAGCAAACCGCCCGCCAATAATTCGTCAGCCATCATGATATTACCTTTGAGAATCCATTCATTGGCTTTGGAATAGCCTACTAGCTTAGGCAGGAAGAAACTCGCCGCGCCGTCAAAGACAATTCCGCGCCGCGCAAAAGGGAAAGCAAATTTTGATTTTTTAGAGGCAATCCGTAAATCCATGGCTAGCGTCATCGTCGCGCCAATTCCCACAGCCGCGCCGTTAATAGCCGCAATAATTGGCGTGTCGCATTCAAAAATGGCCAAGTTTAAAATACCGCCTGCGTCACGGTGGATGCCGTCCACCGGCGCCACGCCCATCCCGCTATCCAGATTAGCCCCGCCAAAGCCTGCGCTAATATCCGCGCCCGCGCAAAAGGCCCGCCCCGCGCCTGTGACAACAATCACCCGCACAGACGGGTCAGCATCTGCCGCCTGAATGGACTCAAGCAAAGCATTATGCAGTTCCATATTATAGGAGTTCATCGACTCCGCTTTATTCATTGTAAGCAATGCAACGGCGGGAGTTTGTTCATCACGGGTTGTTAAGACGAGGGACATGAATAGCCTTTCAAGTTTTTTGTAACCTTAGGCAGAGAACCCGGCAGGGACAAGACCTCACGGCTTTGGCATTGGCAATTATCCCAAATTCAATTTAGGCCGCCTTATGACCTTCGCCGCTTCATCCCCTTTGCGTATTTTCGCCCTTACCTCTTTGGCGATGATCGCTTTTGCCGCAAATTCTATTCTTGCCCGCTTGGCGCTCACGGGCGGCGATATAGGGCCCTGGAGCTTTACAGCCATTCGGTTTATGTCGGGCGCAATCTGTCTGGCCCTCATCGTAGGGCCAAGAAAAGCCCTGCGCCAAGGGAGTTGGCGCGCAAGCTTTGCGCTTTTGCTCTACGGTATTTTCTTTTCATATGCCTATCTTCTGCTCTCTGCGGGGACTGGCGCGCTTATCCTTTTTGCTATGGTGCAAATCACTATGTTAGGCGGCGGGGTGTTAATGGGCGAGCGACTGAGAGCCCTGCAGTGGTTTGGGGCTGCCTTGGCAATGGGCGGACTGGTCTATCTTATGCTCCCCAAAACCGCCCCGCCTTCATTCATTGGCGCAGCCATGATGAGCGCCGCTGGATTGGGCTGGGGGCTTTATTCGCTTATGGGACGCGGCCAAGGTAATCCGGCCGCCCTCACGGCAGGAAACTTTCTACGCGCGGCCATCATTTGCGCCGTCCTCACAGTTCCCATCTTATGGGCTTTCCCGGAAACCCACATAGCGATGAGCGGAATCATCCTTGCCTTGCTCTCAGGCATAATCACCTCAGGCCTCGGCTATGTCATTTGGTATATGGCGCTGAAACACTTAACGGCAACGCGCGCAGGTATCGCGCAATTAACCGTCCCAATCATAACGGCCATTGGCGGGATGCTCTTTATCGCGGAGCCTTTTACGTTGAGATTTTTCATCGCGATGTGCGTAACGTTAGGCGGCGTGGCGCTCGCGACGATTTCTCTTAAAAAAGCCCCTTAGAGTCGCCCGTAATTACGGCCTGCATTAAAGCTCTTACTCGCCCAAAGCTTCATAGGTGACATAGCGATATCGCGCGCCTTCTGCGTCTTTCATCGCCGCCGCAATAACGCCGTGCATATCCTCATCCCAGCTTGTCCATTTATCTATGAAAGCATTGGCTGTGTCTCTATCGCCCTGATATTGCAAATCCAGCACCTCGGTTAAAAGTGACGATACCGCTTTGGAGTAATGCTGATAATGAATTTCTAGCTTTCCATCCTCAAAGCTCAGCAGTCCTTTATCCATGAACCAATTCCACTGAATGAGCTGCATCGTGCCATAAGCTTGGGAGCGGCGTGGACGGTTCTTTTGCAGCACGCGTAAAATACCTGCGGCGTAAATCGCTCTAAACTGTTGATCGGAGAATGCCCCAGAGGCGTTTAATTTTTCGGCCGAAAAAAGAGAGACAAGATCAGACTTCATTTCTTCCAAGAGATCGGCACTGTCTTGCAGCGCCCCGTCAATATCGCCGCCCGTTTTGGTTTGATCCGGCCCAAGATAATGCCCAATTTCATGCCAAAGCGTGCGGTAAAAATTTCCTTCCAGCACTAGATCGTCATGATGCTTGTCTAATACCGCCGCTTTAAAGCTGGTGAGAGCTTCTTCAAATATGCGCTCATTCGTGAGGACCGTGGAACGAATGAGAATGGTGCGTCCATATTGACGGGACAAATGCCCTTCATTGGGCAGTATCGTCGCTGTATTCGTGCCGCGCGCTTGGCCAAAATCTGAAATAATACTGTAAACGCCTACAGGGATATTGCTTCGAACCTGTTTCTGCGCCTTATAGGGCAGCGCATCTTCGATGGCTTGTATGTCTCCAATGCTGGCGGCGAGTTCATCACTTTTAACTTTATCGCGCTGCAGTAGAGACAGGCTGAAATAGCTTTTAACGCCGTAAAGCGCATCGTCATAAGTTTCATAGCTTCCGATTTGCGCATTGAGATTCCCCTTAAAATCACCTGTTATCCAAGCCGCATCTCCGCCGTCATAATCATCTGCAAGAATATCTCGCGCGCGCGCTTTTAGGAAACGGGCAAAGGCAATATCCTCACCTTCAATATGCTTTGCCGCCGCGTTAAGGCGGTCATAAATAAAGAAGATATCTTCGGCATATTCAACAGAATATGGCAGAGAGAAATATCCCTCTGCGGTCTCTATTTTGGCACGAAGGCCGGGGTGGAGAACATCCAGAGCGGGATAGGCTTTCAGCGTCGCAAGCGCCGCAGTTTTCTCTGCCTCATTAGCTGATTTCACGACAGCCCGTAAATGCAGGATATCATTTTTCAGATCAGGATTAGCCGCTAGAAAAGCATCCATTGTCTCGCGGTCTGTCCCTATGGGATAAACATTTCCTGTATCTGTCGGCGCGGACACATTTAAAAACGGATCCCGCTTATTCTCTAACGTGGTAGCGATGGGCCCTTTCATAATGCGGAAAACCTCTTTCAGATCTTCCCGGGTTTTCATCGTAGCCAAGGCCATTTCGGCAGCGCGGCCTTGCGGATGGCGCTGCTCAAGATAGAGACTATGGAGACGGGCCCCAGCGCTTAGAAGCTCTTTGACAGCCGCTTGCTCATTAGAGGTCAGGCCTGAATCCTGATACGGGAATCGCAGGCGCATTGTTTTATCGAGCAAGGCTTGCGTCTGAGTTTCGTTCCATGCGCCTTCTAAAACATTAGCCGCTAAGGGTTCGGCAGCGCTGTCATCAGAAGACGTCGGCGCGCTGCAGGCGGCAAGGGCCAAAGCAAGACTCGTTATAAATAAATTTTTCATGCCAATTCCCTCAATTATAATTTCGACGGAAAGATAGTTTCAAGGCCGCAAGAGGTCTAGCCTTTAATAAAAGTGGTTATCTGCTGATGTAATTATAACCGCAGCTTTATAACCTCGTAGACAATAATGTCAGTGCGGCAATCGCGAGTAAGACTATCCAGCCTGGATGTTTTCCGCGCGTGCCGTAAAGGACGATCAGGCCTGATAAGACAAAGCCGACAAACAAGCTCATCAGCATTGGCGCCAACCCCGAAGTCCAATCGGGAAAATGCGAGAGCCAAATTAACGCCCCGCCAATTCCAAATCCCAGAAAACTACCAATATGCCAACTCGCCCAAATAATGTTTTGATGGCGACGGGGAATAGCGGGCGGCGTTTTGCGCCAGCCCTTAAAAATAAGGCGCTCTCCCAGAAGGGAGTGCGCCAAACCTAATAGAATTGATAATAGCCCTGCTATGAGGAGCAGGACATTCACAACCTAATAAACCCGCTTCTTGGGCTTAATATATTCAATGCCGTCGGTCATGGTGTAGTCATGGACAGGGCGGTAGTCGAGTTTGACTTTATTTGTCTCGCCGTCATACCAGGTCAGCGTATGCTTCATCCACTTTTTGTCATCACGCTCCGAATAATCTTCATGCGCGTGAGCGCCGCGTGATTCCTTGCGGTTATCGGCGGACACCATTGTTACCATGGCTTGGCACGACAAATTATCAAGCTCTAACGCTTCCATCAGATCTGTATTCCAAACCATAGTTTTATCATAGACCGCGACATCTTTGATAGACTCGGCAATCGCTGTCATTTTAACAACGCCTTCAGCCATGCTCTCTTCTGTCCGGAAAACTGAGCAATGTTCTTGCATGGCCTTTTGAAGACTAAGACGGACTTCCGCGACTTTCTTAGATCCGTCAGCCGCTTTGAATTTTTCAAGGCGCGCGAGTGAGGCGTCGCCCGCATCGGCCGCGAGCGGCTTTTGCTCAGCATTGGCCGTAAGGCTCTCACCACAGCGTAGACCTGCCGCGCGTCCAAAGACCACGAGATCGATAAGCGAGTTAGAGCCAAGACGGTTCGCGCCGTGAACAGACACACACGCAGCCTCGCCAACAGCCATAAGACCCTCAACAACAGCGTCAGGGTTCTTTCCTTTTTTCGTCAGGACTTCGCCGTGATAATTCGTTTGGATACCGCCCATATTATAATGGCAGGTCGGCAGCACCGGAATCGGGTCTTTGGTCAAATCAACACCCGAAAAAATCTTAGCTGTTTCAGAAATTCCTGGCAGGCGGGCAGCAAGAATTTTAGGATCCAAATGATCCAGATGCAGGAAGATGTGATCTTTGTTTTTACCAACGCCGCGGCCTTCGCGGATTTCCATAATCATAGCGCGGCTCACCATATCGCGCGGTGCAAGGTCTTTCACGCTGGGCGCATAGCGCTCCATAAAGCGTTCACCTTCGGAATTGGTCAGGTAACCGCCCTCACCGCGCGCGCCTTCGGTAATGAGGCAGCCGGCCCCGTAAATACCCGTGGGGTGGAACTGAATAAATTCCATATCCTGTAGCGGCAATCCAGCGCGCAGAACCATCGCATTGCCATCGCCCGTACAGGTATGGGCAGAGGTAGCACTAAAGAACATGCGGCCAGAACCGCCCGTCGCAAGAATAACTTTTTGCGCGCGGAAACGATGCAATGTTCCGTCATCAAGTTTCCAAGCCGTCATGCCGCGGCAGACGCCGTCTTCCATAATCAGGTCGAGCGCAAAATATTCGATGAAGAACTCAGCGTCATTACGCAGAGACTGACCATAAAGCGTGTGAAGCATGGCGTGGCCCGTACGGTCAGCGGCGGCGCAGGTGCGCTGTACAGGCGGACCTTGGCCCATTTCAGTTGTGTGGCCACCAAAGGGACGTTGATAAATCTTACCCTCTTCATTACGGGAAAACGGCATGCCCCAATGCTCAAGCTCATAGACGGCCTTGGGCGCTTCGCGGCAAAGATATTCAATACTGTCTTGGTCGCCTAGCCAGTCAGACCCTTTGACGGTGTCATACATATGCCAGCGCCAATCATCTGGCCCCATATTGCCGAGCGAGGCTGCGATGCCGCCCTGCGCCGCGACTGTGTGAGAGCGCGTTGGGAAAACTTTGGTAACACAAGCCGTCTTGAGACCTGCTTGCGCCGCGCCGAGCGTGGCACGCAGGCCAGAGCCGCCCGCCCCAACAACGACAACGTCATATGTATGATCAATCCATTTAGTCATCTGGGTCTATCCTAGAAATGCGAGTTTAAGCACGGCATAGGCCGCTAATAACCATACGATGAACGGCACGATACGGTTGGCCAAAAGACCAAATGAGCGCAGTCCGCCGTCAAAATAATCCATGATCACTTCGTCAAATTCAAGTTTACAATACCAAATCGCCGCCGTGAAAAAGGCCAAAAACCCAATACCGCCAATGGGATTTGAGAGCCAAGAGACAAAGCCCTCTGATCCCGCGCCAACAGCTTTTACAACGCTGAAAATCGCAAATGGCAGTCCAATAATAAGGCCCAGACCTGTGAGGCCGTGCGCTTTATGATGTGAAGATCCTTTAGACATCTAAACGCTCCTAAATCACAAGACCGACGATAACGCCGGATAAGAGAACAGACAGGGCAATCATACCATATGAGAGCCTATTGTTTTTATCGGGATCCATCATCGCGCCTCTATCCCATATAGCGTGGCGAAGTTGCGCCAGCGCCATAAATATAAATGCAAAGCCGAAAACCGCTAAACCTATAACGCCGAGCGGGCTAAAAATCAGTCCTTCAAGGGGCAGTTTACCTGTTAGAGCCAAGGCTAAGATACCCAGAGCCACAATAATAAGCCCAACATAGCTGATGATTGCACAGGCGCGGTGCAAGATAGAGCTGAGCATGGCAGGGTGCCAGCGCCAGATTTGAAGGTGGGGCGCCATGGGGCGTTTGTCGTTCCACTGGGAAGCCATGTGTGAAGTCCTTATAATGAACGCGCAAACTACGCTTGCCATCGCCTGAGTCAACGGCAGATTTAGGCAAAACCTACGTCACAATGCCACGTTAGCCTCAATCTAAAAGCCTCTGCTAAGCTTGACCTTTTCGCCCCTCGTCCCTAATTAGCGCCTATGACAATACGGCCCATATTAACTGTCCCTAACCCTATCCTAAAGAAGGTCTCGCAGCCTGTTGAAAAGGTGACGGATGAAACACGCGCCCTCATGGATGATATGGTTGAGACAATGTATGACGCGCCGGGCATTGGCCTCGCCGCTATACAAATCGGTGTTGCGCAAAATGTCATCGTTATGGATCTCGCCCGCGACGGCGAGCCGCCGCAAGTCAAATATTTCGTCAATCCTGAAATTCTCGAAGATGTTGAAGAGTTACATCCTTATGAGGAAGGCTGCCTCTCTGTCCCCGATGTTTTCGATACTGTGGAACGCCCAGAGCGCGTGAAACTGACCTACCTTGATTATAACGGAAAACGTGTAACGGAATGGTGCGAAGGCCTTTACGCTACCTGTATCCAACACGAGATGGACCACCTGAAAGGCATCGTCTTTATCGACTACCTCTCCCGCCTCAAACGTGACCGCGCCGTGAAGAAAGTCGTCAAGGCAGAGAAGCTGAAAGCAGCGAGTTAATGTTTGGCGGGCTTTTTTCTAAAAAAACTCGGAAACTCGAACAAAAACTCTGCGCCCAAAAGGACCAAGGCCGAAAATCTTCAGCTGTAAACATCAAAAATACAGATATAAACTTCCTTGGGGATTTAGATGGCGCTATTAATGGAATCGAGTTTGTTCGACTAGAGATAGCTAAGGTTTTAGCAAACTTCCCAACTGTGATGAATGCTTGGTTTTCAAAAATACAGTACGCAGAAGAAGAGAGAATACGGCTAGCTTTAATTATTGACTCTCAGAATTTTTCAAAAGAAATGGGCCATTCAATAGCGCTAAGGTGCTCTGAAATTGTATCAATTGACATTGTACCGTCTATAAATATTTCGACAGCACAATTCGCCAAAATAAAATCAAACTCAAAAGCACTCTACTGTAAAGAAAATAAACTCTTAGAAATCCCAATTTTAGTAGAACGCGGGGGCAATAAGGATATGCCAGAGGATTGGAAACAAGGAATTCAGTTATATTATGTCGCTGAATCAGAAATCGACTTAGCTTTACATCGTGCGGCAGCTGAAGCCCAAATTCAAAAATTTCAAATGGTATGTGTATTTGAAGATAAAATCTTACAACTTGATCCTAAAGTTTGGTGGGATGAATATGTTATGGAACGTTTCGCGAAAGAAAGAAGTCTTTTTCCATCGCAAGAGGATATAGAAGTCTTAGTTAAGACGGGTGGCTTAGTAAGAGGCATATGTATGCAATGGGATAATTATGACTCAAACAAATCATTTCAATAGAAAGTACCCATGACCCTTTCCGTCGTTTTTATGGGCACACCTGAATTTGCTGTGCCGTCTCTCGCTGAGCTTATTTCCAATGGGTATAATGTTGTGCGGGTTTATACGCAGCCTCCGCGCCCCTCTGGCAGGGGTAAAAAGCTGACCAAATCGCCCGTCCATCAATTTGCCGAAATCATGGGCATTCCCGTTGAGACGCCTGAGAGTTTTCGTAAACCAAAAGTGATTGACGCCTTAGAAGACCTCAACGCAGATGTGGCCTGTGTTGTGGCTTACGGCCAAATCCTGCCGCAACGCGCGCTAGACGCTCCGCGGGATGGCTGCCTAAACCTTCATGCCTCGCTATTGCCGAGATGGCGCGGCGCGGCGCCTGTGCAGCGCGCCATTATGGCAGGCGATAAACAAACAGGTGTTCAAATTCAGAAAATGGAAAGAGGATTAGACACAGGCGATATCTTTTTATCCGAAACCGTAAATATTCAAATGACAGATACGGCGGCAACGCTTTTCGATCGGCTTTCCCGCATTGGCGCAGGCATGTGGCCGCGTGTCTTAGGCGCGCTTGAACGTGATGCCTTGCGCCCAACGCCGCAATCAGGCGAGGCTAGCTACGCCCATAAAATTGACAAAGCTGAGGCACGAATTGACTGGAATCAATCCGCGGCAAAGCTCGATTACCATATTCGCGGCCTTGTCCCCTTTCCCGGCGCCTGGTGTGAAATTGACGGCAAGCGCTTAAAAGTGCATATGTGTGAATATGTGGAAATTGAAGACACGCATGGCCAACCCATAGGCAGCGCGCTTGACGACAATTTACTCATTGCCTGCGCGCTCGACGCCATACGCTTGATAGAGGTTCAGCCCGCAGGAAAACCTAAAATGAGCGCAGAAGAATTTTTGCGGGGTACGCCTATCAAAAAAGGCCAGAAATTGGATAATTAATTATGAGAACCGAAAAAGAAACCTACGGCCAATATGTCATTAAATGGAACAATATGGGCGCGCGCGTTTTTTTTCTCGCGACCGGCAAGATGGCAGACGACCAAATCTTTCGTAGCAAAGAGCTCGCCATAGAGTGGATAGATAAGACCTCCTCATCTGAGGTTCAAAAACGCCGTGATCAGGCCATTCCAACCGTCGAAGAATTTTGCCGCGCTTTGGGATCACTTAAAATATCCGCAAATGAACTCCTTATGCTGACCGCTCATCGAGGCGCCCAGGGCCGGCGCTTAACCGCGCAAGAGCTCGCCAGCGCCGCTGGTAAAACGAGTTATAAATTTGCAAATCGCTGGTATGGCGGCATTGGCCGCCGCATTGCTGAATTTCTCGACCTTCCGATGAAACATGATGACGACATGCAATGGACCCAAGCCATCGCCCATTATGATGATGACGCCTGGATCATGCATCCTGAATTTGCCGAAGCTTTGGACCGGTTAAACATCACCTAAATGCTCCGCTTTAAACTGACGCCTATATATGACAACGCGTCTGCGTCTCGTAGACCTTAATAAGCATGAGCGAAATTATTATACGTCATGAAACGCCTCAAGATTATGAGGCAATAACCAATGTCAATGATTTGGCGTTTAATGAAACAGCGCCCAGCCGTATCATTTCTGAACTGCGCAAAAGCGGCGAAGCGCTTTGGTCGAAAGTCCTCATCAAAGACGGCGACATTATTGGGCATCTAATGTTTTATAAGGTTTTGCTGGATGATAAATTTATCGCCGCAGGCTTAGGCCCTTTATCCATTTTACCAAAATTTCAACGCCAAGGCTATGGCGGTCAATTGATACGCGACGGCCTTGCAGAAACAGACCCCGCCCAGCACCAGATCATCTTCCTCTTGGGTCACCCGGAGTATTATCCAAAATTTGGCTTTTCATCCGAGCTTGGGGCGCAATATATTTCGCCTTGGCCGCGCCCCGCTTTTATGGCACTGAAATTAAATGACGCCGCCCCGAAAAACGGGACGCTTACATTTCCGCAAAGCTATTTATAAGACTGCCTCATATGCCTCGTTATAAACTCACCATTGAATATGACGGCGCTCCCTATATGGGCTGGCAATGGCAAGACCATGGGCCAAGCGTTCAGGGCGTGATGCAAGCGGCCGCGGCGAAAATAAACGGCGGAAAAGACGTGCTCGTTTATGGGTCAGGCCGGACGGATAGCGGCGTCCACGCGCTGGGCCAAGTCGCCCATATGGATTTAGACAAAGAGATACGCCCTGACAAAGTCCGCGACGCCATGAATTTTCATATGTCCAAAGACCCCGTAACGGTTCTGGACGCCGAGATTATGCATGAAGACTGGCATTGCCGATTTGACGCAACAGAGCGGCGCTATCTTTACCGCCTGATTGACCGCCGTATGAAGTTATCACTGGATAAAGGCCGGCTATGGCGCATCCCTGTTCCGCTTGATGCAGACGCCATGCACCACGCCGCGCAAGTCCTCGTTGGCACGCATGACTTTTCAACATTTCGCGATACGAGATGCCAATCCAAGAGCCCCGTCAAAACGATTGACGAAATTACAATCTTGCGCGCGGGCCCCGAAATCCACTGCCATTTCCGCGCAAGAAGTTTCCTGCACAAACAAGTGCGCTCCCTTATCGGCAGTCTTGCAGAGGTCGGCATGGGAAATTGGAACACAGCCGATATGCGTGAAGTTCTCGAGAGCAAAGACAGAACAGAATGCGGCCCCGTCGCCCCGCCAGATGGGCTTTATTTGATGAGCGTGCATTACGATTAACTGCGTCATTCCATATTGGCGAAGCATTAAGGCATGGGTAGCGGACGGACTGCGTCCGCGTCGCCATGACATTGTGATAGCGAAGCGCTCTCTAAACCCATATCAGCTTTCCCATCAAACAGAGAGAGCTTTAGCATAATCTGCCATTAACGTGTTTAATTTCGGCAAATAAGCAAAGTAATCTCTCAGAGAATGCCTAAAGTGACGATGTTACCATCGACATATAGGACTCCTCTATGACCGCTATATTACATCTTGCTATTCCTGGGGGTGACCTCGCTACCACCGTGAAATTCTACACTGACATTTTGGGCTGCACGCTTGGCAATAGCGAAGAGGGCCGTTGGGTTGATGTTAATTTTTGGGGCAATGAATTGACCTTGCACCAGAGCGAAGAAAAACTTCCGACGGTTCGTCATGATGTTGATATGGGAGCTGTCTTGGTTCCGCATTTTGGCATTCATTTAACCCAAGAAGATTTTGACGGCGTCAAAGCGCGCATCGCCGCAGCAGGACTTAGCTATATTGATGAGCCTTATCGCCGGTTCAAAGGTAATAAATACGAACAAGAAACCTTCTTCATCGCCGATCCAAATAGTAATGTGCTTGAGATTAAGACCATGATGAATCCGGACCTGCTATTCGAGGTCGCCTAATAAATCTGAAAGAGTAATGACAGGATTGAATCTGCGCCTATTGCGCCATCGTATGGGGTTTATTGGATGAGCGTGCAATAGCGTCCCCCTCCTTGTGTGCCTACTGCTGTAGAACAGGCTCCATTTCAGCGTCTTCCTTTAGGCGAGTTTAAGACACTCATATATTGCTAATCAATATTTGTCCGTCACCTGCCGGACTTCAAGCGACTTGCTTCGACTTTGTATTCTCCCATATGTTTCATAAACACAGCAATTAGTTCTTTTCTCTTAACAGTGTCACTCGGATTATAACTTTCCGCCTTCATCAGCCAAGTAACAAATTGATCCGCTGAAACTAGCCCTTCCTCTGGAATGAATTGGCTAATGTGTAGAGCTTGTCCATCAACAACGCTACCGCACCATCCTTTGTTAACGCAGTAATCATACATCATTCCATCAAATTTGTTTGGCTTTCCCAAATTCATTCGTCCTCATAAAGTTAATTTCATGTATATCGTATAATGCTAAGTTGGTAAATGATAAGTCGCCATGCAGCATTTGTCATAATCCACGAGTGGCCCTTTTTTGGCGTTTTAAGCCACTTGGTAAGTGCCCGCTTTTTCCTCCGAAATGTCTTTAGGGATTTTAGTAGAGAGAGCGGCAATGCGTCAGTTTCTGTAGAAATTTCAACGCATCAAGATCGGCGTAGACTCAAGTTACTTGTCATACAAACAACAAGTCGCAAGAACGGCCTTAAAGCACCTGTTCAAAGCCCAGCAATATAACCACCAACCCCATCGCATTTATCCCGCAACCAATGAGTATCGCTGAGCCCATGGGAAAGGGCACGATGGATTGCGCTAGTCTAATATCAATTAAAAGAATACTCATAAACCCTGCCAGGGCAATGTAATTGACAATAGCAAATGGCAGGGCTCCAATTAAGTTTAATCCAAATAAGCCTGCCACAATTAAGACTAACCAAAATACACTCCAATGCCGCGTAATAACCCAGGGGCGGAAACGATCTTGCTTATCAAACAGCATCGCAAAAATATAAGCGACCGCTGAAAAGCAGAGCAAATAGAGAAGGAGGATAATCGCGAAGGGCGCGAGAGGCACAGCCGAGACCACCTCCTCTAACATCTTAGCGCGCTGCACCTGAACGGCATGGGCAATCAGGTAAAAGGCGGGGATGGTAAGGAGCAGCGCAATGAAACTTTGTTGTAGTCCTTTGCGGGTTAAATCAAAGTGATCCACCCAATCGCTGCGGCCCGCTAAGGCTTTAAAGGTACCGCTTAATGCCGCAATGATGTTCATGCGAAATACCGTTTCAGCACGTCTTTATAAATGGCCGTTAGCGTTACAATATCGGCGACATCTACGCGCTCATTGACTTTGTGCATCGTAGCCCCGACCAGACCAAATTCAGCAACGGGCGCATAATTTGTAATAAAGCGCGCATCGGACGTCCCGCCAGAGGTCGAGAGTTCTGGGCGGCGGCCTGTCACAGTCTCCGTCGCGTCTTGGAGAATATCCGTCAGCTTACCAGGCGGGGTCAGAAAGCTCTCACCAGAAATACGGATTGTGACATCAACCGTGCCGTCAAAGCCTTGCCGCGCATCCTCTAACACACCCTGTAGCCATTCGGTCAGGCTAGCGCCGCTATGGTCCACATTAAAACGAATGTTAAAGCGCGCGCGGGCTGTTTCAGGAATGACGTTCTCTGTCGGGTTGCCGACATCAACGGTCGTGATTTCTAGATTTGACGGCTGAAAAAACTCAGACCCGTCATCTAAGAACCTCGATTGCAGCGTCCCCAAAATACCGAGTAATGTTGGGATAGGATTTACCGCTAAATGGGGATAGGCGACATGGCCTTGCTGACCTGTCACGGTGATATCTGCATTAAAGGATCCGCGCCGTCCATTTTTGACCATCTCGCCCATTTGATTGGGGTTGGTGGGTTCACCGACAAGGCAATGATCAATGGTCTCGCCCGCACCTTTAATCGCCGCGAGGAGTTTCTTTGTCCCGTTAAGCGCGGGGCCTTCCTCATCCCCTGTAATCAGAAAACTTACTGACCCTGCTGGCGTCCAGCCGCTTACCAGAAGCTCTGAAAGCGCGCCAACAAAGGCTGCAATCGCGCCTTTCATATCCGCCGCGCCGCGTCCAAAAAGCTGGCCGTCTTCTACCTGTCCTGCAAATGGGTCTTGCGCCCATTTGGCGGTGTCGCCTGCAGGGACAACATCGGTATGACCCGCGAAGCAGAAATTAGGCGCTTTCGTGCCAAGCCGTGCATAAAGGTTATCAACGCGCGCATTGGGCCCTGCCTCACCCTCTCCAAATGGATAACGCGTACAGATAAAGCCCATGGCTTCGAGCTCATGCTGCAACGTATCCAGCGCGCCTGCATCAGCGGGTGTGACTGAGGGCCGCTTAATCAAGCGCGAGGCAAATTCAACAGGGTCAATAGAAGATAGTGTTGTCATAATTTCTGCGTTAAAGCGGGGTTAGGCGTTTATTGCAAGCAGGAGATTCCAACATGCCCAAAATTACACTTGAAGACGTCGTTGAAACCAGTGGTACAAATTACCCCGCACCCTTTGCTGCGCCCTGCATGGCGCGCCGTAAAAAAGCCATTGGCGATGCAGGAGGCCTTACACAATTTGGAGCTCATATCATTACCCTCGCCCCCGGCGCATGGTCATCACAGCGCCATTGGCACAGCGCAGAGGATGAGCTTGTTATGATCTTAGAGGGTCATCCCATATTAATTGACAATGATGGCGAGACACAGCTTAACCCCGGAGATATTACCACCCACCCTGCAAATGACGGCAACGGCCACCACATGAAAAACCAGACAGAGCAAGACGTAAAGTTTCTCATCATCGGCACCCGCAACGCTGAAACGGATCACGCCCATTATTCTGATATAGATTTAGACTTACCCGCAAATGGGACAGCGAAACGCGATTACCACCGCAAAGACGGGACGCCCTATTAAATCAAAGCGTCCACCTCTACGAACATCGTCATGTCTTGCTCGGTGATATCCCTTTCATCTAGATCCAGTGGTTCTTGGGATGGAGGACTCGCGAAGATAAAGTCATCCACTGCGAAATCAGCCACAAGCGAATTATTGACGATTATCGTGCCTTCGCTGGAGACGATGTTCACATGAGCGCCGTCTTGGGTGATTGTCAGCCCGCTAAAGTCAAAGACGTTTTCGGTGAACTCAATCAGGTCTTCGCCTTGGACAAAGACAACGATACGGTCAGTGCCATGCGCGGCGTCGAACTGATAAATATCCGTCCCTGCTTGGCCGAGGAGTAAATCATTCCCGCCTTCGCCGTTCAGAACATCATTGCCTGCGCCGCCGAGAAGATAGTCATTACCCTCTCCGCCAAAGAGCGCATCGTCACCGAGGCGTCCATCAATACGGTTATTGCCTGCATCTCCGTAAAGGGTATCAACAAAGCTCGTGCCATAGAGGTTTTCAATATTTACATATGTATCACCTGCGGCGTCGCCCGTATTAATAGACGCATCGCCGAGGCTGGCTGTGACCCCTGCATTGGTGCCGTAAGTATATTCTACGCGGTCAATCCCTGCGCCGCCGTCCATCGCGTCTGCGCCCGCTCCGCCCGCAAGAATGTCATTGCCGTCGCCTCCCAATAAGGTGTCGTCGCCTTCATTACCGCGAAGCTGATCATTGCCTCCACCTCCGTCCACGATGTCATTATCACGCCCACCAAGAATGATGTCGTCACCGCCCTCACCATAAAGCTCATCATCGCCATTACGGCCAAAGAGCCGGTCAGCACCCTCACCGCCGTAAAAAATAGACGCGTCATTACCGCCCAAAAGGCGGTCATTAAATGCCGTGCCGCGAATGGCCTCGATGCTAATCAGCGTGTCATTCGTTATCTCGCCCTGCGCCGCCACTACGCCCAGAAAGTCATAAACTATATAAGATGCCGCCAAGCTATAGACCGCCATATCTATGCCGTCTCCGCCGTCGAGCGTATCATTTCCTGCACCGCCCGAAAGAATATCATCACCGCCGCGGCCGACCAAAAGGTCATCCCCATCGCCGCCATAAAAAGTTGAGACCGCATCGTCACCATATAAACGGTCATCAAAGCCCGTCCCGCGAATGGCCTCTATGCTTATGAGTGTGTCCAAGACAACGTCGCCGCGCGCACCAATTGCGCCCGTATAGTCATAAAACATGAAGACCAAAGACTGGCTATAATCCGCGATATCAATGCCGACCCCGCCATCTAAACTGTCATATCCTGCGCCGCCAAACAGGGTGTCATTTCCATTTTCGCCTCTGAGGGAGTCGTCACCTATACCGCCGAATAAGATATCGTCGTCATTGCCGCCTCTAAGCGAGTCATCACCCGCCTCCCCATAAACTGTGTCATTGCCGTTACCTGACCAAAGCGTGTCAACGCCATTTCCACCATACATAATGTCACTGCCAATACCACCCGAGACATAGTCGTCACCGTCACCGCCATAGAGCTGATTACTGTCGCCTTGGCCAAAAATATCATCATCGCCGTCACCGCCATAGATTACATTATTGCCACCACCGCCATATAATTTATCGTCGTCTGCGCCGCCATCTAGATGATCATCGTTATTACCGCCATAGAGCCAATCATTACCGGCTCCGCCAAAAATCGTATCGTCACCATTATTGCCATAAAGCCTGTCAATGCCGTTACCGCCATCGATGAAATCATTGCCATTACCACCATAAATGTGATCATTACCCGCCTCGCCATAGAACATATCATCTCCGTCATAACCGCGGAGGGTATCATTCCCATCGCCGCCATATATGACATCATTTCCGCCAAGGCCTTCAATGTTATTGTTTTGTGCATCACCCGTTATAACGTCTCTGAACTCTGACCCTGTTGCAGCTTCAACCCCGGAAACGCTGCCGCTAGACAACAGTACGCCATCAGCATAGAGCGTGTAATTCCCTGCCGCCAAATCTATTGTTACAACCGTTGAACTTCCCCCCATACCGTCATCGACAGCGGTCATGTCCTGAAAGCTGATGATATCATACTCTGTACCCCCATCGATCGTTGTTTGCCCCCCCGAAACATTCAGGCCTAATTCGATAATATCATTACCTGCCCCGCCAGTAATAAAATCGCTCCCTAAACTGATGAGGGTATCATTGCCTGCATTCCCGCCAATTATATTAGCGCCAAGCCCGCCGTTAATTATGTCGTTACCTGATAGGCCATTAATGATTTCATTTTCCGCAGTCCCCGTAAATTCATCATTCTCATTGGTCAAGCGTATGGCTATTTGACCCGCCAATAGCCGCGCGATGTCAAAGCTCATTTCTGAATCTGCACCGAATTGTATATATTCTACGCCCACCAAACTATCTGTGCCGTCCATGACCCCATTAAGCGCAGTTACAGTATATTCGCCTGATGCCGTTTCGGTGATCTGGTAATCATTGCGATCGGCCGAGCTAAAGACCGCTGTATCTACGCCGTCGCCACCGCTCAGACTATCATCGCCAGTGCCGCCTTCGAGAAAGTCACTACCGCCTCTGCCTTGTAGGGTATCATCCCCTGCTAAGCCGCGCAGGGTGTTTGCATCTTCGCCGCCTTGTAATAAGTCACGATACTCTGAGCCTGCAGCATTTTCGAAATTAGAAAATTGATCGACATAAAGAACAGTGCTCCCATCTCGTACGGAATAAGATTGAGACAGTAAATCGAGTACAAAGAAAAGATTTCCGCTAGGAAATTGAGAGAGCGTAGAGAAACTAATCGTATCTATGCCTGAGCCGCCATCCGTTGCTGTGGAGGCATCAAAGACATTACCACCCATTTCGATAAGGTCATCACCTGTACCGCCATCAATGACATCATTACCGAGACTGGTGATGATGTCATCGCCGCCTAGGCCATAAAGGAAATTATTTCCCGTGCCGCCATCGAAAACATCTGCGGAATTTGTTCCTGTAATTGTTTCGTCGGCCGAATAACCACTAAAGGGCTGCAAGGGATAGCGGAGATAAATTATACCAGTTACAAAGTAATCAATTAGATAAAATGTGCCATCCACGCCGCCCAAGCGGATACCATCGACCTCGTTTAAGGTATCTGTACCTTCATTGGTCGCGCCAGTCGTCGTGACCGTGTGCACGCCTGGTTCCACTAAAGTGACAGTGATATTTTCTCGGCTTGCTTCAAGATAAACCGCAGTCCCAGTAAGGGTATTTGTCGTACCGACGGTTGAACCATTCAATATGTCATCGCCGAGGCCGCCCATGAGCATCCCACCTTCGGTGTTTGCACCAAGGTTATCATTAAAGTCGCTACCTATTAAAATTTCAAAATTAGCAACCGTATCACCATCTGCGGCCCAGCGTGTCACCCCAAGACGCAAATTCACATAGACCGCCGCGCTGCTATCCTCATAGCTAAGCGTATCAATGCCGCGACCACCATCCAAATCATCGGCGCCCAAACCACCAATGATGTAATCGTTGCCCTCTCCTCCCTCGATAACATCGTCTCCTGCCCCGCCATAGAGAATATCGTCGTCATCGCCAGCTGTGTAATTTCTATAACCTGCCTCGCCGCCCCGAATAAAATCATTGCCGTCACCGCCATAAATAATATCTTTGCCGCGGCCTGCTAAAATTATGTCATCGCCGCCAAGCCCTTGGATAGTATCATCGCCCTCACGGCCATTTATTCCTTCCGCCACGTTGGACCCTATAAAAGTATCGTCTCCAGTTGTGAGGTGAGTATCCATGGTGTAAAATTGCGCAAGCAAAGCGAGATCACCCAAATAAGTTTCGGTCTCCAATAGTTCTACATTGTGCAAGATGTTAGTTTGCGCATCGCCAGCGTAAGACACTGAGGTTGCCACCGTGTAGTTATCACCGCCTAGCCATAGGACTTCAAAGTCAAGTAAGGTTTCAAAGTCAAACTCAACGGTATCTTGACCGACTCCTCCATCGATAAAATCGTCCCCGCCATTTGGAGCAAAACTGTCATCGCCTTCGAATCCGTATACCCTATCAGCGAAGTTACTGCCCCTATAGACATCTTTGAACTCAGACAAATTTGTATCATTTTGGCCAAAGCTAGAAAGGGCAATATCTGTACCATTTGTACCGCCGCTACGGATGAATTCTACATTAGTGAGAACATTAATTGTGGGGTAAGTCGTTTGTGTCGGGCTAGTGAAGTAGCGGTCGTAAATTACAGTATAAATTCCGGGCGCAACTTCACTAACAGATAAAAGGTCATCAGCATTAAAATTAAATGCGATATAGGTATCTATGCCATCTCCGCCATCAATAAAATTTTGAGTGCCGCTAGAATAAATTATGTCATCGCCCGCATCACCATAAACGATATCATCAGAAGACCCAAGATTTATGGTATCATTGCCAGCACCGCCATGCAGAACATCGGAGCCATAACCAGTGGTATAAAATACATCATCACCGTCGCCGCCATAGAGCGTATTATTTCCGTCTCCCCCCCGGAGCGTATCAGCACCATCTCCTCCGTAGAGGACATCATCATTACCGCCGCCATATAAAACATCATCGCCACTATCACCGCTAAGAATGTCTGCGCCGTACCAGCCATAGATCGCATCATTGCCCATGCCGCCATTGATGACGTCATTCCCAGCAATATCATTCCCAACGTCACCATACAAAATGTCATCACCATCATTGCCGTTTATGATATCAACGTCAGAACCGCCATAAATCGTGTCATTGCCCATGCCGCCATTGAGAACGTCATTCCCCGTTCCGCCATCTAGGATATCATCACCACTATTGCCGCTTAAAACATCATCGCCATCACCGCCATTAATCGTGTCATTACCAGCGCCGCCATTAATAAGGTCATCACCCTCTAAGCCATTGAGGATATCATCTCCCGACGTTCCCGTTATGACGTCATCATTAGATGTACCGTCAATATCCGCAAAGAGCGGGCCCGGCTGCGGCGCGAAGAGAGGCATATCTAGAAATGGCGCTTTAAAAGCGTCTATCCACACGACACCCTTCAGCGTGATTTCGTCACTTAATAATCCCAAATTATCAAAATTAAGTTTGCGCATAGCGTCGTCCAGTTCATCGGCAATCCGTTTATCTGCGCCAATATGGGCGCAGATATTTATATTAAAGAGTCAATATCCGTCATCATAACGTCAACGACATCATGTGCAAATCTATCGTCGAGCGGTTCTTGGGCAGGCGGCGTCGCAAAGGTAAAGTCATCCGCTGCGAAATCAGCCACAAGCGAATTATTCACAATAATCGTGCCTTCGCTGGAGACGATGTTCACATGAGCGCCGTCTTGGGTGATTGTCAGCCCGCTAAAGTCAAAGACGTTTTCAGTGAACTCAATCAGGTCTTCGCCTTGGACAAAGACAACGATACGGTCAGTGCCATGCGCGGCGTCAAATTGATAAATATCTGCGCCTGCTTGACCGAGGAATAAATCATTCCCGCCTTCGCCGTTCAGAACATCATTACCCGCGCCGCCGATAAGGTAGTCATTACCGTCACCGCCAAAGAGCATGTCATCACCAAGGCGTCCATCAATGCGGTTATTCCCCGCATCGCCGTAAAGCGTATCCATGAAGGTTGTGCCGTAAAGATTTTCGATATTGACGTAAGTATCGCCTGCCGCGTCCCCTGTATTAATCCCGCTATTGCCTAGGCTCGCTGTAACCCCAGCATTGGTTCCGTAGGTATATTCTACGCGGTCAATCCCCGCGCCGCCATCCATCGCGTCCGCGCCAGCGCCGCCCGCTAAAACGTCATTACCGTCCCCGCCAAATATCGTATCGTCGCCTTCATTCCCGCGAAGCTGATCATTGCCCGCCCCGCCGTCCAAAAGGTCATTGTCTCGTCCAGCCAGAATAATGTCGTCGCCATCTTCACCAAAGAGCTCATCATCACCATTACGTCCGAAGAGGCGGTCATTACCAGCGCCGCCATAAAAGACAGAGACGTCATTTGCGCCGAAGAGACGGTCATCAAATGCGCTACCGCCTATGCCTTCGATATTTAGAAGCGTATCATCCACAATATCGCCCGAAGCCGTGACTAACCCCAGGCCGTCAAAGACAATAGCGGAGGCCGCATAGGCATAAGAGGCAATGTCAATTCCGTCTCCGCCGTCAATAACATTGGCATTC
This sequence comes from Hellea sp., assembly GCA_039977295.1. GTDB lineage: Bacteria > Pseudomonadota > Alphaproteobacteria > Caulobacterales > Maricaulaceae > Hellea. Next base: position 850,168 of record JBDWDN010000003.1, on the reverse strand, counting down.
GTATCACCGCCAAGAATGTCATCAAAATCAGAGCCTGTGATATTTTCAATATCAATATAGCTGTCGCCAGCCGCGCCGCCCATATTAAGCGACCCGTCACCCATAATCGCCGTGACGCCTGCCAAAGCGCTAGCATAGGACGCTGTATCCGTTCCGACGCCGCCATTAAGGATATCTGCCCCCGCGCCGCCATCAATGATGTCATTACCGTCGCGGCCTTGAAGATTATCATCTCCGCCTAAACCAGAGAGCAAATTTGCCCCCGCATCGCCTTGGAGGAGATCACCAAATTCTGAGCCTGTGGCATTTTCGAAATTGGTGAATTGATCGACGTAAAGAACTGTCCCGACATCGCGCACAGAATAGGCTTGGCCATTTAAATCTAAAACAAGGAACAAATTGCCGCTTGGAAGCTGCGCAAGAGTAGAGAAGCTTATCGTATCGATATCGGCGCCGCCGTCTGTAGCTGTCGCCGCGTCAAAGACATTGCCGCCCATTTCAACAGTATCATTGCCAGTGCCGCCATTTAGCACATCATTGCCAAGGCTGATAAGCGTATCATTACCCGCATCGCCGTTCAGCGTATTGCTGCCCGTACCGCCGTCAAAGATATCATCCCCAGCCAGCGCGTTAATGACTTCATCCGCTGCCGTGCCGCTATAAACATCATTGCCCGTGGTGAGATTAATATCACCATTGCCCGCTGGGAACATCGAGATGTCGTAATCAACGCCGTTAACGCCGCCCAGACGAATATACTCTATGCTGACCAAATTATCTGTGCCCTCTCCCGTACCGCCAACAGCTTCGACGCGATAAGTAATGCCGCCAAGATATGTGACAACATAATCTGCAGGATCCGTAGAGATATAGACGGCGTAATCATCGTCAACCTCAAAGCCTTGGCGGCCATTCAAACCATCATTACCTTCACCGCCAAAGAGAACATCTTCGCCGCGTCCGCCATTAATGTTATCATTGCCAGCGCCGCCGATAAGCGTGTCATTACCATTTCGGCCTTGCAGAATATCATTGAGAGCTCCGCCTATGAAAACGTTATCTGCGCTGTCGCCGCGCAGGATATTGCGAAAGATAGAGCCTGTGATGTTTTCAATGCTGACAAAGCTATCCCCATTAGCGGCTTCCGACGTCTCTCCTGTGAGCATGTCTATGGTGACTTCACCGAGTTCAGTCTCATAAGACACGGTATCCATTCCTGCGCCGCCATCAAAAGCGTTCGCGCCTTTTCCTCCCGACAGGATGTCGTCGCCATCGCCGCCATTGAGCGTATCATTACCGAGCCCGCCATTTAGCGTATCATTACCCGCATCACCATTTAGCGTATCATTGCCATCCGCGCCGTTAATGATGTCATTTCCGTCCAGACCATTGACGATGTCGTCCCCGGCTGTGCCAGTATAGTCATCATCACCATTGGTCAGATCGATCGGCCCTGCAGGGGCCAACAATGTCGTGATGTCGTAATCTGTTCCGTTAACGCCGCCTAGGCGCACAAAGGAAATATCAGTTAGAATATCAATCCCGTCCATATTCCCATTCAGCGCCGTGACACGGAATTGGTTCGGCGCTAATTCTACAAATTCATAATCGGCCGTATTGGCTGAGCTAAAGACGGCATACTCATTCATATCGCCAGTACCGTTAATGATATCATCGCCCTCACCGCCGACGAGCAAAACGTCACCCACTGTACCATTACCGCCTGAATTGAGCGTATCGTTACCCGCCTCGCCAAAGAGATAGTCAGGAAGATCGACAGCGAGATTACCCGGCCCGCCTGTCAGCGTATCATTGCCGTCGCCGCCATAAAGGAAGTCGTTACCATCGCCGCCATTGAGGATATCATCGCCCGCGCCGCCATTGAGCGTATCGGAACCGTCTCCGCCATTAAGCGTGTCGGAGCCGTCGCCGCCGTGTAACACATCATCGCCGACGTCCCCATTAAGCGTATCAATGCCCAGCCCGCCCGTCAGGATGTTATTGCCAAAGTCCCCTGTGATAGTGTCATCAAAATCCGTACCCGTGATATTTTCAATATCGACATAGCTATCGCCCGCAGCTGCGCCGCTAACGGTCCCTGTGCGCAGATTAATATTAACCGCGCTGGCCTCATCAATATAAGTCGCGGTGTCATTCCCGGCGCCGCCATCAAGCGCGTCCGCGCCTTCTCCGCCGTTCAAAATATCATCACCCTCAATCGCGAAAATAATATCATCGCCCGCTAAGGCCGTGATAATATCATCCCCCACGGTGCCTGTATAAGTATCATTACCCGGCGTCAGCGTGACAGGGCCGCCCGCATTTAAAAGCACCGCAATATCGTAATCCGTGCCGTCAACGCCGCCAAGGCGTATGGTTTGTATCCCCGTTAGCGTATCTGTGCCCTCATTGGTCGCTAGCGCCTCCACGGTATATTCACCAGGAGCCGTTTCAGTGAAGATGTAATCACTCACATTGGCGGACGCATAAACAGCCGTGTCATTGCCGGCACGCCCTTGGAGATTATCATCTCCGCCTAGGCCCTGCAGAACATTGTCGAGCCCGTCGCCTTGCAGCACATCGCGATATTCACTGCCTGTGACATTTTCAAAGACCCCAAATGTGTCGATGAATAAAACTGTATTCGTATCCGAATTGCGCAGCGAGTAAGCTTGGCCCTGGAGGTCAACAACCAAGAGCGAATTGGCCGCGCCGCCGCCCTCATCAGGATCAAGGTTTGAGAAATTAATTTCGTCAATACCTGCGCCGCCCTCAGTCGTCGTCGCCGTATCGCGCTCGCTGCGGCCCATAATGATAACATCATCGCCCGCCCCGCCATCAATCGTGTCGTTACCAAAGCTCATAATGGTATCATCGCCCGCGCCGCCATTCATGGTGGCTGCGCTTTCTCGCACCGTTTCGGAATAAAAGTTATTTACAGGATCGTCTACGCCGCTAATGAAATCGGCTCCGCTGGTGATCGTGTCATTACCGTCGCCGCCATCCAAAATATCTGTTCCGCCTGTGCCAATGATGATGTCATCGCCCGCCATGCCGTAAAGCGTGTCATTATTGCCCTGGCCATAGAAAGAACCGCCACAACAATCAAAGAAGGTATAAGACCCGCCATCTTTGATGATATCATCGCCTGCGCTGCCGATGACGTTGTCCGACTCTCCGCCGCCGACAAAATCTAGGCTTTCAAATCCAGAAACCGCGACATTGTAATCCCCGCTGCCCATGCCCGTAGACATATCCATCGTTCCGCCATAACGGTTTTGGCCATTGATATCCTCAAAATCTTGGTAGCGAAGAATGAAGGTATCTGTTCCCGTTCCGCCGTCCAGCGTTATAAATGACGCCGTCCAAAGGGTCGCCGTGATAATATCGTCTCCGGCATCTCCATTGCCAAATGATCCGTCATATTGAACGAAAATGGTATCATCCCCATCCCCACCATTCCCTACCGAGCCTGATCCTTCAATCCTGATGAAATCTGCGCCACTACCTCCATTTAGGATGTTAACGCCTGCAGAAGAGTCCCGTAAAATGTCATCGCCGCCATCACCGTTCAGCGTGATGCTATTGCCGCCAGCCTTCAAATCATCATTGCCATCAAGACCGTTCACGACTTCATTGGAACTCGCCGTATAAACATCGTCCCCATTGGTGAGGTTCACGGTCATATTTAACGGCCCAGGCTGCGGGGCAAATAGAGCTAGGTCAAATGAAGGCACCTTGAGCGCATCGCCCCAAAGCTGATCAAGCCCATCATATTCGCTGCTCGCTATCGCCAGATTATCAAAATTAAATTTACGCATAGCCCGCTCCTGCGCGGAGCATAACACACCCTTAGGTAAATGTAACGCGCTCGACTGCAATTACAGAGATAGAACTATATTTAAATACCTGCAGGTTTTAGACCTTTTCAGGCGCGCGCTCAGGCAGGTGACAGACAATGCCTGTCGGGCCGTGCATGCAATAGCCTTGTGGGTTCTTCGCTAAATATTGCTGATGATAATCCTCGGCCGCGAAATAAGTCGGTGCTTCGCGCAGCTCCGTTGTGACAGGACGGCCATAGGCCTCTGCATAGCGCTCAGCTGCCTCTTTGGCACGGCTCATTTGGTCATCCGTATAGGTGAAAATCGCGCTGCGATATTGCGGGCCGCGATCATTGCCTTGGCGGTCACCTTGGGTCGGGTCATGGTTCTCAAAAAACGCTTTCAAAATCTCGTCAAAGGAAATGACTTTGGGGTCATAAACCATATGCACCATCTCGGCATGGCCCGTATCACCTTTGCAGGTCTTTGGATAATCAGGGTCAGCCGTGTGCCCGCCTGCATAGCCCACAGATGTGACGTGGACGCCGCCGAGTTTCCACATGATACGCTCTGCGCCCCAAAAACAGCCCATGCCAAGCTGCACTTGCTCGGTCCCATCTGGGAAGCCGCTAAACATATCTTTGCCGTTCACGAAATGCGTTGAACTCGCGCAGAGTTGATTTTCAAAATTTGGTATCGTTTGCGTCATGACAGGCTCCGTAAAGCTAGCTAAATCTAGGGGCCGGTTAAGGCTTGATAATAGTGATGCGGCTACGATTGACGAGCGGTTCAAGCCGGCCGGCCAAAACGCTCGCAATGTCGCGGGCCTTATCAGGAGTGTCGATATGGTCTTGGCGCACCTCAATTGCAAGGTGACGCAGACCGCGCGGCGCAACATTAGCATCAATCGTATGGTTTAAATCATGGGCGGAATAAGGCTGGTTCATGCCAATGGTAAAAGCCCGTCCCAAACGCATAAACATCTCGCGCAATTGCTCGGCGCTATCTTCATCATCCTTCACCAACAGCCCTATATCAGTTAAGCGGTAATCACCTAGATCTGGCTTGGCCGTGAAGCTGTGCACAGAGAGCACAAGCGGGTCATCCAGCGCGTCTAGCGCGGTTCCCAGCGCCGCATGATAAGGCGTATAAAAGCGGTCAATACGGTCTTGGCGCGCCGCGTCAGTCAGATTTTCATTACCCGTCACTAGCGTCCCATCACTGACCACAGGGATAAGGCCAAGGGCATCTGGGGCGCGGTTTAAATCAATCACCAGACGCGAGACGCCCGCCAACTGACCGCCGCAACCAAAATGTCCGCAAAGCTCGCGCAGCACCGTCTCTGTCCCAATGTCCCAAGCAATATGGCGCGTCAGATCAGCCCCGCTCAGCCCCAAATTATCATATTCCTCTGGAATATGTTTGGAGGCGTGATCGCCAAAGATAAAAAGCGGTGTGTCATTGGTGGCCAAAATAGATTCATAAGCCTCAGTCCCAACAAAAGGCGCGGAAACGACTGGCGCGCCGGACCTATTTGACTGCGTATAAACGGGGGCGACCTTACGCCTTGGTATTTTAGTGTTGGGTCTATTGGTCATAGGCCTGTCATAACAAAACCAGCCCAATTGGCTAGTGTCTGAGCGCAGTTTTAGAGATTAGATTTAGATTGGATCAAGATTAATGAAGTGCTGACGACACGAAAGCTCTTCAGTCTTCGTGAACTGACGCAATAAATATCTGTCTTATGGCAGAAAAGCGGACATCCGCCGGGCGTTTCAAAATGCTTAAGGAAAAGCTCTCCAATAGTGTTAGCAGTCTCTATCAGGATATATTGAAGCTATAACATTCATAATCTAGTGTAGCAGACTTGAGAACAAGGATTATCTTAAATGAAGCCAGTAAGCATTAGAGAAAGTTCGGATTCCGATTGGCTTCTTTTTGATAACGTTTCAAAAACTAAATATCGAGAATGCCCTTTTGAAAATTACTCTGAGCTACCTTATTATCGACATGAAATTAAAAGTAACAGAATGCTCTTTGAGTTTAAGATAGAAACAACAAAAACGGGTTATTCCATTGCGTCGTTCTCTGCCAGACCTCTTGGCGAGCAATATAAACACCTAAAATGGGAACCAAAAAGCAAAGCCTTTGAAGAAATCCTACCTGCATTAAAGCGGTTTTTGACGTTTCGGTTTCAAGTAGAACATGATGGTTCAAAGCCCCTCTTCAAGAATTTGGTGAAAATTCAGATGTTTGCTGAGGAACAGATCGAAAGTATCAAACTATATTTATCCGGCGCTGCACATATAGAATTGTTATTAGCGACCCAATTTTGTGAGGCCTTCGGGGTCTCTAATATTGCCGACGTCAAACGCGAAGCCAAAAAACTGACGTTAGCCAATATTGAACTTCCAATTGAGACTGAAACGCTGTGGTATGAATTCGATGATTGGATAGAAGAAAACCAAATTGAGACATTCAAGGTGGAATTGAAAAACTTAAAGCAAAGCTGGCTCACTCATGATGCGCCAGTCGATTTATTTTTCGCCCAACTTTATGATCGTTATCTATCTGGTAAAGCCCCACTGCCCGAACAAGACGCCTACGTCACAACACATATTGAAACCCTGCGGCCTTATTTAAAAAAATCAGTCTAATTTTAAGTGAACGCAGATATTATGTTTTGCCGCCAAAGGCGACCTTCCGGCTCATGCTGAATTATATGGAAAGTATAAGGGCCGTGGCCACTCGATAATCCTATATTAAATGCGCGATAAGCCACTCATTATTGCCCTCCAGAAAATTTGTGATGATAGGTAGGACTCGGTTTTTGTTTACGCCCTCTGATTCCAAGAGTGTTGATTTTGTGGTATTAAACAGCCCCAGAAACTTATAAGGCACATCGGCTGTGCAATAGACTGCCATAGTGCCCTCTAAATTTGGGCAAAAGTGTAGATATTCAAAATCTCCCGGATTTATGAGCAGTCCTGGCGGGCAACCAAATTTGTCCTCCGCCTCTAGCTGACTTTGCAGCTCCAGCTCTTTTTGCCAATCAAATGACTGAAAAAGGCGATGAGCCTGCCGCGCATTTTCCAAAGGGCCCTCTTCGCGAATACCCAAATCTGCGCCTTGGATGGTATAGGTGGTCATTACAGTGTTCCCTGACAAAATTACGGCGTGAAACACCCTTTTACTGCAATGACCTTATCATTCACTTTACGAGAATAGGATTTCAAAACGCGCTTTGAAAAACCCCTAAAGCCCTTCAACCGTCTCCGCGACCAATTGATCGACCACCGCTTTCAGAGCGTCGCGTTTGCGAGCGCCCTTAGACTGTTGCGCGTGATAGACCTCTAATTGACGGCAGGCGCTTGAGCCTCGCCGCAAAATTTCGCGGGCGTGGCAGACTTCGTCCCAACAGCCCAGCGCCTGCGCGTCCTCTTCAATCCAGTCTATAAGCTGTTCCAATAAATCCGCAAAAGGCACGACATCGCCGCGCCCTAAATCAATGAGGCCGCCCGTCACGCCGTGGCGCTGCGCCATCCAGCGGTTTTCTTCAATCAGAAAGGCGGGATAGACGCGCCATTTCATATTGGTTTCTTTCAGCCGCAAGATACGCCGCGTCAGTGATTGGTAAATCGCCGCCACGGTCATGGCATCATCCAGCCGTGTGCAGATATCGCAGATACGCATTTCAAGGGTTGGGAATTTTGCAGAGGGCCGAATATCCCACCATATTTTAGAGCTATCTTCAATCGCCCCCGCTTTGATAATGGTATTAATCAGCCGCTCATATTCGCCAAAACTATCCAGCTCTTCGGGGATGCCCGTGCGCGGCATGCCGTCAAAGACAGAGAGGCGGTAAGATTTCATGCCCATAAGCCGTCCTTCCCAAAACGGAGAGCTAGTGGTGAGCGCAAGCATATGCGGCAAGAAATAGCGCATCTGATTTTGTACATCGATGCGATATTCAGGATTTTCCAGCCCGATATGCACATGCATCCCGCAAATCATCATGCGCCGGATTGCGCCCTGCATATCCGCGTCGAGCTGCTCGTAACGGTCGCCCTCTGTCGCTTTCTGGGTTTTCCAAGGCGTAAAAGGATGGGTCGAAGCCGCCATGAGGCGCATATCATGATCAATCGCAATCTCGGCTATAGTGCCGCGAAGGTCCGCAATCTCGGCGCGCGCATCCGCGACAGTCGCGCAAATCCCTGTCGCGATTTCAATTTGGCAGCGCAAAAATTCTGGCGTCACGCGCTCGCCAATACGCTCGCGGCAAATTTTCATAAAGCCCTTAGGCGGGCTTTTCACCGCTGCGCGCGTATCCGGACAGACCAGAAGATATTCCTCTTCAACTCCAATTGTCAGCGCGTCGCCCATTTAACCTCCCAGATGGCATCCTCCCAGATGGCATCCTCCCAGATGTCTCCTATGGAACTGACGTTAGCAACTGAAATAACATCTGTCGAATCCCTCTAAAAGGGCTTGAGAATGCAGAGCGATAAGGATATACGCCGCGCTTCCACAGAGCGTGTCCATGGATATGCTCGAAACGACACTGCCCGTCTGCTTTAGCAGACAAACAAAAGAGATAAGCCTAGGCCTATCTCAAACCCCCTCGGGCCACCCGAGGTGACAATGCCTCAGAGGTGAGGTGGCCGAGTGGTTTAAGGCGCACGCTTGGAAAGCGTGTTTAGGTTAGTAGCCTAACGTGGGTTCGAATCCCATCCTCACCTCCAGTTCCTGCTGGTCCTAACCGGACCCAGTGATTTCAAAGATATTTCTCCGTGAGGTGGGAGTTTGGGGATAGAAGCATCACCCATAAAAACCACTCACCCCATCGCATGACAAGGCCCATCACCAAGACCAACGTCTGGGAGATAGATCCCGTTACTTAACGGGGTGAATGGAATGCGAGGTAAAAATGGACATTTATGCGGATTAAGTTGCAGCCTATGCTGGCGCCGTTCCGTTTGAGATTTAAGGGACCGAATAGGCGCAGGAATTCGGCTCTTCAGGATCGTGCATTAAGCTATGCCCCGAGTGTGAAAACTCAAATTAATTAAACTGAAAATATACGGGAGGGAGTCACGGCGTAATGCCTGACTCCCTCGCCGGTTTTGTGCATCGAATTATGTGCATTCTTGATATGCGCCCCATACGCATAACGCGCCCCGATACGACAGCTTCAGACATGACCGCCAGCCCGAAATAAGTCTTGTGGGAGTTTAAAGGAATTTCTTAGGGAGTTCTTAGGGCTAGTATATTTGGTTTAGCCCTGTCATATCGGTTATTCAGACTTGGGAAATGCATGCAAATTGGACAGACAGAAATAGACTTCGAAGCGCATCAGATAGATGGGCCCGCTGGACAGTTTTCCATTGAGCCGAAAGTCATGGAGGTCTTAACGGTTCTTATTGACAATGCCGGCAAGGTCGTCACGCGCGAGCGTTTAATCGATCAAGTGTGGGGTGTTGGCTTTGGCGGGGATGAACGGTTATCTCGCGCCATATCTTTGCTGCGCAAAGCCCTTGGCGATACGCGCGGTAAACATGACTATATTCAAACCATTCCCAAGCAAGGTTATAAGTTCACGGTCACCCTTGATGCCATAGACACGCTTGAGGTAAAAGATAAGACAAAAGCTGATAAGCCTGAAGACATCCCAGGAGACCCTCCTATGGACTCTCCTGCTCTGGATAGTCCCTCTGTAAACTCGCCTCCCGCAATTTCTCCCCCTGCAGATCTTCATTCTGGGGATTCTCAATCTGCAGATTCTCCGGCGCGGGCGCGGAGGCGAAAAATTAGAAGCGGCTTAATTGCCGCGCTCTCGCTGGCCTGTCTTGCATTACTGGCCTTTGTTCTTTTCGATAAGAGCCAGGTCTTAGCCGAGCCGCCTTTAATAATGATTATGGATTCTGCCCACCCGGCCCGTATTTATGATGAACAGGTAAAGGCCGAAGGGGGCACAAATGCCGACACACTTAGCGGCATTCTAGCGGACCTGCCCCTACGGGCCCAAAAAGAGCTAATCTCCCCCACCTGGCACCGCTATGAAGCCATCACCCATTTTGATCCCGATTTAATTGTCATACATTATTCAGGGTTTAAACAGGAAGATTCAAGCGGCGACCGTCCGCAGCTCAGATTATTGGTGGAATATTTCCTCAAATCAGACACTCAATTTTTGGTCTATAGCCGCGCCGATCATGACTGGCTCGAAGGCAATATGAATATCGTTCTGAAGGATTTATATGCGCAACACCCTACCCTAAAGACCCGCATAGATATCTTCCCATTGCTGGAATATGGCGAACCCAATTGGAAAGACCCTGGGACGGCGCAAGGCATAAAGCTGAAAATAAAAGACATGCTTGATTTGGAGTAAGGCGCTCAAGACCGCGCCATAACTCAGCACACCCTTTTAAACTAGCTCACCCTGATAAACTAACGTCATGAAAAAAGCCCGCTTAATACAGCGAGCTTTTCTATTTATTATTTATGCTGGCCGCCTAATGCCAAGATTTGCGTTTACGCTTGGCTTTTTGCTTATGGTGAGATCCTGAATGATGATCAGAGCTTTGCGTCTGGCGGCTCTTATGATCGCCATAATAACCTGATCCCGTCACGACGCGTGATCCCGGGACAATCGCGGATTTTGCCGCGCCGGCGCCATAGCTGCCTGCGCCGCTATGCGTGCCCCCATATGTAATAGAGGAAGATGAGCTGTGACTTTGTCCAGACGTGTAAGCGCCGCTATTATAGCTAGATCCGGCATTATAGGCAGATCCTGAACCGTAACTTGACCCGCTATAAGCTGAGCCTGAATTAACGGTGCCAATGGAGCCCGTTCCAGGGGCGCATAAAACGCGGCGCCATTCATAGCGCGACGGCGCGATCAAATGCTTGGTGGCAACCTCTGCAAATTTTGGCGGCACATGGGTGACGCGCTCTCCGCCCGGATCAACAATATCTTCGACTGTGACCGCACGGTATTCTGCAGGGACAGGGATTTCTTGCACGCCGCCGGGATCAGAGACGACTTGTTTGTGAATTGTCTGATATTTGGCCGGAACGCTGTGACGCTGTACCTGACCTGGTGACGTCATAACCTTGCGGTTAAACTGAACCTGCTCGCCCGGCTCTTCAACCAGGCACCAGATTTCACAGGTCGCGCCGCATTCCGTTGCGCCGCGAAATTGTGATGTGCTGCCACTACTTTGGCCATAACCACTCCCGCCATTCGCAGTGGAATGGATGGTGTAGCCTTGAGCGGCCAATTTACCAGGATTACCGCGTTTCCACACCAGGCGCGGGGCCGATGTCTGGATAGTTTCCGTCACCGTTGAGAATTGCGGCGCGGACACGGAAAGCTTGTCATAGGCGGGACGCACCATCATTTGCTCTGTGACAGAGCGGTAAGTGGGCTGGCGCACTTGATAACGAACGCTGGCTTCTTTGACCAAAACATCTTCTTGGCGAGGGGCCAAGGTCGGTTGATGAACATCAAGTTTAGAATAGCCTTCTTCGACCATTATCTGCTCGGAATGTGTCGAAAATTGCGCGGGCACTTCTATGCGGGCATAACATTCCCCGGCATTAGAGCTCGGCGGCAAGAGGTCCGGCGCATAGCCAGGCGAGCCTTGACCACCCGCCATCGCCAATGGAGCGAAGGCTGTACCCGTCAGTAAAATTGCTGCCGTTTTAATCGATTTAAACGTCGTCATTGTTTTTCCACCTTTTTCCTGTGTCACTTTTTAGAGTGCCACGCTTGATATTGTCGCTGCCGCCGCCTTCGGGGAGCTGTAACGATTTCCTCTTGCAAGAACCGTGCAAACACAGATCAAAAACCGCAATGCGGCAAGAGTTGGGGGGATATTTTCCTCTGGCCTAGACGCGATAAGTTACGCGTCATGAGAGGTTTTATAGGCTATTTTTGCCCTTGGCAAATAGCCGTGACAGTAAAACAACCGCGCCTAAACCTATCGCCGCGCCTAGACTATTTGCGGCGCCGTCCCAAAAGGACGCTGTCCGTCCGGACCCCATCGTGCCCTGACCCACTTCCAAAGCGAGGCCAAAGACAAGGCAACCCCAAAATATCCGAAACTTAGAGAGTTTCGGCCAGGCTAGGGCTAAGCCTAGGCTTAAAAGCGCATAAACCGACAGATGGAGCACTTTGTCCAAATGCGGGATAGCGCCGCCCGTACCGGCGGGGCGCAATGACGCCCAGACGATAAACAGAGCATATGCCCCTACGCCAAGACGCAAAGGCAGCCGGAGTGAAGCCGGAAGGGAGAATTCATAAACTAACATACCCACACCGTTAGACGGAAAAAGTGAACAGCTTATGACGAACTTAGGGCTGAATTAAGGTCATATATTCCCACACAAATATAATTCTTCCTTCCGACATCGGCTCGCTCACAGCCCCCAGCCATAAGCGAAGTGAGAATAACGTGCCCAATTGTGGCAACTTTGGGGCAAGCTTGCCTTTTTCTCTTTCCGTCCGTCGATTTCGCCCTTACTGTTGCGTAAATATCACGGTTAATAATCCGTAAATCTTATCAGGAGTGCAAAATGCAGGTTTTAAACCCCAAGGACGTAGCCGAGGACTTAGACGGCTGGACGGGCGGCGATGATTTCATCACCAAAGTGTTCAAATTTAAGGATTTTGCGCAAGCTTTCGGCTTTATGACGCGAATCGCGATTATTGCGGATAAAATGGACCATCACCCCGAATGGTTTAACGTTTATAACCGCGTGGACATTACCTTGACGACCCATGATGCGGGCGGCGTGACAGAAAAAGATGTGACCCTTGCCAAAGCCATGGAAGAGGCTGCGGGATAGCACTCTTACCCTGCAATAAATAATGACGGCCCCGCTTTTCCGTGTTAGGGGCCGCGCCATATGAGCACGACTTTAATATCCAACGCGCCTGATGCGTCTGAAATATCTGCTGCCCCAGCAGACACCCGTATCCGCCTGGTTGGTCTGGGACGCAAAGAGATCGCGCAGCATCTGACAGAATTTGGCATTGAGCCCAAGAAAGTGCGCATGCGCACGAAACAAATTTTCCAATGGATTTATAATTTCGGTGCCACGGACTGGTCGCAAATGACCAATATCGCCAAGGGCCTTCGCGCCGATTTGGAAACCAAATTTTCTCTGGCTCGGCCTGAAATTATAGAGCGCCAGATCAGCGTTGACGGCACGCGCAAATATCTCATTCGCATGGCCCCAGGGATTGAGGTTGAAAGCGTCTTTATTCCGGACGTGTCCAAGACCGGCGCGCTCTGTGTTTCGTCGCAAGTCGGCTGTACGCTGACCTGTAAATTCTGCCACACAGGCACGCAAAAATTAGTCCGAAATCTAACGGCCCAAGAAATCGTCCTGCAAGTCATTGCCGCCCGCGATGATTTGGGGGAATGGCCAACCACGCAAGACAATCGCAAGCTTACCAATATTGTCTTTATGGGCATGGGCGAGCCGCTTTATAATACAGAACAAGTTGGCGATAGCCTGGACATTATTTGCGACCCCGAAGGCCTTGGCGTTGGCCGCCGCCGCATCACGGTTTCGACCTCTGGCGTTGTCCCGGAAATTGGCCCTATGGGCGCGCGCACATCTGCCATGCTCGCCATCTCGCTTCATGCGGCCAATGATGAATTGCGCGAACAGATAATGCCGATTAACCGCAAATATCCGCTCAAAGATTTAATGCAGGCCTGCCGGGATTATCCCGGCCTGTCTAATTCGCGCCGCATCACATTCGAATATGTCATGCTCAAGGGGGTAAATGATCAACCTTGGCACGCTAAACAGCTGATAAGGCTGCTCAAAGGCATTCCCGCCAAGGTCAACCTCATCCCGTTCAACCCTTGGCCTGGCAGCAATTACGAATGTTCCGACTGGGATACGATCGAGACCTTCGCCGATATGGTCAATAAAGCAGGCTACGCCTCACCTATTCGCACGCCGCGCGGCCGCGATATCCTCGCCGCCTGTGGACAGCTAAAGTCGGAGTCTGAGAAAATGCGGGCCAGCGAGCGCCGTAAGCTCGCGAAACCTCAAACCGCTAACACAGAAGCAGAATAATTAACTTGAAATTTTTTGCATTGTCGCACATTTACCTCCCAATAGACATGTGTGGGCACGTCTATCCCTTGGGACTTTACATCGGACTGCCTTATGAGACCTGCGCTTGATAGCCTCGCCAATGGATTCCCTTGGCTGATTTTTTACCTACTTGTTGTCACGGTTATATATCTCGTCGGGCTTTTTATTTATGTGAAACTAACACCTCATAAAGAGCTAGAATTAGTCCAACAGGGGAATATGGCCGCAGCCGTGTCTTTTAGCGCCCTTGTCATCAGCCTCGCCTTGCCGCTAGCGGCCTGCTTGGTCAATAAATTCAGCCTGAGCGACGTCGCCATTTGGGGCACAATAAGCCTGTTTTTACAGCTCTTTCTCTTCCGCCTGACCGACGCCATTTTCAAAGGCATGCCGCAGCGCATTATGGACGACGAAGTCCCAGCAGCGACCGTTTTAGCCGCGTTTAAAATTGCGGGATCAATTATTTTAGCTTTTGCAATTTCAGGCTAAGCCGCTATGTGGCGCAAAATTCCCGACTGGCTGATATATTTGGTGATTATTATCGCCCTTTATGCCAATGCCAATCGCGGATCTGAAAGCATTGACGCTCTGCCGCCGCCGCCTGAACTGGGCCCAATGCTGCCTAATGAGACGCCGCGCGATGAACGCGTCATCGTCGATGTGAAACGGGCAGATTCGGGCGTGGGCACCGCCTTTGCCATAGACGGTAAAGGGCGCTGGATGACCGCCCGTCATGTGGTCGATAGCTGTGATGAAGTCGGCATCGATATTGGCGGACGCAAAGTCATGCGCGTAGAGAGTTTTGTGTCTGAAGATTCCGATACCGCGATTTTAATAGGCGCGTGGAAACGCAAACCGCTGGCCAGTGATCTCTATACAAATCGGCAAATTGGGGAACGCGGTTTTTTCTTTGGCTTCCCCCAAGGCCGTCCCGGAGAAGTCGTCGGCTCATTGCTCGCGCGCAACCGCATGGTTGTGCGGGGGCGGTATAAATCTGACGAAGCCATATTAGCCTGGTCTGAACTGGGCCGCACCAAAGGCTTGATAGGTTCTCTTGGCGGCCTATCCGGCGCGCCTGTCATGGATAAGGACGGCGAAGTGATTGGCGTTGTCTCTGCCGAAAGCCCGCGCCGCGGACGCATTTACACCGTCGCCCCAGAAAATCTGCAAGAGCTGTTTAAAGACCGTAGCGCAGCGCCCGAAGGTCTGTCCCTCAACACTTACGGCCTCCAAGCCGACCGTCTGCGCCGAGAGCGCCGCATCGCGCAAGTCATTTGCATTGTAGATTAGGGTCAGGAGCGCTAAGTCCTGATCATGTGGAAACGGCCTGTTCTATTTTTTACGATATTTATCGCCATAGCGGCGATCATCATCGTCGCACTAGACCGCAATGTCCCGCACCAACATTTGCCGTGGAAACCGCTTAACCCCGAAGCCCCGCTTGGGGTGGCTACACAATCACAGTTCCTGCGCCTGAGCCTCGCCCCGTCTAAGACCTGTATGGATATGGCCCGCGATGCTGATGGCTTTAATTCCATCCCCGCAGATCCGCGCGAGACAAAATCCGTTTGTGGATGGAAGGTTGCCCGCGTGGTTTACGGCTCAAACGCTACGGCGCTGCGCCCGGGCGAAGCCAATATGCAATGCCCCCTCGCCGTAGGCACCTATATGTGGATGCGCGAGATTAATGTGCTCGCCAAAAAACATTTGGGATCAGAGCTTAAGAAAATCCACCATGTCGGGACCTATAGTTGCCGCCGCCAGAACGGAAACAGTTCGGGGCAATGGAGCGAACATGCTTATGCCAATGCTTGGGATGTGACAGGATTTGAGCTCGAAGATGGGCGCGTCATTTCCGTGCTTAAGGATTGGAACGGCAAAGATAGAAAGCGCAAAAAGTTTTTGCGCAAGACGCGCGACAAAGCCTGTAAAATATTTCGCGTTACCCTCAGCCCCGATTATAACGCCGCCCATCGCGACCATTTCCATGTCGATATGGGCCCGACAACATCCTGCCGTTAAGGATTTTCCGTTAAAGAGTTGCGAGTGAGCCCGCCATTCGCTAGGGATTTTGAGGGAGGGCTTTATGCACATTATAGGTATTCTGATCGCGATTTCGTCATTGATCTATTGGCTAAGCCGCGCCTCGCGCGGCGTGGGCGACATTGCGGACGCCGCCAATACAGTCGCTAACCTCCCGCGCCGTCGCCGTTTCTCCAAAAAATACAATGCCTCAGGATTTGACTTAGTCGAGACGCCTATCGAGGCGGCAACGGTTTTAATGATTGCGGCCGCTCGTATGAGCCAGGAAAAACGCGTCACAGAGCGCGCCGAACAAGAAATCGTAGCCCAGCTCTCACAGAATATGCAGTTGAGTGAAGACGACGCAGACGGACTTTACCGCCAAATGCACAGCTTAACCTATGACATAACCTTACCTGAAAGCGCCCTCTTCCCCATGGTCGATATCCTAAAAAGCGAAATCGAGAGAGATGATGCTGAGGAGTTGGCATTGATGATGGAGGCGACGGCTCGGCTCGACGGGACAGCGAATACCGAGCAGAGCGAATTTATCCGGCGCTTTCGGGAGCGCATGGGGTTGTTGTATTAGGGACTCCCTCATTCTGCAAAACGAACATTGGTGAGTTATAGTTTTTTGGCATTAGGCCCAGCTATTTAACCTAGTGTGAATGTGAATTCCTAAAATGTGAAGGTGATAAACCTGTCGTCTTTTTGAATTGACGAGCAAAAGTACTCTGGTCTGCATAACCGCTATTAATTGCCACTTCGACTATTGGCATGGTTGTTTCTAAAAGTTGACGCCGAGCGTAATCTAGCCGGTTTTTGAGCACCCATTGCCCGGTCGTAAGTCCAAAGATATTTTGAATGCGGCGGTCAAGTTGGTAGGGGCTTAGGCTTCCAAGTTTTGCGAGAGTCTTTATTGATAAATTTGCGGATAAGTTTTGACTTACATATTCAAGAATTGGCGCAATATTCGAAAAATCATTGTGGGACATATTCGGCGGGCGTAGGTCTTGTGAAACTCCCATGACGCCAATGACTTTTTTCTTATCTGAAAAAACTGGCCGCTTATTTGTCATGCACCAACCAACATTGCGGTTTAAGTAAATATGCA
The DNA here is from genome assembly GCA_039977295.1 of Hellea sp. Lineage (GTDB taxonomy): Bacteria > Pseudomonadota > Alphaproteobacteria > Caulobacterales > Maricaulaceae > Hellea. The sequence continues at coordinate 833,092 of JBDWDN010000003.1, read as the reverse complement.
GTTCAAGCTGGTTCGTTATCCCTTTTCCTGAACTAAGCACATACTGATCTTGAGCCTCATAGCTATTGCCGAGTTTTCCCCTCATGATGTCCGAAGGCGTTTTTCCTATAAGTTGAGATTTGTTTTGGCAGCCAACTCTTCCGACAAGCGTTTCATTGACCATAGCATATCGTCCTTGAAGGTCTTTTACGAAAAAGACCGTATCAGATAAATAATCAAAGACTTCAACAATCGGCAAGTTTTGAAGAAGTTCATCACAGTCACGCTCGAACATTCAAATTTCCCTAATTGTGCAAAAATTAAAGTCTAAGCTCAGCGAACTGGCGAGACAAGGCTTAAAAATTTCCCTTTATTTGCAGTGCGATAATAGCGCGCCATGGTAATCTCGGAGGTACATTTGATGGCTAATCAAGATAATTTCTTTACAGGCTGCATGCCAGCTTTGATGACGCCCTGCGATAAGGATGGGAGGCCTGATTTTGCGGCTCTTGTTAAAAGAGGCAAGGAGCTGATTGAACTCGGCATGACCGCCGTTATCTATTGTGGATCCATGGGGGATTGGCCACTCTTGACGGATGAACAGCGCTGCGAAGGCGTGGCCCAACTTTGTAAAGCGGGTATTCCTGTTGTCGTGGGAACCGGCGCTCAAAATACGCAGCGTGCCGTCGCCATTACCGCGCATGCGGCGTCAGTTGGCGCGGCGGGTCTTATGGTTATCCCGCGTGTATTGTCACGCGGAAGCTGCATTGCGGCGCAGGAATCTCATTTTTCAGCTATTCTTAACGCAGCGCCTGACGTGCCAGCCGTTATCTATAACAGCCCTTATTATGGCTATGAAACCCAAGCCGATCTATTCTTTAAACTAAGGGACAAACACTCAAACTTGGTAGGATTTAAAGAGTTTGGCGGAGCAGATTCTCTGACTTACGCGGCACAGCAGATTACGTCAGGCGACTCCAGCCTGGCTCTTATGGTGGGCGTTGATACTCAGGTGTTCCATGGCTTTGTAAATTGCGGTGCCTGCGGCGCAATTACAGGCGTAGGCAATGCGTTACCGCTTGAAGTCTTGCGGCTCACTGAATTATCTATTGAGGCCGCCGCTGGAAATTCGGAAAGCCGTCGTCTTGCTCTTGAGTTGGATAAAGCGTTGAGCGTTCTATCGACTTTTGACGAAGGTCCTGATCTTGTGCTGTACTATAAGCATTTGATGGTTCTCGAAGGCCATGACGAATATAAATACCAGCTTAACCCATTGGATCAGTTGACCGCGCCGCAAAAGGCTTTTCTAGAGCAAAGCTGGAGGCAGTTCAGAATTTGGTGGGATAATTGGCCCGGCGTCAAGGCGTAAGCCCTCAACATGTTTGTCATTGATTCACATACGGGCGGACAGCCCACGCGTGTCATAATAGTAGGAGGTCCAGATTTAGGGACGGGTCCTATATCGAAGCGCGCAAAACTCTTCGAAGACAAATACGATGCATTTCGCCAAAAATGCATTTTAGAACCGAAATGCTCAGATGCAATGGTCGGGGCGCTTTTGTGCGAGCCTTATAATCCGAATTGCACTGCGGGTGTAATCTTTTTTAATACAGCAGGTTTCCTAGGGATGTGTGGACATGGAATCATGGGTCTTGTCGTAACGTTAGCTCAGTTAGGTAAAATCACTCCTGGGGTTCATTTAATCGAGACTCCAGTAGGAATTGTGAAGACACGCCTCATCGACAATAATGAAGTTCAAGTTGAAAATGTCGAGAGTTTCTGCCTTGAGACAGATGTCAAGCTTGAAGTTGAGGGACTAGGCAATCTTCAAGGCGACATTGCTTGGGGAGGGAATTGGTTTTTCTTGATTGAAAATTCTCCGATTGCCTTGACGGTTGAGAACATTCCCGCGTTAACGATTGCCGCTACGCGTATCAAAGAGTGTTTATCAAGAAACGGTATATATGGCGCTGATGGCGCCGAGATTGACCATATAGAGTTCTTTGAATCCTCAAATGATATCGGGGCCAATAGCCGAAGCTTTGTACTTTGTCCTGGCGGCGCCTATGACCGTTCGCCATGCGGAACTGGGACAAGCGCAAAACTCGCATGCCTTGCGCAAAAGGGTCAGTTGGCGAGCGGAGAAACTTGGCTTCAGGAAAGCATCATCGGAAGCCGTTTCAAAGCGAGTTATGTTCCGTCTCAAACGGCAGGGCATATCATCCCGACCATAACGGGCCAGGCTTATGTCCACAGCGAAACCACCCTCGTTTTCAATCCTGCGGACCCATTTCGCGAGGGTATTGTGCTATGACAGCAGTGTCTCAAGAAACCGTCCTAATCATCGGGGCTGGCATCATTGGGATTGCCTGTGCACATTTTTTATCAAAAGCCGGTTTCAAGGTTACTGTGATTGATAAGGGGACGATTGCTGGGGCTTGCTCACATGGAAATTGCGGGCACATATTACCAAGCCATGTCTTGCCGTTGAATTCACCAGAGGCATTTAAAAAGGGTTTATGCTCTCTCCTTAACCCTAAAGCTCCGTTCCGAGTCCGCCCGCAATTCAGACCTAATTTCCTGAATTGGTTTTGGCAATTTGGGCGCCATTGTTTTGGGTCTCATCAATCCTATGCAGCTAAAAATCTTTTTCATTTACTGACCTCTTCAGCCGACGCATATGATGCGCTCATTCAAGGCAGTGATCTGCAGTGCGACTGGCAGCGGTCAGGGCTATTATATCTCTTTCGCTCTGATCGCGCTTTGAAGTCATTCTCCAGAACGAATGAATGGCTCTTATCTGAACATAATCTCGGAGCGCGTGAGCTAAGCACGGGAGAGTTAAAAGCTAAGCACCCATCTTTATCAGATGATCTCGCTGGTGGATTATTTTATGAGCAAGACGCAAGTTTACGTCCTGATTTACTGAGCCGCGCTTGGTCCAATAACCTCATGTCCGAGGGTGTAGCTTTCTTTGAGAACTGTGAATTTTTATCTCTCTCAAGGCAAAAGAAAACCATCGATACCGTTTACACAACACGCGGCGAGTTTAATGCTGATCATGTCGTTCTGGCTGCGGGAGCCATGAGTTGTGACTTTGCCAAAACCTTTGACTGCAAAATTCCAGTAGAGCCTGGAAAAGGATATTCAGTTACGTACCGCCGGCCTCCCAAACATATGGATGAGTCAATTGTATTACCTGAGCGGAGCTTAGCCGTCACCTCTTTCAAAGATCATATAAGACTTGGGTCTATGATGGAATTTGTTGGGTTTGACGAGAGCTTATCAGGTCAAAGAATTTCTCAACTACGGCAATCAGTGCAGCCATATTTTAAATATGAAATCACGGGCCGCGAGGAGGAGAGTTGGTTTGGATGGCGGCCAATGACATGGGACGGCCTACCTATTATAGGCCGCGCTCCAAACATCGACAACGCCTATCTTGCCACTGGTCATAACATGATTGGCATGATGTCAGCGCCTGCCACGGGCAAGCTTATTGCCGAAATAATTGGCCAAAAAAAAACACACATTGAGTGTGAAGCTTACGCGCCCAGTAGATTTAATTGATTTTTAGAAAGCGAGAAGAGAATGACGATACTTAAAAATTACATAGAGGGAGAATGGGTGACATCTGGTGACATCTCCATGAATATTAACCCTTCTGACACTATCGACACTATCGGGGCCTATGCTCAGGCGGATAAGGCGCAAACGGAACAGGCGATTGCCGCCGCGTCTCAGGCCTTCAAAAATTGGTCGCGTAGCGGCATTCAACAACGGTCAGAAATTCTCGATAGAATCGGGAATGAGATACTCCTACATAAGTCTGAATTGGGTAATCTACTCGCAAGAGAGGAAGGCAAGACATTACCAGAGGCTATTGGAGAAGTTACGCGAGCGGCCCAAATCTTTAAGTTTTATGCGGGTGAAGCCTTACGCCTTCAAGGTGACCTTATCCCGTCGACACGGCCCGGTATAGACGTAGAAATTTCGCGAGAAGCATTGGGCGTTATTGGTATTATAACGCCTTGGAATTTTCCTATAGCTATTCCGGCCTGGAAAATCGCTCCCGCCCTTGCATATGGGAATACAGTCGTCTTTAAGCCAGCAGCGTTGACGCCAGGAAGCGCGTGGGCGCTTGCTGATATAATATCGCGATCGGGCCTCCCAAAAGGTGTTTTTAATTTGGTCATGGGGCCGGGTTCGAGTGTTGGACAAACCTTGTTGGACGATAAGCGGGTTAAAGGTATTTCCTTCACGGGCTCTGTCAATATTGGCCAAAAAGTTGCGGAGAGCTGCAGTCGCCGTCGGGGGAAATATCAATTGGAAATGGGTGGTAAAAACCCTCTCGTTGTGTTGGCAGATGCCAACATGGAAACGGCGGTCAATTGCGCCCTTAATGGCGCTTATTTCTCGACAGGGCAAAAATGTACAGCATCTTCAAGGCTCATTGTCGAAGATAGGGTGCATGATGAATTCGTAGAACGTTTGAGAAAAAGAATTGAAGATCTTGTCGTTGATGACGCGCGCAAAGAAGGCACTCAGATCGGGCCCGTCGTGAGCGCTAGTCAACTCAAACAAAATCTGGAGTATATTGATATCGCCCTATCTGAGGGCGCGACAAAGGTAATAGGTGGTGAATCTGTAGAGCGCGATAGGCCTGGTTATTACATGACGCCAGCACTTTTCACCAATACCGAGAATAGCTGGCGGATTAATCAAGAGGAAATCTTTGGCCCTGTGGCGACAACAATACGCGCTGAAGATTTGGATCATGCGATTACTATAGCCAATGATACGGAATTTGGCCTCTCAGCAGGGTTGTGTTCTCAGTCCTTAAGCGCTGTCAGAAAATTCAAGCAAGAAAGCCAAGCAGGAATGGTTATGATCAATTTACCCACCGCCGGGGTCGACTACCATGTGCCATTCGGAGGGACTAAAGGCTCTAGCCATGGTTCGCGGGAGCAAGGCCGGTATGCGGCCGAATTTTATACCACTGTTAAAACGGCCTATATCGGCGGTTAACGAAAATACAGTGCCGTATTTTACCTGTAAAAACATGCTTCTAGGAGCATGAGCCGTTTGCCGCCTAACTACTCCCCCACATGTGAGTTAGATGGCAAACGGCGACTTTTTCAAAGGTGTATACATTTAAATGTTAGATAAACGGAGGACAAAACCATGAACGAAATAAAGCCCCGAAAAGAAAGTTCAGAGCAGAGCCCAAAATCTCTCATTGAATATAATGCCAAAGATAATGAAGGGACTAAAAGCTCGCCATCTTTGTTAAAACCAAAACCAGAACTTAATGACTACCACCCCCTAAATGCTCCCTTTGAAACAGATTAAGCAAGACTAAAGAGCATCGTTTTAACATCTCTAAAGGATGTTTCTTCTTTGCATGGTAGTATTTTGTAGGCTCTCCTGGAGGGCGTTCGCTTGATTACAAATCAAGTCTCATTTCTAATTTCCTCGCATCACATCAACCGTAGCATGCTCAACATAAAACTCCGCCTTCAACCGCGCTTTAATAGCCTCGCTCACAAACTCCAAACTCACGCTATCCTCTACAAAAGCCTCTAGCGTCAACATCGGCCTCTCTGGCGTGATCGACCATGCATGGATATGATCGACTGAGATCAGCCCTTCAATATGCGCAGGTAAGTCTTCGCGAATAGCGCGGCGGTCAATGTGAGCGGGCGCGCCTTCTAGCAGGATATGGGCGCTGTCTTTTATGAGGAACCAGGCACTTCGCAAGATAAGTATCGCGACCAAGACTGAGAGGATAGGATCGATTGGCATCCAGCCTGTTTTCATAATGACGAGGGCGGCGATGATGGCGGCGACGGAGCCGAGTAGGTCGCCGAGCACATGCAGCACCGCGCCTCTTATATTCAGGTTTTCCTGATCTGCGCCTAAGAGGATTTTAAAAACGATTAGGTTTACGGCTAAGCCGCCAATCGCGACCCAGAGCATTGGGCCTGCTAAAATTTCGCCAGGCGTCTGAATGCGGTGAAAAGCTTCCCAGAGGATCCACATCGCAACAAGGAATAACGTTAAGCCGTTTACAAAGGCGATTAAAATTGAAAAGCGGTCATAGCCAAATGTATGTTTCCAATTGGCCGGGCGTTTGGCAATTGTAAAGGCGCCCCACGCCATGGCGAGGGCCGCGAAATCTGTCATCATATGGCCTGCATCAGCCAAAAGCGCGAGAGAGCCAGAGATTAAGCCGCCGGCAATTTCAACGACCATGAATATCCCGGTCAGTAGCGCCGCGATACCGACGCGTGTGCGGTTGTTCTTTGCGGCATGGGCGGGGCAGTGGCTGTGTCCGTTACCGTGATTGTGGCCGTGACTATGCCCGTGATTGTGGTGAGATCCCATGAGACAAACATACCGTCACTTCCTCTGCCCGCAAGGCGTAATCTTAAGCCGTTTCTAACTCTTTTTTGCTAAGCGTCATGTTTAAGATGAATGAAGGATGCTGTAACCGTGGGAAAATCCCTGACAGTAAGCGTTAAACGCGCCCCAGAGTTGAGCGAGACTGACCGCGCGGCGTGGGCGGCTCTGCGCGCCTCTAACCCGCTAAGCTATAGTCCCTATTTTCATTTGGATTACACTGAGCTGCTCGCGGGCTTACGCGATGATGTGTTCGTTGCCTGCGTTTATGAAAAGGATCAGCCCATTGGCTTCCTGCCCTATCAAGGCGAACGCTTTGCCCGTCCCGTGGGCGCGCCTATGACAGACTATCAAGGCTTTATTTGCGCCCCAAACACAGACTTAAACCCCGTGGAAATATTAAAAGCCGCCGGCATTGGGGCTTATCATTTTAGCTCTGTCGTAAACCCGCAAATGTCGCCGCATTTTCAAAACGAAGATGACGGCGTGATGATGGAGCTTAAAGACGGCGCGCAAGTTTGGCGCGAGGCCCGCGACAGCAGCTATCGCCGCCACCTGAAAAGCAATCGCCGCCGCATTCGTAAGGCCGCTGAAGATATTGGGGCGCCGCGTTTTGTCTGGCAGTCCAAAGATCACGCCGTCTTTGAAACCCTCATCACGTGGAAAAAACAAAAATTCGCAGAGACAGGTAAATATGATGTCCTCTCGGCGGATTGGACGATGGAGCTTTTAATTAAGCTCTGGCAGCGCGGTAATGACGGGCTGACATGCGACATGCAGGCGCTTTATTTTGGTGACCGCCTCGCCGCAATTGATCTTGGGCTTTCAGATGGGCACACATTTCACAGCTGGATTGTCGCCTATGACGGAGAGCTTCACAGCTATGCCCCCGGCATCCAATTGCTCGAAGGGTTAATAGATAGCTCCAAAGAACTCGGTTACAAACGCATTGATCTGGGCGTCGGGACAGATGGCTATAAGCGCCATTACGCCAGCGACGCGGTGAGCGTCGGTACAGGCTTCATTGCCGCCCAAGGCCCCGCCGCAACCTTGTCAAACCTCTACGGCAAAGCCGAAAATTTTGGGCAAAAGGCCCTCAATGACGCCCCCGGTAAAATTCGCCGGCGCTATACCCAGATTGCCGCCTGCGAAGACAGCGTCTCTGGCCGCGCCAAAGCAATGCTCAGCGCGGTTAAAAGCGCCGGACGTTCATAAATTCAATTACGAGTGTTGCGCAAATGACGCGCCTAAAAACTTTTCCTGTAATCATTCCATTATCTGTTTGAAAAGAATAGAAATTTGTGACTATTTTAGCTTAATGAATGAGCACAAGGGTGCCATCACATAATTTAACTGCATCGGGGAGATGTTCATGAAAAACTTTAAGTTTGTATCCGCCTGCCTATTGGCAACAACCGCCTTAACAATACCCGAAATCGCCGCCGCTCAAGCTCAGGCTGATGATGAAATTTTTGTTACAGCAACGCGCCGAGCTGAAAGTGTTCAAGACATTCCAATCGCCGTTACAGCGATTTTGCCAAAAGATTTGGAAAAGCAAGGCGTCGTTAACATTCAAAATCTCGGAAGTGTTGCCCCGAGTTTTGCGACATCAAACGCTCAAATCGCCTCGGGCTCTGTTGTCCTTCGTATTCGCGGGGTCGGAACGACCTCTAACAATATTGGATTTGAATCCGCTGTCGGTATTTTTGTCGATGGCGCTTATCAATCCCGCCCGGGAGTCGCGCTTGGCGAATTTGTCGACGTAGAACGTGTCGAAGTTCTCCGGGGCCCGCAAGGAACGCTCTTTGGACGCAACACATCAGCTGGCGCCCTTAATATCACAAATGTTCGTCCTGACCTTGATGAGGCCGGCGGTTTTGTGAATGCGACTTATGGCAATCATGATCACAAAAGCCTTCAAGGCGCTGTCAATATTCCTTTGGCTGAGGGTAAAGTTGCGGCGCGCCTCACAGGCGCTTGGCGTAACCGTGACGGTTATGTCGATATCGTAGATTCTACAGGCACTAAAATAGGCGAATCAAATAGCACCGACCAATATTATCTGCGAGGTCAAATCGGCTTTGAAGGTGAAGAAAATTGGAAAGGCCGCATCGTCCTTGATCACTCCAATAGTGATAATGTGTGTTGTTCAGCCCTAGAAGTTCTAAGATCCCCTGTCGAAGCCGGCGGCGTCTTTGGCCTTGTGGGCCTCGGCGCGCGCGGCGGTATGGGAGCCCCGAACGTCGCCACCAGCGCGACGGATTTTGACGGTGCGCAAGCGGCCGTTGATGACCGTATCGCCTCATCGCACCGCGTTCCGGTCACAGGAAGTAAGCAAACGGGCGTTGTTGCAGAAGTCGAATATGCTTTGGGGGACAGTGCTGATATCATTTATATCGGCTCTTACCGCGAGTTTGAAGCCTCTGAGAACTATGATTCCGCCTTTTCAGGTCTTGACCTGTTTAATGTAGATGACCTCGCAAATGATATTAGCACCATGACCCATGAATTGCGGGTCCAAGGCGACGCGGCGGATGGCCGTCTAAGCTGGCTTGTCGGCGGTTATTACGCAGATGAGAATATAGAGCAGTCGCTGACGTCAAGCCTCGGCACTCAATATAGCGCCTTCTCGGACGCCTTGTTGATTGCTGGGACAGCAGGAGCCTATCCTAATGCTGCAATATTAGGACTTGGCGGCGCATTACCCGTGGCATCAGGCGGTCTAAGCCCAGCTACAGCACAGACGACGAATAGATATACGCAGGACAGTAAAAGCTGGTCCGTCTTTACCCATAATACTTTTGATGTGACGGATCAGTTAAGCTTAACAATTGGCCTTCGCTATTCAGACGAATCTAAAGACGGCAGTTTCTCTCAACCCCAAGCTAATTACGCCTCTTGTGAAGCGCAATTGGGTAATTTTGATCTTACGACGGGGGCTTTCCCACCCGCCCCTGCCGCTTTGACAGGAAATTTGGTGGTTCTGGGATGTTTCCCATTCCTAGCCCCAGCAGATCTGCCGCAAGCGGCATTCCTGCCTCTGCCGCGTTCATTTAATGACACCTTCAAAGATGATGAGCTGATCTATACAGGTAAGATTGGCTATGAATTTACGCCGGATATTTCCAGTTATGCCAGCTTTACCCATGGCTATAAAGCCGGCGGGTTTAACCTCGATTCAACAGCGGCGATTGGCGGGGCTGACCCGCAATTCCTCTCGGAAGAAGCCGATGCCTATGAGCTCGGGGTTAAGTCAAAGCTGCTTGACGGTATGATGACATTGAACGTCGCAGCCTTCCTTGAGAAGTTCACCAATTTCCAAGTCTTGGAATTTACGGGCGCGCAGTTCCAAACCTTTAATGTACCCAAAGCGGAAACGCAGGGCATAGAAATTGAAACGGTTCTGCGGCCAACAGACGGGCTGACATTTAATGGCGGATTGACATTATTAGATGCTAATTATCCCGATGATTGCGCGGGAAGCCAAACGTCAATTAATGTGACAACGCTTTGCGGCAATACGCTGACAAATGCGCCAAAGACCGTTGGTATTATTGGGGCGACATATGACGGCAGCCTAGGCGGGGATTATACATTCTTCCTTAATGGCTCACTGCGTTATGAAAGTGACCGCCGTACATCGACACAGGCTTTCACGCCGGGAACAACAAATGCGGTGCCATTTGACGTTCAAGAAGCTAATACGAAGATTAACCTCCGGGCGGGTATTGGTAATGACGAACATGGCTGGGGACTCGAGGCTTGGGCCACCAACATCACAAATGAGATCACCCGAGGCGTTACCTTTAATACAACGCTTCGGTCTGGATCACGCTCTGCCTTTATTCAAGACCCACGTTTCTACGGCGTTACTGCTCGGAAGACTTTTTAGAAACAGACGATAAGTTTCAAATGGCGAGGATTACGGCAATTGGGAACCTCGATTAACCTAATTCTCGCCAAAACTACCTCAGGCCCGTTAACAAAAGTTAGCGGGCTTTTTTATAGCGTAAATGATTCGCCCCTCAAGCATATGCAACAAATTGCACATTATCTATTTGGCAAAGCCGCACTTTTGTGATTAGTTTAGCTTATTGAATGAGCACAAAAGTGTCGTCACTTAATTTAATTACATCGGGGAGATGTTCATGAAAAACCTAAAGTTTGTATCCGCCTGCCTATTAGCCAGCACGGCGTTAACGCTACCTGAAATCGCGGCGGCTCAAGTTGACGACGAAATCTTTGTTACGGCGACGCGCCGCGTTGAAAGTATTCAGGACATTCCGATCGCGGTTACAGCTATCCTTCCCGAAGAGATGGAGCGCCAAGGTATTGTCAACATCCAAAACCTCGGCAGTGTAGCCCCAAGTTTTGCGGTCTCTAATGCTCAAATCGCGTCGGGATCTGTCGTGCTGCGCATTCGCGGTGTGGGTACGACCTCGAACAATATCGGTTTTGAATCCGCTGTTGGCATTTTCATCGACGGTGCTTATCAGTCCCGCCCCGGCATCGCCCTTGGCGAATTTGTTGACGTTGAACGCGTCGAGGTTCTTCGCGGTCCACAAGGTACGCTATTTGGACGCAATACATCAGCTGGCGCTTTGAACATTAGCAATGTACGCCCCGACCTTGAAGAAGCGGGTGGTTTTATTAATGCGACTTACGGCAATCATGACCATAAAAGTGTTCAAGGCGCCGTGAATATTCCTCTGGCAGAAGGCAAAGTCGCGGCGCGCCTCACCGGCGCTTGGCGGAACCGCGATGGTTATGTCGACATCCACGATGCAGGCGGCACAAAAATTGGCGAGTCCAATAGCACCGATCAATATTACCTAAGGGGTCAAATCGGCTTTGAAGGCGAAAATAACTGGAAAGGCCGTGTTGTCATTGACCATTCCAATAGCGACTCAGTTTGCTGTTCTGCGCTTGAAGTTCTGCGCTCACCTGTCGAAGCTGGCGGCATCTTTGGACTCGTAGGGCTTGGCGCACGCGGTGGCATGTCAGCGCCTAACGTCGCCACCAGCGCAACAGATTTTAACGGCGCGCAAGCAGCCGTTGACGACCGCAGAGCTTCCTCCTCTCAAGTTCCAAATCCCTCGAGCAAACAAACAGGCGTCGTTGCTGAAGTCGAATATGCCCTGAGCGACAATGCTGATGTCATTTATATTGGCTCATATCGCGATTACTCAGCCACAGAGGTCTATGACTCAGCCTTCTCTGGCCTCGATCTCTTTAATGTCGGGCCAGCTGGTGGCAATGCCCCTCCGGGGGGGACAAATATCAGCACCATGACCCAAGAGTTACGCATACAAGGCGATGCCATGGACGGCAAGCTCAGTTGGCTCGTCGGCGGATATTATTCAGAGGAAGATATTGAGCAAACCGTTAATTTCGGTTTGGGGACAGATTATAGCAGCTTTACTGATGCCCTTTTACTCGCAGGCACAGGAGGGACATATCCTAATGCCACAATCCTTGGGCTCGGCGGCACGTTACCGGTTGTGTCTGGCGGACAAAACCCCGCAGCAGCCAGAACAACGAACCGTTATACCCAAGACAGTACAAGCTTTTCAGTCTTCACACACAATACATTTGATATAACGGATCAATTAAATTTAACGGTTGGTCTGCGCTATTCAGACGAGTCGAAAGACGGCAGCTTTTCTCAACCTCAAGCAAATTATGCGTCATGTACGAACCAATTGGCAGGCTTTGACACAACTGTGCCAGGCGCATTCCAATTTGCTTCGCCTGCCTTGAACGGAAACCTTGTTGTTCTCGGCTGTTTCCCATTCCTCGCACCTGCGGATCACCCGCTATCGGCGATACTGCCATTGCCAAGAACATTTGACGACACTTTCAAGGATGATGAGTTAATCTACACAGGTAAGCTTGGATATGAAATCACACCAGATGTCTCAACATATGCCAGCTTCACCCATGGTTATAAGTCTGGCGGCTTCAACCTCGACTCGACTGCGGCTATTGGCGGCGCGGATCCGCGATTTGCCTCTGAAGAAGTCGATGCCTATGAGCTTGGTATGAAGTCAAAACTCTTTGACGGCATGATGACCCTAAATGTAGCCGCTTTCTTAGAAAAATTCGATAACTTCCAAGTCCTAGAATTTACGGGCGCTCGATTCGAAACTTTTAACGTACCAAAAGCGCAAACCAAAGGTATTGAAATCGAGACGCTCATACGCCCAACTGATAATTTCACGCTTAATGGCGGGCTGACCCTTCTTGACGCTGAATATCCTGATGATTGCGCAGGAACTCAGACATCGCCAAATGTTGTCTCGCTTTGCGGAAATACGCTGACGAACGCGCCAAAAACTGTTGGTATTATCGGCGCCACATATGATGGCAGCCTTGGGGGTGATTATACTTTCTTCCTCAACGGTTCGATGCGTTATGAAAGCGATCGCCGCACATCAACACAAGCCTTCTCCCCCACTACGGGAGCAGCGGTACCGTTTGATGTTCAAGAAGCCAATACCAAGATCAACCTCCGGGCGGGTATCGGTAATGATGCGCATGGCTGGGGGCTGGAAGCTTGGGCGACCAATGTCACGAATGAAATCACGCGCGGCGTGACCTTCAATACGACTTTGCGCTCTGGATCGCGGTCCGCTTTCATTCAAGACCCACGTTTCTATGGCCTCACAGCGCGTAAAAACTTCTAAGTTTGAAGTAAAAATTATACGAAGGCGCGAATTATGTTTCGCGCCTTTTTTATGTTAAGACGATGAACGACAACAAAAAGCGAGCGAGATGATGGTCAGAATTGATTTAAAAGAAAAAGATGCCGACACAGGCGCGGATTTGGGCGCAATTCTAGCGAAACAAAAGGCAGCTTTTAATACCCGTCCCAATCCCCCTTGGAGCGAGCGCAAAGCCAATTTGCAAAAACTGGGTAAAGTCATTGAAGACCATGCGGAAGATTTCCAAAAAGCTATTTCTGAGGATTTCGGCAATCGTGCCTATGAAGAAACGACCATTGCGGAACTGCTCGTAATTCAAGGCGGTATCAGTCATGCTATTAAACATACAAAGCACTGGATGCGCACACGCCGCGCGCCAACCGCTCTGCAATATAAACCTGCTGCCTCTCGCATTATCCCTCAACCCCTGGGCGTGATAGGTATTATCAGTCCGTGGAATTATCCCTTGCAGCTCGCCATTATGCCGCTCATTGGGGCGCTGGGCGCGGGTAACCGCGCTATGATTAAGCCGAGCGAATATACGCCCCGCATGTCAGATCTCCTCAAGCGCGTTCTCGCCTCTGCCTTTAGCGAAGATGAAATTTATGTCGCGACGGGCGGCGTAAAAGTCGCCTCCGCCTTCTCCGCCCTGCCCTTTGATCACTTGCTCTTTACGGGCTCAACATCTGTGGGGAAAATCGTTGCTGCAGCGGCGGCGAAGAACCTCACACCTTGCACGCTAGAGCTTGGCGGAAAATCACCAACGATCATTGATGACAGCGCCAATATGGCCCTGGCCGTGCCGCGTATCGTCAACGGCAAAACGCTCAATGCCGGGCAGACTTGCGTGGCGCCTGACTACGTCTTGATGCCCTCTGCAAAAATAGACTCCTTCTCAGACGCCCTGATTGAAAAGGCCGAAGAGTTTTATCCGACCTTTGCCGGCAATGATGATTACACCTCTATCATCGCCGATAGCCATTATGCGCGTTTGCAAGACCTGCTCGAAGACGCGGAAAATAAAGGTGCGCGCATTCGCGTTGCTGGTGATGATGATAAGCAACAGCTCGCCAAAGAACGCCGCGTGCCGCTCACGGTGGTGACCAATACCACGCCTGATATGAAAATCATGCAGGAAGAAATTTTTGGTCCGCTCTTACCTGTCGTTGCCTCAGAAACTTTGGATGACGCCATGTCATATGTGCAGAGCAAAGACCGCCCCCTCGCGCTTTACTGGTTTGGTGAGGACAAAGCCAAACGCGATAAGGTTCTAAATGAGACGATATCGGGCGGCGTCTCTATCAATGAAACCGCGTGGCATGTTGTTCAAGAGGACATTCCTTTTGGCGGCGTTGGCCCATCAGGTATGGGTGCGTATCACGGCGAACATGGCTTTCAGGCGTTTTCTCATTTGAAGGGCGTTTTCGTACAAAGCCGCTTTAGCCAAGGCAAATCCCTCTTTCCGCCTTACACAGCCAAGACTCATAAAATGCTCGGTATTATGAAGAAAATTTTGTAAACATGGACAGCTTTGATTATATTATCGTTGGCGCAGGCTCTGCAGGCTGCGCTCTTGCCAATCGCCTCACAGAAGACCCCGATGTTAGCGTCTGCCTTTTAGAAGCGGGCGGCACGCATAAGCATTGGAGCGTTTTTACCCCGGGCGCCACGATTTGGAATATGGTCTTAGGCAAGCGCAATTGGCGCTTTGAAACCGAACCGCAAGCGGGGCTGAACGGACGAAAAGGGTATCAACCCCGCGGGAAAGTTCTTGGCGGCTCGTCTAGCATAAATGCGATGATTTATATTCGCGGCCACAAAGCTGATTATGATGAATGGGCGCGGCTCGGAAATAAGAATTGGTCCTATAAGGACGTTCTTCCCTATTTTAAAAAAAGCGAACACCGTGAAGCTGGCGGTGATGAATTTCACGGGCAAGGCGGTCCGCTCAACGTAGCGCCCCTTCGTAGCCCTGGCATAATTAACGAGGCCTTTTTCGAAGCAGGCCGGCAAAATCAGATTCCTTTCACGGACGACTTTAATGGCGCTAAGCAAGAAGGCCTTGGCATGTATGAGGTCACGCATAAAAATGGCGAGCGCTGGAATACGGCAAGGGCATTTTTAGACGACCATATGGAGCGTTCCAATTTAACCGTCATTACCCACGCCATGACGCAAAAAGTAAATATCGAGAATAATCGCGCCACAGGTGTTGAGGTTAAAATCAAAGGCAAATTACAAACCATTTCAGCCCGGCGCGAAGTTATCCTGTCCGGCGGCGCATTCGGATCCCCGCAAACGCTCTTACTCTCAGGTATCGGACCTAAACATAAATTAGACCCGCACGGTATAACGCAAATTCACGACCTTCCAGGGGTCGGCGAAAACCTCCAAGACCATATTGATTATGTGATATCTTATGATGCCAAGGTGAAAGATAATCTCGGCTTCTCTGTCATGGGAACTTTCAGAACTGTAAAAGAAATATTCAATTACGTGAAAAACCGTAAGGGTATGTTTTCTTCAAATCTCGCGGAAAGCGGCGGATTTCTCTATACGGATAGATCGGAACCCTCCCCTGATGTGTCGCTCGTCCTTGTGCGGGCTGTGGTCGATGATCACGGCAGGAAATTACATTTGGGGCATGGCTATAGCTGTCACGTCTGTGTCCTGCGTCCCAAAAGCCGCGGTAGCCTATGGCTAAAATCTACAGAAGCAGAAGCTCCGCCCGCCATTGATCCCGCATTCCTTAAAGATGATCGAGACATGGATACCTTAGTGCGCGGCGCCAAGATGATGACACAAATTCTCGAAGCGCCCGCCTTTGACGGCATTCGCGGAAAGCCGTATTACGGCGCCGGAACGACAGACACAGAAGAGCTTAAAGCCGATATCCGGGCGCGGGCAGATACGCAATATCATCCCGTTGGAACCTGTAAGATGGGCGATGATGTTATGGCGGTAGTTGATGACCGTCTGCGCGTTCACGGCATAGAGGGCTTGCGCGTTGTCGATGCCTCTATCATGCCAAATGTTGTGTCCGGCAATACCAATGCGCCGACAATCATGATTGCTGAAAAAGCGGCCGATATGATAAAAGAGGATGCACGGGCCCAATTACAGGTCGCCGCTGAATGAGACTTGCAACCCGCGCTTGACGCCCTTACCTAGGCGTTATGAGTTACCCGCAAGATATTCAAGATATGATCGACGACTTTGCCTTTCTCTCCGATTGGGAAGACCGCTATATGCATGTCATAGATTTGGGCAAAGCCTTAGCCCCGCTTAGCGAGGCTGAGAAAACCGAAGTCCATAAAGTAAAAGGCTGCGTCAGTCAGGTCTGGCTCGTGAGCGAAAACGGCGGCGGAGATGATCCTATCCTCACATTTCGTGGCGACAGTGATGCCCATATTGTGAAAGGCCTCGTGGCCGTCACGTTGCAGATATTCTCCAATCGCAAGGCATCAGAAATTCGTGAATTAGACGCCGTAGCAATTCTCAAAGAATTGGAGCTTGAGGAGCATTTATCCCCGCAACGCTCCAATGGGCTCAAAGCGATGATAGGGCGCATTAAGGCTGAAGCGCAGGCGGCTTAGTCGAAGATAGCGCTCATTTCTTCCCCTAACGGGCCTTCTTTGAGTTCGCGTAATTCCGTGTAAAGCGCCGTTGTGAATGAGGCGTAGAGCGATATAGCTAGATACATAAATAGGTTAATCACAAGCCCCACAAAAAATTGTTTCGGTGTAAAGCCTAATGCCATTTCAGGGTCAGCAATGTTAGCCAGTGAAACCGCACTGAGAATAATCGTGCCCACAATAAAAATGAACCAAACCAGAATAGTCATAATAATTGTGGCGAGCCAAACCCACCATTTATAACCACGGGTTAGAGACCAAGACCTGCCAAAGCTTCCAAAAAGGGACGTGCTTTCATGCAAATAAGCAGGACCGATGACAGCCCAACCCACAGAAATAATAACGCCAGGAACGATCAGAAAGGCCATGCCAATGTAACTTGATAGGAAATAAAGTATGACGACAAATAAGACTGGAAGGGTGAGTTTTATAGACCTCAAAAGCACATATCGAAAACCCGCTGATCTATTTGTAAATTGAGCGAAGGCCATATGATCCGTAAAAACACATATAGACATCATTAAAACAAACCCCAAGATCGACGACGTCGCAGTTAGAATTCCATAAACGTTAGTCTCCATCACAGCAGCCGGGTCGGTCAAATCCAACATATAGATGGGCGCAGTGACAACTGTGCTTAAAATTATAGCCAAGGCTATTGCGAATAAAATAGATTTAATATTTCCTAGCACCCCAGCAAAAGCACGACCCAACACACGGCCCATGTCAAAGCTAGGCTTTGAGGCTTGGTAGTTAATTCTGTCAGTCATGTTTATATCCGTAGCGTTCTAAACAACACCAGCGCAGTCTATAAAGGTGAAGCGCTAGACGCGGGCGCTTAAAACTTAATCAAAAATATCTGCAAGGCTCTCTGCGCCAATGCCTTCTTTTATCTGCCGAATTTCATAATATATGGCGGCAGCGCCCGTTGCGCTAATCATAGTTGTAAAGGTTTGTGAGAGCGCGCTAAAAAATGAGTTTAAAATGTGAAAAG
The DNA here is from genome assembly GCA_039977295.1 of Hellea sp. GTDB lineage: Bacteria > Pseudomonadota > Alphaproteobacteria > Caulobacterales > Maricaulaceae > Hellea. Next base: position 815,378 of record JBDWDN010000003.1, on the reverse strand, counting down.
TGGGTGACCCGCCTCCCAATAAAACTTCTGTGGGGTCACCGGCAACGAAGGTAAAGGCGCCTAATACGCCCCCTATTATAGAGCTTAGAACCATCAAAATAATAAATAGCAATAAAATCCAGCGCTTATACCCCTTCGTGAGGTCCCAGCTCCGAGAAATAGAATCTGTAATACCTTTGCCTTCAACAATTAAAACTGGCGCAGCGATTGACCATCCCAAAGCGATAAATACGCCCGGAACGATGACAAGTATGAACCCAAATACCATCCCTAACCCGACTAATATACCCAAGATTAAGAGCGGGAAGAAATATCGTAGGGCCACGGACATGCATTCCTTAAAAGGCGCTTTTCGGCCATTAAAATCTGCGATCGCGCCATAAATCAAAGCGCCCTGTAAAATAACACTGCCAATCATAACCACGATAAAGGATATGACTGCCATCGCGATAAAGCTTGCAAAAAACCCCTGATTGACGGTGTCGCCGTCAAACATTCCCCCTGTGCTGAAGAAAACAGGCATGAGTCCGATAAAAAACGTCGGCACCCCCATGATAATCAAGGAGGCCAAAAAGAAGCTAACAAAATTATTTTTTATAGCGCCAAATGTCCTATTTATCACACGTCCGACGTCAAATTGCGGCTTTGGCGCTTGATAATTGATTGTGTCGGTCATTGCGCTCTCTATTTCCCGAATGTATCTATGCGGCCAGTAACGTTATCGCCGCGTCTTTGCAGGACATAAAACCTATCATATTCTGTCGCCTCAACAATTGGCTCTCCTGCCTCCCCGCCCAAAAGCGCTGAAAGCTGCGGCGTTGTGTTAGAGTGGCCCACGACCAATATATGCCCTTTTTGGGCCAAGAGGGATTTAGCAAAACCGTCTAAATCGCGCGGATCATAAATGATGACGTCCAGCCCTTGCGCTTTTGAGGCAGGCGCCGCTGTATTGCGCGTTCGTGTGTAATCACTTGAATATATGGCCGTGAGCGGAATGTTTGCTAACCGGCCAGCTAAGTCCTGTGCGCGCTGCTTGCCGTCCTCTGTCAAAGCAGGGTCAGGCTTTTCTGTTGTTTTTTCTGCGTGACGTACCAGATAATAAGTCGCGTCATAGGAGGGTGTTTTAGACGCGCATCCTAGCAATAGCGCGGCGCTTAAGCCCGTTAAAAAAACCCGTCTTATCATTTGCGGTAAGCCTTTGTAATTAAAACAGGCCGCGTCAGATATTGATTTTGAACAACCTCATCCTCCGTCGGACGGTTAGCTTCACCGGCTTGAATGGCGCGGACGACGTCCATGCCCTCCACAACTTTTCCAAAGACAGCATATCCAGCGCCGTCGGCATTACGCTCACCGCCTTCATCTAGAAAATTATTATTCCCGATATTGATAAAGAAGTAAGCCGCGCTGCCCGTACCCGGCGCGTCACGCGCTATCGCGACCATGCCGCTATCATTGCGCAGACCTGTCATAGATGTTGTCTCATGCGCGATAGGCGGGGTTTTAGGCTCCGTGTCTAAACGTCCGCCTTGAATGAGAGACATGCCCATTTTGCGGGGATCATTATCACCCCGAACAACGCGGTAAAATCCTTCATTGTTATAGTAGCCGCGATCGACATAACTTAAAAAATCAGCGGCAGATAAAGGGGCTTTCTTAGGATAGGTTTCTATCTCAATGACGCCCATTTCAGTTTCAAATACAACATTAGGCGAGCTATCAACCTTAGGCCCGCAAGCAGATAGTGCCAAACAAGCCGCGCCCCACAGTAAAAGCCTCATGTGTCGTCGTCTTTGTTGTCGAGCTTTTTCGCGCGCGACTTAAACATCACGTCAAAGCCCAACACGCCGATAATCGCAGATAAGATAGCGAAAGGCGGATGCCGCAAGGTCAGTAAGACAAAGAAGCCAAGGGCAAGGCCCAGAATAATTGCGTAGGAATGTAATCTCATGCTTCTAATTCTACGTCCCAGTACAAATAGTCAAGCCAACTCTCATGTAAATGATTGGGCGGAAAACGGCGGCCTTGCGATTGCAGCTGATGCATCGTTGGTTGGCGCGGTTTATTTTGCGGTATCATTCCGGCCTCTTTTGGCAAGCGGCCGCCTTTGCGAAGGTTACATTTAGAGCACGCCGCAACAATATTATCCCATGATGTCTTCCCGCCCAAACGCCGCGGGATAAGATGATCAAAAGTTAGCTCGTCAGGGCTATGGCAATACACGCATTCAAAACCGTCGCGCAGAAACAGGTTAAACCGGGTAAAGGCGGGGGAGCGGTTTTGCGCGACATAATCCTTCAGCGCGACAACCGACGGAATTTCCATCTCAAAACTCGCGGAGCGCACCGTTTGCTTATATTGATCAACAACATTCACGCGATCTAGAAAAACCGCCTTCACGGCGTCTTGCCATGACCAGAGCGAGAGCGGAAAATAAGAGAGCGGCTGATAATCGGCGTTTAAAATCAAACACGGATAATTGCCCTGCGCAACAGGAATAGCGTCCCGAATAGACGCATTTATCGATTGATCCAGATAGCTCATAGCCGGGCCTCGATGGGAATAATGGAAATGTGTTGCGGGGTTAAACTGAAAACAGTTCTCCTAGTAAGTGTTAAACTAAGGTTAACCTGATTGCAGGGCCTCTGACAAGCCCATTAAGTCTTAGGCCCGGGACGCCCTAAATGGGCCCTTTATCTGAGCTCATTGCAGGTTCCGATCAAACAGGCTCACCATTATTGTGCCGACTGACATCATATTCTTCCGAAAGTGGCTCGAGTATTGGCGTCAGCTTTGGAGGCAGGAGCGGTCGTTAGCCGCGTGACCTACAATGCCCAAAAAGACCGCTCGGAAATCTCCCAAGCGGCCATAATAATTACGAGCGAGTATGCTTATCAAGGGCATCCAATTGCCGCTGATAGCGCGCGGCGTTTAGAAAATACCAAAATGTAGTTGCAAGGAGGGAGGCAACTATGAATGCGAAGACGAAAAGAATTATGACCCTAAAGTCAGTCAATTCTGTAAGCGTCGCACCTTCTTCCGACCACCGGAACGCCAACACAAAAATGAGAAATGGCACGCAGGGTAAAATGTACCATTTCCATGCCGACGCAGCCGCGTCCCTTTGCCGGGTTAATTCTCGGCGCATATATTCAAGCGTCGTTTCACTAGAGTTTGAAGACGGCAATGCATTTACCTTTGCTATTCGGAGGTAATTCCACAGCATTATGATACCCCCTATGATAACCAGCCCTGAGGCCGCGAAGGCTTGCCAATCCGCACGCAGAGTCAAATAGTAAGCGGTTAAGCCAAATAACGCGGCAAAGCCTAGATATTCCGTTAAAGCACGGCGTTTATGTTTGGCCTGAAATTGATGCGCCAGCTGCTGCATTTGCTCATGGCTAAAAACAATTTCCTCCGCAGGTAGCGATTGCCATAAGGATTTAAGGCTTTGAGTATTTGTGGACATGGGTCTCTCCTTTTTGAAATAATTCAGCTAGTTTGTATTTTATGCGGTGTATTTTAGTCGCGGCAGCGCTCGGACTTATACCTGCAATGTCTCCAATCGCGGCGGCATCAAGGTCTTCCAAATAGAGCGTGATAACTTGTCGATCTACAGGACCAAGACGCTGTATCAGAGCCATTAACTGTTCGAGTTGGTCTATGCGTTCAAAGGCGTCCACGTAATCTGTCTGGTCAGCAATTTCGCCTATATCATCTATATTTAGGTAGCTATTTTGAGAAACACGTTTGTTTTTTAAGATATGGCTAGCGCCCGTATTGTGGGCGATGCGGTAGACCCACGTCCTGACACTCGAGCGGCCATCAAATATCTTAAAGCTCCGCCAGAGTTCCAAATGAATATCTTGTACGAGATCTTTGCGCTTTTCTGGGTCACGCTCATAGGCATAAGCCAGGCGGCCAATAGCATCCCTAAATTCTACAGCGGCAATGTCATATTGCGCGTCTTGAGATGTCTTCTTTTCAGCCACTAACTATCCTAAAATCTTCTGTGTTCAGATAAGGTAGTCCCTCGGAGGCCAGGTTTCTTACATTTTATTTCGATTAGCTGGCAGTCTTTTGCTAAATATTTGATTTCCGATTTGGAATTTTACAAGATCGAGCGGCTTAAAATCGCTTGCGAGTTCAATGGTCGCCAATGTAATATATTGAGCCAATGTCCGCTAACGGGCACTTCCAGAAGTCATTAAATACTGGAATCGAGAGTTACAATTAGAAAAACACCCATTCAGTTTGACTGGAATCTGCACCTATTCTCAAGAGCTAGACTGAAACTGGATTTTATGCAGTTTCCTGCATCACGGCCTCGCAAAATTAACCCTTAGCCGTCATGTTAAATCTATGCGATTCGTTTTAACCATTGGCCTCTTTGCGCTACTAAGCTCTAACAGCTTTGCCGCGCCGTGGGATATCGTACCGTTAAAAGACGAACTCGCAGCGTCACAGCCATCTCTACGCCCTGTTCAAATGCAGCGCGGCGGGAGCTCCAATCAGCTTCGCACGATTAAAGGATTAGAGCTCAATATTGCCGTCACTGGTCTCGGTGATATTTCTGCGATGGCGCTTGGCGCAGACGGCACGCTATATACCGCAGACCGTAAGAGCGGACGGATTTGGACGTTGCCCGACCGTCGGCAAGACGGAGATATTGATCTACGCCGTCCTCTGCCTTTCACCTTTAACGCCCCAAGCGGTTTGGCGGTTATGGATGAGACTATTTATGTCGCAGACCGCAATGCTGTTTGGGTGATTGCGCCGGGTAATGAACCCGCGCAACTTGCCAATTTGAAACAGGCCAATTCAACAGGCGGCCCGCATATTTTATTTTCGAGGCAGGATCGAGAAGACCTCACCCTTGGCCTCACCACAAAAAATCAAGGTTTTCGTATCTTGGAATTAAAGAGAGAGACGGGCGAGGCAAACCTTATAGGTGAAGGCCGTTTTGGGAAGCTACATAGCGTAGCGCTGAGCAAAGGGTCAGATATTTGGGCGGGATCAGGCGAAGCTTTAGTCCCAGTAGGCCCAAATCCTTTAAACTCTAAAGCACCCTTGGAATTCAAAGTAGGTCAATCCATAACGGCCATCGCCCTGCCCGGCCAATATGAAGCGCCGCAAAATTGGCCAGTGCAGCTTAAAGGTCACATCCTCGCCGCCCAGGTCGGGCCAAACGCCATGCAGTTGATCGCAATTCCTACAGAATTTGGCCACCCCAGCGGCGCGCCGCGTGTTTTGGTTGAGGGGTTTTTGACGGGCTCGGGCCGTAGCGCTTGGGGAGAGCCAGGGCAGATGGTCATGGATAAACGCGGCCTGTTTTTCGCCGACCCGCACAACGGAACGCTTTGGCGGCTTTCAGCCGCGCCTATGCCCAAAGCGAAGATAACGATCATCGACACGGCCGACCTACCGCCAAACCCAAATGAGAGCCCAAAATTAACCCCTCAAGATAATGCCATCACAATAAGCTCCTCCATCAAAGGCACGCAGATAGATACCAAAAGCACAATCACTCAGCCCTCCAGCATCATTTACGGGTCTCAACTGATAAAAGATTATGATGAGAAAAAAGCGCTAGAAGAGGCCGAAAAAAACGAGGCGACGCCCAAGAAAAAAAGGCGAATGTCCCGCAAGCGGAAACAGGTCGACTGAATTGAGTAGCGGGGCACGGCGCTCTTAAATGTTTTTAAAGTCATACGGGGCGGCATGTCTCGGCATAGCTTATTTATGACCAACCCTAAAACAATCTAAAGAGGTTTCAATTTTATTTATCTTACTTTAGTAGAGAAATAACGGCGCAATATTGATTCGGTTTGTGAATATTATTTATATTCACGGCCCCTCTACCCCTGCAATTTTGGGCCCCCTGAAATATCGAGCTTAGCCTCGCGCAATGCAAGTCAAATGGCGCTGGCTAATCATGAGATGTTTTTAAGATCTTTGGAGGCTGCAATCAGACACCCCGCACTTTAATCACCTTCACCTCTCTGTGCTCCTATTCCGTCAAATGAATAGCCTTCAATTCAAACTTTCTGCGCGCCACCCCTAACGTCATCAAAAAGGAAATATAATGACAGATAAAAACCAATCCTCCGTCCCATGGGCAACGCGCAAAGCCATCAAAGCTATGTCGAAAGACGAAGCCGTCGCAACACTGAAGACGGTTCTGCGCGCGGCCATCAAACTCGAAATGGCAACAATCCCGATTTATCTTTACACCTATTATTCAATTTGCCGGAAACCAGGCATCGATCTGCCGCCAACAGATATGGCAAAGCCTGTTCCTAAGGCAGAAAATTTTCCAGAGAAGAGCTCGCTTTTCGGCAACCATGCGGGCGCGGTCATTATGAGCGTTGCCGTAGAAGAGATGCTGCATCTCTCCCTTGCGATGAACCTGCTGACTTCAATGCTCGACAAGACAGAGACCATGCCGCAAATTTACGATGAACTGACCTTTGGTCCAGGCGGCGGTATTATCCTCCCGGATCTGAGCACCTTAAGTCAGCCTCAAACAACAAAACTTAATCGCCCTGTGATGTTACCTAGCGGCGGCGCGCGCCGGCCCGTTGAAAAAATTACAGGCGCGCCGCTTGAGATACCCCTTGATAAATTCTCTCTTGAGCAAATTAGCCACTTTATGCGGATTGAATATCCGGGCCAGAAAGACTCCACGTCGCAAGATGTGAAGCTAAAGACACCGCAATGGGCGACAATTGGTGAGGTTTACGATTTTGCTAAAGGTTTAATCCATCATCTTCAGGACTTAGACCCGGTAAATTGTAACAGTATTTTTCAGAAGAACCTCCAAGGCCAGATAGCGCCTGAAAATTATTCAGGCAGTAATATCGACACGCTGTCCTCGGGTAAAAAATCCTTTGAATATACCAACCCGCCGCCTGCAGATGCGAGTAACCCAAGATCGGCCGCCGCCGTTGCAAAGTTTGAAAATGATGACGATCACGATCATGTCGGTCAAGGGACGGAGGCTTTGATCCGTGTTTGGACAGCGCAAGACGCATTGGACGCGATTGATACAATTTGCGAGCAAGGTGAAGGCGCGGATTACACTGGGTTTGTAGAGGACAAGCATCCTGCCGAGGAATCGCATTATTATAAATTCTGGTCGCTTAGCGCGGAGCTTGACGGTTATGATTTTACGGGCGCGCCGCCGCAGGTCGAAGGCATGAATCCGCCGCCTGTTTCAACATCGCCCTTAACCCAGCAAGACCTATCAGATCGCTTTGTCTATAATATGCCCAGAAATCCCAAGGGCACAGATTATAGCGATCCTGCCCGCGCGATGGTGGATGTCGCCAATGGCTTATTTCAATATATGCTCATCATGACGGAGACGACGCTGCTGGTTCCTGCCAAGCACCAAAAGCTCTATTTCAATAAAACCATGCATCAGTCAATGATCTGGGTGATGGACAAATTCTATCAAGATTTGAGAAAAATTCAGGACCGAGGACGCTTACTCGCGCCGACCTTTGAGAATCCGTTCCCTGTGGGCACGACCCGGGAAACAGCCTATGCCGCGCTTAAAAAACTCGTGGCCGATTGTGAATATAGATCCAAGACGCTGCATAATTTCAGCGACGCGTCATGGAACTTGCCCAATATCAAAGACTTGCCAGACATCTCAGTCTTTTGGAATGGAAATACCGGCGTGACGCCAGCGACCTTGCCATCATTTCTTGGCGAGCCTGTCATTACGCCCATTGCCCCTGACCGCCACAAGGCCGGCCCCCCAGCCAGTATTAAGAAGGTCGATAAAAAAGGCTCGCTTTATGACGGCACTACGGCTTTCCCGAAAACCCCGCCGACCAATACCGCCCTCGATGTCCATGCGGGTATGGGCAATTGGGTACGCCATGCGTGTATGGGGCTCAATTCGTGTAAGAACCAAGGCCGCACATTAAGCAATGATTGCGCGGGTCAAGGATGGTGTTCAACCTCACTCGCCTATAACGCCGCCAACCCCGCGGAGCCAAAACTATCAGACCATCTTTGCCACGTGCAAAATGACTGCAAAGGCCAAGGCGGATGCGGGCTTTACGGCACCGAAGAAGAAGTGGCGACGCCCGGCGCAAATGCCTGCCAAGCCCAAGGGTCCTGCGCCACCCCTATCAACGCAGAGCGTTTTATAACAGAAAGCGAAACCCTGCGAACCAAAAGCGTGTGGAAGCAAGCCCGCTCCCATTTTGAAGGAAAATTCTCTGGAGGCAGCCATGCCATAGGCGCGTCCCCCTCTGATGTCGGCCCGCAAATTGAATGGATAGAAGCTAGCGGCCAGGGCATGACCGCTTGCGGATCCAGCGGTATGAGCGGCGCGGGTAGCTGCGCTTAATGGAGAGCTCAGCACGTTTGGCCTCCGAATTTGTGTCTGCGGTCAGCGCCCTGCCCCAATTGGGTCTGGGCGTTGGCCTGCGCAATGAACACTTCAATCACATCTTGTCTGAAAAACCAGATGTAGATTGGTTTGAGGCTATCTCGGAAAACTTCATGGATTCGGGCGGACGTCCTGGCTGGGTCATTCGCCAAATTGCGGAGCATTACCCCATCGTCTTGCACGGCGTTTCCATGTCCATTGGCAGTGTAGACCCAATCAATGAAACCTATCTGCGCCGGCTTAAGACGTTAGCAGATGATATAGAGGCCAAATGGGTCAGCGATCACCTTTGCTGGACGGGCGTGCAAAGCGTAAACAGTCATGATTTACTGCCATTGCCGCTAAACCAAGACACGCTAGATCACGTTATCTCCCGTGTTCACCATGTTCAGCAGGTTTTAAAACGGCCGCTAATTTTGGAAAACCCGTCCACCTATGCCAGTTTTCAAAACTCAGATATTCCTGAACCCGAATTTTTAAGGGCTCTCTCAGACGCGACAGGCTGCGGCCTCCTTCTGGATGTGAATAACGTCTATGTATCTTGCTTTAATGACGGCACGGACCCGCTGGACTATCTTAAAGCCATACCCTTTGAGCGGGTCGTGCAAATGCATCTTGCGGGACATACCCATTGCGGCGTTTACTTGCTCGATACACATGACCAAGCCGTGACGCCTGCCGTGTGGGAGCTTTTCCGATATGCTTGGCGGCGCACCAACGGCGCCTCAACCCTTTTGGAATGGGACGGCGATGTCCCCGACTTTCCAAGCCTGCATCAAGAAGTTCTCAAAGCGCGCGGCTTCATGCAAGGCGAGCTCGATCCCTCTCGGTTCGATCAAGATCAATCTGCCCAAGCACAGACCAACGTCTCAAATCCTGTTGATTTCATGGTGCCCTCCGTGCGCAATCATTCGCGCCTTCAGACATGACACCTCCGGCCTCCCTGCAAGAGATGCAGGCCTGGATGCAAAAGGCTTTAATCCATCCGCAAGCGGTTCAGCCGCAAGACGTTGCAGATCGTTTGACCCCGTCCAACCGCCTCTCAGCACCCCAGCGTCTGGCGATCTATCAGCGCAGTTATATTTCGCGCCTATGCCTGTGTCTGGCAGAACAATTTCCGGCCTCTCGTAAGGCGTTGGGCGCGGAGCTTTTTGACAATTTCGCCCGCGTATATCTCGCGAGGGACCCGTCAGACAGTTACACGCTTTACGATCTCGGACGGCGCTTTCCAGCCTTTTTAGAAGAGACACGCCCCGACGGTGATAGCCAAGAATCAGAGCAAGAAAACTGGGTCAATTTCATGATTGATTTGGCAACATATGAGCGGGCATTATTTGTGCTCTTTGACGCGCCGGGGCACGAAGGAAAGCCCTGGCCTACATCAGACACGCCAGACGAAGCCCTCATGCTACAACCCTGTTTCGCGCTTGGGGCCTATAGATTTAACGTCGCCAGCTATTATCACAGCGCCGTTGACCACGCAGAATCCCAATTACCCCCACGCGCAGAAAGCTATGTGGCTATTATCCGCTATAATTATTTAACATCCTCAATACCCATCACCCGCCCGCACTATGAATTTTTACGGGCCATGCAAGACATACAGAGTGTGAGTGCCTCTCTAGACCAGATCGCTAAAACCATGGGCGTTTCGAAAGCTAAGGTTCAAAAGACGTGGAAGACTCACATCCGAGAGCGGTGGATTGAGAAGCGATTTTTTGTTGATCGAGATGCGCTGAGTAGAGAGTGATTTGAAAAAGATAGTTTTACTCTACGCCTCGCATTAACAATGACACTCCGCGCGCTGCGACGGCAGTGACAGCATTCGTTTTGCTCACGCGGTCATTGTTAATGGTAAATGGTGCGGCCGAGAAGACTCGAACTTCCACGGGTTTTACCCCACAGCGACCTCAACGCTGCGCGTCTACCAATTCCGCCACGGCCGCACATTAAGGTTGGCGGTCTATAGCTAGCTATTTGGGCTTTGTGAAGCGCGAATTTGCATTTTTCCGCAGGTGAAACTTAAACCTAGGCCAACTTGATTTTAAGCCTGTTAATGCGCAGATAGATGGCATGCCAAAGTCACCCAAAAATGAGACATCCAAAGTTTACAGTTCAGACGCCGTAGAGTGGCGCGCCTCACAAGACCTCGTGCTTTATCCTGACGCCGTGGCCCATATGGAAACTCGCGCTAGAGACGTTGCAGCGGGAGATGCGCGGGAGCAAATTTGGCTTTTGGAGCACCCTGCGCTTTATTCGGCGGGCACTAGCGCCAAAGCCTCTGACTTGGTCGATCCTGAGCGTTTTGACGTCTTTGAGAGCGGGCGCGGCGGGCAATATACATATCACGGGCCGGGGCAGCGCGTGGGCTATGTTATGCTTGATCTGCGTAAACGCGGACGGGATGTGGCTGCCTTTGTGCGCGGGCTTGAGCAGTGGATTATTGATAGCCTTGCTGATCTGGGCGTAACTGCGGAGCGCCGCTGCGGCCGCGTTGGGGTATGGGTTGTTTTGCCAGATGGCAGCGAGGCGAAAATTGCCGCTATTGGTGTGCGCCTTAAAAAATGGGTGAGCTTTCACGGTATCAGCATTAATGTGAACCCTGACCTCAGCCATTTTGCCGGGATAGTCCCCTGCGGCATTCAAGAGCACGGCGTCACCAGTTTAGACGCGCTCGGAAATATAGCGAATATGGCGGCGCTTGATGAGGCGCTAAAAGTGAACTTTGAACGTCTATTCGGCCCTGTCATTAGGGCATAAAAAAACCCACTCCGAAGAGCGGGTCTTTATTTTAGACGCAGCTAAATTTAAGCTGGGCCATATTGGTTTTCATGCTCATCACGCTTATTGATCATATTGACGATCATTGCGAAAACATAAGCAATAATTAAACCACCGATGGCTCCTGGGATTGCCTGCGCTTTCGCAGGACCCGCGGCCGCATTCATCACGCCCGCTATGTCACCTGATGCGGCAGCGGCTTCAGCAGCGGCCTGAACAGCTTCTGGGTCAACGCCCCCTGAAAAAAACTTACCCACGAGGACGCTCAAAACAACACCTAGAATAATATAGATAAGAAGATGCAGTAAAGACATCCACCCTGATTTACCTGCGTCATGTGCACGCTTAATATTAAGCATGAAGAACGGCACTAGCAAAATAAAAGACGCAAATCCAAGAATCATTGCAAGGCCCATGTTCACAAGTGGCGTAAGACTGATGATCGCAGAAATAACTGCCAAAATCATAATCCCTTTAGTGAATTCAGATGGACCAATACGTCCGTTTGGTGAAAATAGTAAATTGCCCATTAGGGTCTCCCTCTCATTGTTTTACGATAAGAGTCTGACGTTTTTTTCACAAAAAGCAAGTAAAATCGGTCTATTGTGTCGCAGGTTATTGTGACCCTAAACGAGGGGCTTTCCGTAATCATTAGCTTTTGGGTCAGCTTTGGACAGGCCGCACCATAATGTGAAGGCCCCGATAATGGCCATCATCACACTACTAACAGTCGCAGGGCTCTTCCTCATCTCAGCTTGATAACGTTCAATAATTTCTTTCTGCACTTCAGGATCTATATCATCCTTACGGTCATACTGCGCAAATTCAGAGACATATTCAGACCCGCCAAAAGCCAACATTACGACTATAGCGACGGCAACAAGGCTCACGATCATCCCCGTTAAAGGCCAGAAACTCCGTCCCATATCGTGCAACCTCTTGCCATAAACACAATAAGCCATGTGAATGACTAAAAACGGAAATGGCAGTGAAATCAGAAAGGCTAATGTCGAATTTCCGAGGCGGCTTAGAACAAAATTAAACAGCATGACGAGGGCCGTAAAAACCACCATCGCAATCCAAAAATCTTTGCGCCCCATTCGGCCAGCGGGCGATAGAAGCATTTTATAAGGAGATATAATCATGGGCGGGTTAAAGCCTCTCAAAAGCGTTATGGCAAGCCGCGTAGAATTTATGTCGCAGGTTTATCATCTGGTTCATTCTCAGACGCATTTTAAAACCTAATCTTCGCGGTGATGGACAACGCCATCCGTCTCATCCTCTATGCCCTGATCTTGAGTTCCATATTGAGCCGCATCTGCGTTTAATGTGTCCATCAAGCGTTGACTTGCGGTTTGGGCATGGGCCGCAAGCGCGTCCATATCGCCGCGCATGTCATAAGCCTCTTGCGCCATCTTATAATCAAAGGCGAGAAACTCATCGGCTAATGTCTTAGCGCGGTACGGAGCATAGCCCAAAAACTCTAAGGCCTTCTGTCCCATTGCGAGCGCGCCGCGAACTGTTTCGCGTTCAGCAAAGTCCACCTCCGCCGCCAGTAAGTCAAAGAGATGGCCTCGGTTGCGCGCGCGGGCAATCACTTTGGCTTGCGGGAAATGCGTCATGATTTCGTGGGCAGCTTCTGTTGCTTTTTCGGTATCATCAATGGCGATGATGATAATATTCGCCTCGCCTGCCCCGGCCATTCTGAGCAGATCAATATCAGCGGCATCCCCGTAAAAAACGCGGTGCCCAAATTTCCTAACGAATTCGATGTGTTCGCCGTCCAAATCGATGATGGTTGTGTCAATATTTTGCGTATGGAGTAACCGCGCCGCAACTTGGCCAACCCGGCCAAAACCGAGGACGAGGACTTTGTGATGGTTGTTTTCAGGTCCCTCTCCGGTTTTCTTTACCGGCCCCAGGCGCGGCAAAAGAATTTTATCATAAGCTAAGATCAGCAAAGGCGTCAGCGCCATGGAGAGCGCAATCACGGCGTTAAGAACCGCCGCTGTCTCTGGCAGAATGGCCCCCTGCGCTAAAGCAAATGAAAAGAGAACAAACCCGAATTCACCTGCTTGGCACAGCAGGGTTGAAAATAAAATCCTCCCTGAAAAATCTAGTTTGAATATTGTGCCTATGATAAATAGCACAGCAAATTTTAACGCCATAAGCCCAATTACCAAGCCAGCAATTCCCAAGGGGTTTTGCGCTAAGGCATTAAAGTCCAGCGACATGCCGACTGAGATAAAAAACAGCCCTAAAAGAAGCGCCTTGAAAGGTTCGATATCGCGTTCCAATTGGTGCCGGTAATCGGAATCGGCCAGAACAACCCCCGCAATAAAAGCGCCCAAAGCCGCGGATAATCCAAGCCATTCCATCAATAAAGCCGCGCCGATGACTAACAATAGAGCCATCGCCGTAAAGGTTTCTCTTACTTGGCTTTTTGCGATAATTTTAAATAAAGGCCGGAGGATAAAGCGCCCGGCCAATATCATACCCGCAAAGACAGCAAACATGCTGATAACCAGCCAAATGCCTTCCGGCCCGTGATGCGCCTCGCCGTGGCCCTCTATAGCGGCGGGTTCAAAACCGCTAAGCGTCGCCAGGAACGGCAAAGCCGCAATCATGGCAATGACAATAACATCTTGGAACAATAAGACTGAAAAACCAGATTCCCCGACGGGGCTCTTCATAATCTTACGGTCTTGCATCATTTGCAAAGCGATCGCCGTGGAGGATAGCGCCAAAGCCATGCCAATGACGATGGCTTCGCCGAGCGAACGGCCTAGAGCTATCGCGACGAGCGTTATCGCGGCTGTCGTTAGGCCTACCTGCAATCCGCCAAGACCTAACAGCTTACCTCGCATCTCCCAGAGATGCTTAGGCTGTAATTCAAGCCCGATTAAAAACAGCATCATCACGACGCCAAATTCAGAGAAATGCAAAATCGTTTGAGGGTCAGAAACCAAGCCCAAAGCGAAAGGCCCAATAATCACGCCCGCAATAAGATAGCCAATGACAGAGCCCAAGCCCGACAGCTTTGATATCGGCACAAGCAGACAGGCTGCCGCGAGGAATACAAAAACAGATTGAATAAGAGAGCCGTCCATAATCAGTATCTAGCCATGCGCTTCATGTGTTTCGATATCGCTGCTTGCTTCGAGCGTTCTGTGCACGGGACATTTATTCGCGATGACAATCATGCGCGCGCGCTGCGCGGCATCGACATCGCCGGTAATTGTAATCTCCCGCGTAAAGACGTCTTTGGGCGGTAGTTCACTATATTTCATTTTCTTATGGGTGACTTTGACGGCGATATTATCAACGCTCCAACCCTTGCGTTCAACATACATGCGCAACGTGATAGAGGTACAAGCCCCGAGCGAGGCGCAGAGAAGCTCATAAGGCGCGGGGCCAATATCCGCGCTGCCATAGCTTTTAGGCTCATCAGCGAATAGATGATGCCGCGGCGTGTTCACATCTTGGGTATATTTACCACCGGCGCGTTCTTTAACAATTACAGGGTCCGTCATTTAATCCTCCAATAATTTGCACAGCGCCTTAACCTCTGTGAGAATAGCCTCCGTGCGGTCTTTCGCTTCATAATCTTGCCCCCAATATTTAATCTGCCACAGCTCATCCAAGCGCGACAGATCAAACGCTTCTTGCCCCGATAAATGCGACTTCATGACGGCCATAGCGAGAATTGCTGAGCCGTAAACAGCAACCAAATGCACAAAGAGCGTTAGCTCCATATTTTGTAGTGCTTTTGCAAAACCTGCCACGGCGTCGAGCGCCGCCTCATCTTGCTTAACCGCGATAAGTGTATCCGTTGTTTTTAGGGTCACGCCCTGCCCTGCCGCCCATGTCAAAACAGGATCCCATTTTTTCATCTGCTCTTCGTGATAAAGGCGTATTTCACCTTCACGGTAGCAGAGCACATCTGTCCCTGCATATTTACGCGCTTCGGCAATCAACGCGTCGCGATTATCTGGCGTTTGTTCAACAGCAACATTGAGCAGGCGCGTGACAGGCATAAGTTCAGGCCTGATATAATCCGTCTGGGCGTCCCATTCCGCCGCAATTAACGCGGCGGCTTTCTTAATCGGGACAAGAAGAATAATTTTCCCAGGCGTTTTTAACGTCCGGCCATCAAGCTGCACATGCCATCCGCCCTCGGTCTGCGCTATTGTGACGTCTTTATAGAACCGCTTTGCAAATTTTTTAGCCATCGGACAGCTCGTCCCAATCAACATGCGGGTCAGCCTCATTATATCCCATCACGTCAAAGGCTTGTTCCATATGGGGCGGAATAGGGGCCTGAAGGTATAAATCATGTTGGTCTTCACGCGGCAGCGTCAAAGACCTCGCATGCAGATGAAGCATATTTTCGAGACCGCCGGGGAGCGGCCTATCTGTCATATATTTAGGGTCGCCGGCAATCGGAGCGCCGAGCAATTGCATGTGCAAGCGCAATTGATGTGTACGGCCCGTTAGGGGCTGCATCACAACCCAAGCCGAGCGCTGCCCAGCTTTGGCCACACATTGATAGAGCGTCTTGGCATGTTTCGCGCCGTCGCTCCCATGCCTTACAGCTTGCATGATTTCCTTGCCCTCATGCTTATTACCGAAACGATTATCAAGGCGGCCCTTGGCCATATAGCCTTTGATCTCGCCGGCGCTAGGTTTAGGAACGCCGTTGGTAATGCCCCAATATATCTTCTCGGCGCGGCGGCTTTGAAAGGCGCGGCCCGCCCATTTCGCGGCCCTCACATTTTTGGCAATCAAAAGAACACCCGTCGTATCGCGGTCAAGCCGGTGCACGAGGCGGCACCCTTCCCCCAATGCGGGGAGCATGCCGTCAATATGGCGCGTTGTGCCTGTCCCGCCCTGCACAGCAATCCCATGCGGTTTATTGAGCGCAATAATATCCGCATCTTCATAAATAATCATAGAGCGCATATAGGCGACATCGCGTTCATTTACGGGCGCTACAGTTTTAATCTCTGAAGGTTCGGGTAGCGGCGGAATACGGATGACCTGCCCGCCTTCGATCCGGGCATTGCCTTTGGCGCGCTTACCGTCCACGCGCAATTGCCCCGTCCGTAAAAGCTTTTCGACTTTACCGTGGGGAATATGCGGGAATTGCCGCTTAAACCAACGATCAAGCCTCGAGCCCGCATCTGTCTCTTCGACCGTTAAGTGCTGTACACCGCTCATGTTCCAAATACTTTCCGGGCCAAAATAAGACCAATCATTAAAGCGCCAATAGAGAGAATAACAGAGCCGCCAACATAGCCCAATAAAGACCCGTAAGCTTTCTTTTCATACATCAAAAAAGCATCGAGGGAAAAAGCGCTAAAGGTCGTGAAACCGCCAAGCAGACCTACGCCGAGAAAAAGCCTTAGATTTGTCCCGCCGCTAACTTTGAGGGCCAGCCATCCCGCCAATAAACCCATTAAAAAACCGCCTATGACATTGGCCGCCATGGTTCCATAAGGATAGCCAGGACCAAGAGTCTTAAGCGCCGCAATCCCCAAGAGATGCCGCGCGCTCGCGCCCAAGGCGCCGCCCAGCGCTACATATAAAATACCGGTCATGGGCGGGGTTTACGCGCTCCGCCTATGCGGGGCAATGGGAGTCTAGGGTCAAGGCCTATTAATCTGGTGGTTTAGCTCGTTTTTGAGCCTAAGGATAATAAACGGCAGCGGTTACAATTTTGGAGGTTTCAAAATCATGAAACAAGGCCGCATAGGCTTGGCCAGCTTCGGGTTTTATTTTGGTTTGAGACGTGCCGCCATTCCAATAGACGGGCGTAACATCGGTCACCACATTAGAGACTTTCAGTGTGCGGCCGCCATTCTCGCCGCGCTTCACAGGCACGGATTGTTCTCCGGGCGTAAAAGCGACGATCACAAGCTTAGCTTCGCCATCCGTATCGGCCGTCACGATAAGCCCGTCATCGCTTAAGGAAAAGCGCGCGTCAGGCTTGGCCGTCGGCAGCGGCATGGTTTCAACATCTTTGCGGGAATAACGCGGACTATGCGCCGAGCCATTAAGGATAATTTGCGGCGTATAAACATTGGCCGTGCCAAGAGCCTTACCATAATCGCGCTGACGCTGCGTAAATTCAGGGTCGCCAAATGTATCTTTCCATCCCAGATAATCCCAATAGGTCACGCCATATGTCAAAACGAGCTTGTCTTTATCCTCTGCCAGTTTTCCGACGAATTTATTCGCAGGCGGACAGGAAGAGCAGCCTTGGGACGTAAAAAGTTCAACCACGGAGCTTGGCTGCAGGCTATCTGCCGCAAATGCTGAAGAGCTGATGAGGAACGCCAAAGGCGCTAAAATAAGATGTTTCATGAGACCCTTCTAAGCCAAAAATTCTGAATGAGCTATAAACGGATACATCACAGTGCCGTGAAAAATGGCGTATCAGCGCATAAAGTGAATTTTAAGGGAAAGCGTGTAGGGAATTGGCGAAACAATAGCTGAGCTTAAATGGCAGACCAAATTACATCCTCCCTTCAAGGCGTTTCCTTTCCGGGTAAGCGCTTTATCGGCTTGGCCGGCGCGCAAATGCGCGCCCATGCGCTGCTCGTGATAAGCTGCGTCTTATTCTTCCTTGCCGCTATCGCCGTCTGCCTAAAAATCGGTAAGCCATTTGGGTTTTCGGCTTGGCCATATTTAGAGATGATATTCACAATCATGGTTCCGCTGACATTTATGGGGTCGCTGATTGCAGTGTTCTTCTATATGGCTTTCATCAAGAAACCGAAAAACCTCACCCGCGCATTTATCGCTTTTTATAAACCTTATATTTTTAGCCTAGAGCGCTGGGCCAAGGCGGTTCCTGCGATTGGAATTATGATGCTGGGTTTTATGGCCTTTACCGAAATGAAGGCCGTTATTCCAATCCTTAACCCCTATAGCTGGGACATCGCCTTTATGGAGCTCGATCGCGCTTTGCATTTTGGCCAAGATCCGTGGCGGCTCTTACAGCCTCTATTTGGATCGGCAACGCCCACACTCGTCCTAAACTTTGTCTATAATCTTTGGTTCTTTGTGATGTTTGGATTTTGGTTGGCGTCTAGCTGGACAAAGACAGATAATGGATGGGAACGCCAATTCCTGCTGAGTTTCATCTGGTGCTGGATAATTGGCGGCACGCTATTAGCGATTTTGTTTTCCTCTATGGGCCCAGCCTTTTATGATTTGGTGAACGCGCCGTCCAATCCCTATGCCCTACAAATCGACTTCTTAAATAGCGTCAATGAAAACCACAAAGTGCTAGCCTTAGGCGCTCAAGATATGTTGCGCGCGGGTTACCTTAACCCGTCAAATGGCGGGCTTTCAGGCATATCAGCCATGCCAAGCCTGCATAATGCTACGAGCACGCTCTTTATGCTAACGGCTTACCGCATCAATAAAAAGTTTGGCCATATCATGTTGGCCTTCTTGATTTGTATCATTTTAGGGTCCGTGCATCTAGCTTGGCATTATGCCGTAGATGCCTATCTGGGCATTATCATTGCGCTCATTATTTGGAAAGTATCAGGCGCGCTCATAGTTTGGCAGGATAAAGTTTTACCGCCTCGCTAACCGTTTATCAAAGGCAGGCCCATCAAGCGCAAACCTTAGAGAGACGGGATGGCTTTCGCCGCCTTTTTCTCATTCTCGTCCATATCAGGCTCGCCATCAGCTGAGAGCAGCACTGCGACCCAGCGCGTTGTCGGGAATTGCGCCAAGACAATCATAATGATGACGGTAAGCGGCGCGGAAAGAAAAGCGCCAACGCCGCCCCATAAGGCATACCAAAGCGTCAGAGACAGAACCACGACCAAAGCCGAGAGGTTCATACTGTCGCCCATCATTTTAGGCTGTATCGTATTGCCGATAATAAATTGCGCCCCGAATAATCCGCCAGCCAAAATCAGGATGGGCGGAAGGGTTTCAAATTGCACGAGGCCAAAGGCCACAGGCAAAACAATCGCCGCCAAACCGCCGACAATGGGAATGTAATTTAGGATGAAAATCACCAGCGCCCAGAAAAGCGCATTTTCTAATCCAACGCTCGCCATGATGATGTAAGACACCACGGTCTGCATGAGGCTGATAATGGTTTGAACGCCAATATATTTTTCAATGGATGAACGTATGCGCACGAAGACTTTTGTGGCCTGAGACCGGGCTGACTTATCGGGGAATAAATCATCCATCTTTTTGGGAAATGTTGATTGAGCCGCAAATAGGAACGCCACATAAATCGCAATGGTCGCAAGGTTTGACAAAACGCCCTGCACAGAGCCCGCAAAACCGGCAAGACCAGACCTCATCTTATCCTCAAGCTCGAGTGACGCTATGAAGCTATCAATGCTGAGATCTTCATTCCCTATCAGGCCGCCGACCCAATGGAAAATTTCATCAAGCCGCTCTCCATAGCGCGGCGCCTGCGCGACCACGCTTTCGGCCGTATCCGCAATGATGAGGATTATTCCCACAATCGAAGCCACAACAGTCAAAATCGCCACAATTAGCGCCAGCCAATAGGGAAATTTCGAAGACAAACCGTCGAGCCAGCGCGCAAATGTATCAATAATAAGCCAGATGAATATCGCCAAAGCGAAAGGCGTTATCAAATCCCGCATAAGATAAAGCGAGACCGTCACGGCAATAAAGGTAAGCACTAAAAGGCAAGAACGTATTGTAGAATCCATAAAGGCTTATGGCCCCGTTTTCCGCGCGCCGTCAATATTGCATTCAGCTTCAATAGCCCATAATAGGGGACAGATAATTTTCAGGGACATATGATGAGCAATTCAATATTTGTAGGGACAGATTCAGACGGCAAACGTCAGGAACTTCTATTTAAGCTTGCCAACCGGCACGGTCTGGTCGCCGGGGCCACAGGGACAGGTAAGACTGTGACCTTGCAAATCCTCACCGAAGGGTTCTCTAAGGCGGGCATTCCTGTTTTCGCCGCGGATGTTAAAGGCGACCTCTCAGGTCTCTCTCAATCAGGCTCTGAGTCGCATAAGCTCCATGATAAGCTTGTCTCTCGCGCCCGTAAGATTGGTCTTATCGGAAGTGATTATGAAGGCATGCTCGGCAGCGGATATGAATATTCCGCTATGCCGACTATCTTTTGGGATCTTTACGGCAAGCAGGGCCATCCCATTCGGACAACGATCTCTGAAATGGGGCCAACGCTTCTCGCGCGCCTCATGGGGCTTAATGAAACGCAAGAAGGCATTTTAACGATTGCTTTTGAACTGGCTGATGATGAGGACATGTTGCTGCTGGACATGAAGGATTTACGGGCAATACTGAATTTCTTGTCAGACAATAAAGCTGACATGAGCCGTGAATATGGAAATGTTACAAGCCAATCCGTCGCCGCTATTCAGCGCAGCCTCCTCAAACTAGAACGCGCAGGCGCGGAACAGTTTTTCGGCGAACCCGCCCTAAAACTTACAGACTTTATGCGCACCGACACGAATGGGCGCGGCATGGTTTCCGTCCTGGCCGCAGATGAGCTTATCAATTCGCCTGATCTTTATTCAACATTCCTGCTCTGGCTGCTTTCGGAACTCTTCGAAGAATTGCCCGAAGTCGGCAACCCCGATAAGCCGAAAATGGTGTTTTTCTTTGATGAAGCGCATTTATTATTCGAAGACGCGCCCAAAGCGCTCGTCGATAAGATTGAGCAAGTCGCGCGCCTTATTCGGTCAAAAGGCGTCGGTATTTATTTCGTCACCCAAAATCCAATGGACATCCCCGATAGCGTTCTAGGACAGCTAGGCAACCGCATCCAACATGCCCTGCGCGCTTATACGCCCAAAGAACAGAAAGCCATTCGCGCGGCGGCAAGTTCTTTCCGCGAAAATCCAAACCTAGACACTGAAGAAGTGATTACCGATCTCGGCGTCGGTGAAGCCTTGGTCTCCATGCTTGATGAAAAAGGCGTCCCAGGCATTGTCGGACGCACTCTTATTCGCCCGCCCGCATCGCGCCTTGGGCCTGCAACCAAAGCCGAGCGCAAGGCCGTTATCGCCGGAAGTCCAATTGGCGGCGTTTATGACGAGATGGTAGACCGTGAAAGCGCCTATGAAGAGCTCGAAGAAAAAACAATAAAAATGAAAGAAGAGGCCGAAAAAGCCGAAGCCAAGGCCGCCGAAGAAAAAGCTAAGGCAAAAAAGAAGCCTGCTGCGCGTAAAAGCTCTGGCCGCCGCAAGAAAACCGCGACAGACCATATTATGCACGAAGTCAAACTTGTCGGGCGCCAAATGGTGCGCAGCCAAGGCCGTAAAATCTTACGCGGCATCCTCGGCGGCATGATGCGGAAATAAGCGACAAGCCTTTGCTCAAAGAAATTGGAATTCCTCTTTTATGCGGGATAATATTCCTCGCTGTGTGGGCCATTTATGAAGAGATTGCTCACAGAGATGCTCTACCTGACGCGCAAGGGCGGATTACGTTAAAGCCCGGATTGGTTTCGGTAATATTGGGCGTCTTTTCTACGGTGTTTGCGTGTGGTTTGGGCTACTTCACATTAAGCGCCGTTTTTAATCCTATTGATGACAGACTCTTTTTTCTTTTAACCGGTCCACCCATTACGGCACTAATGACCTTCGCAGCCGTTATTATCTTGTGGACAAGGGTCCGAGTTTCAGATCAAGGCGTTGAACATCGAGGCCTTACGGGTTGGAAGAGTTTCCCTTGGGATAAAGTTAAGAATGTAGATGCTCATGACATCTTAGGTCCGCGCATAAATGTTATAGATCATCGACGACTATACTTTTGGCCTTATGGCTATGGTCAAAGTGAGGTGAGAGATATGATTATTGAACACGATAAACCATATAGCTTGGCATGATGCGCACCCGTTTTGCGCCTTCGCCGACGGGGCGTTTACATCTTGGCCATGTCCTTGCGGCAAAAGAAGCGTTCGGGTTTGGGCCTCCAGAGGACAGCACTTGCTTGCTGCGCATTGAAGACATTGATCATACGCGCTGCAAACACGCTTTTACCCTCGGCATATTTGAAGACTTAAACTGGCTTGGCTTTGACTGGCCTATTCCCGTGCGCCTGCAAAGCCGTCATTATACAGACTACGCCAAGGTTATCGCGTCGCTATTGGAACGCGGACTAGCCTATCCCTGCGGTCTCACCCGGGCTGAGCTGAAAGCGGGCCAAGAGCCTGACTCGCAAGCAAGCTTATCGGTCTCAGAATTCCTCACACATTTCACCGCAGATGACCTCACGCCCCTCCCCGCCCCCTCCCTACCTTACGCTATCCGCCTGAATATCTCCAAGGCGACAGACTCAATAAGTGAGCGCTCACTTACCTTTATTGAGACCGGCCAAGATAAGGACTACGGTAGAAATGTTGATGCCGCGGCAAGCTTAATAGATTGGGCCAAGAGCAATCGCCCAGACCCGATAATTGCGCGCAAGGATATTGGCGTGAGCTACCACATCGCCGTCACCCATGATGATCACCACCAAGGCATATCGCATATTGTGCGCGGCATGGATTTGTTCGAAGAAACACCGCTACACATCCTCATTCAACAGCTCATGGGATGGACGACGCCGATTTATCACCACCATCCCTTGCTCAGGCGTGAAGACGGAGAGAAGCTCTCCAAGCGAGGCCTGGACACCAGCATCGAATCTCTTCGCGAAAATAGCCTGACAGCCGCGCAAGTTTTGGCTATGGCCTATCCATGACAGCGGAACTCATATTAAATCTCTTTGACTGGACGGGCGTCTTTGTCTTTGCGCTATCGGGCGGGCTCATGGCCGTGCGCCAGAAATTTGATGTGCTGGGCATTATCATCATTGCTTGGTTGCCTGCGATAGGCGGCGGAACATTGCGAGACTTACTGCTGGGTCAACCCGTCTTTTGGCTAGACGACCCCATAGCCCTGTCCCTTGCGACACTGGCCGGAATAGCCGCCTTTTTCGGTCCGCATTTTTGGGCCCGCATAAAGGCTCTCGTCTGGATTGACGCGATGGGGCTCGCCCTTTTTGCGGTTGTCGGCGCGTCTAAAGCCGCAAGTCTGGGGCACGGCGTGTTGATTTGCACCTTAATGGGAACCATGACCGCAACCGCGGGCGGCTTAATACGGGATGTGGTCTGCAACGAAGCGCCGCTTCTACTGCGCAAAGAGATCTATGCGACCGCCGCTATTTTTGGGGCGGCAAGTTTTTACCTCGCCTTTAAGGCAGGGCTCTCTGAAGGATGGGCCCTGGGCATTGGCGCGGCGATCGCATTTATTGTTCGGGGTCTAAGTCTTAGATTTAATCTCAACCTTCCCCGGAGTGATTTCAAAAAACAGGGCGGCAATACATGAAGCCCTCCGCCCCATTCGTTTTGGACATTTGGTATTTCGCAGGGCTTTCATCTGATGTGGACGCGGGCAAGATGGTGCGCCGCGAAATTGCCGGGCAGCCTATAAGCTTAGGACGCCGCGAAGACGGAACCATTTTTGCCATGCGCGATGTTTGCCCGCATCGCGCCGCGCCGTTTTCCGCTGGCTGCATAAAAGATGGCAGCGTCGAATGCCCTTATCATGGCTGGCGTTTCGGGATTGAGGACGGCGCCTGCAAAGAGATACCCGCTCTGACGTCCGAGCAAAAAATGGAAACCGAAAAGATAAAAGTGCGTATCTTTCCAGCCCGCGAAAAGGGGAATCTAATCTGGGTCTATATCGCCGGCGATAAGCGCTTCACAGGCCCTGCGCCTATCGATCCGCCAGCCTTTCCATTTGCAAACCGCAAAGCCATATTAGATGATCAGCTCGTTCTCAATTGCCATGTCGATCACGCCGTCATAGGCCTCATGGATCCCGCGCATGGCCCCTATGTGCATCGTCAATGGTGGTGGCGATCAGAAAAATCCATGCATGAAAAAGCCAAAGCTTTCGAGCCGCGCGAGCGAGGCTTTGCCATGGCCGCCCATAAACCGTCTTCAAACAGCTTCGCTTATAAACTGCTGGGCGGAACACCCGTGACCGAGATTACCTTCCAGCTCCCTGGTATTCGCACGGAGAATATTCAGGTAAATGATAAGACCTTATTATCCTTTACTGCCGTCACGCCTATTGACGAAACGCGCACGCAAATTCGGCAGATATTCTTCACTGATATGAAACGCATAAAGATCCTCGCGCCGTTGCTAAGAGGTTACGCCCAGAAATTCTTACGCCAAGATGCTGATATGGTCGACCTCCAGCAAATGGGTCTAAAATACGACCCCGCGCTTTTGCTCATTGAGGACTCGGATACGCAGGCCAAATGGTATCACGCCATAAAACGCGAATGGGCCAAGAGCCGCGATGAAGGGCGAGCCTTTAAAAATCCGGTAAAAGCAAAAATTTTGAAGTGGCGGAGTTAGGCCCAAGACCTAGAATTGAAACCTAAACCTAGGCCTTTAAAACACGCCCCGCGACAGCTTCAAGCTTGGCCAGTATTTTTGGATCCCGCGCCTCTGGAGCCGTTATCATGGCCACATCTAAATTCGTTTCTATCCCTTGAGTCCCGTTTACCCGTGGGCCGGCAGCTTTCAGAAGCTTGACCATTTCGCGGACGGTGTTTGACGCTTTGGACGCATTCTCCATCAGCACCGCAATCACGGCGGCAACATCGACATTACCATGCGCTTCATGCCAACAATCAAAATCAGTGACCATTGCGACAGTCGCATAAGGCAACTCAGCTTCGCGGGCGAGTTTAGCTTCGGGCATATTCGTCATGCCGATGACGTCACAGCCCCATGAACGATACATGTGGCTTTCAGCTTTGGTGGAAAATTGCGGCCCTTCCATAGCCAGATAGGTTCCGCCTTGATGCACATTCGCGCCCGCAGCTTTTGCAGCCTTAGCCGCCAACTCAGCGATACGTTCACAGACGGGATCGGCGACAGAGACATGCGCCACCATGCCGGCTCCGAAGAAACTTTTCTCGCGTTTAAAAGTGCGGTCAATAAATTGATCGACAATGACAAAGTCACCAGGCGGATAGTCGGCCTTAAGCGAGCCCACAGCTGAGAGCGATAAAATATCTGTGCACCCTGCCCGTTTCAAAGCGTCTATATTGGCACGGTAATTCACGTCAGAAGGCGCTAGCGGATGGCCTCGTCCATGGCGGGGAAGGAAACGCAATTTGATGCCGTCCAGCTCAGCAAAAAGAATGTCATCAGAAGGCATGCCCCAAGGCGTCTCAATCGAAATCCACTCAGGATTCTCAAGACTTTCAATCTCATAAAGACCCGAACCGCCGATTATTCCTAATACCCATTCTGACATAACGTTCTCCATAAATAGACTTCTGGACTCACCTTACAAAAAAACCGCCCGTTTGAAAGCGAGCGGTTTTTAAATTTATTGTGATGCAGTTGCATTTTATACTACGCAAATTGCAACGCGTTAATGCTCCACATCTCTCCAGACGCGTTTATAGGTAAACCATAATAATACTGACAGGATTGCCAAATATAGCATGGTCATAAGACCTACGCTTTTGCGTTGTTCCATTTTAGGGTCAGCCGACCAAGCGAGAAATTCTGTAACGTCAGCCGCCATTTGTTCAACCGTTGCTGGCGTGCCATCTGCATATTCAATACGGTCATCCGTTAGAGGCGCTACCATAGCAATCGCGCCGCCTTCCATAACAGGATTATAGCTAAGGCCGGGGCCCATAGTCATATCATGCGGCATTTCGGCCTTATAAGCGACGAGAAGGTTATAAAGATAATCCGCGCCGCCATTACGGGCCGCTACGATAACTGACAGGTCAGGCGGGAGACTTCCGCCATTTCCAGCACGCGCAGCAGATTCATTGGGGTAAATTGGCGGGAATGCATCGGCGGGAATACCAGGGCGCAGTTTAGCATCGCCCGTTTCATTATCAATATCCTCAATTTCCCAATCCGCGGCAAAGTTTTTAACCAGTGGATTGTCATTCGGGTTTGGATATTTTTCATTATAAAAGGGCGCGCCTTTATCACCTAGATGACGAAAGGATAGATGCTTGAGCTGGTGACAGCTTGCACACACTTCACGGTAAACCTGATAGCCACGTTGAGCTGCGGCCTTATCATAAGTTCCGAAGACGCCGTTAAAGTGCCAGTGCTTATGCTCCATCTTATAATCGCCTGTGCCGCCGCCGCCAGCAGCATAAGCGAGACCAGAGATAGCCGCGATGAGTGTGACAGTCCCTGCAAGGATTGCTGTTTTCATTTTAAAAGCCATGTTCCCTCTCCTATCCTGCGGCCGCGTGAGCTTTATCGCCCAGGACAGATTTGGTAATGGATTCAGGCCTATCTTTGGGTTTCTCGACTAAGCCAAGAACAGGCAAGATGAGCAAGAAATAAGCAAAGTAATAGAATGTCGCAATCCGTGACAGCCATGTGAAGTTTAACCCCCAAGCTTCTTCACCAATAACAGCTCCATTATCGTCAAGGACGTCCTTCATGCCAAATTTTATGGCAATATTGTCAGGCGTCTCTGCGCCGCACCATCCGAGGATGAAACAGAAGAAAAGGAAAATAACAAAGAACCACTTTGCCACAGGACGGAAACGCATGGAGCGTACTTTAGACGTGTCGAGCCAAGGCAAGACAAAGAGCACGGCAATCGCGCCAATCATCAATAGGATCCCTGCAAGCTTATCCGGCACAGCTCGCAGAATTGCGTAGAAGGGTAAGAAGTACCATTCAGGAACAATATGGGGCGGTGTTTTCATGGCGTCCGCTTGGATATAGTTATCAGCATGACCCAGCGCATCTGGCTGATAAAAGACAAAGAACGCGAAGACCAACATGAAGACCACGACAGCAAAGCCATCTTTGACTGTATAATAAGGGTGAAAGCTAAGTGTATCGGCTTTGGTTTTTTCTGTAACGCCGATTGGATTATTTTGGCCCGCATGATGCAGAGCCCAAACATGAAGCCCCACAAGCGCCGCAATCACGAATGGCAGCAGAAAATGAAGCGCAAAGAAGCGGTTAAGCGTAGCATTATCGACGGCATATCCGCCTAGAAGCCATTGCTGCAAGCTTTCGCCGACAACCGGAACAGCGCCAAAGAAGCCTGTAATCACGGTCGCGCCCCAAAAGGACATCTGTCCCCATGGCAATGTATAGCCGAGGAAGCCCGTCGCCATCATGACGAGGTAAATTAAGCACCCAATAATCCAAAGAACTTCGCGCGGCGCTTTATAAGAGCCGTAATAAAGACCGCGGAACATGTGTATATAGACGGCAAAGAAGAACATTGACGCGCCAACAGCATGCATAGGCTGCAAGAGCCAACCATAAGGCACGTCACGGCGAATACGCTGAACGGAGTCAAAAGCATGATCCACATGCGGCACATAATGCATCGCCAGGATGATACCTGTGATAATTTGCGAGGCGAGACACATCGTTAGGATGGCGCCAAAAGCATACCAGTAATTCAAATTACGCGGACTTGGGTAAGTCATAAAATCCGCGCCCATGCGAATAATAGGCAGACGTTGGTCCATCCATTTCGTCGCGCCGTATTTAGGTTCGTATGTAGAAGGATGTCCGCTCATTACTAACCTACCTTGATCACTGTATCGGAAATATATTTATAATCGGGAATTTCCATATTCTTAGGCGCTGGGCCTTTGCGAATACGGCCTGATGTATCGTAATGCGATCCGTGACACGGGCAATACCAGCCATCAAACTCACCAGCTTCGCCCACAGGGATACAGCCGAAATGTGTACAGACGCCAATCATAACCAAATAGCGCGGGTCCAATTGACCGTCTGGCTTAGCAATTAAGCGCTCATTATCCGTTTGAGGGTCTGGACATTTTGAAATGTCTGTACCTTCAGCCTCTGCAATTTCCTTAGGCGTGCGGTGACGCACAAAAACAGGTTTACCGCGCCAAAGCATCTTCAATTGCTGACCTTCTGCCACTTTGGACACATCAATCTCAATTGATCCGGCCGCTAGTGTATCTGCCGCTTTGCCCATTTGCGCGACCAAAGGCCAAGCCAATGCGGCCACGCCTGCTGCCGCAGCTGCGCCGGTGGCGATATAAATAAAGTCGCGCTTGTCCTCATCGACGGTCTCGCCGTGGGCCTTTGCTGTGTGTGCATCGGACATAGATTGCCCTCTCCTCTTCGGATAGCCGCGTCATGTAACCAATAAGGTTTGAAGACGTAAGCTGTTGTTCTGTCGTGCGTTCTATATATATGTGGCTAGAATTTCCACCGTTTATTCGCGCTAAAACGCCGCAATGCGACAATTTAAAACCGCTCTAAGGTTATCACTGTTTCCGAGGCGTAATGGTAAGGCGGAACATCCATATTTGTTGGCGCTGGGAAGCTACGCGTACGCCCTGAAGTATCGAAATGAGCCCCATGACAAGGACAATACCAGCCGTCAAACCGTCCTGATTCACCCGCTGGAACACAGCCAAAATGCGTACAACGCCCGATTATCACAAGGATTTTAGGATTATAGCGCCCGTCAGGTAAAGGCCTCAGACGCTCTTGGTCAGTCTCAGGGTGAATGAGGTCTTTGAGGTCAGTTTTCTGCGCCGCTATGATTTCAGCGTCAGTTCTGTGACGAATAAAAACTGGCGCCCCCATCCAAAGCACTTTCAGCTGCTCACCCTCTTCAAGTCGTGAAATATCAACATCTAGCCCCGACTTAACATCCGCGGCGGGGCTCATTGACGCTACCAAGGGCCACGCCAATCCAGCGGCGCCAATGGCAGCCACAGCGCCCGTAGCAATATAGATAAAATCTCGCCGCGTTTTTTCCTCAGCCATGCCTAAAACTTGCAAACCCTTACACATCTTGCAATGCGGCAAAAACGGGTTATCCGTGCCTCTATGAAAATCATCCTTTATCAACCCGACATGGCCGGAAATTTAGGGGCGGTGATGCGGTCTTGCGCCTGCCTTGGCATTGAGCTTGAAGTCATCGAGCCTTGCGGGTTTCCGTTAACCGCCAAAGCCCTTCGCCGCACAGCCATGGATTACGGCGCGCCGGAAACGCTAACGCGCCATAGTAGCTGGGATAATTTTGCAAACGCGCCCCAATCAGGGCGGCTCATACTCTTCACTACAAAAGGCGCGACGCCGCTGACGGCGTTCAAATTTAGAGCCGATGACCGCCTTCTCTTTGGCCGCGAATCCTCTGGCGTTCCAGAAAATGTTCACGCCGCCGCCAATGCCCGCGTCATCATTCCCATCAACGAGGGCGCAAGAAGCTTCAACCTCGCCACCTCCGCCGCCATAGCCGGTTTTGAAGCCCTGCGGCAGGTCGGGGGGTTGCCTCAGTGATGACTCTACCTTTTCCTGTCCACAGCCTTGAGCGGGGGTCTCCTTACGTCTAAGACACAATTCTAATCGAAGGAGACCCCCGTTCAAGACGGGGGACAATTTACGGCTATGTTTGACGCGAAAAAAGAGAAAGCTGCTGCTTGGTTTAAGGCCCTTCGCGATGACATTTGCGCGGAGTTTGAGGCATTGGAACGAGAAGCACCGGCGGATCTTTACCCCGGCGAACCGGGTAAATTTGTCTTTGAGGACTGGCAGCGTAAAGTCGAGAATGGCGGCGGCGGCACGGGCGGTATGTTGCACGGGCGTTTTTTTGAAAAATGCGGCGTGCATATTTCCGTTGTTAAGGGCGAGTTTGAAGGCGAGATGCGTGAGCGCACACCCGGCGCAAAAGACGATCCTCGTTTTTGGGCGGCCGGAGTCAGCTTGATTGCGCATATGCATAATCCGCATGTGCCCTGTGTTCATTTTAACACGCGCTATATCGTGACAACCCAAGACTGGTTTGGCGGCGGCGGAGACTTAACCCCGACTCAGGCCAAAGACCGCGTCCAAACATCGCCAGACGCCATTGCTTTTCATGCCGGAATGAAAGCGGCCTGCGACGCCCATGATATCGCCGATTATGAGACCTTTAGAAAAGGCTGTGATGACTATTTCCACCTTCATCACCGTGATGAGGCCCGCGGCGTCGGCGGAATTTTCTATGACCGGTTTAATAGCGGCAATTGGGACGCGGACTTCGCCTTTACCCAAGATGTCGGGCGGCATTTTAAAGACACTTACGCTAAAATTGCGCGCGGGCGGATGAATGAATCTTGGACAGAAGCTGACCGTGAAGAGCAATTAATACAGCGCGGACGCTATGTAGAGTTTAACCTCTTATGGGACCGAGGCACCACATTTGGATTAAAAACGGGCGGGAATATTTCGACCATATTAAGCTCCATGCCGCCCGTCGTTAAATGGCCTTAGAGAAAACGAAATATGTTTTAACGCGTGATAAGATGAAACGCGCGATGCGCATATGGGTGATATTTATTCCCGTGTGGTTCTTCGGCTGCATAATTTCAATAAAACTGTCAGACAAATTGGCCGAAAACCACCTTCTGATCAGCAATATTCTCAGTTGGTCACCTGCTTTAGCTATTCCAGTTTGGATTTATGTCATTAGCCAGATAGGATCAATTCAAGGCCCGTGGGCCAAGTGCGATAAATGCAGCCATGCAGTGATAACATATACTGGATTTGGACATAAATATTTCGACATTTGCCCGAACTGCGGAAACGATAATACCATCCCATTAACCTAGAGGCGCTCAGTTAGACATTTCTTACGTTTTATGATATGCATCCCTCATGACCCATCTATCAAAACTCCTCTTAGCCGCTGCATTCTCACTTTCCATGGCAGCGACAGCTTCGGCGCAAATTGTTGTTCAGGGCGGCGGCGCGGCGCAGGCTTGTTATATGAGCACCAAAGCGGGGAATCCTGGACGCATTGGCGCCATTCGCAAATGTGAAGCTGCTCTCATGGAGCTGAACCTAAGTAATAAAGACCTAGCCGCGACCCATGTAAATCTCGGCGTATTGTTGATGCGCAAGGGCGATTATAGCAAAGCGAAGACGCATTATTCCCGCGCGATAGAATTGCGGCCCAAACTCTCTGAAGCCTATATTAATTACGCCGCGAGTCTTATCTATACGGGCGATTATAGCGCGGCTGTCACAGCGGTTGATACAGCGGTTGAGCTCGGCACTAATAAAATGCCCGAAGCGCTTTACAACCGCGCCATAGCCTATGATCGGCTTGAAAATTATAAAGGCGCCTATAAAGATTTGAAGCAGGCTTTGGTCCTTCGGCCTGAATGGGCCCCCGCCATAGATTTGCTTTCGGGGTATCAGGTGAGGAGCAATCCTAAATCCTAAGTCCTGGGCCCAAACCCTTGCCGTTTTATCACGGCATGGCTCCTATTCTGTCTTGAGTTTACCGCTTTATACTTTATCAAACACCCCTTGAAACAAAACGGGCTCTAAAAGCATGAAAAAAATACAATCCTCTTATGATTATGACGACCTGATTATCAGCGGCGAGAAAAGCCTTTTTGGCCCCGGCAATGCGAAGCTACCATTGCCGCCCATGCTCATGCTCGACCGTATTACTCATATGGATGATGATGGCGGTGAATTTGGCAAAGGCCAGCTCATTGCAGAGCTAGACGTAAACCCTGACCTCTGGTTCTTTGAGTGTCATTTTAAGGGCGACCCCGTCATGCCAGGATGCCTAGGACTAGACGCCATGTGGCAATTAGTTGGGTTTTGGCTCGGCTGGTCAGGCTCTCCTGGACGAGGACGGGCGCTTGGCGTTGGTGAAGTGAAATTCACAGGCCAAGTTACACCAGATATCAAAAAAGTTCGGTACGAAATTGAGCTTAAGCGCGTCATTCGCCGCCGCCTCGTTCTGGGCATTGCCGATGGCCGGATGTATGCCGATGATGAGCTTATTTACAAAGCCACAGATCTCAAGGTAGGGCTGTTCATTCCAGAAAATACTGTTGAGGGAGTTGCCTAATGCGCCGCGTTGTTATTACCGGAATCGGAATCATATCATGTATCGGTAACGATCAAGACGAAGTCGCGGCGAGCCTTAAGGCCGGCAAATGCGGCATTACCAAAGACGAAAAAATGGCGGAACTTGGCTTTCGCAGTCAAATTTCAGGACGTCCCGCCGATACAAAAGACCGCGCCAAGGAGGCCATCGGCAAGCGCAGTCTTCGCTTTATGGGCGACGCATCGGAATGGTCAGCCCTCGCCATGCATGACGCTATAGTCGATGCAAAACTAACCGAAGAGCAAGTCTCAAGTGAGCGCACAGGTATTATTGCAGGCTCTGGCGGCCCGTCTGCCATTGAAATTGTCCGCGCGGCAGATATTACGCGTAAGAATAATTCGCCGAAACGCATTGGGCCATTTGCCGTCCCAAAGGCTATGTCGTCAACCGTCTCCGCGACACTCGCAACTCATTTCAAAATTAAGGGCGTGAACTATTCTATCACCTCGGCCTGCACGACATCGCTGCACTGTATCGGCGCGGCCTGTGAACAAATTCAATGGGGCAAACAAGACGTCATGTTTGCCGGCGGCGGCGAAGAAATTGAATGGCCGCTAAGTTCACTTTTTGACGCCATGGGCGCGATGAGTAGTAAATATAATGACGCCCCAGAAACAGCGTCTCGCGCATTTGACGCGACGCGTGACGGCTTTGTGATTGCCGGCGGCGCAGGCATGGTTGTGCTTGAAGACTATGAGCATGCCGTCGCGCGCGGTGCGAAAATTTATGCTGAAATCACCGGCTATGCCGCGACATCCGATGGCTATGACATGGTCGCGCCATCTGGTGAGGGCGCTGAACGAGCTATGCGTATGGCGCTAAAGGATGCTGCATCGCGCGGCGTGACAAAAATTGATTACATCAACCCGCATGCCACATCGACGCCCGTGGGTGACGTGGCCGAAACAAATGCCATTCACCGTGTTTTTGGTGAAAATGGCCCCCATATTTCAGCCACAAAATGTCTAACAGGACACAGCCTAGGCGCGGCAGGTGTTCAAGAAGCCATCTATTCTCTTATCATGATGGATCGAGGCTTTGTCGCGCCCTCCATCAACATCACCGAGCTAGATCCCGAATTACCAACGGTCAACATCGCCCGCGAAATGATTGAGACCGAAGTCACATCCGCCATGTCTAATAGCTTTGGTTTTGGCGGCACAAATGGCAGTGTGATTTTCACGAAAGTCTAAACAGGATGGCCCTTGCAATAAAGGTCATATGATCCACACATTGTTATGAAAATAGGCGGACTTTCGGGGCACTGAAAGCTCGCCTGATACCCCTCAACTCAGGTGGATCATATGACGTTTGCCCCGCATTGGGGGCAGGCTAAGCTAAGAGCGAGCCCAAGTGTAGCCTTACCATTAATATGATGCCCACCCCATCATAATACAAACCCTACATAACGACAAACGCTAAAGGTTTAAAATTTTGGCTGTGCCGTTAAGGTAGTATAAGACCCAATTGTATTGCGCGCGTAACGCTATGGGTTCGGTTGCTAGTTTGCATACGCTTAGACACATCTTTTAGATAATCCCTTACGGAATATTCGCTGAGGTTAAGTATGGCGCCTATTTCCCAGTTGGTTTTGCCTTGAGCAACTAACGTCAAAATATCCCGTTCGCGCTCAGATAAGGTCAACTGCGCTATCTCCGAAGGTTCACCCAATATTGCGCATATCTGATCGTAGCTATAACGGGCTAAAATTTCTAAGAAAATTAAGTCATCTGGAGAGAAATCAAAGTTTTTTTCTGCGCCGAAAAGCACGACACCAAGACCGCCTTTGGACGTGTGCATTGGAAAATTTATACCAAAGTTGAGCCCATGCGCCTTTGAATCGGCCACCATCGCCTCTTGAGCAGGCGTTAGATTATCGAGACATTCCGACCATCGATATGGGCCCGTTTTTTTTAAGCCCATTTGCGCGAAAGGATCTATGTGAACATAATTTCTATCGCGATAGGTTTTTTCCCACCACTCAGGACAATTATTAAACGTAAAATAGGTGTCAGCCCCTGTTCCATCAACGGTAGAGCCAGAAACCCGCGCTATAAGGCTTGAGCTAAAGTTAAACGGCCTCACGGCTTTCCACAAACCATCAAAGACTTGCTGTCCTGTCGTGCAGGCCAAAATATCTGCAATGTGAGTCCGCAAAGACTCGTATTCCTTACTCACCCATTCCCCCTATGGTTAGGCGCCGTCCACCTTGTTAGCTGACTGCCGATGAAACCGAAAGTAGATTGTTCAGTGAATTTTCTCGAGCCATCATAGGCTAACCTGTCTAAAATCCTTCTGGTCAAATCAAACAAATTCGCTTAGGTTTTGTTTCAAGAAAAAGGACGAAATTATGGCAGAGCAAAATTTTCCAACAGGCACGTTAATGGCAGGCAAGCGCGGCCTCATTATGGGCGTCGCGAATAAAAACTCGATCGCCTGGGCCATCGCGCGCGGGCTAGCGGCGCAAGGCGCAGAACTCGCTTTTACCTTCCAAGGCGAAGCCTTAGAACGCCGCGTTCGCCCCTTGGCGGAATCTCTGGGATCTGAGCTACTAGTCGAATGCGACGTCACAAATGATGACACGATGGACGCAACCTTTGCAGCACTAAAAGATAAGTGGGGAAAGATTGACTTTCTCGTCCACGCCATTGCCTTTGCAGGAAAAGACCAACTGGCGGGCAGCTTCATCGATAATACGACTCGCGACGGTTTTAAATCTGCGCTCGACATTTCTGCCTATAGTTTTGTCGATGCAGGCCGCCGGGCGAGCGAAATCATGAATGATGGCGGCGCAATGATTACGCTAACCTATCTCGGCTCTGAACGGGTTATTCCTAATTACAATGTCATGGGCGTCGCCAAAGCCGCGCTTGAGGCCAGCATGCGTTACATGGCCGCCGATCTCGGCCCGCGCCAAATCCGCGTCAACGCGATCTCCGCTGGCCCTATTAAAACGCTCGCCGCCGCAGGTATCGGATCGGGCCGCCATATGTTCCGCTTCAACAAAGCTGCCAGTGCCATGCAAGACAATACGGATCCCGTGGGCGTGGCCGGCGCAGCGCTTTACCTACTCTCAGATTTAGGCCTCTCCTGTACAGGCGAAACGCATCACGTCGATGGCGGTTTTCACGCAATTGGCATGCCCCAAGAAGGCCCGCTGCGCGATAGTATGCCAGATTAGGGCTGCTTAAAACTCACCCTGCAAACAGCTTCAGGGTCAGGGTCAAACCAAAGTCTTAACCATGCAATTCATATCTGCGGTAACTCTCGTCGTGCCCGATTACGATCAGGCTATAGCATTCTATGTTGAAAAGCTTAAGTTCAACTTGATTGAGGACACCCGCATCTCTACCGAAAAGCGGTGGGTTTTGGTTGCGCCTCCTGGCAGCAACGGAACGCGGTTGCTCTTGGCTAAAGCGGCCTCCGAAAACCAGCTTAGCGCAATTGGAAGCCAAACCGGTGGGCGTGTTTTCCTGTTCTTACAAACGGATAGTTTTGATCGAGACTTTGAAACAATGATGGAATCGGGAGTCAAATTTAATGAAAAGCCGCGCCAAGAGGTCTACGGAAAAGTCGCTGTATTTCAGGACCCATTCGGAAATAAATGGGATTTGATAGAACCGAATATAAAAAAAAACTAGCTCATAGCTTAACTTACTCAACAAAGATTTACTCTAGGACGGGCTTGCGCCCGCTTTACTCTACAACAAGCAAAGTGAGCACCACCTAAGTCCTCAAGCTTTCCAAATCCTCACGGGATAAATTAGCCGCCGCGAAATAAACCAGATCAAGCATCACAGCGGGACGTCCCTGTCCCACAGTCTGGGCAATAGAGTTTAGATATTGCGCGTTTTCTTCGCTGATGCGAACCGTTGTGCGGCGGGAGGGCGCAAAGCGCACTTCGGAGAACCAGGCCGTAACATCTGAATTATGGAAATCATCGCGAATATGGCTAACCGCGCGGTCAATGACCTTAGACCGCGCCTTCGTCTTCATCCTGCGCCCCATTTGCGCAATGAGTTTCTCCGCGCCGGGCTCAATCAACATTTCAATGGCATTTGTGGTCATAATCCTGCTCTACGAGATTATGGTTTATGGGGGGTTAAAGCCAAGCCATGATTGAAAGACAATTTCGCCATGTTTCTTTAAGGGTTAAGAAAGCCTAAACACACCTCTTGGAATGAAAGACATATTGGCTGTTAAAGCAATATCAGCAAAATTTTAGAAAGTTTAATCTAAGTTTAACAAGCCGCACGGATTGAAAGAGGTCTGCGCCATCACCCACTATGCCGCGCAAAGAAATCCGCATTCACCTCAAACGCTTCATCTTCGCAAACGCCGATGATGGTATCTATACCGGCTTCTTGTAGCAGCGCAGCGCCGCGCCAATGGACGCGCGGGTCGGGGTCTATGACGGCGATTATGCAGCGCGAAATCCCTGCGTCTATGAGCGCATTAGCGCAAGGGGCCGTTTGGCCGTAATGGGAACAAGGTTCGAGCACGACGTAAACGCTCGCGCCCTTGGCTTGCCCGCCTGCGACTTGCAGCGCATTGGTTTCGCCGTGAGGACGCCCGCCATCTGACGTCACGCCCTGCCCAACAATTTCCCCGTCTTTAACAATGATACAGCCAACAGCCGGGTTTTCGCCTGTGCGGCCCTTTTGCGCCCAAGAGAGCTCTAATGCTTTTTGCATCCAATGCTCATGGCTGTTGTGATTACAATCAGGCAGTTTTTAGCTCCGGCAATTCTTTTGCCCGTTTCTTATCAAGATACCGCGCAGATTTGATATTCAGCGTGCCCTCTTCAAATTCAATCAAGAGCGGATTACCTGTCGGAAATTCAAAGCCGGGAATATCTTTATCGGCCACATCAAAAAGCTGTTTCATAATCGCGCGAAGACTATTTCCATGCGCGGAAACAATCAGATTATTATTGGCTTTAATAAACGGCACAATTTGATCATTGAAATAGGGCAATACCCGCTCACATGTGATCTTCAGGCTCTCACCCGTTGGCAGTTCAGACGGGTCAATATGCTTATATTTTGCATCCTTGCTCGGATGAAATTCGTTTTTTATATCAATTTGCGGCGGCGGGACATCAAAGCTTCGGCGCCAGATATGGACCTGCTCGTCGCCATGCTTGTCGCGTGTCTCTTGTTTATTGAGCCCTGTAAGCCCGCCATAATGGCGCTCATTTAAGCGCCAATCTTTGGTCACTGGAATATGGAATTGCTCGGCAGCTTCGAGGGAGAGCCAAAGCGTTTTGATCGCGCGGCGCTGATAGCTGGTGAAGGCAATATCAAACTCAACACCGGCTTTGGCGACAAGCTTGCCAGCTTTTTTGGCTTCGCGAACACCGAGCGCAGTCAAGCCAACATCAACCCAGCCCGTAAAACGGTTTTCAAGATTCCATTGTGATTGTCCATGACGGACGAGAACGAGAGAGGTCATTTATTTAAATCCTTTAATGCAGCTTATTTCAGCTTTCACGACGTTACCAATTGTTTTGAAATGAGGGTTGGCCAGGCATGCTCACACCATACATTTTTTCCCCAATACTTGCCGGGCATTGATATGGAAAATTATTATGAAATTTAACATCCACTGGGACTTGAGAAAGTCCTAATGCCTCCGCAGCCACAGCGGCATTTCCCTTATCAAATCTAAACCTCGCACGTGGCGTAGGCGCGAGAGGATGAACTTGTTGTTCATTCTTTCGACCTGTATATTCTCCCAAGTAAATTACGGAGCCCCTGCTCGCTTTAAAAGCAACCGTTTGCATGCACATTGCGTGGAAATCTATTCCGCCTAAAGCATAGGTGCCTGAAGGAACTTTAAAAACAGCATAGTCTCCCATTTTTTTGTTTTTTGTGGATAATGTAATCGTCGGCAGTTTACCTTTTTTACCCTCAAGGGGGTGGGCTTCGCCCGTGCTTGAGTCTACCCGCATAAATCTCGCGATACCCTTTTTGTTATCTGTTGAGAGAATTTTGGCGATAATAATAGCCTCATCAGCACCCTCAACTATTCCAGGGTTTGACTCGAGAGATTTCAGTTTCTTTGGCCATGGCTGAAATGGTTCAAAATTTTTGTTTCGAATTGGCATATAATTTCGAGTTTCAATATCCGCTTTTGGCTCGTCATCCGTCGTTATCCAAAAAGTGTTTACCCATTGGCGCACTAAAGTGCCTTCAGGCGGAGTAACGTCACCATGATATTTGTTTTTCTCAGCATCAGTTAAAACGTTATATCGTTTCTGAAATTCTTTGAGTGATGCGTCACCCGGGTTGAACCTTCTATAGCCCAATGACATCATACAGTCATCTTTGGAGCCTCTGATAGGGCCGCTTGAAATTGTACCGCCCATGACCGAGCCAACAATTCCGCTATGTTCAAAGTAAGGGTCACCATCATTAAAAGGTTTCATCGTAAACATTTCATGGCCAAAAGCTGTGCAATCATACTCGTCCCGATTAACATCTTCTAGGGTTGCCCCAGGTTTATTATAGAACCAAGAAGTCTTAGACCTTTTAAAATCTTTGATAATAACAGGGCCTGCATTCGCAACTATTGGCATAGAAAAAACTAAACCAAAGACAAGGCTTAGATTTAACACGACTCGCATATTGTTCTCCTTAATTCCTAGTCGTGGCTGCCGATCAAACTGCAACAAGTCAAGAAAGGTGTACACGTGTGATGCAACAGGTCTAATACTAATGCGCATCATTCCAATTCAATGCCGCATGCGCTTCAACCACTAGCGGAACTGATATACTCACCGCAGGCATAGCCGCATTTTCCATCGTTGTCTTAGCGATATCAATTAATTGACCAGCGTTTGTTTCAGGCACTTCAAAGACAAGTTCATCATGGACTTGCAGCAACATTCTTGCGCCTTCAACACCTGCTATCGCGTCTGGCATTCTAATCATTGCGCGGCGCATAATGTCAGCGGCGGCGCCTTGAATGGGCGCGTTAATGGCCTGGCGCTCGGCAAATCCGCGCACGGCTTGGTTTCGATCTTTGATACCTTTAATATGGCATTTGCGTCCGAAAAGCGTTTTGACATAGCCATATTCATGCGCTTCGGATTTGGCGGCATCCATATAGGCTTTGATGCCCGGGAATTTCTGGAAGTAACTTTTGATATATTCGCTAGCTTCCGTGCGCGAAATTCCCAAATTATTGGCCAGACCAAAGGCGGAAATACCGTAAATGATTCCAAAGTTAATCGCCTTAGCGCGGCGCCGCGTGGCGGCGTCCATATCGGCAAGGCTGACCCCAAACATTTCGCTGGCGGTCAGGGCGTGAATATCAACGCCGTCTGCAAACGCTTGCTTCATGGTCGGTAGGTCAGCAACATGGGCGAGTAGACGGAGTTCGATCTGGGAATAATCTGCGGCAACCAAGACATGACCAGCTTCAGCAATAAAGGCGTCGCGAATTTTACGCCCCTCTTCTGTGCGGATGGGGATATTCTGTAAATTGGGGTCAGAAGAGGATAGACGCCCCGTCGTCGTTGCGGCGAGTGAAAAGCTTGTATGGACGCGGCCTGTTCTGGCATTAATTTGCTGCACCAGAGCATCCGTATAGGTCGATTTTAATTTGGAATAATGCCGCCAATCAAGAATGGCTTGGGGGAGCTTTTCGCCCTTATCCGCCAAACCTTCAAGCACGCCAGCCCCTGTCTGCCAGGCTCCTGTTTTCGTCTTCTTGCCGCCTTCAAGCCCCATCTGATCAAAGAGGATTTCGCCAAGTTGTTTAGGCGATCCGAGATTAAATTGCGTGCCGGCCAATTCATAGCTTTCCGCTTCGAGCCCTGCCATCTTTTGCGCAAACATACCTGATAATCGCGCCAGCTCCGCCCGGTCAACTTTGATTCCGTGGTTTTCCATTTTGGCGATAACCGCAGGGAGAGGGCGTTCCAATGTTTCATACACGGTCGTGACTTGCTCGGCGACGAGTTTCGGCTTAAGGAATTTCCATAGGCGCAAAGTCACATCTGCGTCCTCCGCAGCGTAAGGCGTCGCGTCTTCAAGACTGATTTGATCAAATGTTTTCTGTTTTTTTCCGGTGCCTGCCAGTTCCTTAAATGAAATGGGTTTATGGCCAAAATGCATTTCAGATAATCCGTCCATGCCGTGATTATGCAGCCCGCCCGCGAGAGAATAAGAGAGCAGCATCGTGTCATCATAAGGCGCGGGATTAAGACCGAGGCGTTGAAACACACCCAAATCATATTTGAAATTCTGCCCAATTTTCAAAACAGATTCGGATTCCAATAGCGGTTTTAGCATCGCTAGCGCCTTCTCCATATTAATCTGCTCAGGGGTATCATCACCAAACATATCATCGCCGCCCACGTGAGCGAGCGGGATGTAGCACGCTTCATTATCGGCCACGGCCAAACAGACGCCGACCATATTGGCCGCCGCGCTATCAAGGCTGTCTGTTTCCAAATCTACCGCGATGGCAGGGACCTCGAAGCCGCGTTTAATCCAATGCTCTAGGCGCTCAATCGACTGCACGCATTCATATTTCGATTTATCAAATATTACGTTCTCAGGAATTGACTTTTCGGATGGCGGTTCAAAGCCTGGCTTGGTGTCATCCATGCGAAGACCATCTGTCTCCCCCTCTCCTAAGGCGGCGCGAACACGGTTCGTTAGCGTGCGAAATTGCATCTCCTCTAAAAAATCAAATAGCACTTCAATATCTGGATCTGAGACCGCGAGGTCTTCGAGCGGCACCTCGACCTCCACATCGGTTTTGAGCGTCACCAGTTCTAGCGAGAGCCGCGCATTATCAATATTGGCCATCATCTTTTCGCGACGGCCCTTTTGCGGAATTTCATCGCAGCGCTGCAGGAGCGTTTCTAAATCCCCGAAATGTTCGAGCAGCACAACAGCGGTTTTAATGCCAATCCCCGGAACGCCCGGGATGTTATCGACGCTATCCCCCGCAAGCGCTTGAACCTCAATCACTTGCTCGGGCGCGACTCCAAATTTTTCTTTGACCTGGTCAATACCAATGGACTTATTCTTCATTGTATCAAGCATTGATATTTTATCAGAAACAAGCTGCATCAGATCTTTATCGGAGCTGATAATCGTGACGCGCGCCTCTTTGGCTGCGGCTTGGCGGGCATAGGTCGCAATGAGGTCGTCGGCCTCAAAGCCTTGCATTTCAATAGCCGGCGAGCCAAAGGCGCGGGTGGCGTCTCGGGTTAGCGGAAATTGCGGGATAAGGTCTTCGGGTGTCTCGCTGCGGTTAGCCTTATAGAGGTCGTAAATATCATTGCGAAATGTATAGCTGCCTTTATCAAAAATCACCGCAAAATGCGTTGGGCGGTCGGCATCTTTCTGCCCGCGCAGCAGCTTAAACAGCATGTTAGAAAACCCTGCGACCGCGCCAATGGGCAGCCCGTCACTCTTGCGTGTTAAGGGCGGCAGGGCGTGATAAGCCCGAAATATATAACCTGAGCCATCAACCAAGACAACGTGGGAATTTTTATCAACGGGAGCCGTAGCAGACATGAAGAATCCTTATTAGGGGCTCTTTTGACCTTATGAATGGCTTAATTCAATAGGCTGCCCTAATTTTGCCGTATAAATCTCGCTCTAAAGACTGTAAAAGATGGGTGAACATGCCAGCAGGGCTGAAAAGAAGGGTTGAAAGCACGTGTATCAGTCAATTGACGATCCACAGGAGGAGTTAGACGCGCTTGAGCGCGGAGATAAGCGCGTCGTTATTTTCCTTCTCACAGGACTATGCCTCGCCCTCGTTTTTGGCATTATTTACTGGACGAGCACAGGATCTAAGATTGAGGCGCCTGATGACGGAGTGATACGCGCAGAGCAAGTCACTTACCGCAACGCTATATCCGAAACCACCGCCCCGATGCGCCGCGCGCGCCTGCAAGATTTCATCACGACCTATCCCGAAAGCGGATATATACGCTCCGTCGAGGCACAGCTCGACGTCATCAATCATCACGAATCAAAGGCCTGGATTGCGGTCACTGATGTTGCATTTTCGTTAAAAACCCGCCGCGAGGATAAATTGGCGGCGCTTGATGGATTTGAAGCGCAATGGGGCGGGTCGCTGCTTGGAGGACGCGGCGCTGAAATCGAAGAGCTGCGCGCTGAAATCATGGAAACGGCAGAGACGCCCAAAGCGCCAAGCCGTAAGATGACGGATTTGAAAAGTCCTATTCCGAAGACAGTTCCTGATACGCTTCTTGCAGGAGGACCGCGCATAGCCCCGCCGCCCATTTTGCGCCCCATCGCGCCGCAGCCAAAGCCAGAAGAAGTTGTCCAGCTTAAGATTGTTCAGCCCGTTGCTATAAAGGATAGACTACCAAAATACCCCAGCCGCGCGTGGAGGCGCAAGATTGGCGCCGTCGTTAAGTTAAAGCTCAATATCGATGAAGACGGCAGGGTTGCCATGACGGAACTGGTCAGCGTAGAGGCCGAGCGCTATGAAAAGAACTTCATCAGAGCTGCAGAACGCGCGGCTATGCGAACGCGTTTTCATCCAAAAACGGCTGATGGCCAGCCGCAAGCCGCCATTGGCGTTCCCAAGACTTACGTCTTTGACCCGACCCGCTAAAACGGTTTAGTGATGGGCGTCATCAACGGCGTCATTAGCGACCGCAAATATCCGGTCACAATATTTACAGCGAACCTGATTATCCAGCCCCATATCAAGCCACGTCTTAGGGTGCCCCAAAGCTCCCCCGCCCCCATCACACGCAACACGCCGCGTTGTAACTATAACAACATCAACATCAGAATCATGAAGGTCAGGCATAAGAGATATCCAAAAGGGTTTTTCGTTGTTCTCAGATAAGCAATCGAAGCCGCGCGGTCAATTGATAAGGGCTTGAGAAAGCGCCCGCCCTTTTGTGTCTCTATCCCGTGGGGTCTGAGCCAAAGCGTGTTTGTTAATCACGCGGCGCGAATGGGCTTGGCGATTTTAATAACTTAAAGTCAAAAGAGAACTATGACCTTAAAATTAGGAACCCCTCATCCGACGCTTCGCGCCACCTTCTCCCCATGGGAGAAGGGCAAATTTCGATCTCTCTTGTCCTCAAACAGTCAATACGACCACCCTTTCTGTCTCTCTCCCATGGGGAGAGATGGCTGGAGCGCAGCGGAAGTCAGAGAGGGGTTTTGAAGTTAGAGATATATAGCCCCTCACCCCGCATCGAAATCATACAGGCTCACGCCCCTGCGCCGTTCATCAAAACTCAGTGTTTTATTCAGCGGCGCGTGGGCGCGTTGTCGGCAATGAGGGCGCTCGCAGAGGTAACAGTTAATGCCTATGGGGGTTGGCTCTGGCGCGTCTAGATTATATTGCCGCGCGTAAACCAGGCGGGGAGCATAGGCGATGTCACAGCCTAGACCGATAGCAAGCTTTTGCCCAGGGGCATTATAGGTGCTGTCGCTACGGCTCACCATCTTCGCTATAGAAAAATAAGTGGTCTCATCTGGAAGCTGTATCATTTGCGTGACGGTCTTGCCAGGGGTTTGGAAACATTCATGGATAT
This sequence comes from Hellea sp., assembly GCA_039977295.1. Lineage (GTDB taxonomy): Bacteria > Pseudomonadota > Alphaproteobacteria > Caulobacterales > Maricaulaceae > Hellea. The sequence continues at coordinate 771,691 of JBDWDN010000003.1, read as the reverse complement.
TCCAAAGCGGACAAGCGCCGCCAAATTGGCTGAAATGGAAACGCCCCGCGCTAAACCGCTTAGAGACATTTCCCGCGACATCTATGCGGACAAAGAAAAAGGGAATGCCGCGCGCATCTGGTTTTTGCAGTGTTGTAAGACGGTGCGCCGTTTGCTCAAAACTCGTCCCAAAGCGATGGCAGAGTAAATCAATATCATATTTACTGCTTTCAGCTTCTTTGAGAAAGCGCGAATAGGGCATAAGCACCGCTGCGGCGAAGTAATTAGCCAGATTAGTTCGGCAAAGACCTTCAGCCTCTCGGCCTGAAAGATTAGCCGAGGCGACAATCTCATCGATCAAGCCGCGATGTTCCAGTATGCCAATTTGAAAAGCCAGTTGAAAGCGGCGGCCTGATTGCGGGAGGAGTTCCGAGAGATTAATGCGCTTGGAATGGCGATCAAAATAGCGCAGCATCTGGGGCATGATCTCAACAGGAACAACGCGCACCGTTATTTCATGAGTCTCTTTGAGGCGTTCCGTTAGGGCCGCAGCAATAAGGGGTTTATTAAAGCCGATATCTTTGGCCAAACCTTCAGCCGCAGCATCTAGCGCGGGAAAGTAATTCTTTTGCGCATGAATAAAGCGGCGCACAGATTCGACGGCCTGCGAAGATTGCTCAAGCAATTCGACTCGGTCGCGATCCGGCGTGTTCTCGCTCGCGCGCAAAGCCATATCACGATGCTTGCCGTAAAGTTTTAAGAGCGCCCGCGCCGCATTGGGACTGACATTGACAAGGTCTTCGGCTTCGTTTTTGGACAGCGTTTCGCCCTTAAATAGAGGATCGCGCATGGCGTCATAAACTTCGGCGACCAGATGCGCGTCCCCCGCCCCTGTAAAGCTAGCGATGTCAAAGTCGTAAATTTCGGCCATTTTCAATAAAACTTTGGCCGAGAGCGCACGCTGATTACGCTCCATCAGGTTTAGGTAAGAGGTTGAAATCCCTAGATCTTCGGCCATACGCGCTTGTGTTACGCCCAGGGTCTTACGAAAGCGCGTAATACGCGGCCCAATCAGCAGTTTTTCGTCTTTTGCGGCCATAATGCTAACTCAAAATGTTACAATATTTACAAATATAACACATATATTTTTACAAGTGTTACAAAAATACCTATGTTTTACAATTACTTATAGACTTTAATATCTATTTGTAAATACAGTGTGCCTACGAACTCAAAATAGGAGGCCGCTATGAACGCGCCAGTCACACCACCAGGAACCCCCATCCCGCGTCACCGCGTTTTAGCCAAGGTCGTTGGCAACACAGCGGCCCGTTATGGTGAGGTTTTAACCCCTGACGCACTATTATTCCTTGCAGACTTAGAGCGCCGCTTTGGTCCCCAGCGCCGTATCTTGCTAGAAACGCGCAAATTACAACAAGAACGCTTTGATGATGGCGAGATGCCAACACAGCCTTTAGAGACTCAGCATGTTCGAAATTCCGTTTGGGAAGTCGCGCCTTGCCCGAAAACGCTGCAAGATCGCCGGGTAGAAATAACCGGCCCTGTCGACCGTAAAATGATGATCAATGCGCTGAACTCTGGCGCAAAAATGTTCATGTGTGACTTTGAAGATGCCAGCAGCCCGACTTTTGCCAATATGATTGAAGGCCAAATCAATATGCGCGACTATGCTCGGGGAGAGCTAGCGTTAAAGACCGAAAAGAAGTCTTACGCGCTCGGCGCGGAGACGGCGACAATGCTCGTTCGTCCCCGCGGCTGGCACCTTGAAGAGAAGAATATCACCGTTGATGGCAAGCCTATGAGCGCTAGCTTGGTCGATTTCGGCTTGCATATCTTCCACAATGGTAAATTATTAGCCGCTGACGAGCGCGGGCCATTTTACTACCTGCCAAAAATAGAGGCTTACCAAGAAGCGCGCCTCTGGAATGATGTTTTTAACTTCTCGCAAGCTGTGCTCGATATTCCAAACGGCACGATTAAATCCACCGTTCTGATTGAGACGTTACCGGCCGCATTCCAGATGGAAGAAATTCTTTATGTTCTGCGCAACCATATTACGGGTCTAAATTGTGGCCGCTGGGATTATATCTTTAGCTACATCAAGACCTTGCGTAACCATAAGCAATTCCTATTGCCAGACCGCGCGCAAGTCGGCATGGACCGAGGTTTCCTCTCGGCCTATGCGTCACGCCTCGTCGAAGTCTGTCACAAACGCCGCGCCCATGCGATGGGCGGCATGGCGGCGCAAATTCCTGTCAAAAATGATGAAGCTGCAAATACAGCCGCTTTCGATAAGGTCCGAAATGACAAATTACGCGAAGCCAAGCTCGGCCATGACGGCACTTGGGTGGCGCATCCTGGTCTTGTCTCAGTGGCTATGGAGGTCTTTGACGCGGAAATGCCGTCAAAGCATCAAATCCACAAAAAGCGGCAGACGCCGCGTATCACGGATGAAGACCTAATCTCGCCTCACAGCGGAACTGTTACTGAGGCGGGCGTTCGCACAAATATAGAAGTGGGCATCCGCTATATCGCGGCGTGGCTCTGCGGAAGCGGCGCTGTTCCCATTCATAATCTTATGGAAGATGCGGCAACGGCGGAAATATCCCGCTCGCAAATATGGCAATGGCTCGCCCACGGCGCGTCTGTTCAAATGGAGGGCGGCTTTGCCGAGACAATGTCGCGCCGCCTCTATGACCGCCTCTATAATGAAGAGCTGAAAAACCTCGCCTCGGAGCTTGGCCCTGATGCCTTCGCCAAGGGCCGCTTCGATGAAGCTGCCCAGCTTTTTACTGAGACGGCAACAGCTCAAGTGCTGCCCGACTTCCTTACAATCCCTGCTTACGAAATTTTGGAGACTATATAATGACATACTCAAACACACTTGCAGCTTTGCAACAAAGATACCCTGGCGGCGCGCCTGCGGGAATTAACCTCGAGGACCTTGCGCAATTAAAAACGCAAAACACATTTGAAACCCATTTAGATATTGCCAAAGCTATGGCAACGGAAATGCGTAAGGATATGGCCCGTTATGACAATGATTCGAGCAAGTTCACGCAGTCACTTGGCTGTTGGTCAGGCTTCCACGCTATGCAAATGATGCGCGCGATTAAACGCCAAAAAGGAACGCTAGACGGCTCATACGTTTATCTCTCTGGCTGGATGGTGGCCGGTCTGCGTAACCGTTTCGGACATTTACCGGATCAGTCCATGCATGAAAAAACATCTGTTGTTGACCTTATCCAAGAAATCTACACATCACTGCGTCAGGCCGACGAAGTCGAGCTTAATGATTTATTCGCAGAGCTAAAAGCGGCGGATAACCAAGACGCCAAAGACGCTATCATTGCGAAAATTGACGGCCACGAAACCTATGTCCGCCCCATCATCGCTGACATTGATGCTGGCTTTGGTAACGTTCACGCGACTTACCTTTTGGCTAAAGAAATGATCAAAGCCGGTGCCTGCTGCCTGCAAATCGAAAACCAAGTGTCCGACGCTAAGCAATGTGGTCACCAAGACGGTAAGGTTACGGTCCCGCGCGAAGACTTTGTTGAAAAGCTCCGCGCTTGCCGAATGGCTTTCGAAGAGCTTGGCGTTGATGACGGCGTCATCGTCGCCCGCACGGATAGCCTTGGCGCTGGCCTGACACAAAAAATTCCTGTGTCCAATAAGGTTGGCGACGCGGCTTATGAATACACGAAGTGGCTCGAAACCGAAGCCGTGTCAGATTTGAACCCGCTCAGCGAGGGTGATGTAGCGCTCTTCATTGATGATGAGCTTCGTAAGCCTGTCCGCCTTCCTAATGGCCTGTATAAGTTTAAAGACAATACGGGCGAAGAGCGCGTTATTGAGGATTGTATTTCAAGCCTGAATGATGGCGGCGCAGATCTGCTTTGGATTGAAACCGCGACGCCAAATGTGGCGCAAATCGCCAGCATGGTCGCGCGTGTCCGCGAAAAAGCCCCTCATGCTAAGCTAACTTATAATAACAGCCCAAGCTTTAACTGGACGCTAAACCTTCGCAAGCAAGTACGCGAAGATTGGATTGAAAGCGGCAAAGTACAAGCGGGTGATTATCCTGATAATACGCAGCTTATGTCTGCCGCTTATGACGAAGATGCACTCGGCCTCGAAGCAGATGCCCGCCTTCAGGCATTCCAAACAGATATTTCCCGTGAAGCTGGCGTCTTCCATAACCTGATTACGCTGCCAACATTCCACGGCACGGCGAAGGTTATGAATGATCTATCTGAAGGTTACTTCGGTGAGCTGAAAATGCTCGCTTACGTCAAAAACATTCAACGCGAAGAAATTCGCACCAATGTTTCAGCAGTGAAGCATCAGCACGAAGTCGGCTCAAATCTCGGTGATGATTTCAAAGAGATGACAGGCGGAGAACGCGCGCTCAAAGCTGGCGGAGCGCATAACACAATGAACCAATTTGAGAACGCGGCATAGTTTGCATTTCGTTTCCAACAAAAACAAAGGCTTGGAATTCGAACACTCTTAGTTCGAATTCCAAGTCTATATTGCGAAATGCAAACAACAAAACCCCACACCCTTAGTGGGGTTTTGCAACTCCCTAGACAATTCTAATTCTTGACGCGCCTTACGCGCCGGTAACGGCGCAAACATTCCTGATATCTTAAAAACTATCCTTAGCCGCGCGTATCTCCCCAAGCCGCGCAGCCGTCTCAGCGCGCATAAAGGGATTCGCGGCCTTCTCCGCCGCAACGGTCGTCGGCACGGTCGGCACGCCTTGCTCTCGCAGCTTCTTCGCATGCTCCACATATTCCAACAAAGCCTGATTATCCGGCTCCACAGTCACCGCAAAACGGGCATTGGAAAGCGTATATTCATGAGCGCAATAGAGTTTGGTGTCATCTGGCAACTCTGCAATCGCCGCCATGCTGCCAAACATGTCCTCTCGCGAACCCTCGAACAGACGGCCGCACCCTAAAACAAAAATCGTATCACCTACGAAGGCCGCTTTAGCATCAGGGACATAATAAATAATGTGGTCAACCGTATGACCTGGCGTAAAAATGACCTGCACCTCGTGCCCACCAAAGGTAAAACTATCACCACCAGAAACGCCTCTATCCAAGCCTGGAATACGGCCTTTAATCTGGTCAGGCCCCGTAATCTTTACATCGAATTTTTCTTTAAGCGTAAGGTTGCCGCCCGTATGATCGGGATGGTGATGGGTGTTCCAAATTTGCGTCAGCGTCCAGCCGCGCGCCGCGCAGGCCGCTTCTATTTTTGAGACTTCAGGCGTATCAATTGCGGCTGTCTCGCCGCTATCAGAATCGTGAATGAGCAATCCATAATTGTCAGAAAGACAAGGAAACAAGGCAATTTCTATAGACGTTGTCATGCCTTATTATTAACGCCTATTCTGCGCGAAACACAATACGCTTTTGCTTACCTTCAGATACGACCGGGACGCCATTGACTGTTTTAGGTTCAAACCTCTGCCCTTTAACCGCCTTAATAGCCTCTTTTTCGAAAGCTACATTATACCGCCCCGCATGATCATTTGATTCAATACGGATATTTGCCGCTTTACCATTGCTGCCGATGTCATAGGCTACCACAATTGCAACATTCACAAAGTAATTCCGGCGCAGCGCGGAGGACGGATATTTAGCAACGGCATTTTTTAAGGTTACCGCTTCAACAATAATATCCTGCTCAACTGGAGTGGGTGCGGCTTCCGTAATTGCGGCTATGCTCGCAACCTTTACGGGCTCAACCTCTGGCGCGACATAGGCGGGCACTGGATCACTCGCAGCTGGAAGGCTATCCGTAACAACAGGCGTTGACGGAACGGCCTGAACAGTATCGTAAAACTGGATACTAGGCGCCGCTTCCGCAAGTTGAATTGCAGCTTGAGCCTCGGCTTCTGCTTGGGCCGCTTGCACGAGTTGCGCGGCGGCTTGGTCGCTCTCCGCGCGCTTTAAGGCCATCAAAAGTTCGGCGTTTATTTTATCATCAACGCCCATATCGAAAAGTGTTTTAAAATTGGTGATGGCCTCTTTTGTACTCAGCGTTTGAAGACCATTAATATCGCCACTGTAAAAACCCAATCCAGATAGCCGCGTTTGGATGTCTTTTGTGAGCTCAGGATAATTGGTCACCGCTTTTGCACGTTGAAGCGTAGCCGGCTCTGGGGTGACCACCGCAATTTTGGCCTCTGTAACCGCAGGCTTCACATTTTTGACCGCCGCCAACTGGATAGTCTCAGCTTTGGTTTTATCAGCTTTTTTACGAACGGCTGTCTTAGAAATTGCCTTTTTCACGGCAGGCGCTGTTGCGTCTTTTTTAGATGACGCCGCCGCAGAACTTCTTTTTGGGGACCTTTCGGGCATCATGTCTGGCAGCTCGAATGCAAAACCCGTTGGCTCGACAAGCTCCGCCGTTTTAACCACGGCTGGAACAGCTACGGCCTTAATTGGCGTGATTAAATCTTCAACCTGCAGGCTCACCTCTGGCTTAGGCGGCTCAACATCAGATAGACTTGCCTTTTCCACTGCTTCCGGCGCAGCTTCTGTAAGCTCCGTGTCTGGAAGCGCAGCTTCGACGTCAGCCCCAGCCTCAACTTCAGCAGGCTGTTCCGCCTCGATCGCTTTTGGTAATTCCACTTTCGTCACGACGCCCGCAACTTGTGTCGGCGCAGGCGTTGAAGATTTAACTTCGAGGTTGGAAGGCGCAGATTTATTCAGCGCTAAACTACCGCCTAATATCGCAATGCCGCCAATGACGGCCCCCAAAGCCATTAAGCTGGATCCATGACGCCTGGCAAAGCTTGGTGTATTATCAGATCCGGCTAAAAGCGCGGGATCTGCCTCTAGATCGGCGGCCTCCAAGACGACATCATCAACATCAATACTGATCTTGGCATCTTTTTCCCGTGAAAAACTACGGCGAACACGATTAAACAAACCGGCCTCGGACTCTTCTGCCGGGGGGAGGCTTGCCAGATCATTTTCAGAGTCGTTACGCGCTAGGTCAGCCTCATAGCTTCGCGGCGTGGAAATAATATCTGAAATGGCCTCAGGATCTCCGCCAGCTTCTAAATGGTCAATCGCCTCACAATGGCTTAGCTCACGGGCTTGGCTGTCCTCAATGGCTTGTTGTGTCGCTTCGGTTTCAAGGCGCAGGTTTTGATCGTTTTCGGCTTGCGTTTGTAGTGAGCCTTCGAGCGCTTCAATTTCCAATTTAGCTTGGGCGAGTTCTGCCTGGGCAGTCTCAGATTTTAGGTGTAGCTTTTGGGTTTTCTCAGTTGCCTCTAAGGCCGCCAAACTCTGCGATGATAGCTTTTCAGATATAGATGACATCTGGTTTGACAGTTCCAAGTCATTACCGCGGATAGTTTCAAGTTCAGCGCGCTTCGTTTCCGCGCGCGCTATAGCGGCCTCGGCTTCACTCTGCGCGGTCTGGTAATCAGTGTCCGCTTGCGCAAGGCGCTCGGTCAAAGCTTGGCGGTCCGCATTGAGCGTATCAGCTTCGTTTTGAACAATGGATAAGGCAGCCATGATGCCGTCGAGCTTGAGAGCGCTCTTTTGATGGCTTTCAGCGCGTTTTAAGGCAGACTCTTCTGTGGTCACCAGATAGTCACGGCGACTGTCTAAATCCTCTGTTTGAACGGCTGTATTCTCAGCATTTACTTTAGCTTGCTGTTTTAGGGTCTTCAGGCGATCTTTAAGACGCAATTCCTCATCACGTGTTATATCAAGCGCCGCAACATAACGCTTAAGCGCAGCTTTACGGTCAGCTTCTTTTTTGGCGGCGATTTCGCGTTTGCGAGCCTCTTCAATACGGCGCGCTTCTTCGGCGAGACGCGCTTCTTCAATGCGGCGCTCTTCTTCCACGCGGCGCATCTCGTCCTGCTTGAGGCGTTCCGCTTCTTCGAACGCTTTTGCGGCGCGCTCCATTTCGGTAATGCGTTCAGCTTCCATCTTAAGCGCGGCTTCGGCTTCGCGGGCGGCGTTCAAAGATTTACGTTGAGCCTCCTCCTTAGCGGCTGTCGCCGCTTCCATTTTAGCCTTAAAATTCTCCGCGGCGCGGCGCGCTTCGTCAGCGCGTAATTCAGTCTCCGACTTTAAGCTCTTTACGGGCTCAGCTTTCGGTGTTTTGAAGCGCGACAATAATCCGCTGGCAAGGCCGGTTGCAGCTGGCGCATCAGCGTTCTGTTCGCGCGTTTCTATTTCGGAGGATTCCCACGTAATCTCTTTTTCGATATCGAGCTCCGAGCACCGCAACACGAGGACATCACCAGACTTAATATCTTTGGCAAATTCCGAGGGTATATCAATCTGTGTTGTATCGCCATTTGCACGGCACTCCAGCAACGTCACTTTTTGCTGATCCGTCCAGCCTACGGGCGAGAGCCATTGCGCGCCGTTTTTACTAAGACTGACCAAGAGTTGGTCATTATCGCACGCCTGATCAATGACCAATATGCGCGCGCCGTTATCAATATGTGTACCCTGAATTTCCATGAGACTTTCTCCGCCCTTTATGAAAGAACAGAAAAGACCGAGTCATATATTAGGTGCAATGGCTATTGGGCTTACCTGTGGATAAAATCGACGTTCATCCACAATATTTAGTGCCAGAGCCTTAATCAGACACTCTATCTGGCTCTAACTTACCGATAACGCCCATCAAAATCGTTACAATAAATGGCCAAACCATCATAAGGATAAATATGGCGATGCTGATTTCGCCGCCCTTTTCATGGATATGATAAGACCAGCCCGCGCCTGCATAAGCGGCCCAAAGTAAGGCCGTGAGACCACAACCAATCCACAAGGCTCGCGTCACGGATTTTCGGGCTGCCATAATCAAACCAATCAAGATGAATGGCGACGCAGCGAATCCAGCATTGAAAATCAATATTCCAGGCTCTTCTAAAATACGGGCCGCGCGGCCCGTCGCGCCAAAGACGAAAACATCAGCCAGAAAAGGTAAAGCCGCCACAAGGGCGGCTGTGATAAGAGATGTTTTATTCAAAGCCATGACGGCGGTATAGCATTATTTTATCTTAACGGAAGCCATGAAGCTTTTGCTTTTTTCGACATCTTTAGGATCGCCGTAAACTTCGATACTGCCCATGCCCGCGGCGTCAGCGCTAACGGATGTAGAGGCATAGACTGAAATTTCGCCCATACCCGCTAGGTCGACGTCAACATCTTCACATTTCAAGTCTTCGGCGCGAATTTCGCCTAGGCCGGCCATATCAACATCAAGCGCGCCGCATGTTCCAGAGAGTTCCATGTCGCTAATTCCAGCCGCTTCAATCTCAAAGCGCTTGCTATCAATGCCTTTAATGTCGCCTGTCGCAATTCCTGTGATGTCGAGTCCCTCTAAAGACGGCAAAGTAATCACAGCGCGGATACCGCTATTATTTTTATTTTTACGTCCATTCATATTGATGGTTTTATTGCGCCGGTCCTCGTCTTGCGCCAGCACAAGCGTAGACCCTTTAAGATAGACTTCCATACCGTCGACATCTTTATGTTTGCCCGATGTAAAAACAGAGAATTTTTCACCGACTTGAACCTCTAACTCATAAACGCCCGTGACGCGAATTTTGGTAAAGTCTTTGATATCATGTGTTTCTTCGACGCGCTCTTTGTCATCAACCTCATGCGCAATAGCTAAGCTGGTTGAGGCTAGAATAATTGCGGTGGCACCCGCAGCTTTTAGTAACTTTGATGTGAAATAATTTTGCATAACTGTCTCCTTATTGTTCTTCGATAAGGAATAAGGATATAAAAGTCAATTTATTATTGAAAAACGATAATATGTTTATGTGGCAGATTTATGCGATATTCAATTCTCATTCCAATTTCTACTACAATTCCCACTGGCCCATAAAATCAAGGCCATCAGCGGAAATTGCAGCGAAGCTGTCAACGTTAACAAAATACAGAAGGTCTGCGGCACAAAAAGAAGACAAAGACCCGACAGAGCGCAATTCTTTACGTATACGAATTACTAGTTGTCGATGTCGGTCGTCTCAGGAAAGTCTAAGTCCTGATAATGGATGCACGATTTATTTTTCATGATATCACGCAAACGCTCTTGCCTCTTATAAATCGCTTGGGCTTCATATTTTTGTGCTTGAGATAAGTCCAAGAATATTGGGCTGCTTAAAAACATACCCACATTGTGCATAGTTTTGTCTTTGCGTTCACCCGTTAATTCCACAAGCCTTTTGTCATGATTTTGATATTCACCGTGTAAATGTGAGCAAGAGAGCTCACTATCAAATGCGGTAGCCACCGATATGGGTTTAGCAACACGCCCGCCGCACCCCCCTAACACGGCAACTGCCGCAAAAAGAGTTAAATATGTAGATAGGTTATTCATCAACGTTCTCCCTTTGGTAAGCGATTATAAGCAAAGTGATTGCAAAGAAAGTAATTTCTGGCATGAATATTAAGCGAGGATTCGCGATTTAACTTTTTACGGAATGTGATAATGAAAAAAATAATAATACTTGCGGCGGCAGCTCTAAGTTTGACGGCCTGCGCGACTGCATCTCAACCTGGCGCTATGGTGCCATCTGTCAGCGCGAATTCGATTGTAACTTCACAATCCAAGCTATTTGAAGCGGTTAGTCTCGGCCCCGTCAATGGTGGCAAGAAGACTAATCCACTTTGGACATCGAATGTATCGAATGAAGATTTTGTAGAAGCATTACGGCAGTCCTTTGCGGCACACGCTATGTTGGCGACTGATTCAGGTGACTACCGCTTGGACGCTGAGCTTGTGAAACTGAAACAGCCGATGATGGGCATCGATATGTCAGTTACATCTGATGTTAAATACACACTTACCAGTGTCGCAACTGGCGCGGTCATTTTTGAAGATCTCATCAGTGAAAAATATACGGCAAAAATGAGTGATGCATTTGTTGGCGTGAAAAGATTACAACTCGCCAATGAAGGCTCAATCAAATCGAATATCTCAACATTGATTGAAACGATGATCAAAAAAGTCGACGGCATGTCAGCCCCTATGGCCACAATCCAAACTTCAAAAGCTCACGGCTAATCAAACACCTAGGACTCTATTTTATAATGCAGGGCTAAGCCTTGCATTATATTTCAGCTTCCATCGCCGCGAGACGGTTGGCTTGATCTTCACCTATCAGCGCGTCTATGACGTCGTGAAGCTCATCACCCGCGACGATTTTATCGAGTTTATAAAGCGTCAAATTAATCCGGTGATCGGTAACGCGGCCTTGGGGATAATTATACGTGCGAATACGGGCCGAACGGTCGCCTGAACCAACTTGATCTTTGCGTTCATCCGCGCGTTCGGCGTCCACGCGCTGCTTTTCCATATCATAGAGTTTCATTTTAAGAAGACGTTCGGCATTGGCCCGGTTCATGTGCTGAGATTTAGCGTCACAAACGACAACCACGCCTGTCGGGATATGGGTCATGCGCACAGCAGAGTCGGTCTTGTTAACGTGCTGCCCGCCAGCGCCAGAGGCGCGCATTGTATCGACGCGAACATCCGTCATAGAGAAGCCTGTATCGATATCTTCAGGTTCGGGCAGAACGGCGACCGTTGCGGCTGAGGTGTGAATACGTCCTTGTGTTTCTGTGACAGGCACGCGCTGAACACGGTGAACACCTGATTCAAATTTAAACTTACCATAAACGCCTGCTCCGGACACAGAGGCAATGATTTCTTTAAAGCCCCCCATATCCGCAGGGGAATCGTTTTCCACTTCGACCTTCCAGCCTTGCAGGAGCGCGTAGCGCGAATACATCGCGAAAAGATCACCTGCAAAGATTGCGGCTTCATCCCCGCCTGTCCCCGCACGAATTTCGAGAACAACGGAGGCGTTGTCGTCTTTATCTTTCGGAATTAATAAAAGAGAGACATCTTTTTCGAGCCCTGGAAGCGAGTCCTTCAAAGCCTGTAATTCGTCTTTTGCCATATCACGCATCTCTTGACCCATCTCAGGATCATCAAGCATAGCGGACAAATCATCCATTTCCGCGCGGACGGCCTGCAGCGCGCGTACACCTTCAACGACGGGACGAAGCTCAGCATAATCCTTGCCAAGCTGCACGATCTCGTCGCTATCCATCGTCGCGCCCATGCGAGCTTCGATTTGTTCAAATCGGTCAACGACCTGGGCAAGTTTTGTATCTGGGATATTCATAAGCGCGGATTACGGGGGTTTTCGGATAATGTCGAGAGTTTTAGACCCCAGACTTAAAATTCGGACGACACCCCGAAAAACAGGGTTCTTGGACGGCCTGGGAAGTAACGCTCATTGCCAAAAGCAAAATCGGCCCTGTCCGCATAGCGCTTATCGAAGAGATTATCGACACGCCCGAAAACCGTGATGCCCTCATCAACGTCGTAGGAACTGCGCAAAACAAAGATATCATGGCCGGGATAACTCGCCGTATTACCAGGATTAGTGAAATAGCTTCCCATATGACGCCATTCAAATTCAGCTTCAAAACCATCCCTTGGCCTGACGCTTACACGCATCTGGGCCAGCGTATCAGGCGCGGAATCAACCCTGTCGCCCGCTGTGATATTATTAGCGGCAGATCCCTCATCAAGATCAAAGTTATAACTATGCTTGGCGAGTGTTCCGTCGCCTGAAATCGAGAGCCACTCCGTGATATCGCCTGTAAAACTTACTTCTATGCCTGTGTGCCGCGTCTTTCCATTCACAACATTAAATCCGTTGGCGTTGCGAAAGAAGAAATTGTCTTTCCACATCGTGAACGCGGCCAACTCTGTGTCGAAAATGCCAAGATTACCTTTAAAACCCGCTTCGAGGCTATCAAGGGTTTCAACATCGGCTTCGCCCGCGACTTGGTTAAGCTGGACGGAATAGAGGTCCGTGACTTGCGGAGCGCGAGACCCTCTGGCAGCGCGGACATATACCATATTCCCGGCTTTAAAATTATAGCGCAGAGACGCTTTGGGCGTCACCGTCAGAAAATTATCTGAGCGGTCAGCCTCGCGGATGAAACGCCCCGACCGCCCATCGCTGGCTTTGTTGTCATAATTATAATCGGTATATTCAGCGCGCACGCCAATATCGAGAATAAGTTCTTCAGAAAGCTGAACATCTTTTTGCCCGTAGACAGCCCCAACAAAACTATCGATTTCATAATCGTAATGCAGACCTTGCACGAAGGAGAAACGGTTTGGATTTTCTTGGAACTCATAAAGGAAGCCCTTGGTATATTCGACATCCACGCCAATATTGAAGCTATCGTCATAATAGGCGCTTTGCAGGCCGATAGAGCTATGGCCATTTTTTTCGAGCGCTTGACCAGGCACAAAATGGCGCAAGAAACGCAGCTCTGCGCGGCGGGCATAGGGTGTTAAGGCAAGTGTTTTTCCATCCTCTAACTGCCGCTCAAAACGCGCCTGCGTACGATAAGATTTACCGTCACGAAACGCTTCGGGATTGGGGTTGGTAAAACGGATATCATCATCGCGGTGAGCGTCATCACCTTGGACGAACCCTGCCGTCTCTTGATTTAGATTATTGAACGAAGACAGCCAATCTACAGACCAAGGGCCGAAGTCATCTTGGTATTTGAGCTGAAATTTTTGTTGATCAAAACCGCTATGCTCACGAAAACCATTATCATGTGCAAGCGAAAGAGAGGCGCGAGTATTCCCCTGTGACGCCGCCGCGCTAACGGATAGGAAGCCATCATCACTGCCCATTACCCGAAGGCGATTTCTCTCGGTCACATCTGCCGACTGAACATTAATGAGACCGTGAACGGCATTAGACCCGTAAAGAACTGGGCCAGAGCCTTTGAAGACTTCCAGCCGACCAGCAAATTCAGATCCCGCTTCGAACAGTCCATTCACATTAGCAAAGCCTGCTGCGCGTAATGGCACGCCGTCTTCTAGGTATAGAAAACTCCCCGCTCCTGCGCCGCCCGTCAAGACCGGCGATCGAATCGCCGTCAAATGCTCTTGCCCGCTCCCGCGGTGAATATTGACGCCGGCAACTCCGTTTAGAGCTTCGGCTGCATGAATATGCGAAATCCTGGTGAGGTCTTCACCACTTAGAATATCTAATAAGGCTGGCAATTCGCGAACTATTATTGAGCCGTCGTAAATACCATTCACAACTATCTCTTCTGTCTCAGCCGAAGACGAGTCGGAAAATGCTTGATCCTGCCCCCAAGCGGGGGCGGCAAGCAATAGCGGTATCAAAGCAAAATATTTCATCCTAGCGCTATGCCCGAAAACGCTCTGCACTCAAACAAAAAGATTGACGCAGGCAGGCCGCAATCCGACAAGGCGGTATGAAATTAGGCACTTGCTATTATCCCGAACATTGGCCCCAAGATATGTGGGCCGCCGACGCTGCGCATATGGTTGACATGGGGATTACCCATGTGCGCATTGGTGAATTTGCCTGGTCACGCATTGAGCCCGCACGGGGTAGTTTTGAATGGAGCTGGCTTGATAAGGCGATTGAGGTTTTGGCGGCCGCGGGCCTAAAAATTACGATGTGCACCCCCACCGCGACCCCGCCAAAATGGCTCGTTGACGACACCTCTGACATGCTTGCCCTAACAGCGGAAAAGCAGCCGCGCCGTTTCGGGTCACGGCGGCATTATTGCTTTTCGTCCCAGACTTACCGCGCAGAAAGCCGCCGCATTACAGAGGCCGTTGCCGCGCGTTACGGATCAAACCCTGCCATTACCTCTTGGCAAACTGATAATGAATATGGCTGTCACGATACGGTAGAGAGCTATTCACCCATGGCCGAAAAGGCCTTCCAGACATGGCTAGAAAACAAATATAAAACGATTGATACATTAAACAGCGCTTGGGGAACTGTGTTCTGGTCGCAAGAGTATAATCATTTCAACCAAATTGGATTTACTGACCGCACAGTAACAGAGGCCAATCCCGCCCATCGTCTTGATTTTCAACGCTTTAGTTCTGATCAAGTTGTCAGTTTTAATAAAGAACAAGTCGATGTTATTCGCGCCCATAGCAAAGCCGACATCACCCATAATGTGATGGGCCATTTCACCAGTTTTGACCATTATGACCTCGGCGCAGATATAGATATTACGACATGGGATAGCTATCCCCTTGGATTCCTGGACCAAGAATGGTGGACAGACGCCCAGAAACTGCGCTGGATGCGCAGCGGCCACCCTGATTTCGCGGCCTTCCACCATGACCTTTATCGGGCTTGCTCGAATGGCCGCTGGGGCGTGATGGAGCAGCAACCTGGCCCCGTGAATTGGGCGCCCAATAACCCGGCCCCGCGCAACGGCATGGTGGGGCTTTGGGCGCTGGAAGCTGCGGCTCACGGCGCAGAATATTGTTCCTATTTCCGCTGGCGGCAAGCTCCCTTCGCCCAAGAACAAAACCATGCTGGGCTTTACGATTCCAATAATAACCTTGCTCAAGGCGGCGTTGAGGCGAAAGCCGCCCATGACCTATTAAACAAGCTCGGCGAGCTTAAACCCTATCAAGCCAAAATCGCCTTGATCTTTGATTATGAAGCCAAGTGGATGTTTGATATTCAGCCGCAGGGCACGGGATGGCATTATGAAAAACTCTGTTTTGAGTTTTACACCACGCTTCGCCGTATGGGCCTCTCCGTCGATATTATTGGCCCGCATCATGATGTGTCAGCTTACGTATTAGCCATCGCGCCCAGCTTACCCATCATCCCAGGGGATCTTATTGCTCGAGCGAAGGCTGCCAATACAAAGCTCTTTTTCGGGCCGCGTTCGGGCTCCAAAACCGATACTTATCAACTCCCGCCCAAATCGCCTTTTAAAACATTGAAACATATACGCTCAGAATCCCTACGGGACGGCGCTATTTTGGGCGTAACTATGAGCGAACAATTTTACCGCGCCAAAGTTTGGCGAGATTTCGTGGCCAGCCCAAAAAAGACCGATGCGTCAACCCAAGAAAAATCAGAAGCGACAATCCAAGCGCGGTTTGATGATGGTTTCCCTGCTTTCATTCGATCGAAGAACTATGATTACCTAGCAGCATGGCCTGAAGCGAAGTGGCTAAGAGCCATTTTGCGGGATGTTTTGCAAGACCTTAATATCGAAACTATTTGGCTTCCCAAGGACCTTCGTTTGCGGCGAACATCAGACTTTACCTTCGCCTTTAATTACGGCGCAAAAGACATTGATTTGACGCGTTTCGCGCCAAAGGCGGATTATGTTTCAGGTATGGGCGTGCTTCCCCCCGCAGGCATCGCGGTTTGGTAGACTTAACCTATGGCTTTGACAATGCGTGTCACAAAGCTCTCAAGAACATCATCGGATGTATTATCCAGCTTCATTAAAGCATAGCTGTATGCCGTGGCCAAAATAATACGGGCATCGGACGGATCCGAATTAGAGTCATGAAGGCGAACCTGAATTCCGCTCAGAAGCCAAGCTTGGAATTCTAGATATTGGGGCCTGACACTCCCGCCATAGGAAGATGACCAGTTTAATAGAACTTTGATGATGTCTGGATGTTGCTCGACAAGAAAATCGTAATTATCGGCCATATTCTGAATATGCTCTTGCGGCGTCGCATTTGAGGCCGTCGCGGTTGTGAACATATTTCTGAAAGCTTCATAAACTGCCGAAATAACTGTGTTTGTTAAAATTTCGCGTGTCCCAAAATAGTTGAACACTGTGGCTGTGGAAACGCCAGCTCGTTTTGCAACATCGCCATGCCCAGCCCGCTCTATCCCCATTTCTCCGTAACAGGCGATAGCTGCATCAATGAGCTGCTCCCGTCTTGCTTCTGGTGATAATCGTTTGCGTATCTGTCCCATATTCCCCCAACTTCTAAGCGAATATAGAGCAAGTTCGCACACTATAACAAGGGATTATGGAGAAGAATAGACAGGCGCTAAGAGCTTTTAGGGTCTGCTTTTGCCCGAGACTTCACGGCAGGACTTGGGTTTTGTTTTGGGGCGGCGCGTGTGGCAACCTCAAGCGGGATGTTTTGACTAACAATATTCAAATCGCGCTGCGGGAATGGTATTGGAATTCCGGCGCTCTCAAGAGCTTTATTAATATCCGTATGAATAACATGGGTCACTGGCCAGCGGTCCTCAAAATTACTTAAATAAACACGCAATTGAAAATCTAATGAGCTGTCACCAAAGCCTGTAAACAAAACACTGGGTGCAGGGTTTCTTAAAACCCTCTTATTATCACTTAAAACTTTGAGCATTATTTCACGCGCTTTATCTGTATCAGACCCATAAGCTATACCGACATGTATTGTCATGCGCGTTGTCGAATTAGAAAGTGTCCAATTCGTAACGCGCTCACTTATCAAGGCTTCATTTGGTATGAGAATTTCGCGATTATCTAAATCCGCCAAGGTCGTTGCCCGAATTTGAATGCGCGAAACGGTCCCGCTTTGATCCCCAATCGTTACATAATCGCCAATGCGCACGGGACGTTCAAACAGGATAATAAGGCCCGATACAAAGTTGGCGATAATTTTCTGCAAACCCAAGCCGATACCGACAGACAAGCCCGTTACAATCCAGCGGAGTTGCGACCATTGTAATCCAAGCTTATCAAAGCCGATAACCACGCCAACCGCTATGATGATATAGCCTAATATGGTCGTGATAGCATAACGAGATCCTGCTTCGACGCCTGCTCGGTTTAAGACAAATATCTCTAGGAATCCTGGTAAGTTTTTGGCGGCAATGAATGTCAATCCGATGATAACAAAAAATTGAATTAAGTTCCAAAGTGTAATCGGCACCTGAATATCTTTTGAAACACCAAGGTCGTCGAAACTTTGCCCCGTATAGGAACCAATTTTAACTTCATTAAAAATAGACAGTGCAGGCAGCAGGTCAGACCAAATCATCCACATTAACACCGCAAACCCTAAGATAATAAGGGTGTTTAACAATTGCGCGGATTGACGGCTAATCGCCTTAATATCAATTTCACTTGTATCTACGGGCGGCGGAGCTTTTAGCTCCTCGCCCCGCTCTTCAGCCTCCAGCTTTTCCGCGCGCGCTTTAGCTGTAGCGTCACGTTTTTCAATAGCTTGACGAAACGCCAATTGACGCTGCGCCACCAAAACGGTGCGCTTTATAAGGCCGTGCACGACATAGGTCAGTAAGAACAGCCAGGAGGAAAAGAATAGACGCCCTAATAATTCACTAGCCGTATCGTAATATCCATAAAGCGCTAGGCCAGCCGCAATGATAGGAAGACCTACGGATAGAAAGGACAATGGCCCCTTATATTTTATGAAAAAACTATCTTCTGCGAAATTAGAGGCAAGATATTTACGGCGAGACCACAAAACGCTAAACCCAAAATAGGACAGAGAGAGAGCTGTAACCACAAAGGCGAACACGCTGAAACCTTCATAAACATTAGCGTCGGCGCTAGAATCCGTGAGCGCGATCAAAGCTGTCGAAAATCCGGCTAGTGGAATAAACCAGCGAAATTGACGATTGACGCTTTTGCGAAATCCAGAGGGCAATTTATAGTGAGCTGCAAAAAGCGACTTATCCCGATCCCAAGCCCGCCATGTCAAAAGGAATAAAGAAAAGAGCGACACGTAAAAAAATGTATCTGTTAAGCCTGCGATAAGGGGCTCGGGCGAGGAACTCAATCCAAATAGTAAAGCTAACAAAATGAAAAATAGTGGAAAGGGCAACGCTATAAAAATGCAGGAGAGAATGACAGAGGGCGTATGCCAATAATTATCATCTTGCACACGGCCTACCTTTTTGGCGCGCATCAGAATATTCTCCCACAGCTTTTTTCGAGAAAAAAGGCAAGCTAATATCGCCACTGCAAATACGAAAACTAAGAACCATAAATTCTGAATTTGCGCGGTGAATACATCTAGCGTTAAAGTAATATTCTTGAGAGAAAAGACTGTCAGCGCTCCCGTGACAACCTTTGCAGGCCAGTCAAATTTGACCGCTGGCACGCTTGGTATCCATAGCAATTTTTCGTCTAGAATTGTCTCTAGCGTATCTGTTGCTTCGAGAAGATTTGATTGTTGATCGGAGAGAGCGGAAACTTCCGTCCTGCGCGAGGACGTAGCCGTGATAACACGCTGAAGAAGCTCCCTGCGTTCAATTATCAGGGCTTGTAATGCTGCTTTATCTGCATCTGTAAAATCTGGAAGCTCTGGCGTTTGGAGACGCGCCGTTGTTAATATAGCCTCTGAATTTACCCGTCCAAATGGAATTTCTCGCAGGCTTTCCTGCGCGATTAAACCCTCCTGCGTAACATCAATCAGGGTCCTTTGTGTTTCTTTAATGTTAGTCCGCAGTGTTTTTGGTGACGTTAATTGGTTTGACAATCGCCGCAAGGTCGCGCCCGCACGTCTGTCCAAAGACCCGCTCTTTATAAGCTCTCGCGCCACCTCTAAGTCACTTTCAACGAGATCAAGTTTTGAGCGGGTTGCGGCTGTGCGCTGTGAAACATCTGCCCCGCCCGAAGCAAGGCTAACGATTTCCTCGGTCAGAAGTAAGTTGCGCTGCGCTAAATCAAGGATGACGGGATGCAGATCAGTATAAGTTTCAAGACGCATCCTCGCATCTTCTTCCAGCATGGCCGCCTCATTTAGGCGTTTCTGCCCCGTTCTCTCAGAGAGATATTGCACCTCTGCGGCCAGTTTTTGGAGTTTAAGATCAGCTAAATTGCTGCGCGCGGTGACAATCTCCTGACGTTTTGAAAGTCCCGCAATTTCCTGCTCAAGCGCGGCTATTTGCGTGCGGCGGTAATAACGTCTTGCCTGAAGACTTTTTCGGTTAGCATTGGCAACGTCATCTAAGTCATTTTCGCCTAATTCGCTGAGTGAGGTTGTGATTTCGGCCAGTTTTGTCCGGCCCTCAGACAGTTCTTTTGGGGCCGCTATTTGGCGTGTTGCCAAATTCTGTAGGCCTGATTTATATCCCTCTACTTCGGCGCGCAGCGTTCTTAGCTCGCTTTCTTTCGCAATCAAATCTTGTTCGAGCTGTAACAGATCCTCCTGCCTCATGGGCTCTTCGTCAACTTCAGGCGCATTGGTGGCTTCAGCTTGCACTCTGTCCAGATCGTTTCGTAGTGTTAGTAAGGTTTGGGGTGCATTTTCGAGCTCTGTTGTGAATCTCGTACGATTTTCGAGGTTATTGGCGGCATTGGCCAATGACGTCACCGAGGTTTCAAGATATGTCTTAGCTTGCTTTTTCTGTTCTTCTGTCAGTTTTTCTGACGCTTCAACGGATTCTAATTCTGCTTCTAAACTACTTGTCGTAAAGTCAGGCGCCTCGATACGTTGTGTGTCAACTGATTGTGCTTGCGCCGCTGAGACAGCAAAAATCACTGCCAAACTTATTAAAATAAATATTAAATACAGCCGTTTCATATCCTTATGCTATGGCATAAGCTTTTCAATGTCTTCCGTAATTTTAAGCAAAGCACACCTTGCGCGGACAGATATTTAACGTCAAAAGCGCCTCATGAAGACCGAGACTTTTTCAATTGCGGGACCCGTTCTCTTTACGCCGCGCCTCTTTCGTGACGGGCGCGGTTTTTTTGCTGAAATCTTCAAAGCAAATGCGTTCGCGGCGGCGACGGGATCGCATGACCTCTTTGTGCAGGACAACCTTTCCGTATCGGCCCAGGCCGGCACAATTCGCGGACTGCATTTTCAGGCGCCGCCCCATGCCCAAGGTAAACTTGTATCCTGTCAGCAGGGACGCATATTGGACGTTATCATTGACGCGCGTAAAAGCTCAGCCACATATGGCCAGCATCTCTCTATAGAATTATCCGCGCAGACGCGGGCGCAGCTCTGGGTGCCGCCAAATTTTCTACATGGTTATGTTACCCGCGAAGATAATTGCGAAGTCGCCTATAAAGTGACCGATTATTATGCACCCGAATCTGAAGGTTCCGTCATTTGGAACGACCCTGATTTAGCGGTTAATTGGGGCGTGTCCTCCCCTATCATTTCAGAGCGTGACCGGGCGGGTCAAAGCTTTTCAGATTTTATGAGCCCTTTCGCATGACACTTCTTATCACAGGGGGCTGCGGCTTCATCGGATCGGAGCTCGTGCGGCAAGCCATTAACCAAGGACGGGACGTCGTGAATATCGACGCCCTCACCTATGCAGCGAATTCCGAAAATTTAAAGTCAGTCGAAAATCACTCTCATTATAAATTCAAGCAGGTTGATATTCGCGACCGCGCGGGCCTGGTTGAAGTTTTTAAAGACGTTAAGCCCAGCGCCGTCATTCATCTCGCCGCGGAGTCTCATGTTGACCGCTCGATTGAGGGCGCTGATGATTTTATAACGACCAATATAAATGGGACTTTCAATTTGCTGGAAACGGCGCGTGAATATGGCTCAAAGTTTTTGCATGTTTCAACAGATGAAGTTTACGGCGATCTTTCAGGCTCAGACCCCGCTTTTACAGAGCAAACAGCTTACGCGCCAAGTTCCCCTTATTCGGCCAGTAAAGCCGCCAGTGACCATCTCGTCCGGGCCTGGGGCAGAACTTACGGCCTGCCCGTCCTGCTGACGAACTGCTCCAATAATTACGGGCCCTATCAATTTCCCGAAAAATTAATTCCTGTCGTTATTTTATCCTGTCTCGCAGAAAAACCCATTCCTGTTTACGGGACAGGCGACAACATTCGAGATTGGCTTTATGTCAGAGACCATGCGCGGGCTCTATTGACTGTTCTAGATGATGGCGAAATGGGCGAGACCTATAATATTGGCGGTGATAATGAACGCCGCAATATTGATCTTGTCAGAACGATTTGCGCCATTATGGATTCTGAGCTCCCTCGCAGCTCAGGGACATATTCCGATTTGATAGAATTTGTGACAGACAGACCTGGCCATGACCGCCGCTATGCCGTCAACGCCTCTAAAATAAAGACAGAGCTAGGATGGGGGCCCTCAATTTCAGCGGATGAGGGCTTCGCGGCGACTGTGACGTGGTATTTGGAAAATCGTGATTGGTGGGAACCCCTTTTATCCCGCAGCGGCGTTGGTCAGCGTCTCGGCCTGATATAAGCAGTCTGGTATGAGCATTTTAATCTTCGGGAAGAACGGTCAATTATCGCGCGCATTGCAACGCTCTTTAACAGCGCGGAATGCGGCGTTTTCCTGTTATGGCCGCAATGAGCTTGATCTTATCGCGCATCCCGAAAACGCGGCGGCCCTTATTCGCCGCTCCAAACCAGACGCAGTGATCAATGCCTGCGCCTTCACCGATGTCGACGGCGCTGAAACCAGAACGGCAGAAGCTAATATCTTGAACGCTAAAGCCCCTGGCATTATGGCGGCAAGCTGCCAGGCAGCTAGGATTCCCTTTATACATATATCTACCGATTATGTTTTTGATGGCCAGAAAACAGAGCCTTACCGCCCAGCAGATCGGCGCAATCCTTTGAATGTCTATGGCCGGAGCAAAGCAGCAGGGGAGCGCGCGGTTATGGCCGCGGGCGGGCAAAGCTTAATTTTGCGAACCAGTTGGGTCTATGACGGAACGGGACAAAATTTTTTAACGGCGATGTTACGCTTAGCCAAAACAAATTCTGCGTTAAGCCTCGTCAGTAATCAATTTGGGCGCCCCACCTATGCCGGGCATTTAGCTGAAGCCTGCCTAGCCGCACTGAACGCTATGCCGCGAACCTCCAAAACCTATCATGTCTCCAATAGCGGCCCTATTGTAAGCTGGGCTGGATTCGCGGCTGCCATTTTTGAGCGCGCGGGCCTGCGCCCCGACATCACCCATGTCACAGAGGCGCATTTTCCAAGGCCTGCTAAACGCCCCGCCAATTCCGCTTTTGATATCAATGATTTTGAGCGGGACTTTCAACACCCCATGGAACCTTGGACGGCAGGTCTAGAATTAGCTTTCCAAGAGATGAAGAGGTAGCGTAAGACGCGCTATGACCCAACCACCAGCCATCGAGATCAAAAACCTCACCAAGACTTATGCTAAGAGCAAAAAATCTCCCGCCAAGACCGCACTGAAAGGCGTCGATCTAACCATTCCGCGCGGCTCGATCTTCGGTCTGCTCGGCCCTAACGGCGCGGGCAAATCTACCATGATTAATATTTTGGCGGGGCTGGTTAATAAAACCTCAGGCAGCGCCAACATTTGTGGTTTCGATATAAGCTCTCAAACGCGTCAAGCTCGCGCCTCGATCGGTATAGTGCCCCAAGAAATTGCGATGGATGTATTCTTTACGCCATACCAGGCCTTAGAATTGCAGGCCGGCTATTACGGCGTCCCGAAAGCCAAACGCCGTAGCGAAGAAATTCTAGAGGCGCTGGGATTGGCCGATAAACGCGACGCCTATGTTCGTCAGCTTTCGGGCGGGATGAAACGGCGACTCCTAATTGCCAAAGCGCTGGTACATAATCCGCCTGTGCTTATTTTAGACGAGCCTACAGCGGGCGTTGACATTGAACTCCGCCGCCAGCTTTGGACTTATGTTCAAGAACTGCACCGCCGCGGAACCACCATCATTTTAACAACACATTATCTCGAAGAAGCCGAAGCCCTCTGTGACCGTATCGCGATCATGCATCACGGAGAAATTGTCGCGAATGAGAGTAAGGAAGGACTGATGTCACGCCTCGATAAGCGTACATTAGTTATCACGCCAATGGAGCCTATCACCACGCTCCCATCAGAGCTTAGAGGTTTAGACGCAAGCCTGAACGAAAGCGGACAAATCGCTATTCATTACCGTAGCGGCACGGATTCTATTTCGGCAATGCTTGCGAAAGTTAAGACAGCAGGGATTTCTATTCTAGACCTTCGCACAGAAGAACCTGACCTAGAGGATGTATTCTTATCCCTCACTTATGCCGCTAATGCGTAAAATGCACCTGTCGCGTGAAACGCTAACAGTAATTACATGTTTTGAGATAATTGACCTGCGAGTAAAACCCATTTATGACACTCGCAATCGTGGGAACTAAACTTAACACTGCTATTTCAAAACAAACTCTGGGTGCGGGTTAGAGAAGCGGAAACATAATAGGAGACAATCGTGGCTGCAGCTAAAAATCGAGATGCCGAAAAAGAAAAAATTATCGACAAACATGTCGGTATGCGACTGAAACTTTTGCGTCTGGCGCAAAAAATGTCGCAAACGGAATTAGGCGATGCTGTCGGCATCTCTTTCCAGCAAATTCAGAAATATGAACGCGGAAGCAACCGTATCGGTGCAAGCCGCATGTGGTATTTTTGCGAGATTTTTGAAACTCACCCAAATTATTTCTTTGACGGCCTTAATGAGACAGTCTCATTGCCCGAAGATAAAGAAAGCGAAAGCGCTATCGGTCATCTGATGAACCGCCAAACGCACCGCCTGATCACACTTTTCGATAATATCGAAGATGCAGATGCACGCACAGCTGTTTTGCGTATGTGCGAAGTTCTACAAGACCAGTAATTTCGGATCTGATAAATCAAAAAAACCGCCACTTTGATGGCGGTTTTTTTATGTTTCGTTCAACCTAGCTATGAATAGACTAAGCGACGCCAACCATATAGCCGCGAACCATATAAAACAGAGCCGCTGCAAAAATACCTGAAAGCGGAACTGTTACGACCCAAGCGACGACAATCTTTATAAGAAGAGAACGCTGGACGAGTTGTTCACGATAAGCGCGTTTAAGCTTCTTACGGCTACCATGACCTTTTGTTTCTGTCTTTAACTCATCTAAGATGCGTTTCTTTTCGCTGACGGAGGCATTGTCGAAAACTTCGACAAATTCCGCAGCTGTTTCAGCCGTCTGGCCTTTTTTCTCAGCCATATATTCACGTACAAGCTCGAGCTTTTGATTATAGCGGTAATTGAGCGACTCTCTTAGGAACCCGACTCCAAAAATTGCGCCTACCGCAATATGTGTAGAACTGACGGGGAGACCAAAATGGGTCGCGATGATAACGGTAATAGCCGCCGCCAAAGACACGCAGAATGCGCGCGTCATATCAAGCTCCGTAATCTCCGAACCAACAGTACGGACAAGCTTAGGTCCATATAAGGCCAGGCCAACAGCAATACCCAAAGCGCCGATACCCATAACCCAGAGAGGTATGGCGGCTTTCGTTGCGATCTCGGCAGAGCGTACAGCGTCATTGATAGCGGCTAATGGCCCGATAGCATTGGCGACATCATTAGCGCCATGCGCAAAACTTAGGAAACACGCACCAACAATCAGCGGGATAACAAATAATCCATCAATGCTATCACGATTATTCTTCAAGACCTCGGAAGCCTTGGCAATAAGCGGACGCGTTACAAAATACGTCAGAACAGCCGCGCCAAATCCAATCAACAAGGCGATTGGCATTTCAACTTTAATCAGTTTCTTGATGCCTTTTAGGATAATATAAGTCGTAAAAGCCCATGCCATGATCCCAAGTAAGACCGGAATAACCCGTTTGCCAGCCGCAATCTTATCATCTTTATCGAAAATAAATTGCTTTATACCGAAGAGAAAACTGGCCGCAATCAATCCGCCCATAGCCGGAGAAATGACCCAGCTTGCTACGATTTGCTGAACCTTACCCCAATCGGCAATACCCCAGCCCCCTGCGGCAATACCTGCGCCTAACACGCCGCCAACAATAGAGTGCGTTGTAGAGACAGGAGCGCCCAGAGCCGTCGCAATATTAAGCCAGACAGCGGCCGCCATCAACGCCGCAAGCATGGCCCATATAAAGGTTTGAGCGTCTGGTATCATTGAAGGGTCAATGATACCTTTTTTAATCGTATTAACGACATCCCCCCCGGCAATAAGGGCGCCTGAGCTTTCAAATATGAAAGCGAGTATAATGGCCGCTGACAATGTCAGAGCGCCGGAACCAACGGCAGGGCCAATATTATTGGCGACATCATTCGCGCCAATGTTAAGCGCCATATAAGCGCCGACAACTGCCGAAATAATAAGGAAGACACGGCCTGATGTCGTAGGGACATCCGCGATGCCTGTTGCCGTCACGAAGAAATATATGGCCGCTAAAAAAGCTAAAGCGAGGAAAAGGCGCGTCAAATCATCAACTCGCACGAGCTGAGGTGATAAAGGCGCTTCTGTTTTTGGTGTCAGCATGGTCTTCCCCGAAGGTGTTAATTTGGGGGACTTTAAGGCCAAAAAGCTCGGATACCTAGGGTCGAACCCAAGATATCCATAACAAATTTAAAATAAATTCAATTAGCCTGTACGGCCAGTGATATAGTCTTGTGTACGGCTATTGCCAGGGTTTGTGAAAATCTTTTCTGTCACATCATACTCAATCAGGTCGCCCATATAGAAAAAGGCTGTTTTATCAGACACACGCGCGGCCTGCGCCATAGAATGGGTCACGATAATGATGCAATAGCGCTCTTTGAGCTCTTCAATGAGAGCCTCGAGCTTCGCCGTAGCAATAGGGTCGAGCGCAGAAGCGGGCTCATCCATCAAAATGACTTCGGGCGAAACAGCAATCGCCCGCGCGATGACCAAGCGTTGCTGCTGACCCCCTGATAGTCCCGTTCCGGAAAGTTTAAGACGGTCTTTAACCTCATCCCACAGCCCGGCCCTGCGCAAAGATTTCTCTACAAGGGCATCTAGCTCGGCCTTAGACGATGTCAGGCCGTGAATGCGCGGGCCATAAGCGACATTGTCATATATCGATTTTGGGAACGGGTTGGGCTTTTGAAAAACCATACCTACCTGCGCGCGCAAAAGAACAGGGTCAAGGTTTTTATCATAGATATCTTGACCATCCATGTGGATTTTACCGCTAACGCGGCAGCCATCAATCGTGTCATTCATGCGGTTAAAGGTCCGCAAAAACGTGGACTTTCCGCAACCTGACGGCCCGATAAAAGCGGTCACGCCGCGGTCGGGAATATCAATATCAATTCCATGTAAGGCTTCGAAATCGCCGTAATGAACACGCACATCTCGGCAGGTGAATTTTATGTTATCATGCGTCATATTAAATCTCTCATAGCGCTATTTTCTAGCGCCGCGTTTCAAGGCGATTGCGCAGCCAAATGGCAAAGCCGTTCATAGTTATCAAGACAACCAACAAAACAATAATCGCAGCAGATGTGCGCTCTGCCCAAGCCCGCTCGGCACTGTCAGACCACAAGAATATTTGCACAGGCAAAGCTGTTGCAGGTTCAGTTATAGAGTTCGGCACTTCGGTCACGAATGCCACCATCCCAATCATAAGCAGCGGTGCTGTCTCGCCCAAAGCTTGCGCCATGCCAATAATTGAACCCGTCAAGATGCCAGGGGCCGCCAGTGGAAGCTTCTGCTGGAACACCGCCTGCGTATGAGACGCCCCAAGACTAAGCGCGCCGTCAACAATGGAAGGACTAACGCCTTGCATAGCTGAACGCGTCGCAATTGTAATGGTCGGGAAGACCCGCAGCGCTAACACCATGCCGCCCACAATAGGCAGAGATCGCGGCATGCCCATAAAGTTCAGGAATACGGCGAGGCCCAAAAGACCAAACACAATGGAGGGTACGGCGGCAAGGTTATTAATATTGATCTCAATAAAATCTGTGAATTTGTTTTTAGGGGCGAATTCATCCAAATATATCGCCGAGCCTACCCCTATGGGGAACGCCAAAACAAAGGCAACAACCAATATCATTAGCGAGCCAACCGCCGCGCCGGCAATCCCCGCAAGCTCAGGATCGCGGCTATCCGGGTTCATGAAGAGAATACGGTTAAACTTCTTTTTTATAACACCTCGCTCTTTGAGAATGTCCGCCCAGACAATTTGTTGATTGGACACTTTACGCCGGCTCTCTGGCGTATCTCGCTTTATATAGCCCTTAAGAAGTTGATCGATTTGATCAGAAGCAGGCACCGTAACAGTAACCGTCTTGCCAATAAGATCAGGATTTTTATAAACTAATTGGCGCAGATAATTGGTCGCGCCAGACGCAGAGACAAGCGCAAAGAGCTCTTGCTTGTCCTTACGGCCCGTGACCTCTGGAAATTGCTCATAGAGAGTGGTTTGGACGATTTTCCGATAATTCGCCCCGCGCAAAATTTCTGGGTCGCGTGTTCCATCAGGCGCAAGAACAGACTCAGTGAGCTGAAAATCCATCCGCATAAAGTGCTGCTGAAATGCCGTATAGCCCGTCCCGACAATACTAAAAAGAAGCCAAGCCAAGGCGGCGAGCGCAAAAGCAATCGAGGCGCGGCCCCAGAGGCGAAAGCGCCATTCTTTACCACGGCGTTTCTTGAGGCGCTTAAGCGCAGCTTCAGATGTAAGGGTCGTTTCAGTCATAATCTAATACTTCGCGCGGTAACGGCGCACAACCGTCAGCGCGACAACATTTAATAGAAGCGTAATAACAAAGAGGACGAGGCCGAGCGCAAAAGCTACGAGCGTCTTAGGACTATCAAAGTCGGAGTCTCCTGTCAGCAAAGCGACAATTTGCACCGTAACAGTGGTCACGGCCTCAAAGGGATTGCCTGTGAGGTTGGCTGCCTTACCCGCCGCCATATAGACAATCATCGTCTCGCCAATGGCGCGAGATATGGCGAGCATAAAAGCACCGATAATCCCTGGAAGCGCCGCGGTGAAAACAACCTGCTTCATTGTTTCTGATTTCGTCGCCCCAAGGGCAGCCGACCCGTCGCGCAAAGTTTGCGGCACCGCATTTATAACATCACTCGAGAGAGAGGAAACAAATGGGATAATCATCACGCCCATGACAACGCCTGCGGCCAAAGCGCTCTGAGTTGGAACGGAAAACCCCAAGCTCTCAGCGAATCCTCGAACAAAGGGCGCGAAGGTCAAAAGGGCAAAAAAGCCGTAAACCACCGTCGGAACGCCCGCCAGAATTTCAATGGCGGGTTTCACCCATTTACGCACACCGCTCGAGGCATATTCTGTCAGGTAAATCGCAATCATCAGGCCAATGGGGCCCGCTATTGTCATCGCAACTAACATAATCAAAAAGGTCCCGGCAAAGACGGGTATCGCCCCGAATGATCCACTTTGTCCTACTTGGTCTGCGCGCATTGCAGTTTGAGGCGACCACTGAAGACCGAAGAGGAAATCCATAAACGGCACCTCTTTGAAAAAGCGTAAGCTCTCAAATAGAAGAGAGGCGATGATACCTAATGTCGTGAGCACCGCGATAACGGATAGCCCTATCAAAAGACCTTTTATAAAGCGCTCGACATAGGTTCGCGCCCGAAACTTCCCGCTTACCTGACGGCCGGTAAAAATGATGACGGCAAGAGCTGTGATGATTATTGCGCCAAGCCATAGCGCGTTAAATCCTGTCCCGCTTCCGCCTATAAATAGCCCAATAATAAAAACAGCAAACGTCGAAAGCGCAACAATCCATGCCGTGAAATAACCATGATAACTGGCCTGAGAGTGCCAAGCCGACATAACTAATTTACCGCCAGCCGCAGCCCGAGCCTGCTTAAACTTCGTTAAAGCAGAACTTCGGTTATAAACATATCCGCTCACTGTCAGAACAGCGATAAGCAACATCATATAAATTGAAACTTGGCTCACTGAGTCCGCCTATTACCTTAACTGTAACCGCCTTTAAGGCAGTTTTATGTAAGTTTTACGACAAAGAAAAACGGCGCTCAGCTCTTGCGAAGCGCCGCCTTTAAATAAGAAACTATGCCGACTTACTGGCTGTAAGGGCTAAGATTTTGGACGGACATACGCACCTTTGCGCGCTCAGCTTCTGGAAGCGGGACTAAGCCAATTTCTTCTAAATATCCGCCAGGGCCAGATGCGGCATCAGAGGTAAATTCAAGCGCGAATTCCTGCAATCCTGGCGTCGATCCGACATGGCCTTTTTTAAGGTAGAAATAGAGCGAGCGTGCCACGGCATAATCTCCCGCAGCGATATTTTCAAATTCTGGCGCAGTCCCATCAATATTCGCGCCCTTTATCTTATCCGCGTTCTGATCGAGGAATGAATAGCCAAATACGCCGACCGCCGTGGGCGTATTCACTAATGTCTGAACGAGCGCATTATCATTCTCGCCGGCATCGATCCATTTTCCGTCTTCGCGAAGGGTGTGTGCGATATTCGCAAAGGCCTTTTTATCTTGCTTTCGGAGTTCTGCCAAGCAAGCGACCTGTTTCGCGCCGCCCTCCATTGCAATCTCAACAAAGGCGTCACGCGTGCCAGATGTTGGCGGCGGGCCGTAAGCTTCAATCTTCACATTAGGTAGGTCTGGGTTGATGTCTGACCAATTCATATAAGGGTTTGCCTTCATCGAGCAATTGCTCTCAGATGTCGGCACATCTTTGGCAAAGGCCATAAAGACGTCCTTAAGGCTCATATTCATGACGGCCGCATCCAAAGCATTCGCTAAGACAATGCCGTCAAAACCAATCTTAACTTCGACAATCTCGTCAACGCCGTTTTTTTGGCAATTATCAAATTCAGACTTCTTCTGGCGGCGCGAAGAGTTTGCGATGTCCGGCGATGTTTCGTCTGTGCCTGAACAAAATAGCTTATGGCCGCCGCCTGAACCTGTAGATTCGACAACAACATTAAAGCCCGTTTTATTCTTAAATTCCTGCGCGACCTTCGTCGAGAACGGATAAACCGTTGAGGATCCGACAACACGGATGTCCCCGCCCGTAGCAATCTTTACAGCTTTGGTTGTCTTAGAGGCCGTGGTATTTGGCTGGCTATCAGTAACAGTGTCTTTGACAACAACGCTATCGGCGCAGCCAATTAAAAGAACCGCGCCTACCGCACCAAAAATAAGTGATTTCATCATCATAATATTCAATTTCATTCAGGTTGTTGATTAAAAGTCAAATTGGGCGCGAGCCACAAAGCCTTCGCCCTTATCGGCTGAACCATTTGTAGCGTCAGCATCGAAATAGTTGATGCCCAGCCGCGTATTACCCGTTGGCCACCAATCCGCGCCCAGCACGATGGTATTAAGTTTCCCGGTATATGAAGCGTCCTGAAGATCGAGACTGTCATAGCGGGCCACAAAAGAGACAGCCCCATATCCGCCCTGGCCAAATGGAGTGTCTACTTTTGGACGATTGAATTTATGT
Source organism: Hellea sp. (assembly GCA_039977295.1). GTDB lineage: Bacteria > Pseudomonadota > Alphaproteobacteria > Caulobacterales > Maricaulaceae > Hellea. The sequence continues at coordinate 740,595 of JBDWDN010000003.1, read as the reverse complement.
CCTTTATAAACTTTCTTGCCGCCAAAGAAGACACCGACTTCGCCGTAATAGCCGCCAAAATTTGCATCAGGATTGGCACCTGCGCCATTAGCCTTCAGGACTGACGCCTCACCAGCCGCCCAAAGCTTACCTGTCGTCGCCGCCGCTTCAATACCGAAGGTATTATCACTTTTAGCGAAACGGCCCGTATCAATAATGCGTGAAGGTGCGGCATGGGTGAAGGGACGCTGACGATAGCGAAGATTTGAACTGTCATCTCCTTTATCGCGATACCGCCAATAGGCCCCAAGGTGAACCGTCATTTCATCCGTTTTAACGGGGTTATAGGTTGCGCGAGCCGATGCCGCTTTGCCGTTATCCGTGGAACCGCCATTTTCGCCTTCCAGGTTTGAAGAGAAAACGCCCGCTGAAAATGTATAGTTATCCCCGCTGGTTTTGGCGATAACACCTAGTCGGCGTGAAAACCCAAATGCGTCTGTAAAAGCCGCGCGCTCATAGGTAGAACTGAAAAGGGAGGATGTTTCCTCAGCCATGGAAACCGTTGTGTTGTCTTGACCCACAATCAAAGCCCAATTTCCAACACCCGGCTTAAATTGAACATAAGCATCTTCAAGGATAAGATTGTTTCCATCCTCAGTATCTAATGTTGTCTCAACTTTGTAAGACCATTTTTTACCGATTTTTCCAGAAACCTTGCCCCGTAAGCGGCGGATTTCCTCATCTTTAATCTCACTATCTGGACCGCTAATATCGGCAACTGTATAATCCAACATGTAACGTCCGCCAAAGTCGATCGTAAAATCTTGCGCATGAGCGGCAGAGGGAATTACCATCGCAACGGCCAATATAGGGACAGCTAAGCCGCTCTTGGAAATCTTTGTCATCGGTTTGGCCTTTTTTTACGATGGAGGGCTTCGCCCCGTTTGGCAGCGCTATGGCAGATTCTTTTGTCACTTTCTTATAATTTTTATGACAGTTTCATGACAAGCTCTGCTTGGCGGTCAAACGTAAATTCTCTTTCTTTTTGAACTTAAAATCTCTAACACTCGCGGATGTCTGAAACACTGACACATAAGGCGCCGCAAAAAGCGGTATTGCCAAAAAGCTGGTGGGGCGAAATGCGAGCCTTGCTGTGGATTGGCGTGCCTATGGCTTTAGCACAGTTCATTCAGTTCTTTGTCTATTTCATTGATACAGTGATGATTGGCCGTATTAGCCCAGAAGACGTGGCCGCAGCAGGGCTCGGCTCTGTGATTTACTTTGCCCTTTGGATGCTCGGCTCTGGCCCGATTGCGGCTGTATCCCCTCTCGTTTCTCAAGCTCTTGGCGCGGATCAAAATGATACCAGAGATGCCCGCAGATCCGTGCGCATGGTGATTTGGGTGATCTTTTTGATGACGCCGCTTATCGTGATTCTACTCTCATTTACCGAGGAGCTTTTATTGGCCTTTGGTCAAGACGCAGAGGTGTCTGCCAAAGCAGGGAAATATGTTATGGCACTGGCCATTGGCTTGCCATTTGCTATGGCGACAATGGCGCTGCGCAACTTTCTTGCGGCCTTAGAGAAGACACTTGTTCCTCTTATTTTGGTTGTTATTGGGACGGCCACAAATGGCCTTCTCAATTACATCTTCATTTTTGGAAACTTTGGCGCTCCTCGTTTGGAACTTGTCGGAGCGGGCATAGCGTCCTCGCTGGCTTATATTTTTAGCTTTTGTCTTTTCTTATTATATATTCGCTTAGACAAACGCGCCAATAGCTTTCAAATCTTTAAGAATTTCTGGAAGTCTGATTGGCAGCGCTTTCGGGAGGTTATCATTTTGGGCTGGCCTATCAGCCTGACAACTGTCTTTGAAGGCATGCTTTTTAACGCCGCTATCATCATTATGGGACTCATCGGCGTTCTCGAAGCCGCTGCTTATCAAATAGCGCTAAATGTCGCCGCCCTCGCCTTTATGCTGCCATGGGGCATGTCCATGGCGGGCGCTGTAAGGATTGGCTTGGCGGAAGGCGCAAGCAATAAGCCCGCAACGCGCCGCGCAGCAAGCACGACTATGACGGCTTCTGTTCTGGCGATCATGTTGCTGGCCATTCCGGTGGCGCTTTTCCCTGAATTCACAGCCTCGCTTTATCTGAATTTAGAAAAGGCAGAAAATGCTGAGGTCATTGCCCTCGTCATTGGCTTCCTCCCTATCGCGACAGCCTTCATGTTTTTTGACGCGATCCAAGTCTCTGCGAACCAGCTCCTACGGGGTCTAAAAGACGTAAATTGGCCTATGTTATTTACGGGCATCAGCTATTGGATAGTCGGATTTCCTGTCGCCTACATCCTGGCCCTGAAGACCGATATAGGCGCGAATGGTGTCTGGTATGGATTGATGTCAGGGTTGATTATGGCGTCAATTTTATTGGGTTTAAGGCTAATGAGACGCCTCAAGTGAGGCCTAAAAACTTGGCTTAACGTTGGTTCTCCGGCCCCAAGAGTCGGCTAGCAATTCTGCTCAAGGCCTCTTCCAAAGTCGCTTCCACATAGGCGCGGTTTTGAGGTATTTCTAAAACAGCCTCAATATCGCCCAAAAGCTCTTTACCGCGCCGCGTTATAACGGGCGGCAGCTTTACGACGCCAGTCCCGGAATTCATTATGCGGTCATGTTGATTGTAAAGCTGTATAATTTTGTTTTCGGTCTTAGACATTGTGAACCCTCATTCTTTTGTTATATTTTTAAGGACGGCTTTAAGAGGCGCGTTTTACCTGACGCGATGTAGCAAGCTGCTTTGCGTAAGTTAGTGGGACAACCATGCTAGCGACTTTGTGGGTAATACCGGAATATTTGCGAGAACGTTCCAGACCTTCTTCAGTCAGGGTAGAAATCGCGGCAATATATTGAATTCCATCTACGTCATAAACTTGCGGTGTACCGAGGGGCAGCGTGTCCCAAATATGCGCCGCAATAGGGTAGTTTTTCATATAGGTCAAAAGCGTGACTTGCTCGATACCGTAAGCCAGGCAGAACTCGTTGACAGCCAATGTGATATTGGCACGCGCCCTAACGAACTCTGCTTGCGACAAACCTTTCTTGGTCACCATATAGCGTGAGTATTCGTATATTCTGTCGTCTTTAGGAATAGTCCCAAAGTCGCAATAATTCGGAAAAATTTCAGATAGTAAGTTAGGTTTGGTTGTTGGGTTTAAGCGTGCACAGGCGACCATACGGCCATCATCGGCATATTCTAAAAGATAGATACTGTCTTCGGTGTCAAACTCATCAATATCATAGCCGTCTTTGGCATTTGGCAGTGGCCAACCCATTTCATTGACGGCAACTTGATAGCGCAAACGGAACATCTCATCGAGAGCGTCCACATATAGACTACGGTTTTCATGTGTAACAATATCAACCATTAGGCAATCCTCCGACTTATGGAGTTAGCCTTTGAGGTGAATTGCGTATATTACCCGAACGGGTAGGTTCAGAAAAAAGCGTTTAGATTATGGGAGAATCTGTCCCTCACGGATACCCAAAGCAACCGAATGCGCGCGATTGGCGGCATCAAGTTTGCGTGTGATGTTTTTCATGTGCATTTTGATGGTGTCTTCAGAAATCTCTAAAATCTTCCCGATTTCCCAATTCGTTTTACCGGCCGCGACATAGTGAAGAACGTCAATTTCGCGAACTGTCAGAGCATCTGTGCGGTCTTGTTTCTCAGCATTAATGATCCGGAGCATGCGCGTATAGCTATGAATGCAAACCAATTGGATATGGGCAATTTCTGCCTCAGAAAATCTTGGGTCCGGGTGCACCAACGATACTAACCCCGTCGGATATTTCCCGACGATGACGGGTATGGCGATGCCGTCACTCAGACCAAACTCTTCCGCTTCATCGAAGATTCGGCGGCCATAACGCGTTGCATATTCATAAGCCTCGCGCCACGTAAAGGCCGCTCTATAACTCAGAGCATATCGCAGGATCGGGTCATGCATAATATATCCCTGAGCAAGCCAGCGATCATTAAACTCTCTAGGGAAATCTGAAATTCCGACATCCGTTATGGGCCGTTCCAAAACGGCAGGATTTATAATTTGGCCTATCCCGGCATAGGTAAACCCTAGAGGTTTGGAGAAGGCCGATATGCCATCCAAAAGCTCATCAAGCGTGTCGCTGGCCTCAATGACTTTAATCGCCGACAATACATTTCCGACGACATCTCTGTTATTATCATTCATTTTCAGCCCCCGTTTGTTAAGTATAGCTGAATTCAATTCTGAAAATTAGACCTAAATAGAACATTTGTAAATGACCATGGAGGAATGAGGTTAATACGAGCATCCCATGAGTCAACACCCCTCAAGTTTGCATTAGTGTTCGATTGGTTCCGTTAAGAAATGTCGGCCCTTCCGATCTTCAATTTCAACGATCCAAATATCTGGATCATCATCAACGCGGCTATTGATGTAAGTATCAATCTCGCGCTCACCTTCTGGCCCTTTGGGTAACCAGACCCGCTCTCCAGCCATATTGCGAATGGGGCGGTACAGAGTTGCTTGTCCGTTAAGCAATCTAACTTTGACGAGGCAGGCCCCTGCATCAGGGTCACCTCTCTTTACCACCGCTGCAAATGCGCCCTCTATTTCGGCGGTTCGGATAAGCGCTGAAGTCCAAAATCCGGCTTTTAAAAGTGGCGTCATTCTTGAGGCTTTCTGGCATTTGGAGCTTTATATATTAATCCGTCTCAGACGGAATATTTGGCACCATTCTTGCTTGGTTAGGCTTATGTTAATCATAAGGCCTCGGACAATGTCCCATTATAAAAATGCCGCATTAAAAACGGCGCTTTCAGTCCTTCTCCTAAGCACTGCCGCTGTGTCTGTCACGGCAAATGCGGCCGTTTATACACCCGAAACCCGCACAACGGTCTATAAAACGAGCCTTTCTGCGGTCGAGGGCCTCGATGAGCGCGTGCTAGATTGGCGCAATCCGAGTATTGAATTTTCCTTTGACGCTAGCGACACAGATTGGACGGACGGACTTGAACTGCTTTTATCGGCAGACCCGCTGGGAAAAGTTAGCCGCCTTACGCCGCTTATGGTGCAATTTAACAATGGCAAACCCACACCTGTCATAACCCGCGGCCAAGGCTTTGATGCGCGCATCAAACTGGACAAGGCCCGTATTCGTCCGCGCAACAATAAAATCCGCTTCACCTATAATACGCCTGCTGGCGCGCAGTGCCTGACGCCGCAACATGGCGGCTGGAGACTGGATTTCAAGAATAGCATGGTCATCATCAAAGCACGCGCAAAGGCGCGCAATTATGAAATCCGCGACGTTGAGGCTCGGCTAAGCAATCCAACGACCGCGCCAAAATCAGTGCGTATTCTTGCCCGAGGCCATAACACGGCTAAGTTACAAGCCCTGGCTGCCCAAGGCATGGGACTACGCATGGCGCAAACACCCGAGTTTAAAACATCTTCTGGCTCTGGTGAATTTGACATCGTCCTGGGCCGCCGTGACCAGCTTCACGGCTGGGTGTCGGATACAAAAATCTTAGACGGGTCGGGCCCGAGAATTCTTATCCATAAAGGCAGCCCTATGCGCCTTATCATAACGGGCGACACAGATATCGAAGTTATGGAAACCGCAAAAAGTTTTGCTACATACCAATTGCCTGACGCGCACCGCCCAGTCACCAGCGTCGGCGAAATGCATATGCAATCCTCATTGGGCTCCTCTGTTAACCGCGTAGACCGCGCGGCCAAGCTTGCGGATTTAGGCGGCGGTTATTTCGACAGTGGATGGGGCCCAAAGCCTCAAACCCTTACATTTAACGTTAGCGACCCGGTCGCCAGCACGGGCGAAATTTTGCTCCGTATCGCCAGCGATAACACCGTGTCAGATAATTCGCGTGTTTCAGTCGATCTGAACGGGCAATCTCTTGGCTTCACCACGCTAAACAAATCACGAAAATCAGTCGCCTTCAAAATCCCCGCTGGCACGCTTCAAGGCGCAGATAACCAATTATCCATTACGCCAACACTCGAAATGAGCGGCGCGCTAGGCTGTAACTTCACGCAGCAGGCCCCTGGGTTTTATTTAGGGGAAGGATCAAAAATAAAGATCGAAACACCGACCGCCTCCCCCGCGGCGGAGCTCAGTAAATTGATGGCCACGGGCGCGCCCTTCTCAATTGAACACGGCAGCGATAGCGTTGTCATGCTGCCAGCTTTGTCTTCGCGTGATTACAACGCCTCATTAAAAATTCTCGCAAAACTCGCCAAGTCCTCAGGTTATGGCTGGACCCAAGCAGATTATATGCGGTCAACAAATCTGGGCGCTATCGCGGCAGACAAAAATGTTCTCGTCATTGGGCCAAGCACCAATATTGACAAAGCCATAAGTAGCGGCGGACCAAAAGGTTTGAGGTCCGCCCTTAAAGGACAGGCTTTAATCGGCGCAGGCCGCGTCGCATCTATCGACCGCTTTGCCGCCAATGACGAAGACACCACCCTTCGCCTCTACGCCCAGCGTCAAGCTGAGGCCGGGCGTATCCGTAATGGCGGCGTTGCGGCCCTTTACCCCTCCCCTCGGGGCGGCGGCAAAGTCATGGGCGTTATCACGAATGTCCCTGGGCGGTCTTTCTCTAGCGTTGCAAGCGAGCTCATTGAGCCTAAGGCTTGGAACGCCGTGGAAGGCAGTGTCGCGCGCTGGAACGGCGCCAAAGTTATCATGGCACAAACAGCTATGACCGTGCCAGGATTCAGCGGTTCAGAGCAAAAACCATCCAAGCTTAGCCGTTTCAAAATTCCAGAATTTAATCTACCCAAATTTGATAAGGGCGCATTTGAGTTTGGCGAAGTTGATATGTCGTCAGTTCGCGGTAAATTTGATAATTTCAAAATGAGTGCGGCGTCGCTTTTAGCGGGCAAGACAGTGGATCAAACAACGGACAAGGTAGTTCCGCCTAGAGTCAAACCTATCGCGGCTAATGTCCCGCAATTACGCGGTTTGTCTGAGGTAACCTCTAGCCCTAAAACGGCAGACAGCTTAATGGCAGGCCTTAAAACATGGACGTCAAATGCGTCGATCAGAACCAAAACTGCCTGGCAAAAACTCGACTTAAGCGGCTCATTCAATGACCTTCAAACGCGAGCAAAGTTATCGAGCGAAAACGGCACGCAGTCTAAAGCTGCCGCTTGGAGCAAAGAGTTAACAAAGACACCCGCCATCATGTTAGCTTTAGCCATGGCCGTGTTCTTCATGCTCTTAGGACTGTTGATACCGTCACGCGGGCGTCGGTAAGGCGTCTTGAAATTACCATTATTATTAATTACCCCTAAGCTTCATAGCTTGGGGTTTTTATGTATCGTGTTTTCACTTGCCTAATTCTAACAGTATTCTTGGCAAGTCTCACCTCTTGCCAGACATCCAAAATTGATGCTTTTGCGCCTATTTTTGAAGCTCATGGAGCTGCCCCAAAAACAACGACTTTGGTGATAAAACGGCTCTCGGATAATACGGTTTGGATAAGCAATTCAGACCGCGCCAATCAGCGGTACATCCCCGCTTCAACATCCAAGATACCTCATACTTTAATAGCTTTAGAGGCAGGGCGAGCTACGTCCGAAACTTCATTCAAATGGGACGGACGGGAGCGAACATTTCGTTGCCTGTTTCAAAAGATCAACAGCAACGTTAGCGCGCTTTACACTGAATTCATTTTATTTATTGAATATTTCAAATTAAACTGATCGAGCGCTTTTAACAATACGTCAAGTTTCAATTCGTCTGAAACATTTATCTCAAATGCAATACCCTCGAGAAAATCGTCAACAATTTTCTTCGCACGCCTTAAACCTATTCGGTTTTCGTTTTTTAAAAAGTTTGTAAGATCAATTTTTCTAAGACTGCCGTCCCAATCATATATGACGACTTTATTCATTTCGACCCAATTAAACTCGATCAAGCGGCAGGAACACGTCTACCGTTGTGCCCTCATCTATCTGACTCGCCACAGTGAAGCGTCCGCCGTGCAGTTCCGTCAGGGATTTAACTAAAGCGAGGCCAAGGCCCGTGCCGCGGTCTTCGACCATTTTTGCGCTGGCAGTTTGTTTGTAAGGCTCGCCAAGTGTTTTAATCTCATCAGGGCTCATGCCGACGCCGTGGTCTTGGACTGAGAGGTTCAGCGTATCGCCTACCGCCTTGGCCCCGATAATAACGCGGCCACCCTTATGCGAAAATTTAATCGCATTCGATAATAGGTTGAGTAGAATCTGACGCATAGCTTTGCGGTCAGCTTGAATTATGAGAGGCTCATTTTCATCAATGTCGATTGATAAGACAACTTCGGCGGAGTCTGCTGTTGGGCGGATTATTTTGGTGGTGCTGCGGATGACATCCGACGCGTCAAAGCTATCATAATGAAGTTCATATTTTCCGGCTTCGACTTTGGACATGTCCAAGACATCACCAATGAGATCGAGCATATGCTGACCGCTATCATGGATCAGATCAGCATATTCTGCATATTTTCCAGGTAATGGTCCGAAGAGGCGCGAGCGCATCATATCGGAAAAGCCGATAATCGCATTGAGCGGTGTCCGCAATTCGTGGCTAACGCCAGCAAAGAAAAGCGCCTTATCATCCGTCGCTTGCTGCGAGAGCGCATTAGAGCGGAGCATCGTCTCAACGCGGTCTTCTTCTTCCGTGACGTCATGCAAATGCAGCAGCACCTCACGCGCATTTATCGGCGTCGCGACCACTTCGAGGTAGCTCATCCTGTCTGTTTCAAAGCGCGTCTCGAGCCGGGCATTTTGAGGCGCTTGAGTAGAGCGCGCGGCCCCAATGAGGTCTTCGATATCTTGTTGGGTGTCAGGATCATGAGAAACCAATGCGCCCAGAGGCATTTGCGAAAGCCCTTGCGCAAAGCCAAATAATTGACTGGCTTGAACGTTAGATGACATTAAGCGGTCATGTCCGTCAAAACGTAAAACAGCGCCGTCAATGGCGTTCAGTAAAGCTTCGGATTCTACTGAAAGATGCGCCGGAATAGCGGCGTCTTTATGTATTTGCGGCACTTTACTTCGCGCGGCAGCGAACATTGTTGTTATCATGAGGCCGATCGTGGCAATCAACCCGGCCTGCTTGCCCCATAGAGCTTGCGCCTCAGTGGTTTGCGATTGGGGGATATAACCTTCTTGGCCGGCATACCACAGCAGCGCCGCGAATATCGCGCCCATCACCATGGCTTCCACAACTTTCTCTTTCTCAAACAATGCCGCGGCCGCAGGAGCGCAGAGGAACAGAACAGCCATCGGGATGAAGGCTATCGAGATGCAGGCAATAATAGCTAAAGCTAGCCATGCGAAAATCACCAAGAGCTGCGCCCATTCGCGGCGCAAAACAGGCGAGAAAATTAAAGATATTATTGCAGGCATCGCGGCTATGGCTGCCATTGGCCATATTGTGTTGATATCCACGCCTTTTGCAAAAGCCCCAAAAAAGGCAGCTGCTATAGCCGCGAGCCATATAAGGCTCGGCATTATCAATCCATTATGACGTGACGATACGGCCATCCCGACTCCAAAGTTATAACTACGCCCAATAAAGCCTCATTCGCTTCGCAATGCGAGGCTTTTCCCCTGAGAACAACCCATTAACGCGTAAATACACCTACGCTCCCATCTCCGCATTGCTGGTCTTTATAAGATAAGAGACCAAGAAAAAACCCCGCTTAAAAAGCGAGGTTTTAGGTTTTCCGTTATTACCAGATTTTGACGCGTTTTTCAGGGGTTAGATAAAGCGCGTCGCCGGGCTGAACATCAAAAGCTTCGTACCAGGCGTCAAAGTTGCGCACGATGCCATTGGCGCGGTATTCGCCCGGGCTATGCGGTCCATTTTTAATTTGAGTCCGCATGGCTTCTTCGCGGAACTTACGTTGCCAGATTTGACCATAAGCCAGGAAGAAACGTTGGTCCCCGGTCATCCCGTCAATAATAGGAGCCTCTTTACCGTTCAGAGACCGCTTATAAGCCGCATATCCCATCGTGATACCCGTGAGGTCGCCAATATTTTCGCCCATGGTCAATTTACCATTGAGGTTCTCACCCGGCAAAGGCTCAAATTTATCATATTGATCGGCCAAAGCTCCGGATAAGCTTTCAAAAGCTTTGCCATCTTCTTTGGTCCACCAATCACGCTGCTCACCATTGCCATCTGTTTTACGGCCTTGGTCATCAAAACCATGGCCCATTTCGTGACCTATAACAGCGCCAATGCCGCCATAATTAACGGCTGGATCAGCGGCAGGGTCAAAGAATGGCGCCTGCAATATAGCAGCAGGGAAAACAATTTCATTCAAAGAGGGGCGATAATAAGCATTCACTGTTTGCGGGTTCATACCCCACTCCCCGCGGTCAATCGGTCCGCCAAGCTTTGAGATATTATCATTCCAAGACCACACATTGGCGGACTTAATAGTCCCAATGAGGTCGTTTCTATCTACGGATAGGGCAGAGTAATCTGTCCACTCGTCGGGATAACCAATTTTTGGATTAAATTTCGCTAGCTTGTCTTGAGCTTCAACCTTCGTTTCGGCGTCCATCCAGGCAAGATTATCAATTCCGTCCTTAAAGGCTGCGCGTAGGTTCTCAATCAGCTTATCCATTTCCTGTTTCGCCACAGGCGGAAAATGCTTTTCTACATAAACCTTACCAACCATTTCGCCCATAGTGCCATCAATCTGGCTGACCGCGCGTTTCCAGCGCTCTTGCTGAACTTCAGTTCCGCGCAGGGCCTTGCCGTAAAAAGCAAAACGCGCTTGATCAATCTCGCTAGGCAAATAGGCCGCCATGCTGCCAACATATTTAGCTTTCATATAAGCTTTAAGCGTCTCAAGGTCTGTTCGCCCGAACACAGCTGCAAGACCTTTAATGGCATCATTTTCACGTACAATAAATGTGTCCTGGTCTGACAGACCTGACGCCTCAAGCATAGTATCCCATGGGAAACCTGCGGCATATGTTTTAAGCTCATCAAGGCTCATTTTATTATAAGTGAGGCTGCGGTTACGGCGCTTTGTATTTGTCCAATGCACGCGTGCCATAGCTGTTTCAAAGGCCATGATTTTACGGGCATTCCCTAATGGGTTTTCATCACCAGCCGCTTCGAGCATCGTCCGAAGGTAGGTCACATAGTCCTTACGAAGTTGGTCTGATTTCTCACCCTCATCAAGGTAGTAATCGCGGTTTGGCATACCAAGGCCAGATTGCGTGATATAGAAGATGTAATTTTCAACATCTTTCACGTCAACATCAACCCAACCGCCAACAGGCGCGCTTATGCTCATGGACGGATCGCCCATAAGCCGAGCAACATCTTCTTTGGAATTGACGGCTGCAATTTTAGCGAGGTCTGCCGCAATAGGCGCCATTCCGGCAGCATTGATTTTCTCCGTATCCATAAAGGCAGCATAGAAATCACCAATTTTCTGCTCTTCAGAACCCGGGGCTGCATTTTTTGCAGAGGCTTCTTCAATGATAGCTTTAACGCGGTCATCAGACAGATCTCGCAATGACGTAAAAGCGCCGTAAGATGATTTGTCCGCCGGAATTTCGGTGTTTTTCAGCCAAGTACCATTCACATAGGCAAAGAAGTCATCACCCGGTTTTACGGATAAATCCATATTCTCGGTCGCTATTCCATAAGCGCCTAAGACCGGCTTGGCGGCAACGGCTTTGACTATAGAAGCCTCGGTTTTAGCGGCCTCTTTTGTGCCCGTATCTGTGCCAGCATTATTGCAGGCGGCCAGACTTAAGCTCAGCGCCAATAAACTTGGCGCCAGTAAATGTTTCAATGTCATGCGGTAGTCCCTTCTAGTTTTATAGTATTCAGCTTTTTTTTATTCGGCGGGAGACGGTGTTGCTACGGAGGTTGGGATATCTTGAATGATGTCCTCATCCAATTCCATATCGTCCAAAGCCAATGCCATTTCTGGGTCATAAGTTGAGCCCAAACGCGGCTGTTTCTCACCGCGCCATAATCCGCGGAAGAAACGGGTAATATCAACACCAATACCATACATCGCCGGCACCAACATCAAGGTCAGGAAGAAGTCAAATAAGACACCAAACGCTAACGCTACGACCATGGGTTTGAGGAACTCAGCTTGCGCAGACGTCTCAAACAAGATGGGCGTAATGCCAATAAATGTCGTTACAGACGTCAATAGAATTGGACGGAACCGCGCGACACAAGCATCGAGCATTGCTTGGTAAGCCCCAACGCCTTTAGCCCGTAGACGGTTCACATAGTCGATTAAGACGAGGTTATCATTTACGGCCACGCCCGAAGCTGCAAAGAATCCAAATATGGACATCATGCCAAAAGGTACGTCCGTCACGATATTACCAAAAATCATACCCACTAAGGCAAACGGGATAGCAATCATAATCAAGAGCGGTTGTGCGTAAGATTTAAAGGCAATCGCCAATAGGCCATACATCATAAAGAGAATGGCAATTAAGGATATATTTAATTCCTTGACGAAATTTGTTTCAATTTCATCCTCGCCCACCGTGATACGATTCACACGCGGGTGACGTAATTCCCATTGCGGGAAAAAATTATCATTTATGTCTTTCTTAATCTTAGCAATCTCGCTTTGTTCTCCGCGAATTCGGGCGCCCGTATAGGTTACGCGCTTACGGTCTCGGCGCTGTATACGTCCAACACCTTCCTCGAAAGATACATCAGCGACTGAGAACAGAGGCACATCGACGCCATTCGCAGCGCGAATACGGAGCTGTTTCAAGCTGTCAATCGACTCCCGCGCTTCTTCTGGATATCGTACCATAACGCGAACGTCTTCACCGTTGCGAGGTAAACGCTGCACCTCACGGCCGTAAAAGGCTTCACGAACCTGACGCGTTACATTTGAGAGATTAATTCCCAAAGTTTCCGCACCTGGCTTGAGCGTGAAGCGAATTTCACGCGCGGAACTCTCCAAGCCATCCCAAGCCCTTGAAACAGCGCTATAGCTTTCGATTTCAGATTTGAGATCAAGAATAGCTGCCTTCAAAGCTTCTGTATCAGAGGACGCGACGCCATAATAAAGCCCACCCCCTTGGCCTGACCCGCCTTCAGTAACACCATAACTGACACGATAAGCATCAGGTACTGGCCCAACATATTCTTCCAATTTATCTGCAATATTTTTACTAGATGTATCGGGGCGTTTATTTGGGTCTGACAAAGCCAAGAAAGCTTCAACACTTCGGCCCTGAGAAAATGTACCAGCTTCCGAAATCAATTCAAAATCTAGACCAAAGTCTTTTTGAGTATTCTCATTTAACGCCTTAACGCCGGCGTCAACTTGCGCACGCACTTGTTCGATCCTGTCGTAATTTGTACCTTCGGGGAAACGCGCATTAAAGGCAATCATATCTCCCTCAACCTCAGGAATAAAGGCGCTTGGCGCCACACCTGATTTGAGGAGCATGATTGACATTATAAACAGCCCGACAAAAACAGACATAGTTATGTAACGGAACCTAATAAGAGCCGCGACAAAAGGCCGGAAGGTATTTTGCGCAAAACTTACAAGGCTGTCTGCGATCCTCGTCTGGAAACGCATAAGACGCCCCTGCTTATTATGGTCAACTGGTTTAAGGTGACGCAAGTGAGCAGGTAGAATAAAGAAAGCTTCGATAAGCGAGAATATAAGAACCGCGATAACAACAAGACTGATTTGCCCCAACATAGCTTGGATAGGACCTGTCATAAGCAAGAACGGAATGAACATCAAAATAGTTGTAACAACCGCAAAGAAGACCGGCTTAACAACCATATTAGCCCCTGCAATTGCGCCGCGATTTCCCGAGATACCATTTTCAACATGGAAGTGGACACTTTCCCCCACAACAATGGCGTCATCCACCACAATCCCAATGACTAAGAGGAACGCGAAGAGTGAAATCATATTGAGCGTGATGCCGATATGAGGCGCAATCGCAATCGCGCCCATAAAGGCTGCTGCAATACCAACAGTCACCCAAATGGCCACAGCAGGCCGCAAGAATAGCATAAGGACAATCAAAACAAGAACCATACCAGTAAATGCATTGCCTCCGATAAGGCTCATGCGGCTGTCAAACATTGTTGAACCGTCAAACCAAATCGAAAATTTTAAGCCAGGGGGTAGTGTCTCATTTATTTCTTTTTCGAACTTCCGGATTGCTCTACCTGCTTCGGTCACGTCCGAATTATCTGGTGACGAAACCTGAAAAACAGCTGCATTTTCTCCGTTAAATTGGGCGTTAAATTTTAAGTTATCAAAACCATCTATAACGTTGGCAATATCCCCGACACGGACAATGCCTCCATTAGGGCTTTGGCGGACGACGATGTTTTCGAATTCAGCCTGGGAATTTGCTAATGAACGCGCGCGTAATTGCAAGTTACCACCTGTCGTTTCTACTGTCCCAGCAGAGAGATTGACAGAAGATCCTGAGATGGCTTGAGACACTTGCGTGAAGGTTAAGTCATACTGGCGCAAAGCATCTTCCGAAACTTCAATCGTCACTTGTTCGGAGATTTTTGAAATTTGCTGCGTAAGCTGCAACCCTGGTAATTTCGTGATTTTCAAACGTAAATCTGTAGCGGCACGCTGAAGTGTCAAACGATCAACGTCCCCATGTAATGCCAAGTAAATAATATCGGCTCGCGCATCCCAGCGATAAATTTGAGGCCGGAAAGCATCGGGCGGCAGGTTTTGAATACCGTCAACACGTGCCTTAACCTGGTCGAGCATTTTTTCGTAATCAATACCTAATTTAGTGCGAACATTTACGTTATAGCTTCCTTCACGCGCTGTGGCCTCGACATAATCGATACCGTCAAGCCCGTCGATGGCTTCCTCAATACGGACAACCATTTGCTCTTCAACGTCCCGCGGCGAAGCGCCTGGCCAGCCAGATGAAATGGTCATACCATTGATTGTGACTTGCGGAATAAACTCCCGGTCAAGACTATTAAAACCAAAAACGCCCACCACGAACATGGTGACCATAATCAGATTTGCGGCTACGGGGTTTTTAACAAACCATGCGATTAAGGATTTCATTGATCACTCTCCGTGGAGGCTGACGCCCCGCTATCAGATGAAGCAGTCCCGCTATCATCAGTTTCAGGCTTTTCGCCCTTCTTCAAAGGCCGTTCGGCTTTTTTATCGCCGTCATCTTTTTTATTCTTGCCCCTTCGTTTTTTCTTTTTGTCATCCTTGCCCTCATTCTCTTCCATTTTCTTCATCCATTCCGGCTTGGGAGGATCAACGAGAACTTTTTTAGGGTCATTCACATCGAGAACTTTTAGGGTCATTGACACGCGTGATTTTTCCATTGGCGAGAGGACGATCAACTCACCTGGCTCAACACCCCCAAAGAGTAGCGCGCGCTCACTATCCGTATCAAGAACTTCGGGCTTCCGAATTTCGACCTTGCCTTGATCATCAACAACATAGACCTCATCTTCGGGGCGCAATCCATCACGCGGCAAAACGATAACGTTTTCATAGGTTTTGCCGTCTATAGCAGCATCAACGAAAAGCCCGGGTGCAAGAGGGTAGCCATTCTCAGATGCGCCTTTTCCATAAGGATCAAAGACTTCAGCAATCGCGAAAAGTGCACGTGTTTGCGTGTCATAGGCACTATCTGTGCGCATGATTTTCCCGTTCCAATAACGACGTTCACCCGCAATTATCGTGCTTAGCTTAACATCAGGAGCTGAGGCTTGGTCTTTGGCAACATAGGCCAGAGGGAGATCCATCTTTGAGAGATCATTATCGGTCAGCGGCAATCGCACTTCGACAATATCGGTTGAAAAAATGCGGCCTAAGGTCCGGCCGGGCGAAACAAACTGGCCCAAATCCGAACTCTTCGTTCTTACGCGGCCTGTAAATGGCGCGCGAACGGCCGTACGTTTTAACTGAAGCTCAGCAGACTGGACCTCCGCCTGAGCCGCCTGCAAGGACGCTCTTGCTTGCGCTTGTTGCGGCAGCCTCAATGCAAGAGGACTAGCCTCTCCACGACCCAGCTCTTCGTAATCTCTTTTAGCAATCGCGCCTTCGGCTTGCTCACGCACCAAGACTTGTTCCGCTTGCGCGACACCCGCTTGGGCACGAATAACAGCAACCTTATAATCGGCATCTTCAATCCGCAGCAATGTCTCACCTTTTTGGATGATTCCGCCCTCAATAAAATTAGGCGAGACATAAACAATCTTGCCGCCCACTTCAGGTACAAGGTCAATTTCTGTGCGAGGGCGAGCTTCGCCCTGCGTCTTAACCGTTAACTTTACGTCATCTTGGACAGCGTAATCGGCCATTACAGCCAGCGTATTAAAAGCCCGCTTTTTCTCTTCAGGTTTCTGATTCATTGCAATCAGAACGACGCCCAAGACAATGAAACCCACAACGACAAGAATCGGAATAAGAATGACAAGTAGCTTTCGCAAAAAACTGCCCTGACGCTGAACTGGCTCTGAATATGACTGAGACGACATAACTTAATTTTCCATTTTAGGGCGCAGTGCCCGCTATACTATAAGGCGCAAATCCGCCATCTGTTTCTAATCCACCACCTAACGCAACATGCATACGCACGCGGTTAGCTAAACGTTCTTTTCTAGCGCCAATTAACTGCCCTTCAGCTGAGAGGCGGCGCGATTGCGCGTCAAGCAATTGCAGGATTGTTGCAAGGCCCTCAGTATAGCGCAATTCAAGACGGTCTTCGGCTTCGCGAGCCTCATTAAGTGATGTCCGCAAGGCAATTTCGCGCTCTAAAAGGCGCTGCTCGCCATCTAACGCATTCTCAACTTCAAGATATGCATCTAAGGCCGTGCCTGCATAATTTTCGAGCTGCTGGCGTAATAGAGCCTCTTGCTGAACGATGTTAGCCTTTAGGCGGCCGCCTTGGAAAATTGGGGCCGTTAAGCCAGCGGCAAGTGACCCGACAAGAGCGTCGATATCAAATAATTTGTTTATGCCGCCAGCCCCTAACGAGCCGCTACCATCTAAGGTCAAGCGCGGCAGTAGGTTTTTGCGGGCCACATCAATTTGCAAACCCTGCGCTTGGAGGCGCCGCTCGGCCGCTAAAAGATCTGGACGCTTGCGCAAAATATAGCCCGGCGTTCCTGCGCCTGACAGCGGCGGCAAGGTTGGTAGGTCAGCCGCGGCCTGAATTTCTTCGGCCGGGTAACGGCGCAATAATGTTTCTAGGCGGCGCGTAACGGACGATAAGCGTTGACGGCGACTGGCCTGCAAAGCTTGCGCGTTCGCCACAGATGACCTTGCAAGGCGCACGTCAGACGAGCCCGTCACGCCGCCCTCAAATCTGCGCTGTGTCAGGCGTAGCGCCCGCTCTTGTGTTTCTACATCGCGCTCAGATAGTTCCGTTAAAAGCCGCGCTTCAATCAAATCAAACCAAGATTGGCTGACTTGACCGGCAATAGACAGCCGCGCGCCGGCATAATCAGCCGTCGTGGCCGCCGCCTCTAATTCACTTGTTTCAATGCCGTCTCTTATGCGGCCCCAAAGGTCAGCTTCCCAGCTGGCAGAAACGCCCAGAGACAAACTTGTTGAGCTTGGCGCAGGGCCAGCGTTTTCATTGCGAGAGGCGCGGGAGTTTGCGTTGACAGATGGCAAGCGGTCCGCCGCTGAAATATCAGCGCGCGCCATGGCCGCGTCGACGCGAGCTGCAGCCGCGCGAATATTAGTATTGGCGCCTAAGGCTTCGCTCACAAGCTGGTCTAATGTCCCATCAGAAAAACTACCCACCCAATCGGTGGTAGGTAAGTCTTCGGGGGCTGTTTCAGCCCAAGCGGGCGCAGTAGGCGTGACCTCTTGGGCAACGACGGCAGTGGGTTGCGGCTTAATTTTGGACAGGCTATTCAGGCTGGCACACCCAGAAAGGCCGATCACGCTTGCCGACAATAGAATCGTTAAACGCATTTTAATGTCTCCTCTGAGGCTTAAATAACAGCGCCTTAGCGAAAGTCAATCAATTATTATTGAAAAACAATAAGAATGAAGATTTCACGCGGCCTCTATATCTACACGATTTAACGCCCAAATTCCGTTTAAAGAATGACGAAAAGCTTAATATTTAGAAATCAACGTTATAGTGACGCTTAAGCCCGATTTCACTTGCCAGCCCCCCCAATATTGGGCTTATGACACTTCCATCATGAATAGTTTTATTGACCCGCTATGAAAAAACCGCCCGCTCAAAGCCGGCTTTCTGCGCAGGACTTAACGGTCATCTTAACCGTCAGCGCCGTTAGCCTCTTAACTTTTAGTATCCTCTCCGGCGCGCCCTTAATGCCAACCGTGCTCATTATCTTAATCGCTGGGGCGTTTCTCATATTATATGGGCGGCTGCTACGTAACACGCCCTCCGAGCCCATAGCCGATAAAACCGCTTTTGAGCCCTATGAGACAGCGCTCTCCGCGCAGACGCATTTGGCTGATAATATTGCGGATGCTGTCGCCATGGTCGATAAAAATGAGCACGTCATTTATGCCAACCCAGCAGCGAAAGCTCTCTTAAAGATAGACAAGCTTGGCCTCCCTCTCTCAACATATGTGCGCGAGCCCGGCGTCAGGTCAATCATTGCAAAAACTTTGACGGGCGGCGCCACGGATCCCATGACTTATACGCTCGAAGACCCCGTGAAACGCTTCATTAGGCTATCGGCCTCACCGTTTATTTTGGACCGCGACCCGCCGCGCCCCATGGCCTTGATCTTCTTCTACGACATTACAGATTATATCTTTGTGGATAGCCAGCGGGCAGACTTCCTCGCCAATGCGTCCCATGAATTGAAAACCCCTATTGCGTCGGTCTTAGGCTATATCGAAACGCTCCGCGGACACGCCAAGGACGATCCTGCGGCGCAAGAAAAATTCCTCGGCATTATGCAAAGTCAGGCAGAGCGAATGCAGCGCTTAATCAATGACTTACTCTCTCTGCGCCGGATTGAACAAATCGAGCATATAGCGCCGAGCGAGACAGCGAACCTAACTTTAGCCGTCAGAGCCGCCCTCGACGCTGTGCAGCCCTTGGCCAATAAACGCGGCGTAAACATCACATTCACGGCTCAGGAGGCAGGTCTTGTTCTTGGCCATCAAGATGAGCTTGTTCAATTAACGTTAAACCTGATCGACAATGCCGTAAAAATTTCCGATGCGGGATCACGCATTGATATTACGATGGATTGCCTCCCCCATTGGGCAGCGGGCCAAGCCTTTGCGGGAAGCTCGTTTTCAGAAAAAGCCTCTAGCCGCCGCATCGTCTTACCTGCCAGCACCGATGCCTCATTCTATGCCTTAAAACTGCGCGACTACGGTCCAGGCTTTGCGCGAGAGCATCTGCCCCGTATTGGCGAGCGGTTCTACCGCATTGCTGGCGATCTAAGTTCAAAGGAAAAAGGCACAGGGCTAGGACTGGCGATTGTGAAACACATCACTCGACGTCATCGCGCCGGCCTTCTTATTCAAAGCGCGCCAGGCGAAGGCACAGAGTTCACCGTTTTACTTCCAGCTGCCCAGACTGCGCCTGATGATGGCCCCATATGACCTCGGAACTATAATAGAACTGTCACAATAGTGTAATAGAGGTGTCACAATTGGCGTGAATATGTTAGGCTTAACCGCAATGTTAAACTGAATCTATCTGTGGTTCTGAGCGGCTAAGGAAACATAAGGAATGCAAAAATTGGCAAATCATATTGTCTCAGGATATGACGATGACTTAAATCAGCTCTCCGCGGCGCTCGCGGAATTAGGCGGATTAGTTGAAACCATGACATCAGATTCCGTGCGCTGTATCAAGAAACGCGATTCTGATTTAGCGCGCCAAGTCATCGCCATGGATAAGCGCGCTAATGCCCTTCAAGAGCAAATTGATGAAGACGCTTTGCGCTTAATGGCTTTGCGTCATCCAATGGCGTCGGATTTACGCCGAACAATTGGCGCTATTCGCTGCGCTGTTGACCTGGAACGCGTGGGCGATTTAGCCGAGGGCATTGCCCGCCGCGCTATCTCAATTAATGAAGAAGACAAAATCGAACTCGCCAAGGGTGTTGGCCGCATTGGGAAACTCGTCAAAAGGCAAGTTTCGGGCGCCCTAGATGCGCTTTTGCGCGAAGACGCCGATAAAGCGCTACAAGTGTGGCTGGCCGATGAAGATGTCGACGAAATGTATAATGCCATTTTTCGAGAGCTTCTAACCTATATGATGGGCGATCCCCGCACGATTACAGCCTGTGCCAGCTTCCTCTTCGTCGCAAAAAACCTGGAACGCATAGGCGATCACGCAACAAATATATGCGAATCTGTTTACTTTACCGTTTACGGCAAGCAGCTTGTGAATGATCCTTCATTAGACGGCGCGCGCTCTCTTTAGGGCTAAGAATTATCCGCATGAGACCTTATGTTTTAATTGTTGAAGACGAAGACGCTCTGGCAACTTTGCTCGAATATAATTTCGAAAAAGAGGGTTATGAGGTTGGTCTCGCCATGGACGGCGAGGAAGCTTTATTAATGGCCTCAGAGCGCAAGCCTGATATTATTCTCATGGACTGGATGCTGCCAAAACTCTCTGGCGTAGAAGCTTGCCGCCGTCTTCGCCGCCGTGAGGAGACCCGCAATATACCTATTATCATGTTGACCGCCCGCGGCGACGAAACTGACCGCGTCACCGGGCTTGATTACGGCGCGGATGATTACATGGTCAAACCCTTCTCTATTCCCGAGCTTTTTGCCCGCACTCGCGCGCTTCTGCGCCGCACGCAACCAAACTTGCTAGAGGAGGTTCTCCGTCAAGGCCCGATTGAAATTGATACCAAAGCCTTTCGTGTAAAATGCGGCGAGACACAAATCCACCTCGGCCCGACAGAGTTTCGCCTGCTGGATCATTTCATGCATCATCCGGGCCGTGTCTTTTCGCGTGAGCAACTGCTAGACGCCGTCTGGGGCCGCGACGTCTATGTAGAAGCCAGAACCGTAGACGTCCATATTGGCCGCCTCCGAAAAGCTCTAAAAAAGAACGGAAATATAGACCCTATTCGAACGGTTAGATCTGCGGGTTACGCTTTCGAGATTACGGGCAAGTAACGGCACAAGCAGGCCAAGAATGGCAGCGGACCTCATGAGGTATAGATGACGGTTTACATATTAATGGGCGTTTCAGGATGCGGGAAGAGCACGGTTGGGCGCCAGACCGCTGAGCGACTGAAAATTCTATTTCTAGAAGGTGATGACTTTCACCCCGATACTAATATTGCAAAAATGAGCAACGGCATTGCTTTATCGGATAGAGACCGCGGGCCTTGGGTCGATGCGATGATTAAAGCCTGTAATATTGCAGGTCCGCAGTCGCAACACCCCCAAAGTTCGATTATTTTAGCGTGCTCCGCGCTGTCCGAAACTGTGCGGGAGCGCTTGCGTAAGGGTCTTGCGCATAAGTGCCATTTTATTCATCTGCAGGGAGATCACGCGGTGCTCGAAAAGCGGCTCTTAGATCGCAAGGGACATTTTTTCAAACCCGAATTACTTTCGTCTCAATTCGCCGCATTAGACATTCCGCGCAGCGCGGCGACATTAGATATTTCTCAACCCATAGACGCTCTTGTCAGTCAGTTAATTGAAATCATCCACTTAGAAGATGAGGCTTAATAAACAGGCCATTACAAATCCCGTAAGACCAACAACGGTAGACGCTACAGTCCAAGACCTTAAGGTCTCAGCTTCTGTTTGCCCCAAATAACGGTTCACAAGCCAGAAACCGCTATCATTGACATGGGAGAGCAAGCTGGCACCTGACGCAATCGCAATCACTAATATCGCTTTATCCGGCGCAGACAGATCAGCACCAACTAATAGGGGCGCAGTAAAGCCTGCTCCTGTGAGCATAGCCACAGTCGCGGACCCTTGCACAACGCGTACAATAGCGGAGACCAAAAAAGCAAAGAGTAATAATGGGATTGCATTCGCTGTCATGAGGTCCGCCAATTGTGCGCCAACACCAGAGTCAATCAAGACCTGTTTCAACACCCCGCCTGCCCCGGTAATGAGAATAACAACCCCCGCCGGCAATAGAGCCCGGTTCATAATCTCTTGAAGCTTCTCGAGCGGAATGGACCGCGTAATCCCAAAAGCAATATAGGCATAAGCCACAGCGATGATAAGCGCCGTGAAGGGATGGCCCAAAACCTGCAGAGTTGATTTTACTGGGCCGCCGTCAAGTACCTGCCCAGCAACAGTGCTCCCAATAATGAGAATTAGCGGAAGTAAAATAGCGAAGATCGCATGCCAAAAATTAATTGGCTTTTTAGTCTCAATAGGCGCCGAAGCCTCAGACGACACTGCCGTGTTTTTATAGAACTGCGCAAGCACAGGCCCCGCAAGTATCATTGCAGGCAACCCTGCCGCTGCGCCTAACATAATCACCCAGCCCAAATCTGCACCCAACAAGTCTGCCACGGCGATTGGTCCTGGCGTCGGCGGGATAAAAGCGTGTGTCACGGCGAGCCCTGCCAACAAAGGCAACGCATAAACTAGCAAAGCCTTTCCAGACTTTTGCGAGAGCTTATGAATTACGGGTACCAATATAATGAAAGCAACATCAAAGAAGACGGGAATAGCGATCAAAAACCCAACCAGCCCCAAGGCCCATGGCGCGCGCCTATCTCCAAACCGTTTCAAGAGGGATTCGGATACAGCACTTACACCGCCTGCCGCTTCTAACAAAGCTCCAAACATAGCGCCTAAACCAACGACAATAGCGACAAAGCCTAAAGTGCCGCCCATGCCTTGTTGCATGGATTTTATGACATCCATCGGGGCCATTCCAACCGCTATGCCTATCATAAGGCTCATAGCAATTAAGGCCAGAAATGCCGGAAGCTTTACTCGGAGCACCAGAAAGAGGAGCACAGCCAAACCGGCGGCTGTGATAAGGAGCGGCATCATTGTTTCCATAACTCAGTCCCGAAAATATCTGCCGCTCAACGAATTAGCGCGCTTTTAAAGCTGCGGATAATTCCTCTGTTTTCGCCTCTTTCAATGCCGCGCAAAGCTCTATGCGCTCCACTGTTTGGGCAAGACTGCGTTCATAGCCGGGGATGATCGCCGCCTGGCTTTCAAAGAAGGCTTTGACCTCATCGCGGCCTTCAAGAGAGCAGAAACGCCCGCCAAAACCTGGCATTCTACCAAGGCGAACATCGGGAACTTTACGGTCAACAAAGATCGCAAAGTTCTTCTTGAGCCACGCCCAAGTGTCGTCACCATGCTGGTCTGAACCTAGTAAAGCACTGACGAGTGAATTGGCCTGACGGCCTGTTAACGGGCTATTTTCAGTCAGCGACAAGATACGAAGTTTGGCGGCAATGGTTTTATCTTTCGTCGAAGACAAAGCGCCCAGCGCCGCGCCTTTTTCAAAAGCCGAGCCTTCAGTCGCGAGTTTCAAGAGCGGACCGTAAGCCGCCTCGCCTGATGTCTCCATCGCTTGCGAGAGCGCCAAACCAACCATATTTGCGGCGACGGCCTTTTTATTCGCTTTACCATTTAAGCCCAAATAAGCCGCGCCTTTAGTGGCCATTTCAGATTTCAAAGCTTTGTCTTGCCCGACATAAACAAGACGGGACGCCAGAGTTGGCACGAGAAGCTTGCCTTCAACCGTGTCTTTACCGACATTATCAGCATAGCGGTTTTGGAACATGTCACGCACCAAGCGGGCCACATCATCTTTGGCGTCCAATTCACTATCCATAAAGCCGATCAGAGCGCCAGCGCCGCGCGCAACATCATATTCGGGATGTTTAGCGAAAGCTTCCATCCCCTTTAGGAAGACCGCGCTTTCAACTTCGCCAGCGCGGAAGGCAGAAACAAGGCTATCCTGCGCCGTAAGGGCTTCGCGCGTATTGAGCTTGTCAAGATTGGCAATTAAATTGGCCCATGCGGCGCTGTCCATCGTGAAGCGATAATAGCCAGAGCCATTTGCATTAGGCATAATCCAGTCCGCATCACCGTCTCTAAAGGCGTCTGCAATTTTTGTATTTAAATCCTTTAAGAGATATTTCTGGACGCGAGTCTCAGTGCCATATCCCATTTTAATAACAACAGGTATTTGCCAGCTTTGACCTTGCTCTGTTGTAGAGCCTAAAGGCGCATATCGCGATTGGGAGATATTTAGCTCGCTCCCAATGGCGTCAATTCTGACAAGTGGCAAGCCAGGTTGATCGACAAAGCTTTTCATCGCGTCGACAACATCAGGGCTTCCTGAACCGTCCGCAATAGATTGGAAGAAGTCATCACCTGTCGCCACGTCATCGGCGTAGCGTTTCATATGCAAGCGCACGCCTTTTCGGAAGTTTTCTTCCCCGACATAGCTTTCAAACATCGACAGCACACCGCCGCCTTTGCGGTAAGTAATACCGTCAAATTGATCCATCACATTTTCGGACCTCGCGAGCGGTTCGCGCACTTTTCGCGTGGTTGATAGCGTATCAATATTCATCGCGCCCAAAGCTGAGTTGAGCGTATTGCGGTCGTAATTGCCTTCGGGATAGGCAAGCGACGTGCCTTTATTACCCATCCATGTCGCGAAAGCTTCATTGAGCCAGATGTCTTCCCACCAGACAGGCGTGACAAGATTACCAAACCACTGATGGGCCAGCTCATGCGAATGGACACCATTATAAGCGCGTTTCTGGCGTAGGGGAGACTCCTCATTGAGCAGCATTAAATATTCGCGATATACAATCGCGCCCGGGTTTTCCATCGCGCCAAAGGCATATTCAGGGGCCGCAATTAAGTCGAGCTTCTCATAAGGATAGGGCGTGCCGAAATATTCTTCGAGCGCCGTTAGGATTGGCTCGGTGCCTTTCAGGCCATAAGTGATTTCATCGCTTTGCCCTTGCGCCGTAAAGCCGCGCAATTTCAGAGGCGTTTTACGCACAGAGTTGGGCGGAATTTCACCAAAGTCATTGATGTCGTATGGCCCAGCGCCAAAGGCAACAAGATAAGTCGGCAATGGACGTGTCTTGGCAAAGCTATGCTTGACCCATCCATCCGGCGTTTCCACGACAGATGTCTCGGGCGTATTCGCATAAACCACATCATCTTTGGGCGCAGTGATAGAGAGCGTAAAAGGCACTTTATATTTTGGCTCATCAAAGCTTGGAAAAGCTTCGCGCGCGCCGAGAGGTTCGAACTGCGTGACGATATAGCCTTCACCGCCGCGTTTGACCTGATAGGCCGAATTTAGCGATTGATTATAAGGCGTCTCATAAGCCAGAGTCAGCGTTGTCATACCTGCAGGCAAAACTGTTTCAGATGTCAGATTTGCAACGCCTGAAGGCGCCTCGGCCGCTGAAAGCTCTGTAAAGACGAGAGGGAGTAGCTCACCGCCAATCATCGCCGTAGCAGAGGTGACAGTCATATTTTTACCATGCAGCCAGATTTTATCGGTTGGCTTTAATATCTCAACATCGATTTCAACAACGCCGCTAAAACCTTCATCATCAGGGTTCATTTTCATATCAATGCGGTAGCTTTGCGGCACAACATTACCTGGAAGCTGAGCATGCGGGACTTCGTCAACGCGGAAAACATCGCCTGTTTTCACCTCTGATGTTTCCACCTCCGATGCCGTTTTTGAATTTTGGCAAGCGGCGAGGCTAAAACTTAGCGCCCCGGCTAATAGGAAATTGCGGAGATATGTCATGAAGCTGTCCCGGAAGGTTATTTTTCTTACCCTAACCTTTAAACCCTACCCTGCACAAATATTTTCTAAAAGGGTGACGGGGCCGTGTTAATTTGGCAAGAACCCCCATGCTTCGGATAACCCCCCGCATAACTGTCCCCCTCACAGAGATCGAGATGACCGCCATCCGCGCGCAAGGCCCTGGCGGGCAGAACGTCAATAAGGTCAGTTCCGCCATCCATCTGCGCTATGATGTAAACGCGTCTTCCTTGCTAGAAGGCCATAAGGAACGCCTCCTAAAATTTCGCGACAAACGCATCACAAAAGACGGCATAATCGTCATAAAAGCCCAAAACCACCGCACCCAAGAGCGTAACAAGCAAGAAGCCTTAGACCGCCTGCAGGTCCTGATGGCCGAGGCGCTAAAAACACAAAAACACAGACGCCCCTCCCGTCCAACTTATGGCGCCGTAAAGAGGCGGCTAAAGAAGAAAACAGAGCGCGGTGAGATTAAGGCGCTGAGAGGTAAGGTTCGGGATTTTGATTGAGGCACGAAGCGCCTGAAATCGATTGTTAATCGATTTCAGCGGAGTGCCGATACCGCTAGCTGTATCGGCGTCTCAATTCCATTATACTTGATCTAGAAGTAAATTGAGTCATTTAAAAAAAAGATTGCGCTCACATCCCCCTACTCTCCGCGCATCCCAGCGAAAGCTGGGACCCAGTTTCCCTAATGTGTCAGCAGGGAAATTATGGTATTTACCGCAAAATATTGGGCACAATTTACCATAACCATTTGGGGCTTGTATGGGGCCACTGGATCCCAGCTTTCGCTGGGATGCACGGAATATAGAAGGGTTGCTTTCCTGACTTCCGCCTACCGCACCAATATACCCAAGGCTCTCAACAGCTCTGTCGCCTGCACCTTTGACACAGTCGCCCCCTTCAAAACCGCGGCATCCGTTAGTGACAGACTCCCCAAATCACAACCCCTTAAATCTGCGCCTTGAAATTTGGCATGCCTGAGCGAAGCCCCGCGTAGATTGCAATCCTCAAAGACGGCTTCGCTAAAATCAACGCCGCCCAGATCCGCGTCTGAAAAATCATTGCGCAGCACAGCAGTTTTGTGAAATGAGAGTTTTTTGAGGTTCGCCCCAACCAAAACACATTCCTCAAAATTCATCCCAAGATTATGGGTATTGAGGAAATTTGCGCCCGTTAATTTACAGCCTTTGAAACTCACGGCTGACAGATGCGCGCCCTCCCAATCGGTTAGAGCCAAATTGCAATTCGTGAATTCAGACTCATCTGCATTGGCGTATTTAAATTTTGCGCTATAAGCTTTGCAGCCTGAAAATCTTGCTTCTTCTAGGCTGGCCCGTGAAAGATCAGAGCCGCTGAAGTCACAGTTTTTGAATATGACATCGCTTAGGTCTAGTTTCGCTAAATCTTCATTGACAACTGTCAACCCGCTCAATTCCCGAGGGGATTGCTTCAGCAAATCCTCAAAGCCTTCGCGGTTTAAGGTCAAATCCTTATCGCCCAATTTACTTACCCGTTTTCAAGTGCAAATTTATACGGGCGGCCATTTCCGGAACCGAAGTCTTGCCAAAGAAGAACTCAACGAATTTTCCATCTTTATCCATCAAATAAATGATGTCGGAGTGATCGACCGTATATTCGCCCGCGCTATCTGGTGTTGGCACTTTTTGCGAATAGACTTTATAGGCCGATTTGACCGCGTCTATTTGATCTTGGGATCCTGTTAGTCCCGTTAGCCCAGCCGGAAACCCACTAGCCGTAACATATAATTTAAGACTCTCGGCCGTGTCGCGTTCTGGGTCGACGCTAATAAAGATGTAATTGACCTTATCGCCTTTTGGATCGATGCGGGCTTGCGCCGCGCCCATCTTTTGTAAGGCCGTCGGGCAGATATCGGGGCAATATGAAAAACCGAAATAAACGAGCTGCGGTTTACCCAGGGCGTCAGCCTCAGTGACGGCCTGTCCGTCTTGATTAATCAAATTATAAGCGCCGCCAATATCAGCCGTCCCTGACACGACAGTTTTTCCGACCTTTGCAGCAGGGTCTGTGCAGGCGGCAAGGCTTATCGCAAATAGGACGCTTGCGGCTAATTTTATCATGGCTTTCATCTGCGAGGTCTCGTCTTTATAAGGGCTTTATGAATACAGTTGACATGGACATCACCGCCGCCGCCGTCAAGCCGCCAACTGACGCAGCCCCGCCTATCGCGCCCCAGGCCGCTCCCATGCGTAAACGCGCCAAAACGTCGGGGCAATTACGGCGCAATACTTTAGTCCTTCTGCGCTGGGGCGCTATTGCAGGGCAGTCCCTAGCCCTGTTGATTGTCTCGCAAGTTTTAGGGTTTGATTTTCCGCTCGGACCATGTCTGGCGATGATTGGGCTTAGTATTTTCGTCAATATTGTCGTCACAGCATCACTCGAACTTGACCGCCGCGTGGGTGACCGCGAAGCTGGACTACAATTGGGGTATGATCTCTTTCAGCTTGCCGCCCTGCTTTGGCTAACGGGCGGCATGGCCAATCCCTTTGCCCTGCTCTTCCTCGCCCCGGTCGTCACAAGCGCGACGACACTGAATAAACGTGTCCTATTTAGTCTTGGATTTCTGGCGACAGCTTTGTCCTTCGGCCTCTTATATAATAGCCGGCCCTTGCCGTGGTTACCCGCAGGAAGTTTCACCCTGCCTTACACATTTCGCATCGGGGTTTGGAGCGCGATTATTACGGGTTCCGCCTTTACCTCTCTCTATGCCTGGCGCGCCACCAAAGAAAGCCGGTCCATGTCCGACGCCTTGGCCGCCACCGAAGCCGTGCTCGCCCATGAACAAAAGCTCTCAGCCCTGGGCGGGATGGCAGCGGCGGCGGCCCATGAACTCGGGACGCCGCTCGCAACAATTCAGGTCATCGCTAAGGAAATGACGCGAGAGCTTGATGCGGACACCCCGCTGGGAGAAGATGCCGCGCTCATGCTCTCTCAAGCCCAAAGGTGCCGGGAAATCCTAACGCAGCTTTCACAGCGCGGGGATGAGGGGGACGAAATACATGACGCCCTGTCGATGGAAGACCTGCTTGAAGAAGCCGCCGAGCCTTACATCGCATTTGGTAAAGATATTTCGCTCGACATCTCAGGTGAAGGGGAAGAGCCTATTTTAAAACGCCAAGCAGAACTGATTTATGGTTTAAAAAACTTTATTGAAAATGCCGTCGATTTTGCGGCGTCTGAGGTGCATCTGACAGGGCGATGGGATGAGCGCGTCTTGACCCTCATGATTGATGATGACGGCGCGGGGTTTGATCCCGCTATATTGGGGCGTCTCGGGCAACCTTATGTCAGCCGTCGGCAGAGGCCCAAGCAAGTGGACCAACTTGCAGGCGGGCTTGGACTCGGCGTTTTTATCGCGACAACCCTGATCGAGCGCACTGGCGGCAAAGTCACATTTGGAAAAAGCCCGCAAGGAGGTGCCCGCATAGAGCTTATCTGGTCCCGCAAAAATGCAGGGCTTACGACCTAGCCATAAAGCTAAAGCTTCCCCATATGCGTATAAGCTGTTAAGGAGGGTCATATGACCGATTATAATATTCCCGAAGACAACACACTTCTTGTATTGGATGACGACGGCCCGTTCCGTAATCGCTTGGGCCGGGCGCTTGAGCACCGGGGATTTTCAGTCACCCTTGTTGAAACCGTGGCCGAAGCCAAAGCCATTGCAACAGCTAATCCGCCTGCCTTTGCTGTGCTTGATATGCGGCTTGAAGACGGGAACGGATTAGACGTTATCGACAAGCTTCACGAAACGCGGCCTGACTGTAAAATGGTTATGCTGACGGGGTATGGAAATCTAGCCACCGCCGTTTCAGCGGTAAAGCGCGGCGCCGTGGATTATCTTGCCAAACCCGCAGATGCGGATGATGTTTGCAAAGCGCTCCTCGCCTCGCAAGGCGAAGCGCCAGAGCCGCCGGAAAATCCAATGTCCGCTGACCGCGTACGCTGGGAACATATTCAGCGCGTTTACGAGCTTTGCGGGAAAAATGTCTCCGAGACGGCCCGCCGCTTGAATATGCACCGCAGAACATTGCAGCGCATATTAGCGAAACGGGCGCCGCGCTAAGCGACATTGGCGAGGCCAAAACCTCGCCATATTTTGAGCCTAGATTAAATCGCCAAAATCTTCGTGAAGGGGTTCTCCCATTGGGGGGGCCGCGAAGTCAAAATCGCTCGCATCAAAATCTGCAACAAGCGCATTATTCACCGCAATTGTTCCCGCTGATGACATTATAAGAACATGCGCGCCTGTTTGCGTAATCGTCAAATCACCGAAACTTGTTAGGCCTGATGTCCCGTCAAATTCGATCATATCGACACCTTGCTCGAAATCGACAATACGGTCAGCGCCATGAGCGCCGCCAAAGATAAATGTGTCTGCACCGCCTTGGCCCAAAAGAAGGTCATTATCAGCACCGCCCGTTAGCACATCGTCATCTACGCCGCCGATTAACCGGTCTGCGCCCGCGCCGCCGTCAAGTGTATCAGCGCCTTCTTGGGCAATAAGGATATCATCCCCAGCTCCGCCAAATAACATGTCATCGCCTGCCGCGCCGACCAAGCGGTCATTTCCGCCGCCGCCATTAATGACGTCATTCCCGCCTAGGCCGCTAATGGTGTTGTCCAAATCATCCCCTGTGAGATCATCATTAAACTGAGACCCATAAAGGTTCTCAATGCTAGAGAAAGTATCGCCTTCGGCATTACCGCCAAATCCCGTATCATCGGCTAGATTAACTGTGACCGCCGTAGCAGAACTCGAGTAAAGGACGCGGTCAATACCTGCGCCGCCGCTCAGGAAATCATCGCCCGTTCCAGAAATCAGCGTGTCATTTCCGTCGCCGCCGAGCAAGTTATTGATACCTGATTGACCATTGATAATATCATCGCCTGCGCCGCCCATAACATTATCACCGCCTGCGCCTGCCAAAATCGTATCATTACCAGCATCGCCATTGAGATCATCATCTCCTGCGCCGCCCGAAAGAAGGTCATTATCAAGACCGCCAAAGAGCATATCATTGCCAGCTTGCCCATAAAGGAAGTCATCACCCGCATCGCCGTTAAGCGTGTCCATATCATCACCGCCAAAGAGACGGTCAACGCCGTCCCCGCCATTGAGTGTATCATCGCCGTTTTGACCATAAAGCAAGTCATTACCGCCTTCGCCGCTAATGATATCCATGCCGTTAAGGCCATAAAGGACATTCACATTGGCATCGCCAGTCATGACGTCATCAAAGGCTGACCCGTAAACACGTTCGATAGAGATAAAGCTATCACCCGTAGCATCCCCGGCTGTACCGCCCGTAGCAAGGTTGAATTCTACGGCAGATGTTGAGCCATTATAATAAACAACATCCATGCCTGTGCCGCCATTTAGAACATCTGCGCCCGCGCCGCCCGTTAACTGATCATTGCCGCTGCCGCCATTAAGCGTATCATCGCCGTCTTGGCCAAAGAGACGATCATTGCCGTCATTACCATTTATGACATCCGTCCCAAAGCCGCTTTGCAAAGTGTCATCGCCCGCCGTTCCGTCAACAGTGTTATCGATAACAAAGTCAATATCGCGCGAGATGGCGGCTGTGGTATTAGGGCCATCTGTAACAACAACACTGACGGTCCGTGTCGCCGTTGACTCAGTTGTGAAGGCATTATCATAAGTCACAGAGCGGATAGCTGTTTGATAGTTAGCAGCCGTCGTCGTTCCGGAAAGCGTCAATATACCGGACATCGCATCATAAACGCCTGTTATTCCGTTTTGATCTGTGAAATTTAGGGCATCATTCGCCATGTCGAAGCCAGCAGAAATTGTAAGTGTTGCACCCGTAAGGTCGCCGCTATCGGAGAGGGTTAAATTATCCGTCACATTTTGCTCGCCGCCAAGTTCATCAAAAGACAAATTCGCCGTTTCAAGGTCTGCTAACAATGGCGCCGTATTTGGAGCAAAGACTGGGAACGTTTGCGCGCCCTGTACAGCATTGCTGGTCGTCCAATTCGCAGGATCCGCAATCGCCGCTAATATCTCAGCAGGCGTTCCCTCAGTAATACCATTGTAAAAGCCATTATCGATTTCGGCGGGGTTTCCGTAGGACGCGTTAATACCGCCATTCAAAGCAGAATTTAGCTCGTCAGGGAGATTAGATTCATTTGTATCACCGTCTATAGCCAATGTATTCCAGCCATTTGCATCTAAGGGATTAGTCGCATCGTCATCCCCAAAGTTGACGCCGTAAATTAAGCCAGCATCAGCGGCTGTACCTGTGATATCACCCTGAAAGGCAAAGATTGAATCACCCGCTGTCGCTAGGTTAAATGAGCCTGTTTGGATCACCGTACCCAGAACTGCACCCGTCGTAGCGTTCGTAGCGGTATAGGTTCCACCTCCGCTCGCGACGATAGTGATAACAGTACCAGCGGGTAGAGCCACGCCAGGCGTCCACGTCAAAATACCTTCACTCGTAATAAATGAGTCCAGATTTGCGTCATAACCTTTATCCGTGAATTTAATCTCAGTATCCGCATCGATATCTGTAAGTATCACGAAACTAATAGGATCAGGGCTATCCGATCCATATTGAATTATTGCAAGTTCGCCGACGTCAAGTGCAGTGGCCATGATAGTTTCCCAAGTTTACATCTGTAGCGAGTATATCAATTAGCCATGAAAAACTCTTTAAGCTTTATGCTTAATCAGTGTTAAGATATCAGCTGTTCATCTCACCTTCATCTTCGCAATTCTGCCTTTGACTTTGCTACAGGGCTAAGCAATATTTCCACAAAATATTATGGGGAAGATAATGCGTCATTTAATAAGTGTGAGCCTATTGGCTTTAGGATTAGCGGCTTGCGGGCAAGCCGAAAATACGGCAGATGAAACCGTAAAACAGGCCTCACCCTCCACTGAAACGGCGTCTCGCACAGCAGGTTACAGCGCCGACAAAAATGTCTATTTCGGCGATTTGCATATCCATACAAAGAACAGCTTTGACGCCTATATTTTTAATGTGCGCAGCACCCCTGATGATGTCTACCGTTTTGCCAAGGGCGAAACCGTGCGCCACCCCTCTGGCTATGATATCACCATTGGCGGTGACCCGCTAGATTTCGTGGCGGCAACGGATCACGGCGCTTATATGGGCATCCTGCCTGCCATGCATAACCCCGAGAGCCCTTTATCTAAACTCGATATGGCCAAGGATATGTTTGGCACAGACCCCGACCTCATCGTCAAAGCTTTTAACACTATTGGCGGATCCGTGCGCAGCGGTGTTCCTTTCCCAGAAGCCTATGACCGCGTCTTGATCGACAGCACCTGGCAAGGCGCTGTCGCGACAGCCGATAAGCATTACGCGCCCGGGAAGCTAACAACATTTGCGGCCTATGAGTTCACATCCGTTGATGGGCGCGGGCGCGAAGATGAAGGTTTTGCGGGCGGGAACCTTCACCGAAATGTCGTCTTTGAAAACGATGCGCCAAAGCGGCTCTTCTCGACGCTAGATTCGACCAATCCCGAGGACCTCTGGACATGGATGGATGGCGAGCGGGGCGCAGGTCGTGACGTTATGGCAATTCCGCATAACTCTAACGTGTCGGATGGTAAGATGTTTGCCATGACAAAATATGATGGCGGCGAAATGGACGCGGCCTATAGCCAGCAGCGCATTTTAAATGAACCCATCGTCGAGATGACCCAAGTAAAAGGCACCTCAGAAACCCACCCTGCCCTTTCACCAAATGATGAATGGGCCGACTTTGAAATTTACGAGAAACTTCTCGCGTCTAACGTCACATCTAAGATCAACGGAAGTTATATCCGCGAAACACTTGCCAATGGCTTGGAACTCGAAAAAACAACAGGCACCAACCCGTTTAAATTTGGCCTTATCGGCAGTTCTGACAGCCATGTTGTAGGCGGGGCTTATGACGAGAAAGATTATTGGTCAAAAGTGGGCATCATTGACGGGACTGCCGCGCAGCGCGGATCCGTGCCGCCAAACGGAGCCAAAACCTGGGAAGGCGTACCCCGTGATGAGAACTCAGAAAACTGGTTCTCTAAATGGGGAGCTTCGGGCCTCGCCGCTGTTTGGGCAGAGGAAAATACACGTGAGTCAATCTTTGGCGGGATGCGAAATAAAGAAACCTATGCCACATCTGGGCCGCGTATAAAACTTCGCATGTTTGGCGGCTATAATTATTCCGCTGATATGCTCAATGATCCCGATATGGTCAGCAAAGCCTATGCAGGCGGCGTCCCTATGGGTAGCAACCTAGCAGCCTCAAGCACGGCGCCAAGCTTCCTTGTCTGGGCCCTGCGGGATCCGCGCAATGCCCCGCTTCAGCGTCTGCAAATGATTAAAGTTTGGCATGCAGATGGCAAAGCTCAAGAAATGCTTTACGATATCGCCTGTTCGGACGGCCTGGCGGTTGATCCTGCAACGAACCGCTGTCCTGATAATGGCGCGAGCGTGAATTTAGAGGATTGCTCTATCTCAAGCGATAGCGGCGCGCCAGAGCTAAAAACACTGTGGCAAGACCCAGATTTTGACGCCGATATGGACGCCGCCTATTACGTCCGTGTTCTAGAAAATCCGAGCTGCCGGTGGAGCACGTGGGACGCGTTAAAGGCCGGCGTGGAGCGCGCGCCAGACTTACCCCCAACTTTGCAAGAGCGCGCCTATAGCTCTGCCATTTGGTATTCTGCTAGATAGAAAGAATGTCTAAGTTATTCCGCGAACCGTTAGTTCATTTTATCATTCTCGGCGCTCTTCTTTTTGCAGGGCATATGGTTTGGCAGCGTCATGTGACGAAGGCTGATTATACCATCACCGTGACAACAGCGGAGATGGAGCGTCAGGCTCTTATTTTTGCGGGGGAGAACCGCCGTCAACCAACCGATGATGATTTGAAGGCATTGCTCTTCTCCCATGTCGAAGAGCAAGCCCTGATGCGCGAAGCACAGCGTCTGGGACTTGGCGAAGATGACACCATCATTCGCCGCCGCCTCGCCCAAAAAATGCGTTTTATTATTGAAGATGTGGATGCTCCTGCGCTGCCAGATGAGGCCAGGCTAAAAGCTTGGTTTAGCGAAAACATAAACCAATTTGTGTCTCCTGAAACACGCAGTTTTTCCCATATCTATTTCAGCCCAGAAACACATGGCGAGGCTATTGAGAAATCGGCGCTCGGCGCATTGGGGAAGCTTCTCTTGCAAAACCCACCCACTGACTGGGAAATGCAAGGCGATCCTTTTATGCTAAAACGTCAATTTAAAGACCTACGCGCCATCGAAGCCACCCGTCTTTTCGGCCCTGAATTTACAAAAGGAATTTTCACGGCGCCATTCACAGGGCCTGGGGAGAGTTGGCAAGGCCCGGTCGAGAGTGCTTTTGGTCTTCATCTTATCCGTATTGATAATGTTACGCCAAAATCAACGCCTGCATTTAATGAGGTTCGCGGCGAGGTGGAGGCGGCATGGCAAGAACAAGCCCAGCGCATAGCCAATCAGAATAACCTCAAAGATGTTATCAAGAAATATAAAGTGGACGTTCAAGACCCAGATGAGACGTCTGGTGAAACGCCCGGTGAAACATCTGGCGAAAGTGAAGGCACGGCGCGTAAATAATGCGTTTATGGCTTGGCATAATTCTATGGGCACTACTGAGCGTCTCCGCGTCAGCTCATGAAGTGCGTCCCGCTTTCCTTAGCTTGACTGAAACGAGCCCCACGGAATTTTCCGTCGTTTGGAAACAACCTGTCTTGGACGGAAAACGCTTAAAAATTAAACCCAGTTTTCCGCAAAGCTGCGAACAGACAGCGCCCATCGCGGCCCGTAAAGGCGCGACGATCACAGAACGCTCCACACTGAAATGCGCCCTAACCCAAGGCGAGATTTCGCTAACGGGATTGGAGCGCACGCTTACCGATGTCTTCGCCGAAATTAATTACCTGTCAGGGGAGACCCGCACGGCCTTAGTTAAGCCCTCTAATCCGCGCATGCCGCTGGGCGGCAAGGCGAGCTCAGCCGCAAAGCACTATCTTTGGATTGGCGTTGAGCATATTCTCTATGGCTGGGATCATTTGCTATTTGTAATCGGGCTGACCCTCCTTGTGGCAAGGCGGCAAATTTTAGGCGTCGCGACGGCCTTTACGTTGGCTCATAGTATCACCTTAGCCCTCGCGGCCTTTGGCCTTCTGACGATACCGATACGTCCCGTAGAAATATTAATCGCCGCTAGTATTGTTTTACTCGGCGTGGAAATCATTCGAAAGAGAAACGGATATAAAAGCCTCGCAACAAAGCGGCCTTACCTCATCAGTTTCACGATTGGCCTTATCCATGGCTGCGGCTTCGCTAGCGCGCTTTCAGAAATTGGACTCCCCAAAGGAACTGAACTTCTCGCGCTCTTATTATTTAATGTGGGCGTAGAATTAGGCCAGTTTGCTGTGGTTGGCTTGACGATTTTGGGGCTGGCGGCCATTGCGAAATTTGGAAAAAATGCGCTGCGCAAAACAGAAACTTTGCTCACATATGGCCTAGCGTCCATCGCCATGTTTTGGGTTATTCAGCGTATGTCAGATTACATCGTTTAAAGACGTTAACCTTTTCACCTAAAAAATTCATACTCCGTTCAAGCTATAAATTTTATTCTGGCATGTAGAAAGATTGTTTTGCTCTTTGCTCCCCCGCACAGAGCAGACAAGGTCAGATAGGGCATTCCTATCGGGAATACCCTATCTGATTACTTTTTGGCCTGACTATTTTATGGCCTGATTATTTTATGAGGCCTAGCCTGGCTTATCAACCGGCGCCTCCATTTCAGGTTTTACGATATGTTTTGAGGGCTCCTTGACCGGAGGTGTTAACTCTTCCGATGTGAGCAATCCATCGGCGTTATAATCCTTGGTGTTGAAGTGATTATCATACTCACCAGATATCTTGATCGCTTTATAATCCGTATCGCCTGTGTCTGATTTCATGACGACAAATGAAATGAACTCATCGCGGTCAAGCGCGCCGCTTCCGTCTACATCAGCCGAAGCAAAAATGTCGACAATTTGGGCCTCAGGCTTATGCTCGAGGGTATTATCTTGAGCAAAGGCGGCTGGCGTAATAGCCAGCATAATGGCAGTTGCCGCGATAGTCAGTTTCGTTAGTTTTGGCATGAGGTCTCTCCTATTTCATGCGGCCACCCCAGTGATGCACGCAAGCTGACCCGCTCTGCCCTTTTCGGCAAGTGACAGGAAATTTAGGAAATGCTCAGAAAAATAAGGCCTCTTTTCTGCCTTAATCAGGGCTAAGACCGAGTCATAGTTACGAAAATTCACGTCGCAATTTCGCCCCCTTTTGGTAAAGTTTTGGAAAGGCTACATTAAATCTGCCTGCCCAAAGGAGGCGCCGTTAACCATAATCGTCCTTTGAACGGTAATTTTTTAATTCGGGCGATCGATTTTCATCACTGTTTCGCGTCCTGCTAACGCCATTTGATCTTTGATATAGACAACGGGTTCTAATGAAGCCTGCGCGTCAGCGCGTAACGAAATGACGGCATTTGGTTTTTCGGCCATGAGGCGTTCGACTCTCGAAGGCACAGAGGACAGCTCCGCCGCAACATTATCGACACTCACAGCATTTTTGGCGTCGACATAAATGGAAATAGCGGGCGCCGGGGGTAACGGCGAGTTGACGCTTTCAGGCGGCTGCGCAAAGTCTAGTCCCTGTTCATCTAAAAAGGTTGCTGTCACGATAAAGAAAATAAGCATGATAAAGACAATGTCCAGCATAGGCGTCATATCGACCTCCGCCTCATCTGAACGGCGGCTCCTGCGTGTTCTACTAAACGACATATATATCCTCCCATATAAATTGCCATAATATATGTTATAACATAATATTAAATAATGTAAATGGGGCATTGGATATTTGGAATGACAGAAAATTCACTTGCGTTTTTATTGTTTTTCGATAATAACTTATCAGAAGTTGAAATGAGGGTATAATGCGCCGTTTAAATTCCATCACGCTCGCAGCTATCATAGCCCTTGGGGTCATAAGCAGCAAGGATGCGTCAGCCCAAATTACCCTCATCCAGAACGCTCAGAGTTTTGAAGCGCAAAGCTTTGATAAATTTATTCCCCGTCCACAGAAAACCACGCGCATCGATTATGATATCTGGAACGACCTTTTAGGAGAGATGGTTCTGTCTACAGGTCCGTCGGCCCGAAAAAGATATGGCCGCCCCAACGCGATCACGGGATCTCGATTTGTTCGGGGTCATGCCTCTGCTTATCGCCTAGAGGGTAACCGCATCCCCTATTCTGAGATTAGACCAGAATTTATGGGAATGCTTACTGAGTATAGGAAAGACCTTGAGCGTATCGGGACAGAAATTGACATTTCGAAACTGCCAAGGAATGAGCAGCTCGCTTTTTGGTTTAACTTGCACAATGCCGTTATGGTTGAACAACTTGCCAAAGAATATCCCGTCAAGCGCCCCGAAGATTTAAAAATCGGAAAGCCTGCTGTTCAGTTTTATGATGCAAAAATCATTGATATTAAAAACACAAAACTTAGCCTGCGTGATATTCGAGAAAAAATTGTCTACGCGAATTGGCGCAATCCAAAGGTTATTTACGGCTTCTATCTCGGTGATATAGGCTCGCCCTCAATTCAAAACAGAGCCTTTAACGGCAGTAATGTTAACCAAATTCTGAACCTCAATGCGGAAGAATTTGTCAATTCTTTGCGCGGCTTCCACGTACGCAATAATAAACAATATGTATCTCGGCTTTATACTGACGTCGCAAAATTTTACTTCCCTAATTTTGATAGGGATGTTGAAACACATATTAAAAAATATATGCGCGATGATGTAAAAAGCCAGATGTTAAACGCGGCCTCATTCAGCATTGACCGCTATGACCCTATTATTGCCGATATGACGGCTGGCCAAGGGCGTTATAAGTCAATTTCTTCCCTATCATCCACATCACGGTCGGGTGTCAGCCTAACGGGGCACAATACGTTAAAACAATTTGTCAACGAATTAGTCGTCAAACGCGAGAAACTCAAAGAATTAGGTCTTTACAGCAATGGAACTGTTATAGTGGAAGACATTGAGACTGACGATGGTTCGAAACCAGAGATCGAATAGAACAGAGCGGCTACCCGGCATCGATGGAATGCGCTAAAACACGGCTGACATAAGTCAAATTCTCGCCGCTCTCTTGGCTCCATATATTGAAAGCCTCTTGAACAGCCATTTTGGCTTTCTTTGATGTCACAGCCTTATCAATAACGCCCGCATGAATAAGAGCCGCCGTCACGTCATTACTAAGAATAAAACTTGGCACGCCAGAAAAGCGCAAAGCATAGCTGGCAGTATTTAGGCCCAAATGCGATCCGTGTTTTTGAAGATAGCTTAGCAGTCCGATATAATCTTCACTGGCCCAGCCGCGAATAAATTTATCAGCGCTTCCTGCCTGAGCTGCCATATCCAAAATCATCCGGGCATTCGGCGCGACAGTTTTTATCTTAATAGGGTTGCGTACAATGGCTTTATCTGTGGTCAGGCGCTCCATATCTTCCATGTCAATATCTGCGCATTTGGACGGATTAAACGTCCAAAATGCGGCCTCAAACCCGTCCCATTTATTCTCGACAACTTTCCAATTAAATCCTGATTGAAAAATCCGTTTTGAGAATTCAGACAGCCAGCGATCATCAGATTTCGGCGCAGAGTCAATAACAACAGTTGATCCAGCATATCGGTTCGCAACCTTCTCTCGCAAAGCCTCTTCTCCGCCATGCCGATTAGCGGCGCGGTGAAATATGGTGCCGAACTTTTCCATGGGTCACTCCGTCAGATAGTCCACTAACGCTAAAGCCTCTGGGCTTGTCCAGTCAACCTCTCCTAGGACGCGGGCTATTTCTCGTCCTTGGCCATTATAGAAAATGCTTGTCGGCACACCCGGCAGCTCTAATTTCCCGCTTACGCCATATGTGCTGTCATGCCAAAGCGGCAGGTTCTTAATATTATTCTTCTCAAACCAGCTTTCCGCTTCTTGGGCTGTGCGGTCCAAACTAATCGTGACGACCTCAAATTTTGAGCTGCCCTTTTCCGCCTGCAACTGGTCTAACATCGGCATTTCGGCGATACAGGGCGCGCACCAGGTCGCCCAGATATTCACTAATATGGTTTTGCCTTTATAATTCGACAGCGTCATTTCCGCCCCGTCCGGCAGCTTAAAGGTCATCTTCGGCTGAACGGGCGGCGCCTCCAAAGCTGTCAATTTTTTAAGGCTGTCTTTAGCAAATCGTTCTAAGCCTGTTTTTGGTTGGCTGCAGGATTGCGCAACCACTAGAAACACGGCTACACCCCCCGCAATGAGCATGAGGCGGATAGCATTCGCGAGCGTAAAGAAAGACGATAGAGACATGGCTAAAAGACCTAGCAAGAAAACCAATAAAGGCCAACAGATGTGGGGGGGTCGTTTTAACGCATCTCCGGGCGAGTTAATGCAAGCTATCAATGTCTCCATTGACTTTGATAAGCGGTTAGCGGCGCAAGACATTCGCGGCTCGAGAGCCCATTCCTCAATGCTGGCCGAGCAAGGCATCATCACTAAAAAGGATATGAAATCTATTCATAAGGGGTTGAAGGCTATCGAGAAAGAAATTGCGAATGGCACATTCCCCTTCTCGCATGATCTTGAGGATATTCATCTTAACATTGAAAGCCGCCTGAAAGATCTAATTGGGGATGCTGCAGGGCGGCTCCATACGGGACGTTCGCGCAATGACCAAGTCGCCACAGACTTCCGCCTTTGGGTCCGCGATAATCTCGACCAATTTGACGCCCAGCTTGAAAAGCTGATGAAAGCGCTTTTGGAGCAGGCAGCAGAGAACACAGACACCATCATGCCCGGCTTTACGCACCTGCAATCCGCACAGCCCGTGACCTTTGGTCATCACATGCTTGCCTATCTTGAGATGTTTGCTCGTGACCGCGCAAGATTCAAAGACTGCCGTGCCCGCATGAATGAGAGCCCCTTAGGCGCAGCGGCCCTTGCCGGGACGCCCTACCCTATTGACCGCAAGGCAACCGCTAAAGAGCTTGGCTTTGCGCGGCCTATGGCAAATTCACTTGATGCTGTCTCTGCACGTGACTTCGCCCTTGAAGCCCTCGCCGCCGCCACGATTTGTTCAACGCACCTCTCGCGCCTTTCAGAAGAAATAGTCATTTGGACAAGCGCGCAATTTCGCTTCATCACCTTAACCGACGCCTTTACAACAGGCAGCTCCATCATGCCGCAAAAACGCAATCCAGACGCAGCTGAGCTAATCCGTGCCAAAGTTGGCCGCATCATGGGCGCGCTAACCAGCCTTACAATCGTCATGAAAGGCCTGCCCCTCGCCTATTCCAAAGATATGCAAGAAGATAAAGAACCCGTCTTTGACGCCTTTGACGCGCTGGATTTAGGCCTCGCCGCTATGGCCGGAATGGTTAGCGATATGAGCCCCAATAAGGAGCGCCTCGCCGAAGCCGCAGGCGCCGCATATTCAACGGCCACAGACCTCGCCGATTGGCTTGTGCGTAAATTAAACATGCCCTTTCGTAACGCGCATCACGTCACAGGCACCATCGTCGCTATGGCGGAAAAACAAGGCGTGACGTTGGATGAATTGGCATTGGCCGACATGCAAAAAGTCGAACCTAAGATCACCAAAGATGTCTATTCCGTGCTAAGCCCTCTCGCCTCAGCCAAAAGCCGCACAAGCTATGGCGGCACGGCGCCGAGGGAAGTGCGTAAACAAGTCAAAAGGTGGCAGAAGGTTTTGGAGGCGTAAGATGTCGTTCAGGAACTTTATAGCTGCACTCATTTTGCTAGGCTTAACAGCTTGCGCACCTGCCGCTCAAACCCCTCAGATTGAGGTGCCGGCTGAGACCTTCACCCTCATCGGAAAGATTACGACGACTGAAGGTAACCGAGAGGAATTCATTGCGCTGCTATCGAATGTCCTAGCCCAAACAAATTGTATCAGCTGTAACGTATTAGCTGATAAATCGGACCCCAATGTCGTTTGGGTTGCCGAAACATGGCCCAGCAAAGCTGCGCATGATGAGGCCCTTTTGGCGCCAGAGGTTCAGACCACAATTAAAAAAGGCCGCCCCATGATCGTCAGCATGGAACGGATGGCCGATACGGGGGTTGATTAATTACGGGGATTTGGCTCCATCAATAACTTGTTTAGCTCCTAGCTTTTCCAACCGCTCATCTAATTCGGTCATAATAAACGCCCGCTGCGCATCGGTATAACGTGTCCACATAGCGATTTCTTCGCGCAAGCGGCCACAGCCTTTGCAAAGGCCTTTTTCGAGATCAAGTTCGCAAATGAGTTTGCAAGGGCTTTGAATCTGAGGTGTTAGGCTTAAGGACATTATGAAGTGATTATACCTTGGTAAAAATTGGGGTCATTTTATTTTAAATGACATTCATGACCTGATGCCGTAAAACCAATAATTATGAAACCACCTTTTTGCAGTTATTGTGGAAGCCGGTTTTCGCCTTCCAAAACGGGCGGGACGACCTTGACCTTTGCCATCAGCGCAGAAGACGAAGCTTCTAATCAGCGCATGCGAGATCGCCGAATGGTGGGCCACCCTAAAGGTCTCCACTGGATGTGCGAAACACATATCGATGCGGCTCGAGAGCTCACCCACTTAAAATGGCCAGAAGCTAAGGCGAAAATGAAAAAGGATATTAAGGTGTCCAGTTACTCTTGGTACCATCCTCTATCCGTCATCAAATATGTCGCAAAACTAGCTAACCAGTGACTGCCTGAATAATGCTCTGCGCTCACCGCTGCGACCCCCGTATCAGCATGAATTTTTGCGGCGGCTACTAATGACGCTTTACGCGCATCACCTTCGGGCAAGGCCCTTGCGATGTTATAAAGGTTCCACGCCCGCGAAGAATTCACGCCGTCCAAATGCACAAGTTTCCCGTCGCTCGCATCTTTTACAATACCTGGCGCGAGCCAATCCCCAGATCCATCCGTTGGAATAGTCGGCATAAAGTCAGTCAGCCATGCAGAAAATTCTGCGGCGCTCATCATTCTGCGCATTAAATCGGCTTCCATCAAGCAGGGCGAGAGGAAGTCTTCTCCGCTAGGCTCATAGGCCAGAGGGCAGTTCTTATCTTTTAGATGAAAAGCTTTGGAGCGCTCAACGATCAAGGATTCCATCTCTTCATCCCCAGAGATGCGCGCCCAATCGAGCATCAACCCAAATGCAAAGGCGCTTTGATTATGCGTCCCCAGCCGAATGGGATAGGCGAGCTTTGGCAGCCAAGTTTTCAACCCTGCTGCAATATCAGCCTCGAGCGGTTCTAACGTCGCAAGCCACTCTTTAGCTTGAGGGTTATTATCGTCCTGAGTCCATTCGCGCAATTCAGCCGTTAACTGCAGATACCAAGCGAGGCCGTAAGGCCGTTCCCACGACCCAGCTGCGGGGCGGTTATAATTCGCCACCTCGCCGGCAATGTTCTCAGCCGTAAAACTCTGATTTAATTTCGCAATTGCCGCCTCTCGCCACGGCGCGTCGTGCGGCCCAACACGAAGCAAACGCACCAAGAGCCAATGACCATGCACGGAACTGTGCCAATCAAAGCAGCCATAAAAAGCGGGGAAGAGTTCCTTGGGTGTCCCAATCTCCTCTGCTGTATTGGTCGTGCGCGAAATTTTATTTGGAAATTCTTGATGCACACATGTCAGGGCTAGCGCTGAAAAGCGGTCCGCGAGATCAGGCGCAATCGTCACAGGATATTCCAAGGACGCCGCTGGCGCAGATGTCAGAGTTTTATCTGCTGGCCGTTCGGCATCTGCTTGGCCGCTCGAACAGCCAACGCCAAGCATCATAATTGAAGTT
This sequence comes from Hellea sp., assembly GCA_039977295.1. Lineage (GTDB taxonomy): Bacteria > Pseudomonadota > Alphaproteobacteria > Caulobacterales > Maricaulaceae > Hellea. The sequence continues at coordinate 696,819 of JBDWDN010000003.1, read as the reverse complement.
AGAAAGAGAGGTTTTAAATATGTCATACTGACAGGCATAAAGCCTGCCAGTTTATTTGCATAGGAAAGTTATAATTTTACGGATCAATTTTTGTTTTCACCGCCGCAAACATGGGATCAGCAGGATTTGTAGAATATGGCATTTCCACGCGCGTCAAACCGCAATCATCTTTAACTAGGGTCTGGGACATACCGTCAAAGATCGCCAATGCAATTTTTCCCTTATCGACTTTATTAGGATTAAATATGACCGAGCTAAAAAGACAAAGCCTGATGGCAGAAATAAGAGGCTGATGATTGGCGACTGCTATCTTATTATAAGCCCCAATGCTGGTAACCGTATTGGCCCCTGTTTGAGAGATTGCCGCCAAAAACGCCGCATCATCTGCATAATTATCGCCATGGGGCGGACAGGCATAAAGCATACCGGTATTTTGGGCCACGCCATGCGGGCATAGACTTTGTCCCGAGGCATCTTCTCCAAATATATCGACAAAGCAAACGCCATCATTTCCACCTTGTGGCGTGCTGTTATTTTTATTGTGAATGACATGGCTGATATCAACCATTGAAAATCCCATCGGATTTTTATCAGAATAGGTCTCTATGTCGGCCCCTCCATTACGGACGGCATGAAGCAAATGACTATGTCTTGTTGCGTAAAGGCTTGTTTTTTGAGCGCTCAAAGCCTGCTCAAACCCGCTATTAATGCCCCCGCCGCCAACGTAAAGCCCAGACGAGCTCCCCGCATTGACGGATAACATATTCCCATAGGTAGATGGGCTGGAATAAAATAGCCCCGGATATTTTCCGACCGGAGCGTGAAATTCAGCCTCTATGGCTGTGCCTGGTATTTTGACCATAATCATAACTTTCAAATTAAGTGCGCCCGACGGTCACGCAGGCGCTCATCTGAAAAATCAGAGCATTGAAAGAATAAATAGACGCGCGCCAACGCCATCAGGCCTTAAGTTTACCAGAATAAACAGATCATAGATAGTCACGATTATTTATCAGGCGTCTCGCCGTCCTCACCCTCACACCCGGTAAATTTTGCGAGCGTCTTTGGCCCTGGAACAGGGGTAAGATTATAGGCCCCGCCCATGACCTTAAGGCCATCCGCGCCCAAGGCTTCCATATCTTTGATGTTTATCATAGCGCTATTGCAAAAAATCACATGATCTAGCCCGTCTATTGGGGCTTGGCCTTTCATGGCCGTGAATTGCGGCGTTGTCTTTTCTTCGTCATATTCAATCATGACGTAAGTCAATTTAGGCACAAGCATTCGCATCGGTCCAGGCACCATCTTTTTATAATGCGTCTTTCCGTCTTTCAGGCCGTCCTTAATCGTCGCCATATCATGATAGCCCGTGCTCTCCAGAAAATAGACGTTGCTATTGATACTAAAATTTAAGCCTTCGCCCCGCGGCGTACCTTCACGCGACGGATCTTCTGAGCATAACTTTGCGTCTTCTGATACAGACCCAATTCTGCCAAAGTCAGGAACACCACCATCGGCATTGAGTGTGAAGTTCTCTTCCGCGCCAGCCTCACGCATAAAAATGCGTTCGGGTAAAACGCCGCCATCATTGGCTTTGAACTTGGCGTCAAAAATCATATCCACCGTATCGCGTTTATCTGCGTCTATTTTCTGAAATTTCTTCACCATTTTTGTAATGTTCTTAGCGGGAAAACAGTTAATTCGCTCGCGAAGCGCAGGCGCCTCCGCTTTATCATCCGCAAATGCAGGCGCGCTGACCAGCAACCCCGCAAAAACTATAGCTCTCATTTTCATTCTTCGTCCTCCTTTTGACCCCATCCGAAACGTTTCAGCGTGGCAACGCTGACAGTCGGCTGTAAATTATAAACCCCGCCCTTAATAAGCAAAGCTGTGGCTTTAATATCTTCTAAATCTTCCAAAGCGATCACATGCATCTCCTTGTAAAGTTCTGCCGAGAGCGGAATATTCCCTGCGCCCGTAACAGCAAATATCTCTGCGCCCGTCACCCGCATATCATCATATTTGACGGCCAGATAATCCGTATCCGGCATGAACATACGCGCGACAGCAGGTATCATTTTCTTGTAAAACTTTTTTGCGTCTTTTGTGCCCTCTTTGAGCTCTTTCATATCATGACGTCCGGAGCGGTTATGAAAAAGCGGCGACAGGCCCATCTCAAAATAAAGCCCTTCATCATGTTCAGGGCGCTGAGCGCGCGCCTTATCGGCGACGCAGATATCGCTCTCAGGATGCTCGTAAACTTGCTGAATAAAGCTCGGCGTTAAGCCTGAAGGTTTCTCAATGGGAATATCAATCTCAGCCCTATCAGTTCGCAAGAAGTAACGCTCTGGCCAATCACCACCATCTTTGATGATAAATTTAGGATCAATATTTACATCCACCACGTCGCGGCGATCCTTATCCACCTTTTTCAAATTATCGACAATTTTGGGCACATCTTTAGCTGGAAAACAAAAAACCTCACCGCGCAATTTGTCAGCCGCAAAAGCTATATTCGGCAAAGCCAATACAAATATAAGCGGTGTTAAAAAGCGTATAGACATATCGTCCCCAATTTTCGTAACCTTAAGCCAAGAAAAACGGCGCGGCTCCAGTGAAACTTTGGTCATTTTACAGCCTATGTGACTCGACGCGAGCCGCAACTACACCTAAAAGACATGCAGATATTCGGAGACCCCCATGAAACGCCGCTCAAATTTTAACGCCCTTATCGCTCTTTCCCTCGTCGCAGGCTTTGCCTTATCCGCTTGCGGTATTCGAGGAGACCTTAAAACGCCGCCGCCCGTTTGGGGCGATGATAACCGCACAGCTGAGCAAAAAGCTGAAGCGGCGAAAGACGGCACCTCAAAAAGCGGTATAAAAATCGAAGCCCCTGAACCCGTCGAGAACTAAAACCTCATGCGTCATTTCGATTTTAAAGACGGCGAAATGTTTGCCGAAGACGTCGCCTTGCGCGAAATTGCCAAAGAGGTTGGAACGCCTTGCTACGTCTATTCGACGGCAACTTTTGAACGTCACTACAACGTCTTCGCCGATAGTTTTAAAGGCATAGACGCCCTTGTCGCCTATTCTGTCAAAGCCAATTCTAATATCGGAATTTTGGCGACCCTGGCGAAATTGGGCGCAGGCGCGGATGTCGTGAGCGGCGGCGAATTACAGCGCGCCTTAACCGCAGGTATTCCCGCACATAAAATCGTATTCTCTGGCGTCGGCAAAACAGCTGATGAAATGCGCGCCGCCCTCACCGCAGGCATTCGTATTTTCAACGTTGAAAGCTTGCCAGAGCTTTATGTCCTTAACGGCGTCGCCGCCGAGATGGATAAAAAGGCCCCCATTGCCTTTCGCGTAAATCCTGACGTCACGGCGGGCGGGCATGAGAAAATCAGCACCGGCAAGAAGGAAAACAAATTCGGCATTGCATGGTCACAAGCCGAGCACGCCTATAATGAAGCCGCCGCTCTGAGCCATATCGAAATTGTCGGTGTCGATGTTCATATCGGGAGCCAAATTGACGATCTTGCGCCCTTTGAGAAAGCCATCTCAAAAGTCGGCGAGCTTATTTCCCGTCTACGCGCTAAGGGGCATACCATAAAGAGCTTTGACATAGGCGGCGGGCTCGGCATTCCTTATGGCGATAATTCAATCACGCCGCCTCCGCCTGATAAATATGGCGCGATGGTGAAACGCTTAACCGCTGACATGAATGTCGAGATGATTTTTGAGCCCGGCCGTATGATCTCTGGCAATGCAGGGATTCTTCTCTCCAAAGTGCTTTACGTCAAAGAAGGCGAAGACCGTAAATTCCTGATCGTTGACGCGGCGATGAATGATCTGCTCCGCCCCGCCCTTTATGATGCCTATCATGAAATTGAACCTGTCATGGCCCCGGGTAATGCCTATGACGAGGTGACCTATGATGTCGTCGGCCCGATTTGCGAGAGCGGCGATACATTTACCAAAGCACGCGACTTGCCGGAAATGGCCGCAGGTGATTATCTGGTGATGCATTCTACGGGCGCTTATGGCGCGGCGCAAGCCAGCCAATATAACACCCGCCCCCTCGTGCCCGAAGTTCTGGTCAAAGGTGATAAATATGAAATCATCCGCGAAAGGCCTACGGTTGAAGACATCCTCAAAACCGAACGCCTGCCGAGCTGGCTGTAAAACCCGTTGCTGAATAAAGTCACTATATCAACGATAATTAACAAGACAGCAAATATGGCGGCGCTATAGTCTCTATATGTCTCAGAACCCTGACACAGCTTCGATATTGAAACGCACGGGCGGTTATGTTCGCCGCGCGCAAGCCTCGCTCTATTGGGAGCGTTACGCCCCCGTCTTTGCCCTGGCTGTGGCTATCGCTATTATTTTTCTTATCGGGGCCTTTGCAGGGATCTGGGAACGCATTGGCGATCCGTGGCGCTTAATTGTTTTAATCACCGCCTTTGTCTTTTTAATCAAATCCGCATTGGCCGCCCGGCAAAAGAAACGCCCCAATCTGTCTGAGGCGCGCCGCCGCGTCGAGGGCGATTCGAATATTGCGCACCGTCCGCTTGACGTTCTCGAAGACCGCCCCGCCATTAGCGAAGCGGCTTGGCCTTCTCATTTTAACCAAGCCCGCGCCTCTGCGGAAAATCTTCGTCCCGCGAAATGGCGTCACGCCCTTAAGCCCATTGACAAATATTTCCTGCGCTTCGCCCTCCCTTGCGCGCTGGTCCTCGCCATGATGTTCGGCTTTGGTGACAATTATGAACGCCTGCGCCGCTCGCTCTCCCCGTCATGGCAGAGCGCGATTAATCCGTCGGACGTAACCTATGAGGCCTGGGTCGATCCGCCCGAATATACGGCCCGTCCCCCGCTTTATTTTAAAGACAAAAATAAAGTCGATGTTCCCGCAGGGTCTGAACTTGTGGCGCGCATTTCAGGCGTGAAAGATGCGCCGCGCTTAAAACTCGGCGGCAAATATCTAAAGCTCACCCGCCTCGGCCCCAGAAGCTTTGAAGCCCGCGCCATACTCAAAGACAAGACCACAGCCCGCTGGCGTATCGGGACTTCGGAAAAGAAGTGGGTGCTTAACGTCCTACCCGATCAGGCCCCCTATGTGGTGTTTAATGACCTTCCCAAAGCCGACAAACGCGACCGCCTCGCTTTCACTTACACTTTTGAGGATGATTACGGCGTTGAGAGTTTTGAGCTAAAAATGCGCCTTTTGACCGAAGATCCTGTCCTCTCCGCCAAAACATCCACTGTCGCCATCCCGCTATCCTCTGGCTCGGTTAAGCGCGCTGATGAGGCGGACGGCGCAATTGATATGACCAAGCATGAATGGGCGGGCCGCAAAGTCTCTGGCCAGTTAATTGTCAAAGACGGTATGGGCCAGATGGGCGAAAGCCAAGAAAGTTTCTTTACGGTGCCTGACAAAATATTTGTTGAGCCTATGGCCAAAGCCATCATTGAGCAGCGTAATCTCGTCATAGCGGGAAGCGCTGAATACGGCCCAGAGCCCGCCAATTATGATTGGCGCAATGCCCCTTATTTTGACACGTACCAACCCGAATTTCGGATGGACCGCGCGCCCGCGCAAATACAGCGCGCCGCAATCTTGATTGACGCCCTTACCGATAAGCCTGCCGGTATTTTCTCTGACCCTGCTATCTTTATGGGTCTTAAAAACGTTCATGGTCGTCTGCGCTATGGCCGCAAGGCGTCCGATTTGCGCGGCATTCCTCAAGATTTATGGCGCATTGCGATACGCGCGGAATTTGGCGTGCTGGGCACGGCGCTTGAGGAAATGCGCGAAGCCAAAGAAGCCCTGCAAGACGGTATGGCTCGCCGCGCGCCGCAGCGCGAAATTGACACGCTCTTTGACCGTTACGACCAGGCCGTTGAGAAATATATGGAAGAGCTGCGCCGCAAAGCCATGGAAGAAGGCAATATTGCAGATGCAGAAGGCGGAGGCGGCGGCGGCGGACGTAATGCCGATGAGATTGAGGAACTTCTAAAAGCGATTGAAGAGGCCAATAAAGCCGGCGACACGGAAAGCGCGCGCAAAGCCTTGGCCCGCCTGGCAGAACTTTTAGAAAACATGGAAATGCAGCTGACACGCGGCGGGAGCGGCGAGAGCGGAGACGGCATGCCCGGCGAAATGAGCGAGGAGATGAAGAAATCCCTCGAAGAGCTCGCCGATTTGCTAGGCGATCAACGCGAGCTTCAGGACGAAACCCGCCAAGCCGAAAATCAAGCCCAAGAGGACGCTGAAGGTCAGGAAGACAGCGGCGACCAAGAGGGCCAAGAAGGCGGCCAAGAGCAAGGGGATGGTTCACAAGGCCAAGGTGGCCAAGCGCAAGGTGAAGGCGCCATGAGCCCAGGCGAGCTTGCCGCCCGTCAAGGCGCGCTGCAAGAGGCACTCGACGCGCTTGAAGGCGCCCTTCCCGAAGAAGGAGACGGCGACGCGGCTGGATCAGAAACCGGCGAAGGCGATGGCGCAAGCCAAGAAGAGGGTGATGAGACTGGCCAAGAAAACAATGGAGGCGGCGGAGGCGAGGAAGACCCCAATAGCGAAAATCGCGGCGGCGGCGGTGAGGATCAACAAGACGCAGCAGAGGCCCTCGCCGAGGCGGGAGAGGCCATGCGCGAAAGCCAAGGCCGCCTTGAATCTGGGGACCTAGCCGGCGCAAATGACGCCCAAGCCGAAGCCGTTCGCGCGCTGCGCCGCGCAGGCCAAGCCATGGCCGAAAGCGGACGCGAGCGCGGCGAAGGCGAAGGCGACAGCGCAGAAAATGATGACCCCTTAGGCCGAAATCTATCGGGCGACTTTTCCACCGACTCCGAGGCCGACCTAGACACACGCGACGACGCCACACGCTCCCGCGAGCTAAGAGAAGAACTCCGCCGCCGCGCCGCCGAACAAGAGCGCGATAAGGCAGAGCGGGAGTATTTGGAGAGACTGCTGAAACGGTTTTAGTCGTGGGGGTGCTTGGGCGCGCCTAAAAATCGATGTTGCTCGACTCGGATGGGGGAATCGATTTTAGTTGGATGAGGCCGCGGGAGTGGCTTTAGGTGGCTGGTAGGGGCGAAATCGGGTAGGTCGCCTGAGGGGACAGAGCGGACGTTATGTTTATTCATTGAATCTCAAAACAAGGGCCTAATTAGAATAGCCTTAGAGACGCGGTACCGTCCATATTTTCAATGAGGTTAAGTCAAGAAACTACTCTTGGTTATTTCAACTTAAAGAAAACTCCACGGTATTTTGGAAGGAACAGTAGGATTAAAAACACCAAATCAAGTAGTGTCATTACCGCCGGAAAAAGGACCGGATTTGAGCCTTCGGGTACTATTGATGGAGGCCCAACTAGGTCAGTGGTCACGAAATTTCCAATATGATCTACAAGTGAAATCGCTAAATATATAGCCACCAATGACCACGCAATAAAGCCACGCTTTTTCCAAACAGCCAATATCAATGGAAGTGCAAATATCGCTGCGAACAAATCCAGATAGGCCGGAAACATCCAAGCGGCTGACTCAGCGCCAGTATTAATCTCATGAATCAGCGAGAGTGCAATTAAGCGAGATATCTGTAAACCAAGCCAGATAATTAACCCCCAAATAAATATCTTTTCAGAACGACCCATTATAGCTTCCTTTTCTCAAAATCGTTTAGTTTATTTTATGCATCCCACCAAAGGTGATACCAGCGAGATCTGTCATCTCTCGTTTCCATGTCACAAGGTCAGAGTGCTCAAACTTCGATAAGTCGTCATGCCCGCAAGCTCTCGCCAATATTTGCATTAGCGATACGGAGGTTTTAAAATAGCGGGTTAGTTGTTCGGCAGATTTCTCTGCAATTAACCGAGCCACCAAATGTTCTTTTTGGGTCGCAATCCCGACGGGGCAATTATTTGTATGACACGCGCGCATACCAAGACAGCCAATTGCTTGAAGTGCTGCATTTGAGACAGCAACGGCATCCGCGCCTAAAGCCAAAGCTTTAGCAAAATCTGCAGGCGTACGCAGGCCGCCAGTTATCACAAGAGAAATATCCTTATGCCCGATATCATCAAGATGTTTGCGGGCTCTGGCCAATGCAGGAATTGTTGGTACTGAAATATTATCCCGGAAAATAAGCGGCGCAGATCCTGTGCCGCCGCCGCGTCCATCAAGAATAATATAATCCACACCAACGTCTATTGCTGCGTCAATATCTTTCTCAATATGTTGGGCTGACAATTTATATCCGATGGGAATACCGCCGGTAAATTCTCGTACTTCATCCGCAAACTCCCTTATTTGAGATGTTTCCGTCCAATCCGGAAAACGAGATGGGGAAATGGCGGTTTGTCCTTTGGGCAAGCCTCGAACTTCGGCAATTTGACCTTTGACTTTATTGCCAGGCAAGTGACCGCCTGTCCCAGTTTTGGCCCCTTGCCCTCCTTTAAAGTGGAAGGCTTGAACCTTGGAAAGTTTTTCCATATCAAACCCAAAACGAGCGGAAGCCAACTCATAAAAGTAACGGGAATTTGCATCTTGTTCCTCCGGCAACATTCCCCCTTCACCTGAACAAATACCCGTGCCAGCCTTTTCTGCTCCGATTGCCAATGCCACTTTGGCAGAGGCGGACAACGCTCCAAAACTCATGTCAGAAACGAAAAGTGGAATGTCGAGTTCAAGCGGCTTTTTTGCCCTTGGTCCAATGATAGTTTTCGTTTTTACAGGGTGCTCATCAAGCAAGGGAGCTTTATGTAGTTGGGCCGTAACAAATTGAATATCTTCCCAGCGAGGCAGTGTATTTAAAGGCACGCCCATTGCTGCACTTGCTCCGTGATGTCCGGTTTTCGTCAGACCATCGCGTGCGTAAGATTGGATCAACTTTGTGTAGGGTTCAACGGGAAAATCATGCGCCGTATCTGCATATTGCCCAAGATAGGCATCTCGATTGAACGGCTGCGGATTATCGTGCTGCCATACCTCAACTTCGGCCTCATCAACATAAACATGTCCGCCATCTACCCACGAGTTAAATTTATGCAGTTTTTCCTTATTATTGTATTCACTAACGCCAGTATCAATCCGAAAGTCCCAATTATGCACGCCACATATCAGGCTGTTACCCTCAACGTGGCCATCCTCAAGCAAAGCGCCTCTATGCAGGCAGCGACCATATAAAACAGAGACATTGTCTTCATAGCGAACAATGACCAGATCAACATTTGCAACTAATGCCCCAACAGGTTCGCGGTCTTCAAGTTTTTCAAAATCAGCAACTTTTATAGCATTCATCATAGCCTCCTAAAACTACTTGTCTCAAAAATGAATTTCACAACGCCCTATATTCACGACTTCATATTATTGATGTATTTCTCAACAGGTATCTAACGCTCAACAATTTTAATAGTTCCGTCTAAAAACAGGTTTTTCTGTCTATCTGTGCCGTAGCCAATCAGGCCGGATGAAAAGACTGTGTTGTTCTTAAAGTCAAAAATCAGGGTTATGAAATCAGGTTTTTCTGGTTGCACCCAGTTGATCAAGTATATGTCAGCACCGATTTTACGGGACTTGTAAGGGATGTCTTGATCACTTCTTCCCTTCCTCGGTCCAGTGATCCACTCATATTGAGCTAATCCATTCTCGAATGATACTAGCATACCCGAAGATGAAGAATTATAGCTCCAATTAATCGTCATGCCATCAAGAAGATGATCGCTGATTTTAACATTGTTATTCGTTGGGTCAGCAACAGATGTTGAAATTTTTTCAACGTTTGTCGGAATGTTGCCCGAAGCTTTATCGGAAACACTAGAGGCGCATCCACCCAACGAAAGCCCCAATACTACTGATACGCATAATCTTTCAAACACTATGACTCTCCTGCTGTTTAATCGCTATTGTTGAAAGAATAGCGGCACTCACCCAAAGCAGTGGTCCTAACCCTCCTGGAATCCAGGGCACATATCCGGGCAAAATCATCGTAACGATAAATCCGATATCGCCAGCGCTAACAACTATGAGGTTTCCCCAATAACCGACTTTACTATTTTTCCAATTAAGAAAAATGGCAACAATAATTCCAAATAAAGCAAAAAACATGAGGTTCCATGCATCTTGAAAAACGCGGCCTTGAACCATTCCATACTCTAGGTTTTGTCCCATTTTGTAGACAATTAAAGCTGAATTTATGTGTAACAAACCCCAAAGCACATAAACAATGGCCGCTGCTCGTGCATAAAACATATAAGCCCTTTCAGCTATTTATGAAGCGATATTAAGTTTTTTACGATTATCTACGCTCCATATCCCCGCCCCATAAGTGGAGATAAATAGGAAGATGAAACAATAAAGTGCAATAAGTTCCCCGCCATTAGCAATTGGGAATAACCCGTTCATCCCATGAGCCATCCAGTAACCGACTGCACACATGCCACTCGCTAAAAATGCGACAGGTCGAGTGAATAAACCAATAACTATTAGTGTCCCACCTATCAATTCGATACCGCCTGCTGCGGTCGTCATTGGATTCAATGGGTATGGAAATTCTGTTGGAAATCCAAAGAGCTTTTGAACGCCATGCGACATGAACATCAAGCCCGTCATAATGCGCATAAGCGCATAGACGGGCTCTTGAAACCTGTTTAAATTTTTCATTTCTCTCTCAATCTAAAAAAATAGAAAAACTGACGGCAAAAAGTTGACCCTCAGCATCTGCCGCAAAGTATTATATCGAAGCTCTGGATAGGCCCCATTTAGCAGCAAGCGCCTCCGGGACCATAAAACAGGCAACCCAGCCAACAGCCAGAGCAGCAGCCGGTAGTCCGAATGACCCATGATCGGACGTTAGAATATTAAGTAAATCACCAGTTTCATTTACGAACCGCATGGCAAAAACAGCTCCAATTGCGGCAGCTGATCTAAGCCAAATTGCCACGCCCAGTCCGACTGCCAGCGCAATATTGCGAACTCCCCAACTATTAGTAATGAATGAGATATCATCCCACTGAGTAAAATTCGGAAAGTCATTAAAAAACAGTGTCGGTTTAAAAATGCCCACAAGACCTGTAGCAAGTCCAAAAATTGCTAAAAATGTTCCAAAGAATATGATCCACCTAGGTACACCTAATTTTGTTTCAGTTGTCATTTTTTTCTTCCCTTATGAGAATTTCCAAGTTTTGGTTAAGTTTGAGACGTCATGATTATGAGATCAGGTTTTTTCTCCAACCACGAAATGATAAGAATGTTGAACTAAATTGATGACAATCTCCAACTCATCCGCTGTAGTCGGAGTGTAAATCATCACAAATCCGTCCCAGCCCGGGTTTTGCCTGGCCCATGGGTGATAAGTTCCCCATTTGCTCGCAACAGCCTGCTCTGCTAATCTAGGATCAAGAAAAGCATGAAGGCTTCCATCGGCATGTAAATGAGCAAATTCTCTGCCTCCCAGCAGGCTTTGAGGACGTGCAGGCGTCACATTATCGTTTAACCTAAACCCTTTAGCGCCTGCCAGAGAATTGCTGGTAGGTTGAACATACACACCCTCCAGCGCATCAATACGTCGGATCAACTCAGAACTAAATTCCGGATTGGCAACAACATTAATCTGCGCATGGGGAATGCTATTTGTTGTTACAGGCTGCGCCGAAGGCCGCTCAGTCAGTAATACGTCGACCTCCAGAGCATACCCGCCAAGAGGGATGACTGCTGAGAAAGCCAGCCCCAATAGGGACTGACGCAAGGGCAGTTTGAAAATGGCCAAAGTTATTTACCGTGGAAGGTTTCGCTGACTTCATAAGAATTTTCAAACCAGTTCCAAAGAACGATTTTTCCATCCTTTACTTTAACTCGAAGCCCAAATGTGAACTCATCAGTCTCGTCTCCGGAGGCCGTTGTAATGAATTTCATTTTACCAAAAACGCCGACTGTATCGCCTTGGGCGATTACATCTTCATTTTCCCATAGTGTCGTTTTAGCGCCTTCAGAGAAAGTTTTAAGAAATGCGAAAATTTCGTCTTTTCCCTTCCAAGGGCCAATCCACGGAATGTCAGAATCGCCTTCATTGGCCCAAACCATGTCGTCGGCCATCAATTCATCCATTTTCTTCATGTCGCCTTTGCCCATAGCGCCCATAAAAGCCATGGCGGTATCTAAGGTCGCTTTACTCTGCGCATCCATCGCGCCCGCAGGTGGTTTAGCATTCGGACCTTTAAGCTGTTGCAAAGCCCCGGACCAATCCTCAACGTGATAAGACTTAGCGATTTTTCCGCCTTTGAGCTCATGAATATCAATGGTTAGAATATCGAAAGTACGGCCTTCGCCGTTGACGCCAAAAAGCGGTCCTTTGGGCGTTCCCGTGGCGCGGCTGCGGACAGTTATAGTATTGCCATCCTGATGCATATCCTGAACTTCCCAATTTAAATCCGGCATCAGTTTTCCAAATCCGCCTACCTGTCCGCTAAAAGCGGCCTTACTTTTATTTTTACCTGAATAATTGCCAATACTTTGCCAGTCATCCGCTGCCGCAGCATTAAAGGCTGCTGCATGGGTTTCTGAGGCGGGGTTGCTAAGGAAGTCATAAAATGTTTGCACAGTTGCTTTATCAGCAGGCGAAGATGTCGTCGCTGCCGTGCAGGCCGTTAGGGCCACTGCCATTGAGCCCGCCAGAACGGATTTTAATGCTGTTGATTTTAGTTTAATCGTCATTTTCATTTTCTCTCAGATTCATTCAGGTAAAATTCGCAAAGCTCTTACCCTTAAGCCTTTGGAATAAAATATAGACAACTCCTTATTGGCTGATAAGACGGCATTATTAAATTTCACTGTTTGGAATATTTGAATAATGATTGATCGCCTGCGCCAGATGGCCATTTTCGCTAAGACGATAGATCACGGGTCTTTCCGCGGCGCTGCGAAAGAACTAAAGTTATCGCCGTCAGTCATCAGCCACCACATTTCCGAACTGGAAGATCATCTGGGAGTCACGCTGGTTTATCGCTCAACTCGCAAGCTAACCATAACGCAGGATGGCAAACGCCTTCTAATTGCAGCCCGTCAGATGCTTGATGCCGTAGAAGGCGAACTCCGGGACATTACGGGCTCTGCGCAAGATCCAAGCGGGGAGCTTCGAATAAGCCTGCCGTCCGTTTTATCGCAATCAGCTCTGACCGATAGCATTGCGCAGTTTATGACAGCTTATCCCCGTATTAATTTGACCGTCGATTATTCAGATACAAGAAAAGAGCTCATTGATGATGGTTTTGACGTTGCAATTCGTATGTTGCTCGACCCTGCAAAATTTTCGAACTCTCGAAAACTGTTCGAGGTCGATAGGCGCTTAATCTCATCTTGTGATTATTTACGAAATCAATCTGAAGTTCAGATGCCAAGAGACCTTCAGGACTGGGATTGGTTATTGCTGTCTCCGGTGCATTCCAGAGGAATACAGTTTCATCATCATGAAATGCCAACACAAAAAGTAAAGCCCAGAACCCGTTTTATGTCAAACGATGCGCTTGCAATGTTTCGTCTAATATCCAAAGGGGTTGGTATCGCCGCGCTTCCTGAATTTCTCTCAACAGAGGGTATTGAAAATGGAAATTTGGCCTATGTCTTGCCGGATTGGAAGCTGGACAAGCTTCATGTGTTTGTTGAGTGGCCCGCAAATGCCACTAAGCATGGTTTGATACATTTACTCGTAAATAGCTTGAGTGAATACACCTATTGAGCAAGAGCTACTGCGCTTTCTTAAGCTTTAAAATACGGTAAGCCTCCAAAACAGCTAGAGGTATAAAGTGAACCAAAGCCGGACCAAATTCGTTATGGATAAATATCCAATGCAGAAGTGTTGCGACAGCGGCCACATAAACGAATTGCTGCAAGCGTTTCCAGTTGCGCCCCATATGCTTCAATGAATAATCATTTGATGTAATTGCTAATGGCATGAAGATGAAAAAGGCAAGCCATCCTGTCCAAATTCCAAGCTGACCTATTTCTTCAAATATTGCATCCAATGAAGCCTGATCCGCCAGATAGAAAACTGTATGTGCCAATGCATATAAAAAGGCGGCAACGCCTAAATACCGTCGCCTTTGTATCATCCAAGCCCAAAACTTCGCCTTGGGCAAGAGCATGCGTAATGGCGTGAGCATCATAGCGATAATCATGAATCGCGCTGCAAACTCACCCGTCGGGTGTAAGAGGAATTCATAGATGCTTACATCCAGGTTAGGCGACATACCTCCAGACAATAAAAGAGTCATCGGAATAGTCGGAATGGCCAGCAAAAGCCAAAAGAAATAGCGCGAATTCAGGATCGATTTTGTCATTTTGCTCTCACCTTAGAGGATTAAACAGGCCCTGTGGCATGTGAACTTGTAAATTCAAGCCTGACTCCGGAAGGCTCAATAACGTTAAATGAACGGTGCACGCCGCCTCGTGAAATACCTGAGGGGCTATACCCGGCTGCAATAAGGCGTTGACGCATCTCCTCAACATCATCAACCATAAGATCGAAACTGGCATCCGCGCTCTGGGCATTCTTATTACGTCTAAGAATAAGGTGTGTCCCGCCTCTAAGCTCTAAAATAGCCATACTGGGCATACGGAAAACTGTGCGCGCACCAACCAATTTAAAGAACTCTGAGGATTTTTTTAAATCGCGGACACGCAGTCCAATATGGCCAATGGATAGGTCTGGACGCTCATCCTCTACGTTTTGTTTAACTAATGCCAATCCCATTTTATGTCTCCTGTATTTTCAACTTTAGGCATCGGTTAAGCCACAAGGGTCTTAACCCGCTTATGTTCTGCTTCGATGAGTCCGCGCTTCCAGTAAGAACTGATATACAATTGATCTTTCGGATATTTTTTTTCATCACGGAAATAGGATCTCAAATCACCAACAGTTTTATATTCGCCGGCGACGAAAACACTTTCGTCTCCATCCAAAGACCGACTACGTATAGTATTGACCAGCTCATGCCCTAAACCTTCGGAGCCATTATTAACGATCCAATGTAAATTGATGCCATCCGGCGCGTTTATAGGCTGGATATCTGCTTTACTTAAAATCTCCGTATAAACATCTCCCTGCGCGTCTGCCGGCAAGGCTTCGATGCCAGTTGCAGCGGCAGGAAACGCCGTCATATCCACCGCCACTAAATACTTGTTCGATTGTGATCGTTTCATTTTTGGCGACCCGGGAAAGGACAGACCAATGAAGTCACCTAAATTAGCGGAAAGCGCCCAAGCGGACGCCGGCCCTTCATCTCCATGGGCTACGAAATCCACATCAATTTCGCCGCTTTCCTGTTGTAAATTCCTGATAGTATAGGTTCTCATGCGCTTACGCATTCCGAATGAACCTATGAAGCGTCCAAAATCTTTCTGACTTTGCCCTTCTTTGGGGAAAATCAGTTTAATATGTCCGCCAATAGCGGACACAGGAAATGACTTAATCATCGCGGACTGTAATCTTACCCTGATCATGTTCGGACTGATTTGGGTGCGGTCTGTGACAGTCGCTTGTATAAAACTCTTCATAAATAACCTTAATGCAATTGATAATCATTCGCAATATGGGTGTCTTTATAGATAATTCAATAGCCACAGAACAAAAAAGAAAGAAAAAACCTTAGAATTTGCTTTTGAACAAACAGCAAAACTAATTCAATATTAATTACCAGCTAATCTAAGACGCTGATTTTATTTTAGCGCTTCATGCTGCTGTGCTAATGTCGTCTTGAGGATGAAGTCGCTTAAACTCGCCCAAAGCAAGAAAATCACTGACTTCCGCTATGGGGAGTGGCTGTGTGAAAACGCTCTACACCAAAAATTCTACGCAACATTATGCCAACAACTTACAAATGAAGAAATATTAATTCCCTAAAAACGATATACAACGCCTTGAGGTAAAATATTCTAACGAAATTCCCTCTGATGACGTTTTCACACAGCCACGGGATTAACTTGACGTCCTCACCCCAAGACTGAACCCCATAACAATCTCCAGTCCCGGCTCCTCCCCCTCGCCACGACAACCCTTTTATCCACAAAAAGCGGTAACGCAATTTCACATCATCAACGGGCGGATTGGGATATTCTGATATAAAGGTTACGCATTCATCTTTTCCAAGGCTCGATGCCTTCACATCGACCAACCACCTCACGAGGGCTTAGAAGACGATAGGCGCAGCCTAAAAATCGATGTTGTTCGACCCGGATGGGGGATTAGATTTTAGTCGGATAAGGCCACGGAGTGGCAATATGCCAGTGATGAAGTATATCCATTTCTCCAAAACCTAACACGCCGTATAGCCGCCATCGACTGTCAGAATAGTCCCCGTGATATGGGCCTCTCTGGACAAAAACAAAACGGCGCGTGCGACCTCTTCGGGTTCTGCGACGGCGCCGATTGGGATGCTCTCTATATTGCGTTCAACGACTGTTTTCAAAAGGTTTGAATCGCTATGCTTAGAAAATAGCATGGGTGAATTTATAGCGCCTGGCGCTACCGCGTTTACAGTAATGCCGCGCGGGGCTAATTCTAGCGCCATTGCCTTTGTTAATTGATCGACGGCGCCTTTGGAGGCGCAATAAGCCGCGAGGCCTGCCGCGCCGACTTGTCCGCATGTTGATGACAGGTTGACAATAGCGCCGCGGCCCGCCGCCTGCCGCGCGAAAGCTCTACTGAAATAGAAAACGCCGTCGACATTAATGGACATGACATTCGCCCAGTCTTGGTCTGATGTCTCTTCTGCAGTTTTGCGCAAAATAGTGCCGGCATTATTGATGAGGATATTTACGGCTTGGCCAAAGTGGGTTTTGGCTTTTGCCATGACCGCCACGGCAAATTCTGAATTCGTGACATCTCCCGCCAGATAGGTGCTGCTGTCTCCGAGTAGATCACAGGCCGTTTTCAGCTTTTCGGCATTCCGCCCGATGATCATTATTTTTGCGCCTGCCTCACTAAAGGCTTTGGCGCACTTAAATCCTACGCCGCTACCACCGCCTGTGATGACGATAACACTCTTTCTGAAATTTCGGGGGGCAGCGGTCATCGTAAACCTTAAAGACTTGGGAGGGGTAATTTTGCCATGCGGCCGCCTGCGACGACAATTTCTTGACCTGAAATAAAGCCCGCTTTTTCGCTGGCGAGAAACAAGGCAGTATTTGCGATATCTTCGGGTAGACCCAAACGGCCTATGGGATGAAGGTTTTTAATCTCTGCATCGGTTTTGGCACGGTCTGGATATTGCTCTAAGAATTTTTCGTTAAATGGCGTGTTAATCCAGCCCGGCGCTATCGCATTACAGCGAATGCCATGCGGCCCATATTCGAGCGCTATATTATGCGTGAAACTTGCCACCGCGCCTTTGGACGCGCCGTAAACGCCGTGCTGTGGATTCGCCCCAAGGCCTTCGATGGAACTAATATTCACAATAGACGGCGCTTCGGAGGTCCCATTTGTCATGAGCGGAAAGGCGTGTTTGGTCATAAGGAACACACTTCTGACATTGACCGCCATCACGCGGTCCCATTGATCTGCGCGCATGTCTTTGATCGGGACTTCTATGCAAATACCCGCATTATTGACCAAAACATCCAGCCGTCCAAAATCGCGCTCAATGCGGGCCATAAGGTCTTTGACGCTGTCTTCATCCGCCGCGTCCGTCATATGAAAAATCAGATCTTTATTCGCAGGAGGATTTAAATCCGCTACGATGACCTGCGCGCCCTCAGCCAGAAAAGTTTCGGCAATGGCAAGGCCGATATTTTGCGCCGCGCCCGTGACTATGACAACGCGCTTACTCACGATAATTGACAATTTTACTACGCTGCGCGCCAAGGCCCTCTATGACCGGCTCCATGATGTCGCCTGCCCGCATATATAGCTGAGGTTTCATACCATATCCAACACCAGGCGGCGTCCCTGTAAACATCACGTCACCGGCTTCCCAGCGCACGTAATTTGAGATGTTAGAGATGAGCTGCGCGACAGAGAAAACCATATCGCCTGTATTACTGCTTTGCCGCGTGACGCCATTTATTTGGATGGAGATATCTAAATCATTGGGGTTAGGAATTTCGCTTTTTGTGACCAGCCAAGGCCCGATAGGTTTAAGCGTATCGGCGCTTTTACCCTTCGTCCATTGCGTGCCGCGCTCTAATTGGAACTGACGTTCAGAGACGTCATTGCCAACGCAATAACCCGCCACATGATCCATCGCTGTTTCAACGGGAATATAGCTGCCGCCCTTCCCGAGCACGACAACCAGCTCTGCTTCCCAGTCTAGTTCTGTGCCGCCGCGCGGTATGATAACATCGTCATAAGGACCATTAATGGCCGTCCGAGAGGTGAGCATAAACATGGGCTCTTTGGGCGTGTCCAGCCCCGCTTCTTGAGCATGTTTTCCGTAAGTCAGCGCGCAGCCAATAATCTTGCCAACATTCCCGACCGGAGGCCCGAGACGAACGGCAGACCCAATCTCAGGATAGCTCGACAGATCATGGCCCTTGATAAGCGCTTCGGCATCGTGGAGCGTCGCGCCCGTCCAATCGGCCACCACTGCGCTGACATCACGCCGGATGCCGCCGCTGTCAATTATACCCGCTTTCTCGGAGCCATTGGGCCCAAACCGTATGAGTTTCATTAGCTTTGTCCAATCATAGAGGCCGCGATTTCAGGGGTTAAAACGCCGCGCGCTCTCGCCTGTTTAAAGACGCTAAGGGTATCGGCAATACCGTCTGCCATCAGCCTGTAAGGCGCGGCGCCGATAAAGCGGTCTAAATCTCCATTATCTGGCGCATGCGGAAATGGGAGCGGCGCGCCCGTCATGGTAATATCAGCGCCCTCAATTTGCCCGCCGATGCCGCTGATAACATCCGCAATGTCAGCTTCGGTGCCTTGCATATCAAATAGCGGCGCGCCCTCTACGCTGCGCGAAACCGCGCCAATAAATCTGTCCGCTGCATCTTCGACATGGACAAAAGCGACGGGGCCGGAAAATGGGATAGAATAGTTCTGATTATTAAAAGCCGCGAGCATCGCCATTGTCGGGGCCGCGCTCATGCCTCTATCTCTTCCTGGGCCGTAAATAACTCCGGGCCGAATACAGACGCTTGGGACTTGCCAGTCTTGCCAATAGACCGCCGCCATCTGTTCGCCGCAAACTTTATGCGCGCCGTAAAGCGTGGCCAGGTAATCATTCTCCCCCATAGCGGGCGCAGCGATAGAACTCGCATAGGTCAGGCGCCGAATATTATTTTGCCGGACGGCTTCGAAGATATGTGTTGTGCCTAAAACATTGACCTTAACGCTGCCAATCGGGTCCGCTTTACAATAGGGCACTTGCAGAGCCGCGAGGTGAATCACCGCAAAGATATCATGTTTCTTGATCACGGTATTCACACTGTCAAAATCTGTGATGTCGCCAATTTCCCAAATGACATCATCAGCATCAGGCATAATTAAATTCAGCCGGTCACGGTTCTCAGTCACGTCAAAGACAACAGGAATAGCGCCCAAGTCCTTTAATTTTTTAACAACCCAGGCGCCGATACATCCAGCCGCGCCCGTTATCAGGACGGTTTTATCAGTAAGCTCAGACATTAATACCTCTCAGGCCCAGCAATGGCATTTCGAAATTTCAAAAGAGGCTCCAGCGCCTCATCTAATTGCCGCGTTAAAGCTATCTTATCATCGTGCAGGCTGACGCTGTCTATGAGTTTTTCGAGCCGCGCAGAAGCCCGCCAGGCTTCATGCCGTGTTAGCTCTGCGGGGAGGCCCGGATCATCCCATCCAGACATATTCACGGAATTGGTCGCGTCTTGGGCCGTTGAAGGCGTGACGACAAATGACGGGATCATCGTAATACGTTCGGCTTTTTTATTAAGACGGCAGGCGCGGTGAAAAATCATATTTCCTTGCTGCATAAAGCCGTAACCCGCCGCAGGAAATGGCACCGTAATAACGCGTTCTAACGGCAATTCAGTATCTATACCTTCCTCGCCTTCGATCCCTAATAAGCGTTGTCCCTCCATTTTGGTCCCGTGAAAAAATTGAAACTCACCGCCATCTAAAAGGGTCGGGTCCGTGATCATCATAACGATATCAAAGGCAACGGAATCGACATGCCAACTATCGACGGCTTTTCGAATATCTTTCGGCGCGTAGTTCACGCCGCAGGCAACTGCAGGAACCGAGTGACGCGCCAGCGGCACTTTGGCCATAGACGATAAATGCTCCGCCAGTTCTGGACTGTCGCAAAAATCTTTGATGAATTGCGAGCGGTAGCCCGCGCCGCGCACATAAGAGCCCAGCCTGTTAACCCCGGTGCCCACACTGACATTTCTATTATCATACATCGCATTGCAGATTTCATGCATCACGGCGACGCCTTCATCAGAGAGTATTTTAAAAGCTGTGCTGACCCCAAACCCTGTGGGGCAATCCTCAATTTCACTGTCCGTATATCCCAATTGCGCAAGCGAGATAACCCGCTCAGGCCTGCCCAAGCTCAAATGCTTACGCGCGTCAAAGACAGGTTCACTTTCAAGCTTTATATAACTGGGTGGCCGCTGAGTGGGGAATGGGAGCGTATGTTCCATGAGCCTATCTTTCAGTATTATCTGAGGCCCTAGTCATTTGGCTTATTGGGGCGGGCGTCAACGGGGCAAGCCTTAAATAAGCGTATTTTATACTCCCATGTAAATAACTAATGGTTCATATGTTAGGCACATCGTTGCACATAAATGGCGCAAAAGAAGCTCTTTCGGTAAGGCAGCGAGGCTTTGTAATGCCCGAGCTAGACGGAGACCTAGACCAAGGCGGAGATGAAAAATGAAGATAAAAAAGATCGAAATATTTAGCCACGACCTCCCCGTCAAAAATGGCCCCTATCTTATGGCCAATGCGCGTGTGTGGTCTCTTCAATCGATACTCGTCAAACTGACAGCCGATAATGGCCTCTTTGGTTGGGGCGAAACATGCCCCGTAGGGCCGACCTATGCTGAGAGCCATGCACTTGGCGCGATTGCGGCGCTAACGCAAATGGCGCCTGGCATAGCGGGGATGGAGCTGAAGGGTTTGCGCCAGTTACATCATCATATGGAGGGTCTCTTGAATGGCCATAATTATGCAAAAGCCGCGATAGATATAGCGGCGCATGATTTATTTGGAAAACATACCGGTCAAAGCGTAGCGTCATTGCTGGGCGGCGCTCTGACGGACAACATACCCTCATATTACGCGGCCGCCGTCGGCCCGCCCGATGAGATTGCCCGCACCGCGAAAGAGAAATTAAAAGAGGGATATCCACGGCTTCAAATAAAAATGGGCGGGCGAGCCGTTGAAATAGACATCGAAACAATCCGTAAAACATGGGAGGCTATCGGCAATAAGATGCGCCTCGCAGTCGACGGCAATCGCGGATGGACAAAACGCGACACCATGCGCGTCAGCCGTGAATGCCGCGACATTCCCTTTATCCTAGAGCAGCCCTGCAACACGGCCCAAGACCTCTATGATCTGCGCCCGCAGCTCTCTCATCCCGTCTATATGGATGAAAGCAGCACCGACCTAAATGAAATCACCCGCGCGGTTGGCACGGGCATGATTGACGGCTTTGGTATGAAGGTCACGCGCATCGGAGGGTTACAGCCCATGACCACGGTCCGAGACATCTGCGCCGCCCACACCCTCCCCCATACATGCGACGATAGTTGGGGCGGAGACATAATAGCCGCCGCCTGCACCCATATTGGCGCCACAGTATCGCCAAGATTATTAGAAGGTGTGTGGATTGCAGCGCCTTATATTGAAGGGCATTATGATAAAAAGAATGGGGTAAAAATCAGAGAGGGTCATATCAGCTTACCAAAAGGGGCTGGCCTTGGCATCATTCCAGATGAGGATATGTTTGGAAACCCTGTGGCGAGTTTTTAAACTTAATCTCCTACGCCATAGGTCAGCTTGAACCCATGCTTTTCAAACGCAAATTCCGGCTTAGCCAAAGTTAGTATAGGTCCAAATAATTCTATAGCTTTACTTATGAAGCCTTGGTTTATATTGAACACATATTCAATATAAAGGCCTAAACGATGCAAATGATTATATCCGCCGCGATTATTGTTGTTTTGCTGACCTCAATTTTTATCGTGCTTAAGTGGGGCCGAACAACGGTCGAAGGCGAAATGCCTGTGAGTATGTTTGCCTTCATTGCTATCTTATTTACATCGGGCTTGGATGTAGGTCTGATTATGTTTCCCTTGACCGAGTTCCCCATCTACGAGACGGAAGCCGCCTATAGTTTTTCTAATCCTCTCGCGGTCGGCTTTGGGTTTTGGGGGTTTCTGATCTGGTCGTTTTATTTTCTGACGACCTTTTATTTTTGCGCCATTGAGCCCAAACTCAAACTCTTTGAAATCCCTATCATCAAAATCGTCAATAACATCGTTATTATCGGGACCTGCGCCTTTACGGGTTATCTTTTCTTGACCTATTTACCGGGCTATTTTGAAGGGCTTCCGCCCGCCGCAATATATGCCATTGTCGCGGCCGTTGTTCTGTGCGCAATACTCTCCAGCACTCATGTGCGCTATGTTAAAATCCTTAGCGTCTCTTCCACCCTGTTATTTTACGCCTTGATTGCGGGGATGTGGCTGGCGAGCGGTATGGGCTTTACCGGGCTGGGGTCTAATATGGCCTTGATCGGAGATTACTTTGCGACACTTCCGAAATTTGTTTCACCTGTTAGTGATTATCATGAGTTTTATCTTTTCTGGTGGTTTGCGTGGAGCATTATGATTGGGCAATTCGTCGCCCGTTTCGTCGGCAATATGAAAGTCTGGAAATTGCTGGTAGCGCTATTGGTCTTCCCCTCAATTCCCATCGCCTTGTGGTTTTCAGTGCTGTATTTCTATCATAGCCAAGGAATTGAAATCAGCGGGGTGCTTAACCTTGCCATGATCGGGGTCGGCACAATATTCGTTATTAATTCACTGGATTCTTTAACCCGGCTTTATACAGATAATCTGAATCTATCGGCGCAAAAGCTTGGCACGCCAAAATATATAGCTCTGCATTTTACGTTGCTATTTAGCTTAATCCTTCTCTATCAATTCACGCCTTTAAAAATTGAATGGATTGGCCTTATCGTTATTGGTCTCTATGCGGCCATCTATGTCTTGTTGTTTAAGAACAAAAAAGACTTTGAATTGGTGACCCATGCCTAAACTCGGAATGGAACCCATACGCCGGGCCCAACTTACCCAAGCGACATTTGACTGCATTCATAAATTTGGATTTTCGGGCACAACAATTGCTCGCATCAGCAAACAAGCGGGTGTGTCTACGGGAATTATCAGTCATTATTTTGGCGGTAAAAGCGGGCTCCTAGATGCCACTATGCGCCAGCTTCTCCGCCATCTTGGTAGCAATTTGGCAAGCGGTTCTAGCACATCTACGGATCCCAAAGACCGTATTGTTGATATTATAAATTCCAACTTCGCCGAAGAGCAAGTGACGCCCGAAGCCGTCACGGTTTGGCTCGCTTTTTGGGGGCAAGCTTTGCATGATCCAATGCTCAAACGCCTTCAAAATGTAAATCTAAGGCGGCTGCAGTCTAACCTACGCTTTTGGCTCAAGCAGTTATTTCCCAAGGAACAAGCTTATAGGGTTGCGGAAGGCTTAGCCGCTTTAATTGATGGCTTATGGCTGCGAGGCGCCTTTGATGAAAAGGGCATTCAAAGACGAGACGCCCGCCATATTTGCTTGGACTATCTCGAAAGCCAATTGGCTTTAACGCAAAAATCTAATTAGAGGCGATTATCGTGGCAATAATTCCAGACACATCACATTTCATCCATGGCCGCTATGTTGCGGGCGGAGGCGCGGGCCAATTTCCAGCAATTAATCCCGCAACGGGCGAGACGCTGACCCTTATTGAGCAAGCGTCCCAAACTGAAATCGACGCCGTGATTGAGTCGGCCAAAAAAGGATTTGCTGTCTGGTCAAAGATGACGGGCACGCAGCGATCCCGCATCATGATGAAAGCCGTCGCTTTGCTCCGGGAACGCAACCAAGAGCTCGCCGAATTGGAAGTGCTTGATACGGGCAAACCCATTCAAGAAGCGGAAGCGGTCGACATTGTTTCAGGCGCCGACAGTATTGAATATTTTGCAGGCCTTGCGCCGAGCTTACACGGCGAGCATGTCGATCTTAGCTCAGCTTTTTTCTACACGCGCCGTGAACCGCTTGGCATTTGCGCCGGGATAGGGGCATGGAATTACCCCATTCAGATTGCCTGCTGGAAATCCGCGCCTGCCCTGGCCTGCGGCAATGTTATGATCTTCAAGCCCTCCGAGGAAACGCCGCTCTCTGCGTTAAAGCTCGCAGAGATATACACCGAAGCCGGTCTTCCCGACGGGGTTTTCAATGTCATACAAGGCGACCGCAGGGTCGGCCAAGCTTTGGTCGAGCACCCCGACATTGCTAAAGTCTCGATCACGGGCGAAGTCGGCACGGGTAAAAAAATTATGGCCGCCGCAGCGAAGACACTTAAGCATGTCACCATGGAACTTGGCGGAAAATCTCCGTTAATTATTTTTGATGATAGCGATCTTGAAAATGCCGTCTCAGCCGCTCTCATGGCAAATTTTTATACCCAAGGCGAAATTTGCTCTAATGGAACGCGGGTTTATGTTCAAAGCGGTATTTATGACGCCTTTCTGGCGCGGCTCAAAACCCGAACCGAAGCCATGATTATTGGGGATCCTATGCATCCTGACACCCATATGGGCTCGCTTATTCACAAGGCCCATATGGACCAAGTTATGGACTATATCCGCCTAGGTAAATCCGAAGGGGCCCGCCTCGTCACGGGCGGCGAAAGAGTTACCGTAAAAGGCTTTGAGGCGGGGAATTTCGTTCAGCCCACAGTATTTGCCGAATGTAACAGCGGCATGCGAATTGTCCGCGAGGAAATTTTTGGCCCCGTCATGGCGGTTATCCCCTTCGACGATGAGGACGCCGTTATTGCCGAGGCCAATGACACGACAATGGGCCTCGCCGCTGGCATATTTACGCGCGACATTAAACGCGCGCACCGCGTCGTCGCCCAGCTTCAAGCCGGGACATGTTGGATTAATAATTATAATATCACGCCAAGCGAAATGCCCTTTGGCGGATATAAACAATCGGGCCTGGGCCGTGAAAATGGCCGCGCAGCAATAGAGCATTATACGCAGATTAAATCTGTCTATGTCGAATTAGGGGATGTTGACGCCCCTTATTAAAGGCCACCTTTTCACCTCAAATAACTGAACAGAGACATGACAAAAATAGACTATGATTATATCATTATAGGGGCCGGCTCTGCAGGCTGTATTCTGGCCAGCCGTTTGACGGCAAGCGGTCAGTATAAAGTCTTGCTGATCGAAGCTGGGGGGAGCGATCGTAGCTGGATGATCGCTATGCCAACGGCCCTGTCCTATCCGATGAATACCAAACACCTAAATTGGGGCTTTGAAACGCTGCCCGAGCCCGCATTGGACGGCCGTGTTTTAGACTGCCCGCGCGGCCGCGTGCTTGGCGGATCGTCCTCCATTAACGGCATGGCCTTTGTGAGGGGTCACGCGCGCGATTTTGATGAGTGGGAAGCGCGCGGCGCTAACGGCTGGAATTACAAGGCCTGCCTGCCTTATTTCAAACGCCTTGAAAGCTGGCGCGGCGGCGCAGATGATTTCCGCGGCGGCTCTGGCCCTGTGGGCGTGGGCGGCGGAAATAATATGAAGCTTAATCCGCTTTACGAGGCCTTTATCGAAGCCGGCGTTGAGGCCGGGTATCCCCGCACAGAGGATTATAACGGCGCGCAGCAAGAAGGCTTTGGCCCAATGCAAATGAATGTCGATGGCGGGGTGCGGGCCTCAACGGCGCGCGCCTATCTTCGCCCCGCCTTAAAACGCGCCAACCTAACCGTAATGCCTAAGACGCATGTCCAGCGCATCACATTCACAGATAAGACCGCGACGGGCGTTGAAATTATCCGCGCGGGACGCACGCAACGCATTACCGCCAAGAGAGAAATCATCCTTTCAGCAGGCGCCATTGGATCGCCGCAGCTTTTACAAGTCTCAGGCATAGGCCCCACAGAGGTCCTCAAAGAGGCAGGGGTTGAATGCCTGCATGAACTGCCCGGGGTCGGAGAGAATTTACAAGATCATTTGGAAGTCTATTTTCAATATCATTGCAAAAAACCTATCACTCTTAACGGAAAATTGGACCTGATCAGTAAAGGCCTGATAGGCGCGCAGTGGTTTCTGACCAAGGCGGGTCTGGGCGCGACTAATCATTTCGAATCTTGCGGCTTTATCCGCTCTGGAGACGATGACGGCTGGCCCGATATTCAATATCATTTTCTGCCCGCCGCCATGCGCTATGACGGAAAATCAGCCGTAAAGGGACATGGCTATCAAGTCCATGTCGGGCCGAACAAACCCAAAAGCCGAGGCTATGTGAGAATAAAATCGCCGGAAATGACGGAAAAGCCCAACATCAAATTTAATTATCTTGAGGACAAAAGAGACGTAAGGGTCTGGCGAAAAACTATTCGCTTAACCCGTGAAATCTTATCCCAAAAAGCGCTTGAGCCTTATCGCGGCGAAGAGATCCAGCCCGGCAAGACTGTAACCTCTGACGCGGATATTGACGGCTGGGTTCGGGAGAATGTAGAGAGCGCCTATCACCCTTCTTGCACCTGTAAAATAGGCGCATATAATGACGACATGGCCGTCCTCGACTCAGAATGCCGCGTGCGAGGACTATCTAATTTACGCGTCGTAGACTCCTCAATATTCCCCACAATAACAAACGGAAACCTAAACGCCCCAACCATGATGGTCGCCGAAAAAGCGGCAGATATGATATTGGGGGCTTAGGAGATTGAGATCGCCAGACTCAAACGGAGCGAGTGTGTCTGGAATTATAATGCAAACGCATGAACATGAAACTTGTTAAACCGCCGCGATGTCGTATTTCGCACGGGCTTCGTCTATCTTCTTGAGGTTATCAAGCGCCCAAGACCCTAAAGCGCTTACGGGTTCACGAAACGATTTTCCCATTTTTGTGAGTGAATATTCGACCTTGGGCGGAATCGTCGGATGGTAGTTTCGATTTACAAGACCATCCCGTTCGAGTTTCTTTAGGGTCAAGCTCAGCATGCGTTGTGAAATGCCCAAATTTCGTTTGAGTTCATTAAATCGAAGCGTTCCATATTCCGAGAGGGATATTATGACAAGAACACTCCAGCGGTCCCCTACCCGCGTTAAAACCTCATTGATGCGGGTGCAGTCTGGGCATTTTTCGGAATTGAGCATCTCGGTTCCCTCCATGTAACCTAGGTTCAAACATGTGCCTTCTTGCGCAGGCATATAGTTTCTAATAGATATTCAGTAACAAAACCATACCACTTTATTTAACTGCAGACAATAGGACGAATAAATGACCGAAAAGACACTTTCAGACCTTCTCACTTGGCGCTACGCCACAAAGAAAATGGATCCAACTAAACCCGTTGCGCAAGAGAAAGTCGATGCCATCATCGAGGCCATCCGAATGGCCCCAACATCGAGCGGCACGCAGCCTTTCGAACTTATTGTTATCACTAACCCAGAGATACGCAGTCAAATTTGCAAGGCCGCGAGCGATCAAACGCCAATTACGGATGGCTCACATCTTTTAGTATTTGCGGCCTGGGATACTTACACCGAAGAACGTATTGACGAAGTCGCAAAGCTCAATGTCGAAAAGCGGGGCGACTTACCTTTGATCGGTCAATATTACGGGAACTTAAAAGCAAATTATGTCCCGCGTGACGCCGAAGTCAATTATGCTCATGCTGCCCGCCAGGCTTATATTGCACTTGGCATTGCTATGGTGGCCGCCGCTGAGCAAGACGTTGATAGCACGCCCATGGAAGGGTTTGACCCAAGTAAAGTCGACGAAATACTTGGTCTTAAAGACCGTGGCCTGCGCTCGGTTGTCCTCTTACCGTTGGGCTATCGGGACCCCACCGGAGATTGGCTCTTAAATATGCCAAAAGTGCGCAAGTCTCGTGAGGCTATGGTCACGTTGGTTGATTAAATTTCTTCCAAAAATCAATTATTCAATGACCCGTAGGGGCGGACGGGTTGTTGAAGCTTTGTTGGACGCGATACATAACTGAGCGGATTAATTTGAACTCGCAGCCCAATGTAAATCGCTCGCGAAAGGCTGTTATCGCCCAAAGAAGGTCGCTCGACTTATCCCTGAAATTCTAAAGCAGGCCGCTAAATAAAATAGGGCTAGAGATTTCGACCCGTGCATTCTTCACATCCTTATCGCACCACTAAGATTATGATGTGAAATTGACTGATAAATTGCTAATTGCGTCAAAGCCGCTTCGCATAAGGGACCTATTTTTTGATCGGCCTCGATTGACCAAAGCTGTAACACGGTGACTCGGGGGCGCTTACCTGTCTCATCTAAAATCGTGCAATTTATCTGAAATGTCGGGACGTCTTGATGGGGCGCGCCACATCGCGCATAACACCAGCCTACGTCCGCCCGTTTGTCCCACAATTTTATGAAACTGCGATCATAGCCTGCTGCGCGGCCGCGGTCTTGGGCAAAAGTCCAAGTATCTCTAATTGTCATGTCCGCAAAATCCGTATGGTCTTGAACTGCGTCAGCTGCATGTTGTGTATATTGGGCCTCATCCCATTTTCGGACATCGACGACGTCATCTTCATAACAGACAAACACCTCAAGGCGTGTTTTTGCAGAGGCATAGCGGAGGAGGCCTTTTTCGTTTTTGGGGAAGTTGCCTGCTAGGAAATAAACATATTCTCCCATGGGTTCGATTTCCCAAAGTAAATTCTCATAGGTCTGGTCAGTTTTATCCTTAGGCGAGACTTGAACCCAAATGGGTAAGTCTAACTCGGCGAGTGTGCCAGAAGGCTCTAGCTGGACGGAGGGATAATTTCGCAAGTTTTCAATATGGTTCCCCCGGGCGATCGCCGGCTTCGTGCTAAGGTCATCCGAATGTGGGCCAGACTTGCCGCCGAATTTTTTCCACCAGCTCATAATTACTCCATCATATCATGGTCTTGGGGTTCTGTGATGTTCTACCGATTAAAAGCTTAAATTCATATAGAGTAGTGCAGCCATAGCAAAAACCTATAGCTGTGCACATTTTTGGAAATTGCGTGTCTCGACAATGCGTGTAAATTCTACAGGCCTCACTATTGTGCTCTGTTCACCCCAACAAGAGAATTTGATATGTCAAAAACCTCATTTATATGTTTTGGATTCTTCGCATCGATTATTGTTTCTGCTTGTGTTCATAATATGCAACCGTCGGGCAATTCACGAACCGATAGTCACTCACTGAATGGGTTTGTCACACTTGCTGACCAAACGAGTCCTCCAAAAGGTACTGCCGTCGAAGTCAATGGAGTTAAGCAAGCGATTAAGCCAAACGGGAAGTTCGCAATATCAGTATCTAATGCAGAAATTTTTCGAGTAAAACTGTCAGGGCCAGGGCTCTACGATAGCCTCCATACCTTCTCCCAAGCCGAATTGACCGCAGACGACGGAACACTGTCCATTCCGGCTATCACGCTAGTGAAGGAAAAAGCAGGCCGTCGGCTTTTGACGTTCGGTGGTGATGCCATGATGGGACGACGTTATCTTGAGCCTCGTTGGAACGAAGAGCAGCTCATTCACAACGCTACGCGCCTGAAAGACATGAAGTCAATTCTGTCAGAAATGAGACCATATTTTGAAATCGCAGATTATGCCGCGATCAATCTTGAAACTATACTTGCTAAAACGGAACCGACAGAATCAGCACCTAAGAGCGTGGTTTTTTATACGCACCCGGACATCGTTAAAGCCTTGGAGTGGATGAGTGTTGACTATGTTTCTCTGGGTAACAATCATACATATGATTACTTAAAGAGCGGGCTCGAAACGACCCTCCGGTCCTTGGAAAAATCCAATTTGGGCTTTTCTGGTGCGGGGCTAAATGAAGCTGATGCCCTTAAACCGCACATTGCTGATTTAGACGGCATGCTGGTTTCTGCATGGGGGTATGTAGGCTGGGAAGGGCGCGTAACGCCCAACCAAGTCGCAGGACCAACCAAAGGTGGCGCGGCCTATGGCTCCGAGGAAAACATCATAAATTCACTAGAAGCGGGTGTGAAACCAAACCAAATTGATGTCGTACAATATCATGGCTCCCGCGAGTATAGTGAGGGGCCCAGCCAGTCTACAGAAACGAGGTTAAAGCTCGCCGTCGACCATGGCGCCGACTTGGTCATTGCCCACCATCCCCACGTCACCCAAGGGTTCGAGCTTTATAAAGGAAAATTGATCGCCTATTCCCTCGGTAACTTTGCATTTGATCAATTTTTTAATTCCACCCATGCAGCTGCTGCCGTCAATGTTTGGATGGATGGCGATGATTTTTACCGCGCGGAGATTATACCTCTTCACGTAAAAGGCTATAAACCTCTCCCCGCCACGAA
Source organism: Hellea sp. (assembly GCA_039977295.1). GTDB lineage: Bacteria > Pseudomonadota > Alphaproteobacteria > Caulobacterales > Maricaulaceae > Hellea. The sequence goes on along the minus strand of JBDWDN010000003.1, from coordinate 666,246 downwards.
CGGGACACGGCGTTATATTCTGGATCGTATCACGCGTTTGTCGGGCAACAGAAACACGATCGTTAGTCGTTCGGGAGGGCATGCCGTTATAGATAACCAACAAGCGAAACCTGCAATCAAGCCATCCGGAAATAGTGATATTCTATTTGTGGGTGATTTTGAGAGCTATAGCAATTTTGACACCTCAGAACGCACATGGGCGGCCGAAAACGCCACATTCGAACCCACAAAGGACGCACGCACAGGGTACTACGCTCTCGAAGTCACGCCCGTCAATGCAGATCAACCCGCAACCTTTGGCCTAAAGACATTCATGAGAGTATACCCGGCGGATAAAATGCGCTGGCAAGGCTATGTCAAAGCATCGGAAGGCACATCGATCACAGCTTCAATTCAATATCGTCCCAAAGGTATGAATAGATATGAAGCCCTAAAAAACGCACCACTCCAGACGCTTGGGTCTTTTGAAGCAACAGGTGACGGCTGGATACCTATTCACTTTGATTTCGATGCACCAAGTTGGAAAAACGATGCTTCACGTATCCTATTTAAAATTGAGAATTCAAAAAGGTCGGTAAAGCTTGATGATATAACTATTTCTCCTGTTGGAACTTCACATCAGGGCATAGAGGGATAATTAGTGTGAATCAAAAATAAATGTGAGCCCGCCTCATCATACAGTGAAGAGTTTGTCACTTTCATGAGCATCTTAAAATCGCTTCAACAAGGACGCCGAGATGAGGGGCGACTTTCGCCCAAAATAGGTCGCTCACCGTAGGTCAATCAACACTCTAATAAATTGAACAAGAATGAAAACGAAAAGTCAAAACTCAACTGAGTTGAAGTTTAGTTTATCAAACGGCACTAGAATTTCAGTTGTATAATCACCTATTTTTCGTTTGAACTTTCCAGTTCCTCGCCCAAGGCCTTCGCGCGTTAAGCGTATAGGATGCGAGCCAAAGATAAACCCAGGGTGATAAAGACCAAATCCTCTACAATCGGACTCCAATAGACGCAATGCAATCTCATTTGTACAAAATAATCTATTGAAAAAAGCGTCTCTAAAAACTGTGTGTTTCGTCCGAACATTGGGTTTAAAGCGTGCTGTGTTCAAAGTTCGAAAATCAATTTCAGAATATTCTGATTTCATCACGCGGTAGTTTGAACGTTCCAGATCCACAACATCTTCTTTTCCCGTAAAAATTACTGCCCGCAGGTCTTTTTGTTCCATCAAAGGGTTAGCTCCTGAAACCTTTAAATCGATAAATAACGCTTCATCTTCTGACAGTTGCAATATGCCACGAAGTTTTTTTGAAACAGCATGCAGACACTGCCGAGAAAATGAATCCGTGTCGACTTTAGTGGACGAAAACTCTAGCTCCAACGGGATACGAGTTTCATCGCCCTTCGAATCAATCGGCTTGAAATGATAATCTTGGAGGTTCTTAAAGCTGGTTTCAAAAGAGATTGAATTTTGGATGCCATAATTTTGGTCTAATGTTAAAACCCAAAATGGTGGGATATACATATCTTCGGCTGTCAGACGACTATTCGGATTTTCCATTTAGTAGGCTTTTTATTTGAAAGAACAGAGTTAGACATGAAGGACTATTCTACCGCGTCTTCCTTTGTCAAATCGTTCAATACACTAGGTGTCTTAAAATCGCTCCAACTAAGCCTCTGACCCAGAGGCTATTGTCGCCCAAATACCCCAACGGTCTGCCTCATTCCGAATCCAAATTTTCAGATAAAACTGGACTTAGACTTATATCCGCTTTGAGAGGGGAACTGAAGACATCAATCATAAGCCCCTTATTGGGCCATGTGGTGAAGTCGAGGCGGTTTACGCCGCACCTCTCGACACGGTGACTCAGCTTTATTCAGTAGATGGCGTATAAACGCCTGATCTTCGCGACGTGATTCGGCCGTCTTCGTTATAGACATCTTCGGCGTAATAAGATCCGTGCTCACTATACCAGGTCATGTTTTGAGCGGTGACATAACCGCCCTTTCCGTTGGGCTATCGTGATCCAACCGGAGATTGGCTACTAAATATGCCAAAAGTGCGCAAGTATCGTGAGACTATGCTCACGCAAGTCAAATAATTTTTCCAAAAACTATTATTCAATGACCCGTAGGGGCGGACGAGCTGTTGAATCTTTGTTGGACGCGATACCTAACTGATCGGATTACTTTGAACTCACAGCTCAATAAAGGCCGCTCGACTTATCCCTGAAATTCTAATGCAGACAGCTAAATAAAATAGGGCTAGAGGTTTCGACCCGTGCATTCTTCACCTCCTGATCGCTCCACTAAGATTATGATGTGAAATTGACTGGTAAGTTGCTAATTGCGTCAAAGCCGCTTCGCATAAGGGACCTATTTTTTGATCGGCCTCGGTTGACCAAAGCTGTAACACAGCGACGTTAAGAACATAGAAAAACAGAATGATTTGTCGCCGTTACTAACAGGGCAAAAAATGGCTCGCTACGTAATTGAACCGGATCGATATGAAGGCCCATGCGTATTTCAGCGAGGAGAAAAAGGATCGTTCTTTGTTTCGATGCGGGACCAATCCCCTATTTATGGCAACGTATCCCTGATTAGTGTAAATGTTGTAGAAAAAGGGAAAGCGAAAGTCTCCGGCCTAACAATATTTGAGAATAATTCCTGGTGGGGAAGCGCGGTTCGATCCGAAGAAAACCCTGCCTGTTGGCAGGGTTCCGGCTTTCAGGTTTGTGCATATTAAGCTTCATCACCGCGATAAATATCGGCCGCCAATAAAACCGATCACTCTTGCTTTGCACATTAGTCTGTGAGATTTGCGGCGACGGTTTTTATGGTATCTACGACGGCCTTTGACGTCTCCAAATCTAAAGCATCGGAATGAGGCGCCCCGAACCTTCCTCGATCATTATCAAAATACTTACCGGAGTCCGGTGCATAATCTTCTTCTATAGAGAGCCGGCTTAGGATTGAAGCTCCGATCCCTATATCATTTCCTGCGATCCCGAACCCTTCCTTTACCATTTTCGAAGCAAGCAAAGACCCCGGGTTAACGGCAATAAAAACAGGGCCATCTTCATGCGACCTTGCCATCTCGGCAGACCACATCGTTAAGGCTAATTTACTCTGTGAATATGCGTCTATGTCATTAAGACGGCTCCGCCCAGTTAGCGCCTTCAAATTAACAGGAGACTGGGCGGCTGAAGAAAGACTCACGATTCTTCCACTTCTTCCGAGTAAAGGCAGTAAAAGTGCAGTTAGTATATGCGGTGCAATTGTGTTTACCATGAAGCGGACATCGAGTCCATTTTCCGCAATTGGGTTAGGTGTTTTGAATACACCGGCATTGTTGATTAGAACGTCAAGTGTCTCGTAATCTCTAGCAATTGAATTCGCCAATTCCGCAATATCGTTGAAGCGGGATAAATCCGCAATATAGCCATCAACCTTCACTCCGCCAGACAGTGCTACAAGCGTTTCTCTGGCAGCTTCAAGTTTCACATAGCTTCGGCCATGGAGTAGGACTTTGTGTCCTGCTTCCGTCATCATTTTTGCTGTTTCAAGACCAATCCCATCGGTCGAGCCGGTAATTAAAATCTTCTTTTGCATGTTGTGCCTAACCTTTAGTTTCGTCCTGTTGTTTGTTATTATCGACCCGTTGTTCCCGGAGCTAACGGCTTAAACCGAACCACCAAATATTTTCCTGTTCCCGTGTTTTTGCCGCTTAGCGCCGCTGAACGATCAAGTTGATTCGATGAGCTGTAAAAATACCCATCAGATCCAACAGTAATACCGTCGGTCCAAGATTGTCCTTCCGGCAGTTTTCCGATCAACTCAAAGTCGCCATCAGGTCTTGTAATCCCATAGCCGTGACTCTCCACATCGGCGTTATAGACATTTCCGGCTGTGTCGATAGAGGATCCATCACTATAACTCTTATCACCAAACTTTTGAATCGCCCCTGTGACTGCCGAACTATCTCCATCAAAAGCTGCAGCTGGCACGCGGTACATAGTGCGTCCATGCAATGCGCCGTAATAAACATACTCATATTTTGAATCGATCGTAATAGGGTTTAGTGCAAAGCCGCCCTCCATTTCGGGCATCATTGATGGATGGCTTTCGGCAACTCGGCGCGTTGCACCTGTATCCAAATCTATTACGACAAAAGCTGGCTCCGGCGCACTTTTTAAGTCACCTTGTGTCATGTCAGCGATGATAACACGATTACGTTTTTGATCGAGTGCAAAGTCTTGCAAAAAGCTTGTATTTTTTAGAGTCTGACTTGGAATTGCAAAACGGGTTTTAACGGTGTCTGTCTTTGTATCGATTGAGAAAAGTTTACGGGATCCAATGTCTAAAACCCAAGCTACACCCGCGTCGTCTATCTTTACCCCTATAGGGGCCCTTAGCTCCGAATTTGGGCCTTTAGCAAAAGCGTCATTCGGGTACGGTTTATAACTTCCATCTTTCATTAGCTGAACTAATTTGGTTTCCGGGTTGTCGAGCGGCTGTAGGCTCATAATCATTTTCCCGGACTTGGAAATACCCATGTTCCCTGGACGGAAGTCAAATGTTGCAAATGTCTCAACAACGGGCAGCTCTGCCTTAGTTTCAACTGTGTTTGCCGGATTGTTCGTTTGCGGTTTGCAGCCCGTGATAAGAATTGCTGATAAAGCGGTCGCCGCAAAAAATATACGAAGGGTCATAATATCTCTCTCATGAATTGATTCCACCGGGTTTTTACTATTTTGATAATTGCAGATAATCATCCTTTTCGTGTAAACATAATGTGGTAAATACAAACAATGAGCCTTGATCTTAAATCCGTAGAACTATTCACACGCATTGCTGCTTTGAATGCAATTGGACGGGCAGGTGAGGAATTTGGCTATTCCCCCACGACTGCCTCTCAGCGAATACAAGCCTTAGAAGCAGAATTAGGTGTGACATTATTTTTGCGGACAACCCGGTCCGTCACACTTACGCAAGACGGTGAGCTGTTTCTCACTCATGCTCAATCTATACTGTCCGGTATAGAAGATGCTCGTCTGGATCTCTCAGGTGGCGCAACCCGATTAAAGGGCCTGCTCCGCGTAACTGCCTCAGCCTCTTTTGGGCAAATGTTTATATCACCTTATATAGCAGAATTCATCGATCAGCATCCTGAAGCGCGGCTACACTTAAATTTAACTGACTCGATAGTGGATATTGTGGCCCAAGGTTATGATCTGTCTATCCGAATAGGCACTTTACCGTCATCTACTTTGCGTACGCAAAAACTAGCTAATAACCCAAGAAGTTTAGTCGCTTCAAAAAAGTATATCGAAAGAATGGGAATGCCTGATAGTGTAAAAGACCTCGCCCATCATAACTGTATCTTTCAGGGCGTTACCAGGCAGTGGGGCTTTAAGGCGCCCAACGGAAAAATAGAGACGATTAATGTAAGCGGAAATTTTGATTGCAATCACGGAGAAGCTATTCGAGATGCGGTTATAAATGGCCTGGGTATCGGCCTGCGTTCTGATTGGTCGATAAAAAAAGAACTGATAAACGGGGACCTTATCAGCCTGCTGCCCGATCATGAGATACAGCCGGTTTGGGAAATATACGCCCTGCGCCCGCCGGGCCCCATCATGCCGGCACGCGTGAGAGTCTTTTTAGAGTTTCTTCGAGGGAAGCTCAAGGACGTGGCTTAAACAGGCCAATTCTTACTATTTGCATTTTTCACATAATGTTTTCGCATTAGGGATGATTATCTCGCCTAACGTTTATATTAAAAGCCGCATAAATTCGCACAACTAACGAATAGAGATAACTATGAAGAAGCTGACAATAACCGGAAATATTATCGCCAAATCTGACAAAATTGAACTTGTTAAGGCGGAGCTTGAAAAGCTGGTGCCCATCACACGCGGCGAAAAAGGCTGCATTCAATATGACCTTCATCAGGACAATGAAAACCCTGCATATTTTATGTTTTATGAAAATTGGGATTCTCGCGAACTTTGGCAAGAGCATATGAAAGCCCCCCATTTGGCGGCTTACATGGCGGCAACGGATGGCGCGGTCGACAAATTTTGGCTCCACGAGCTAACGTATATTGCGTGATGAACTTCCCACGAGAAAGACAGACGATGAACCAAGATATCACATATTATGCGTTAAAACGTCATACGGCAAAAGCTTATGACGAGAGCAAGACCATTACGGCAGAGACAGTAGAGAAACTGAAAACACTACTTCGTTATAGTCCGTCCAGCACGAATGCCCAGCCATGGCATTTTATTTTAGCGTCCACTCCGAAAGGCAAAAAACGCATCACAAAAGCCACAGAAGAGAAATACCCGTTTAATTCGCCGTCAATTTTGAAGGCTTCACACGTTGTCGTTTTTGCGAGTCGATTAGAGCTTACTGACGAACATTTACAGGCCGTGTTGGATCAAGAGGAACACGATGGTCGTTTTGAAGCCGAAAGCGAGGAACGTAAAGCTGAACGCAAAGCAAGTATGGATCGCGGACGCCGCATATTCATGAATTTACATAAACACCACTTCCGAGATGTTCAGCATTGGATGGACAAGCAAGTTTATCTCAATATCGGGCAATTTTTATTGGGCGCTGCAGCTCTGGGTATTGATGCGACGCCAATGGAAGGCATAGATTTGGAAGCTTTAGATCAAGAATTTGGGCTACGCGATAAAGGCTATACAAGCCTTGTCGTTGTAACGCTTGGTTATAGTGATTCCGAAAACGACTATAATGCAAACCTCCCCAAGTCGCGCTTACCTCTTTCAAGAATGTTAACCGAAATATAGTCCGCATGATGGGTTTATGGCGAAAAAACTTAAATAGAGAAAATTGGAGATATTGAAATGAACTTATCATTAAAGGCAATAGCATTAACCTCAGCATTGATAGCGTTAACAATCATGTCTGGCTGTTCAAATTCTGATGTGCGGTTGTCAGCCCCAACTAAAAACCTCGGTTTTTTGGTTACTGTTGAAGCAAAACCCGGACAAGAAACGAATGTTGCTCAATTCTTGGCGAGCGCAGCTGAACTAGCAGAAAAAGAGGAAGGAACACTAACTTGGTACGCCTTCCGTATCGACGAGACCCATTTCGGTATTTTCGACACATTTCACAGTACAGAAGCCAGGCAAGCTCATTTAAACGGGAAAATTGCTGAAGGGTTAATAGGGCAAGCTCCTCAATTGTTTGCTGCTCAGCCGAGTATTAAACCTGTTGAGATTTTAGCGAGTAAATAATTCTTAAACAGAAGGCGCAGGGTTTGATGCGATTTTCGACTTCGTCGGCGGGGAAAATATTTCAGGCGCGCTCACCCCGTTGCTGGATGAGACAGAGTTTGACCTCTTTGACGTCGGCGCGGCCTATGACCGCCTGATTAGCGGACAAGCGACCGGCAAGGTCAACATTTCAAATAACGTGTATTTGGAGACAAGACGATGCGAACAATCAAATTACTTTCGGGAATTTCTCTTTTGGCTTCCGTTTCAGCCTGCAGTGGTGCTGGTTCAATTTCATACACGGATGAACAGAAACAGAGCGTAACGGTCACACCAGCGGACCAAGTTTCATACCAACCGCTGAACCCATCCAGAGGGGATGCAAGCCCGCAGGCAGGTGTTCTTTGGGGTGATATAACGAAGAATGTCCCGTCCGGCATGTTGCTAAAGTTTGCCGAAGGTTTTTCCTCGCCGCCGCATATCCACAACATTACCTATCGAGCGGTCGTGATTGACGGTGAAATTCATAACGATGATCCGGACGCAGCCAATATGTGGATGGGCCCGGGAACGTTTTGGACCCAACCCGCAGGTGAAATTCACATCACCTCTGCTCGCCCCGGTATCGGCGGAACAGGTTTCCTGGAAATTCTGGGAGGTCCATATTTGGTACAGCCGGGTGACAAGGCTTTCGACAATGGGGAGCGCCCGCTGAACCTCGTTAGTTCAAACATGGTATGGATGAGTGCCAAAGAAATGAATTGGATCAAGGCAGATAATGCACCGCAAGGCGCTGAAGCCACTTTACTTTGGGGTGATGTATCCGGCAGTGGCCTTAGCGGCTCCATGATTAAGCTCCCTCAAGGATATAAAGCTGATCTGTCGACCAAGGGCGGTGATCTGAAAGCCATCGTAATTCAGGGTGACGTATTACATTCTGTTGAAAGTGTAACGGAGAAAAGTGAGCTGCGTTCTGGCGGCTATTTCGCGTCAGCGGAAGGTGTGTCTCATTCGCTCAAGTGCGATATAAAAAGTGAGTGTATAATTTACGTTAGAACCGAGGGAAGCTTTTTAGTTCAATAATTCTAAATCATAGAGCGAAGGATCTTTATCGAGAACAGGCGATAAAATCTGAAACAACACTGACGCAGTTGAGAATGTCTGATTCGCCCCCTGAGCGAAAATAGATGAGCGTCGTTCTTTGGGTGCGGGTTCAACAAGGACGCCGAGGTGAGAGGCGGCTTTCGCCCAAATACCCCAACGGTCTGCCTCAATCCGAATCCAAATTTTCAGATAAAACTGGACTTAGACTTATATCCGCTTTGAGAGGGGAAAAGAAGACATCAATCATAAGCCCCTTTTTGGGCCATGTGGTGAAGTCGAGACGGTTTACGCCGTACCTCTCGACACAGTGACCCAGCTTTATTCGGTAGATGGCGTATAAACGCCTGATCTTCGCGACGTGATCCGGCCGTCTTCGTTATAGACATCTTCGGCGTAATAAGATCCGTGCTCGCTATACCAGGTCATGTTTTGAGCGGTGACATAACCGCCCTTTCCGTTGGGCATTTTATATTCTTGTTTGATTTCATATCGGCCTTCAGGGTCGGGGCCGACACAGGATTTTATCTTGTGGGCTTCGGGCTCGTTGGGGACGCCGCCATCCATAGAGACCAATGACGTTCCGATGAGTTTATTATAGCCAAGCTCGGCGGTTTTTTCGTCGCCGCCCACATCTCCGCCAAAGGCTTTGGATGACCACATATCATCCCCGGCGGCAGCGTTCACGATGACGGCTTCATAGGTTCTAAATTTGCCGTAAACTTGCGCGATGGTGCCCATGTAATTCCAGCGGCCTTCTTCGAGTGTCATGACCGTGCGAATGCAGGTCGCTATATCTTCATCGCTTTTGATTGATTGCGCCGCGGCCATGTTGCCGGCGGTTTGACAGGCGGAGAAGAGGAGAATGGCTGTTATACTGATGGCGGTTTTATAAGTCATGGAGGATTCTTTTTTTGAGGTTGAGATTATTCTAGAGGTATTTTGTTAGTCCCAAATCCAGTCAGGACAGGAGGGGTCAAGGTCGCTACGCCGTCTTGACGCGCCATCATCTGAAATCATAATCATATAACCTTGCGCTCCGCCGTAAGCGATAAAGGGAAGGGGCGGACGCTCCGGGTCATAATAGTCCATATCGTGACCAATATCGTAATCGGTCAAATTGGGCGCATGGAACATGACATGGGGCGGGAAGAACCCAAGTTCCCCGGTTTCCGAATTCACGGGCCGGTTATAGCGTGATAACATATAGGCTACGCCCGGGCGGCGCTGGGATGAAAATTCGCCTTGCTCGAACTTTAATTCAATGTCGGAATTGATATCTGAGACATCACGGCCTTGTAAAATCTGGCTGCCAAAATAGCGGATTTTCGGGATGACTGTAGAGCTCCCCTCAGCATCTAGACAGGTCGGTTTTAAAACGCGCGGATCATCGCGGTTGACGATACAGGTAAATGGATTGGCGCCCCGTTTTACAAGCTCATAGCCCGACGCCCGTAAGACATAAACGCTGGCATCTGCCCGAAGATAATCAGGGGCAGCGCTGAGGGCGAGCGAGACCTCGCACGCCTCTGAAAGGATAGGCGGCGTCAGCACGGACTTATCTGACATTGCTTCAGACACTTCTTGGCTGTTGGCTGAGGTGCCCGTCATGCTGCAGGCTTGAAGGCAGGCTAAGCCCGTTGCGCAGACAACCGCTTTGAAAAATTTAAAGGTCATGCCTATTTTTAGCAGGAACAGATTTGTCTTCTATGACATAAATAGGTCTAAAACTGCCATGTAGTTCTAAGAGCCCCCAGTATTACGCAACCTCCAATTATTGAAATCTTGCGGACAAACGTTTATGTAAATATCATGGATAAGAACATAATCTGCGTTTATGATGGCGCCTGCCCTTTATGCACACATGCAGCTGTCACCTATAAATGCGCAACGCTTGAAGGCGATGTAGAGCTCGTGAATTCCCGTACCCAATCCGATCACCCGATCCACGACCGTATTCTTGCTGAAGGTATAAATCTCGATGACGGGGGTGTCTTCTTAAAAGATGGTGAAATGTTTGGCGGCGTGACCGCGATGGAAAAACTCGCGGCGACACGGTATAAAAAGTGGACGCAGGCGGGGTTGTTTTTGACACTATTTGGGCGTGGGCGGGTCGCCAAGATAACCTATCCAGTTTTAAAAGGTATTCGGGATATCTGGATTACGTGTTCAGGGGCGGGTAAGATCAATCCGCATTGGCCGAAAAAACCTAGCGATCATTGAATCCTCGTCCTAACTACCCCACGTCATTTGGTAGTGTTTCGGGGTTAGGCCGTATTCCCTTTTGAAGGCCTTTGAAAATATGGAAGCATTTGAAAACCCGCACAAAGATGCAATCTGATCCATTCGATTTTCTGAATTTTGCAGTAGCTCACAGGCCCGGTCGAGGCGCAGCATCAATAAAAGATGCGCCGGTGTCTTTCCAAAAGAACTCACGCAGCGCCGATGAAACTGCCGTTCGGATAGACCCACAAGGCCTGCCATATCATCCACCGTGATAGGGCTTGATAATTGCTGTTCCAGCCAGGGAATTAACGGCGACAGGGTTGGTCCTGATTTTGCCTGAAGGTCGACCAGGTTTGAATATTGAGATTGGTTGCCCGAGCGCGTCATATGCAAGACAAGCTCTTTGGCAACTTCAATTCTTGTGCTTTTACCGTAAATCTCATTCACGATCGCCAGCGCCATATCTATCCCGGCCGTGACGCCAGCGGAGGACCATATTTTTCCGTCTTGAATAAATATGGCCTTGGCATCGACGATTGCGCCTTTGGATTGCGCCTCTAATTTTTCGGTACAGCTCCAGTGGGTTGCCACGCGCCGGCCCCGAAGAACGCCTGCGCCATTTAGGATGAAGGCCCCTGTGCAGACAGAAGCGATGAGGCCAGCATTTTTGACCGCATAGGGCATCCATTCCATGAAGGCATTATCGGCAAGGACGACCTCTATGCCGGAGCTATCCCCACCCGGGACCAAGATTGTATCGTGTTTGGTGATGTCCCTTGGGAGGGCCTCGGCCACCATATTCAGTCCATTATTGGCGCGAATATTGGCTTGGCTTGCAGCATAGACAATATTGCAGCTCTTATTATTTAGGGCGGCGGCCTGAGAAAAAACGTCCGCCGGGCCGACGACGTCGAGCATTTGAATGCCATCATAGAGGACACAGATAATACGACCAAGCTTGACAGTTATAGACATAAGCCCACCCAAGCAGCCACGCGAAGTTAATGCAAGGGCAAAGCCTTACCCCGCTTTGAGAGGACGTATATTGACTCATGTTGCAGACCATACTCGCCCCATCGCAATAAAGAAGACAATAGACATGTAGCGTTCAGTTTTGTCTCCAAACAGTCAAAACTGAACGACTTAAACTCGCCCGAATGAGGACACTCGCCAGACGTTTACATCGCCTAGTTTAGGACACTGGTGATTTTAACTCGGGGCCAAAGTGGGCGAAAAAGTCGGCTAAAGATATCCGATCGAAATGAAACTTACTCCTTAATAAAAGCTTAAAGCTCATTTGTTCGAGATTCAGTATACTTAGTCGAGACCCTCAAGTTTCAAACGGATTGTTATTGATATATACAATTAGTTGTGCAATTAATTGTATATTATGATTGAATTACCTTCTCTATTTCTTGAATCAAATATTTACAAAGCGGCCTATCTTGGGAAGCATGCCGGTGACCTTAGCCAATTATGCCATAATCAGGCGGCAATGCGGTATCAGGAATTTGGGATCATAATCCCTGTCTATACGTCTTCGACTTTGCATTGTCTCAAATTGATGCAAACAGCATCTCTTGCTGATATAGCAGGTGCTCTGAATGCAACGCATCAGGTCACTAGTCAGCGGGTCAAGAAACTCATTGATCTTGGCTTGGTCGACCGAAGATCTGATCCAAACGACGCACGGCGCTATGAGCTTTTCTTGACTCAAACTGGAAAGACTCAAGCCAATCGACTTGAAAATTGCATGGAAGCCGCTTCACAAGCCTATGTTGACCTCTTTGATGAATTGGGTTTTGATCTTTCCGAGCTCATAAGGAAGACCACAGATGCGTTGCGGCGCAAGCCTCTTGGCGAGAGATTCCCCGAGCACGTCTCAAAAATTGCGTCATGAAACGTAAAAATTATGAAAGCCCCACATTGCTGCTGATGATGTGCTTTTGCCTGTGTTGTAGTTTATTGATTGGCTGTGAATATCAAGCTCATTGTTCAGACAGTACGACAACTTATCATTCCAATATTCAACTTAGATTAGAACAACCTATCACTGCAAATTTGAAAGGCGACGTTCAGCATTCATTCGGGCTTGAACTGAAAGCGGATCAACTCGCCGTAATCAGGTTTGAAAGAGGTGATGTTGGAACAGATTCAGAAATTAATCTTCGCATGGAGGCGGTAAATCCGCGGGGAGATATAATCGAAGCAACGAATACAGGAAGTGGTGTTAGTTTAATGGTTCTGAAAACGTACACATCAGGCAATTTCCAAGTCAAGGTACGAGGATGGGATGATCAACAAGACGGTAGCTACGTTGTTCATCTCGATAAGCTTAAAGATCTACCAGAAAATCAAACTGATCAGATGGATTTGCTCTTAGAGCACTTTTACAGCACGGAACGGCCGGGGGGAATGGTAGCCATCATAGATCAAGGAAAGCCTGTCTATAAAAGAGCCTTTGGGATGGCAAATCTGGATGAAAATTTACCCTTTGACCTATCCGCATCTACAGAGATTGCGTCAGTTTCCAAACAATTCACAGCTTTTGCAATCGCCTTACTTATCGCCGATGGAAAACTTACGCCTTCAACTTCAGTGCGGTCAATTATTCCAGAATTTCCTGACATGGGAACGCCGATTACCATTCATCATCTAGTACATCATCTGAGTGGATTGCAAAATTATGAGGCTATTCTGCGAAAGGAACAGATGAATCATGTTGCCTCGGATGCACTAACCTATGACAAAATATGGGAGGCAATACTCTCTACTACGCAAACGAACTTTGTGCCCGGTACACAACATGAATACTCAAACTCTGGGTATGTTGTTCTCACTAAGATTATCGAGCGAACAACAAGTGTTCCATTTCCCCAGTGGATGCATGAGAATATATTCGTTCCTCTGGAAATGAAGGATAGTTATATTTGGACCATTGAGGGGAGCGATACGAATCAGTTCGCTGCCTCATATGCTGCGCCGCCTAACTACGTTGATAAAATAAACGTGCCGCGCAAAATTTATCAGCAGCAAAGTAAATCTCTTGAGGCTTTGGGCGCGGCGCATGTGCACACCACTCTTGATGATTTAATCAAATGGTCAAATAATTACCGCACAGGTCAGCTCGGGGGACAAGCGGTTCTGGATATCATTAAATCAGGAATCAATGATACACCGCAACCTTGGGATTATCTTTATGGACTAAAACAATATGACCATCATGGCTTTCGCAGACAAGCCCACGAAGGTCTGACGCAAGGTTACAGAACCCTGTACGCACGCTTTCCGGACATTGGCGTCGATTTCATCTATCTGACAAATGATGGCGAATGGCGCACATATTACCTAGCGGAGAAAATAATCGAGCTTTATCTCGAAGATACTCTGGAGACGACGCACTCAGCAGTTGAACCTATCAAAAATGGCCCATAGCTCTTTTCAGTTTTATTCCAAATTAACTTACGGGGAGTTCAAGGATCGTCATCAGCAAGTGCTTCTAAGATAGTAGAATACAGCTATGAAGAATGAATAGGCGACAAAGCTGCTGTTAGGTTATTCATGACAGGGGCTCTAAGGGTTGGGCGAAATGGCGTTCCAAAAGCCAAGGATGTTTGACGGATCCCTTCCATGTCTTTCTTCAGGTTTCATGATGGTCTGATGATATGGAAAGCAGATAATTGGAATGCGCTTGCTATATCAAAACCAGCTGGAGAGACGCGCGGGCTATTTTATGCATCTGGTGAATATTTAGACAAAGCGGGCCGCCCAAGTTCCCTCGCAGAATTTAGCAGTCATGAGTTTATAGAATTTAAAAGCTCAACATTCCTCATCTCAAGGCACTAGGTATTCAGGTGACACGTAACAATTTCAAAATATGTTCAGGGAGCGGAACGGCTATAATTGGCTTTGTACGGCACGGGCTCGGCATCGCGATGCTTGCCGAAAATGATATAGATGACAACCTAGACTTAGAGAAAACTATGCCAGATGAAGTATCTGTTCCAATTCCATATTGGTTGGTTACTCACCAAGAACTTCATACAAGTCGGCGCATACATTTTGTCTACGACCATTTGTCAGTTGAACTGAAAGAACTTCTAAAAACTGAGTGTCCAAAACCCGGGTCAAATAGGTTGATGCGCCCCGAAATTTCTTTCCCCTAAAATCCTTCTGCCTATAACTTTTTCCTGAGAACGATTAGCCCCAGGCAGACTTAAGCTAAGTATCGTAGAATGCTCAATCTAATCAATCTGAAATTTTATGTGTAACGGGTCAGTCAAATTTAAACGCAGTTAAGTCTTCACGACAATTTCTTTAATCTCCGACGCAAATACGCCGCCGTCAGCCTTGGTGGGAATCGGGTCGGCGAGCAGTTTGCGTTCGAATCTAACCCTAGCTTGCACCTTTATATCTGTTTGCTGACGAGCATGCTGACGGTCTGCCTGCTCTTTGATATCTATGATCTCCTCAAATGGTTTCCCTTATGAAACCGAAAGTCATGCGAAGATTACACCATCTTGCTCATTTGGAAGCGTTCGTTGTCGCCTAAAATAGGGGGCTCACGTTAACTTCTAACCTCTTGTGAGTAAGCCCTATCCATGTTGCGTGTCATCTGGAAATGTTGATCTGCTCGCGCTTACGATTGTGGCAATGAACGACAAAAATACCAATGAGCTTAAACCAATGAGCCCGTACATTAAGACCGAATAGCTTCCTGTCATTCTCCACGATAATGCGGCAATTGATGGCGCAAGTGCGGTCATCACGGTGATTGGTATGCTCATTATTCCGTTGATTGTTCCATATGCATTTTTGGTCAAAAACTCAGGGACCGCTATGCCACGAATGATAGTCATGGTGCCGGCGGCGGTTCCATAGCAGACGGCAACGATCATCAGTATGGGTATGTGCGCAGGAAATAAGACTAGGGCTATAAAACACAACGGAAAGAGTGAAACTACGAATAGGCCTATTTGAGCGATGCTCTTTGTTTTATATATTTGCATCAAGGCTCGTCCGGCCACTTGAGCTGGTCCGAGGAGTGCCATTATGAACACGGCCTTTTCGCCGGTCAGCCCATTTTCAAGCAGTAACGGGTAAAGATGGAAACGAAACGATGTAGTCATCATCGAGTAGAGCGCAAAGCAGATCAATAATGTCCAGAAAACTGGCTGGGCTATTGCCCATTTGGTGCCTCGATCGTCAGAATTCGAAAGCTTGGTTTGATGTGCAGGGGTGGGGACACGTTGAGTGAAATTTGGTAGGAATTGGTAAATACCTGCACAGATAAGGATATTGACGAGGCCAAGAATAATTAAAACGCTGCGCCAATCCATATGCGCCATTAAGAATTCAATCAGTGGAATGAAAACAGTACTGGCAAAACCACCCCATAGGGTAAGCGTGGTGATATTATCGCGCACTTTTGTTTGATCATAATGCCTTGACATAATAGCGAATATCGCGCTGTACAGTACAGCAGCCTGCATTAAACCGATGCCCGCCAAGCTCACGTAAAACCACCACAAGAATTGTGTTTGCGACCACATAAAGAACATCAGGCCAGCTATTGCTGAACCGAGTGTCATTACAGCTCGTCCATACCCCCTATCAATAGCCATGCCAATGGGAACAGCGGCGAAAGCCTTGAGTAAAAGACTAAGGGTCAATGCGCCGTATAGGTCAGATTTAGCCCAGCCAAATTCAGCATTCATGGCTATAGCTATCTGAGGAAACGCATAATAAAGCGATCCCCATGAACATATTTGAGCCAAACCAAGAGCAGAAAGAAAAACCCAGCCTAGCGATGGGCGCTGGGGTTCTGTTTCCTCCGCCTGTATTTTCCTCAGCATTGTGGATCGCTCCTGGGGATCGTTAGGATACTAGCAGCAACTCTTTTGCGCCAAATTTTTGGTTGGCGGCAGTGTCGATGTCACGCAACATTCGCCGTCAATTCCAGGACCGGGTTTATCTATTACGGTGACACTGGTCTGCGGTCGTGAGTTGCATATGCCAGTTTCCGGTAAGATCAGCTCGATTACACGCGCTTTGTCATGGTTTCCTGCCAATTCATCAGCAATTGATCGCACTTGCTCGTATCCGGTTTTCATCAAGAAGGTCGGTGCGCGGCCATAAGCTTTCATACCGACGATGAAGAAGTTTTTATCCGTATGGGATAGTTCGACGACACCATGTGGACGGACGGTTCCGCAAGAATGCAGGTTGGGATCTATCATTGGGGCTAATAGTGTTGGCGCTTCAACGACATCGTCCAAATCCAGACGTATCTCCCGTAGCATTGCTAAATCTGGCCTGAAACCAGCAGTAACGACGATTCGGTCGACTTCAAGAAACTGATCTTTTCCGTCGGTATCAATCTTAACAACCATCCGTTTGCCTGCTTTACTGATTTTACGTACATTTATGGGGGCGAGAAGGTCGAGCGCGCCTTCATCAATAGCTTTTTTTGCAGCCATGCCGAGTGCTCCCCGAGCGGGGAGTTTGTCGTTGATCCCTCCGCCCAAGAGTTTATCAATTTTATTGTGTCGCAATCCCCACACAATTTTTGTGTCGGCAGTTTCTTCCTTTAGGCCCAATATATCCAAGATGACATTGATAGCAGAATGTCCACCCCCCAAGACTAGAGTCCTCTTACCTGCGTAAAGTGCCGTGTCTTTGCCGAGCGTGTCCGGAATACCATAGAAAATTTGGTCACTAAATTCCCTTTCCCCTGGCACGGGTAGACCGTCTGCCCCTATTGGATTTGGATTAAACCAAGTTCCGGACGCATCAATGACTGTCGCCGCTTCCATAATGTGATGCTCGCCCGTATCCGTCTGGTAATGAATGGTGAAGGGAGCTTCATCGCGGGCCAATGAAGATGATTTACTTAGTTTGCGTTTTGAAACTGCGCTCACACATGCCCCATATATGATCTTGTCATTGAACGCAGGTAGCTTGGACACGGGCGCTAAATATTGCTCAACAATTTCTCGCCCCGTCGGCAAGTAATTCGGATCAGGATGTGTCCATTCGGTTGGCGCCAATAGGTTAAGCACTGAATTGTCGGTGATATACTCCCATGGCGTAAAGACCCGGACATGGCCCCATTTTAACATGGCATGGCCAGCACTTGGGCCTTTTTCTAAGATGAGCGGAGTAAGGCCGCGCTCCATCATATGGGCTGCAGCGGTGAGACCCACTGGGCCTGCGCCAATGATGATGATATCGGTTTGTTTCGTTTTGTCAGTCATTTTTATACCTTTATATTCAATGCATCGATGATCGATGCTAAGGGGTAAATTTTTAGCAACATCTTTCGACAATGGGTACGCATAGTTCGAGGGATTTAGTAATCTTCATCCACTCTTCCAGACCGATTTTGAACGCTTTTCGCCCTTTGTCAGTGATTGTATAGACTTTACGTTCTCGGCCCGAAACAGTTTCCAGGTAGAAGGTCACATAACCCCCATCGGCGAATTGTCTTAAGATGGGATAAATTGTTCCCTCTTTTGGTGAGCAACATCCATCGGTTTTTTGTTCGACCGCGGAAGTTATATCATACCCGTGCATTGGGCGTTCGAGTAAGACGCACAAGATGAAAAACTTGGACAAGCTCATCTTGATAGTCCCGTTCCAGTAGGACGGATCTAATAAGTCTGGGCTTTTTTTCGGTTTACTCATAGTATTGATCTATACATTGATCATCGAGGTGTCAAGAAGAATTTTTATTAACATACCACCGGTTGATTTTGAATAGTAGGTTAAGCCAATGTGTAAATGATCGTTATTGGGATTAAGCATTGTTATGTCTGGGCGGTGTAAAACGCCCAAAACAAACTAATTGATCTTGTAACAACTTAATTTTTCGCCAAAGTGGACATCGTCCATCCAGATATGAAATGCTCTTACATACTTTACCTATGTAAAAAATAGCAGCTTAATAATAAAGACGATCAAGACAGCATTAATAACCCATTTTATGTAATTACTACCTTGTTTGATTTGAACATGGGCGCCAATCCATGCACCTGCAATTGCGCCTATGCCGACGATTAGGCCCGCGACCCATTCAATGCGGATTTGCGTCATAAAGATAATAATAGCGACTAAAGTGAAGACAAAGAGGATGAATACTTTGTGCATATTGGTTCGCAATAGATCAAAACCCATAACTCGGTTTAAAATTGGAATCAGAATAAAGCCCACACCGATTTGAATGAAACCGCCCCAAAAACCAGCTAGGCTCATCAGAGCATGTCCCCAAATCAACCTTTTTTTGGGAATTTGAACGGCTCTAGTTAGCGCATTTACTGCGGTCTCATCAGATTTTTCGTTTTTATTTCCCAAGAGTGTGAGGAACAACACGAAAACCATCACTCCGGCGAGCACTATGTTAAAACTGTCGTCGCGCAACCGAGAAGCGCTCATCACACCGAAAATCGTTCCAGGCAAAGTACATAGCGCAAGAGAAAAGCTAAGCTTTAAATCTGATAGGCCTTTGCGGTAGAAAAGAATGATCGCCGATAGACTTTGAAAAACTACGCCAATACGGTTAGTAGCATTAGCGACCGTACCTGGAATACCCATGAAAATTAGAGCAGGAACGGTGAACATAGACCCGCCGCCTGCTGTAACATTAATAAAACCCGCCGCAAAGCCAGCAGCGATGAGTAATAGGGCATTGAGTAGCGTGACATCGAACATGGCGGGAGCCTAAATATGAGAACAAACTTATCTCAGTTGAGTTTGTTCTATAGTGGGAATATCAGGAAGTTCGTAGTAATCTCCCTTAGATTCTGAATGAATTTGATTGGTCATCTTTAGGCCTGTAGGACCGTCTATTGTACCTGCCCAAATTGAAGTTTTATTGCTTTCAAATTCACTCCAAAATAAATTGCTCCCGCATGTCGAGCAAAATCCACGCTCAGCGGTCAATGACGATTTAAACCAAACCAAACTATCTCCATTAATGTTTAAATCACTAGTCATGCATTGCGTTGAAGCTACATAGTGACCGGTAGATTTTCGACATTGATTACAATGGCATGCCGATACAGATCTAAGCGGGCCTTCAATTAGGTATGTAATATTCCCACAAAGGCAGCTACCTTTAGTGACTTTCATAATTTCGTTTCCTTGGACTTCCAAGCTACGTCCAATCGAATGTTTGTAGCGCTCTTTGCTCTTGAGGGTCGTAGAATAAATGAATAGTGCATCGCCAATCAAAGGTATTTGAAAAGCCAATATATCGAAATCTCCGCCCGTCATGTGCTAAAGGGTAATAGAAATTGTCGGGAAATGATTGCCCGGGAACATCTTCTTTGTCTATTTCCACTGGAAAATTTGACGTATAAACCCAATTTCCATTGTGAGGACGTCCGCCCAATTCTATGACAGGTCGATCTGGTGACTTTGATGTATTATCTATCATTGCATCCCGCCATTTGTTGTATTCCTGCGTTCTAGATTGATAATGTTGGTTCTCCGCTTGCGGCCAGCCTGCTCGTCTACTCTCGTGGATGGTATCGGGGACAGGGTGGGTTTTCCAATATGACTTAGCGAAGTAATTTTCTGGTGCTTCAAATTCGTAAAGACCAGCGACGGTTTTGAAGCTGATCCAATTCATGCGGCAATAATAAGTATGAAAGGCTTCCGTAAACTCACCAATACAGCCGTCATATGGCTCAATCGGTTCAACGATATGTATGGGGCCGCTTAGGTCATCAAAAACTTCGGAGAGCTCGAATGACAAGAGAGTCTGAAAATATTGAGTGTGAAAATCTGGACGCATAAATACCTTTTCTGGCCGCGGGACGAGTTTGAGGGATTTTGGCAGGTTTACTTTGGGCATTTTCACTTTCGACTTAGGACCATTTAAGAATCTTTTGATTGAACTTGATAATGTTCAACTGTATATATACTACATATATGTAGTGTATGGTAAATAGCAAATCATAATTCAATGCTTGTTGTTAAAGCGCATCACTCAAGGTGAAAGGAAGCACTATGTTTAGTCACGTCACTCTGGGCACTAATGATTGGAGCCGCGCAGAAATTTTTTGGGATGCCGTTGCGAATACTCTTAAGCTCCCCCTGCTTTTTAAATATGATGGCGGCGGCGCTTTCGGTTCATTGACGGGTCAAAAAGTTATTATTGGCCCGGCTTTTGATGGACAGACAGCAACACATGGCAATGGAACGCACATCGCTTTTCTGGTCCCCGACAGGAAAACCGTCGACAAGTTTCATGCCGTGGCGATTGAGCATGGAGGTCAAGATGAAGGACCGCCTGGACTACGCCCCCAATATCACAAGAACTATTATGGAGCCTATGTACGCGATCCTGATGGTAATAAAATACAGGCCGTTTGTCATTCCTCTAAAGGTTAAACGCGCAAAATAACGCTATGATAAAAACTATTACTGCTTTGGTTTTGAATCGCTTTCATATTTTAATATGGATCACCTTAGCAATACTGGCAGTTGCAACGTCGATCAAAACCATGGAATGGTTAGGTGGGTATTATAGCGCTTCAGCATTTCCAGTTTCAGTCCCTAAGGGACAACTAACCTTTAACGCGCAAACGACCAAAGGGTATTACCAAACCTTATTAGATTTAGGGACACTTGATAAATATCTTCTCACTCAAAAATTAGATTTTTTACTCATGGTGACTTTTCTCGTTTCCATGTTCTTATTGGGCGCTGCCGCTACCCGCCTTATAAATTGGCAATTCAAAGACAGTAAGCTAACAAAATTTTCTTTAGGCATTATGTGGATCACACCGATAGCGGCACTATTTGATGCACTCGAAAACATGGTGTCCTTCGTGATGTTATCGAACCCAACCCATTTTTCAGATTGGCTGATTTGGCCTTACTCCACTTTTGCCGCAGCCAAATTCAGTCTTATCACACTTGGATATGTATGGGCGATTATTGCAGTAATTTTGACGTCTCTTACTTTTATTTTGCGCTGCCTGCCCAAACAAATACGCGCAGGTAGAAATAGCTAGTTTCACAAATATGGAGCAACCATCATGAAACAAATGATATTTGTGAAAACAGGGTCGTTAGAATGGGCCGAAGTCCCAGATGCGCAATTACAAAGCCCTGATGAAGCGATTATACGGCCAAAAGTGATGGGGCGCTGCGATCTTGACACTTTATATTTATCGGGAAGGCTTCCAATGGCGTCGGGCCAGCCCATTGGACATGAATTAATTGGTGAAATCATTGAACTCGGAGAACACGCGGCGCAATTCTTTTCAGAAGGTCAAACTGTTATTGTTCCCGCGCAAATTAGCTGCGGGATTTGCCGTAATTGTATTGTTGGTGAAACTGGACGCTGCCAAAGCGTGCCGTTTGGAGCAAGTTACGGTATGGGACGAGATGGCGGTTTTGGCGGTGCTGTGTGTGACCGGGTGCGCGTTCCCTTTGCAAAGGCCATGTTAGTGCCCCTCCCATATGAAGCAGACTTATCTAAAATGGTGGGATTGACGGATATGGCGACAGATGCCTGGCGCGCCGTTGGACCGCAACTTGAAAAAAGACCTGGTGCGACCGTCCTTGTAATGGGCGGGGGCACACCTGTTATTGGAATATATTCAGCGGGTCTTGCTATAGCTTTGGGTGCGAGCCGAACAGTCTATATCGATAAATCTCCAGAACGTCTTAAAGTCGCCGCGGCATATGGCGCTGAAGTTCACCACCATATTGACAGTGTTAACGATTGCTTGTTTGACATTGTCGTTGACGCGGCCAACAATTCAGATGATTTCGTCCTTGCTCTAGCCGCTTGCGGTGCCGCCGCCCATTTGACTTCGGTTGCGCCGCCGTTCCAATTTCAAGACTTCCCCGTAATGGATATGTATCACCGTGGCTTGACCTATACTTTAGCGAGGCCAAATTGTCGCCATGGGCACGGCCCTGTATTAGAGGCTTGGGCCTCAAAAGGCTTTAAACCAGAGCTTGTTAGGCCAAAATTGTTTTCTTACGAAGATGCGCCCGATGCGTGGATGGATGAGGCGCTTTATGTTGCTGTTACAACGGAATGAAATTCTAATGGATAGTTTGGCCATGCAGCGGGTTATAAAAACAGTCCTTTTCCTATTCAGAGATTTCTGACGCATAAACGGTTGCTTTCAGATACCTGCCGTAAATTTCAGGCAGCAGCGATAGTTGACTCCTAAAGAAGCTGGTGCGTCAATATTAACTGATGATGCTTTAGGAACAGTCTATTCGTTAGCCGCGTTGCTTAAATTTTGACAAACCAGGTAAGTTAAAATGCAAACGCAAACGGTGCTAACCAAAGATTTTCGAATATTGATTTTATCTTGATGTATTGTCCTCAATGCTTGCACAATAAATTAGGCATTTATGCAATCTCCGACATTAAGGGGTTTAGTTGTGTTTCACATTCATAGTTATTTGTGCCGTGAATACTTTAACGTCCTTCTCATCGTAAGCCGCGACCGGAACGATTACATCTCCTTCAATAGAAAAATCTACTTCTGTGGCTTCCGTAACAACTCTTAGATCTGTTTTAGCTTTTACAAGATAAACGACAGTCATGCCTTTTGCGATCCAACGAGAGTTCTCTGGAATAGAGACTGTTGTGGCCATTCCAGCCGCGAGTTCAGCAGCGTTACACATCGCGATTGCGTGGACTGTACCTATGTGATTGTGAATCTTCTTTTGATTTTTAAGTAGAACTTCAGCGCAACCCGACTCAAGTTTAGTCAATATTGGATCTATGCTGCCGAAGTAGGGCGCGGCATTTACCACTTGTTGTGTGAAAGCCTTATCCCCCATTGCCTGATGTATTTGTTGAAATTGATGCATTATCGCCTCCATTTGAATAGGTTAATTGAGTATGCCCGAGTTTCACTTGGGCTGAATGGTTCTAAAAGTTGGGTAGCGAGCCGAACCAAGTTAACCCATGATAGGTTAGTCAACAGGATGCCAAGCTGTTGCTGAATCATAAAAAAATTGTTCTTTAATAATTTTATCGCCTTTCCAACTTTGCAAGGCGACTTCCTCTAATCGTCGCCGCTGACCCAACGAATCAATAATTTCAAAGACCCAATGAATGGCTACATTGTCTTCGTCGATATACACTTTCAGTGGTGAGAAAGTCTCCATCGATTGAATTTTTTTGTGAGACTCTTTCTCATGCGCAATTAGATGAGTTTTTCCTCGTCTCGGTGAGGTCAAATTCTCCTGCATGGATGCATCGTCGTGATAAAATTCCACGATTGCTTCTATATGGTTTTCTTCAACAACCATCGCAATAAAGTCTTTAACTCTTTGGGCCGTAGGCATACTCGAAACTCCTTTGTTAAATACTACATATATGTAGTTAAATGATTTCACAATAAAAAACTTGGGAAAAAGGATTTGCTATTTTGCATGTAGTGTTGGCACCAATACTAGTGTTGCAAATCTTCCAGTTCAAAAAACCTCATCCTTTCAATGGTATCATTTTGCCTCGGTGATTGCTTTCCAAAAGCAAACCAATAATATTTTGAATCGAATTTATCCAAGGAAATTACATGCAGTAACTACAAGTCTTCTATTGTTTGCAAAAAGGTTGGGGGTTAAGAATTTTGTTCTTTAATGCATCATGAGGAAAGTATGTCAGCAGCTTCGAAACATCGCGTCTATTTTCTTTTGCAAAGCGTCTCCCATCGCCTTAAAAAAAAGGCAGATAAGCTAGCGTTTCAGTCCGGAGGAATGACGACCGCACAAGCAGCAGTTTTAAACATAATTATCCAAGAAGGTAGCGCAAGTCAGGCCCGCATTGCCAAGCGTTTATCTCAAAGAGAGAGTGCAATAACGACTATGTCTGCTCGCCTTGAAAATGCTAAGTATATTACTAAACGGCGTTCAAAAGACGACAGACGGACTTGGGTGTTAGAACCAACCTCTAAGGGCCTTACTGCCTATAAAAGCATGAAAACTGCGCTTGGCGAAGTGAATGACCTTTTAGACAATTCGATCAGCCAAAAACGCTTGGATGAACTTGCCAGCTGTCTCAAAGATATTCTTGCTGCTCTGGAAGACCCTGACCGCTGAATTCGTAAGCAACAGATCTGTCAAATCTGAGATACTTTGTAGGAAGCACTACAAAGCGCGCAGACCTTATCGTCTGTTAAGACCCAGCCTTGAGCAAAGTCCACTCAAAGACCGCCTTTGACAAAGTGCGTCTCAAATTAAGTTAATCGTCTTTGCGGGCGACAGAGACAAATCAGCATGGAGGCTAAGGGTGATTACATTGCGGATCACATCCTTATTAATATTGCCCATTGCTATTCCCAATTATACTACATACATGTAGCTTTATAAGAATAACTTATTCGCCAATCAATCAAGATCTTTTTGTTATGGGAGCTAAAGAGATGAAAATCGGGTTTCTAATCTTTACAAACCTCACACCACTTGATTTTGTTGGTCCGTGTCAGGTACTCAGCCAAATTCCTGGAGCAGAGATATTCGTCTTTGCGCAGTCGTTAGACCCAATCAAGACTGATGCAGGATTTGCGGTGCTACCAACCCATAATCTTAAAAACCCTCCGCAAATGGACGTGATTTGTGTGCCCGGTGGGCCTGGGCAAAAGGCAATCATGAGTGATGACGAGATTTTAAACTTCCTCCGAATTCAAGGCAATAACGCTAAATATGTAACATCTGTATGCACTGGTTCGCTTCTTCTTGCTAAGGCTGGGCTTCTTAGTGGCTATAAGGCCGGATGCCACTGGGTTTGGCGTGATCAACTCAAGCAGTTCGGGGCAACGCCCGTGGCAGAACGGGTGGTTGTTGATCGTAACCGACTGACCGGGGGCGGCGTAACTGCCGGGATTGATTTCGGCCTGACATTAGCGGCAGAACTCACATCACCGCGCGTGGCTAAAATTATTCAACTTGCGCTCGAATATGATCCGGCCCCACCTTTCGATGTCGGTTCACCTGAGAAGGCTGGACTCTTAAGGCGCCAGATCGTTAAGCAACTCTTCAAAAAACGATATCCCATTCTGTGATTAATCTTGTGATGATATATCCCATGGCTGCGATGTTTGGCCTGACCCTTATTGTGTTATTGGCATTGTTTCGGGCACGATTCATATCAGTGCAAAGCGGTGCAGTCAGGCGGATCTATTTTCTAACTTACAGTACTAGAGATACAGAGCCGGAAGCGGCGATAAAACTATCCCGTCACTTTTCCAACATTTTTGAAGCGCCGACGCTTTTCTACATCGTGAGCCTATTAGTGATGATAGCCGAAATAACAGATTTTGTCTTTTTCAGTCTTGCTTGGCTATATGTGGCTCTCAGGGCTTTACACGCTTTTATCCACACAGGTGCCAACCAACTCCGCTCACGAATTGCTGTTTACTTTATTGGTTGGTTGGTGCTGGCAGCAATGTGGGCCTATCTTTTGTTTCGAGCCACGACCAATATCTAAATTATAAGAGGCCAAAATGTCTATGATTACCAATATCACTTATTTTTTTGCACTTATTGCCAGTGCTTTGTGGTTTGCCATGGCCTTTCGTTATTTTAGCTTTCAGCACCGGACTTTCGCCAAAGTTATTATCCCGAAAACGGCGCGAAATTCACCGCTTTTTGAAACCACTGCAGCCCTGTCCCGCTTTCTGGGAGGAATGAACAGCGCTTTTGCGATGCTGGCCATAATCCTCCTAGTCTTTTGGGGGATAGGAGCGCCGGTGTTTGAAAACCCACTAGAGCGCGCTATAATGCTATTCGTGATGGCCGCTGCGCATTTTTCTCAATTTATCTTCAATGTGCCGATCCTCAAAAATGGAGAACGTCAGGGTGAGAGTTACTGGTACGTGATGACCGGTCCCATGCGGTTTATTTTTTTCATGGATGCATTTCAAACTATCATTTGTGTTCTTGCAGCGCTTGCCCACCTCGTCTGATAAGGCATTCCTTAAAAGGAATCCTAAGCTTCACATTCTCTGAAGTATAACTTAATCCAAATACTTCTCTATGGCCCCAAAACTAATAAACTTGACTGCTCAGATCCTAAACCTAATGATTTGACTGTCAGGCTATAACCGACATTACAGGTGTCTTAGAATCGCACAATGTAAGCCTCTAAGTAGCTTCGGCTAATCCCCAGCACGGACATTAAACTGATTATAGTTTTTTGCGCATTGCACACCTGCGGTCTAAGGGGAGCCCAGCTGATTTTTCTTCTTGCAATTTTCGTTCTAAATATCGCGGCAGTGTATCTTCGGGTATAATGACAAAACCTAACCTTTGATAATATGGAGCATTCCAAGGCACATCTATAAATGTTGTTAGAGTTGCCGTTGACAGGCCTAATGATTTTGCTTGTGTTAAAGCTGTTTTAAGCAACTTTGAGCCTATTCCTTTTTTCTGATAAGTCTCGCAAACCGAAACTTCCCCAACATAAAATTCACCCTCAATAATCTCTGCATGAATGAAACCGCAAATCGCTTGAGATAAGAAATCTAGAGCAACCCAACTAAAGCCTTTGGCTAATAAGCTCTTATGCTCCTCGGCGGATATCACGCTATCGTCTGCAATCCATGCCAAGCCTGGCAATGACTTGAAAACACTGCCAGCGGAACGCTCCACAAGCAGTAGCTGCTCAACATCAGATATTTCAGTCTCTCGGATAATGTAGCCCATCAAAGCTAATAACAATTCTTGATTCGCTTTCAAACTCTAATGTTTAAATAGCTGCCTAAGCAGGTATCCACGTGTGGCTCAAAATCACCCAATAAAAGACATTCGCTTATATCCACTTTGGGGGTTTCGATACGTTTTGTGAGCGGCTTATTTTATAGTATGTGTTGCGACGACCAGTTGAGCCTGCAGGATACAAGTTCTTTAGTCGTTCGCAAAACACCAATGCCACACGTTCTTCTAAGCCGCCTACTGAACCCCCATCACATTCTTCACACTCGGCTCTGTGTCATTCACCGCTACTATCGTTTCATCTGCAAATTTATAGCGCAGCTTCACCGCATCGACAGGTGGGTTTGGGTATTCTGATATGAAAGTTACGCGCTCATTTTTTCCTAGGCTCGCTTTGTTCACATCCACTAGCCATGTCACCAGCGGCTCTCCGTCTTTGCTGTGCAGGGTTAGCTCTACCATAGGGATGTCTTGGGATTGGGCGGTGATATTGCGGACGGCACCGTTTACGACAAGGACGGGTTTACCGTCAACTAAGGCGCTACGCACGATGGGGTCTTCTATGTTCAGGCCTGACAGGCTGACATCTATGCCTAAGGATTTATAGATTGTGGCGGTTTGCGGGATGCCGTTGACGATGTTTTGGCGGAAAACATATCCGAGGACGGCGGCGATAAAGAGCAAAGCGAGCGGAACGGCCCAGATGAGGCCTACGCTGGTTAATCGGCGGCGGCGGCGTTCTTGGTCGACTTTATCGCGCATGACGACATGGGCGCCTGGTTGCCCGCCCAATTGCGATGGAGCCGCGGCGGGTCCGTTTTGAGTAAAGCCCCTATCAGGAGAGGTCCCAGCTGCAATCCCCGCGGCAACGGGCACAATATCTTCGACAGGCGTTTGATTATCCTGTAGAGCTAACTCGTCGGCTTCCGAGGCGACGAACCAAGTTGTATCGCATTTTGCACAGCGCACCGTGCGTCCATTTGGGCCTATCGCGTTTTCTTTTGTTAAATAACGCGTAGAACATTCGGGACAGGTGAGTATCATGTCAGCCTCGATTCGTTTAATCTGTGAGTGTGCCAATTATTAACCCCATGTCCAGTCCCTCGCCGCAACAAGATAGAAATGCATCCGCTTATATGGATGCTGTTCGCTTTGAACGGGTAGGATTACGCTATGGGCGCGGCCCTGAAATTCTGTCCGACGTGAATATGCGTCTGCGCCGGGGCAGCTTTACCTTTCTGACGGGGCCATCTGGGGCGGGGAAATCAACGCTGCTTAAGCTTTGCTATCTGACGCTTAAACAATCTCGAGGGCTGATTAACTTGTTTGAAAGCGACATATCTGTAATGTCGCGCGCCGAAGAACAGGCGACGAAACGCAAAATTGGTGTCGTCTTACAAGACTTTCGTCTCATCGATCACCTCAGCGTCTTTGAAAATGTTGCCCTACCCCTTCGCGTCACCGGTGAAAACCGCGCTAATTACACCCAAGACGTCGTCGAGCTTTTGCAATGGGTCGGGCTTGGGCACCGCATGGACGCCATGCCGCAAACCCTCTCGGGCGGAGAGCAACAACGCGCCGCCATTGCCCGCGCGGTCATAGCCAAACCTGACCTGCTTATTGCGGATGAGCCCACGGGCAATGTTGACCCTGCCATAGGACGGCGGCTCTTACGGCTGTTTTCTGAAATGAACCGTATGGGCACAACGGTCTTAATTGCGACACATGATGTTGTTCTTATTCGCGAAATGCAGGCTGATATTTTAAGGATAGAGAATGGACAGCTCCTAAGCGGATTAGACGCGGGAGCCGCGATATGACCGATATGCTGCAGCAAAGCTCCCAACCTCAACCGCTTCTCAGCGCCCAATCCGATAATGCCCGCTCGCTTGTGATCGTCCTGACAATCATGGCGTTCTTAGCGGCATTAGCTCTGCTGTTTTCCCTCTCGGCTGACCGGTTGCGTAAAGACTGGCAAGGTGAGCTGGGACGCTCCGCGACGGTGCAAATCATGGTAGACAGCGTTGAGACCCGCGAGGCAAACATACAAACGGCGCTAAAGGTCTTAAGACCCGCTCTGCCCGGCGCAGAAGTGAAATTACTGAGCGAGACGCAATCCAAAAGTCTCTTAAAGCCTTGGCTTGGGAATTTAGAGCTGCCAGATGATTTGCCCTTGCCCGCTTTAATTTCTATTTCGCAAAATGGAGGGGCGGTTATTTCGCCAGATCGCTTAACGGCCTTATTGGGCGAGGACGGTATCATTGCCGAGGTTGATGACCATAGCCGCTGGTCGGATCAAATTGGACGTTCGGGCCGCGGCCTTCAAGCCGCCGCGCTTGCCCTGCTCGCCTTGATATTTGGCGCGGGCATTGCTGTCTCAGGATTTGCGACCCAAGCTGCGCTCTCGGCGCAGCGCGACGTTATTCGGGTCTTGGTACAAGTCGGCGCAGAAGACGGTTTCATTGCGAGGCTTTTTATTAAGCAAGCGGGAAT
Source organism: Hellea sp. (assembly GCA_039977295.1). Taxonomy (GTDB): domain Bacteria; phylum Pseudomonadota; class Alphaproteobacteria; order Caulobacterales; family Maricaulaceae; genus Hellea. The sequence continues at coordinate 636,478 of JBDWDN010000003.1, read as the reverse complement.
ACGCGGGCTTAAAGGCGCCATAATCGGCGTTGTGCTGGGCACAATCACAGCGCTATTTTTATCGCTGCGGCGCGCGGAAGAGACGGCCCTTTTGCCGGATTTAGGTTTGCATTGGACGGATAGCATTTTCCTTGTTTTTTTAATTCTCGGCTTCACATTTATCTGTTCCTGCGCGGCAGGCGTAACCGCTTATCGCCTATTACGGCGAGAACGCAGGCGCGCATGAACCAGACATCCAAAAGACAGCGCCCTAAACTCTCCCCGGCGGCAAAGCGGAAAGGCTGGTTGAAATTCGCCGTCTTTATGGCCGTGCTTACCTTGTTTATTTTTGCGGCCGGCTTTGTGACCTTTGCCTATAAAGTCGATAATTTGCGCCCCCCGCTTAACGTGGCCAAAGCTGACGGCATTGTTGTCTGGACGGGCAAGGGCGGCGGGCGGCTAGAGACAGGGGCGGATCTTTTGCGCCGCAATAAGGGCGAACGACTTCTTATATCGGGAGTCAATGAACGTACATCGCTCGATGCCATTAAAGACCTCGTGATCCTCCCAGATGCGCGCGCCAATTGCTGTATTGATCTGGACTATAAAGCCGAGGACACAATCGGTAATGCGCGCGAAACCGCAAGCTGGGCCAAAGCCTTGGGCTATGAGCATATCATCCTTGTGACCTCTGCCTATCACATGCCCCGCGCGGAAATTGAAATTGGCGCTGCGGCAGGCCGTATAAAAATTACCGCCTATCCCGTCATCAATTCTGACGGAACGAAATGGTATGGCAGCGGCGCGCGGTTTAAGCGCTTGTTCCAAGAATACGGAAAATTACTGCTCAGCTATTTACGCTCCCCCGCAACCAAAGCCACAAACGGCGCGCCTCTGCTTGGAAATATTCCGCCGCAAGATACGCCCATAAGCAAACCTTAAGCCAGACCGAGATCACACCATGAGCGGGCCAAAGAAATTTATCATTCTTATCATGACGGTCTTCATCCTGTTTTGCGTTTATTGGGCTGCGGGGCGCAGCGCCATGATTAATAGCGTCAGGACCCAAATTGATGAGATGCAGTCCAGCGGGTATAAGGTTGTGCATAAAGGGCTCTCCATAGGCGGATTCCCCCTTAAATTTAGAGCGCGTCTCGCGGAACCTGAGATCGCCTCGCCGCGCTCTGATGATCAGCCATGGTCGATTAAGGCGGATGATGTGCGGCTGGAGGCTTTGACGCTCAACCCGCTTAAATGGAATGCGGTCCACCGCGGAGATGCCCGCATTGATCTGCGCGGCCCAAAGGGAGAACGCTGGCTCTTTGACGCGCGGCCGCTCAATATCGACATGACCGTGCGGGCGAAACTCAATGGAGATGTTAAGGCCTTTGATCTCCTGGGGACCCAGCTTAAAACACAGGCGGTTATTGGCACCCTGCCCCCCATTGTCGCCATCGATAGCGCCCGCGTAACCGCCGCGCCGCAAGTCAAGGGTATGCGTTTTGACGCCGCGATTGAAAATATATTTCTTGAAAAAGAAACCCTAAAGAATTTTCAAAAAATATTCGGCCCAAGAATTGAAAGCCTGAGCGGGCAGGCGCTCGCGATTGGGCTTGGCGGATTAGGTGAGGACACTCTTGCGGCTTGGAAAACATCCGCACACATTATCGGCGATGACTGGACGCTCAATTGGGGCGGCACAGAGTTTCAAGGCGGATTTAGTCTAACGACATCAGAGACAGGGCTAAGCGGCATCATCCGCATAGAGGTTGAAAGCGTAAATGATCTTATCCGGCGATTAGAAGACGCTAATATTTTCAGCGGTAAGCAAGCCCAAAATGCAAAGCTCGCCGCTATACTGCTGCCCGTTAATGCCAGTGGCCGTCAGGAAATCACGATGACCTTCAGAGACGGTTTCCTGACATTATTCGGTCAGAAGATTTTCGAGTTTTAATCATCTCATTTTTATTAATCGTCTCTGCCAAAATTAGGTGCAGGACTATCTTGACCTGCATCGACAATGCGGCGGCGTATATCGCGGGTTTTTGCAAAATGCTCTAGCAGCGCGTCGCCATCTTCCCAGCGTATGGCGCGTTTTAACGCTGACAAATCTTCAATAAAACGGTCAACGACTTCTAATGTCGCTTCGCGGTTAGCAAGGAAAACATCACGCCACATGACCGGGTCTGAGGAGGCGATGCGCGTAAAGTCGCGAAAGCCGCCCGCGGAAAATTTGACAACTTCATTATTAGTAACGGTTTCCATATCCACGGCTGTCCCAACCAAAGTATAGGCAATTAGATGCGGAACATGGGACGTTGTCGCAAGGACAATATCGTGGCGTTTTGAGTCCATTATCGCCACTTGGGAGCCTATGCCTTCCCAGAATTTTTTAACCGTCTCTGCGGCGCCTTGATCGGCTCCGTCAGGCGTCAAAACGCACCATCGGTCTTGAAACATTTCTGCAAAGCCCGCTTCGGGGCCGCTATATTCCGTTCCGGCAATGGGATGACCCGGCACAAAATGCATGCTGTCTTTCAGATGCGGCGTAACCTGTTTTATGACATCGCCTTTAATCGACCCAACATCAGAAAGTATCGCGCCTTCTTTCATGACGGGAATAATTGACGCCGCTACCTCGCCGATACGGCCGGGCGGCACACAAAGAATTATTAAATCAGCTTTGGACGCATAAAGCTCAGGCGCATTTTCCGCGACGCCGTCAGCAAACCCAAGACGCTCAATCGCCTCACAAACCGAAGGCGATTTATCGGAAATATAAACCGTCTCAGCTTGTCCATATGTTTTCGCCGCGCGGGCAATAGACGAGCCAATAAGCCCTCCGCCAATAATAAGAACTGTGTCGAGTGTCATTGTGAATAGCCAATAGGTTTGGGCAAGCAGCCAATAATTTTTGAATGTTCTGGCGCGGTCTCAAGGAAACCTTCTACGCTGACCAAGATATGATCGCCCGCTTCGGCGCGCAAACAGGCGCCCTCTATTTGCGTTTTACGATCGCAAATTAGGAGTGTTTGATCTGCGCCTGAGGGCTGAATGTCTGCTGTCGATACGGCCACCGCGCGCGGCCAATTATCATTCCCCGTCCGAGGAAGGCCAGACAATATATGCATATCCGGCATAGCGCCGCGCGCGCCCAAAGCCGTCCACCAAGAATTCATGCCGCCCGGCGCCGGCAAAACGGCGACGCCTTCATCATCGGCGTAAGCCGCCGCTAGGGCCGAGCTTGCCGTCGGATATGAGACGGCCGGAATAGCCGCGCCAAAACGGTCACGCACCAAAGTCCAGACCCCGAGCATATCTCCCTCAAGCGCGATATGTAATTTCATCGGTCCTTGCAGGGCGATAGAGGCGCTCATGAGTTCCGCCCAAATACGGGAGACAAGTTCTGGCGGGGCATGCTCGGTCGCGGCGGCAAGCTCGCGGATATGGGATTCTTCACGGGAGGGCCGCCAAAACCGAACGCCAGCTTTGGCGCGGCGCACAGCGCCCGCAAGCTCTAAGCGCTCCGCAATAAGCGAGAGAAGCGCTTTGTCGACGCGGTCAATTTCCGCGCGCACATCTTCTATTTTTATCGGAGGGTATTTACTCATGAATACTGCGTTTGCTTGTTACTTTATTGGCGATTGGACTCACGCCGAAACTTGGCCGCATGACTAGCTTCTTTGCGCGTCCTTTGGGTTCGGCATAAAGGCGCTTTATCGCTTCGACAAGCACTAGTCCTGAAAAACCTGGCCAAACTGTTTCGCCGAAACGTTCACATCCCCGCGTAAAGCTCCCGCCCGTAAATTTTCTTATTGGCGGCGCGTAGAGCGCCCCTGACCACACGGTGGGCACAAATCCCGCCTCATTTAACGCGCCGCGCAATTGCGTACGTGAAAAAGGCCGCCCTGCCCCAAAGGGGCTCTTATCTGACCGCGCCCACATGCCAGAGCGGTTAGAAGCAATCACAACAATGCGTCCTTCGGGCCGCGTCACGCGCCAGAGCTCTCGCAAAAGCAAGGCCAAATCAGGCGTTTCTTCAACGCCGTGAACGCAGAGGACATTATCAAAACGCGCATCGGAAAAGGGCAGCAAATTTTCTTCGGTCAGGCAAGCTATGATGCCGCGCTGTCCCTCGCGGGCCATCGCCCCCTGCCCGCCCGGCATGGAGAGAATAACGCGGTTTGCAGCCTTCATGTAAGGTTTCAGATAGGGCCCGCAATAGCCAAAACCCATGACATCCCGCCCTGAGAGATCCGGCCAAAGCGATGCCAAACGCCGCGCCGCCATATCCCGCGCGGTCATGCCTAGCGGCGAGGCGTAAAATTTTTCAAGTGTGATGACCGATTGGCGCATAGGAAAGAGCTTACCGAAGCTTAGACCAAAATAAAACGCCTAAGACGCGTCTTTACGCCAAGCAGGTGCGGCACTCGGAATGCCAAACATATAACCTTGAAGGTAATCAACACCGAGACGTTTCAAAAGATCAGCATCAGCGCGGCTATCGACCATTTCAGCGACTGTTTTGACGCCAAAAGTCTGCGCCAAATCAACCATCATGCGGACAAAGGTTTCCTTATGCGGCGTATGGGCGATGCCTTCGATAAAGGTCCCGTCAATTTTAATGGTGTCCGCTTCGATGGCCATAAGGTTTTGGAACGTCGTATAGCCAGAGCCGAAATCATCAATCGCAAATTCACAGCCGAGACCGCGAGTTTCAACGGAAAAACGGCTTGCCATAGCCGGATCTTCCAGCGCGACGGTTTCGGTCAGTTCCAGCGTCACGCGTTTCACATCTGGGCCAAGCGCTTTCAGCGCCGCAATATAGGCATCGGCTGTGGCCAGATCTTTCACCGTGCCCGCCGAAACATTTAGCGCAATATGAATATCAGGATATTGGCGCAAAGCTTCACCCGCGAGTTCAAGCGCGCGGCGATCTAGCATATGCACCAGACCTAGCCGTTCGGACGCCATGATAAAGCAGCCTGCTGAAACCACTTCGCCATCATCCGTGCGCAATCTTAATAAGCATTCATAGTGATGAAGGTCGCGCGTTTTGGCATCAATGATGGGCTGAAACGCCAGAGACATGCGGCGGTCATTAAGCGCCGTCAGAATGTCATCTGCGCTGGTCTCGGCGCGGCGCGGCTGAGGACTGATGGCCATATCAGCTAAGTAGCCTTTAATCAGGTCATCCGAACCAGAGGTGCTTTGAAGGGCCGCGCGCATTTGCGAGAGGGCTTCGGAGGCTGAGCGCGCCTGCCGGTCAAGCAGCGTATAACCGATCTTAAGCTCTACAAAAAGAGGGCCATGAGGCGTTGGATAAGGCGCGCCGCTTAGCGCCTCATTTAGGCTTTGAGCCGTCGCATGCGCGTCACCGTCTTGGATATCATAATAGCCTACCGCAAAACTGGCCCCAGAGAGACGCGCCGTAATATCGGGCGGCTCTATCACTTTTTCCAGCCGCGACGCCATGGATTTCAGAAGGCTATCCCCGATCTCATATCCATAATTATCATTAATGTCTGAAAGGTTTGACAGCTCTAGACGCAAACATAAAGCGGCGGCGCCATATCGCTGCGCAAAGGCGATAATATGGTTTAAGCCTTCGCCCATGCGCGCGCCATTCCAAAGCCCCGTCAACTCATCATGGCTAGCGCTATAGGCGGCCCGTTCTTGGGCCTGACGCGCGCTATCGATATTTACGATAACGCCGGAAATTTCGGCCGCGCGGGCCCCCTCACCGGAAAGCCGCTCGCCCCGCTCTTCAACCCAGATTTGCCGGGCATCATCCATGGCAATTTTATAGCTGACAGCATATTGCGCGCCGTCCCATGTTAAGTTTCTGATCGCTTTGGCGCGGTCTCGGGCCCCCTCTGGCGATAATCGCGCGTTCCAATCCTCCGCCGTTTCAGGCGCTGGGCCGTTATTTATTTTCAGAAGTGATTTACAGAGCGTCAGATCTTGCCAAATGAAACTCTGTTGCCCGCGCAGCAAAAATGGGGCGGCCCCGAGCAATCTAAGCGCAGACTGACTTTCGCCGCGTACAGACGTCCCCGCCGCATTTTCTAATGAATCTCGCTTATGCATCCGCTCGGTTTTCAATCTCCAAAACCTTCTCCTACGCCAAAGTCACGGCGCGCAGTGGCGATCGTGACCATAAACCCAGCCATGACATCCAAAAGCGTCATCATCATGACGAGGAAAAACACCGAGGTCGCAAAGGCGGGTAGCATGAGGAACTCAACCAAGCAGATAATAAAAAGGCACATCGAAAAGGCATGGTTCATCACAGCCGCGCGGCCCGTGCCCGTCGATTTTAAAAGCTCAAAAAATAGCATCAGGAGCGACAGCGCAATAAGCGCGTGGCCCGGCGTAATATCCCAGGTTACACTGGACGCCATAGGGACGGCGATAAAATCCGTATCAAGCCGTTCACGCACAGCCTCAACGGAGGAAAAAGTAGAGCCCCCAAATGCCAAGACATTATAGATGATCACTGGCACGATCATCAGCGGAAATACTGTAAAAAATCGCAAAACGACCTCACCCGAATCATTAGAGTTAATAGAATCTAAACGGGAAAGGCTTGCAATTGGTTAATAACAATAAAAATGACCGCTGAGCGCAGCTCGGCTGCAGTGTCATTTTTATTGCAGCGATGATCAAGACGTTTGCACATCTTGACCGCTGAGCGCAGCTCGGCTGTCCCTGTTTCCACAGGGATGCAAGGTCCCTGCCTTCGCAGGGATGAGCGCCCCTGCTCTTGTTGTTTGGCAGACCAAACAACGGACAGGGATGAGCGAGTCTTATGCAGGTTTTTTAAAAATCCAGCGCCGCGCACCTGACATATCAAAGGGTTTCCATGATCCTTTGGCCTGGGCCAAGCGGTCGGCAATGGCTAGCATTACGAGTGGGTTTACGCCCAATCCGATATGACTGGCGGGAACCTCGATATTTTCACTTGGCGTTTTACTCTTACGCTGAACAGAGCCTTTCCATGCCACAATACCATCGGCTTTAGTATAAATAGAGGTCGTCGGCACGGGCGGCGCAATGTTCATAGCTTTCATACGCGCGAGCGTCGCTTCGTCAGGTTCGCCGTTAAAATGTTTAAACAAACGCCCTGCATTGGAATGGTCAGGGTCGCCTGATATTGGACTGCCCAATGAAATCACTGAACGCACAAGGTCAGGCTGAGCTTTGGCCACTTCACGGGCGAATAATCCGCCCAGGCTCCAGCCCACTATAGAGACTTTCTCTCCATGCTTGTCGTAAACGCGCTTGAGTAGGGCATTCATTTGGGCTTCGCGGTCATCATTATAAACGAGATTACGGCCCATCTCCCACCCATAAGTTTGGTAACCTAAATCGGAAAATAATTTCCGCATGGGTTTCGTTGACCGATCACTTGCCACAAAGCCAGGAAAGAAAATGACAGGATGCCCATCACCCTTAGGCAGCTTTTTCATCAGCCGCCGCAGCGCGATAAATGTGCCAAGCTCAAAACTCGCGCGCCCACCTTCGGTCAATGTCCAAAATAAAGAGGGGCCTTTTTTCGATAGCCCAGCTTGCTGATACCCGGGCGGTGAAATTTTTGCAGCTTTTTCAACAAGTGTTGCGGCCATTGGGTATCCTATATTTATATTTCGATAATGCGAACATGCATTGGAATAAGCATGTGAGCAAATTATTTATGAAGGGTTACGACGTTTTCGACGCGCCATTCGTTCTTATTGTCTTAGTCGTAGCGCCCTGCTTTTTACCAGCCTTTTTAGCAGGCTTTTTGACAGTTGTTTTTACAGTTTTAGCCGCCTCAGCCTTGCCTGTTTTCACCGCGCCAAGACGCGCCTCTATCGCCGCAAAATGCTCGTCAAAACTTTCTTGAATGCACTGCGAATAAAAATCTGGATCCGGGATAGCTGTTCGGCAGGCCGTGAAGGTAAGCGTTACTTTATCGACATAGCTGTGCACGACATGACCCATCTTGACCCCGTCAACTAGGCACAACATGCCAAAGACATTTACCATTTTTGCGCCAGCAGAATAAATTGGCACTGGCGGACCAGGTACATTCGTCACCACGGTGTTGAGTGTTGGCTTAAAGTAATCAGCCAGTTTCAATCGAGACGCGATATTCGCGCCGGCCATCATAACAGGCGCAGGTGCGAGCTTGGCCATTTCCGACATTTGCCGGGCGCCGAGCGCTTCGGTCATAACCTTGGATTTGACCGTTTCTTCGGTGACATATTTCATACGCTCTTGCACAGAGGCAATATGAGATCCAAGCGGGACAAACATGGCCGCGACCTGATTGCCCATTGTATTTTTTTCACTCTCCTCACGCACATTTATCGGCGCCATAGCTGTAACTGTATTGTCAGGTAGCTCATCATAATGTTCGAGATAACGCCGCATTGCGCCGCCAGTGATTGAGAGCATCACGTCATTAAGTGTAGAGCCCTCGGCAAGGCCGCGAATTTGCTTAATATCTTTAAGCGCGAATGTGCGGCCATCAATCATGCGGTGCGGCGACACAACACCATTAAAGCGCGTCTTGGGCGTGCCAAGTATGGCTTGGAAGTCAAAATCTTTCTTGATAAACCCTTTCGCGGCACGGAGCATTCCCGGCATGGACTTGCGCATCGCATTAGCCTGGCGAAGAGGGTTTAGGAGGCTGCGGCCATAGCCGCGCGCAAATAGACCAATTTGGCTGGGATTCGGCTCTGGACGCCACGTATCAGGCGGCAAAGCGGGATCACTATCTGGCGTGAGCGTATGCAGCGCATTCATCATGTCTACGCCCGACGCGCCGTCAATGGCGGAGTGATGAACTTTGGAAAGCATAGCATAGGAGCCTTTCGGCACGCCTGGGATATTATCGAGACCTTCAATGACTGTCAGCTCCCATGGGGGACGGCTTAAGTCGAGCGGGCGAGCAAAAATACGCGCCGCAAGAATGCAAAGCTGACGCCAATCGCCGGGCTGAGGCAAGGCGACATGGCGAACATGATATTCAATGTCGAAATTGCTGTCTTGAACCCAATAAGGGTAATCGATGGAGAACGGCACTTTCACCATTTTCTGACGCATCGTATCCGCGAGTTGTAGGCGCCCTTCGACAAATTCAAGAATGTTTTTAAAGCGCACAAAGCCACCAGGGGCTGTTGACGGATCATAGATTATGAGTGAGCCTATATGCACGGGAGCATCGGGCTGTTCTAGGGCGACAAACGCCGCGTCCATTCCTTGCATTTGCTTCATGATCGCGCTCTCTTCTGGTTATTTATCTGCCCTATTATATCAGAGGATTAGAAACATCATCCTAAAGCGCCAGAGTCAAGTGATGAGTCAAGCTATGTAAACTCAGAGGCGAAAGTCTCAGACAGGGCGCCGCGCAATTTGTCAGGCGCTTCAAAGGTATTTTTTCCGTCAATTCCGTAGAGGAAAACAGGTTCAAACCAGTCATTTTGGATGGCCTGATTTAGAAAATCTTCCGCTGAGAGGCATTTGCGTCCTGCCTTTGTCGAAAGCGCGAAATCTATAGGGCCAACACCGTGATAGGCGCGGTAAATGACTTCGGTACAAACCAAACGGTCTGACGTGGCAAAATTGAAGATAAAATCATAGAGCTTCCCCGCATGGGACAGGCCTTTGGAGAGGGCGTCATTTATCTGCGCTTCGCTGAGCTTAGGCCGCAAAACAACAAAAGCATCAACCTGCAAAGTTTCCTCAATAGGCCGTAGTAAGACTCCGTCTTTTTTAGCTTCCAAGATATTTATATCCGGGGCGCCGCTCTGCGTGTATCCGTCTGAAACATGCATAACGCCGCGTTTTGCCCGCGTCTCGGCCGGACCAATATAAAGCGCGCCGTGGGGCCAAAACCCCGGCAAAAAGAGATTGCTCATGGCATCATCATGGCGCGTAATAAAAACATCGCCCGGATCTAATTTGGGTTTAAGCTCGGCAATCACCGAAGGCGTAACGCGTTTGGCCGAGCCAATATTTTTTACCAGCGGAATTTTTAACTCGGCAATATCAGACCCTGTCGCCTCGAATAGAGCGAACATGGTATTACGCCCCGCTACAATAGAGCGCCGCCGCAGCGAAAAATTGACGAAACGCCGGTAGCGCCGCAAATGATCTCCGCGCGAGGCCGTCGGCAGGTTTAGCGTTGTCAAAATATCTGCCACAGGACTTAGCTCTTCTGCGCCCATAGAGGTCATCACAGCTTCGCGGTTCGCGTCAAAGAAATCTCGCGCCTGATAAAAGCCCCGCATGGTGAAATTACTGGTGAGTTGACGGTATAGACGGGTAAAGCTCTTGCGGTCTAAACCGTATCGCAATTCGGCTTCATCTAGTTTTTTCCAAACAATATCACGCTCACGCGCAAGGCCGATAAGATACTCCCCCGTGCGGACAATAATCTCTGCCCCGCAAAAGGCGATGCCAAAGGCCTGCAACTCGCCTTGGGTTAAAGCCTTTCCCTTTTTAAAACGCCGAAAACGCGGCTTTAAGCTCTGAATCGTTTGCCAAATCGCAACGCGCATGCCCAGATATGAGGCATAGGTTTCGCGTAGGCGTTCATCCTCAATGGGGTCGTAATAGCCTCGCAATTGGGCTTGCTTACTCTCCGATACAAGCGAGGCCATATCTCGAGGCGTTGGCAAAGCCGCATAAGAGGCTCTAAGCGTTCGCGCAGCATCTAAGAGGATATCCGTGCTCAAGGATTAAACCTCGTCCCAACCTTCAGGATTACGGGCGCGGCGGTTTAGCCACATCACACCGCGCAGGTCAGCAAAGGAGACCATGAGTCGCCCGAAATTGGTATATTTAGACACGCCAAATTCGCGGTGACGGTGATTCACATCACAGAACTCGATCTTATACCCCTCGCGTAGCATCAAGGCCGGAATATAGCGGTGGACATGATCAAAGAAAGGAAGCCGTAAAAATGCCTCACGCGTGAAAACTTTAAGGCCGCAGCCCGTATCATCAGCTTGATCTTTTAGGAGCTTTTTTCGAACGCCATTACCAAAACGCGATCCGAGTTTCTTCGCCCAGCTATCTTGGCGTTTTGCCCGGCGGCCGCCGACAAGGGCTAAGCCTTCGGGGGCGTGTTTACGGGTGATTTGTTTATAAAGCGCAGGAATATCAGCGGGGTCGTTCTGGCCATCGCCGTCCAGCGTTGCGATATATTTTCCCTTTGCGGCCATAACCCCAGAGCGCACCGCGCGTGACTGACCAGCATTCTTACGGTGCGATATTGCGCGTAGCGCCGGATAGGTCTTTTTAAGCTCTGTCAGGACTGACAAGGTGCCGTCAGAACTTGCATCATTAACGAAGACCATCTCATAATCTTGTTCAAACAAAGCCAGCGCGATTTCATCGACCAGCTTGGCGACATTTTCTTCCTCATTATAAACAGGAACGACAACGGAGATATCAGGTGTTTTAGTCATAAGGGCGGTGTGGCACGAGAGGCTCTTTCTCGCAAGTTTCTCTTTCGCAAGGATCGCCTGTTAGGTAATGAAGAATAAATGAATTCACCTGAGGGGATAAAAGCGCAACGCCTAAAGCACATCGCGGCTTTGCTATTGCTAAGCCTGCTTGTCTTTCTGCCTGGCCTCGCAAATCTTCCTGTCATTGATCGCGACGAGGCCCGCTTCGCACAGGCCAGCGTGCAAATGGCGGAAAGCGGCGACTTGCTGGATATCCGTTTCCAAGATCAAACCCGCTATAAAAAACCCTCTGGAATCTATTGGTTACAAACAGCCGCCATAAAGGCCTTTTCAGAAGATGACGAGCGCCGGATCTGGGCGCAGCGTCTCCCCTCCGTTTTAGGGGCGCTCTTAGCGGTGTTTGCGACCTATTGGGGCGGCGCGCGCATGATCGGGCGGCGCGGCGCAGTGATCGCTTCGGGAATGTTAGCCCTTTCAGCGCTTGTTATTTTCGAAGCCCATATCGCCAAGACCGACGCTGTGCTTTTGGGTCTCGCGGCATGCTGTCTGGGCGCATTGGCTCACATGCGCCACGGCGGCGGTAAAAGATCATCTTGGCTATTCTGGTTGGCCCTTGGCCTTAGCATTATGATTAAAGGGCCCGTGATACCTCTCTTGGTCATATTGGCCTTAATCACGCTCGCGATTTGGGAGCGTAAAAATGGGTGGATGAAACTTCTTTTAAATTGGCCCGCTATTATTGTCTTCGGTTTTATCTGGATACCTTGGGCCATCATCATGTGGACTACGACAGACGGCGCGTTTTTTGTCGAGAGCTTGGGCAATGATTTTGGCGGAAAAATAGTCAGCGCCCAAGAAAGCCACCCTGGCCCGCCCGGCTATTACCTCGGGACGATTTGGCTGACGCTATGGCCAAGCTGTCTCTTATTATTGCCAGCCTTTGACTTTGCCATCCGAGCGGTCCGTAACGGCAAAGGCTCAGATGCGCCCGTGGTCAAAGCCATGCGCTTATGTCTGGCTTGGATTGTTCCTTATTGGATTTTGATTGAGCTCATGCCGACAAAACTTCCGCATTATGCCCTGCCGCTTTTTCCCGCGCTTTGCGTAATGGCCGGCGTGGCCGCGGTGACCTTATTGGCCGTCAGGGAGTTTTCTATTTTACGCCGTATCAATGCCGTTTTATTTTTAATTATCAGCACAGCCCTCATTGCCGGCATTATGGCAGGTCAAACCCTTTACGGCCCGAGTGAAATATCGAAGTCTTATTATGTTTACACCATTGGCGGCTCGGCAGGACTATGTGCTATCTTCGCAAGCTTTGCGCTCTGGCACTCCAAGATGAAGCTTAGTTTGGTCACTGCAGGATTAGCAGCCATTATTATGTCTGTCTCGACTTATCAGTTCATCCTCCCAAATCTCGAAAAGCTTCGCGTCGCCGATCAAATTTCCGCGGCATTTGACAAGCAAGGCATAAGCCTGCCGCGCAAGGGCGGACCCGACGTCGTCTCGCCGCATTTTACTGAACCGAGCCTTGTTTATCGTTTGGGCGGCAGCATTGATGTCACAGATGAAGCTGACCTCTTAGATATGGAGGCTTTCGCCAAAGGCCGGGTCATTATTCTAGATTATGAACGCAAGGGCGGCAAAGCGTTGATGGATGCTATTCGAAGCGCGGCGGGGGCAGCTAAGCTCTGCACAAAAATAGCCCCCACATTTGAAGGCTTTAATTACTCAAAAGGCGACCCCGTTGAGATCTCTATCATCCGCGCGGTTGAATGCCCCGAAGAGGCAGCTACCGCCCAATAGCGGCCTGGCGAATAGCCAGATACCACGCACGGCCCATGATCGCTAAGCCCATAAAGGGCAAGGCCAAATAGGTCAGCGCCTTACCTAACAGCGTATCAGTATGTTTGAGAAAATAGAGCTTAAAGCCTTTTAGTTTTTCCCATTCGACTTTTTGGCGGCGAACTTGGCTGGTTGAGCCATAATGCATAACTGTCGCTTTCGGCACAAAATAAACCTCTCCGCCATTTTCGCGCGCCCGGCGGCAGACATCAATGTCTTCAACATGTAGAAAATAATCTTCATCAAACCCGCCTAATGTCTCAAAAGAGGCCCGGTCCATCATGAGGCAAGCGCCGCTGACCGTCGGGTAAGCCTGCGGATCTTTAGGCAAAGGTTCGGTTTCTTTATGGATGGAGTCGAAAAAGGGTAATTTGTGCAAAGGCGAAAAGCCAATCAAAGCCGATAGCGGGGTTAAAGCGCCCCGACGGCCACCGCGTTGTTCTCGGCCATGAATGTCCATAAGCATGCCGCCTGTTATCCAAGGGGCGGTTAAGCTCTTACCGCAATTTGCGAGATCTCGCGCAGCGCCTTCTGTGATTAAGGCGTCTGGATTTAAAAAGAGGAAATATTCGCCGCGCGCCAGTTTTGCGCCGTAATTACAGGCGCGGGCAAAACCAATATTGCCATGGCCTTGTAGTAGGCGAATGCGGTCATGCTGCGCGACGACATGAGATAACCGCTTACGGGCATCGGGCGTGTTCCCATTATCGACCAGAATAAGCTCAAATATATCAGGATCCGCCATAACGGCGTTAATCGCCTCCAATAAGGCTGGTCCTGTCAGATAGCTGACCATGATGACGCTAATTGGTTTTTCGCGTTTCGCGACTGGTAATGGCAAAATTTGCGCCATAATTTTCCCTCAAGCCCCCATGCCCTGCGCACGCTTAACGCGTTAAATATCTGAAAGCAAAGTATTTTTCATGTAAACTTCGTTAGTTACGCAACCCATTGACCATCATCTAAGGGTATAGGGCGGCGCGGAACGGGTAGCAGATGCAAGGTTCCAATGGCAAAGAAAACGCATCCCCACCACCAAAATTGCCACGCGCCATAGGTCAGCGAGGAAATAATTATTACGGCTATTATAATGCCGCTCACCGCGCCGGCATGACCCCGGCTTTTTACAAAATCGCTTACGGGTTTGAACAATGTCGCGATAACGGCGCAGGCTAATAAAGCCCCAATAAGCCCCGTCTCTGTCCATATTTGAATGCCCGCATTATGCGGATGTAGTGAAACCGTAGTGATTTCGCGGCCATCTTTGGCAATAAAGGTTTCACTGAAAGTTCGCGACGCATCGAACCCAGCTCCGCGCAAAGGATGATCTGCGATAACATTCCAGCAATAGCCCCACATGCGCAGACGGTGATCCCAAGAGGCTGGGAGCGTTGACGGCGCATTGGCGGCATAATGAGAGGCAAGAAAAGCGAGAACCGGCGCAAATATGATAACCGCAATAGCTAGGCCAAGAAGCGCTTTGGGAACATGGCGCGGAAAAATATATCCCGCAATAGCCGCCGAAATAACACCTATCAGCCCTAAGAGCCCAACCGTCAGACCGTTTAGCCAAGCCCCCCACGCCAAAAGCCCGAGAAACAAAATCATGACCGGCCGCGCGAATTTGTTAGGAAGACGCCCCCGCATGAGCAGCGCAGCGGGCGCGGCCAATAAGACTAAAATTGTAATGGAATGACCTAGGTTCATTTCGGCGTCTATGATTTTGAATATCTTCTCGTTAAAATCATCCGTAGGATTAAAGAAAAGCGTCAATCCAAGGCTACTCAATAGATCAATAATTAATATGCCGGTCGTGAAAAACACCATCGCCATTAAAAGATGTTGTAATCTGCGCGGGCGTCTTCGTCCTGCATATTCAAATAAGGGACGGCTCCAATAAAACACCAAAACCATCAAAAGTAATTTGATATAATTTGTCAGTATATCATCAGGCTTATAAGGGCTCCAAAGCGAAGTCGCGCAGAGCCACCCTAAAAAGGCTATGAGCGCGATTTGCGCATTAGTAATTTTGAATTGGTTCGTTTTGACCGCGAGGATTAATCCTAAAATTCCCAAAATAAAAATTAACAGCGCCATGCCCAGGCCGCCTGCATGACTTACAATAGGCAAGAGGATAAGCACCGCGAAAACCGCGATGAAACTACTTTTATCCAGAAATGAGGACATCCCACAAGACTCGGCGCTTAGCGCTGGTCGGGCGCGAGGGCCTCAGTGGCAAGCTCAATCACGGCTTCATCGAGGGTGATGATTTGCTGATCGCGGCTGCCTAAGCGGCGCAAAGCGAGCTTGCGCTCTTCAGCTTCTTTCATCCCGACAACAGCGATGATGGGTATCTTACGGTCCGCACTATGTTCACGAATTTTGTAGTTAATCTTCTCATTACGCAGATCTGTTTCAACGCGAAGGCCCGCCTCGCGCAGCTCTTGCGCTGCTTCTTCCGCATATTCATTTGCATCAGATGTAATAGTCGCAATCACGATTTGCACAGGTGATAACCAGAGCGGAAATTTACCAGCAAAGTTTTCAATCAAAATACCAATGAAGCGTTCCATCGACCCCAGAATAGCGCGGTGAAGCATAACAGGCACATGGCGTTGATCATCTTCTCCGATATAACTGGCGCTTAAGCGGTCAGGGACAACAAAATCGACCTGCAAGGTCCCGCATTGCCAGTCCCGGCCAATAGCGTCGCGCAAAACAAATTCGAGCTTCGGGCCATAAAACGCGCCCTCGCCTGGATTTAACTCAACCTCTAATCCAGCCGCATTAACGGCGTCCATAAGAGCGCCTTCGGATTTATCCCATGTCGCGTCAGTTCCAGCACGTGTCTCGGGCCGGTCAGAAAATTTAACTTTCAAATCTTCAAAGCCAAAGTCTTCATAGACGGATTTCAAAAGCGTTATGAAGCTCTTTGTCTCTTCTGTAATTTGGTCTTCGGAACAGAATATATGGCCATCATCTTGCGTAAAGCCGCGCACGCGCATGATACCATGCAGGGCCCCAGTTGGCTCATTACGGTGGCAACAGCCAAATTCTGCCATACGCAGAGGCAGGTCACGATAAGATTTCATGCCTTGGTTAAAGACCTGAACGTGAGCGGGGCAATTCATGGGTTTTAGCGCATGGATTTCATCATGGCTGCCATGGCTCACTTCAGAGACAAACATATTCTCTCGGAATTTATCCCAGTGACCGCTTTCTTGCCACAGCGTATTATTTATCAGCAAAGGCGTTTTCACTTCTTGATAATCCGCGCCCTGTGTCCGGCGGCGGATATAATCTTCAACCACGCGCCAAAGCGTTGCGCCTTTATCATGCCAAAAGACCATGCCTTGCGCTTCGGGCTGCATGTGAAATAATTCAAGCTGCTTACCCAAGCGGCGGTGATCGCGCGCCTCAGCCTCGGCGAGCATGTGCAAATGCGCGTCCAGATCTTCTTGCGACGCCCATGCGGTGCCATAAATACGTTGTAGCTGGGCTTTACTAGAATCGCCGCGCCAATAAGCACCTGCAACCTTCATGAGTTTAAAGGCTTTGCCGACTTTCCCTGTAGACGGCAGATGCGGGCCTTTGCAGAGGTCGAACCATTTGCCTTGTTTATAAACAGTGATGGTTTCATCTTCTGGTAAGTCGGAAATCAGCTCAGCTTTAAAGGCTTCGCCCATGCCGCTGAAAAGCTCAATGGCTTCATTTCGGTCCATAACCAGACGCTCAAATTTATCATTGCGGTTAATGATAAAGCCCATCTTCTTTTCAATCGCAGCAAAATCATCTTCGCTAAATGGCTCGTCACGGGCAAAATCATAATAAAAGCCATTTTCAATAGTCGGGCCAATCGTGACTTGAGTGCCGGGGAAAAGCTCTTGCACAGCTTCGGCTAAGACATGGGCCGCGTCATGACGAATAAGCTCTAGACCTTCGGGGTCTTTAGCTGTGACCAATTCTATCTTAGCATTATCATTGATAGGCAAAGACGCATCGACAAGCGTGCCGTCAAGCTTGGCCGCAAGGACACTTTTCGCAAGGCCCTTAGAGATCGATTTCGCGACCTCCATAGCGGTTATGCCAGCCTCATAGTCTCGAGCTGCACCATCGGGGAATGTCAAAGTGACCATTAGTCTTCTCTATGTGTTCCGCGCCACAGGCCATATCGCCAAGGCGCCCAGAAAGGCGGAGTTTTAAAGGTTTCAGGCACGTTATCAACCCCGCTTGTGCCAAACCAGTGACATCGCGACAAGCGCGCCAAAGTCATCCATCCCCCAGCCCAAGGACCGTGCTGGGCAATCGCATATTTGGAATAATCCGAACAAGACGGCGTATGACGACACCGCACCCCAAAATAGGTCAGCATGGGGCTAAGGGTATATTTATACAGCCAAAGCAGAGCAAGCATGGGATATATGAGCGGGTTTTTCATCGATCAAAATCGGCTGTGTCAAGATCAACGCGGAAATTCACTTTCTCACCATGCTGTAGAGTGGCCTTATAAATTACACTATCTCCTATCAAAACTAAACCTGTATGATCATCATCTGGTTTACGAAAAGCCATTCCTTCGCTACTTCGCACAGAGTCCATTTCCCAGAATCGCACATGTTCCTCCCAGAATTTCCTCACTTTAGCACTCTTTACCCAAAGGTTATGTCGTGAGCGCTGGTCTTCATTGGAAAGGTCTGATGTAGCTGCATTATTCTGCCAACCAAAATACCAATCAACACCTGCGCCGCCCGCCATCAATGTTGGCCAAAGGACCTCCTTAATCTCTCGCTCATGGAGCGGGTTTTCACTATCAGGACGCGCGCCGAACTCCCAGCCCAAAGGTTCATCAACAGTCACCATCCATTGACGACCAGCGGCTTTGGATTTCTGTGTCCATGTCGCAATTTTCTCGAAATATTTATCATGCGCTTGAAGGCTTATCCCTGAAAAATCAGGGTCCCCCAGCAAGGCCCCATAAGTCTCTTCTTCTGAGTCAGGCCAATTATGGCTAACGACCGCGTGGTCATATGGGTCAAGGTCACGAATATACTTTGCGAAGGCGCGGCGCTGCTCGAGGCTTGTCGGTTGGCGATAAGGGTCTTGCCCCGAGTTTCCGACCACGCCATTTTCTTCGCCGAGATTAAAGACGAGACCGTTCAAGTGACCAAATCGCGCGACTATTTCGCGGTAGTAAAGCTTGCGGCTTTCCGCGAAATCCTTGCCAACCTCAACGCCGTCCATCGCTTCAAACCAGCTTTCATTTTCTGTCTCGGTCAGAAGCATATCAATCAATACGCCGCGTGAATTGAAATGCTCAAAAACACGCTGCCATTGCGCGAGTTTTGAGACGTCAAAAACATAAGGGTCATTGTGCGAGACCCAAGGGAACACATCTTGCCCATCACCCTCAACATTCATCGTCACCAAATATTGCGCGTTAACGCCAACCTCCTCATAATAATTTGCGATGCCAAGAATAGCCGCGCCTTTGCCCTCATCGCCGCCCCATGTCGGATCACCCTCACGCGCATCTTTCAGGTGAGGCTCAAATTCATGAAGTTGATTTTCGCCCAAAGCTGGAAAATGTGTTCCGCCGACATCATAAGTTCCGTCGAAGTCTGAATAGGCAAGAATATTCTCTGGCGATCCTGCGCCTGTTTTTAGGAAATATTCTTTTGTGCCAGAGAATTGGAGATAGCGGGCATTGACGTCTTGGAGCATTCCCTGTTTTCGAAAGTCAGTTGCGCTAGAATCTAATTCAGCATCGTCAACAATGAACTCACCCTCTGTTCCATCAATAGGGCTGAAGCCCTGGATTATGGGCGGTTTTGCAACCATATTGTCACCGGTTTTTAGGTAAGCACTATAAAACCATTTACCTGATCTAGATGGAACGAAATGCGCTCTCCAGATATTGCCTGACTCTGCGCCGGAAAACTCTGCCTTTCCATCCGCAGCAAAATACCCCGGCACAGCAATTATCCCGCCGTCTTCATGCTCGAAATATACATTGAGTTCATAATCTCGGAAGGTATTTTCTTCCTCCGAGAAAATTTGCCCCTCAAATGAAAGAGAAATCGGATTCCAAACCTTCAAGTCCCCGTCGATTGTGACGGGCGCCATCGGGAAGTCTGGTAAACCCCCGCACCCCGTAAACAACAGAGCTAATACCGCAATTAAATATGCTCGCATCCAGGCCTCCTATCTCTCAAGTGCCAGCTCGACAGCTTCAACGGCGGCTTCAAAAGCCAATAGCGTAGAGGCATGACGGGCAGGATAAGCTTTGACGCCTTTTAACAATGACAACTTCTCAAAGCGCCCGCCTGGAGCCTCACCACCTGATTTCAACATCTCGCGCAAATCATCTCGCGCCTTGATGATATCATCCAAACCCGCGCCTATAATTCCCTGTTGTAATATTGCAGCAGAGCTTTGGCCCAGCGCGCAGGCCTGCACGCGCAAGGCCACCTCGCCAACCTGACCGCCGTCCATATTCACATCAATTTCCAGCCAAGAGCCGCAGAGCTTCGAGACCTTACGCGATGTCCCGTCAGGCATATCCAAGCGCTCATTTCTAAGCGAGGCCGACAGGGTCAATATGTCGGTGTTATAAAGGTCGTCAAACATGGTTTAGATATAGGGACTGGGCCGCGATTGCGAAAGCCTTCATTAACTTGGCTAGGGCATAGTCACGCCATGGCCGCCATTCAGAAAATACCTGCCGCAGAGACGTTAGCGATTTTCCTCTCCCATTTATCAGGAGAGCGGCGCCTCGCGGATAAAACAGTAGAGGCTTATCAGCGCGACATCTCGGCCTTTCTTGGGTTTATGGCCAGCCATCTGGATGAGGCTTTGCATCTGGCAAAGCTTGCCGATTTAAAACCTATGGATTTTCGGGCTTATCTCGCCCATCGGCGGCGCGGCGATAGCCCGCTATCGCCTGCGTCGGTGCAGCGGCAGCTCTCAGCCATCAGGACCTATTACCGTTATCTTGAGCGGCGCTGGGATGTGAAAAATGCCGCTCTGCCACTTATCAAAGGCCCGCGCGCCAAACGCCCTCTGCCTAAACCGCTAAGCGTTGTGGGGGCGAAAGAGCTCATTGCTGAAGGCACGCTTATAGGGGATGAGCCTTGGGTGGATGCGCGTAATATTGCTGTGCTGACACTGTGTTACGGCGCGGGTCTTCGTATATCCGAAGCTCTTGGCCTGACAGCCAAAGACCTGCCGCTAGGCCGCGCGCTCACCCTAACAGGAAAAGGCGGCAAGACACGTCTCGTGCCTATACTCCCCGCCATCCGCGCATCTGTCGAAAAGTATGTCACGCTTTGCCCTTATCCCCTGTCAAATGAGCACCCCATTTTTCGCGGCGTGCGCGGCGGGCCTTTAAGGGCGGAAATCATTCAAAAAGAAGTCCGCAAATTGCGCGGGGCTTTGGGCTTGCCTGAAACGGCGACGCCTCATGCTTTGCGGCATAGTTTCGCCACGCATTTGCTTGCGGGCGGAGGCGATCTTCGCACTATACAGCAGCTTCTAGGGCATGAAAGTCTTTCGACCACGCAGCGCTATACTGAGGTCGACGCGGCGGCTCTGATGAACGTGCACCGTAAAGCTCATCCCAGAGCCTAGGCTTAGTGTATAAAAAAAAACCCGGCGTAAACGCCGGGAGAGTTAAAGGGGATTCCATATAAAATGGACCTTATAATTAGCAGCACCTAAACCCGCTAGCTGTGATCTACATCACGTTATGACGGATAAACCATAGGCACCGCCACAGTAGTGCCAAAGCTCTCAACTTTTATTTTTACATCATCAAATGTCGGCATGCGGTCGGTCGGAACATTGCCAGACGCGCCCCAGCCCTCAGATGGGCGGTAAGTCTCGTCCATATCAAAAACTCTGTCATCATCCATATCATGCCAAACAGACACGGAATAATCACCGGGTTCTGCTACCTTTACGGTCGCCGTCATATTGCCCGGGGTCGCCAATTTCAAAATCGTACCGTGACCCGCCATGCCGCGATACTGCTCTCTCTTTTGCACAGAGATATAAATCGGCCCATCTGCAATTTGGACATCTGAAAGATTAATCGTCACCGGGATTGTCCCTGTTTTATAGGCCCAATCCGAATTATCAGCTGCGGTGGCACCCGCAGCTGTGATCAGGGAAAGCCCAGCAGCCACTCCCGTTATTTTTGGCGATTATATACTTAAGAAAGCGGCTATGTCAAAAAAGACGCAAGGCATTGAAAAGACTAAGGAAATTGTCGTTACTGAGGCGATGATTGAGAGCGCAAGAATTTCTATGATTGAGAATTTCGGTTGGATATTAGGCTCCGAATATAATCACGATCAAGTTTCTTTAAAGAACCTATGTGTTTCGATACTTCGTGCATCTCAAAGCCAAGGGAACGGTTAAATTCTTTGACATCCTTCGAAGTCTTTTCAAATGCTTTCGCCCTTTGCCAAATATCGTTGGGCTTTAGTAATTTTGGGCGATTAATCGGCAAGTCTAGATTATCTACCTTCATTTGTTCAGCCATTTGCTTTGTAAGACTTTGGTATGGCATTAAGCAAAATACGCCAGACGCATTTTTATCTATAGTGAAATGAGCTAGCTCATTTCTATTGTTATTCTTTCTTCCAAGTTTATTTTTTAAGCTAATCCAGTTTTTGCGAATCATGTCTTTAGTCAAAGATGCGGTCACGCTAGCATCAACCACCTCAAGCTTATTCCTAAATGAATGAAGCTTCCAATATGAGCCCATTGCGGAAGACAGATACTGATATTTCGTTGCTCCAAGGCTAATGCCATAGGTAAAAGCCAGAGCATTCTCGACATTCCCCCATTGAAGGATTGCTTCTGTTGTCGCATAATAAAGTTCAGCTTTTTCAGGTATTATTTTAATGACTAAAACTCCAGACTTTCAAGAAACTCTCAGGCGGATGCTAGAAACACCGCCAAAAGAAAATAAACCGCTTAATGCGGATAAGAGAAAAGGGGCCTCCTCCCACAAGCTAAAAAAATAGCTCAGGCCCTTTCTTTTTTTACGCTTCGTTAATCGGCGCATTCCACGCTGATTGAACAAGCCCGATACCATGTTTGGCGTCTTGCTTGTTGACGTAGCCTTCTCCTGAGTCAGCTACTTTGCGATTGTTCGCAGCGTATAGTGTCCAGCGCCAGTATCCGGCTCTGTCTTTGTATAGTATAAATCGCATTAGGGGTCTCCATTATGCAAAATGTTAAAGTAAGTCAGCATTTGTTCGAATACCGACACGAAGGGGCGGAATATGCCATTCAGATTCCAGCAAGAAGCCGAGAGGACGCGCTTGCGCGTCTCAAAGTTCTCCCCTGGGCTGAATATCGTGGCGAGGTCTATTCAGAGGTCGCCGTTCCTTCCAAGTCTGTTGGCCTTATTGCGGCGCGAATCAGCACTTGGTTTATGAACATTGCCAGAATGTGACAAAATTACAACCTTGTATTTGTCCAATAAAACGTATTCACGTAAGGATTGACCTTACGCTGCTTTATTAATCCGCCGATATGTGAGGCGTTTGCCTTCAATACCCTTTAGAGCTTCGTCACGGCGCTCATTATCATTCATCTTGCGTCCGTTATAACGGAAGTCAAATTCGGTCACATAGCGCTGTAGGTGGCTTTCGCCGCAATGTTGGTATGTTCCAATCATTCCGCGCTTAAAGATGCTGTAGAAGCCTTCTAGCGTATTTGTATAGACATCGCCGCGCACATATTCTTTCTTAGAATGGATAACGTGTTCATGGCGCTCATACTCTTGACCGACACGCTTATATAGGTGGCTTTCATCTGTCATAAGCTTTGATTTACGATCTGCATTGCGAACAAGAATTTCGCGAATATTGTTTTGGTTTGCCTTATCAACGTGGAACGAACGAACAGAACCGCCGCGCTCAACAAGTGATACAACGGTGTATTTGTTTGAAGCGCCGCGCTTACCGCCAACACGATAGACTTTCTTCTCACCCGTTACAGGGTCTGTGAAGTAATGCTTTTGCTTTTGGTTCTCTTTAACGCTTACTTTGTTGCCGATATAGGTTTCATCGGCTTCGATAACTTTATCCTTACCGCCAAGAGGGGGAGGATTGTTGTCTGTCATAGCTTCACGGATGCGGTGACACATAAACCAAGCGGTTTTATATGTGACGCCTATCATACGGTGTATCTGATGGGCAGACATACCCTTCTTTGAGGCTGTCATTAGGTGAGTAGTCAAAAGCCACTTGTTCAAAGGAACCTTAGAGCGCTCGAAGACTGTTCCGACTGTCACGGTAAACTGTTGGCGACACTCTTTTTCGTTACACTGGCGCAATCCTGCACGGTGTGACTTGCCGTTTAACTCACGGACGTTCTTAGACTTACAGTGAGGGCAGACAGCACCTTCGGGCCAACGGGTGGCTTCAAGATGCAAACGAGCTGCCTCTTTATCGGTAAAAATGGGGTTAGTTATGTCAAAAGTCATGTTAAAGTGTCCTAAATACCCATTATATATAGGTTTTTAGGCTTGCTTTGTCAAGTATATAATAGCCTTATTTTTAGAGTCTTTTTTAGTCGTGATACAAACATTTTCGTCTCCTTTACAATTTAGTTTGTAATTCAAACTTGACATATTTAAGTTTGTAATGCAAACTAATTTTAGAAATTAGTCACACCTGCTTGGAGACAAGAATGACAAAAGAACAAATAATAGCAGATCTGGACTATGTGAGTTCAATTGCCAAGGACGGCGCTAACTCGCCTCTTCTAGGTGGGCGCATAGGTTTAATGTGGGGCATATTATTGACGCTCGTCTTTTTCGGGCAATGGGCGATACTCTCAAAAACCTTTGATGTTTCGCCAAACAATATTGGATTTCTATGGATAGCGTTTGCCGTTATCGGCGGAGCGGGCAGCGCCATTATGGGCCGCAAAATCGATAGTAAACCTGGCGCAAACTCTGTCGCAAACCGCGTTGAAACCTATGTTTGGATAATGTTTGCAGGTTACATGGCCACACTTTTTGTCGGCGTTATTTTAAACATGTTCATTCAAAATGGCGGGCCACAGAGTTTTGATTACCTGGTCATTGCTGGCTTCGCGGGTCAAGGCTTAGCTTATGGCGTCGTTGCAAAGCTCACCGGGCTAAGATGGATACACTTTGCGTCATTTATGAGCTTTTCATCTTCAGCGCTTTGTTTCTCTTTGTTGGGGACTATAAACATATATGTCGTCGCCTCTATCGCGGCGTTCATCACGGTTGTTATTCCGTCTCTAATTTCCCTAAAGAAAGAAACGCAAAATGGCTAAGCAAGACACTGCGTTAAATCTCGACGCCATTGATGACGTCATTCATGGGCGGTTGCGTCTTGGCGTTATGGCTTATCTTTCGGCCGTGAACCCTGCGAATTTTCCAGAGCTTTTGGATAAGACGGGCGCAACCAATGGCAATCTCTCGACCCATCTGACCAAGCTCGAATCTGCTGGTTATGTTCGGCAGGAAAAAGGATATAAAGGCAAGCGTCCGCAGACTTTGGTGCATCTAACAAATGAAGGGCGTAGCGCTTGGATTAGTTATCTGGATGCTATGAAAGCATTACTTGGGTAACGGGTGAGGCAGATATGAGCGATACAAAAATGGGTTATATTGAGCAAAGCCAAGCCGCAGGACGGCACATCCTTCCTGATCTGGTCAGAGCCTTTGCTCTATTTGGTATCGTTCTCGTAAATGTTGCCTATTTCGCCTATCCTGGAGAGATTACCTATTATTATGGTGACCTAACATCTGCACTTGATAAATCCGCCTATTTTGGCGTCAATTCTCTATTCCTGTTTAAGTCATATACCCTGTTTTCATTTATGTTCGGAGCGGGGCTAGCCTATCAAATGATGTCAGCCGAGCGGCGCGGCATCGCATTTAGTCCCCGCTATTTTCGGCGTCTCATTGGGCTTATATTACTCGGTATAGCCCATGTCACATTTGGGTTTGTCGGAGATATTCTTATTATCTATGCAGTGCTAGGCGCCTTGCTCTTCTTCTTTCGCCATAGAAAAGTAAAAACACTTCTCCGCTGGGGAATAAGCTTAGTCACTTTGCAAATTCTTATCGCGTTCTTCGGCGCGTTCGGCTTTCATATGGGCCAAGTCTATGACCCTGAAGGCATGGCGCAAATGGCCACAGAGATGCAAGTCATCATGGATAAAGCCGCTCAAACTTATACCCAAGGCAGCTTTGGCGACATCATGTTGCAGCGCTGGACAGATTGGAAAGGTTATATTGGATTTGCTGCGGCCTATCAGGGACCAGGCGTGCTTGGCTTTTTCCTTCTAGGTTTGGCCGCAGTTAAATCAGGCGTGTTAAATGATGCGAGCGCACCTCTTTGGGGGAAAGCCCGAAAGTTCTACTTACCGCTGGGTTTAGTCATCAGCATAATAGGCGCCTTTGTCAGCCACATCTCCACCGACCCTATGTCACCGCTTGGCATGGTCGGCATGGCTATTATCATGCTAGGCGCGCCCTTTTCTTCGCTCGGCTATCTAGGGTGGTTAGCGAAGTGGTCGGAGGGGCCGATGACGAAAATTAAAATTTTTATGGCGCGCGGCGGCACATCCTCTCTCACAGCTTATCTGATGCAATCTCTCATTTTATCATTTATCTTTTGTGCCTATGGATTGGGACTTTATGGCCAAATAGGCGCAGCGGGCTGTATCGCTATTGCCGCGATGACAGGGATTATCACCCTAGGGTTTTCTAGCCTCTGGCGTAAAAAATTCACACGCGGGCCGATGGAATATCTCTTGAGGGGCTGGACCTATTGGGGCCGCAACAATTCTTAGAGCCGGAGACAAACCAGGCGCGAAAAGTCAGGCGCGCAAGAAATAATCATAGGCGACATTATCGGTCTCAGGCGACATAGGGTAACCTGTCTCGGCGAGGCTGGCTTCTAAATCCGCGACATCGCCATTGGGCACTTGAAAACCGCAAAGCACATGACCCGTTGAGCTGCCGTGATTGCGATAGTGAAACAACGAAATATTCCAGCGCGCGTCCAAATTAATTAGAAAATCGGTGAGCGCGCCGGGGCGCTCTGGGAACTCAAAACGGTAAATCACTTCATCAATATCTGGCGACGCACGTCCCCCGACCATATGACGCAAATGGCGTTTCGCGAGGCGGTCCTCGGAAAGATCAGAAACGGAGATACCATGAGTATCCATAGCCTCGATGACATCGGATCGCTCTGATGCGGACTTCGTCTTTATGCCGACAAGGACATGAGCGTCAGTTGTCGGCGCGAAACGGTAATTAAACTCAGTGACCGCGCGGTGACCGAGGGCCCGCACAAAATTTAAGAAAGCCCCAGCCTGTTCAGGAATAGTCGCGGCAAATAACATCTCTTCACCCGCGCCCAATTCAGCGCGCTCAACAATGTGGCCAATGCGGTCAAAATTTACATTCGCGCCCGATATCGTGACAACGCAATCGCCTTTGGGGGCCTTGCCCTCGCGGGCATGTTTGATCAGCCCCGCTAAAGCCAAAGCGCCTGCAGGTTCGACAACCGTGCGGGTCGCTTCAAAGACATCCTTGACGGCTGCGCAAATTTCGTCATTTGTCACGAGGATATTTTCATCAACCACCGCCTTTGAAATCTCCAGCGTATTTGCCCCGATAAGCTTTACGGCAACGCCATCGGCAAAACTATCAACCTTATTCAGCGGCGTTGGGGTGCCAGCCTCAAGCGACATTTTTAAGGTCGCTGCGCCCTCAGGCTCAACCGCGATAATCTTTGTATTTGGGGAGATAGCTTTGACCCAAGTGCCGATACCCGAGACTAAGCCGCCGCCGCCAGTACAGACATAAATAGCCGCTGGCATTCGCGGCATTTGCTCAAGGATCTCTTTGCCAACTGTTCCCTGCCCTGCAATGACATCTAATTCATCAAAGGGGTGAATAAAAACAGCGCCGCTTTCTTTCGAAAACGCAATCGCCGCGTCGCAGGCTTCATCATAGCTCTCTCCGATCAGCCGCGTCTCAGCCCCCGCCGCTTGAACAGCTTGAACTTTAATCATCGGCGTCGTGATAGGCATAAAGATGACAGCTTTGGTCTTATAATAAGCCGCCGCAGCCGCCATGCCCTGCGCGTGATTGCCAGCGCTAGCCGCGCAAACGCCTTTGGCTTTTTCTGCGTCCGTTAAGCCCGCGATACGGTTTGCCGCGCCGCGAATTTTGAAACTGAAAACATCCTGTAGGTCTTCGCGCTTAAGCCAAATATTGCGGCCATGCTCGAGGCTGAGCTTTGGCGCCAATTGACAGGGCGTCCGCTTTGCCAGCGCATAAACATCTGCAGCCTCAATGCGGGCTTTGAGATCGTTGAGATTAACTTTGGACATGACCTGCTATCCAGTCTCCGACCTGAGATGTCGAGAGGTTTCCACCAAGGTCACCTGTCGTATGGCCGCCCTCCAGCGCAGCCTCGACGGCGGCTTCGATAGCGACAGCTTCGGCCTCAAGCCCGAATGAAAGATTGAGCATCCATGCGGCCGATAAAATCATCGCAAGCGGATTGGCTTTGCCTTTTCCTGCAATATCAGGGGCGCTGCCGTGAATAGGTTCATACATGCCAACCGTGCCGTCTGAGATAGAGGCCGACGGGATAACCCCCATGGAGCCTGCGAGGACGGAAGCTTCATCCGTCAAAATATCGCCAAACATATTTTCTGTTAGGACGACGTCAAAGCTTTGCGCATTGGTCAGCATGTGCATGGTCATGGCATCGACCAGCAAATGTTCCAGCTCAACTTCGGGATAGCGCGCCGCAACTTCAATGACGGTTTCGCGCCAAAGACGTGATGTTTCCAGCACATTAGATTTATCGACAGATGTCACTTTCTTTTTGCGCGTCATAGCGAGGTCAAAAGCTTTAATGGCAATGCGTTCAACTTCGGCTTCACTATAGCGGCACTCATCAAAGGCACCGTTTTCATCACGACCTTTTTTACCGAAATAGATACCGCCTGTGAGTTCCCGCATCACAACAAAGTCTGTGCCCTCGAGACGTTCACGCTTTAGCGGCGCTTTATCGATCAAGGCAGGGTAAGGCTTACAGGGACGGATATTGGCATAAAGATTTAAGTTCTTCCGGAGGGGTAAAAGCGAGCCGAGTTCGGGCCTATCCGCGCCTTTCAAATGATCCCATTTTGGGCCGCCAACAGCGCCGAGCAAGATTGCGCCTGTCTTTTCACAAGAGGCGTAAGTCTCCGCGGGGAGCGGCTGGCCAAGTGCATCAATAGCTGC
The DNA here is from genome assembly GCA_039977295.1 of Hellea sp. Taxonomy (GTDB): domain Bacteria; phylum Pseudomonadota; class Alphaproteobacteria; order Caulobacterales; family Maricaulaceae; genus Hellea. The sequence continues at coordinate 607,885 of JBDWDN010000003.1, read as the reverse complement.
GCCGCCGATAAGGTGAAATTCCGGCTCCAGCGTATGGCCAAATTTATTCGCCATAGCATTGAGCACAGCCATAGCCGCGTCGCCCACTTCGGGTCCAATGCCGTCACCGGGCAGATATGTAAAATTTATGTTAGTCATTTAAATTTACCGTTCTCATTAGTAATTTCATGTGATTTGGATAAGCGGCTTTATAGAGTGCTTTCAAATCTAACCCATTATATTCGGCTGGAACACTATCAGACACGATAGCTATTGCGACTTTGTCATCAATAGTTCCCTCAGCAAGTTTTTTAGCCACGTAGTCCCAGTCAATGTTTTGACTGAATTTAAGTAGCTCTTCAGATTCTGGAGAATCAACGCCTTTTGCAATGCCAAATATTTCGTCAGACACGCTCGTCCTCATAAGCCGCAATCGCGTCATCTTGCGCCGCCAAATAGCCCATCTCATCCACGCCTTCCATTAGGCAATGACGGGAAAAGGCATCGACCTCGAAATTATACGTCCCGCCATTGCGCGGCAGGCGCACTTCACAATTTTCTAAATCAACGGTCACATCCGCGCCAGGGTTATCGAGTAGCCATTGATGGGCGCGTTTATCAATGATGATGGGGAGCAAGCCATTCTTGAGGGAGTTACCTTTAAAAATATCTGCAATTTCAGAACTGATCACAACGCGAAAGCCGTAATCCGTCAGGCCCCAAGGGGCATGTTCGCGCGACGACCCGCAGCCAAAATTATGACCCGCCACAAGAATTTCGCAAGCCTTGCCCTCTTCGGAATTTAATTCATGGTCGGTGAGTTCGCCCTGTGCGTCATAGCGTAAATTCGCAAAGACATGCTCGCCCAATCCAGCCTTTGTTGTCATAGACAAAAACTTAGCTGGCATGATTTGGTCGGTGTCAATATTGGCAGGCTGCAAAACAAGCGTGCGAGAAGTGACTGTTTTTAGGGGCTTAAAGCTCATGCTGCAGTCTCCACATTGCGTGGGTCGGTTATCACCCCTGCAATAGCCGTGGCCGCTGCCGTTTCAGGGGAGGCTAAAACAGTGCGCACCCCCGGTCCTTGACGTCCCATGAAATTACGATTGGATGTCGATACAACGAGATCACCCGGCGCGCCGATATCGCCGTTCATACCCAGGCACATAGAGCAACCCGCTTCTCTCCACTGCGCGCCCGCCGCAATAAATATTTTATCAAGACCCTCATCTTCGGCGCGGGCTTTGATGAGAACGCTTCCCGGAACGATAATCGCTGTGACACTTTTCGCGACTTTACGGTTTTTAAAAATCGCGGCGGCGGCCCGTAAATCTTCCATACGGGAATTGGTGCATGAACCGATAAAGACTTTATTCACATGCGTACCTGCAATTTTTTCGCCGGCTTTTAATTGCATGTAATCAAGCGCGCCTTGATCTGTTTCATCCGCTGCCGCAGGAATAGCCGCCTCGATGGAAATGCCCATTCCGGGATGGGTGCCATATGTGACCATCGGCGTGATATCCTCAGCCCTCAGATGAACCTCTTTATCAAAGACCGCCCCTTCATCTGTCGCGAGTGACGCCCAATCCGCGCAAGCTGCGTCATAATTCTCAGGCGTAAATTTGCGGTCTTTTAAATAGCTAAATGTCGTCTCATCTGGCGCAATCATCCCGCAGCGCGCCCCGGCTTCGATAGACATATTACACACCGTCATACGGCCATCCATGGACATCTCTTCAAAGACGTTACCGCGATACTCGAGAGCATAACCTGTGCCGCCGCCCACACCAATTTTGGCAATAATGGCAAGGATAACATCTTTGGGCGTCACGCCTTTGCCAAGCTCGCCGTTTACGTGAATAGCCATTGTCTTAGGTTTGCGCATGAGGATGCACTGATTGGCCAAAACATGCCCGACCTGCGTTGTCCCAATACCAAAAGCAATTGCGCCAAAGGCGCCATGGGTAGAGGTATGGCTATCCCCGCAAACAATTGTCATGCCGGGTTGCGTCGCGCCAAGCTCTGGGCCCATGACGTGAACGATACCGCGATTATCACTATCCCAGCCATGAGTCTCAATGCCGTATTCTTCGGTATTAGCGAGCAGCGTTTCGACCTGTTTCTCAGCCTGCTCTGTCACATAAGGACGTGAACCGTCAGCATTTATCAGCGTCGGCGTGGAATGATCAATCGTGGCGAGCGTGCGGTCTGGACGGCGAACTTTTAGGCCGCGTTCCCGCAGCACTGTAAAAGCCTGCGGTGATGTCACTTCGTGGATGAGGTGCAGGTCAATATAAAGCGTGGCGGGATGGGCGGATGTTTCAGGAACCACTACATGGCGCGTCCAAACTTTATCGAAGAGTGTCTTGCTCATTTAATTATACCTTTTGACTCTTGTCATCCCGCACAAGTCTGTGTTTGATTTATCAAGCACGGACGCAGATGGGGGATCTAACGTCAAGTTCAGTTCTCTACGGTTAGATCCCCCATCTTCGTCAGTTGTTTGCACTGCAAACAACATACTCGTGCGGGATGACAAAGTTATGATATTATCAGTCATCATCAATGCTGCGCGGCGATGGATTGTTGCCTCACCGCTCTCCGTTCTATTCTGTTAATCACGTCCAAATAAGCTTTCGCCCCAGCCAAGACTGTATCCGTGCTAGCGCCTCGGCCATGGTAATTTTCAAATTCAGTCGACACGCGAACAGCGGCTTCGGCCATGGCATCTTTGCCTTCTGAAACAGATTGCACCGTGAAGCTTTCGAGGTGAAGCGGATGACCCGTTATATCAGAAATTGCGAGGAAAACTGCGTTGACAGGACCAGCGGCTTCAGACACCGCTTGTTTCCGTTCACCATTTTCGTGAATTAATTCAACCGTCGCCTGAGGACTGCGATTATCGTCCGACCCTGCGGAGACATAAAGGCTATCAATTGTCCATGGGCCTTGCGTATTTACGGCTTCGCCTAAAATCAGGGCTTCTAGGTCGGCGTCAAAAACTTCCTTTTTGGCGTCGGCCAATTCTTTGAAAGAGACGAATACGCTCTGCAATTGATTATCCGAGAGCTCAAACCCCAATTTCGACGCGCGATTTTTCAGCGCGGCCCGGCCAGAATGTTTGCCGAGGATAAGGTTATCCGTCGAGACGCCAACGTCTTCGGGTTTCATGATTTCATAGGTTTCGCGGTTTGCCAAAACGCCGTGCTGATGAATGCCGCTCTCATGAGCAAAAGCATTTTTCCCGACAATAGCCTTATTACGCGGCACGGGGTTACCCGTAATCGTCGCAAGCAATTTCGACGCGCCGTAAATGCCTTCGGTTTTAATTCTCGTGCTTAGGCCAAAGAAATCTTTGCGTGTATTAAGCGCCATAATGACTTCTTCGGTCGCGCAATTCCCTGCCCGTTCACCAATGCCGTTCAGCGCGCATTCAACCTGCCGGGCACCGCCGCGAACCGCCGCCAGAGAGTTTGCCACCGCCAAGCCCAAATCATCATGACAATGCGCCGAAAATGTTGCTTTATCCGCGCCTTCAATTTCCGTTGTAAGAAACTCAAACAGGTTCTGGATTTCTTCTGGCGTTGTATAGCCAACCGTATCAGGAATATTGATGGTCGTTGCGCCTGCTTTGATCGCAGCTTCGACAACACGCTTTAGATAATCACGTTCGGTGCGAATGGCGTCCTCAGCGGAAAATTCCACATCATCCGTATATTGGCGGCAAAGCTCTACCCCCTCCACGGCGCGGCGAACAATTTCGTCCTTGGACATTTTTAATTTATATTCGCGGTGCAAAGGCGATGTCGCGATAAAGGTATGAATACGGCCAGAACGCGCAGGTTTAATCGCTTCACCAGAGGCGCGGATGTCGCCTTCATTACAGCGGGCGAGCGAACAGACCGTTGAGTCCTTAACCATTTCGGCAATAGATTTAATCGCGTCAAAGTCGCCCGGCGAGGCCGCTGCAAAGCCAGCTTCAATAATATCAACACCAAGACCTTCGAGGGCTTCGGCCATACGCAGCTTCTGCCCAGAGGTCATGGAAAAGCCTGGCGCTTGCTCACCATCGCGGAGTGTTGTGTCGAATATTTTTACTTGGTTAGTTTTCATTTTAAATCTCGTAATTCTTTCCCTCTCCTTGGGGGAGAGGGTGCCCGAAGGGTGGGTGAGGGGCAGCGAATAAAAAACAAATTCCCTACTATCTATATTCGTTGCCCCTCATCCGGGCGTTGCCCACCTTCTCCCTCGGGGAGAAGGACAAAATTATACATCTAAGCACGTTCAGCATGTTTCCTGCGGCCGACCTTTTCAGCACTCACCACATTATAAAGCCGCTCTAATTGCTTACACAGCGTATCCAGATTGCTCGGTCCGCCTGTGTCCTCAATATGAACAAGCAGGTCAAAATCGCCATCCACACGCTGCGTACAATGCACATCACGGTAGTCATATCCACGGCGCTCGATCGTGCCGAGCGCCCTGATAAGGGTACCGCTAACATCATGGAGAACAATCTTAAGCTTGCCCTGCACACCCGAAGGTTCAAAAGTTTTATCGCGTTGAAGTTGGGTCATTAGAAAGTCTCGTCCAATCTAGATTAGTTTTGATTTTGCTGTAATAACTTCAAGTGAGAAATTGCAATCCAACCACTTAGGCCAAATAATAACATACCTAATACAACAGTGCCAAAGCCATTTGTAATTGATGTTTCTGCACCGCTTAATGTTTGTATGTAACGAACAATAATCAAAGTAACCATGCACCCGTTTAAAAACGCTGATAACAGTAAAAGCCAAGGTTTTTTAATAATAAACATTTTTACCGCTCCATCATGTCGGCATTGCTTCTTCCCGGAGGAACAAGCGGCCAGACATTTTCGTTCGGGTCGATTTTGACGTGCATGAGAATGGGGCCCTCTGCTGCGAGGAGACGGTCAATGCCTGCATCGACTTCGTCTACTGTATTGACGGTAAAGGCATCAATCTGGAACGCTTTCGCGACAAGCGCAAAGTCTGGATTATCATCCAAATTTGTCTCGGAATAGTTCTTATCAAAAAAGACTTCTTGCCATTGGCGCACCATGCCGAGCACAGAGTTATCGAGCAGGACAATTTTCAGCGGAACGCCGTAGCGGTAAAGCGTGGCGAGTTCCTGGATATTCATCATGATGGAGCCATCGCCTGACACTGTAATGACGGTGCGCTCTGGCGCGCCTAGTTTTGCGCCAAGGCCAGCCGGGAGGCCGAAGCCCATCGTGCCCAAACCGCCAGAGGTTATGTGATCTTTCGGCTCATCAAAGTAACAATGCTGCGCGACCCACATTTGGTGCTGTCCGACGTCACAGGTAAAGATCGCGGATTCGGGAGCGCGGCGAGATAAGTCATGAAGTAATTTGGGCGCATACACACCAGGAGCGGCTTTGGCTTGGGCCGTCTCATAATCCCAAACATATTCGTCCCGGCGGCCATAACATAGCTCGCGCCATTCATCGCAATCCGCGCGGCCAGGTTTTAGGGCTGCGAGGTTTTTCTTAAGACTTCCGTCAAGATAGACATCAACGGCGCGAAGTTTATTAATTTCCGCAATATCAATATCCATGTGGATGACTTTAGCATGGGGCGCAAAAGTATCTAATTTACCTGTTGCGCGGTCATCAAAGCGCGCGCCGGCCACAATCAAAAGATCGCATTCCTGCACTGCGTAATTCGCCGCTTTCAGACCATGCATGCCGAGCATGCCCAGAAATTTTGGATGATCAGATGGCATAGCGCCAAGACCCTTAAGGGTCGAGACAACGGGAATATCTGTGCGTTCAACGAGGTCACGCAATTCCGCAACGCCGTCACCTTGCGCGATACCGCCGCCAATATAAAAGAGCGGCTTTTTGGCTTCGCGCATTAATTCTTCGGCCTTAGCAATATAATCGCTTTGGCCCATTTCAGGTTTAACCTTGGGGTAAGGACGCCATTTATGACGCTCTGTTGTCATCGCATTGGCGACATCTTTGGGAAGGTCAATCAGCACAGGGCCTGGGCGGCCTTCGGCGGCGATAAAATAAGCTTCGGCCACCATGCCAGGGATATCGGCGGGATCGCGCACAATATAGCTATGTTTAACGACGGGTAGAGTCATGCCGAAAATATCGACTTCTTGGAACGCATCTGTCCCCATCAAATTTGATGGCACTTGGCCCGTCACAAAGACAACAGGCACAGAGTCGAGATAGGCATCCGCAATTGCGGTAATCAAATTTGTTGCGCCAGGACCAGAGGTCGCAAAAGCTGTGCCAACACGGCCCGTGGCCCGCGCATAGCCAATTGCGGCCATCCCGCAACCTTGCTCATGACGGCAGAGTATGTGGCGTAGCTCCGGAATGCTCGGCAGCACGTCATAGACGGGCATAATCGCGCCGCCCGGATAGCCAAAAATGGTTTCCACACCTTGCTCAACAAGCGATTCCAGCAATAATTGCGACCCCGATTTTGGCGGGCGGTCAGCGATCTTTTCAGTCGCTTGCTTCTCAAATTGTGTGGCTGTGGTCATTCGAGTTCAATCTCTTTTTCCGCTCATCCCCGCGAAGGCGGGGACCCAGTTATTAACCTTGCTCTCAACTAAGTTCCTGCATTCGCGGGAATGATTGGTTATTTGAATTAGTTAACGTCCTTATCGACAATTTTATTCTTCGCGATCCATGGCATCATCTCGCGTAGCTTACCGCCAACTTGCTCAATTTGATGCGCTTCCATGTTACGGCGGCGAGCTGTCATGCTTGGATAGCCGAGCGCGCCTTCTTGGATGAAGGACTTCGCGTAATCACCATTTTGGATGTTCTTAAGCGCTGTGCGCATCGCTTCGCGGGAGCTGTCATTCACAACGGCTTCGCCTGTTACATATTCCCCATATTCCGCATTATTGGAAATAGAGTAATTCATATTGGCAATACCGCCTTCATAGATCAAATCAACGATAAGCTTTGTTTCATGCAAGCATTCAAAATAGGCGAGCTCTGGCGGATAGCCAGCTTCTGTGAGTGTTTCAAAACCCATTTTAATAAGCTCGACAACGCCGCCGCAAAGAACAGCTTGTTCCCCAAAGAGATCCGTTTCTGTCTCGTCTTTGAAAGTTGTATGGATGATGGCTGTGCGTCCGCCGCCAATGGCAGAGGCATATGATTTTGCGAGTTCTAAGGCAAAGCCCCCATTTGCGTCTTGGGCAATGGCGATAAGATCGGGAATGCCGCGGCCATTTTCAAATTCATTGCGAACCGTATGGCCCGGCGCTTTGGGTGCAATCATAATAACATCGAGGTCGCGGCGCGGATCGACTTGGCCGTAATGAATAGCAAAGCCATGACCAAAAGCGAGGGCCGCGCCTTCTTTGATATTCGGCTCAATATCTTCGCGGTAGATCTTAGCTTGCAGCTCATCAGGGGTCAGAACCATGACAACGTCAGCGCCTTTTACCGCGTCAGCTGTGGCTTTAACCTCAAGACCATCTGCTTTGACTTTTTTATTGGTTGAGCTTTCAGGGCGCAGGCCGACGACAACGTCAACGCCTGAATCTTTCAAGTTCAACGCATGGGCACGGCCTTGGGATCCGTAACCGAGAACGGCAACTTTCTTTTTCTTGATGATCGAGAGATCACAATCTTTGTCGTAATAAATATCGAGTGATGACATGGTAGAAGTCCTTAAGTTTAAATATGTGTTTCTAATTAAGTATCAAATGGGAATGAGGTGACGGCGCCTTTGGAGGCACTTCCGACAAGCCGCGCAAATTTAGCATAGGCACCGCTGGGATATTTTGGTTTAGGCGGCGTCCATCCTTTAGCGCGTTCCGTGAGGTCAGCATCGATATTAATCGTGCGGGCCTCAACATCAATCGTAACCAGATCTCCGTCTTCTACAAATGCAAGCGGTCCGCCATGCGCGGCTTCGGGCGCGACGTGACCGATGACGAAGCCATAGGACGCGCCAGAGAAGCGCCCATCGGTAATGAGGGCCACATGGTCCGCTAAATCTTGACCGACAAGGGCTGCCGTGACGCCCAGCATTTCGCGCATGCCAGGGCCGCCGCAAGGGCCTTCATTTCGGATAATGACGACATCGCCTTTCTTGATGCCGTTATTTTGCACGACCTCAAAACAAGCTTCCTCAGATTCAAAAACTCGCGCTTTGCCTTCAAAGAAGAGCGCGCCGTGACCCGCAAGCTTAACAACGCAACCTTCGGGGGCGAGGTCGCCATAAAGAATGCCGTAACCGCCGCGTGATTTCACGGGATCGCTAAACTCCCGAACAACGTCTTGGCCCTTCGTTTCTTTGGCATCCAAAATTTCTTCAAAAATGGAACGGCCTGTCACTGTTGGCTGATCATCAATACGGCCATCATCGACAAGACGCTTGCCGATAAGGGCAGAACCGCCCGCCGCGTAGAGATCAAAAGCCATATATTTTCCGCCGGGTTTCAAGTCGCCAATGACAGGTGTCGTGCGGGAAATTTCATCAAAGGCATCAATGTCAAACCCTTCGACTTGAGCTTCGCTGGCAATGGCCAGCAGATGCAAAATGGCATTTGTTGACGCCGCCGTAGCAGACAAAGCAATCGCCGCATTCATCAAAGATTTCTTTGTAATCATGTCGCGGGGTAAGCGGTTCTCTTGAACGCACTCCACAACAAGTTGACCCGCGCGGTAAGCGCTTTTATTTTTATCCTCTGACACAGCTGGCACGTCATTCGCGCCCATAGGCGAGAGGCCCAGAAATGTCATCGCCATTGCCATTGAGTTCGCCGTAAATTGCCCCCCGCAAGCCCCTGCCCCTGGACAGGCCGCCTTTTCAATGTCTTTTAGCTCAGCTTCGTCAATTATACCTGCCGCGCAGGCGCCAACAGCTTCAAATACATCCTGCACAGAAAGGTCTTTGCCCTTGTGATTTCCGGGCATGATAGAGCCGCCATAAAGCACAACGCCTGGAATATTCATCCGCGCCAGCGCCATGCCCGCCGCAGGAATTGTTTTATCACAAGCGACCAGAATAATAACGCCGTCCAGACTATGACCTCTCACGGCCAATTCAATCGAGTCGGCAATGACTTCGCGCGACATAAGCGAGGCGCGCATGCCTTCACTACCCATCGTGATACCGTCAGAAACCGCAATTGAATTAAAATCGACGGGCGTACCGCCTGCTGCGCGGATACCGGCGCGGACAGGAACGGCGAGCTTATCAAGATCCATATTACACGGGCCCATATTGGTCCATGTATTAAAGACCGCGATAATCGGGCCCTCGAAATTTTCGTCATCCATGCCGGTAGCGCGCAACATCGCGCGCGCCGCAGCACGGCTTGGGCCTTTTACGATTGCATCACTTCTCTTGCTCATACTCTCACTCAAAAATTCGCATTCTGTAAAACCAAAAAACCCGCTCATTTCGGAGCGGGTTTTTGAAGGTTCATTTAAATTGACCTAAATCCCGCTCGTCGCTCCGCTAATAAGAAGCACCACAACTGTGACCAGAAGGAGAATAAGAACAGGCGCGATAGACGGCACAGCACGGCTGGCGACTTTCACTTTAGGCTCATTCTCTTTACGGTATGGGTTCATGTCTATCCTTTAACGTGAGAATTCAATTATTGTAAACAGACAAATGATGCAACACAAAATTTTGCCTCTTAGTTGCGAAATTTGCCAATATAGCTATAACTTTATGCCTCAAAACCTCTAAATTAAGGCAAGTTATACCATTAAGCTGTTAAAGAGCCTCTACCAAGCCGATTATACCGTTCTTCCGTGAAAATATCTGGCTTGATAATAAATTGAAATCGTCTTCGAAAGTGGTGCGCACTATATTCTGAGCCAATTCCAGTGCATTTTGATGCTTCATATCAAATACAAAGAGCTGATCCTTGCGGGGCAACGTAAAAAGGCAACCGCTCGTATACTCTGCATCTACAACATCCCAGAACGCATCTAATAAAATTAGGCTGCTCGTGAGAAAGGTATTGTCCTCAACATAATAAAGACTTGTATCTTGTAGAGACTTGTCGGCGGTCAGCTTTGGCAACCATTTTCGCACATTATCAATTGCTGCCGTTTCCACATTTGACATCTCAAAGTCTTTAATATCCGACGGCGTCAAACCCCGCATTGCTTGTGGTGTATCCACCATATAAAATTTATGAAGCTCACCCATCAAAGGCTCAGAAACCACTTCACCGCCCTGTTCACGCACAGCGTTCACATAATCTTCCGGCCGCAACACAATGACAACATCATCCAAAGTGAAGGGGGCATCATCATTTTCATTCGCCAGTATTATCGTCGCGAGACGCTCTATGCCTTCTTCAGCATCATCTTCAGGGTAAACTTTAAATTGGTTATAAGCATTAGTAAGATCAGCTTGCCCAATTACTTCGCCATCGCGGCTCATAATTATTCTGCTTGCATCATCAGGGGCAATTTTAAATTCAGTTCTAGCACCCATCGATTTTGCTTTCGCAATCACCGCATCCCGAAATACAGCCAAGTCTTGAGCGGGGTCTTGCTGCGCCTTTCTACCAAATAATTTTGAGAAAAATGACATAAAAATCCTTTATATATCCAGCGCTGCCGATAAGTCCCTAATCAGATCCTCTGCCGCCTCTAAACCTACAGAGACGCGGATAAGTGTGTCTTTTATACCCGCAATCTCGCGGGCCTCAGGCGCCATCCCGCCATGGGTCATCGTCGCGGGGAAGCTAATGAGACTCTCGACACCGCCAAGGCTCGGGGCCATCTGAAACAAAGTCACGGCCTCAAGCACAGCTTTGGTCTGCGCAAAGCCGCCTTTGACGTCAAAGGACAGCATCGCGCCGGGACCGCTTTGTTGGGTCTTGGCGAGTTTATAGCCCGGATCAGACTTCAGTCCGGGATAATAGACGCGCTCAACGGCTTTATGTTTATGCAAGAATTTTGCAATCGCCAGAGCATTTGATTCCTGCATATCCATGCGCGCAAAGAGCGTCCGCATGCCGCGAAGAGTCATATAGCTATCAAAGGGTGACCCCGTAACGCCCGTGCAATTCGCCCACCAGGCCAAACGCTCGCCATGCTCAATCGTCTTGGCAACTATGACGCCGCCGACAACATCACTATGCCCATTAAGGTATTTGGTGGTCGAGTGAATGGAAAAGTCAGCGCCGAGCGCAAGCGGGAGTTGCCGCGCGGGAGACAGAAATGTGTTATCTACGGCTGTCAATGCGCCGACGGCTTTGGCCGCTTTGCAGATAGCCGCAATATCAACGAGGCGCATAAGCGGGTTAGACGGCGTTTCAATCATCACCAAAGCGGGTTTCTCCGCCATCGCCTCCGCCAAAGCTTTGGCATCTGCCTGATCGACAAATTTCACGCGCAAACGCCCCTGCTCTGCGCGGTGAGTCAGTAGGCGGTGCGTGCCGCCATAACAATCATGGGGCGCGACAATGAGGGCGTCCGCTTTGAATAAATTCGTGACCAGATCAATGGCCGCCATACCCGTCGCGGTCACAACGCCATGCGCCCCGCCCTCAAGCTGCGCCACAGCCTGCCCCAAACCCTGACGGTTAGGATTGGCTGTGCGCCCATAATCAAACGGCCCCTTCTCATCGATAGATTTGAAGCGGTAAGTCGAGGAGAGATAAAGCGGCGGGTTCACCGCGCCATAAGCAGGGTCATCGCCAATTTCAGCTTGAATAATTTTTGTCCGTTTATCGGTCATTTAATTTATCTTTATTTTTGAGATAGTATGGCGTTGTGCGAGCGTAGCTTGATACCAACATCCAAGCTCCAGCTGCCATTAGTCCCCCTAAAATGCACAAGGCTAAAACAATGATACCTAACTGTAATCTAGAAACTGTCTCATCACGAAACTCACCACTAACAAAGCCCACGAGAAACAAACAAATGTAAGTGAAGAAAAACAATGCAAATAGGTATTTGAACCCTCTAGGTTTATACAAAAAGCGAAAAACTTTATATATCATTCTAAACCCCCACAAAATGCCTCAAGCCTCGGGCTCATCGCATCATACTCTTTCAAGAACGCGTCATGTCCGTAAAGCGAGGTGAAGGTAAAGAGCTCACTTTGACCGCCGAGGCGGTCACGCAGTTCCCGCATATCGGTGAGCGGGGCGAGTTGGTCTGAAATAGCGCTCATTAACAGAGTTGGCGTGGTAATCGATTCAGGCTCGACGCGGTGCAAATCGATTGATTCTGATAGCGCCAAAAACCGCTGCGCGTCCATGAGCTCCGCAAAGGCATCCCCGCGTGACCCCAGGTAATCACAAATATCAAATTGTGAGGGCGAGCTTGAAGTCTCCTCTAAGTCAAAACGGTCGGCAAATTCTTCCGCTGTGCGGTAAGTCGTCATGGCGAGCTCACGCGCAAGCTTCATGCCTTCCTTGGGACGGCCTGCTTCTATACCTAGGCGCACAGCGCGTCTTTGGATGCCGCGCCAGGCCACGCCAATCGGGTAAGGTTTATGCGCCGCGCCGATAATGCAAAGCCGCTCGACGGCCTTAGGGTAATCATGGGCGAAAGCCAGAGCCGTCATGCCGCCATAGGAGCTGCCAATAATCGCTGCAACTTTGGAAATGTTCTGGCTATCTAATAAGGCTTTCAGCCGCGCGGCTTGATCATGGGTGGTGATACAGTCAGGTCGATTATCGCTCTCCACATTAGGCGCAAAATCCATTCCAAGAACTTGAAATTTATTCAAATCGATGGGGCCGCCTTTGCGCGCTAATGTCGACCACCAACCGCGATTGAGCCTGCCGCCATCGGCGATAAAACGCGAGGCCGAGATCCCGCCCATGACAACAATAATTGGGCCGTCAGGATTTCCATAAAGCCGTCCCATCACGACATCACCCTTCAGCACGCATCCGCGCTGCAAGACATTATCGCCCAGATCAACTTTAATATCGCGCGGCATAGCCACTCCGTTACTCTGTCCAAATCTGCAAGGAAGGTTTAGCGGCGCGATGTCTCGCCGTGTCATCTTCCAACCCTTGATTTCTTAAAATCAATAGGCCGCAGGATTTAGCACCGTTTGCATTAAACAAGGTTGCTCCAACTTCACAGGGCCTGTCCCTCTGTTGGTCTTGATGAAGGTAGGGATATGAATGACAAGCAGCACGGCGTCAAGCTCCCGATATCGGTCACTCATTGCGTTTAGGTTCACGTATAAATTCCCTGAAATTCAATACGCGCTTTACATTTTGAAGGGTTTTGGAAATGTCTTATTTAATAGCCGCTTTTGGCGCCGCCTTAAATTTGATCTCCTTGTTATCAAATTGCACCTTGACATTAACAGGTTTTTTCGCGGCATCTCGAGCTATGACTTTTAATTTCGCCGTTGCTCCATCCAACACGTTTTCAAATGTTAATTCGTAATCCATTCCAGCAGACATAACGAGGGCATTTTTAGCTTTATCAAAATTCGCCGTCTCTGCGACACCCGATTTTGCAACAGAGGCAATAGGGTAATCAGACATGGTCAGTAGATAATCACTCACCGTAGGACACTCCAATTTGGGGTTGCAGGGCTTCGTCGTAATCACCACGCGAACTTTGGCTGTCTGTTTGTCATTAATCCCCGCCAAGGCCGGAAGCACTTGAACCGCAAAGAGTTTATTTTGGGCCGGAAGTTTGGATTTGTTGAGGATGGTTGGATAAAAATCCTTTCCTGATATAGATGGCGTTTTCTCCCAAGAAATTGACAAACAAGGTTCATCATTCTCCTTAGGAAGTAAGCCAAGCGCGACGGGGCTTGGAAAGACTAATGAAATATTTCCAGAACCGTCCGCAGATACTTTTTTAGCTAACAAGGTAGTTTCCGCCAAATCACTTCTTACCGTGGCCGTAGCAAGATCGCATTTTAAATTACTATCTTTTTTATAAAACTCAAGCTTCGCAACAAGTGGCTGCCGAAGGGCGTTTAATTTTTTTGAACTCGCTAAAGTTATAGTAGAACTTTGCCCGCCTGTGTCCGTCAAAATAGCCGTTTGAGATGGTGGCGGTGTAAATTCAGAATGGTAAATAGGAATTGTTATTTTTGAAGGTCTCGAAGCTTCAAAAAAGTCGCGTAAGAGTTGATAAATTTCAGAATCATCTTTGATATCGAACCTTGACAAAAAACCAGGAGCATAACCATTTGCAGCAGAGCTGCTATACCACTTGTTTCGTTTATTCTTGCTTTTTCTTACACACGAAGACATGGCTGTTTCACCCCGCGAAACATTATCCTTTAAATTGTATCTCATGAGTTCTTGGCATTCAGGTGCTAACCGAGACCCTGCCACATTAATGATGCGCTCAACTTCTTCTTCTTTCGACTCACGAGAAAAAGCTGGTAGTCTTTTCCCGGTTCTTACATTTCGCATTGAAGCATATTGTTGAATTCTAACTTCGCTTTCGTCAAGGTTACTTGGCAATACTAATATAAATGAAACGGTGTATGTTCTAGCGGACATCTGATATGAACCGCTTGGAGATTTCGGCGCCCCAATTCTTACAGTTAATTCTCTCTCATCTGATTGCCCCGACATAAAGGACGTGTTCAATTCGTAGGCCTGTAAATCACGTAATTGCTGACGTATTTGGTTGCGCCCTAAGCCAACTCCTTTACCTGCGACGAGCGCATCTACACTGGCCTCCAGTTGCTTTGCTGCATTTGCAAGGTTTCTCTCAGCCGACCGCTGAACATTATCGCTAATAATGAGTGGAATAATTCTATAGCGTCCTTCAGAGGAATTTGAGGGCACAAAAATTTCCGAGTAGACATCATAAGGAATATCTCGTGAAAATGGCTGAACGCTTATCTGCGCCTTGACTAAATAGGGTGTTTCACCTTCACCCGCAATCTCACCATCCAATGCCGTATTCAGTGACTGAATATGGAAAAAAAGTGCGTTTTGTGCATCAGTTCTTAGTTTAGGATCGACATTTAAACCCAAAGATTCTGCAATATTTAACGTGCTCGCGGGCACCAATAATGCGCTCGCGCCGGAACCTGTTGTTGTATCAGGGATTGCGCCCGAGGTTAGTGCTTCCGTTCTATCAAAGCTCTCTGTCGTTGTAGATGTTTCGATCCCATCCTCGGCTACATTGCGGATTGTGTTGCTAACCGCCGATTTATCAATTGATTTTCCGCCTAAGCTGAGGCCCAATCGCGTCGCTGTTGCGATTTGCTCGGCAGACAGTTCTTTAGAGACGATTGGTAAGACGTCATCTTTTAATTCATCCGCAGATTTGACACTAAAGTTAGGACGAAACTTATCACGGATTTCATACCAAGGCTGAGCTGGGCTGACGGCCAAGTGTACACGGCCTGCACTGTAAAAATCTGCTGGCGGAGCAGGTCTGTCCTGAAATTTTGGTAGCGTATCGCATGCACTCAGTAACACTGTGATAGTTAAAACTAGGGAAATTAGATAAAATCGTTTCATAGCGCCGCCTTCAGTCAATTGTTATGTCACAAAAAACAACCTTTTAAAAGTGCAAATTCAAACCCCCTTAGTTAGGAGGTCGGAGCCTTAGTGCTCCAAATCAATGCAATGAACAGTCCCTTCATGCGCGGCAGCACCGCAAGGCATATCCCAACACCCACTATGACCAAAGCCAAGGTCCGCACCCAATCCGGCAAATCCATGCGGAAAGTAATAAAATAAAAGAACGGGGCGAGCACATGACCCGCCACAAGCATGGACGCCCAAGCGGGGCCATCATCGGCGCGCACATCGCCCCAATTTTCGCCGCAAGACGGGCAGATCTCAACTTGTTTAAGATAGGCCCTAAATAGTTTCGCCTCCCCGCAATTAGGGCACTTGCCTTGCAGACCTTTTTTAATGGCGGGCCATTTGGCGATATGTGTTTCAGGGCTCATAGGTTTCAAATAACGCCTTTCCCGCTTAAAACAATGCGACCTTATTACGTGCTCAAAGC
Source organism: Hellea sp. (assembly GCA_039977295.1). Classification (GTDB taxonomy): domain Bacteria; phylum Pseudomonadota; class Alphaproteobacteria; order Caulobacterales; family Maricaulaceae; genus Hellea. The sequence continues at coordinate 591,939 of JBDWDN010000003.1, read as the reverse complement.
CGCACTCTCTATTATTATGACTTGTAACTTGTGGCGCTTCATGCTTGAAATTATTGCGGCATATTGGGGAGACTTACGCGTGAAGATTGTGACAAAATCAATTTTATTTTTATCCAGCGCTTTGTGGCTTGCAGCTTGTGGCGGCAGCTCGAGCGGAGGCGGAACGCCGCCGCCAACGCCGCCTCCAACATCAACGAATAACCCGCCCAGCGCTAAAGCCGGAAACGACGTTTCCCAAGACATAGCGCCGGGAACGATTGCTTTGGATGGAAGCGCAAGTTCCGACCCAGATGGAAATAGCCTAACCTATAATTGGGCTATTTCGTCCCAGCCTGCGACCGCAAATATATCCCTCACAGGCGCGACGACAAGCCAACCCAGTTTTACATCATCTGTCCCCGGCGATTATACGTTTACATTGACTGTTAGGGACCCCTCAGGCGCAACCCATTCCGATAGCGTGACTGTCACGCTTATTAATCAAGCACCCACCTTATCGGTCGGGTCTTACAAAACAAATGCCGCTGTCGGACAAGAGATTGTTTTTGATGCGTCGGGCTCAACGGACCCCAATGGGCATATGCTAAATTACACGTGGACAATCACGCAAGCACCCGCAGACTCCGGCATGCTGTCCGAAACCTTTACCGATGCGGTTCAATCTATTACTTTTGATACTGACGGCGAATTTATTTTAGAGGTCAGTGTCTCAGATGGGTATGAGTCGGACTCCCAGACATTAAATCAACTGGAAATCGACCTCTTTGAAATAATTGAGCTGTCACGCAAATTCACAGATGCAGAATTTGACCAAGTCAATCAACGTATAATCGGCATATCTGGTAGGGAATTCACAATTGTCGATAGCGACGGAACTGAAACCGCATTGACCCTGCCGCTCGACGGCGCAGCCGTATCTATCGCGCCTTCTGGAAATTTCGCCGCCGTGGCCCATAATGCGCGTATATCTTATATCGACCTGCAAGCGAAAACTATTTTGGCAACGCATAGCGTAACCGCAGATCTTGGGGATATCGTTTTAGATGATAATGGTTATGCCCACGGATTTCCGTCCTCAGGACAATGGGTCAATATCCAAACCGTCAACATGCAAACGGGAAGTCGCCGTATAGGTGACGGCTTTGTTCGTGATCAAACGAAAGCCAAGTTACATCCCAATGGCGACAAAATTTATGGCGCCAATAATGGCCTGTCACCCAGCGACGTTGAGCGTTATTCTATTAACGGCGCCACAACACGGTATGATTATGACTCTCCATATCATGGCAATTTTCCATTCTGTGGTGATCTTTGGATGGGGCCAGGCGGAACGTCGATGCTGACAAAATGCGGCGTTGTGGTGCGAACTACAGAAAACCAAAGCACTGACTTGACCTATGTAATGCAACTTCCTGTGTCTGGTATCAGACAGGCTTCTTCCAGTGACTTCACCCGATCTTGGTATATTTCTCTGGGGGGCTCGGTCCGCGTTTTCGATGCCGACAATGGCGAGTTTATGGAAGAAATAGATATGCCATCCACCCGTCGTGGTGCTTCCAAGGACTGGTGGTCAGAAAAAGCATTCGCAAGTGCAAATTCAGATAGCCTCCATATTTTAGCATCAAATAGCGATAGCGGCACAAAAACCTTTGCGCTTGTAAAACGCTATGCAACAGCGACATCAGCCTCCGATTTCGCGCCAACCGCTAAAACAGAACGGTTCAAAAGTGTCTATGCGTCTAATCAAGTAATGCTAGATGCAAGCGCTAGCTCGGACCCTGAAAACAAAACTCTGACCTATGAATGGATGCTAACCTCTCAACCCTCTGGAAGCGCGGTCACGCCAACGGGTTTGGACAGCGCCGCACCGCGCTTTACGCCTAGCGTTGCAGGAACCTATGAGTTTAGTCTGCGCGTCAGTAATGGCGAACGTCAAAGTCAGATTGAAAGAGTCAGCGTCAATGTTTTCGCGTCAGGCGATGATCTCGTTCACAGACTTGAAGGCGGAATTGCAGACGCAGAATATAGTCAATCATTGAATGCGTTGGTTTACTTATCCGACACTGAGAATACATTAGGCATTTTTGATCTTGATGATTTCACCACGAAAACAGTTTTACTCGACCGCACAGCCTATCAACTCGGCATATCCCCAAATGGTAATTTCGCAGCCATATCCCATGCAGGCGTCGCGTCACTCGTAGATCTAAATAGCGCAACCGTAATCGACACCCAATCTTATAGCGCGGATTGGGGCGATATTGTTTTAGACAACAATAATCATGCCCATATCGTGCCTTGGAGAGATCAATGGGTAGAGCTTCATTCCCTCGATTTTGCAGCAGACCGAAGCTTCCAAGTGTTTGGCGCTCGCGCAGGAACGCAAATCCGCATGAGCCCGACAGAGCCAGCGGTATATGGTGCCAACCGGGGGCTAAGTCCTTCAGATATCGAAAAATGGGATGTCTCAAATTTGCCCGTCCCGCGTTCGGTTGATTCACCTTATCATGGCGACTACGCGATGGGCGGAAATATCTGGATACGCGAAGATGGAAACCGCTTATTAGTTGCGGCAGGAAATGGCTTCACAGCTGATATGACTTATGATGGTGCTTTATCAGATAATGCATCCGTAAAATGGGCAGACCATTCATCAGAGGCAGGCAAGTGGGCGGTGATACCTTCAGGGCAAGAAGAAGAGATTCGACTTTATAATGAAGCTGTTTGGACTTTTGCCTCAAAGCTATCCGTTGCAGACATACCCGCATCTACGCCCGTCACCGCAAAAGCGGAAAAGGTGTTTTATAGCGAAGATGGAAATACTTTGAATATTTTAATCAAAGGGGACGGCATTATTGACGCCTTTGCCATTCAAACGCGTTAGCCCTAGCGGAAAACCGGCTAGGCCTTATTGACTTAACTGCCCCGCGCTCATAGTCAGCACGCCTTGTTTTAAAGAGGTTGATATGCCCGTCCCGGTCATCGTTTTAAATTTTGGTCATAGCGTCTTGCGCAGTTTGGATGATTACACCCAGGCCGCCAGCGAGATTTATCGCCATTATCGCCAAGGTCAAAACGTTGTTGCGGTAACATCGGCGCAGGGCGATCAGACCGATATGCTCATGGCAGAAGCCCGCCAAATTGGCCCCGAAGGCGCAGCGAAAAACCTGCCCGAACTTATTCAACTTGGTGAACGCCGCTCAGCCGCTTTGCTAGCGCTTGCGCTAGAACGCATTGGCGCGCCCGCCTTTGTCCGCCAAGCGCGTGACCTCGGCCTCAAGGCCCGCAATGCGGCTCTTATTGATCTCGATGTTGAGCAACTCGAAGACGATCTAAAGAACCATGATATTGTCGTCATGCCGGGTCATGTGGCGGTCGGCGAGAAAGACCGCATGGTATTGCTTGATGAAGGCGGCGCAGATATGACCGCGATCTATGTGGCCAAGCGCCTGAACATCAAGGCGACACTCCTAAAAGACGTTGAAGGCGTGTTCGAGCATGACCCCAAATCATCGGGCCCTGCCCCAAAGCGTTATGACCGTATTTCATATGCGGATGCCCGCGCCAAAGCGGGGCCTCTTGTGTCGCCAAAAGCGCTTGATTTTGCGCAGGCCCATGACATTGAATTTGATATCGGCAAACCCGGCATTCCAACTTATACCACAATTTGCGCCGAGACAGGCAGTCTTTCTCCTATCCCGCAGCCCAAAAAATTACGCGTTGCGATGATGGGATGCGGCGTTGTTGGCGGCGGTGTTTATCGCCGTATTAAAGCCAATGCAGGCCGCTTTGAAATGGTCAAAATCATGGTGCGCGATACCGCTAAATATATCGACCAAGGTTATAAACCTGAAATACTAACAACCGATATCGAAGACGTCATCGCGGCCAAACCCGATATCTTTATCGACGTGTCTGGCCCCATTGAGCCTGCTCTTGGCTATTGTAAAATCTTGCTCGAGGCCGGGGTTCATGTTGTTAGCGCCAATAAGCAAGCTATTGCGGCGGGCGGGCAAGAGCTGATTGACTTTGCCAAGAATAAAGGCGCGCAGCTTATGTTCTCTTCTGCTGCGGGCGGCGGCATGCCGGTCTTAGAGATGTGCATAAGGGAGCATGGCCGCATCACCCGCGTTGAAGCTTTGCTGAACGGGACAACTAATTACATGCTAGACGAAATTAGCGCCGGAAAAAGCTATGCTGAGGCCTTGAAAGAGGCACAAGATAAAGGCTTTGCCGAAGCCGACCCGACCGGCGATGTAAGCGGCGCTGACGCGGCGGCTAAAATCCGTCTTGTCGCCCTGCTGGGATTTGGCCAGCATATAACGCTTGCCGACATACCTTGCGATACAATTGAGAACTTCGCGCCAAATTCACCGCCCAAGGGCGCGATGAAACGCATTTCGACCTGCTGGAAAGACCAGAATGGTTTCTCGACGAAGCTAGAGCTGAAAGACCTCAGCCTAAATAACTTTATTGCCCAAGCCGAAGGTGAGGAAGCACATGCCATTTTCACCTTTGATGATGGCGATCAATATAAAATCCGCGGCAAGGGCGCAGGCCGTTGGCCAACAACGGAATCGGTCATGGCAGATTTATTCGATATTTCTGCAAGTTATTTGTAACTAAGTGGCGAGCTCGCGCGTATAGTCTTTATGTCTAAAGCTCCTGTCATTGCCCCCATCATCGTCTGGTTTCGCCGCGACCTTCGAATTGCGGACAACCCCGCCTTCTCTGAGGCTGTTGCTACGAGGCGGCCCATTATCTGCCTCTATATATCAGAGACAGAGAAAAGCCGTGACCTTGGCGGGGCGTCTAAGTGGTGGCTGCATCATAGCTTGCAGTCACTCTCAGAGGACTTAGACAAGGTCGGCGCAAAGCTCATATTGCGCAAAGGCCAGGCCTTTAGAGTCCTTGATGCGGTCATTGAGGATACAGGCGCGGATACAATCTTTTGGAATCGCCGTTATGATTTAGATCCGCGCGAAACGGACGGCGCAATCAAAGCAGACCTCACCCAGCGCGGCCTCACCGTAAAATCCTTCCGCGCAAACCTGCTATCGGAGCCTTGGGCAGTCACAACCAAAACAGATAATTATTATAAGGTCTTCACGCCTTATTGGCGGCGCGCGCAAGACAGCCTCGACACAAGCGAGCCCTTGCCTGCGCCCGAAACTGTTACGCAATATAAGGGTGAGTTAAAAAGTGAGCGTTTAGATGCCTTGAGCCTGCTTCCGACAACTCCTGATTGGGGTTCCAAAATGTCACCTTATTGGACTATGGGGAGCGAAGGCGCTGACAAAGCTTTAAAGCAATTTCTCCGCGGGCCTGTTGCGGATTACCCTGAGGATCGCGACCGTCCCGACAGAGACGGCACATCTCAGCTCTCCCCGCATTTAGCTTTTGGCGAAATTTCGCCCAAACAGATATGGCACGCCTGTAAGAGCGATTTAGACAAGGCCCGTAAATTCCTGGCCGAGATTGGCTGGCGAGAATTTTCTTATGTCCTGCTTTATCATAACCCGAAACTTGCCACAGAAAACTTCAAACCCGCTTTTGACGCTTTTGAGTGGAATATGGATGAAGACCATCTGCGCCGTTGGCAGCAGGGCCAGACGGGATATCCCTTCGTTGATGCCGGCATGCGCCAGCTTTGGCAAACGGGGTGGCAGCATAACCGCGTAAGAATGGTTACGGCGAGTTTTCTGATAAAGCATTTGCTGATTGATTGGCGCGAAGGCGAAAAATGGTTCTGGGACACATTGGTTGATGCAGATCCCGCCAGTAACGCCGCAAGCTGGCAATGGGTGGCGGGTAGCGGGGCCGACGCGTCGCCCTATTTCCGCATATTCAATCCCTTCACCCAAGGCGAAAAATTTGATCCCAATGGTGACTATGTGCGCAAATTCGTGCCAGAGTTAAAAGAGATACCCAATAAGTTCATTCACAGGCCATGGGACGCGCCCGAAGACGTTCTTTCAAAAGCAGGTGTCACCCTCGGCAAGCATTATCCTAAACCGATTGTCGAGCATAAGGTTGCGCGGGAACGTGCTTTGGCCTCCTATAAGGCGACAAGAGAATAATCGCGTTTTCGTGACGACATCGTCATTGGCGTATCTAGCCTTACTGAATTAGAGAAAACCTATGAAACATCTTGCCCTTATATTTGTCGCCGCCCTCGCAGCTTGCAGCTCGGCGCAAAGCTCTGAAAATACCTCACAAACCGAAGCGCCTGTTGTGCTCTCGGGCCAGACTGATACCGCAATCTTCGCAGGAGGGTGTTTTTGGTGCGTGGAATCAGATTTTGAAAAACTCCCTGGCGTCATCGAAGCCGTTTCAGGCTATACAGGGGATGACATGCAAAACCCGACATATCGCAATCACGGGCGCCATGTAGAAGCCGCAAAAGTCATCTTTGATCCAACTGTCATCACCTATGATGAATTGCTTGATTATTACTGGGTTCATATCGACCCGACGGATGACACAGGTCAGTTCTGCGACAAAGGCAATGCCTATATCCCCGTCATCTATGCCCGCCCCGATCAAACCGCGCAGGCGAAAGCGTCTAAGGCGGAGATCATAAAGACGAAGCCATTTCCTGATCCTATCGTCGTGCCTGTACTACCCGCGAAAACTTTTTGGGACGCGGAAGGTTATCATCAGGATTACTACAAAAAGAACCCGCGAAAATATAAATTCTACCGCACAGGCTGCCGCCGAGACGCGCGCGTGAAGTCGCTTTGGGGCGCGAAGTAACCAACCACGTCATTCCAACCCCTACCGCTCCCGCCCCGTAGTCGGCACATAACCATAACCCGCCCAAACGCGAAGCTTGCGCCGTTTCCCGCCGCCTAAATCAATATCAACATCTGGCAAACGTTCTAACCGCGCAAAATCCTCGCGCAGTTCATCTTCATAATGATCATAATAATTTAGCACTAAAACGGGCCCCTCCTGCGCGGGTAGCGGATAGGTCAGTTCTGCGTGATTGGCGGGCGCGGCTTCATGCATCCACATTTTCATTGGCAGCTTTTCGGCCAAGCCGTAATAATTTAAATCATAAAAGATAATCCGCTTATCCAGCGCCAAAGTCTCATAGGCGCGGCCTTCATGACCTTGCGCGTAAATCGCTTCGACGATCTTTACTGTCTCAGGCCATTTGCGCAGGCGTTTCGCAGAATTGGTCAGCCCCGCCGCGTCGGTCAAAGATGAGCTCATCATGATAAGCGCTAAGATCAGGCATAACACCGACTGAAACCCAATCCCGCCCATCAGCCAGAGCTTTAATTTTGGCCAGAATTTCACCGCGTAATGCGCCGTTAATATCGACCCCGCCACATAGCTGGTGACCGCCCAATTCGCATTTGCCCGCGATAAAAGGGCTTGGAGGGAAATAATTAAAAGCGGGCTTAGCGCGAATAGCGCGATCCAAAGCGCAGGCCTGTCAAGCTTTCCGCGTAGCGCCGCGATTAGCGCCAGAACAAAAAGCACCAATGTCACAGGCCCAAAAACCGCTAATTGGTCGCCCCAAAATGTGAGGAGCTCCATGGGATGAAACGGAATAGACTCGCCCATATTTGCGTTATCGGCCGTATGGGTGACAGTCGCAAAATCATGCGCGAAATTCCAAAGTATATTGGGCAGGAAAATGAGAAACGTAATGAAGCCCGCCGCATAACCTTTAAACGTATTCAAACCCTTACGGGTCGGCTTATCAAAGAGAAAGGCTAGTCCGAGCGCCGGCAGGAAAAACAGCATCGCATATTTAGCCAGCAGGCCAAATCCAACAGCCACGCCCAATTGAAGCGCACGCGGCCATATCGCTTTCTCTCGCAGATGCAGCCAAGCATTCATCGCCAGTGCCCAGCACAGCAGTAGCGGGACATCTGTGCTGACAATCCCAGAGGACAGCCACAAAGCCGGCATGAGTAAATAGATCGCCGCCGCCCAAAACCCTGTCTTGGCATCAAAGGCGAGCTTTGCCGTTCTGAATATCACAAAAGCGGTGATGGAATGAAGCACAGGCGAGGATATCCGCACCGCCCATTCCGCATCGCCGAAAATACTCGTCGTCACCCAAATCGTCCAAGCAATCAAAGGCGGCTTGGTGAAATAGCCCCAATCCAGATCCTTAGACCACGCCCAATATTGCGCTTCATCGCCGTGCAGACCCAGCGGGGAGATCAGCAAGCACACGACCCGAAAGACGAGAAGACCAGCGATCAGCCAAAGAGTCCATTTTTGATATTTTTGCAGCGTAATGTCCATAAGACGCCGCTATGCCTCGCCCGCGCCTAAAAATAAACTCAATTTATGTGTCATTAAGAGCATAGTTAGGCGTCGTTAAGAGCATAGTAACGCGGGCTTGCGAACAGGATGATATGGGACATGCTTTAATATTTGATTCTGGCGTAGGCGGGCTCTCCGTTGCCGCTGAGATTCGCAAGAGGTTGCCGCAGCTACAATTAAGCTACGGGGCAGATGATGCCTTTCGGCCTTATGGCGAAAAGACCGAAGCGCAGCTTCAGGCCCGCCTCCCGGGTCTGCTCTGGCAGCTCACAGAAACAGTAAATCCTGACATTGTCGTCATTGCCTGCAACACTGCGTCAACAACCGCGCTTAAGGGCATCCGCGCGGCATTGGATATACCCGTCATTGGCGTCGTCCCCGCGATCAAACCTGCCGCTGCGGTCAGCCGCACAAAAACCATTGCTGTTCTGGGCACACCCGGCACGGTGGAGCGCCGTTATGTCGATGAGCTTATCAATGATTTTGCCAGTGATTGCCGAGTTTTGCTGCAAGGCTCGGTCAACCTCGTGGATATCGCAGAAAAGAAACTCGCAGGAGAGCCCGTTGATCTGAACTGGATTAAAACAGAGCTCGCCCCAATTTTTAGCGGTCGCCACGGCGCAGATATTGACGCGGTGGTGCTCGCCTGTACGCACTTCCCACTCCTCCGAGATGAGCTAAAAGCCAGCGTGACCCAAAGCGTTAAGTGGATCGATAGCGGAGACGCTATTGCGCGGCGCGTAGAGGATGTCTTAAGCGGCCTAACGCTAAAGCCTAAACGGCGCGGCCCTGATGTGGCTTTGTTGGTCGGGCCAGAAACATCACCGGCCCGTGTTAAGACGTTTCAAGATTTTGGGTTTGAGCGGGTTGTTGCGCTGATGCCACATCAGTAGGGACTGCAGATTCCAAGCAACCCGACACATTGTTGCGAACATTGAACAAGTCATTATTTTTCACTATGTGTAACTCATGAAAACACCTAGCTGCCCAAAATGCTCAGAGTCACCAAAATTATCATTTAAAATTAGAACTTTGTATCCTGAAGGCGATGGAATTCCATGTGGCAGTTGTAAAACGTTGCTTATTCGGCCTCTTTCAGAGTATTTCTTGTATATCCCTACTGTCATCATACCGCAGCTCATTTTCGGAAGTAATCTCTGGCTTCTCATTACTGTTCCCACTTTGGGAGTAACGTTATTTTATTTGAGTGCCAGAATTGTACCTTTGAAAATCAAGCCTCATAAATAAAGGTAATGTCCTCTTTTTTTGACACATAGAGGCCCTTGCTATGACTGATAATGAGCCAGACTTAGTAGTAATGAAGTCTCAGTCCATCACATAATAATAAGCCAGTTTAAATGACCTCTTCAGCACCTAGCCTCTAATGCCCCGTAAGCGCCTTATAGCCAAACCAAGCGGCCATAAGCAGCACAAAGCATCCAATTGTGAAAATTGCAAAATGCTCTTTCATGATTTTCTCGGCTTGGCCGCCAAAGACGCGCACGATTCCCGCCACAGCGAAGAACCGCATGAAACGCGCGACGACACTCGCGCCCATAAAGACATGAAAGGGTACGGGCACAGCGCCGCTCATAATCGTGATGACTTTATATGGGAAAGGCGTCAGGCCAGCGCCAAACACCCAGAGCGCCCCATTGGCGTTAATGCTCTCGCGAAATTTGGTCATATATTCCGTTTTGCCGAGCATTTCCAACAGAGGCTGCGCAATGGTCTCAAAGAACAACATCCCAATCACATATCCAAAGATACCGCCCAAAACGGAAAACACAGCGGCCAGCCCCGCAATCTTCCACCATTTTTGCGGCGCGGCCTGCACCATGGGAATAACCATGACATCGACGGGAATAGGAAAAAAAGAGCTTTCAGCAAAAGACACAGCCGCAAGAGCCGGCATAGCGCGGCGATGACGCGCCAGCGCCTTGGTCTTTTCATACCAATCATCGAGAAATTTGAGTTTACCTTGCATAAACACGCTTTAAAACCAAAGCCCTAAGGCATGATTAAGGCAATTAGAGCAGTTTTCTTAAGTTGCACCCGCTTTGATGGGATAAGCTTAAGAAAAACGGCTCAGACCGAAAAACCCTGTAGCCTTTTAAAAAACCCTCAGTTATAGAGCCGTTCTTCGGTACGCGGGTGTGGCGGAATTGGTAGACGCGCTGGATTCAAAATCCAGTTCCTATGGAGTGTCGGTTCAAGTCCGACCACCCGTACCATTTGAGATATTCATTTAGGATTCTCACCCCTCACCCCCTAAAAATAAACTTTTTAGCGATCACATAATTCCCAACAAACACCGCAACATCGACCACTATCTTCGAGACACTGGATGATTATTACTGTAATGTTGTCATAATTACTTGTCCCGCACCATATTAGCAAAATTCTACCTCAAAACAGAAGCATCGAGTTAGACAAATAAAAGGCAAAAAATGGCATATCAAAGCAAAAAGCCGCTAAGTGAAGAGCGCCTTCCAGTTGTTGCTGCAATTTTACCCTGCTACAAATCTAAAAAATTTATCCTAGATGTAATTTCTGAATTTGGCCCTGAAGTTCACAAAATATTTTGCGTTGATGACAAGTGCCCTGAGCAAACAGGACTATTTGTCGAAGAAAGTTGTAAAGATTTAAGAGTAAAAGTTATATATAGCGCTGTAAATCAGGGCGTGGGCGGCGCAACCATTGCAGGAATGGAAGCAGCGGTAGAAGCAGGCGCGGACATTCTCATAAAAGTAGATAGTGATGGGCAAATGGATCCCAGGCTAATCCCGACATTAATCTCGCCTATTATTATTGGGGATGCAGACTTTTGCAAAGGTAATCGTTTTTTTGATCTTCAGAATGTTAGGTCAATGCCGAAAATCAGGCTATTTGGAAATGCGATATTGTCATTTATGACAAAATTGAGTTCCGGCTATTGGAATATATTTGATCCGACGAATGGCTTTCTTGCAATTCATAGGTCGATATTCATTCGCCTGAATACAGAGAAGTTGAGTAAAAGGTATTTCTTTGAGTCCGATCTACTGTTCAGAATTGGGCTTTTACGGGCGCGCGTAATTGATATGCCGATGGTTGCGGTTTACGGTGATGAAGAGAGTAACCTAAAAATATCTCAGGTCATCGGAGAGTTTTTCTTTAAGCACGTGAAAAACACGTTCAGGCGAATCATTTACAATTATTTTGTAAGAGACTTCAGTGCTGGAACATTATTTTTAATATTGTCTTTTTTCTTATTTTTATTTGGAGCTATTACAGGAATTAGATACATTTCACACTCTTGGTTGACAGGAGAAGCTGCAACTGCTGGTCAAGTGATGATATCTACGCTACCTTTATTTATCAGTTTCCAATTAGGAATCTCTTTTTTAACTTATGATATTGAGAACACACCTAAGTTCGCCAAATGGCCGGCATTATCTCGCCAAGATGAGTTTAAAAAAGTTTCCTCAGAAACGGAAATAGTTTGACACAATTCCTTAGGCCATTGTTCGAGAAAATCACGCAAAACGAAAATTTCGAAGCGTTCGTCAAATACGTTGTAATAGGCATTTCAGTAACCATCGTCTATATCGGCGGAACGACTTTGTCCGTAGACGTCCTGGGCTGGCCGGTTCTGTTGAGTAACTTTTCTTTCTATACGTTATCAACAGTTTTATCATACACTGCTAATTATTACTGGTCATTCTCTTCATCTGCCAATCACAGTTCAGCATTTTTGAAATATATTTTAATTGCCTCCATGGGGTTAGTATTAAACACGGCCTTTATTTACGTCTCATCCGTCGTGCTGAAAATGCCAATTTGGATTTCTACCACTATCTTTGCTGTCGTTTGGCCAGTTTTCTCGTTTTTTGCTCAAAAAAACTTCATCTACCGATAAGGTTTTATTGTTGGGGGCGAACGTAATTTCAAGCTATGTAGCGCCGCATTCCCTTGTCTAGCGCATATTGCCTCTATAGGGTGGCGCGCGCCTTAACAGGTTAACACTAGACGCCATACGGCCCCTCAATATCCCGGAGATTTTTACAGTCATGCATAACGTTTTAATCACGGGCGGCGCGGGATATATTGGATCTCATGTTGCTTTAGAGTTTTTAAATGCAGGCTACGGCGTTGCGGTTTTGGATAACTTTTCAAACTCAGACGCTAAGACCGTTGAAACACTCTCTGAGCTTTCGGGCAAAGTCGTCGATTTACATCAGATAGATATAAGAGACCAAGCAGCCCTAAATACGCTCTTCCAATCCCATAAATTTGAAGGCGTAATCCATTGCGCAGGCCTTAAAGCTGTCGGCGAGTCAGTGGAACTTCCCCTAAAATATTATGATAACAATGTCACCGGAACGCTTTGTTTGTTACGCGCCATGGGCAAAGCAAATGTGACCAATATTGTGTTTAGCTCGAGCGCAACAATTTACGGAAAACCCCAATATCTCCCCATGGATGAAAGCCACCCCCAAAGCCCCATAAACCCTTATGGCAATACCAAATTAATGGTCGAATGGATTTTGCAAGATCTTGAGAATGGCGGGGGGGCGATGCGCTCCGCAATATTGCGCTATTTTAACCCTGCTGGCGCGCATAAATCTGGACGTCTCGGCGAACGCCCAAAAGGCACCCCCGCAAACCTTGTCCCCTTTATAAGCCAAGTCGCCTCTGGGCAGCGCGAGGCTTTGAATGTATGGGGCAATGATTATGATACGGCTGACGGGACGGGGGTGAGAGACTACATTCACATTCTTGACCTGGCTAACGCCCACCTAAAAGCCTTCCAGCACATCACCGCCAAAGACGTCTCTGTCCTCTTAAATATCGGCACGGGTCTTGGATATTCCGTTTTGGATGTGGTTAAAGCGTTCGAGGCGGCCTCTGGTAAAACCCTTGCCGTGAACATGTCTGCAAGGCGCCCTGGCGATGTCGCAACCTATTTGGCTAAAGTTGATTTAGCCCAAGAGGTCATAGGCTGGAAAGCCAAATATGGGTTAAAGGATATGTGCGAAGATCAATGGCGGTGGGAGCGCTCTGACGTGTAAGCAGAGGGCGAGACCTAAGGGTTGAGTTTGCCGTCTCCACACAAATTTTCATATTGTCCTCTATCGCGGCCAATGCCATAGCAGCCCCATAAAGAGGGCTCTATGTCGCTGCGTGAATTTTCCGTTTTGTTTTTGGTCTGCCTCCTTTGGGGACTGCATTTTATTGTCATGAAAGTGACGATTGGCGGGGTGGCTGATCCGCTTTTTTATGCCGCTATTCGCATGAGTATTGTTGCCCTTATCCTGTTGCCGAAACTGAAATGGCATAAGGGAATGATGTGGCCCATATTTGGCGCGGGGCTGGGCTATGGGGCGCTAAATTATGCCTTTATGTTTCCGGCCCTTGGGCTGACAACGGCGTCTGCGGCCGCGATCACGATTGAGCTTTATGTGCCCTTTTCCATTCTCCTCTCAGTCCTCGTTTTTAAAGATAAAATCGGGATCTATAAAGTTTTGGGCATCTTGCTGGCTTTTGCGGGGGTCATCATCATTGCCGCCGCTAAGCCTCACGAAACAGCAGGGCCTTATTTTCTGCTGGGTATTTTACTGATGGTCGGCGCGGCGATGAGCGAGGCTGTCGGTGCGGTCTTGGTGAAATTTGTCAAAAGCGTAGGCCCGCTGCAATTACTGGCCTGGTTTGCCGTCATAGGCGCGGCTGTATTATGGCCCTTAAGTTTCTTTTTGGAAGATAATCAGCTCGAAGCCTTTGCGCCGGGAAACCGCAAAACATTTGCCTTGGCCCTCGCCTATTCGGCGCTGCTGGTGTCTATTGTGGCCCATGGGTCTTATTATTGGCTGCTACAGCGCCTGCCGATCTATATCGTATCCAGCACGGGCCTCATGACAACCGTCATCGCTGTGATCGCCAGCGCGGCGATATTGGGCGAGAACTTAACGCCGAACTTACTGATAGGCGGATTAGTGACGCTTGGCGGCATAGCCTTGATTTTAGCGCGCAATAACCGCGCCTCGCAAAAGACGCCTAAACCCAGCTCGTAATAACCTTTGAGTCTCGCTTTTTCGCAATTGCCTTAGCATGGCCTTTTTTGCGCCCTTTTGGGGCCGCTTTGCCCCTCCATGTTAAAGGCTCAATAGGAAAGGGACTGCTGTGCAACATTATACATTTGAAAAATCTGTTCTGGGCGTAACCCTTCTGCTCTCCGCGCTGATTGCTGTGGTTGCGGCTCTATGAGGAGAAGCCTGACAGAGATTTAATCTCAATATTCACGTCTAGGGCGAATTTAGATGCGCGCAGGCTCTTGGCGATAGCGCTATTTCCCCTTAGTCTGGAGGTTTAGAGCCGGGCTATCTGGCGATTCATGAGCCGATAGAGCACTCCATACGTGAAACTGCCCGTCACATTTTTTGCGAATTTTTCGCCCTATCATGATCCAGACCCTATCTCGGATTTCTATGATGATTCCGCGCAGCGCATTACCAGCATCATTGCGACCGTTGTGGGGGTGCATTTAGCGCTCTTCTTTATGATGTCGCCGCGTTTCGTGATGCCGGATTTGATTTCCGAACCGCCCGAATCGATCTCCGTCGAACTTGTTACGCTGGAAGAAGAAGAGCCCGAACCCGAGCCCGTTTTCGCAAAGCCCGTGATAAAGGCGCCGAGCGTTAAACCTAAGCCCAAGCCTAGACCGCCAGAGCCAACCCCTGAACCAGTACCCGAGCCCACCCCGGAGCCAACACCTCAGCCTGCGCCCACAATTAGCGACGCGCCTCCGCCGCCGCCCGCGCCGCCTGCTGCTGAGCCTATCATCGAGCCCACCCCCGAACCGCCCGCGCAGAGTATTCAAGAACAAATCGCGCCTCAATCTCCACCCGAACCAACGCCGCAGCCCGCCGCAGAGCCGCTGCCTGAACCGATTGTGCGAATCTATGATCCCCGTCCGCAGGCGCAAGTCCCGCCTGAACCGGCCCCAGAACCAGCGCCGCAACCCGTTGTCGAAATTTTTGAGCCTATCCCGGCACCCCCTCCTCAGCCCACGATTATTGAGGAAGCCTTACCTGATCTGCCGTCATTGGAAGACTTACCGCCGCTTCCGCAAGAACCAGAAATTTTGCAGCCCGAGCCGCAACCCGATCCGCCGCAAGAAGCCATGCCAGAAATTGCGCCCTCAGGATATGAACCCCCTGCGCCGACCATCTTAGCCTCTGAAGAAGAGGCCAAGACCGAAGAAGAAATAGACGAGGCCGTTCCCGAAGAGCAAGTCGATAAGCAACTTGAAAAATTAGAACTTAAACGCAAGAGACGCCAAGAACGCGAAGCCCGCGAACAGGCCCGCCAAGAAGAACGCCTGCGCAGCCAAGAAGAAAAAGCGCTGCGGCGTCAACGCGAAGAATTTGAACGCGAAGAGCGCCGCGCCGAACGCGAGGCCCGCAAGCAAGCTAAGCGGGAAGCCCAAGCGCAGGACAAAGCCTCGCGCGAAGAAGCCCGGCGCGAACGTGAATTTGCCAAACAGGCCGCGCGTGACGCCAAAGAGCGCGCGAGAGAGTTACGCCGCGCCGAAGAAGATGCCCGCGAAAAAGAAGAAGACGCAAGAGAGGCTCTAGAGGATGCACGCCGCGCTGCCGAGCGCGCGCAGCGCCGCGCGGATAGAGACGCCGCCAAAGATGCGGAAGATGCCGCCAGAGACGCGCAGCGAGCTGCAGAGCGTGAAGCTCGAAATCAGCAGCGCCGCGCGCGCGATGAGGCCCGACGCGCCCGTGACGCAGAGCGTGACGCCGAAAAACGCGCCCGCAATGCGGCTCGCGACGCCCAAAGAGAGGCTGATCGCCGCGCCAGAGAGGCCAGAGATGCACAAAGGGACGCCGAGCGCCGCGCCGAAGAACGGGCCCGGAACACGGATCCCGGCGCAGGCGCGCCCGTTTCGTCCCTGCCGCAACGCTCAACCATTGCTGGCCCGCCCACAGGCGGCACGGGCACGCCGCCGCCCTCTTCAGGTTCTAGGCGGGGCGGACCTGGCACAAAGGGCTGGACGCTTGCGCCAGGTTCTGATTCAAATTCCCCTGGCGAAGGCTATGACGGCCTCGTCCTTGATATTCGCTGCCGCGAAGCCTTAAAGACCCATTTGGAATGCCCCGAATATCTAAAGAAATTCAGAGGCCGCAATGCCGCCGGATTTGAGAACTTTGACGGTATGGCCGGGCGCGGGACAGATACTGGCCCCGCCACATCACGCTCTATGTATCAAGGCGGCAGCACGCCTGTGGGCGGCGGCACATCACAGCTTGGCCGCATCGGCGACAATTCAGTCAATGGCGGCGGCCCTTCGACAACTATCTTGGACGACCCCGCCAATCGCTTTGACCGCACCTTCCCAGGTAAAGATTTTGACTATGGCCAAAATGACGGCGGACGTATGCGCGATTTATTAAAGGAGCCGGATGAGACCTATGGCGAGCCGAAAGAGTTACCTAAGCCGCCAGAAGAGTAAGCTAACCGCCAGCGTAAGCTTCAGACACCGTCTTTAACTGCATCAATGATTGGTCAAATTGCGTGTCAAACCAGCCTTGGCGTAATTTGGTTCTAACGCGGTCCAAATAAGGGAAGCCGCCAAGCTCGATTTCAGATTTCGTCAGGACCGTGACGCCCTCGCCGCTCGCCAGCGGTAATATGGCGTGAGTTGCTGTGGCGTCGCGGCCCGCGAGATTGACCTTCACTTGCACGAATTCGCCGATTTGGCTTTGGATGATTTCTTGAGAGCCGAAAGGATAATTTCCTGCGCTGCCTTGCCACGCCATAGTCTGGCCAATGCCTTCATCCGCGCCGCCATAAATAATCTGAGCATCACTAATTTGGGCGTAAAGCGGTGACCATTGGCTATAGGCTTGTAAATTATTGATGAAGGGAAAGACCTCTTCGGGATAGGCCTGAATTTCAATGCTGCGCTCAACGGACTGCATGGCGGGCATAAAATATCCCGCCGTAATTACCGCGCCGAATAGTATGAATATTAGAAAAATGCCCCTTAACAGCCATTTCATGATGCTACATCCCCGCTGCAAAGCTTCAAATTAGGCTTATGGGGGGTCTAAAACCCAATTGTCAAATAATGACAACCTCAAAAGGCAAAAAGGACATTGACCTTATATGGCTTTTAAGGCCCTTATAGGGTGGATGGGGGTTTAGCATGGCGCAAACATTATCACCGATTAAATCAAACGGTAAAAACCTGCCCAATAGTGAGCAGCAAAAAGCTATGGCAGCTTGGATATTTGCTGATGGTTCGCGCCACAGTAAAACCTATACGCTGGCTGCGAAAGGCTCCAAGCCAGCTCTAAATATTCACTATATCGCGCGCCATGGCGACGTCATGGATATTCTGCGTGGCCCTTTTAAAGATCATATCAGCCTCGCTCATTATGACGATCTTATCCGCAGCGCGACGCCTGACATGGAATTCGTTCTTGGCGCGCCAAGCCCCGGCAAGACCGAGCGCTGGGAAATATTACGCCGGGCCTTTGACCATCCGCCGAAAATGCGCCGCACGGACACACAGGTCTTTGACGCCATTGCCCAGCGCGCGGTGGATAAAGCCTTAGACACCATTCTTCATATTAGCGGCACTGACGAAAAATTTAACGCCGTCAAAGATTACAGCTATTTAGTGCCTTATCTCGTCGCCGCCGAGCTAACGGGATTGGCAATGCCAGAAAAGCCGACCCTGCTGCTGCGCCTCGCCACCGCCATTCGCAATAAAGGCAAGAGCGATAAAGTTAAGCTGAAAGGCCTGTCTATACAGTCCGAGCAATTACTTCTCTGGTCGCAAATGATCTTTGGTCATGCCTTCACAAATATTGGCGACCGTATTGGTCTGCTCCGTTTTGGCGACCGCTACGCTTCTGGGCAATATGTTAAGGCCATTCGCTATTCCATGAGCGAGAAACATACTCCGGCTGCAGGATCTTTGATCGCAAGGTTTCAAGCCGTGCGGCATCACTTCCCAGAGATTTCAGAGGATGATTATGATCAGCACATCATCAATACAGTTTATGAAATTGCGGGCACTGTGGTTATCTTGGCGGGAACCTCCTTTGCCAATATTTTGTCAACGCTGCAGGAAAAAGAAGTCTCGATAGTGGATTACGTCTCCCGCGTTCGAAAACACGGCGTGATCGCGCTGGACGAAGCCATGCGCCTGACCCCGACCACAGGGCAGCTTTATCGCCGCGTGAAAACCGATTTTAATCTACACGGAACAGATTTTAAAGTCGGCGACATGATCTGCATGATGCTCTCGGAGACAATGCGAGACGCTGACGCTTTCCCTCAGCCTGAACTATTATCTGATTTTTCGGAAGGCGCGCCTAAACGCAATAATGCTGATTATCTCAATTTCGGCCCCAATGAAGTTATCAAAAACCCGTTTAATCCCAAAGACGGCACCCATCCTTGTTTCGGGCAATATTGGGCGCGGGACATGCTGCATAAAATGCTGGAAGGCCTAACGCAATTACCTGAATTTGCGCTCAAAGCGCCCTTAGGACGATTTCTAACACTACCCGATTCCCTGCCCGCCACATTTACAATGCCCGCCCATATCGCGGCGGCGCAATCTCGCGGCACTGAACCAAGCCAAAATCTTTATACATTTTGCACGGAAGTATGCGGTGATCTCGAGACGCGTCTGGAGCGCGACACGCTCATTATAAAAGAGATTGAAAAACTCGGAAACCCTGCCAGTGAAGATGCGCGCAAAAAAATCCTTGCGACCAACTGTATCCATTTTATGAGCCTCTCTGTTATCTCAGGCGATAATAAATCAGAGCCCTCTTATCTGGTCATGGAAATGGGCGCGGATGGCGACGAAGATGACGTGATCAATGCGTTGTGTAAGTATTTTGGCGAAGAGCTTTATCACATCTATAAAAAAGCGGGCTGCGTTAAAAAACGTGAAGCCATGGTCGGGCATCTCCAAGATCACGCTATTGAATTGGCGCAATCATCTTGGCCTGAATTCCTCTCGGGCAAACGCCGTAACGGGCTTGGTTTTTCAGGCACAGCGGGTTTGGCCTCTGACCGTATTCGCGCAGAAGACACGCTGGCTGAATTTGCAATTGATACAATTTCAAAAATTGACAGTGAGGGCGAAGGCACTGGGGCGCAATCTCCGCAGCAAATCCTTGAGACAGTTCGCAGCGCCTTAAGCGCGCCAGAGATTGAAACGAGCCACCCTAATGTTGCAAAGGCGCGCTGGACTCTTGAGAATTCTACCCCGCCTAATTATGCGGAAAAAGTAGATTCCGAATGGAATCTTGGCGGCGGGTTACCAAGCGCCGTGATCAAAATGTTCCCGCGAAACTTCATCGCTTATTTTGGTTTATTATACCTAGCCGTAACGGCGCTGGTCTCTCTGGTTCTCTTTGGCGGCGCCTCTAAGCGGGAACAGCTCTGCGCGGCCGCCAAAGATGCGGGTTGCCGTCTTGCGGGTGACAGCGCGGGTACAAACTTGCTTTCAAACCCCGTCGGACTTGAAGAGATACCCAATGGACTGGGCACATTATTTATTTATCACAGCCCGTTAAACATCGCCTTTGCCTTGTTTATGGCATTCCTCTTTTCGATGGGCGCCGCGATTATTGCCAGAAAGCTGCGCAATGGGCTGGACAATGTTTACAGCCTGGGTTTCGCGCGAATGGGGTCGATCTTTTGGTTTATCTTCGGCCTTGTTATCTTCATAGCCTATCAATCTGCCTATCCTTATCTGCCCGAGAGCTTACAAATTAAACTTCTAAATGCGCGGGGCCTTCAGTTTTTCCGGATAGGTCTATATCCTTGGTTCTGGGCCTTAGGATTTACGATTGTCTTTGCGGGAATGGCCATAATTAAAAAACGCGTTCGGCCAGAACGGTCTCTCTCCGCCATACTGACAACATTTATGATGGCAATTACAACGCTCTCTATTGGCATAAACCAGCTCCGCCTCATGGGCGCAATTGACGGGCCGGTTACCGATTTTACTGTGCTCAACCGCTGGGCCGATGCGGGACTGCAGCACCTTATTTTCTACCCGCTTCTGCTCAGCATTATACTCACGGCGGCCGTCTATGCCTTTAGCCTCAGTTTCCCCAAATTTAATTTCATGAAAAACAAAGCTGTGCTCGCGGGGGTCTTTGCGAGTTTTTTCACCCTAGTTTTTGTTACGACATTTTTCTCTTGGAAGGACGTCACAGGATTAACCAATAGCCCTGAAAACTGGGCGCTGTCATGGATATTTGTGCCGCTATTCGCGTCCACCGCCATGATGATTACTTACCTCGTCTTTAACCGCTACATCATCGGTAAGAAATTCACAGTTAAGGCTTTCTGGAAAACCACAGTGGGGCTTGCGGTGCTTATCTCGCTCGCAATCCATCTTGATAGATGGGCCACCACCCGTCTGGGCGAAACCCTCATCGCCTTTATCCTCGCCATCCCGGTGACATTATTTTTCATCGCGGCTTTTGTGGGACTCTTATACGCCCTCATTCGCGCCTCCGAAATCCGTAACAAACCGCATGACGCGGAGACGCAAACCTCTAACCTAAATGAGATCATGTCACGCGAAAACAATGTCGTGGCGCAAAACCATATGATTTCCGTTGTCCGCCTTGTGCCCGAACAGTTCCGCCGCCGTTTCACCTTGCCTTTGGCGCTCAACATTATTTTAGAGGGGCTTAAAAATCATTCCTATCGTCCAGGTTTTTTGGGATCGATTGGGACGGTGCATTATGCGCGTTGGGTACATCTGCCAAAGACAAATAACTACGTCTTTTATTCAAATTATGACGGCAGTTTTGAAAATTACTTAGAAGACTTCATCACCAAGGCAAGCTTTGGCCTGACAGGTGCTTGGAGCCATTCGGTGGGCTTTCCTGAAACGAACCTGCTCTTCCTTAAAGGCTCACAAGATGGTGACCGCTTTAAACGCTATGCGCGCGGGTCTATGATACCGACGCCGTTTTGGTTCTCGGCCTATCCCAATATTTCCGCTGAACAAATCCGCCGCAACGCCCTCATTCGCGACGGCATAGCGCGGATCGATAGCCCGTCTGACGCCGAAGCCTGGCTTGACCTCTTTGGCTCGCGAACCCGCCCCGCTCATACCATTCAAACAGAACGCATCCAAAGTCTCATGTTCACAGGCGCCGGTAAATTAAAGGCGGGGGCGTGCCTTAGAATTCATTCAAATGACCCTGACCCTGAGCCCGGTCAGGAAACCGATAATTTTAAAAATTGGGTCCGCGATGTCTTGCCCAGTATTACATTTGGGGAAACATCCCCTGCGCAGCGCGCAAGCTATATTGCCTTCGCCAAAGGCGGCTTGGCGCGGCTTGGTCTTGGGACGGACTTAACGCAAGATACCGCTTGGACCGGCGCAGAGGAATTAATGGGCGAGACCCCGCGCACAAAATTCCCGCCTGTTTTATCGCTCGGCATGGATAATAAATCCCGCAAGAACATCCTAGGCGACGCGGAAACAGACGCGCCAGAGCATTGGGATTGGGGCACGCAGGAGAAGCCCTGCCATGCCGTCCTATTGGTCTATGCTGTTGATCAAGCTGACTTGAAAAAACTCATCAAGACCCAAACTGATTTAATGAGCCGCTATGGCTTGTCATCCACCCAAATAGATTTTGAGGATTTGAAAAAGGGCGAGCTCGCAAAAGAGCCCTTTGGTTTTGTTGACGGCGTCTCACAGCCGATCTTGCGGGGAACACGCCGCGCGGCTGCAAATGCCGATAGTCATCACTTGGTCAATCCCGGTGAGTTTATTTTAGGCTATAAGGATAACCGCGATTATTATCCGCCCTCCCCGCAAGTCGAAGCCATAAGAGACGGAGCCCGAGATTTACCGGCGACCGTGCAGCACCAACCGCAGCGTTATCCAAAATTTGAGCCCACAGGTTCAAATACCTTGCGTGATTTGGGACGCAATGGATCTTACCTTGTTATTCGCCAGCTTGAACAAGATGTTAAAGATTTCCATGCCGTTACAAAAGAAATTGCCAAGGGCATTTGTCCTGTCACGGGATCCCCAGCTAAGGACAAAAAACGCCTTCAAAAAGCCAAAGATGTTATTCAAGCCAAAATGATGGGCCGCTGGCAAGATGGACGGTCCTTGATGGAGAACCCGGTCCGCATTCACCGCGAAACAGGCGGTCATTTTGATTTCGAATATAAGGAAGATTTAGACCCCACATGGACACCTGAAAATGAGTTTCTTTTTGGGCAAGACGATCCACAGGGGCATGCCTGTCCTTACGGGTCCCATATTCGCCGGGCTAATCCGCGCGACGGTCTAGAGACTGATAGCGCCGACGCGTTAGGCATTGTCAATCGTCACCGCATTCTTCGCCGGGGCCGCAGTTATATTCAGGGCAATAAAAAAGGCACATTCTTTATGTGTCTCAATGCTGATATTGATCGGCAATTTGAATTCGTGCAGCAAACCTGGGTCGCCTCATCCAAATTCCACGGCCTGCGCAAGGAAGTCGATCCGATAACGGCCCAGGGCATTCATAAGGACTTGGCGAGTGATAAGACGACGGTTAGCGGGGTGAAAGATAACCTCCAATTCACCATTCAGGCCCCCGGGCAAGAAATTCCTATCACGGGCCTTAAATCCTTCGTCACCATGAAAGGCGGCGGATACTTCTTCATGCCAGGACGGGACGCGCTACGTTTTCTGTCAAGCTAGGCTGATGACAGCATTTGACATTACGCCCCAAGACGCTTAGGCGGCGCTTCATACGCGCTATGCCAACACATAGCTTTTAATATTGGCTCAATGATGGGCCACGACTCTTGGAGCGCAAAGCTCGCATGGGTCCCTTTCAACGTGACCCTCCGAAAGAGTCCTTATATGTCTGATTTTAAATCGCTGAATCTTGCCGCGCCGCTTAATGCTGCGCTGGACGAACTTGGCTACACCACCCCTACCCCTATTCAACTACAAGCCATCCCTGACGTGTTAAAGGGACGTGACTTAATGGGCATTGCCCAAACCGGAACGGGCAAGACGGCGGCCTTTTCATTGCCGCTCCTCAACCACATCTTCCTCAAAGATGAAGAGCCGCCAAAGAAAGGCGCGCGCGGGCTCATCCTCGCGCCGACGCGTGAACTGGCCTCCCAAATTGCGGAATCGGTTAGAGAATATGGGAAGAATATGGAATTTCTTTCCGTCGCTATTGTTTATGGCGGCGTGCCCATTCAGCGCCAAATTAAGCGTCTCTCGGGCGGAAATGATGTTATCGTCGCAACGCCTGGGCGGTTAATTGACCTTCTTGATCGCCGCGCGGTTACGCTAAGAGATATTGAATTTCTAATTCTCGATGAGGCCGACCAGATGATGGATATGGGCTTTATTCACGCGCTAAAGAAAATTGTTCCGCAGCTCCCCAAAGAGCGCCAGACATTATTCTTCTCGGCGACGATGGTGCCCGCCATTAAAAAGCTCGCTGGACAATTTACCAAAAATCCTGTCACCGTTTCAGTAAGCCCTGCAAATTCCACGGCTGAAAAAGTAGAGCAGCGCCTGTCATTCGTTAGCAAAGCTGAGAAACAAGATTTGCTTGGCCTCTCACTGCTCGAGCCAACGGTTGACCGCGCCCTTGTCTTTACACGCACCAAGCACGGCGCCGACCGTGTTGTTAAACGCCTGGGTCAAATCGGCATCGATTCCATGGCGATTCACGGAAATAAATCTCAAGCCCAACGCCAAAAAGCTCTCCTCGCCTTTCGGGAGGACCGCGTCAAAGTCCTCGTTGCAACAGATGTCGCCGCGCGAGGTATTGATATTCCAGGCATTACCCATGTTTTTAATTTCGAAATTCCAAATGTCCCAGAACAATATGTTCACCGTATTGGGCGCACGGCCCGTGCTAACCGCTCAGGCGTTGCTCATGCATTTGTCGATAAGGAAGAACGCCCTTATCTGAAAGACATTCAAAAACTTCTTAAAACTGAAATCCCCGTTGTCCCGCTACCCGAAGATTTCACGCAAAAGGCCCGCGCGCTTAAGACACGTAAACCCATTGTGAAACCCGCAGAGCCAAAACATGAGCCTCGCAAGGGCCGCGGTAAATCTAAAAAGAAAGCCCGCTTCTCCAAAGATAGAGAGAAAAAGTCTTTTGGCGGCCGTGATAAGGATAATCAAAGCCGGGGTAACGAAAACAGAGATAACCGGAGCAGCGAAAACAGATCTGACGGCCGCAAAGCCTCTGAGAGACCTCGCAATCCCTCAAATGAATCGCGTGAGAACAAGCCGCGCGAGGCCCGCTCTCGCGATGAGCGGCCCCGTTCTGACAAACCTCGCTCGGACAAACCAAGGGGCCAAAGACCGCAAGGTGACAGACCACAAGGCGCCAAACCTCAGAGCGAGAGACCTGCCCGTAAGAAAAGCTGGGGCAGTGACAATAATAGTGAACGCCGCCGTAAAGCGCCCGCGCGTGGAAATCAAACTGGCGGTAATAAATCTAACGGGAGGCCAGGGGGCGAATCGCGCGCCGAGCGCAAGGCAAAGAACCAAGCAGATCACGCCAAACAGCATAGCCGAAAGCCGCGCCGTGACGGTCAGTCTGGCGGGCCAAAATCAGATGGCCCAAAGGCGCCCCAGCGTTACGGCAAACGCCCCAATAAAGGCCCCGGAAAGCCAGGCGGTAAATCCCCTCACCGCAAGGGTTCTTAAAAAGATCTCTTAAAATTAGACACAAAAAAGCCCCCAGCGCCAAAGAGCGCATGGGGGCTTTTCTTTAGTCATTTGGGCCTAATTAATTGCAGACATACATGTAATTGCCGCAAGTCTTCATAAAGTGAATATCTGTGCCATTGGCCGCGCGAATACGGAAGGCTTCTAGGTCACGCGGTGAACTCACATCAAGCTGTGAAAAAGCAATGCCGTGAAATTCGCCATAGCCCAGCAAACCTTTCGTGCCTTTAGCAAGCGTCTCATTAGAGAAATCGGCTGCGGACATATCACTAAACCCATTTTTATAACCCAGTGATCTGGCCAAATAGTTTAGATATCTCGCATCGAATGCGCTTGAGGCGAAACGATTGGCGAGCTTGCTATGAAACTGCGCAGGCGTCAGGCCGTGACTATCTCCAAATTCAGGAAATGTCCCAAGGCGGCTAACACTTACCGGCGTTGCGTAGCTCGGCACATTAAAGATAACCGTTTGCGAGGCGCTGCAGAGACGGCTCATATTCGCTGTAACTGCTTTTGGCGTGGTTACGGTTTTAGGAGCGGCAGCCTTTGGGGCTGGCGGCGGCGTCACAACAGCAACCGCTTTTTCGGCGGTGGCAGCCGTGGCGGCGGCTGCGGCGGCAAGGCGTTTTTCCGTAGCCGCTTTGACGGCAGCGGCTTTTTCAGCCGCGAGCTTTTCCGTAGCAGCCGCTCTCTCAGCCGCCAGTTTCTTAGTCGCCGCTGCTTTCTCCGCTGCCAGTTTTTTTGTCGCCGCCACTTTATCGGCGGCCAGTTTTTCCGCCTGAGCCTTAGCCCCGGAAATATCAACTTTTTTCCCGCTACAAGCTTTCCATCCAAAAAACCCTAACAATAGCAACAGCAAGAGGGGCAGTAGAAATTTCAGCCATCCCCATCCCATTCCGCCGCTTGCCGCAGCAGGCACAGCCGCCGCAGTAGGCGCGGCTACAGCTGCAGCCGCTGCTGGGACCACCGCAATAGGCGGCACAATTTTGCGCAAGCAAGACCGGCCAACTTCGCGGCCATTTTCGTCCTTCAGCACATCCATGAAATATCCGTTCTTTTCAATGCGCGTGAAGTAATTTCTATTTTTCCTCAGGCGTAACACAGCCGCAAGTTCAGAACTGCGTTTTGAAATCGAGTCAAAGCCTTCAGAGCGAATAAGAACATCACCGTCATCATCATAGACAACGAAATATTCTTTATTATCAGAGTGACTAAAGAAGGCGACATTATTGGCCTCATCAGTCACCTTATGGCCGTGATAGGCCTCGCATTTAAGATAATCATCATCTTTGTCGCGCGGCGGCACCGGCTTAGCCGCTTTGGCCATTGCAGGGGCTGCAAGCGCTGCAGATGCAGCAGCCGCTGCAACTATTGGCGCCGCTTTCGGCTTTGCTTTGGCCTTAACTTTTGGTTTTGGCGCGGCTTTTGGCTTTGGCGCAGCTAGAGCCGTTTTCACAGGCGCTGCTTTTGCGGCAGGCTTAGCCTTTCCTTTCGGAACCGGGCGTTTTCGCGTCCCGATAAGATAAGCCGCGCCTGTTGCGGCGGCAGCGGCAGAACCATACCAAACGGATCGGGCGATTTCTTTGCCGTTACCCGCTTTTAGGCGGTAATCAAATTTGCCATTTTTCAAAGGCCCGCGATAATCATAGCGATTGGCGAGTTTAATGTTTTTCTTAACAGAGGCGACGCCTGTATCGCGGGCCGTCTTGGTAGGATATCCTTCTGAGATCAAGCGAATCTTGCCGCCTTCAAAATACGCAAAGTAAAACAGACCATCATCGCCTTTAAAGGTTTCTATGCCTTTTTTGCGGCCCTTTGTGTGTTTTGTATAAAAAGCCAATGGGCGGTAATTATCTTCATCATTGGCTTTGCGAGGGGATTTCGCTTTTTCGCCGCGCAGCGCCGAGGCGCCAGCAAGCGCAGCCGCACCCGAGCCATACCAAATAGATGTCGCGATTTCCTGTCCATTCCCCGCATTCAAATCAAAGTAGTTTTTGCCATTTTTATGAATGTGATGCTGGTAACGCGTTTTTAGCGGTAAGTTTTTTGTAACAGAGGCGATCCCATTATCGCGGCCCGCGCGAGAGGTATAGCTCTCAGAAATGAGCGCGATTTTGCCGGCGCGGTTATAGGTGAAGTAATGCGCATCCTCATGAGAGAAACTATCAAAGCCGTCCTTGACGCCGCTATTACCGAGGGATTTATAAAAGGCGAGAGGATGATAATTTTCAATCCGTCCATCGGTTGTTGCCTTTTGCACCTTTTTCGTCTTTTGTACCTTGGGCGTAGCTGCCGCCTTTTGCGGCTTAGGCGCAGCCGCAACTTTCTTAACCGAGCCATTTAGCCGGCCTGCCGCATATTCGGCTTTGGCTTTTGACCCGTAATTTGGGCTGATCGCGACTTCTTGGCCGTTACCCGCTTTGAGAGAGAATCCGCGCTTCCCGCCCGCGCGCGTATCAAAGTGATAGCGCGTTTTAATCTTAGAGTTTTTGCGGACAGATTCTATTCCATTATCGCGTCCAGCCTCGCTCACATAAGATTGGCTGATCAGCGCAATATCGCCGTCTTTATACAGCGCAAAATAATGCGAGCCATCATCTTTAAATTTCGCAAAGCCGTTTTTACGCGGCTTGGAATTACGCTTATAAAATTTGAGTGATTTATACTCGTCTAAATTCTTATCGGCCATTATATGTCCTCCTATAAATGGCAGCCCCCAGAAGCTCGCAACATAGGCCAGACATTACCAATATGTAAACCTCTTCGCGCAGGCAGCGAACCCTTAGCTATCAGTCCCCTTTCGCAGGGCGTCCCAATGTTCTAGCCGCTCTTTAATTGAGGCCTCACGCCCAATGCCTTTGGGGTCGTAAAATTTTTGACGCTCCATTTCGTCGGGAAAGTAATCCTGTCCTGAAAACCCTGTTTCCGTATTGTGATCATAAGCATAGCCAGCGCCGTAACCGATATCCTTCATGAGCTTTGTCGGCGCGTTTAAGATATGTTTAGGCGGGGAGAGCGAGCCCGTTTGCTTGGCCGCTTTCATCGCCGCTTTGAACCCAACATAAACGGCGTTTGATTTTGGGGCCGTCGCCATGTGCACCACAGCGTGAGCAATGGCGAGTTCTCCTTCTGGGGAGCCTAGAAAACGGTAAGTCTTTTCTGCCTCATTGGCGATCATTAGCGCGGTTGGGTCGGCAAGGCCGATATCCTCAGAGGCAAATCGCGTGACGCGCCGGGCAATATAAAGCGGGTCTTCACCTCCCGTCAGCATCCGCGCCAACCAATAAAGCGCGGCATCAGGATCAGATCCGCGCATGGATTTATGCAGCGCCGAGATAATATTATAATGCTCATCCCGGGATTTATCATAAGCGGGAGCGCGCTTTTGCAAAAGCTTAGCCACACCTTTGCCGTCCAGCGGCGTTTTCGGATTAACCGCAAAAACTTCTTCGGCGAGTGTCAAGCAATAGCGCCCATCGCCATCAGAAAATCCCATCAAAGCTTCGCGGCCCTCTAGCGTTAGCGGTAATTTACGGCCCATTTCCTCTTCGGCGCGCAGGAGCAGCCCTGCGAGAGCGGGCTCGTCCAAGCGCTTTAAGACAAAGACCTGGGCGCGGGACAGCAAAGCGCCATTAAGCTCAAAACTAGGGTTTTCTGTTGTCGCCCCAATCAGCGTGACAATACCCTCTTCGACATAGGGCAGAAAGCCGTCTTGCTGGGCGCGGTTAAATCGGTGAATTTCGTCGACGAATAATAATGTGCCTCGCCCCGTCGCCCGGCGGGCTTTGGCGGCCTCAAACGCTTTGCGTAAATCAGCAACGCCCGAAAACACGGCTGAGAGCTGTATGAACTCCAGATCAGCATGGTCTGCAACCAATCTTGCGATTGTTGTTTTGCCAACGCCTGGCGGCCCCCATAAAATCATAGACGCGATACGGCCGCTTGCCAGCATCCGCCCTATTGGGCCGTCCTCTCCGATGAGGTGGTCTTGCCCCGCAACATCACCAATCACCTGCGGACGCAGACGGTCGGCAAGGGGGCGAGGCGCCGAAGCCTCAAGCCCCGCAGATTGGAATAGGTCAGACATGGTCTTGTCCTATGAGCAAGCAGGGATTGGAGCAAGAGCGATTCGTTTTAATATAAGCGAGCCGCTCAACGCCTTTGAAGGATAAGGTGTCCACGCTTCAATAATGTGGGGTAATGAAGCGTGGACGAAGGATAAGATTTAATAATCGGGCCACTGGAGGGTGCCCCAGCCCGTTTTACATATCCGTGCGCGTTTTCTAAGCCGTGTTACGCTCTTGTCAATTTCGGTATTCCGAATTATGCCTAATGTTTATGATAGACCATAATCTTCTTGATATTGAAGAGGCTTTGATGGCCGCCAACTCGCTACGCGGAGCGGTCTTCACACTGAAAAACCATGTGCCTGAATTTATGGGCTATAATATTGGCTATGAATATTTTGTGCGTGAACATAGCTATATGCGCGGAGACGTTATCGTCCAAACAACATTGCCCCATGACGTCACGCAGCAATACGCGCCCAGCGGCGGTCAGAATGCCGATCCCATCATTGAGAATATAGCTCAGCTGAAAGACAGATATACGGTTGACCTGACAACCATAATCGCCGGGAAACAATCAAAATATAAAAATAAATTCTTCACGGCTTTGTCAAATATTGGCGTGAAGACGATGACAGCCTACGCATTTTTGCCCCCCGATAGTCACGGCTTTGGCGCGCTAACAATTTTAGAAGAAGTTCCAAATGCAAGCCACACTTACCCCCCTGAGCGTTTTGCCGAGATCGGGTTTCAGTTTCACACGCTGATGAAGCGTCAGGGTCAGCTAAAGCGCTATTTGGGCATAAATGCAAAAGAACAAGCCGTCTTGGAGCGCATGGCGGACGGAAAAACGGCGCAAGACGCCGCGCAGGAATTTGGCGTCACGCCGCGCACAATTGAAATGCGCCTACAATCCGCGCGGCAGAAGCTGAAAGCGCGCACCACAACAGAAGCCGTTTTTAAATCTGTTTGCTACGGAATCTTGTAATGAGGCCTTGGACTCAATTCAGAACCAAAAAGGCTTTGCTGCTGGGCTGATAGCAACAAAGCCTTCTTGTGGTCATGTATGAGACGACCACAAGGGATCGTGGGAATTGTTGACCGACGCTTGTCAAAACTCGGGGGCTGGGGGGGGCTGTAAGAAAACCGTGTTCTGCTTCCCGCCGATCAACATCCTTTTGATGCGTGTGGGGGGTGGCGGAAAAGAGACGCAAATAAGGCAAAATTAAGGCGTGTTATTACAATGCGTAGAGGTGTCTTAATCGGTATTAACCTGTGTTAAGCCAGATTAACCATAACGAGCGCCTTGCGCAAATGTTCAATACAGCTAAAGTATTGAAATGACATCGAATATCGTCAATTTAGCCGCTGCCTCTTCCTCTGCGCAAAAAAGCACGCCCTCACAAGTCGCCTTTCAAAGACCAGAATTGTCTTTAATTCTGAATGTCTATGGACAGATGGTCTCTAATGGGGAGTGGAAAGATTATGGCATGTCTTTCCTAAAGGACCGCGCTGTGTTTTCCGTTTATCGCAAGGCGTCCGAACACGCGCTATACCGCATTGAAAAGACGCCGGCCCTGCGCGGTAAGCAAGGCGAATATAGCGTTATTGCGCCAGGCGGACTTATCCTAAAACGCGGCCATGACCTCAAAACGGTCTTGCGGGTGTTCGACAAGCAGCGTTTTAAAGTCAAATAAAAACCCCACTAGCTTTCGCCAGCGGGGCTCTTAAAGATTAGGGTCTGCCCTCAATTTAAGATCGCTTATTCGCGGCCAAACAGGCTCAGCAACATCTGGAACATGTTGATGAATGTCAGGAGAAGGCTTGCAGCTCCGAATGCGGAGAGTTTGCTCATCATCGCCGTATTTCCTGCCGCTCCATAATAAATGCGTTTCAGCGTTTGAGTCTGGAAAGCCGTAATTATCGCAATTGCGCCAAGAGCGACAACGGTAAAGATCATATCCATGGGTCCGCTGAGCCTAAACATTTCAAACCGCATGCCGAGAATGTTAACGAGAACAAAGGCGCCGAAGACGATAAAGGCATATTTAGCAATTCCGCCAAGATCCATCTTTGCGGTATATCCAAACATGCTTAGGCCGGCAAACATTGCCACGGTCATAAAGAACACTTTTGCGATGATCTGAGGATTATACATAAATGAGACAGGCGAGATAAATACGCCCATAAATGCGGCAAATCCAAAGAGAAATGCCAACACACCGCCTAGGCTCATGGTCGGAAGTTTTCTACCAATAGCGCCAAAGGCCAACATAATGCCGCCCACAAAAGCAATTGCCATAAACATATTGCCAAACATGAGGTTCATTAATTGGGGATTAGTTTGAATATATTGCCCAAAAAAGTAAGCAACGAGGCCCGTTACGCCCATAGCCATGGCCATATAGCGGTATGTTCCGAGCATAAAGCTCTTAAGGCCGAGATCGGTTTCTGCCGATATGCCGACGCTGCGGTTATACTGTTCGTTCATT
The DNA here is from genome assembly GCA_039977295.1 of Hellea sp. Lineage (GTDB taxonomy): Bacteria > Pseudomonadota > Alphaproteobacteria > Caulobacterales > Maricaulaceae > Hellea. The sequence continues at coordinate 560,335 of JBDWDN010000003.1, read as the reverse complement.
AAAACGCTCCATTAGAAATTGTCCTCTTGCGAGGTGCTTGCCTCCTATATAAGGCATTTCCAGCAAAATACCAAGACTTACCGCATAAGTTTAAAATAGGAAAAAACGATGGAACTCAGACCGCTTGGCCGCACCGATATTAATGTCACATCCGTCTGCCTTGGCACAATGACATGGGGTGAGCAAAATACACAGGCTGAGGCCCATGAGCAGCTAGATTACGCGCTGGATCGCGGCATAAATTTTATCGATACGGCTGAAATGTATCCCGTTCCTGGCAACCCAAAGACCCAAGGCCGCACCGAAGACTATATCGGCACATGGATTGCGGCGCGTAAAAACCGCGATAAATATATCCTTGCCTCCAAAGTTACTGGCCGCGCCGATATTCATTGGGCGCGCGATAATGAGATCACAACCCGTCACACCCCCGCGCAAATTGACGAAGCCGTCGAAAAATCCCTACGCCGCCTACAAACGGATTATATCGACCTTTATCAACTCCATTGGCCTGACCGTAATATCCCTGCCTTTGGGTTTCACAGCTATCAAGATTATGACGCCCAAGAGATGGTCCCCCTAGAAGACATCCTCGGCGCCTTGTCCCGCCATGTCGAGAAAGGCCATATCCGTCATATCGGCGTTTCCAATGAAACACCTTGGGGCACTATGAAGTTTCTCGAACTTGCCAAAGAAACAGGAGGTCCCCGCATGGTGTCTAACCAATGCGTTTATAATCTTATTGCCCGGCGCTTTGATTACGGCCTCGCAGAAATCGCGATGCGCGAACAAGTCGGCTTGCTTGCCTATTCACCGCTCGCAATGGGGACGCTGACGGGCAAGTATGACGGCGGCACAAAACCCAAAGGCTCACGCGCAGATTTATTTGAGAGCTTTATGAGCGGCTATTGGGGCACGCAAGAGGCGTGGCGCGACTGCAATAAAACGGCCAAAGAGCTCGGGTTAACGCCGACGCAATTCGCCCTGAAATTCGTAGAGAGCCGTGAATTCGTGACCTCTAATATAATCGGCGCGACATCAATGGAGCAGCTCAAAGAAAATATTGACGCCCATGAGATAAAATGGACCGCCGAGATGGAAGAGCAGGCCGCCCGCTTGCACAAGACATATCGCTGCCCGGCAGGACGTTAGGCGCAAAGGCATGGCCGCCTTACCCGCAAGCTCAGCTTTCCAAGACTGTGTAGATTTCATTCAATCCATTGGGCTTATGGTGCAATGGGTTGAGACGTTAACTGACTGCATCGTGCCGGGCTTTGCGATTGAGAATGGCGCTTTGCAAATTTGCGAGGCGCAGGTCTTATATCCTGGCGACATTTTACATGAAGCCGCTCATTTGGCCGTCATTCCCGCGCGTGACCGCCCAAAGCTGTCCAACACATCCATTGGCGAGCGCCCTAATTTTGAAGCCGAAGAAATGATGTGCTTAGCCTGGTCATATGCGGCCTGCCTTCATTTAAACTTAGATCCAGAATTCGTCTTTCACGGCGAAGGCTATAAAGGCGGCGGTCAATATTTGGCGGAGAATTTCAAACAGGGCCAATATATCGGCGTTCCGATGTTGCAATATGTTGGGATGGCGCTAGAAACCGAGACAGGAGACCAAGCGGCCTACCCCGCCATGATAAAGTGGCTCCGCCCTTAAAAATGAAACTATTCACTGCCTTAAAGTTACCCACCAGACTCACTCAACAAATCATAGACGTACAGCGCGGCGTATCAGGCGCGAGATGGTCAGAACCTGAAAAGCTCCACATCACCACAGCCTTTTACGGAGAGGTCGATGATGACCACGCCGAAGCACTCGATTTCGAGCTCGCCCGCCACCCCCTCCCCAGCCTTGAGCTACAGTTAGAAGGCGTAGGCCATTTCGGCAATTTCGAACCCCATGCCATATGGCTAGGCGTAAAAGAAAACCCCGCTTTGCTAAGACTGCATGAGCATTGCAAAACAGCCGCCCGCCGCGCAGGCGTGCGGCTAGAAAAACGAAAATACCTCCCCCACGTCACCCTAGCTTACTTGCGCCCCACCACACCGCTAGAACGCGTCATAGCTTTCGAAAAACGCCTGTCGCGCTTTAACTGCGCGCCATTTATTGTCGATGAGATGCATCTATTTTCGAGCCTGAATAAGAATAAGGCTACGAACCTTTACCGCATTGAAGCCAGCTATCCCATGATCCTTAGCTAACGCAGAGGAGGCTCGTCGTCTTATGTTGACGAGTTGTATCGCATCCCCTAAATCCCAGCCCTCACCAGATCATGTGCCCTGGTGGCGGAATTGGTAGACGCGCTAGCTTCAGGTGCTAGTTTCCGAAAGGAAGTGGAAGTTCGAGTCTTCTCCAGGGCACCATCACATTTTGCTACGCAAAATTTTGGTCCAGCGGACCAAAATCGTGGTGGTGCCGAGTGACACTTTACTCGGACTTCGGGGACCAATTATATATGGTGCAAAGAAAAGCCGCTCTGATAATCACGGGTTTCATGGAGAAGATTGTCTATGATTAATCGGTCACTATGCGAGAGCAATTCCTCAATGTAGAATGCTTAACGGATAATATGTTGAATTACATAAGGGAGTTTGATAGAAAAACTGCAATCTTAAATTGGAGTATCTCGAATGCGTCATTTTTCAAATTTTGATAATTTCTTTAAGAGCTCATTAGAAACTTCTGAGTCTTTTGTTTTTTCGAAAGAACTTACTTTGTCGCAAAATTCCGTTTTTTTTGATACGCAGCTAGATACATTTTCGTATCCAAGACTGTCAGACTTTTCGTTCCAACAAGCACCGCAGAAAGTGAATCTTCTTCTTACTATCGATTACGTTGAGCCAATATCTAAGGATGCAAATCAACCTTCTACTTTTCACATGGAGTCCACCACACCAACAGATTCCATCGACACAGGTTCTTATTTATCTGGCGCAGAGAACGGCATATCAATAATTGAAGACACGTTAACAATTGGCGTATATTTTCTCTTCGCTGGAGAACACCCCTATTATGCTACTTTGGATTGGCTGACCTATGAAATCGAACAGGTACTCGCTGTCTTAGGTGATATCGAGAGTTATATTGACGTAGATTTTGTCAGAGTTGAGAATCAAGAAAGCGCTTACTTTCAATTAGCCATTACCGACATAGCTACATCAGCCGCCACTTTCGACATTTCTGGCATTCGTGCTATAATGAATGCACCTGATAATGATGAAGGCGTTGGGTATGGTTTGTTTAACCGAAGCTTTTCCGATTGGCATGAAAATGGAGAAGGAGGTTTAGAAATAGGCGGCCTCAGCTATGAAACCATAATCCATGAAATGGGACATGGCCTTGGTCTTGGTCACACTCACGACGAAGGTCCTTCAACTCGCATCCAAGGGTTTGAAGAAACAGATGATCCACAATCCAACACTGCGGACTTCGGGCTTAATCAAGCCGTATTTACGGTTATGAGTTACGTTGATGGTTGGCAAGATGCGCCATTCGGAGAACCGCCGAGAGATGGTAATGGCGATCAGATAGGCAATTATGGCTATCAGGGGACATTAGCTCCACTAGATATTGCCGTTTTGCAAGCTGCCTATGGGGCTAATCAGACAACAGGATCTGGCGACACGGACTATGAATTGCTTGATGTCAATCAGGTAGGCTCACATTACAGAGCTATTCATGATGTCGACGGTATAGATACTATTTTTTATACTGGCACCTTAGATATTGTGGTAAACCTGCAAGCCGCTAGTTTGCAATACCAATTTGGGGGTGGGGGGTTTGTTTCCTATGTCCATGGGGTGCATGGCGGTTACACAATAGCGGCTAGTACAATGCTGGAAAACGCAACAGGAGGATCAGGCAACGATCATCTGACAGGTAACGCTTTCAATAATATACTGATAGGAAATCAAGGTAATGACACCCTGAATGGATTGGCTGGTTCCGACGTATTATTTGGGGGTAATGGTTTCGACATAATTTTTGGCGGTGAAGGAACGGACTATGCCGCAGTATTATCCTCTAACCCTGAAGATTATATCTTTTCTATCAACTTGGACGGAAGCGTCCGAATGTCAGCTTTAAATACAAATGAGAATGTTGACATTTTATCAGATATAGAGTTTATCAAATTTGGTTATGGATCAAATGAAGAATTTGACACCAGCGTGACAGATCTCATTTACGAAATAAATCCCGACAATGCTGCGCCCACCTTACTACAATTCAGCCATTTTGGTGTCTATAACTCAGTAGATAGCGGAAACCAACAAAATCAGTTTGGCTACTCCTCGGACATAATTGGCGATGTTAATGGAGATGGATATGATGATTATATAGTGGCAGCTGGCAATGGAAATTCTCCCGATGGAGATGATTATGGAACGCTAACAGTAATGTCTGGCGCATTCGGCACTGTTATATATCAAGTTTACGGGCCGCGCCCTTTTACTGAATACGGGACTGATATAGCAAGTATTTCCGATATAGATGGGGACGGAATTGATGATATAGTGGTTGGAGCCGCTTTCGATGATTTTTATGGAGAGAATTCAGGCACCGTATTCATATACTCAGGAATAGATGGTCAACTGATACGAACGCATAATGGTGAACGGAACAATAATTTCGGGTACTCTGTAGCGGATGCGGGCGATGTTGATGGAGATGGCGTCACAGATATTTTGATAGGAGCCTGGGCAGCCAGCGGAGGCAATGGAAAAGCGTATGTTTTATCTGGTGCTACAGGCGTAGAGCTTCATGAATTTAGTGGTATTGGTCAATTTGGTTCCGACGTAGCTGGCTTAGGGGACATTGATGGAGATGGCTATGCCGACTTTGCGATCAGCACCTCTACAGGAGCTGTTACCCCGCAAACATCTATTTTTTCTGGTTTCGATGGAGAATTGCTTCATACTATTATGGTATGGGAACAATCGTTTGGAATTTCTATAGCAAATGCGGGAGACGTTAATAATGATGGTATAAATGATTTAATTATCGGAGCCCCACATGATGGTAATGGAAATGCTAGAGTTCTTTCGGGTCAGGACTGGTCAATATTATATACGCTAGTAGGCGACTCTAATGGAGACGCGTTTGGTATATCTGTGGATGGTATCGGTGATTTGGATAAAGATGGGTTTGACGACCTAATCGTCGGTGCGAATCGTGGAGGCCCGGAAGGCAATGGATATGTGAAAGTCTTTTCGGGTATTAACGGATATGAAATCGCAACAATTGAAGCCACTGGAAATTTATCAGGGTTCGGCTGGGATGTGAGCGGGGGCGGGGATTTTAATGGCGACGAATGGATTGACATTCTTATAAGCAGCCCTTTCAATCAAGTGGATGGGCAAGGTACAGCTACGACAATCGCCTATCAAACAATTGAAGCGCCAAGTGTGGAGTTTTCCAACTTGGTTTATGAAGAGCCCGATGGGCGTCAGTTAGTTACCACTACTTTTAATATTTCCGATCCCGATAATGCTTTTATAGCTGGAGCGACAGTGCATGTAAGAGAAGGCTTCGATTCAGAAAATGATATACTTCATTTCACGAATCAAAACGGAATTAGTGGCTTATATGATGAGCTAACGGGAGTTTTAACCTTAAGCGGAATAGCCTCCATTGAAGATTATGAAATTGCCATTCGATCTGTTGAGTATGAAAACTTATTCAATAGCGCTTCCGTTGACTCAAGACGAATTATATTTGGAGTAAATGATGGTACTGCCGTATCCTATCTCGTAGGACGGAATGTAGAGTTCATAATTAACAATCAAATAAATGGGGATTCCTCTGACGATGATATTTTCTCAGGATATGGAGACGACATCATCGATGGCGGAGCAGGTAATGACTTGATAGAGGGCGGTCAAGGCGCTGACCAAATCGATGGGGGAACAGGAATCGATACGGCAAGCTATAGAACTTCGGAAGCAGCTGTATCAGTCAGCCTTACCAGTGGAACAGGGTCTGGGGGAGACTCAGAAGGTGATACCCTGTCCAATATCGAGAACATTATTGGAAGCAATTTTGCAGATAACCTTTGGGGCAATGGCCTAGACAATATTTTAGAGGGCGGCTTAGGTGATGATGAATTAAACGGTGAGGGTGGATTTGATTTTGCTTCTTACCGGCATTCAGCTTCTTCTGTACAAGTCAGTTTAGCTGTGCAGGTTAACACCGTAAGCAAAGAGAATAATTTTGTTTTCGCCAATTCAGTAAGTGATATCTTCAATTCAATAGAGGGGCTGATTGGCTCAGAATTTTCGGACAACCTTACAGGTGATAGTAATAATAACGATTTGATTGGTCTTGGAGGAAGTGATTTCCTTATTGGCGGGGCTGGCAATGACCGTCTCTATGGTGATGCCGGAGCAGACCGCTTCATTGGAGGATTAGGTGCTGATCTTCTGGATGGCGGCGAAGGTTTTGATACGGTAGACTATAGCACCGCTACGACAGGAGTTGCCTTGAGCTTTTTAATGGGCGGCACGGCAGGCGAAGCAAATGGCGATAGTTTTGTTTCTATTGAACGCATTTACGGTTCTAACTTCAACGACACCGTCACGGGCTCTGATGCCAATGAGTTCTTCTATGGCGAGGACGGCAACGACACCATAAACGCAGGTGGCGGGATTGACCGCATCTATGGCGGCGACGGGGATGATATTCAGCGGGGCCAAGAGGGTAATGACCAGCTTTATGGGTCAGCCGGCGCTGACCAACTTAATGGCGGCACAGGCTTTGATATTGCCAACTATAGAGCCGCCACTGCTGCCATTACGGTAAACCTCGCAACAGGCGGGACAGGCGGCGACGCGGATGGTGACACATATTTCGGCCTCGAAGCCATCTATGGCTCTGACTTTAATGACAGCATGACGGGCTCTGGCGGAACGAACGAACTACGCGGCTTTGACGGCGATGATGTATTGGACGGGTCGGACGGCAATGATCGCCTCTTTGGCGGGAACGGCGCGGACAGTCTTATTGGTGGAACGGGCATTGATATCGCCATGTATACTGTAGCGACAGCAGGCGTAACTTTAGACCTTGCCGCAGGCGGAACTGGAGGAGAAGCCGCTGGTGACAGCTTCTCTGGCATCGAATGGGTCTTTGGCTCTGACTTTAATGATGACATTACAGGTGATAGCGGGGCGAACCGCCTCGCAGGTAATGACGGAAATGATACCTTAAACGGCGCTGGCGGTAATGACCGCCTGCTTGGCGGCGAAGGTAACGACACTATTCATGGCGGCGACGGCGTGGATACCATTTTTGGCCAAGTCGGTGATGACATCATGAGCGGCGGCGCAGGCAATGACTTCTTCTTCGGCGATAGCGGCGCGGATAGTCATGACGGCGGAGCTGACTTTGATACTGTCTCTTATCTCGCCTCAAGCATTGGCGTTACAGTCAATATGCAGACAGGCGGCACGGGCGGTGACGCGGCAGGCGATAGCTATGTGAGCATCGAACGCATCTTCGGCTCCAGCCATGATGACAACTTAACGGGCTCTGATGGTAATGACACGCTAATTGGCAATGGCGGCAATGATGTCCTGACAGGCGGGCTTGGTAATGACAGTCTGAACGGCGGCGCGGGCGTTGATCGCTTTGCCTATAACACAACCCAAGACGCAGCGGATGTAATCCAAGGCTTTACGGTCAATGAGATAATCGAAATTATGGGCGGTGACCCAGCCTTTGACAGCTTTGCTGAACTTATGGCCGTAGCGACGGATGCAGGTGCTAATACCATCTTTAACTTTGGCAGTGGCAACACGCTGACCATCGTTGGGCAGAACATCGCCGATCTGGATATCGATAATTTCACCTTCACTCCACCGATGGCTGAGCCTTTATTAGATAACGAAACAGCCTTCATGTTTGAACCCGATATCAACGAGGCTTTGCTTATGGCTACCCTTCATGAAGACTTCACCTTTATGATAGGCGATTTCTTTACTTAAAAAGACTCAGACTCCCCTTGCGAGTCGCTCTCTGCACCCTTACATGCCACCTGTTAGCACTCGCGCCTTGTGAGTGCTAAATTCTATCAACCTAGTAAACGTAAGAGACATATATGAAATTTCGTCCTCTACATGACCGCGTCGTAGTTGAGCGTGTCAAAGAAGATACTAAATCGGCCGGCGGGATTATTATTCCTGACACAGCCACAGAGAAACCCTCCGAAGGCAAAGTTGTAGCCGTAGGTCCCGGCACACGCGGCGACGACGGTAAATTCACGGCCCTAGACGTCAAAAAAGGCGACCGCGTCTTATTCGGCAAATGGGGCGGCACTGAAGTCAAAATTGACGGTAAAGAGCTGCTCATTATGAAAGAGAGCGACATCATGGGCGTCATCGGCTAGTCGGAATAATTTGCAAAGCAAATTTTTCGACAACACCGGCGCACTGAAAGTGTTTGCTCGCAAACACGCAAGGCGCAACGGTGCAAATGATACTCACCACTAAAACTTAAACCAAATCAAAATTCCGCAAGGAGACCCCTGATCACGTCAGGGGACACGAAAACGGAAAATAGGAGATTTTACTATGGCGGCTAAAGACGTCAAATTCGGCAGCGAAGCGCGTGCCAAAATGCTTGAGGGTGTCGATATCCTCGCCAATGCAGTTAAAACAACACTGGGTCCAAAAGGCCGTAATGTTGTCATCGAGCGCAGCTTCGGCGCGCCCCGTTCAACAAAAGACGGCGTATCCGTTGCAAAAGAAATCGAACTTGAAGATCGTTATCAAAACCTCGGCGCTATGATGCTCCGCGAAGTTGCGTCAAAAACAAATGACAAAGCGGGCGACGGGACAACAACAGCGACTGTTCTAGCTCAAGCTATCGTCCGTGAAGGCCTAAAGCGCGTTGCCGCTGGCATGAACCCGATGGATCTTAAGCGCGGCATCGACAAAGCGGCCAGCGAAATCGCTGGTGACTTGCTTAAGAAAGCCACAAAAATCACAAAGGCCTCTGAAATTGCTCAGGTCGGCACGATCTCTGCCAACGGCGAAGCGTCTATCGGTAAGATGATTGCTGAAGCTATGGGTAAAGTCGGCAATGAAGGCGTCATCACAGTTGAAGAAGGCAAAACAGCCGAAACTGAGCTAGACGTTGTTGAAGGCATGCAGTTTGACCGTGGTTACCTTTCGCCATATTTCATCACAGATGCAGAGAAAATGCGCTGTGAGCTAGACGATCCTTATATCCTTTTGAACGAAGGCAAATTGTCTTCTCTTCAAGCGATGCTCCCAATCCTCGAAGCTGTTGTCCAAACAGGCAAGCCGCTTCTTATCATTGCAGAAGACATTGAAGGCGAAGCGCTTGCGACTCTCGTTGTCAATAAGCTTCGCGGCGGATTGAAAATCGCGGCAGTTAAGGCCCCTGGTTTTGGCGATCGCCGCAAAGCGATGCTGCAAGACATTGCTATCCTGACGAACGGTACAGTGATTTCAGAAGACCTTGGTATTAAGCTAGAGAACGTCTCTTTGAAAGATTTGGGCCGCGCTAAGCATGTTCACATCACCAAAGACGACACAGTTGTTGTTGACGGATCTGGTAAGAAGAAAGACATCAAAGCCCGCGTTGAGCAAATCCGCGCACAGGCTGAGGCAACATCTTCTGACTATGACAAAGAGAAGCTGCAGGAGCGCCTCGCGAAACTCGCAGGCGGCGTTGCTGTTATCAAAGTCGGCGGCAGCACAGAGATCGAAGTGAAAGAACGCAAAGACCGTGTCGATGACGCGCTGAACGCTACGCGCGCAGCCGTTGAAGAAGGCATCGTCCCAGGCGGCGGCACAGCCCTGCTTCGCGCATCACGCTTCATTGACGTCAAAGGCGCAAATGATGACGAGCAATCTGGTATCGAAATCGTCAAAGACGCGCTTCAATACCCTGTTCGCCAAATCGCGGATAATGCCGGCGTCGAAGGCGCTGTTGTTGTCGGTAACATCTTAGCAGAAAACAAAGCTAATTACGGTTATGACGCGCAAAATGACAAATATGTCGATATGGTCAAAAAAGGCATCATCGACCCTGTCAAAGTTGTCCGCACAGCGCTAATGGACGCAGCCTCTGTCGCGTCACTTATCCTAACAACTGAAGTCGCAATCGTCGAAGCGCCAAAGAAAGACGCACCAGCCATGCCTGATATGGGCGGCATGGGCGGAATGGGAGGAATGGGCGGCATGATGTAATTACCTCTGGTCATTACTGAAACCGACTTACCAAGTCATTCGGGCGGCCCCTTGGGGTCGCCCTTTTTCGTTTTAATTTGCCCATACCTCCCATTCCGCAGAGCATTTTTGGCGAGCCGTTTCTCGCCATTGGTTCAAGAGGAACGGATCGCCAAAAATTCCTTCTCTTTCCCATTCGATCACTTTGGGCAAAGCCGAATAATCGATATAGCATATCGATTATAGCGACGCGCCGCCCGCGCAAGTGGGCGGTAAAATCCGAAAAATTCCATTGCGAACTCAGCAGTTTTTAAGGCGACCCCACCCGGGCCGCCTTTCTTTGTCCAATCCCACATTCCGCTCATCCCTACGAAGGTAGGGAACAGCCGAAACACTTAAGCTGTCCCTTCGGGGGCGGCTTTTTTGTTACTTGCTAAAATCACGCCTCCAACTTAAAGGCAAAGTATCACCTGTAATGCTGCGGCTGCTGAACCCATGGCTACAGGAGATAACAATGCCAGATAAAAGAAGCCGGGCTTGGAGACGGGCCCAAAGAACACGCATGATTGCAAGACGTCAGGATTTAATCCAGAAACATCTTATTCTTCGCAAGCCCTCACATAGAGGAAAGCTAAGCAAGACGCGTTGTGAAAACACGCATACCTTTAATGAAAAAAACTGGGGGCTAATGTATACACGCCATGAAAAACTAAAACGGGCAAAACAATTAGGCTATCTTTGACCTTATCCAAAGAAACAGCTTGAGGTCCTGATAATGAGCAAACCATGAACATTCTTTTTGTCTGCTCTCGCAATCAATGGCGAAGTCCAACGGGCGAATTGGTCTGGCGTAAAACGCCAGGCCTTTCCGTTCGCTCAGTCGGCACAAGTCCAAATGCACGGCGAACCATAAATGCTAAAGATCTCGGATGGGCCGATCTTGTTTTTGTTATGGAGCAAAAACATAAGGACCGTATTCGAGCCGCGTTCCCTGCACCGTCAAAATACGCAAAAATCCACGTCTTAGATATTCCCGATGACTATCAGTATGGCGACCCTGAATTGATCCAAATTATTCGGAGCAGCACCAAAAGCATCATCAACAATCAAAAGACCTAAAGAGCCAAACAATTCGTGCCCCCTGCCTCACTGGACGGATATTCAAAAAAGCGGCTTCAAATCTGAGCGCCCTACCATCCAAAATCACTTCACACGCTTCACGCTAAAGGAAGGACGCCGATCATTTACCTTGCCCAAATAGCCGCCAATGCGTCGTTTCTTGACGACCAAGACATCAGGTGAGGCTCGGCCCAAACGCACGTTCTCTGGCTCGGTCTGCTGCCAGACTTCTCCATTGGCCAGCGTAAAGCGAACATAGCCGCTTCCCTTCAGAATTTGAGTTTTCGTGATAGCTACGGTCTGACTCTTGGGGGCTTCGGGTTTATTCTCAAGACTCTTACTAAATGCAGGGGTCTTACTAAATTCTGGCTTTTTGGCGTCGGCGAGGCTTTCCCTCTCCGCAGCGAGGCGTTGCCGCTCAAGGGCTAAGCTTTCTTTCTCATTGGCAAGGCGCTCCCTCTCCGCAGCAACCGAGCCGCCGAGCGTCTCAGAGGCGCGCAGCTTAGCGGTAGCGGCGCGAAAACAGGCCAGCTGCGCCGCGTCGCCCGAAACGGCTTCACAAGCATAAAGGCCCGAGAGCGGCGATGAAGACTGCGCGAAAGAGATTTGCGGCGCTGCCATACTCAAGAGCATAGCGGGTAGGATAGAATATTTTATCTGAGGTAAAATCGTCATAATGGGCCCTTGGGAAAACGCACTTAAAAATCAAAATTGGAGCGTTAGGAATAGATGAGTTAACGCGTTTAATCAATCTTGGCCTTCTGCCGCGTTTTAAAAAGAAGCTTTGGCGATGGTGCGGGCTAAAGGTGGATTTAGCACCACCAAACCCTTGCGGGGTTGGCGCTTCACTGCTCATTTGGTCCTTTTTATGGTTAACCAATCCCTAAATTCGTTCATTTACCGCTCATCTTCGCTGCCCTATGCTGCGTTTTTTAAAAACGAGGGGAATACAAAATGAAAAAATTAATCGCAGAAATGATTGGCACGGCCGCATTGGTCATATTTGGGTGCGGCACAGCCGTGCTTGCAGGGGCCGAAGTTGGCCATGCCGGTATCGCCGCCGCTTTTGGCCTCGCTATTGTCGCTATGGCTTACGGCATCGGGCCAATATCGGGCTGTCACGTCAATCCCGCCGTCTCTCTTGGCGCTTTCGTCTCTGGCCGTATGAGCGCAGGCGAAATGGTCAAATATTGGGTAGCTCAATTTATCGGCGCAACTATTGGCGCAGGCATTGTTTACCTTATTGCCAGTGGTAAGGCTGGCTATGACCTCGGTGTTAATGGTCTTGGCCAAAATGGGTGGGGCGCAGGTTATCTGGGCGAATATTCCATGCAGGCCGCCTTCGTCTTCGAAGTGGTCGCAACATTCCTATTTGTTACCGTCATCTTAGGCGCCACACAAAAAGCCGCTCCGGCAGCCTTTGCTGGCCTCGCCATCGGCCTGACATTATGGGTGATCCATTTAGTCGGCATCCAAGTTACAGGCGTCTCAGTCAATCCCGCGCGTAGCTTCGGACCTGCTCTCTTTACAGGCATGGGCAAATTATGGCTCTTCTTCGTCGCCCCCGCTATCGGCGCAGTCCTAGCGGGTCTGATGTTCAAAACGAAACTCCTCGAAGACACAACAACTGATAATGTCTAGAGCATTCTCGAAGCGCTAAGCGCTTTGTTACAGACTTAATTAAAGCCGCTTAGTGCATTTGTGCTGAGCGGCTTTTTCAATGGCTTGACCTTTGCAATACTACTACTCTAATGAACGCCTCCCAACATAGGGGGCGCAGAACGCTCGCAATCAATTGAGAATTGATTGTAGTGTAGCGCCGACATCGCTGGCGATGTCGGAACTTCGTTATATTTAATGTCCCAGATTAAATATGGTCACTCCGTTTTCAAGAAATGCTGCCTTAAGTCTGGGCGGTATGACGGAATGAATCGCTGTGATTATTGGAGGTGAGGCAATGGTCTCTCAAATCACTTTACTCTTTATTCTTCTTATCCGGTTTTGGTTTTGAATTAGTTTTATTCTTACTTTTCTTCTCAGGAGCAGTGAGCCTTTTCGGCGCTGCTCTAAAGAGCTTTCGGGGCTCTTCTGTAGGGACATCATTTAACTCTGGAATAATTGCCCCACCATCAACTAGTTTCTGGACGCTTACACTAAAGGTTCGTTTCAATATTTGTGCCTCTTCATTAGATATTTTTCCTTCATTTTCCAAATCAGCAATTTTTTCTATAACACCTAATCCTTGAACGAAATTATCAGAGATAGCTTTAAATTTTTCACTCTTAGACAACCTAAGTCTATCCCAAACTCCAAAAAAGGTTTCCTTCATTTGTTCTACGACTTTTGCTACACCCAAAAAGTCAAACGATTTATCGCTACCAGAATCACAAGCTACAACCACTAACCGATCTACTTCTTTACCAAGTAATTGTGCATGCACATTATATAAACCTGATATGCCATCCATCACCATAGAAATTCTCTTTGGCGATGCTGAAGTAGTATTATCTTCAGGTAGAATTATAGTGATTATCGAAGATTTTTTCGGTGTAAACCCATTCCGCTTTGAAACATCAGAAATCGCCTCCCGCCCCAAGAGATTTAAGATTTTTGGCGTCTGATCACTCATAAAATTGAGCGCATCAACTGATCGCCTCAATAATATAATTGTTTCTCTTCTTGTATCCGTTTCGGCGAAGAAAATATTCGATATCTGCCCCCAAAATGACGCTTCAAATAAGTATTGTAAGTCCATCAACTGTACAACCAACTTCTCAGTGGCAGTAAAGTTTTTATATGCGATACTTAATTTTGAAAACATGTCAAAAAACACTGTGGCATCGATTTTTGCTTTACTTTCTGATTGAGACCTTACTCTTGTTTTGTGAAAGACTTCTCGCAAAAATTCGAGGACTTCAGTCTCGATAAATACGTTAATTACTTTTGTTACAGAATTAACTAATTCGATTCTTCTCATGATTAACCTCGCTTGAACTCATGTTATTTTTACGAGCATTCAACAGCAATGCAATATCTTTTTGGTGACCTAATCTTCTGAAAATAGGCGGCATTTCACGTTGCTTCAGTCGTGAGGTAAATGCCCTTTTTCTATTCAATTTCCTTAACCTATGAGTTCGAGCCTATGTCGTAATTGCATCTACTGTTCATTAAGCTATGTCACCGAGACTAAATCCCGCACCACTATTCTTATACATCAGGGATACTGGGTCCCCATTCTAGTGTTTGCACGCAAACACTAGAATGGGGATGCACGAGAGTTGGTGGGTTTTTACCGAACCCCAATCACTGCGTTTTCAAATACTCAATCAGCGCCCATTTCTCCTCTTCGGAGAATGCGCGGCCTATGACGCCCTCTTTGCTTCTGTCATTTTCGAAGCTGTGACCTGTGTTCCAATTTCCTTCTTGGCGGCTATCCAATATGAAATAGCCTTTGGGCGAATAGTCCTTTGTGAGTTTCGGGGAGGTTTTGGGTTTGAATTTTGAGACCCATTGGCTTTGTACGACACCGAGTTTCTTAGGGTCGAACTGGGTAGTTCCTAATTCAACAAATTTGGGCCTGTCACTGGCAGGGGTTAGAAGATCATAAATCGTCGCAACGGATCCATTATGTAGGAAAGGCGCCGTTGCCCAAACGCCATTTAACGGACGCGCTTTGTAGCCTTGTCCTGGCAACAGACAATTCGGGCGGCCATCCCCTTTCATGAGAAACTGTGTCTCGGGCGATGTGTAATTTTGTTCAAACCAGCGCTCATTTGTCTGATCAACAATTGCGCCTAGGCTGAACCCGAAAAAGGCATTTGGACTATCTTTGAGATCAACATATTTGAGCCCCTTCCTTTTGACGCCGCCGCTTTCAAATTCCACAACGGTGCAGACTTGGGTGTTAAGGCCAAGGCCGGTTGTGTCAACGCGGCGCTCTGTCAAAACTTTGGACTGCCTTGGATCTGTTCCGATAAAATCGACCGGAATGATTTTTAGATTGAGATAGCTTTCTTCCGTGGTTTGAAGCTCGCCCTCTGCGGAGTAATGCTCAATGGGTTTCCAATATTTATCACTCCAAAACTCTTCTGACGTCACGCTAGGCAGGTGGCAGCCAGAACAGTTGGTGTTGTAAAGCGCCTCTCCTTGCTTTGCTAAATTTGAATTTATATCGGGCAAGGCCGCTGGCCATTTCGGCGCAGATAATCCATTAAATTTATTTCCGTTTTGAACTGGGTTTGTGCCGCCGATCCATTTTTCTATTGCGGTCAGATTATTCATATTAATGGAAGAGGCAAAACGCTGATCCTCGGGGGCTGACGTATTAAGGACGGCTTTGACGCCCAAAGCTTCGCCGGAGTTACGGATAAGAGGCTGCATGATTGAGCCGTCATATTGGACCCAGTCAAACCAACTGGTTGTCCATATATGAAAGTCCGAGTTTAACTTGAGGGCAGGGCTTTCTTTCGCTTAGAGCGCCGCACAAGAAATACGATAAGGCCAATTAATCCAATCAAAAAGATGAGGCCCATAGCCTTTAAAACTTTCATTGTCGTTTCAAGCGCGGCCCGTACAGGGGAGGTTTCATGCTTGGCGGAGGTCACATTTCTAAGCGTGCAGCACTCACCCGCATTGTCCAATGTATAATTAGTGGAAATAAGCGTAAAGCCGTCCTCCGTTTGGACTTCGACAGTCAGGTCAATATTTTTTGATTTTTGCCCCGAAGAAATTGACGTCTGGGTATTAACGCCGACGAAGTCTTTGCGCAGCATTTTACCCTTGGAGATGTTTTCCTCAAAATAGACTTTCGCTTTCTCAATCTCAGAGGCATCAAATTCAGTGAAGTAATCGGCATTCGCCGCTAAAACATTTTCAATGACGGCATCATTCTTTTCCAAGATATGCGCAGGCACCATTTTTTCGGCCATGCCATTCATGTCACAGGCGGAGAGAAGAATTGCGGTCAGCATTAGGAATAGTGTTTTGAAATATGTCATGTGAGGGCCCCTTTCAGCGAGTTATAGCGGTAAGGGGCATCAGGGTCAAATATTGGCGTCTACAGGTCTATGGCATCCCAGTTTAGTGATTTTAAACCGAGGGAAGCCAAGATGACAAAGGAAGGCGACAAGCTCGTCAATTTTTGGGGTTTATATCGAACTGCATTTGCAGCCTCTCAACATCTCGCGATTATCACAAAATGCTCACGCCCAGTTTTATTGCTTGTGTTCACGCGAAGGGCTCTAAGGCATTTATCTCTTCTACCCCAGAAGATGAAACGTAAAATGATTTCACCCTCTTATCATTTTACGAATTTTAGCGGGGTTGGCCGAGCCCCTTTGAGCCAACCCTGCCACATTTTTGAAACGCTAAATATGTCCTATGTATTTGACCATGACACCGCTTTTACGCGGGAACAAAAAATGACCGCGCTAGAACATGATATTCAAAGATTTACCAAGGCCTGCCTCTCCGACTGGCCGCGTCCCGTGGACTACACCAATCTGATAGATGCTCAACATGCCCTCAAAAGTTTAAAGCTCGGCCAGAACCTCAGTTAGAGATTGAGCGACTCCTTAAAACACGAAAAAAAAGCCGGCTCGAGAGCCGGCTTAAACAATTCTGAAATTAGCACTAGCGGCGCGGCTGAGCGCGCCGGGGATTCGCCACAATCGTTCCACCGGAACGATTGTGGACGCTATTCCTCTTCTTGCTTTTTCTTACCGCGGCGCTTGCGCTTTGGCTTTTCGCCTGAGGGCTTATCGTCAGATTTTTTATTGTCTGGACGCGGCTCACGCGGGATTTCTAGGCCTGTTTCTTGATCGACATATTTCATGGCGAGGCGTACCTTGCCGCGATCATCAAAGCCCATAAGTTTAACGTAAACTTCTTGGCCTTCTTTCAAGTGATCAGACGGGTGATTTACGCGTTCAGGCAGGATTTGAGAGACATGCACAAGGCCGTCTTTTGGTCCAAAGAAGTTAACGAACGCGCCGAAATCAACAACCTTCACGACTTTACCTTTATAGATCACGCCGACTTCTGGCTCAGCTGTTAGGCCTTTAATCCATGTAATCGCAGCTTCGATAGAAGCTTTGTCAGTTGAGGCGATTTTGATTGTGCCGTCATCTTCAACAGAAACGCGAGCGCCTGTTGTGTCAACGATTTCGCGAATGACTTTGCCGCCTGTCCCGATAACGTCGCGGATTTTATCAACCGGGATTTTAATCGTTTCAATGCGCGGCGCAAATTCACCGACTTCGTCGCGGGCTTCTGTCAGAGCTTTGTTCATCTCGTCAAGAATGTGCAAACGTCCAGCATTGGCTTGTTCCAAAGCTGTTGTCATGATCTCTTCAGAGATACCTGCGATCTTGATATCCATTTGCAGAGAGGTGATACCTTCTGATGTACCCGCAACTTTGAAGTCCATGTCGCCGAGGTGATCTTCGTCGCCGAGGATATCAGAGAGGACAGCCATTTCGTCGCCGTCTTTGATAAGGCCCATAGCGATACCAGAAACTGGACGTTTCAGCGGAACACCCGCATCCATCATCGCAAGAGAGCAACCACAGACAGTCGCCATAGAAGACGAGCCATTTGATTCCATGATTTCAGATACAAGACGGATTGTGTAAGGGAAATCTTCCGCTGTTGGCAGAACAGCTTGGAGCGCGCGCCAGGCGAGCTTACCATGGCCATGTTCACGGCGAGACGTGCCGCCCATACGGCCAGCTTCACCCACAGAATATGGCGGGAAGTTGTAATGGAGAAGGAACTTGTTTTTGATCGTGCCAGTTAGCTGATCAACAAATTGCTCATCATCAGATGTGCCCAGTGTTGCAACGCAAAGCGCCTGTGTTTCGCCGCGCGTAAACAAGGCAGAACCATGCGTGCGCGGGAGGATGCCAGCTTCGGAAACAATCGGGCGAACTTGATCAAGCTTACGGCCATCGATACGTTTCTTCGTCTTAATGACAGAAGAGCGAACCGTTGTGGATTCGATAGATTTGAACACGTCAGAGAATACGTTATCGGCCATGCCGTCTTCATTCTCTTCAGATTTGCCTAAAGCGTCCCACGCCGCTGTGCGTGTTTCGCGAAGCGCGTCTTGACGCTCCATTTTGTCCGTGAGTTTATAAGCTGCTTTGATGCCTTTCTCGGCAACTTTTTTCATAGCCTTTTTCTCGGCAGATAAATCTGGCGTTTCGAAGACCCAAGGTGTTTTGCCAGCCGCTTTGGTTAGCTTATGAATAGCCTTGATAACATCTTGGCAAGATTCGTGAGCATACATAACAGCGCCGAGCATTTGCTCTTCTGTCAATTCTTTGGCTTCTGATTCCACCATCATGACGGCGTCAGATGTGCCTGCAACAACAAGGTCAAGCTCAGATTCTTTCAGCTCATCAAGTGTTGGGTTTAGAACGTAGTCACCTTCGATAAGGCCTATACGCGCTGCCGCGATTGGGCCTGCAAATGGAACGCCAGAAATAGACAGCGCCGCAGAGGCTGCGATCATGCCAAGAACATCAGGCTCATTTTCAAGGTCATGCTGCAGAACAGTGATGACGATTTGAACTTCGTTTTTAAAACCCTTTGGGAAGAGCGGACGGATTGGGCGGTCAGTTAGGCGCGCAATAAGTGTTTCGCGTTCTGTTGGACGGCCTTCACGTTTAAAATATCCGCCTGGGACTTTACCCGCAGCATAGAACTTTTCCATGTAGTTGACTGTTAGCGGGAAGAAGCTCTGTCCCGGCTTTTCAGTTTTTTTCGCAACAACTGTGGCGAGGAGAACTGTTTCTCCGTAAGTGGCGAGAACGGCGCCATCCGCTTGGCGAGCCATGCCGCCGGTTTCTAGTTTGAGAGGGCGTCCTGCCCAATCTATTTCTACTGAGTGTTTATCAAACATATCGTACTTTTTCTTTCTTCATCGTACATATTCTAAGGGCTCATTTTTGAACCCTAGAGATTGCGCCTTATGCGCGGTTTTTCACATTTCTAGATGTGAGAAAGGCCGCCCGAATTGGCAGCCTTTAATTTTTTACTGTGGCGGCGCCTAGTGGCGCAGACCTAATTTCTCGATAAGTGTCTTATAACGACCCTCATCTTTTTTCTTCAAATAAGCTAAAAGACGACGACGTTTCGCGACCATGGCCAAAAGCCCGCGGCGAGAATGGTTGTCTTTCTTATTTGTTTGAAAGTGTTCCGTCAGTGTTTTGATGCGGTCCGTAAGGATCGCAACTTGAACTTCGGGTGAACCTGTATCGCCAGGTTTCGTTGCGTATTCATTGATCAGCGCTGATTTGCGCTCTGGTGTGATCGACATCGTGAGTCTCCGTTTTACGGTTATAAATTAAACACGCGTTTGGGTCTTAATTGACCCTCCTGTGTGTCACAAAGAGCGACCGCCTTGTCGTCTAACATAGCCAAAACCCACTCGGAATTTTCGGCCGTGAAAGAAGGGGTAAGGACAATCGCCCGTCCATGTTTCAGCTCAATCGCCTCTTGTTCCGTAAGGGCTAGCACCGGGATGTCGTCCAGCGCAGTCTCTACAGGACGCAAGGCGCCTGAAACGCCGCCCATATGGCAGAGTTTTTCTAGCGCGTCTAGTGTAAAAGACTGCTCTAATGTGAAAGGCCCAACCCGTGTTCGGCGCAGCATTGTGACATGCCCGCATGTCCCAAGCACAGCCGCCATATCCCGCGCGAGAGAGCGTATATAGGTGCCCTTCCCGCATCCAACCTCAAAGGTCGCCGCGCCTTCGTCAAATTCCAAAAGCTCAAAGCTGTCAACGGCGACTTTGCGGGACTTAAGCTCTACAACCTCCCCGGCCCGCGCCAAATCATATGACCGCTTACCGTCCACCTTTATCGCTGAATAACGCGGCGGAATTTGCTCTATATCGCCGATAAATTGCGGCAGAGCTGCGATAATGTCATCCTCAGAGGGACGGATATCTGACGTCTGCGTCACCACACCTTCCATATCCCATGTATCGGTATTCTCGCCAAAGGTCAGCGTAAATTGATATCCCTTCTTTGCGTCCATCATAAAGGGGACAGTTTTCGTCGCCTCGCCCAAAGCAATCGGCAATATCCCCGTTGCAAGGGGGTCAAGTGTGCCTGCATGACCTGCCTTTTGCGCGCTATGAAGCCAGCGCACCTTGCCCACAGCGGAGGTCGAGCCCAAACCATACGGCTTGTCCAAAACCACCCATCCGTGGACGGGATTACCTTTGCGTTTACGTGCCAATGAAGCCTCCTTGATTGCCCGCGAGCCTATGCCCCCTTTACGGTAAAATAGCAATTAGGGCTTGAAACCCTGCGTTTCATCTTTATTGATGAAAAATCGGGGTTAAGAATAACCAACAATATTATAAGAGGGCCTATCCATGAACTATAAATTAATCACAGTTGCTTTGGCAGCTATCAGCTTATCAGCTTGTTCCACTGTCGTGAACGGATCAAATCAACTTGTTAAAATCAACACGGGTGACGTCACTGGCGCCGATTGCACAGCAACGGGCGGTTCTGATTTTGCCGTCAATGAAAGCTTTGTCACGCCAGCAGAAGTTAAATTTCCGCGCAGCAAAAAAGCGCTCAAAATTGAGTGTAATAAAGCTGGTTATCAAACGGCTAGCAAAACGGTCACAGGCAAAGTTGAAGGCTCGACAGCCGGTAACATTATTCTAGGCGGCGGTATCGGTGTCGGCGTTGACGCCCTTACAGGCGCGATTTACAAATACCCAGGTACGGTTATGATTCCAATGACTCGCAACGGAGCCGTTTCCAGCGATCCAATGGCGAAATAATTCGCTTTAAAAAACCTAAGAGAAAAGCCGCTCATTTGGGCGGCTTTTTTTATGCTTTATCCAGGTCTTGCTTGACTTGCGGTTGATCCAGCAGTTTCGCCATATCCTCCGCCGTATCAAAACTGCGATCTGCAACAAACCTGAGGCGCGGTGTAGATTTCATTTCCATTTCTTTGCCGAGGCGGCCGCGCAGAAATGAGCTACAGCGCTGCAGCGCTGCAATAACCTTATCAACATCCGTGCCGCCAGCCGTTCCGCCCAAAGGCGCGGCGTAAACAATAGCATGTTTAAGGTCGGGCGACGCCCGCACTTCGGATATGGTGACAGAGACGCCTTGCAAATCGGCATCACGTATATTTTCTTTCGCCAATATATCAGCTAGCGCGCGGCGGATAAGCTCACCGGCTTTGAGTTGGCGTTGGGAAGGGGGACGGTTTTTAGACATGGCCGCTATATCGGGCATGTTATGTAAGAATACTAGAGGAAACAACATTACGGCAGTTGTCTTTTTATAGTTTACTTATACGACACTTGTCGTTTAAGTTGGTGTTTCAAACTAATTACCGAGTGAGGTCATGGGATGAAACTGTCATTTATGAAATATTGTCTTATTCTAGGACTGACGCTTTTTGCTTATATCCCGCTCTCGCTAGCGCAAGATAGTTCAGATCAGCACGACGCCGTCAAAGCCGCGCTAAATAATTATCTCAACGGAAGTTCTTATAGCCGGCCCGATCAGATTAAATCAGCATTTTACGCAGAATCTGACATGTTTTTGCATCATCCGGAAAAGCCTATCTACCGCATGACGTCTGAGACCTATGCGGCTCTTTTTGAAAAGCGGGAGCGCGGCAAATTTAATGGCCGCTATGGTAAAATTCTCGACATCGATATCTCTGGAGATATTGCAACGGCCAAAGCGGAGATATTAATTCCCAAAGGAAATGCCCGTTACATTGACATTTTTATCCTAAAAAAATTGGACGGCGACTGGAAAATCCTCAGCAAAGCCGCAGGTCATGGAGACTCTGATCGCAGCGGTGATCGCATTTTACTTATCGCTACAGATCGGCCAGCCCCTCTTTCTGAACTTATCAAAGCTTTTAAACAGGCCTATAAAGCGGGATATACGGCCGAAATTGTTAGCCCTCAGGGCGGCCCGTTCATCTTTAAGGCCGCAGATATGCGCGACTCAGAACACCGGACCTATCTCTATGATGCAGACTTCATGTATGCTTTAAAACATACCCGCTCCCCTGATGAGATTGATCCGAAAGACTTCGCCTCCGCGAAATTTATTCGAAAAGCAGATGCCCGGCGCGGCAAAACAAAAGCGGAGCCGCTCAACACTCTATTCGCGGCAATCTGTAAAGGTAAAAAGCAATGCGAAAAATAGCCTCTCTGAGTGTAGCGATTTTATCTCTAGCTGCTTGCACGCCGTCCTCGCCTATACCTAATGAAATTCATGCCCCCGAAGCTCGCCCCGTAAAAGACGTCGTCCTAGATGATTTAAAAAGCCCTTGGAGTATTGCCTTTCTGAGCGATGAAGAGGCCTTGATATCTGAAAAGGGGGGCGATTTGATACGAATTGACCTCATGGACAAAACGCGTGATGTCATAGCGGGCCTCCCTTCTGACCTCGTCTCAGATCGGCGCGGAAATAATGGAATTTTCGAAGTTTTGCTTAGCCCTGACTTCAAAACAAATAATGAAATCTATTTGGCCTATGCCGCGCAAAAAGACGGAGCGACGACCACGAAAATTATTCGGGCCGTATTACGAGATAACGCCTTAACTGAGATAAAAACAATCTTGACGGCAGAGCCTTATACAGAAAATGAGCGTTACCATTATGGCGGCGGGATGATTATTGGCGGAGATGGAAAGCTGTACATCACAATTGGCGAGCGTTTATTCTCCGAGGAGAACCAACCTGAAGCCCCTATTGCGCAAGATATCACCGACCGAAGAGGCAAGATATATCGCTTCAATCCCGACGGGTCTATTCCCGCAGATAATCCGGATTTCGGGCCAGAGGCGAGCGCCGGGATTTACGCGCTGGGGATCCGCGCGGCGCAAGGTCTTGCCCTGCACCCTGTGACAAAAGAGATTTGGTTCTCCGAACATGGGACGCATCAAGGCGATGAGATAAACCGCCTGATCAAAGGCGCAAATTATGGATGGCCGATTAAGACCAGCGGGAAATATAGGTTCGCGGATTACGCGCCGCCCGCCATGGAAGAGACCATATTCACAGACCCCGAATGGTTTTGGCTTCAAACAGTCGCGCCGACAGGCTTAACATTTTACAGCGGGGACGAATTTCCAACGTGGAATAATGACCTGATAGTGCCGGGACTTTCGCGAGGCAGCCTGTGGCGCATAAATTTCGAAAACAGCAAGATCGCCTCCATAGAGGAATTATTTATCGGCGACCATGTTCGCAGCCGCAAAGCCGCGCAGAGCCCCAATGGCACGCTCTATATGCTAACCGATACCGAATATACAATAGTTCCGGGCGTGCGAGCCATCAATAACGGCGCGCCATCAGGACAACTCATCCGCATACGCAATGCTGCGAATGAGTAGATTTTAATCGAGCTTTCTATCCAGCATCTCTACTGTGAAACACTCGATCTGGTCGCCTTTGCGAAGGTCGTGATAGCCCAGGAAGCCCATACCGCATTCCATGCCAGCTTGCACTTTAGGGACTTCGTCCTTGAAGCGTTTCAGCGTTGAAAGCTCACCTTCATGAATGACGACATCATCGCGAAGGAGGCGAACACCTGATCCGCGTTCGACGCGGCCTTCGGTGACTTTCGCCCCCGCAATTTTGCCGAGCTTGGAAATATCGAAAATTTCAAGGACTTCGGCGTAGCCGATAAATGTCTCTTTGCGTTCTGGTGCAAGCATGCCTTCAAGCGCGCCTTTAATCTCGTCGAGCAAGCTGTAAATGATGGAGTAGTAACGAATTTCTACGCCTTCTTTTTCAGCCAATTCTTTGGCTTGACGATTAGCGCGGACATTGAAAGCAATAATTGGCGCGCCAGATGAGGCGGCAAGATGCACATCTGATTCAGAAATACCGCCAGCTGCGCTATAAATAACGCGGGCTTTGACTTCGTCATTCCCAAGGTCTTCGAGGGATGTCTTGATAGCTTGCGCAGATCCTTCAACATCAGCTTTGACCAATAGAGCCATTTCGGATGTCGTCTTATCGGCGAGCTTCGCCATCATCTGTTCCATAGAGGCACCGCCAGAGGCTTTGGTCAGATCCTCTTTGCGCTTATCGATACGGTATTCCGTAAGCTCACGCGCGCGGGCTTCGGTTTCAACAACCGCGAAAGGCTCACCCGGAGCAGGCGCGCCGTCCAGACCCATAACTTCGACAGGTGTTGACGGGCCCGCTTTTTTGAGCTGCTTATTGCGCTCATCCATCATGGCTTTGACTTTACCCCAATATTCGCCAGCCACAATGATTTGGCCGCGCTCAAGCGTTCCGCGTTTAACAAGAAGGGTCGCGACAGGGCCGCGGCCTTTCTCAACTTTGGACTCAATCACTAAGCCATCTGAATTACGCGTTGGGTTGGCCTTTAATTCCATTAGCTCAGCTTGGTTAGAAATGGCTTCTGCCAAATCTTCTAAACCCGTTTTCTTTTTGGCTGAAACATGAATGGCTTGTGTTTCGCCCGACATGGATTCGGTGATGATGTTGTGCTGTAAGAGATCAGTTTCGACCTTTTGCGGGTTAGCATCATAGCTATCCATTTTATTGATCGCGACGATGATCGGCGTCTCTGCTGCTTGAGCATATTTTATCGATTCAATCGTTTGCGGCATAACCCCGTCATCAGCGGCGACAACGAGAACGACGATATCAACAGCTTGCGCGCCGCGGGTTCTCATTTCAGAAAAGGCCGCGTGACCTGGTGTATCTAGAACCGTAATTTGTTCGCCTGATTTTAACTTGAGCTGGTAAGCGCCGATATGCTGCGTGATCCCGCCAGCTTCGCCTGAAGCCGTGTCGGTTGAACGCAGCGCGTCGAGCAATGACGTTTTACCATGGTCAACATGGCCCATAACGGCAACAACAGGCGCGCGCGGCTTGCGATCTTTTTCATCAGAAGGTGTGTCATCGATGATAAAGTTGTCTTCCACATCAGCAGCAGACACACGTTTTACAGTGTGACCAAAATCTTCGACAACCAATTGAGCCGTATCAGCATCAAGAACATCGTTCATCGTTGCCATTGTGCCTTGTTGCATGAGATATTTGACAACATCACGCGCGCGTTCAGCCATACGGTTAGAAAGCTCGGCAACTGTGATGGCTTCGGGGATAACGACTTCGCGCTGAACTTTATTACGTTCACCTGCACCGCCGCGCTGGCGCTGCTTTTCACGTTCACGCGCTCGCTTCACAGAGGCGAGCGAGCGCTGACGGTCATCATTGCCGGCAAGGGCAGAAACGATTGTCAATTTACCCCGGCGGCGTTTGGTTTCGCCTTTGGAACGGGTCGGCGGCGGAGCTGCACGTTTTTTCTTAACGCGGCCACCTGCCTTCTCGAGTTCAGAGCGCGTATCTTCATCTTTTTTCTTAACGTCCGGGGCGCCAACAGGTTTACGCGCAGCCAGTTTTTCAGCTTCTTCCTTACGGCGCTTTTCTTCTTCGGCCTCGAGACGGCGAAGTTCTTCTTCCTCTTCCGCTTTTTTCTTAGCCTCTAGAGCGGCTTTTTCTTCAGCCATTCGGGCTTGGCGCTCAGCTTGCTCAGCCGCTTTTTTCGCGTCCCGCTCATCAGCTTGCGCCTTGGCCGCGCTTAACGCTTCTTGGCGTTTTTGATATTCAGCCAGTGAAAGACCAAGACGTTTAGCCGCGAGAGCATCATCATTCGCTTTCGGCTTAGCCGCTGGAACAGCAATCTTCGGCGTAACCTTAACCTTTGGCGCAGCGCTTCCCGCACCCGGGCGGATGATAACTTTTTTCTTCTTCTCGACCACAACCGCTTTGGAGCGGCCGCCCGAGAGAGATTGGCGCACGGAGCCCTTGCCTGAAGAACTCAGAGAGAGAGGCTTGCGTCCGCCGGGTGTTTTATTGTTCGTATCAGTCATTTTCATCTTTCAGATGGCAGGGTCATAAGTCCCGCTCATCAACGCTATTTATTCATCTTGCGCTTGGCCGCGTAACGTAACGACCTTGCGCCTATATTCAACAGGGAAAAACGCTTTATTTTTCCCGTATTTCATGTGCCCTATCAGGCCAGTCCATCGGGATTAACTCCCGAAACCCTGACAATCTGCGCACATCGACTTTCATCGACTTTGCCAATTTACAGGGCCTAATCGCGGCGTGGACAATCGACTCGCGCGCCAAGGCTTGCCCGATTTGATCTGCCGTAAAACAGCCAATCACAATCGGGTCTGGTAAGTCCTGCTCGCGGTTCATCGCCTTGGCTAATGTGCGGATTTTACTCCGCCCATCTTTTGACCCGTCTGACGCTTCGATCCGAAACGCAATCGCGGCCTCCCGGGCCATAGATTGCACTTGGTCATTTCCGAGGGCAATAACGCCCGCTTTGCGCGCCATCGTAATAAGCCCTAAAATACGGCGCTCCAGCAATTTCTCTGTTAAGCCGACCAAGTCGCCCTCAACTTTGGCCTTACCTTTAAAGCCTCTTGCAAAGCTTTTTAGCGCAATAACTTTTTCAAGCGACTTACGATCACTACTGACCCAAACACCCCGGCCTGGCAATTTGCCTTGAATATCCGGCGTAACAACGCCTTCAGGATCCAAAACAAAACGCACCATATCTGCTGGCTCGCGGGTTTCACCGCTCGCGAGGCAGCGCCGCTCGACGGGCTTGTGGCCGCGCCGATCAGGACCGAACTCGGCCTCTTCTTCTGATATGGTGGGTGCCTCAGTCAATTAAAAGTCCTAGCCGAACACATCTTCTGCTGTCGGAGCTGCATTTTCGTCAACCACGACCTCTTCGGTTTCTTCTTCCTCAACAATCAACGCGCTTTCATCAATCCAGCCAGCTTTAACGCGGGCCTGCATGATAAGCATTGTCGCGGCGTCTTCGCTCATTTTGAAGGTTTCTAAGATGCCTTCTTCATGAACCTTTTCGCCGTTCCTAATTTCAGTATAGCCGCGTAGATCATCTGGAACGAGGCCCGCAACGTCTTCGACGGAGAGAACTTCATTCTCACCAAAGGCAACAGCCATTGGCAAGGTGACGCCTTCAATCTCTAGGACATCATCGTGAACGCCTGCAGCCTTACGCGTCTCGTCTTGCTCTTTGGCGAGCTTTTCAAGATATTCGCGGGCACGCGTCTGTAGCTCTTCAGCGGTCTCGTCATCAAAGCCTTCAATAGAGGTCAAGTCTTCGAGCGCAACATAGCCAACTTCTTCCATGGTGATAAAGCCTTCGGAGACAAGAAGCTGCGCAATCATTTCATCAACATCAAGGCCGTTCATAAACAGTTCTGAACGTTCTTTAAATTCGATCTGGCGGCGCTCTGATTCTTGCTCTTCGGTTAGGATATCAATGGCCCAGCCTGAAAGTTGTGAGGCGAGGCGCACATTTTGGCCGCGGCGGCCAATAGCAAGGGACAGCTGCTCATCCGGGACAACAACTTCGATACGGTCATTAGCTTCGTCGATAACAACTTTTGCAACTTCAGCAGGCTGTAGCGCATTGACGATGAATGTCGCGGCGTCTTCGGTGAATGGAATGATGTCGATGCGCTCACCTTGGAGCTCATTCACAACAGCCTGAACACGCGATCCGCGCATACCCACACAAGCCCCGACGGGATCAATAGCGCCGTCATTTGAGTAAACGGCGATTTTGGCACGAGAGCCAGGGTCACGCGCAACAGCGACGATTTGGATAATGCCTTCATAAACCTCTGGAACTTCTTGGGCAAAGAGTTGCGCCATGAATTGCGGATGGGCCCGCGATAGGAAGATTTGTGACCCGCGCGGTTCTTCGCGAACGTCCATGATATAAGCGCGAATACGGTCACCGCCTTTAACGTTTTCACGCGGCAGGGCCTGGTCGCGGCGGATGACGCCTTCGGCGCGGCCAAGATCAACAATGATGTGACCATATTCAACGCGCTTAACGATACCATTAATGATTTCGCCGACGCGGTCTTTATATTCAGCATATTGACGCGCGCGTTCAGCGTCGCGAATTTTGCCCATGATGATCTGCTTGGACATTTGTGCCTGAACGCGGCCAAATTCTAGGGGCGGCAGAACCGTAACAATTTCATAGCCAATTTCAGCTTCGGGATGATCAAGTTTTGCGGTGGCCAGATTTGTCTGGGTCGCGTCATTCTCAATCTCGTCCTCTTCTGTAACCGTCACAACGCGCTTCAAGCTTTGCTCACCTGTTACAGGGTCAAGCTTAGCGCGAATGTCTAGCTCAGCGCCGTAACGCATACGCGCGGCTTTCTGAATAGCTTCTTCGATCGCTTCTAAAACGATTTCTTTATCAATCGATTTTTCATCTGCGACCGCCTTGGCGATTTGCAAAAGCTCTAATTTATTTGCGCTAATTCCGGCAGTGGACATAAGAGTCTCCTATTCGTTTTCCGGTGTGTCAGATTTTTGTGTAGTTTCAGAATTTTCTAAGGCCGCATAAGCCGCATCTTTGGCGTCTTGGCCGGCTTTGATAAGGTCGTCCGTCAATAAAAGCTTGGCCTCTGAAATCCAATCAAAGGGGATTTGAGCAGTCTTTTCCGTCTCGCCATCCAAATCAATATCAACATTATTACCGTCAATACCCGCCAAGATACCGCGAAAGCGTTTACGGCCCTCAACCATGCGGTCAAGATCAAGACGGGCGGCATAGCCTGCGTAACTTTTAAAATCTTCAAGCACGGTCAATGGACGCTCGAGCCCCGGTGAAGACACCTCTAGGATAAAGGGGTCATGTATCGGATCCTCAACATCTAATGTTGCCGTCAATTCTCGCGAAAGCTTTTCGCATTCAGTAATGCCGAGCAAACCATCGGTGACGCGTTCTGCCATAATCTGAACGGTCTTACGGCGGCCAGATTGCACGCGCACGCGCACAATGTTCAGGCCCATATCTTTGGCGATAGGCTCTGCAATGGCTAATATGCGGGCGTCAGTATTTGTTTTCGTCTTCATTTATATCCTTATGACCTCTGGTTTTTAGCCAATAAAAAAGGCGACCCCGTCGGGGTCACCCTGCTGGCATCCTGTGCCAGAGGTGTATGTCTGTCGCGGTCTATAGGCGGCCATTAAGGTTTTGGCAAGTCCTATTATCACGCCCCATCATGACCTCTTCACATAGGGGCGCGGCCATGCCGCCGTTGCGCCCTTTATTCAACGGGCTTGTTCTGATCTAGCAAGCCACTGCCGCCGCTCTGCGCGCGATCCTCATTGATCTTTTCTTGCAGGTGAGTATCGCGCGAAACGTCTAGCACATCGTCTTGGGTTGCGAGGGTCTTTTTAGTTTTTGAAGGCACTAAGGGCGTCTTATGCGCCGCCGCAAGCGCCGCAGTGACTGTGCGGATAACTTGGCTGCGTGCTTTTCCAAAATTGGTTTCGCATTGATCTACCCATCCGAAAAATTCGAGCGTTACAGCTTTTTCGGTCACCGTTTTAATCATAGCGGCTGGCTCTGGCTCACTTATAACAAAGTCATGGGTTTCCATGGCCTCCATGCCCACGGCTATCGCCGCAATCGGATCATCCTTTGGGTCTATGGTAAGGCTGAACTCAAAGCGGCGCTCGGGATTGGTCGTATAATTTAAGATTATGCCCTTAAAGACCGCCGAATTGGGGATGCGTAAATGGTTACCGTCCAGCGTCATTAAAATGGTTGCGCGCGAGGTTAGCCTGACCACGATACCCTCTTTATCATTGATCACCACATGATCATTGGCCCGGAAGGGTTGGCGCAGGCTTAGCATGATAGAGGAGATGTAATTTTCAAGAGAATCTCGCACGGCAAAACCAATGGCGATGCCCATCACCCCTGCGCCGCCTAGTAACGTCGCCAGAAATCCTGACGCCCCAATGAGATTTAAAGCCAGGACCGCGCCTAAAGCCCAAAATGCGAGCCGCACGATTTGTGACAAAATTTCACCCAAAAATGGATTTGTCGCGACCTTGTTCCAAAGGGCCTTACGCCGCGCCAACCATCCGCCAATTAAGCCAAAGGTCAAAAAGATAAGGAAAGATAAAAGGATAAGGGGGAAAGCCCTTAACAGTTTTTGGCTATTGACTGTCATCCCTTTGACGAATGGCGTGACGTTATCTTTAACGCCCAAAGTCCGGTTAATTTTGTCTTCGACCCGGACGACGCCTGCTGTCCGAATAGCAATATCTTTGGCATCATCAGCGGCGGCTTCATTCGCAACATCCCCGCTAAGCGTCACAATACCTGCGTCGACATTGACCGTTACGGATTGAACGCCGTCAATTTTATCAAAGATATTTGCGATACGGTCTTCGATCTTTTGATCGCTATTTGTAGCTGACGAGACAGCTATTGGCGTTTGCGGGTCCTCGCTCGAGTTTTGTGCCAGTGCCGATAGAGGCAAGGCTAGCATCATAAAGACAGCTAAATATCTTATAAAAAATTTGTGCATGAATTCGCCCTCACTCATGGTCATATATATTTGAAGGCTCGCCGGCTTACGCCCAGACTCGCCTATTCGTAGTCGCGGCGGATAAATTCAAAGAAATGCCCGCTGCGTCCTTCACGTATCGCCTTTTCTAGGTAGCGTGTCGAGGGCCAATCCTCGGGGCGATTGCGCCATTCCTCTTGCGCGGCGGCTGGCCACTCAAAGCCGCCATGGCGTTTCAGCCGCGTCAACGTCCAATCAACATAGTGAATAATGTCGCTACCAAAGCGGAACCTGCCCCCGGGCTTAATCACGCGGTGAAGCTGCTCTATAAATTCTATATTGATAATACGGCGCTTATTATGGCGCGCCTTGTGCCAAGGATCCGGAAAAAGAACGAAGACGCAATCAAGACTATTATCAGGCAATAGCCTTAAAACGTCACGCGCATCACCTCTATGCAGATAAACATTTTTCAGCTCTTTATCGACGATGCCCCGAACAGCTTTGGCAACTCCGTTTAAAAAGGGCTCAACGCCCAGCAGCGTAACGTCAGGGTTCTGCTCTGCCTGCCATATCAAGTGCTCCGCGCCGCCAAAGCCGATTTCAAGCCAGACCTGATCGGCATTAGTTCCATCAGCTCTATCAATGAGGGGGTTTTTGCCCGCCTTTATATCTCCGCCAAAATCAACCTTTGGAAATTCTTCATCCATTAAGGCCGCTTGCGCGGGACTTAGAGGTTTGCCCTTTGCGCGCCCAAAGGTGCGAAATGAATTTGTGTCACGGTTAAACATGGGCAGCGTTTAGAAAGCTGCGCATGTTTTTTCCAGTCTTAAATTCAGCTATGTAGAGAGGCAGAGACGTTTAGCCGTCTTCGCTGGCAGCCGCGTCTTTGGCCAATGAGCGTGCGAGCTCTAAAATTTGGCGGCGCACGGCTTTGTTTTTGATTTGCGACACAGCTTTGGCGAGATTCACGCCGTCCGTGCTGTTGATGAATTCATAAACGATTGGCAATTGATCATCAGTTGCAAACTCCGTAGAGCCTCCTGCTTCATCAAGACCATCATAGAAAAACCCTACCGGGACGTCCAAGACTTGCGACATTCTCCAGAGTCGGCTAGCGCCAACACGGTTCGCGCCGCGTTCATATTTTTGAACCTGCTGAAATGTGACGCCTAATTGGTCGCCCAATTTTTCTTGGCTCATTTTCATAACTTGACGCCTGAGACGAACACGCGTCCCTACATGTACATCAACTGGATTAGGCGAACGCGGTGCGTGCTTATTCATTTTACTCATCCCTGTTAAGTTCGGTGCTAGCGGTGCCCCCACCAGAAATCAGGTCGAACTTTATTTAAATTAACGGCCGCTTCATGCCTGCCGCGCCAATGCGGCGCACCATAGCGTTGTTAATAAATTTATCAAGAGAAGAAGATAGTTAACCCACTTTGAAAAAGGCGTAGAGGCTAAGGGTTTAGGCAGCTTCGAATCTACAACACTTGTCATTTTTGGCCCCACCTTTTCTTCATATTGGCCATAGGAATTAATAACGCCCGTTATCCCATTAGAGGCCGCTCTGACCACGGGCAGTCCTTCTTCAATTGCGCGGTAAGTCGCCATATTAGAATGCTGTAATGGGCCCCAGCTATCACCATACCAGGCATCATTGGACTGATTTAATATCCACTCAGGGCGGGCTTCATTTTTGGGACGGGGCGTAAAACCAGAAAAAATGATCTCATAACAAATTTGCGGACTCAGGCGCGGTAGCCCGGGAAAGTCTGCATTATATTTTTCTGGCGCGGCAGAAATAGACAGGAGAGAGGTCGAAATGACAGGCACATTTTTCATCTCCATCCATTTTCCGCCCGGAATAAATTCCCCAAAGGGCACGAGATGCTTTTTATCATTAAACGCCGCCACGGCTGGAACGCCGTCGGCATTAAATGTTATGGCCGCGGAGGTATTAAAATAATCGTCAATCACGCCGCCCGTTTTGGGATGCGGGCGCATCTCATTTCGCAAAGAATTTAGCAGCCAGATGGGCGGCGTCTCTGTGTATGCGGTCAGCTCTCGTCCCATCGCATTCAATAAAGCTTCATTTTCAATAGCAAGCCCGTTCACCGCGCCCTCGGGCCAAATAATATGGGTAACGTCCTCAACGCCCGGCGCAATAGACTGGGTCAGGAACTGATTGACGATGCCTATGGATTTTTCGGGGTCAAATTTTTCCTTTTGCGTAAAACGCACTTGCACCAATCGCAGTTTCACCGCCTCAACATAATCTATCTGCGCCCCATTTAGACGCAGCGTGCCCAAAGAAAACACGCTGCCAATGACGATAATAAAGGCGAACAAAGGCGCCGCGCGTTTTTCAGAAAAAATAACTAAATAAAGGAGAGCGCTGACGGCGAAAACGAAGGCTGTCAGCCCGTAAACGCCAACAATCGAGGCGGCTTGTGACATGGCCTTGCCGCCTTCAAATATATATCCTGGAAGATTCCACGGAAAGCCGCCAAATAAATGCCCGCGCGTAAATTCTGCGAGGAAGAAAAGCGACACAAAGGCCAAGAGCGAGCCCGCGCCTTTTAAACGAAGCTTGGTAAAAGCCGCGCCGGCCACCCCCCAAAAGAAAGCGAGCAGCATGCCAAGTCCTAAAACCATGGGCGGCATAATCGGAATAAATTCCGGGCCGCGCGCAATAAAGGCTGACCCAATCCAATAAGTTCCCGCCATGAAATAACCAAAGGCGAACCAGAACCCTGCGCTAAATCCCGCGCGGACGCGCCGCTCTGCGCCTGAGGCCCATTTGAGACGCGCCAGTAATATTGCAAAACATATAAGCGTGACGGGCCAGAAATGAAAAGGGGCCTGCCCAAATACGGCCAAGGCGCCTAGCGCAAGCCCAATAAAGCGTCCACTCCACCCTGTGGTTTTTAGAATAAAACTCGGCGCGGCAACTCTTGAGCTCGCCATCCTTATACCGTCGGTTTTGCGCGCTTTCGCGTATCATTGATACGCAGGCGCTTTACGCGGCGGGGGTCAGCATCGATAACTTCAAACTCCACACCGTCAGGATGGCGGATAATTTCGCCGCGTTCCGGTACGCGCCCCGCTAGGGTAAAGACAAGTCCGCCCAATGTGTCGACATCTTCTTCTTCATCGGGCGTCGCGAAATCTCGGCCCAAAGTCTCTTCAAAATCATCAATAGCGGTACGGGCATCGGCTTCCCAGACAGAGACGCCGCCTTTACCCGTTACAATTTTAATTTCGGGATCGATCTCGTCATGTTCATCATCAATTTCGCCGACAATTTCCTCGATCAAGTCTTCAATGGTAACAATGCCGTCCGTGCCCCCATATTCATCGACGACGATCGCCATGTGAGACCGGCGGGCCTGCATCCGTTTAAGCAGGTCGCGCGCGAGCATAGAGGGCGGCACAAAAAGGACGGGGCGGCGAATATATTGAATGACTTTTTTATTAGGGTAGGTTTTTCCGCTGCGGCCTTTGGCGTCAAACATCAGATAAGGCATGACATCTTTAATATGGACCATGCCAACGGGCTCATCGAGCGTCTCTTTATAGACAGGCAGACGAGAATGACCCGCCTCTTTGAACGTATTGCTAAGCTCCGTCAGCGTCGCGGAGCTGTCTACAGCCACGATATCAGCGCGCGGCACCATAACATCTTCCACCGTGATAAGGTGAAAGCGCTCAGCCGCGTCAACCATTTCCTCTTTGGATAACTCATGTTCTTTATCAATAATCGCTTGAGGGTCGGCATCCGAAGACCTGCCAGATGACGCGTCTGCGCCGCGTCCAAATATCTTACCCAGAAACCCCGGTGAATTGTCGTCTGTGCTCATGATGATCTAAGGCTCGTGAATTTCATAGGGATTGTCAATCTTCAAAGCGGCCAAAGCTGTTATTTCCAGCGCTTCCATTTTTGCCGCCTCATCGTCAGTTTCGTGCTCATAACCTTGCAGATGTAAAAAACCATGAATGATGAGGTGCGACAGATGCGCCTCTAATGTGGCGGATTTTTCCTCGGCTTCGCGGATGACAGTTTCAAAGGCTAGAACGATATCACCGAGTAGCGGCGCAGGGCCGTTAAGCGTATTAGCCGCTGGGAAGGACAAGACATTGGTCGGTTTGTCTTTGCCGCGGTAGTCACGGTTAAGGGTCTGGATCTCAGCATCACTGACAAGCGCAATGCTGAGTTCACCATGCTTTGGAGTGTCCAGCTCTAGAATTATTTTACTCAAGGCTAAAGTGATAAGAGGCTCTATATCTGGTACCGCTTGATTCCAGTCTTCATGCTGAACGGCGATATCCATGTCGAAGGGTAATTGGGTCATTGTTTCCGTTCTAATCCGAAACCTTGCGGTTTCGGCACTCCGTTATTTTTGGTCCACTGGACCAAAAATCAGAGACTCTTCGTGTCCTTCTCATAAGCGTTGACGATTTTCCCTACAAGCGGATGCCGAACAACATCAGACGCCTCAAAAACGATCTGATCAATCCCTTTAATGTCTTTGAGAATTTTTAACGCATGCGCCAATCCAGATGTAACACCATGCGGTAAGTCACTTTGCGTTGGGTCGCCCGTCACCGCATATTTCGCCCGCTCGCCCAAGCGCGTAAGCACCATTTTCATTTGCGGGATCGTCGCGTTCTGCGCTTCATCAATCACAACAAAAGCATCAGATAATGTCCGCCCGCGCATAAAGGCCAGCGGGGCGACTTCAATATCGCCAGAGGCACGGCGGCGATCAACTTCGTCCCGGCCTAATACCATATGAAGCGCGTCCCAAATGGGCTGCATGTAAGGATCAACTTTTTCGTTAAGATCGCCAGGCAAGAAGCCAAGGCGCTCGCCCGCTTCGACGGCCGGACGGCAGGCAATAAATCGTGCGATTTCGCCGCGCGCCAAAAGCGACGCTCCATATGCGGTGGCTAAAAATGTCTTACCCGTACCCGCAGGGCCAACGCCGAAACATATCGTTTCATCGCGCATCGCGTGAATAAATTTTTCCTGGCGAGGCGTTTTAGGGACAATCGGACTGCGTCGCGGAAAGGGAATAATGGCGTCCACAGCAGCGGCTTTCACCTTGCCTTTACCCATCGCTTTAATCAAAGCGCGAATATCAGATATCCCGCAAGGCCAGCCGCGCTCTAAACGCTGATAAATCTCTTTAATAAGCTCTCCAGCCCTCGCACGGCTCGGCGTATCGCCATTAATATGCACGGCAGCGCCGGGCGCTTCGATATAAACACCGAAGGCGTCTTCGATAAGGGCGAGGTTGGCATGATTTGGGCCGCAAAGTTTGCGGACCAATTCAGCATCGGAAAATTCGAATATTTCGGTTTGTTTACTCATGGTGTGTAGATAGAGCGTTCTTCAGGCAAATACTAGACTACTTTCCTTTAGCTTTGTTTTCACTTGTCACGTTAGTTTCGTAACTTTTTGTGACGTGACAAGGTAAAAATTATGCCCCATTTTAAATTCCAACCCAAAACGAACTTATAAGGTTTTCAATGACCAAAATCTTTAATTCTCCCAGTAACGATTCCGAAATGGAACATGCAGCACGGCAGGCGAGAAAAAACTTTAAATTCTTTTGGCGGGAGATGACATGGGAATATCGACGCATTATTCCTGCTATGGGTATTGCCAGTGTAAAAATCAGATTTGATGAGGGCGATACTACAGAGTATTTGTGGGCCAATGTTTTTAATTTTGATGGCATCAATCTTTACATTGAGGTTCTCAACACTCCGAATGAGCTAAAGAAAATCAAGGCAAATGACCAACTCACTGTACCATTTGAACAGCTTTACGATTGGTTATACTCGCTAGATGATGAAATTTTCGGTGGATTTACGGTCAATTTAATGCGCAAACGTATGTCTTCACCCGAACGAGCATCGCATGATGGAGCATGGGGGTTAAACTTTGGGGATCCGAACAAAATTGATCTCGTTCCCTTGGAATGGCTCCGAGAAAAGAAAAAAAGAATATTTGGAAAACCAAGTTACAAAGATCCAAATGAGGTCGAACACCCAATGGCTCTAAATATGGTTCAAGGTTTTAAAGAGGGAAAGTTCGGAAAAGAAGTTTTGGAATATGTAGATGATCTAGGAAAGACAACTCTACACGACATGGCATTGGGCGGTGCTGCCGAAATGACAATATACCTTTTGAATCAAGGCATGGACAAAACCGTTAAAGACAATAACGGTAATACGCCACTATTCTTATCAAACAAAATGGGTTGGGGAAATGTAAGTAAAGTTTTGGAAGAATATTAGCTTAAAGATACTAATTCACCGGTAAGTGAATTCCGCCCAGCCCCTGTAATCAACACAGGCACTATCTGCCCGACCAAATCTTCTGGTCCGTCAAAATGGGTGCCTTGCAAGTAAGGACTACGGCCAAATAGCTGTCCGTCATCGCGGCCGCCATTCTCCACAAGCACATCTAACGTTCGTCCGATAAGGGATTTATTGAAGGCCATTTGTTGGGTGTAGAGCAAATCTTGCAGGCGTTTCAGGCGTTCAGACTTTACATCTTCAGGAACTTGGCGCGGCATGGACGCGCCGGGTGTTCCGGGACGAATGGAGTATTTGAAACTAAAGCTTGAGGCGTAACCAATCTCTTCGACGCATTTCATTGTCTGCTCAAAGTCCGCATCTGTCTCGCCGGGGAAGCCAACAATGAAGTCACCAGACAAGGCTATATCGGGACGAGCAGCACGGATTTTTGCGATGAGGGTTTTATAGTCATCATAGCTATGGCCACGGTTCATGGCATTGAGGACTTTGTTGGAGCCTGATTGGATTGGCAAATGCAAATAAGGCATCAGCTTTTTCTCTTCGCCCAACGTCGCAATCAACGCATCATCCATATCGCGCGGGTGAGATGTCGTGAAACGCAGACGGTCGATACCGCCGATAAGCGCCACATGTTTAATAAGCTCGCCCAAACCCCACTCAGACCCATCAGGACCTTCGGCGTGATAAGCATCCACATTTTGCCCGATAAGCGTAATTTCTCTTACGCCTTGGCTTGCGAGTGATCGCGCTTCGGCCACAATCTGGCTGACGGGGCGAGACACTTCTGCGCCGCGCGTATAGGGCACCACACAAAATGTGCAGAATTTATCGCAGCCTTCTTGGATCGTTAAAAAAGACGAAAAGCCTTTGGCTTGGCGGGTTTCAGGGAGTTGGTCAAATTTCTCTAGCGTATCAAATTCAGTTTCCAAAACATCGCCTGTCCCGCGGTGGACTTTGGCAATCATTTCGGGAAGCTTATGATAAGTCTGGGGGCCTAGCACCATATCGACGACAGGGGCGCGGCGCATAATCTCTTCACCCTCGGCTTGGGCGACACAGCCCGCCACAGCAACTTTCATGTCAGGCTTATGTTTTTCTTTGTGCTGGCGAATACGGCCTAGCTCTGAATAGACTTTTTCTGCAGCTTTCTCACGGATGTGGCAGGTATTGAGAATAACAAGATCAGCCTCATCAGGCGCATCGACGGGGCCGTAGCCAATGGGCGCAAGGACATCTGCCATGCGCTCACTATCATAGACATTCATCTGGCACCCATAGGTCTTGATGAAAACTTTCCTGGTGTTCTTATTAAGAGGCACGTCGTCACCTTTGGCGACGACAGGCACATTTATATCTCGGGTTTTGTTTAAAGTAACATTGCCGTCCTTAACCGCTTTTGCAGTCTTCGGAGCGTCAACGTTACGGGACGCGTTTTTATCGCGGGGTAACAGGACGGTCATTTATGTACTCACTTTTAGGTGAGCGGGGCTATAAGCCTAGATGAGCCTCGCCGCAAGCCCCGTTAAACGCTAGTGACGCCCACCGCTTATTGAAGACGGGCTCGCCATCGCCATGAGAGAGAGCATAACGCCCGCAATCAACAGCAATAACATGGCGGGGAATGACGTTTTTCCATCCATCCAGCCTGCTTCTTTTACGCCTGGAATACTATTCGGATCGACTTTCTTCTTAATCATCTTGCCAATAGGTTTGACGCTGTCTTGGGCGCTACTAACTTTGCCCTTCACATCAATTCGGTCCCAAGCATCACCAACTATAGTGGCCTTTGCGCCCACCCACTCACTGGACTGATCGAGCATTATGTCCGATTTATCCAATGTTTTTCCTACAACTTGATCGGCCACGACAGCCGCCTCCGCCGCATGTTCGGGCGTTTGATTAATCCATTTATACCCGCCCCATAAGACAAGCGCGATAACCCCTGATTTCAGGGCAAATTTCTTAAGTTGAGACATAACACATCCCTCCTGGTTAACAGGGGGTTAGCGATGCAAGAGGGATGCCAAATTAGCGTATTAGGGGAAAAATAGATAGAACCTCCCTTCTCATGAGATTGCCTAATACCAATCTCATAAAACTAAGAGGTGATTGTGTTTTCGCCACACTACGTGTAACTTAATAACATGTTACGTTTCTTTTCAGTTGTATTTTTTCTAATTCTGACGTTTTCATTTCAGGTCGCTTATGCTTGCTCTTGCGCGCAAGGCGGGTATTGGGTGAGTGAATTTGTGGAAGATAAAGTTATTTTTGAAGGCCAAGTTTTAGGAACTATATGGTTAGGTGACGAAACTGATAGTCCAATGGAAAACAGTGAGACGACTTTTAAACTTATAAAACCCTATATCGGGCCTTCAAATTCAAAAACCAAGGTTCAGCATCACAGTCAAGGCCCAGCGTGTGGCATGTATTATGTTATGGGAAATAAATCGCTCATCACTGCTTATAAAAACTCGAAAGACGCAATAACAACAAACTCCTGCACATCAAACGCTGTTCCCGAGATTACGTTATTGGATTATTTTGAAAACAATAACGATATTTACATTCCCTCAAGACGGGAATGTCCAGACGAACAAATTGATAACTTGGACGATCCTAAAAACTGCCATTTCTGGAGTGATGAAGCCGCTAAACAAAGACGAGAAGCAATGAACCTGAGATGGCGTAAGAAACGTGAAGAAGCAAAAAAGAAAGGTAACTAAACTACTTTATCTTCTTCCCATAAAGCTCAAGCCGGTGGTCCACTAACTCATAGCCGAGCTTCTTAGCAATCTTATGCTGTAGCTCTTCAATCTCATCATCGACAAATTCAATTACGTCACCTGTTGTGACATCGATAAGGTGATCGTGATGATCGTCATCCGCGGTTTCATATCGCGCGCGTCCATCACGAAAATCGTGAGTCTCGATAATGCCGGCCTCGGAAAAAAGACGAACGGTGCGGTAAACTGTGGCGAGGGAGATTTTCGAGTCTATGGCAGAAGCCCGCGCGTATAGCTCTTCTGCATCGGGATGGTCATCCGCTTCAGATAGAACTTTCGCAATAACTTTGCGCTGATCGGTCATTCTTAGACCGCGCTCGGCGCATTTTCTGGCTATCCAACTTCCCATACTCTCTACCTAACCGAGTCGGTCATTGGCGGCAAGGCGTTTGCGATAAGTAATCGCGGCAACGCGGCCCATATCACGTTTATAATAAGCCGGGCGGCGGCCAATGGGCTCAAAGCCTGCGCCTTTGTAAAATTTTATTGCGGCGTCATTATCCTCGGCAACTTCGAGAAATAGCGTATCGACGCCGTTATCCACAAGCTCTGTCTCGGCAATATCCAGTAAAGCCCGCGCAATGCCAGTGCGGCGCAACACGGGATCTGTCGCAATCGTCAATATTTCGGCTTGATCGGCGGTGCTGCTGAGGATGATAAATCCGTCTAACGGACGCCCATAGCCAAAGCACAAATCCTTTTGGATATGCGCCCACATATCCGCGTCGTCCCAGCCCTTAAAGAATGACTGCGCGTGGATTTCCGCCATGCGAATAGCGTCCGTCGTGTTTAAGGCTCTTATCATACTATTTTGGAGGCTCAATTCCACCGGGGAGCTTTGCATCAGGCCCGCGTGAGTAGAGCGGCTGAGCGGGGTGCTTTTCGGGAGATAAATCTGCGCCTAGCCACGCGAGAATACGCGTATCAATGACTAACGATTCAACAAACGCAATACCGAACTCATTTGCTTCATCGATAATATCGTCAAGAGGTGACGTCGTTAAAGACCCTATACGTAATGCGCCTTCATACGTTGCGCTCATCACTTCATTACGCCTAATGTCGCGATATATAATCATAGCTTCATCACCGTCTGTATAAGCCATATCTTCTGCTGTGACTTGCAGAGCATCAATGCCCACAACTGGCAATTTTCGCGGCAGAGCAAAACCTTTTGCAAAAGCCAAGGCGACACGCAGTCCTGTGAAACTGCCCGGCCCAGTGCAGACGGCGATTTTGTCAATGTCTTTTGCCGTCAGGCCAGCGCCTGCCAGCAGCTCTGCCACCATAGGCGCAAGGCGCTCGGCATGACCGCGCCCTATATTTTCAGATTTATGGGCGAGGACCTTGGCCGTATCGACAATCGCAGCAGAGCAATAAGCCCCTGTCGTATCCAAACCCAAAATACGCATAAATTATACGGCTTGCTCCACGCGGGTCACTTCTGGAACATAATGCTTTAAGAGGTTTTCGATACCGGATTTCAGCGTCATGGTAGAACTAGGGCAGCCCGCGCAAGCGCCGCGCATTTCGAGATAAACTGAGCCGTCTTCATCATCGAAATGTTTAAAGACAATATCGCCGCCGTCCTGGGCCACAGCAGGACGCACGCGCAGTTCAATCAATTCTTTGATTTGCTCAACAATCTCCAAAGTCTCGCCTTCATAGACGCGCTCATCAACATCGCCGGATTGCAATTGATCAATCAGGGGCTGGCCACCCGCAACATAGAAATCCATAATCGCGCCGAGCACGGCAGGTTTCAGGTGCTTCCACTGGGCCTCATCGCCTTTGGTCACAGAGATATAGTCAGCGCCAAAAAAGACCCGCGTCACATCAGGGATCATAAATAGCATCTCGGCCAAAGGCGCGCCGGAGACATCGCCGCCGCGCGCGATTTCAACGGGCGGTTGGCCTTCGCCTGTAACGTCTTTTCCGGGCAGGAATTTCAGCGTGGCGGGGTTGGGTGTGTCTTCTGTCTGGATAAACATATCTGTCTCCTTAATTCATAGCCCATATGGCGCTTAGGGCGGCTCTGTGCAAGAGGTGCATTGACGCGCGGCCTTCACATTTGCATCATGTCTATATGAGAAATTCACTGGCGTCTTTGTTACTTGTTGGATCCTTAGGGGGAATGCTTGGCACATCATTAGCGGGCTGCGCGAGCGTATCCACGCAATTGCCTGATATCGCCCTGCCGCAATTATCCGCCGAGCAATCCCGCCAAGAGCTTATGGCGTTTGAGGATATGGACCGCCTGCAGCAGCGCCTCATGCAGGTTGCCCTGCCCGTTTTAAAGGCGAATACCGAACTTTGCCCGAAAACACGAGAAGATATTGGCGTCGTGATGCACAGCCTCAAGTCCTACCCCAAAGCCTTACGCCCCGCCGCCAAACGCGACCTTGGCGCGGGGGATGAACCTTCAGTGCGACTGGTTGTATCGGGCTCTGCCGCTGATGCTGCGGGCATAAAAATCGGGGACCAGTTTTTAAGCGCGAAAGGCAAGGTGATCACGCCGCAAGATAAAGCCCTGCAAATTCAGCTCACACAAGGCGGTAATATTCGTGTGAGGCGCGGGGAGGATGAGCTCGCGCTGAGCGTTAAGTCCGAGACCATTTGCGGTTACACCGTGCGGCTCTCCCAGACCTCTACCATAAATGCTTATGCCAATGGCAGAGACATCACGATGACGTCAGGGATGATGAATTTCGTGACAAATGATGATGAGCTCGCCTTAATTATTGGACATGAACTTGGCCATAATACGATGGGCCATATCCGCAAAGTCATTAGCAATATCATATTCTCTCTTGGCGGCACACGTTATACGCGGCCTTTTGAATCCGAATCCGATTATGTCGGGATGTATTATATGGTTCGCGCCGGCTATAGTCCCGAAGGCGTTGAGGACTTCTGGCGGCGATTAGCTGTGACCAATCCAAAATATGTGGCCCGGGCCAAAACACACCCAACCTATCCGAACCGCTACCTCTCCATTGCGGCCACCCGAGAAGAAATAAAAGCCAAGCAAGCCGCGGGAGAGCCGCTCATTCCCAATTTCAAAACGGATGATCACAAATCTTGAAGCGGGCACTCTTGTTATTGTTTGCGCTCAGTAGCGCAGCGGCCGCTCTGGCAGAGGACTATGTCCCGAGAACGCAGAATGAGGTCGCTTTTGCCGCCATTTTGGAAGAACACCAAAGCTATAATAGCCGCCTGCAAAATGTGGCAGCGCCGCTGCTAAAAGCCAATGCAAATCTCTGTCCGCGCCGAAAGCGCGATATTGGCATTACGGTTCACACATTGTCTGATTATCAGCCCACATTGCAGCCCTTCGCAGAAGTTCTACTGGGCGCCTCAGACCGTCTTTCTGTGCGTACGCTCCGCCAAGGCTCCCCCGCTGATATTGGCGGTGTCAAAATAGGCGACATGATTATCGGCATTAACGGCGCCTATATGCCCGGCGGTTTTACGCTTCAGCGTTTTTTCGGCGTCGCAACGCAAAATGCTTATAAAGAAAAGCAAACAGAGCTCATGCTTAAACGCGGCGAGGACCGCCTGGCCGTAACCGTCAAACCTGAAACGATATGCGATTATCCCGCCAATGTGTTTTTCAATGAAAAAGCCAATGGCCATACAGATGGCGAGCAGATCATCATTACCTCTGAACTGATGAAAACGGTGCCTGACGACGTAAACCTTGCCCTTATCATCGCCCATGAAATGGCTCACGCCATTTCAGGGCATCAGCGCAAAGAGAAAGCCTTAGAACTTAAGGCCGACCGTATGGCGCTCGTCCTGATGTCGCGCGCGGGCTATGATATTGACCGCGCTATAGGCTATTGGGGAGAGGCCGCTCACCCGCATCAAGACTCTCAAGAAAATTCAAAGACCCACCCGACGATAGCTGAGCGCTATGAAAACTTCAGGCGAGAACAAGCTCGAATTCATAAGGTGAAAAAAACAGGCAAAAAGCTTCGTTTTGATTAGTGGCCAGAGTGGTCGTCCGTTTTTTCGGAATCACCACGCCCCTCAACAGGAACAATCATCGTCACAGAGGGTGAGTTTTCATAATTCAAGGTGAGAGACACATCACTTTGATCTTCAGCCAAATTAGCTTTGAA
This sequence comes from Hellea sp., assembly GCA_039977295.1. Classification (GTDB taxonomy): domain Bacteria; phylum Pseudomonadota; class Alphaproteobacteria; order Caulobacterales; family Maricaulaceae; genus Hellea. The sequence continues at coordinate 516,359 of JBDWDN010000003.1, read as the reverse complement.
CATCATCAAATGATAACTTCCCGGTTTAAGCTCAACTGTTTCGCCGGCCTTAAGCGCAATACCGTCGACTTGGCGCATCTTCATGATGCCGTCTTCCTCAATGTGGTTATGAATTTCGACCGCGCCGCTTATTGGGCTTGTGACTGATGTCAGCTTATCATCGGCCTTACTGTGATTTGTGATCGAGAAATATCCCGCCGCCGTGTCTCGTCCCGGAAAAGGCGGAAGAACGCGGGCAGAGGAAATCACAATGCCTTCATCCATTTGGTGTCGAGCATGAGAATTCCCGCCCTCGCCGTGGTTCATTTCGCCCGAACAGGCCGCCAGCGCTAACGCGGCAATTGTTGTCAAAAATACTCTCATATTAAGCTCCACAAAATCCGATAATTTTACGCACATCCGCAACTATAGGATCAGCAATTTCTGCCGCTTTATCAGCCGCCTTAGCGAGAATTCGGTTAAGCTCCTCAGGGTCCGCAAGATAGCGGTTCATAAGGTCTGTAATCGGGCTCATTTTTTCCACGGTCAAATCTGCAAGGTCGCTTTTAAATGGCCCCCACTGACTCCCTTCATACTGTGCAATGACAGCGTCGAAAGTTTTCCCTGACAACGCCGAATATATACCCGCTAGGTTCTTAAGCTCTGGCCTATCGTCGCCTTCGGGATCTATTGGGCCAATAAGAGCTGCATCGCTTTTTGCTTTACGAATTTTTTTGGATATTTGCTCCGCCGTATCCGTCAAATTAATACGGGATGCCTCTGACGCGTCAGACTTTGACATTTTCTTAGTGGCGTCACGTAGGCTCATGATGCGCGCGCCTGGGCCTTTGATCATCGGCTCGGGCGACGGAAAGAAATTAGGCACACTGAAATCGTGATTAAACTTTGCCGCGATATCGCGGGACAGTTCCAAGTGCTGTTTCTGATCTTCACCAACAGGGACATGGGTCGCCTTAAAGGCCAAAATATCGGCCGCTTGCAAAACAGGATAGTCATAAAGACCCACGGACATCTTCTCAGAATTTTTACCGGCCTTATCTTTGAACTGCGTCATGCGATCGAGCCACCCGATGCGCGCAACGCAATTCAAATACCAAGCGAGTTCCGAATGGGCGCGCACAGCAGATTGATTATAGACAATGGCTTTTTCAGGGTCGACGCCAGCCGCCAAATAGGCTGCCGTAATATGGCGGGTTTGTTCAGGCAGTAATTTGGGATCTTGCCAGACAGTAATCGCATGCAAATCGACAATGCAATAGAGACACTCATTATCCTCTTGTAGGTCAACAAATTTCTTTATGGCCCCGAGGTAATTCCCCAAATGCATATCGCCGGAGGGTTGAATACCTGAAAAAACCCGCTTTGGGCCTTTATAGCCTTGATTGTCTTTATTATCTGACACGTTAAATTAGCTCCGTTTAAGGGCGTCGCGAATATCACTCATATTGAAGGCTCGCAAGAGGGCAGCCGCTGCGGCATAGATGACAAAGCCTGCGCCGCAGACACCGCCCAGCACGATAAAGTCTTTGGCAAAGCTTCCGCTCAGATATTTAGACGCGGGGGCCGCTATGGCTATAAGGGCCGCGGCCATGGCGGCGCTGGCAAGGATAATACGCGGAATACGCGAAAGCAGCCGCGTATCGGGTTTAAAGCTATCATCTTTTAGCAGCAGCCATGTCAGGCAAACAACATTGACCCAGGCCGCGACGGATGTTGCAAGCGCTAGTCCATAAAACCCAATCGTAAAGAACAGATAGACACCCAGCGAGAGGTTAATCGCGGCAGATAGCCCCGCAAAAATCATTGGCGTTTTCGTGTCTTCACGCGCAAAGAAAGCGGGGGTGAGGATTTTTAAAAGTACAAATGCGGGCAGTCCATAAGCGAACATACGCAGGGCCAGCGCGACCTGCTCTGTTGTTTCAGCCGTAAAAGCTCCGCGTTCAAAAAGGCCTCCAATAAGAAATTGCGGCACGACCGCCAGTGCAAAGGCGGCGGGCAGCGTTAAGAAAGCGGCAATTTCAATGGCGCGGTTCAAGGTCGTGCGCGCGCCGGTTTGATCCCCCGCTCTGAGGCGGCGAGACAGAGCCGGCAACAAGGCAACCCCCATCGCAATGCCAATCATGCCAAGCGGGAGTTGGTAGAGCCTATCGGCATAGGTCAGCCAAGAGGCTGCTCCTTTTTCCATGGTAGCAATAGAATGACTGACCAGCAGATTAATTTGCGTTATGCCCGCAGAGATCAATCCTGGCACGCCAAGGATAAATAACCGCTTTACCCCAGGCGTCAGGCGAGGCCGCTTAAAGCCTATTTTCACGCCCGCTTTTTTGCATCCCCAAACAACCAGAGCCATTTGGACAAAGCCCGATAGCGTAATCGCAGCCGCCAAAATATATCCGATATAAAGCTGTCCCCATCCCGCTTGCCCGGCTGCAAAGAGTGCCGAAATCATGAAAATATTTAAAACAATGGGCACAGCGGCCGCCAAAGCAAAATGATTACGCGTGTTTAAAATCCCAGAAAACAAAGCCGTCATCGACATGAAAATCAAATAAGGCATGGTAATTTGGGCATAGACCACGGCCAGATAATAAGGGCTGATACCCACTGCCGGATCAACGGCTTTATCAAGGCCGTATCCAATGATAGATAGTGACCACGGCATGGTCAGTTCAAAGACAATAACAATCGCCGCAACCATGACCAAAAGCGCCGCCATGGCCTCTTTGGCAAATTCATCGGCCGCTGCCTCGCCCTCTTCTTCTATGCGGCGCGCATAAAGCGGAACAAAAGCGGCGTTAAACGCGCCCTCGGCAAACATACGGCGAAAGACATTGGGAAGTTTAAAGGCTGTAAAGAATGCATCGGACACTAATCCCGCGCCAAGGAAACGCGCAATCAAAACATCACGCACCAATCCCATCAATCGGCTGACCAGTGTCAATGACCCTATGATGGCTGTTGATTTTAAGAGTCTCATCTAAGCTACTTTTTTCTCGGGCGGTTTCTTAACATCAAGAACCTCCAAGAGCGTTTTACGCAAAGCTTTACGGCGCTTTTCAGGCAAGTTTCCGTCACTTCCGCGGCATCTTACATAAAAGGCATCAATCGCTTTTTCCCCGACAACTTCAATATGCGCTGACAGCACGTCCATATCTTCATCGCGCAGCACCTCTGCCAGATGACATAAAAGCCCGGGGCGGTCGCGAGCCTCTATCTCGATAATAGAAATATCGCCTGACGCCGCGTCGCTATAGCGAACTTTGGGGCGAACAGGTATTGCCGTGGCCCGGCGCGAATTAATGGCTTTGGGTATTTTAAGCGCCGCAACCTCACCCTCAGCGGCTTTGCGGGTGCGCCGGCGCAAGGTTTCAAGCGCGTGATCACTTTGACGCCCAAAGGCATGGCCGTCAGGATTTTGCAGATAAAACACATTCATCACCCGGCCGTTTTGGCCCGTATGCAAACGCGCGCCAATAATGGACGCCCCGCAGGCAGATACCGCCCGCGTCAGATCGGCAAATAAACCCGTTCGGTCCCGCGTCATAACCCAAAGCTGCGTTATATCATTTGACCGGTCGCGCCGCGTTTGCACGGCGGTGTCATGTCCCGCCTCTAGGGTTTGGTCAAAAAAGCGGGCGTGACGCACAAGATCTGCCATATCAAAATTTAGCCAATAACTTGTTCCCAAGTCTTCCGTGATAGGGGAAATGCGAACCGCCATCTCAGGAGACAATTTCTCGCGTAACTGTTCTTGCGCCGCGGCCGCGCGCGAAACAGGCGCGATTTCCTTATGCCCCTCTAAATAAGCAGAGGCAGATTGATAAAGATTGCGTAAGAGCGAGCCTTTCCAATCATTCCAAATGCCAGGCCCGACAGCCCGAATGTCGACAGTCGTTAAAACCGTGAGCATATCGAGCCGGGCTTGGGACCCGATCAACGTACTAAACTCGGCAATCGTTTCGGGGTCAGAAATATCGCGGCGCTGAGCCGTCTCGCTCATATCGAGGTGGCGGCGGATAAGCCAAGCGACAGTATCGGTTACGTTTTGATTGACGCCCAAACGGCGACAGGCCCGTCGCCCTAATTGAGCGCCTTCAATACATTGATCGCCCTGCCCCTTACCTGTGTCATGCAGCAAACATGTGAGATATAAAATGAGCTTTTGCTCTTCGCTAAAGCGTTTCACAACGCCCGTGGAAACCGGATGTTCTTTTTCCATGGTGCCCGATAGAATATTATGAAAATTATCCACTAATCTCAAAGTATGCTCATCAACCGTATAAGCGTGATGCATATTAAATTGGGTGCGCCCGACAATCCCGCCAAACTCAATAAGATAACGCCCCAAAACCCCCGCCTCATTCATGGCTTTTAGGGTCGCGTAAGGCGCGCGAGCGCCAAGTAATATTTTCTGGAATATCTTGGAATTTTCAGGGCTCTTGCGAAACTCGCTATCGATTAAATTGCGGCGGAAATCTATCGCGCTGAAGGCGTCGGGGTGAATATCTAGATTACGCCGCCCCGCCGTTTCAAATAGCTGCAGGATCATAGACGGCTTTTCTTTAATCTTTAAGGGGTCTGAAAACATCAGCCGTCCATGGTCGAGAACGAAATCGGTATTTTTAATATTCCGCCGTGAATTTGGTAAAAACACATCCAATCCCTTGGGCAGCAAAATAGCCTTTTCTGCCTCGAGTTTCGCGCAAGCAATCCGTGTCAATGCGCCAACCTCTTTGGCATTGGTAAAATATTCTCGCATGAATTTTTCGACCGCGATTTCAATCGGGCCAGAGGCATAGCCCATTTTGCGGGCCAAGACGGTTTGTTTATCGAAGCTCAGACTTTCAGTTGGACGGCCCGAAATATAATGAAGCCAAATACGCGCCCGCCACAGAAAGTCCGCGGCGTGTACAAAACGCGTCGCCGCGACCTTATCAAATAATCCCATATCGACATAATTTTGAGAATGTTGAGCGTCGTTAATTCTGCCGTCTTTATCAACAAAGCGGGCGATCCAATAAAGAACATGCAAGTCACGTAAGCCGCCCTTGCCTTCTTTAATATTAGGCTCGATGACATAGCGCGAATTGCCTTCGCGCTCATGGCGGCCATCACGCTCGGCGAGTTTAGCCGCAATATAAGCTCGGCCTTTCCCTTTGGTAATCGTCTTACGAAATTTAACATAAAGCTCATTGGCCAAAGCTTCATCCCCGCAAAGAAATCGAAGGTCGAGGAGCGATGTCAAAATGGTCTGATCCTCTTTGGCCAGGCTTATGGATTGCTCTACGCTGCGCGTCGCATGCCCAACTTTGAGGCCCAAATCCCACAGCATATAAAGCATATATTCCGTGACTTGCTCTGTATGCGCGGAGCCTTTTTTATCAGCGCATAAAAACAGTAGATCGACATCAGATTCGGGGGCCATCTCCCCGCGTCCATATCCCCCCACGGCGCAAAGCGAAATACGTTCTGATTTGGTGGGGGCGGCTGCGGGAACGATATGCACTGTTGTAAAGTCAAACATCGCCGTAATGATGTCATCATGTATGGAAGAAATGAGACGCGCCGTTTCAAGCCCGTCCAGGCGTCCCGCTTCAAATAACTCCCGCGCATCTGTTTTTGCCGCTTCTAATGTCGATTTAAAAATTGCCAAGGCCGCGCCGCGCACATCTTTGGCTGTATTCGCCGCGTCAGCTAATTGCACCCGAAAATCAACAGAGTCCACGCCGCTATCGGGAGCATTTATCCGGGCGGGAATTTCCAGAGCTTTGGATTTACGCGCCATTTAATTTAGTTTCTTTTTGAGATCATATAAAAGATCAAGCGCCGCGCGGGGGGACAGATCGTCAATATCAAGAGCCTTGAGCGCGGTCTCAATCTCGGACGATTTTGCGATGACGGGCGCAGGGCTAGCTGTAAATAATGGCAAGCCTCCAAGACTGTCTTTTTGGCCGTCATGATCGGCCTCCAATTTATTTAAAACCTCGCGGGCGCGCGCGACAGCGGCAGGCGGTAAGCCCGCAAGTTTCGCAACTTGCACTCCATATGACTTATCGGCAGCGCCGGGTCTTACGTCATGGAGGAAGACAAGGTCGCCGTCCCACTCCTTAGCCCGCAAACTTGCATTGCTGGCTCCGTCCAAGTTTTCAATCAGATCGGTAAGTTCGTGATAATGCGTCGCGAATAAGGCGCGGGATTTATTGACGGCGTGTAAATGCTCTGCGGCGGCCCAAGCGATGGACAAGCCGTCAAAGGTTGCCGTGCCGCGGCCAATCTCATCAAGAATGATAAAGCTGCGCTGAGTCGCTTGGTTCAAAATAGCGGCTGTCTCAATCATCTCTATCATGAAGGTCGATCGCCCTTTGGATAAATCATCTGACGCCCCGACGCGGGAAAAGAGACTATCTGCAGCGCCAATATGGGCCGAAGCCGCTGGCACAAAACTGCCGGCTTGAGCAAGAATAAACATCAAAGCATTTTGGCGCAGATAAGTTGACTTACCCGCCATATTAGGCCCGGTAATCAAAGTCAGGCGCGGCGCAGTTATTATGCTTGCATCTAATAGGCAATCATTAGCGGTAAATCCTGCGCTGCCCGCCTTTTTCAAGGCCGCTTCAACAACAGGGTGGCGCCCGCCTTTAACCTCAAAAGCCAAGCTATTATCCACAATGGGCCTTACCGCATTTTGGTCATCTGCCCACTGCGCAAGTCCCGCCTGCACATCTAGCTGCGCGAGGGCATTGGCGGCGGCGCGAATAGGTTCTGCAAACTTTGCAGCGCGCTCAACAAATTCCGCAAAAATATTGAGCTCAAGCGCGAGAGCCTTATCGCCAGCCCCTGAAATTTTGGAATCCAGTTCAGCCAGCTCCGTCGTGGTAAAACGCACACAACTGCCCAAAGTCTGACGATGAATAAATTGACTCTCCGCGCCTTGGCTTAACACGGCGTCTGCATATTTCGGCGTAACTTCGACGAAATAACCCAGAACATTATTATGCTTTATCTTAAGCGTCGGAACGTTTGCGGCTTTCGCATAATCGGCCTGCAAACCAGCGACGATACGGCGGCTATCATCGCGCAGTTTTTTAAGCTCATCCAGTTCGGGCCGCCATCCGCTTGCAACAAAGCCGCCATCACGTGCCATCATCGGCACGTCGGGGAGAAAAGCCTTAGCAATGTCAGACGCAAATTTTGCAAGCTCGCCTTTATCCGCGAGGCTAAGCCTGTCCAGAGCGCCGCTCGTATTTCCCGACAGCTGCGCATCAGGCGCACGCGCAAATAATGAACAGAGCTGCTCGCCTTGTTGCAGCCCGCGTCCCAAGGTCAGCATGTCACGCGGACCGCCGCGGCCCAGCGCGATACGGCTTATGGAGCGGGCCATGTCGCCTGTCTCTTTGAGCGCGGCGCGCAATTGATCCCTAAGGGTAGCGTTTTGGGTAAAAAACGTAACCGCCTCAAGACGCATGTTAATTTGGGCGACATCAACCAAGGGCCGGGCGAGCCGATCTCCTAAAAGCCGCGCGCCAGGACCTGTAACAGTCTTATCAATAACGGACAAAAGCGAGCCGGATTTTTTGCCTTGTTGCGTGCGGTCAATTTCAAGGCTCGCCCGCGTCGCAGGATCAATCGCCATAAAGCCGCTCGCTATGCGGCGCTGGGGCGGCGAAAGCTGAACGGGATTACCGGCCTGGGTCAGCTCTAAATAATCAAGCAAAGCGCCCGCCGCTGAAATTTCAGCTTTAGAAAAATCGCCAAACCCATCCAGGCTTTGGACGTCGAAGCGATCTTTTAAGCGCCGCTCTCCAGAGCGCACATCAAATTTCGTCGAGGGCTGGGGCGTTAAGGCGGTCCCCGATAGAGGCAAAGTCTCCATGAATTCTGGATTTTGGTAGAGGCTTTCTGGCAATACGATTTCGCGCGGGCTTAACGCTGATAACTCGCTGGGCAGGCGTTCACCCGGCACATCACAGACATTAAACTGCCCGTCTGAAATATCAGCCCAAGCCAGAGCAAAATCACCGGCAAGGGTCTTGGCGAGGGATAGAATAAAATTACGGCCGCGCGCGTCCAGCAGCGTATCTTCCGTCAGCGTCCCGGGCGTAACCACGCGCACAATGGCGCGATTGACGACAGATTTATAGCCGCGTTTTTTCGCTTCCGCCGGGCTTTCCGTTTGCTCGCACACAGCAACACGGAATCCTTTTTTTATGAGGCGCTGCAAATAAGTCTCAGATGAATGAACAGGCACGCCGCACATCGCGATGTCTTCGCCTTCATGCTTGCCGCGCTTAGTTAGGGCGATATCCAGCGCCTCGGCGGCTTTGACCGCGTCATCAAAAAACAATTCGTAAAAATCACCCATACGGTAGAACAGCAAGACGTCGGGCCCAGCCTCGGCCTTAATGCCCAAAAACTGCGCCATCATCGGCGTCACCTTATGGGCTTTTTTATCGGTATTTATTGGGGCGTTCATAAGGGCCGCAAATTGGCGAAATTAGCGGCAAAGCGCAAGCGCTAAGAATGGTCTATTTGTATGCCTTTGGATGCAGGCGAACCAAACGCCATCAATATAATAATTAATGCAATTACCGGCACGCAATAGGCTGCTGTGAGGTAGAAGAATTTTTCGTAGCCGATATTGTCAACAAAGACGCCAGAAAAACCCGATGCAAATTTTAAGAAGAAAGAATAAAGCGAACTTAGAAACGCATATTGCGTCGCCGTGTATCGCTTATCCACCAACGATGAAAGATAGGCGATAAAAACCGTAGCCGCAAAACCACCCGCTATATTATCGGCGGCAATTGTAACAAAGAGATTTCGTACCAAAGGGTCTGGCTGAATTGACAACCACGCATAAGCGGCAGTCGTGACCATCGTCAGAATTGCCCCCAATAGCAGTGAGCGCATGAGGCCAAAACGGACCACAAATAAACCGCCGACCATAGCGCCTAAAATTGTAATCCAAACACCGTAACCCGAACTGATAAGCCCGACAGATTGTTTAGAAAAACCGAGGTCAGAATATAGCGGATAGGCCATCACGCCCATCGTGAAATCACTAATGCGGTAAAACGCAACGAGAAGAAGAACTATCGGGGCCCATTTTCCCATCCGCATGATAATAGAAAGAAGAGGATTTATAAAGTATTCTTGTATTATAGTTTTCACGCTTTGTATTTTCTGACGGGCCGCACGGACAGGTTCTTTTACAAAAAACAGCAGAACAATAATGTTCAACGACATTAACGCCGCCAAACTCATAAATGCCACGGGCCAGCTAAACCATCCGGCCATCGCAAGAGCCAAGCCGGAAGCCATGATCGCGAATCTGTATCCTAATGTATAAACTGCGGCCATTTGCGCTTGTTCTTCATTCGGTGCCGATTCGATACGCCATGCATCAATAGAAATATCAAGCGTCGCGCCCGCGAATGAAAGGATCAAGGCACCGATGACCGTATGCATAAGGTTCGTTGCAGGGTCTGACGTTCCGATGACGGCCATACCAATAATTGTGCCAAGCATGGCCAGAAACATCCAAGCCCGCCTGTGACCCAGCCATTTCGTTAGGAATGGAAGCTTGAAGTTGTCAACAATAGGCGCCCATAAGAATTTAAATGAATAGGCAAAGGTGACCCAATAGAAGAAACCTATGGTGCTCCGTTCAATTCCTACCTCGCGAAGCCAAAATGACATTTTCTGGAAGACCATCATGTAGGGCAAACCAGATGCGAAACCGAGGGCCAACATCACAATCATGATAGGCTGTAGGTAAGTCTTGAAAGCTGCGCCCCAGCTTTGCCGCGTATCTGTAATTTGATGACTCATATGAAAACACCGTGCCCTGATTTGGGACACGGTGCAATTCTTTCAATATATTTTTAAGACCCTATTTAGGATTTACGCCGCGTCGCGCTCAGCCTTATTCTTCGTCCACGTCCGCACCATTTCAGAGAGTTCTTCTGCCGAGACGGGTTTGGTCATAAAGTCGTTCATGCCGCTATCAAAACAGGCATTACGGTCATCATCAAAGGCGTTAGCGGTGAGCGCAATAATCGGCAGGCCTTTGGAGACATTATCCATAGCGCGAATTTTTCGCGTCGCTTCGAGGCCGTCCATATTCGGCATGCGCATATCCATAAAGATAAGATCATATTTTGACGATTTCATGGCTTCTACCGCCAGGACGCCGTCCTCCACGGTATCAACGGTATGGCCTTCTGCTTCTAGCAATGTCCGCGTCAAAAGCGCGTTAATGGCATTGTCTTCAGCCAGTAATATTCGGATAGGCCCGCCGTCACCTTCTGGCGAAGCAGGCGCAGCAGCGGCTGTATCTTGCGGTTCCTCGTCTTTGGGCATGTCGGCCCCGACGGCTTTGGCTATCACAGCATCACGCCAATTATTACCCAAAACGGCGTCTTCATTCTCAAGCGGCAAAGCGCGGCGCTCAAACGCGCGCTCTTCGGGAACGCGTTCTACAACTCGTTCTTCAGGCGCAGGGTCTTCAAATGGCGCGGCCTGAAGCGCTGGCGCGTCATAGGCAGCTGTTTGATCGGCGGCAGGCGCGGGTGCTGGCTCGGGGTCTGCGAGATTAGAGTAAGAGGCCGCGTCAAAGACGGGGTCGGCAGCCACTTCCGCGGTAATGTCAGAAACAGTTTCGCGGCTTTCGGCGACAAAATTTTCCAAAGCAGGTGCTTGGAAAGCGGGTTCAGCCACAGGCGGCTGGACTGCGGGCACCTGAAGAACAGGCTCCGGTGCCGTTTGCTCTGCGAATGCTGGAAGCGGGTCTGAATGTCTTTGGCCCGCCGGAATCATATCCGACAAAGTTTCTGTCACAGGCGTAACAGATTGCTCTGGCGTAAAGGGAGGCTGCTCAGCTACGCCGGGATCGGGGTCTGGCGTTTGAAAAAGATAAGTCACATTGCGCGCTACGGCAAAAGCATTGCCATCAGCTAAGGTGAATTCCATCCAGTCATAGACCTGTTCGCCCGCATCAGAGGGCAGGCGTGTTTCAAAGCGATAAGGCATGCCAGGCGGCTGCGGTGCGGGCCAGCCCGTTACAATATTTCCGCGCCAGTCATCAATTTGGCCGCCATACATCTGCAAAAAAGCCGCGTTAACAAAAAGCACGCGTCCCATAGCGTCGCGCTTTAGGGCTGGCTCTGGCCAAGGCCACATTTGCGCAGCAAAAATGTCTTCCGGTGACATATAAATCCCCTTAAAACCCAACATACGGGCGAATCTAAGGTCTTTTGTGAAGGCTTAATCTAAAAATTGTCTTACCAAAAACACTTAAATCACGGTTTTATGCCATTTATTTACAACCGGATGGCCCATAACCATTGGAAGCATTAACTATAATGGACCCTTAATATTGGCGTTGACGGCGCGATAGCGAGGGCATGGGCGTGTTTACAAGACCCTTTCGGGCGCGGCGATGCGACAGACTTTCGGCGATATGAAGGCGATGTACGCGCTCCGAGCCAGCTAAATCTGCCAAAGTCCGCGCCACTTTTAAAACGCGGTGATAGCCGCGCGCCGTCAGGCCTAATGTCTCCGCGGCCTGTATTAACAGCTTACGGCCGTCATTATCAGGCTCTGCGACGTGACCCAGAAGGTCTTGGGACAGCTCGGCATTTGTGCGTCCCCCATTTCTTTCAAGCTGCAAGGTCCTCGCGCGGGCGACCCGCGCGGCGACTTCTGCTGTCCCTTCTTTGCAAGGCGGCAAAGCCAGGTCAGCAGGCGTTACCGCAGGCACGTCAATTTGGATATCCAACCTGTCCATAAAGGGGCCTGAAATACGGGCTTGATAATCTGCGGCGCAGCGCTCGCCTCGGCGGCACGCAACGCCGTCAGCTCCGCCCGTCCCGCAGCGGCAAGGATTCATTGCGGCAATCAATTGGAAGCGGGCAGGATAGGTCACATGCGCGTTCACTCGCGCCACCGCGATTTCACCTGTCTCTAAAGGTTGCCGCAGGCTGTCCAAAACTTGCGGCGTAAATTCAGGCAGCTCATCCAAAAACAACACACCGCGATGAGACAAAGAGGCTTCGCCCGGTTTGGCATTTCTGCCCCCGCCAACCATCGCCGCCATAGAGGCTGAATGATGGGGCGATCTAAAGGGGCGAGTGCGTGACAGCTGCCCGCGCTCTAATAGACCCGCTACGGAATGCACCATTGAGACATCCAATAGCTCTTTGGCCGTCAGCGGCGGCAGTAATCCCGCTAAGCGCTCGGCCAGCATAGATTTACCAGAGCCCGGCGGCCCAACCATAAGCAGATTATGTCCGCCCGCCGCCGCAACTTCGAGCGCGCGCTTCGCCGTTTCCTGTCCCCGCACGTCGCGAAGATCCAGCGTGCTTTTATCTTCCAGCATCTCTCCGGGTGCAGGCCGAGACAGAATTTGCGTCCCTTTAAAGTGATTAATCAATTGAATGAGGTTTTGAGGCGCTAATAAAGGCAGATCCCCAGCCCAAGCCGCTTCGGCGCCATTGAGCTCGGGACAAATAAGCCCCATGCCTTCGCCGCTGGCCATAACCGCCGCAGGCAATGCCCCAGGAACTCGGGCAATCGTGCCGTCCAAAGATAATTCACCAATCGCTACAAAGCCCTCAATCGCATCGACAGGGATCGCGCCGACAGCGGCCAGAAGGCCAAGCGCAATCGGTAGATCATAATGCGCGCCCTCTTTGGGCAAATCGGCCGGCGCCAGATTAATCGTAATACGCTTTCCAGGGAGACGCATCCCGAGCGAAGCAAAAGCGGCCCGAACCCGCTCACGCGATTCCGCGACGGCCTTATCCGCTAACCCCACAATATTAAAATGTTGCTTTCCAGATGAGGTGACTTGCACCTGAACATCAACACGGCGCGCCTCCGCGCCTTCAAACGCAACTGTATAAATACGTGCAACCATAACACCCTCCGCGCGGTAGACGTATCATGAGGAATTAGAACAAATCAAGAACTTTATTTAGAGCCGTAATGTATCTGCAGGAACAACAGACTTTCCAATTGGAGCGAAGCTCGCTTTCATGAGGCGGAAATGCGCAACGCCAAAAGGTATTCCGATAATGGTCAAGCACCACAAAATGCCCAGAACTAAATGTGACAATGCCAGATACCAGCCAGCAAAAATTACCCAAATAATATTGCCCAGTAATCCAAACCCACCTGTGCCTAAATCGCTTTTACCTGTGAGGTGCTTTCGGTTCACAAGCCTGTACCCGAAAGGCAGAAAGGAGAACTGCGCAATCATGACGCAAGACCTAGCCCAAGGAATCCCAATGATAGAGATTGCCATAAGGAGCGCCGCAAGCAGCCACAACAAAGCTGTCCACCATCCGCCAAAGATAATCCAAAGAATGTTTCCGATTAAACGCATAGTTTAAACATAGGCACAGGACGACTGCTTTGCAATTTACCCCTTCAGCCCCACACAGCGCACAGCCTTAAAGGCCTCACTACTACGCGGAAAAATAAGAGGGCTTTTTGAGGCGCGTAGCGGATCGCGCATATGATATCCGCGGGCGTCTCGTTTGATGACTAAGGCCCAATGTGAGCGCCCATTTTTTAAGTAGAATTGCACGAGCGGATATTTTCCTTCCATCATGCAGCCATTGATGATCTCTTCGGAGACCTCATTATAATAGACAGCTTCGGCGCGTCCCGCGGTCACTTTGCGAATGCCGTCCCAGATGAGCCAGCCGCGCGGCGTGAAGCTGCCGCTCTGTGTGAGGCGGGCATTTAAATCGGACGGATTGGTTTGAAAGCCGAGATTTGCGAGCGCCATAGAGGCGGCCGTCACAAGGCAGCCATCCGAGCCCATTGAATCGGATGAATTCCCCAGGGTTTCCGATGCCCAGCGAGGATCTTTTTGCAAAAATGCCGCGCGGTCTGGGAGGGATAATCCGCCCTGCGGAATAGGCGTCATTTGCGGGCGATTGATCGCGGAGGCTGGAGCCTCAGAGACGGGCGGCGGAGGCATGGACCCGCAGCCACTCAGAATCGCAATCGACATTAAAATTATAGCGGCCCGCATTGTCATAAAGCTGTCTTACGGGATAAGTCCTAAGAGAGCGTTTCATCTGAGGGAGAGTTTATGTGAACTTTGAGTAACCCTGCCCTTTACCCTTGTTGTTCGCCTTTTAGAGGATTAAAGCGAAATCATTGCGCATTTAAGGTTTTGGAATGACACGGATTACTCACTTGGCAGTTTTAGCCATCACAACGGCTCTTCCTTTTACGGCCCAGATTTCGGCAATGGCTCAGAGCCCTGTGGAAATGCCCGCAAACCCTATCTCTATGCCGGCCGAGTTTTGCAAAGGCGGAACGGTTATAATTGTCGATGGCCTGCGCGAATGCCGCATTGATGATAGCCTCGACGCCTTGATCGCTGATTTTGAACAAATGGAAATCACTGGAAATCCAATAAATGCAGGCCAAGAAGGCGACCGCGCGGCCCTTAGAAAACTTCCCGATGTTAGCCCTGAAGGCGCAGATGAATTTAAGCGCATTACAACGGGCTTTATCAGGCGCCATGCGGCCCTTTCCGCGCGGCCTATGTCAGGTGAAAAGCGCCTAAATTATGATCTCTTGGGCTTTGTCCTCAAGCAACGTCAACGCCTCTCGCCCTTTGATGAAGCGCGTATCCCCTTCACTAATGATAGCGGGTTTTTTAATGAGATGAGCTACATTTCGCGGCAAACGACATTTGCAAGCGTCGATGATTATGAAGCCTATGCCGCGCGCCTTACAGAAATGCCGCGTTATTTCGGACAGCACAAAGCCAATATGCGCCGCGGTATTGAAACCAATATGACCGCTTCGGCTGAGATTATGCCTGGCATTATCAGCGTTGTAAAACAGCTGGGCGAAGGCAGCGCCAAAGACCATAGCTTTTTTAAACCATTCACCGTTTACCCCGATACGATTTCAGCGGACGAACAAGCGCGCCTCACCTCATTAGGCGAAGCCGCAATCACCAACGCTGTCATGCCAGCTTATCGCGACCTTGAAAAATTCCTGTCCGAAGAATATTCACCCCAAGCGCGCCGCGTTGTCGGCATCGGGACAACAGAGGAAGGCCGGGAATATTACCGTGCTTTGGTGCGGTATTTTACAACGCTGGATATGACGCCTGATGAAGTGCATCAAATTGGCCTTAATGAGGTTGCGCGTATTCGCGGCGAGATGAACGCCATTATTAAAGAGGTTGGGTTTGAAGGCAGCTTTGCTGATTTTCTAAACTTCCTGCGCACAGATCCGCAATTTTACGCGACGTCAGAAGAGCAGCTTTTGAAAGAGGCCGCATGGCTGGCCAAACAAATTGACGGCAAAATGCCCGAGTTTTTTGAAACGCTGCCGCGCCTCTCTTATGGCGTCATGGCTGTTCCCAAAGAAATTGCGCCTAATTATACAACGGGGCGTTATTGGGGCGGCAACCCTGAACAGCACCGCGCTGGGAATTATGTCGTCAATACTTATGACTTAAAACAGCGCCCTCTTTATAACTTGCCCGCTTTGACCGCCCATGAAGGCGTGCCAGGGCATCATCATCAAATTGCACTCGGCCAAGAGCTGAAAAATGTCTCGCCCTTCCGTCAAAGTCTATATCCCAATGCCTTTGGTGAAGGCTGGGGTCTTTATTCTGAAAAACTGGCCGCAGAGATGGGGATTTATAAGACGCCCTATGAGAATTTCGGACGGCTGACCTATGAAATGTGGCGCGCCTGCCGCTTGGTTGTTGATACTGGCATGCATTGGAAAGGCTGGACACGCGAACAAGCCGAAGCCTGCTTCTTTGAAAACTCGGCGTTAGCGCCGCATAACATCAAGACAGAAGTCGAGCGTTACATCAGCTGGCCGGGGCAAGCTTTGGCCTATAAAATAGGCGAGTTAAAAATCCTCGAGCTTCGCAAACGCGCCGAAACACAGCTGGGTGACAAATTTAACATCCGCCGTTTTCATGACGCCGTCCTTATGGATGGCGGCATGCCGCTCGATATTTTGGAAACTAAAATTGACCGCTGGATTTTCGAAGAAAAGTCACGACCCTAAAAGCCCCTAAAGCCGCGAAAACCCGCCTATAGATTCGTTGGCGGTAATAACGGTTTCTAGCAGTGCGGCTTTGGTCCGAATAAGGGACGCATCAATATTGTTTACGCGCGTTTGAACCTGCAAGACGTCCAGCAGCGAGCTTTCACCAAGGTCAAATTGTATCGATTCAAGGCGCAGCGCTTCATTGGCGGCGGCTGACGCGGCCTCTAAGTTAATCAATGTGCGCTGCAAAGTTTCCGCGCGGTCATAGGCGTCTGTAATTTCCCCCATGGCTCTTCGTAAACGCTGCTCATAGCTTAGCAGAGATTCGTCAAGACTAGCTTGCGCTGCGTCAACACCAGCGGTGATCGCGCCGCCGTCAAAGATGACTTGCGCCAGGCTTGCGCCCAACCGGGCAACATAGTCGCCAGGGTCAAATAGATTTGAAAAACTTGACCCAGATGATAAGCCGCCCGTAATTCCAAGGCTTGGCCAGCGCGCAAGTTTTGCCCCTTGTAAAGACGCAGCCCGCCCAGCCAGTTGCGCCCTTGCCGCAACGATATCGGGACGGTTTTCTAATATGGTTGCCGGCAAGCCGCGAGCCGGTAAAGATTTTGGCGAGCCTAAAGATGTGGCAAGGGCGATATCTTCTTCTGGATAACCTCCCAGTAAAATACTTAGCGCGCGGCGGGCTGTCCTTGCGGCTTGGACGGTCGTCTCATAACTTGCCAAAGCGCTTTGATAATTTGCTTCGGCGAATGAAAAATCACCCTTGGCGGTATCACCAAGGCGGTAGCGGGCCTCAGAAATACGGCGGCTTTCCGTCAGAAAATCTAAATTTGTCTTTGCAAGCTCGACTTGTAGCTGGGCCTCTACAGCGCGAATATAACTGCGCGCTGTGGCCGAGAGAACGGCTTGACGCGTATCCTCAGCCAAGGCTTCCTGCACGCGAAGGCTCGCGCGGGAGCCATCAATAATGGTTTGGGTTTGCCCAAAAACATCAGGATCCCATCGGCCTGAGAGCCCGAGTCCGTAGCTGTCAAAAGGGTCATCAATATCAGACAGGAGCGCTGAACCAGATGCTGAGGCGCTGGCGTCAAAGCGGGGCTTTAGCCGAGCAGCAGCGCGTCTTAATTCAGCTTCGGCCCCCATAATACGTGTTTGCGCTGTGCGAATATCAAAGTTCTCAGTCTCGGCTTGACGCAAATAGCCGAGCAATAACGGCTCCTCATAAAGCGCCGCCCATCCGAGATCTGCTCCGCTGTCAGTCGGCAATTCCAATAGCCACCCAGCGGGGATATCCGCGCCCAATTGCGGCAGTTCAGTATTTGGCGGCGCAAGGCTAGCGCACCCTGTTACGGCGCCTAATAAAATAGAAACGAAGAGGAGACGAAGAGCTTTCATCGAAACTAGCCTATTATTCTTATTCATGGCGAAGCGCCTCAATCGGGTTAAGGCTAGCAGCGCGGCGCGCTGGAAGGAATCCAAACACCACGCCAATCAACAAAGCCGAGCCAAAGGAAATCAACGCGACAGAAGGACTGAACAGCAATTTTACGTCCATGGTATCCATGGCGAGTTTTGACATAAAATAGCCCACGCCCAATCCGACAATCCCCGAGAGAATACAGAGCAAAAGCGCCTCGGTTAGGAACTGGTTCATGATGTTGGATTTTTGCGCGCCCAGCGCCATGCGCAAGCCAATTTCCCGCGTACGCTCTGTGACGGAAACCAGCATAATATTCATAACGCCGACCCCGCCAACTAATAGCGAGATTGCGCCCATCGCCGCTAAAAGAAAGCTGAGCGACTTAGTTTGTTCAGCGGCCTGTTGTCGCCACCCCCGCGAAGAGAAGATGCGGTAATCTGGCGGGGCTCCGACTTTGAGATCGCGAGAGCGCCGCAAAATTATATTTATCTCTTCTTCAATACTGTCAAGGTCTTGACCAATCTCGCCAACGATACGGATATTACTGACATGGTTTTGAACGAAACGATTTCCGCCAATGACGCGTTCGCGCGCAACTGTAATGGGAGCCCAGGCAAAGAGATCATCATTGCCAAAAGAAATATCACTTTCTGGTTTTGACGTTATGCCCTTAATTGTGAAAGCAACATTATTGACCTTGATGGTTTCGCCCAGAGCATTTTGTCCATCGAATAAACGGCGCTGAATACCTTCACTTATAACGATGACGGGTCGGCGCGTTTCAATATCTGAATATGAAATATTCTCGCCAAGTACCATAGACCCGCCTGTAGATTTGAGCTGATTTGGATCGACGCCCAAAAAATTACCACTCACATCGTTTAAATCTGTGGCAATAGTGTAGCTACGTCCCGTCAATGTTCCCGTCGCGGCGAAGACGCCGTTTATTGAGCGCATCTCTCGAATATCATTTTCGGTAAACGGCATTGTCGGCCGCGCTTGGGAGGAGCGCCGACGATTGCGGTCGGGCCAGACCTGCATAGTGCGCGTGCTAATCGAGTTTAAACTCTCCTCAACTTGCTTTTTTGCCCCTTCTCCCAAGGCAAGCATTGCATAGACGGCTGCAACTCCGATCACGATTCCAAGTGAGGTCAAAATAGATCTTAAAGGACGTTCTATAATTGAACTGGCGGCAAGCCCCAATGTGGAAAGCGGGCTCATGCGGCGGCTTTCCCGTTTTCCGTGTCAGAAATTATGCGTCCGTCTTTAAATTCAATCACGCGCTGCGCATAGGCCGCGACTTCGTCTTCATGTGTGATAACAATAATCGTAATGCCTTGAGCATTTAGCTCATTCATCAGTGCCATAATATCTTCAGAGGTTTTACTATCGAGCGCGCCTGTGGGTTCATCGGCCAGCAAAACTTTGGGCTCCCCTGCCAAAGCGCGAGCAATCGCAACGCGTTGCTGCTGTCCGCCCGATAACTCCGTTGGGCGGTGCCCTGCACGATCCGAAAGTCCCACAAGACCCAAGGCGTGAGCGGCTTTTTGCGCGGCGCTGCTGACTTTGGGCTTGCGATATTGAAGCGGAAGCTCGACATTTTTTAGTGCCGATTTCTTGGGCAATAGCTGGAATTGCTGGAAAACAAAACCAATCGTCTTATTTCTAAACTGCGCAAGGTTCTTATTCTTCATCGCGCTAATATTTTCGCCGTTTATCATGACCTGACCAGATGTGGGTTGATCAAGCGCGCCGAGCATATTCATCAAGGTTGATTTCCCAGACCCAGACGACCCAATTATAGCCACGAATTCACCTTCAAAAATATCCAGATCGACTCCATCAAGCGCGCGCACTTCGGTTTGACCCATCTTATAGATCTTGGTCAAATCACGGCAGGATATGAGCGGTTTTTTGGACATCAGAGCGTTCATGGCCTTAACCCGGGCGGCCCCTTGGGGGCCCGCGCCGCGCGCCGCCAGATCCAATAGCTGTAATCACGGCATCATTTTCTGACAGGCCCGAAATCACCTCAACATAAGAGCCGTCAGATAAACCAAGACCAACATCGACTTGCTTCATTTTATCGCCCGATTTTATCCAAAGCTGCGCATCCCGCGTTTGGGCATTTGCTTGAAGGAGGCGGCGATAATCTTGATATTCAGTAGAGCTCAATTCCTTTTTGATAATTCCATCATAGGTCTCGCGTAGTTGTTTCATACGGCTAACCTTTCGCCAGGTCTGCGTCGGGTCATTGATCTGCTCCCGCAGCTTTTCTGTATCTCTGGCCATGGCACTCATGAGATTATCTATTCGAGGTTTTGCGAGACCGAGCGCATTCATTCGCTCGCGTGTTTTGGGGTCAACATCGGCATTTCCAGCTTCTGTTTCTGTCGTGGCCCATTTTTTAATTTGATCTGGCGTGGGGCGGAAGCGTTCGGCCGTCGCGGGAATACGTAAAATACCTGTTTTGGAATTAGTTGTAATCTGTAAATTTGTCGTCATCCCTGGCATCAAAACACCATCTGCATTCGCAGCATCAACGACCGCCGTATAGGTGACGATGTTGCTTTGGGTTGTCGATTTTAGGCGTAATTGGTCAATCTTTCCGCGAAAAACGCGGCCAGGATAGGCATCCACGCTAAAACTGACAGGGTCTCCAGCATCAAGACCCGAGACGTCACTTTCGACAATAGCGGCATCGATTTTAATCTTTGAAAGATCGCCCGCAATCTTAAAAAGCTCTGGCGCTGAGAAAGACGCCGCAACTGTTTGGCCAGGATCGACTAAGCGCTCAATGACAACGCCGTCCACGGGGGCGCGAATGACTGTGCGGGACAAATCCACTCTGGCACTTCGTAAATCGGCCTGGGCTGACCTTAATGATGATTGCGATCCATTTAGGCGCGCCTGTGCAAGTTCAATATCGGCATCAGCTATCAGCATAGCGCGTTCAGTCTCTTCTAATTGCGCTTTGGAAATCGCGTTTTCTGCAAAGAGTTGAGAGCGGCGCTCGAGAGAACGTTTGCTCTGCGCCGCATTGATTTCCGTGCGTTTCAAAGAAGCCTGATTTATTCTAATTTCAGCTTGGCGGTTACTGACGCTAGCCTCGACCTGGGCGACGCGGTTTTCTAAATTCTCAGGGTCAATGACGGCTAAGACGTCGCCTTTTTTTACAACAGAATTGAAATCAACATCTACGGAGAGGAGCTTGCCTGAAACCTCAGAGCCGACCTGAACCGTTATATCGGGGCGAACAGTGCCCGTCGCGTTTATTATTTTGGCAATTTCGCCAAGGCTAACACGTCCAGTTTGCAGGCTAGGCCCCTGAGCGGCTTCGTCTTGCGGGGATCTCTTATCTCCTAATGTTGCATCTGCCTTGGAACAGGCTGTAACGAGAAGAGAGGTACTCAGCAGCGCGGCCAATAACGTTATACGCGCAGATAAAATTCCAGTCATAAGCTCAGCCCTCTTTTGCCCTGTATTATGCACAGTAATACGCACAAAATTCGTGTGGAGATTGTTATAAAACCGTAACCTTCAATTGCACGCAAAATCGATGCCTTAAACACGACAAAACCCCAGCAGTTGCCTGCTAGGGTTTAGCCCCCAATACAGCGCCGCCGAGGCAGCCCTGTTTTGTTCGTGTTTATGTCAAATTCGGAGGATTAGAAACGATACCGACCGCGGAGCATTACGGGGACAGAATAACGCGCCCCGCCATTATTGGCCCCTGACAAAGCTGTACCTGGACGGATAGAAGATTTATCTGTTTTCGGCGTGCCCGTATAACGCAGACCCGTTTCAAGACCGATTGTTGTGTATTTAGCAACGGGCGTTTCAAACCCAATCATGCCAGCCGCTGTTGGAACCCAGCCGCCCTCATAAAATGGAAGGTCAGCCACGTTACTTACGACTGCGCCTGCTGAGGTTGTTACGTTTTGAAGCGTAATATCATCAAGATGCGCGCCGCCAATTTTACCTTCGACGTAAGGACGCACTGATTTTAAGATCAGGCCACGACGCGGAGCGAAATATTGACGCAAACCAATCTCAGCACCATAAGTTTCATAGTTAGACAAACCGCCCTGAAGAGAGGCGCCGTTTAACGTGCCCCAATCTGTGACGTCGCCGCCATCGGCGTTCTCAATAAAAGCATTAGCCGTTAGCTTGCGGTTCGGGTTGAGCGCGTAAGATCCGCCTAGTTCCGCGCGGTAACCTGTGTCGAAGATATCGCTATTGTCCAAATTGCGGACAGCTGTACGGGGCGCGGCATTCATTTTTTCGCCTGTAACTGCAGTGCCGCCAACAGCAAATGACGGACCGATGGCGCCTTCAAGGTTCCAGCGGCTTAAGCACTGATTACTTGTGCAAGCTTTTGGCGCAGATGCCTGAGCCTGATGCCCATAATTGCCTGTATTGGCATTATAGCCATAATCTTTGTAATCGTGATTGCTGCCCAGACCTAACCAAGAACATCCTGAAAGTGCTATAGCTGCAGCACTGGCTAATAAAATACGCATAATTCCATTCCCTGTTGTTTCGAATTGGCACAATTGCCGCGAACTTCAGATTTGAAACGGAACGTTGCAAAGAAAAGGCCAACTCGAATTTATTGAGATGGCCTTTAAGGGAGAGTCTTAAACAAAACGAAAAAAGCCCGGGCGAATGACCCGAGCTTTTGAAATCATGGTAAATATTGGGTTAATTAAAAGGCAACCCGGCCGCGTAGAGACACTGGGATAGACCAGCGATCCTCGGATTTCGCAACCGTGTCGAGGTTATCGCGCCAGCGGATACCTGTTTCAACACCTAGAGCCGCGCGAGGGCCGACGGCCATTTCCGCGCCGATAACACCAGCCGCTGTTGGGCGCCAGCCGCTATCAATATATTCTTGGTCAAAATCAAGGGCCGTAGCGCCATCAGATGTTTGGTTCAGATTAACGGAGTTATTATGGGTAAAGCCGCCTGTTGCGCCAACATAAGGGCGGAAGGTTGGGTTATAGCCCATATATTGACGGACGCCGCCTTCGAGCTTCCACTCTTCGAGATCTGAATATTCAGCCGTTACATTTTCAACAGGACCTGAGGCCGTGAAGACACCTGCCGTGTCATATGTTCCTGGCGTAAATGTACCATTCTCAAATGATTGACCATTGCGTTTCGAATAGCCTACGCCGCCAATCAATGTTGTATTGCGCGAGACGTCATAAGCGAGGTTACCGCCGAGGCTAACACCTTTTTTGAACGCGTCATTATAGCTAACGGCATCGAGCTCTCCGACTTCGCCTGTCGAGCTTGCGAAATCAGTACCGTTCGGCCCTGCTTCTTTGCCGCCAAAGAGATCGCCGCCAATATCAAATTCTGTCCCTATGCCCGCCTCAATTGCGAATGGAAGGGCCGCGCCAACACCGCGAAGTTGCGGAACGCCGTAATAGGCTGGATAAGGTTGCGGCACGTAATAAGGCGCGCCTTGGATGGTTTGAACGCCTGCGCCTTGGACATATTGACCATTTGCGTATTGAGTTCCGACAACATTTTGTCCGTAAACCGCTGAGCCGTAAGCTGCGTTTGAGCCGAGCGTTGTCACGCCGCCGCTAGCGCCATATGCGCCTTGAAATCCTTGAATGCCATAACCGTTAGCGCCATATCCGCCAACGCCATTCGCAGCAAGGCCAGCGCCTACGCCGCCCATTCCAGCTCCATATCCTGCAGAACCATATCCAGCACCTGCTCCGTAACCAGCTTGACCACCATAACCCGCTGCGCCATATCCCGCGCCAGCTCCGTAGCCTGCTTGTCCGCCGTAACCGGCTGCTCCGTATCCTGCACCGGCGCCGTTAAAGCCGTGACCTGCTACGCCGTAACCGCCGGCTGCTCCGCAACCAGCCGCCGCGCCATAAGCACCGCCGCCATTATAATACCCTGCGCCCGTTGGGCCGCAATTAACACCATAGGCTCCGCCCGCTTGGCCGTAACCTGCGTTCGATCCGCCCATACCCAGCCAGGAACATCCTGACAATAAAACCGCTGATAAAGCGCAAACTGCAAGCCGCATGTCGGCCTCCCTCTTTTTTAATTACAAGACTAATTGTCTCTATTTAAAACACTGTATGCTTAAAATTTCGTTTCTAAATTCGTAACAAAACCTTAAATTTTACAATTCTTTAGCTAAAAATTGTAGCTTCCTCTGATTGTCATCGGAATCGCTATATTCTTATCGCCTTTTTCATCGTTGCCATATTTGCGAGCGCCTTCTATGCGGACGCCTGTTTCGAATGCGAGCGCCGTTTTCGGCGTAACTTGCCACTCCATACCCGCATTTAATTGACCAGACGGAACCCATTGGCTGTCATAAAGATCGACATTCGTTGAACCGGTCACATTGGCCGGGACGACTTGGTAATAGTCATCTGCTCCGTCTTCATAACCTCTTTGATAAAACCGTTGATCCTGCGTTATATCGAAAGACACAGCGTTGTGGTGCGTTACCCCAACTGAAGCCCCGACGAATGGTGTTAATGTTTTATAACCCTTACTTTTCACGACAGGGTCAAAGTAATGACGCGCTCCAACTTCTAGATCGATGCGTCTTTGATCAGAGAAATCATAACTATAATTGGCAATATTCTCATTCGGTATAACGCCGAGCGTTGTGAAATCTGCTGCAAGAACTGGGGTCTCAGGCGTTCCTGGCACGGCAGGCGAAGCAGGTGTTAGGACTGAACCGTCGGGATTAAAAGTTGCTGGCACAGCAGGTGTTCCGGGAACTGCTGGCAGTATTTGATAGGTTCGAGTCCTCACATATTTTTGCAATTCCCCCGTTATTCCAATGACTTGACCGCTATTACCTTCAGAATGTGCATATCCTGCATTTGCGAAGACTGTCGTTTTTGGCGTCATGATATATTCAAAACCACCTTTAAGGCTTAAGGGGGTGCTATGAACATCGTCGAAAGAAATATTTGGCTTAGAAATCTCTTCGACTATTGCTGTATAGGTCGTGTCAACAATCCGGCCGCCAAGTGCCGAACCTTCTCTAAATATCCCTTCAGCATAATCGTCGGGATCATAAGCCAGCTCAGGATTAAGTGTTGGCACTCTACTATAGTCCAGTAGATCCCCTGACAGACTTTTCTCGACGCCAAGTGATAGGGACCCGCGGAGACGTGGCTTACGCATTTGTTTGCGCGGCTGATAATGCGCCGCTTGCTGCCCCGCGACACCGGCATGTGAACCGTAACCCTGGCTAGCATATTGACCGCCGCCAAAATTAGGCTGTTGCGGGAAGCCGCCGGCGGTGCCTAGCGTAACTTGTGCAGGGTTACAGCCCTGGGGAATAGGCGCTTGGGGCGAATAAATTTGGCAAGGGTCTTGCTGGGCGCGATATTGGTGCTGACCGTGCTGCGCGCGGGCATTATAGCGTCCACCTTGGTTATAATGACCCGCTTTTTGAGCGTGGTGACCTTGGCCGCCACTATTAAAGCCACCGCCCATGCCCCCAAGCCAAGAACAGCCTGACAGTAATACCGCCGATAAAGTAAACACAGCTAAGCGCATCTCGTCCCTCCAAATAAGTCATCCTGAAAGACACAGGAAAACTATGGTTAATGAGAGGAATGACGCGGTTTGCTTAACAAGGCGTTTATATGACGGTTTTTTTTAAGATTTAGAGAAATTTTTGCACGTTTTCAGGCGGGCGGCCTAATATTGCCTGATCACCATTAACCACAATAGGGCGCTCAATGAGCTTTGGGTGGGCCGCCATGGCCGCAATAAGGGCAGATTCGCGGCTTTCATCTTTTAGCTTTAGCTCTTTATATATAGCTTCGCCTTTTCTCATGAGCTGCCGCGCCTCTTTAAAGCCGAGTTTTAAAAGCAGATCGGAGATTTCCGCTTCACCTAATGGCTCATCGAGATAGAGAATCGTTTCAACAGCTTTTCCTGTCTCTTCGATTAACTTTAGCGTCTGTCGTGATTTAGAACAGCGAGGATTGTGGTAAATTTTTAACGCCATAGCGAAACTCCGATTGATTTGACCGCTTTATATGGCCACATAACCTATATGAAAACAGCTTTGGTCATATCTTCCTATGTTGCGGCCAGCCAAGTCGGCGCCACGGCCAGTGCCTTTTGTCTCCGCAGGCTGGGCATTGAAGCTATCACGATACCGACAACAGTTTTAGGACGCCACCCCGGATGGGGCGAGCCCGGTGGGAAAGCGCTCAGTGCTGACCATTTGCGCAATATGTGGGCCGCGATCAAAGCCCAAAATATCAAAATCGACGCGGTCATGACGGGGTATTTGGCCGAAGACGACCAGATAGATGTGGCGGCGGAGATTATCGCAGATGTAAAGACGGCTAATCCTGACGCTATTGTATTAGTCGACCCTGTTATGGGGGATCATGGTAAACTCTATATTCCCGAAAGCCGGGCACGCGCCATTATATCAAACCTTATTCCGCTGGCCGATGTGATAACGCCCAATGTTTGGGAATTGTCATTTATCACGGGCAAACCCGCCTCGCAGCTTGACGATATAGTGGATGCAGCCGCGGCCCTCAGCACAGCGTGTCTTGTGACCTCAGTTCCCCGCAGCAAAGCGATTGGCGCGGCCTTTATTGATGGCCCCGCCCGCTATTTCGTGCATCATGAAGCTTTCACTAGCGTTCCTCATGGCGGCGGGGATAGCTTAGCCGCAACATTCTTGGCGCATTTACTCGACGGTCATTTGCGCCGTGATGCCTTAGCCAAATCCGTCGCCAGTATTTTTGCGATCCTATCCGCCGCGATCGACGCGGATATGGGAGAACTCCCTTTAGTGCGCGAGCAAGACGCGCTCATTATTGCCAAGCCATTACCGATTGAAATCTTATGACCGACACGCCTTTTAATATCTTCACGGCCCCTAACTTTGAAAAGGTGGCCGGCGCTTTTAAGGCCAATTTCGAAGAGGGTTTAGATCATGGCGCGCAGTTCTGCGCCTTTCAAAACGGCGCTCTGATCGTGGACTTACAGGGCGGCTGGGCTGACCGGCAAGCCGCGCATCCCGTTACAAGCGATACGCTCTTTTCAGTTTACTCATCTGGCAAAGCAGCTGCCGCACTTGTCATCGCACATTTAGCAGACCAAGACCGCCTAGGGTATAACCAGTTGGTGTCAACAATTTGGCCTGAATTTGCAGCCCACGGCAAAGGCGAATTATCTATCGCGCAGGTGCTGTCACACCAATCTGGTTTATCAGGTATCACAGATCCAGATTGGAATCCTGAGGATTGGTATGATTGGGATAAGGTTTGCGCAGAGCTGGCGGCCCAAGAGCCCCTCTTTCCGCCCACTTCCGTCAGCGGCTATCATCCTGTAACCTACGGATTTTTGGCGGGCGAAATTGCGCGCCGCACAGATAAAGACATGCGGAGCCTAGGCCGAATTTTACGCGAAGACCTTTGCGCGCCTAATGATATAGATCTCTGGATCGGCCTGCCCGAGACAGAGCATCACCGTTGCGCTAATATGCAAAAGCCCAAAGCTATGGCTGATCTCGGCGAGATGAACCCCGCGACCCGCGCAGCCTTTATGACGAAACAGGCATCTCCTGGCGGACGGCCCATCTCAGACTGGCGCATGGCCGAATTTGCGGGCAGTAATTGCCATGCCACCGCCAAAGGCCTCGCGCAGCTCATGCAAATGGCCGTTAATGGAAATATCGGCGATACGAAATATTTGTCCGAGGACATTGTCCTAAGTTTTCGCCAGTCGCGTATATCGGGCCCGGACCTTGTGCTGCCTTTTGATATAAATTTTGCCACAGGCGTTATGCTCAATAGCCCTAATTACTTTTACGGCCCCAATGCCGAGACGGTAGGCCATAGCGGGTGGGGCGGGTCTTGCCTTTTTGCAGATCCTGTTACAGGCCTGCACAGCGCCTATGTCATGAACCGCCAAGACAATAGTTTGATGGGTGATATACGCCCACGCCGCATTATAGACGCACTTTATGATTGCCTTTAAAGAAAAATAGTCTTTAACGAGACGCTAAGAGGATAGACCCTTAAATGCCAAATAGTGAATTCATACAGCAATTATGGAAATTGGGCCCAATTATGGCCGAGCAAACGCCGCATGGCAAAGAACTGGGCATTAAGTTCGTTGCGGTCGATAAGGGCCGCGCCACGATGAGCCTGCCTTATAATCCTGATCTTATTGGCGATACGGAGACGCGGGTTTTACATGGCGGCGCCGTGACGACGCTTCTTGACCAAGCCTGCGGCCTCGCTGCGATTGCAGGTTTTGACAAACCCAGCGCTTGCGCGACACTAAATTTATCCATCGATTATATGCGGGCGGCAAAACCTGGTGAGACAGTTATAGCCCAAGCCCATTGCTATAAAGCGACCAAGCATGTCGCTTTCCTGCGTGCCATTGCCCATGACGGCGATGAGGCGGATCCCATTGCAACGGCGCAAGCAACGTTCATGGCGACCGGCCTACGCCCGAAGGAATTAAAGACATGATAGATCACGATATCGTTGCCAAAGAACTAGTCCGTATTCCCTATGCGCAAGTTCTAGGCTTAAAACCGCTTTTCAAAGATGAAGAATTCACATTAGTCATGCCCTATCTCGAGAGCAACATTGGCAACCCTGCACTGCCAGCTCTACATGGAGGATCGATTAGCGGGTTAATGGAAATGGCGGCTATTATTCAATTAACATTAGCGCAAAATGCTCGGCTACCCCAACCCAAACCCATAGGTATAAATGTTGACTATCTGCGCTCGGGCCGTCCCAAAGACACCTATGCGCGCGCTGTTATTTTTAAGCAGGGCAACCGCGTCGCCAATGTTCGGGTGCAGGCCTGGCAAGATGATTATGACAAACCCATAGCGGCCATGCATGGTCATTACCTGCTCGCCAAAAATCCTGCTGCATAGACGTTACTAAGGACAAAGCCTAATGTCATCTGTTGGCGGTATCGCCCTCACCCGCAGAAATATATTTTCTCAAAGCTGGCCCATTATGCTTGCTAATGCGGCCGCGCCAATTGTTGGCCTTGTCGATACATTTGTGATTGGCCGCTACAGCACGACATCGGCCCTTGCAGGCATTGGCCTTGGCGCTGTCATTTACGGCATCGCCTATTGGGGCTTTGGTTTTCTGCGCATGAGTACAGCAGGACTGGCCGCGCAAAGTGACGGCGCAAAAGACGAAGGCGCCGTTCAAGCCCACCTCATCCGCGCCGTCCCGCTGGGGCTTTTGATCGGGCTGCTCATTTTCTTAGCCCAAATACCGCTCCTTGCCGGGGCGTTTAATATCTTCACTGGCACGCCCGATGTCGAAAGCTCTGCGGCGACCTATATCGGTGCAAGGCTTTGGGGCCTGCCCGCCACGCTCGCCTCGATCGCGCTTATGGGATGGTTCGTTGGGATAAGCCGATCAGGGCTTGCTCTAAAAATGCAAATTATTTTGAATGCCGTAAACATTATTCTCTCGCCTCTTTTCGTTATTCACTTCGGATGGGGGCTCTGGGGCGTCGGGATCGCGTCGGCCATTGCTGAATGGTGCGGCCTCGGCGCAGGTCTATGGCTGGCTTACTCTGCGATTAGAAAACGCGGCGGCTTTAAAAGTGAAGCCTTATCCAAAAGAGCCCTTCTAAATCCGTCAGACCTAAAAAATCTCGGCATTACCAATAGCAATATATTTGTCCGAACGATGTGCCTGACTCTGGGCTTTAGTTTCTTTGGCAATGCCGCCGCCGCGCAGGGCGTTATCTTCCTTGCTGGCTATCACATTCTCATGCAATTCATAACGATGGTCGCGCTCGTCCTCGATGCTTTTGCCCACACGGCCGAAGCCGTCACGGGCGCGGCTTATGGCGCCAAAAATCGCGCACGATTTGATAGAGCTGTGCGGTTAACAACAGAGTTTTCAGTCGTCTTCGCCATACTCATTTCCCTGACAATATTCTTTGGCGGCCCCTATTTTATTGCAGTGCTGACGAAAGACCCCGCCGTAATCGAAAGCGCCTTAAGATATTTGCCCTATTGCGCCCTAGCCCCTGTGGCAGGCTTCGCGGCTTGGCAGCTTGACGGCATTTTTATTGGGACCACACGGACCCGTGAAATGCGAAATGCAGGTATTGTAGCGGTGGCCCTTTACATCGCCGCTCATTATGGCATTACGCCCCAATTCGGCAAGGATGGTATATGGATAGCCTTCTTGTTGTATTATGTTGCGAGGGCGGTGACACTGGCTTTTTACTATCCCAATATTCGAAAGCGGATGGAGTATCCCGATGGATATCAAAATTGACAATCTGACGGCCCCCGATGTGCGCGAGCTCGTGCAGACACATCATGCGGAAATGGCGGCAAATGAAAATGCTATTATTTCAAACACGCTTGATTTGGACAGCTTGCAATCAGAAGACATTACCTTCTTTTCAGTCCGCGAAGGCGAAACTTTGACGGGGTGCGGTGCGGTGCGTGAATTAGATGAATCTCATGGCGAAATTAAATCCATGCATACAGCAAGACGTTTCCGCCGCCGCGGCGTCAGCGCGGCGCTGCTTTTCCATATGATCAATCTTGCCCAGGAACGCGGTTATAAGCGCCTGTCTCTCGAAACCCATCCGGGAGATGACTATAAACCCGCCCGAAAATTATATGAACGATTTGGTTTTGAATATAGCGACTCATTTGGGGATTATGACCCGCATGAATATTCCGTCTTTATGACGCGGGCCGTTTAACCTATATATTGTATTAGCCTCTATCGGCGGCCATCACTAATTTACGATAATCACTTAGATCGCCGTCATAGCGTTTGGCGCGCCCTTTATTGACAAGCCACAATCTGTCAGCTGTCGCTTCGGCGAGATAAACATCATGCGTGATTAAGAGGACGGCACCCGGAAAATCATTAAGCGCGTAGATCAAAGCTTCGCGGCTATCGATATCTAAATGGGATGTTGGTTCATCTAGGATAAGAACATGCGGTTTTTCAATCGCCATCAGGCCTAGTAAGAGCCGAACTTTTTCGCCGCCTGAAAGTTTCTCAACATTGGTACTGACCTTCTCATAGGCAAAACCCATAGCTGCGGCTGTGGCCCGAACCTTGGATTCCGGCGTGCCTTTGGCGAGTGCACGCGCAATGTGATTAAGGACTGTTTCCCCTTCCGTTAATTCGTCTAATTGGTCTTGCGAGAAATAGCCGATGCGAATGGCTTTGGGCGCTTTGCGCTTGCCTGTCATAAGCGGTAGGCGCTCAGCAATAGACTTTACTAAAGTCGTTTTGCCTTGGCCGTTAGCCCCGACAATAGCGATACGGTCATCAGGGTCGAGGCGGAGCGTGACATCTTTTAGAATTACGGCGTCATCGCCATAGCCCAGATCGGCATGCTCAATTTCGAGCATGGGCGGCGCGAGCTTTTCTTTTGGCCCTGGAAAGTTAAACGGCGTCGTTCGCTCTGCAATCGGGATAGAAATATCTTGCATCTTTTCGAGCATCTTAACGCGCGATTGCGCTTGGCGCGCTTTAGAGGCTTTCGCTTTGAAGCGGTCCACGAATGCCTGAAGGTGAGCACGATCTGCATCTTGCTTGGCTTTCTGGCTCTCAAGCTGCGCGTTTTTAATGGCTTGCATCTTCATCCAGTCGTCATAACCGCCAGACGTCACGGTCAGCTTTTGATGTTCTAGCGCCAGCGTATGCGTCACGCTGCGATTGAGCATTTCGCGGTCATGCGAGACCATAATAACTGTATGCGGATATTTTTTTAGGTAACCCTCGAGCCAAACGGCCCCTTCCAGGTCAAGATAGTTTGTCGGCTCGTCAAGGAGGAGCACGTCTGGCTCTGATACTAAAACGCCGGCAATTGCGGCGCGCATGCGCCAGCCGCCTGAAAATTCTTTGGTCGCGCGGTAGAAATCGTCATCCGAAAAGCCGAGGCCATTTAGGACTTTCGCAGCGCGCGTATCGGCATTCCACGCATCTATATCGATGAGGCGCGCATGAATATCACCTAGGCGATCAGGGTCAGTTTCTGTTTCAGCGTCCTGCATCAATTGATGGCGTTCCGTGTCAGCAGCCAAAACGACATCCATAATAGTGTCATCATTGGCCTCAACTTCTTGGGCGACCCACCCAAGCTTTGCGCCTTTATTCATGCGGATAGAATCGTCACCACTAGGTTCTGTAACTTCTTCACGGATAAGGCGGAGCAAAGTTGATTTACCCGTTCCGTTGCGCCCAATGAGCCCAACTTTCCATCCCGCCGCAATTTGCGCGGACGCGCCTTGGAAGAGCGGGCGTCCCTGAATACGGTAATCTAAATTTGAAATCGTCAACATGGGCGGGGCTTTAAACCCGCAGGGCGTTAATGCAAGAAAGAAAAGCGCCTCGCGATAAGGTCAACACCGCAGGATGAAGACCATAACTCCATTTACATAAACAAAAACTATAGCAAACATAGAAAAAGAATGTTTTAACTATACGGACCCAATAACTAAGTGGAGCGTAATAATTTCGGGTGTAAAACTCCGCAAAGATTTCATGCGTAAGCACTATAATCTACAATTAGGAAAACAAAATGCGTAAAACACTTCTTACTCTTCCCATACTCGCCATAGCCATTGCAGGCTGCGCCACAGAGTCGACATCTGTCAAATCTGATACGCAAACGGCCCTGAAAACATCTAGCCCTGAGCTTTGCACGGATATGGGCCCACAGACACCTCGCGATATTACCAGCTTATCCGGTAAAAACCTGATGGAATTTGCGATGGCGCCTGCTGCGAGCGAAATGAATCTCTGTAATATTCACACCCACACGAATGCCGAACATAAAGGGCCTGGCTTCAGCGTTTTTGTCAATGACACAGATAGCGGCGGTTACGCCTGTAACAGCGCTGCGGATTTAACCTCGGCAGAGCTCTTTGACCCCTACCAAGGGAAAGGCGCTTATAAAGGCGTGAAACCAGGCGACACAATCGAAGTGCACTGGGTCCACACATCTTGCGACATTGAGCCGGGCGAAGGTCTAGGATCATGCCTCACAGACACATGCACAGACCCCTTACTGCGGGTTGAAGCGCAAGTTTTCCTCGTCGTGAACGATCCCGCAAACGCGCTTGATTTTACAAAAATGGACTATAAAGGCAAAGCGGCGAACGGCATGCACCAAGCTGGCATAATCCCGTCAGACACAGGAACGCCTATTGTGTTCCGCGGCTCGACAACGGGTCCAAGCTATGATCAGTCCACATGTTCGCCGATGAAGGTAACATGGAGCGTGCGTCCCGACTGTGCACGTGTGGATATCAGCTCGCTGCACCGCTGGGCTGAGCAAGGTAATGTGTTTAACGAGAAAAAATCACATGGCGTCCGTCAGCTCGTAACAGCACCAGAATTGCTCTCACCTATACAGTAGAGCGATCTTAAAAAATCTCGGAACTCCCCTTTCCGAAACCTTGGCTCTGTTTTTGACAGAGCCTTTTTCATTTTAGAAACCAGTAACCTTCTACTGAAGAGTTTTTTTAAATGAAGGCGCTCTAAATCGAGAGCGCCTTCGAGGTCATTTTAGAAGTATTGGACACCTAATTCGTCGGAATCCATTAAGTCATCATTCGTAAGGTCAGGATAACCAGGCAAGATATCATCGGCGAAGGGATGATCCATCGAGATATCTGGATTATGCGTTTGCCAATAATCCCACATCTTATCAACAAATGCATGATGCATAAAGAAGATTGGGTCTGTCGGAGAGGTCATCGGATTGGCCATATCACCCCCTAAGGTCCCATGAATAGAGTTATGTAACAACTCAATCTCATCACTCATTTCGCGGAAGTCTCGAATTTTCTCAATTTTATTGAGCTTGATTTTTCGGCCAGCTGCGGCAGCACGTTTGCCGCGGCCCTGCTCGAGGTCCATCCAGTCTCGGACCTGCATATGCTTAGGAACTTTGCGCTTACTGCGCCAATCCCAATATGGCAAACAGATATTAGGCTCGACCTCTTGTAGGTCTTCTTCAAAGTCTAAGAGATATTGCCGATGCCACGTCAAAAACCCATAGCGATATTCATCACTGTTATTATGAGCGAAAGTCATGGCCTCATGATGGTCAGCAACAAGGTCGTCCCAGTAATTCGGGTCGGCCTTTAATTGTTGCAAAGCGCCTTTAAAGCGAGCCCATTCATCACGCGATAAGAGGCGGGCCTCCAAGCGGTGGGTCGAGGCATTGCCGCCGATGATTTCCTCTGCGCGTTCGCGAGACCTGTCTGCACGTCTATGGGCATTATTAGCTCTACCGCGCGAGCGATCTGCGCGCCTTTCAATGCGGTCAGCGCGGCGCTCATTCCCGCGAGCCCTGACGCGATCTGCGCGGTTATCGCGATGTTCTGCCCGGGCGTCGCGGCGATCACCGCGATTATCCCGGCGGGTCTCACGGCGAACGTGACGCCGCGCTTTACGCTGTTCGCGTCGTTCCTGTCTTCTAGCTTTAGTCATTTTAGTCTCCATTAGGTTAGTGTTAATGGCGCGTGGAAAATAGCTATAACATGTCAAAAATGACAATAATTGTCATTTTTGACATTTACGCTTGTCACTTCTAAACTCGCAAAATGCGTCTTCCCTTATGGCTAATTTTAACAGCGGGGCATTTTTGTTTTAGAAGGACCTCTTTTGCGCAGTTCTCTACTTGCAATCTGTGCCTGCTTTGTCTAAACGCCCTCATCTCTCAATAGAGAGAGCAGCGCGATAGGCTAAAGGCATGCCTATCCGCTCAAAAGGCAGCTACCTTGCTAGGTCTAGTGAGGCGGCATAATTAGGAGACCGAAATGCCAAAAATGAAGACCAAGTCAGGCGCCAAAAAGCGCTTTAAACTGACAGCCAGCGGTAAGGTGAAAGCCGGACAAGCTGGAAAACGCCACGGTATGATCAAGCGTACCAATGACCAAATTCGCAAATTGCGCGGTACAACTGTATTGTCTGAGCATAATGCGCGCGTCATTCGTAAAAAATATCTGCCTAACGGCCTGAAAAAGAAATAGGAGCGAGCATATGTCACGCGTAAAACGCGGCGTCACTAAGCACGCCCGCCACAAAAAAGTTATCGATGCAGCCAAGGGTTACCGCGGCCGCCGTAAAAACACATTCCGTATTGCAAACCAAGCCGTCGAGAAAGCCGGTCAATATGCATATATCGGCCGTAAGCTGAAAAAGCGCCAATTCCGCGCCCTTTGGATCCAGCGTATCAATGCTGCTGTGCGTGAACACGGTATGACATATGGTCGTTTCATGGACGGCATCAACAAAGCTGGTATCGAGCTGGACCGTAAAGTCCTCGCTGATATGGCCGGTAACGAGCCAGAAGCGTTCAAGTTAATTGTCGAAGCGGCTAAGAAGCACGCCTCAGCGCCGCATACGGTCAAAGCTTAAATCTAAGCTTTCATAGAATTAGAAAAGGCCCCGCATTGCGAGGCCTTTTTTGTTGGGCAATAGGGCGGCTGTTCTAAAACACAAAATCTGTTGTATCAAAGTCAGCGACCATTGCGTTATTGACGATGATAATGCCTTCGCCCGTATCAATCTCGACATTTTGGCTTGTTTGGACAAGTGTCAGATCTGCAAAGGCAATACCGAGAGCGCTCAAATCAATTAAATCGGTTCCATCCGTAAAGTCATTAATGCGGTCTGTGCCGTGATCGGCCTCAAAGATGAAACGGTCTGTGCCTAACCCGCCAGACATGATATCATCGCCCGCCCCGCCATTGATAAAGTCTTGATCAGACCCGCCGAGGATAAGGTCATTACCCGCATCGCCATTCAGCCTATTAAACCCTGATTGACCGGATAGCGTGTCATCACCCGCCCCGCCATTGAGAACATCACTGCCTGCGCCGGCATAGAGTGTGTCATTGCCTGCCGCGCCGTCAATGACGTCATTCCCGCCAAGGCCGTTAATCAAATTATCGCGCAAATCACCCGTCAGATTATCGCCAAAGCGAGAGCCAAATAGATTTTCAACACCGACCAACATATCGCCCGCCGCGTCGCCGCCGCTATTGGCATTGGTCGCCAGATTAACCGTCACGCCAGAACGAGATTGCGCATAGCTGGCCAGGTCAATCCCAGAGCCGCCCTGAAGGCTATCCGCGCCTTCGCCGCCATAAAGCGTGTCATTACCGTCCCCGCCAATCAGCGTGTCATTACCCGCCGCGCCAGAGAGAATATCATTCCCGTCCATGCCGTAAAATGTTTCATCACCGCCTAATCCGACAACAACATCGTTGAAATTTGTCGCAAAGACTTGCTCGATAGAGCCAAAGCTATCACCTGCAGCTTCGCCGCCTGTCCCGCCTGTGGCCAGAGAGAGGGCGATGCCCGCTGCTGCTGTGATGTAATAGACACTATCTGTGCCCGTGCCGCCCAACATCCTATCGGCGCCCGCGCCGCCCCAAAGCTGATCATTGCCGTCCCCGCCAATAAGGGTGTCATTACCGTCAAGACCAAAGAGGCGGTCATTCCCGCCAAGGCCAAAGAGCGTGTTATCGACAGAAGAGCCGCCAATCGCGTCATTAAAATTTGACCCGACAGCGCCTTCAATATTGGCGAATGTATCGCCCGCCGCGTCGCCGGCAGTGCCGCCAGAGACAAGGCTAAGATTTACGCCCGCAGCCGCATTATTATATTGCGTATAATCAAAGCCTGCGCCGCCATCGAGGTCGTCCGCCCCCGCGCCGCCGGTAATTTGGTCATTCCCGTCACCGCCATCATAAATGTCATTACCTGTACCAAGGTCGATGACGTCATCGCCAGCCGTGCCCGTTAAATTGTCATCGCCCGCTGTGGGGCCGGTGGGGGCCGGCCCAAAGCTGGCGGATCCAAAAATCACATAGCTTTCTCCGGCATTGTTATTGCCATTGGGATCGGCGTAACGCGCCCCGATCAGGATATCATCAAAGCCGTCGCCATTGACATCGCCTGCACTGCTGACGGAATGTCCGCTAAAATCACCCGCGTCTATGCCGTTAATGGCCATGCCGTTGGTCCCGTTTAGCGATGAGAGCTCCAGACTGGCGGCAAAACCCGTATTACTGCCAAAGATGACATAGCTCCCACCGGCCTGACTTGAAGAACCAGACCCAATCAGGATATCATCAATGCCGTCGCCATTGAAATCGCCCGCCCCGCTGACCGACATTGGGGAATCCGTAGTAATCCCTATATCATTAATGACAAAGCCATTGGTGCCGTCCAGCGCTGAGAGGTTCAGGCTCGCGGCAAAGGGGGTGATACTATCATCTTGTCCAAAGACGACATAGGTTACGTTTATAAAGTTTGATCCGCCGCCGGGCCCTGCTATAGTAGACTCAAATAACTGCGCGCTAATCAGGATATCATCAATGCCGTCGCCATTGATATCGCCCGCCGCGCTGACAGAAATTCCACTATTATCATTTGCGTTTATGCCGTTAACGACAAAGCCATTTGACCCATCAAGCGCTGAGAGGTTCAGACTAGCGGCAAAGGGGGTGACGCTGTCATCCTGTCCGAACACCACATAACTCTCTCCGGAGCTAAACCCATTCGGATCGGCAAAACTCGCCCCGATCAGGATATCATCAATGCCGTCGCCATTCACATCGCCCGCCGCGCTGACGGAGCCGCCGCTTAGATCATTCGCGTCTATACCGTTAATGACAAAGCCATTTGACCCGTCAAGCGCGGAGAGGTTCAGGCTTGCGCCAAAAGGCGTGACACTGTCATCCTGCCCAAAGACGACATAGCTTTCACCGGCAGAACTATTTCCATTCGGATCGGCGCGAAACGCCCCGATTAGGATATCGTCAAAACCGTCACCGTTAATATCCCCGGCCGAGGATACGGAAATACCGCTATAATCACTCGCGTCGATACCGTTAATGACAAAGCCGTTGGTGCCGTTAAGCATCGAGAGATCGAGCGAGGCGGCAAAGGGGGTGACGCTATCATCTTGCCCAAAGACGACATAGCTTTCCCCGGTATCCACATTTCCATTGGAGTCAGCTCGATCTGCGCCAATTAGGATATCATCAATCCCGTCGCCGTTTATATCGCCCGCCGCGCTAACGGAGCGGCCGCTTAAATCTTGTACGTCTATGCCGTTAATGACAAAACCATTTGACCCGTCAAGCGCTGAGAGGTTCAGGCTTGCGCCAAAAGGCGTGACACTGTCATCCTGCCCAAAGACGACATAGCTTTCTCCCGCGCCGCTATTTCCATTGGACTCAGCTAGAACGGCGCCAATGATGATATCATCAATACCGTCGCCATTGACATCGCCTGCACTGCTGACGGAATGTCCGCTAAAATCACCCGCGTCTATGCCGTTAATGACAAAGCCCGTGGACCCGTCGCCGCCATTGGCGGCCAAGAGGGAGGAGAGCTCAAAGCTCGCGGGCGGAGGTGGAGGTGGGCCGAAATCAGCGGAGCCAAAAACCACATAGCTTTCTCCAACATCACTATTGCTATTGGAATCAGCAAGATATGCGCCAATGAGGATATCGTCGATGCCGTCGTCATTGACGTCGCCCGCCGCACTGACGGAATACCCGCTATTGTCACCGGCGTCTATGCCGTTAATGATCATACCATTAGTGCCGTTCAGTGCTGAAAGGTTCAGACTGGCGGCAAAGGGGGTAACACTGTCATCCTGTCCAAAGACGACATAGCTTTCTCCGGCATCAGTATTTCCATTGGGGTCAGCTCGCTCTGCGCCAATCAGGATATCATCAATGCCGTCGCCATTAAAATCGCCCGCCGCACTGACAGAAACTCCGCTCAGGTCAGAAGCATCTATGCCGTTAATGACAAAGCCATTGGTACCATCAAGCGCTGAGAGGTTCAGACTGGCGGCAAAAGGGGTAACACTGTCATCCTGCCCAAAGACGACATAGCTTTCTCCGGCCACGCCATTTCCATTGGGATCAGCTAGACTTGCGCCAATCAAGATATCATCAATGCCGTCGCCATTGACATCGCCCGCCCCGCTGACGGAAATGCCGCTCTGATCATTTGCGTCTATACCGTTAATGACAAAGCCGTTGGTGCCGTCAAGCGCTGAGAGATTCAGACTGGCGGCAAAGGGGGTGACGCTGTCATCCTGTCCAAAGACGACATAGCTCTCCCCGGCGCCGCTATTCCCATTGGGGGCAGCAATATAGGCGCCAATCAAAATATCATCAATGCCGTCGCCATTGACATCCCCCGCCGCGCTGACGGAAATGCCGCTCCGGTCATTTGCGTCTATGCCGTTAATGACAAAGCCATTTGACCCGTCAAGAGCTGAGAGATTCAGATTCGCGGCAAAGGGGGTGACGCTGTCATCCTGTCCAAAGACAACATAGCTTTCTCCGGCCCGGCTATTTCCATTGGGGTCAGCTTGAAAGGCCCCAATGAGGATATCGTCAATGCCGTCGCCATTGACATCGCCCGCCGCGCTGACGGAATATCCGCTCTGGTCACTTGCGGCTATGCCGTTAATGACAAAACCATTTGATCCATCAAGCCCTGAGAGGTTCAGGCTGGCAGCAAAAGGGGTGACACTGTCATCCTGCCCA
Source organism: Hellea sp. (assembly GCA_039977295.1). Taxonomy (GTDB): domain Bacteria; phylum Pseudomonadota; class Alphaproteobacteria; order Caulobacterales; family Maricaulaceae; genus Hellea. The sequence goes on along the minus strand of JBDWDN010000003.1, from coordinate 477,288 downwards.
AAGACGACATAGCTTTCCCCGGCATCCATATTTCCATTGGGGTCTGCTCGATCGGCGCCGATCAGGATATCATCAATGCCGTCACCATTGACATCCCCCGCCGCGCTGACGGAAACTCCGCTCTGATCATTTGCGTCTATGCCGTTAATGACAAAGCCATTGGTCCCGTCAAGCGCTGAGAGGTTGAGGCTGGCGGCAAAGGGAGTGACGCTGTCATCCTGTCCAAAGACGACATAGCTTTCTCCGGCCAAGCTATTTCCATTAGGGGCAGCAATATATGCGCCAATCAAGATATCATCAATGCCGTCGCCATTGACATCCCCCGCCGCGCTGACGGAGCGTCCACTCCAGTTATTTGTGTCTATGCCATTAATGACAAAGCCCGTGGACCCGTCGCCGCCATTGACGGCCAAGAGGGAGGAGAGCTCAAAGCTCGCAGGCGGGGCCATGGACAGGGGCTCGGCAGGCGCAGGCGCCGCAACAATACCGTCTTCGGGGTTTATAAATATTGCTGAGAATGCCTGCGGCGCAAAGGTCTGGCTGGGCAAAAGCGAGACCGTGAAAGGGGCGTAAGACCCATCATCCCCAAATTCAACTTCAAAACCCCAGCGTGAAAGCCGATTAAAATTATACATATTGGTCCCCGAGTATGCGCAAGCTAATATATCGATGTAGAGAAAATCTGCGCCCATCATCGCGGCTTATGCCGCAGTCGCATTCTTTAGATCATTATTAATCTAAGTGACCCCTGCAGGGGTTCTTTTAGGAAGTCAATATATCTTAAAAAGAGCATGGCGTGACAGATGGTCGGTTCATGGACGGCATAAAAAAGCCGGTATCGAGCGAGGCCGTAAAGTCCTTGCCGGATTGGCTGGCAATGAGCCTTTGGGTTTAAGTATAAAAGGTAGAGCTGCGGCGCATCAAAAGAGAGGACACTCATGGCCATTTCTATGGCTGTGCATATAATCGGTTGAGACGAATATCTTCTGTCATATCGGCAATGTCTTTTTGATCCTCCGGCTCGCTCCATAGTCGTGCGCGGGTAACAATCCCCTCTGCCTCATCAAATTTCTTCTGCGCAATCAGCGGGTAGACTAATGAGAGCGACAAAATAGGATTTCGTTTGTGATGATCTGATGAGAGAATACGATCTAAAGACAGCTTTTGGTCTTTTGACAAGTTTTGTGAATATCGTCCCAAGGCATGAAGGCGCTCTATATCAAGAGCCACATCGCCGCTACGGGTTTTGATAGCTCTTTTTACAGCTGTCTCTATATGCGCTTTATGCGTGCGTAAGTCTTGAGCATCGAAAGAAGGAAACTCTGAAAAATTAGGTATCAGAGCAATGTTAAATATAGCATTTAAACGCTGTAAACCCGGGTCATCCTGCCTTTCCCGAGCGGCATCATTCATCAATTGCCGCGCTGCAACATAGCGCCTAAATTGACGCAACTTTATGCTTCGAATGGCGGACTTATAGGCAGCATAATTTGGGTCTTCTTCTAAGATGTTTCGAAGCTTACTCATCGTTGCAAAGAAGGTTTCACCTCCGCCATCTTGCGAAACTTGTAAATATAAATGCGCCGCCATCTCATATTCGGATAATACAGTTTCTTCGAAAGAAACGACCTGAAAAAGGTCTAAGGTTTCGCTCTCAAATGATTTTAGCTTCGGGTCAAAATTACGAATATAATTTTGTAAAACCTCATGAATGTCTGCAGGGAAAGCAGCGCGAATGTCTTCGCCTTTATCCACCCGATTAATCAGCTCGATATGGGCCTTTTCGCCTTGCTCTGTATGGTGCATCCAATATGCTATCAGCCAGGATTGGGCATAATATAAGGCTTGGCGTTTCTGTGCGTGCTCCCCGTAATAACCATCAATTATGGGATATTTTTTTAACTCGGCTATGAATTTATCACTCGGCAGCCAGTCGTCTAAATTCTCACTTAAAAAATCATATGTCTCTCTATCAACATACCCAAATTCAAATGTGTTGGGCCCCGTTTGGTTGAAGCTTGCGGCATAATTCGCCATGCCTTCATCCAGCCAAAGCGGCGCCTTATAGCCTAGATATGTTGCATGAAAATGATGGGCATATTCATGATACATTATCTCCCACAAAGCGCTGGGGTCCCATAATGTATCTGAGGCATTCACAATGATTTTTGGCCCTAAAGCACTGCGGCTATAAAATGCAGCTGATGACTCGCCTGGCGCAAAAGCCAGAAAATCTTCTAATTCCTCGACGATCAAAATATCCAGATGAATATCTGGCGCTGTGAAACTTACCTTATGCCTATCACGTAAAGCCGTGCGAAGATTTTCCATATCTTGCAATAGCGCTCTAGCCAATTTTGGAGATATATTTGCACGTAACGTAAAATTCGGAGAGCTTAGCTTTATCGACTCGGCTTCGGCATTTATGACGTCATCCGCAGCGCGCACGGGGGTGACAAACATAGCAGGGTCTGGGCCCGAATTCGAGGTCTGAACAGGCCCGCACGCGGCCAAAAAACCTAATATCACAAGCCTGTATAAATGAGACATCAGCCGCATAAATGTTCTCCCCAAAGGCGCCTACCCTAAGACTGCCTTATAAGGACTTGGTAGCCAAGTTATTTCGCAGCTTTGTCGTCAAAACGTAAGCCGCATTCTATTGACACTACCTTAGCTTCCCCCTATACGCCCGCCAAATCCGCGCAGTTTTAACCTGCGCTCTGACCTGTGCGACACCCAATATCGGGACGATGCAGGCGGGGTCCTCTGGTCGACGTTATCGTTCACCAGAGATATTTGTGCTGTGCGGTGTATGGAGTAGAATGTGTTTGAAGCCTTAGGCGATAGATTAGGCGGTGTATTTGACAACCTTACGGGGCGCGGTGCGCTTTCCGAAAAGGATGTTAGCGCTGCTATGCGTGAAATACGCGTCGCTCTGCTAGAGGCCGATGTCGCCCTACCCGTTGTCAAAGACTTTATAGAGAAGATTAAGGTCGAAGCCGTTGGCGAGAAAGTCATCAAATCGGTTAAGCCCGGCCAGCAAATTGTCAAAATTGTCCATGACGCTCTGATACAAATGCTTGGCGGCACATTATCAGAAGATGAAGCTGATATTGAAGCCGCCGCCGTAAGCTCCCAGCTCAATCTTTCAGGCCGTCCGCCTGTCGCTATTTTAATGGCGGGCCTTCAAGGCTCGGGTAAGACGACCTCTACCGGTAAGATCGGTAAATTCCTCAAAGAGCGCGGTAAGCGTAAAGTTCTCCTTGCTTCGCTCGATACGAACCGCCCTGCCGCGATGGAACAGTTAGGTATACTGGCTGAGCAGACTGGCACTGGGTTTTTGCCAATCATCAAAGGTCAGTCAGCGCTACAAATCGCAAAACGCGCAATGGATGAAGGCGCAAAGGGCGGCTATGATGTTGTCTTCCTCGATACGGCCGGACGGACCACGATCAATGATGAGTTGATGGACGAAGTTGCGGCGATTGCCGAAGCGACTAACCCCATTGAAACACTCCTCGTCGCTGACGCGCTCACGGGTCAAGACGCTGTTGAAACAGCGAAACGTTTCCATGCGCGCCTTCCGCTAACAGGACTTGTCCTAACACGGATTGACGGCGACGGACGCGGCGGCGCGGCCCTCTCTATGCGGGCCGTTACGGGGCTTCCGATTAAATTCCTAGGGACAGGCGAAAAGCTTGACGGCCTCGAAGCCTTTGACGCTGAACGCCTTGCGGGCCGCATTCTTGGCCAAGGCGATATTGTCTCTCTCGTTGAAAAAGCCTCTCAGGTTATCGACGAAAAAGAAGCCGAAAAAATGGCTAAGAAGATGGAGAAAGGGACGTTCGATTTGGACGACCTTGGACGTCAGCTTGGCCAGATGCAAAAAATGGGCGGCATGGGCGGCCTGATGAAAATGTTACCCGGTATGGGTAAAATGAAAAAGCAGCTCGATGCGGCTGGCGGTGTTGATGACAACCTGCTTAAGCAGCAACAAGCTATCATCCTCTCTATGACAGCCCAAGAGCGTAAGAAGCCGGAGCTTCTCAAAGCCTCACGTAAGAAACGTATTGCGGCCGGCTCAGGCATGTCTGTGCAAGAGGTCAATAAGCTTTTAAAAATGCACCGCCAGATGTCTGATATGATGAAGAAAATGGGCAAGGGCGGCATGGCCGGCATGATGCAGCAAATGGGCGGAATGCCAGGCATGCCAAAAATGCCTGGCGGTATGATGCCCGGAAAAGGCGGCCCCATGGGCGGGATGCCAAACCCTGCGGATATGGATCCGGCGGAACTTGAAAAACTAAAGAAACAAATGGGTCAGATGGGTAAAATGCCTGGACTGCCTGGTTTAGGCGGAGGCCTTCCGGGCCTTGGCGGAAGCAAACCAAGACTCCCTGGAATTGGCGGCTTGCCATTTGGGAAGAAGAAATAACTGAAACGACTACATTAAGACTACATTAAACTGACTGCTTATCTAAAAGGAAAATATCATGGCACTCAAACTAAGACTGGCCCGTCACGGCGCCAAAAAACGTCCTTACTACCGCGTTGTTGTTGCGGATAGCCGCGCGCCGCGCGATGGACGTTTCATCGACATCGTCGGTAAATACAACCCAATGCTTCCAAAGGATTCCGAAGACCGCGTAATTCTTGACGTTGAAAAATGTAAAGAGTGGCTCGGCAAAGGGGCTCGCCCAACAGAACGCGTTGCGCGTTTCCTCGGCGCTGCTGGTCTTTGGGACTGGAAGCACGGCAATAACCCAGAAAAAGGTAAGCCAGGCGCAAAAGCGGCTCAGCTTATTATTGAAAAAGCTGAAAAAGCAGAAGCCCGTAAAGTGGCAGAAGCAGAAGCTAAAGAAGCGGCTAAGGAAGCAGCTGCGGCTGCAGAAGCTGCCGCTAAAGAAGCTGAAGCGGCTGAAAAAGCAGCGGCAGAAGAAGCAAAAGCAAAGCCGGCTGAAGAAGCACCTGCTGAAGCTCCTACAGAGGAAGCCCCTGCGGCTGAAGAAGCTCCAGCGGCGGAAGAGCCAAAGACTGAGGAATAGTCTTTCTTAAAGCTTGAAATTTAAGCCGAAGGGTTCCGGCCCTTCGGTTTTTTTATGCCTGCTTAAGGGCTCGCGGATGATAGAAATACGTACCAAGCTATCAGCATGATCAAACGGCCAGCCACCGCATTACGGGTCAGTGCGCCGAGTCCAATGATGACCGCAGGCGCGCCAATAACAATGATCGCTATTGTCTTTAACGCCTGATACTCTCCGCTCATTATGACTTTACCAAGTGAAGGGATAAATGCAGCGAGTGCGATCAGCATGGAGGCCGTCAATAAACCGCCTATTCTTTGAATGCGGCTTGGACCCATTGTGTCGAGTAATTGCACGGTTGTCTTTTTATCCCAACGGCTGGCTTCTTCGCTAAGTGGGAAAATTAAGGCGAGCAAGATGGCAGGGGCCGCAGCGGTTCTAAAGGGTAAATTGAACCCCGCAAGCGCGGCGGCGACAAGGAGAATAAGCCAAACCTTGCTCCGTAGAATAAGTCTAATTTCCGAGACTAGGAGACCTGTTAGGCTTTGGCCTTTGGAGTGAATGGGCGCAAGTGCTCTGAAAGGAGTCTCGCTGATAGAAGCGGATTTTTGCGCCTCAGGGGTCATGCCTTTTTTATTTTTCAATATCGCTGTCGGCCGCGTTTTCATCGGCGCCCATATTAATCCTGCTAAGGTGGCAAGCCCTGCAGCTATAGCCAGCCAAAAAACTCGAGAAGACACATAAGCAATATCTGTTACCCCGCGCCACGCTTCGATGGCAACAGTCTCGCCTGTATTAGCATTGGCCGACCCGCCAATCGTGACTCCACTCACAGGATAATCCGCAGAGCCCACAATGGGCGACGTGAAACCAAAGGGGTCAACAAACGGGCGACTGATCATAAAGCCTGTTTCGGAATCGAATGACCCGATCATGCCGCTCATAAGTAACATAATCCATAAAATGAAAAAGATAACATCCCCGAGCCATCGCCGTGTTAAGTTTCGGGCATCTAAGAATAATCTGATAGCCGCGATTAATGCGAGAGAAGGTGCAGCGGGCAACCAGAGGGCACAAATCGTTTTTAAAACATTGGCGTCATCTTCTAATCGAAAAATACCTAGAATAAGACCTGCTAGTGTTAAGCATCCCAGTAAGACCCAAAGCGCAGCTGTATCTGAAACCCACCGCCCTAAGGTCACGACCATCCGTGAATGCGGGGCAACATCGCTCACCTGCCACGGCCGATGGCGCGTTGGCCCTGCCCGCAGGAATATATAAGCTAAAGGCGTTAACAGCGTGGCCGTTAAGACGCCTAACTCAAGCCCTAAACCAGAGGGGCTCAGGCGCGGGATCATTTTGTTGATTGTGAGAACCGCATAAGCCGCCTCTTTATCAGGGACCATATAATGGGCGGCGATCGGGGCAGCAAGCGCGACAAACCATAAGGCAGGGCTGCGCAAATACCGTGTCCAATCCGTCTTGGCGGTTGAGGCGAAACTTCCCGAGATACTCATGCCGGGGTCAACTGGCCATCTGCCACGCGGAACGTCGCTGCGCCGCCGGTTTGAAAATGATCCGTCAGATGTGTTGTCAAAAGCACCGTTGCTGTTTTGGCGGCTTCTGAAATCATCTGGGCAACACGGCCAGCGGTCTCACTGTCGAGTTCAGCTGTGGGTTCGTCCAACGCTAATAATGTCGGCGCGCCGAGTAAAGCCTGCGCCAAAATAAGCCTTCGGCGCATACCGCCTGACCATGCCATAATCCGTTGATCTGCATCGCCGGCTAATCCAAGTTGCTCTAAGATATCATGAGCTTGCCCTTTGGCGCCTCGCCCAAGGCCTTTAAGGGCTGCGATATGAGAAAGAAATTCCATCCCCGTTAAATCGGTCGGGAGATCGACGAGTTGGGGGGCGTAACCTAAGCTGGCCCGTAATGTGCGGCGAATTTCGCCATAAGGCGTTCCGTCCCATAAGAGCTCTCCATTGCTCGGCTTTTCGACTGTTGCGCAAAGACGCAATAATGTTGATTTACCAGCGCCGCTTGGCCCGATGAGGAGGTTTAAGCCCGGCGCGAAACTGTGAGTTATATCTTTCAATACCTCTTTCTTGCGGTAAGATTTAGATAGTTCTCTTAATTCCAGCATAGTAGATGCCCTTTCATGGCCTCACTACTAAGACGTTACCGCATATGGGTATGGATGCAAGAAATTGACGTTCCTCGAATATTCGAAGGGTGATGAATTTTCTGACTACTTAAAGTCAAAATCAGACAAATATTTTGAGTTTTGTCGCATTTTTTTAGCTCTTTCAGCCAACTTGTATAAAAGAGTTATAGATGAAATTTTTTCCTCTCTTGTGAGAGTGTAACTTAACGTGTCTTCTAATGTTTCTAAAATCTCTTTAGTGCACTCAGTATACCGAGATGCTAATATTGTTCCTTTTGAGGTCAGTTCTAAAAGAACGCTGCGTGTATCCTTCACATAGTTCTCACGTGTGAGGAAGCCTGCCTTTTCCATCAAAGATACAGCGCGAGTTACTGTCGCTGGGTCATACCGTAAAAGGGAAGAAATATCTGCGGGCGTTAGAGCAGCTTCATAAAAACTTAGACATGTTAATATACGTAGTTCACTGTGTTTAAGTCCACACTCATTGGTAAATTTCGGAACGACGTATTTTCTTATAATGGCATTAATATCTTTTCCGATAATTTCGGATAAATTTGCAATGGCTGTGTCAAAATAGTCGGGTGGGTCAAACTTCACTTTACTTTTTAACCCAACTAGCTGTCGGTCTTTATGTGTTGCCATCAAAGCACTCCCAGCAAACCTTAGAGTCATTTCGAACAACGCTTGCAGCGCCGATCCGTTTTATTCTCGTCCACAACGAAATACGCCCCAATTTGACCTTATTGATGCTTGCATCAATGACTGTAAAGTTAGGGAGTTCATTTATTAACAACTTATAGACACTGGAAACATCTAAGACTGGGCCCAGGATGGATTGGCGATCCTTGTGGAGCTCCTGAGCCATCTTGCGATCAAATATTGGGCCGCCTGGTAGAATAATAATTCGTGAGTAGATTGATGCCGTCAAAATCGACACAAAGGTCGATTCCCCTCTTCCTACACTAGACGCTTTCACAAGAATAACCTGACCTGTCGTGAAAATTCTCTCGAGGCGTTCCACAATTTTGCGCCACGCAATCAGTGGACTGCGAATTATTTCTAATTGGAAGCGCCCCGGGACGCGCTGTGGGCACATGCGCCCCGGAAAACATTCCCTGCCTATACAGCGCTTTGGGGACGCTGCGAGACAAATATCAAAGCAAGTGGGTTATGATGAGAACTACTCGATTTGATAAAACTACTATAAGAAGTAAATCGTTGATGTTAAGTTAATAAATAAAAAAAATACGTATATATTTCAAAAGGTTGATTAATCTAGGGATTAACTTTCTTTTTCAATTTCAACTTTTGATTTAGCAATTATCTTCATTGATTTTTCAATGAAAAAGCTTGTTTGTTGAACTATCAGAAAAATTAAAACCCCCAGAGAGAAAAGCAATTTCTGAAATTTTTCGAAATAAATTGAGAAAACTAACACCTTATTGGTAGAAATAGGTTTTATAAACGCCGGTTTTCTTCCCTTTATCGGGCTTAATTCTAACCTAGCGGTGTTGCGCTAGCTAGCCCGCGCGCGACACGGGCTTCGGAGGCTGTAAAATCAAAGAGGGATCTGACGAGGTCAACGGGCGGGACATTTTTTGATGTTACGGGCGTTAAAACGAGAATCGCATAGCTGCAATCTCATCCAGTAAATTTGGCCATAATTCAGGAACGAAGGAGGCTTCGTAAATACGGTCAATCAGTTCAGTGTTTATAAAGGCCCCTTTATTGTATGATTTTCATAAATTTGCGGGCTGAAAATGTCAACGAAACCTAAATTAGGACGCACATTCTAATCTCTCGGCCTACATCCCTATCAACAAATAACCTGGCTTGGAGATTACCATGAGTACCAAAATACTAGAAACAAAGACATTTACCCCTATTAAAAATACAGTTCTGGCTGTACGCCGCACACGCCGCGCCTATTTCGGCCTGCATGTTGCTGCTTTTGAACAAGCGCAAATCGGTTTTGCTAAAGCCCGCGAATTAACAGATGGCCTTTTTGAAGAGCTTGTCGCCAAAGGCGAAGTCATCGAAGCTAAAGCTGGCGGGTCTTTCAAAGGCGCACAGTCAAAAATGATTGAAAGCTATAACGATACGACTGAAACAGTCCGTGACATGCTTCCATCCTCGAGCAACCGCGTTGAAGAGCTTGAAGCAGAAGTCGCTGCGTTAACAGCCACATTGAAAAAACTAACCAAGCCTGCCGCCAAAAAGAAAGCAGCTAAAAAGCCAACCGCAATGAAAGCTGCTCCCAAAAAACAAGCTAAAAAGGTAGCGCCAAAAGCAGCGGCTAAATCGGCGCCTGTTAAAGCTGCGGCCTCTCCCGTCAAAACTGACGCCGTTCAAGACGACAAATACGTTACGTATATCCAAGACGTCATCGGTTATGACAAAGACGCTGATGCGGCTATCGTTAGGAAAATCGTCAATCACTGCGGTATTGCGCTTCAAAGCCGCGACGGCCTCTTCGTAGCCTGTTCAGATGAGACTGAGCGCCAGACTGTTCGTGATAGCTGGCTTGTCAAGAAGCTTGGCCTAACAGCTGAAACAGCTGAGCTTGACGCCAAAGTTATGACGGTCTGCGAAACAATGCAAAAAGATCGCATGAAATCACGCGTAACATTCTATTACTTGCTCGCTAAAAACGAAGGCAAGCTTGCCTCCCTCTAGGACGACCAAAAATCCCAATCAAAGAAAGCCGGGCAGAAAACTGTCCGGCTTTTTTATACCTATCTCACGATAAATGTCAGTGTCCGCCGTTCTTTGTCTACGGGTTGGCGTTGTTTGGCCGGCGCGAAGGTCAAAGTTTTTTGCCCCTCTTCAATGCCCCGTATTTGTAGATCCGTATAATAGACCTGGCCCTCAAGCGAGCGGTAGGTTCGAAATTCTTCGATCGGGCCATCATACCAGCCATCAATCGGTTGCCATGTGATAGCAGTATTTTTAATGCTGCTGGGCAAGTCGAGTTTGATTGAAATTTCCTCTCCAACTTTCAGATTAAAAGTGTCGCCATCTTGCGCGAAAATCAGTCCTTGATTTTGTTGAGCAGAGATTTCAGCGATCTCTTGCTGCTCAGGACTTGTTTCACTTCCACAGGCTACAAGGCCAATCAGCGTTATCGCCCCAAAAATACTCTTTTTCATCTAGCTGCCCTTTTCTCTATTTTTTGAACTTTTTCTCTAACGCTGCCTTTTGATCTTTCAGGGTCTGAATATCGGCGAGGCATTGCGCGGCGTCTTTCGCTGATGCGCGCAATGTGTTTTGAATATAATCGGGATTCTTCTGAATTTCATCGATGTGTTTCATAAGCTCTTTACGGTCCGTATCATTTTTACCAATTTTTTTGGCCCGCATTTGTTGATACCAATAGCTATCTGTGTCGCGAAGCATCTCATCGCGCAAACGCCAATTCGAATTTGGATTGCGGTTGGCCGCAACGAGGCTTTGCGCGGTATAAGCCAGCGCTTTCAATCCACCGAGCAATTCAGCTTGATGAAAGTCGGTGGTGCCGAGCGTGCTGCCAACAGCATCTTGTAGCGCCGAGGCGGCATTCCCCATGATTCCGGTTATATTATTCAAGACCGTTTCCGCAGTCTCTTTCGTATTGATTTCGGCGGGGTCGATCGTGACGATTTGGGCTTTGTCTTTTGCCATGTTCTCAGCGGCGTTCCATATTTTTGCATTGACCGCTTGAATGGAGGCGGGTTTGGCTTTGCCGGTATTTTGTAAAATGGTTAGTTTTTGCCCCGCCTTAAGGGCTCTGACGAGGTTTTTCATCGTTTCTTCATGCGCTTCACGCTTGGTCTCGCAATGTTTGCGCCGGGCCTTGATTTGCTCATCCAAAGTTTTAAGCGTGACCTGCGCGGCTTTAATCTCAGCGGCGTTAACCTCTTTGACGGCCTTGATCGCGTCTTTTTTCGCATCATCCAACGCGGTTTGGGCTGTAATAATAGCGTCGGCCTTACCCTTGCAAATTTTGGTTTGCGCGTCATAGGCCGCTTTTGCAAGTGTCTCGGCCGCTCTGGCTTCATCAGCCTTCTTTCGCGCAGCAAGGGTGTTTAAGCGGGCTTGAGCATATGTTTTCGGGACCTGGCCCTTAGCTTTTTTAAGCGCCTGAAACGCGTCCCATTTCGCATTATATTTGGCTTCATATTTTGCCGCAATCTTGAGGGCCCTTTTATGCTTGGGGGAGCCTTCCCCGTAACGAACCTCCATACGGGTGGCCTCGCCTTTATGTATGACATTTACGCCAAAGGCCTCTTTTTGCATCCGGTCGGCTTTATCCAAATCATCCTCATAACTCTTTGCAGCTTCTTTAGCGGCCTTTTCCATAGCAGCCCTATTTTTCGCATCTTGCTCGGCGATCGTCCTGGCTCTGGCTGCATCATCTGCTTCTGATTTGAGCTTGAGCAGTAGTCGTTCGCATTCAGATTTTTCTCTTTGGGCGATGCGTAGATCAGATTGCGCTTTCTGTCCCGCTGCTGCAGCTGCTTTTACGCCGCTGCGTTTGTCCTGAAGGTTTGCTAGGGCTCGGCGTTGTTCACTGCTATCGCCTGAACTGCGAATTTTTCCTTCCAAAACCTTTACATCCTTATCGGAAATTTGCGGACCAACCGTTACATTCATCGGTTGGCTGGAGCGAATACCGATATAGGGGTTCTTATCTTTAGGACGTTTGGCATTTGGCTGGCTCGGGTCTTGAACATTCACCTTTAAAACAATGTCTTGTCCGTTTTCTTCACAAGAGGCAAAAATATCCCAACCGCATGTTAAGCAAGTTGAGGTCAAACGCCCATAATGAATTCCGACGGGAGTATATTTGAAATCCAACTTGGCTTGTATCGTGCGGCTTTCGCCAGGCCCCAATTGCTTTACAATGGGCGTTGATGGCGTCTTCAACCAAGGCAGATTATCAAGAATAAATTCAAAATCCTGTGGCGTATCACAGTTCACATTTTTTGCGATGAGTTTAAAGGGGTAACTTTGCCCAGCTTCGCGGAGGCCTAAATCTTTGGGCAGAATCTCTGCCTCTTGCGCCCCTGCAAGCGAATATAAAGAAAGGGCCGCGGCGCAAAGTCCTACCCCCGCAAAAGAAAGAAGTCTTATATTCATAATGTGCCCCGCCAATTAATGACGCTAACACACTATCATAGATACCAGTTAAAAATAATAAGCGAGAAGTTGAAGAAAAGGTTTTTACCAAATTCTGACGCTGAAGGTAAACGCTCTTCTCTCTAAGACGCCCAAAATATCCCAATCAAAGAAAGCCGAGCAGGAAACTGCCCGGCTTTATTTATCATTTTTCGCCATCACATTTGAACGGCTGACAATTCCACCATGTGTCTGTCATAGGTAGATTACAGACTTCGATGGCGGCAGACATATCTGAGCCACCAGAAATTTTTACTTTGTGACCATCATAATCCCAAAGCGTCATCGTCACGTTATCAGGGTAGTTCGTCATTTGCTCTTGCAACATACCGATGGCAATACGTTCACCTAGGCGTAAGCTGTCATAATAATCTGTGTAAAAGTGCACGCCAGCCATATTACGGCCAATTGCAATATTAGCCGCTAATTTGTTAAGCTCCCCCTCTAAAGTGAGGGCCACGGGTTTGCCTTTGGAATTTAAGATATCTTTGGCCTTTAAAGCCTTGAGAGATTTTCCCCAGTCTTTTTTATTAGCCGTTAAGGCATCTTTATGACGCGACGTATCATTCGCTTCAAAGACGTCCTTTGCGAAATTTGAATAAGGAAAGGCTTTTTCCTTAGAGTCGCGCAATTGAAAGAATGCTTTCAAAATCGTGACGCAAGCGCCGGCGACTGTTGCATGACCCGCGCCGTAAGATGGATGCATTGGCGAGCCCTCTGGGAAAGCCATGGGGAGAAGCAAGTTATTTCTGGAAACCCAATCAGGGTCATCTTGCGTAGTTTTCACGCTACGCTTCGCTTTGGCGCTTAGAAGCGCCGCATTTCTTTTCTTCACAGCGCGCGTAATCTCTTCGGGCAACTGATTGGAAAAGCCTTTTGCGTCGTTTTCAGCGCGGCCTAACCTATCTGATTCGGAACTCTCGGCTAAGGTAGCCACCCATCCCATGACCTCTGGCCTAACGCGGCGGTGATAGTTAAACTTCTGCCGTCTGACAGCCCTGAGAGCGCGAGATGACACCTCAGTCAATAATGCTAAGAGGTGAGGACCTCCAAAGGTCGCAAAACTATCCCGCTTTATAGGGACCAATGTTCCGTCTCGATTTTTCTTAGGATAGCTATTACGAACGCCTGACGGAAATCCAGGGTCCGTCGGGACGTTCATAGAAAACATCAATAACGCTGCATTCAAGTAAGCTTGATAGAGTTGATCGAAATGGACGTAAGTCGCGAGGTCGCGCGGCGTTGTGATAAACCGTCTTCTCGATAGAAAGCGGTCGGTATTTTTGACATTTGCGCCATTTTGAACATCTAGCCATGTATGCCATTCTGTCATGTAATCTATGTCAGGTTCATGAACATAGACTTTCTGATTTATGATTTGAGTCCCGTATACGATCTCGCCGTCCTCCGGACGAGGCACCATTGCTTTTGACAATTTCATATTCATCTCTGTCGCATGGATGTCTTCCAGAGCCGCTAACCCATTGCTACCCGTAAGTAAAAATTGGGAGATATAGGGCCCGTCTTTGGCTCCCGGGGCTGAGCCTCGGAATAGATCATGAGTGGTTTTCACATTGCCGCGTTTTTCACGTCTCGCTTTCTCAACCTCTGTGCCTTTGCTTGCGGATTTATGCCAAGCCATGTTAGCGATAGCGCCGCCCAACTCGGCCGCGCTTGTGGTGTTGGCTTTGCCTTTGCCATTGGAAATTTGCGAGAATGGAACATCACGTAATAACGCCAAAGCATAGACTTCTGCCATCTCTACAGCAAGCTCATCCGAGTCTAGGCGCGGCGCAGGGGGCATGCATAAAGCTTCTGCATCGGGGCCCTGTAAATCATAAGCATGGCCTGCACGCGGGCTCTCCCACCCTCGCCAGTCTGGGTTTTTGCCATTTACCTCACATGTAAAGTCGGATTTTTTTGCGGTTTCCACATTGACCTCAAACCAACTTTGGCCTGGCGCGCCAATGGCGGCGTCGCTCTCACGATTTATGCCTTCGACAAATAATTCATAATGAGCCGTTTTCTCTAAAACACCCCACGCATCATGTTTGAGACCTTTGGAGAAGTTCATGCAGTAATTATCAGAGTAATCGGCTTCTTCACCATTATTCTGGGTTCGCCCGCCCTTTACGAAAGGCGGGTGCGGCCGATGAAAAGCCGTGTGATTGGCTGATTGACGGCGATGAAATGCATTTACCTTGCGAAATTCACCTGCGGGGACTGGAATTGGAAAATTTAGACTCATAATTACCTCGTTCATTGGAATGATTGAGATCTATCTGATGCAGCGAAGGCTGGGCGTGACGGTTGTCACGTTGCCCAAATGAACAAAGTAAAGATACAAAAGAGAGAGGTGGTCACGCCAAAGAGATTATGGTTTCAGAGCAAAGGCCCTGTCCCATAGGCGTTTTTATCTTAAGGGGTCTAACATCACGCTAAGCGTTAAAATAAAGACCCTTTAAGGCCGTCCAGCACAAATTGTGCCGCGAGCGTTGTCAGCAAGACACCGAGCACGCGGGTCATAACATCGGTCACGCTTTTGCCCATTAACTTCATAAGCGGACCAGCGATGAGAAATGTTATAAACGTCAATACTAAAGTCAGGAGCAGCGCGGCCAAAATTGATATTTGCCCGCCCAGCGTATCGGTCTTGCCCATCATGATAAGAAGCGACGCCATGGTTCCTGGCCCGGCAATCATCGGTATGCCCATTGGAAAAACAGAAATGTCTTCGGGCGTCGCCGCCTCTTCCAACATTTCTTCGGCGCGGCCTTCGCGCGATTCCGTGCGCTTTTCGAAAACCATATTCAGGCCAATAATAAACAGCATAATACCGCCGGCAATCCGCAGAGCATCAAGACTAATACCGAGCTTGGAAAAGACGAATTCGCCAGCATAAGCAAAGCCGAAGAGGATAATAGCCGCGACAAATACAGACTTAAACGCCATTTGTTTTTGATGCTTACGCGATGTGCCATGGGTCAAGGTCGCGAAAATCGGCGCGCATCCTGGCGGATCGATAATCACAAATAAGACGGCAAAGGCCGAAAGGAATAGCTCTAATTCAAACATGGGCGAGGTCTAGGCCCAAAGAAAAGAGGACGCAAGACCCGCAATCTCTTGATATTTAGAAAATCATCCCAATATTGACAACATGATATCAAAATGATATCATTTTATACAATTACTAAAGGAGACAGAAATGAGTGAGATTAGAGAAAGAGAAGTCAAATCGATAAGCGGCATTCCGTTTTTATTGATTATGCTAGTTTTGTTAGTAGCAGGGTTTTATTTAGTTGGGTCTCAAGTTGGCGATGCGGGCAGTAAAGGTGCGCGCATTGGTTGGTTGTTTGGCGGCCTTGCGGCCTTCGTTACCTGGATCACAATTTTGGGCGGGCTTTATAAGGTTGAACCAAACCAATCAGCTGTCTTAAGTTTGTTTGGTAAATATGTGGGCACTGTTCGCACGCCGGGCCTGCGCTTGAACAACCCGTTTTATACGAAGAAGAAAATTAGCCTGCGGGTGCGCAACTTTGAAAGCGGTAAGCTGAAGGTCAATGAACTTGACGGCTCTCCCATTGAAATTGCGGCTATTGTTGTTTGGGAAGTCAACGACTCTGCTGAAGCCGTGTTTAATGTTGATGATTATGAGAGCTTTGTGCAAATCCAATCAGAAGCGGCAATCCGAGCTATGGCAACCAGCTATCCTTATGATCAACATGGTGATGAGATTAGTCTTCGCTCGCATCCTGCGGAAATTTCTGAGCGCCTACGTCAAGAAATTCAGGACCGCCTTTCTAAGGCTGGTATTCATGTCATTGAGAGCCGTATCTCGCATCTGGCTTACTCGCCCGAAATTGCCGGCGCGATGTTACAACGCCAACAAGCGGGCGCCATTATTGCCGCGCGGAAGAAAATCGTCGAAGGCGCAGTAGGCATGGTCGAAGACGCGCTTGAGGCGTTAAAGGAAAAAGATATTGTTGATTTAGACGCCGAGCGTAAAGCCTCCATGGTCAGTAACCTTCTGGTCGTGCTCTGTTCCGACAAAGCCACACAACCTGTCGTCAATGCCGGAAGCCTGTATTAGGTTACAGCATAGAAAAATATGGCAGCAAAAAAATCATACCCCCTGCGCATTAATCCAGATGTGCTCAAAGCGATGCAGCGCTGGTCCGATGACGAGCTGCGCTCTGTCAACGCGCAGATAGAATATGTCCTGCGCGACGCTTTGCGCAAGCAGGGGCGCCTCAAAGAAACAAAGTCACAGACGGTTGAAACGAAACCGCAGAAGGAAAATTAGATGAGAGATGCAAGATGGCAATATAAAGTCGAGAGTTTCAAGCAAAGCGCTTGGAGCTATAAACCCAAAGACATCGACGCCCAAATATCTGAAAAGCTGAACCGTCTTGGAATGGAAGGGTGGGAGCTCGTCGCTATAAAGCCCTATTCCCTTTATACTCAAATGTATTTGAAGCGTCCCTTTTAGGGGCGCTAAATTGATTTCCCCCGCAAGAGCCGCCAGCCCTTGCGGCCAAGCCTTTTAAAGAAATGATAGGGGCTACTTGCGAGCCGCATCATGCGCCGCATCCGCCGCCAGCGTTTTCGCGCCACGGGTTCATATTCAGGCGTGAGGTAATTAAAGAAAACCTCGCTCACAGTTTCCCAGCTATAATTTTGAGCATGGGCCACGGCGTCTTCTCGTTTTAAATCAAGACAGGCGAGGCACGCCTTGCGCAAATCCTCATCAACCACCCCGGCCCCGCTATTCGGAATAATATCGATGGGGCCCGTCACGGGATAGGCGGCTACCGGCGTCCCCGTCGCCATGGCTTCGATAATGACAAGGCCAAAGGTATCCGTTTTAGAGGGGAACACAAAAACGTCCGCATCTGCGAAATGGCGGGCGAGGTCTTTTTCAAATTTTGCCCCGAGGAAGTGCGCGTCAGGATATTTCCGCTTCAACTGCTCAAGCTGCGGCCCGTCCCCAACAATGACTTTGGAACCCGGCAGATCAAGTTCCAAAAAGGCTTCGATGTTCTTCTCAACCGCGACGCGGCCAACATTTATAAATATGGGCCTTGGCAAATCTCTATAAAGATCGCCAGAATTAGGATCGCCAAGATTAAGACCATCTGCCTCAAAGCGTTTATCTGGATGAAATTGCACCGTATCCACGCCGCGGGCCCAAGGCGCGAGGTTGGTAAAGCCGCGTTCATCCAAAAATTCGACCATAGACGGCGTCGTAACCATGGTTCGCCCGCCGCTGTTATGAAACTCGCGCACGAATTTATAAGGCCATGCCAAAGGAATAAAGGGAAAGCGCGCTTTGATATATTCAGGAAATTTGGTGTGATAGCTCGTTGTGAAAGGCATGCCCCATTTAAGGCATAGCGAACGCGCGGCCTGTCCTAACGGGCCTTCCGTCGCAATATGTATGGCTTCGGGACCAAATTGAATGATTCGCCGCCCAACATCGGATTTAGCAAAAGGCGCGAGCCGAATGTCAGGATAAGTCGGGAGCGGCATTGTCCAATAGCCATCAGAAGGCGCAATGACCTCCACGACATGGCCTTTACCCCTCAAAGCCGCGATCGTCATGGCCAATGTGCGCACGACACCATTCATTTGCGGAGCCCAGGCATCTGTAACGACAAGTATTTTCAAAGTTATACCTTAGTTATACCGAAAATCGCCACTTGGGGGCCAAAAGAAGAGGTTCCATAGCATTGTTCTGGCGCTCTGACAGCCCTAATCACCAAGTCATATCGGAACCGTCACAAAAAATTCACAGCTTTCTCAGAGATTTAAGGGATCATTAACTAAAAATTTTCTTTTTTGGCACACTAGGTATTGACGGATGGTAGCAAATCGACACTATATGTAGTAACGAAACGCTTCGAACGCAGTTTGAAGTTTTCCATTCAGATCATATCCAGGGTGATGCCGCATTTGGCATGACAAGGGATTATTGACGTTAATTTTATGGCGGCGCGGTGCAAATCGCCTGCATTTGGGACTTAAAAGGGGATCTACATGTCAGAGAATTCAATGAACGCGTTTGCAAACACGGCTGAGCAGGCAGATATGAACGCTGTTGAGACACAAGATGTAACGTCGCGCGCGAAAGCCCCGGCAAAACCAGCGATTGTCAAAGAGCGCCGTATCGACGCCGTAAAGCAAGTTCGCGCGCGTGATGAGCTTCTGACAGATTTCGGCAAAAAGACCCTTGTTGACCGTTATTTGCTCCCTGAAGAGTCTTATCAGGACATGTTTGCGCGCGTTTCCGTCGCCTATGCCGACGATTCAGCCCATGCCCAGCGCCTCTATGATTATATGTCACAGCTTTGGTTCATGCCCGCCACGCCTGTTCTATCCAATGGCGGCGCCGATCGCGGCCTGCCTATTTCGTGTTTCCTCAACGCCGTTGATGACAGCCTTGATTCGATTGTGAATGCTTGGACAGAAAATGTCTGGCTCGCCTCTAATGGCGGCGGCATCGGAACTTATTGGGGCAATGTTCGCTCTATTGGCGAAAAAATTGGCCGCGCCGGTAAAACATCAGGCATCATTCCCTTCATTCGCGTGATGGACAGCCTAACCCTCGCTATCTCCCAAGGCTCTCTTCGCCGCGGATCTGCAGCTGTTTATTTGGACATCCATCATCCAGAAATCGAAGAGTTCCTTGAAATCCGTAAGCCCTCTGGCGACTTTAACCGTAAGTCCTTAAACCTGCATCACGGCCTGAACATCACGGATGAGTTCATGAACGCCGTGAGAGATAACGCAGAATTTGCGCTCAAGAGCCCGCATACAGGCGAAACCATCAAAGAAGTTTCAGCCCGTAAATTATGGCAGAAAATCCTAGAGATGCGCCTGCAAACTGGCGAGCCTTATATGATTTTCTCTGACACGGTGAATAACGCCCTCGCCAAGCATCAGCGCGACCAAGGCCTGCGCGTTCAGCAATCAAATCTTTGCGCTGAAATCATGCTGCCAACAGGCACCGATAAATATGGTAAGCAGCGCACAGCCGTCTGCTGCCTCTCTTCCGTCAACGCCGAGAAATATGACGAATGGAAAAATGAAGAAGGCTTCATTGAGGACATTATGCGTTTCCTTGATAATGTCCTGCAAGATTTCATCGATAACGCGCCAGATTCTATGGCTGACGCAAAATATTCTGCGGCGCGCGAACGCTCTGTCGGGCTTGGCCTGATGGGCTTCCATTCTATGCTGCAAAGCAAGAGCATCCCGTTTGAAAGCGCGATGGCAAAATCTTATAATAACCGCCTCTTCCGCCATATCCGCCGCGGCGCGGATGCAGCTTCAGTGAAACTCGCCGAAGAACGCGGCGCCTGCCCGGACGCGGCTGACGCAAATGTCAAAGCCCGCTTCTCTCATAAGATGGCGGTCGCGCCGACGGCGTCAATCTCTATCATTTGCGGCGGCACCTCTGCGGGGATTGAGCCTATTCCGGCCAATATCTACACCCACAAAACGCTGTCTGGATCCTTCACCGTCAGGAACAAACTCCTCGAAGACCTTCTGGAAACCAAAGGCCTAAACACAGATGAAGTCTGGGGTTCCATTCTCGAAAATGAAGGCTCCGTACAATTCATGGACGAGTTAGACGAGCATGAAAAAGCAACATTCCGCACAGCCTTCGAAATCGATCAGCGCTGGGTCATTGAACACGCCGCAGACCGCGCGCCCTATATCTGTCAGGCCCAAAGCCTCAACATCTTCCTAGCAGGAGATGTCGATAAATGGGACCTCCACATGCTGCATTGGCAAGCCTGGGAAAAAGGCGTCAAGTCGCTCTATTATTGCCGCTCAAAATCCGTACAGCGCGCCGCTTTTGCGGGCTCTGAAGATAAGGCTGAAAAGTCTGACATGGAGAAGGCGATGGAAGCTGCTGCGCCTACGGATTATGAAGAGTGTCTTGCTTGTCAGTAGGGAGCAGCTATTAAATAGGTAATGATTCGCTCTCTAGTTCTTTTTTCCCTGAGCTGGGGAGTGTAAACCCTTTATTTGACCCTTTCTCGCCACCCTAACATTATTACTCCTGTGAATTTTAATAGGTGGCACAGCAATATTGTTTACATGTTCCAAACTATCCTCTGAATTCCGGGTTAAAATTCACCACATATGAAACAAATTACCTTAGGTCACCTCAACAAAATAAATCGGAATACCTAACGCTGAATTCCCAAATCATCTAATTTTTTATAAGCGGCATTGGCCGGCCCCAAAATATCCTGTGAGGAAAGCGCTTTCAAATCTGGAAAGGCAGCCCAAGGAGCGGAGTAACCCTCCCCCTTAACTGGACATGTCCATCCATCATCACGAGGATAAGTGAATGGGTTTGGAGCAATAACGTTTCCCGCATCATCTATATTCCATGATTCAGGCTTCGCCGTAAGATCTGGATACCGTTTTTTGTAATCATTCTCCCAAGTTTTCTTGGTTGGATATTGCTTCTCCTGGCACCAGCACGGCGGGTCGGCTGGAAGATTGTGAAACTCTCTCTCGTCTGGGGTTAGACAGCGTGGAACAACTTTGGCACTGGCGGCGAACGTCCAGTCTTGATGAGAGAGTTTCTCAAATTCAACTTTGGAAAGCTGTGCATTTTTAACGCGTCTTGATTGTAAGAAATAAGGCAGTGCCCAGAGCTTTGCGCTATTATCCAACGCCCCTGTTACTAAATAGTGTCCATCACTACTCATATCAGATTGATTTACAAACTGATCATGACCCGAAAGAGTAAGCATTTCTATACCTGTTATAGGGTCCCATATTCGGGCGGTATTATCACTTGAAGATGTCATAACAAAAGACTCATCGGGATTAAATCTTGCTGAATGAACGGCGCCTCGATGTCCTCTAAATGTAGAAACGGTGGAACCTGTCATTATATCCCACAATCTCGCGCTCCCATCATTTGATGACGAAAGTAAATTTGTATTGTCCCTACTAAACTGAATCGAATTTATGCTTTTTTTATGTCCATTTAAGACGTGAATTAAGCCGCCAGTATTTGTGTTCCAAACACCTATTTCTCCAGACCATGCAATGGCATCTGCGAATAACGTATAGTCTTGATTGAACACAGCGACCGAACTGGGCTCAATATTATTTAAAAATTTTATACCCATTTTGTTTTCAAGGATATCAACTAGATTTAAGTTGGATCCTGGCGCGTCTTCATTCGGAAGCCCCGCTTCTATATTATCAATATCCAGCGTATTTGAAATTAAGTAATTCTGTGTCGCTTGCTGGGACAGTTGCTTGATTTTAAGTCCGGTTTTAATATCTAATAAAATTGCGGCTGAGTTTTTCGGAATTGCGATGAGATGGTCGCTGCTCCCAGTAAATTTGTATTGAGTTTCATTTTTTGGACCCTGGTATATTATTATACTTTCATTCGTATCCACGTCCCATACTCTTACGGTTAAGGTTCTCAATAGAAGATCATCAGTGGATTCGAGAATTACTTTTCTTCCAGATGTATCAAACCTTACCTCTCTAAAGTTTTCACGTGACCCCTCGTCGCCATTTATTTCGTGTTTAAGGATCGAAGGTTTTATATCCCATAACCGCAATGTTCCATCCTCGGAACTGCTGAGAACTGTATGGTCAGCATTTGTATAATTTATTCGATCAACTCCAGAACTGTGAGCCCTCAAGGTCACTTCATTTTCAAAATTCGATAGGTCCCAAAGTTTTATTTCGCCGTCAGTAGAGCTCGTCAGAAGAGAATATTCGTTTTCGCTAAAGATTAAACTTTGGATCTTACTCTTGTGCGAAGTCAGGGAAAACTCAAGTTCTAAAGAATTCAAATCCCAAAAATGAACATTCCAATCAGTTGTTCCTGCCGCTAAAACATGACTATCAGGGGAGAAATCGAAAGTGTTGATAACACTCTTATGTCCTGTAAGTTTGAAATAAGAGCTCGGAGATTTTTGGTTCCATATTCTTAACGGCTCGTCCATGAAAGAGGTCGCAACAATGTTCCCGTCCGGGCTAAATTTTGCTTGATCCCCGGGCATGGAAACTAGTAGTTTTCCACTCTCAACATTCCAAATGTGTACCTGTGTCATTGATTTAGCCAGTACGAGTGACAGGTCTTTCGAAAACACAGCGTCAATTAAATCGTGTTGAAACCCTCTTTCAATTACTTGTAGTGGTTCAAGAGATGTCGACTCTCCAGTATCAAGGCCAACCGCCGCATAATTGTTTCTTTCATCAACTTGAAATATTAGTTCCGCACCGGAACTAATTCCTAATACTTTAACAGGCGGTGTACTAGAATAGCCTATGCTTAATTTTGCTCCATCTGAAGAATTGTATTTGTTTAATTCGTGTCCAAAAGATGTTGTAAATACAAAATCACCCTCTTCGCTGAATGAAGCAGATTTTGCCCCATGAGTGTGCCCCTTCAAACTGAGAGGTGGTTTGTTTGGTTCTGAAATATTCCAAAGTAAGGCTTCTTCATTATTCGCAGCTGTGATGACATATCCGTGCTTTGGGAAGTCACCGATCGTCCATATCGCATGATCTTGTGGATTAAGTATAAGAACTTCTTTTAAATTCTGAAGTTGCTTACTAATTGCTGCATAACCTTCTTGGCGGTTCGTCCTGTATATAGGATCGTGATTTTGTCCTTCGAGGATTAAGTTGATCGCACTCCCGAAATTAGCATCCTGCGATGTTGACGTTGCGCTGCCTATCAGCAATCGACTTTTATCCATAAGTGCGCGTTGTGTGGCCTCAAAAGATTGCAATTTTAATTTTGTTTGATTCCAAGAAATTAATCCAGAAAAAATGGTTACCAACGCCAAAATAGCTGCTCCCATTTGCCACCGACGCACTCTTTGTCGGATTTTTTCACGTTGCCTAAGGTCGTCAAAATTACATCCGATTAAGCGGGAGGTGAGACGTAAAAACGCGAGTTGATTTACAGTGCGGGGTTTTAGATCAGAATAGCTCCTGACATCCGCAGCAATGGGATCAATCAGAGCGCCTGCATTATTTTTGAAGAGTTGTGGTGGAAAGGCCTCAATCGGCTCACCGTCAATTAATAGGGTAAGAACATTATTCTCATCTCGATGTTTTTTGAAAAAGGCGATTTCATCTTTTATCCACTTTGATTTGGGCGTATCTTTAGAACAAACAACGATGAGATATTTTGAAGCCAGAAGGGCTGTTTCAATTGCTTTGCTTAAATCCGGAGCGGCGTTGAATTCTTCTTCATCGCGATAACATGTCCCCACCCGCCGTTGGTATCCAGACTCAACTAAGTCATTGGGGACCCGGTAGGTCTCAATAGATTTACTTAACCATTTCGCCCATTTTTTATCAAGTGGTTTGTGGCGATAACTAATAAAAGCAATATGTTCAAATTTTGTTTTTTTTGTCACACCGTGCCTTTCCACCAGACAACGCCTTACGGTTAATGATATTGTCATTTTTGTAGGAAAAAGTCTAATCATCTTTGATTGATGTAACCGGACTATCGATAACTTCAATCAAGTTCAGCTTGCTAAGTTTTACGTAAATCTTAGCTGGACTTTCTAGTTAATCAGGGCGTTGACGCGTTTTGTCAGATATATTTCAAATGAAGGCGAGTTATGTGACAATGTCTCTGAGCCGATTATTTTGACAGAATTGAGATCGGGACATTCTCTATTTTGCCATCATCACTTTGCAGTTTGAGCATAACGATATTTTCTCCGACAGCATAGTCGAGCATTTGCGCACCCCTCATTTCAAACGCTATTTTGGACCCTAGATTATTGGCGATCCGGTTCACGACAATTCGATAAGATCCATCACCGCCAAACCTTTCATTTGAATGCGTGGTAACGATCGCAAAACGCAGGCCGCTTGGGGTTTGATCTATAAGAACGCTACTCCAATCGCTTTGAGCAGTACCAAATCCAAGTGTATTATATTCGGAACCAAGTTTATCAATTTGCGGTCTCTCACTAACCAATGATACGGCGACTATGTTACCATCACAATTCGGCACCAATACTGAACTATCTGAAACTGCAAACGCGTCAGTTGCGCAACTCAATGCCTCATAATTATGCCCTTCAAATACGGTATGAGAGTCGGCCTGAAACTTATGCAGGCTAGCGGGAGTCACATTAGCCTCCCCGGACCACACGGCCCCATCGCCTGAACGCAAGCGGAACCCGTCTATGTCCCAGGAAACGGCTTCATAATAGGGAACACGTTCAACCTTCTCAGTATTTGGATCTACAAAAAATAAGCCCGCCTCACCGGTTTGCGACGAGGTCGTGTACCAAAGACGCTCACCATCATGCGCGAAGCGATCAATATTTTCACTGATTGCTTCGCCTAAGCTGTTTTGGTTATTAACGACGCGATGGCTGGCAAAACTCTTTCGAACGTCAAATGTTTCTGGGTCGAGTTCAAAAGCTTGGGCGCCTGCCGCAACATACAAGACAGTATCGCTCTGATAAAGGGCAGAAATCGGAGCCGAAAAAGTCTTCAAGGCTTCAGCTTCACCTACTTCGCTGACCCCGTAAAGAATTTTCCCAACTGCCATTAGAACGCCTTCTCGACGGCTTCCCAGTACCGCATCGGCGGATTTCAAATTTTCTGTCAAGTCGAAAGCATTGCCATAAAGGTATTCATTTGACTGAAAAGCCTGCATTTCCTCCCACGGACTACATGACTGCGGCGCATTATCAAACTCGGCGCAAACCCGAACCTCACGAATATTGGTAAGGGCAGTAAAATAACCTGCATATTCGCCGCCAGCCCCTAATGGTTCCCCGGTCAGCAGGTCGACCTCTTCACTTTGCTTGATAATCGTCAGTGCATCTTCGGGGCGAGCTTGTAATTGCACTGCCAATAGTTTGCCCGCAACCGTGCCAACGTTAGAGATTTTAAAGCTCATATTGTTTGCGGCTTCCCGGTCAAAGAGCTCACGTTCATATGGCAGCAACGACGTTTCAATTTTAAACTTCGGAGGGTTTGGTTTGAGGAAATACCATCCCGCAAATAATATTGCTGCAAGCAGACCCAAACCACCCCAATATCTCAATCGTCGCGGCCAACGCCGGGCCAACCGATTCACTGCCGCCGCCGTTTCAGCTGGGATATTGCCTTCCGGTTCGAGAATGGAAACAGCCCTAAGGTAGGCGGGAATCGCCTCAAATTCCATAGGCGCGATGAGCACAGGCAAGACCCGGTTTTTCGCACTCGGCCACTTCTTTTGAACTAGAGCCAGTTCCGTGCGTGTAAAGCGTCCGTCTTCAACACTGTACGGACTAACCAGAAATACAAACAGCCCTGCTTTTTCAATCCCGGCTTCAATCTGGTCTTCATAGGTTTCCCCTGCGGGAAGATTTTTGCCGTCAAAAAAGACCTTGTGCCCACGCTCTATTAATGATTGAGCGACAAGCTCGGCCATCGCCCGATCATCGCTAGCATATGAGAGAAAAATCCTCATGCGGTCCCTTAATCTTCGAGACCAGATTACCTGTCAATAATCTGGTTTTCAAGGCAGAAGACGTGGTACATGTCGTTCATTCAATTGAAGTCACGTCGTATAGTTCACGCCTTGACCGGCCCGAACCTCAAGGCCTGTAAATTTATGTCACATCAAAAGCATAAATTTGGGCATGTATTACGTTATGGAACGTCTCAAAACGTGCCTAAAACTCCCGTCATGCGTTATAAATTCATCATCGAAATCAGCTATGAACACCGCTCAAGGCGCATTTCCACGCATATTGTGAACCAAATCACAGATTAACCACGCCTATTAAGGTTATGTTAATGGGCGTTAAATTAAATTTAACAGTAACAATGTCGTTTTGTAGGGACGAAACGGCTAGAAATATGCTATAGCTTTACTCACGTTAAGTGGCGTGGGGCTGCATAAACGGAGTTTTAGAGACCAAGTGTTGCTAAAGACGAAACATAAGCTGCGCCTAAAAGGCGTCAAAAAGCGCGGCCTGACTGCACTTTTTGTGCTGCCCGTAACGCTTTTGGCCTTCAGCGCGCCTGCTATGGCGCAAGATAAGACAAGTCCTATCATTCCTGCCAAAATTATAGCGCCCACCGACGGCCTGACCCTTAATTTAGGCGCCGAGACGTCTGATTTCACGTCAAACCGCTTTGAACTTCCGCCCGAGAGTGTTGGATCTACGCTTTTCAAGCTCGATATTGCTGATCCAAGCTGCATGACAGGCGGAGAGCACTGCCTCTCGCGCAATGAGACGCTCGACCTCGGTTATGCAAAGGCCTTTAAAAGCCTCAGCACCTCAGGCCTGGACCTGACATTAACGCCGCGCGCGGCGCTGCGCTTTAATGATGAGAGCTCATCTGCTGTTGTCGGCGCCGTTGTTGAAATTGGCGAAGACCTGCGTAAGGGTTCCAATTTTGATAATAATACATGGTATTTCTTCGCGGGCGCAGACGCCGAAGCCCTGACATATTCCCCTAATTCAGTGGGACGCATGACAAGCGGTGAATTCCATCTACAAGACCGTATCATCGTCGGTGATGCCCAAGCTGGCCTTGGCTACCGTATCGGTGATGCTGATGTGTCTTTATCTTATTTGCGCCGGGAAGCCTCGGCCGAAGACTTCAGTTTTAAGGAAGACGCGGCCGCTTTGTCTTTCACTTGGAAGCGCTAATTATTTCACCATGTGAAAATGCGGGCTTAAAAGCCAGTTTCTCATAAATTCAGCGTCACATATATGGGACGCCCATTTTTTATAATTGGCGGTCATATAGCCTAAGGTAAAAATCTTACCTTTAATGTCTTTAGTCATTTCTTCGAAATAAGGCGCGATGTCTGGCCATTCCGTTTTGACAAAATCGAAATACTGACGGTGTTTTTTAGGTAGAAGCCCTAGCGAAAAAATAGCGCCGCCAAAGTCGATATAGCAATCCAACCTCTCTGCGAAATAGCAAATTAGCTCACCTAAAATGCGGTGATCTATATCTTGGTTACGCATCGCAAAGAGACCAAAGTCCTGAACGGGCCTATAACCGATTAAAGAAGCTATTTCCTCAAGCATGCTCTCATCTTCGAACTGGCCCGAATTTTCTAGCGCGATGCCAAATGGAGCATCTGCTTTTTCCCTGATTGTTCCGCCTATAGGCAGCGTTGTTTCCACCTGAAAACCTTCACTCTTGCTCGTTGATGAAATCATAGAGATGGCGTGCTCAATCATCTCCATCTGCTCACTGTCTAGCAGGCTTTTTAAGAGTAAGCTAGCTGTGGGCCCCGCCACCTAAAACGGGTCTTCCGCCTCTGGCAGGAATATCTCACGCTTGCCGCCTGACCCGCTTGGGCCAATCATACCTTCTGATTCCATGCGCTCAACCAAATCGGCTGCGCGGTTATAACCGATGCTTAGCTTACGCTGAACATAGCTGGTGGACGCCTTACGGTCGCGCGCGACAATGGCCACGGCTTGGTCAAAGAGCGAATTGCCCTCACTTCCGCCGCCTGCAAGTTTTGCGTCCGCTGGCGCTTCTTCACGTTCTGTGGTGATGTCCATATAGCTTGGCGCGCCTTGAGCTTTAACAAAACTCGCAATTCTCTCGACTTCGCCGTCACTCACAAAGGGGCCATGGAAGCGGCGCGGCCGTCCCGTTCCCATAAAGAGCATATCGCCATTGCCCAGGAGCTGTTCTGCGCCCTGTTCGCCAATGATCGTGCGGCTGTCAATTTTAGAGCCAACACGGAAAGAAATACGGGTCGGGAAGTTGGCTTTGATGGTGCCCGTAATAACATCGACCGACGGACGCTGCGTTGCCATAATCATATGGATGCCTGCCGCCCGCGCCATTTGCGCAAGGCGCTGAACCGAGCCTTCAATATCTTTTTTGGCAACCATCATCAGATCCGCCATTTCGTCAATGATAACGACGATAAAGGGCATAGGCTCAAAGTTTAATTCTTCGGTTTCATATTCCGGTTCGCCGCTTTCTTTGTTGTAGCCTGTCATGACTGTGCGGCTCATAACTTCGCCGGACGCTTTGGCTTCAAGAACCTTCTCATTATAGCCGGCCATATTCCGCACGCCCATTTTGGACATTTTGCGGTAGCGATCTTCCATCTCGCGGACGGTCCATTTCAGGGCCACGACGGCTTTCTTAGGCTCTGTCACCACAGGCGCAAGCAAATGCGGCGCGCCGTCATAGACTGATAGCTCAAGCATTTTCGGGTCAATCATGATGAACTTACATTGCTCAGGTGTCAGCGTATACATAAGGGAGAGGATCATGGCGTTGACGCCAACCGACTTACCAGAGCCCGTCGTGCCCGCGATCAGCAAGTGAGGCATTTTCGACAGGTCAGTAATAAAGGGCGCGCCGCCAATGTCTTCCCCGAGGATAAGCGGCAACGCCATGTCGTTATTTTTAAAGGATTCTGAGTTTAGCATATCGCGCAGCCACACAGTCTCGCGGCGGCGGTTAGGCATCTCGACGCCCATGGCGTTACGCCCTGGGACAACAGCAATACGCGCGGATTGCGCGGACATATTACGCGCAATATCGTCAGACAGATTAATCACGCGCTGTGATTTTACGCCTGGCGCAGGCTCAAATTCAAAGAGCGTAACAACAGGGCCGGGACGGACGGCGCCCATTTCGCCTTCAATGCCGTAATCGGCCATAACTTTATGCAATTGGCTCGAAGCGCGGCGAAGCGCGCCTTCATCGGTAACCGCTGAACGCGGCGGCGGTATCTTAAGCAGATCGACACCGGGCAAAACAAAGTCGGACCCCTCGGGGAAACTAAATTCGGGCTTTTTGGGCTTGGCTTTGCGTTTCTTCTTAGCCGTAGCAGCGGGCGCTGCAGGGGCCGGGGCAGCAGCAGGCGCCGCCGCTTTGGGCTTACGCACACGTTTTGGCTTAGGCGCGCTTTGCGGCGCGTCAGGAACAGTGCGGTAAAGGCTGTCGATAGAATCAGAGGCATCTAGCGGTTCTATATAGTTCTTCTTGAAAAGCTTGGTCACAAAGATCGCCATTTTATCAATGCCAATTCGGATATAGGCCCAGACCAAACCCGCCGCGTCCCAGACGTCAATCAGGTCTTTGGTAACAATGCGCAGGAAGCGGCCCAAACAAAAACCGCCTGCGACAAATGTAATAAGCGCAACGACCAGACCCGATAGCGGCAAGTTAAAGTGATCAAGCGCGCCTTTTGCGTTTAGATAAATACTATCGCCGACCCAGCCGCCAAGCCCACCCGCCATGGGCCAGCTTTGCGGGATTGGAAAAGCAGAGAGCGTCGCCGTGCCAAAAATGACAGCCCCAAACCAAATTAGAAAGCGGCGAGCTAAGTCTAGTCTTGAGCGGCGCGGCTGCGGACGAATAATGCCGCGCGCCCCCGCAAATATTGTCAGAAACGCCGCCAAGATACTGCCCCATCCAAAAATCTGCAGTAGGATATTAGAGAGCTTAGCCCCTGGCCCGCCCATCAAATTTTGAACGCCGCCAATGCCCGCCGTATCGCCCGTTGAATCAAAGGGGTTATAGGACAGCACCGCAATCAGAATAAAAGCGCCAATGCCGCAGAGTAACAAAGCCCCGACGGCCCGTTTAAACGCACCGCCTGTCGTCATGTTCAGATCTTCCATCAATTGATGGGCGTAACCGGAATCATAATCTGTGGCAGTTGCGCTAGGCGGCATAGGTCTCATCCCTTAAATATAGTCTTAAGAGAATATGAAGGGTGGTCGTAAAGATGGAGTTAAGACCTCTTAATTTCGGGCGAAAACGCCTCATAGCCAAAGCTTTTTTGCGCCGTTAAAAGCCTTATATGGATACGCAATTCGATATCATCATCATTGGCGCGGGTTTAACCGGCCTGACGACAGCTTTGGCCTGCGCCCACAAAGGAGCCTCGGTCTGTCTTTTAGATGCGGTTCATCCCGATAAAGACGATGATGGACGGGCCTCAGCGATTGCGGCCAGTAGCTTTGCGATGCTTGAGCATTTGGGCGTGGCCAAATTACTCGGCGGTCAAATACAGCCTATTGCCGATATGCTGATCGCGGATGGCGCGGTCGGGGATGTCTCGCCTTTAACGCTGCATTTTGACAGCTTGGACGCGGGCGGGCCAACAGGGTATATGATTGAAAATACGGTGCTGCGCAAAGCTTTACTGTCGCGGATAGACAATAGCGATAAAATCGACCTTCGCGCGCCTGTTGAGATTATAAACGCGCTGCGCGGCGCCAATGGCGCTACCGTCACGCTCAAGACTGGCTCGCCCCTGACCGCTGCGCTCCTCGTTGCGGCAGATGGACGAAACTCTGCATTACGCCGCGACGCGGGCATTGACGTGCAGCGCTTTGCCTATGACCAAAAAGCCATTGTCACGACCTTCAAACATGAACTCCCCAATGACGGCGTCGCCCATCAAATATTCTTTGCCGGCGGGCCATTGGCGCTGCTGCCGCTTACGAATAACCGCTGCAGTATTGTCTGGTCAGATACGGCCCGCGCTGTGGACGCCGCCATGGCATTGGGCGCGCCTGCCTTCACAGCGGAGCTTGCGCGCCGCATTGGCGGATTTTTGGGAGAGATTAACCTCTCCGCCCCGCGCCAAGCCTATCCGCTTAGCCTGCAAATGGCGGAGCGCTATACGGATACCCGCTTGGCTCTTGTCGGGGACGCCGCACATGCCATTCACCCCATTGCTGGGCAAGGACTGAACATGGGACTGCGCGACGCGGCGGCTTTGGCAGATGTCATCGCCGAGAGCCGCGCGGCGGGGCTTGATCTCGGCGGAGCCGCCATTGATGATTATGAAGCCTGGCGCAACTTTGATAATAAAATGCTGGGCGCCAGCACCGATATTTTAAACCGCTTATTCTCTAATAATATAGCGCCGCTGCGTCATGCAAGACGTATGGGCCTTGCGGCGGTGAATAGGCTGAAACCCGCCCAGCAATTCTTTATGAAAGAAGCCGCTGGTGAGACGGGTGATTTGCCCAGTCTCTTACGGCGTTAAAGCGGGTTTACTCCGCCGCCTCAATCGCCCCGTCATCTTTGGGCTGCGGGTGCTTTCGGACGATTGGCCAGATGAGCTGTTCCATCATCGAGGTTTCAGGCAGATTTTCTACGCCATATTCTGGCGGATAACGGCGCGTGATCTTGGCCGTGCCAAATAAGACATCCCAGAAAAACAAGAAGTTTCCGAAATTACCTTTATAATTAGTGACACCATCCGCCTTGTGACGGCCGTGATGCGCGTGATGGGTCGACGGCGTACTGACAGTGCGCTCAACAATCCACATGATGGGGGAGAGCGCTTTAATTTTATAGAGCGGTTTATCCCAGGCAATGTCTGAATGCGCGCCGAAAATGATGGTCATTTTCATCACGATGTAAACGGCATAGACCCAGCCAAGACCAAGATAGATAAGCGCGCCAGACAGCCAAATCCCTGGCATTATCAGATAGTAAAACATGTTGTTTCGGTAAACGAGACGAATGCTCATATATTCGGCGTTGTGATGCGGGCGATGAAGCTTGTAGAGCCAAGGCACGGAGTGCGATAGGCGGTGCCACCAATATTGCGTCATATCATCCAAGACTAGGAAAAGCGCAAAACCTGCAAGAAAGTGAATGCCCGAAAGTCTGCCTTGGAACTCAGGAAAGAAGGTCAAGCCCAGAAAATAAGCCCCGCCGATAATGAAAGGTTGGGTCGCTAGCAATAAGGCGCCAGTGCTTATAAACTCAACGGCCCCATCACTAGGTTTTTGGTCTTTCTTCTTGAAGAAGTTTGTGAATATGATTTCCGCTATAATAAAGGTCATAAAAATAGCTAATATAGCGATAATTTCAGGCTTCATAAGTCTCTCCCTGCCCTTCTTTAAGGGAAATCAATGAAGGCAGCAAATACCCTATATTTGTAGGGTATCAATCCACTGTAATTTCCTCTTGAAAGCCGTTCAACTTACGTTCATGTAGCGCCGCATAATAAGCCTCCAACGCTTCAGAGCGAATATGATTTGGGCTCTGGGGGCCCTATTTCGATACCGGACATTGCGCCCCGTTTCGGTATCGTCGGTCCGTCACTTCCGAGTGACGGACCACTTTTGTTTTAGGGCTCTGCATTTTCTGTGACTGCGCCGTCCCTAACCTCAAACATTTGCGCGCGGCCCGCAAAGGCTTCAAAAAGCGAGGCATCCGTGCCTGTCATAAAAACCTGCGTCCCCAGCGCGATAAGCTCTTCAATCAGCGCGGCGCGGCGATCTATATCCAAATGGGCCGCGACTTCATCGAGTAACAAAATCGGGGCTCGCATTGATTGTGCTCTCGCATGGGCCAAGGTTAGGCCAATCAGCAATGCTTTCTGCTCTCCGGTTGAACAGTCCTCAGCCGGCATATTTTTTTCACAATGACGAACGCGTAAGTCTGATTTGTGAACGCCGCGCAGCGTGCGCCCTGCCCGCTGATCCAGCGCCCGTTCAGAGGCGAGGGTTTCGCGAATATAGCATTCCACATCCTCAAACCCTAAGCCGCTTTGAAATTGTTCTTCGGCCTCGCCGTCCAAGGTCACAACCGCCTTGGGGAAAACATCATTATCCTTCGTGGCGGCACGGCTTTCGATTTCTTCGATCAGCCGCGTCACCGTGATAGCGCGCGCCTGAGCGACATGCGCGCCTTGTGTCGCCATATCGGCTTCGAGCGCGTCATACCATCCACGGTCTGTGATACCATCAGACAGCAAGCGGTTGCGCTCGGACCTTGCTTTTTCATAGCGTAAACTCGCCATACCGTGAGACGGCGCGTGGACAAGCGAAAAGCGGTCTAAGAATTTACGGCGATCAGAGGCTGGCCCGGTAAAGAGGCGGTCTTGCGCTGGCGTAAGCCACATTAGCGTCAATAGCTGCCCCAATTGGGACCCCGTAGCATTCTTACCATCAAGCCGCACAATACGGCGCTTAGGATATTCAGGGACTTGGCCGACAGAGATGCGCGTCTCTTCAACCTCTGCATTGATCCCCCACGCCAAGGCTGTTGTCTCGCCCTCGCGCCTCGCTAAATCTTCCATTTTGGCGCGGCGCAGGCCTCGCCCTGGAGAGAGGAAAGAGACCGCTTCGAGTAAATTGGTTTTCCCCGCGCCATTAGGCCCAAACAGCACAACGGGCGCGCCCGTCAGCGTAATGTCAAGCGAAGGGTAAGAGCGAAAATCCGTCAGACGAAGAGAAGCTATATGGGCCAAAGCGCGTCGGGGTTTAGACGCGTAGCGGCATCAAAACGAAAAGCGCGCCGGGATCTTCCGCGTCTTTGACCAAAGCAGGCGACGCTGGGCTGTCCAAGAAGAATGTCGCGTCGCGGCCCTCGATCTGGTTCGCCACATCTAAAAGATATTTAGCATTAAAACCAATTTCTAGCGGGTCCGCAGAATAATCCACCATCAATTCTTCATGCGCGTTCCCGCTCTCGGGGTTATTCACGGTCAGGGCAAGATTATCCTGGGTCAGAGAGACTTTGATAGAGCGGGATTTTTCCGCAGAAATCGTCGCAACGCGGTCAACGGCGTCAGCAAAGACTTTATTATCAATCGTAAGTTCTTTTTCGTTACCCTTAGGAATAACGCGCTCATAATCTGGGAAGGTCCCGTCAATAAGTTTGGACGTCAAAATCGCCGAGCCATAGTGGAAGCGAATTTTTGCGTCAGAGACGGAAATTGCAACATCGGCATCGCCCCCATCAATCAAGCGGCGAATTTCAGCGATGGTCTTGCGCGGGATAATCACGCCTGGCAGGCCATCAGAACCCGCAGGTAATTCCATTTCAGCAAGCGCAAGACGATGTCCGTCTGTCGCGACAGCCCGCAGCAATCCATCATGGGCGTGGACGTAGATACCGTTTAGGTAATAGCGCGTCTCTTCTGTAGAAATAGCAAAGCGCGTTTTGTCGATCAAGCGGCGCAGCTCAGCCGCTTTAAGCACGAAATTATGCGTAAATCCATCAGCGGTCATTTTTGGAAAATCACCCGACGGCAAAAGCGGCAGCGTGAAGTGTGAGCGGCCCGCATCAATATCGAGGCGGTCATCAGCATTGATTTGCAGCGAGACTTGCGCCCCATCGGGGAGCTTACGGGCAATATCATAAAGCGTATGAGCTGGCGCCGTGATTTGACCCGGCGCGCTGACCTCTGCACCCGTATCTTCTGAAATTTCGATATCCAGATCTGTTGCGACCAATGTGACTTTTCCGTCCTCTGCGCTCATCAAAACATTTGACAAAATCGGGATCGTATTGCGGCGTTCCACAACATTTTGGACATGTCCTAGCGCTTTCAAAAGCGCGGCGCGTTCAATCGTAAGTCTCATTTTATCGGCCTGCGTGATATATTTTGAAAAATACCTTGCACGAAACAAGGTTAATCGGCCTGCAACATACCCCAAATGTCTGAAAAGAAAAGACCCGATGTGGATAAGTCTGACGCGGAGTGTAAAGGGAGAATAGATTGACGCGGAGGCTTCAAGCGCCTAATTCCCGCGCTTAACTTAAGACGGAAAAACCAATGCCTAATGACAATCACATGAGTGCAAAAGCGTGGCCCTTTGAACAGGCGCGGCAAATCCTCAAACGGTTGGATATTGAGAAAAAACGCGGCATTGATCGCGGTGACGCCCCCGTTATTTTTGAAACAGGTTACGGCCCCTCTGGCCTGCCACATATCGGCACTTTTGGCGAGGTCGTTCGCACCACCATGGTGATGAACGCCTTTATCGCGCTGACAGAGGGGAAAGTCCCGACCAAGCTAATATGCGTCTCAGATGATATGGACGGCATGCGAAAAGTCCCTCCGACAGTTCCTAATCCTGAGAGCCTACAAGATTATCTGCAAAAGCCTCTGACCGACGTACCCGATCCATTCGGCACCCATGACAGCTACGGCGCGCATATGAATTCGCGGCTGCGCGCCTTTCTGGATAGTTTTGGATTTACCTATGAATTTCAATCGGCGACAAATCTCTACCGCTCAGGCCGTTTCGACCCTTGGCTTTTAAAAGCGCTCGAAAAATTTGATGAGATCATGGCGGTGATGCTGCCCACGCTCGGCGAAGAACGCCGCGCAACCTATTCGCCGTTCTTGCCGATCTCGCCGAGCACAGGACGCGTCCTTTACGTGCCAATGGAATCTGTAAATGCCCAGGACGGCACCATCACATTTGAGGATGAAGATGGCAGTGAGGTCACCCTGCCCGTCACAGGCGGCCATGTGAAGCTTCAGTGGAAGCCTGATTTTGGCATGCGCTGGGCCGCACTCGGCGTTGATTTTGAAATGTTTGGCAAAGACCATCAGGATAATGCCCCGATATATTCTAAGATTTGCAATATTCTTGGCGGGCGTCAGCCTGTGCAATATGTCTATGAATTATTCCTAGACGAAAAAGGCGAGAAGATTTCCAAGTCCAAAGGCAATGGTATTTCTGTTGAAGATTGGCTGAAATATGCCCCCGCTGAAAGCCTATCGCTTTATAACTTCCAAAAGCCTCGCGCGGCTAAGAAGCTTTATTTTGATGTCATTCCTAAAAATGTAGATGAGTATTTTCAGCATTTAGACGCATGGTCCCGCCAAGATGAAAAAGCGCGCCTGTCTAATCCTGTGTGGCACATCCATAATGGCAATCCGCCAAGCTTTGTTCCGCCCGTCAGTTTTGCTCTGCTGCTCAACCTCGTGAGCGCGGCCAATGCTTCTGACAAGGATATCCTCTGGGGCTTTATTCAGCGCTACGCGCCAGACGCTAATCCAGACGACAATCCCGCGCTCGACCAACTCGCAGGATTCGCCGTCAGTTATTATCAGGATTTCGTAAAGCCCAATAAAGACTACCGCGCGCCAACAGATCAGGAACGCGCCGCGCTAACAGATCTGGCAGGACGATTAAAGGGTGTCACTGACGCCGAGAAAGCGGACGGCGAAGCGCTACAAACACTTATCTTCTCGGTCGGAAAAGACCATGAGTTTGAGAATCTGCGCAATTGGTTCAAAGCCATTTACGAGGTCTGCCTAGGCCAAAGCCAAGGCCCGCGCTTTGGCTCTTTCGTGGCGATATACGGCCCAGATGAAACAGCCCAGCTTATAGACGATGCCCTTGCGGGGAAGATGGGGTAACTCTCTTCCCCTTGTCATCCCGCACGAGTTAGGTGTTTGGCTTGCCAAACATCTA
The DNA here is from genome assembly GCA_039977295.1 of Hellea sp. Classification (GTDB taxonomy): domain Bacteria; phylum Pseudomonadota; class Alphaproteobacteria; order Caulobacterales; family Maricaulaceae; genus Hellea. Next base: position 440,734 of record JBDWDN010000003.1, on the reverse strand, counting down.
ACGAAGATGGGGGATCAAACGGCACGTAAAGCACTCCATCATATGATCCCCCATCTGCGTCCGTGTTTGGCAAGCCAAACACAGACTTGTGCGGGATGACAAAACTAATGACATTTTAATTTCATGGGACAAATCCCCTGTGCTATGTATGGCGAATGTGGAAACCTCTTCTCATCCTTTTTACGCTGCTTCTCGCAGCTCCCACTTGGGGAAACTCCCCGCAAGAAATACGCGGCCTCATAGCCTCCGGTGATTACGAGATCGCGCAAAGCTTGGCGGAGACCTTAGAAACTGCAGAAGGTTACGCCCTCGCCGCTGAGAGTCTCTCCGCGCGAATTCTTCTGGGCGAGATTAAGAAGCTCAATAAAAGATCAAAGCAAGCGCGTAAGCTTTCTGAGAAAGCCTTAGAAATCGACCCGGCGCATTATAATGCCCGGCTGCAATATACGCTGACAGACGGCTTCGTGACGCGGACGAGCGGCGACCTGACAGCCTGGCGCAAAAAGCTCCCAACGAAGACGCTCACCATTATTCAAGACTTTCGCGCGGCCTATCCTGACGACCCCAAAGGACTCGCTTTGGAGGGCGCCTGGAATCTGGGCGTTATTCGTAAGGCAGGCGAAAAAAATGGCGGGAAATGGTTCGGCGCGTCTTTGACGGAGGGCGAAAGGCTTTACGCTGAAGCAAGGGCCAAAGCGCCAAATGATATCTTAATTGAAACCAATTACGCGATGTCGCTTTTGGTTCTAGATGTCGAAACTTACGGCCCGCAAGCCATGCCTATTTTACAGGCCGTCGCGAGCCTGCCCGCACCAGATGATCTTTACCGCAAGGTACAAAACAAAGCCGCGAAAGTCTTAGCCGCTTTTGGCGATGATAAAGAGATTGAAAAATTAGCCGCGCGCTTCTTGGACGGGAAACCTCTCGATTAATTATTAATAGTCGACACTGGCGATAACTCCTCTTATGACTATTTTACTGGGGGAGATATCCAATGAAATATTCAATTTTTACGCAAAGCCTTATCATCGGGACATTTTTGGCTGGGGCCTGGTCTGCACCGATTTATGCACAAAACAGCACGGCCGAAACTGAGGCCTCAGCGCAAGCCGCGCTAGACACAGAACAGCTTGAAACTGAATACACCGAAGAAGAAATTGTGCAAATTAAAGCGTTAATGGCAGAGGCCGAAGCCTTTAATAAAACCGTAACGCCCAAATTTGGTAAGATTGAATTACCCTCCGCTGGCGTAACGCTTGATCTGGGCGAAAATTACTATTTCTTAGACGGGGCTGACACCAAAAAGATAATAGTAGAACAATGGGGAAATCCACCTGACTCAAAATCGCTCGGGATGATTTTTGAAAAGGATACCGACGCTTTTTTCTATGACTATGCCGTCGAGGTTAGCTTTGACCGCTCGGGCTATGTCTCAGATGAAGACGCTAAAGATATTAATTTCGACAAATTGTTGAAGTCGATGCAAAAAGACACCCGCTCGGTAAATCCAGAGCGTATCAAGCAAGGATACCCTTCCGTCGAACTTAAGGGATGGGCCGATACGCCACAATATGATGCAGAAAATAAACGCCTATTATGGTCAAAACTCCTCAAATTTGGCGGAGAAGAAGGCGATACTTTAAACTATAATATGCGTTTTTTGGGGCGGCGCGGCGTTTTAGAATTCAATTATATCGCGGTCGCCGAGAGCTTACCCGAAGTCATTGCTGACATGCCCGAAATGTCGGAAATGGCGAGTTTCAATGATGGACATCGTTACGCCGATTTTGACGAAACAACAGATAAAGTCGCCGCTTATGGCGTCGCTGGATTGATTGCCGGCGGGGTTGCCGCCAAGAAATTTGGTTTAATCGCTATTCTCTTAGTTTTTCTCAAAAAGGGATGGATTTTTATCCTTGCAGGTTTCGCGTTTCTCGGCCGTATGTTCCGCAGCAAAGGTGATAAAATTGGGTAGATATTCTTTGGCGTCATAAACATAAAAGGCCCGCCTCCACTTTAGGAGCCGGGCCTTTTTGGTCTAAGAATGTCTTACTTTAATTGTAAGCGCTTTCTCCGTGAAGGCTGATATCCAAACCTTCATATTCTTGCTCTTCGCTCACGCGTAGACCCAGTGTGAATTTAAGGACTGCGAGGATAATCGCGCTGGCGATAGCAGACCAAAGAACGACCACGCCAGTGCCTGTTAGCTGCACCATGAAGTCGCCTTCGCCTGTCCCGCCGAGAGACTTGGCGGATAGGAATGGAAGAAGGAGAATGCCGAGGATACCGCCAACGCCGTGAACGGCGAAAACATCAAGGCTGTCATCAATTTTCAATTTCACGCGAATAAGATGAACCGCGAAATAACAGATGAGCCCGCCCGCTAATCCAATCAGCAAAGCTCCGCCCGGGCCAATAACGCCTGCTGCAGGCGTAACAGTTGCAAGACCTGCAATTGTGCCTGTCGCCGCGCCGACTAATGTTGGCTTTTTATTCGTGATCGCTTCAATCGCGACCCAGACCATTGTGCCGACAGCGGCTGAGATATGGGTGACGAGTAAAGCCATACCCGCTGCCCCGTCCGCCGCAAGGGCGGAGCCGCCATTGAAGCCAAACCAGCCGACCCACAACATAGACGCGCCAATCATAACAACAGCCGGGCGATGCGGCACGGCAAGCTCGTGCGGGAAGCCTTTGCGTTTGCCGAGCATGATGACATAGACGAGCGCCGAGATCCCAGCGGTAGCGTGAACCACAAGTCCGCCGGCAAAGTCGATAACACCCTTATCGGCCAACCAGCCGCCACCCCAAATCCAATGGGTGACAGGAGCATAAACGATAAGCAGCCAAGCGGCGGTAAAGATAAGCACGGGCAAGAATTTCACGCGCTCTACGAACGCCCCAACAATGAGGCCGGGCGTGATAACCGCGAAGGTCATCTGAAAGGCGAGAAATGTGGATTCTGGGATTGTGCCGCTTAGGGCGCCGCGTCCGAGGTTTTTGAGGAAGAGATTATCTAATCCTCCCCACCAGCTACCGCCTGTTCCGAAAGCTATGGAATAGCCTGCTATGACCCAGACGATAGAGGCGAGTGCCGCTATCGTATAGACCTTCATAAGGACTGAAAGATAATTCTTCGCCCGTACAAGGCCGCCGTAAAATAAGGCCAGCCCTGGAAGCGACATTAAGAGGACCAGCGCTGTAGCGGTCAAAATCCAAGCTGTGTCACCAGAATTGAGGCTAGCGTCTTGGGCCGATGCCAGAGACGGAATGGCAAGCGCCGTTAATGCGCCTTTTAAGGCTTTAGATAATTTATTCACAGCGATTCCCCTCGCAAAATTTGTTTAGGAAGCGCTACGGCATGTTGGGGATTTCAGGCAAGGGCAGGGTCAGCCCTCTTGGAGAAAGACCATCCGCGCCTAAATTTTAAACAAAAAAACCCCAACTTTGCACAGTATCTGTGCGAAGCTGGGGAAGGTATTCGCAACTCTGTAACAGAGCGCGAGGGGAAAGAATGTGCGGCGAGGCCTCTAAGGGCCTTCGCCAAATTGTGTTGTGAACGGCTTAGCTATTCACAAATTCGGGATAAGACGAGATGCCAACTTCATGAGCATCAAGCCCGTCATATTCTTCTTCGTCGCTGACACGGATTCCGATCGTGAATTTCAAGACGGTCCAGATAATGGCTGAGACGGTTGACACGAAGACACCGACCATAACAACACCGACAAATTGTCCAAGCCATGTTGCGTCTCCATTCGTGGCTGGCACAATCAGCGTACCGAAGATACCTGCCACTAGGTGAACAGGGATAGCGCCGACGACATCATCAATTTTAAATTTGTCGAGCAATGGAACTGTTAGGCAGGCTAAGAGTGAACCCGCGCCGCCAATAAGGAGCGCTGCTGGTACGCTTGGTGTAAGCGGTTCAGCCGTAATCGCGACAAGACCTGCTAATGCACCGTTTAAAGCCATTGTAAGGTCGATCTTCTTATAACGCAGCTGCGTATAGATCACCGCGACTAAGACACCTGCAACCGCAGCCATATTCGTGTTCACAAAGACCTTGGCGATTGAATCGGCGTCAGTGATTGTCCCCATGGCGAGCTGTGATGCGCCGTTAAAGCCAAACCAACCCAGCCACAGAATGAAGACACCGAGCGTGGCGAGAGGCATATTAGAGCCAGGAATAGGATTGACCTTACCGTCAACATATTTGCCTTTACGCGCGCCGAGGATGATGGCACCGATCAGAGCGGCCCAGCCGCCGGTTGAGTGAACAAGGGTAGAGCCTGCAAAGTCAGAGAAGCCCCATTTGCTATCAAGATAACCACCGCCCCATTCCCAAGATCCAACGATTGGATAAATGAAACCCGTCAAAAGAACTGTGAATATGATGAAGGGCCAGAACTTGATCCGTTCAGCGACAGTACCCGAGACGATAGACGCCGTTGTTGCGCAAAATACCATCTGGAAGAACCAGTCAGAGTAAGATGAATAGCCCGTGGCTGTGTCTTCAGCTGTAAAGCTCATCACGCTGAAAGTTCCAAAGAACGTTCCGCCGCCATACATAAGGTTATACCCAATGACCCAAAACATCAGGCCGGCAACAGAGTAGAGACTAATATTTTTCAAGCACTGCATGGAGACGTTTTTGGTGCGAACCAGGCCCGCTTCCAGCATAGCGAAACCTGCGGCCATCCACATGACCAAAAATCCGCCAATAAGAAACAATAAGGTATTAAAGACGAAAGCGTCATTGGCCGCCAAGCTTTCTAGCGTCGGCGCGTCTTGCGCCATAGCGGCCCCCGGGGCCAAGATGGCGACGGCGCTTATGAGTGCCGCCCCGCTCAATATTTTCGCGATTTTACGCATAGGATTTCCCTTCCTTGAACTATTCGTAAGGGAGGTTTGGCGCGCGGCGAAAGCCCGCGCGAGTCGCTTCGGCCTGCAAAGTGTCAATGAAAGCGCTAAGGTCATTTTATGTGCGCAAAAAAATCGAATCTGCTTTATTGTTGTGCACGCACCCCATTGAAAGACCGATATGCGCGATCCGATAATCTATAAAATTCTACGACAACCCGAATGGGACGCCCTGCAGCAAGACGGCCAATTCGCAGGCAGCGTTCATGATAAGCGCGACGGCTTCATCCACATGTCCACGGCCGCCCAGTTACAGGGCACTCTGGATAAACATTATACGGATGGCGACGTCGTTACCCTCCTTGCCATACGATTTGCCGATGTCGCGCACGCCGTGAAATATGAAGTCTCGCGCGGCGGGGCGGAGTTCCCGCATATATATGGCCTATTGCCACTAAGCGCGGTTGAGCAATACTGGGCCTTGTCACCCGATGCAAAAGGACGGTATTCACTGCCCGAATTTTAATAGATAAAAGCATTTTAACGGATCACATATGTCACTCTTTTATAAAATGGGCACAGCTGCGATGCGCGTACTCCCAGCTGAACCCGCGCATAAGACTACGATCAAAGCGCTCAAAGCGGGGCTTGGTCCCGTCGCAGTTAAGACAGCCTCCCCTGAACTCGTCACAAAGGTCGGGGGCTTGACGCTTCCCAACCCCGTCGGTCTTGCCGCTGGTTTTGATAAAGACTGCGATGTGCCAGACGCGATGCTCGCGGCGGGATTTGGTTTTGTTGAGTGCGGGACCGTTACGCCGCGTCCGCAAATCGGCAACCCCAAACCGCGCCTCTTTCGCCTGACGGAAGATCAAGCCGTTATTAACCGCATGGGCTTTAATAATGGCGGGATTGATAATTTTAAAAACCGCCTGACCAAACGCCATGACAAAGACGGTATTGTCGGCGCTAATCTTGGCGCAAATAAAGACAGCGCCGACCGCGTTGAAGATTATGTCAAAGGCCTGAAGGCGCTTTGGGGTTTATCTGATTATTTTACAATTAATATTAGTTCGCCTAACACACCGGGACTGCGCGATTTACAAAATGAAAATGCAATGGATGAGCTTTTGGGCCGCATCGCCGAAGCCCGCGCAGAGCTTACGGGCGATAACCCCAGTTTTCCGATGTTTTTAAAGGTCGCGCCAGATCTAGATCACGGCGAGATCGAACGCATCGTCGAACAAGCTCGCATGTACGGCATGAACGCCATCATCATAAGCAACACAACAATTGCGCGGCCTGATACACTGCAAAGCCAATATAAGGGTGAAGGCGGGGGACTATCTGGCGCCCCATTATTTGAGCCCTCTACAGAGATTTTAAGAGAGTTTTACGCCGCAGCGGCAGGGAAAATAGACCTTATCGGTGTCGGCGGCATCAGCAGCGGCGCCCAAGCCTATGCCAAAATTCGCGCGGGGGCCAAAGCGGTGCAGCTTTATTCTGCACTCGTTTTTCAAGGCCCAGGACTTGTGACCGAGATTAACAGGGATTTGAAGGCACGGCTAAAAGCGGATGGGTTTAGTTCTATAAGTGAAGCTGTTGGGCAGAACTGAGACTAGGCTGATGACCTAAACTTAAAACCACGTCATAGCGACACGGACGCAGTCCGCCCGCTACCCATGCCTTGATATCTCGCCTAAATACAATGATGCGCTTTGACGTGATATCAAGGCATGGGTTCCGGGTGAGCTTCGCTCACGACGGAATGACGGAAAATATGAGCACGGTAACCTAGCGCAAACACGATCTAGATAGTCATCTGTGGTTTGCCGTAAGAATCCATATGCAACTTTTTGCATAAGAATTCAGAATGCCGCCCTTGTTTTCTGCGGTCATCTATCGCATATGCAGGATACGAAATTAGATTTAGACCCTCCCCAAAATTTGGAGTCCCATATGAAAGTCCTTGTTCCTGTCAAGCGCGTGCTTGATTACAATGTGAAAGCCCGCGTTAAGTCGGATCAATCCGGCGTTGACCTTGCCAATGTTAAAATGTCCATGAACCCGTTTGACGAAATTTCCGTCGAGCAGGCCGTGAAGATGAAAGAAAGCGGCGCGGCCACTGAAGCCATCGTTGTCTCTATCGGACCTGCGAAAGCGCAGGAAACAATCCGCACAGGCCTCGCCATGGGTATGGACCGCGGTATTCATGTCAATACAGATGAAGACCTAGAGCCGCTCGCTGTTGCAAAAATCCTAAAGGCGATTTGCGATGAAGAAGCGCCTGAACTGGTTATCCTTGGCAAGCAAGCCATTGATAATGATTACGGCGCAACGGGCGGCATGCTTGCTGCCTTAATGGGCTGGCCTATTGGATCTGCGGCTAACTCTATGGAGCTCGCGGGATCTGACCTGACAGTTGTTAAAGAAGTTGATGGCGGCTTACAGACGGTTAAGCTGCAAACGCCTGCGATTGTCACAACTGACCTTCGCTTAAATGAACCGCGTTATGCGTCACTGCCAAATATCATGAAGGCGAAGAAAAAGCCGATTGATGCCAAAACACCTGCCGATTACGGCGTGGATACGGCCCCTCGCCTTAAAACGCTAAAGGTCACAGAGCCCGCCGCGCGTAAAGCCGGCATCAAAGTCGAAGATGCGGCGCAGCTTGTCGATAAACTTAAAAATGAAGCGGGAGTGATCTAATGGCTATTCTTGTTGTTGCTGAACACGATAATACAGACCTTAAAGACGCGACGCATAAAACCGTCACAGCCGCCGCCGCTATGGGCGGAGATGTTGACGTGCTTGTCGCAGGTAAAGGCGTCAAAGACGTTTCTGCCGCGGCCGCGAAAATTGCGGGCGTGCGTAAAGTCATTGTTTGCGATCATGTCTCCCTGACACGTCAACTCGCTGAGTCCATGGAAGAGGTCATTGTCCCGCTTATGGCTGGATATGACGCCATCCTTGCGCCCGATACGACAACGCATAAAAATTATATGCCGCGCGTCGCCGCAAAGCTTGACGTCCAGCAAATTTCATCTGTCACAGGCGTTGAATCTGGCGATACATTTGTACGTCCGATCTATGCCGGTAACGCGATGGCAACTGTACAGTCCACTGACCCTAAGAAAGTCGTGACCGTGCGGACAACGGCTTTCGCAGCCGCAGAAGAAGGCGGTTCTGCCGCTGTTGAAGTCATTGCCGATCCAGCCGGGCCGTTCAAATCTGAATATGTCGGCGAAGAGCTGTCTAAATCTGACCGTCCTGAACTTACGGCCGCAAAGATTGTCATCTCTGGCGGACGCGGCATGGGCTCAGGCGAGAATTTCAAACTCCTCGAAGGCATTGCCGATAAACTCGGCGCGGCCATGGGCGCGTCCCGCGCCGCCGTCGATGCGGGCTTTGTCCCCAATGACTGGCAAGTCGGCCAAACAGGTAAAGCTGTTGCCCCGGCCCTTTACATTGCCGTCGGCATCTCAGGCGCTATCCAGCATTTGGCCGGTATGAAAGACTCCAAAGTCATCGCTGCCATCAACAAAGATGAAGACGCGCCGATTTTCCAAGTCGCAGATTACGGATTGGTCGCCGACCTCTTCAAAGCGCTTCCAGAATTTGAAGCGGAACTTGAAAAGGCAGGGCTGTAACATCTACGTAACCGCTGAGCGTTTTACCTGCGAAGCAGGTTTACGGAGATGCCTGACCTGGTCTAAAATTCAATTAAAAGAAAACCCGTCCATTGAGGCGGGTTTTTTATTGCGCAGGCTTTCGCCTTAACACTACCCTAGAACCGCAGCCTAAGCTAAGCCTCTGAGCCAGAGGCGATAAACGCTCAGAATAAGACACTCACGCCTTGTCTATACGCGTCTGCAAAATGGACTTTACCTTCTAATTATACGTCAATCTAAATTGGAATTAAGTGTTCGTCGCCGTTCAGCATCGATAACTTGAGGCTATTAGGGGAAATCCAATTTAGTTTTCTTAAGTAGGCTTGGAAAATGAAAGGGCTGGTGGACCTAAGGTCGAACAATTCTATTTCTTTCAATAACGTTCGTTTTCTTTTAACTTCGATTACTATTGCAGTCCTATCAAAACCTTGAATGGCTTTTACGCGCGCTCGAATCCCGTCAAGCTCATTTATCGGCCCTTGGTAAACATTCGTGAAACCATTCTCTTCCAAATCTTTTTTTATTTCTTTTAGTGACACACCCTTCAAATCATACTGAGAAAATACATCTTTGAGAATATCGACCCCTAACCCTAATACCATATTCTTTTGTTCGTCACTGTTCCGATTGAGGATTGATCTGATGTCAAAGTCTTTCATATGATAACTCAAAGTTGATAGCCCTTTTGTATATTTGTTGGGTGATTGAGAATTTATCATGACGTTGACTTTACGAAAGTCGTTAGTTTCTACGTCCCGCTTTAGTCTTCTAACAATGGCTGTAAAAATTGCCTGAGATTTCTCTTCAAGTTCGCGGCCTTCATCAGTCAATGGACGGGGTGTATATAATGCAAAGTCAACCAGTTTCATAATTGCTCATAGATTTATAGACTGTATTTATATTAAGCTAGGTTACCTTAAGCTCATATTTTCGAAATGACCAAAAGCTATTGTTTGCATTGTAACTTTGGACAGCAGAATCTGAGTGCCTTAAAATCACTCCAAGTAAGCCACTGATCTGCACCCTACTTATTCAGCCTCAACCAATCCCTCTTCGGCAGACCATAAAGTTGGTCCATAAATTCTAGCTGTAATCCTATTGGGCGGCTATGGGGGCTGTTCCACATCATGGCGATGCCGGAGCGTTTTTCGGGATCAAACAGCACGAGGGCGCGGTAACCTTGAACGCCGCCGCGATGGCCGACGACCTTATGACCGGCATAGTCATAGGTGCGCCATCCTAGACCGTAATGGGCATTTTCAAGCGCGCCATATTTGCGGCGCATAAAACGCTGTTCGCGCGGCGTCACCACATGCGAGGTTTGCATCTTTGTTAACTGCTCTGCAGGAATTTTCTCCTCAGCTGGCATTTGCGCCGTCATCCATTTTGCGAGATCTTTGACAGAGCTATTTACCCCTGCCGCCGCGGGGACGCGGTAATAGGTTTCTTTAACGCGGTTTATTTTGCTGCCATGGCGGCCATGGGGACGGGCCCAAGATTTAGAACGCTGTAATCCCTCAAGCGTTGTGCTGGCCGTTGTCATACCCAGCGGACCAAAGATGCGTTCTTGCACAACAGATTTATAAGGCAGTCCCGTTATGCTCTCGACGATTTCAGATGAGGCATCATAAGCGGCGTTTTGATAGGTGTGACATGTCCCTGGCTCACACAGATATTTTAAATCTTTCAGCGCGCGGCGCACGGTCTTAGCTCCCTTGCCGCCCTCAATACGGTTATCATAGGCATTGCGCACAATACCAACGCGGTGGGAGAGAAGGTCTTCAATTGAGATTTGCGTCTCGGACGCAGGGAGCTCCAATGACGCGGCATGCAGTTTAGCGGGTTCAGCCAATGTAAGATTTCCGTCTTCTTCAAGAGACAAGACGGTAGCCGCAGCAACGCCTTTGGATACGGACGCCCAGCGAAAAACAGTATCGGCGGTGACAAGCTTATTAGAATTACGCAAGGTCTCTCCGTAACCTTTTGACCATGTCATTTTCCCATTCTCAACAATGGCGACAGACATACCGACCATTTCGAGCTGATGCATAAGCTGGCTGGCGCGTTTATCGAGTTCTTCAATATCAATACCGGGCTCGCGCGTCTGGCCTGTAGCAATATTGGCAGATACGTTCGCAAAGGAGAAAACGTAAAAAATTAAAGCTAAGATGAGGCGGGAGATCATAGAGATGGCTGTAAAAGACGCCCTCTCATTCTGTCCAGTAAACTGTGCAGTCCGCTTCATTAAAAATCCCTCATATCATTTTTGTCTCAGGCTTGGGTAAAAATCCATATCAGCAGACCCGCCCCTAAAAGAAGCCGATACACCATGAAAGGGAAGAAGCCAATTCTGGAAACCCATTTCATAAAGAGGGCAATACAGCCATATGCCGTGATGAAAGATAATCCGGCAACGATCAGGCCGTCAGACACGCCCGCTGTCCCGCCAGGTTCTGTTATCAATTTCAAGAGCGCAAATAATCCGCCCGCGCCAATAATCGGCAAGCTCATAAGCATAGAAAAACGCGCGCTTTCTTCGCGAGTCATGTGCATAAAGCGGGCCGTTGTCATCGTTATGCCTGAGCGTGACGTGCCAGGGATTAAGGCAAGGGTTTGCGCAAGCCCCATTAGGGCGGCGCCTTTCCACGTCAAATCCTCCGTTGTTTTTTCTTCTCGGCCCTTAATATCAGAGACCCAGAGCAGGATACCAAATACAATCGTCGTAATCGCAATGATAAGGGGCGAGCGCAGCAATACATCATAGCCAAATTTATTGAGACAAAACCCAAACGCTAGGGCTGGCGGTGTGGCGATGATGAGGTTTAGAGCTAGCGCAGAATTTTTATTGAGCTTACGTGCCAGCAGATCAAAAACCCCGCTAACGATACCGCCAACATCTTTGCGAAAATAGGCCATCACGGCAAAGAGCGAGCCAAAATGCGCCATGACATCAATAAGCGGGCCTTGGTCGGCTTCCCATCCCAAAAGCTGCGGCGTGAGCACAAGATGCGCGGAACTAGAAATCGGCAAGAACTCTGTGAGACCTTGGATAATAGCGAGGATTGCGAGGTGGAGCCATGACATAGTGATAGGTCTAATCTGTTAGGGTTAATGCATCTTTATTTTTATGCGGATGGACGTGGTGAAATTATGGCCCAAATGATTTTGAGTAGAAATGGACGTCTCTTTGGACTGAAACACATGTAATGGACACTTTCAGATCGAGGAATAACTTTAAGTAAAATCCATTTCTTTATAATATTATTCCCGCGCGGTTACATTAATCTTAAATAAAACAGATGGTTATCCAAAATTTCTTGCATTTCACGTTTTTCTCATTTTGTCCTTTTTTGACAAATTGTCGCAGTTTGCATTTTCAGACTCACTTACATATAATCAAATGTCTATAAGGCGCAAAATTACTCTACAAACACGCCAGCTTGCCTCGAAAGACTATCATGCCCAAAAAGCCCTCTGCCAAGATGCTGCAATTCGTCGATACTGAACGGGATATGCCCGAAAAGCGGGACTCTGCTGTGCGCAAGGATGACTTTCTTGAGATATATGGTGATTATATTGACGTGAAGGCCGAGGAGCAGGCATCCCGCTGTAGCCAATGCGGCGTGCCCTTTTGTCAAAACCATTGCCCGCTCGAAAATAATATTCCCGATTGGCTGAAACTCACCGCTGAAGGCCGCGTGGAGGAAGCTTACCGCGTCTCCTCCGCGACCAATAATATGCCTGAGATTTGCGGCCGTATCTGTCCCCAAGACCGTCTCTGCGAAGGCTCTTGCGTTATTGAACAATCTGGCCACGGCACGGTCACAATTGGCTCCGTTGAGCGCTACCTGACGGACACAGCTTGGAAAGAAGGCTGGGTTGAACCGATCAAGCCGCGCAAGGAACGTCCACTATCCGTCGGTATAATCGGCGCAGGCCCCGCTGGTCTCGCCGCCGCTGAACAGCTTCGTGACCTTGGCTGGCAGGTTACAGTCTATGATCGCCATGACCGCGCGGGCGGCTTACTGATATACGGCATTCCAAACTTTAAGCTCGATAAAGAGATTGTTCAGCGCCGCACAAAGCGCCTCGAAGAGGGCGGGATTAAATTCGTTCTGAACTGTGATGTCGGCGCAGACATAACATTTGATAAACTGCGAGAGAAACATCAAGCCGTTCTGATTGCAACAGGCGTTTACAAAGCTCGTGATTTGGAATGTCCTGGCGCGGGCGCTAATGGCGTCACGCCAGCGCTTCCCTATCTAATCAACTCTAATAAGCGTGGATTAGGGGATAAGATTCCTGCCGAAACAGCCGTAGATAAAGATGTCGTTGTCATTGGCGGCGGCGATACTGCAATGGATTGTGTACGCACAGCCATCCGCCAAGGCGCAAAATCCGTGACCTGTCTTTACCGCCGCGACCATAATAATATGCCAGGCTCTCGCCGCGAGACAGCCAATGCCCAAGAAGAGGGTGTAACTTTTGAATGGCTCGCAGCGCCCAAAGCAATTTATGATGACAATGGCAAAGTCTCATCTGTGCGTGCTGATAAGATGCGCCTCGGTAAGAAAGACGCGTCGGGCCGCGAAAGTGTTGAACCGATTACAGATGCGGATTTTGATGTTAAAGCCGATCTCGTAATCAAAGCGCTTGGCTTTTCTCCTGAGAATATGAAGAACCTGTCTGATGATATCACCCTCACGCGGTGGGGCACATTGCGGGTCAATCCTTTGACCTTTGAAACCAACTTGCCCGGTGTTTACGCGGCAGGCGATATTGTTCGCGGCGCGAGCCTCGTGGTCTGGGCCATTCGTGAAGGCCGCGACGCCGCCGCCCATATGCATAAATATCTAAAAGCTCAAATGGCAGCAGATGCCAAAGCGGCAGCGGAGTAGATCATGACAACACTAAATGGAAAATGCCTCTGCGGTGATGTGGAATTCACGACCCCTATGCCTAGCGTCATTGACGCCTGTAATTGCAAAATATGCCAAGGCTGGGGCGGCGGCGGAGCCTTTATTGGCGCTGACTTTTTCGAAGGCGGCGTCACCATCACGAAGGATGATGGGCTTACATGGTATGCTAGCTCTGAATGGGCCAAGCGCGGCTTTTGTAAAAATTGCGGGTCCAGTTTGTTTTACCGCTTAAATGACAATGAGGGCTTCTGGGCGATATCCGCAGGTTCGTTAGATTTGCCTGAAGGCCTGACGCTTGGCAAAGAAATCTTCATCGATGAAAAACCTAATTATTACGCCTTATCTGGCGATCACCCGCGCCTGACAGGCGAAGAATTTTTCGTAAGCCTTCAAGGAAAATAAAATGAGTAACTGGCTTAAAAAATATGAAGCAGACCGCGATGCCTTAATTGCGGCCCATGCCTATAATCCTGAGAACGAGCACGCCAATTGCGGCGTTGGACTTGTCGCGTCTATTGACGGGACGCCGCGCCGTGACGTGGTCGAGATGTCTATTCAAGCCCTTAAAAATGTTTGGCATCGCGGCGCTGTTGACGCTGATGGGAAGACGGGGGACGGCGCAGGCATTCGCCTCGATATCCCGCAAGGATTCTTCCGCGCGCAAGTCGAAGATACAGGCCATAAACCCACCGCTGCGAAAATTGCGGTTGGTATGTTTTTCCTCCCCCGCACAGATTTTAAATCACAAGAAGCTGCGCGCACGATTGTCGAAACGGAACTTCTCAAAGAAGGGTTTTATATTTACGGCTGGCGTCAAGTGCCAATTGACATTGATGTCATTGGCGAAAAGGCCAAAGCCACGCGCCCTGCCATTGAACAGGTCATGTTCCGCGATCCGCAAGGCCGTAAGGGGAATACCTTAGAGCGCGAACTTTATATTATTCGCCGCCGTATTGAAAAGCGCGCCATTGAGGCCGCTATCCCGAGTTTCTATGCCTGCTCACTCTCTGTGCAAACGATTATTTATAAAGGCATGTTCCTTGCCGAAGATATTGATAATTTCTATCCTGATCTCAAGGATGAACGTTTTATCTCACGCGCCGCGATTTATCATCAGCGCTATTCAACAAATACTTTCCCGCAATGGTGGCTTGCCCAGCCTTTCCGTATGCTCGCCCATAACGGCGAAATTAACACGCTGAAAGCTAATGCTAATCACATGAAAAGCCATGAGATAAAAATGGCAAGCGCCGCCTTTGGTGAGCGCGCCGATGACGTGAAACCTGTTATCCAAAAAGGCAGTTCTGACTCTGCGGCGCTCGATTCCGTTTTTGAGCTGCTTGTGCGGGCTGGCCGCACCGCGCCCATGGCAAAGACGCTGCTTGTGCCCGAAGCTTATTCTAAGCGCGGCGACCTCATGCCCGAAAGCTGGCGCGCGCTTTATGAATATTGCAATGGCGTGATGGAGCCTTGGGACGGGCCTGCCGCCCTCGCCGCCTATGATGGACGCTGGGTTATGGCGGGACTCGACCGCAATGGCCTGCGCCCCTTGCGCTATTCAATTTCCAATGACGGCGTCTTAGCCGTCGGATCCGAAACGGGCATGTGCCCAATGGAAGAGAAAACGATTGTTCAAAAGGGAGCATTGAAGCCGGGACGCATGATTGCTGTCGATCTGGAAGAAGGTAAGTTTTACGATTCTACCGCCATCATTGACGAGCTTGCCGAAAAACGCCCCTATAAAAAGTGGCTCAAAAAAGTCGTAAATCTAGACGAAAAACTAGCAGGCGCTGAGCCCGCGCCTCAGCTATCAGGTGAAAGCCTTGCAAGACGTCAAATGTCGTGCGGCCAAACCCTCGAAGACTTAGAACTTATACTCGGCCCTATGGCCGAAATGGGCAAAGAAACCATCGGCTCCATGGGGGATGATACGCCGCTTGCTGTGCTGTCAGATGTTTACCGTCCGCTCTCACATTATTTCCGTCAGAATTTTAGCCAGGTCACGAATCCGCCGATCGATCCACTGCGCGAGACGCGCGTTATGGGCCTGAAAACACGGTTTAGAAATTTGCGTAATATTCTCGCTGAAGACAGCTCACAAACCAATGAGATGCTTGTTTTAGATAGCCCCGTCATGACAACTGGGATGCTCGCGAAGTATAAAAAACTTGTGGGCCCCAAAAAGGTTCATGCCATTGATTGCACATTTGAGGCCTCTGACGTGGCTGAAAATTCAGGCGGCCGCGCGTTAAAAGCTATGCTGGAGCGCGTCAAATTCGAAGCCGAGGAAGCTGTAAAGCGCGGTGTTGAGAACATCATCCTCACAGATGAATTTACTGATGATGAAAATATTGCCGCACCCATTAT
Organism: Hellea sp.; assembly: GCA_039977295.1. Classification (GTDB taxonomy): domain Bacteria; phylum Pseudomonadota; class Alphaproteobacteria; order Caulobacterales; family Maricaulaceae; genus Hellea. The sequence goes on along the minus strand of JBDWDN010000003.1, from coordinate 424,917 downwards.
CCTCTGCACCGCAGCTGTGCAAACCCATCTAGTAAGTCATGGTTTGCGCTCTTCATGTTCTATCATCGTCCGCTCTGCCGAATGTATGGATACGCATTATTTCGCAGTTCTTATCGGCGCGGGCGCCACAACCGTTAACGCCTATATGTCTCAAGACAGCCTGGTCGACCGCGTCAATCGCGGCTTACTGGATATGAGCGCGGACGACGCTGTTGCCCAATATAAGACCGCTATTGAAGGCGGGCTTCTCAAGATTATCTCTAAGATGGGTATCTCTGTTATTTCATCTTACCGGGGCGGCAATAATTTTGAAGCCATGGGTCTGTCCCGCGCGCTGGTCGGTGAAAACTTCCCCGGCATGACGTCCCGTATTTCCGGCATTGGCCTTGCAGGGTTAGAGAGCAAAGCCTTAGAAGCTCATGAGAAGGCTTATGAGCCCTCTGTCGTGCGCCTCCCCGTAGGCGGTCTTTACCGCGTGCGCGCCAAGGGTGAGCGTCATGCTTATAAAGCCGAGATGATCCATATGCTGCAAGAAGCCGTGGGCCGCGAAGATTACGAGCTTTATAAAAAATATGCCGACGTCGTGAACTCAGAAAAGCCGATTCAAATACGCGACTTGCTCGATTTTAAACCCGCCGGAAAACCAATGCCGCTCCGCCGCGTGCAATCCGTCAATGAGATTCGCCGCCGTTTTTGCACGCCCGGAATGTCGCTTGGCGCTTTATCGCCCGAAGCGCACGGCACATTAAATATTGCTATGAACCGCATCGGCGCGAAATCTGTCTCTGGCGAGGGCGGCGAAGACCGCGCGCGCTATGTGCCCCTTCCCAATGGCGACAATCCGAATTCAGCGGTCAAGCAAATTGCGTCGGGCCGTTTTGGCGTGAACGCCGAATATCTCAACCAATGCCGCGAGATTGAAATTAAAGTCGCGCAGGGCGCTAAGCCCGGCGAAGGTGGACAGTTACCTGGCTTTAAAGTCACAGAGATGATCGCCAAATTTAGAAATGCGACGCCTGGCGTGACATTAATTTCGCCGCCGCCGCATCACGATATTTATTCCATCGAAGACCTGGCGCAATTAATTTACGATCTAAAACAAATTAATCCCACAGCGCGCGTCGCCGTGAAACTTGTGGCCTCTTCTGGAGTCGGCACAATTGCAGCGGGCGTCGCCAAAGCCAAAGCAGACACCATCCTTATTGCTGGCCATAATGGCGGCACAGGCGCATCGCCAAATACATCGCTGAAATATGCGGGTATCCCGTGGGAGCTGGGTCTTTCCGAAGCCCATCAAGTGCTGAAGTTAAATAACCTTCGAAATTCTGTCACATTGCGCACAGATGGCGGGCTGAAAACAGGCCGAGATATTGTCATTGCGGCCATGCTGGGCGCCGAAGAATATGGCATCGGCACGCTTAGCCTCGTGGCTATGGGCTGTATCATGGTGCGTCAGTGCCATTCCAATACATGTCCTGTTGGCGTCTGTGTCCAAGACCCTCGCCTAAGGGAGAAATTCACAGGCACGCCCGAAAAAGTCATCAACTTAATGACATTTATTGCAGAGGATGTGCGCGAAATTTTGGCCGAGCTTGGCGTAGAAACATTGGACGAGATTATTGGCCGCACAGATTTATTGGCGCAAGTCTCTCGCGGGGCTGAAAATCTCGACGACCTTGACCTAAACCCCATTCTCGCGCGTGTGGATAATTCGCCTATCAAGGATACACGCCGCTTTCGCATCGAAGTGCCAGAGTCTTTGGATAAAAACATTATCGCTGATTCCGCTCAGTTCTTTGACCGCGGCGAAAAGATCTATCTGACTTATACTGTGGAGAACACACACCGCGCCGTTGGCACGCGCACAAGCTCGCACATCTATCAAAGCTTTGGCGCAAAAGGGCTTCCCGACGGACAGCTAACCGTTCGTCTTCGCGGCTCTGCGGGACAATCACTCGGCGCATTTGGCATGCAAGGCCTGCGTATTATTGTTGACGGCGACGCCAATGACTATGTCGGCAAGGGTTTGTCAGGGGCAGAGATCATTGTCTCCCCGCAAGGCAGCACGCCCATAGATCACCATAGCAGCGCCATCATCGGCAATACCTGCCTCTACGGCGCAACGAAGGGCTCCCTCATGGTGGCAGGCCGTGCGGGTGAACGTTTCGCTGTTCGAAATTCAGGCGCAATAACCGTCATTGAGGGCTGCGGCACAAATGGATGTGAATATATGACAGGCGGCACGGCCGTTATCCTCGGCAAAGTTGGTGACAATTTTGGCGCGGGCATGACAGGCGGCATGGCTTATATTTATGATGAAGAGGACAATTTTGAAAAAGCCGTAAACCCAGACAGTATCGTCTGGCAACGCTTTGACGCTGAACATTACGAAGAAGAATGTAAAGACCTCATCCGCAAACACGCCGCCCAGACCGGTTCAGAGTTCTCGAAAAAACTCTTATCGGAATGGGAGCTAGAGCGTGGGAAATTCTGGCAAATTATTCCAAAAGAAATGCTTTCGCGGTTGGAAGTTCCTTTGACACAAGCTGCGGCGGAGTAGTTATTTATGGGCAGAAATTGTCGGCGCTAGACTTATATAGATATCTTGACCATTCTGCTCGGTAAATTGAATGACGCTATTTGCATTTGGATTAAACTTTAATACAGGGCTTGCGATTTTATCGCACGCTTCCATATTTTTGCGGCATAAACTTATTTTAACTGTCTGAAGACTCTCAGCGACGTTTGAGACAGCCGCTTCAACACGAATGTCTCCATTATTAAAAGGTATGATGGAGGTGATGATCTCACCGTCCTTCGCCAATATTGGAGAATTTATGCCGCTAGACCCAATGTTTATAGACAGATTATAGATAGGTGAATGTGACCGTGAATGAGACTTTGCAATGAGGTAAGTCGCAATATGCCCTAAGAAAAAACCGCCGACAGCAACCGCCCCAAATAATAGCCAAGGTATCTTGCGCGGCAGCCGCGTCGTATTGATCGACATGTAACGTTCAATAAGCCCGCGCACGAGATCGCTGACACTGCGATCCTCTTGCTCTGCCAGAGTGGTCAAAGCAGTCTTCTCCTCATGGGATAGACGCACTTCTATTTTTTCAGTCTTTTTCATGTAACCCTCCGTGTTAAACCTACGGTAGGGCGGAGAGATTCATAAAAGCAAATGAAACCGTGTCATGACTCTTGTCTTTTGCGTCATGACAGGCGGATGCCTCTATTTAATTTCTTCTTCGGCTTCCATCTCGATGATATTTTCGCCGCTTTCCATGGTCTTCATATCGACATTTGGTTTCTGCGCTATGGCAGCACCGACTTGAACGGGAATAGAGAAAATACGGGGGCGCGATTGGCCTGAAGAATTTACAGCCAAAGCCTCAACATTGATATAATAACGGCCATTGGAATTGGCTGTGAAAGAAATAGTCATCTCATGCGGTCCGTCTTCACGCATATCGAAACTAGCCTGCGTTGAGCTCGGGAAGAGTGTAAGATCTCCGTCAGGCGTGAGGTTAACGCTGAGCTGTCCCGCCTTATAAGGCTCGTCCAAAGTCAGTTTAAATGTCGCCGTCTCGCCAGCAGCCATTTGTGACTTCAAATTATGCGAATAGCTTACCGCTGCACCAGGCTTGAAATAGCTATCTGACGGCGCTTTATTTTGCGTCGCCATTTCAGCGCTATTTGCCGAACAGGCAGAGGCGAGAGACAGAGAAAGAGCCGTGATGCCCATGACTAAAAACTTAGACTTTATCATAATAATCTCCTGACCTATCGCGTAATCGTAAAATTGTAACAAGCATCGCCAGCTGTCCCCGAGCCGCCTTGTCCAAAATTGAAAAAATCATAGGCGTCAACAACGTGCTCACCCGCTGTTAAAGCAAGCGTAAGGTTTTCGCTTTCCCCTGGGCTTGTTTCCGCTCGGCCAGCAACCGCTCCATTTTTATAAATAATAAAATCAGGATCGCGTGAGGCAGCACCTGAGCTTCGCGTCATCCTAAGCGTGTGCGCGCCGGCAATCGCCGTAAAGCTTAAATAAGCGCGATTTCCTAGCTTATTATAGAGACCTTCATCATTAATCGAACAGATTTCAACAGCGGCGCCGTTAACTGTCACAGGTTTATAAACAGGGAGCGAGCGGGCGACCACGCCGCTATTTGTTTCACCGGCCGCATTAGCAGAGGTGCTGTTAATACCGCGTGATATGGCAAGACTGGTAATTTCTGCCGAATTAGAGGCTTGCTGCGCTCTTAACTCTGCCAAGAAAGAGAAAATCGTCGTAAAGACGGGTTGCGTGCGGTAATCTGAACTTATCAAAGCCTCATAAACCGGACCCAGACCCAAGGAAAGCGTGTCGGTGCCATCATCAGCGCTGTCATAGAGGTCGTAAAGTACAGATTGCACTGTGGATTCATCATACCAGCCCGCAGGCTCATTGGTTTCAACGTTAAGCGCAAAGCCGCTTGCTTGTTGATTGCCGCTACTATCGCGGTAAAAAGGATCGTCAGTTATTATGCCCGATAGCGCATTGCCAAAGCCTTCACCCATCGCGACGCGCGGGTCGAGTTTCTCGCCGCCGCTATGCGGCCCGCCGACAGAATCAGACCGGGAGAGTTGGTCTTCAAAATAATGACCCCACTCATGAACAACGACGTGATCGTCATATTCATCGGTATCAGAATTATCATCACCTAGAATAAGTATTTCACCGTTCCCAACATAGGATGATGTTCCAATTTCACCATTTGCAACAACACCATTAGCGGCGCGGTTATTAACACTCCAATTAAACTCGGCGGGCGGGAAGATAACATCCGCATCGACGGCTTCTATTTTCTTTAATGCTGTATAAATGGGATTTAAAATAGCAAAGGGCGCGGCGGCGCGCGTACTCGTATAGCCGCTACCGCCCCATCCAGATCCCGCTCTCAAATTACGCGTTTGGTCTAGCGTACCGATATCCGTAAGGCTTCCGACAATCGTGTAAAGCGCGTCGGAACTCGTATTATCAACGACCCGCACATTCCACTGCGCCCCTGTTGTTTGCAGCATTTCGGCTTTGGCGCGGACGCGGACATTTGTATTGGGCGCGAGGGAGAAAGAATAATCACCCGCCGCATCGGTCACCGTCGTCGCGAGCACGGCACTTGTTGAACTCAAAGCTTCCATGGTGATGCCGCGCGCAGGCGTCTGAACGATTGCACCGTAATTTAATCCGTTAGTCGACGTATTAAAGGGAACTAAGTCAAAACTCAGCTTTCCGCTGAGCGCCACATTACCGCTAGCCGGTGCTTGGTTCACAGTAACAGTCAATGTGCCGGTGCCATTATTGCCCGCGGCGTCGCCAGCTGTTGCTGTGCAAACGCTCGTAGTGTTTAACCCTGTACGCGGCGCAGTGAACACGTCATTCGCGAAGGTTCCGCCATTGGTACATGTGACGGTTGGCCCGGTGGTTACAGCGGTGTTGTCCGTGGCCGATAAGGTTGACGCCCCTGTGGCCTCTGAGTCCACGGTCAATGTCGCTGGACTGAAAGACACAACTGGCGCAACCGTGTCCCCTGCTGGAGGAGGAGGAGGAGGCGGGGGCGGAGGAACCGTACTGCCGCCGGAACCGCCGCCGCACGACACAAGCGCCAGGGCGCTGAGCATAATAGCCGTACTACTTAGTAAATTTTTCAAAACCACGATCGGCTCTCCCATGTTTGACAATTGGAGTTTCTGGCCTTTCGATATTTAAGTCAATCAAAGCCCGCAGCAATTCTATCACTCTTATGTGAAAGCTTGGTAACATAATTATCAAAGATGTCCTTCAAAGCTGACACTTTTTATGAGGGCATAGACGGACATACCTGTCTGTAAATTTAAATCTGAGCAGGAGGCCCGCGTGATTCGTGAGCGGAGTTCAGCGCTCTTAAATTGCCCCTGAAACTGCCCTTGAAACTGCAACGTCACAACGGCGTAAGCCGCGTGTTTATCGGCAACAATCTCTGAAATCTCTCCTTGGATAACATTACGAATACTCACGCCCTTTGGCCGCACGGCTGCTATGGCGACATCGCTCGCCCGAATACGCAGGCGAATATTCTGGCCTATAGCCGCGCCGTTTATCTCGGGCAGACTTATCTCCGCGCCGCGAATATTTACCTGCAAAAGGCAAAACTCTTTATCGCGTCCTGTAATCCGACCTTCAAAAAGAGAGCTAATATCATAATCTTTTTGTAGAGGGGTTGCGTCCAGATGGCTAAGAATATCAACCGTATCGCCAAAGGCAGAGATTTGGCCGCCTGACATGACCATCACCTTATCCGCCAAGCGGCTAACCTCTTCTATGTCATGGGTGACATAGATACAGGGGATATTGAAATCTTCATGTAGACTCTCGACGAAGGGCAATATTTCCCGCTTGCGGGCACGGTCTAGTCCCGTGAGCGGTTCATCCAGTAATAAAACATCAGGGGCCGTCAGAACAGTTCGGGCCAAAGCCGCGCGGCGGCGCTCTCCGCCCGATAGCGTCAGCGGCGAATGAGCCGTTAAATCCGTTAGGTCAAAAGCTGTTATAACTTGATCGATAGGTATTTTTTTATCCGCGCGTTTAGCCGCAAATTCAAGATTTTGCCTAACGCTCATATGAGGGAATAGACGTCCATCCTGAAACATATATCCCACAGCACGTTTATAGGGCGGGACATTTATTTTATCTGCGCTATCAAACCATGTTTTATCGCGCAGGGAGAGATGTCCATTATCTGGAGTTTCAAAACCCGCAATTAATTTCAAGAGACTGGATTTCCCAGCGCCACTGGGCCCAAAAAGAGCCGTTATGCCGTCCAACGGAAGGGATTGCTTCACATCAACCGTAAAGCCGCCAAGCGCCTTTTTCATATTTAAATTTAATCTATCCGACATGCACAGGGTACCGCCGATTAAAAATGTAAATAAATAATAAGACGCAAAATGACAGCGCCAAAAGAATAGCCGAAAGAATATGCGCCTGTGCATATTGCAGCGTTTCGACATGTTCATAAATCGCAATGGACATGACCTTGGTGCGCCCAGGAATGTTGCCGCCAACCATAAGAATAACGCCAAACTCACCCAGCGTATGGGCGAAGGTTAAAATACAGGCTGTTAGAAAACCTCGTTTGGAAAGCGGCGCAACAATATTGAAAAACGTATCGCGTGGTGAGGCCCTAAGACTCGCCGCGGCTTCGCGTAAATCCGTGCCAACAGCTTCAAAGGCGCTTTGCAGAGGCTGCACCATAAAGGGCAGAGAATAAATGACCGAAGCAATAACAAGACCTGCAAATGAAAAAGTTAGACTTTCTCCTGTCAAATCTACCCAAAACGCCCCCAGCGCAGAATTTGGATTAAATAATATGAGGAGATAAAACCCTAAAACTGTGGGCGGCAATACTAAGGGCAAGGCCGTCAGGGCCTCGGCAATAGGCTTAAACCTAGAGCGCGTCGTCGCCAGCCACCAAGCAAGCGGTGTGCCAATTATCAACAAAATAACGGTCACAATAACGGCTAGATAGAATGTCAACAAAAGCGGGCCAAAATCAACCATCAGATAGGACCTCGTAACCTGATGATTTAATTATGCTCTGCGCGTGGCGCGATTTTAAAAAGCTAAGAAAAGCTATGGCAGATTTGTTATTTTTCCCAAATGACAACAACACGCTATCTTGCCAAATCTTACCATAATAGCGCTCAGGGATAATCCAATAATTCCCTGAACCCTTTTTCATTTGCGATAAAGCCACAAATCCCAATTCTGCGTTCCCTGTTTGCACAAACCCATAAGCCTGCCCTACATTTTGTCCATAGACGATCTTGTCTGAAACGGTGCCAGAGAGTTGTAATTTATTCAGCGTTTCCTCTGCGGCCATACCGTAGGGGGCCAGCTTGGGATTGGCCATTGCCAGCCTTTTAAAACGCCCCTCCCTTAAGGTCGTTTCTGTATCCTTAGCCCCATATAAAACAAGACGCCCCAAAGCATATGTCATCCGCGTGCCGTCAACGCCGTGATCTGACATCAATAAGCGCGTAATACGCGCGGCGTCAGCTGAGAGAAAGGCATCATAAGGCGCGCCGTTTACAATCTGCGTATAAAGCTGGCCCGTTGATCCTGAAACGAGGTCAATGGTGAAATTCGTTTCAGCCTCAAATGCCGCTTCTAGCTTTTGCGCGGTGTCTAAAAAATTTGTTGCCACGGCGATGCGGGCATGAGTCTCAGGCGTCTTGGCGCAGGATGCCAACATTGCTGTAGCCAAACTTAACCCTAGGATTAAGCTGACCGCACAAAACCGATATAAAGTCATTAACACGCCGCTATATAGGCGTTAAGGAAGGTCTATGTCACTCCACATTTATATTGATGCTGATGCCTGCCCCGTGCGCGAGGAAACCTATAAAGTCGCAAGGCGGCATGAGGTTCCTGTCACGGTGGTCAGTAATTCATATTTGCGCACGCCCCGGGAGCCGCTGATCTCATTTATTGTCGTCTCGGACAGTTTTGACGCCGCCGATGATTATATCGCAGAACGCGCGAACGCAAAATCCGTCATCATCACATCTGATATATTGCTCGCCGAACGGTGCCTCCTCGCGGATAGCGCCGTGCTTGCGCCTAATGGTAAACCCTTCACGAAAGACTCCATAGGCGGCGCGATTGCCACGCGCGCTATCATGGCAGATTTACGGGCGGGCGCAGAGATGCCGACCATTGGAGGCCCTCCGCCTTTCACCCATAAAGACCGCTCCAAATTCTTAGAGACGCTGCATGTAACACTAGAAAAGCTTAAACGCCTGAATTCTTAATTGACCTAGAGCCCCGCCTCACTATGTTGCCCGCGACTTCTTAAAGGACATGATCATGAACGCCCAACTTGAAACCCTCATCAACGCTGCATGGGATGACCGCGCCTCGCTGAGCCCAGATACAAAAGGCGAGACACGCGACGCGATTGAAGCCGCAATCATGAGCTTAGATTCAGGCGAACTTCGCGTAGCGTCAAAATCGGGGAATGGCGACTGGGTTGTTCATCAATGGCTTAAGAAAGCAGTGCTCCTTGGCTTCCGGATCCATCCAAACCAGATCATGAGCGGCGGCCCCGCAGACGGAAATTTCTATGATAAAGTGCCCAGCAAATTTGAAGGCTGGACAGAGGCAGATTTTAAGAAAGCCGCGTTCCGCGTTGTCCCGCCCGCCACTGTGCGGCGCGGCTCTTATATCGCGCCCAATGCTGTGCTCATGCCGTCATATGTTAATATCGGCGCTAATGTCGGCGAAGGCACAATGGTTGATACTTGGGCCACTGTCGGCTCTTGCGCGCAAATTGGGAAAGATGTGCATCTGTCTGGCGGCGTCGGCATTGGCGGCGTCTTAGAACCGCTCCAAGCTAACCCCACCATTATCGAGGATAACTGCTTTATCGGCGCGCGTTCCGAAGTTGTCGAAGGCGTAATCGTCCGCGAAGGCGCGGTCCTCGCCATGGGCGTTTTCATCAGCCAATCGACAAAGATATTCAACCGCGCAACAGGCGATATTAGCTACGGCGAAGTCCCAGCTTATTCCGTTGTTGTGCCAGGAACATTGCCTAGCAAAGACGGCTCGCATAGCCTTGCCTGCGCGGTGATCGTGAAGACTGTTGACGCTAAGACCCGAAGCAAGACGGGCGTAAATGAGCTGCTACGAGATTAAGGTTTAAATGTTATTTAGGCGCGTAAAGTCCCATATTAAAAATGAAGATTGGTTCGCCGTCTTTATCGATTTTTGTATAGTTGTAGCCGGGGTTTACATCGGCCTTCAGCTGGGTAACGCCAATGAAGCCCGCTCTGATAAGCGGGCCTATCAGCAAGCGGTAGATAGATTTAAGGCAGAAACCGAAACGAACTTGAAGGCGCTTGATGAGCTTGATAAAGGCATATCCGAATATTTGAAGCGCGCAACGACGGCTTTCGATGCTTTGCAGAGCTGCGTAGACAGCCCTGAAAATGTGGCCCTCGTCAATAGCGGCGTCACGGCGATAACAGGAACATATGGTCTAAGCGTAAGACGGGGCGCGCTGGACGAATTGACTAACACTCCCACTTTACTCGCGCAGCAAAGTCCCAAAGAACGGGCTTTTCTGACAGACGCAAAATATTACTTTGATATTATTCAGCGAGAAGCAAATTACGTTGAGACCATACCGCTCAACGAACGTATTCAGAACAATCCCATCATAGGGATCGGTGAAGCCGTTTACCGAAATGTCACTTATGCTGGCGTAGATTTCTCCCGCGTGCAGCGGCCTTTATATTTGAAAGTTCCTGTGAGTGAAGCTTGTCAGAACGATGCCCTGATCAAGTCTTTTTATACGTGGGAAAGATGGCAGCAAGTTCTACCAGCTCTGTCACGGCAAATGCGTACTGAACTGACTGAGGCCCAAGAAACATTCGATATGTAAGCGCTAGTTTGAGCGCTTACCCCAAGTTTTGAGCCCCTAATGCGCGGCAGGCTTAATGACCTGCCTTAAACGCATCCACAGCCTCACGCCCTGCTGTCTCTGTTGTTCCCCGAATCTCCGCTTCTTTTTGCGCCCAAAGGCGTTTTTGATAACGGTTGGAGAGGATGTCCGTTATCACGAGGACGCCCACGACGAGGTAGAAGCTTGACTTACTCATGGCGTCAATTGGGAAGCCAAAGAGTTTCAGATGCGCCAGATGCGCCCCTTCCGTCACTAGCAAGACGCCCACGAGGAAGAGGATAAACAAACCCAGCACTTGATACATACGGTTTTTCTTGAGGAAGTCCGTCACGCGGTCCGCGAGTAAGATCATGCCTAGGCCTGACGCCAAAATTGCGATGACCATTAAAGGAACTTGATAGGTCGTTAGCCCTGTCGCCACGTCTTTAACGGACGCAATCGCCATAGCAGACAGAATCGAGTCGACAGAGAAGACGAGGTTCATGGCTACGATAAGGGCAATGGCCCCCATGACGGAGCGCGAGCCGCTACCTTCTGAATGCTCAATATGATCGACTTGCAGAAGATGGTGAATTTCTTTGATAGCCGTGTAAATAATGAAAGCCCCGCCAACAAGCGTGATAAGCGCCTGAGCCGTAAACTCACCATTAATAATGTTGCCTAAATGAATGCCAAAGAGAGGCTCGGCTAAAAGCGCAAATAATTTAACGATTACGAAAAGCAGAACGATCCGTAAAATTACCGCAATGGCAATGCCATATTTGCGAACTTTCTGAGCGTCTTTAGGGTCGCCGACTTTGTTACTTTCAATCGCAATATAGAGCAAATTATCAAAACCCAAAACCGCTTGCAGCAATATGAGCATAAATAATGTAAAAAGCGCTTCGAGCGTTAATAGTTCAGCCATGAAATCCTCCAATATGAGAGGTCTTTACTCTGATTTGACTGTGATTGAAAAGGTGAAATTCGCCTTACATAACACCTGAGCTATTTCCGCCTACCTGTCCAATGACCTTGTCCCCAACAAAGGGATTGTCAGCGCGTTCTGCTCCAAAGGTGCTCATCGGGCCATGACCAGGGACAAAACGCATATCCCCGCCCAGCGGCCAAAGCTTGTTACGGATGGAGTCGATAAGGTCTTGCGGATTGCTTTTCGGAAAATCCGTGCGCCCAACAGAGCCGCGAAACAACACGTCACCCACAAAAGCAATCTTCATATCTTGATTATAAATGACGACATGACCCGGTGTATGCCCCGGCGTGTGAACAACGCCAAATTCAACGCTTCCAAGCTTGAGGGTTTCGCCGTCTTCTAAGTAACGGTCTGGTACTATATTTTTACCCATACCGGCATGGCCATATTGTGACCAGGTTTGCGCAATCGTATCCATCCAAAATTGGTCATCCTTATGGGGCCCAATAACAGGCACGCCAAGTTTAGCGCGAATATCTTCGGCCCCGCCCGCATGATCTAAATGTCCGTGGGTGAGCCATATCTCTTTTATCGTCACGCCCAAATCTTTGGCGGCGTCCATCAATTTTTCAGGTTCCCCGCCGGGATCGACCAAAACGCCCTCCATAGAGTCTGTATCCCAGAGCAAGCTGCAATTTTGCTGAAAGGGCGTGACGGGAAGAAGTCTGAGATCTAGTTGGGACATAGCGCTATGTCGCCTGCGCTGAGGTCATCGTCAAGCGCTTAACAGCCGTTAAGACTCGTTCAGGAAACATTCAGAGAGTTTTTTATATATAAGGATTAACTTATCTCTCTCTGATGAGTTGTCTCTCTTTTAAACTTAGCCCTGCCCTAACCGGCAGGGTTTTCTTTTGAGGTTATCTTCAGCCTATATGAAAGAGAGATAACCTCCATCGCCCCTAACATAACGAAATTGTTAGCAAGCTGTCATCTTACAGTCATGTTGTGATTTGTATAAGGAACGCATCCAATTCATTGGATTTCCCTTCGAACTGGCGGCGACCCTCGGGTTGCCGTCCTTTTTTGAGTATTCGCCCTGAATGACAATTTTGTAATTAAGCCGTAGGGCTCCCGTTAGGTTGACTGTAGTTAAAGGGCTTAACTGGGATATTTGGCGTACCCTCAACAAATCATCTCCCAGTGGGCCGAGCTTAGTCTATTCCCCCAGCCCAGATAAAGCTTAGGCCTAAAAATGGCGGGCTGGTATGAACGGTACCAGCCCGCCACTCATAATAACCGCTCTACATGATTTGCCTCGCAAATCTTGTAGGGCTGTAGTGTTATTATGAGTGCAGCGATTTTAGCACCTAGACTTACTCTTAATTAATTTGTGCCCTCATGAAATTCACACAAGGCTGTTCCTGCCTTTCCTGCTTTCGCAGGAATGAGCGGGCGTTATGACTTGCCCCCACTCTCCACCCACAAAAAAACCGCTCAGCAAAACCAAGCGGCTCTCAATTTTCAAGCTTTAAAAGCCTTAAGCCGCATTAGCAGCTTTTTCCGTACCCCGTAGGAACGATAGCATCGTATCGGCGTCAGAGACCTCAAACGGGTCTGTTGGGCAATCATCGCCAAAGCCCGCTTCAATGAACATTTTTTCAATCGCGCCGTCATTGACAACCATAGAGTAGCGCCAGCTGCGATAGCCAAAGCCAAGATTGTCTTTATCAACAAGCATACCCATTTTGCGGGAAAATTCGCCAGAACCGTCTGGCAATAGGAATACATTTTCGCGGCCTTGGTGTACGCCCCACTGATACATAACAAATGCATCATTTACGGAGAGGCAGATAACCTCATCAACGCCTTCGGCTTTGAAGTCTGCATAAAGCTCTTCATAACGCGGAAGATGTGTTGTTGAGCAGGTCGGCGTGAAAGCGCCTGGCAGCGCAAAAAGAACAACTTTCTTGCCTTTGAAAATTTCGTCGCTCGTCAGATCTTTCCAATCAAACTTGTTAGGGCCTTCGACATTTTCGTCGCGCACGCGCGTTTTGAAAGTAACATTTGGAACGGTATTACGCATGGATAAATCTCCTCTGTTCATGCAATTTGAACGGCGAGATAATGTGTTATTTTTGAATTAAAAGACCCGAATACAGTTCATGACAATAGGCCGCAGATTTACCCCAGCATCGCCTTAACAGCGGCCACAAAACCCTCGCGCGAGACGGTTTCTTGTGCAGGGCGAGAAAACTTCCATTCTTCATTAGACTGGATCGCTTTGGCCGCTTCAGCGCCGAGGTAAAGATCTTTCAGTGTCACTTCGCCTTTGGCTAATTCATCTTCGCCCATCAGCACCGCGATCTGCGCATTGCGGCGGTCAGCATATTTCATCTGCTTAGTCACATTGCCCGAGCCAATAAAGACTTCGGCGCGAATACCGTCTGCGCGAAGCTCTTCCGCCATTTTGAAATATTGCCCCATAAGCGATTTATCAAAAGCGCAAATAATAACAGGCGGCTTAACGGATTGCTCGAGCGCGTCCATCCGCTCAAGCGCAGATAAGAAACGCGAAACGCCAAAACTAAAGCCCGTCGCGGGGACAGCTTGGCCGCGAAAACGAGAGACCAAATCATCATAGCGTCCGCCGCCGCCAATAGAGCCAATCCGCACAGGACGGCCTTTGCGGTCACGAATATCGGCGAGAAGTTCAGCCTCAAAAACAGGCCCTGTATAATAGCCAAGGCCGCGCACGATTGATGTATCATAACTCACGCGGTCAGGGCCAAAGCCTGTGGCCGTTAAAATAGAATCAATCGTGGTTAGCTCTTTCACGCCGTCCATGCCGCGCTCTGATGTGCCGACTAGTTTTTCTAGCGCCGCAATGGTTGTGCCGCGATCTTCATCAGACGCCGTTGTAAAGCCAAGAACCGCTTTTATGCCTACTGCGCCCAATCCAGCGCCTTTGGTATAATCTCCGCTCTCATCTTTTCGGCCGTCACCGAGCAGCGCTTCGACGCCTTCTGCACCGAGGCGGTCTAACTTATCAATGGCGCGCAGGACTTGAAGCCGCTGCAAAGCGCCCTCATCCGTATTTGCCACGCCCGAGCTTTCCAAAATCCCGTCAAGTAATTTGCGGTTATTAACCCGCACAGCATATTGACCATCCTTCAATCCCGCAGCGCGCATAACGTCAGCGGCCAGCATAATCATTTCAGCATCAGCCGCAGGGCCAGCTGCGCCGACAGAATCGGCATCACATTGCACAAATTCGCGGAAGCGCCCGGGTCCGGGTTTTTCATTGCGGTAAACAGAGCCCGCTTGGTAGCGGCGATAAGGCTTAGCCAGCGCGTCATAATTTTCCGCAACATAACGGGCGAGCGGCGCCGTTAAATCATAGCGCAGAGACAACCACTGCTCATCATCATCTTGCAGCGCAAAAACGCCAACATTCGGCCTATCTTCATCCGGCAAGAACTTCCCAAGGGCATCGGCAAATTCAAAGGCAGGCGTTTGCAAGGGTTCAAAGCCATGCATATCATATACGGAAAAGGCCGCATCAATAAGGCGCCGCTCGGCGCGCAAGAGCTCAGCAGGCTTATCTTCAAAACCGCGCGGGCGGCGAGCTTTAGGACGAAAGGGTTTGTTCTTCTTAGACATGAAGCGGGGTCTAGACGGGATTGGCCTGCGGGGGAAGGGGGATATTGAGTTTAGCTTGCCAAAGCCTGCTCTAAATCGGCAAGGATATCCTCAATGCCTTCCAATCCAACAGAGAGCCTGACCAATCCATCGCTAATCCCGTGCAGCGCGCGCTCTTCGGGCGTATAGGTCGAGTGGGTCATGCTAGCGGGATGCTGAATAAGGGTTTCCGCGTCGCCCAATGAGACGGCGCATTTCACCATATTCAGCGCGTTCATCATCTCTTGTCCTGCGGCAAGGCCGCCCACAAGTTCAAAGGCAATCATGCCGCCGAAATCTGCCATTTGCTTTTTGGCGAGGTCGTGTTGCTCAAAGCTCGCAAGGCCCGGATACCAGACTTTTGAGACCTTATCAGAGCCCTCTAGAAACTGGGCGGCGACAGCGGCGCTTTGACAATGGCGATCCATGCGAAGCTCTAGCGTCTTAAGCCCCCGCATAATGAGCATGGCTGTAAAAGGGCTCATCACGGCGCCTGTCATATCTTTGAGACCAAAGAGACGAATCTCATCAACAAGCTCCTTAGGTCCCGCCAATAATCCCGCGATAAGATCGCCGTGACCGCCCAAATATTTTGTCGCTGAATGCACGACAATATCTGCGCCGAGCGCGATAGGTTGGGTGAGATAAGGCGTGGCGTAAGTATTATCGACAAGCACCTTGGCTCCGCCGCGATGGGCGATTTCCGAGACCGCTTCAATATCGACAAGCCGCATATTCGGATTGGCAGGCGTTTCAAAATAAACAAGTTTCGTTTTATCGCTCAACGCCGCCGCCAGATTATCAGCATCTGTCAAATCTACATGGGTGACAATGACGCCAAATTTCGCGAGGCCGTGATGCAGGAATGAAAAGGTGCAGCCGTAAAGCGTCTTATCGACAATAATTTCGTCGCCCGGCGCCAGAAATGTCCATAGGGCGGCAGAGATCGCGCCTATACCTGAGCCTAAAGCGAGCCCCGCCTCGGCATGTTCGAGCGAGGCGATGCGCTGTTCAAGTAATTGCAATGTCGGATTTGAGATACGCGAATAAACATGGCCTGGCCGCCCTCCCGCAAACATTTCTCCGCCCGCTTGAGCGGTTTCAAATGCGAATGTCGAGGTGAAATGAATAGGCGGCGTCAAGGCGCCTTCATGGTCTTGCGGATCATAACCATGATGAATGGCCCGTGTTGAAAAGCCTTGAAAGTTACGCGGCATATAATTCTCCCCTTTGCGAGAGATATATGCTGTATTAGAGACTATTTTCATGCTATATTGTTAATAATAAACCTCAAATTGGCAGAATATATCAAGAAAGACGTTCATGGATAGTAAAGACAGACAAATCATTCGCGCCCTTCAATTTGATGGGCGGATGACCAATCAGGATTTGGCCGATAAAGTCAGCCTCTCCCCCTCGCCCTGCCTGCGGCGCTTGCGCAATCTCGAAAAAGCGGGAATCATTCGCGGCTATAGTGTTGATGTCGACGCCAAAGCTTACGGCTTACCTGTCACCGTCTTTGTGCGCGTAAAGCTAGAAAAGCATAGTGAAGACGTAGTGCGCCACTTTGAAAAACGCATTCTGGGCATAGAGCAGGTGCTAGAATGCCATGTCATGACGGGGCAGTCGGATTATCTATTAAAGGTCACCGCGAGAGACCTCTCAGATTATGAGAATTTTGTACGAAGACATCTCCATCCCATTGGCAGCATTGCCTCTATTGATACGAGCTTTGCTTATGGCGTCGTAAAAAAAACAGCTGTCTTTCCCCGCATGGGCTAGGCGTTAAGACCTTATAAACCATTGCGTCGTCTAACGGGCGATATGAAACATCTTATTTTATCCTCCTTCGCCCTACCCTTACTTGTCGCCTGCGGCGGCAGCTCAAGCCCTATTGCCCCGGTCGCCCCGACACCGCCTGTCGTCACGGAAAACCGCGCCCCTAGCGTCGTTACGCCCAACCCTGACCAGACGGCCATTGTTGGAATAGCCTTTAACTATGATGCCACCCAATCTGGCACGACCTTTTCTGACGCAGATGGCGACACGCTGACATATTCGGTGGAATATAATCCCGGCCCTCAGGGCCTTACCGATACCGCCGGCGTGATTAGCGGAACCCCCTCTATGGCAGGAACTATTGCCGTCACTATTCGCGTGAATGACGGAAATGGACGTGAAGCCATTGATGTCTTTGATATCGTTATCGCCGCCGCAGCTTCTGGGCAGTCCGCGATTCAAGCAAAATTTGCAGGTCAGATCGATATGGATAATTTAGCGAATTACGCCGCGCAAACCGCACCAGCTTATATTGCCGCGCCCATTACAGGCGGCAATCCCATTACAGATGCGGGCGCAACATTGGGGCGCGTTCTTTTCTATGATCCCGCACTGTCAATTGATGACACGGTGTCTTGCTCCAGTTGCCACGTTCAAAGCCACGGCTTTAGCGACCCTAAACTCGTTAGTGACGGCGTTGAAGGCGGCGTAACTGGACGCCACTCCATGCGCTTGATCAACACAGCCTTTAGCGAAGAACAAAATTTCTTTTGGGATGAGCGCGCCTCAAGCCTTGAAGACCAAACAACGCAGCCTATTCAAGATGAAAATGAACATGGCTTTAGCGGGGTGAATGGACGCCCTGATATTGATGTCCTGATTATGAAACTTGAGAGCCTCGATTATTATCAAGAGCTATTCACTTATGCCTTTGGCGACGCCAATATCACCGAGCCGCGCCTGCAAGAAGCATTGGGTCAATTTGTGAAAAGCATTCAGTCCTTTGATTCCAAATTTGATATAGGCCGCGCGCAAGCGGCCAATGACCGCCAAAATTTCCCTAATTTTACCGCTGATGAAAATGCAGGGAAGCAGCTCTTTATGGTCGAGCCAGGGAATGGCGGGGCAGGCTGCAATACA
Organism: Hellea sp.; assembly: GCA_039977295.1. Classification (GTDB taxonomy): domain Bacteria; phylum Pseudomonadota; class Alphaproteobacteria; order Caulobacterales; family Maricaulaceae; genus Hellea. The sequence continues at coordinate 406,920 of JBDWDN010000003.1, read as the reverse complement.
TGTCACCGCGCCCCCGAATTTGATATCAGGCCGAATAGCCGCCATAATGGCGTGGTCGGCGTCGCAAACTCTGTCACAGAATTTGACCTGACAAATACCAAAGCCCCGAGCCTGCGCGATCTTGCTAAACCCGGCGGCGCGCCAAACGGCCCCTTCATGCATGATGGATCGCTGGCAACATTGCTTGACGTTATCAATCACTATGACGAAATCATCGCGACGACGTCAAACCCGTCCAGCACAGAGTTTCAAAATACGATTGATCCTTTTTTGAACTTTAACGGCATGCTGCAAGATCTGAATTTGACAGACACAGAAAAAGCCCAAATGGTCGCTTTCCTCGAAACACTGACAGGGTCTAACGTCTATACGGATGAGAAATTATCTGATCCGTTTTAGAGGCGGACATAGGATTCTCTATAACTTTCGCTCTATTGCGTCCCAAGACAAAGCCGCAGCGTCAATCCCGCTAAAGCGTTTAAGCTCCTGCACCCCTGTTGGGCTTGTGATATTTATTTCTGTCATCTTATCGCCGATTACATCGATACCGACCAATATTTGACCGCGCTCCTTCAGCATCGGGCCGATAGCATTGCAGATGACCATGTCTGTCTCTGTAAGCTCCGTCGGAACCGCCTCGCCGCCAACATGCATATTGGACCGGGTTTCGCCCTTTTGAGGAATGCGGTTGATCGCGCCGACAGCTTCGCCGTCTATGATAATGATGCGTTTGTCCCCATTGGAGACATCTTTGAGGAAGGCTTGCGCGATGACAGGCTCGCGCGAGGATTCCATAAACATCTCCATGAGCGATGAATAATTACTGTCGCCCACTTTGACGAGGAAGACACCTGCTCCGCCATTCCCAAATAACGGCTTTAAAATAATATCGCCATGGCGGGCGCGGAAATCATCAATCGCTTGGCGGTCGCGCGTGATAAGTGTTTCAGGCATTAAATGCGGATAATCGAGCGGCAGAATTTTTTCAGGGCAAGAGCGCACCCATTCTGGATCATTAACGACAAGCGTCTCGCCCTTAAGGCGCTCGAGCAGATGCGAAGCCGTAATATAGGCCATATCGAAAGGCGGATCTTGGCGCATCCAGACAACATCGACATTTTTGGCCAAATCAATCACCTTGCGCTCGCCAAAACTGACATGATTTCCGTATTCACGGCGCACCGTCATTGGCCGAACACGCGCCTGCACGATGCCTTCATTATAGGCCAAATGTTCGGGCGCATATTCGAACAACTCATAACCGCGCGCCGCCGCAACTTCAGCCAAAGCAAAAGTCGTATCGCCGTCAATATCGACGCCCTCCATAGGGTCCATCTGAAAAGCTACGCGTAATGTCATTGAGGTCTCCGTATCGAAAAGCGCTTTTGCCGTAAGCCGCCCCCCCGCGCAAGCCGTCAACACTCAAAAGAATTGGAAGTTAGGTGAAACTTTTTCAAGGCGTCGAACGTAAAAACATCAGGAACTCTAAAAACAATGTATTTAGGCTTCAAATTTTTGAGCTTAAATCGAGCCGTCTTGCTCCCCACACGGCAAGGCGGCTTTTTCATTGCCTATTTGTAGGGACTCGTTCATTCTCCCCCTACGCACCGTTTTAGAGGAAACCATTATGACCGACCTAATTGTCACAAATTTAGAAACTGTTCCCGGCCGAGAGATCATAAAGCATTTAGGGATTGTTCAGGGCAATACGGTTCGCGCCAAGCATGTGGGGCGTGATATTATGGCAGGATTTAAAAATATCGTTGGCGGAGAGCTGCGCGGATATACCGAACTCCTGACAGAAGCCCGCGAAGAGGCGACGCAGCGCATGATGGGCGAAGCCCTAGAGAAAGGCGCAAATGCCGTTATCAATGTGCGCTTCTCAACGAGTTCTATTACAGCGGGCGCGTCCGAGCTTTATGCTTACGGGACAGCTGTGGTGGTTCAGTAATGGGCCTTTTAACGATTGGCATATTGCTCCTGATCGGGATCATTTTTGGCACTATGAATGAGCGCAATCATTTCTCGCGCATTGCCAAAGCCGAAGAAGAACTCTCTGACATCAAGGTCTTCAATATTAAAACCTTGCCCGACAATGTCGAGCCAGGCGGAGCGCTCGTTACGGGTAACGTCGTTATTGCCGTTGATTATTTTAAAGTCTTCGTCGCGGGTTTCATCATGCTTTTTGGTGGCCGCTTGTCAGGGTTCGAGAAGTTGATGGAGCGAGCGCGGCGTGAAGCGCTTGTGCGAATGCAGCGCGAAGCGAAAGCTTTAGGCGCAGATGCTATTTATAATACGCGCATTGAATTTTCAGCCGTTGGGCAGCGCCCGAAAAAAATCGGCGGGGCGGAATTATTCGCCTATGGTACAGCGGTGAAATATTTATGAGTCCAGACATTTTGAGTTCAGGAATCGAGCTCGCCTCCCAACATGACGGCTTACTTTTAAAAGGCTTTCATTGGGACGCTGAAAACCCCATTGCCGTCATGAGTATCGTTCACGGTTTTGGTGAGCATTGCGGACGCTATAGCGATATGGCCGCGCATTTAAACGCCGCAGGCATTGCCGTCATTGCGGTTGATTTACGCGGGCATGGCCGTACAGAAGGGCCGCGCGGCGTATGCCGTAATTACAGCGATATGAGCGCCGATGCCTCAAGCCTCATAAATGAAGCTAAGCGAATTTATCCTGATGTGCCGCATTATCTCTTCGGACATTCTATGGGCGGCGGGTTGGTGCTGCATGTGGGTTTAAACCAAAATCATGATCTCGCAGGTTATCTTGTCTCCGCGCCGCTCATCCGGCCCGCAAAGCCCGTCCCTGCTCCGCTTAAATTCATCCTTAAAATTCTTCGCAGGATTATGCCAAAAGGAACGCTTGCCAATACTATCCCCGGCAAACAGGTCTCCAAAGTGCCTGATGAGCAAGTCAAATATGAAGCGGACACTCTCAATCATGACCGTTTAGGGTTTGGCCTCCTCATCGGAATGCTTGAGGCGGGCGAAGAGGTTTCAACCCGCGCAGATGACTGGACAAAACCGCTACGTCTTTGGCACGCCAAAGGGGACCAGCTTACAGATTTCACCGCCGTGAAAGACTTTGCCGCTAAAGCAAAGAATTGTGATTTCACCGCCTTTGAAAATGTTGAGCATGAGGTGCATAATGATACCTCTCGAGCGGCCGTTTACGCGCTGATGGTCGATTTCATAAAAACCCAAAATGCAAGAGACATGACCGCATGACATTAACCGTCTATCACCTCAAAACCTGCGACACCTGCCGCAAAGCTATCAAAGCGATGACCGCCGCAGGGCATGAACTTAACTTAGTTGATGTCCGCGCGGAGGGCGTGCCTGCTGCGGAGCTTTCTCGTATTGAAAAAGCCGTGGGGTGGGAAAAGCTGCTTAATACAAGATCTACAACATGGCGAGGATTAAGCGATAATGACAAGGCAGATATGGATACGGCGAAAGCCATCGCCCTTTTAACCGAGCACCCGACATTAATAAAACGGCCCGTCATTATTCGCGGCGCGGCGCAAGACTCAAGTGCGATAACGGTTGGTTGGACAAAAGAAGTGCAGGCAGAATTAAGTTAGGGGCGAGGCCTTTGAGCTGTGCTTACTTAATAAGCTGGGGAACGAATTCCCCATTCACGAAACTGACAGGAATTTCCTTGCCCGTTTCAGGGTCGATATAATAAGGCTCGCTCTCTATGATAGAGACGGCTTCACCTGCGGCGCCCGTGCGGAATTTACCCAAATCATTATCGCTTGGAAATTCCTTATTGAGGCGATCACCCATATCAGCAATTTGTGCGGGCGCAGTTGGAGCCTGAGGGATATTTTGAGGTGCAGATTGCGGGATAAGCTGCATCGGTTGCGATAAAGGTGCGGCGGTCACAGTTCCGCTCGGCGCGGCAATGCCAGGGCTTGAGAGATAAGGCGACGGCGCGGGCTTTGCATAGCTCGGTGCAGGAGTGGGCGTCGTTGTCAGAAAACTTGGAAGCTCACGCTGCGGCGCGCTATAGCTAGGCTGAGTAGCGTTTGGCTGCGCGTAACTTTGCTGTGACGGCCCAGAGGAATGTTGTGGCGCATATTGGACTGGCGCAGCATTAGAAGCTGACTGACCAAAGCGGCTAATCGCTGAAGGGATGCCAGCCACGGTGACGTATGAGACAACCTCGCGGGTTCCCCGTGTTGTGCTCGCAATTTCAGCGGCGCGTTCCAGCTCGGCTTGATTACGCGCAACGCCTAATAAATAGACAATGCCGTCATGGCTCTCGACGTTGATATTGCGGCTCTTTACATATTTATCGGCCGTGAGACGCGTCTTAACAGAGGTTGTCAGCAAGCCGTCTTTGACATTACGCACTGCGCCTTGTTTATCTTTGATAAGAATTTCATTACCAACTTGATCGACACGCGGCGCAGACCAGGCAATACGTTCGGCTTCGATACGGTCTTCTTGGCGCGGCACATTACCCGCCATAAGAACAACGCCTTCGCGCACATCAACATTGATGCCTTTGAGTTTAAAGCCATGGGCGCGTTTCATCCGCGCTTTGATAACGCGTTCTGCGCTAACGTCATTGACGGAGCGGGCAAAATTACGTTCATCTCCTTTGGTCACGCCAGCGGTCGTAATCGTCGTGCAGCCCGAGACGGAAACTGAGAGAAGGGCAAGGGAAAGTATGGTTAAGCTTTTCATAATGGCGATAGCTTTAACCAAGAGTGGTGAACCAAATGTTACCAAGAGGCTTACTCTTACACTTATTTAATACCCCTGAAAGGCATCTGTTATGTGACGAATTTTCCAGCGGCCAATGACATATAGAAAATCATAGCGGAGTTCGAAGTTAGTTTCCCGCAATGCACGGTCTCGATTAATATAAATTTCTGCTGCGTCCATCAGGCGGGATTGGTTCTCATAAGAGACACTCATCTCTGCCGCTGCCTCCGAAGCGCGCTGCTTGACCTCAACCATGGCAATGATATCGCCTTTACGCGCGACGATATCCACCTCGCCCTCACGCACCTTAAAACGGCGCTCTAAAATGCGGTAGCCTTTGAAGCGTAGATAAAGACTCGCCAGAGTCTCCGCGCGGCGACCTGCTTTTTCATAAGCCTGTTTTTCAGATTTACTTTTCATTTTAGCGTCTTCATTTCAGGCGCATCATTTTAGTTTTAGGGCTAATTTATAAACATCGCGCTTAGGCCATCCGCATTGCGCCGCGATTTCAGCGCTCGCCCGTTTCACGCCAAGCTCGGCCATTTGAACGTTAAGGGCGGACACCACCTCATCTTCGCTCCAGCGGTCACCCGTTAGAGGCGGCCCTACAAGCAAGACCATTTCGCCGCGTGGGGGCTCCGCCTTTATAGACGCGATTAAGCTCTCAAAACTGCCATGACGCGCTTCTTCATAACGTTTGGTCAGCTCCCGCGTCAAAACCACATCCCGCTCGCCTAAAACGCCGCTCATATCTTTTAGGCAGGCGGCGATGCGGGGACCCGTTTCAAAAAATATCAATGTGGCTTTGATAGGCGCAAACTCTTCTAACGCTGTCTTGCGCGCGCCTGATTTGGGCGGTAAAAATCCCGCAAACAAAAAGCGGTCAGAGGGCAGCCCAGATTTTACCAGACCCGCCAGAACAGCCGAAGCTCCCGGCAAAGGAAAAACATCTATCCCTGCCTCTACTGCGGCGCGAACGAGTTTAAACCCTGGATCAGAGACCAACGGCGTTCCGGCATCAGAGACCAAAGCGACACGCTTGCCGCCCTCTAAGTCTTTTATCACGCCCGGCACACGTTTTGCCGCATTATGGTCATGATAAGGGCTTAGTGGCGTTTTAATATCATAGGCGTCTAGAAGCTTTCGTGTCTGCCGCGTATCTTCCGCAAGGATGATATCAGCCGCGCGAAGCGTATCTAGCGCCCGTAAAGTAATATCGCGAAGATTGCCAATAGGCGTCGCGACAACGTAAAGACCTGTTTCAAGGGAAGCCAACTGCAATTCTTCGTCTGTTAAGTGTTGCGAAGGGTTTATGTCGCTTATAGTGTCTGAGTGAGTCACCTTGTGGCCCTTAAAATGAAAGAGCTGTTATGGCGAAAACAAACGGCCTTGGCCATATCGGAATTGCAAGCCTGTCTTTGGCGGCTTTAATGATGAGTGCCTGCACGACAGTCCCTACGCCGCAAGGTGAATATCCGCCGCGCGGTCCTGTGGTGCAGCGTCCGCCAACAGGCCCGGTCGTCACGCCTGACCCAACGGGAACGGATACCCCCAAGGACGACACAGAGGTTGAGGTCCGCGATCCCAGAGATCCAGACGGAACAGATATTGCCGAGCAACCCACATTTGAAACGGGTGATTATTTTAACAATCGTGACGGCTTAACCCCGCCCCATATGGCGGGCCGTGACCTTAAACGTATGGCGCTCTTATTGCCGTTCTCCGCAAAATCGTCGCGCCTGCGCGAAGAAGCGGATTCCATGATGAAGGCGGCTGAGATGGCGGTCTTTAACCGCGACGACGCCGATGTCCTTTTGATAGCGCTGGACACAAAAGGCACGCCTGACGGCGCGCGCAGCGCCACGCGGTCAGCCATTAAGTCTGGCGCAGATGTTATTCTCGGCCCAATCTTAGCTGGCTCTGTCAAAGCCAGTGCCCGCGAAGCAAGGCGCAGTAATACGCCGCTCATCGCCTTCTCCACCGACCAAACCGTTGCAGGTAACGGCACATATTTGCTATCCTTCCCGCCAGAAGCCGAAGTCAAACGCGTTGTTGATTATACCGCGACAACGGGCGCGACGCGCTACGCCTATATCGGCCCGCAAAGTGAATATGGCCGGCGCGTAAAAGGGGAATTTGACGCCTCCGTCAAAGCCAATCGCGGCGAAGTCACCGCCTTTGAAATCTATGACGGCAACGACATATCCGTGATGCAAGAACCCGCTAAACGCTTGGCAGAGTTCCATCGGCAAGGCGAAATCGCGGCGAAACAAAATGGCGGCACAACGCCAATGTCTTATGAGGCCATATTACTGCCCGAAGGCGGAACCGCGCTGCGGTCCCTCGCGCCTTTATTTCCTTATTATGACGTTGACCCCGCAAAGGTTCAATTTATGGGAACCAGCCTATGGAAGAATGACGAGACAGTGCGCGAGCCTGCGTTAAACCGCGGCATTTTTGCAGCCGCTGACCAAGACGCCAAACAGCCCTTCCTCGATAGTTATGACCGCACATATGGCGACGACGCCTCTCGCCTGGCCTCACTCGCCTATGACGCGGTGGCCGTAGGCGCCTATGTCGCCGATGGCGACCCCCGCGGACGCCAAGACCGCGCCGAAGATCCAAACGGGTTTTACGGCGTCGATGGTTTAGTGCAATTTAACGAAGACGGAACACCCAATCGCGGCATGGCTGTTTACCAGATTAGAAATGGCCGCTTCGTGATTATTGATCCCGCGCCTAAGACTGTTGTTGGGCCGTCTTAGTTTAATAAAAGTTTCTCTCTAAAATGACATGAAAGTTCAAGTAGTTCATTAATTTTGACAGTTAGAATTATCTGCGAATTTTGGAAAGGTATGTAAATAATGATTACTCTGAAAAGAGTGATAGCACATGCCCTTTTAGGGATATTTCTTGCTGCTTGCTCACCGACATCTAACAGTTTCCAGGCAGATGCTGATATCATACGATTAAGGCATTTAGAACATTATGGAAAATTACTAAGTGAATATCATGCGCAGACAGGAACCTACCCTTTTATAGGAGAGAATGATGTTCCAGCTTATGTCTTCATCGCATCCCCTGAACAAAAGGACGATAATAAGGGCGGGCCACCTTACGCTCATAAAACTGCTGATTTTAGATACCTTGTCGAAGAACTCGAAAGCATATTGAAATACGACATCAAAGAGTATTATGACCCTCAATACGAGCCTGATTCAAAACCTAATTTCTATATATACATGGTTGATGGCGGGACTTTTAATTTTGCGATCCATACACATGAAGCCTTCCCCTTTAGTAACCCTATTGGAAAAGGTTACAACAAAATTGAGATTACAAATAACCCAAACGGTGCACCACATTTAGTTGAACCGAATTTACTTTTTACTGATCCGGCATTTCGGGACGCTGTATCAAGGACTGTTTCCAAACCAGCCTTCTTTACATCGCGTGAAAATAAAAACTTACACGCGACACGAAATACTAAGCAAGACTAACGGCCTTCTCTTTTTTCATTAAGAGATCAAGAGTTTGTCCGTAACAGAGTTTAGCAAAAGACGCCCTTGCGAGCTTACCTTCAATATATCGTTCTGCTGATTAATGAGGTCATTTTGAATCAATTCACTAATGATTTCGACGGGCAGCCCTTCACCCGAAATTTCTTTAAATCGAGATAACGAAATACCTTCCTCTATTCGAAGGCCCATAAGCAAATATTCTTCAGCCCATGCCATAGGCGTCAAAATCTCTTTCTCAGTAATGCCCCGTCCGTTAGAAGCTACGGTCTCCTGGTAATCCTTAGGCCGCATAGCCGCGATTGTGGCGTAGCGTTTACCATCCACTGTTAAACGCCCATGCGCGCCAGGGCCAACGCCTACATAATCACGGCCTTGCCAATAGGCGAGATTATGCCTCGAGCGATGACCGGGCCGCGCGAAATTCGAGACTTCATAATGTTCAAACCCCTCAGCTATTAAACGCTCTCGCACAAGATCGTAAAAGTCAGCGCTTTTATCGCTGTCTACGGCTTTAATATCCCCGCGCGTTTCGGCCCGCGCAAAGGCTGTGCCGTCTTCGATTGTAAGCTGATAGGCGGAGATATGCTGCGCGCCGCTCGACAAGGCGATATCTAAATCGGCTTGTAGCAGCACTTCCGTCTGGCCCGTCCAGCCAAAAATAATATCAAGAGACACTGACGGAAAGATGCCCACCGCAAGATTTAAAGCGTCTTTCGCCTCATCCGCATCATGGTCACGACCCAAGAGTTTAAGCGCGGGGCTGTGAAAGCTCTGAACGCCCAATGACAAACGGTTTATGCCCGCCGCGCGGTAAGCTTCCCATTTCGCCGCGTCAGCATCATGGGGGTTAGCCTCAATAGCGATTTCGCAATTCTCGTTAAAAGTCCAGCATGTTTGAATTTGCAATATAGAGCTTGAAATATCTTCAGCGCTCATCAGGGACGGCGTCCCGCCGCCAAAATGTATTGAGCTTACCTCTCTCGGCCCGCTCCACGCTCTCCACCCCGCTAGGTCAGATAAAATAGCGGCCGTTAAGCTCGGGTCCGCCTTCTGTTTATAGACATTAAAATCACAATAGGGGCAGATCCGCGCGCAATAGGGCCAATGAATATAGACCGCTAAATCATTTTGCATCAGGAAATTGGTCTAATAGGAATTTGGCAAAGGCATCGGCACGGTGACTTTTAGCGTGCTTCTCTTGCGGGTCTATCTCGGCAAATGTTTTGGCGTCACCAATGGCGCGAAAAATTGGGTCATAGCCAAAGCCTTTCTCTCCGCGCGGCGGCCAGATAATTTCGCCTTCGACTGTTCCTTCATAAGTATGCGCTTCACCGCCAGTCCCGTCTTTAGACGGATAGGCCAGACAGAGCGCGCAGATAAATCGCGCGGTGCGAACCCCGTCGCCAATGAGGTCATTCACATGCCACATAGCCATATCAAAGTCGCGCCCGCCCCCTTCACAGCGCGGCTTTTCGGCCCAACGCGCGGCATATATCCCAGGATCGCCATTTAGCGCATCCACTGCCAAGCCGCTATCATCGGATAGGGCCGGCAGCCCCGATGCGTCGGCTGCCGCATGGGCTTTCAACTGCGCATTTCCGGCAAATGTTGCCTCGGTTTCCTCGGGTTCGGGCAAGCCCAACTCGCCCGCACTGACCGTCTCAACGCCGAATGGCGCGAGCAAATCTCTGATCTCTCGGACTTTGCCTTCATTATGGGAGGCAACAACAATTTTGGTTATGTTCTTCATAAGAGGTCTCTAGGCGGTGTTATCACGGCTTGCAATATGGCAATTATTGTTTATCAATAAGACGAACTTGGAAAAACATATATGAATGCAGTGAATGATAATACGGGAACACCCGTCGCGAGAGGCTTGAGTATCGTCATCTTGATTGCGATGGTTGTGATGGTTTTTTGCGTGATTTTGCTGGTTGTTTTCGGCGTTATTTTAATGACCGATAATTCTATAAGTGCTGACTTAATGGCTAAGCTGGAAGAATCTGGCACCAATATGAAAACGCATCTTTCCTCCATGGCGCTCTTGGGAAGTGCATTGATTGGCGCGATGTGGTTTTTTGTTTTAAATATCCTTCGCAAAATCGTGAAGACTTTGCTTGATGGAGACCCCTTCGTGCCAGAAAATATTTCCCGCCTTCGGTTGATGTGGATTGTGATCGCCTTGGCTGAAGTCTTGAGAATCGTCACGATGAATTTATCAACTATTGGCGAAGTGACCCTTGATTTACGTCCGGGCACTTGGTTCGTTGTTTTTGTTGTCGCAGCCCTTGCCGAAGTCTTCCGTCACGGCGCTGAACTTCGCCGGGATGCGGAGCTAACAATATGACCATCCGCGTAAACCTTGACCGCGTCCTTTTAGATCGCCGCATGTCGCTTACAGAGCTGGCACAACGCGTAGGCATAACGCTCGCCAATTTGTCCATATTGAAAACAGGAAAAGCCCGCGCCGTGCGGTTTTCAACGTTAGACGCCCTTTGCAGAGAACTCGACTGCCAACCCGCAGATATTCTGGTCTATGAACCTGATGAAAATGGCGAAATTAAAAGCGTTAAAGACGCGGCGGAATAACACCTAATCCAAACAATAACGTTCACCCGCTTTGGCGAGTTTATAGCCTCGTCGCGCAATTTTTTGAGATACATCAGACGTCTCAAAGCGTGCAGGATTGGTGTGATTGAGATGAATAAATCTTACCTTGGATTGCTCTGATTTTGGCAGCTTATCGAAGCGGTCCATTGAGCCTTTTAAGCGCGGATGCGGGATGGCCGACATATCCCGCCCCGGTAATTCATTATCATCATAAAAAGTCGCGTCCAAAAATGCATAATCGACCGCAGATAGACGCGCTTCAATCGTCTGGCCATAGGCCTGCTCCCACTCTGCCCAGCTATCAATGTCAGGCAAGAAGAGGACTGCTTTATCGCGGGCCATAATTTCAAAACCCACCGTCTCAGAAAATTCATCGCGATGCGGCACTTGATAAGGCGTAACGCGGACATCATCAGCTAATTTCGCCGCCGTGCCAGCCGTCAAAGGCTGCAGCTTAATATTTCCATATTCAACCAATTGCGACCAAGGGCCGTTTTGTTTTAGATAGTCCGTCATGCGCGGCATGGCATAGACATTCAGGCTTTTTGTCCCCGCAGACTCATGGCCGGCAAACATCAATCCTGCATAATGGCCAATATGGGCGTGGGTGAGAAATACCCCAGACAGTCCCAACGGCGCCGCATTTTGCGGAGGCGCCATGCCGTCCAGCATATGAAGCTGCTCTCGCATATCGGGCGTGGCTTCGAAAAGATAGCGCGCGCCGCTTTGATAATCCACCAATGCTGCCGAGGCCGCATGGCCCCTCAGCGCCGCATCCCGCCAAGCAGGGTCACCTGAATTTCCAATTTGGGGCGCGCCAGCATCTTGGGCTGTGCCAAGAATAATAAATTCTGCGCTGCAGCTTTGGGCAAGCTTTGCTGAGCCGCAGGCCGAAAGCCCGTATAAAACGGCCGCGCTAAAAATCCTCTTCAGCGCGGCCTGTCTCATTATTTTAGCGCCTCTGTTTGAAGCGCGCACAGCTCGCTAATACCTACGCCGGCAAGGCGCATAAGCTCTGCCATTTCATCGGCGGTAAAAGGCGTTTCTTCCGCGCTGGCTTGCACTTCAATGACGCCGCCATTTTCTGTCAGCACGAAATTGGCATCAGCCTGGGCCGCACTGTCTTCGACATATTCCAAATCAAGGCGGCATTCACCGTCTACGATACCGCAGCTCACCGCCGCCATTTTATCTGTAATGGGATTCTCTTTAATCAAGCCCTTTTTGACCAGGCCTTCACACGCCAGTGACAAAGCCACCCAAGCCCCCGTAATCGATGCCGTGCGCGTTCCGCCATCAGCCTGCATAACATCGCAATCCACAATGACCTGACGCTCGCCAAGCTTTTCAAGATCGACAACAGCGCGAAGTGAGCGGCCAATCAGGCGCTGAATTTCAACAGTACGCCCGCCTTGCTTACCGCGCGCGGCTTCGCGTGAATTTCGCGTATGGGTCGCGCGCGGCAACATACCATATTCCGCCGTAACCCAGCCCTTACCTTTACCCTTCATCCAGCGCGGGACGTTTTCATCAATTGAGGCCGTGCAAAGCACATGAGTCTCGCCAAATTTAACAAGACAAGAGCCCTCAGCATAGCGGGAGACGCCCGCTTCAAATGTAATAGGGCGAAGAGATTCACGGGAACGGTTTTCGGGGCGCATAATTTTTCCTTTTAGGTTTAATGGTGGGAGTAACGAAGCGAGCGCCGTATGGCTAGAGAAAAGAATGGCAAAAACTTATCGCCAAGCCGACAGGTTGACGTATGCAATGTCACCAGACCTTAGAATTAGATGAAATACGAAAAGACCTGGAACCCCTCATCCGAGCGCTACGCGCCCACCTTCTCCACATGGGAGAAGAACATCAAGGCAACGCCAACCTAAAGCCTCGTTCTCTTCACGTCTCTCCCAAAACGCTAAAGGCAAAAATCAATAGCGGAAGCTCCCCCAAACTCCCCTTCTCCTATGGGGAGAAGGTGTCACGAAGTGACGGATGAGGGGTTCCTAATTTTTCGGCTTTTCACTACCGTTAGCTCAAAGTTATAGGCCAGGACATTTGCGAGCCAATCGACATGCCTCGTCAGCTATAAAGATAAGATGCACCGCCTAGCTCAAGGCAACTGACGAAGCACATTCAGCGCGGGCTCCGCAAGCGCATTCACCCCCGTATTTTTGCTATTGATAGCTGTGCTATAGACGGCATTGGCGAAGGCTTTCGTATTGTGTAATTTAGCTAGTCCCTCTTGCGAGCTATACATATCACCCCAGTTTTCAAATGGCGCGGGATCAGCGATTTTCTCAAACCATGCGGTCCATTCTTCGGGCGTGAACGCGTCCCGGGCTGCTAAATAGACTATTGGACGGGCAAGCCGGCCTGGCTCTCCGTAGATATAGAAATGTCCATTTTGCGGCACAATTTGACTTAACACAGCCTCTTGTATCACCGCTAAGTCTTCCTGCTCTATTTCTGGGTTAAGAGATAATTGCAGCAAAACATCTGCTGAATGCGCCACGCCATGCCGCCAGCCTTCGCTTGAATCATATCCGCGGTAATCGGTAATAGACCTCATATAATTAGAAATAGTATTTACGGTCTCGGCGCGTTGCTCAGGCGTAAAGATTGGCGTCTTACGGTCCACGCGGACAACTTCTGACAGCGCCAAGGCGGCGAAAGGTTTTATGAAACCTTGCCCCATAGCATCAGGTTTTTCTAGCATTGATAATAGGTCAGCGCGCAACGCTAAAACTGTTTTATTAGGCACAGTTTCAGAGCGTAAAAGTTGCGCAAAGGCCTCATAAGCAACCTTATCCCTAAGGTCTGGATCGGGATGCCCCAAGCAAGCCGTAACGCCACGTAAAAACTCATCTCGCTTCGCCGCATCGGAAATTTCAAATTTGGCGGCCCGAAGCTCTAATAATTGAGCTTTATCGTAACCGAGAGGGCTGCAAACTATCTGTGATTTTTCGGGAGGTTTTGAACATGCCGAAAGGCCTGTCGTCAAAAGTAAAATTAGCAATAAATTCTTCACATTTACCTCCCTAAGCCATTTCAGTCTTTCGGATAGCAAGGCGCGTCACGCCTATCACGATTTTCAACCAAATTATGGTTTAAGCTATGAATTGCTGTGCTGCCTGTTTTAACGCAAAGAAACGGAAATATCCCGTGAAGGAAACAGCCGACTGCCGCCACAAACATGCGCCCGCCAAAGCCAAAGGACACGCGCATATGCTGGAAATAGCTCTCGCCGACGGAGTTGGGGTGTTTTGTAAAGGCTTTCATACGGGTTCCATTTATGGCGTTTAGTTATCGGTAGTTACATTTTTGCGGCGCTCGTAAATAAGTCTGGGTGATTATCGATAAATTCTTCCAGCGTCTTAAAGAAGGTCAAAATATCATCTGTTTCATTAGCCGCATTTATCGTCACTAAGCGAATAAATATATCGTTATTAAATGAACCGTAACCTACAAGTAATTCGGAATGCTCATAAAGCGCCGTGCAAATATCCTCTGCTGGAATATCTTTATAATTGAAACACACAGCCACAGTTTCGTCTATGCTGTAATCGGTATAATCAGGATGGGCGCGCACATAATTGCGTCCGGCGTCCGCTAGCTGAAATTGCTTATCTACAATGCGCTCTAAGCCCTTTGTGCCAAGGCTTTTCCACAGCACCCAAAGCTTGAGCGCGTCATTTCTGCGGCCGCATTGGATCGACATTTTTCCAAGATTATAATCATCATGATCTGTTTGGTAGAGGTAAGAGGCGTCATTGGAAAAAGAGTCATAAAGATGTTTCTTATCCTTCACGACAATCAGTGAACAGCTAAGCGGGGTGCCGAGCATTTTATGCGCGTTTACAGTAAAGGAATCGACATTTTCAGCGCCCTTGATGAGATGCTTATAGTCTTCACTGAAAAGAACGGAGCCGCCATAGGCGCCATCAACATGTAGCCAAATGCCGAACTCTTTCGCGACCACGCTGGCCTTCGTTAAATCATCATAGGCCCCCAAAACAGTTGTGCCCGCCGTGCAGTTAATCAAAATAGGGTGGAGCCCATTGGCGATATCCTCTTGGATTGCTTCTCGCAAAGCCGTGATATCCATACGCCCCTGAGCGTCAGCCGCAATTTTTCTGACATTATTTCTGCCAATGCCGATAAAGGCTGCATTTTTGGGGGTGCTGTAATGACTTTCCGCAGATGTATAGACCGTCATTTTCTGGTGCACGCCCTCATGCTTGGTAGTCTCATTAAAAGCGTCGCGCGCCATGAGCATGCCCATGAAATTGGTCATAGAACCGCCTGGGGCTAATGTCCCATCTGATCTGTCATCCCAGCCAATCATATCGCAGATTTCGCGCAAGATGACTTTCTCGACGCCAATTTGAGGGCCAGCAGCTTTGTAAGTATACATGCTGTTATTTAGGATAACCGCTAATAGATCTCCGAGGATTGCCTTTTCTTGGCGGCCGCCAAAAAGTTGATTAAAGAACGCAGGGGTTGCCGTGCGGGGGGTTGCGAAAACAAGGTCCTTGAGTGATTTTTCTAGCTCTGACGCGGAAATGCCGTCCTTTTGCAGCCTAAGATCAAGGCGGTCATATAATTGCGCTGAGGGAACATGTTCCGCCACGGGATTTTGAGCTTCGTCAGCCAGTAAATCACCGACCAGCCGATTGAAAATCTCTAAACATTGTTCCATTTTTCTAAAGCCCTATTATTTAAATACGCCGCATTTGCTAATTTTACCTCTACTCTTGATGTCAAAACTAGATCACTCAATCCGTCTTTTCGGAAATATGGAAAATCGGGTAAATTAAGAGCCGCCATATGAAGGGGTTCTTTTCCGACTTTAGCCGTCATCAAAGCTGTA
Organism: Hellea sp.; assembly: GCA_039977295.1. GTDB lineage: Bacteria > Pseudomonadota > Alphaproteobacteria > Caulobacterales > Maricaulaceae > Hellea. The sequence goes on along the minus strand of JBDWDN010000003.1, from coordinate 391,189 downwards.
AATGATGGTGATAGTTTGCGGGACTTAACAATGCAACACAACAAGGTATTAAGATTGGGATGTTAGCCTTTGAGACATAAGAGACGCATAATAGAAAAACAGCTCTGTCTTTCGAAAATCCACCCTTGCACCTCGCGCTCCCATCCCCCAAATATCATTGGCTATGAGCTTCCTACCCCACACTTTATCTCTGACGGATCTCGATACACGCGCGCGTGATATATTCCGCGATATCGTTGAAGGCTATTTGACCTCTGGACAGCCTGTCGGATCGAAGACCTTGGCCATGTCTGGGGGGCGCTCACTCTCACCGGCAACTATTCGCAATACAATGGCGGATTTGACGCGTTACGGCCTTTTAGCCTCGCCCCATGTTAGTGCAGGACGGATTCCAACCCAGGCCGGCCTTCGACTGTTTGTCGATGGTTTGCTAGAGATTGGGGACTTATCTAGCCGTGAGCAGAAATCGCTTGAAGCGCAACTTGCAGCAGGCGGGCAAGCCCCTGACCTTATGATGCAGCACGCCTCGGCCATGCTTGCAGGATTGGCAGGCGGAGCGGGACTCGTGCTGACGCCCTCTGTGCCCGCAAAGACGGCGGGGCCGTTAAAACATGTGGAATTTGTCAATTTGGAAGACGGCCAAGCCCTCGTCGTGATGGTCTATGCCGATGGCCATGTCGAGAACCGCCTCATGCCGCGCCCTGATGGATTGTTGCCAGCCTCACTCGAGCGGGCCGGTAATTTCCTCTCGGCAAGACTGAAAGGGCGGCGGCTCGATGAAGCCCGTGAGGATATTCTGGCCGAGATTAAGCACGGGGAAGCCCAGATTGACGCCGCGGCGGCCAAGCTCATCACCCAGGGCCTTGCGAGCTGGTCTGGCCAAAAAAACAGTAAGACACAGAAAAATACAGCAAATCGCTCTTTAATCGTCCGCGGACACGCGCAACTCCTTGACAATTTGGAAGCGCAGACCGATTTGGAGCGCATACGTCTTCTGTTTGAAGATTTGGAGCGCAAGGAAGACCTTATTGCCTTGCTTGACAGAGCGGAAACCGCGGATGGCGTAAAGATTTTTATCGGCACAGAGAATCCTTTATTCTCACTGTCGGGCAGCAGCGTTGTGGTCGCGCCTTATCGCGATACGCAGCAAAATATAATCGGGGCCGTCGGCGTGATTGGTCCCACACGCATTAACTACGCGCGGGTTATTCCGATGGTGGATTATACCGCGCAGCTGGTCGGCAAAATGCTCGGCCAGAAAACCTAAAGACGCAGAGCTAACAAGGTAGTCAGTATGACAGGCAAGAATAAAGACACAAAGATTAAAGATATCGATATGAAAGATATGGATTTGGGTGAGGACGGCTTGCCGTCGGAAGAAGATCTAGACGCGCTGCAACGCGCCATTGATATGGAAATGGACGGCATGGCCCAGCGCGAAGCCGCGCTTGAGGGAAGCGAAACTGAAGAGGATAGCGACGCCCAAAAGGTTGAACAACTCGAAGCCGAATTGACTGCGCTCAAAGACAAAGCTCTGCGCGCTATGGCGGATGCCGATAATGTCAAAAAACGCGCCGAACGTGAAGTCGCCGCCGCCAAGACATATGGTATTGAGCGCTTTGCTGTAGACATGCTCTCCGTGCACGACAATCTCTCCCGCGCACTATTGACGCTAGACGGCAAAGCCAAAGACGATATGGGCGCAAATGCTAAGAACCTGCTTGAGGGGATTGAACTGACGGAGAAAGACCTCATCCTAACGCTCTCGCGCCACGGCGTACGCGCCGTCCCAGGCGTCGGCAGCAAATTTGACCCCAATGTCCATCAAGCTGTCGCGCAAATCCCGTCTGAAGAAGATAAGGGAAATGTGGCTACTGTTATGCAGACAGGGTTTAGCCTGGGTGACCGAACGTTACGTGCAGCAATGGTCGCTGTGAGCACGGGGCCGGCTAAATCTTAGTCAGCTCTATAAACCGAAGGGCAAAGCCCTTCGGCACTACGCTATTTTCGACGCCCCGCGTCGAAAATTAGAAGCGCTTCGTGCCAGAACTCCCCGAAGTTGAAACTGTTCGTCGCGGCCTGACGCCTGTCATGGAAGGTTTCACCTTTAACCGTGTGCAGCTCAACCGCCCTGATCTGCGCTTTCCGTTTGCTGAGAACTTTATAAAGCGCGTCGAGGGCACTACGCTGACCCGCCTCACGCGCCGCGCTAAATTCTTACAGGCCGAATTATCCTCAGGCGAGCGGCTCTTTATGCATCTTGGCATGAGCGGCCGATTCACGATTGATGCAGCCCCGACCGCCGATTTCGTTCACGCCCATAATACCAACCCGAAACATGATCATGTGATATTTGAGATGAGCAGCGGCGCGCGGGTGACCTTTAATGATCCGCGCCGCTTTGGCTTTATGGAGCTCATCGGCCAGGACGAGCCTTACCGCCTTGACGATCTGGGCCCCGAACCGATGGGTAACGGCTTTAACGCGCCAGATTTACGCGCCAAGCTGAAGGGCAAGAAAAGCAAAATTAAGGCCGCGCTCCTTGATCAGCGCGTCATTGCGGGTCTCGGCAATATATATGTCTGCGAAGCGCTCTACCGCGCCCATATTTCACCCAAGCGAATGGCGGGGCGCCTTACAATCGCAGAAATGGAAAGCCTTGTTGGGCATATTAAGACCGTCATTGCTCAGGCCATAGAGGCCGGCGGGTCGTCTTTAAAAGATTTTGCCAATACAGAGGGCGATTTGGGCTATTTCCAACATAGCTTTGACGTTTATGGGCGTGAGGGCGAGCCCTGCGGAGTCTGCGAAGCGCCGATACAGCGCATTGTGCAAAGCGGCCGCAGCAGTTTTTACTGCAAGGCCTGTCAGCGATAAGGCAGTTGCGCGGCTGGATTGGGGCGTGTAAACGCCGCCGATAGATTTCCAAATTGGAACATTAAGGAGTCCCCCATGGGCTATGATATGATTGAACTGACAACGGACGGCGCGGTTGCGACGATTAAGCTAGACCGCCCGAAAGCGCTTAACGCACTGCGCAGCGATATGATGGAAGAAGTCGCCAAAGCGCTTGCCAAGTTAGAGAAAGACAATGCTATTGGCTGCGTGATCCTAACGGGTTCTGAAAAGGCCTTCGCGGCGGGCGCAGATATTAAAGAGATGGCAGATCTTGAGTATCTCGACATTTATAAGAACAATATGTTCCAGCATCACGAAGCCATTGCGCGCTTTCGTAAGCCCATAATTGCCGCCGTATCAGGTTACGCTCTAGGCGGCGGCTGCGAAATTGCGATGATGTGTGATTTCATTATTGCAGCAGATAACGCCAAATTTGGACAGCCCGAGATTAATCTGGGCGTTATGCCTGGTATTGGCGGCACGCAGCGCCTTGTCCGCGCTGTCGGCAAGTCCAAAGCCATGGATATGTGCCTGACAGGCCGCATGATGGACGCGCAGGAGGCTTTGACCTCTAATCTCGTCTCCCGCGTTGTTCCGCTCGATAATCTCATGGATGTCGTCCAAGAAGCCGCCGCAAAAATCGCGGCCCAAAGCCAGCCCATCGCGATGATGACCAAAGAAACGATTAACACCGCCTTTGACATGACATTGACCCAAGGCATTCACTTTGAACGCCGCTTGTTCCAAAGCATGTTTACCACCCAAGACCAAAAAGAAGGAATGGCGGCTTTTAGCGAGAAACGTAAGCCGCACTTCAAGAACAAATAAAAGGTGTGATATGCCTGTTGACGCGCTAACTTCGCGCGTCTATAGGCGGCCCTTGAAATTCTATCCTGCCAATATGGGCAGCCAAAACCGAGGAATACATGGCAAATACTTCATCAGCCAAAAAAGCCGTCCGTTCGCAGGCGCGCAAAACTGACGTAAACCGTAATCGCCGCACAATGGTGAAATCTAACCTTCGCAATGTCGAAGATGCGATCACCAAAGGCGACAAGGCCGCAGCGACTGCCGCTCTTAAGGCAGCTGAGCCTGTTATGATGCGCGCTGTCTCAAAAGGCGTCTTTCACAAGAACACAGCAGCGCGTAAGATCTCACGCCTGTCTAAGCGCGTTAAAGCCATCGCTTAAGCCGCCACCTAAAATTACTTGAAATGAGGCCGCTTTGAGTGGCCTTTTTTTGTGGCTATAATTTCTGAAAGCGAGTGCTACGCTGGAGAAAAGCCCCCTCACCCTTCGCAATATTCTTTGTCTCCACTAACCACTCTCCCTTCGGTTGAGTTTGCTGGGCTTACCTTGGCGATATTGACGCTCTACAAAGCCTCAACTGTAAAATTTTGGAGTACCCAGAAAAAAAGTTAACGGCTAGTTCTTTGCGATTCCTAGGTTTTTTTGAGTCAACAGAAAATGATGTCGATATTGCGACTCATTGCTGTTGACGAAAGCGAAAAGAGTCGGTTTAAAAGGGGCAAGACAGGGCTGACGGGCGCGTCTGTTTTCAAGGGGAAACGAAGTTTTGTGAGTCCCTCACAGAGCTTCAATCCATATTATTATTATTATATAACAATGGCTTAGCGTTGCGAGCCATGTAAGAGCATGCGGAGTATCGTCGATGGCTGACAACGATCACATTTTGTCTGAACTTGCCCCAAAAGCCGGTTCAAGAGCTGATCGTCCGGCGCCTGATCTCTATACGGGCGAACCCCCCTTACAGAGCGCGCACAACACTTGGTCAAAGGTTCGCAATGATCTGGGATATGCTCTGGGCGCGAATATTCACCGCTCTTGGACGGGGCGTCTTCGTGTTGCCTCAGCCACCGACAGTATTGTAACGCTCAGCGCGCCAACACGCTTCATTGCCTCCAAAATCGAGGCCAATTACGCAGATACTGTTCGCCGCCTTTGGAAAAAACACGATATGGTCGATCCGGCCCGTGACGTGATGTTCTCCGCCGCGGCTGGTAATGCCCCGGCCATCCCAATACCGAGCGCGAAGCCGCGCGCCAAACAGGGCGGAGCCTCCGCCGCCAACGCCATTCCCTCACCCTTTGAGGACGCTCCCATGTCAGCCGCAGAAGGCAAGAAGGGCGGTGAGAGCCCGCGTGACCGCTTTACCTTCGATAACTTTGTTGTTGGAGCCTCGAATGAGCTTGCTTTCGCTGTCGCCCGTCAAATCGCGAGCTGCCGGGCCGCACAATATAACCCGATCGTCATTCACGGCACAAATGGCATGGGTAAAACTCACCTGCTCTATGCGATTGAAGAGGCTGTAAAACAAACAGACCCTAATCACCGCGTAAAACTCATCTCCTCCGAAGCCTTTGTCAGCGCTTTTGTGAGCTCCGTGCGCGGCGGCAATGGCCGCGACGCGATTGATAGCTTTAAATCAAGCTTGCGCGATGTTGACCTGCTGATCATTGATGACGCGCATTTCATCGCAGACAAACCTGGCAGCCAAGAAGAACTACTGCACACGCTCGTTTCGCTGGTGGATCAAGGCCGTCAAATCCTTATCGCCGCTGATCGCCACCCTGATAAGATTGAAAAAGCCAGTGAACGCCTTAAATCTTACCTCTCCTCTGGCCTCGTCTGTAAAATTGGCTCTGCTGATTATGAATTACGCTTACGTATTCTTGACCGTCTTATCGCTCGCCGCCGGGCCAGCGGAAATGATACGCTGGCCATTCCGCAAAATGCCCGTGATCATCTGGCCGCGCGCATGAATGCCACCCCGCGTGATCTTGAAGGCGCGTTTAATCAGATCGTCGCCCAGAGCGAATTTCTTGGCACGCCGATTACGCTGGAAACAGTGCAGGAAACACTCTCGGATTCGCGTTACACGACAGGGCAGCGCCTGACCGTTGACCGCATTCAAAAAGCCGTCTGTGAAGAGTTTCGCGTGACCTTAACCGATATGACATCCAAGCGCCGCGCCAGGATTATTGCCCGCCCGCGTCAAGTCGCCATGTATCTATCCAAGAAATTAACCAAGCGATCCCTACCCGATATTGGCCGCCGTTTTGGGGGCCGCGATCACACGACGGTCATGCACGCCGTCAAACGCATCGATTCCCTGCGCGCAGAAGATGCCGCCTTCAACGCCCAAATCGAGGCGGTTGAAACAGCACTTAAGCGGTAGATTTCCCAAATTTAGATACAAACCCAAATTTAGATATAGAAAAACCGCCTCATGCAATTCGCAAAAGGCGGTTTTTTGATTCAGGTTCAGATTAAGTCACGTTCTTAAACACTAGACCTTTTTGAACAAAAGCGTCATGCGGTTTGACTCTCCAATAGCTTCCATTTTGGCTTTAAGCTCTGCATCTTCGCGGCTCGTGCCAAGTGAAGGTGGTAAGCGCCACACCAATTCATCATTTGTTGGAACGTCATTGGGGTTCTCATTAATATCAGATTCTTTGACCAGCTCAAAACCTGCGGCCTTAAATTGCGCGATAAGCTGCGATTTCTTTAGATAGCCATTGTCACCTTCGGCCCATTTATCTTCATTCGTTTCTGGGCCTTGATGTTGAACGACACCGACTAAGCCGCCTGTCTTTAATAAGGCATGTGTATCCGCCAAAGCCTCGCTCATATAGCTACCTTCATCCTCAAAACGGGACAGATTATGCAAAGCGCGAACAAAAAGGGCAGCGTCCACTGTACCGTCCATGGCTGTATCGCGGCCGCCAAAAGCGAAAGCTGAAATATCGCCAGTCGAGTCTGCCCGCCAGGCCTGCGCGCCCTCAACCCATTCAGAGGCCCATGTCTTTTTACCTTCAATAAATTCCGGCGTCGCAAAGCCGCCAAATTCAGGCCACATCGCGAGTGAATAATCCACACCTATCAAATGTCCGTCATTACCTAGATAAGGCACTAAGATTTTGGAATACCAGCCCCCACCTGGAAGGGCCTCAACAACTGTCATGCCCGGCGTGATACCGAAGAACTCAAGCGTTTCTTGAGGATGGCGCGAGTCATAGCGCGCTTTGGCTTTATCGGGCTGCGCCGCCAAAATAGCTGCAAGTTTAGCGCTATTGGCTTTTGACGCCATTTCCATTTTCGCCTTTTCAGCGGCCTCTGCTGCCGCCTTTGTGGCGTCTACCTTAGCGTCGCTACCGCCATTGCCGCAGGCGACCAGTGTTAAAGCTGTTGCGGCTAAAAATAATGTTTTGAATGTCATGGTTAAATCTCCCTTTTTGTATCGGGAAGCTTTAAGCCAGAAAACCATGGCTGGCAAATCGCGTTATTGTGAAGCGTTATTCACGCGCGTCAAACTTGGGCAGAGGCCGCTTTACGCGCGGCCGTCCGTCTGCAATTCGAAAAACCTATGCGCTCTTTTCATGAAACTGACCATATTTGCGAAAACGCCCCAAATAGGTTGGAACAATTGCTTCGATTGTCTCCAGGCGAATGCCCAATTCCGCAAAGCCGAGCGCGTCATCTGCTACGACGTTGTCGACTTTTAAATTCTTGACTTGGTCGCGCGTCAGGAATGGTTTCACGAAAGGCGCAGCTCCTGAAATTTCTCCCGCAAAGCCTAACATATTCGCTGCAAACCACGGAACGGGCGCGAGGAAGCGTTTACGGTCAATCGTTGTTAGCAGGAATTGCATAAGCTCTTTGAATGAGTAAGTCCGCGGACCGCCAAGCTCATAGGTGCTACCGGATGTGCCTTGGCTGGCCACTTTGGCAATCGCTTGGGCGACATCGCCGACATAGACGGGTTGGAACTTTGTTTCGCCGCCAATCAGGGGAAGGGCTGGGCTTAGCTGCGCCATGGACGCAAAGCGGTTAAAGAACTTATCTTCCGCGCCAAAGATAATTGAGGGACGCATAATGTCCGCGCTTGGAATAGCGGCGCGAACGGCCTGCTCGCCTTCGGCTTTGGTGCGGGCATAATCGCTCTCACTATTGGCATCGGCGCCAATGGCAGAGATTTGCACAAAATTTGTGATCCCTTGCGCCGCGGCGGCTCTTGCAAGCATATCTGCCCCCCGCACATGCAGGCTCTCAAAGCTTTGTTGGCCTTCTTCAAAGAGCAAAGCGACCAGATTAATAACAGCATCGGAACCCGCGACAGCCCGCTCAACAGATTTCTCAAAGCGTAAATTCGCTTGAACAAGCTGGACTTGGCCAACATTTCCGATAACTTTCAGCTCTTGCGCCGTATGCGGACGGCGCACAGGGACGCGCACACGCCACCCTTTTTTGACCAATTCACGGATTACATATTTTCCGAGAAAGCCAGAGCCGCCAAAAACAGTGATTAAACCTTTAGTCATGGTCAAAACCTTGTGAGTAATTTCTTTGCCCAATTAACGGTGTTTAAAGCAGATGTCTATTGTCTAAGTGCCGCAATCAAGTCGCTTAATCGAAAACTCTCAGGGAGTTATCATATAGTTTCTTCATGCGCCCAACCAAGAAGAAAACGCCTATCACGAGGTAAACAAACATTAAAAACGCCAAGAAACCATTGGAGGATTTATTGAGAAGCTGCCTCTCCGCTTTCACTAATGATCGTGACCCAATGATAAAACACGTAAACAGGGACGCAAAAAAGAGAAACCCGCTAATATCTGGAATACCCTGCAAATTATATTCAACAATTGCATCCGGGGCTGCAAAGGAAAAAACCAGTAAAGCAAAACTGATGGGTAATATAGCAAGGCATATCTTATAATATGTATCTGACCTCGAGCCGATACCTGACTCTTTAGCAAACCTCACGGGTAAATAAGCCCAGTATAGATATGGCAGAATCGCGATTAGGGAAGACATTGTCCATATCAATCCATAATATTGTCTCAAAAAGGTGAAATTAATTAGAAATCCAACGCCAAAATATGCCCCCCAAATCAAAAGGGAAAGATACATTCTAACTTTCAAATTCGGCCGGTTTTTTAAACTCATGCCTTTAAAGCCGTAATCAAGCCGTCACTGGCTTGTTCTATCAAGTCAAGCACATGGTCGAAGCCACTGCCGCCACCGTAATAAGGATCTGGGACTTCTCGGGTAGCGGCATTTGGGACGTAATCTAGAAAAAGCCCAATGCGCGGCAGATAGCTCTCGGGGCATAGTTTTTTCAGCGCCTCTATATTGCTCCAATCCATCGCCAATATATGATCAAACTCACCGAAATCAGCCCGAATGACTTTACGCGAGGCCTGCCCTCGAAAGCTATAACCGCGCGCCTCTCCCGCCTCAATACTGCGCGGGTCCGGGGGCTCGCCTATGTGCCAGCCGCTTGTCCCGGCGCTCTCAATATGAACCTCTAGCCCGGCGGTTTTGGCCCGCGCCCGAAAGACGGCCTCAGCTGTTGGCGAGCGGCAAATATTTCCAAGACAGACAAATAAAACTTTTGGCATAATCATATTTTCCTTTTAGACTCCGAAATATGAAAAGCAAAAACATAGTTATCCTAACAGGCGCCGGTATTTCAGCAGAAAGCGGTATTGATACGTTCCGCGCGGCTGGCGGGCTGTGGGAAAACCACAAGGTTGAAGACGTCGCGACGCCGCAAGGCTATTTCAAAGACCCGCAATTGGTTCACAATTTTTACAATATGCGGCGCGCGGCCCTGAAAACCGTTAAGCCCAATGCCGCCCATATCGCGCTCGCCACATTAGAGGGAGGCCTCGCCAAGCAAGGCGGAAAGCTAACCCTTATCACGCAAAATGTTGATGACCTTCATGAACGCGGCGGCGTCAGCGGCGTTATCCATATGCATGGTATCCTGACCTCAATGCTGTGCGGAATTTGTGAGCACCGCTGGGACCACCTTGAGGATGCCTCGCCTGATATGCTTTGCCCGTCTTGCCATGTAAAAGGGAGCCCCCGCCCTGACATTGTTTGGTTTGGCGAAATGCCTTATCATATGGACGCCATTGAAAATGCTGTCGACAGCTGCGACCTCTTTGTTTCCATTGGGACAAGCGGCGCCGTCTATCCGGCTGCGGGGTTTGTGCAAATGGCAAATTCCCTCGGCAAACAAACCTTAGAGCTCAATCTAGAGCGCTCCCAGGGTTCTCATCATTTCGATGAAAGCCGCTTAGGGTCGGCAGGGCATCTCGTTCCGCTTTGGGTGGATGAAGTTTTGGCCTCCTAAGCGGTCTGAATTTGTAAGTCTCTGAATTCCTAAGCCTTGCGGCTTTGGCTCGCTTCCCTTAGAACGCCCTCAAACTATACTAATCGAAGGACATTTCCTCATGGCAGGCCATTCAAAATGGGCCAATATCCAGCACCGCAAAGGTCGCCAGGATAAGGCCCGCTCTAAGCTCTTTTCTAAACTCGCAAAAGATATTGCGATTGCGTCGAAAATTGGCGGCCCCGACCCCGATATGAACCCGCGCCTGCGTTTAGCAATTAATAATGCCAAGGGTCAGTCCATGCCCAAGGATAATATCCAGCGCGCGGTTGATAAAGGCGCGGGCGGCGACGGAGATGATTATGAAGAAATTCGCTATGAAGGCTTTGGTCCGGGCGGCATTGGTTTCATCGTCGAAGCCAGCACAGATAATAAGAACCGCGCGGCCATGGCTGTGCGCACGGCCTTTTCAAAAAATGGCGGCGCGCTAGGCGAAACAGGTTCCGTCGCCTTTATGTTCGACCAGGTTGGCAAGATTGAATATGATCTTTCCGTCACGGATGAAGACGGCATGATGGAAGCGGCGATTATGGCGGGTGCAGATGATTGCGAAACCGATAGCGCCGCCGATGACCAATGGGACGAATATGAACCCGTTCACACAATCTGGACAGCACGAGATGATCTGGGCACAGTTTCCGCCGAGCTTGAAAAAACATTTGGAGAAGCCAAATCTATCAACCTCGTCTGGAGAGCTCAAAACGACATTGACAATCCAGCCCAAGCCGCAGCCGTCATGCGCCTCTCCGACGCGCTAGAAGATTGCGACGATGTCGGCACCGTCTTCCACAATTTCGACATGACCGAAGAGGCCATGGCGACATTGGAAGATGATGAATAGCCTTTAAACCAATAACGAATTTATGAGGGAGCCTTGAGGCTCCCTTTTTTTTGGAAATAGTGAAAATATCCCGGAGCGGACATTGGAGATTCTTCAAATCAAAACATCCATTTCTAACGTTTGGCTTATAATGTCGATGTCGAAGGGTTCGCCTGCAAAAACCGTCGGGTTATTCAAGGGTTCTGCGCTATTGATACCAACAAAGTGATCCATTGTAAGATCGTTTATATCGACATTGACGAGGGTCAGGGTATTTCCTGCGCCAAAATCGAAAATGACATTATTACCCACTTGCGAAGTGATTGCCATGATTTCAGCAAAACTATCATGAGCCGAATTGGCATTCCAAAACTCAATGACTTCATTTGAGCCCGGGCCTGTTTGAAAATCGAAAATAACATCTGCACCTTCATTGATGCCGTAAACAAAATGGTCATCACCAGTACCGCCAAAGAGGCTGTCGCTCGCGGTTCCATATCCGCCCCATAAGATATCATTACCTCCGAATCCGAACATCGATTCTGAGCTATCGCTTGCTCCAACAATCGCGTCATCATGATTGGACGCAAAAACCCTTTCAATACTTACAAAGCTATCACCTGCAGCCTCAAAGGTACCCGTTTCTGGATCGTCCATAAATAATAAAAATCCCTGTGCGGAATTCAAATAAGATACCGTGTCAATACCGTCCCCGCCATCATGGCTATCCGTACCAAGACCGCCAAAGAAGAAATCATTTCCGGCTCCGCCTGTCATAACATCATCGCCGTCTTGGCCAAAGATTGTATCAACGCCGTCCCCGCCATTAATGATATCATTTCCATCGCCGCCAAGGAGGCGGTCATTCCCGCCAGCGCCGTTTAGCGAATCTGCCCCATCTCCGCCGCTAAGGCGGTTTGCCAAATCATCACCAGTGATATCGTCATCAAAGTCCGAGCCCACAACCCATTCAATTGAATCATATGTATCACCAGCCGCTTCGCCGCCTGTTCCGCCCGCAGCGAGATCAAGGGTCACCGCTGCGCTGGCCGTGGCATAATGCGCCGTATCAATACCGCTACCGCCTGTGAGGCTATCTGCGCCATCTCCGCCATAAAGGCGGTCATTCCCGCCGGCCCCGTCAAGGATATCATCACCCTCTCCGCCGCGTAGGTCATTCGTGCCGTTACTGCCCGTTAGAGCATCATTAAAGTCAGAGCCATAAACAGACTCTATCCCGAAATAAGTGTCGCCTGCCGCCTCGCCCAGAGTTCCGCCTGTCGCCAAGCTAAGCGCGACAGCTGCCGTTGCGAGGCTATAATTAGCGACATCTGTTCCGACCCCGCCATTGAGTTGATCTGCGCCCGCAGAGCCGTAAAGCGTATCATTACCCTCTTGACCGCGCTGCACGTCATTGCCGGCCCCGCCATAGATGCGGTCAATGCCGCCCCCGCCATTTATGACATCATTGCCGTCCTCACCATAGAGAAATTCATTGGCGTCAGAGCCGTTTATGGTGTCGTTGAAATCAGACCCATAAAAGCGTTCGATGCTGATATAGCTATCGCCTGCAGCATCGCCCAATGTGCCGCCTGTCTCTACATTGAATACAACACGAGAGGTGGCATTTCGATAATCCATGCTGTCAAAACCAATACCGCCATCATTAATATCTGCGCCTGCGCTTCCTAATAATCTATCGGCACCTTCGCCCCCAAAGAGACTATCATCACCTTCATCACCATTTAGAACATCATTTCCAAATTGACCGAAAATCTGATCATTTCCCTCATCCCCGGAAAGCGTATCATTCCCGCCAGCGCCGATAGAACCGCTTCTAAAGGTAATATATTCGCCATAGATCAGGTCATCACCTGCGCCGCCGTCTATGATGTCATTACCGGCAAGCAACATCTCACCATCCAGGAATTGGACATCTCCCGTTAATTGCTGTGAACCCTCGCCGCCAGTTATAGTATCGTTGCCCGCCGTGAGCGCACCTAGCAAATAATAAACATCCCCAATGAATATGGATGTCGCCCCGCTCGTGCTGGCCACTGAAATGATATCATTTCCGCCAGTGGCGGTTGCGCCAAAATCAAGCGTTTCAATATCCCCCATGATCCAGAGCGTACTGCTATGATGGCCTGTGACAGTTATTGTGTCATCTCCGCCGATTGTCATAGACGCCGCGAAGGCGTCATAGACGTCACCTGCAAAATCACGCACTTGATCCGAGCCTGTTATCGTGATGATATCATCACCTCCATTTACAGTTCCAAAATTACGCTGCGCATCGCCTGAGGAAAATCTTGTGCCGATATCGCCGGAGATAACATCGTCGCCGCCATGCAGCGTCCCTTCGACACTATTATAATCGCCCCAGAAAGAGAACTCGCCCGAATCTACGCTGTGTTGTGTCAGCGTATCATTGCCGCCCGTGATGACGTCATCTGCACCAACAGAATTACCATCGCCAAGCAAACGGCCTCCTGACGAACCCGATATCAATACATCATCAAATGCCGATCCAATTGCGCTTTCGATATTTGCATAGCTATCACCTTCGGCATCGCCGCCATGTCCTGTGCCAGCCGCAAGGTCGGCAGTCACGCCAACCGAGGAGTTTTCATAGCTGATGGCATCTATGCCGTTACCTCCATCAATAACATCTGCACCGTCATGCGTGTCGATGAGATTATCAGGATCGTCTTCCTCTGTGTCACTATCTTCAAGGCTACTCAAAAATAGATCATCCCCTTCACCGCCAAAGAGTTGATCCAGTCCCGCTCCGCCGTCGAGGATATCGTTCCCCAAGCCGCCATTTATAATATCATCGCCGCCGCTACCGGAGAGTTCATTATTCCCATCCGAACCTGTGATGACATCATTCCCCGTACTGCCGATTACATTTTCGACGCCTGAGACTGTGCTCGTTGAGGTTTCTACATGTGTGGTGAAAGCCAGTTCATAAAGGCCGGGGGTGTAAACGCCATTTTCATCGGTTGTACCGCTATTTTGAGCTTGGGCAACAAAATTGGCGGAATGATTTAGAAAGGCTAAGTCTTCCCGTGTAATGAAATTCAACTGCGTCCCACGGTAAAACTGTTCGGCGGTCAAATCGAAAGTAGCGTTTCCTACCACATGGTTACTATAAGCCACTACTTTTATGGTCGGCCCGCCGTCTGCCCATATAGGCGTTTCAATGGTGTAACTTTGCGTCATTACGCCTGCTGATAAGTCAATAAATCCGCCTTGATCTGCGCCATTTAAAACGAGGCTATCTGTACCAGTGCCTCCAACATAATTATCACTTCCCTGTCCAGCTATGAGAATATCATCGCCATCGCCGCCAACTAGCTCATCATCTCCACGGCCGCCTACGAGGTAATCATCGCCGCCGCGGCCGTGGACAATATCATTTCCGCGGCCTCCAATCAGTCGGTTAGAAGCATCATCACCATAAATTTCATCATTCAAATGACCGCCCGTCACGTTCTCAATATTGGTAAAGTTTACCGTGGTTGTTTCCGGCCCATCTATATAATTATAGACTCCAACCCCAGCAAGGAGGTCGACATTTGCTTCACCTTCAAGTCCCCGGAAATTAGATAAAAAATATGGGTTTTGGGCCGTCGTAATTTCAGGCATATATTCAAAGGACAAAGTATCGTTACCTTCTCCACCGTCTACAGTTTCAATGGTGCTACTATCACCGTCTTCTATTTGGCCGGCATTTAGGAGGTCATTACCCGCGCCTCCATATAAAGTATCCGTGCCGGAACTTCCGAACAGGCGGTCATCTCCGCCCAGCCCATATAAGGTGTCATCGTTAAAGAGGCCATTAAGCTCATTGGCAAATTCACTACCTCTTATTGTATCATCACCATTATTCCCTAATACATCTTCTATACCCAAATAATCATCATTCCCTGCTTCGGATAAAACAAATGTCAGTTCATAGGTTATTTGGTCTGGATCACGATCCGTAAAAGTTGATAAATAAGTTTCATCGCCAATATGAATATCCGTTGATGTCGCACCGTTTAGAATCAATAAATCCTTTCCAGTTCCGCCAATTAGCGTGAGTGCGCCGGCACTAATTTGAAAGATATCATTCCCTGCACCGCCATCAAGCGTTCCTCCATCCAAACCGCCACCAGTTATGTAGTCATTACCTTCGCCGCCATAGCGAAAACCGCTTCCTCCAGAAATTAAATCATCGCCCTCTTCGCCGTAAACTGTCATGTTGAACGCGGTGATACGGTCGTCGCCCCCCCCGCCATAAAATATGTCAACGCCCGGTATTTCATGTCTTATATTGTCACTATTAGCCGTCCCATGAATGATTTCGGCGCCGTCTATTCTCATTTCAACGTCAACGCCTATGTCGCCATATCGGTTGAAGCCAAGGTGGTGTGAGAAGGTTAGGTAAACGGTTTCTACTCCGTTCAACTCGGTCGAGTAGCTGGATAGGCTATAGGGCGTTGACAAGACGGCAGGGTCACCATTTTCATCGACGCCGTGATAGCTAAACCTTAGCGTATCCTGACCTGAATGCGGGCCTGCATTTATCCGTAGATAATAATCGTCAGTTAACTCGCCTAAATTATCAAAGAAATATTCATTAGTGCCCGAGCCGCCATTGCCCCATTCATCCCCAAGGCCGGAGAGGTAAATAGTGTCATCGCCCGCGCCGCCATAAAATCCGTCGCGGCCAAATGTACCATCTTCGCCGCGCAAGGTTCCGCCCGAGCGGATAATATCATTGCCCGACCCACCCCAAAATGTCTGGGTGGTTGTGGAGCCATTATAAATATCATCGCCGTTTGAACCGATAATACGTTCTATATTTTCAAAACTATCCGTACCCGTTAATGAATACTGGACGACAATTCCCTGGACAGCATCATATTCTTCGACAGTTCCAGTTTCAGCATCAACTATAATTCGATCCGGGATTCCTGACCAGTCACTGCCATCGGAAGCGGGAGGGTTGTCATACCCAACGGTGGCTAATACAGGAACAAGCACAGAAGGACGGCCATCTGATGACCCATAAAAAAGTGTATCATAACCATCGCCGCCATTGACCACATCACTATTCTGCCCTGTTATAAAATGATCGTCACCACTTCCGCCATCAAGCGTATCAAAACCCCAATCCCCAAATAAGAAATCGTTGCCGTTATTTCCCAGTTGAACATCATTCCCATTAAGCCCTCGTAGAATGTCTGACCCATTACCACCCTCTAATCTCTCATTGCCGAGACCTCCATATAATATGTCGTTCCCATCACTTCCGATAACACCTTCGATACTAGAATAATTTGTGAATTCGCCTGCTGGAATGGTTAAATAATTCCGGTGCACAGATGACTGGCCTAGTAAAATCATGACGATGGGATCTGCCTGTCCGGCAAATGTTACAATATCAAAACCCAACCCACCATGAAGGCTGTCTGCTTGACCGCCGCCATTTAGGATATCATCGCCGAGACCACCAAATAAATAATCATCCCCAGCCCCGCCGAAAAGGTAATCATCTCCGCCCCCCGCATTAATGCTATTATCTTCATGATTTCCAATTAGAAATTCATCTTCAGAAAAACCGTAAACGCTCTGCGTCCCCGTCACTTCAATAACGTCCGCCAGCATGCTTTGCGTGAAGACAGTTCCGTCGGAGAAGAGATAGTTTTCAACCGAGTCAAAAATGTTGCGCCCTTGATCCGCACCAAAACTTGCGGGCGCATCATGCTCAATCACAAAGCGTCCATCCTCGAGTTGAGAAAATCTAAATTCAGAAATGGACGCGTCAAAAATTGCCGTATCGTCACCCTCGCCGCCATAGACGATATCATTGCCTCCGCCCGGGGTGAAGACGTCATCCCCATCACCGCCCATCAGTGTATTATTTAAATCATTGCCGCTGATCAGATCGTTACCTGTCCCGCCCGTCGCATCTGTTTCCCCCTCAGGCGTGATGATAACGCCATCCGCCAATCCCGTAATGGGGTCCAGAAAGGCGGGTAGAAGTGTATTTTCAAAATTAGGCAAATCAATAATGCCCTCTATGAAGTCAATATCTATAGCGGAGAATATAGCGGCAAGGTCAGTATCAATATCAAAAATCCCTGATGTGTCCGGGAGCAATTTTAAAAGTTCCGCTTCGATACTGTCAAACAGCGCCGTAACCCCTATGGCGTCCAATATCGGATCCAAAATAGGGGCTACAAATATATCGAAAATTATCGCAGCAGCATCTAGAACATCCTCAACAGGTGAAAGAGCCTCATCCAAAATATTCAATGGGGCTTTTAGAAAATCAAGCTCCCTCGCTATAGCCTCGATTTGATTTTGCAACGGCACTGCAATGCTGATGACGTTCGTAATATCTCCAAAGATAGCGTTTAAGCTACCAAGCTCTAGGGGATCAAGCTTGGGTATGACATCCCCCAGAAAGCTATCAAGATTTCCAAATTCGTCATTCGCATCGCCAAATATTGAAATGATACTGGCCTCTAACCCGCCATTCGCCCCGGCATCAGTATCGGAAAGCCGATTATAGGCCATATCAGCTTGGTCAATGGTTTGTCGGAATGAAACAATTTCGGACAACGCGATTTGTAAGCCAGATTCATAACTCGTGAGTTCATCAATCATAGAATCAACAAAGTCTTGTTCTTCTTCTAACTTTTTATCTATTTTTCGGGTCTTTGTTTCTATCTGGCGAACCTTCGCCTCCATGTTATCAAAGACATCTTCAAGCTTACGAGCAAAGGGCCTTAGAAAGCTAACCTTACCGACCAATTTCAGAACATTCTCAAAGCCCTTCAACACATCTGCAACCGTATCAGCCGCATCGGCAATATCACCAAATATACCTAAAGCAGATTGTATCGTCTCCGCGGTCTCTTTCGCGGTGGTGACGCCGCCCAATATTGTCTCAACCGTACCCTCTAAACTCTCCAAATTATCGCTAAAATCGGCAAGAGCTGATTGTCCTGGCGTTTGCTCTAGCGGTCCCGGGTCTGGGGCTGCGAGTAGATTTTCATTGGGCTGAAATAGGGTTAACGAAGATTGCTGCGTAAGCGCCGTAGTTGTAAGCAGATTTGCGGGGGCTATGCCATAGTTTTGTGCGAAACCACCGCCTGAAAAATCAAAGCCGTTATCAAAAGAAAGGTTCCGGTCTAGTTGAGTTTTAAAATACATGGCTCGCCCCATATTAGATCTATTGGGCAGAAATTATGGACTACCCCGCGAGGCTTTTCACATGAGGCTAATAATTGCGATATGGGGTAAACACCCCATTTTATTTAGGCCGAATGCGGAACGTACAGAAAAGCGGATGAGCCCTTTCTAGGTTTGGAATGCATTTCAAAATCAAGGTCTAATGCCTCTGAGATTTCAGTGACAATGGCGAGTCCTAGCCCTGCGCCTTGCGAGTTTTCGCTCTTTTCATGGCGCAGCGTATAGCGGTCTAAATCACTTTGTGTCATGCCCGCACCTGTATCCCAAACCTCTATCCTAACACGTCCATGACGGCGTCTAGCGGCCAATAAAACGCCGCCCTCTTCAGTATGTTTAATCGCATTTGAGACAAGATTATTAATCGCCCGCATTAAGCCAATCGGGTCAGATGTTACAGTCGCGTCCATCGGGCGATATCGAAAATTTAGTCCCTTTGACGCCGCTTCATCTTTGAACATTTCATAAATATTATCGAGCAATGTTCTAACCGGAAAACGCTCTAAACTTCCATCCAAATGCGCCGTCGTGCCGATTTTCCCCGCTGTGATTTGGTCACGCGCCAAAGACTCCAAGTAATCAAAGGCTGTATACATTTGTTGTTTGGCATCTTCATCAGGCCCGCCTATCCTGCCAAGGGCCTGGCGTAGAGAGGCGAGTGGTTGTTGTAAGTCATGACTGACAGATGAAAGCTGATTGCGCCTGATATCAGACATTTTGCGGGCATTGATATAATTGGCTTGAGAGGCCTGTAAATCAGAGGACAGTTTTAATTTATCTTGGGCTAATAACAGTTCGGCCTGCAAGGCTCTATCCCGTTCCCGACGAAGGCCCGAAAGCCGAATCACAATGGCCGCTGCAAATGCCAAACATTCTGCAATTAAAGCCATATGCCCATAATCCAATGTGCTATCCAGATTATAATTTCCTGGTGATAAATGCGCGGCCGTCGCGTAAACAAAAGAACTTAAGACAATCACCGCCCCAATCGTATAGGGAATGGCCCCTAATAATTTCCGGCGGATTGCTATTGACCCCGCAACCACTTGCGTAATCGACCCTATAGGTGTGGTATAATAGGCGAATACTTTAATACTTTGGGATTGATATATTGGAAATGACAGTAATGCGATGCAGGCTGCCATGGCAATAAAACCAATTAAATAGAGATCAAAACGCGGTGAATGTTTCTTGAAATTAAACATCATTCTTGAAAAAATGAGACCAAATACGGGCATAGAGACCATAAAACTTAGATTAAGCGGGTCATTTATTTTCATAGGTTGATGCGGCCAAATATGTTGAAATGTGTAACCATCTGCGTGAAAAACATAGATAAACCCGACCAATATATAGAGGCTGAAACTCAGGGATAAACGCCATCCAATTACGGGAATCATCATCAATGAAAAGGCAATGATAGCGAGAAGCGCCCCATTTAATATCCAATTTATTGTGTGTTCTTGACTATGACGAGACATGACCGCTTCGGGAGTGCCTATGCCCACTGGCATATAACTCGTCGAGTCAGAGCGAAAGCCTATATATATATCAACTTTACTATTGCCTGAAATATCAAAATCTACGCCCAATAATCTGTCAGGCACCTGTCGATCAGAAAAATTATTTGTATTCGTATAATAAATAAGTCTGCGGGGAGACTCGTCGCTTGAGGATAAATAAATATCAATTTCGGAATAATATTGTCGGTTAATATCAAGCCGCCATGTCCCAGAAACATCCATCGAATTCAGCACACTCGCTTTCATCCAAACACGTCCTTCTGTCAGACCGAAATCAGGATAGCGGGTCGTGACGAGCATAAAATCATCTGGATTGTTACGGACATCCTCAATGCCTAATTCCCGTGTATCGTCAACATATCCTTCGAGATATGGCGTCAAGGGCACGTAAAAACCTGAATCCTTTTTAAGGGCAAGCGGCTCAGCCGCAAAAGCCAAAACACTTTGCAAGCATATGACAGCGACAAGCAAGAAACTCCCCACCCATCTCAATGTCATATCTTGCACCATTTTAAGCAAAGCCGCCCTGATCTTTTTTCTACATTAAATTATGCAGCCATCAACGTCTATGGGGTGAGCACCCCATTCAGAGGCCTCACAATTGCTTATGTTCATCGAGCAAGCCCTCTCGCAGGGCATAAACCATAAGTTCTGCGACGGAATGCACGCCAAGTTTTGACATCAAGCTCCCTCGGTGCTTTTCAACCGTCTTGGGACTTATGGACAAGCGCTTTCCAATCGCAGAATTCGCGTGACCTGTGGAGATGAGAGATAAAATTTCTCGCTCACGCGGGGTAAGGCCTCTGGGTGCAATCGCGGTTTTCAGCATCTCCTGAACAGACTTAGCAATGTAATTGCCGCCGCCTAAGACAACCTGAAATGCCTCGCGCATTTCTTCTGGCGAGCAAGATTTAAGGAGCAATCCATCCACCCCCGCATCAAGCCAATCCGATAGCAAACTCAATGAGGTAAAGCCTGTCAGCAGTATCACTCTCGTATCAGGGCTCCATCGACGAGCTTCGCTATAAACCTCAATGCCGCGGGCCATCGGCATGGCGGCATCAAGGACAAGTAAATTGGGTTGATGTTTCTTGACCTCGGCAATAGCGGACAATCCATTATCGGTCTGAGCGACGACAGCTACCTCCTCTATCGACGCCAATATCTGAGCCGTGCCCTGCCGTACAATCGCATGGTCATCTGCAATAATTGCCGTCTGTAAATCTATTGGTTCCGTCTGCGCCATAAACGCTTCATATACCATTTATGATGACAAAGGGAGTGCTATTCTTGACGTCGCTTTACCACCGCGATGGCCTTCTGCATCTTCACCGCCCAAGCCTCACATATAACGCGACACATCCCACGTCTGAGAAAACGGCTTACTCCGCCCGCTGGCTTGAACAATCATAACGTGATCGCGGGTTAGCTCATGCGGATGGTCTACGCCGCAGCTATGGGCGATCATTTCGACTTCTTTTTGGATGGTTTGGCAATAATTCATGACGCGGACGGCTTTGTTGGTGGGGTCTAATCCGCGTTGTAGGCGTTTATTGTGGGTGGTGATGCCTGTGGGGCAGGTGTTTTCGTCGCATTTTAAGGCTTGGATACAGCCTAGTGCAAACATGAAACCGCGCGCCGCATTTACGAAATCTGCGCCAACACAAAAGGCCCAAGCGGCATCCGCGGGGGTGACGAGTTTCCCGCTGGCGATTAAAGCGATACGCTCGCGCAGGCCTTCTTCGCGCAGCAGATCATCCATAAGGGGTAGCCCTTCGCGAATTGATAGTCCCATATTATCCATAAGCGGGAGCGGGGCCGCGCCTGTGCCGCCATCGCCGCTATCAACAGTGATAAAATCAGGCGCTGAGTCTTCACCCCGCAGCTTAATTTCTTTCACAAATTCATGGATGGGCGTGATATTGCCAACTACGAATTTAATACCTGTTGGGAGGCCCGAAGCCTCGCGCACGGCATTAATTAAATCGAGTAATTCGGCAGGGTTGCTTGCGTCGACATGACGGTTAGGCGAGATGGCCGATTCGCCTTCTGTGATACCGCGAATTTCCGCGATCTCTGCTGTTACTTTTTCAGCCGGAAGAATGCCGCCTTTACCTGGCTTGGCCCCTTGTGAGATTTTGATCTCAATCATTTTAATATCGGGGTTATCTTCGCAGGTCTTGCGGAGCTTATCCGCATCTAAAGACCCATCTTTATTTCGCGCGCCAAACTTGCCTGTGCCGAGCTGAAAGACAACATCACATTCGCCTTCGAGGTGATAAGGCGACACGCCGCCCTCACCCGTATTGAGCCAGCACCCTGCCATTTGCGCGCCGTGGGACAAAGCTTGCACGGCGGGCTTGGAAAGAGATCCGTAACTCATCGCCGAGATATTAAAGAGACTCGTCGGGGCGTAAGGCCTGCGCGCCCCTTTACCGATAATGAAAGCGGCATGGGGCGTATGTGTGCCCTCAAGTTTAGGGAACATGCCATTGGCAAATATCGCAGTGCCAGGCGAGAGCACTTTGGTGGAGCCAAAGGGAACAACTTCTTTACCGTCCTCGGCGATATCATTTATATATTCACGCTGCGCGCGGTTAAACGGCATTTCTTCGCGGTCCATCGCAAAGAAATATTGACGAAAAAACTCGCCTAGCTTTGAGAAGATACCTCGAAAACGGCCCAGCACGGGATAATTGCGCCGCACAGCATCTTTGGTCTGCGTCACATCGATAATAAATGTAACGATAATGGCCACGGCAATGAGGCCGAGAACAAAGAGAAAGAGAGAGCCTAGAACATTAAGCCCGCGTATTGCTGTGCCCGTCAGCATCTCCATCATATCTGATGAACCATCGCTTGCCGCTAAAATTAAATGCATAACTCTCTCCCTAAGCCCTAACTATGACGAGCTAAACAAATATTGCAACGGCTTGCATGCCCTCGGCAACTAAGACGCCCTCCGTATTCCAATAGCGCATGACTTGTGAAGAATAACCGCCGCTCGCGGCCGTCAGCGTCGTTTCAACATGCCACCAGCCATCCTCTGTTACCGGATTATCGACTAAGACATTGAACATCCAATTGACCGAACTCACAGGGCCCATTTTTTTGAGCATGGGCAGAGCCGCGGGCGGCAGGACATCCCCAAGGGTCAAGAGGCTGGCCATGCCGCTGCGAGAGGCTGGATCTTTATGGCGCGACCAGGTCCGAATATAGCCTTTCTCCGCGCCGCTCATGGGACGCGCCCCGGCGATTAACCGGGTATCAAAATTATGGAAAAAGACCGGCACGAAATCGCGCGCGAATTCCGGCGTAAAAAGCTCGCAATCCTCAGGCTTTGGGGCGTCAGGCGCAGGGCACTGAACAGAGAGCTCCGAGTCGCGCCCAGCGCCAAATATAAAGGTCGATGTTGCAATGGTGCCAGATTCGATTTTGGCTTCGGTTTCAACAGATGTCACATTGCGGCCTTGGCGTAAGAGCCGCGAGGAGAATACCGGATCGTCGGTCACAGGGCCGATAAAATTCACGACCGCACTACGAAGGGGAGGTAGATCAGAGAATTGGTTTTGTGCCGCAATAAGGGACAGGCCTGCCGTAAGCCCGCCATAAGCCGTTCGGCCCTGCCGCCAATTATCAGGAATAGTGCTCTCATAGCCCCCCTCTTTGGCGGTAACGGCCTTAGCTAAGTCATTAAATCCGGTCATGGCTTTCTCGCAAATATTCAATGTCTATACGTCTCATAGCCTTGTCACGGTCTCGATTATAGGGCTTTATATTTGCATGAGCCAAATTCAAAAATATGTAGCGCTGATTATTGGGGCCGGAGACGATACGGGAAGCGCTATTGCGCGCGCATTTGCCCGGGTCGGGCTTCATGTTTGCGCTGTGCGGCGGCCCGCTCGGATTGAAAAGCTCGAAGCTTTAGCGGCCCTAATCAAGGCCGAGGGCGGCTCAGCCTCAGCCCACGGTGTCGATGCGCGCGATGAAGAGGCCATGGCGCAGCTCATTACTGAGATTGAAACGACTATCGGCGCCATTGACGTGGCTGTTTTTAATATCGGCGCAAATGTTAAATTCAACATTGCTGACACGACGCCGCGCGTTTTTCGTAAGGTCTGGGAAATGGCGAGCTTTGCAGGCTTTCTTATGGCCCATAATGTGGCGCCGCATATGGAGTCGCGCGGGCGCGGGACTATGATCTTCACGGGCGCGACGGCCTCTCTGCGCGGCGCGGCAGGATTTTCTGCTTTTGCTGCCGCCAAACATAGCCTGCGCGCCTTAGCACAAAGCTGCGCGAGGGAGCTTGGACCAAAAGGCATTCATGTCGCCCATACAGTCATTGACGGCATGATCGATTCTAATTTCATTCGCGAGAATTTTCCTAATGTGGACGAGATGCGCAAGGCTGATTTAATTCTAAACCCAAATCATATTGCAGAGAATTATCTGCGCCTACATCATCAACCGCGCGATGCTTGGACATTCGAACTTGATCTACGCCCTTACGGAGAAACATGGTGACCCTAAAAGATAATAAGACATCACTAGATTTTTATTATGACTTTGGCAGCCCCAATGTCTATTTCGCGTGGAAAGCTCTTGAGGGCGTGAGCGAGCGAACGGGATTAAAGGTCATCATGCACCCCGTCTTGATCGGCGGAATATTTAAATTGACCAACAACCAGCCCCCTTGGCAAGCTTTTGGGAATGTCCCAAATAAAATGAAATATATGCAGCTGGAAATTCAGCGTTTTGTCAAAGACCACGGCCTAACAGATTTTAAGTTTAACTCAGCCTTTCCTGTCAATACGCTCCTCGCCATGCGCGCCGCCATCGCCGCCCAGAATGCGGGAAGACATAATGACTTTTATCCCGCCGTCTTTAAAGCCATGTGGGAAGAGGATAAGGATATTAGTCAGCCCGATGTTTTAAGCGCTGTCTTAGAGGCGGCCGGACTAGACGGCGCGGCCTTGGTCGCCGCCGCTCAAACGCCAGAGGTCAAGCAAGGCCTGATGGAGGCCACCCAAGCCTGCGTCGACCGCGGCGCATTTGGGCTACCGACATTTTTTCTAGGGGATGAAATATATTTTGGCAAAGACCGCATTTGGCAAATTGAGCAAACCGTAAATCGCTTGGCTTAAAGAATGCCTTCAAGGCAGCTTACCTCTGGGCTCTATTCAGGGATTTCATAAAGACGCTGATTGTAATCGGTCTTAAAATTTAGTCTAAGGCGAGATATGAACACTTCGCCTTTACATATCGCAATATTCGGAGCCGGGTCGATCGGCTGTTATCTCGGCGGGCAGCTCGCTCATGCCGGGGCCCAAGTGACCTTTATCGGGCGGCAGCGTTTTAAATCTGAAATTGATGCCAATGGCTTGACCCTGACCCATTTTGAACGCGGTGATATTCAGCTGAGTTCTGACCAATTCACCTTTTCGCTCGAGCCAAAAGATATAGCGTCTGCTGATATCATTTTACTCACCACGAAATCCCAGGATACAGCCGAGGCGGCTAAAACGATTTCGGCTTATGCCAAAGCCGATGCCATTATCATAAGCTTCCAAAACGGCGTGAGTAACCCAGAGGTTCTGCGCGGCATTTTATCGCAGCCCGTCTTAGGGGCGGTCGTGCCGTTTAACGTTACAGGGACAGGGCCGGGACGGTTTCATTGCGGAACCGAAGGCGATCTCACCGTTCAAAATATAGACTCCCCCCATCTTAAAACCTTGCAAGCTTTATTTGCTAGCGCGGGGCAAGTGCTGGTCATCTCTGAAAATATTCTCGCCGTGCAATGGGGGAAGCTTTTGGTAAACCTCAACAATGCCTTGAACACGCTAACGGGCGGCACCTTACGCGAAGGCTTGCTACAGCGCGATTACCGCAAATCCTTAGCGCTTGTCGTGGAAGAAGGTCTTGGTGTAGCGCGCGGCACGGGCATAGAGCCTGCGGCCTTTGGCAAAGCTGACGCTTCGAAAATGATAAAAGTGTTACGCCTTCCCAATGTCATTTACAAAAGCATCATGAGCAAGATTGTCAAGATTGACGCCGCCGCGCGCTCTTCAATGCTGGATGATTTGGAGATGGGCCGCGCGCCAGAGATTGATTACCTTCAGGGCGAGATTGTGAGGCTGGCAGAAAAGACGGGGCAATCCGCGCCTTATAATGCCGCTATTCTGCGCGCCGTCGAGGATGCTTTTAAGGCGGGCGTCTCTCCTAAGATGAGCGGCGCTGATATTTTTAAATATCTAAAGTCTTCTAACAAATAAAGAGCGGCGCCGTGTGGACTGGGAGGGGGGTGCCCACACGGCGCCGCGTCATATGCTGGACCTTTGCCAAATCTTCAGGGGAGGAAGGAAGAGGCGGCCCTTTGCATAGACTCTATTTAAGCAGCTTTTGCCTTACTGCTAGGTTTTGAACGAATTAACTTTGCGTCATTTATCGCGATTTTGCGCGGTTTCAGCGCTTCGGGCAGTTCACGTTTTAGTGAGATGACCAAAAGTCCGTTCTTTAGCTCTGCGCCGTCGACCAAAACATGGTCAGCTAGCTGGAAGCGGCGTTCAAAGCCGCGCTCGGCAATACCGCGGTGCAAATATTCAGCATCGTCATTATCCGCGCTGGCCTCTTTACGGCCCGTAATAGTTAATACATTTTCGTGGCTTTCGAGTTCCAACTCGGCTTCATCAAATCCCGCTACGGCGAGTTCAATTCGGTAAGCATTTTCAGAGAGTTGCGCCACATTATAAGGCGGATAAGTGCTTCCGGTCGACGCTTGTTGGCTCGCGGCATCGATTAAGCCGGCCATACGGTCAAGGCCTACAAATGAGCGGTAAAGGGGGGAAAAATCATAAGTTCTCATGTCAAACATCCTTTTAGCAATGTAAGTTTTAGACCCTCATTATGAGCAGTCTTTCAGGTTTTTAAGGACCCATATCGGCGTCCCGTTATCCTAGATGGGAAATGGATTCAGGCTTTCAAGAGGATAAGCTGCGATTGTTGCGCGCCCCCTTTTAGTTCGGCCGTATTTACGTTAGGAAACCTCACCATAAATAATAAGAGACCCTCTATGACACATTTAAAATCCTTATCCGCAGCCCTGCTCGGCGCTAGCCTTATGGCGCTGGCCGCTTGTTCCGGCGGAACTGAGACCAAACCAGAGACGCCCAAAGTAGAGGCTGTAAAAGCCCCCGTAACGCTGTCTGAGGTGTTGGCCCATCCGCGCCGCGCTGAAAACACAGCCCGCGATGCCTTTCGTAATCCAAAAGAAACACTCGAATTTTTTGAAGTAGCGCCTGGTAAAAAAATTGGCGAAGTTTGGCCTGGATGGTACACGCCCGTTATCGCGCCCTATTTGGCTGAAAATGGCGGCACTTATGTGGCAGTCCTTCGCCAGGGTGACAGTGAGCGCGTTATGAAACGCAATGCGGCCTTTACAGACAAATATGTCGGCCTCGAAGATTTTGGGACTATTGAAATTGGCAAATTTGGAACGGAAGACGCACCTATCTTAGAAACGGGCGATCTTGATGTCCTCTTATCTTTCCGCAATGTCCATAACTGGATGGGCGGCGGCTATGCCGATAAGGCCTTTAAGGATTTCTATGACGCCTTAAAACCTGGCGGTATCCTCGGTATTGTTGAGCACCGCCTGCCTGAATCAGCAACCCAAGACCCCAAGGGGAAATCAGGATATGTGCAAGAAAGCTATATGAAAGACATGGCCAAGCGCGCCGGTTTTGAATTTGTTGGTAGTTCTGAAGTCAATGCTAATCCGCGCGACACAGCTGACCATCCTTTCGGCGTTTGGACATTGCCGCCGCGCTCTTACGTGCCAGAAGACGCGTCTAAGATTCCCGAAGGGTTCGATGCTGAGCTCTTTAAGAATATCGGCGAATCTGACCGAGCAACACTCAAGTTTAGAAAGCCGCTCTAGGCTCTGAAAATAAAGCTAGCACTTTGGGGCGTCTCGCCCCATATAGTGTGCAACAAATTGCATATACTGAAAGGAATACACCATGGATAATGCAGATATCGCAGCAAAAATGACTGAAGCTCTCGTCAAAGCTGGCGGAACAGCTAAATCTGTTAAATTCGACTTTGGCGATGACGGACAAGTCTTCGCGTCTGGCGAAGAAGCCACAACAGAAGATAATGATGCAGATTGCACGATCTCAGTGTCAAAAGACGATTTTATCGCCTTAGCTGAAGGTAATCTTGATCCGATGATGGCCTTTATGTCTGGGAAATTGAAAGTTGCTGGTGACATGTCCGTCGCTATGGGCCTTCAAAGCATTTTCTCGAATATGAATTAACACCTCGGTGTTCAATAAGGGGGCCTTGGCCCCTTTATTAGCTAATGGCTGGATTACCCCCTAAATATGAAAAGGCTGATATTGTTCAGCCCGGCGGCCGCCCCATTCCCGAGGCGCTTGAGCCGCGTATGGGGACCTATTTTGTAAAGCGCGGGGATTTACGCCTGCGCGTTATGTTTGCCAGCGCTCCCAGTGATAAGCCTCGCGGGTCTATTATCTTCTCCCCAGGCCGCACTGAATTTATTGAAAAATACCTTGAAACCGCCACGGATTTATTGGAGCGCGGCTTTAATATCCTTATTGTCGATCCGCGCGGCCAAGGCCTCTCTGACCGTCTCCTTGAAGATAAGATGAAAAGCTATGTCGATAGCTTCCAAGATTACGCCGATGATTTAGCCTTTGTCACCGAAGAGCTCTTATCTTTTCTGCCAAAGCCGCATATCGTCATGGGGCATTCCATGGGCGGCACGATTGTCCTGCAAGCTGTCCTAAGCGGCGTCATTAATCCCTCCGCTATTGTTTGTTCCGCGCCAATGCTTGGGCTCTATGATTTAGATACGCCGCTTATGAAAGGCGCGATCCGCGCGCTTTCTGCGATGGGCCTGAAAGCGAAAAACCTGCCCTTTCAGCGGCAGCGCAACGGTCTTCCCGTGCCTTTTAATTCCAATAAATTGACGTCTGATAAGGACCGCTATCGTCACTGGGCCGCCTATTTTCAGACAACGCCCCGGCTGCGTGTGGGGCCGCCGACATATGGCTGGATTGTGCAGGCCTTGAAATCCATGTCTTGGGTGAATCGCAATGCCGCCGAGCTAAACATTCCATGCTTGATCGTTGCGGCTGGCGCTGATCCGATTGTAGACCCCGCCTCTAACGAGGACTTTGCGTCCAAAGCCCGGGGGACCTTCAAAGTCGTGCCCGGCGCGCTGCATGAATTATTCCTAGAACGGGATGTTTACCGCGATCAATTCTTTGCGGCTTTTGATAAGTTTCTGGACGATAATGCGCTTTAGAGCGGTTATTTTTAAGATGTCCGACTGACTTCGGTTTACCTCCAAAAGCGCATATGGCGGGCGGTCTTTCATTGAACGGTTTAAAGCCGGTCAGTTTAGTCCTCTTTGGCGGCAAATGCCGACATTGATAAGGATACCAAATAACAGGCTTAAAGTTCAGGTAGAGGGCCTTTGACTTTCCCAAAGGCTGTCATCAATTGACTATCCTTTGTATCTATATCTAATGACCCCTTATTGGGTGTTTCATGGAAATTTGGCTCAAGAAACTGCCTTAGTAAATCGGGACATAAAAACTGGGATGTACATAAACTTTTAACAAACGGTGCATGGTTTATCTTGGGATACAGCATTGAAATCTCTGCAAAGTAAGCCGCTCGTTTCAATAAATTTTTAGCATCATCGAAGGGTAATCCCTGTAACTGTTCAATTCCATTGATTAACATTTGTATTTCCTCAATTTCATCAGACGTCTTAGCGTAATCAATCGCGAAACATTCTGCTTCAGCGTACCAATTTAATCGATTTAGTTCATCATCATCAATCTCGCCTTTGATCCACTTTTCTGCACCCACGATGCCATTTCGTAGATGCTTTTGAGGAAGCAAGTGTTCTATTTTCCAACAACAAGCTAAAAAATACCGATGAAGGACAGGAATTAGCGATTTGAAATATTCAGGGTTATGAATGTGCAAGTCTGTTAACATATCGGGAGCAGACCTTGATGTCTCCCATTCTTCTTTTGTCATAATTGTACGCCGTCAAAGCGCTAAGTTGTTTACTAGAGAAAGTATTCACCTAGACCTCAAATTCGTATAAGTAAATAACTTTGATTGTTGGAACTTAATGATGATGTCCGCTTTCGGGTAATTTAGCGGAAGTAAGACAGAGGCCTATTCTGGGCGATTTTGAGCCGCTCACATGGAGCTCAATTGAGGGTTATATTGCGCGTTACAAAACTTCGCGACTCTGTTATTTTCTCCTATGTCCGATATTTTAACCCACAAAGATCTCAATAATTTGGCCACCGTTCGCAATCGCCTAGAGAAAGAGGAAAACCTTCGAATACAGTTTTCGAGTCCATCTGAATATAACTCGATGCAACTAAATTCGATCAACGATTTAGCACGCGAATTCCCTGAACAAATAACATTACGTTTTTGGCATCATCTAGGGGACAGTTTTGATTTTAAGATACTAAATCAACTTCCAAATATTTGTAACCTTTGGCTAGATCCAATCCGCGCTAAAAACTGGGAACACTTTAAGAGCCTTCCTAATTTAAAGTATTTGAGTTTTGGGGTTTTAGAAATAACCGATAAAAAAATTCTTAGCCGTATAGTTCATCAAAACTTGGAAACTCTCATTTTATCGCAAATGCGTACAAAAGCACTCGATTTACAATATTTAGAGCAGGCTAAAAACCTTAAAGAATTAAGAATGTTCGGTCATCGAAAAAATATATCCAGTATTTCAGCCCTCAAATCACTTAGAACATTGATATTTAGTCCATCTATCCAAGATAGCTATCCTTACATAACTCAGCTATCTAATCTTAAACATTTAGAGTTTCATCTAGGTGGTAGTGAAAGTATAGATGAAGTTTCTTCAACAGGCCTCAAAACACTGAAGTTTTTTCAAGTGAAACGCCTCCAAGATATTGGCGATTTATCACGTTTTCCTAGTTTAGAAACGATCAAAGTTGAGAACCAGCCTCTATTAGAGAGAAGTAATTACTCCAAAAAGTTAGAGGCCATTAGAGTTGTAAATTGGGATTAACTCAGCGACTAATTTTGAGCGTCTATTGCCGTTAATGTAATATCCGCAATAGCAGAAAAAGCTTATCCCATTCAAGTAGGAACACCTTAAGACTAACGGCTCTAACTTTCGGGTATCCCGCCAAGCTTTGTATAAAGATCTGGCAAAAATCCCGGATCGCCCACAGCTACAACACGCCCGCCATCCACAGCAGAGCCGCCTTCCCAATTGGTTAGTTTTCCTCCTGCCCCTTCAATGACGGGCATCAAAGCGCGAACGTCGCAGGGCTTTAGCAGGGCTTCGATAATTATATCCATCCGTCCCGCTGCCACCTGCCCGTAACCATAAGCATCCAGCCCAAGGCGGGAGAAACGCGCCTCTCGGCGGATAATATTATAGGCCTCAAGCTCGCGCGGATTGAGCATGGAGAGCGGTTCGGTGCAGCCCAAAATCGCTTGGCTTAAGTCGCCGGCGCAGCTGCGCGTCTTGAGCTCAGTTTCTTGGCCGCCCTGCAGCAGCCAAGCCCGGCCTGGCGCGCCCCAAAACTGCTTATCTTGCGCGGCGACATCAATCAGGCCCAATAGAGGCGCGCCTTCATAGCTTACAGCGATTAAGGTGCTCCAAACGGGAATCCCCGCCACAAAGCCGCGCGTGCCGTCAATGGGGTCAAGCGTCCAGAGCCAGTTATTTTTACCCTCTATGGCGGGAAGCTCTTCGCCCTCAATGCCGTCATCTGGAAAGACGGCCATAATAAGGGCCCGCATAGCGCGCTCGCCCTCAATATCAGCTGCGGTAACAGGGTCAAAATCGGAGCCATCAGCTTTGTTGATGACGTCCATATCCTGCGCGTAAAGCGGCAAGGTTATTGTGCGCGCCGCTTTGGCAAGCTCAGCCATATGTGTAAGGCGGGCTTCTAAATCTGTTTGGGAGTAACCAGTCATAAAGGCCGCATATCACGCAGCCTTTACATTGTCAGTTAATATTGAAAGCCATGGGGCCAGCGCATCTTACGCTAAGGCGTAACGAGGCGCAGGGCCGCAGCTGTTGGCTTGGAATTGGCTTCCAATGATTTTGCGAGATCTAGCAAATGTTTGCGCGGGCCCTCGCCCATAGAATAATAAGCCCGCACGAGATCCATCGTCTCTTTCTTAGAGAGAACGTCCGGCGCAATAATCTCTGGGTTTGGCAAGCCCCGCATAAGCGGGTCATTCTCAGATAGACCTTCATAGAAATACTGAATGGGCACGGAGAGCGCTTCGGAGAGCTCAAAAAGACGCGCGGCAGAGACGCGGTTGGCGCCGCATTCATATTTTTGGATTTGCTGGAAGCGAATGCCGACATCTTCGGCCAAGCTTTGCTGGGTTAAGCCGAGTAAGCGGCGGCGGCGGCGTAATCGTTTTCCGACGTGAAGGTCAATATCGCTGGTCATGGTGTTTCCCCTAATCCTTGTGAGTGGGTTAATTCAGTGTCTCGCCCCTAAGGGGAGCAAGAGCCATGCCAGTCTCGCAAATGGTGTTCGCCTTAAAAGGGAGGGATTTTGAGGGGGATTCGCGCTATTTTCAGGGGAATCGCGCGAGAGGCGTATCAGAGCGGCTAAAGCCCTGTTTCATTGCGGGACAGAGTATAGTTAACACAAGCGCTGGGGGAAAGCAGGCGAGGCATGAATGCCTCAAAACAAAAAAGGCGAGCAAAAGCCCGCCTTTATAAAATTATGATGTGTAGAGTTAAACTTAGCGCGGCGGCATCCGGGCGCCCGCATCCGTGCGGATATATTCGCCGTTAAGATATGTATGCTCACACATAAATTCGACGACTTGGGAATATTCAGACGGATTTCCAAAGCGGTTGGGGAATTGAACATGGGCGCGCAGGGCGTCTTTTACATTATCATTCATCTGCTCATAAATCGGCGTCTCATAAAATCCAGGTAAGATCGTATTCACGCGAATGCCTTCGCGGGCCAAATCACGCGCCATAGGCAAAGCCATGGAAAGGATGCCGCCCTTAGAGGAGGCATAAGCGACCTGACCGATTTGGCCGTCTTGCGCTGCGACAGATGCTGTATTGATAATAATGCCGCGTTCTCCGTCTGGATCTGTTGGGTTTAGCGCCATCATGCCGGCTGCTGATTTAGACGCGCAGAGGAACGAGCCAATAAGGTTGATATTAATGATGCGGATATAACGCTCTACATCATGGGCTGTGATTTCACCCGTCGTGCGGTCGCGCTTAACCGTCTTTTCCGCGCCGCCAATGCCTGCGCAATTGACCATGATGCGTTCTTGGCCATTGGCTGCGCGCACCGCTTCAAACCCTGCATCGACGCTCGCATTGTCAGCCACATCGACCTTAGCAAAGGTGCCTCCAATCTCAGCGGCGACCATCTTGCCGCGCTCTTCATTCATATCAAAGATGCCAACTTTAAGACCTTTAGCCGCGAGGCCGCGTGCCGTCGCTTCGCCAAGGCCAGACGCGCCGCCTGTCACAACAGCGGAAAGAGAAGATGTTAGTTTCATGGAAGGCTCCGTAAGGGGTAGATTTTATGTGGCGCAACATAACGGCCCGGCGATAAGGCGCAATGTTCTAAGTGTCGCGGGGTTTAACTGTCCCGCATTTCAAGCCATTTCTTATAGCGTTTGGTTTGGGCTGAGTTTTTAATCTGTTGCTTGACCGTTGAAAAGAGTGGACTCGGATTCGCCTTAGGCGGATGGCCATCGCCCATGCGGTAAAGATTCATTTTGGTCATCGCCATATTGGCAAGGCCTTGGAAGAGCGGGTTTTTCCATTTCACAACAGGGAGCATGACTTGCAAGCGCTCGCCTGCTTTCCAATCTTTAGGTAAATCAGGATTATACCCCATAGCGCGAGCAATCCCGATCATCGCGACACTGCCATCGCTTAAGGCATGCTCTGCCGTCTCGCGCTTCGTCACGCCGCCCGTCACCATAAGCGGCATGTGAGCCGAGGCGCCAATGTCTTTAGCAAAGTCGAGAAAATACATTTCACGCTCGATCGTGCTTTGCGCACGGCCATCATCGGCCATTCCCATCATGGCAGCAGATTCATAACTGCCGCCAGATATTTCAACAAAGTCGATATCTTCGCCGTTAAGCCATTCCACGACTTGCTTAGCATCGCCAATGTCATAGCCGCCTTTTTGGAAGTCAGCAGAGTTTAATTTAATAGAGACGCCGAAATCAGGCTCTACTCTCGCGCGAACCTCGCGCACAACTTCGAGCAAGAGTCTGGCACGGTTCTCCAATGGACCGCCCCATTCATCATCGCGCAAATTTGTCAGTGGCGAGAGAAATTGCGCGAGCAAGTAACCATGCGCCGCATGAATTTGAACGCCGTCAAAGCCGCAAAGCTCGGCCGCATGGGCGCTATCAGCGAAGCGTTTGATGATACCGCGAATTTCGTCACCTGAGAGTGCCCGCGCCGTTGCAAACATTTTCTCAGCTGGCCCGGTCATCGTAACTTTCGTCGCAGAGGCCGAGACAGGCTCCGTGCCTTGAGTGGCATAGATCTGCCGCCCTGGATGACTGATTTGCATATATAATTTCGCGCCGCCCGATTTACCTGCCTTGGCCCATGTTTCAAAACGTTTGCGATTATCACCTTCCGCGAGGGTCTCGGCGCCAAGATAAACCCCGCCCGGCCCCGTCATCGCGGTCGGCGAGACCATGACATTGCCCGTCAATATAATACCGACGCCGCCATCAGCCCATTGCTGATAAAGATTGACCAGAGCCTCCCCAGGAACTTGGCCGGCCTCAGCCATATTCTCTTCCATCGCCGCTTTGCAAAGGCGATTAGGGATTGTCTGGCCATTGGGCAGGGTTAGCGGCGTAAAGATATGGGACATGATAAGGTCTCTATTAAGTGGCCACGCTTAATGGCGCGAACGCAACGCCTTGAAAAGCCCAAAAATACTAATGAGCAGCCATGCAGATTCGATGAGCGCGGCTGAGAGGTTAAAGTCAAAATAAAGCGAGAGCAGGATGAGGGCTGCGCCGATGGCGTTTAAGACAGAGTAGAGTATGGATTTTGGGTCGAGTTTTTCGAGTTGCAGGCCAAGGTAAGCCGCGAGGATGAAGAGAACGCCGATTATGCCAAGGATATCGAAAGGGGTTAGGGTCATAGCTATTGTTTGACCTTAGAAATCTTACCCTCACTCACTTTCCAAAGCTGCTCTGTTTCAGGGATAGTGACATATATATCTAATTGCTGCACTAAATTCGCAAATACATGATGCTCCTCTGGGGATGGCCTCATAATGTGGGAAATGAGCGCCCCGGCAGCATTCAGAGACGTCGGCCTAGGGATCCCAATACAGCTTTTAGAAAAATCCCGTTTATCCAGCACCTCCGAAGCATCTTGCGATAATGTGAACCTGTAATGCTTTCCGAACACAATCACGCCCGGTTGTTGGGAGGCGGAAAACAAATATGAATAGAGGCGATTTTCGGGGTCATCCGGCACCGGAATAACAATTGTATTCATAGGCGTGAACTCGGGACAATGCTCAAAAGTCTCGCCGATAACTTTTTGCCGCGCATTCCATCTTGAAAGTTCATTATCTGAAAGTAAGCGCCCCTCCGGAATCTTTTGACTAGATTTTACTTTACGTTTCCTCGAGGAAACCTCAAAAATCGCTTTGGGGGTTCCCTCATAAATACCAATAAATACCGTCTTATAATTCTTACGGTCTTTCAGACTCACCCAGCCTTTGAGGTTAGGCGTGATCTTTTCGACATAAGTCTTATCGGACAATAATTCATCTGTTGCGACCCAGCCCGCTATATCTTGCTCATAAATCATCTGCCCCAAAGTTTCGGCGCTTTTGATTTCAGCTTTATAGTCTTGGACCTGATAGTCTTGAGCTTGAGCGCCAAATGGTACCGAAAACATCGCAAATAAAAGAACTAGACAAATACGCATATCATCCCTCCGCAGCAGCTTATTACCATAAACATAATCGTCATGCGTTCAAAAAAATAAATAGTAGAGGCCTTACCCACACCGCACCATTTAGCCGTCCGCCTTTCGGCACAATTACGCTCTCGCTTTAAAACACTATACTTATCTCATGCTATCAGAGCCTAGCTCCAGCCAGCATCCTTAATTAATTTGCTTCCACTGCGACTTACAAGGGCTTCTTGTCCAGAGGTGAGTGTTATTGTTGTTGAGCGTCCAGATTTATTGATTTTCCCAACACCCTTCTGTGCGACCCACCAAGAGCGGTGCGTTGTAACACCTATGACAGGTTCCATTTCAGCTATGGCATCTTTTAATCTGATTAAAACAAGATGTTCTCCTGACGAGGTAAATACGCGAACATAATGGTCTTCTGACTTTAAAGCGTGAATCTTTGCGGATCTAAGGTGAAGGGGCAATCTTTCAATAAGGCGAGGACTTTGAGGTTGGACATTATCGCCTGCTTCTGGTTGATGCTGCAATTTCTGCTCGCTGAGAATTTCCCGCATTGAGATGGCAATCACACTGATAACCGCTGTTTGCAAAAAGGTCAGTGAAATGGCTTGCCAGCCGGAGATGTTATGAAAGGAGATAACAATAAAGGAAACGAGCGCCGTTACAGCAATCCCATGAATGAATAATCTTACCCAGAAGGAAAGTTTCTTTTTTAAGGTCAATGTGAGGATATCAACTGTAATAATCGCGGCAAAGCCCGCAAGAAACAAACCCATCCAATAAGCCGTCCCAACTTTGAGCGAAAGGTCATCCGTTCCAAAAGGGCGTAGAAAAGAGAGCAATGCCCCCAATGCAATGATTGTTACGAAAAGCGATATCGTCCGTTTTTGAAAATTTGTATCCAGTGTTACTCTCCTCACCTCTTGGGCGTGTTAAGACGAAGCCATCCTAAAAACCATAGAAAAATTCGTCCAAGCAACCTCAAACCATGTCCCGTTCACGCAGCGTGAGCTGTTAAACCGACCAGATGGCGTATCAAACATTCAGTTTACGCATCTGTTACTGCTAAAGGTCTGAAGGTGAAATAAGAGGAAATTCTAAATTCATAGGAGCTTAAAATGACTAAATATCTATTACAAACTTTGCTTGTTTCAGCCTCAGCTTTAATTGCCTGTGGCGCGGCATTTAATGATGATCAAGCGAAAGCAGAGAATCTTTCAGCATGGGAAGCGAAGATTGATCGCTTGGCGATGAAAGAACTAAAACGCACGGGTATCCCCTCATTGCAATTGGCGATTGGCCATAAAGGGGAGGTTGTTTTTGAAAAAGCTTATGGTTTTGCGGATATCGAAGAAAAATCACCTGCGACACCACAAACCCAATACCGCACCGCATCAATCTCCAAATGGTTTAGCGGGACGGCAGCCATGAGCTTAGTTGACGATAAGCTTATTGATGTGTCCGCGCCTATACAAGATTACTGCCCCGCCTATCCAAAAAAGAAGTGGGAGATTACGACGACCCACCTCTTATCTCATACATCGGGCATTCGGCATTATAAAGAAGGTGAAGCTGAAACCCCCTCCACAGAACATTTTACCGACGTTATAGGGCCGCTAGACTCTTTTAAAGATGACGATCTTATCTTTGAACCTGGAATGGGGTGGAGTTATAGCTCACATGGATATCGGGTCTTAGGATGCGTTATTAGTGGCGCATCTGGTAAAACTTATAATGACTATATTCGTCAGGCGGTTTTTACGCCCGCCGGCATGGCGGCCACCGCGCAAGATGACGCAACGGCGCCCTCCACAAATCTTGCAACAGGGTATGAACTCGTCAAACGTAAAAAACTAAAGCCAGCCCCTACCCGCGATGTCAGCGAAAACTTACCGGCCGGCGGCCACATCTCAACGGCCAGTGACCTTGTACGGTTTTCTCAATCCTTTGACCAAGGAAAGCTCGTCTCCAAAGATTCAATCGGCGTAATGTCCTCGCTTCCCAAAGCAAAGACAGGCGTCACATTAGAAGTCGGTTATGGCCACGGCGTGGACTTTATGGGGGCCTTCCCAGGGTCGATTGGTCATGGCGGGCGTCAAGAAGGCACAACTACCTTGCTGGTTTTACTGCCTGAGCAAGATATTTCCGTAGCTGTAATGACAAATGCGCGAGGATGGGGCCGAAGCAATAAATTCACCCAAAGTATTTTGGACGCCTATGAGACAGGTCAAGATAAGTAATCCCGCATCCAATGCAGATCGTCAAAACTTTTGAAACTAAGGTAATTTTGTGATGTTTCTCGACTTGTTTATTCGGTTTTCTGGGGTTGCGATTTTACTAGGAATTGCAACCCTCGTCATCCGCGACGTAAGAGCGACGCTTTGCGCGCGATATCTTATCGGTATATGTTTTTGTGTCTCCGTCACGCTATTAAGCTATACGCCCGACATCATTCGGCTGCCTGATCCGTTATACCTAATAGCCCGATTTTTGGATATTCCGAGTCTCGTTTTTGTGTGGCTGTTTGGGCTCGCCCTGTTCGATGATGACTTCCGACCAAAATGGCCACACTACCTTGCAGGCGGGCTTTATGTAGGTCTTGTCGTATTGTTGAGACTCCAGCAATTTGAATTTGCGTTAATAGAATTTCCCGGACTCTTGCTCCCCATCAATGCTTTGGCCTTAATCCTGATCGGTCATCTTTTGACCGTTACGCTGCAAGGCCGAACAGATGACCTCTTAGAGGCGCGCAGAAGAGGCCGGTTTTACTTTACAATTGGGTTAGCATTAACAGCAGCCATATATGCGCTTTCTGATATTTTACTCTCTAGCACTTACGCCCGCTACCTTCCGTCTATTAAGGCCGCTATTTTAATGCCTGGAATTATATGGACAGCGCTTTGGTTGTTTCAAATTCCTGCTGACAAATTGTTTTTCGGTAAGACATACAAACAACCTACCAAGCCACTTTCCTTAAGGGAACAACAGCTTGTCGATAAGTTGCAGAAAATCATGCTCCGAGACAAAGCCTATCTAAACGCAGGCATAACGATTGACGATATTTCTAAAAGAATTGGGACATCAAGTCATACATTACGAGCCCTAATAAATGGTCATTTCGGCCACCGAAACTTTAGCGAATATATAAATTTGATGCGTATTGGATATGCGAAGGAAGAGCTAATGAGGCCAGAAAAATCTGATATGCCGATTTTGACAATTGCCATGGATGCTGGGTTTAATTCAATTTCAGCCTTTAACCGAGCATTTAAGCAATTTGAAAATATGACACCTTCCGAATTTAGACGGTTAGATCGGTAAAATATTCTTTGGATAGCCTAGCTTTGGCCTCTTCAGGGATTTCGACGGAAATTGGCCTATATCTCTATTATTTTGGAAGAATCGCTAAGACTTTTAGACTAATCGCCCAGACACTCAGCTGATTTTGTCCGACTATGCCTATGCATAGAAGGTATATTTGCGGAGGCGATAATGGATTATCTAAATAGAAGGGCAATGCTCTGCAGAGCCGCTGCGATAGGGGGAACAGCTTTTTTAAGCCCTGCCTGCATTTCCAAAGTAACCGTTGAACGAAACGCCGAGGAACAGATTGGATGGCCAATAGGATTTAAAAACGTTAGGCGCCACAGTTTGGAGTCTCCAAGGCTGGAACGTATTTATGGCCGAATACCAAAGGGATTAAGCGGTCAGTTTTATAGAAACGGCCCCGCATTACGAGAGCGCGGAGGGGAACAGGTGCAACACTGGTTTGACGGTGATGGCATGGTTCAGAGATTTGATATCTCCGAAAACGGTATATCCCATATTGGCCGTATTGTTGAGACCGAGAAATATCTCGCCGATGAAGCTGAAGGGCATTTTACAACACATGGATTTGGAACGGTCGTAGAGATGCCGCTGCCCCCAGCAAACCTCAACGCCGCGAATGCTGCAAATACAAATATTGTCAAAGTCGGAAATGAACTTTTAGCACTTTGGGAAGGCGGGTCAGCGCATAAGGTAGATTTAGCAACACTGGAAACTTTGGGAATAAAGTCTTGGGCCCCAGGCATGCCAGCGATGCCCTTTTCTGCTCATCCAAAGGTCGAGACCAACGGAACCATTTGGAATTTTGGCCAAGATGCTTATGGTCAAAGCCTCTTTATTTATAAAATATCTAAATCTGGGGGTTTGGAGAACATGCAGGTCATTCCTGATGTCCCTGGCGGCCTCATGCATGACTTTAGCATGACAAAGAGTCATCTTATTTTTATGCTACCATCCTTAAGAGCTAATAGAAAAAGCATTGATTATCTGGGAGGGTTTTCTTGGCTGCCATCAGAGGCACAGCGCGTTGTGGTTCTAAATAAAGACGATCTGTCTGACCGCAGAGACTTTGAATTGCCTCCCGGCCTACAATTTCATTTTGGGAATGCTTATGAAGAAAGAAATGGAGATATTAGATTTTCATTTTGTACAACGGCGCAGGAGTTTCTCCTCACAGGCTTAAAGGTAATATTAGAGGGCACTGTGCCTGAACCGGCCGCTGGAAAGTTAACGCATGCCGTCCTACGCAGAAATGGCAAGGCCGAAATCACCCAGCAAATCTCAGCAATGGGGGATCATGAATTCCCGCAGTTTAATTCAAGCTATTCAGGGCAATTTGCGCGGTATCTTTACACGACGGGGAAAAACCGGCCTGAAAGGCCGCTTCAGTCAGCGATATTATGTCATGATATTGAGACAGGTGAGATAGAAAGCTATGATTATGGCATTACATCTTTTGCTGAAGAACACCTATTTGTCCCGCGCCAAAACGCCCAAAGTGAAAATGATGGATGGTTGATTGGGTCGGTGCTAGATTTTTCTAAGCAAACAACATCCATAAACATCCTAAATGCACAAAACTTAAGTGATGGTCCCGTCGCGCAATATGCATTGTCTTACAGCTTACCTCTTGGCTTTCACGGAACCTGGATAGGGAATAACTCGTGAGGGTCTTTACCAAACGAAATGCCAAGCGCGTTTTTCTGAGCTGGCTTTTACTAAATCTGATTCTTTTGATCATTTACTGGCCTTTGGTGAAACAGCTAGCGCGGTTTAGCCCCATAATTTTACCTGTGAGCTACAGCGCCCCCGTCGACCTCGTCGAATCCCAAACACAAGACATCCAGCATCTTAAACGGATACTGAAATATGACAGAAGTTTTTCAGATGAAGAAAGACTGTTATTCATAGATCATCTTGAGCATATGTCTCAGGCCGCGGGGCGCATGAGCGAAGCTGAGTTTTTCTTAGGCGTCAGTAAAGCTATGGCGATTGCTGAGAATGGCCATAGCAATGTGTCCAAAGGCCCGGCCTATCGAAGCTTTAATCGGTCCGGCATTGATGTCTATTGGTTTTCAGATGGGCTTTTCATTGTGAGAGCCCATCAATCTGCGGGTGATTTGGTCGGCGCAAGAATTATTGAGATTGAGGGACGAACGCCCGAAGATGTCAGCGAGGGTCTTGGGGCTTATATTGGCGGCGCGGAAAGCTGGAAGCGTTTATATAGCCTTTATTTCCTGCGCTCGCCTGATCTTATGCATGCGGCCGGACTAGCCGCGTCTCCAGATAGCTTGCATATAAAAATAGTTAATCAGATAGGCCAAGAACAGGCTGTCCTGCTCACGGCCCTCCCCGCGGCCAAAGAAAAAGCCTCTTATGCCCGTAGCGCCCTGATAGGATTGAGCGGAAAGAGTTTGCCAGATGAGGAAGAGCGATGGCGCCGAACCTTAACAGCTAAGCCCGAAGCCTTACCGCTCTATCTAAGATCCTTTGACGAGAACTTTTTGAAAGAGCCGATCGGTAATGGCGTTTATGTGCGAGCCGCCGTCCTTTTCAATCGAGACGGAATGT
This sequence comes from Hellea sp., assembly GCA_039977295.1. Classification (GTDB taxonomy): domain Bacteria; phylum Pseudomonadota; class Alphaproteobacteria; order Caulobacterales; family Maricaulaceae; genus Hellea. Next base: position 349,584 of record JBDWDN010000003.1, on the reverse strand, counting down.
CCATCAAAGAGCGGTTAGCCGAACTAGTAACCAACGCGCCCCATGGCGGATTTGACTTTATCGCATTTGATCTGCGTTTTAGTCCTGGGGGAGATTTTGGAAACGTTTCCGAATTTGCGAAGACTGTGGAAACCGCTCTTAGCGAAGATGGCAAGCTATATGTTCTAACGGGCCCTCAAACTTTTTCTGCGGCTATCGTCTCTACTGCGCTTTTCAAACGCTACGTCCCAGAAAAAACGCTCTTAATAGGGCAACCCATGGGGGATTATGGTCAGTTTTGGGCCGAGAGGGGAATGAGCTTTAAGCTCCCTAACACGGGTTATAATATTAATTACGCAACCGGATATCATGACTGGGAAAAAGGCTGCACGGCGACCCATAAATACTGTTTCCCCCGCAATGCTCGGCATGACGGGATTGAAGTTTCACTTAAGCCAGACGCCCTTATTACGCCCAGCTATCAAGACTATGCATCGGGCCGAGATATTGTGATGGAATGGGTTCTGGCCGACGCAAATGCGGATTAAAAACCCTAAACTAAACCCGGGCATAAACCCCAAGACCAATGTGAGCCTTACTTTCTGGAGATTAATATGAAACATAAATTGACGCTTATCACGGCTGCAATTGGCGTGATTGGCGTCCTATCTGCCTGTGCCGTAACAGACCGCATTAAGCGACTGCACTATGCGAGTTCTCTATTTTCTGGAAAAGAGCAATATGAGAACTTTGCCCGCATCCCGCAAATTTTTCCAGTTTCGACGGTCAACGCCTCGCCCAGCACACAATCATGGCAAATAGGAGGGTCTTTCAGTTTACCGGCCCAGTTTTCTCACAGAGGAGAGACCGCAACCGTCGAACGTTTTCTGCAAGAAACGGACACGGCTGGACTCCTCATTATTCATGATGGCAAAATTCACTATGAGAATTACTGGCTGACAGGCGGATTGACTGTGCAATGGCCTTCATGGTCCGTCGCGAAAAGCTATGTATCGGCGCTGATTGGCATAGCTATAGATGACGGACTTATCGGGAGTGTTAAGGATCCTATTTCTAATTATCTTCCCGAGTTAAAAGAGACAGGCTATGACGGCGTCTCAATTGAAGATATCTTAGAGATGTCTTCAGGAGCCCGCTGGAATGAAGATTACAGTGACTTCAAGTCCGATATAAATCGCTTAGGCCGCATTATAGCACTTGGGGGGTCACTTGATAAGTTTGTTACAACAATCGGCCCTGACATTCAGCCTGGAACCTATAACCGGTATAACTCTGCGGACACCCAAGTTTTGGGACGTTTGCTTGTAAAGGTCTCGGGCCAAACGCTCTCCGAATATATGCAAGCAAAAATTTGGGCACCTCTCGAAGCGGAAGACAATGGATATTGGCTCATCGACAATAAAGGTATGGAGATGGCCTTTGCAGGATTTCATGCGACCGCGCGCGACTATGCCCGGCTGGGCGAGCTCTATAGAAATTTCGGACATTATAATGGCCATCAGATAATTCCAGAACAATGGGTCGTCGATTCAACGCATTCAACGAAGCCGCACTTGCAATCGGGCGAAAACCCGGCATCAAATAATGACTTTGGATATGGTTATCAGTGGTGGCTATTGGATGGGCACGAAGGTGAATACACCGCGATGGGAGTCTATAATCAATTCATTTATGTAAATCCCACGAGGGATATTGTAATCGTGAAACTTTCCGCAAATAGTGAGTTTGGCGTACGGGATGATCAGTCTTCTTACCGCGACCAAGAAACAATCTCTTTGCTGCGCGCACTGAGTGCGTCTTTCCCCAGATCGGCGAAGAGCATGGCTCTTGAGACTCTTGAATAGGGCACAGCCTATAATTCTATCTGCGCAGACAAACGCTTTACTCGGCCTCCTGAAGATGAAAAAATCGACCAAGCCCTACGGCGCCTTATGCCCAACATTAAATCGATAGAGCAACAGCGCGAGATTGCGCGGCTATATCAGCGCAAAGCTCTAAAGCGCGCAAAAAATTTCAAGCGGCGATGGATAGGCCGTCCAGTCCGCCGCAGGGATTTGAAATGTTTCTGGTTGCAGGAGATAACCGCGAAACACCAGAAGCCGCCTCCATCGAAAGGGCGAATGGCGATTTCTCTATATTAAAATATGGCTTAGGGGATGAGACTGTATTGCGAGGTAGCGCCCTGCTTGACGAAAGACTGGGGCAAGTCTGGAAGCCGACGCTTATCTCGCCAATTGAATTGTCCTCTACAATGTTCATTCCGGGTAAACACCGCAGCATAACAAGCGGCCCGATATTTGAAGATAATGTGCTTTATTGGTTATTAGAAAAACCGCGTGAAACTGCATAACATTACGGCCCGCGCTGAGCTGTAACCGGGATAATGGAAACACGTCAAACTTTGCTTTTAATGTCTTTGCTTGGCTGCAATGCTTGGTTAATGAACAGATTACTTGACTGATTGGTTAATAATAGTGTAATCATAGTTTTGAAAGTTTAAAAGGAAACATAATGGCCCGCCCTCGCGAGTTCGATAATGACAAAGTCCTAGACGCCTTAAGAGATGTCTTTTGGGAACATGGTTATGAGGGAACATCCTATTCCCAAATCATGGCCGCCACAGGCCTGCAAAAGGGAAGTCTATATTCTGCCTTTGGTGATAAGCGCTCGCTCTATCTAGAGGCGCTGGCACGTTATGATACGGGTAATGTCAGCAGCGGCGTCGCAATGCTGCGAAATGAAGACCTATCCGGCCCAGACCGCATCAGCGCTTTAATGCAAGGATTGGTAGACGCAGCAGAAACGCGAAGAGGCCGCTGGGGATGTTTGCTTTGCAATGCAGCCATCGATCAAGCCCCGTTCAACAAACCAACGGAGAAAGTCGTTCTGCAGAGCATGAACCGCATAAAAGAAGCTATCGCAAAAGCTTTAGAGGGCACAGATGCAGCGGATAAAGTTGAGTTGATTTGGACGTTGTATTTTGGCGGCCGCATCATTATTAAATCGGGCGGCAGTAAAGCTACGTTAAAGGCGGTTAAAGGCCAAACGCTGTCTTTGTTATAGGGACGGTTTTAAGACATCGTATTGACTATACCGGGCCCCATTAATCGCGGCGGAAGGTCATGCTGTTCTTGCAGAGATTATGTAGCGGCTTTATTAAACCGTAAAGTGATTGCTGCTCTGGAGCGAGTGTTCCTTTATTTAGGTGTGATGTTTTCCAATCGACAAGCCATAAACCCTCCGCGTTCAAAAGTTTGACGAGAACAAAATGCGGTCTCTGGCCGATAAGGTGAAGGGGTATCACTTTTGATGTTCTTGCTGAGTTGCCGAAGAAATGGTGTGCCTTTTGGCAACATACGAAAGCTAATTTGGCCATCTAGGAAGTTGCCCGCATCAAGCCAAGTTATATGATTATCATCTGTGGCATTGGAAGGTCTATTTTTTTGTTCTGATACAAGCATAGTGTAATAGCCATCTTCGTCAGCGCGAATATCATTATCTACAACGCAATCATTCGCCTTGCCGTTCCAGAAGTTATAGGTGCAAGCTGTCCACATTCTAAAGTCCAAACCATCCGACCATGGATGACGTTTTCTTTTTGCATTTACTGTTTTCGGTTTCTTGGCGCGAATGGCGAAAACCTCGCCATGTTGGCGTCCGTAATAGGAGCTAAGATAAAGCACATCAGCATTTGAGAGTAAGTCAATGTCCAAACCGAAGTTTCCTTTTACGTTAAAAGTGCCGGCCTGTAATTGCGCCCTATGATCAGGCACAGGCAAAGCCGGGAACTTGGTTCTATCGGCTGGTGCCTCATAGCCAGCAGGATACGGGTCACACATTGGATGATGTTCTATTTCATTTCCCTTTTTGTCGTAGACCGTGACCGAGGGCAGAAGGACACCAGCGGAATTTGGCGGAAGGCTCGGAAGGTCTGCACCATAAACACGGTAGATTTGGAAGGTCGCATAGTTTTTGCCGCCCGACTTAGTTTGTCCGGCATAACTTGTATTCGGCGCAGCTATTTCAGGCGTTTTATCAAAAACCAAATGAGCTGTGTAATCACGCCCCTTGCCAGTTTGCGGGGGTTCTCGCCATGGATTGGCGCTACCTTCATCAGGGTCAATATCTACATCCATCAAAGTCTGTAGATTATTCGTCGCCATATCATTCGGGTTAAAGCCAAAATATCCTGCATATGGATATTTTCCCTTAAACGTAACTCTGCCGCCGCGCGGCACATAAATCATGCCTTCCCGCAGTCTAGATTTCGGGCCAGAAAAGAAAATGTTCGAGAAGTAATTCGAGGAAGACGTATCCAAGAGATAAGGAAAGCGGTCATTGGTCAAAGGGCTGCCCGTCGCAGGCCATCCGGAACATAGCCCCGGCGGTCTTATATTAGGATCAACGAAATAGGTCGTATCTCCATCAGATATGCCGCAAGTCTCTTTAGCGAATTCTGCTACACGGCCTTCATATCCAGCAAGCTTAGGGTCAGTCAGCATTTGAAAGGCTAACAATGTATCTGTGCCTTTTGAGTCTCGCGAGGCCACCAATATCTCATGAATAGACCGTAGGTCTTCCGTTAGGGTTTCGGGGGCCGCTTCATATAAACGCTTGATATTGGTTGCATGACCAACGAGTTCGTTCTTCTCTTCCCTCGTCTGGCTTGGGGTTTTTCGTATGTCTTCGAGGGTTGCACAAAACAAGTCATTGCCTGCGCTTTCAAGCCTAACAAGTTCCGGCGGTTTTGTGCAGGCCATAAGCGCAATCGTAACACCAATTATAAAGTATCTTCGGTTTGATCGACGCATTGCCATTACCCTCCTAGTGCCCGGCAATAATATTAGGCATCAAAGGAAACTTCGCAATAATCTATTGTATCACCTGAAAAAGCAAAATTCTAATCTTCGCCAAAGAGGATGAAATTCTGATTTCCAAATTTGCGCAAACATATATATTAGAATTTATACACGGGATCATCTGGGAAGCTTTTACCAATCGGCGTTTTGCTTCCTAATCGTTCCGCTTCAGTTCCTTTCGGCAGGGGCATCTGCTCAACCCAATCAAAGACAACAACCCTGTTTAAAATTCGCCATTCATCGTCGCGCTTCACAAACCAATCAAGATAACGACCCTTCATGTCTAATTGTTGCATATCTCCATTAGCATCAGGCTGCCGTTGAAAAGCAGAAAAATAGCTCTCCACAGCAGCTCCATCTTCTCGAAACTCAATGAGAATATTATGGATTTGGTGAATGCCGCGCTCTACATGCGGCAACACTTTCATGGCCCAGTCGATAAAGCCCGTGGCACTGCCTTGATATGGCCCATGGTGATCCGTTCCGTCCGGCCAATAAGCCGAGGTGAGAGCGGCTCTATCGACGCGGTCAATCCCGCGGCAATACCTAAATAGGCAATCCCGAATGGCCTCGCGCGCAACAAGCTGTTCTAATTTTTCCATGTCAATTTTTGGGTCACTCATAGTCATCAAGCTTAGACTTGCTGCGCTCAAATTACTAATAGAATAAGCTAATCGCGCTCAAATCAAACCTTGGGAATAAACCTAACATCCAAACATCAAGACGCTGATTTCTAAGATCAAACTACCGCATTCACGCGCCGCATTGTCAAATTTATCCGTCCGCCTTTGGGCACTAAGGCACTTTCACCGTAAAAAACTTTACTTACGCCGTGATGACAAAGTCTAGCTTCGTCTGCCATTACCACGACATCGCCTGAGAATAGCTTTAGCCCCGCTGTAGGCCCGCCGCGTTTTAGGCCGCCTATGCGAAACATTGCGGGGTCTCCGAGGCTTACTGAGACGACAGGGGCCCGCAGATCATTTTCGTCATTATCTACATGCATACCCATTTTCGAGCCTTTATCTTCTTTATACCAATTGATGAGTGTAGCTTCGGGACGTTCAGGAAAATCTGTGACTTTATCCCAGAGCTTTCCTAAAAGGTCTGGTAATTCTGGCCAAGGATTGCCGGTCTTTGGGTGGCGAGGCTCATAGCGATACCCCTTTTCCTTATCTGTAACCCAGCCCAGTGAACCAAAGTTACTCATAACGACGGAGAGCGGCGTACCCGTGCGCGGCATGGCCGGCTGAAAAAAAGGGGCTTGCTTTACACCACCCTTCACGGCCTTGATCAATTCCTGCTGCTCAGCGGGGGAGAAATAAAGCGAGTAATGTTTGAATCCTTGGGGGAAATCGGTCATGGGCCATCATAATCCGAACCATGTCCCTTGGAACACAAAAAAGTGAGTCTTTTCAGCGGCTAGCCCTTGAAGCCTTACAAATGCCCCCCATATCTCACCCAACGGACCGGCTTTATTGGGTTTGGTCCACGAATTTTGTAACTTACGGGTGCTGCTACAGGCCCAAAAACGGAGAAAACGATGTCGAAAGTAATCGGTATTGACCTCGGAACGACTAACTCATGCGTCGCAGTTATGGACGGTGGTAAGGCTCGGGTCATTGAGAATTCAGAAGGTCAGCGCACCACACCCTCAGTTGTCGCTTTTACGGATGATGGCGAACGCCTGATTGGCCAAACGGCCCGCCGCCAAGCGGTGACAAATCCAGATCACACATATTTTGCGGTTAAGCGCCTTATTGGCCGCGCCATGACCGACCCGGCTGTCAAGAAAGACGCCAAAATGGTGCCTTATAAAATTACCAAGGGTAAAGGCGGCGACGCTTATATTCAGGGCCGTGAAAAGGTTCTAAGCCCTTCAGAAATCTCGGCGATGATTTTGACCAAGATGAAAGAAACAGCCGAAGATTTCCTCGGATCTGAAGTCACCCAAGCCGTTGTCACTGTTCCTGCTTACTTTAATGATGCTCAGCGTCAGGCCACAAAAGATGCTGGTAAGATTGCTGGTCTCGAAGTCCTCCGTATCATCAACGAGCCAACCGCTGCGGCGCTGGCTTATGGTATGAATAAAGAAGACGGCAAGACGATTGCTGTTTATGATCTTGGCGGCGGCACATTTGACGTCTCAATCCTCGAAATCGGCGACGGCGTCTTTGAAGTGAAAGCGACAAATGGCGATACTTTCCTCGGCGGTGAAGATTTTGACATGCATATTGTCGAATATTTCAACACTGAGTTCAAAAAAGAAAACGGCATTGATCTGAAAGGCGATAAATTAGCGCTTCAGCGTCTTCGCGAAGAAGCTGAGAAAGCTAAGAAAGAGCTCTCAACAGCGTCTTCATATGAAGTCAATCTTCCCTTCATCACGGCTGACGCGACAGGCCCGAAACACTTCAACATGAAGCTAACTCGCGCCAAGCTCGAAACACTTGTTGGCGACCTTATCAAGCGCACCATCGCGCCGTGTAAGAAAGCCCTCGCAGATGCCGGTCTTAAGGCCAGCGATATTGACGAAGTTGTTTTGGTTGGCGGTATGACACGTATGCCAGCTGTTCAAGAAGCGGTTACGAAGTTCTTTGGTAAAGAGCCTCATAAAGGTGTTAACCCTGACGAAGTTGTTGCCATGGGCGCGGCTATTCAGGCTGGTGTATTGCAGGGTGATGTCAAAGACGTTCTCTTGCTAGACGTAACGCCATTGTCTCTTGGTATCGAAACTGAAGGCGGTGTCTTTACCCGCATGATCGACCGTAATACGACAATCCCGACGAAGAAGTCTCAAGTTTATTCAACAGCGGCTGATAACCAAGCGGCTGTGACCATCCGTGTCTCCCAAGGGGAACGCGAAATGGCCGCGGATAACAAACTTCTCGGTCAATTTGATTTGGTGGGTATCCCGCCAGCGCCGCGCGGCATGCCGCAAATCGAAGTCACATTCGACATCGATGCGAACGGTATTGTCAATGTATCAGCCAAAGACAACGCAACAGGCAAGGAACAACAAATCCGTATCCAAGCCTCTGGCGGCCTGTCTGATGCTGATATCGACGCGATGGTCAAAGACGCCGAAGCCAATGCGGAAGGTGATAAAACACGCCGCGAGCTTGCCGAAGCGAAGAACCAAGCCGAAGCCTTGACGCATAAAGCTGAGCAAGACCTCAAAGAGCATGGTGAAGCGTTAACGGATGAACAAAAGCAAGACATCGAAGACGCTGTCAAAGCGGTTCGCGAAGAAGCTGAAGGCGAAGATACGGAAGCCATCACGGCGAAGATCCAAACGCTGACCGAAGCTGTCATGAAGATGGGTGAAGCGATTTACGCTAACCAATCTGGCGATGAAGATGGCCCGCCATCACAAGCGGATGATGCAGATGACGAAGATATTGTCGATGCTGAGTTCGAAGACGTCAACGAAGACGACAAAGCCTAAGTTCCCCCAGACCCGATGACATTTATGTCCTCAGGTTTAACCCCGGATACGCATTCAAACCGCGTATTCGGGGTTTTTAGGTTTAGCAATGACGTTTGATATCATACCCCCCTTTGGCACTTATGCCCTGCCGCCCGCGCGTGAAGCGTGGCGCAAAAAGGCAGAGAGCTATGCCGATACGCGCGTCGGACGCGCCTTGATTTCTCGCGCGCGCAAAAAGGCGCTAAATAGTGAAGATGGGCCTTTTGATGTTGAAGTCGATAGCGGCGTATTTGCGCGGCTCTATCCCGGCGGTAATCGCTGCGAGAAACGCGCTTTTGCAGGGGTTCAGGTTTGGGACCTGCCAGAACGTTTAGCGCTTAAGTCTGCGATCAACGTCAAAACCGATGCCCCCTTCGTCTTTCTGGATGTCGGCGCCAATGTCGGACTCTATTCGCTTTATGTGAATGCCTATGCCCGTCAATCAGATCGCGCCTCGCAGATTATAGCCATAGAGCCTGGCGTCGAAACCTGTGCGCGCCTTGAAGCCAATATTGCCGCGAGCAAAGCCGATGTTCAAATCATACGCGCCGCTGTGTCGGACGCGCCCGGCACAGGACATCTTGGCGGCGGCGATATTAATCGCGGCGAAGCAAAGCTCTCGGCGCAATCTAGCGATACAGAAACGGTTGTCATAGACACCTTGCCCCGCATTGCCCGCACATTAGGGATCACCCGCATTGACGCCATGAAGGTCGATATTGAAGGGCATGATTTAAAAGCGCTTACGACTTTCTTTGAAGACGCCTCTACCAAACTTCATCCCGCTTTGTTAATTCTGGAGACAGGCCGCGAGGCTGTGTCCCCCCTTATTGAACTTTGTCTGACTAACGATTATGTCGTGTCCCAGCGCACAAAGCTTAATACCATATTGAAAAAGGCCTCTTTAGAAGAGGACCTTAAGGCCAAAGAGAAACACCATGTCGAAACGTGATTATTATGAAGTCCTAGGTGTCGATAAAGGCGCTGATGAGAAAACAATGAAATCCGCTTTCCGTAAGAAAGCTATGGATTGTCACCCTGACCGTCATCCAGATGACGCCGGAGCAGAGGCGCGTTTCAAAGAACTCAACGAAGCTTATGGGATTTTGTCTGACGGTCAAAAACGGGCCGCTTATGACCGCATGGGTCACCGCGCCTTTGAACAAGGCGGCGGGGGCGGTGGTGCTGGCGGATTCCAAGACTTTGGCGACATCTTTAGCCAAATCTTTGGCGGCGGCGCAGCGGGCGGCGGCGGCTTTGGTGACATGTTTGGCGGCGGGGGCGGCGGACGCCGTCAACAAGCGGCGCGCGGCTCAGACCTACGCTATGAAATGGAAATTTCGCTCGAGGAAGCTTATGGCGGCAAAGATGTCGACATCACTGTTCCCATTGCCGGTGATTGTGACCGCTGCGACGGATTAGGGGCAGAACCAGGCGCCTCTGTTGAAACCTGCGGCACTTGCGGCGGCGCGGGACGGGTTCGCACACAGCAAGGATTTTTCACAATGGAGCGCCCTTGCTCGACCTGCGGCGGTCAAGGCGAATATGTCTCTAACCCGTGTAAGCAATGTGACGGGCAAGGCCAAACGCGACAACAAACAGATCTAGATGTCTCTATCCCAGCAGGCGTTGAAGACGGCACGCGCATCAGGCTGACGGGCCAAGGCGACGCCGCGCCGCGCGGACGCGGACAACCAGGCGATCTTTATATTTTCGTCTCCGTTAAGCCTCATGAATTATTTGAACGCGAAGGCGCAAACCTTTTCTGCCGCGCGCCCGTTCCCATGACGACCGCAGCCTTAGGCGGGGATATCGAAATCCCGACCATTGACGGCGGACGCTCTAAAATTAAAATTCCCGAGGGCAGCCAAAGCGGAAAACGCATGCGCCTTCGCGGTAAAGGCATGAGTGTTCTGCGTTCAAGTCAGCGCGGCGACATGTATGTCGAATTATCAGTCGAAACACCATCCAAGCTCAATAAGCGCCAACGCGAATTACTCGAAGAATTAGCCGAAGTCTCAGGCGACGATATCAGTCCAGAATCCGCAAACTTCTTTAGTAAAGCAAGACGCTTTTGGGATGACTTGGTTGACTAAGACCTAGACTTATGGCGACTTCATTCGCCTAAAATCGCTAGCGCCAGACGTGATGGATTGCCAGAGCTCGTCATCCTCGGCGGCATCTTCGACGTTGCGCGTTAGGTTCCAGAGCGTCCGAATATATTCGCCCTCCTCGTCTTTGGTCAGCTGTCCTGTCCAACTGGTGAGAGAGCCATAGCCTTTGAAATTTACCGTGAAGGTAATTTGATCGCCTTCGGTAAAACCGGTTAAGGGAAATTTCTTAGACTTATCTGGTTTCCCCAAGGCCGTTTGGTAATGACCCGAGAGGAGGCCGTCCTTCACGGTAAACATGACGGCTGAATCGCGGTCATTGACCCATTGCCCTGTGAATAGATCGCTCGTCTCTTGCGCTTGCGCGCAAGACGCTAAGACCGAAAAAGACGCGGCCATGACGCCGCCTAGAATAATACGTTTCATTGTGTGGGGTCCGGGTATTTGAGAGTTTCAATAACTTGCATGCGCTTGGTCAAAGGACTGCGTGCGGGTTTAGGCTCTGGGTCAAAAATCATCCATTGCAAGCTTTTCCCGCCATAATAATCCCATTGCGGCAAATCTTTGCCATTCGGGTCCCCCGTCTTAATGAAGTTCAAATAATAGCTTTTCATCGGAAACTCACCTTGCCCAAAAAGTTCTTCATATTGGGCGCCGTGATAAGCCCCAGGAGCGCCGTCTGAGGGTTTGTCATAATAAAAGAGATATCCCGGTTTACCGACGCTCCGCATATAACGTGCGGTTTGCCAGCTTGAAAAGACATAGCGCATGTCGCCAAAAAGACGCGCGGCAGTTTGCGTATCAGACACAGCAAGGTCTTCATCATAGGCAATGTGAACGAGGGTGTTTCTTTTATAGGGGGCGAGAAAACTCTCGGGTTTGAAGCCCGCGCCTTGCAACGTTCCGAAACCATCAAAACTATTCGCGCCCGCCATATACGGCACAGCCGCTTGTCCGCCGGATTTAAAAACATCGACGGGCCGGTTCGGAAGGTCTGAGCCTTGAATATAAGGGAGGCGGAAAAAGGGTGTTTTCGCAACAATATCTTCTGGCGTCGCTTGAGTTTCCAAAGCCCCATATCTTATCCGTTGGCGCATTTCAGGCGTGGGGTTGGCCGCCTTGGGAAACGGCCAAGCGCCATATCCTGCATGTGCAATGGCCCGCTGGAAAAGACCTTTTGCGCGCGGATCAACCATCATTAACTGCACGCCCATTCCGCCGGCGCTATGACCTGCTAGAGTTACATTTTCTGCGTCGCCGCCAAAGCCGCTAATATTCTCATTTACCCACTCCAAGGCTTTGACCATATCAGCTTGACCGAAATTGCGGGGGTCGTTTTCGTCCCAGCCAAGCCAGTCCTTGAAGCCAAGCTCCCCCAGTCGGTAATTAAAGCTAACAACAATCATGCCGTCTCGCGCGAAATTTTGCGGGCCGTCACCGCCTTGGCCAGCGCGAAGCCCGCCGCCATGAAACCAAACCATAACGGGGAGCTTATCGCCCTCGCTCGCCCCCTCGGGCGTAAAGATATTGAGGTAGAGGCAGTCTTCAACCATCACCTCTTGCCCCTCCTGAGGGCAAGCAGGACCAAAAGCGTCAAAGGTTTTTTCGCCCTCCCATTTGAGGCCGTCTTTAGGAAGTTTCCAGCGCTCAGCGCGAGCATATTCAATTCCCAGAAATTTGGTGAGATCGTCGGAAGAAGTGCCTTGCGCAATGCCTTGCGATGTTTTGACTTGCCCTTCGGGGAGAGAGGTCGCGGCGCAAGCTGAAAGCATGAGGGCAAAAATTGGAAAGACGATGCGCATTATACTTATCCTTGGTTTTCATAGATTATAGAAGAGATGTCTAAACCAAACACCTCAGCCTCGCGTCTTACGGTAACAGAAATTCCATCCATAACAAAAAGCTATCGGGGAGCCATGCCAATCATGTGCGCGGCGGCCCTCTTCAATTTAAACATCCGGAACGTCTGCTTCACAGCCAACAAGCAACTTCGCCTCTAGAGCCCACGTTCTAAACGCTCATGAGGCCCAAAATCAGATAAAGAACCGCCGTTATTGCGCCCCCAATCAGAGCATAAGGCAATTGCGTTCTGACGTGATCGATATGGTCATTGGCGGTGGCCATGGATGTTATTATTGACGTATCAGATGTGGGGGAACAGTGATCACCAAAGACGCCGCCGCCGAGGGCTGCCGCGACGGCGAGGCTGACATTTGTGTCAAGGCCTTGGGCGAGCGGCACGGCGATGGCTATCATAATGGCGAATGTTCCCCAGCTTGTCCCTGTGGAGAAAGCGATAAAGGCGCTGACCAGAAATACCAGAATCGGAACAAGTGCAGGTGATAGATAGGGCTTAGCTTGTTCAGCCACATAAGTCCCTGTTCCGAGCTGACCACACAAATCACCTAAGGCAAATGCGAAAACCATGAGCAGCGCAAGGGGAAGCATGCCTGACATTCCCTTTAAAATCACATCGACCATTTCGCGGACGCCCATAATGTTCTGGGCTTTATTGAGACCTACGGAGACGATTATGGCCCCGCAGACAGCATATACAACAGATTTAGATCCAGACGCGTTTTTAACAATGTCAAAGAAATTATTTGAGGCATCTGGCCCGCTTGCCCATCCTGTGTAAACCAAGAATATTGGCATTAAGACAACAAGGGTCACAAGCGGGATCAGCATATTCCGCGCGCGCGGAACCGCTCCCTCTTTGGCCGTCATCATGGTGATTTCACCTGCAATCATTGGCAAGGCCCCGTCGCGTAAAATTTTACCCTCGGTACGAGCCCGGGTTTCGGCCCGTTTCATCTCGCCAATATCGCGGCCCGTAAGTATAACAATCACCAGCAATAATATCGCTAGCATGGGGTAGAAATTGAAAGCTATCGCGCTGACCAACATTGACACGGGCTCTTCGACGCTTTGTTCATTTAAGAGCCCGATAATATACGCCCCCCAAGCATTAAGCGGGATCAGTATGCAAGCCGGCGCGCAGGTACTGTCGGCGATGTAAGCGAGTTTTTCGCGGGGGATGGATAGTTTATCCGTCACAGGGCGATAGAGCGTGCCCACCGTAAGGGTAGAAATATTGCTTTCCACAAAAATCAACATGCCTGTCAGAACGGCCAATAATTCAACACGTTTACGCTGTCCCTTGGTATCGGCGTTCGCAGCCTTTCTTTGTAGCCACGATAAGACGCGGTTGACGAAGCCTTCAACGCCGCCTGCCCGCTGTATCAAAGCTATCAATGCCCCTATTAGCAATGTGAAGATGATTATCTCTGTATTATAATTGCTTTCAAAAACACGCACAAATCCTGCCATAGTTCCGATCAGGCCTTGCAAAGGGTTCCCGCCTGCTAAAACCAGAAACCCAGAGGCGATGCCGATCAGCAGCGACAGAAAGACCTGCCGCGTCCAGAGCGCGAGCCCAATCGCTATAACGGGCGGGAGAAGCGAAATAAGACCATAATTTTCCATAGGGAGAGTGATAGCGAAATTTGCCGTAATGACAAAAGGAAAGTAGAATCTCCAAATAGGGGCCTTAGGGACGTCTTAGATTTACCAAATTGATCTTTGCCCGTGCCTGATTAACGGCGTTCCAAGCATGAGGATCGCGCGAGAGCAGGCGCACCAATTTTCCGGTGGACGTTCCTAGTACGTTCGCTGAGAGACCGACCGCCCAGTCATTGTCAGCCATAACATCAAGTATATGCGCCAGTAGCTTTGCGTATCGGTGGTCTTTCAGGCCCAACTTCCATGGTCCCTGCCAAACTCCAGAGTTGCCTTCTGGCTCAATGGGCATGCGTAAATTTATTGCAAGGGCTGAGCGCAAACGTTTTAACGCTTCGGATCGATTGCGGTGTTGGGATCTATGATCCGAGCAAAGCGCCGTTATGCTGCCGCCTAGCACTGACAGGCGAACGGCCGAGTCCGTCTTGTTTTTATGTTGCCCTCCCGGGCCAGGCGCGCGGAAGCATTCTTGATGACAGTGCCCCAACAAAGCTCCATCATCTAAGTCTAGGAGGTCATTGCGTGTGGGTATGGAATGGTAAGAATTCATGCCCAGACGATAACAGCTTTGCTGGTATGCCTCCAGTGCGAAGGTTCAATGTCTCCATATGGCGAGCGCTACCCACAGCGCATATTGGAGTTTCTATCAAAGCCCTTAACCTTTTATTTACCATAAATCCCATTTAGTCATGATTGCTTATTATTGACCTTGCCATCAAACATTACATGTAATACCCACCAGTGAGTGATTGCTCACTTACATATTTAGCAATCCCTTGATAATTGGAGACTCGCATGAGAAAACCAAATTACACACAGCCTGCGCGAGGCGTGGCCGCCATTGACGGAACGAACAAAGCTAAGATTGAACGGGCTGCGGTTTGGCTGTTCTCTGAGCATGGTGTTGACGGCGTATCTACAAAATCTATTGCCGCTGAGGCCGGCGTCTCAGAGGGGCTGATTTATCGTTACTTTAAAAACAAAGACACATTAGCGCGCGAGCTCATGCGGGCCATTCATATCCGATTAACAGAAATGATTATGGCGGCCGCAACCCGGGAAGAAGGACTCGCGGATCAAGTTAGTTTTATAGTCCGTCATTATTGCGACATAGCCGATGATGATTGGACATTATTCAGATATCACATTTTGCACTTACATCATTTCCCTTCACTATCAGCAGAGGCTGATTCAGCTTGGCCAGCTTCGCCCCATGCAGCAGCTGTAAAGCTTTTGCAGAAAGCCATGGATGGAAAAGAAATTCCCCAAGGCAATGCAGTTATTCTCGGCGCTATGGCGCTCGGCGTCGTCTTGCAAACCGCTCAAGCCAAAGTGCTAGGCGCTATTGACGGCCCCCTTGCGCAACACATTGCAGTGTTCGAAAAGGCTGTCTGGGCTGTTCTAGATATTAAAAGGGAGGGTTAGTCATGCGCTCATTGCTGTTTAATATCTTCTTTGTCCTCGTCACATTTATCTATGCTTTTGTCTGCGCCATCCTCTCTTTACTGCCGGGACGAAAAATCATGATGGCGTCCCTGCGCCGTTATACCCGCGTGATGGTTTGGGGCATGCGGGTCATTGCCGGGATTAAAGTCGACGTTACTGGACACGGGCATATCCCCGCCGATGGGCCTGTCATCATTGCCGCGAAGCACCAAAGTTATGGCGACGGATTTGTTGTCTTTTCTCAGTTTTTTGATCTTTCATTTGTGACCGGGGACGCCATTACAAAATTCCTATTCATTGGCCGCATCCTGACAAAAATGAATGCGGTCGTGATTAATAATTGCGGCGGTGAGGATCAGCGCAGGAGAATGGCTGAAACCTCTCAAGTTGTACGCGAGCAAGGCCGACGCTTGCTGATTTACCCTGAGGGGCACCTCTCTAAAATCGGGACGCAACATAAATACCGCAAAGGCGTCTATCATCTTTATAAAGATTTTGACTGTCCCGTTGTCCCGCTAGCAAGTAATTTAGGGCAGCGCTGGAACCAAAATGATTGGGTGAAACATCCTGGCCAAGCTAATCTGGAATTTCTGCCCCCTATCATGCCGGGGCTCGAAAAAGATGAATTTATGTCGAGGCTTGAAGACGCGATTGAAACGCGCTCTATTGCCTTGCTCGATATGGATGATTTGGGTCATCTGAACCCAGATGATATTGGTAAGATCGAAGAAAATGACGTGGCGCGCGCCAAGCGTGAAGCCCGAGAGAAAGACGCTACGGCGGGAGAGATATCATGAGCGTAAAAGCAGCCGGGAAACTCTTGCTTCAACGGAAATTTCTACCCCTCTTCGTCTTATTTCAAGCTGGCACGATTAATGACAATGTTCTGAAAAATGCTTTGATTGCCCTCGTCACCTATGGCGGCATGGTTCTCTTTAGCGAAGATTTGCCCCGGGACGGCCTGGTCGCGACGGCAGCCTTACTATTTACTATGCCATTCTTAATCCTGTGCACAATTGCAGGACAGATTGCCGATAAGGTCGATCGCGGGGTTGTTTTAAAATGGGTGAAGCGGGCCGAGGTCGTAATTATGATTGTCGCCGCATTAGGGTTCTTTTTGGAGAATACCTATATTCTAGCTTTAACGCTCGCTTTAATGGGGGCACAATCCGCCTTCTTCTCACCCACGAAAAATGCCGTCCTGCCCCAATGGCTAGACGATAAAGACCTTATTACGGCCAATGGTCTCTTAAGCGGATTTCAGTTCTTCTGCATTTTGCTCGGTATGATCATCGGTATAAAAGTTGTGCTGATGGATTTCGGCGATAGCTGGCTGACGGGCCCGCGCATTGTCGCGATGGTTCTTTTGACGCTCGCCTTTATTGGCTGGCTTGCGGCTGAACGCGTACCGCTGGCCCCTGCGCCAAGGCCAGAGCTTAAGATCAACTTTAACCCGATCACCTCCATTATTGACGTGATGAAAACCTCATTAGAACATATGCCCGTTTTTAGGCCCATGCTCGGCATTGCTTGGTTTTACGGGTTTTCCAATGTGATGATTTTAGTCCTCCCTGTCTTTGTGGCGGATGTTTTGAAATATGATGCGGGCGTTTTAATTATCATTCTGGTCGCCTCAACACTCAGCATACTTGTGGGGTCCCTGCTCTGCCTCGTCTTAGCGCGCGGCAAAGAAGCTATGGGCCTTATCGCATTTGGTATCATTGGCGTGATGCTGTTCACACTTGATCTTTATCTTAATACGGATGTTTCAACGCGCACAGAACTGGGAGGCATGGAGGCCTTTAAAGCCGACCCCGGAACGCCGCGTTTCTTAATGGCCATCATCGGCTCCTCTATCTGCGCGGGACTTTACGTGGTTCCGCTCCAAGCGATGGCGCAGAGGCGATCCCCAAATAATGTGCGCGCACGGCTCATGAGTGCTGGCTCCGTCCTTCTCAACGCGGCAGTGAACATTGTCACCTTTGGCCTTATCGGGCTTAGCTTTACAGCGATGAAGCCTGGGACGCCGTTCCTAGCCGTTGTCATTATCTCTTTAATCGTGACCCTCTATGTGCTTTATCGCCTCTTTCAAATTCGCAAGGCAGGAGCCAAATAGATGCGCGGTTATTTCGGTGTTGGTGTTGAAGGAATCTCAAAGTCTTATAATTTGGGAGCCGTTCTAAGGACGTCAAATGCATTTGGCGCGAGCTTTGCCTTTACTATAGGCGCGACGCATAAGGCGCTGGAAGTGCGTCGCACGGATACGTCGCGCTCTGACACACATATGCCGTTCTATGAATGGGACACACCTTCAGACCTCATATTACCAAAAAACTGCCAAATGGTGGGCGTAGAGCTGACAGAAGACTCCATTGAGCTTCCCAGTTTCCGCCATCCAACAAATTGCGTCTATGTGATGGGGCCTGAAAAAGGTAACCTCTCCGACGCAATGCAAGCGCGCTGTGACTACCTCGTAAAAATTCCAACTAAATTTTGCATCAATGTCAGCCTCGCCTGCGCCCTCGCGCTTTATGATCGCACCATCATGATGGGCGGTTATCCAGAGCGCCCCGTCAAAGTCGGCGGCCCTGATGAAAGCTGGGTGAAACCCCAAAGTAAACGATGAAGTTAAACACTAAGGGTTAATGGTGAGGGTAAGCACTGAGATTCACCTGACATTAACGCCTGCCTAACTATAATCATGCACTATAAGCTTCTAAAGACTTCGGTGCTGCTATGAAAAAAATTTTCTTAACATTTACGCTTGCAGCTATGGCCTTGCCAAGCGCCGCTCAGGCCGCTGAACCTAAGCTAGAAGGCACCTTTTCGGACTGGGCTGTTTATTCACGCGCCGAAGCTGGCGATAAAATCTGCTACGCCATTGCAGAGCCGGCCTCCAAATCACCTAGCTCAGTTAATCACGGCGATATTTACTTCATGGTCTCTAATTGGCGCTCTGGCGCCGCCAAAGAACAGCCAAGCTTTCTTGCGGGCTTCTCGCTTAAGGCAAACCGCGCGCCCGAAGCCCGAGTAGGCTCTGCTAAATATAAAATGTTCGTTGCTGAAAATGAGGCCTTTATTGAAAGCAGCTCAGATGAGCGCGGCCTCGTCTCAAAAATGCGCGCCGGCGCAACCATGCAAATCAAAGCCGTCAGCGTTCGCGGCACAAATGTGAATTACTCATTCTCACTCAAGGGCATTACGGCGGCTCTGAGGAAAGCCAAATCGGCTTGTGGCTAAATACGACCCAGATAATGAATTTGAACTAGAGCAGCCCTTAGTCAAAATTGTCACGGTTTTTATGTTTTCAATTTGGACACTTCCGGTCCTTATCATGATTCTGATCAAATTTAGTGACTACCAACCCACCGGCGCTTTTTTAATTGGGCTACCTATAGCGATAGTGATAGGTATTATTGCAAAACGTTCGAAATTCTGCCGGAGAGCTGCCGCGATCCTATGTGGCGTATCTTGGTTCTATTGACTTCACATCCTTCGCAAATCGCCTTAGCGCGAATGAATGAGCTTATTTCGTAAAGAAGCCTTAGAGCATCGGTCTCGCGCCTTATTTGGCGAAGTCGTTCTTCGCGGCACCATCGCCTCTTGGGTCATCACCTTACTTCTTATCGCGGTCATGACTATTCTCATCAGCGGATTATTTTTTGTGAATATTGAAACATCTACTGGCCCCGTTCGGTTGCTAGATTGGTTGCTGTCACGGGACGCAAAGTAATGTTTGGGCGCAAAACACTTCCTGTTATTTTGCAAACTGAAGTCACAGAATGCGGACTTGCCTGCCTGACAATGATTGGACGCTATCATGGTCATGACATAGACTTGAACGTGCTGCGCAAAAAGCACCTCATTTCTATGACGGGAGCATCGCTAAAATCCATCATGACGATAGCGGGCAGTTTGCAGTTAGCGGCAAGGCCGCTGAAAGTCGACCTTGATCAGCTTTCAAAATTACAGCTCCCGGCTATACTGCATTGGGATCTTAATCACTATGTCGTTCTCAAATCCGTAAAGGGCGATAAAGTTCAAATCGTAGATCCCGGCATTGGGCTGCGGAGCCTAAAGCTTTCTCAAGTCTCTGATCACTTTACAGGTATTGCCTTAGAGCTAACCCCTACCGCTGAATTCTCTCCTATTGAAGCCCGGCTAAAACCGCATTTGTCACTCCTCTGGTCACGGCTTGTCGGGCTTAAACGCGCTATTTTTCAGACGTTAACTTTATCGATTATATTGCAGCTTATCGTTCTTAGCGCTCCATTTTATTTGCAGCTGGTGGTCGACGGCGCTCTCGCTCAAAATGATTACGGTCTACTCAAGGCCCTTGCCATAGGCTTTGGCGGTTTGATGATATTACGCGCTATTGCTGAAGCCGGTCGAAGTTGGGCGATCTTGATTTACGGAAATCAGATGAGCCTTCAAATGGTCGGCAATGTCTTTCGCCACCTCATCCGTCTCCCGACTAGTTATTTTGAAAAACGTCATGTAGGCGATATTATATCGCGCATGGGCAGCACGGTGCCTATTCAAGAAGCGCTGACTCAATCTATTGTCTCAGTCCTCATTGACGGCGTGATGGCTATTTTGATGCTTGTTATTCTCTATCTCTATTCGCCCATACTCGGCACAATCGTCCTTATAAGCGTCATACTGCTCGCGGCCTCGACGCTCCTCATCTATCCGCATTTACGGCGCACCCAAGAAGAAACCATCTATGCCAAAGCGATAGAGAACACCCACGTCATTGAGAGTATTCGCGCCAGCACTACGGTTAAGCTCTTTGGCCGAGAGGCGCAGCGCGAAGCCGCCTGGCGCAACCTCTATACTGACTTCATTAATGCCAATGTCGAATATGGAAAGTTCACGATATGGCAAAAATTTGCTGAGACGCTGCTCACAGGATTACAGATTGTGATTGTTGTCTGGATGGCGGCGAAGATGATGATGCCCACAGACAATAGCGAGGTTAGTTTCACATTAGGCATGCTTGTCGCCTTCCTCGCTTATCGTCAATATTTCACCGATAGCGTCACGCAGTTGTTGCAAAAAGGTATCGAGTTCAGATTACTCTCCCTGCATCTGGACAGGCTATCCGATATTATTTTCTCCGAAGAAGAAGAATTGGACGACCGCCCAACGCCCCGTAATGTTCAAGGTAAAATCGAACTCGAGGATATTTCCTTTCGCTATTCCAACACTGACCGCTGGATTGTGCAAAATTTTGGCCTGACAATTGAGGCGGGCAGCATGACAACGCTCACCGGGCTCTCTGGCGGAGGAAAGACAACCCTTATGAAACTTATTCTAGGCCTCTATGAGCCCACTCAAGGGCGTATATTGATCGATGGCCAGCCGCTCTCTGCGCTCGGCATTCGAAACTGGCGCGAACGGATTGGCGTGGTAATGCAAGATGATAAGTTACTCTCTGGCACTATCGCCGATAATATTAGTTTCTTTGACCCTGAAATGGATATGAAAAAAGTAGTGGAAGCCGCCCGCAAAGCGCAAATTCATGATGAAATTTCCGCCATCCCCATGAATTACGCGTCCATGGTTGGCGATATGGGGTCGATTTTATCGGGCGGTCAAAAACAACGCGTGCTTCTCGCCAGGGCGCTCTATCATGACCCAAAGGTGCTATTTTTGGATGAGGGAACGGCTAATTTGGACGCCAAAACGGAACGTATTATCGTGGATATCATCGCAAATATGCCCATAACGCGTATCATAGTTGCCCACCGGCCCGCCTTTATTGAGGCGTCTGACCGTGTATTAACTATCTAAAACTCTAGTTTTTTCCTTAAGTTTCCAATATTTTCCATTTTCCTGCATTTTTTAGTAGAAATTTAACGCGTTTTAGGCGTATTAACTATAACCTGTTCCATTTTGGGCTGATTTCGTTTGATGTTGGCGCAAATATGGGTTGGTAGTGTGGCTAGTTTCCAATTCTGGAAGCGTAACCAAAAGGGAAATTCAATGCGTGAATTAACTCTAGAAGAAATCGAAGTCGTAACTGGCGGTACGCCCGTCATTATTGATTATTAAGAAGACTTCAAACTTACAAAAGTTATTAATGGGGAGCCCGCGTCAGCGGGTTTTTTTATGTGTTATTATCAACCTAAACCATAAAAAATTAAGATTTTATCGCTAAACATCTACTCTAATCGGGTGTAAAATGTGACACGAAGAGTAAAAATTCTTGGGCTTACAATAAAAACGGCAATGGGCATCATTGTCTCTTTAGTGCTTGCGACGTCTGCAACTAGTCAATCAGCTGTACTTTCTGAGGATGCAAAAGTTAAAGCTAGGTGGGTCAGTCAGACTATTATATCTGAAAATTTAGTGAGTGAATCTCTATCCTCCGCCTCTGAAATAAACTTTACTGGGCTACCAACCTCAGAAAAGATCAGGAAAATTCTTCAATATACTCATGGAGCTGTTACACTTAGTAATAGTTTGAACTCAGATGAGCTTATCGAAATTTACTCTGGAATAGTTCTAGAAAAAGGTAATCAACGTGAGAAGACAATTTACCAGCTCTATCATGACTATCTAACAACAATAAACACTAACGATTTACAGCAAGGCATTACCCCTACCTTTATAGTTAATTTCGAAAAAGCTACCCAAAACCAAGATTGGTTTGTTGCCAACCGTGCTTGGATTTTACTTTCAAATATCAGCAGTCGCGCAGGAAATAATAACTTGGCTCTAGAACAAGCGCAAAATGCTTTTAAAGTCATACCAAATGAGATCTCACCGTATGTTACAGATGCTAGGATATTAACTCTAGACCATACCACCTACCTACATAATTTGTTACTAAATCCAGAAATGGCAATTGAGACTACGGTCGAACTTATCAAACAGAAACAAAAGGCTAACCAATCAATTGATGGGCTTAGTCTTTTAAATAATTTAATTTTCTCATTATCGACTTGGCGAGAATATGAGATTTCAACTCACCTCGCCAGAGATGCGTTAGAACTCGAAAAAAAGTTCGATGCAAACCTACCAGGCCTTACAGAATTTAGGATAGGTCGATTACTGAACAATCAAGGTAAGTTTTTGGAAGCTTTGCCTTTCATAGAAAGCGGGCTTTCCTTCGCCGAAAATCCAGTTGTAAGAAAAAACTTATCTATAGCACATGTCATAACTTTAGCTGGTCTTGGTGAGACTGAACTAGCACAGGCAGAATTCACGGCTTTGGAAAGAGCCTTCCTTAGCACCAATGGGAATAAGAACGATATTAACTTTAATTCCGCTAGGGCCGCCATTGCAATTTCCAAAGGGGATCGTGACGAAGCGCTCCGCCTAACAGCATCTGTAAATGATGCAACAGTTCAAAAGTTACTAACCAAATATAATTCGAACACATCCGATCTACTTGCAAACCTTGAGAACGCCAAGGACCGCCAGGCCGAACGCGAAGCTGCCTTAGAGCGCGAAGCCAGCTTGCAAAAGTCGCGTGCGGAGCAAAAAGCCCGCACTAACCAACTCCTCCTAATTTTGAGTGGCTTTCTTGCTTTATCCGCCCTACTCGCTGTGATCTTCGCGCGTTATCGTGACAAAATTTCCAAAGAGCTCGCGATTAAGACATTAGAAGCCGAAGATGCAGATCGTATGAAATCTGAGTTTCTTGGAATGATTAGTCATGAACTGCGCACGCCTCTTAACGGTATCGTAGGCATTGCTGACTTATTAGCTATGCAAGCGCCGAGCCCAGACTTGCGTCATAAGGCCGGCATCATTTTGGACAGCTCGAATAAGCTGACCCATGTAATTGAGAGCATAGTGGATATGTCGAGGATCGATGGCGAAAAAATGGAGCTTTATCCAGAACCCACAAATATTCACGCCATTGTCTCAGAGTTAGAACAGCTCTGGCGTCCGGCGATTGAAGATAAAGGCGTGACATTCACCAGCTTTGTTGAGGATAGCTTATCTGAAGACATCATAATTGATAAACAGCGTTTGCGCCAATGTTTGAATAGCCTAATCTCTAATGCCGCGAAGTTCACGGATAGTGGCCGCGTGCACTTGCATGTTACTGCAAAATTATTTGAGGCGAAAGGCGAGACCGAAGTGACCGCCATTATTGCTGACACCGGGCAAGGCATGAGCCAAACCGTTCAAGAAAAGCTATTTACCCCCTTCTTACAAGCTGACAGTACAATGACCCGCAAACATGGTGGTTCTGGCCTGGGGCTCGCCATTACGCAAAGCTTAGCGCGGATGATGGGCGGCGATGTCACAATGGTTTCAAATCAAGGCCGCGGGTCTGAATTTACCATGACTGTTCGCGGCGAGAAAAGTGACGCGGCTATACGCATGGATGAGGTTGAAGACCTTTTGAGCGAAGTGCCTTTGGCGGAAATTGAGTTCGAGAAATCTCAAGATAGTCTTCGAGTGAACGCTCAAGCAGATCTTGGCGCGTCATCACAAAACGCCTCATCTCAGGACGTCTCACACCAAGACATAACGCAAGACGGTCCCCTCATATTAGACAAAACCGATTACGCGCCAATAGATCTTGCTTCTCATGACCTTGAGCCTGATGCAGCTACGCCGATCAATACCGTGAAAACAATGGATATTGAAATTAACGCACCCATCAAACGCGCCCAACCTACGATCCGCCGCGACACTGATAATCTACGCGGGTTAAAAGTCTTAATCGTCGAAGACATCGCCGCCAACCAAGACATCATCAAACTGTTTCTCGGTCCTGAGGGATGCGAAAGTCTTTGCGCGTCGGACGGCCAAGAAGCCCTAGACGTTTTAAACACCCAAGTCGTTGATGTTATTTTGATGGATATACGCATGCCGACTATGGACGGTATAGAGGCGACGCGTGCCATACGCGGGTCTAACCGCGAATATAAAAACACCCCTATCATAGCCTTAACGGCGGATGTGTCGGCTGAAACTAATGCGGCCTGCATGGCAGCGGGGGCTGATATCTTTTTGACAAAACCCATCATGGCACGCCAGTTGATTGAATCCATACGGTTTGTCCGCCGGTTCCAAGACACTGGCGAAGACACAGATAAAGACACTGGCGAAGACGCTACGGTCAACGCAGCATAAGGCGCTTACCCAGCCTTCCTATCTGACCGCGTCTCCTAAATTAGGACGCGCTTTCTAATTTTTCTTCCTATCTAGGTCTCATCAAACACCGCAAATGAAAATTTGCCTAAATAGGAGGCCATCATGGCTAAAACAAAAACGACTAAAGCTGCTCAGAAAACTGTAGAGACAGCTCAAAAAGAAACACTTAAAGCCACTGCTCTTCTACGCAAAGGCGTCCTTGCTTATGTTGGCCTTCACGGCGCAGCATATGAGCGCGCTAAATTCCGTTTTGAGCAAGTTCGCGGCGCGACTGACGGTCTTTTCGAGACATTCGTCGAAAAAGGCGAAGAGCTAGAAGCTAAAGCAACTGTTTTCGCTAAAGACGCTCAAGTCAAAGCAACTGAAACATTTTCAGACACAACTGCGAAAGTTAAAGGCATGATGCCAACAGCTTCCAATGACCGCGTAGCTGAGCTTGAATCAGAGCTATCAACTTTAAACAAAAAAATTGCGTCGCTAACCAAGAAAGCTGCGAAGCCCGTAAAGAAGGTCAAAATTACGACTGAAAAGACGGCTAAAAAAGCGGCTTAAAGCGCGCCTAAATACACATACACAATATTGTGGGATTGATCTGAAACATTTCTTCCTCCCCTTTTCAGATTAATTTTCGGCGATGCGTGTCCTCCCCTTCACGCATCGCCATTTTTTTATGGGTGCTTGGCTTGCGCCACAGCCTGAGTCTTGCTTTAAAGGCTAATAAAAGAGGTAAGACATAAGATGGCTATTAAACAAGACGCAGTTGGCAAAAAAGCTGCAGAGACAACAACCGCCGTTAATTCTGTTGTCGGGTTCCGACGCTCCGAAGTCGTCAAGTCACTCGGCATGATGGCAGGCTATGTTGCAAAACAGCCCAAGCCATTTGCGAAACACCTCAAAAACTATGCTGGCGAAATACTGGAAATCGCCAAAGGCACGTCGGAACTAGCCCCGCACGCCAAAGATCGCCGCTTTCAAGACCCCACATGGGGACGCAACCCGCTTTACAAACGCGGTATGCAAAGCTGGCTGTTAATGAAACAAGAACTTAATGGCTGGATTGACGATTCGCGCATGCACCCTGCCGATCAATCCCGCGCGAGATTTGTCACCGAACTTATTACAGACGCTGTGGCGCCAACCAATACGCTTCTCGGAAATCCTGCCGCAATGAAACGCCTCTATGAGACAGGCGGCGCGTCACTCGTACAAGGGCTGAAAAATGCCTATGATGATTTGCGTAATAATGGCGGTATGCCCAGCCAAGTAGATGGCCGCCCTTTCACAGTTGGTAAAAACCTAGCCTCCTCTAAGGGCGCAGTGGTATTCAAAAATGAAATGCTCGAAGTTATTCAGTATCAACCAAGAACGGAGCAGGTTCATAAAATCCCGCTCATGGTGATCCCCCCGCAAATCAATAAGTTTTACGCGCTCGATCTTGCGCCTGATAAGTCAATGGTGAAGTTTTTGACGCAATGCGGTTACCAAGTCTTTGCTATTTCTTGGCGTAATCCAACACGCCAGCATTCTCATTGGGGCCTCGTAAATTACGTCGAAGCCTTGTTCGAAGCCTCTGACGCCATCAAGAAAATCAGCCGTAGCCCTCGCATAAACCTTACGGGCGCCTGCTCGGGCGGGATGACAATGGCGTTATTCCTCTCAGAGCTTGCCTCGCGCGGTGATGACCGCGTGAACTGCTTTACCCTGATGGTCTCTGTGCTTGACGGCAAGAAATCAGATTCTGAGATTGGGCTATTTGTGACGGATTCTGCGATTGAAGCGGCGCGCAGAAATAGCCAGAAGAAGGGTATTTTGACTGGGGATGAGCTTGGTCGATCCTTTGCGTGGATGCGTCCCAATGATTTGATCTGGAACTATGTCGTCAATAATTACCTGATGGGTCAAAGCCCGCCGCCTTATGATGTTCTATACTGGAATAATGACAGTACCAATTTACCGGCGCAGCTGCATTCCGATTATCTAGATATCAGCTCTGACCGGCGCTTCCGTCCTGATAAAAATGTTGAATTTATGGGTCATGACATTGATCTATCCAGCGTCACGCAAGACAATTTTATGGTCGCGGGCATCACAGATCATATCACGCCGTGGAAAGCCTGTTATCGCAATATTCGCCTCTTTGGCGGCGAAACGGAATTCATCCTATCCAATTCAGGACATTTGCAATCCTTGATTAACCCTCCTGGTAATCCGAAAGCGAAATATTACGCCAATAAAGACTTCCCTGCACGGGCTGACCGCTGGCTCGAGGCTACCACCGCCCATAACGAATCTTGGTGGATTCGCTGGAATGAATGGTTGGGTGAGCGCTCAGGGGAGATGAAAGCTGCGCCGAAAACTCTTGGAAATAAAGCCTTTCCGCCGCTCTCTCAGGCTCCAGGAGAATATGTCTTTACCTAAATTCATCTGTTTACCCACTGTAAATGGACTCACTTGATAACTTTACATAGGAGGCAAATGTCTCCACCTAATAAATATAAATGATGAGACGTAATGGGTCGGGGCCTTTGACACGTCATAAATTTACGCCTGAAAGGCTCCCGCATGACGGACTTCCATCCTAATCTACCCAGAATTTTCTTTACGAAAGTCGGTAACCAAAAGCTTCGAACGGCTATTTGGTCGGGTGCAGATAAAGGAAAAGGCAAGCGCACACCTTTGCTCTTCTTTAACGGCATTGGCGCTAACCTCGAAATCGCGCAGGCTTTTGCAGATACTTTTACAGGCCGCGATATTATTACCTTTGATATGCCCGGCGTTGGCGGTTCGCCCGATCCAACTGTGCCTTACCGTCCTTGGTGGGTT
This sequence comes from Hellea sp., assembly GCA_039977295.1. Classification (GTDB taxonomy): domain Bacteria; phylum Pseudomonadota; class Alphaproteobacteria; order Caulobacterales; family Maricaulaceae; genus Hellea. Next base: position 322,234 of record JBDWDN010000003.1, on the reverse strand, counting down.
GCCAAAGCCGCCAAACAAATATTGTTGGAAAACCGTTACACAAAGGTCGATGTTCTTGGTATTTCTTGGGGCGGCGGGCCAGCACAGCAATTTGCATGGCAATATAAGCGCATGGTGCGCAATCTTGTTCTATGCGCCACAACGACTGGCGTCACCATGGTGCCAGGCCACCCCAAAGCTCTGTCCAAAATGCTCTCACCGAAGCGCTATATCGACCGCGATTTTTTGGCGAAGAATTTCGAGGCGCTTTACGGCGAATCTTCTGAGGGTATGGGTGATTTCGCGATTAATATGGTCCCGCCCAGCACAAAAGGGTATATTTATCAATTAATGGCGATGGCGGGTTATTCCACTTTACCCTTTATTCGCAACATCAAAGCTAAGACGCTCGTGATTATGGGCGGGAGCGACCATATCGTCCCCGTCGCCAATGGGTATATCCTGAATTATTTCTTAAAAAAGTCAGAACTCAAAATTATCCCTGATGCGGGACATCTCTTCCTTCTCACGCGCCGCGACGAAACCATCGATATGATACGCGAGTTTTTTGGAGAACCCGAAGTCCCCATGCCGCATGTAGATCCTATCTTATTGCCTTCCGTGGCTGTAGCTTATAATCATAAAGACGAATTTGACCCAGCCTTTGTAAGGAGCGGCGTATGACAGATAAGAAGAAACGTAGTAATTCCGACACAGCCCGCCGCATATGGCTAGCCGGCATCGGCGCTTATGGCCGCGCCTATACCGAAGCCAAAGACGCCGTCAAAGATGCCGCCGGTAAAGGTACGGGCGCCTTTAATGAGCTGGTTCAGAAAGGCGAAATGCTTGAGATCGTCGGTAAAGCAAAAGGCAAAGAAATGCTCGAGAAAGCTCAGCTGCCTGAGTTCGATATGCCAGACTTTGATTTTGACATTGATGACCGAATCAAAGCGATGCGTAGCCGTTTATCTCGCGGCGGTAAAGATAGTGTGGAGACCACGGATTATGAAGATCGCCTCGCCAGAGTTGAAGCTAAGCTTGATAAAGTTCTAACTCTCTTAGAGCCCAAAAAGCCAGCTCAGAGAAAACCTGTTAAGCGCGCAACAACGACCCGCACGCAAAAAACAGCCCCTAAAAAGGCACCGGCCAAAAAGTCTACTGCAAAGAAATAAGTGGCAGAGCGCTCCAAAACAAAAGAAAAAATTCTCAAAACCGCATTGGGGCTCTTTAATAATGAGGGCGAAAGCGCGGTCAGTTCCGTGGATATTGCCTCGGTCATCGGTATTAGTCCTGGCAATCTTTATTACCATTATAAAGGCAAGGACGAAATTATCGTTGAGCTCTTCACTGATTTCGAAGACGAAATTCGGCAGGTCTTAAGCTCTCCTGTCAATGAGCCGCTTAAGCTTGAGGATAACTGGGTTTATCTCTATATTATATTTGAAGAAATTTTTGACTTCCGCTTTTTCTATAAAAACCAATCAGAGCTGATTGACCGCATTCCTGCATTGCGAAACAGTTTCTCCCGCATTTTATCTCTGAAAGAAAAGACGGCTCACGCCCTGCTATCTACGCTCGAAAGCCAAGGTCATTTGCAATTTGACGAGGGCGAGAAACCGGCCCTAGCAGGACGCATCGCGCAGCATTTTACATTCTGGCTACAATATCACGATCTGCGCCACGGCACCTCGCCCCCAAAATCCCTAATTGATCAAGGCGTGTTTATGACGCTCATTCAAATCACGCCTTATTGGACGCATGGCAAAGGCTATGCCGAACTATTGAAGGATTTTGTGTCGGATAAGGTTTAAGACCGCTCCCTCATTACAAGCCATGCAATGAGGGGAGCATAAGGGCCTAGCTCTCAATCTTAAAGGTAAGTCCAGCATTTGCCACTAACCGATCAATGAGCGCCCCGCCCATCGCAGGCGCAGATGTGTAAACCCCGCCGGGTGTATCTTCGCGGCTAATATCTTTCGCAAGGCATAACGCAGCTTCGGCAATCATCTTGGATGTAGAACCATATCCCGGATCTTTATCGCCCGTAACGCCGGCTACGATGCGGGTTCCGTCAGGGGCATCCCCGATAAACATAACATCGTAAAACCCTGTTTCGCGTTCTTCTTTGCTCGGGCCCTCGCCGGGCTTAGGCGGGTTTTTCGACATTGAATCATCCTTAGCGACATATTCCGCCGCGGCTTTGCCTTTCTCGCCGGGCCCTGTCAGCATCATTTCATCATAGACAAAGTCTTCGCCGTAAAGATGGCCTAGCAACGCATTGGAACGGTGAACATTTTTCGTATTGATGGACGCCATAATAAACGGCGCAGACCAGCTACCAATATCTGCTTCCTCAATCGGCTTGTGTCCTGTTGGTTGCGGCGGGCCGTTAAAATCTGGCACAAGGGAGAACGGATCTTTTAGCCATGAGAGCACTTGCGGCTCTGTCGCCGCGCGCTTCATGGTCTCGCCAAAGCTGGCGGCCGTGCCGCCTGAAAATGTGCCTTTCATCTTACGCACACGTCCGCGCACTTTAGCGCATGCGCCGCCGTGATGGGCGATGGCGTGCTGCTGTAAGAAATAGACCCCCATATCAAAGGGAATAGAATCAAATCCGCAAGAATGAACGATGCGCGCGCCGCTAGCTTTGGCGGCCGCGTCATATTTCGCGATTGTGTCTACCATCCAAGGCGGTTCTCCCGAGAGGTCAACATAATCTGTGCCTGCCTTCACGCAGGCTGCTACCAATGGGTCACCATAGAGCTGGTAAGGACCAACTGTTGTGCAGACAGATTTTGTCCGTGCCGCTAAAGCTTCAAGAGATGCAGCGTCAGAGGAATCTGCCGTAATAAGCACGACATCTTTGGACACGCCCATTTCATCTCGCACGGCTTCAAGCTTATCTTGCGAGCGCCCCGCCATCGCCCAAGACACACTGCTACCATATTGGCCTTGTAAATATTCAGCAACTAGGCGGCCCGTAAAGCCTGTGGCTCCGTAAACAACAACGTCAAATTCGCGCGACATAGGATTCTCCTTTTATATGCAACATGTGTGATTTGCGCATAAAGCAGTCTCAAAAGAAAGGGCGAAGTAAGCCCTTTTTTTGAGACTCTTCAGGCGGCGAAGCGCAATTCACACCGATTGCATATAAAAACTATCGACGCAAATGTTTAGCGGTTTTTCGCGACCTTTGCGTGCCACAGGGCTAAAATCGGCGATCCAAGCTCTAAGACCATGCCTGCAATGGCTTGAACGGGAGGCGGACCAACTGTGATATAGCTATAAAGCCGCGCTAACCCGCCTAGAAAAATTGCCAGGACAAGTAAGCGCAATACACCGCCGCGATTTTCTAAGTCCTGTAATATCCACCAAATGAGAAAAAATAGAGAAAGGTAAAATGCCGACAAATAGCGGAATTGATTATCAAGCTCCGCTGTCACGGCTGTTCCGCCATTGGCGAACTGCGCGCCGCCAGCAATGCCCATAATAGCAAAGACCAAGGGTATCAGACTCAGCACCGCTAAAATAATTTGTAATCCACGTTTCATTTTATATTCCTATTCTAATTTCAAACGGCCAAGGTCAGGCGCGGTCAGGCTTGACACATACATATAGCCATCATCTGCTATGATCGCGCCTGTTGCATTTGGATAATCACCGCTCGGGTCTTGCCAGGTTTTCATAACGTTACCCTCGGCGTCAATCTGGACAATCAGCCCGTAACTGACGGAAGCGGGGCGCATGGATTCTGGCAGCCGCATTGCGAGCTTGCGCATCGCTGGCTTGGCGGAATTATCATCGAGCCATTTAGAGCGCTGCGAGACAAGGCCGAGTAGAAAACTCTCCCGCCCATCTGCAAGCTTTGGCCCGCGATTAATATTATCCGGAAAACCAGGAAGGTTATCCATGATCACGCGGCTGGACCCATCAGGCGAGACGCGATGAACTTGATAGGTCCCTGTTTCATTCACCAAAATATCGCCGCTCTCCGTCATCGCCACGCCATTGGAAAAGACATATCCGTCTCTGACCACGCGGGTAAGTTTCGCGGCGGGATCATAGGCGAGCAGCCGTCCCGTGCCTTGATGTTCCATAAGCTCTAATAGACTTGCGGCTAGGGTTGTTCCAATGGCCTGGGCGCCAAACTTGGTCGAAGCATCAGAAAAATAGATCACGCCATCCGCAGCGATATCCAGATCATCCGCATAAAGGATAGGCGTGCCGTCAACTTCGTCGGTGAGCACGGTCACAACACCGTCTTTTGAAACCGATAAAAGCCCGCGAAACGCATCGGCAATAATCAAATTGCCCGCCATGTCCATTTCCATACCCAAGGCCGAGCCCTTGGTATCTGCATATTCACGGTGAGTGTTGGTTATAGGGTCAAGCTCTAGAATTTTTCCTTCTTGAGATGAGGCGTATATTTTGCCTTCATACATCACCACATCTTCGGGGCCGTGAATATCGCCAATAGACAAACGCTCTAAATTAGCCAGCGCGGTATTAGGCGCATAATCACCGACATAGCCTTTATCGACGGGCGCGTCCCAAGCGGCGGGCGTAATCGGCACAGGCCAGAAAAACAGATAGGCTCCGATTAGAATAATGAGCCCTAGAGCCACCAATATTATCTTTTTCATGTCTCTCTCCCCTAGTGCAGTTTGTGTTTGCGTTATGCGTTTCAAAGACAAATTGCACTGTGGCGCAAATGAACACTTTATATTGCGGCTGACAAGCCCACGGCCATATTAATATTTCAAATCGTGAGCACCGTCACGGCTTGCGCCTTTCTCGGGCTTCATACTGGCCTCTACATGAGAGTTTAAAATGCTAATTGCGCAAATAACAGATCTGCATCTAGATGCCCGAAAAGCGGAGGGCTGTGAAAACACGCAACAGTTTCGGAAAGTCATCGCGGATATCAAGGAGATGAGCCAGCGGCCAGATATGTTGATTGTTACCGGTGATCTCGCCGAACAAGGCGAGCCAGCCGCATATAAGTCGTTAAAGGCCGAGCTTTCAAATTTTGACCTCCCTATATATTTCGCCATTGGTAATCATGATGACAGAGCAGCTTTTGCCGCTTGTTTTCCCGAGAGCCAGTTTAATGATGGTTTTCTTCAATATAGTTTTCATCAGGGCCAATTACGCATCATCGTCATTGATTCATCCGAGCCTGGACGTCACGGCGGCGCCTTTTGTGAAAAGCGCGCAAAATGGCTGGAGGCAGAACTGGCCAAAGCGCCCCACACCCCCACCTTAATTGCTATGCATCACCCGCCCACGGATGTTGGTATTCCCTGGATTACGACCTCTGAAACCGCGCCTTGGGCGAGGCGATTTAAAGCTGTCATTAGCGCGCATGATAATATCATTCACATTATGTGCGGCCATATTCACCGCGCGATATTTAAGCGGTTCGCCGGCACAACGCTTTCAGTAGCAAGCGCCGTAGCCCCACAAGTAAAACTCGACCTCTCAGCCATAGATATTAATAATCCGGATGGAAGAGTCTTATTAGAAGAGGCGAGACCAGGCTATGCTCTACACCACTGGGGCGGAGGGTCGCTAACGACCCATAATGTAATCGTCGGCGCGCGCCCTATAATACATTATGACCACGCCCATGCGCATATCATTCGGGAAACATTAGGCCAATCCTGAAACCTCATCACGGAAATGGATAAGTGATAGAGCCTTAATTATCAGATGGTTTTTGATTTATTTGAAAATAGGCATAAGCCGAAGAGACCGCGAGGCCCAACCATATCATCCCAAAATCAGTCACATGCGGATTAATATCGGGATGGTTCAAAGCGCCGACATATAAGCAAAACACGCCCATCACAATCCAGGCCACCAAATAGATAATTGTCAATACCGTCATAAGCCGAGGCAACTTACCCTCTCCTGATCTTAAAAGCATAAGCCCATCACCATCACCGCCGGCTTTTGAAGCGCCTAAATGCGCAATGACCAACGCAGAAATTAATCCGCCTATCGTGGTGGCGATATAATTAAATAAAGTGGACGGCCCCACATATCCGTCCACTTCACAGGGCTTTACATCCTTACAATGTTCAAGGACGGAGAAACCCATTTTTCCAAGCGTGAAAACGTAGAGTCCAAGTAAGATCAGAGCAATTGATCCGCCAAGAATGAAACTGATTTTATTTTGCATGAGAGTGTCCTTTTAAATTAATTTGAACTGAAGAGATCAAAACTACTTCCGACAAAAATACCCACGCCCAAATCAGAATCATCATCATCCCAACTTAACTTTACACCGCCCTGTAGGCGTCCTTTTTCATTTGTGAAAAGATAAATCGGAGCCGCAACCCCAAAGGTATTGTCCTCGAAGTCATATCCAGCGCGCAATTCCACCGCTATTGGGAAGCTTTCTGATCCGAAGATTGGAACATCCGTTTGATAACGAGCCAAAGCAAACAAAGTTGTGTCTTTATTCTTCTCTGGTGCTTCAAATGCACTGGTTTTGCATTCTTGTTGAGTTAATTCAGTTGGAATAGGACAGATTGTTTTCGCATCTGCATCCTTATATTCAACCTTGTGATTTGCGCCTGCTCCAACATAGAGCGCGGAATTATCGGGCGCGACGCCCCAAAAAGCAGAAATAGAGTAAGGCGTTTTATCTGTGCTATTCTCGGCAAACCCGACAGGCGATAAATATTCAAACTCCTTATATCCAATTTCGGCAGAGGCTCCATAATAGAATAGCGGCGTATCGATCTTGGATGAAAATAAGATATCTCGTTCTTCGGGGGTTAGCTCTTTTATCCAGATATTCCGATCAAGCTTATCGCAATCCTTGTCTTGGTAACTAATTCCAGATACTTTTTTCCGCTTGCAAGACGCGATGGCTTTATCTCGCAATGCAATTTTGAAATCCTCTGAACCGCCAAATTGACCGATTGAACCTGATACTTGCGAGATTGACACCTTCAAACCCACAGCATTTGTAAGCCCTGTATTTGTAATAAAACTGCCAGATGTTGACCCTGTATCTAATGGCGCTGTCGCTGATAGTGAGAAACTTCTTGTTTTAAAGTCTTCCTTTGTATGTAGGTCAATCTCTCGAGCAACAGTGGCCGTTATGGTTGACGTATCGCTTCCAACATTGAGTTGAAACCCCGAGCCAGTAAGGCCAGACGCCGAATCCATTTGTCCTGCCTCAACGGCTTGTGAGCCTTTTGGCTGTTGGGCCAAGGCTGTGGACGAAACGGTGAGCATCAGACTCGCTAAGAAAATTGAATGTTTCATCATTTGCTCCTAAACTTCATCTACTGTGTAATCTTGCCAGGATGAATTTCCGGACGGAATAGTGGATCCATCGACAATTTTCTTGGTCTCCCCTCCCGCAGTTCGGCTAATAGACAAGGTATCGCCAGCATTACCTTTCATATACCACTCAATTACGTAACGAATATCAGGGGCAATCATTCGCCGAGCCTTGCCATTTCGAAAGTTCAGAACCTTACCCATCACCCAGACTTTACTTTGCACGCCATCTGAATCCTCTCTTTCAAAGTTCACCGTAATCTTATCTAATTTATCTTTCATCATGGCTTTAGCTTCCTCTATAATATGAAGTCTTAATCGCATTCTTGGGACCAGCCCAGCGTGACAGCCGTCACGCAGAGGTTAAATTAATTGACGGGCCTTCAAAATTATCCGACATAAGAGCCTGATACTCAGGCGGGAAATTACTTTGAACTCAGGCGAACATGATCAAGATTGGGCGCGAGCTTTACGGCCCTTTGGCCGCGTTCGATCCATTGCGGCAGGTGATCTGATTTTATTTCAAGGGGAAGCGGCGGAGCATATTGGGATTATTATATCGGGCCGTGCTAGCGCGCGTATTAATACAGAGCGCGGGGATGAGACTTGGGTGGATCAATTTGAGGTCGATGATTTTTTTGGCCATATATCACTGCTGACCCAATCCCCTATTGATTTCGAGATTAAGGCAGAGACTGAGGTGAAAGCCCTTTTCGTGCCGATACAGAAGTTTAAAGAGCTGCTCTCATCTGATAAAAGTTTTTCGGCTGTCCTCGCACGCGACTTGGCGGCGCGTTTAAACATTATGATGAACCGCCTTGTTGAAGCTGTGACGTTGTCTTCACCGGGCCGCGTTTGCGCGGAGCTTTTGCGGCTCTCGCGCCCCGTCGGTATTGATCCCGGCACTTTAATCATCCGGCCCACGCCCGTCTTTGTCGAGCTCGCCGTGCATATTAATTCTACGCGGGAGACCGTATCGCGAACCGTAAATAAATTACTCAAAAGCGGAATATTAAGCCGCGAACCCGGCGCGCTTTTAATTCACAAACCTGAATCGCTGCAGACAAGAGTGCGGTAGTTAGGCTGAGGACCTAGACTCCGGAGCTAACCTTTGCGTTTCAGAGCAAATGCTCTAACGCCATCGTCGCTACCTAGTCGCCCCATATAATCCATCGAAAATTCATCGCTATGATTAAGCAGCAAAAAGCTGACCACCGCCTCGGAGATTAGCACGCCGCCTGGAACCGCATTAGCCGCCAGTTCACGCCCTGTATCGGCAGAGTCTTCGCCCAGATCTTTGGACGGTAGAATGTCAATATGCAGCCCTATCCGCGCGCTATGAGCATTGTTTTTTTGAATCTCTAAAGCTTTCTCGACGGCCGCGTAAATATCCGGGAAAACAAGCGCTTGATCCGTAGTTTTATTAAACAGGCTCGCCTGAACCGCGACGCTGGGCCGCGCTTGCGCCGCAATGTTTTCAGGGCGCGGGCCTGGATAAGGCACAACAATCCGCTCCCGCCCCGCTGCAAGCCAGTCCGAGGCATTACGCGCTGTCCCTTTATCGCCTTGGCGTTCATCCCAAACTAATAACTGTAAAGCATCAACGGAAAGATGCTCCGCCTGCAATATGGCCTTACCCATAGTTATGTTACCTGAAAACCGATCCGTTTCATATTGCGGCCACATCGTGCTGTGGGTCACCACATCGCGCGAGCTCGCGGCGTCCCAACAGCGCTTAAACCGCGCTGCCCAGTCTTGCCCAAAGGGCTCAACGGAATGGGTTAGAAACACCTCTGGCTGAACGGGAAGCGTAATATGCAGCGCGCAGCCTTCATCGAGCAGAACTTCAGCGATAATGATATCCGAACCGGCCGCCAGCGAACCATACCCAAAACCAATATCGTTGAGCTGAATGGCGTCAGAAATATCTATTTTTAATTTGTCTTGGGCGGCAGAGCTTAAGCTACCGACTTTTGTCTCTGGCCCAATTTTGAAAAGATGCCCTGCAAAATGGGCGGGCTTAGGCGGCTCAAAAATGGAGAGCCAGTCCATATCCTCATTTAGGCCCTCATTTTGGCCCTTCTCCAAAATCATTTTAAACTGCCGCAATGTACTAGCATGAGCGGCGTAATTTTGCGGATCATGGCGGATCGCGCCGCGTAGCACATTTCGGGCTTTATATGTCTCGCCTAATAAAAGCAGAGCTTCCGCGCGGGTCGCTTCAATAAAATAAAGCGTCTCTTTATCAAGCTCGGTCAGAGGCGGTAATTGCCGCATTATGTTCTGGGCGCGAGACGCTATCATCGCGGCGTCCATACCGCCCATCAAACCCATAGTCGCCGCATTGATACCCGAATAAAAACCGCCCGTGAGCTTGAAAGCGGCTTCATATTTTTCGCTGGATTGCAGCGCATAATCTCGCGCCGCTTTGCCCGAAGACGTCAAAAACAAATCTTTTAAAAGCCGCGCCCCAAGCCCCATAATATCTTCGAGCAGCTTAGCATCCTGATGCGTCGCGATCTTATCCAAGCCATAACGCCGATATTCAGCCCAAGCAAAATCCAAAGACCCAGCCCGCGCCAAAGCCAAAACAGCCCGATGCTGAAGCACCGGGTCGTTGGGGGTTTGGGTTAACTTTACGACGACGGTGTCGTAAATATTTACGTAGTTTGGATTGGCGTTCATATTGGCTTCATCATGGAAATCCTTGACCAGAGCCAGATCCGTTTCCAGGGTCAAATGTATGAGGTGGATTTTCCATAACATACACATTTTTTTCGCTTTGATCAGTATACTTAAAAGTAAATCTTAAATTGTACCAATGCTCTTTCATTTGTTGGGGGTTGTTTCCATGGTCGAAATCGGAAAACACTAGCATAACACGTTTATCATTTACTAAATAAATGGGGTTTTTAAGGTTCGGGTCAAAATCATATCCTGTGTCAGGATATATATAACTTTCAGTAGCGATCCTTTGAGTCCAGTCGGACGGATATGATGTTGTGAAAACGAATAGAGTAGGACTATTTATTTCGAACAATGGTCTCCGAAAATCCTGATTGTGATCTCCGTTCGAATTAATCCAGTGTAGGTCTTTATCTCTATATTCACTCCTATAGTCATATGCCGAATACTTGTCGTCATATTGTTGACTAGCGTGAGACAAAATCGCTTTAAATGCGTCAAATTTTAGAATTTTTTGGTTTTCGACATCAAGCGTTTGGCTTTTGATTTTACGTTTTCTGTTATGGTGAAGCCTTGTATTTTGCAAATTTTTGATGACGCGTTTTACTTGACGCCGGATATCTTTATCAGTTGCATTCTGCGGAAGGATGATCCGCTGCGCACGATAAATGACTTCTGGCTTAGGTGTGTCCTCTGTAACTACTTTAGAAAAGCCAACTATATGCCTTGGTCTTATTCCCGAAAACGTCATACTAACATCTTTTAGGGACTTTATTTCTGCTGTCTTTGGATCAAAACTCATGAGATTCACCTTTAATTTTTGAGGTTAATTTTATTTTCGTAATCAAAACAGCCCGAGGCTGATGCACCGGATCATTATGCGTTTGAGTTAGCTCTGCAGCTATGGTGTCATAGCAGGAAACGTGATTTTTAGAAAATGATATGAAACGTTATGGGAAGCCAGCTCCTGAACCACTTCCGTTTCCGGGATCATAATTATTGGTTTCAATAATTTCCTGAACTACTTTTCCTTTCGGATTTTCATATGTGGCCCTTATTACCAAATTATACCAAAATTCGCTAGGCTCCTCTCTTGTTGGGTCGAAATCAGAATAAAAAGCAAGAACGGTGTCCTGGCACCAGGACCTAACATCGTAACAATGCGGATCCAATTTAGAGGACCTATCACGTCGAGGGGTTATATAATCGCTCTTAAAATCAGCATACTTTATCGCCTTAGTATTTGATGTGAAGACCAACAAAGTAGGCTTATTTATTTCCAGTAATGCGATATGGGGCTCCTCTTTTACTTCCCCTTTACAGTTCATCCAGCGAAACGGCTGTCCTGTGGGGCTGTCGTTGAGACTACTAGAGGTCTCTGCTAGTAACTTAAATTGTTCCGAGGTAAGTACATCGCGCGGCGGATTGAAATCGGCAGTTCCATTGTCTTGAAGCCAACCTATCATTTCCATAACTTTACTTTTTACAACATCACCGGCCGTTAAACACATGCGTCGCGCCTGATAAGCAATTTTTTTATCAGAAAGAAAGACTACAGAAAATCCAATTATGTGATTAGGTCGTTCATTTTCATATAGTACCGGCTCAGTATTAATATCCCTACGATCGGGCTCTGTTCTGTTAGAAATAGGGGTAGGGTTTCGCATTTTGATTTCCTCGCTAATTTTCTTATCGTATAAATTGGAATTTCTTGGATCTAGTTTTTACTCTTTTAAATTTTGTATTCTTGAAACTGTATTTTTTACTTTTTTATCCAGAGACCGCCATGTTTCATTGCTCTGGTCCATCTCTGTGAAACATTGTACCTGAGGTAAGATTTCATGGAGAATTTCAACGGTTTCGTTCGTCTTTCCCATGTTATACCAAATACGCGATGCCGCGTAGTCTGCTTCAAGAACATTGAAACGCGGTAATGCATTTACCGTTAATCCGTCCTCGTTTTTCGAAAGGTCGTCATAAATAGATCTGTAACGTGATATAGTTTCCTTCGCCTCTTCATATGATTTATTCGCCTCTTGGATAGTCGCTATCCAAGATAAAACATCAGCATACTTCTCCTTAATTTGCCGTTTTTCTTTAGCGCTTAACGTGTTGTTTTTCGGCAAAGAAAGATTTCTAATATATGGGTCTAACCTACGGAAAGCGCTATAGAAACGCGCGCTAGCGTCTTGTTCATTGCCTAACTGAAAAGTTAATCTGCCAACTAAAATATCTACGTCAGCCATCTCCAATGCATAATTAATCGATTGATTTGGCATCTCTTCAAGCGCCCGTAAAGTTTCTTCGGAAGAATAGTAGGCACGAACTATTTCTTCAAACAATTGTTCCTTTTTATCTTTATTAAGCAGATTATCGTCATTTTGTAATAGTCTAATTTTTGTCTCAACCGCCCACTGTTGGGCGTGGGCGTAGTTAATCATAAAGTTAGCCTCATCGCTGCAACGTCCGACGTGCCTGGTCAAGATGCTCACGGCGGTATTTGCGTCGGCTTGAGCCTGACTTTGCTCTTCACGTTGAAAATTGTTTTTAGCATGAACATAGTGTGCTCGTGCATTAGCACTAATAGCCTGGCACGACGGTATTGCATCCTGCTGGTTGCGAAAATAATGTAGTGCTTCATTTGCTACATCATCTAAAAGATCGAGGCGGCCAATGGGTTCTACTTTATCTCTAAGGTCGCCAAGCATAAATTGTATCAATCCTTCCGCTGCGACTCGCCGCTCTTCCGCCTCAGCCCTAGCATCCAGTGCAAAGCCCGTCAGTGTCCCCATAGCTAACACGGTGGCTAATGACCCTGTCGTGATGGCCGTCACGCGTTTTCGGGATCTTTTCATGTCTCGTTGGACGACTTCGTCGAGGCCGACGCCGATCATGCCTGAGAGGAGTTTTAGGAATCCTAAGCGCTTGCCATCTGCATGGGGGCGTAGGTCTGCCGCGAGGGGTTCGGCGGGTGTGTCTGATAGGGTGCCATCCGCATTGACTTCGAAGCGCAGAGCTGGCGGGAAGCATTCTTCGGCTTCGCGCCCCGGCATTGTCGAGGCATAGGGTTCGCCTTCGACGATGACAGAGAAAAGCTGAGCGTCGCGATTATTTTGTTTGAAGGTCAGGATTTCTTGATTGACCCATTTGGACTGCGCCGCAGCGGGCGAGCAAATGATGATGAGGTTTTTGGAGGACGCTAAGGCGGCCTGAATTTTCTCGCCTAAATTATTAGAGGCCGATAATTCTTCACGGTCTCTGAATATGGGTTTTAGGCGCCGCGGGATAATACCGGCAGGCGTCGTTTTACCGATAATGTTTTTCGGGATAGGATAAGTTTCCAAGCGCCTGTGGAGCCAGCGCGTCCATTTACGGTCTTTGTGGCTGTAGCTTATGAAAGCTTTATATTTAAAATCGCCCAAAGACCCCCTCCGCCTCTTTTATAGGCCAAGTCATGCCATAAAAAACCTTAGGCCGCAAATAGCCATACTTGCGCGCCCGAGTCTTAGGGTATTATTGGCTTTTGCAGAGTGTCCAAAATTAGTGCCGCTGTCTCTTTGCCCGCCTCGCCTTTCCATTGCGAGGGATAACGGCCGAAATAACTATGGCGCTTTTCATTTAGTCTCGATTGGAAAGCCTCATCAGATAACATACGTTTAGCCAAGGCTTGGAACGCCTCTCCTGTCCTGGCTTCTTCTGCTATGCCAAATTCCATAAAGGGCACGGGAATGTCTTCGCCCGTGAAATTGGCAATTAGCACGGGTCGGTCCATTAAGGCGGCTTCGATGGCAACATTTGAAAAAGCCGTTATCACCATGTTGGAGGCCAGTAATATTTGCGCAAGGTCGCCATCTTTGGTGATTGTCAAACGCCCTGCGCCGTGCAGGTCCTGCGCAAGAGATTCAATTTCAGGGATAATGGTTTCGGATTGCCGCGGGTGAAGCTTCACCGTGCAGTCAAAATCGGTTCCGCTGATATATAAATCATTTAAGCAGGTAAGCATGTCTTTCGTGAGGGTTGATTGAATAGGCTGGGTCGCCACGCAAATATGTGGGCGGGTTTTACCTTCTTTTCTTTGCCCCTCGCGCGCCTCATGCGCGATCCGCAATTTTGAAAACCTATCAAAACGCGATGTCCCTAACACATGAATTTTGTCTTCTGGTATCTTGAACCATTGTGCAAAAAGATCTTTGGACCATTCATCCATCGCCGTAACGATATCGCCACTTGGCGCGGTGTAAGTATGGCCGCGTGAGAAATAGGCGGTTTGGACATCTGTTGTTTTTATGCCAAATTTCTGGGCAGCATTTTGCGCGGTTAAAGACTCGGCGTCGCGCCCCGGCATTACCATCAGTGACGTCTTGCCGGATTGCTGCGCGGCGGCGGAGATTTGTATGTGTAGATCATAAAGCATTGGCAAAGTCTTATAGAGCAGCGTGCCAATTTGATTCCAAATACCTAATTGAATAGCGTGAGGCAGCTTTTTCCCCTCTTTGCTCGCCCTTATCGAGGCGAAGATAGATTTAGCGAGATTACTATTTTTCAGCGCTTTCAAATCTGGATGAGGGATATTGTGATATTGCGCGGAGAATGGCCGTATATCTTGCGGGTTTTCCCGCGCGAAATTATTTATATCCGATAAAAACTGTTTCGCATTTGCAATATGCCGCGAGCTATCAAATATCGTTATCGGCACATCAGGCGGAAAGTTTTCGAGCAGCGACAGGCAGCCATCTTTTATCGTCGTGATACGCCAGCTCGTCACGGCGATAACGGATTTCTCGTCAAATTGCTTTGAAATGCGCGGCAGCATCTTATTTAAACGCGCGTCAAATTCGCTCACATCCTTTGCCGATTTTGCAGACTTGAATGTCTTGAGCAAAGCCTCTTGCTTTTCACGGGTAAGGCCCAAGCCCTGTTTTCGCGCCGCGCCAAAAGCTCGGCGGCGCGCAGGCGATTGCGAGCCTCCGATGACAAAAGCTGGAATATCTATATCCGCCAAACTATCAGCGAAATGAGCCAAAAAGGCAGGCGTATTACAGGCGAAAATAGCGGCGTCATATGGGCCCTTTACCGCTTTGGGCAAGGCCGCGTGGCGGCGCAATTGCGTGATAAGTCCCGCGCGTAATTCCATTTCTATGGCGGGGCGAATATCCCCGAGCCATTCAATGTGGCCGCTGCTTTTTAAGGACTTTAAAGCCCGATCCGTGATAAGGGCGGAAAGAGCATTGGCGCGATGAATAATGCCTTCGAGTTCAGGCGCGCGGTCATCCAAAACATCGCGGGACGATATGGATCTTATCTTTTTGGATCCGCCCTTTATATCTCCAAGGGTCGCGCCAGCTTTGCCGTCGAAATAAACGTCTATCTCGGCGTCATCAGGAAGTGCTGAGATATAAATATTTGGGTCTGTTCCGCGTTCAGCCACAACGATAATGCGCGGCTTTTCAAGCGAAATAGACTCTAGGCTCTCTTGGCCATTCTCCCATTTATGCAGGCTTAAAGCGCCGCGCTCATTTTCAAGCCGGGCGCGCAGCGCGGCATTGGTGTTTTGCGTCAGGCCAAAATCATACCAAGATACGGCCTGCTGAATTTTTCCGATTGAGGCGCAGCTCTGAGCTAAGGCCAAAACCGCATGAGGGGTTGGCGCAGTTTCGGTATATTGTAACTGAGCGGCGTAACCCGCGAGCTTTTCAGAAGCGAGATGGCCTATAGCTTCGTTAAAGGCGTCAATCTCTGCGGCCGCTTTTGCAAGCTCTGAGAAAATTTGCGCGGCCTCGATGGTTGGCGGCGCGTAAAGCGCCATATCGCGCAAGATCAAGACGTAGTCTTCGGGAGCGCGCGCGAGGCTTAGAGCCCGAGTGAAAAGGCCAATATCGGCATATTTTTTGCTGGCTTGCTGCTTTATAAGCCGAGATGTCTCTTTCAAAGATAAGCTGGAATATATCTCTGCATCCGTATTCTTTTGGCCCGCCTTTGGATGTTTGAAGGGTTTGGAGCGGCTCTGTTTTTTGAGGACTTCGCAAATACGCGTAAGCGTTTCGCGGTCCTCTGTTTTATGGGCTTTCGCTGTTCCCGTTTTATCAGGGATTGAAAATAATGGCTCAAGCTGCTGCGTTAATTGCTCAAGGGTCTGGGCTTTGAGGGGCTTAACACCGCCCGTATCAACCGCCGATAAGTCGCTTTCGTCATCGGGAGAATATACCAGAGTTTTTTTACCGAGCTCCACCGCAACTCTTACCACAGCGCTCGGGAAGCTTATGACGCTATCAGAAATAAGAATGAGGGTTTCGGCCATCCCCTGATTTAGAATATTGGCCATCCCCCCAACATTGTTTTCTTCAAGAACCTTCGCATAAGCAGCAAGGCGTATCGGCTTTTCCCTTGGATGGGTTTTCACAATCAGCTGCACGCCCGGATGTTTCGCGGCTTGCTTGGCCACACGCTCAAGCGCTTTTAAGATGACATCTAAATGTCCTGGCCGCGTCGCAAAGAGGACCCTCATAGGCGGGTTGACCGCCAAGCCCCGACTATCGAGTAACTCCGTAATGGCTTTGACCCGCTTAGGGTGGAAATTAATTTGAGAGCGCGGCGAGCCCGTAACGGTTATCGCGCTTTTCGGGACATCTAAATAATCCGTAAATATTTCAAGTGCCGCCTGGTCAATCGCCGTAACATGATCGGCAATAGGTGTTTTATAACGCGGGTGCCGCAATAGATCCGTGCATTGAACAAGCGTAATCGGAACGCCCTTTCTCTGCAGGCTCTCCGCTACGATATGATCATGCGGCTCTCGCGTTGACATCGCCGCAAGACGGATGGCACTGCCGCGCTGTGTTAGCTTTTCGATGAAAAGACTGTTGAAAAGCAATATAGGAATGTCGCGCGATAGGACTCGCGCGGCTAACCCCGAAAAGGCAAAAGAGGCTGGCGCGCCGTGATAATTAAGCGGCAAGGATTCAACGAGGGTTTGAATATGGGCCCGAAGACCCTCCAAACCTTCAATTAACGCGTCGTCTTCTATCTTTGGCCGCAGCATTCCGAGGACAGGAATATTCTCTGCTGTCTCTTCGGCCAGGTAGCAGTCCTGCCATAAGGACGACATATCGGTTAAGGCTGTGCGCGTTGTTGAACTATCTATTATTATAGGGTGTTCACCCGCCTCATATAAAGCCCCCGCCAACGTAAAAACAGAGTCGCCAAAATACCGATTGGCGAGGTTACCAGAAACGAGGCAGCTATTATTGATATCAACATTTTGCACGGAAAGATAATCATCTATATTGTCGGCATAGGCTGTGGATACTCCGTTAAACCACGCATTTAGGCTGGTGTTTTTTGAACCTATTGAGGGCTTTGCAGGGGCCCTGGCTTTGGATTCAAAGAGCGGCCGATAAACGTCAAGGTTTGACTTGGGCTGATCTGAATGAAGCCATATTTTTTCGTGCGTTAATCGAGAGAGCAGGAGGTTAAGGCTTGTATCAAAATAGCCAAGCTCTCCGCCCGCGAGTAAAATATCCGCCTCTGGGTTTTCATTTGCGGCCTGGGCATAGGCTTCTAGAATCAATAAATGCCGCGCCAAGAAGTCTTCGACGGACAGGGTGAGACTGCCTTGATGGGTTTCAAGCCATGTTCCTATTTTATGTCCTTGGAAACTCTCTATCAAAGCCGTGATGATTTGCTGCGAAACACCTGCGGCATATTCATGAGAGTCTTTGTTCAAATCGGAGTTTTCAGCGATCAGTCCAATAAGCGGTTTAAATATTGTCTTCGGCGCGCTCCCACTATCTCTTTCTGCATCGCCCTCTGTATTACCCTTTAAATGCGGCGTATAAATGAGCGCGCCGTCAAACCGGTCCGCTAAGGAATCGATCGAGGCTTTGTCGACTCTAGATTCTGCCAATATAACTGTATTTTTTGGAACAGCATTTTTTAAAAGAGGGTCTGCAATTCTGACCCGCGATGTTTGGCAATCTATTTCGCACGGAAGGTAGAGCCTTATCTTTCTGATTATGATTTCCGCCTCTTCATTCGCTCCAGCGGTCTTTTGCGTTTGGAACAAGCTTTTTACCCAAAACTTTCGCGCCATGTCATAATCACAGGAAAGGCGGTATAGCTCTCCTATTAAGTCAAATATGACAGCTTCATTTTTTTCATTTTCGGGAATCAGTTT
Source organism: Hellea sp. (assembly GCA_039977295.1). Taxonomy (GTDB): domain Bacteria; phylum Pseudomonadota; class Alphaproteobacteria; order Caulobacterales; family Maricaulaceae; genus Hellea. The sequence goes on along the minus strand of JBDWDN010000003.1, from coordinate 304,098 downwards.
TTCTAATGCGGATACGATATTAGCCATCGGTATCTCGGCATGTTTTTTATCAACTAAGTTAAAACGCATCGCGGCTGTCACGCCAAAATGGGCCGCATAAATAACCAGCGCTTTACAATAATCACCAATGTTTGGAAATAAACGAACAATGCGCGCCGCCTCGCCGACCGAGAAGAAATCGCGGGTCGTGTAATTTTTAAATTTTTGTATCGCTTTGACGCTGTCGCCTGCCGCTACATCTTGCCGTATTAAAGGCTCATAAGGAGAGGCCTCACTTACGCAGATATAACTGTCTTGGCCAATTAGAAGAGGGCGAGACTTAACAGAACTATTGCGCGTCTTTGCCCAGCTCATAATATTTAGCGGCCAGGTTTTAGAGAGCGCAGGGGAAGGTTTACCGTTTTCCAATGGCGACGTCGGATCTTGCTTTATAAACACGCATCCGCCTCTATTACGAATGCGCGCTACGTCTTCCAAGGTCTTCAAATATTGGGTCGAATTTATCCCTTCGCTCATATCTCCAACAAATATAAACTCGGCGCTCCCATTTGGTTCATCGGCCATATCAGCCCACTCCCCTTTAAAAATAACGTCAGATAAGTCTTGTGACGACTTTTTCTTCCGATCGCGAGATAAGCCGTAAACAATAATTGATTTGGGGTCTAAATAGGTCTTGAGCGTGGGGATCAATCCAGCCGGCGGAGAGAGCAATATGATATCAGGGTTAAGAGGAATATATGCTTTTGACAGCGCGCCCCGCAGCGCTGTTGGCGTTATTTTATCCTCTTGTGCTGAGCCTCGTTTTTTGAAGAGATCGAAAACACTTCGTTTTGTCTTTGACGGGGTTTGTGCGTCGTTCGCGCGGCCAGCGGATGACGCCGCGCCTTTATGGAACCTGAAAACATAGTTATCGGCCGCCCCTCTTTCGAAAGACTCTGTAAAATTCAAAAGCTCAAAATTTTTGCTAAAGGCAGACAATAAGGCGCCGCGGGATATAGAAACATTATTCGTAAGGCTCTCTGGGTCGTCTATCAGAGCTTTAACGCTCTTTGCGTTTAGCCTATCAATGGGCTGAATATCGACGGCTATTACGGCTTGGTCTGCCATTAAAGATGCAGCTTTGTCTAAGATGGCATTGCAGAGTTCTAGGCTCTCCTCCCCGAATACACCCGAGAGTATAATCGCTGCACAGCGCGTTGCGCCTGGCGCACTGTTTAAGTTTAAAAACTCAGCGGCTGTTAGAGTTTCATTTATGCGCGGCGAATGCGCGGCTTGGCCGCCATCTTTTGCAACCATGATGCGGCGTGCGCTTTTATCCTCTGGATTTATAAAGCGCGTCATCAATTCATTTAAGGTCATGAAGAGCTACCCAATTAGCGCCAAGGTCCAGATCCAGAAGGCCAAAATTAAGTGTCTTTTTACAAAATCGATCAAAAACACATCTACATATCAAGCCTTAGCAACCAAAACTCACTATTGAAATAGCTAAAAATACAAGCCATCTTGCGCAGAAAATAACGCCTTAAATCTTAGGAAAATTCATGCGCCTGACGTCTGGAACACTTACGGCCTTTGTTCCGTGCCGAAAAGGAAGCCAGCGAGCACCCTTAAAAAATACCTGTCCATTTGCAGGCATTCAAGACGGCTTGATCGGGATAAAATTACGTCAGCTCCTTGCGAGTTCCGGGATAGATAATATTCTCATCTCTACGGATGACCCGTTTATTTTTGATCTTTGCGAGACGTCAGAGTTTCGATCAGAAAGCCGAATCAAAGTGGTAGAGCGCCCCGCTGAACTTGCGACGTCAGCGGCCACGACGGACGCCTTAGTCAATCATGTCCCAGAGATTATTCCAGACGGACATGTTTTATGGACACAAGTAACCTCACCTTTCATAGACAGCTCACTTTTCGACCTTGTGATAAAAACCTATTGGGAAGGCCTTGGCGACACGCATGATTCTCTGATGACGGTGACGCCCCTGCAAAGTTTCCTTTGGAACAAAGACGGACCGGTTAATTATGATAGAAATATTGAAAAATGGCCGCGAACCCAAACGCTCGAGCCCTTGTATATAATTAATAACGGCATCTTTATTGCGGCAGCCGACATATATAGAACTGAGCAAGATAAGATGGGACCAAACCCAAAATTATTTACACTCACCCATTTACAAGAATTGGATATTGATTGGCCAGATGATTTCGATTTTTGTGAGGCCTTATGGCCGCTTAAAGGTAAGATATAAGAGCGGCTAATTTACTCCCCAATAGCGCTCAGCCAAAGTAATTAAAGCTTTTTCGCTAACATGAACATCGTCATCTGCGATCGCTATACCCCGCATGAGTTCAAGAATGGTTTGCTTTTGCGAAACATCTGAGAGTTTTTCCAAAATATCATACAGCCAATCCTTAAAGTGAGGCGTCACGAGTTTCTGCGCAATACCGTCTTTGTTAAGCTCATACCAGGTTAGAAGTTTGGCCTCTGAAATCTTAGGGTCTAAATGCCGAATAAGCTTTGATTTATTCGTCGACTTTAAAAAGACATCAATCTCAGACGCATAGACGTGCTTATCCGCCATTATCGTCGCGGTTAGTAAACTTAGAATATTATGTAGATCGAGTTGCATCATTAAGTCAGCTTTTAGGGGTCTCACCCAGCACACTCACGGGCAGTTTTGACCGCCGCGTATATGCTTCGGTAAGAAGGCCGTCAAAGAAAAAACCCCACGCTTTAAAACTTTGACGGCCCCTTTTTTCGAAGGGTGTATGTTCACGAACGCCTCCTATTCCCACATCGGAGCGTTTATCTCGAACCTACAATTTTCGTATAAGGATTTGAATCTGAACAAGAGCCAACAAAAGTCGGGGAATTTTGTTAAATTGGATTCATTATGAATATCGCGTAAATCTTAACACGCATTAACCTTTCATTAGCTCCGTTTTAAACTCTAGGAGATAGACCTCGCGGAACGTTTCCATTCACCATCTTTGGGTTCGCTATTTAACCACTTCTCTAATACCTTCACGCCCCTTAATTGGGGCGTTTTTTTATTCATCTAGATGAACTTAGCCTAACACCGTGCTTCAGCTTTGGTTCAAACCCGTCTCTCTAAACGGTATCCTGCAATTAAGATTTATGGAAGCTTTGGGCTTGCAAGTCATTTGCCTAAATGGAGGAAATTATGAAAACTGTTATATCAACGGCGGCCCTTATCGCCGCGATTTCAATGACCCCGGCCCTCGCTGCCGCAAATAATTATTCAGCGCTTAATGGCGCGCATGAGCGCTGTAAGAGCGATGAAGATAAGCGGCAGGTCTTAGGCGGCTTAGCCGGCGCAGTCGTTGGCGGCGTTGTCGGATCTCAGGTTTCTGGTAATGGCGCGCGGACAGAGGGCAGCGCAATTGGCGCCGTCATTGGCGGCTTAGCCGGCGCAGGCATCGCTGATAAAACAGTCGATTGCGATCCCGTCTATTCGCAAGCGAATTCGCATTCATATGAAACGAGCCGTTCATATGGACATACAGCCATAGAGCCAGCGCAAACGACTCATTATGGATCGTCTACATATGGCGCCTCAACACAAAGCGTTTCAGAGCCTTATTATGAAGACCGCATCACCGTCTCAACACACCCTGTCTATTCAAACCCGTCTTACGGCGCGAGAACAGTTTCCCCAAGAACCACATATCAGGGAAACACATATCAAGGGCGCACATATACAGCAGGAACGGCGTCCTATCCGTCTTCAGGCCAGAATAGCCAATATGTAACCCGCACCTATCAAGCCGCGCCAATCGTTCACGCGCAACCCGCGCAGACAACGACGCGCTATTACAGCCATAGCCAACCCACGACACAGAGAATTGTTTACAGTTCGCCGCAACAGCCAAGCTATACACAGCCTCAAACTTATAGAACGGCAACGCCCTATACAGCGCCCAGCCGCAGCCATTATCATGGCCGCTATAGTTGCGAAATGGGGCATTAGAACCCGAGCTTAAGGGCTCCCGCATTAGCGGGGGCCTTTTTAGATTCTTGGCCGGAAGGGCAAAGCTAATGGCTGGACAAAACTCGTCAACGGAAGATGAAACTCTCTTTAGGTCTCTCAATTAGAGCTATTGGGCAAAGGGTCACCCGCTACAAAGTAATTATTTTAATGAAATATATAGAGGAAAAAATGGAGCGGGCGATGAAATTCGAATTCACGACCCTCACCTTGGCAAGGTGATGCTCTACCACTGAGCTACGCCCGCTCATATTTTGCGTATTCAAGACGGCGATATGTAGGCCATCCGTGATAGTCGGCGCTATATGGCGCAAACGGAACCTATAATCAAGCGGGTTTACGCAGTTTTTTGCGAAAAAGTTTTGGGTGTTGTTAAGACCTTTTTAACGGGTGAAAAGCGCGCCTCCGCGCAGGTCTTTGGGCTTTTTCATGCGGCGCTTTGTATTGTGCTCTGCATCCACGCGCGCGCCGGTCGGTTTTTCGCCTTTCATGTAGTGGCGCTGCCACCCATCGCTGACCGCGCTGCTTTCCCTCGCCTTAAGGCGCAAGATAAAGTCACTACGGCTTTCGCTCCATAATTTGTAATCTGCGGAGAGGATCTCATCTTGTTTCAAAGATTTGATTTTGGGCTGGACGGCTTCGAGCCTGCGGTGTTCGGACAGGTTGATGAAGCAAAAAGGCTCATCTTTTTCGAAACGCACTTTGCCCTTACGCGTCATTTGCCAGTTCATAGTGAAGGGAAAGGGCAGCCAATCTGTCTCTACAAGACCCGATAGCGGATAAATGCCGTCTTTGGGCCAGTTTGGCGGACCGCCGCAAAGCACGGCCCAGCCGGGCGGCGTCTTAAAGATATAACCCGTATGAAAGGTCACTATCCCTTCTCGAAAATGACTCACGGCAAGCCCCGCAATATGGGCGTCTTTTTCGGGCGAGCTTATAAGGATATCCTCCGCGCCAGGACCCCCATTCCAGTCAATATCAATGGGGAAAGGGCAGGTCATTTCCCAGCCTGTAGAATTGGCCATGGTTAGCGGCAGGCATCGATAAGGCTGCCGGTCGGTAAACTCATCCATCCAGCCGCGATGGGGGCGACCTGGCAAGAGCGCAGGCGCGACATCATGAATAGCATAAGCATCTAAAAAAGGGGTTTCGTTTTTCTCTGTCATATGTGTAACTTGCCCCAAGCACGACCATTTGGAAAGACTACAATGCCCATTAGCCGACAAGACCTTTTTGACTATCTAGATAACCTCGCTATCGCGCATAAAACCTATGATCATGCGCCTATATTTACGGTCGAAGAGGGCGCGGATATTAAGGCCAATATGCCCGGCGGCCATACGAAAAACCTTTTCCTTAAAGACAAGGCGGGAAAGTTCTTTTTGATCTGCGCCTTGGGCGATACCAATATTCGGATAAACAAACTGCATCCTCTATTGGGCTGTAAACGATTGTCATTTGGCAAGGCTGAGCCGCTGCTGGACCTCCTCGGCATGACACAAGGCTCTGTTACGCTTTTTTCGATTTTAAACGATACGGAGCATCAGGTGACGCTGATCTTGGATAAGGCGCTGTTAAATCACGATATCGTCAATTTCCACCCCTTGTTAAATGACGCCACCACCGCCATTTCCAGTGAAGATATGATAAAGTTTGCCAAGGCTACGGGTCATGACCCGATTATGCTTGATTTTGCAGACTTAAGCGAGAAGGACTAAACCATGAGCGAAGCTCCAATTATACCGGCGGACGTTATTAAAGACGGCACAGATCAAAGCTTTATGGCGGATGTCATTCAGGCCAGCCAAGACATGCCTGTTGTCGTGGATTTTTGGGCGCCGTGGTGCGGCCCTTGTAAACAGCTTATGCCGGTACTGGAACGCGTTGTTAAAGATAGCCATAAATCTGGCGGCGGCGTTAAAATGGTAAAAATCAATATTGACGAAAACCCTGGCGTCGCCGGTCAACTTGGCGTGCGCTCTATCCCCGCTGTCTATGCCTTTAAAGACGGTAAACCCGTTGACGGATTTCAAGGCGGGCAACCTGAATCAGAGCTTAAGAAATTCGTCGGCCGCCTAACGGGCGAAAGTAACCCCGCCGAAGAAGCGGCTGCCTTAGCGGCGCGCGCAAAAGATAGCCTCGCGGCGGGCGATCCCGGCGGCGCGGCGCAGGATTACGCGCAGGCCCTCTCACTCGATCCCGAAAACGCGGAAGCTATGGCGGGACTCATTCGCCTTTACATAGACGGCGGGAATGAGGACGCGGCTGCGGATCTTTTAGCTTCTGCCCCTGAGAGCATGCTCGAGCATCCCGAAATAAAAGCCGTGCGCTCACAGCTTACCCTGACAGAGCAAATGGTTGAGCCAGATGAAGCCGCGGAATTGATGGCGGCTGTAAATGCCAATCCAGACGATCTGGATGCGCGATTGGCCCTTGCCAAAGCCTTGGCAGCGTCAAACCGTAACGGCGAGGCGGCGGAACATCTGCTCTATTCTATTGGGAAAAACCGCGCGCATAAAGGCGAAGCCGCGCGTCTCTTTTTGCTGACAATATTTGAAGCAGAAGGGCCGACTTCGGATGTTTCAATTGAGGGCCGGCGCGCCCTCTCCTCCATCCTCTTTGCTTAAACGCGTGTAAGGATATTATGAGCGCACATTACAAAGCCCTGACCCGCCGGACGAGTCCCGCGCAAGTCGCTGTCTTTCCTTTAAACGGGGCGGTGCTTCTGCCGGCTTGTGACTTACCGCTTAATATTTTTGAGCCGCGCTATCTTAATATGGTTGATGACGCGCTTAAGGGTGACCGGCTAATCGGGATGGTGCAGAAACAGGATGGGCGGCTCGCAAAAATTGGCGGGCTTGGCCGGATTACGCAATTTTCCGAATCCGAAGACGGGCGCTATCTTATCGTCTTAAAAGGCCTCAAGCGGTTTTCTATAACCACTGAGGCTGATGTGAAAACGCCGTATCGACAAGCCAAGGTGAGTTATGATGGATTTGAAGCGGACGCCGATATCCATAATGCGCGGCAAACATCCGAAGCCCTTTCAGGAAAGTCTGGTGATCGCACAACGCTGACCGTTGCGATGAAAGCTTTGGCTAAAACGCTTGGTGTTCAAATTGATTGGGATAGCCTCGGGGAAATCCCCTTGCCTATTTTGGTCAATCAAGCTGCTATGATAAGTCCATTTGCGGCGGAAGATAAACAATCTTTGCTTGAGGCGTCTTCAACAGATGATCGACGTCGGTTGTTGATAGGCCTTATGCATCTTTACGCGAGTAAAGATATGGGGCATAGTCCCAACCAACCGCAGCAATAATGATGCGGCACTTATATAATTGCGGGGCGCAATCATGGTAAAATCCAAAGCGAAAGCTCATCCACCTGTTATCGATCCAAAAATGCTGGGCGTATTGGTTTGTCCAAAAACACGCGGGCCTCTAACCTTTGATTCCGCCACGAATGAACTCATCAGCAAAAAAGCGAAACTCGCCTTCCCTATCCGCGAAGGCGTACCGATTATGCTGATAGAAGAAGCGCGCGAGCTGGACTGAGCGTAAGTCTAGGCTGACTTGAAATGTCGAGCCCTAAAGCCCATCTCTAAACAAAGATATGGAGCTTTATAATGTCACAACATGATTATGCCGACGCCTCCCAATGGCGCGGGACGACGATTCTGTCTGTTCGCAAAAATGGAAAAGTTGTTGTGGTTGGCGATGGACAGGTGAGCGCGGGTAATACGGTTATGAAATCCGGCGCGCGAAAAGTGCGCACGCTGGCGGGCGGTAAGGTTATTACGGGGTTTGCCGGCGCAACTGCGGATGCATTTGCGCTTTTGGAACGGCTCGAAGCAAAGCTTGAGCAATATCCCACACAATTAGCCCGAGCTTGTGTTGAGCTTGCTAAAGATTGGCGCACAGATAAATACCTACGCCAACTTCAGGCCATGATGATTGTCGCCGATAAAGATGAAACTTATGTCCTAACGGGAAATGGCGATGTTGTGGAACCTGATAAAATGGAAAGCGGCAGCGGCATTACGGCCATTGGCAGCGGGGGAAACTTCGCCCTCTCCGCCGCGCTTGCGATGGATGACTATGAAAAAGACGCTGAAGTTCTAGCTCGTAAAGCCATGGGTATTGCTGACCGCATATGTGTCTTTACCAATAATAATTTGACGCTTGAAACGCTGAAAGCTTAGGCCGAAAAATTTAAACCTTTGAAAACAATAAGGTTTAATCATTAACCCCGCTCGTAAGACCACCTCTCTTGCCCGCAAATAAGACGGTGGCGAGAACCCTCAGCCTCTAGGTCTTGGGTTTCATAAGCGGCATCGGGCTGCCAGAGCGTTACAAAACTATTGGGCAGTTTCATGAAGCGAGTCTCAAAGATATCTGTTTGAGCCCCGTGGATATGAGAGATGACGTCCGCAACATTTGAAAATTTTGTTAGCGTTGTAAGAGACACAAATGTCGGCGGCATGATCATAATGTCAGGTGAAGGTATTTGCCCTAAAAAATCCCTGGGACAAACCCAGCGGTAATCATGGATTTCGCCTTGATCTATTCGCACAGTCGCGTCAGGCGCGCGCACAACAAAGAACCATGTTGAAAACCGGCGCTTTTCCTCCACGGGCGGAATCCAGCAAGACAAGGTCGCCATATCAACACCCGCAATATCCAGGCCCGTCTCTTCCATAGTTTCACGAATGGCCGCTGCCTTAGCACGGGCCATTTCGCCCTGCCCTTCTGCGTCGGTTTTATCAACGCGCCCGCCCGGGAAAACCCAAGCCCCGCCAAAAGATTTTAACTGCCGATTACGGCGGAGCATTAAAACTTCAAGGCGGCCATTATTGTCCCGCAAAAGCATGACGGTCGCCGCCGGGATAAGCGGCGCTGGTATTGTGGGTCCGTTCATCTTAGGACTTCAAACGCTTAATCAAAGCTTCCAGCTGACCGCCTGTTCGGTATTTTATGCGCAGCTCTCCGCCTGGGCCTTTATGACGTAAATCTGTAACTAATCCCAATATATCGGAGAGGTCATTTTCAACCTTTCGCGTATCCGCGTCTTTTTGCGCTGGAATTTTAGCTGTCTTGCCTTCAGCGGCTTTAATACGCCGGACCCAGTCCTCGGCTTCACGCACGGATAGGCCCTTTTCGGCAATTGCGTCTGCAAGCTCCGTTGGATCGGGCGCGGCAATAATTGCGCGGGCATGGCCTGCTGTAATTTTTCCCTTAGCGAGATAGGTCTGTGCGCGCTTGGGCAAAGTCAAAAGACGCAGCATATTCGTCACGTGAGGGCGTGATTTTCCAACCGCTTGCGCGATATCATCTTGCGTGCGTTTAAATTGCTGCGCGAGGGCTTGATAAGCCAATGCTTCTTCAATGGGATTTAGGTCAGCGCGCTGTACATTTTCAACAACGCCAATTTCCAGAACATCTTGGTCAGATAATTCGCGGATCAGAACAGGCATGGCGTCGAGCTTAGCTTTGAGCGCGGCTTGCCAGCGGCGTTCACCCGCGACGATCTGATAATGCTGTTTCGAGCTATCCGAAGGTTTTGAGAGCGGACGCACTAAGATTGGCTGTAAAACACCTTTGTCTTTGATGGATTGTGTTAATTCAGCAAGCTTGTCCTTGTCGAAATACTTACGCGGCTGATCCGGATTTCGTTCTAACTGATCAATGGCGACTGACATCACGCCGCGGCTATTTGAGGACGGCGACTGCGTTTTATTTGGAGTCTTTTTAACAGATTTTTTGGTCTTAGACTCTTCAGTTTTTGGCGCCGGCGTAAGGCTGACATCTGACATCAAAGCGGATAAACCGCGCCCTAAGCCTCGTTCACTTGATTTCTTTGCCATATCTCTAACCTATTGTAATAATTGAGGTAATGAATTATTTACGTCGCGCCCGCGCATGTCTTGAAAGCATTTCATCCGCTAATTCCATATAAGCTTTGGACCCCGTGCAAGTCGGGTCATACATAATAACTGGCTTCCCAAATGACGGCGCTTCGGCGATACGCACATTGCGCGGAATAATCGTATCAAAAACCGCGCGGCCTAAATGTTTTCGCACGTCAGCCGCCACTTGGGCGGATAATCTATTGCGCTGATCATACATGGTCAGCATCACGCCATCGATAACAAGGCTTGGGTTAATATTAGCCTTGGCCATTTCAACCGTCTGCAATAATTGGCTTAAACCTTCCAACGCAAAAAACTCACATTGCAATGGCACTAAGACCGAGCGCGCCGCGGATAACGCGTTAACGGTCAATAGATTTAGCGATGGCGGGCAATCAATAAGGACATAATCAAATTCAGTCTCTTCCAAAGCCTCGCGTAAAATTGTTGTGCGCCCGGCTCTGTCTCCAATTTCGAGCTCAGCCCCTGCGAGATCAATATGAGACGGAACGAGTTTAAGCCCTGGGACAACAGTTTCCATGGTCGCGCTGGATAATGAGACGCCGTCAACGAAGACATCATATATGGTGATGTCCCGGGAGGCGCGCGGAATGCCGAGGCCTGTCGCAGCATTGCCTTGGGGATCTAGGTCGATAAGAAGAACCTTTTTTCCGCGCAGTGTTAGGGCGGCAGCTATATTTATGGTCGAGGTTGTTTTGCCAACGCCGCCTTTTTGGTTAACGATAGCAATGATGCGCGGCTTGGCCATTTGGGTCTCTATTAAGTCATGACGCCGCTAAAGGCGCCGTAAATCTGTGATTTTAAGCAAACATCCCGTGGAATCAGAGAGACTCGGGATAATTTCCACGTCATATGTCCACTCTTTTGAGGCTAAGGTCAATTCCTCTTGCGCAGCTTCGCCTTTTAAAAACAGGCCAATTGTGCCCTCACCCCAAAAAGGCTGTGCATAAGCGAAAAGACGAGGCAAAGGCGCAAAAGCCCTCGCTGTGATAATGTCATGCCTTTCGGGCGTAATCTCTTCGGCGCGCTGTGATGTTGCATTTGCAGGTAAACTTAGCTCGCGAATGACTGTGCGCAGGAAACTGGTCTTTTTACCTGCTGATTCTACAAGCGTAACATCGCCAACGCCATGCGCCTTGCATCCCATCGCCATGGCAAGCCCCGGAAAACCCGCGCCAGAGCCGAGATCGATGAATTTTTTACTCATTTCTGGAATATGAGGCCATATTTGCCAGCTATCTAAGGCATGACGCCGCCAAAAATCATCCAATGCTGTTGGCGATACCAGATTTATCTTGCGGTTCCACTTTAACAGCAAAGCGTGCCAAGCCTGATAATCTGCTAATGTTTCACGTGAAACATTGCTTTCTTTTGCGAAATCTTCAAAACTATAAGCCATTACGAGGCTTTACGGACATAAGCTAAGACGGCCGTCAACGCGCCGGGCGTTACGCCTTCTATGCGGGCCGCTTGCCCCAAAGTCGCAGGACGAACAGATTCGAGTTTACCGCGGACCTCATTAGAGAGCCCTCCAACAGAGCCGTAATCAAAACTATCAGGAATACGAAGGCCTTCATCACGGCGAAACGCTGCGATGTCTTTGGCTTGACGCTCTATATAGCTGGCATAAAGCGCCTCTGTTTCCAGAAACTCTCGCGCGAAATGGGGCAGAGGCGCGAGTTCTGGCCAGAGCTTTATCAAATCGTCTATACTAATGTTTGGATAAGCCAAAAGATCAAGAACGCTACGCTTTACGCCGTCTTGATTAATGTTAAGTCCTTGTTTCTTCAGCTCATTTGGCGTTTTCATGAGGGAAATAGCTTGCGCTTTGGCTACCTCCAAGGTTTTTAACTTTGCCGCAAAAACTTTGGAGCGGGCAGAACTAACAGCCCCAATCTCTTCGCCCAATGGCGTAAGCCGCTGATCAGCATTATCTGCGCGCAGTAATAACCGATATTCAGCGCGGCTGGTAAACATGCGGTAGGGTTCCGTCACGCCTTTGGTAATCAAATCATCAATCATCACGCCAATATAGGCTTGGCTACGGTCAAGAATAAACGGTTTAGACCCAGACGCGGCCAAAGCGGCATTAAAGCCGGCCATCATGCCTTGCGCGGCGGCTTCTTCATATCCTGTCGTCCCATTAATCTGTCCTGCCAGATATAGGCCGGGTAGGCGGCGCGTCTCCAATGTCGCGCGAAGCTCTCGCGGATCAACATAATCATACTCAATCGCGTAGCCGTAGCGTTTGACGACCACATTTTCGAGGCCCTTAATCGTGCGCATAAAGGCATCCTGCACATTGCGGGGCAGAGAGGTTGAGATACCATTGGGATAAATCGTGTCTCCATCAGGGTTTCCAGGCAATCCTTCGGGCTCGAGGAATATTTGATGGCGGTTTCTATCGGCGAAACGGACGACTTTATCTTCGACAGAGGGACAATAGCGCGGTCCTTTGCCAGATATACCGCCGCCATAAAGCGCTGATTGCTTTATATTGTCACTAATAACGCGGTGCGTCTCTTCATTTGTATGGGTAATACCGCAGCTTAGCTGAGGCACAGTTATCTTATCCGTCATGAAAGAGAAGGGCACAGGGGCCTCATCAGCCTCTTGTTGCTCGAGCGAGTCCCAATCAATGGAGGCCTTAGAAATGCGGGCAGGGGTGCCGGTTTTGAGGCGATCTATATCAAACCCTAAACCATAAAGACGATCCGCGAGTCCAATAGAGGCCTCATCCCCAAAACGGCCTGCGGGGGTGCGCTCATGGCCAATATGGATTTCACCGCGAAGGAAGGTGCCCGTTGTTAAAACAACGCGTTCACTGGAAAATTGCTGTTTGTCGGCTGTCTCAACCCCTATAACATGCCCGTTTTTGACGATTAAGTCTTCTACCGCGAGCGCTTTAATGGTGAGGTTAGGATAATTCAGTAGGGTTTCCTGCATGGCTTGTTTATAGAGCCAACGATCAGATTGTGCGCGCGGCCCGCGCACGGCGGGGCCTTTAGAGCGATTTAAGAGGCGGAATTGTATCCCAGACGCATCTGCAACATGGGCCATAAGGCCGTCCATCGCGTCGATTTCGCGAACCAAATGCCCTTTACCAAGCCCGCCAATTGCGGGGTTACAGGACATTTCACCAATCGTTTCAATCTTATGCGTCAGAAGAAGCGTCTTAGCGCCCAAGCGCGCCGAGGCCGCCGCTGCGTCACAGCCTGCATGTCCACCGCCAATGACAATAACATCCCAAGACTGAGACATAAAACGCTCCATAATGTTTCACGTGAAACATATCTAAATTCAGGCGGGCCTATAGCGCGCAGCGGTATGAATGTCGATACCTTCAGACATAGCGCGTCCTCACCCCGTCTGCGTTTTGCAAAAACGCTTGCGGGGGAGGTGTCACGAAATGACGGAGGGGCAATCTCTTCAAACTAAGCTGAGGGCTTGAAAGCAAAGCTCCCTGCTACTTCCCAACACAAAACCGAGAAAAAATCCGGTCAAAAACAGATTCAATATCCGTCTCCCCTGCCAATTCCTTCAGCGCATGAAGCGCAGCGCGAATGTCATCCCCCGCAAGCTCCGGTGCGATCCCAAGGTTTTGAGCCCCTCTACTTAATGAGACTATAGCTCGCTCTACGCAATCCTTGTGCCGCGCGCGCGTCAAGCCAGCTTCGTCGCCAACCGAAAACCGCTCTATAACTTCAACCTCTAATCGGCTGCGAAGGATCTCAATATCCGTTTCGCTTTCAGCGCTGATAGCCATGACAGATAATGTTTCACGTGAAACATCTGGAATGGGCTGGCTGGCGACATCAAATTTATTGAAGACCAAAATATCCCCATTTTCAAGCTCGCTCAGTATTTCAGGCAGGGCGGAATAATCGGTCGAATCAATGACCCCAACCCTCACATCAGCTTCTTTCGCAAGGCTTAAAGCGCGCTTCACCCCTTCAGCTTCGATAAGGTTTTCTGTCTCGCGCAGACCGGCTGTATCAGACAATCTCACAGGCAGGCCTGATAAAACAAGGTTTACAGACACAATATCACGTGTTGTTCCAGCCTCAGCAGATACAATGGCGGCCTCGCGCTTAGCCAAAGCATTCAGCAATGTTGACTTACCTGCATTAGGCCGCCCTATGATGGCGATGTCCACGCCGTGTCGGACGGCTTCGCCTTTATCCGCTTGGCTCAATCCAAATTCCATCGCCTCTATGACCCCTGTCAGATAAGGGTAAGCTTTATGGGACAGGGCATCTGGGATGTCTTCTTCATCGGGAAAGTCAATTTCACCTTCAATTTGCGCCAGCGCGTCGAGCAATGTTTCGCGCCACGCTTCATAGATACCGCGAAGCCCGCCTTGCATTTGGCGCAAGGCTTGTTTGCGCTGTCCTTCGGTTTCAGCGTCTATCAGATCTGCAAGCCCTTCAGCTTCTGTCAGGTCCATCTTTCCATTCTCAAAGGCGCGGCGCGTAAACTCGCCCGCCTCAGCTTGGCGCGCCCCCGTTTGCAGCAGAGCAGAGGCCATCGCTTCTAAGACCGCCGGACTGCCGTGAACCTGAAACTCCGCGCAGTCTTCGCCCGTAAAACTTTTTGGGCCGTTCATCCATAACACCAAGGCCTCATCAATAAGAACGGCCTCCTTATTATAGAGCTTACGTAAAGCCGCATATCGCGGGGCAGGGCACGGGCCTTGTGCGAGCTGTTCAACAACCTGCTTCGCCGCAAATCCGCTAACGCGGAAAACTGACACACCCGCGCGGCCAGGCGCCGAGGAAAGCGCAAAAATCGTATCATTAGGACTACCGTTCATAGCTTCGGGCTTCTATAGCGGGGCAAGACAATATGAAAGACTTAGCTATGCATAAATTTGCCCGTCCTGTCAGCCTAGCCGCCGCCATAATTTTGGCCGCCTGCAATGGTGCAGACAAAAGCTCATCCCAAACAAGCCCGCCCACCCCAGACGTAACGTCTACCAACACGCCCGCAAAACCATCTACCTTGCCGCCGCTCGCTAGCTATATGTCTTGCCTTCCCAAAGAAGCGGCTTTGATTGCCGCCCACCGCGGGACTGCTCGCAATTCCGTTTATCCCGAAAACTCCATGAGCGGTTTAAAAGCCCTGATTGAAAAAGGCTACTTTGTGGCTGAGGTGGATGTCGCTGGCTTGAAAGACGGCGTACATATTCTTTATCATGACGGTATTTGGGATGAGAAATCTACAGGGAAGGGCCCCATCGCCTCATCGAGCTGGGCTGACGCAGGCAAAATTCTCCTTAGTGATACCAAAGGGGACTTCAGCGCAGACCGTCCTGTAAAGTTTGAGGATTATCTCAGCACAGCCAAAGGCAAAATCTATCTCGAAATTGATTTTAAAAGCAGCGCCAAATATGACGTGGTGATAAACCTCATCCGCAAATATGATATGCAAGACCAGGTTATCCTTATTTCTTATAATGAAGGACAATCCAAAAAGCTTGCAGCGCTCGCGCCGGATATGATGCTGTCTATTGGATCAAATGAGGCCCTCGGCCAAAAACGCTACAAGCCCAACCAAGTCGGGGCCTGGGTTGGATATAATGTTGATGACGCAGCGCTGATAAAAAGCCTGCAGGACAAAAATGTGCCAATACTTGGACGCATCCGAAAAGAGCAAAACCCTAAAGCGGCGCAGGCCGCCGATCTCTTAGTCACTGATGATGTTTTCGATCACAGTCCGATTGCTGGTCTAAATGCCGCCAATAAGAAAGAGTTGGACGCTTGCTTAGCCAAGCTCAAGACTTAAGCTTTAACCGCGCCGCCAATATTTATTCCAAACGGTATCATCGCCTATTTTTTCGATGAAAGCTTTATGGGCTATACGCTCATCTTCAGTAGAAAGCGTGGCAAGAGGCGTGGGGCGCGTCTTTGCAATCGGCACGAGGACAGACTCAACTTTTGTCTCCTTATCGCCGTCCAAACCCAAAGTATGCATCCGGCCGCCTTTGAGCTGCAGATAGACTTCCGCCAAAAGAATCGAGTCAATAATCGCGCCGTGTTTATCACGTGACGATAACGAGACACCGAAGCGCTTACAGAGCGCGTCGAGCGAAGCTGGCGAGCCTGGGAATTTCTCGCGGGCGATTTGGAGTGTGTCCGTGAAACGGCTCGTCGGTATTTCTGAAAACCCCGCACGGTCTAGCTCCGCATTAATAAAAGCTCGGTCAAAATCCGCATTATGGGCGATAAGCTGACTGTCACCGACAAAATCAATAAACCCTTGCGCATGTTCTTTGAAAACTTTAGCCCCGCGTTCGCGTAAATTCTCAAGCGTATGGCCCGTAAGCTCTGTTACCTTCTCAGGAATATCACGCTGCGGGTCTACCAAGGCATGAAATTCACGCCCCGTCGGCAGCATATCAATAAGTTCAATACAGCCAATTTCAGTGATGCGGTCATCACCGCGGGCGTGAAAACCAGTTGTCTCCGTATCGAAACAAATTTCGCGCAACCCATCCATGGCTATATCCTAAGTTTTAGCTCTTAATGTCTTTAAAATTTGATGCACTTGTTTGCGGGCATTTTCTAGCCCTCTATCGGAATATACCAAATAATCTGCACGCTTTCTTTTATCTGCATCAGGCATTTGCCGCGCTAATAGAGACTCGAACAACTCAGGCGTCATACCCTCTCTAGCTAAGACGCGTTCACGCTGAATTTTTGCCGGCGCCGTAACGACAACAATTTTATGCACCGCTTTATCAAGACCTGTTTCAAACAAGAGCGGCACATCCATAATGACAATGTCAGCCTCTTTATGTTCATTGAAAAACGCGGCTCGGCTTTCTCCGACAAGCGGATGGATAAAGCTCTCTAATACTTTAAGCTGGAGAGGGTCAGCGCGCATATGCTTACCAAGAACCGCGCGGTCTACGGCATCATCTTTTATCGCGTCAGGAAAAACAGACCTAATAATCGGCACAGCTTTCCCGCCCTTCGCATAAAGCGCGTGGACAGCTGCGTCGGCGTCAAAGACAGGGCAATCTTCATCGCGAAACATTTGCGCAGTCGTAGATTTGCCCATTCCAATGGACCCTGTTAGGCCAAGAATAATCATTTAGCGGCTTTCAGAGCTGCAAATAACATCTCGCTTGGATCTGGCTCAATGGGCGCATCGACGCCGTAAAACAGTTTAAAGGACGGCCGGGCCTGCGCAATCAACATCTCAAGCCCTCCCAAAGTTTCGCACCCCGCTTCCTTTGCCTTGCGAAGAAGTTTGGTGTGCCGCGGCGTATATATAAGATCATAAACAAAACTCCCAGATTGCGCCTTCGAAATATCAAGGTTGAGCTGGGGTTTTCCGCGCATCCCGCCAGAGGTGGCATTAATAATCAAACCTGAACTCACAACCGCTACATTACGGTGCTCCCACGGCACAGTGTAAAAGCTGGGAACATTCACCATGCTGACCAAATCTTCTGCTTTGGAATCCGTCCGGCCCGTTATTCTAATTTCAGGCACATTTAGGGCGAGCAAAGCTCCGATAACCGCACGGGAAGCGCCGCCCGTTCCGATTATAAGGGCAGGTTTTTCAGAGAGGTTTTTCGCGCCCATCGCCTTAATCAATGGCAGCGCAAACCCCTCAAGATCCGTATTATGCGCAATCAATTTACCATCACGCTTATATAGGCAATTCGCTACACCTAATTTGGTCGCGTCAGCTGTGCGTTCATCGGCCGCTTCAAAAGCTAGTTGTTTTAAAGGCTGGGTCACATTTACCCCAGAGATTGAGGTTGATTTTAAACTTTGAAAAGCGCGCAAGGCCTCATCAGGGCGAACCGCAAAATGCACATAAGCGCCTGAGAGCCCTAATTCTTTGAGCCAAAAATTATGCAGCACAGGCGATAAGGAATGGTGGATAGGCCAGCCGCAAACCCCTGCTAATTTGGCAACACTACTCATGTGGCAATCGCGCCTCTTACGCGCAGATAATCCATAACAGGGAGAAGAGATAATCCTAAGATTGAGAAAAAATCTCCCTCAACATGTGAAAATAATTGAGAGCCTAACCCTTCAAACCGGTAAGCCCCTACAGATTTTGTCACCAGCTCGCCTTCCGCTTCCAAATAGCTGTCTAAAAAACTATCAGAAAAATCACGCATAGTCAGCGTCGTCTTTGCCATGTGCCGCCAAACAGGCTGACCATTTTCGCAAATGACAACAGCGCCAATAAGATGGTGAGTTTTGCCGCGCATAAATAAGAGCCTCTCGCGCGCCTCATCAGTATCTTTGGGTTTATCAAAAAGCTGATTATCCATAACCATGATTTGATCAGCGCCAATCACGAGGCCCTCTTCAACCCGGCTCACTCGCATTGACTTTGCCTCAGCCAGAGCGTCCGCAATATCTAGCAGCTTGGCCCCTTCCGCTAACATCGACTCTTTGATAGCGCCTTCATCCACAGCTTTTGAAATAACCTCAAAATCAAGGCCAGCATCTGTCATTAGTTTACGCCGAATAGCGCTCCCGGAGGCGAGTATAAGTCTCATCCTTTTTTCCTTTGGAAAACCTGATAGGCGTTAATAATTTGGGCAGAGGTTTCCTCGATGGATTTTCGCGTCACATCAATCACCTTATATCCTTTTTTTACAAACATACGTTTTGCAAGCCGCATCTCATCGCGCACGCGGTCCACATCAATATAATCTGTTTGCTCATTTTGTTTTAACCCAACAAGACGTTGTTCTCTGATTTGGACAATACGGTCAGGCGCCGCCACGAGCCCAACAATAAACGGATCTGGAAAGCCGTCTAAAACTGTTGGAAGGGGCGCTCCGGGAACTAAAGGGATATTTCCCGTTTTATATCCTCTATTGGCCAAATATATCGAGGTTGGCGTTTTTGACGTTCGGCTTATCCCAAGCAAAACGATATCTGCATTTTCCAGACCTAAAACATTTTGGCCATCATCATGAGCCATCGCATAATCTAAGGCCTCAATACGGTTATAATATTCAGCATCTAATGTTCTCTGCGCGCCGACTTCACTTATCATCGCCGCGCCGAGATAACGCCCCAGCATCGATAATGTCGGATCAAGAATAGAAATCGCAGGGATATTAAGCTTCGCGCAAGTCGCTTCCAACATTTTACGGCGATCAGCATTTACAAGCGTATAGAGAACCACACCAGGCTTAGCTGCAATGTCTAAAAGCGTTTTCTCCATCTGGCTTTCAGATCTCACTAATGCATGAAGATGCTCCAGCGCCGTGGCATTGCGGAATTGTGCTGTCGAGGCCTTCATCATCGCCACAAGTGTCTCGCCCGTTGAATCGGACACAAGGTGAACATGGAAATATATGGCAATGTTTTTATTTCGGTCTTGCATAAGGCTTTCTAAAGGAGCTTCTGCGATATTGTCCACACATAGTCTTCAAACAGAGCGCTTACTGTGAATTCTTTGAATAATCCGCCTTAAATCCACATAATCCTCCACCCGTTAATACTGTGAAAATTAATCCTGTGGACAATGTGGGTAAGTTTTACTCATAATTTTATCCACACAGCTTATGCACAAATTTTCTCAGTAATAATGATAGCTAACTCATATATCCCCAGCAGCTTATAAGATTATTCTGGTCCTCCAACGCTGAACACTCCAGAAAAACACCGTTAATATTAAGTTTGGTTACTAAAACCTTAACGCCGTCCACATTGTCACATCTCTAATACTATCACTCCTTATATTTTATATATAAGAGGAAAGAAGAATATAACGTAACATGGTGCATAAACTTTGACCTCAACGCTTTTGAAAGTCTTATCGGGCGAAACTCTTGATACGCCCCCTATCTGGATGATGCGCCAAGCCGGACGTCATCTCCCCGAATATTTAGAGGTAAGGGCCACCGCAAAAAACTTTATAGATTTCTGCTTTTCACCTGATAAAGCCGCGAAAGTCACATTACAGCCTGTTCAGCGCTATAATATGGACGCAGCTATACTCTTTGCAGATATCCTCCTAATTCCCATTGGACTTGGTAGAGATGTTCGTTTTGTCAAAGGTAAAGGCCCAGAGCTCGATCCGATCACTGTATCTGACATTTCAAAGCTTACGATAGACGGAGCGGCGGACCGGGTATCTTCTGTTTATGAAACCGTGTCCAAAGTCCGCATTGAGCTAGATCCTTCCAAAGCACTCATCGGCTTTTGCGGAGGACCCTGGACTGTCGCGACCTATATGATTGAAGGGCAGGGCAGTCCGTCTAAAGAAATTGCCAAGCGTTTTGCTTATGAAAACCCAGAGGCGATGGATGACCTCTTAGGCGCATTATCAATCTCCAGCGCTGAATATCTTATCGCGCAGGCAAATGCGGGAGCAGACGTCCTAAAAATATTCGAAAGCTGGGCAGAGGGTTTATCGCCAGATTTGTTTGAACGCTTAGTTATCAAACCAACGACTGATATTATAAAACGCGTGCGCGCTGCTGGCATTACTAAACCCATTATGGGATTTCCGCGTGGCGGGGGTCTCAATGCGCTGCGTTATGCTAAGGCTACGGGTATCACGGCTATTGCGGCCGGCACAGATACGCCAATGGATAAATTTCGCCGGCGCCTACCCAAAGATATGCCCTATCAAGGAAATTTAGATCCTTTAGCGCTTCGCATTGGCGGTGATGTTTTGCGGCGGGCTGTTCAAACCGTTTTAGACACAGCAAGCGGCCCTCATATTTTTAATCTTGGCCACGGCGTGACGCCCGATGTGAAAATTGCTAATGTTCATGCTGTTGTAAATCATATCCGAACGGGGGACGGCGATTATGTATGAATGGATTAAGGCTTTTCACTTGATAGCCGTCATATTTTGGATGGCTGGGCTTTTATATCTCCCGCGGCTCTTTGTTTATCATAGCGCTTCGGCTCCTGGGGGAGAGCTCGAAGCAAAAATGATAGAAGCGGCCCAAAAGCTAATGCGGATTATTATGAATCCCGCTATGATTGTTGCTTTTATCTTGGGGCTCATTCTTATCTTTGGATATAATGCTGCAAACCTTACCAGTTCTTTTTGGTTACCGGTCAAACTTGTCTTGGTCTTTGCTTTAATGGGCTATCACGGCTTTTTATCCAAGCAGCGCAAATTATTTGCAGCGGGTCAGCGGCCAAAGTCTGAAAAGTTTTTCCGCCGGATAAATGAGATTCCTGCTATTTTCACTATTATCATCGTCATTATGGCGATTGTAAAACCACTCTAAACTGCTTGACGGGATAATTTTTCGCAGATAGACGTAAATCCATAAGACGGCAGTCCTGCCGCACCTCTTCCACATTTTTGGTCCAGAGAGACCCCTAAAAGAAACCTGAAGAGATTATCCCCCAAAATATTCCTAAATGAGATTTATATAATGACTGACACAAATAGCCTAGACCTTGAGGGGATGACCACCATCAGTCTCGATGATCTAAAAAAACTTAAACCTTCCGAGCTGATTAAATTTGCGGAAAAAGTTGGTATCGAAAATGCCGGCTCTATGCGGAAACAAGATATTTTCGTTGCCGTTCTAAAAGACCTTGCAGAAGACGAAATTGTTCTTCACGGCGGCGGCGTTCTTGAAGTTCTTCAAGACGGATTTGGATTCTTGCGCGCGCCTGACGCGAATTATCTCCCGGGCCCTGATGATATCTATGTTAGCACAAAGCAAATTCGTAAATTTGGTCTGCGCACAGGTGATACGGTATCTGGCGTTATTCGAGCGCCTCAAGAATCAGAGCGTTATTTCGCCATGAGTAATGTCATCTCGATGAATTTCGGGACGCCTGAACAAGCGCGTAATAAAGCGCATTTTGATAGCTTAACGCCGCTTTATCCGGACGAGCGCATGAAGATGGAAATAGAGGATCCAACGCTGAAAGATATTTCAGGCCGTATTATTGATATTGTTTCGCCTATTGGTAAAGGCCAGCGCGCCCTTATCGTTGCGCCGCCGCGCACAGGTAAAACAGTCTTGCTGCAAAATATCGCGCATTCTATCGAGCGAAATCACCCAGAATGTTATGTCTTGGTTTTATTGATTGACGAACGCCCCGAAGAAGTCACGGATATGCAGCGCAGCGTAAAAGGCGAAGTTGTGTCTTCTACTTTTGATGAACCTGCGACCCGCCACGTTCAAGTCGCCGAAATGGTCATCCAAAAAGCAAAACGCTTAACTGAACACGGTAAAGACGTCGTGATTTTGCTGGACTCTATTACCCGCCTAGGCCGCGCCTATAACACAGTTGTGCCAAGTTCAGGTAAAGTCCTAACGGGCGGCGTCGACGCAAATGCGCTTCAACGCCCAAAACGTTTCTTTGGCGCTGCGCGTAATATCGAAGAAGGCGGATCGCTGACTATTATTGCGACGGCTCTGATTGAGACGGGTTCCCGCATGGATGAAGTTATCTTTGAAGAATTTAAGGGCACAGGTAACTGCGAAATTGTTCTTGACCGTAAAGTCGCTGATAAACGCATCTTCCCAGCAATTGACGTTACAAAATCTGGCACACGTAAAGAAGAATTGCTTCTCGGCCCTGTTGATCTGCAAAAAACCTTTGTCTTGCGCCGTATTCTTAATCCGATGGGGACAATGGACGCGATTGAATTCCTATTGTCCAAACTCAAAGATAAAAAGAACAATTCAGAGTTCTTTGATTCTATGAATACCTAATAAGCTAAATTTTGGAATGATTAGAAGGCGCTCTATTTGAGCGCCTTTTTTATTGGGCTCTGGTGTCAGCTTGAGTTTTGAGTGTTGTAAGCTTTGTAAAGAGAAAGCCCCCAATACCGCCAGCTAGCATTTGTAACAACAGACCAACACCATCACGCGCGCCTGCAACAATAGGGACGCCGAAAAAGACTTGTTCCATGGCTAATAGCATAACAAGTATAGCAACTGCGCCCGCGCCTGCGAAAATAATAGGGCGACCGAATTTGACGCCTTTATGCAAAGCCCAGGCCGCAATGAAGGCCGCGATGAAAGCCAAGGTTATGAAACCCCAATAGATTCTTCCAAAATAAAAAGCGTCGTAAACTGTCATTGATAGACGATCATCAAATTGAACAGCTCCGCCGATCTCACTGAGACTTCCAATAACCCGCTGCGTTGAAAATAATGACGCTATTAACGCCGTCAGGGCGCTTACCGAGAGAATCTTCAAAAAGAGAATAAACAGTTTGAAGATAAAGGCGAAAATTCGTTTTAAGGTTTTCATATTGCTGACTATGCGTAATGTAGCCTCAACGTCAATGGAGTGTCAGATGCGCCGTCTCATCTTTTTGCCTGCAATACTCGGTTTATCGGCTTGCATGGAACCTCAAATTGCGCCGGATTTGCCTAAGCTTGATATTTCAAATCTAAATGTAGAGGTCATTGCCGATGGGTTAGATCATCCTTGGTCTGTTGCGGCAGATGGCGGCGGCCGTTATTACGTGACAGAGCGCGGGGGCAAGCTATTCCAAATCACCAAAAATTCCCGAACTGAAATTACAGGTCTTCCGGGTGATATCTATGTCGAAGGACAAGCGGGATTATTCGATGTTGTGTTGCCATCCGATTTTGTGCGGTCTGATAAAATTTATCTAACTTATGCTTACGGCACGGCCGACTCTAACGGGACGGCTTTAATTTCAGCGAAGTTAAACGGAAGCACACTCAAAGACACAAAAACATTATTTCGCGCCTCACCGCCTAAAAATACAAATTCCCATTTTGGCGCGCGCCTCGCCATATTGCCTGATCAAAGTCTTATCTTAACAACAGGCGAGGGGTTTAAATACCGCGAAGCAGCGCAAAATTTAAAGAGTCATTTAGGAAAAACCGTGCGCCTATTGCCTGATGGGGGAACACCTTCAGATAATCCGAAACTTGGCGGAAAACCTCAAATATATTCTTATGGCCACCGTAATGTGCAGGGCCTCGCCTATGACGCGCAAACCGGCAGTCTTTGGTCACATGAACACGGCGCAAGAGGCGGCGATGAACTCAACAACATTATAGCTGGCGAAAATTACGGTTGGCCCATTGCAACTCAGGGCACAGATTATAACGGCGCAAAAATAACCCCGCATAAAACCTATCCCGGCATGAAAGACGGGGTCCATATTTGGACGCCGTCTATAGCGCCTTCGGGCCTAGCCATATATCGCGGCGATATGTTCCCGGAGTGGAACGGCGATGCATTAGTTGGCGGATTAGTGTCTCAAGACTTGCGCGTTGTGGATTTAGAAAATGGTAAATCCGCTGGCGAAATGATTATATTATCAAATACAGAAGGCGGAATACATAACGGCCGTATCCGCGATGTCCGCGTTGAAAGAGACGGCGCAATATTGGTTTTAATTGATGCGGCGAAGACGGGTAAATTACTTCGGATTACACCTAAAGAATAAGAGAAATATGGAGAGGCAATGAACCCCTCATCCGTCACTTCGTGACACCTTTTCCCTCCTGCGTTTTTCCAAAAACGCTAGAGGAGAAGGGGATGTTAGGCCAGTCTTACGTTTGTAATTCTTTCCTAAGCGTTTTAAAAACTCATAAAGAAAAGAATAGTAAAGGGTAGCGTATCACCACTGCCCTTCTCCCATAGGGAGAAGGTGGCTTAGCGTTTTGGAAAAACGCGTTAGTCGGATGAGGGGTTCCTAACTTAACATCTTTTCGCTACCCTCAACCCCCCACACCTAAAGGCAAAAAAATAAGGCCCTAAAAGGAGCCTTAAAATCTAATCTTAATTTGTTGGCTGTTGCGCGGCGCGGCGCATCATTTCCTCGCGGAACATTGCGGCAAAGTCCGGCGGCTCCAACATGATGGGCGGATATCCACCATTTTGTGTCATTTCGGCCATGATCTGGCGCGCAAATGGGAAGAGCAAACGTGGACATTCGATCATGATAAGCGGCTGAATTTCTTCAACGCTAACACCTTGGAAAGCGAATAGACCTGCATATTCCAGCTCAGCGATAAAAGCGACTTGCTCACCGCGGCGCGCTTCGGCTTTGAGCATTAATGTCACTTCGACATTATCGCCTTCTAGCATTTGGCGGCCAATTTCGATGCCAATATTGATTTCAGGTGCCGCAAGACCAGAGCGAAGACTATCCGGAGCATTTGGATTTTCAAAGCTTTGATCTTTAGTGTATTGCGCGAGCACGCTTAGCATCGGGCCCTGCTGGGCTTGTTGCAGCTCTTCTTGTTGCTTTTGAGCTTCGGCTTCCGCTTTGGCAGCAGCTTCCTGCGCCGCGAGCTCTTTTTTGGTTGGCTTTTTCGCCATAATGTCCGGTCTCCCATTGCTTAAATATCTGTCGGCTCGCTAACATAGTGCAGTCAACCGAGCAATTGCTTATTGCGAGACGAGCTATAACACCTTATCTCCACTCATAACTGGTGCCCGTGCGTATAAAATTCAAGCTAAGTGCCTTAAAAAGGATATGTTCCCCATGAATGAAGTCATTCTCTACGCCGCAATCGCAACGATCGTTTGCGTCATGCTCTATACCGTTTTGGGAAAATCTGTGGGTCAAGGCCCAGAATCTGCTATTGACGCCGAAAAAGCGATTAAAGATTTAACAAATAAGAAGAGCAATGTTGTTCAGCTGGACACGCCAACAGGTCCTCCGACGGGTCTTCAAGCTATTGCGCAAGCCGACGCAAACTTCTCGCCCGCTTATTTTATAGACGGAGCCAAAGCCGCTTACTCCATGATTTTAGAGGCCTTTGCGGCTGGCGATAAAGAGCAGCTTGAATCTCTTCTAACCCCCGATGTTTACGGCGTATATCTTGGCGCGATTGAGGCGCGTGAAGCCGATGAGCTTACGCAGGTCACAGACCTCGGGCGGTTGCGCAAAGCTATGATCAAAGAGGCCAGCCTTGACGGCAAAACCGCGCGGATCGAAGTGCTCTACGAATCTCAACTTACTTCGGCCCTTATGGATAAAGAGGGAAATGTCGTGCAAGGCGATCCGGATGTTCTCTCAAATGTATCAGAAGTTTGGACATTTGAGCGTAATTTAAAGTCATCGGATTTGAATTGGCGTCTATCTGATGTTGCGCCGAGCGAAGGCGACGCGCTTGAGGCAGATCCGACACCTGACACCAAAGCTTAGACTATGTTGCGCCGGCTATTAATCCTTGGCGCATTTGCGGGCCTTTCGGCCTGCGCAACCACAGTTCCTTTGCCGCCCGATACTGAGGCGACCATTGCGACCGGGCCTAGCTTTCCAAATCCTGATGTCGAAAATCCGGGCGTAATTATTATCGCCCAGCCCGCGCCAGAACCAGAGCCCGCGCCCGAAGTGACGGCCCCGCCGCCGCCTGCTAACCTACCGCTTATTGTCGAAATTTTTGAAACGCCGAAATGGTATGCCGAACTCAGCCATTGGAGCGGCGCGGATCACCGCCCTGCTTTGGAATCATTTAAACGCAGCTGCGAGAGTTTTGCCAAGGCGGATTTAGGCGCGCAGCTAAACCCGCGGCAACCCGAATATGGCCGCTATAACGATTGGATGCCGGCTTGCGATGAAACATTATTTGTCGGCAGTTCAAAAAAGGACGCGCGCCGATTTTTTGAAGACCAATTTGAACCCATTGTTCTTGCGACGCGTGAGGGCGATGAAGGATTACTGACAGGCTATTACGAACCCATTGTGAATGTGCGCAAAGTCCCAAGCGCCATTTATTCCGAGCCTATTTTGGCGAAGCCAAAAACACAGGCTGTTCAAAACTTAGAGCGCTCTCAACTGGGCCCGCGCTGGTCACGCGTCATTGCTTACGGAAAGCCTATTGATGTCTTCTTTATGCAAGTCCAAGGCTCGGGCCGTATTAAATTTAAGGACGGTAAAACCGTTCGCGCGGCCTATGCGGGAAATAATGGCAAAACTTATAAATCCATTGGTAAGGTTCTCGTCACGCGCGGCGAGATGACAGTCGAGCAAGCCAGCAAGCAATCCATTAGTGACTGGATGGAGCGCGCTGGCCCCGAAAAAACGCGCGATCTTATGAATGAAAACCCGCGCTATATTTTCTTTGCAGAACAAAAAATTGGCAAAGGCGAAGGCCCGCGCGGCGGGATGCGGGTGCCGCTGACGGCAATGGGCTCTATGGCGGTTGATCCGCGCTATCACCCTTACGGAACTTTGGCCTGGCTCGAGACAACGCTGCCGCAAAAACCCGGCGATTATAAAGGCAAGAAATCCGGCGTGCTCGTCTCCGTCCAAGATACAGGCAATGCTATTCGCGGGCCATTGCGGGGCGATTTATTTTTCGGCGCAGGGGATAAAGCCGGCGATAAAGCAGGCGTAATGAAACACCCTGTGCGCTGGACGATATTAGTGCCCAAAGCCATAGCGCCGAAACCTATTGGCATAGGTTAGTGGGCCCAAAACAACATAAAGGCCACAAAGATAACCGCCCGCTCGGCCCAGACGAAAAAACCGTCTGGAAACGCGTCGCCAGAACAGTCGCGCCGCGCCGCGCAGAAAAAGGCCCAAAATCGGCGAAGCCGCTCCCCCCGACCGACCCAACAACTGAAGATTTCGCTAATATGTTGCGCCTACCGCCAGAGATAGCGCCAGCCCCGCGCGGCCTTCCGCAATCACTAGACAAAAACCAAGACAAAAAAACCCGCCGCGGCCAAGTAAAAATAGACGCCAAAATAGACCTGCATGACATGACACAAGCGGTAGCAAAACCCGCCCTCCTGAAAGCCATCATCCGCGCCAGTAACCGCAATCATAAATGCGTTTTGGTCGTGACAGGTAAGGGCATAAGAGGCGAGGGGGTATTACGCCGAAACTTCATAGGCTGGATAGGCGCGCCGGAGGTGAGGCCTTTAATTGCGACCTATGCTCAAGCTCACATAAAGCATGGCGGGAGCGGGGCATGGTACGTTTTTTTGAAGAGCTAATTTTATCGAAATCCACACCATCCCCATTATTGATCGCGGCAAATCTCTCGATTTCTTGGGCAAATATCTCCTAAGGTTTCTTTTGTTGCTGATTTTTCAAAATCTATCCATGTTTCAGCTTTTCGAGCATGGCCGGACAATATGATTTTAACGTCAAGGCCAAGCTCATTCACGCGCTTCTGCAATTCAAGACCATTTTGATTGACGTGACTTGGACCGCCCACAAGATCAGCGTTGTAATGGTCATCTTGATAGAGCACCTTTCCTTCTGGAATATATATGAGTGCATATTCAGCAGCATGACTTGTCGCGATGGTATAAGTCTGAATAGGCCCTATACTATCTCTAATTGCTAGGGTTTGTAACTTGGCGGCTTTGTGAGCGTCATCCGCCTTGAGTATTTTAATTGTCATAGGCGTTCCAACAATTATCGCGCCTAGCTCTTCCGCCTCTGAGACACCGCTAATGTGGTCGCGGTGGTGATGTGTGGCCAAAACATAGCGTAGCGGCTTCGCATGACCCCTATCGTCTTGATAGGCTTTGAAGCGGTCTTTTAGTCCGTCATAAGGATTTATTCCAATTATATAGTCACCAGCATCGATAAAGGTCGAGTAATCTTCTTGGCCCGCATGATGTATGGATGGCGTCATGTGCTCGACTGTCATCTTCGATATGTCTACCTCTTCCGGGGTAGAGACTAAGTCATCCTCAAGTTTTAGTTTAGACCAACGGACATTGTTAAATGTGTGCCGCCGATTGGGGTCGATCTGTACCATTTCATCATTCCGGTAATCCATCCGTTCACGGGCGTAAGTAATTCCGTTTGATGTTTCATAGTGATCAAATATGGCGTTCCAACTATCGTTTTGTAGTTTCACTTCAAAACGTCTGATCAATCCAGTATCGCGTTCAATATAAGCGGTGCTTTCAGGGTTGGTTGGAGCGATTTTCATTTTGATGCGGTCGTGCCATTTTCCAAGATAGTAAACAGGTTCTTCCAAGGCCGTCACGTCAGCACCTTTTACCAAAGCATAGGCAATGAGTGTATCCGTCCCGGTAAGCTCAACGCCAAAGCTACGATGAAATTTTCCCTCTTCATGAAGCTCAAATGTTCCGGTATTGTAGTTGATATAAGCAACGCCGCCATCTGGCGCGGAAACTTGGCGCGTTAAATAGATACCGCCATTTTGTGAAACCCAGCGCTCACGGCTGGCGCGCTCGTTAATAAGATCAACTTGAAAATCAGAAATATCGGAAATAAATTCTACGAAATCTGCAGTCTGGCCTTGGCCTGGCCAAGCTAATCCGCGATCAGTCTGAACACGTAGGGACTTTAAATTTTCTAATTTTTCGCCGCCATAAGCTGCTTTCACCCGCGCTATAATGGGCGTAACTTGGGCAAGGTCTACGGCGGTAGTTTCCACACCTACATTTGGGCTTTGCTGCGCGCAAGCCGGCTGACTCACACTCAACATCATGAGGGCGAGCGGGTATATGATTATGCGGTGCATTTCAGCCTCCTTGGGCAGATACGGTTTGATTAAAGGGCGTGTTAACGCCTGAGCGGCGTGACGTGACACGGCCGTCTTCAGCGAAAAAGTCTTCTGCGTAATATGAGCCGTGTTCGCTGTACCACGTCATGTTTTTTGACGTAGAATAGGTTCCTTCCCCACTAGAGACTTTATAGTTTTGGTGAAGTTCATATCGGCCTTCTGCGTCGGGACCGACGCATGATGAAACTTTATGCGCGCCTTCATCAGTTAACTCACCATTTTCTACCGAAAACAGTGTTGTGCCGACCAATTTTGTATAACTGACTTCAGCACTGTTTTCGTCCCCGCCAACATCGCCGCCAAACGCTTTGAAGGACCACATGTCGGGTCCAGCCTCAGCATAGACAAAGATGGCTTCATAGGTTCTAAATTTACCTCTGATTTGCGCTATTGTCCCCATATAGTTCCATCGCCCAACTTCCAGGGCCATGACCGTACGTATGCAGTTCGCGATCTCTTCGTCTGATTGGCTATTCTTGCTAAAGGTTGTTTGGGCCATAGATTGGCAGGCCGTAATCATTATGATTCCTGCTGCGCAGGTTAAGAATTTCAGTCTCATGAGCTTTCCTTATGTCTTGGGTTTACGATGCCTAAGATAAAGAAGGGGTATTTAGAGTCTTGTCGATATCGCGTTAAAGCTGACGGATTGATGAGAATTACGTTAAATATGGACTAAATATAGTTATTGCTTTTTTATTTCCCGTTATCACTATGATGAATTTAATTAAATAGGTTTTGCTTTAATCATGTTATTTCTCGATGCATTCATCAGAATATCAGCTGTCACAATGTTGCTATGGCTTTCTGTGATGGCTGTTCGGGATATCCGGCCTTCACGAAGTTGGCTCTATCTTGTCTTGGCGTCTCTTTCCACGGCAGCCCTTTTTTTAAGCCTAAGCTCAAAAGACCTTGCACTTCCCGAGAGAGCCGATGTCATAGTTGGTTTTATAAATGTGCCGCATTTGATTTTTATATGGTTATTTGTCCTATCGGTATTTCAAACGAAGTTTCGATTATCCCAGTGGCATATCGTAATCGGTATAATATACACTTTACCTCTTTTTTGGTTTAGAGCTTATCAAACGGGCTTAGTCTTTCAGCCGCCTTTTTTTCTCAATATTGGTATTTCTATTGGCTCTATATTGCTTATGGGGCATTTAGTTTGGACTATTTTGCGAGAGCATAATGACGATTTGATAGACGTTCGAAAACGATCTCGGAGAGCTTTTGTCATAGTCTTAGTCGGAGTGACAATTCTCACGGCTTTGGTAGATCTTTACCTCATTATCTCCCGCCCAAATCACGCGCTTTTAATTAAGGCGTCTACTATTTGGCCCGCAGTTTTTGCCGCATTCTTCTGGACCATGCGAGCCTCTACTGAAAACTTTATCGAAAAGACAGCGCCAGAATCCTTCGCCCAAGCCGAGAACCATATTAGCGGCAAGGACGCGCCAGTTTTTGAAAGGCTTCAACGTTGTATCAATGAAGATCATATTTATCTTGACCCTGCTTTGACGATTTCTGGCTTGGCAAAGAGGCTTGGCGTTACGAGTCACCGCTTACGCGCACTCATCAATCAATCAATGGGCTATGAGAATTTTAGTCAGTTTTTGAATACGCTTCGAATAAAGGCGATTTTGAAAAAATTTGATAACCCTGAATATGATCATATTCCGATATTAACAATTGCGCTCGATGGCGGCTTTCGTTCGCTGTCACCCTTTAACAAAGCTTTCAAAGATATCATGAACCAAACGCCATCCCAATACCGCAAATCCAAACATCCAGCCCTGACCACCAAAATTCCTAACTAATCCATCAGCTTTTACGCGGAAATGACAAGACATATTTGGTCAAATTTAATTTAATATATCTAAACTGGGACCGAGCGTATTTTATTTGTCGGTCCTGTAACGGTAAGGAATGTGAATAAATGCCCAAAATGTTTTTAATAAAATTAGTGACTGTAATTTGCTTGGCGGCTTGCGCGTCACAACCCCAAACCCCCGCACATGAATGGGGCAAGACAACGCAAAGTGATCTCAAGATAGCGCATCAGATGATGCAAGAAAATCATCCTGGAGCGATGGATGTTCAAAACCCTGACTTTAATAAGACCGCAGACAAATCATTTGATAACGCTATGAAGATGGCGATAGGCGTTACGAGCCAAGCTGGATATGCAGCGACAATGCTCGCTTACACATCTGGTTTTAGGGATGGACATTTCGGGGTTTATGCGACGGCTCAAAATACAGGAGAAGCGCCGATTAATTGGCCTGGTATGCTGCCGGCGTGGCGAGCAGATAGTGTTCGGATAGCTCATGCCGAGCCAGAAGAAAGCCATTTATTGGGCGCGGAAATGTTATCTTGTGATGGCCGAAAGCCCTCTGACCTTATTCGCGAAAACGTATTTCAATTTAATTCAGGTAAACCCAGTCAAGAATCTTATTGGGCGCGATACGCTCACAGCCTTTTTCTAGATAGAGAAAACCCGCTTATGTCTCGCCCTGATAAATGTGACTTCCATCTCACATCCGGTGAAACCATAACTCATGTATTAAAGTGGAGACGGGCTCCAAATAGAGTGTTTAGTAGTTTGAGATTGAAAGCGGCTTTTGGGGCTCGCCCTAGCATAGGGATGGAGGAGATGAGCCCCGGTAATTTTTGGATAAATTTACCAGAGTTTTCACCTAATGATGAAGGGATAAGACAATATCGAGCATTATTTACCCAGATTATTAACCGCCGAGAGGAGATGCAGAATGCTAAATCCATTGTCTTTGATATGCGTGGTAATCGCGGCGGGTCGGGGGCTTGGGGACTCGAAATGATAGAGGCTTTGTGGGGGGAGGATTATTTCAAGGCTCAAAGCACAGAAGATAACTCCTACGTTGAATGGAGGCTAAGTAAAGAAAATGTCGAACACTTAGATTGGATCGTAAATTACCTGATAGAGAATGGGCAGGAAGATTTAGCGGATGAATATGTTCGGCCCATCCAAAAAGGCGCTCTAAAAGCCTATGCCGAAGGTAAAGATTTTTATAGAGAGTCAGAGGCCAATAATAATGAAACCAACGTCAATAATGACAAATCCGCAAAAGACGTCACAAAGCCAAATAACCCCGTAAAAACACCAACTTACGTTTTAACGCATGGTTCATGCGCAAGCGCCTGCCTAGATTTTGTTGACTTACTATTTGATATGGGCGGCGTCACCCATATTGGATACCCGACAGGCTCGGACACAAATTATATGGAAGTGCGAGAGGTCAAATTACCTTCGGGTCTCGCGACCATGACCATTCCGACCAAAGTCTATAGGAACCGGTCTAGACCGTCTGGAGCGTTTTACGAACCCGTCCATCGTTATGACGGCTTTGATTGGTCAAATAAGGCTATTCATGATTGGGCTAAAACTATTATTGAACGGTGATTTTAATCTAATCCATGCTGCAGTCTTCAAATGATCGCCTTGATCCCAATTCTCTGTAGCTAGCCGTCTATTTTATAAATTTACTCATATAGTGCCTATTAAGGAAGTGCTTGTGTGAACATACCTGTTTAAGGTTAATAGTCTAGTGAGCCCAAATTTGTTAGCTATGGATTCGCTAAGTGCGCTATGAGACGACAGTGCGCCTAAATTATAACTCTGAAATATCCCTTTTAACCGATAACGGTCGTGAACTAGGGCATTTTCGGGTTATACCTTGCTACAAAATAAACTTACTCAAATCCTGATCTGCAGCTAGCTTCCCAACATGCTCTTTCACATAAGCCTTATCAATCACGACGGTAGCGCCGTTCATATCTGTGGCTTTGAAACTGATATCGTCAAGCAAGCGTTCCATAACTGTGTGCAGGCGGCGAGCCCCAATATTCTCAACACTCGCATTCACATCAGCTGAAATCTTAGCAATCTCCGCAATGCCGTCCTCGGTAAAATCAAGCGTGACTTCTTCCGTCGCCATCAAAGCTTTATATTGCTTAATCAGGCTGGCTTCGGGTTCCGTCAGGATCCGGACAAAATCTGCTTCCGTTAGGGCGCGAAGCTCGACGCGGATGGGCAGGCGGCCTTGGAGTTCTGGTAATAGGTCTGATGGCTTAGCGACGTGAAAGGCGCCGCTGGCGATGAATAGAATATGGTCTGTTTTTACGGGGCCGTATTTTGTTGAAACTGTTGTGCCTTCGATAAGGGGGAGCAAATCGCGCTGGACACCTTCGCGGGAGACGTCGCCGCCGCGCGCATCGGACCGTGTTGTGATTTTGTCGATCTCATCTAGAAAGACGATGCCGTCTTGTTCGGCGAGGTCAACGGCTTCGCGTTTTATGGCGTCATCATCGAGCAGCTTATCGGCCTCTTCGGAGAGTAGCGGCCCGTGAGCGTCACCGATCTTCATTGTGACTTTCTTAGTGCGATTTCCTTTGCCGAGCATGGCTGATAAATCCATCATGCCCATAGAGGCGCCCGGCTGCCCTGGGATTTCGAAGCCTTGAAAAGGCGAGGCGCTATCGGTGAGTTCTATTTCAACTTCGGTATCGTCTAATTCGCCTTTGAGTAATTTTTGGCGGAATTTGTCACGGCTGGCTTCGCGCCCGCCTTCACCGACGAGCGCGTCAAGAATGCGTTTTTCTGCGGCCATCTCGGCTTGGGTGCTGACTTGCTCTCGCTTGGTTTCGCGCAGCAATGAAATAGAGGCTTCGACCAAATCGCGGATGATTTGTTCGACGTCGCGCCCGACATAGCCGACTTCGGTAAATTTGGTGGCTTCTATTTTAATAAAGGGCGCTTGGGCGAGTTTGGCGAGGCGGCGCGAAATTTCCGTTTTACCGACGCCAGTGGGGCCAATCATAAGGATGTTTTTGGGCGTCACTTCATGGCGTAACTCATCGGAGACGCGGCGGCGGCGCCAGCGATTGCGTAGGGCAATGGCCACGGCGCGTTTGGCATCGCTTTGCGCCACAATATGGCGGTCAAGTTCTGAAACTATTTCTCGAGGGGTAAAATCTGTCATAGATTATAAATGGTGAGAAAGAGGCTTAATTCAAGGCTTATAATGTGGGTCAAATGGGGGCGGAAAGATGGGGAGTTTGGGCAATATTTTTAGCATGGCATTACGAGCCGTATGCCATCCTGCGCCTAAGAAAATAATCGCCCCGCCAAGGACGAGCAATGTCATTGCGACGACTGTGCCTAGGCCCATACCGGTGCCGTCAAATAAATATCCCATCGCAAAGGCGGCATAACCCAGCGAGGACACAATTAAGGCCCGCCGATTTATCGCGAGTCCTATGAAGGTGATGACCACGACAATGAGTATAACAAGAGCCGCGTCTCCTCGCCCCAATGACACCATAGGAACAAAGCCAAATAATGTCTCTTTTTGGAGGTCCACAAATGTGAGGGCCAGGCCATGGATAATCAGCGGGGCGGCGAGAAAATGAAGCCAAAAGGCATTATCGGCAAAACGTGTTGTGCGGTGTTTATCACGCATATCATAAAGGAGCGCGGCGGCAAAAATGATAGCTCCGCTGACAAATAGCGCTATCCCAAAGTGGTTACTTAAAACCTCTGGCGCAATACGGTTGATGATGGTTCCCGCAAGGTAAAGCCCAGCTAAAGCAATAAGGGCAATACAAAATGGCAAACGAATCCGTAGATAAAATAGGCCCATAGCGCCAAGCGTAATCAGCGCCGTCACAATATCGGCCCCAAAACCCAAATCATTCAAAACAACACCGACTCCGCGCTGCACAAATATGAGGAAGGCGAGAGCCGTAATAAGTGTGGGTAAATGGGCGCGTTTCTTGCGGCCAAAATATTCTGCCATGGCCCACATAGCGGCCGCGGCTAACAGGAAGGATATACCGCCGCCCATGATCCCTGCGATGACTGAAAGCCCTAAGGCAAAAAGACCTACGCCAATTGCAATAAATACATCAGAGAAAGAGCGCAGAAACCGCATCTCATCTTCATTTCCGATTTGCGCTTGATGATTATCGGGCGTGCCCGCTTTTGCCCGCATAGCTTCGGCTTGGGATGTGGTGATGATCCCAGCTTCAAGGGCTTTGGTAATTTGCTCTGGCGTCATATCGGTCATAGTTAAAACCTAAATCCGATATGAGGATTTAACAAGGGCCTGAGCTGCAAAGCTTAACCGGGCAAAACTAACCTGTTTTGGTCGTGACGACACGCTGCAGGACTGGGATTTCTAAGCCTTCTTTATCAAAGGCGGTTTTTATTGCGATACGAATATTAGACGTACGCTCCAGCCAACTATCAGCATCCATCCATCACTCAGGTCCATTTCTATTTAGTCCATATTTCAATTTGGATAATATTATTACCGCGAGTGAATAAATAGTGAGATTTGCTAAAACTGTGCCAGGAGAGAAATTTGGTTCCCCAAAACTCAGAAGGAATGTGTCGGGCAGTAAGATAATGGTATGCCCAATTCCAAGAGTATAAAAAATATTATTGGCGGTATGTATGCCTATTGCGGCTTCGATGCCTCCGTCATTTGACGTGATCACAGACATCGCAAAGCCAAAAATAAATAAGCCAATTAAATAAGGCACAGCGCCAAAGGCAATTTCATAATTATATATATGCCAAAGCGAGAAGAGGCCTGCGCTTATCATAAATGAGGGTAGGGTTTGTTTTAATTTTCCAACAAGCGCCTGATCGAGAAATCCTCTAAACACAGCCTCTTGCATAAAGGCATTTATAGGCACGATAATTAAAAGCATTGGAAGTACCATGAGAAACCAAGATAGGTTCAAATCTGTGCGCTGTAAGTTCAAACCCGACTTTGGGACAGTCTCGCTCCAAAGAGCGGGTTCTGGCCCCGTAGGATAAAGATATAGGACAAGTAAATAGCAAGAATTCAAAAGACCAAAAACAAAAATACCCGCCAAGAGCCGCTTCCATCTAAAGGACTTAGCCGCCGTTATGAGTTTCAAAAATGGCCGCTTACGCAAATGTTTTTGCGCGTAATATAAAGCCCAAATTGTTAAGAGCGTTCCGGGAACCCAATCATAAAAGACAGACCAAAGATATCTTAGAAACTGAGGTTTCGCCTCTGCATTATAGTATGAAGGATGCCAGTTAATTTCTAAAAACTCCACGAGCGTGCCAAGGATAGCGCCGAAGGCCCCTATGACAATATAAAACCCAACCAGAATAATAGACAGGCAAGCAATCCAAATTGGGGTTGACGTTTCTCCTCTCAGGGCGTCGCCGTAAAAATCTTTACCCGTCAAACCTATTTCCTTTTTCGCGCATAACCCGAGAGGGCCAATAGGAGGCGTCCCGTTATGGCGTCACCGGGGGCGCTGGCAGTTTTTAATTGTTTTTCGGCTTCGAGGCTTTGGGATAAGGCGCGGCGGAGCATACCGCCGGGCCAGATGCGGAGCTGTCCTAAAAAAGCGCGCTCTTGCATGCGAAAGACGGGCGGCCTTAAGGACCGTAATGCGCCTTCGGCTGAATCGCCGTTATCAATATTGACGCTGGCTTCAAGTAGGCGGCCAATATGGCGTTGCAAGCTACGTAAGATGACGGCGCTATTCATTTTTCCTGCGACGGCGCGGCGAAAACTAGCGTCGCATTCGGCCACATTACCGCTCATCGCGCTCATAATTATATCATCAATTGAAACGCTTTGACCGCCTGCCGCGAGGATGCGGACATCGGCCATCGTTATTTTTGCGTTAGGCTCTGAGCCATAGCCCTTATAAAGCGCCATTTTCTCTATCTCGCTGCGCGCCATGGCGTAATCTCCTTCAAGGAGAGGCGTCCAAAAATCGAGCGCGTCTTTATCAATCCCGATGGAACGCTCATTAAGGGATGTGCGAACCAAATTAGCAAGGTCCGCGGCATTGGCGGTGTAACACCCAATCGCTGCAAACCGGCCAGCCGCTTCAAAAGCTTTGCGCACAGCCGAACGCGGCGTGAGATCGCCGGCCTCTATGATTAATTTGGCTTCAGCCTTTTCGGGCTCGGTATCAAAGCTTTTTATAATCTTTGAGATAGCCGCGCCATTGCGTTCATGGTCGAGCCGTAGCCTAACAAGCCGGGCGTCACCAAACATAGAGAGCGCCGACATTTCATCAGCGAGCTTTGCAGGGTCGCCCGTCAGATCGTCCGCCGTCAGGATTGTTGCCGCAAAGGCGTCATCAGGATTAGGAAGATAATATTTCGTGAGCAAGCCGCTGCGCTCTTTAACCAGGCCGCGATCAGGGCCATAAAGCAGCACGCCAATAATATCAGCCTGAGGCGCTTGGACGAATTTCGCCGCGCGAGCGCCAGTTAGTTTCATGGGTTTTCGGCGTAATAGCCTGCAAGTTTAACCAAGATG
Source organism: Hellea sp. (assembly GCA_039977295.1). Taxonomy (GTDB): domain Bacteria; phylum Pseudomonadota; class Alphaproteobacteria; order Caulobacterales; family Maricaulaceae; genus Hellea. The sequence goes on along the minus strand of JBDWDN010000003.1, from coordinate 266,337 downwards.
CGGTCAGCCACTTCTTTGGAGATTTGCTGTTTCGCATTATTATCAGAGGCGACAATACCGTAAGGGTCGACCGGCGCGCCAAATGTAGATGTGCCTTTGACGCTGCCGCGATCAAGGATTTTGCCTGTTTTGGCGTCGAGTAATTTATAGCGCATCTCAAGGATGGAATCATAACGCGAGGCGACATCATCAGCTGAAATACCGAGGCGCTGGCGGCGCAGTTTCGGCGTTAGCTCTAAAATATGTTTGCCGCTGCTTTCGCCGATACGGTCGCGCAGGCGCTGCATGACGAGGAAACCCGCTTCGTCATCTCCGATATCTTTGCCGCGCTCTAGCTGAATAGAAACATCCTGAAACTTATCAGCACTTCCGTTAAGGTTTGTGCCGTGCATAGGGGAAAACCCGCAAGCGGTAAGGAGAGGAAGGGCAATTGCCAGAGCTATAAATTTTTTCATCATGACGCTACTATATTGATAATTCGGCCAGGAACAACAATGACTTTCCTAACAGTTAAGCCATCTAAGGACCGCTGCACGGCCTCATCAGACAGGGCGATTTTCTCGGCCTCTTCCTTGGATATGGCCTTGGGCGCGGTCAATTCAGACCGGCGCTTACCATTAACCTGGATGGGAAGGGTGACTTCATCCTCAACCAGCATCGCCGGATCGATCACAGGCCAAGGCGCGTGATAGCATAGACCTTGCCCGCCAAGATGTGACCAGCATTCTTCGGAGAGATGCGGCATGAAAGGGGCAATAGCGCGAATAAGAATACCTAAGGCTTCGGCTTTGGCGCTGTCATTGGCTTTATATTTCTTAAGCGCGTTGGTGAGCTCATAAATTTGCGCGACGGAGGTATTAAAGCGAAAGCTCTCAATGCCTGCCGTGATTTTTTCCATAGCTTTATGAGCGAAGCGGCGAAGTTCTAAGGCGTCGCCCGACGCGTCACTCGCGACAGACATAGGATCCATTTTCTCAGATTCGGAGACGAGACTCCAAACTTTTTTAGAAAAACGCCAGGCGCCAATGACGCCTGATTCCGTCCATTCAACATCGCGTTCAGGCGGGGAGTCAGAGAGCACAAACCAGCGCGCTACATCTGCGCCGTAACCTTCGATAATTTCATCAGGGTCAACAACATTTTTCTTGGACTTGGACATTTTGATGACCTCGCCTTTAGACACGATTTTTCGGCTCTCAATATGAAGAAGTTGATTGCCGTCCTCAATAACATCAGCCGGCATGACAAAGCCGCCGTCTTCATCCGTAAAGACAGCGTGGGTCACCATACCTTGCGTAAAGAGGCCCGCAAAAGGCTCTCCGCTGGGCAGATCAAGTAATCCACAATCGCGCAAACCGCGCGTAAAGAAACGCGCATAAAGCAAATGCAATACGGCATGTTCGACGCCGCCGACATATTGATCAACGGGGAGCCAATCACTTGCGATTTCTTTATCGAAAGGTTTGTCACTGGGCAGGCCGTTTCCTTGTCCGCCAGCAAAGCGCGCAAAATACCAAGAGGAATCTGCGAATGTGTCGAGCGTATCTGTTTCGCGCTCTGCCGCTGCGCCGCATTTTGGGCAGGTTACAGGGTTGTCTTTTGTGCCTGTTTTAAAGGTTGGATGACGGTCCAGCGGATTGCCGGGAATGGTTAGGTCAATATCCTCATAAGGTAATTGAACGGGCAAGTCCGCTTCATCCACAGGCTGAGGTCCGCAAGCCGCGCATTTTATAACAGGGATCGGGCATCCCCAATAGCGCTGGCGCGAAACGCCCCAGTCGCGGAGGCGGTAATTCGTAACGCCTTTGCCGAGGTCCATCTCTTCGATCTTGGATATGGCGGACGAAATGCCGGCGTCTTTTGAGAGGCCATTCAAAAAACCTGAATTTATTAAGGTGCCTTCACCCGTATAGGCTTCCTCCAACTCAACCCGCTCATCCCCGCCTTCGTGGGGTTGAACCACAGGCAAAATCGGCAGATCGTATTTTTTAGCGAAATCAAAATCACGCTGATCATGTGCAGGGCAGCCAAAAATAGCGCCTGTGCCGTAGCCCATGAGGACAAAGTTAGCGATCCAAACGGGGAGCGTTTTGTTCTCGTCGAAAGGATGCTTGACGCGCAGGCCTGTGTCGAAACCAAGCTTATCGGCCGTTGCGATAGCTTCTTCTGTTGTTCCGATTTTGGCGCAGGCAATACGGAAGTCTTCTATTTTAGAGTTCTCTTCTGCCAAGGCCTTAATGATGGGATGGTCAGGCGAAAATGCAATGAAACTTGCGCCATATAATGTGTCAGGCCGTGTAGTGAAAACCTCCGTTCCCGTATATGTGTCTTCACCGAAGGTCTTATCACCATCCGCCCACTCAAACCGCATCTGCAAGCCCTCAGACTTCCCAATCCAATTCGCCTGCATCGTCCGCACCTTCTCAGGCCAGCGGTCAAGCGTATCTAACCCTTCAAGCAACTCCTCAGCATAATGCGTAATCTTGAAAAACCATTGATCCATATCGCGCTGTTCGACGACTGCGCCGCTGCGCCAGCCTTTGCCGTCAATGACTTGCTCATTGGCGAGGACCGTATTGTCGACAGGGTCCCAATTGACTTTTGCGGTCTTACGGTAAACCAGCCCCTTATCCCAAAACTTAAGGAAGATAGCTTGTTGCTGCTTGTAATAAGCCTCATCCGAGGTCGCGAACTCACGGCTCCAATCTAGCGCAAAACCGAGCCGCCTCATCGGCGCTTTCATCGCGTCTATATTGCCGTAAGTCCAATCTTTGGGGTGGCCGCCTGTGGCGATGGCGGCATTTTCAGCGGGCATACCAAATGAGTCCCAGCCCATAGGATGCAAAACTTCAAAGCCTTGCGCCTTCTTATAGCGCGCCACAACATCACCCATCGCGTAATTTCTGACATGGCCCATATGAATGCGGCCCGACGGATAAGGGAACATTTCCAGCGCGTAGAATTTGGGCTTATCGCTGCTATCATCAGCGCGGTAAATATCGCCTTTTTCCCACACGGCCTGCCAGCGGGGCTCGACCTCGGCTGCGTTATATCGGGAATTATCGTCGCTCATGGCATGGCTCTTAACGTCAAAATTTGAAGGGCAATCTATAACAGAGACATCCCACAAAAAAAGGCCTCATTCGAGACCTCTTTTCTTAAATTATTTGAGGCTGGTTTACTGACTATCGACAGTCGAGATATAGAGTTGACGCGCGCGTGTGAGGATGGCGTTCTCAATTTGGCGCGCTGTATCTGCGTCAACGGATGAGTCTGTCCAGCCGCCAGCGGTGCGGGTTTGCTTAAAGATGGATGTCTTTAGAGCGTCAGCGCGTAGATTTGTGTCGAGGATGTAAACATTGGCTTTGAAACGCTCATTTGGCGCTTCGGCGCTGGCATACCAATCTGTGACGATAACGCCGCCAAAAGGATCGACTTGCGCGAGCGGCATGAAATTAAGCGTCTCAAGTGAGGCACGCCAAAGATAAGAGTTTACGCCCATATTTGGCGCTTGGGCCTGAGAGATGGCGCGGGCTTTGGCTTTGTTACTTGTTTTGCTTTTGCCGATACCAAGTGTGCCGCAGCCTGTTAGTAAAACAGAGGCCATCACTGTGGAAATTAGCAGGGCCGGGACGCGTGTGCGTGAAATTGTCATTAGGTAGCTCCGTAAGCATACAAATCATTTTGGGCGTTATAACACTTAAAACCGCCGCGCCTAGTCCTGCTGTCAGGAAATTACGGTGTCTTAATCTGCAATATACCCCATAAAACCGTGCCCTTTTAACTTTTGTTAACCATTTTTTAGGGAAGCTAGCCGCATTACGGGCAAGGAATATGGTTAACAGCGTCTTTACAGGCGCTTAGCGGGAATGCGGAGATATTAATGCCGGTCTTAATTAGAGGGAAGTCCCTTATTGTGCCGCTCGTCATTACGGGCCTTGGCGCGATGACGGTTGCCAGCGCGCAGACTGCGGGCTCGCCTTTTGCAAAAAAGACTAAAAAGCAGGCTTGGGAAACAGAGACGCCCGCCCCGGCTCCAACTCCCGCTCCTCCCGTCAGCTCTCCTTATAGTGGGGCTGTAGATGTTGAGATATATGGGGCGCCAGTTTCTAATCCTTTACCCTCCTCTAATCCTTTACCCCCTTCCAACCCTCTACAAGACTCCGCGCGCCGCCAGATGAAGGATAGCGCCGCGTCAAGCTCATCTTATACTTATCAGCCCACATCTAGCAGCACTTATGAAGAGTCAAAAACGTATGGGGGCGACGCCTTAGCCGGGGCGGCCCCCAAAGCCTCAACAACCTCATCCGAGCCCTATTACCCTGGGCGCGAAAAGGGCGGCCAGTATGAATATAAAGCGCCCCAGGCCCAAGAGTACCGCGCGCAGCGGCCGGCTCCCGCAGCCTCTGCGCCTCCTTCATCAATGCCGCGCGCCCCGAAACCGCGTAAGAACTGGCTGAGTAAATTTGGCATGGGCGGAATAGAAATCGTCGCGAATGGCTTTATGAAGATTGGCGGCGCTTTTGTTGACCGCAGCGGCCAAGACGAAAAAGACTTTGACTTTGTTGCCCATGGGCGGCTCGAGGTTGAAGCGAGCGGCATCACAGATGGCGGCATGGAATATGGCGTAAATTTAGAGCTGCGCGAAGATTATGACCGCTACCGCCGCGGCTTTGGCGGACGCGTGGGTGACTGCCCGCCTGGCACCGCGGGCTGTAGCTCTACGCTAGTCGGCGGCGTTGCCACCGGCCTTCGCGGACATACATCTCAGTTTTATACGTCAGGGCCAAGTAATGCGACGGAAACGCAAGTCGCCCTTGAAGGCGCTTATGTGTTCCTGCGCACCTCTTACGGCGATATTACCGCAGGCCGCGATGACGGCGCGGCTTATCTATTCTCCCTTGGCGCGCCGAGCCTTATGGCCGTAAATGCCTCTAACTCAGCTGTGGATTATACAGGACTGGAAAGCGTTAAAACCGTCAATGACGCGTCTGGCTTCTCTGAGAAAATTACCTATACAACGCCGCGCTTGCTCGGCGACCAAATTGGCTTTGGCGTGCAGCTTGGCGCGTCTTACGCCTTTAACGCCCGCGCCTGCGGCGTTGATTATTGTGTGCGCAAAAATAGTGCTGACGAATCTGGGACGCTCGCGCCTGACCTCAAAGACGTTATGGAGGTCGGCCTCTCAATCGACCGCAAATTTGAAAATGGTCTCAATGTAGAAGCCACGGCAACTTACGCTACGGCGAAGAACGAAATAGCCCTTGCTGGCTTTGATGATCTTCAAGCTTGGAATACAGGTCTCGAAATCTCGCTCGGCGATTGGACAGCGGGCGGTTCTTATCTGCAAAGCAATAATGCGCTGAGCAATGGCGATTACACCGCCTATGATGCGGGAATAACCTGGAAGCCATCGGCTTATGGTTTCTCGGCCAGTTACGGCCACGCCAATGATAAGAATGTAAATCTGAAATCAGATCAATTTGTCTTCGGCGTCATGCGTGAATTTGATAAGTTCAGCCTTGGAACAGGCGTGCAATATATTGAACGCACAACGCCATTTGCGACTGGCAATATTGTCAGCTCTCAAAAAGAAAAAGCGACAGCCATCTTTGTTGAAGGCGGCTTTAAGTTCTAAAGACCGAATCCAATACCTGCGAATCCAGCAGCGCCTGAGCCGATAAGCTTTGGCGCTGTTTCTTTGTTTACGCCGCCCAAGGCAAATATGGGGGCGGGGAGGGCGCATGCAATTTCAGAAAGCGCCTCGATCCCAATAGGCTTACCTGCGCTGGGGCTACGGCTTGGGAAGACCGATGAGACGAGCAGGCCATCCAGAATAGAGACATCGCCTTTATAAGGTCCCGATTTTATACCAGCCATTGAAATAATCCAGGCGGGGCAGCGTTTACGCCAGAGCTTAGGCGCGGCCACATTTACATCGCGGCGAAAATGAACACCGTCCGCGCCCGTTGCGATGGCCAGTTCTGGGTCGTCGCCAATAAGAAATTGCAGGCTATTTTCAAATGTCAGTTGTCTTAGACGCTTTGCTTGGGCCCGGTGGCCAACTTTGCCAAAATGCCGATAGAAAAGCGCCGCGCCGCGCGGAAGCTGTTCTGCGGTGGCCTCAATATTTTCGACGCGTTCGGGATCTGTCATAAAAATATAGGGCGAAAGGCGGCTTGGTTTTTGCCGCGCGCCATAGAGTTTTGTCGCCGCCATCGCCACGACATCTCTTCCCTTATAATCCCATTCAGGGTAAGCCGCGCGCATGAGTGTTGAATTATCCATTTCTGAAAAACGAAATTCCATCTTAGAGCGGATGAGCGCCGCTGCCAAGTTAGCAGGAAGCGGGCATGATCCTGTTTTAGTAGCTGTGTCCAAAGTGCAGCCTGACGGGCGCGTTCAAGACATGTTGGCGGCGGGGCAAGTTGTTTTTGGTGAAAACCGAGTCCAAGAAGCGCAGACCCGCTGGGAAAATACCTTTGCAGGTCAGCGCAGCGACATAGAACTGCGCCTTATCGGGCCTTTGCAAACAAACAAAGCCGAAGACGCCGTAAAACTATTTGACGTCATTGAAACCCTTGACCGAGAAAAACTTGCCAAAGCGCTGGTTAAAGCGGCTGAAAAACTTGGCCGCATGCCGCGCCTCTTAGTGCAGGTCAATACGGGCGAGGAAGACCAAAAGGCTGGGGTGGCGCCGCGCGACGTGAGCGGTTTTCTTGAGCTCCTAAAAACAAAATATGGCCTTATGCCTGAAGGCCTGATGTGCATCCCGCCCGTCGGCGAAGCTGCCTCCCCGCATTTCTGGCTGCTGAAAAAACTAGCCGATAAGCACGGTCTTAAAACCATCTCTATGGGTATGAGCAGCGATTTCGAAACCGCAATTGAATTAGGCGCAACCCATGTGAGGGTGGGCTCAGCTCTATTTGGTGAGCGGGATTATTCCTGAATTGAAATTTTGAGCCCTGTTTTCAAATGCGGTAATAATCTCACCATCACTTCTGGTTCCAGCGCAATGCAGCCCAGTGTCTGGCGGTCATCTGGCTGGGCGACGTGAATAAATACGGCGCTGCCCAGGCTGCGCTGAGGCGGGCTGTCATTATGGCTCATCACTAAAATCACGTCATAAGCGCCGTCTTCGCGCCAAAGCTTTTCGTGACTGGCGGGATAAGGCAGGCGAATAAGGCGGTTATAGGCGGGGTCATTGACATCGTCGCACCACCCATCATTGGCGCGCAGCGCTCTGAACGTTAAATCACTATTAGGCGCGGGAAGTCTGTCGGCGCGGTAAAGCCCAAAGCGCAGCGCATAATCGCCCAGCGGCGTTTTTTCATCACCTTCGCGGCCTTGTTCGCCCGCAATCATGCCCTTTCGCCCAATGCGGCAAGGGTCGTTTTTCCCGCTAAACGTAATACTGCGGGCAGAGCTGTTCACGATAATCCCCATGGTTAGTCTCTTTTTTGTGATGTAATGCGATTAAACTGGCATTAGTCTATAAACGTAAACAAGTCTAAACACGCGCAATTCTTATAAAGAGATATCAAGAGGGATTCTCATGGCTGTTAAAAAACGTATTTTGCTCATTGATGATGATGAGGACCTGCGCGAAGAACTCGTAGAGCAATTCGGGCTCTACGATGAATTTGAAACCACTGACGTCGGGACGGCGACTGAAGGCATAAATGCGGCCAAAGCCAATAGTTATGACCTGATACTACTCGATGTCGACCTTCCCGATATGCTTGGCACCGAAGCTTGCCAATTAATGCGTAATGCCAATGTCGCTGCGCCGATTGTCATGCTGACGGGTAATGACGGCGATATGAATGAGATCCTCGGCCTAAATTCAGGCGCAAATGATTACGTGACCAAGCCTTTCCGTTTTGCTGTTTTGCTAGCGCGTTTGCGCGCGCATTTACGTAGCTTTGAACAAAGCGAAGACGCGGTATTTCAAGTGGGGCCTTATGAATTTGCCCCTGCCTATAAAAAACTCGTTCCGCCAAAAGTGGAAGGCGAGCGTCCCCAGCGCGATATCCGCCTGACAGAGAAAGAAACGAACATCTTAAAATATCTCTACCGCGCGGGCGGCAAACCTGTTGGCCGTGAAGAGCTTTTGCACGAAGTCTGGGGCTATAATTCTGGCGTCACAACACATACGCTTGAAACCCATGTCTACCGCCTTCGCCAAAAGATAGAGCCCGTGAAAGGCACCGCGACATTATTGGTGACAGAGCCTGGCGGATACCGCTTAGAATTGGGATAGGCCTTCCCATAGTTAACAAAATTTGATTAAAGCGAGACTATGGTTGTCTCGCTTTTTTTATATGGACTGATTGTTCTTGCTTTGCTGATGGCAGAGTTGAAAGAAAATGAAAGGGTGCAGGCGATTATAAAGCCTATAGCGGCCTTAGGCTTTATTCTCTTGGCCATATATTTCGGCGCGCTGGAAACTAAATACGGGAAAATTATTTTAGCGGGGCTTGTTGTTTGCGCCGTAGGGGATGTCTTCTTGCTATCTCGCAAATCTGAGACTTTGTTTAAGGCTGGAATGGCGGCTTTTGCTATTGGCCATATTCTTTATATTATTGCGTTCTCAAATATAAAGGTAATCTCCCTGCCTGATGATGTTGACTCGATAATTGGTCTCGGCGCTGTCCTTCCAGTGCTATTCGGTCTGTATATCACTAAAAAGACACCAAAAAGCATGCAGAGGCCAGTTCTCTATTACTGTGTAATTATATATATAATGGTGTTTTCTTCGCTTTTGATTCCGCGAACATCACCTTTTATCTTTGCGACAATAGCGGCCATCATGTTCGCAATATCAGACATGTTTGTAGCAAGAGATCGTTTTATCACGCCAAACCCGAAAAATGCTCTAGCTATCACGCCGTTATATTTCGGGGCACAGGCCTTGTTTGCGCTTAGTACGCAGACCTTAGGCGCTTAAATCTAGGACCTGAGTCATTGGAACATGGTCACTGGGTTTGGCCGCCCAAGTGCGGCAAGGCACATGAATTTCATGGGCGGCTTTGCCGCCAGCTTCAACAGCTGGCTTCAAGGCAGGACTGACCCAGATGTGATCTAGGCGGCGGCCACGATTGCTTTTCATCGGGTCCTTACCGCGATAACTCCACCAGCTATAAAGCTTTTCCTCATCATCCGCGAAGAGGCGCGAGCAATCTGTAAAATCGTGGGTTTTGCGCAGGGTTTCCAAAATACCAACTTCGAGCGGAGTGTGAGAGACGACCTTTAAAAGCTGCTTGTGACTCCAAACGTCATTTTCATGCGGGGCAATATTGAAATCTCCGACGAGTATCTGTTGATCATCACCTTTTGCAAAACGCTCCGAAAAATAACAGCGCATGTTCTCAATAAAATCTAACTTATGTTTGAACTTATCATTGATAACGGGGTCGGCGACATCTCCGCCTGCAGGGATATAAAAGTTGTGAAACTCAAAGTCTTGATCTCCAGCAATCACTTTTGTGCTGACGTGGCGGGCATGATCAAGAGGGCAAAAACTTGTCAGTAGGCGCGTCATCGGTAATTTAGACACCGTCGCCGCGCCGTGATAGCCTTTCATCCCCGCAACTTCGATGAATTCATAGCCCGCATCTATAAAAGGCTGGCTCGGGAATAAGTCCGTCTCGCATTTAATTTCTTGTAAGCCTAGCACATCCGGCTGCTGCTCATTTAAAAACTGAATAACCTGATCAATCCGAAGACGAACAGAGTTGATATTCCACGTGGCGACTTTAATTTTCATAAGGCGGGCTTAACTGAGGTTAAGGGTTTATTCAAATAACAAATTACGCTTCGCTTTCTAATTTTCAAATATTGTGCTCTTATGGAAGAGATGAAAAAAGAAACCGAAACGCCAGATTTAAGTTCCGTAAATTATGACGCCCTGTTGAATGATGTCTTGGGCCTCAACCTTATGGGACTAAAATCACTCTGGATAGCTTTTAAGAATCCTAAACGCTATTTTCACGCGTCGTCATTTTTAGATTGGCAAAATACATTCACCCCCGCATTTAGGCTCTGGTTTACATTAGTTGCGGTTACCTTTTTCTTTCAGTTTTTCTGGGCCGGAACCTCAAGCTCAACGCTACAAATGGCCATCTCGCAAATTGAAGCCAATTCAACGCTTCCGAAAGGGGTCTCCGCTGAGACGGCCGCCCGGGAATTTTTAAAATGGAGTTTTGGCTTTTTGCCGCTCTCGCTTGCCTCATGTTTATTTCTGCTGGCTGCGATTTACCCATTTTGGGGTGAAAAATTAAACTTTGCTGTTCGGCAAAGGCGGCTCTTTATTGCAGTTATCCCAGGTACTTTTCTCGCAATATTCAGTACAGTAGCTTTGGGAACAGCGCCGCTCAAATTTTTCCTACCCCTTATTATTTTAACATATGGATTGTCATTTATCTTAGATGCTCTGACGGCCTATCGCGGCGCCTTTGAGGTAGACTCTAAGGCAGGCCGATTAGGGCGAGCGGTTGGGTTAGGGGTTGCAACGTTTCTAACATCTCTTTCGGCAGGCATATTGGCAAATATAGGCGCAATGGCCGCAATCGCTTTTAAATATGGATGATTTTTTCACGATATTCATTTTGAGTGAAGCGAACAGCGAACCCTTAAATACTTAGATCCATCAAATTATAATCTTTAAGCGAAGCCTGCGTCTCCGCGTTCCAAACATAACTTTCTTGCTCTTCCGCGAGAGGCCCGTAGCTGTAAGGTGTCTCTTCTGGGAAGCGTTGCCGCCTGGCATCAATGGCAAGCCCCATAACGCGGGAGCGCGTCTTGATAAATTTCTCGTCAAATGTGGCCGCTTCGGCGTGAATGCCTGCGCCGCGCACATCCAGAACTGACGCGCGGCGATTGAACCCAAAATTGACACTAACGCGGGTCTCAAATCCTGTATTGGCAAATGAACCATGAACGATTTGGCGATTGGAAATCACGACATCGCCGGCATTGCAAATGATGGGGACGGCTTCGGGCAGGCGTTCGGTTCCGGCGTCTTTGACTAGTTTCACGATATCGGCGCGGCCTGTTTTATGCGTGCCGGGCAAAACCCAAACACCATTGACGGCCGTGCTGCCGTAAATTTGACCCATGAAATTAAACCCATGACTGCCTTCGTCAAAATCGGCACTGTCCCAATGTGTGTCGCCGTCTTGATGCCAGGATACGGCAGCGCCCAGTCCAGCGTCTTTGATAAACAGACCTTCATGGAAAGGCGCAAAATCTTTTCCGTTAACAGCTTCCGCCATTTTAAGGAGGCCAGGATGAGCGTAAGTGCGCAAGCATGCGGGAGAGAATTGCAATGATCCCGCCAGATAAAACGGAGCCGCAGCGGGTGCGTCGTCTTTTGCTTTTGGCTCAAAGAGTTTTACTTGATGCCGGCCATTGGCTAACTCCGTGCCGCCCAAGGGATCAGATAAAGGCTTTGCCCATTGCAACGTCATCGCCGCGTTATCAACGCCAAGGGCTGGCCGCCCTTTGGCGTCCGTCACTGCGCCCATATGCGTTGGAAAATTTTCCCGCAGGGCGTCTAAATCAGATCTTAAATCGTCAACTTCCTCTTCGCTGAGCGCGTTTTCAAATATGTAAAACCCATATTTTGAATAGGCCTTTAGAATATCCCCGTGGATTGACCCGCTATCATCAAAACGAAGAGGCCCGCGATTTGGGAGTGCTAGCGCGCGGGCTTGGCCCTGGGTAAGATAATTTCGTACAGCTTCCGCCTCATCGCCGTAATGCGCGGCGCAGGCTTCGATAGACCGGCTGATATCCAAAACCATATTAAGTCCTATTACTTTTTCTCAATCTCAACACAATGCGGATAAGGAATAGAAATCTTGCCTTTATCGAAAGCCTCTTTGACATCTTTGATAAGATCAAAACGGACATCCCAATAATGTTCAGCCTTGCACCAAACACGCATTTGAATATCGACTGAACTATCATTTAAATATGAGACTTTCGCCCAAGGTTCGTCAGGCTCGGATAAGACGTCGGGATGCTTGGCGGCCGTGTCTTTAACAATCTTGATGGCTTTATCCATATTGTCATCATAATCGATACCGAAATCTACATCTACGCGGCGCACACCTAGCGAGGTTAGGTTTTTAATTGTGTTTCCGCGAACCTCACTGTTTGAGAGAATGACTTTGATATTATCGAGTGTAATCAAGGTTGTTGTAAAAATATTTAAATCATCGACAACACCTTCTTCTCCTGCAGCTTCAATATAGTCACCAATTTTGTAAGGGCGGAAGAGCACGAGGAGTAAGCCCGCGGCAACATTGGCCATGGAGCCTTGCAGCGCCAAACCGATGGCCAGAGTTGCGGCAGATAGAATAACAAAGACCTTCGCGACGGGAATACCAACGACAGCAATCGCAGCCAAAAATGTAGCGGTTAAGACAGCATATTTCGCGGCAGTGGCGGCGAAACTTCCGAGTGTCGAATCCACATTCTTACTAGCGGCGGAGCGCTTGACGAGGCCGCGATATAGACGTTTTGCTATTGAGGATCCAATCCAAAGGATAAGAAGCGCGATGATAATTTTTGGAACGAAGAATATACTCTTCTCAACGGCAATATTTCCGTAATGTTGAATAAACCCGCTTGGGTCATCCATGAGCGAAGGTATTGCATTCCCAGCGTCTTGAACGGCTTGAATGGACTTAAAATGACTTAGAAAATGTTCCATGATTAACCCGTCTTCCTAAATATAATTGTTGCATGCTCATAAGGGATCTCAATGCCAGCCTTATCAAGTGCCTCTTTAATTGGTTTTGATATATCCATCTTAACTTTTCGGTGGTCTTCGGCATCTGTCCAAAGGCGCAATTGAATATTCACAGCTGAATCGCCAAGAGATGTGACTTTTGCCCAGGGGGCTGGGTCTTTATAGACGCGCGCATCACCTTCGACGGCCCCAATGATGGCGGCGATGGCAATGTTTAAATCTGCATCATAACTCACGCCAATATCAGTATCGAGACGTAGTTTCCCATCATGATTATAATTTTTAATCGTGCCGCCAAATACGGAGCCATTACCGACAGAGATAACGATGTTATCGCGGGTGGTCAGCTGCGTTGATAAGAGGCCTGTTTCTTGGACAACACCTGTTTCCCCGGCAACCTCAACTTGATCACCAATTTTAAAAGGCCGGAAGAGGGCGAGCATAATACCAGAGGCAAAATCACTTAAAGAATCCTGCAAGGCAAAACCAAGCGCGACAACCAGCGCGGCAACGACCGTTGCCAAAAAGGCGAGATTTATCTTCATCGCTGAGAGGGCCATGACAATGACGGCTCCCATACCAATGAAGAGAACTAAGGAGCCGAAGAATTTCGACAAAGTCGCATCTATATTAGGTAACTTGCCGGTTGCTGTTACGGTGCCCTTAGAGGCTTTCCGAACAATGATGCGGCCTACAATAAAGATAATGAGGGCGAGTAGAATACTCGGCGCAAATTTCACCGCGTAGTCTGGTATGAGCTGTAGCTTCTCCACAGCGATATTAACAATGTCCATATTGTCCTCCTGGAAGCGTAGTTAATATAAAACTAACGAGAGGAAAAGATGAAATTTACAGTTCGAAGTTTAAGACGCCTCTTTTAACGGCGATCGCGGCGTCTCTCGTCGCGCAGCACAAATAATCGCGGATTAATGCGCTCATTATATTTTAGTTCAGATAAGAGCACGCGGGTTTGTCCGCCGAAGCTATCGGCAATAATCCACTCTTTGAGGGCCAGCGTATTGCTGTCAAACACCATGGTGATGGCGCCGTCCATTTCCCCCGACCCGTCGCGGGCTGTGACCCGCCATTCATTATAGGTCTTTTGCAGCGCAACGACTTCGGTATCTTGGGCCAGATTAATATTCTCTTTGAGAAAATAGTTAAGCGGAGTGGCCGAAAGCGGAACGCGGTCAATGGTTTCCAGCGCCTTATCTTGCTGAGTTAGCGTTACGCCGTCAGATACAATCAGAAGAGGATTAGGCGCGTCATATTCAAAGCGTAATTTCCCGGGACGTTTAATATAGACCTGGCCTTGGGCAAAAGATCCATCGGCGGCATATTGGGCAAAGCGGCCAGAAAAACTGGCTGTTGAATTCATCGCAGCGTCAACCCGTGCCAAATCAGCAGGTACAGAACGCGGATCCGTGAAGGCTGCGGGAGCGGGCGCTGCCATTTGTTGTTGCGGCTGAACCTGCGCCATCGCAACAGGCGCAAGCACCGTCAGCGCGGCGGCTATCATCACTAATTTTTTCATGTCGAATCCTTACGGGGTTCGTTAATTTACGGCTTTCTTACAAAACCCCGCTTTAACGAAAGCTGAATATTCGCCTCATCAAAATTACAAATCAGACAGAGTGGTTAAGCCCCTAGCGCTATATCATGCAGGCTTTTCTCGGGACGCGCGCCGTAATGACTTATGACTTCGGCGGCGCAGAGACTGCCCAAATGACCTGCATCAGCCCAATCAAGACCCATGGCGCGGCCTGCCAAAACACCCGCCGCATATTGATCGCCCGCGCCTGTTGTATCCACAACTTTGTCCACAGGGCAGGCTTTAACGTGATAACGGCGTTTGGAATCTTGGATGATAGAGCCTTTTTCGCTACGCGTCACACAAGCCACAGTCTCAGTTTTCGTCAGTTCATCAAGGGCCTTATCAAGGCTATCTGTTTCATAAAGGCTGAGGATCTCATCTGTATTCGCAAACAGGATATCCACATGGTTATCCACAAGGTGTCGGAAGCTCGCGCGGTGACGTCCGACGCAAAAGCTATCAGAAAGTGTTAGCGAAACCGTCCGCCCTGCCGCGCGGGCAATTTCTGCGACTTTGACAAAGGCGGCCTTGGCGGGCTCCGTATCGAAAAGATAACCTTCAAGATAGACGCAGGCCGCGCTTTCGACTTTGGACTTTATAATGTCTTTGGGCGTGAACAGACATGACGCCCCGAGGAAGGTGCTCATAGAGCGCTCTCCGTCTGGCGTTACGGCAATCATGCAGCGTCCGCTAGCAGGACCTTTTGTTTTAGGTTTGGATGAGAAGTCAACGCCGCCATCAGCCATGCCTTGGCTGATACGTTTGCCAACGCCGTCATCGGCGACATTGCCAAGATATGCTGCGCGAAGGCCTAAAGCGCCAATACCAAACATCGTATTGGCCGCAGAGCCGCCCGCAATTTCTTGTATTTTACTGGCTTTCTTGAGCGCCGTATTCAGCGCCAAAGCGCGAGGCTCGTCAATCAAGGTCATAGACCCTTTTTCGATGACGTTATCGGTAAGGAAATTATCTGAAACGGGCGCGATGATATCCATCAACACGTTACCAATTCCTAATACATCAAATTCAGTTTTCATTATAAGCGGCCTTGTTGTTTGAGGGGGTCATAGTTACATGCCGTATGAAATTAAAGCTAAAAAACCACCAAGTAAATCGTCAGGCCTAAACTCATGAAAAAAATCGCCGTTCTCGCTTCAGACAATATGATGCCCGGTCACCCTGATGAGCGGGCCGATTCCTTTGAACGCGATGAAGAAATGGGCAAGCTTGTTCCCGCTTTTGCCGCGCAAGGCATGGCGCTGGATTTGATTCCGTGGCGAGAGGCCGCGCAGCGCGCAGATGATTATGACGCGATGCTGCCGCTCTTAGTTTGGGATTATTTTGAAGGCAATGAAGCTGCTTTTACGGCGGAGATGGCCAAGGCCGAAGCTAAGACAAAGCTGTTTAACACATTTAAAACCCTCAGCTGGAATTCAAATAAATCTTATCTGGACGAACTTGAAACAGAAGGCGCGCCTGTGATCTCGACCATTACTGTTGACCGCGTTACAGAAACGAATGTTGCGCGGGCCTTCACCGAGCTAGAGACCGATACTCTGGTGATCAAACCGCAAGTCGGCGGCGGCGCTTGGCGGCAAGTGCTTTATAAACAGGGTGAGGTCTTCCCCAGTAAAGACGATTTGCCGCCGGAAGGCGCAATGATACAAGCTTTTCTGCCGAGCGTATTAGACGAGGGCGAATATTCATTCCTCTATTTTGGCGGCAAGTTTTCCCATGGCCTGATTAAGCGCCCCAAAAAAGGCGATTACCGAATTCAATCCCTTTATGGCGGGACAGAAGAAACCTATGTGCCATCGGCGCAAGAGCGTAATTCTGCCCGCGCCGTGCTGAACGCGCTCGATTTTACGCCGCTTTACGCCAGAGTAGATTTGCTGCGTGGTTTAGACGGGAAACTAAAACTCATAGAGCTCGAAATGATAGAGCCCTATCTTTATCTTGGTCATGCCGAGGGCGAGGGGGCCGAGAATGCAGGCGCGCAAAAACTTGCCGAAGCTTTGGCAAAACGGCTAGCAGAATAAGTCACGAAAACTTGTGTAAATTTCACTTTCCAAATCAGTTCTTTTAACCGAGGGTTAAGACAAATCAGGTCAAGTCTTAAACATAACTGAAGGGCTGAATATGACACTTCCAAATCCAGCGGCGACTGCCAAAACATGGTTTGCACGCTTAGCGCCATACCGTAAATCCGAAGATTGGCGCGCTGTATATGAAGTTCTCGTTACTCTCATTCCTTTTCTTGCCCTATGGGCCGCCATGTGGGGCCTATTAGCTATTGGCCAATATTGGGCTTTGCTCGGCGTTATCCCCGCGGGGGGCCTTATTGTGCGTCTCTTTATCGTGCAGCATGATTGCGGCCATGGCTCTATGTTTTCCTCGAAAAAGGCCAATGATTGGGTCGGGCGCTTTATCGGCATTCTCACCCTAACGCCTTATGATCATTGGCGCAGAGGTCATGCGCTCCACCATGCTAGTTCTGGCAACCTCGACCGCCGCGGCGTTGGTGATGATATCATTACGCTCACGGTTGATGAATTTGCGGCCTTGTCGAAATGGGGTAAACTCAAATACCGTCTTTACCGTCATCCTGTTGTTATGTTCGGCGTTGGCCCTGCTTATGTGTTCATCCTTGCGCAGCGCTTACCGATTGGCGCGATGAAACGCACTATGCCGTGGGTCTCAACGCTGACCACAAATGCGGGCGTCGCTTTACTATACGGCCTCTTAATCTGGGGCGTTGGCCTCAAAGCATTCTTGCTCATTCAAATACCCATTATTATTATCGGCGCCTCTATCGGAGTCTGGATGTTTTACGTGCAGCACCAATTTGACGAGACTCACTGGTCGCGCACAGAAGATTGGAGCCGCGAAGGCGCAGCGCTTCACGGAAGTTCCTATTATGATCTACCGCAGCCGCTTATGTGGTTTACAGGCAATATCGGCGTGCACCATGTGCATCATCTGTCTAGCCGAATACCATTTTATCAACTGCCAAGAATTCTTAAAGCGCATCCTGAATTGAAAACAGTCGGGCGCCTGACATTATGGCAAAGTTTTAAATGTGTGCGATTAGCGCTCTGGTGTGAAACGCGTCAGAAGATGGTCTCATTTAGAATGCGCAAGATGGGCTTACCTGCTTAAGCCCTGAGCCTATGCCTCTTTAGATTCAATTTTCGAAATAAGCTGATCCAAGGCTTGCAAAATACACTTGGGCATTTGTAGCTCTAAATAATGTGTCCCGCCTTTAATCTCGTGGTAGCGCGCTCCATCACCTATGGCGTTCATCAGAACTTGCGCGTCACTTTTTGGCACAAGTGTGTCTAATGTTCCGTGCAAAACTTCGACAGGCACGCGAAGCTCTCTTAATCGTTCTAGCAAGGGTCCAATTTGTTGTCTGCGGCCGACAATCTCGGCTTTCATGTGCCTAATCTTTTTGGGCGTGACGCCTTCGAACTTTTTAAAAACTTCAGATCCAACGATAGCCCTCGCATAATTATGAGGTTCAGTCATCAACGCTGCGCCGGTAATAATGCCCTCAACGCTATCAGGATAATTTAATCCGGCAGTCAACGCTAACGCGCCGCCATAAGAAATTCCCAAAACAATGTTCCTCTTATCGTTTAAAAAAGGTTCAACGACACGCACTTGATCATTGAAATTCAAGATAGGCGAAGAATGCGACTTATGAAAACCTAGCCGGTTAATAACGACAACTTCTAAGTCTTCTGAAGCCATCCGTAAAAGGCGGGTAAAAAGATAAGGCTGGCTTGGTGTTCCGGGAAGACAGATAAGCCGCCATTTTGCCTGATCTTGTTTAGATATAAAGGCATTGGTGTCCAATGCCGTGCCAGGCACCGAAAATATAAAAGGGTCAACTCTCGCAAATTTAGCGGCCACTTAAGCGCTACCTGCTCAACGCCGCCAAGCGTCCCGTAACCTCACCAAACTCTTTTAAGGTATCGTCAAAAATTTGCTTTACGGGTTTTATGTCGGTGATGCGGCCCGCAACCTGGCCTGTCAGGGCAATGCCCGCTTCTAGGTTTCCGCCAAAATAGACGTCCTGCGTTCCCGCAAATTCACCAAAGATATTTTCTACACCTTCTTTTTGCAGCCGTGTTGTCCGTTCTGTTCGCAGGGCTCTCAAGGCGGGCCCAGGGCCAGAGCGGTTTAGGAAAACGGTATCGGTCGCGTCGGCCTCAATTATAGCCTTTTTCCAATTCCCGTGAACGGGGCTCTCGGCCGCGCTTAAAATGCGTGTCCCCATCAAAACGCCTTCTGCGCCCAAAGCAAAAGCCGCCGCCATACTTCGGCCATCGGAAATGCCGCCCGCGGCGACAACAGGGACGTCAACAGCTTCGCAGACTTGAGGGATCAAAACCATACTGGCAACATCTTCGGGGTTCTTGAAACCCCCGCCTTCGCCGCCTTCGACTATTAAACCGTCAACGCCAGCTTCAATCGCGCGGAGCGCGCCTTTCAAACTCGGCACGACATGGAAAACTGTCAGACCTGCGTCTTTTAATAAAGCCGTATATTTTTTGGGGTCTCCAGCAGATGTGGTGACGAATTTCACGCCTTGATCAATAATAAAGTCGATAATCTTCGGATCACGAACAAAGGCCTGCGCGACGTTTACACCGAACGGCTTATCCGTCAGATCACGCATCTTGAGTATTTCTTCTCGCACCGCGTCCAGCTCGCCCGAGCTTGTCTCTATAATGCCCATCCCGCCTGCATTGGACACAGCGGAAGAAAGTTGAGAACGCGCAATCCACCCCATAGCCGCCTGAATAATAGGCTTCTCAATGTTTAACATCTTGGTGATACGTGTTTGAATAGCCATGAAATTCTCCTGCGGAAATTATGTTTGAGGATGGCTTAAGAAGATTGGCGGTAGCTGTCGAGAGGGCGTGTGAATTTTAGGATTGACTCTTTCTATTTGTTCTTGATATGTTCTCATTCTGGAACACATGGAAGGAAACCCTTATGGCCCGTGCAGCTAAGAAATTTTTGGACGTTAAATATACTGACCGCGAGATGGCAAAACGCCTCGGCGCAAAATGGGATCCCTCAGTTCAGCGCTGGTATTGCCCTGCTGGCTCTCCCTTAGCCACAATCTTTAAATGGCGCGCAGAAGCTAGCGGCGACTCCAAGCCTGCGCAGAAGCACATCGCGCAAAATCAGAACTTCGAATTTGATTTGGTAGGTTAGGGCTACTCACACTTTTCGCCCGTTTCCCATTGCAGGGGCGTGGGAAGTATATCTGCGCTATAGTCAATGCGGATGGCGCGTCTTGGGGCATCACGTAGTGATGGTTTTGAGCGGTGAAGCGTGAGCATTTTCATAATCATAAGATCCCCTGTTTTGGCTAAGCAGGTGACGGGCGCGCAATTATCAACTACATTATTTATTTGATCTGCTGTAACTTTACCGAATTGATGTGAGCCGCTTAATATTTCCAAGGCGCCCGTTTGAATTTCTGCTTCATCTAAATGGGCGCGTACAGCTAACATATTTTCTAATATGGGCGGCGGAGGTTCACAGTGCCAAAGTCCTGCCTTGCGGCTCCAATTTGAATAGCCCCTTACATTCTCTTTTTTACAAACAGATATAATGCGGTCTTGATGCCAAGAAACGGCCCAGTTCTTTTTATTAGATTTGTTAAATGCGACGAGGCGAACAGGTCTTGCATCAGGCAGCACAGACTGGACGCATTTCGTAATATTTCCCAAGGCAGAAATAAAGCTCTCGCTCTGTTCCTTTATCGGCAATCTTTGATTATCGGAGGCCGTAAAGATAGAGCGCAGTGTCTCAACGTCATTTGCGGATAGGCTCTGCCGTATCCAACAATATCCCTCACTTTTTAATTGCGCGCTAATCCTCGGGCCTTAACGTCTTTGGTCTAAACTTACAGATATGCCTTACCGCGCAATTATAGCATTTTGGCTTGCGGGCTAAACATGTGTAGCGGCCATGGAGAATGAGCCAGTGATGGGCGTGATCCATAAATTCATCTGCGGTCACCCGGAGTAGGTTAAGCTCAACCTCAACAGGGTCTATGCCAGGGGCCATGCCCGTTCGGTTTGAGACGCGAAAAATATGGGTATCCACGGCCATTGTGGGTTGTCCAAAATAATCATTCAAAACAACATTGGCTGTCTTTCGGCCAACACCTGGGAGCTTTACAAGGTCATCGCGATTATCCGGGACTTCGGACCCAAAATCATCGATAAGCATTTGCGACAGCTTGATTACATTCTTGGCCTTGTTTTTGTAAAGGCCAATGGTCTTGATATGATCGCGAACCGTATCTTCACCAAGCGCAACCATCTTTTCGGGTGTATCAGCTTTGGCGAATAAAGCTTTCGTTGCTTTATTGACGCCAACATCTGTGGATTGCGCCGACAGGGCCACGGCGACAACCAGAGTATAAACATTACTATAATGCAGTTCGGTGCGGGGCGCTGGGTCAAGCGTTTGCAGGTGACGGTAAATGTCACTAATTTGCGCGCGGTTTAATTTGGGCCGTGGCAAATCTTTATAGAGCTTTTCTTTCTTAGCCATATAAGAGGCCTAGCCTTTTTGAGCGATACGCTCCAGCATCATATCACGCATATTATCGGCAAAGGTGAGCGCCGGTTGCGCCATAAGATTTCCCTTAGCATCGAAGGCCTTGGCCGCATGTCCGCAGCCAACTTGCTGCGGGAGGACATCGCCGCCTAAACGTGTAAAGATAAACTGCATCTGACGCATACACATTATGCCGCTCATGGGCCCAGGAGTCGCTGAGGCAAGCCCCCAAACAGCCGACTTAATATAGTCGGTGCTAACTGTGCTGGTCCAATCAATGGTGTTCTTTAAAAGCGGAGGGAGGCAGCCATTATATTCCGGCGAGACAACAACAATACCGTCAAAGGCTTTCAGGCGTGTGATCAGTTTTTTAACGGTGGCGGGCGTTTTTAGATCGCCGTGGTATAGCGGCATTTCATATTTACCGAGGTCAATAGAACTTGTCTTTGCGCCTGCCATCTTAAACCGCTTTATCAAGGCTTTCTCTAGCGTTTTATTCATAGATCCCTGACGCAAAGACCCACAGATAAAGGCAATTTTCGGAGCAGTCATAATATATCCTTTGGGAAATGTTTGCGAGCGTTATAATGGTTATACGCGCCGCATCAAGAATTGGTTGCAACCAACCAGCTTCCTTCAGTTACTCTGTTTGCCTTGCCGCCCAACTATCATACTCTGCTTGCATTTTAAGGTAACGCGGCTGATCGCGAACATTATCAAGACCTGGCTCCATGCGTAGCAAAAGAAAAAGATGAGGCCCCGTCATATCCTGCATGCGCTGGGCATAATCCATAGCCTTATCGAGCTCGCCTAAACGCGCAAAAGTCTCTGCTAATTCGCCAAGCTGCGTAAACGCTACAAGCGCATCATCCGGCGCTTGAGTTTCATAACTTTCGGCCAGCGCGAAAACGGTGTCTCTGTCGCCAAGTAATCCTGGAATTATTATGGGAGAGTAATCAGATTTCTCTGCCCAATCTGTTGAGGGCGGATTGTCCGCGACGGCGACCCTCAGTTTAGCTATGTCGTCGCCGCTATCCTTGCCCATCGCCAGATTCCCTCGGATTTGAGAAAGTAGATAAGCATGAGGACCGCTCTCTGGCGCGCGGCTGCTTTCAGGCCATTCCTTCAGCGCAGCCTCAATTTTAACGGGGTTTCGCGTAGCAATCGCGTAATTTACTTTGGATTGTTGCAGCACTGTTCCTGTCGATCCCAGCGCCGCATGCGCGCCTATGGCGTCGCCCTCAAACTGCAAGATCGCAGCCTTAAAGGCCGCTAATTGAAGCGAGTCTGGCCGCGCGCTTTCCGCTTTTTTTAACATGGCGCCGGCCCTCTCAAAGTCACCAATTAAAGCATAGGTCAGCGCCAATTCTGGCATCAAATAAAAGGACTTTGGATCGAGGCGTTGGGCTTTCACAAGGTCCTTGGCTGAGTCTTTAAACCGTCCCAGGCGCCGCGTGATGAAAGCCTTACCTGCTAGCGCGTCGACGTTATTAGGCGCGACTTTCAGGGCGCGGTCAAAAATACGGTCGGCCTCTCTAAAGGCACCGATACCCCAATAACTATAAAAAGCTTCAGAGAGTAAAGTTTGGGGACTTTCTGGCGCCAATCTCTTGGCTTGGGAGAGACTTCCTAATGCGGCATCCCGATATATCGTATCCCGGCCATTAAACCAATATTGCGAGATCTGAGCATAGGCTTTGACGCCATAAGCGTCCCCAAATTCAGGATCTATTGCAATCGCCTTATCTGCGAATTCAATCGAGCTCAGAAGGTCTTCTTCTTTATTTCCATCAGAACGCGAGAGCAACTTCGCTTTCAAATAAGCTTCATAGGCCGCTAGATCTTCCGTTGATTTTGCGGCGAGAAGTGTTTGATCTTCTCCTGAAATTACGGCTTCCAAAGCAGTTGCTATGACCTGCGTAATCTCCGCTTGAATATCAAAAATGCTTTCTGTGGTAAGGGCGCGGTCGTAATTTTCTGCCCAGAGCGGCTTGTCGTCTTCACCATCAATAAGCTTCACCGTGATACGAACGCGGTCACCTGCGCGCTGAACGGCGCCTTCTAAGATAACGGCCACGCCCAATTCCTTGGCGATTTCAGGGATCCGTTTCTCTGTATCTCGGTATCCCATAACTGACGTTCGAGAAATCACTTCAAAAGAGGACACCTTTGAGAGACGCGTCAATAAATCATCATGAATACCATCTGCGAAAAATGCATCGCTTCCTTCACTACTCCGGTTAGAGAATGGCAATACCGCGACAGAATGATTATCAGCCTGGCGCGCCGTTTTGACGTTGTCCGAAGGCATTATACGGTCGGCAATTAACAATCCCCCAATCAGAACAAGTCCGCATATAATGGCAATTTCAAGCTTGCGGCCCGTTTGTGCAGCTATGGAGTCCTCTTTTGAGATCACCTCAGTTCGCTTAAACCCGTCCGGCGTTAACTCGAAAGCCCAGGCCAGAAGAATAACGATGGGCGCCCCCAATATCATAAGTGCCATCACGCCCGCATCAAACCAGTCCGGTAAATTCATCACCGATTCAAGTGTATAGGCTGTTTGAATGAGGAACCATGCCCCCACAAAATATGTGCCGGTGACGCGAAACACGTTTCGCCGCCGCATCTCTGCAAAAAATCTTACGGGATCCATCCGCGCCTTACCCTACGTGCTTTAATTTGCACATATCATGGATTTTCTGAGCTGTCTAAGGTCAATAAAAAATGACAGAAGCTGTCTTGCCTATCCCTGAAAATGTTATAAAGTTACGACATGCAAAAATTTGACGGTATTTCTTTTCTTTGGGTAGTGGCACTTCTAGCCGTCATCGCCCTTCTTTACGGCCTGCGCGCTTTTTTGGGTTACCGAAATATCGAGCGAGATGCGGCAGAAGATTACGACTATAAACAAGAACACGCTATGCTTGACGGCCGTATAAGTCGTGAGGGTTATATCAAGGTCTTTAAACGTCTCCATAATCCCCGACGCCCTGCCTATATTGCGACAACATTATTGGCCATACTCGTCTTAACATGGCCCATTATGGGGGCGCTATCAGTTCTATTAGAGCTGCTCTATCAAGAGACTGGCCGCAACCGTGTATTTGAACCCGGATTTTTGGTTTGGCAATTTAGTATCTTTTTTGCGATCATTCTGTCTTGGACTGGCATCGCTTATTTCATGGCGCGACGTTATCATCGGCGCGCCCCTGGAACGCCAAAATATGAAATGGATCAGCAAGCATTAGAAGAAAAAACAGGACAGTGAGAGAAAGTTGTCTATGACAATGATTGGGGAATACCGCCCCTTGTAGCAATTATTGGCCTCATCTTATTCTTGGCCTTTGTGATATATTGGAAATTCTTCGCGCTGTATTAAGCGCCAAAACCTTTGAGAGAGACCTTATGGACTTTTTACATACCATGGTGCGCGTCAATGACATTGATTCTAGCTTAAAATTTTATTGCGACGGCCTTGGCCTTCAAGAAATGCGGCGTGTGGACAATGAAAAAGGCCGTTTCACACTTGTCTTTCTAGCAAGCGGCTCGGACCTAAAACGCAGCGGGTTAAAAGGCGACGAATATCCCCTTCCAAGCGGACTGCCCATGATTGAGCTCACTTATAATTGGCCAAATGAAGACGGCGAGACGGAAACGTTAGGCGAAGCTCGTAACTTCGGCCATTTGGCATATCGTGTGGATGACATTTATGCCGCGTGCCAGCGTCTTATGGATTTAGGCGTCACCCTCAATCGCCCGCCGCGAGACGGAAATATGGCTTTTGTTCGAAGCCCCGACAATATCTCGATCGAACTCTTACAGCGCGGTGAACGCTTAGCGCCGCAAGAGCCCTGGGTGAGCATGGAGAATATTGGTAAGTGGTAAGACCGAAGAGGCGCCTAGTCTTTCTTATAGGGATTAAAGCGCTTTGCGGTCTTAACGCCTTTGGGCTTACCCTGCGCCGGGACGGCTTTGACCACTTTGACGGAAAATAGCATTTTTAGGTTTAAGGCTAAAAGCGCCAAGACAATTCCAAGCCAAATATACATCCAAACTTTTGCAGGAATAAATTTCATCTCTCGCTCCATCGCCGCGAGGTCAGAGCTAGGCCCGACATTAAAATCTTGAATAATATAGATGACGCTTGCTAGCCCAAGCAGCATTAAAATCTCGCGGCCGAACTTTGTTTTAAAGCCAACGAAGAATAAGAGCGCTGAGAAACCACAAAGAACCGCCGTCGTAAATAATGTATTGTACCAGATAAATCCGGTTATCAGCATTGCCGCAATAACGATCACGAGTGTCGGTTTCACCCATTTTTCTTTTCGGGCCCCGATATAAAATAACAGATTTCCAAAGATGGCACTTCCAATGTAACCGCCCATCAAGATAACGCTTGGTTTGCCATTAAATGTACTGGTCAAGCCACCCGCATTTGGATGAATTTCAATATGTTCTACCGCGCCCCCCGTAATTAATGCGCCGCTGGCATGCCCGAATTCATGCAAAAACGTCACAAACAACCGGATGGGATATAATATCCGCCATCCCATCAGCCCGCCATAAGTCGACAGACCAAAATAGGCCGCTGTGATAACAACAATGCGAAGAATGAGAGCTGTGCGTGGAGCCATGATTAAAGCCCGAGGACATCTTTCATATTATATACTCCGCTAGGTTTCTGCGCCGCCCAAATCGCGGCTGTAACGGCCCCGCTTGCAAAGACGCTCCGATCAAAGGCGTCGTGGCTAAGGGTAATCATCTCAAGTTCACTGGCGATGCGGACTTCATGCGCGCCAATGACGCCGCCGCCCCTCAGTGCCGCAAAGCCAATTTGTCCCTCGGGCCGCGCGTCGCCGCGCCCCTCGCGTGATAAAATTTGTTTTTCTTTCAGCTTCACGCCGCGCCCCTTGGCAGCGGCCTCGCCTAACATAAGGGCCGTTCCGCTTGGCGCGTCGACCTTGTGCTTATGGTGCATCTCTAAGACCTCAATGTCCCAACCGCTGCGGAGTTTGTCTGAGGCTAATTCCACCAAAGCTTCAAGCATATTAACGCCAAGCGAGAAATTCCCTGATTTCAAGAGCGTGATACTCTCGCCCGCCGCAAGAAGGGCTTTTTCTTCGATATCGGTGTATCCAGTGGTTCCCGTCACAAATGTATGACACCGCGTGCCATGCATCGCCAGAGCGGCATCAATCGCGGCTTTGGGCTGGGAAAAATCAATCAAGACATCGCAGGCTGCAAGCGCCGCCTGAATATCTGAGGTAAGATTTACGCCGCAGGCTTTCAGTCCTGCGGCGTCGGCCGCATCTCTTCCTATATTGGGAGAGCTTTCAGCCGTCACGGCAACTGTTAATCGCGCCTTTGGCTCTGCCGCAAGGCTACGAATAATAGCGCCTCCCATACGGCCGTCCGCGCCAAGCACTCCAATGTCTAACTGTTTTGTCATGCTGTGACATGTAACGGGGCCTTCATTTTTTCGCAATTCAAATCTATACTGACACAATGCGCATTTTATCAAGCCTCGTTTTTTCGTTTTTAGTCGCGGGCTCTGCTTTTGCAGATGAAGCTTTGGTCTCCGCCGCGCAGGACCGACTAAAACATAATGTTCGTTATACAGGCAGTTATGTGAAGCTTGATTATCCGGGCGGCGATGTTCCCGCCAATACGGGCGTCTGCACGGATGTGATTATTCGGAGCTACCGCGCCGCCTTCGGTTTCGATTTTCAAAAAGCCGTACATGAAGACATGAAGGCCAACTTTTCTGCCTATCCCAAGAATTGGGGCCTGAAGCGTACTGACAGAAATATAGATCATCGCCGCGTACCCAATCTCGAAGCTTATTTAAAACGCCAAGGCGCTAAACTCCCCATAAGCAAAAAAGCCGCTGACTATAAACCAGGCGATATTGTCTCTTGGCGATTGCCTGGGAATTTACCGCATATCGGAATCGTATCAGACAGACGGGCAAGTGATGGCACGCCGTTTATTGTTCATAATGTTGGCGCGGGCCCACAAGAGGAGAATGTGCTCTTCGCTTATAAAATAAGTGGGCATTTTCGCTATATTCCAGACCGCAAAGAATAAGGTCACTCACCGTTTAGATGGCTTTACGCCGGTTTATTCTCGGCCTAACCTTCTTTCATGAGATTTTTATTAGGCCTTTTTGCGGTTTTTACGTTTTGTTTGTCCTCCGCTCCTGCGCAGGCAAAAGCTCTAGAAATTACATCAGAGAACTTTGTCCTCTCGGGCGAGTTTAAACAAAAAGACGGCGAAGGCCTGTTGCGGGACTTGGAGCTCTTCCGCAAAAATGTATTTTTAGTTTTGGGCGTCAATGCCAGTCCTGAACTCATCCCCGTTAAAGTCTATATCGCGAAAAATGAGAAAAACTTTAAAGCTATCACGGGTGTGGGCGGGTTTGGCGGGATGTATACCATGACCCATAATGGCCCCGCTTTTGTGCTCAATGGCAAAAATGGGTTTCGGCGCGGTAAAGGCGCGCGGCATGTCGCGCTGCATGAATATACTCATCACATTGTCTCCACCTATACAGATAGAGATTATCCGCTTTGGTATAATGAGGGCTTTGCGAACTTCCTTGCGACTTTTACCTATAAGAACGGGACGTTTCGTGTCGGCGATCCCTATGATGCTTACGCCTATTCGCTGAAGCAAAAGAACTGGATGCCGATGACGGTCGTTTTGGCAAGCATGGAAAAATACCCTTTTAATCTGGGCGATACGTCAAAGATAGGAATGCAGACAACAGGGCAATTCTACGCGCAAACATGGTTGACGACGCATTATTTGCGAAATGAAGTAAAATACAAAGGCACGCTGACGGATTATGTGCGCCGGCTAAATAAGGGGGAGCGCTCTATTCCTGCCTTTAAAGTGGCGATGGGAATTACCCCCGAAGCGTTTGAAATTGAACTCAAGGCCTATTTTAAAAAGAATAGATATAATGTTCAACAATACATGACAGCTGACCGCGAAAGCGCCGTGCTTAAGGTTCGCGCCCTGACGAAAACTGAGGCGCAAATGGCTAAGCTTGATGCCATGCGAAGTTTTGTCTTTTCCCCTGAGCGTAAGAAGGTCGTGATTAAAGCCTTTGAAGACTATGCGGCCGCTTATGGAGAGAATGCTGATATATTATCAGCGCGCGCAGACCTCACAGCCTTAAATGCCACGACGAAAGAGGCCTATGAAGCCGCGCGGGCCTTGTCTGAAAAAGCATTAGCGTTAGAACCAGAAAATATTGACGCCAATAATATCGCGGCGCTTGTCACGGCTCACCAATATGTGCGCAATCTCGGCGGAACGCAGGCGGATGTCAAAAAAATAAGAAAGCATGCCGCTAAGGTCTTGCGTCATAACTCTCAAATTCCGCTCGCCAATTACAGCTATGCGCTGAGTTATAAAGACGATTATACGCCGCCTGAAAACGCCCTTAACGCGGCAGGCTTCGCGCTGGATTATTATCGTGATAAAGGGTTTATGGGCTCTAATTTGGGTCTAGCAACTATTTTAGCAAATGGCGAAAAATATGATGAAGCCATGCCGCCCATTAACCGTGCAATAATTTGGGCTAAGGAACCTGGAATGAGAATAGCGGCGCAGAGCCTCAAAAAATATATTGAGTCGGAGAGAGCAAGATGAAGATCTTTAATTATTTAAACGGTATTTTTTATGTGCTTTTTGGACTTTACGGAACCTTCCTTCCAAGCGGCATGGCGAAGCTTATGGGGTGGGAGCTTACTCTGCTAGGCTTTCACGAAATGCGGGCGGTGAATCTGGTCATGGCGGCGTTAGGCGCAATGTTATGTTTATATACGCATAAACTCAGCGATCAGAAACCTCTGACGCTTGCCATAATGTTCGTGACACTGTCTTTTTTGACAGGGCGTTTATTAGGTATTGTGCTTGACGGTGCGGGGCCCGTCCAAACCTACCAAGAAATTGGAATAGAAATTGTCGTGATAGCGCTAGCGATGTTTCTTTATAAGAGCGGAAAATAAAATGGCCAAGATCAAACCGACGGCCAAAGAAAAATTAGCGCGTAAAAAAGAAATCAAAATTGTCGTAATGGATAAAGCCTATGGCGACACCGCAAATTGTCGATAGCTATATTAAGACGGTCCCGTATGGCAAGACGCGCACCATCCCTGAATTACGTGCGGCCTTAGCCGCCGTTTATAAATGTGACGGTACGCCCTATGTCGACGAGTATCTTTACTCGTATGTCAGCAGAGGCTGCGCTCGAGGATATGGAGGCTGACACGCCAGAAGCTGAGATTACCCCGTTTTGGCGCGTCATCATGTCAAAAGACAAGATGGCAAAAAAGCTGAACTTAGCTGACGTGACATGGTTAGACGATAAGCGCGCCTCAGAAGCGGCTTAAGCGCTTCGTCCCCATTTACGGTTCGCCCAAATGATGAGGGCGATGAGAATAGCCGTTATAACGCAATCTAATCCGAAATCTGTCCATCCGATAACGGGTTCGCCTAAGGTGTATAAGGCCGTATTGGGTAAGAGCGGGTCTTCATAACCTAAGATGGCGAAGACAAAAATATTATTGGCAATATGCGCGCCGAGCGCGCTTTCTATCCCGCCTTCGACATAGAGCAAAACACACATAGCCATGCCAAACAGAAAAATACTAGCGAGGTAAGGCCCCATCTGACCGGAGCTTTGAGGGTTTCCTGCATGGAGGAGGGCAAAGCCTCCGCTTGTTATCACAAAAACTAACCATGGCGAGCGCAGATATTTGATCAAGGCTTGGTTTAAATATCCGCGGCAGAGAAACTCTTCGCTCGCGGCTTGAAACGGCACAAAAATCAGCGTGATAAGAAGTAGCTTAAAATAGGCTGACATATCGGTTTGAAATTGCAGGCCTTCATATTCATTTGGAAATAAGAGAAATTCTCCAAAACTTAAAAGCGCGTAAAATACAAAAATTACAAATATTGTACGCAGAAAATGGCCCCATCTGAAATGTGAGGCTGATGTCATAAGAGATTTGATAGGCAGGTCGTGCCAAAATCTATAGATGAGCAGAACAGAAAAAAAGACAGGCAGGAAAGTGAGCAATAGAAGAATAAATGTTCCTGTCGGCGTATCAGGAATCATCCAAGCCGTTCCGCCGCCAATTGCGACCATGCCTACAAATGAAAGGAAGATGATAGAAATAAATCCGGATATCCACGCCCACCATTCTGCGCGGCCATGACGTGTAGATGCAAAATAGGCCGCTACGGAGGCGGCCTGTGGGTCTGATGTTTCATCATCAGAAAAGATATTGGCGATTGGACTTATGAAACTATCTTAACAGTTACCTAGGCGCCAGAACCATTGTCATCATGCGGCCTTCGGTCTTTGGCTCAAATTCGACTTTTGCGGTTTCTTCAAAGTCCTCTTTGACTTGAGCAAGAAGTGTCATGCCGCGATCCATATGCGCCATTTCACGGCCGCGAAAGCGGATCGTAACTTTGACTTTATCGCCTCGATCGAAGAATTTCTGCATGGCCTTGGTCTTCACCATATAGTCATGGGTGTCGATATTTGGACGCATCTTGATTTCTTTAAGGCTCGTCGTGCGTTGGTTCTTACGGTTAGCCGCTTTTTTCTTTTGGTTTTCAAAGCGGAGCTTGCCGTAATCGAGAACTTTACAAACGGGTGTTTCGCCAGGGGCCACTTCGACAAGGTCAAGACCTGCAGAGCGGGCAGCCGCCAAAGCTTCGTCTAAAGGGACAACGCCGCGTTTTTCGCCGGTTTCAGTAATGAGGAGAACTTTTGGATTCGTGATTTCACGGTTGGTGCGCGGACCTTTGGGCTTTTTTGGCGCGGCTGCAAGTGGACGTCTGGCGATGCTAATTCTCCTAATATTGTTATAGCGAGCATAATATGGACGTATGGAGCCTTTATTTCAAGAGGTCATTATACACAGCGAGCGTTTTAGCTTGCAGGCTTTCAGTCGAAAATTGGTCTGACATGCGCCTGCGAGCCCGAGGCCCATCATAATCTGGCCAGTCCAAAGCCTTGCCGATGCCATTTGCTAAGGCGGCTGCGTCGCTGGGCGTGACGAGAAACCCTGTTTCGCCGTCAATAACGGTTTCCAGCGCCCCGCCATGGGCCGTCGCAATTACGGGCTTGTGCATAGCTTGAGCCTCGGCGGCCACGCGGCCAAAGGCTTCGGGGTCAGTGGAAGCAGATATAACCACATCTGCGGCGGCAAGCGCGGTCGGCACGTCGCGGCTATGCCCAGGCATCATGACGCGGTCTGTAACGCCTATGACATCGGCCTTTGCTTTGAGTTCATTCACAAATTCCTCTCGGCCCTGTGCATCCCCGAGTAAAACTAAGACGCAATGACGGGGCAGTTCCGCCAAAGCCTCAATGGCCACAAGCGGCCCTTTCCAGCGCGTCAGGCGTCCTGGCAGTAAGATAATTTTTTGATCTGGATGAATATTCCAGCGATTACGCTGCGCAAGGATATCTTTCTCGCTGACATTTACCGGATCAAATTTCGCCATATCGACCCCACGCGGGATGGCCGTAATTTTATCTGGCGCTGCCCCATGTGTCTTAATGATGTGGGTTTTGGTGAATTCCGAATTGGCGATGATGTGAACGCCTTTGGCCATGACAGAATTATAGTATTTTTTCAGTCCAGAGGCGCCATTGTAAATACCGTGATAGGTCGTCAAAAAGGGCACGCCTTCGATGCGCGCCGCGTGATAAGCTGGCCATGCCGGCGCACGTGAGCGGGCATGAACGATATCGATTTTATATTCCGCTATTATAGCGCGGAGCAGCCTGATACGCCCAAAGACCGTAAGAATATTCTTTGAGCCAATATTCGTCTTATGCAGCCGCCCGCCCATCCTCAATAAATCATCTTCCATGCGGCCGCCTGCGCTGATGACATGCGCTTCATGCCCATGGGCAATCAAAGCCTGCGCGACTTCTAGCGTGGTCCCTTCAACACCTCCGGCATTGAGTTCCGGCACGACTTGGAGCACATTCATGTGGATATGACTTTCATAAGGATTCTCTTAGCATGCACAGTGACGTAACGCTCAACCATTTATCTGCGCCAAAGGGTGAAAAAATTGCTTATAAGATGAGCGCCGGGCCCAAGGACTATATCGGTCCGACATTCATTTGGTGTGGCGGGCTGAAATCCGACATGGAAGGCGGCAAGGCTACACATCTGCATGATTGGGCTATCAAAGGCGGCCGCGCTTTTATTCGTTTTGATTATTTTGGCCACGGCGTCAGTTCAGGCGTGTTTCGAGACGGCACAATATCGCGCTGGGCGGCTGATGTGGTGCAAGTCATAGATCAATTAGCAAAAGGCGACATTATCCTTGTCGGGTCCTCCATGGGCGGCTGGGCGTCCCTGCTTGCAGCGCTGGAGCGGCCAGACCGTGTTAAGGGGCTATTGCTCATTGCGCCAGCGCCAGATTTTACGCAGAAACTGACATGGGCGGAGTGGAGCGCCGAGCAGCGCGAGACGCTGGAGCGCGACGGCATTGTTTATGTCCCTTCTGATTATGATGAGCCCTATGAATATAGCCTCGCCTTAATGGAGGACGGTGAAGCCCGCCAAATATTAGATGCGCCGATTAAGTTTGACGGTCCCGTCCATATTCTTCAGGGCGCAGCAGATCCCGTTGTGCCCTGGGAATATTCGCGGCAAATTTTAGATGTTATCACAAGTGTTGATGTGGACTATACCCTTGTCAAAAATGGCGATCATAGCCTCTCTTCCCCTGATGACCTTGCTCGCCTCGTGAAAACGGCGGAAGAGCTTTGCGCTAAGCTCACGTAATTGTTAGCAGGGGTGATAAGACAATTCGCTCAAAGCCGCTTACTCTTTCGCGAATTTAGAGGAATCCATTATGAAAACGACCCTGCTGACATCTACCCTAATTTCTGTTCTGGCTTTGACCGGTTGTTCGCAAGCTGAAGGGCCCAAAGTGAACCCAGCGAAAGCCGAAACAATGGCAAGCAAGATCATGAATACGAAAACCAAAGCTGTTCTTATTTACGCTGATTGGTGCGGCAGTTGTAAAGTTCTTGATCCTAAAATCAAAAAAGTTCAAGCGATGGGCCCTATACGGGGCCTTGAATTTGTGACGCTTGATTACACTGCAAAAGATGCTGATGGTTTTTATGCGCAAGCCGAAGCGGCAGGTGTGGGCGAGGCCGTAAAAAATTATTTGGACGGAACAGTAAAGACAGGCCAGCTTTTACTTGTAGATTTAGACGACCAAAAAGTGGTTGGCAAAGTGACTAAAACATTGGAACCGTCAGCGATTGTTACAGCTTTAAAAGACGCTTTAGAGGCCTCCTGACGTGAATTGCATTTAACGGCGTAGACTTCTAAAGGAGCAGGATGACTATCCCGCCCGAACAACGCATGAATTCAGGTCCTTATTCTGGGCAAAGCGTTATCGCGCAGAAGCGAGATTTAACAGCTCAATTTCGTAAAGCGGGATTGGAGACAGCAGATTTGGATGCGCGGCTTCTGATCATGGCGGCAACGGGGTTGTCTCATACGGATATAATTATGCGAGCAGATGAAATTCTGCAAACTGAAACGCAATACCTTATTGCGCAATATGCGAAGCGCCGTTTGGCGGGGGAGCCGATTGACCACATCCTCGGTTATCGTGAATTTTATGGGCGTGAGTTTGAAGTCAATAAAGATGTGCTTTCGCCTCGCCCCGAAACAGAAATGCTTGTCGATGCGGCTTTAGAGATTTTAAAAGACAAGCCTGATGCACGAATTTTAGATCTCGGCACAGGGTCAGGCGCAATCATTATTTCAATTCTGGCCGAGGCCCAGCAGGTGCAAGGTATTGCGGTGGATATGTCTGCCGCCGCTTTATCTGTCGCGCGGGAAAACGCAAAAACTCACAAGGTGAATGAGCGCTTGTCTTTATTAGAAGGTAGTTGGTTTGGCCCGGCCGAGGGGCGTTTTGATATAATTCTCTCCAACCCTCCTTATATTACGGATACGGCGATGGGTGAGCTGTCCATTGAAGTGTCTGAATTTGATCCTGATCTGGCTCTACGCGCCGGAGAAGACGGGCTTATCGCTTACCACGCGATTATATCAGAAGCGTCAAATTACCTGATACCCGGCGGAACATTGCTATTTGAAATCGGCTATGACCAAGGGCGATCTGTCAGCCAATTGCTCGAAAACCATCATTTTACGTCGATATCTATCGTAAAAGACCTGTCGGGCCATGACCGCATGATTAAAGCGGCTTATACATCATAAAAAGCTTTGCCTTTAGCTTTGGGTTTGCTATTGAGTAGCGGTGAGACGTGGAGGCCACGGCCCCCCTCACCATAGCCCACAAATGAGAAGCGCTCGCACGGATGCGATTGCTTAGGGAATTTAAGGACGTTACCATGAAGCGCCAACGCGGTCGTAATCGCAATAATAATCGTAATAATAACAATAATACGAATCCAAACAAATCAATGGACAGTAATGGTCCAGGGGTGAAGGTTCGCGGCAATGTTAGCACTGTTTATGAGAAATACGTTGCTCTGGCGCGTGACGCGCAAAGTTCCGGTAATCGCGTAAATGCTGAAAATCTACGCCAGCATGCAGAGCATTACCTGCGTTTGATGAATGAAATGGAAGCGGCCCGGGCAGCGGCCCAAGCCGAACGCGACGCGCAACGTGCTGCGCGCGGCGACTCAGATGACAATAAAGAGGACGGTGAAGAGCGTAATAATAGCCGCCGTCATAATAATAACCGCAATCGTAGATCTCGCGAAGATAAAAAGCCGGAAAATAAGGCCGCTGAGGCCCAGGGCGATGAGGCTAAGGCAGCTGAAAATAAGCCTGAGAATGACGCGCTTGAAGTTGTAACGCCAAAAGCAGAAGCGCCAAACGTAAAACTTAAGGCTAAGCCAAGAGCTAAAAAGGTCGAAGTTAAAGCGGAAGGTGACGAGGGCGCTGAAGAAAAACCAAAGCGCCGCCGCAAGGCTCCAGCGCGTAAAGAAGAAGCGGTCGATGCAGCTGAATAACGGCTCTAGGCTTCACGCTTAAGAAAATTTGGATAAAAAGTAAGGGCCCTTTCGGGCCCTTTTCTATGCGTAATAATTATTTAATTTGACGATTATGTCTTCGGGCCAGGCTTGCCGCGCAATGTTCCGTCTTTTTTGAGCAGGCGTCCTTGAGCGTCTCGAGGGGCTTTGCTGCCAGGCTTAGGTCCGCGTTTTTTCCCAGTGGTCGACGTCTTGGGTTTCGTAGCCGTTGTTTTGGCCTTAGCCGTTTTATTTTTTGATCCAGCGGGACGTCCGCGCTTTTTGGGCGCCTCTGTTGTTTTCATTTTAGCTTTTGGCGTAGCTTTAGCGGTTGCGGCTTTTTTCGTTGAACCTGCTGGGCGGCCGCGTTTTTTAGGAGCCTCGGCTTTTACCGACTTGGTAACGCTCGAGCTCGCGGCTTTCGTTTTTTCAACCGCAGCTTCCGTAAGATCTTCAGCCGAGTCTTTGACGCTCTCCGCAGCATGCTTAGTTTTGTCAACGGCCGTCTTTGTTGCAGCGCTGGCTTTTTCGCCCGCTGTCTTACTGAGTTCGCGGGCGCGAATAGCGGCAGCTTCAGCGGCTTTACGGGCTTCATTTATGGGATCAATATTGGCGCTTTCGGACTTGCCGCCATCAGGTGATAAATTGTCATTAATTCTGAACAAGGCTACGGCGAGCTCGCAAATTAGACGCAATGTAACCAAAGTTAATAATATACTGCCAAAGAAAATTACAAATTCAACAATAGCGGCGAGCGGGCCTAGACGTATAGCGCTTAAGGCTTCGCTGAAATAATTTAATCCTGCAACAATTAACGCAAGCCAGAAAAAGGCGATTACTAATTTTTCTTTCATTAACTTATCAAATGAAAAAAAGAAATTGATGAGGTCTTTCATGCGCGTAGCTCCGCTGATTATTTTTCGTGTATTATTCAGAAAAAGCCGCGAATTGCAAGTTTTGGATTATTTAGGTGCAGTTGCTGTCATCACCACAGTTGCGGGACGCGCCGTAATGGTTTCAGACCTCTCGCGGAGCGCTTCGATTTCAGCGCGGCGTTTTGCGAAATTTGGCATTTCTGATTTATTAAGCGGCTTGCCTGAAAGCTGTGAGAGGCGACGTGGGTTAATTTTCTTGCCGTTATGATGCACTTCATAATGTAAATGGGGCCCTGTTGAGCGTCCCGTTGTTCCGACATAACCAATAACTTGGTCTTGAGTGACATATTTACCTGACCGTACGCCGCGCGCAAAAGATTTTAGATGCGCATAGGCCGTCTTATAGCCATCTGTATGGCGGATGCGAATATAGTTCCCGTAACTGCCGTAACGATTGGCGCGTTCAACGGTGCCAGAACCCGCAGCGAGGATCGGCGTTCCGCGCGGGGCGGCAAAGTCGACGCCTGCGTGCATTTTACGATAGCCCAAAATCGGATGTTTGCGGCGGCCATAGCTAGAGGAGAGGCGCGCGCCATTAATCGGCGTGGCGCGAAGTTTACGTTTCGCGGTCTTGCCCTTGGCGTCGTAAAAATTCTCACGCCCTTTTTTATCTGTATAGAGCCAAAACTCCGACGTTTTTCCGCGCGGACTGAAAGAGGTGTAAAGTAAATCACCTGATTTAATGATCTTTCCTTTACGGTCGCGGGCGACCTCGAAGAACATTTCAAAATTATCACCTGGCTGAATATCGCGCTGAAAATCGACGGAATATTCATAGATATTAGCAAATTGCTGAACAACGCGGTCAGGCGCGCCTAGGCGCGTTGCGTCTAAATAGAGGGAATTGGATATTTCGGCTGAAACACCAACCGTTTCATATTTAAATTCTGCCGCAATAGCGCGCGCCGTATAATCTTCGCCTTTAAGGTCGACAAAGATTGTTTTTTCGACAGATGGCTTGAAGGTTAGATGCTCCAATGTCTCGCCGGTAAAATGTAACTTAAACTCTTGGCCAACGCGGACATTGCGCGGTTTATAAACCGTCGCGAAAGCTTGAGTGACTTTATAAGCTTGCCGGCCATCCAAACCATTATTTTGCAAAAGCGGGCCAAGACTATCGCCGGACCGAACTTTCAAGGTTTTGATCTGGGTTGGCGCAGCGCTTTCTTCAAGCGCCATATCATAGCGCGAAATGTCGATTTGAGGCTCTTCTATTTTAGCAATTTCAATCACGGGCTCTATTGTTTTTTCTGGGAGCGCGATTGCAGCGATAAGAACCGCCGCTGCGCCTGCGGCCAGAAAAGCAAAACGCTTTTCGCGGTAAATGCGCGTATTATCCATAGAGAAAAAGGCTTTCAGCCGCACGGCTAAAGCATCTGTTACAATGTCTTTTGTGCCCGTGACGCTTTTGCCTAGCTCGGAAGAAGTCTCGTCATTCATAGTCATCTCAATGAAAGTTACGCCGTTTTGGCGCTTAGCCCATATATTGCCCAATTTATCCCTAATGAGGGGTTAACACCTAGAAACTGTTTCGTAAACTTAACAAAATTTATGGTGCATTCACCCTGCTACCTCTATTGATGGTCTAAATAGCCTTGAGGATGAGCGCAAATTACAATGTCAGTGACAGCCACAGATGCAAAACGGAAGGCGCCGCGTAAAAAGCGGAACCTGTGGCGGATATTGCTTTGGGTGTTTTTAGCCGTTTTGATCATTGCCGCCATAATGACCTCTTTGGCTTGGGTAAACCGCTATAGTCTTCTTGAAAAGGCGGCTGAAGACTTACTGCTAGAACAGGGCATTCAGGCTGAGCTCTCCATTCAATCGGTTAGTAAAACGCGCGCCGTATTGAAAACAATTCGGTTTTCCGATGGCAACTCAGAGTTTTTCTCCGCCGATGAAGTGATCGCAGATTATGCGTGGCGCGAGGCGCTAAAGGGGCGGGTTGAAAAATTACAGCTGATCAAACCTGAGGCGCGCCTCACTCTGGACGAAAACGGAAAGATCATTGATGGATGGTTGCCACCGACCAGTGAAGACGGCGCGGGAAATACGGCTTTGCCGCCTCAAGGCATTATTATTACGGAGGGTCTTTTCACGATTGGTAGCCCTTATGGAAATGCGGAGGCTCAGCTTAATGCCAGTATTTTTGCGCCAGATAAATTCATAGCCGAGATAGATATTGCGCCGACGACATTTTCTTATCGTGATTGGCGCGTGGAAGGCGGCGGTAAGCTCGAAGTAAAACTTGATGGCGCGGACCCTCACATTGATGTCGACGTAAATTTAGCCGCGCTTGAGCACCCTGCTATTGATGCTACACATTTGAAAATAGCAGGGGCCTTTACGCCACATGTTACAGAGGATGTGAAGCGGCTTGACGGCCAGATGGATTTCGGTTTCGAGCGCCTTGTCACCGCCCAAGCCACAATCGGTGCGGGCGATGTAACATGGGACGGACGCATAGAGCAAAATAGCGCGCGGGCTCAACCCCTCGCTTTGGACGGGACGTGGTCGGCGGATGTCACCAGGGCTATCCTGCCAGACCCAGCACGCCGCAACAGCCTCGCTAAAACGCTTAGCCTATCAGATACGCTGCTTAAGGCTCCCCTCGCGCAGAATTTCAGTGCAGATTTAACCCGCAATATTACGCGGCTTTTAGAGGCCTCGGACATGACCGCAAAGGGCCGCATAGCACTCAATGAGGCAGGTTTGGAGGTTAGCCTTCTGAGCCCTGCCAAGATAACATCTGCACGAACAACGTTAAATCTGCGTCAGACTGATTGGGCGCCGGTTTATAGATTTACCCGCGCAGAGCAGAAATTGCGCTTGGCGTTTCACGCGGGTTTAACCCAGCCCGCAGGATTAAAGTTTCAAGAAGCCGAAATGGTTGCGAGGTCCACAAATGGATTTACGCTCGACGGCGTTGAAAAATTCTCCGCTAATATCAGCACGACTGAAACCTGGCGCTCAAAAGGCCCGGACGGCCAAGCGGCGCGGCTTGCGCCTTTCGAGGCCCAAACACTTTATAGCGCTCCTGGTAATAACGGGAACGCCGCCCGTAATATGGTGCTGGCGGGCGGCGTGGACTATGACGGATCCGTCCCAGGCGGTTATGCTGTGGGGCTTAAAACCGCGGGCCGGATGACAATGGATTTGCGCGGCAACGTTATGTCCGTAAAATTTAAACCCGGAAATGACGCGCCCATTACGATGAGCCGCTTTGAGACGCCTACGGAGTGGCGCGGTGAGGATATCTCAGCGGCGCTGCTTTCGGAAAAACCCATTTATCGCCGCAGGGGGAATGTGTCGTCTATGGACGCCGAGCTCGCCAATGTCAGCCTGATAGCCATCGATTCTACGAATACGCGTCACTTGGGAATGGTATTTGAAGGCATGACCGTTTCAGGTGAGCTTAAGGGTGAGCGTCAAAGCTGGGATGTTTTGGGTCGCACATTGAAAATAACGTCCGAGGATATGCCAGGTCCTGGCACGGTCATTACGGCGCCCCAATCCCGTATTCAGATCGAGCGGACCAGCGCGGAGGTGCCTATGCAGTTTTTTATGGCGGCCCCTACCGCCAATGTAAAAACACAGCTCGTGACGGCGACAAAAATTAAGGTCGAGGCGGCCGGCACGCCAGACGCCTACACATTAAATTACAGCCCAGGAACGTCCAATGAAGGCCGCGTGAAATTTATTGGTGACGCTATTCCGCGCTTGCCCATGACGGGCGCAGTCAATTATGGAGACGGGGCTTTTGAAGGCACGGCGAGGACGACATTGCCGCTGACGGAAGATACGCCCATAAATATTACCTACCGCTTTAAAGACGGGGCCGGCACGGCGAATGTAGATATCCCCGAATTGCGCTTCACGCCAAAAGGTTTGCAGCCGCAATACCTCGTATCTGCCCTGAAGGGTAAGCTTGCTGAGGTCGAAGGCTTAGTTGAGGCCAATATCAAGCTCGGTTTCGCTGCGGGTCAGCCTTTGCAAAGCTCAGGGACAGCCAAGATTATTGATATGAATTTCGGTACGCTGCCTGGGCCTTTGACGAATGTGAATACGGAACTGACTTTCTCTAATATGTTTCCGTTGCAAAGTGAGGGCCGGCAAAAATTAACGGTCGCAAAATTTGACCCTGGTTTCCCGCTGGAAAACGGCGTGATAGAATTTGAGCTTATTCCCGACGGCGTAAAAGTTTATTCTGCGCGCTGGCCTTTGGGGGATGGGTTTTTCTCTCTTGATCCCTTTGACTGGCTCTATTCCAATGCCGTGAACCGCGTGGTGATGCGCATTGAGAATGTCTCTATTGGCGAATTTCTAAAAGATGTTGGCGACGGCGCATTAACGGCGACAGGGAACATGGAAGGCACCTTGCCAATTGTTTTGTCAGGCATAGATGTGAAGGTCGAAAACGGTGAATTATTTGTCAAAGAAGGCGGCCGCATTCAATATAAATCCAAGCAATTAAATGCGATTTCAGAATTTGACGGCACGGATGAGAAAGCCGTGAAAGCTATGCGGCAAGGCAATTACCGCGATGCTGCTTTTGAGGCTCTTAAAGATTTTCGCTATGAAGAACTTCGCGTAAAAATCGACGGCCCCCTAGACGGCGCTATGGGCGTGTTTTTAAAATTTGATGGTAAAAATCAAGACGTCTTGGGCGGGCAACCTTTCCGCTTTGATATTGCGCTAGAGGGAGAACTTTTAAACATCTTGCGCAGCTTTAATACCAATGCGCAAATCAAGTCCGAACTTCTGCGGCGCGGCCTCACAAAAGAAGAAGAAATCCCAGATCTGGAACAATAGATATATGGTGATAAGGCGTGCATTTTGCGCTTGCCTCCTCTATATTTTTGGCACTTAGACGAGGTGATTCGTGCCCCAAGCGAGCCCTCATGCGAAAAAGAGTATTGCATGGCCGATCCTGCTGAAAAACAAGCCGAATATGGCGCCGATAGTATTAAGGTTCTTAAAGGGCTTGATGCAGTTCGAAAACGCCCCGGCATGTATATTGGTGATACGGATGACGGCTCTGGTTTGCACCATATGGTCTATGAGGTTGTCGATAATTCCATCGACGAATCTCTTGCAGGACATGCTGACCGCGTAGAAGTTATTCTCCATGCTGACGGGTCAGTGTCCGTCAGTGATAATGGTCGCGGCATACCTGTTGCTATCCATCAAGAAGAAGGTGTCTCTGCCGCCGAAGTCATCATGACCCAGCTCCATGCGGGCGGAAAATTTGACCAAAATTCCTATAAAGTTTCTGGCGGGCTTCACGGCGTTGGCGTCTCTGTTGTGAATGCCTTGTCTGTTTCTCTAAAGCTGACGATCTGGCGTGATGGTAAAGAACATTATATGGAATTTAGCCACGGCGAGACTGTGGCGCCTTTGAAAGTTATGAAGGACGCCCCGATTGATAATCGCCGCGACGGCACGACTCGGACATTAACAGGGACGCGCGTGAACTTCCTGCCAAGTGAAGAAACCTTCACCATGGTTGAATTTGACCGCGATACCTTAGAGCGTCGTCTGCGAGAATTGGCCTTCCTCAATTCAGGTGTCATGATCATTTTAACGGATGAGCGCCCTGAAGATGATATCGTAACAGAGCTTTATTATGAAGGCGGTATCACTGCTTTCGTCAAACATCTGGATGTTAATAAAGAAGGTCTTCTTGAAGAGCCGATTTCTGTCATGCGCGAAGTGGACGGCATTACCGTTGAAGCGGCGCTGTGGTGGAATGATGGTTATCACGAAAATGTTCGCTGCTTTACCAATAATATTCCGCAGCGTGATGGCGGTACGCACTTGGCGGGCTTCCGCGGCGCGCTGACGCGAACCGTGAATAAATATGCGGCAAGCATGGGCACAGCAAAAAAAGAAAAAGTCACGATTTCGGGCGATGATGCGCGCGAAGGTCTGACCTGCGTTTTGTCTGTCAAAGTGCCTGACCCGAAATTTAGCTCGCAAACAAAAGATAAACTTGTTTCCTCTGAGGTTCGCCCCGTTGTGGAATCGGCGATGAATGAAGCGCTTGGTGAATGGTTTGAAGAGCACCCCACTGAAGCCAAAATGCTGATGACAAAAATCGCCGAAGCCGCCGCCGCGCGTGAAGCGGCGCGA
This sequence comes from Hellea sp., assembly GCA_039977295.1. GTDB lineage: Bacteria > Pseudomonadota > Alphaproteobacteria > Caulobacterales > Maricaulaceae > Hellea. Next base: position 224,269 of record JBDWDN010000003.1, on the reverse strand, counting down.
AAGGCGCGTGATTTAACGCGCCGTAAATCGGCGCTCGATATTGCCTCGCTTCCGGGCAAATTGGCGGATTGCCAAGAACGCGATCCTTCGCTGTCAGAAATCTTTATTGTGGAAGGGGACTCCGCGGGGGGCTCTGCAAAGCAGGCCCGTGATCGTCAGAACCAAGCCATCTTGCCGTTAAAAGGTAAAATCCTTAACGTCGAGCGGGCCCGCTTTGACCGTATGCTTGGCAGCCAAGAAATTGGCACGATGATTACGGCGCTGGGTACGGGCATTGGCCGTGAAGATTTTGACGCGGATAAAGCGCGTTATCATAAGATTGTTATTATGACCGACGCCGATGTTGACGGCGCGCATATTCGCACATTGCTGCTGACATTTTTCTATCGCCAAATGCCAGAGCTAATTGAGCGCGGCTATCTCTATATCGCCCAGCCGCCGCTCTATAAGGTCGAGCGCGGTAAAAGCACGCAATATATTAAAGACCAAGAAGAGCTTGATGATTATCTTATTGATGCTGGTTCCAAGGACGCGTCACTCACGCTTGACGGCGGCGCAAAAGTTATGGGCGAAGACCTGAAACGGATCGCCAAAGAGGCGCTTCAGGTTCAAGGCCTGATCAACCGCATGAAGCACCGCGCCCCTGATAGCGCCATTGCGCAGCTTGCCATTGCTGGCGCGCTGGATATTGAAGAAAGCGCCGACACGATTAAGCGCGCGATTGAACGCCTCGACATGATTGCTGATGAAGGCGAAGATGGCTGGGAAGGCCGTTATGATGATGACGGCGCGCTTGTGCTTGAGCGTGATGTGCGCGGCGTAACAGACCGCATTACAATGCGCCCCGGTTTCCGTGACAGTTCAGACGCCCGCCGGTTACATAAACTCGCGCCAGCCCTGGCTGAAACCTATTCAGGTCAAGCCAGTTTCCGCCGCGGCGATGATGACGCCATTATCGTGGGCGGCCCTGCGCAATTGCTCGACGTGATTATGGAAGGCGGCAAAAAAGGCTTCAAGATTCAGCGCTATAAAGGACTAGGCGAAATGAACCCAGGACAACTATGGGAAACAACGCTCGATTCAAATGCCCGCTCGCTTTTACAGGTGAAGATAGAAGGCGCAGATTCCGCCGATGAGCTCTTCACAAAACTCATGGGCGATGTGGTGGAGCCAAGACGGAACTTTATAATCGAGAACGCGCTAGATGCGGATGTTGATAGTTAGAGGGCCAGATATTTCGATCTCAAACTAACGGTTGCTTTAAAAATACGATCATCCTTTTACCGTCATTCCGCCCCGCGTTTGGCTCGCCAAACACTAGCCGGAACCCATGCCTTGATATCGCGTCTAAATGGAGTTTCGATTTTGGCAGAGAGATTTAGGCATAGGTTCCGTCAACGCTTCGCGTTGTGTCGGAATGACGTGGTTTGGAGTTTGTTACCAAGAGAAATGAGACTCTATTAAATAATATTGCCGCATCATTTCGCCATGATTTTTCTGCACTCGAGATTATGAAATATTTGTGGCGAATATTGGTTTTAACGGTTCTTGCTGTTTTAATAGCGGCTCTTATCGCATTTTGCTTGCAGTGGGCGCGAGTGGGAAGAATAATTGAAGCAAGTGACGTTCCTCTTCGGTCAGAGGCATTCGATCAAACTGTCATTTCGGAAACTCAGGGTCTGATTGGCGAGATTGTTTTTGGGGCTCCCGAGCAGGTAAGCCTAGTATTTTGCCCGAGCTTTAAGAGGTTAAGAACGAACGATACCTCTGGTGTTGGGCCAAGTTCTCACCTTGCAAGGCTTATTAGATCTGACTCGACGCCAATACGGTCACTCAACTATCATCTTGATAGCCTGTTCCTCGCTTGCCGCTTTGAACGAGATTATTCGCAAGATTTTCTATTGGAATACACATTATCAAAGGTTTATTTGGGCGGCGGTGAATATGGTTTGGAAAGCGCGAGTCTATCGCTATTTAACAAACCTGTCGATCAACTCTCCGCCATCGAAGTCTTTGAAATAGCTATCCTGATAAAGCAGCCTAGTTCTCGGGATAATGATGAGGCTCGGAGAAAAAGGGCCCATGCGTTAATGGAAAGATTTTTTGCACGCTCAACAAAACCAGCAAAACCTCTAAGGAAAAATACTGACCACCCTTAAACCGTCATTCCGACGTGGGGCGTAGCCGCGCCCGGAACCCATACCTTGATATCGCATCTAAATGCAGTTTCGATTTTGGCAGAGAGATTCAGGCGTTGGTTCCGTTAACGCTTTGCGTTGCGCCGGAATGACGTGGTTTTGGGGACTGCCAATAAACGGGGATTCACTCAGCCGGGCTACCGCATCGTCTTCGCAGCATTGAGCATCATATCATTCATGACATTTACCTCTTTCTGGAGGTCCGTCTGAATGGCTTCGCCTATTTGGGTTTGGGTTTTGTCGAAGTCGCGCTGGGCTTCGCGCTGGATGCAATCGATATAGATTTCAATATCGGTGGCATAAGCCATTAAGCGATCTTCTGACGATAGGCCAGAGGCTGCTGATTTTGGAATGGGTTTTGGACACTCAGTGCTTTTCCATTTGAAATTAGCGGTGGTGTCGGTGCGCGTTATTTCTCCAGCTGAAGCGGAGCTTGCAAAAGCGGTTATTAATGCGAGAGAGATAAGATATTTCATACCCTATCTTAACCCGTGTATTTATGATTTCCAGACCCTATTTCAGAGGCTTACTCGACCGCTGTGAAGTGCCCGTGAATACAGAGCCATTTCCCGTTTTCTTTCACAAAAATACGCGTGGACTTCCCCTTGGAGGTAAAACGTGCCCCGTCTTTTTTTGATATGCCACTATCGCTCCAATAATAGGTAATCCAGGCCGTGTCGCCGCGCACGGTCACTTCGGGTTGGTGCATAAAGGTGCGGATGTTTTTATAGCGTCCAAGATAATCCGTATAGCTGGCACGTTCTAGCGCTTTGCCGGATTGTAGATAAAGATCGCTTTCGCCAAACAGCGAGTAGTTGGGGTGGATATAATCGATATAGCCGTCGACATCACCCGCCTCCACCGCCGCCCACATGGCGGTGATGTTCGCTTTGATTGTCTCTGCGTCAGAAGACGGTGTTTTATGCGCAAGCGCAGACGTTCCGAGAGCGAGAATAAACCCCAGCGCTATGAAAAACCGTATCATATCTCTAAATATCTTTTTGTGGGCAGAGAAGAAACTTTTCGCCCGTTGTCTTAGCATAGTAACGGGCCACGACATCGCCCTCGAGCGCCTCTGCGAGAGAGATCTCATCCGTATAGTGGCTCGCAAATGTCGTCTTGAGCTCTTTGGCGACGCGCATGCGAAGTTTATTGCCAGCTTCCATACCGATGCGCGCGAGGAAGTTCGGGAGGAGCCATCCGCCGACACCCCACGCCATACCGTATCCGCGGCTAAGCGTTGTCGGAGACACATCAAGTCCCCCGTAAAGATAAACTTGTTTGTGCTTGATTGAGCCGTAAATACTGTAAGCGCCTGGCGTGCGCGCGGCTGCGCCTTCCATTGCGGTTAGAATTTGTGACGCCAATCCGCCGCCGCCTGTTGCGTCAAAAGCGAGCGTCGCGCCTGTCGCGTGTATTGCGTCGGTTAAGTCTTTCATAAAGCTGTCGCTACTGCTGTCGCAAATATATTTGGCGCCTAGAGCGCGCAGGATTTCAGCTTGCTCTTCACGGCGCACAATGTTGACCAGTTCAACGCCGTCAGCTTGGCAAATCTTATTGAGCATTTGCCCCAGATTAGACGCCGCTGCGGTGTGGACGAGCGCGGTATGGCCTTCGAGCTTCATGGTCTCAACCATGGAGAGGGCTGTTAGCGGATTAACGAAACAAGACGCGCCGTCTTTAGCGGTGTGCTCCGCCATAAGGGGAAGACAGACCATAGCGGGAACGCAGGCATATTGAGCATACATGGTGCCGCTCATCGCCGCGACTGTCTTGCCCATTAAGGCTTGTGCTTCGGGGCTATCGCCTGCAGCGACAACCGTGCCCGCGCCTTCATTGCCCACGGGCAAGTTCTGACCGATACGCGCTTTCATTACGCCCATGCCTTGGGGCGAAACAGGCGCGGTTAAAACAGTGCTCGCCCCTTCGCCAGAGCTGCTAGCGCCGCTCATGGTTGACCATCCAAACATCACGCCTTGGTCAGACGGGTTAATCGGTGTGGCTTCAACGCGGATGACGACTTCATGGGCCTTTGGGGTTGGGAAGGGCTGCTCTACCAACTCCATACGTAGCTGGGCGTCCTCTGTTACAGTGGACAGCATTTGTAAAAAAGTCGTAGGCAAAGACATGGTAGCTCCGTAGGGCGAGTGAAGAAAGCTCGTCTTTAAAGCTTTATGAGCCAACATCAAAGGCCAATCGAAACCTTTTCTGAAGGCTCTTCATAGTCTCATGACTCTTGTGTTCATGCCCATATCCTAAAAACTTGATTAACTCCGCTTTAAGCGCATTTTTAGATTTATCGGTTTTAAAGTCGTTTAAAAATAAGGAGAGTGGGAATGGCTGAGCTATTTAATGCAGAGCAATATCATCAACAGATGAGCGGGCAAAACGCACAGATGCCTCAAGGCCAATATCAGGGTCAGCCCCAAGATCAATATCAAGCGCAACAGCCTATAGCGCAGCCCTATCAGCCGCAGCAGATGCAACAAACGCAGACCCCGCCAAACCCCTATCAGCCGCAAGAATGGGCACCGCAACATCAGCCTATGCAACAGACGCCTATGATGCAGCCTCAAACCCCTATGCATCACATGCCTGCGGCCCCTGTTTTCGCGCCTCCGCCTGGGATGGGAGCTGATATTATTCAGGAAGCTCCAAAGCCCTCACGATTTAAACGCGGGCGCCTAGCGAAAGTAAAAACGCCTAAAGTCAAAAAAACCAAAGCCAAAAAGAGTAAAGGCGAAGCCGTAGAGGCAAGTCACACAACGAAGACATCTCCTGCCATAATATTTATGTTTGGCATGGCCACAGGTATCGTCTGCTTCGTCGTTGGAAACATGGCGATGTCCAATCTCTTGACAGATAACTCTGCCAAAAGTTTTAGAGACATAGAACGCCAAAATGCAACGGCTCAGCAACCTGTCCTGCCAAAATCAGCCCAAAACACCGAAGGTTAGACAAAGGCTCTAGTTATTCTTCCCAGCTTTACGATCACGTGCCTTTAACAGGCGCAGGCGTAAGGCTTGGATTTTTATAAAGCCCCCAGCATCGGCTTGATCATAGACATCGTCTTCTTCAAAGGTCACATGTTCTTGCGAATAGAGTGAATAGGGTGAAGAGCGGCCTACGATTGTTGCGCTGCCTTTATAGAGTTTCAAGCGAACACTGCCTGTGACCATTTCTTGTGATTTATCAATGGCGGCTTGCAGCATGTCGCGTTCCGGAGAGAACCAGAAACCATTATAAACGAGCTCTGCATATTTTGGCATAAGCTCATCTTTCAGATGCATGGCGCCCTTATCCATTGTGATTTGCTCAATGCCGCGATGCGCCATTAAAAGAACAGTGCCGCCGGGCGTCTCGTAAATGCCGCGAGACTTCATACCGACAAAACGGTTTTCTAGCAGGTCAAGACGGCCAATGCCGTTGGCGCCGCCAAGCTCATTCAGGCGTGTCAGCAAATCTGCGGGTGAGAGTAAAATACCATCAATTGAAACAGGGTCTCCGCGCTCAAACCCGACCTCGATATAGGTCGGCTTATCAGGGGCCTCTTCTGGAGAAACCGTGCGTTGATAGACGAATTCCGGCGCTTCTTCGGCCGGGTCTTCGAGCGCTTTGCCTTCTGAGGAGGTGTGAAGCAAATTTGCGTCGACAGAGAAGGGCGCTTCGCCGCGTTTATCGAGAGCAATTTCAATGCCGTGCTTTTCAGCATATTGGATAAGTTTTGTGCGGGAGTTCAAATCCCATTCACGCCAGGGGGCGATAACTTTAATCTGTGGGTCGAGCGCGTAATAGCCAAGCTCAAACCGCACTTGGTCATTCCCTTTACCTGTCGCGCCGTGACAGACGGCATCTGCGCCGACTTCATGAGCAATCTCGATTTGACGCTTTGCAATCAGAGGCCGCGCGATGGAGGTGCCGAGCAGATATAGCCCTTCATAAAGCGCGTTAGCGCGGAACATTGGGAAGACAAAGTCGCGAACGAACTCTTCACGCAAATCGTCAATATAGATTTCTTTGACGCCTTGGGCTTCGGCTTTGCGGCGTGCGGGCTCTAACTCTTCACCTTGGCCGAGGTCGGCGGTAAATGTTACGACTTCGCAGCCGCGCTCTTCTTGCAACCATTTTAGGATGATCGATGTATCCAGACCGCCAGAATAGGCAAGGACAACTTTATTTGGTGTGCTCATGATTAACTCCGCAATTTGGGCGTGGCTATAACCCAAAAGCGTTTACAAAAGATAGTCTTATGACTAACACAGCAACATATAATTTTCGGGGGAACGAAGAAAGATAATGAAAACCGCTTACCACATCATATTAAGTTGGAGCTTAACACTCTGCTATCTTTTCGGCGCGAGTGCTTTTGCGCAAACGACTCCAGACGATGCAGCTACAGCCTCAAAGCCTGTTGCTGCCTCAGCGCAAGCCGTAGAGGAGCCTGAGTCTCAGTCTGAGATAGATACGGATGCAGAGGTGACGTCTTCGATTGATCTTTCTGACCCAGCCTTGATCGAGGCGCTAGACGCACGCGAGAAAGCCGACCGGGCCATTGCTGAGGCTGTTAAGGCACAGCAGGTGCTAGCCAGCTCTGACGCCGCTACGGGTGATGAGACGGCCCCTAAAAAACCCAGCCTTATTCCAACATCGCTGGACGACGCAAAAGCGCTGGGTAAAAAAGTTTTAGATAAGGTGATTGGCTGGCTGACGAGTATTTCATTTTTGGCGCAAGTCGGGGCTATTGTCTTGGCTGTCTTTCTCTCTCCTATTTTGGCGGGCATATTACGTAAGCGTGTTTTCTTGTTTCGGGACGAGCCTCAAAAGGATGTAAAATTAAAAGTTATTCGAGGTTACATTTATAGATCACAGGGTTTTCTTCGCGCTATTTTTTTAGTGGCTCTGCTGTCACTCTTAGCTATTGTTTTGAAAGCGGTGCCCGTAGCTGGCCAGGATTGGTTGGTGAAATTAGCACAAGGCGCGGCGGTCGTCTTCTTGCTTTACCGCATGATTAAAACTTTCTTGCCTAACCCGCTCGTTCAAAAGCTAGCGCTTTGGATAATTATTCCTCTAGCTGTTTTAATGGTTTTTGGATTTTATGATAATTTGATTGATGCTCTTAAAGGCACGACCTTAATGACAATGGGCGATACGCCGATTACGGCAATGACAATGGTGCGCCTCGCAATATTTGGATCCATCTTTTTCTATCTAGGAAACTTTTCAAATGCCAAAGGTCAGAACGCTATCCGCTCTCAAGAGGGCCTAGATGCTGGCGTTCGGGAAATCGCGGCCAAGCTCTTCCAAATCGCGCTTTTCATTATCATGTTCGTGCTTATCCTCAGCACGGCTGGCATTCCGCTTTCGGGTCTTGTGGTTATCTTCTCAGCGGTCGGTCTCGGTATCGGGTTTGGATTACAGCCCATTGCGGCAAACTTTATATCAGGCCTTATCATCCTCTTTGATCGTTCCGTAAAAGTTGGAGATTTCGTGAGTATGGAAGAGGACCAATTTGGCCGAGTCAAAGCGATTAATATGCGCTCGACGACTGTAGCAACAGCGGATGGTATAGATATTATTGTCCCCAATACGTCTTTCACTGAAAACGCTTATGAAAACTGGACACATGATAGCCCATTGCAACGCTATGAAGTTGATTTCAGTGTGTCCTACACCACAGATCTTGATGCGCTCGTGCCACTTATGCATGATGCCGTGTTGGAGCACGAAGATGTCTTAAGTGAACCTGATATGCCAAGCGTGGAATTTCGCAGTTTTGGTGAAAACGGAATTAATATGTGCGTAGAGTTCTGGTGCGAAGGCGTAGATGACGGGCCAAATAAATTTACATCAGATGTTGGTTTTATTATTTGGCGTACTCTCAAAGCTAATAAGATCGAAATTCCGTTCCCGCAGCGCGTTATTACGACGCTAAATAGGTGACTGTTGACTACGGTAAAATCGCGCGTGAGCTATTTTCCCGCGCGCCGTCCACGGCCAATTTCAATCACTTGCGCAAACGGTTGAAACGCCAAGCGGGCGAGACTATTTCGCGCTTCGCAATGGCTCGTCCGGGCTCGCGTTGGTTAGTATGTTTGTCTGGCGGCAAGGACAGTTACGCGCTGCTCGCTATTTTGCTCGACCTCAAAGCCCAAGGAGATTTACCCGTTGAGCTTCTCGCCTGTAACCTCGATCAGAAACAGCCAGACTTTCCGGACCACATTTTGCCAGAGTGGTTTGAAAATATTGGCGTGCCTTACCGTATAGAAACACGAGACACCTATTCGATTGTCACCGAAAAAGTGCCCGAAGGGAAAACTTTTTGCTCGCTCTGTTCGCGTTTGCGGCGCGGCATTCTTTACCGCGTGGGGCGGGAGGAAGGCTGCGACGCTATTGTCCTTGGCCATCACCGCGAAGACGCGTTGGCAACTTTTATGATGAATATGACAAAAGGCGGACGGCTCGCCGCCATGCCTGGAAAACTGCTTAATGATGAAGGCGATGTTACCGTTCTGCGCCCGCTGATTGAAACCGCTGAGAGCGACCTCGCGCGTATGGCAGCGGCGCTGGGATGCCCGATTATTCCTTGTAATCTCTGCGGCTCTCAAGACGGGCTGCAGAGGCAGCTTATGGCGCGGCGCCTCCAAGAGTGGGAGATGCAAGCGCCTGGCACAAAAGCCAGTATGCTAAAAGCGCTGACACAAGTGAGGCCCTCTCATTTACTCGACGGGGAACTGTTTGATTTTGCTGGACTTACGCCGCAAGGCAATGATGCGGATGTGCCCTGATAACGCCCTGATGTTGCTCTGGTGTTACGCCGTTTTTGGGATCACGCTACTATTATCGTAAGAGAGCTGGTTTGCCTCAATGGCAGGTCTATTTTTCAAGCTCCAGTGCAGAATGCCTTCAAGATGTTCCAAATATGAGCGCCCAAGCTCTGTAACGCTATAATCCACGCGAGGCGGCACAGAGGCTGTGACTTTGCGAGAAATCATCCCGTCACGCTCGAGTGAGCGTAAATTCTGCGTCAGCATGCGTTGGGATATATCAGGAAGAGCTGCCAGCAGCTCTGAGAAGCGGTGAGTCCCAAAATTTAGGTGGGTGAGGATCAAAAGGCTCCATTTATTGGCCAATCTGCTGAAAACTGACCGTATCGGACAGAAGTCGAGATCATAGAATATATCTGGCGCTATTCCGGGAAATTTAGACATTATTAGAATCGTCCTAAGAATTCATATTCTCGCATCCCGAGTGTGAAGAGTTACCTCCTAAAAGTAACCAATGAGTAAACAGGTCGCACAAAACCTCGATTTTGACGGCCTATATACAACTTTAACGAAATTAACCATCAAAAACCGCGTTAATGCCATTCCTTACGAAAGAAATGTATATGGCTCTCATATCGTAACTCACTTTTAAATAGTAATTTATACGCTTGAGCGTTAATTTGTTGATCTATTCAGGCAAAAATAAGTTAATGATGAATATACTCGTAATAATATTACTCTATTTATTTCAATTACTTAATTCGAATATTCATCGAAATATCTTTAACAAACATGAACTCAAAATGAACAAAATGATTCAAACTATGAATATATAGGCTTTTTATACATCTTATGGTTTTGTTTACTCTATTTCTTCACAGTTCCCGGACGTGTGGGGCGTTAAGTTTGTTTTGAGCTGGAAGAATAAGATGCTGACCACAATTACAAAAAAATTGAAAACCCTTATAAAGCCGGCATTGCCGAAAGGGCTATCTGGCCCTAAGCCGAGCAAACGCCTGTCAAGGCTGCTCTCGGGCACAATGATTGTATTGGCGACCTCTGTCGCGGGCATGGAAGCGTTAGCGACATCTTATACGGAGACTGTTCCGGGCGGAAACGGCCCCATTCCCGTTACCTACCCCCCAGTTGGCGGGACAATGGTTGTCTTAGTAGGCGCCAATGGGAATCTTTATTATCAATTTGTGAACCCCTCTACACAGTTCGACGGATTTCAGACATCCGGAACGCCAGTCGGATTCCGAAGCCCACAACACCCAGCGCCAGGAGACCCGACGTCTGGGGCGCTTTCAAATGAAATTTTCCAACTAGGTCCGGCGCAGGCCCTTAATTGCGGAACCGTTAGCTGTTCTGATTATTTTGGCGGTTCAATTGCTGAAGGTTATGCAAGGCTTACAGTGCGTGACGCTGATAGTTGTTCTGCTGTGGGGAACATAGGGCGCGACTTTGATGAGAACAATCTGTCTTTCTTGCTTAACGGGATAACCGTCAGCAGCCTGACAGGTCCAAATGCCGAGCGCACAAATATGGCGGGCGACACATCTTATGGCTTTGAACCATGTTTTCGAAATGATTTCCGCGCTGGATCAGTCAATGGCGAAACAACGACCGGATGGTTTGACTTAACAGGCGCTCCAGGATTGCTAAATGATATCCTAACGCGCGGCGAAACGATCCCTGCTATTCGTGATACCGACCCTAATGATAATAGATGGTATTTTCGCGATGGGGCTGACGCCACAGGTTCCCCGGAAGTCGCACCAGGTGTTTCGATTGAAAAAACAGCAAATCGGGCGAGCTATGACGCTGTCGGCGATATCATCGAATACAGTTTCTTAGTCACGAATATCGGCTCTGTTACATTAAATAATATCGTTGTGACCGATACTTTCATCACAGGCACGATGTCATGCCCGCAAACCTCGCTGGTCAGCGGCGCGAATATGACCTGCACGGCGTCTCACACAGTCACGCAGTCCAATATCGATAATGATATTGTTTTCGTAAATACGGCGGAAGTTACGGCCAATCCGTCAGAAGGTCAGCTCGGCAGCGTGTCGGGTACATTGACGATTCCAGGCCCTGCTGCGGATAACTCAATCACAATTACAAAAGTTGCGTCCAAAGATATGGATGTCGAAGAAGGTGATGTTATCACCTATACTTATACGGTTCAAAATACTGGCAATATCACATTAGATAATGTCAATATTACGGACGTTCATGACGGTGCTGGAACATTAACGGCGCCGGCGCCCGCAAGCGTTGATGACTTCGCCCCAAATGATATACAAGTTTTCACAGCGAGCTATACCGTCACCCAAGCGGACATTGATGCTGGCGGGACAATAGATAATACGGCGACAGCCAATTCAACGCCCAAGCGGGGCGCAATTACAGCGCCAACGGCTGATGAATCGATTTCTATTACCGCGCCAACACCAGAGGCCTTGTTCTCCAAAATCGCTTCTCCCGATGCTGATTTGGAAGAAGGCGACACGGTCACTTATACTTATACCGTCGAGAATACCGGTAATGTGACCTTAAATGATGTTAGCCTTACAGATGCGCATGGCGGATCAGGAACATTATCCGCGATCGCGCCAGCAAGCGCGTCTATCGCGCCAAATACAACACAAACTTTCACAGCGACATATGTCATCACACAAGCGGATTTTGATGCTGGCGTCGATGTCGCCAATACCGCCACAGCAAGCTTTACCCCTGCGGGCGGCACTCTAGCTGATAAAACCGCAGATGAAACCGTTGCAATGGGCACTGCAACGCCCGCCTCAACGCTTACTAAAACCGCGTCGGATGACACTGACCTCGAAGAAGGTGACGTTGTAACTTATACTTATGTCTTCACCAATACGGGCGACGTAACTTTAACCGATGTGAGCGTCTCCGACGTCCATCAAGGCACAGGAACATTAGGTCCCATAACACCGGCAAATGTCGCCTCCATCGCTCCGGGCGGAACGCAAACATTCACCGCAGATTATACTATGACGCAAGCCGATATCGATGCGGGCGTTCCGATTACGAATATCGCGACAGGGAATGCCACGGCCCCGCGGGGAACTTACACACCGCCGACAGCGAATGAATCTGTTGGCGTGATCGCAACAAACCCGAATTCTACCTTGACAAAAACGGCCTCAAAAACGGCCGATGCCGAAGTCGGTGATGTCATCACCTACACCTATGTTTTCACAAATACGGGTAATGTTTCTTTGACAAATGTGAGTGTGTCAGATGTGCATGAAGGCGCTGGCACATTAGAACCTATCACGCCTGCGACTGTGGCTGTGATGTTACCGGGCGCTTCGCAGACTTTCACCGCCGATTACACCATAACCCAAGAGGATATTGATGCTGGTGTTGCTATTACAAACACCGCGACCGCCGCTGCGACGCCCGCTGGCGGCAGCTTCACGCCGCCCACAGCGGATGAAAGCGTTGATTTGATCGCGCCGGCGCCCGCAACGACATTTACTAAAACAGCCTCAAATGACACTGATCTCCAAGAGGGTGATATAGTAACCTATACTTATAGCGTTACGAATACAGGCAATGTTACGCTCACAGACCTGAGCGTCGCCGACGCTCATGGCGGCAATGGACCTTTATCTGCGATTTCTCCCGCGACTGTTGCCACCCTCGCAGTTGGCGATTCGGTTGATTTCACAGCGACTTACCCAATCACACAAGACGATATTGATGCGGGCGCTGCCATCACTAATACCGCGACCTTATCGGCTACGCCGGCTCAAGGGACATTGCCAGCGGCGACAGCGGATGAGAGCGTCGCCGTCGAAGCGCAGGCCCCTGCGTCTACGCTAAGTAAAACCGCTTCGGATACATCAGACGTTCAAGAAGGTGATGTCATCACATATACCTACGTCGTCGAAAACACCGGCAATGTAACCCTCAATGCTGTCAGTATTTCAGATGTTCATTCTGGCTCTGGCGCCTTATCGGCCTTTAGCCCCGCCTCCGTTGCAAGCTTAGCTGTCGGCGATAGCGCAACTTTCACAGCGACCTATACGATTACGCAAGATGATATCGATGCCGGCAACGATGTTACGAATATGGCCACGGCTAATGCAACACCAACGGGCGGGACATATACACCTTCCACGGATGACGAAACGGTCACCGTTGAAACGCCAGCGCCTGCCTTAACGCTCTCAAAAATAGCTTCTGTAGATAACGATGTACAAGCAGGTGATGTCATCACCTATAATTATAACGTCACCAATAGCGGTAACGTCACTATGACGAATGTATCGATTTCGGACGCGCATTCTGGGACGGGCGCGCTGTCGGCGATCGCGCCAGCCTCCATTGCGACTCTCGCTGTTGGCGATAGCGCGACGTTCAGCGCGACCTATACTGTCACGCAAGATGATATTGATGCGGGCACTGCGATTACGAATACGGCGACTGCCGCTGCGGTTCCTGCCGGCGGAACATATACCCCGGTTACGGCCGACGAATCCGTAACCACGCAAGCGCCTACGCCAGATGTTGACTTCGTTAAATCGGCCTCTGACACGACTGATGTCCAAGCCGGCGATGTCATCACCTATAGCTATGCTGTTACGAATACAGGCAACGTCTCTTTGACGAATGTATCTGTTTCCGACGTTCATAGCGGTAGCGGGGCACTCAGCGCCATCACGCCAGCCTCCGCAAACCTTGCAATTGGGCAAAGCGTTACTTTCACGGCCACATATACCGTCACGCAAGACGATATTGACGCGGGCACAGATATTACAAATACGGCTACGGTCACTGCGACTCCCCCAAGCGGGACATTCACGCCTGAAACAGCAGATGAAACAGTCACGGTTGACGCGCCTGCGCCAGATATGAGCCTCGCCAAGACAGCTTCTGATACGAGCGACGTGCAAGAAGGCGATGTCATTACTTATACATATGCCGTTGTGAACACAGGTAATGTAACGCTGACGAATGTTACGATCTCCGACGTTCACTCTGGATCAGGCACATTATCAGCCATTTCGCCCGCTTCGATTGCCAGCTTAGCGGTTGGCGACAGCGCAAGCTTCACGGCAACCTACACCGTTACGCAAGCGGATATTGATGCGGGTGCAAATATTACCAATACGGCCACAGGCGACGCGACACCTGCAGGCGGAACATTTACGCCTGTAACAGCTGATGAAACGGTTACAGTCGACGCCCCAGCGCCGTCTCTTGCGATGACAAAAACACCGTCGCAAACAAGTAACGTGATGGCCGGTGATGTGATCACCTATACCTACAGCGTCACAAATGACGGCAATGTCACAATGAGCGATGTCAGCGTTTTTGATGTCCATAGCGGAACCGGGACATTATCTGCGATAACGCCAGCCTCTGTTGCGACATTAGCCGTTGGCGATTCAGTTGACTTCACAGCGACTTATACAGTGACGCAAGATGATATTGACGCGGGCACGGCCATCACGAATACAGCGACAGCAGATGCTACGCCAGCGGGCGGAAGCTATGCCCCTGTCATGGCAGATGCTTCTGTTGACCTAGAAAACCCACTCCCTTCTGCAACTTTGGCGAAGACAGCCTCTGATACATCGAATGTAGCGGTGGGTGACGTCATCACTTACTCATATGTTGTGGCCAATACAGGTAATGTAACGCTAACAGACGTTACTGTCTCAGACGTTCACTCCGGCAGCGGCACCTTATCAGTCTTTAGTCCTGTCTCTGTTGCGACATTAGCGGTTGGACAATCAACGACATTCACGGCGACTTACACTGTTACTCAAGACGATATTGATGCGGGCGTAGATATTACAAATACAGCCTCTGCTGCGGCAACCCCCGCAGGCGGTTCGTTTACGCCGCCGACCGATGATGAAACCGTCACGGTAGAAGCCCCAACGCCATCTCTGGCGATGACAAAAACACCGTCGCAAACAAGTAATGCGATGGTCGGTGACATTGTTACTTATACTTATAGCGTCACGAATGACGGCAATGTCACGATGACCAATGTCAGCGTTTCAGACGTGCATAGCGGAACAGGAACATTATCTGCGATTACGCCAGCCTCCGTTGCGTCCGTTGCCGTTGGCGATTCAGTTGACTTCACCGCGACCTATACGGTTACGCAAGAAGATGTCGATGCCGGCACTCCAATTACGAATACAGCGACAGCAGATGCTACGCCAGAAGGCGGAAGCTATACGCCTGTTACAGCAGACGCGGTTGTTGCTATCGAAGCGAGCGCCCCATTGGCGAGCTTAACAAAAACAGCCTCTGACACCACAGATGTCGAGGTCGGAGATGTCATTACCTATTCCTATGTTGTTGCCAATACAGGTAATGTTACCCTCACAGATGTATCTGTCTCAGATGTTCACTCTGGTAGCGGCACCTTATCAGCCTTTAGTCCTGCCTCTGTCGCCACATTAGCGGTTGGGGATTCAACGACATTCACGGCCACATACACAGTCACGCAAGACGATATTGATGCGGGCACAGATATTACGAATACGGCTTCGGCTGCGGCAACCCCAGCAGGCGGTACATTCGTCCCGCCAACAGATGATGAGACAGTCACCGTTGACGCGCCTGCGCCAGATATGAGCCTCGCCAAGACAGCCTCTGATACGAGCGACGTACAAGAAGGCGACGTGATTACTTATACATATGCTGTTGTGAACACAGGTAATGTAACGCTGACGAATGTTACGATCTCAGACGTTCACTCTGGATCAGGCACATTATCAGCCATTTCGCCCGCTTCGATTGCCAGCTTAGCGGTTGGCGATAGTGCAAGCTTCACGGCCACTTACACCGTTACGCAAGCTGATATTGATGCGGGAACAAATATTACCAATACGGCCACAGGCGACGCGACGCCTGCAGGCGGAACATTCACGCCCGTAACAGCTGATGAAACCGTCACTGTCGACGCCCCAGCGCCATCTCTCGCGATGACAAAAACACCGTCACAAACAAGCAATGCGATGGTCGGTGATGTGATCACTTATACCTATAGCGTCACCAATGACGGTAATGTCACGATGAGTAATGTTAGCGTTTCAGACGCGCATAGCGGAACGGGGACATTATCCGCGATTACGCCAGCCTTTGTTGCGACCTTAGCCGTTGGCGATTCAGTTGACTTCACAGCGACTTATACAGTGACGCAAGATGATATTGACGCGGGCACGGCCATCACGAATACAGCGACAGCCGACGCGACGCCAGCGGGGGGAAGCTATACCCCTGTCACGGCAGATGCCTCTGTTGATCTAGCAGGCCCCGCGCCAGCCGCGAGCCTTACCAAGACGGCCTCCGATACGTCGGATGTACAAGCTGGTGATGTCATCACTTACTCATATGTTGTGGCTAATACAGGTAATGTCACGCTAACAGATGTTACTGTCTCTGATGTTCATTCTGGCAGCGGCACATTATCAGCCTTTAGTCCTGCTTCCGTCGCGACATTAGCGGTTGGGGATTCAACAACCTTCACAGCCACTTACACAGTGACTCAAGACGATATTGATGCGGGCACAGATATTACAAATACAGCCTCTGCTGCGGCGACCCCCGCAGGCGGCACATTTACGCCGCCAACAGATGATGAAACCGTCACAGTGGAAGGGCCAGCGCCCGCTATGACCCTGGCGAAGACAGCGTCTGAGACAACAAATGCAACTGTCGGCGACGTTATCACCTATACATATGCGATCGAGAATACGGGTAATGTAACGATGGATTTCGTGAGCATTACGGACGCCCATAATGGCAGCGGAACACTCTCCGCGATTACTCCAGGCGCGATTAACGATTTTGCGCCAGGCGCAATAGCTAGCTTCACGGCCACTTACACGATCACGCAAGCCGATGTAGATGCCGGCGGCGATATTACGAATGAAGCGACATTAAACGCCGTTCCTGAGCGCGGAACTTACACGCCTGTTACAGATACAGAAGCCGTTTCAACCCAAGATCCAGCCCCTGAAATGACGGTTGCGAAATCAGCGAGCCAAACATCAGACGCGGCTGTCGGCGATATCATAACCTATACATATGTTG
Organism: Hellea sp.; assembly: GCA_039977295.1. Classification (GTDB taxonomy): domain Bacteria; phylum Pseudomonadota; class Alphaproteobacteria; order Caulobacterales; family Maricaulaceae; genus Hellea. The sequence goes on along the minus strand of JBDWDN010000003.1, from coordinate 207,207 downwards.
TGGAGAATACGGGTAATGTGACCATGACAAATGTTAGCATTTCCGATGCCCATTCTGGCACTGGCACGCTCAGCGCTTTCACCCCAGCAAATGTGCCGTCTATGGCCGTTGGCGCGATTGAAACATTTACAGCGACTTATACTGTTACGCAGGCAGATGTTGATGCGGGAACAGACATCACGAATACGGCGACTGTTAATGCGGTTCCAGCCTCTGGCTCTTATACGCCAGCAACAGATGACGAAACCGTTTCGACAGATGCTGGCGCGCCTGAAATTACTTTCACGAAAGCGGCTTCGGATACAAGTGACGTTCAAGTCGGCGATATTATCACCTATACTTATACGGCGCAAAATACCGGTAACGTAACAATCAATAATGTCAGCGTGTCTGATGTTCATAGCGGGACAGGCACTTTATCAGCAATTACGCCGGCGACAGTTGCAACACTAAATGTTGGCCAAACAGTGAGCTTTACGGCGAGCTATGCAGTGACCCAAGCAGATATAGATGCGGGAACACCGATTACCAATGAAGCGACCGTAACAGGAACGCCAAGCCAAGGCACATTGCCAGTCACAACGGCTGATGAGACTGTCGGCACAGAAGATGGATCGCCCTCTTTGAGCTTTGATAAGCGCGCGGTCGAGATGAATTTTGCCGCTGTTGGCGACATTATTTCATATGAATATGATGTTGAGAATACAGGTAATGTAACGATCTCTGGCCTCACTGTTTCGGATGACAAAATTGCTACAATTAATTGCCCTGTTACCACTCTGGCACCAGGCGAAACGACAACATGTACCGCAGATTATGCCGTTACGCAGGACGATCTGAATGCAGGCTCCGTCACAAATATTGCCTCGATCGACGGCACGCCAACTGGCGGAACATTAACGCCGCCAACGGATACAGAGACAGTAGGCGGCACGCAGTCTCCCGCCTTTATTTTGGCGAAAACGGCAGTCGATACAAATTTTGATATGGTCGGCGATACGATTAGCTACGAATATCTCGTGACCAATAGCGGTAATGTTGAAATTACAGATATCGCTGTTGCGGACGATAAGATCGCCTCGGTGAGCTGCCCTGTTACGACATTAATGCCAACTGAAAGCGTAACCTGCACGGGCGTATATAGCGTCACCCAAGACGATATTGATGCGGGCTTTGTTACGAATATCGCGGACGCTACAGGTACGCCTGCGGGCGGAACACTTGCCTCTGCAGGTGATACTGAAACCGTTAATGGGACGCAGTCACCCGCTTTGACGACTGTTAAGACAGCTTTGACCACAGAATTTACCATGGTTGGCGACACATTAGATTACGAATATCTCGTCACTAATACGGGTAACACGACAATTACAGATGCCATTACGGTTGATGATGATAAAATCGCGGCGCCTATTATGGTCAGCTGTCCTGCCCTTCCTTCGGGCGGCTTGATACCAAATGGCAGCGTGACCTGTACGGCTAGCTACGCCGTGACCCAAGCGGACTTGGATGCAGGTTTTGTTACAAATATTGCCTCGGCGACAGATGGCAATGTGACTTCACCGACAGATGACGCGACGGTTGATGGAATTCAAACCCCAGCTATGACAATTGCCAAAGCGGCTATTGAAACGGATTACACAGCTGTTGGGGACATCCTAAATTACGAATATACGGTAACGAATACAGGTAACGTCCTGATCAGTGATCTGGTTGTTACGGATGACTTAATCGATACGGTTATTTGTAATGTTGCAGCCATCGGCAATGGAGACGCAAATCTTGACCCGGCCGAAGTGGTCATTTGTACCGCGAGCTATGAAGTTACGCAGGCGGATTTGGATAATGGCTCCGTTACAAATAATGCGGCTGCTGACGGCACACCGGCTGGCGGCGCGTTAACACCGCCGACAACCAGCGCAACTGTAGACGCCGAGCAGGCTCCGTCACTTACGATGGTAAAGACCGCTGGCGAAACAGATTTCAATACGGTTGGGGATGTTCTGACATATGAATATGAAGTCACGAATACAGGCAATGTCTTTATCTCTGACATTGTTGTTACGGATGATAAAATCGCGGCGGTTGTCTGTGATGTTCCGGCGATTGGAAATAATGACGCTAACCTTGATCCGGCTGAAATTGTTATTTGTACCGCAGACTACACCGTAACGCAGGACGATATTGATGCGGGCGCTGTTATAAATATCGCGTCGGCAACTGGCACACCAGCAGGCGGCGATTTAACAGACGCCGAAGCTACCGAGACTGTCGATGCAGACCAAAACCCTGCAATGGAAACAGTTAAGACGGCTACGGATGTAAACTTTGAACTTCCAGGTGATGTTACGACTTATGAGTATGTTGTCACCAACACAGGTAACACAACGCTGACAGACCCGATCACGGTTACAGATAACCGCATTGATGTTGTAGATTGTCCTGCGCTTCCAGCCGGTGGCCTTGTCCCTGGCGCAACCCTTACTTGTACAGCCACATATACGGCAACACAGGCTGATTTGGATGCAGGCTCTGTAACCAATTTGGCGTCAGCTTCTGATGGAAGCACAACGTCGCCGCAAACATCTGAAACTATTCCTGCAGATCAAGCGCCGGCCCTATCCGTTGTAAAAACACCGCAATTTAGTGATTTCACAATGGTTGGCGAAATCGTCGATTACAGCTTCGCCATTACCAATGAGGGTAATGTGACGCTGACGGGCACAACAACCATTGAAGATGACAAAATTGGCACGATTAACTGTTTTGTCGGTAATATTGTTCCGGGCGCGACTGAGACTTGCACGGCAAGCTATGCGATTACGCAAGCAGATGTTGATGCTGGCTTTGTGACAAACCAAGCCTATGCACAAAATGGTTCACTTATTTCTACGCCTGTCGACGCTACAGTTGATGCCACACAAACACCCTCAATCGGCTTTACGAAGCGCGCAACAACCGCAAGCTTTGTAAATGCAGGCGACGTCATTAATTACGAATTTGACGTAAATAATACGGGTAATGTGACCCTCACTGGGATTTCAATTTCTGATGACTTAATTGCGATTGTCTCTTGTCCGCAAACGATATTACTGCCGACAGAAACGATGGTGTGTTCTGCAAGTTATAGCGTCACCCAAGATGACGTAGATGCTGGCTTTGTAACAAATAACGCCTCTGCGACAGGTAATCCGCCTAATGGTGAGCCGCCCGTCAATACGCCGTCGAGTGATACAGTTGATAGTGATCCGATGCCCGCTATCACATTTGAAAAACGCGCTGTGACAGCTGGTTTCTCGAATGTTGGCGATATATTGAGCTTTGAATTCGATGTTGCAAATACGGGTTCTGTAACGCTCGCTAATATCGTCATTACGGATGATCTCATCGCGGCCGTCTCTTGTCCGCGCACTAGCCTTGCGCCGACTGAAACTATGGTCTGCTCGGCTAATTACACCGTCACGCAAGATGATGTGAATGCCGGCTTTGTAACGAATAATGCGTCTCTTGAAGCTGACCTTCCAAATGGTGATCCTTTGCCGCCAACGCCGGGCACAGCCACCGTTGACGGAACACAGACGCCATCAATGACGATTGATAAATCCGCTGTTGATACATCATATGCCTCTATCGGCGACGTGCTGGACTATACTTACCTTGTTAGAAATACGGGTAATGTTAACATCACAAATATCTCCGTGACAGATGACTTGATCCCAAGCTTGTCTTGCCCAGCCTCCGCTCTTGCGCCTGGTGAAGAATTTACCTGTACGGGGTCTTATACGGTTACGCAGGATGATCTTGATAATGGATCTGTGACAAATATTGCGACAGCAAATGGAACGCCTGCTGGCGGAACGCTGCCGCCCGTTACGGACCAAGTCACAGTAGATGCGGACCAGGCTCCAGCCCTAACAACAGTAAAAACAGCAACAACGTCTGATTATGACGCTGTCGGTGATACGGTGAATTACGACTATGTCGTTACGAACTCAGGTAATACGACAATTACAGATCCAATCTCTGTTTCTGACGATAAAATTGCCTCTGTTTCTTGCCCAGCTCTCCCGTCAGGCGGCTTGCTTCCAGGTCAATCTATTAGCTGCTCGGCAACATATGTTGTTACGCAAGCCGACCTTGATAATGGAAGCGTAACGAATATCGCGACATCAACAGATGGCTCCGTGACGTCACCTCCCGTCGATGAAACGGTCGATGCGGCGCAAACGCCGTCTCTCTCAATGACGAAGACAGCTACGCCGCAAAGTTTTGATGCGGTTGGCGATACGGTCAATTATAACTATGTCATTACGAATACAGGTAATGTGACGATCACTGACGCTTTGACAGTGTCTGATGACAGAATTGCTTCCGTGACATGTTCAGCGCTTCCTGCAGGCGGCTTAGCCCCCGGCGGAACACTGACATGCACAGGCACGGATATAATTACGCAAGATGATTTGGATAATGGCTTTGTTACAAATACGGCCACAGCGACGAATGGGTCCGTCACGACGCCGCCTGTTTCCGAAACAGTAACGGCTGACCAAACGCCATCACTTGCCATTGTGAAAAATGCGCTGAGCACAGATTTCGCTAATGTTGGTGACCTCGTTGATTATGAATATCTTGTGACCAATACAGGTAATGTAACGATCACAGATAATGTGACAGTATCAGATGACAAAATTTCGTCTGTTTCTTGTCCGGCTCTTCCTGGCGGCTCATTAGCACCTGGCGCGAGCATCACTTGCACGGCGACTTATTCAGTCACGCAAGACGATATCGATAATGGCTCTGTCACGAATATTGCCTCTGCCTCTATTCCAGGTGCAACCTCGCCACCCGCAACAGAAACAGTCGGCGCCGTGCAAACACCTGAATTGTCAATCACGAAGACAGCAGGCCAAGCTAGCTTTAGCGCTGTTGGCGATGTCCTTTCATATGACTATCTCGTGCGTAATACTGGTAATGTAACGCTAACGGGCGCCATCACAGTGGCTGATGACCGTATTTCTAGCGTCGCATGTCCAAGCTTGCCAATGGCAGGATTAGCGCCAAATGAAACGCTGACATGTTCTGCGACTTATGTCGTGACCCAAGCCGATATTGATGCGGGTGAAGTTCTAAACATCGCTTCCGCGTCTAATGGCGGGACAACATCGCCAACAGACTCAGTCACCGTGGAAGCGGATCAAGCTCCAGCCCTGACGACGATAAAATCTGCGCTCAGCAGCACATATAATATGCCGGGCCAAATGATTGACTATGAGTATGAGGTCATCAACTCAGGCAACACAACCATTACAGACCCCATTTCTGTCTCTGATAATAAAATTCCTAATGTAACCTGTCCGGCGCTACCCGCCAGCGGCCTTATTCCCGGCGCGAGCATTACTTGCACAGGCACTTATGAAGTGACGCAGGAAGATGTTGATAATGGTGATGTCGAGAACTTCGCGACTTCAACGGATGGCAATGTGACGTCTCCGCCTGTCAGTAAGAAAGTCTTTGCAACGCGCGTTTCGACATTAACAATTGAAAAATCTGCGACCGATGTGAACTTCACCCTTCCAGGCGATATTACGACCTATGAATATGTGGTGACCAATACAGGTAATGTAACAATCACGGATCCAATCTCTGTTGATGATAACCTAATCTCAAATGTCGTCTGCCCAGCGCTTCCTGCTGGTGGATTACTGCCGAGTGCCAGTATTACCTGCACAGCCGAATACGTCGTAACGCAGGACAATCTTGATGTTGGCGTTGTCACAAATATTGCGACAGCCACAGACGGCACCATAACCTCTGCGCCTGACTCAGAAACTATTCCGGCTAACGAAAACCCAGCTATTGAGCTTCGTAAAGCGTCTGATGATGTGTCCTATAACTTCGTGGGGCAAATCTTGACCTATAGCTATGAGATCGAGAACACGGGCAATGTTACATTGACGATGGATTTTGAAATCAATGATAACAAGATTGGGACATTTATTTGCTTCAACGGAAACCTAATCCCGGGACAGATAGAAACCTGTTCTGCGACCTATGAAGTGACGCAAGCCGATATTGATAATGGCTCCGTGACAAATGATGCTTATGTCATGCACTCTCGGGCCAGTTCGCCGCCTGTATATGTTACAATTCCTGCGGAGCAGAACCCAGAATTAGACCTCGTAAAAACGGCTCTGACAGCTGACTTTGCAAATGTTGGCGATACTCTGGACTATGAATTTGAAGTGACAAATACGGGTAACACAACGATTACTTTCCCGATTTCTGTTTCAGATGACCGCATCTCAGATGTAATGTGTCCTGCGCTTCCAGCGGGCGGCCTGCTGCCAGGCGCTAGCCTGACATGTACGGGTACAGACACTGTGACCCAAGCTGATATTGATGCAGGCTCTGTTACGAACACGGCCTCTGCAACAGACGGATTTGTCACGACGGATGAAGAGATGGCCAGTGTTAATGGCGTCCAAACGCCGTCAATGAGCGTCAATAAAATTGCAGGCGATAGTGACTTCACTATGGTCGGCGATACGCTTGATTATACATATATCGTTACCAATGACGGCAATGTGACGCTGACCCAGCCTATTACAATTGAGGATGACCGTATTGGAACGATCACCTGTCCTGCGCTTCCGGCGGGCGGCTTATTACCGAACCAGACTTTGACGTGCACAGCGACAGATACCGTCACGCAAGACGATTTAGATGCTGGCTTTGTGACGAACACAGCGACAGCTACGGACGGCACAACAACATCATTGCCAGACGATGAAACCGTTACAGGCACGCAAGATCCAATGCTGGAAATTGTTAAAACGGCGAATGAGACTGAGTTCTCAATTGCGGGTGATATCCTGACATATGATTATGTCGTTACGAATACAGGTAACGTCACAATTATTGATCCTATCACTGTTTCAGATGATAAAATTGCTACAATTAATTGCCCGGCTCTTCCTGCTGACGGCTTGATGCCAACGCAGTCTATAACCTGCACGGCAAGTTATGAAGTGACGCAGGCTGATATTGATGCTGGCTCTGTTACCAATATCGCCAGCGCAACAGATGGCACGACAACATCACCAACTGATGATGCAGTCGTAGGCGCGGCTCAAGCGCCAGAACTGACAGTTGCGAAAACGGCTGTGACGACAGAGTTTAATAGGGTTGGCGATACGCTCACCTATAATTTTGTTGTTACAAATACAGGTAACGTCACAATTACCAATGCTATCACTATATCTGATGACCGCATTGCTAATGTAACCTGTCCTGCATTACCTGCAGGCGGCCTTCTACCGGGCGCCAGCGTTACCTGCACCGGTGAAGACACAGTGACCCAAGATGATATTGATGCCGGCAGCGTAACGAATACGGCCAGCGCAACAGACGGAACAACAACATCCGGCACAGTTAGCGAAACCGTCACAGGCGATCAGGAGACTGGTCTCGCTTTGGATAAAGTTGCGACATCAAACAACTTCACCATGATTGGAGATGTTCTGAGCTATGATTATATCGTTCGTAATACAGGCAATGTTACGCTCACAGATCTCGTCACTATTGAAGACGATAAGATCGGCACAATTACGTGTCCGGCGCTTCCGACAGGCGGCCTCGTCCCAGGCGCGACACTCACATGCTCTGCAGAGTATAGCGTTACACAAGAAGACATTGACGCCGGTGAAGTGATTAATATTGCTACGGCAACAAGCGGCGGCAGCACATCTGCCCCTGATAGCGCGACGATTTCCGGCACGCAGGAACCTTCATTGTCGATTGCGAAATCCACAACGGCGACAGCGTTCACAAATGTTGGCGAAATCATTACTTATGAATATCTTGTCTCCAATACGGGTAATGTAACAATTACTGACCCTATCACTGTCTCAGATGATAAAATTGAAACTGTGGTCTGTCCTGTGCTGCCAGAAGGCTTGGAGCCAGCTGGAAGCCTGTCATGTACCGCAGACTATGCTGTAACGCAGGCTGATATTGACGCCGGCGAAGTGACAAATATTGCGGCTGCGTCAGACGGCACAACAACCTCCGAGCCAGATAGCGTTACAGTTGACGCGGATGTTACAAATGGTCTGTCCATTGTTAAACGCGCCGTTACGGAAGGCTTCTCAATGCCCGGCGATATCGTCCCATATGAGTATGATGTTACCAATACAGGTAATGCCACGCTCACGACATTAGTTACGGTTGAAGATGACAAAATTGACGATGTTATCTGTCCAGCCCTCCCAGCCACAGGCCTGTTGCCGCAAGCTGTCTTGACCTGTAGCGCTGACTACGAAGTTACGCAGGACGATATTGATGCGGGCTTTGTTACCAATATTGCGAGCGCGTCGTCAGGCGATACGACATCGGGCGATACGAGCGTAACGGTTGACGCCATGCGCGAACCTGAACTGACGGTCACCAAATCTGTCTCCGAGATTTTACAAGTCGGCGGCCCAATTTATGACGTGACCTATCAGATCGTTATGGAAAACTCAGGTAATGTTACCCTTACAGAGCTTCAGCTCCAGGATGACCTTGTCGCGGCCCTAACGCCGTCTACGGTTTACACATCCCCTGTTGCTCAAATTAGCGGATTTACAGGCGGAACTGTGAATGGCGACTATGACGGCGTCTCCGACATTAACCTTTTATCGGGCGATCCGCAGTTAGCCGTAGGCGAAGCAGGTATCGTAACGATTATTGTGCGTATCGACACAACAGAAGGTGGCCCTGCCGCGGGTAACACTGCGATTGGTCAGTCTCCTGACTTGCCTGAAGATGTGCCGTCCAATGACCCAACAATCACGCCGGACACAGAAGGTGATATAAATCCGACTCCTGTCTTCATTATTGATACGGATGGTGACGGCGTCCCTGATAACCTTGAAAGCCCAACAGAAGACCGTGACGGCGATGGTATTCCAGATGCAGAAGATTATGATCCAACAGGTTATTTCTATTGTGAAGAAAACGGCTCTATCCTCACAGGCGGCGGCATCTCGGTCTCCGGTCCAAGAGGCGTAAATAATAGCGTTGGCACAGCCAATGACATTGTCATTGTCCGCGATGGTTCAGATGGTTACTTCCAATTCTATGTGACCTCTCCTGGACGTTACACACTTATACCTGATTACCCTGCAAGCGGCGTGCCAAGCACATCACGTCAAGTTGAAACAGTATCGCTAGATGCAACATCGCTTCTTCCGGCTAACCCCGCTATTCTTGGATCCTCTGAGGTTGGCGGTTCAGGTGAGCTGGCGGATGCGTCGCTCGAAGCAAATCCGAAATTCTACTTCGAATTTGATTTCGAGGCGGGCGATCCTTCAATCTTGATGAACAATATTCCGATGCAGCATTGTGGTAGCTCGGAGCTAAGCTTGGCTAAATCAGTATTGGGCGAGCCTATCACCCAAGAGGATGGCCGTCAGCTTGTGACCTATAGCTTTGATATTTCGAACACGGGTCAAACGCTCATCAACGCCGTTCAAATCTCTGACGATTTGGGTGATGTTTATGGTGATGACAATGTAGTTATTAATTCGAATGAAATCACGACAGAGCCCGCAGGTTTTGCAGGTGATGTCAATGCGGCCTATAACGGCGTCACTGAAATAACCGTTCTTGATGGATTAGGCTCCTTGGCGGTTGGCGAAGCGATGAGCGTTCAGCTTCAAGCTCTCGTGGCCCCTGAGACAGCCAGTACCTTTATAAACAAGGCGACTGTCCAAGGCGCGAACCCGCTAACAGGCGCGCTTGTGTCAGCTGATGATACAGCCTCCATCGAGCTTATCCCATCAGCCAAAGTTAACGACCTTATTGTCAGAAAAACAGCACGTCCAAGAACGGTTCAAATTGGTGACCCCGTTCTTTACACAATTGACGTCACAAATTCAGGCATTGGCACAATTTCAAACATCGACATTGTGGATAATATCCCGGCTGGTTTCGCTTATATTCCAAATAGCGCAACAGTTTCTGATGGTGTTACGTCAGTGAGTATAGAACCAACTTTGGCTGATAGACTAAGCTTGAGCTGGACTGTGGACACAGTAAATGCGTCGCCTTTGGATTATCTCGCTCCGGGCGAAACACTCTCTGTTAATCTGCGCCTCTTAGCCGGACCAAATGTTGAGTTTGGCGCGCATGAGAACCAAGCCTTTGCAGAAAATCGCGACACGGGCGAGCGTTCAGATATCGCAACAGCGATTGTGGATTACATCCCTGAGCCAAGCTTTGACTGCACGCCTGTGATCGGCCGCGTCTATGATGACGTGAACCATAATGGCTATCCTGATGACGGCGAAGCTGGACTGCCGGCTGTCCGTCTGGTGACTGTGAATGGCGATATTATCACGACCGATGAATATGGCCGTTATCATATCCCTTGCGCGATTATCGCCAATAGCGAACGCGGGTCCAACTTCCTCTTGAAGACTGACGTGCGCACATTGCCACTGGGTTATTCTCCAACAACTGAAAACCCGCGCGTTGTTCGCGCCACACGCGGTAAATTTGTGAAGATGAATTTCGGTGCCGCGCATCGCGCCAAGCTCCGTGTTGATCTCTTCGCGGCTGACTTTGATGATGTAACGGGTGAAATTGCCTATACATCGCAATTGCGTATTCGCCAGGTTCTAGAAGAATCTGTAACGGCTGACCGCGCCATACTCGTCTATCATGCTGATGATTTGGAAGAGGTCGATATTGCGCAATCTGCTTTGAAACGCGCTTTGAAATTAGTGAAGAGCCTTGCGCCGAAGCAGTTTAAAGATATTGCGATGGAAGCAAGCTGGGGCGATGCCAAAGCCTTTACGCGGGATGACGTTCCGGCCAGTGGTCAACTCTTTGACCGCCCGTCTGGTGACAGTAACCGAGACCGTATAGCCTTCTTTGCCAATGATAATGGTCGCCTCGAGCGCACTGACGCCGATGAATTCGGTGACCGAGCACAGGGCCGCGAAGCGGGCCTCCGCGGTGACAGAGGATCTGAGGCGCTCGAAGGCGATACACGCCGCGCAACCAATAGCTTTGGCGGACGCCGTGATAATGGCGAAGCTGAATCAGCACGTCCAGGACGCTTAATGCGCTGGGTTGGATGGGGCAATAAGACCTCATCCTATGCCGAGGGTATGGAAATTGAGACGACCACGACAGCTCTTGATATTGTCAAACGCCTTAATACACAGGCTAATATCGTCGCGGGCCCAACTGGCCGTGTCATACGGGCTGAGGGATATTGGAACTATGACGCCTTTATTGAGCGCGCTGAATTGCGCATCTTTGACGCCGATAAGTCCACGCGCGGCGAACCTGTCTCAAAAGCAGATTTTGTGAACGGCGAAGTTACGCTGAACGTCAATACAGATATGGGACCTTCGCAGAACACACCTGAAATGATGGTCTATGTTCTAAGAGCCTATGATGCCGATGGCAGCTTTGATGAAACCGCGCCTAAGACATTGCGTTTGGGTGATGCAGAATTTGATCTAACTGAAGAAGAGTGGGCTAATGAAGCTCGCACCGCTTTCGGTCAGAACTCGCTTCTTAAGGATAATATCCGCGTGCGCGGCGGCTCGGTACGTGTCTATGGCCGTAATGTCCCCGGTCAAACTGTTCGGGTCATGGGCCAAAACATTACGGTTGATGAAGACGGTAAATTTGTCTCTGAGCAAATTTTGCCAACGGGTGAACAGTCCATTGAGGTAAATGTCGCTGGAGAGAACGGAACTGAAAACCGTATCTTGCGCAGTGTTGATGTCAAAAACAAAGACACATTCTATGTTGCACAAATCGAAGCGACGATTGGTCAAAATATTACTGAAGATGCTTCGGGTGACCGTAGCTTTGAAGAGGGCCGCGTTGCTTTCTATCTTCGCTCGCGCCTTAATGACCGCTGGGCTGTGACAGCCACAGCGGATACAGGCGAAGCTGAGATTGAAAATCTATTTAGCGGCCTGGATGATAAAGACCTCGGTCAATTACTACGCCGCCTTGATCCTGAGCGCTTCTACCCGACATACGGGGATGACAGCACGATTGAACAGGACGCGCCGACATCAGGTAAATTCTATCTCCGTGTGGAACGTGATGACGATTATGCTCTCTGGGGTAATTATCAGACGAACTTTAACGATACTGAATTCGCCCGCGTGCAGCGCACACTCTATGGTGCAAAGCTGCATTGGGACGAAAATGGCAATCCAACGAAATTTGGTGACGACCGGACACGTCTGACAGCTTTCATCGCAGAAGGCGGATCACGCCAAGGCCGCGATGAGCTTCGCGGAACGGGCGGCAGTGTCTATTATCTCCGCAATGGCGATATTGGAATTGGCTCTGAAATTCTGCGTGTAGAAACCCGCGACAGCATTTCTGGGCTTGTTATCGAAAGCCGCCGTCTCGCTTATGGGTCTGACTATGATATGGACTTTATCCAAGGCCGCGTCATTCTTAACCAGCCGCTCGGCAGCACAGGTGATGATGGACGTTTATTCCGCGATGGATCGCAATCAGGTAACGAGACTATTCTGGTTATTGATTATGAGTTCACGCCAGTCTTCGGAGCCTCTGATGATGCCGCCGTTTACGGCGCGCGCGGATCACGCTGGTTCGGCGATCACGTCAAGCTCGGCGCGACCTATAACCATGATACAGATGGCGGCGCTGAATCTGATCTCTACGAAGTCGATCTTACGCTGCAATATGCAGCGGGGACCTACATCAAAGGCGAAGTTGCCAAGACCAAAGGGTTGGGCGTGCAAACCTTCCGCTCTATTGATGGAGGCTTTACCTATAATCCTCTAAGCCGAGGCGGCTTGGCAAATGATAACTCTGCCATGGGTTACGCTGTTGAGGCTGCCGTCGACTTTAATGAGATTGACGGGATTAATCTTGATGGTAATTCCTACGCTTACTGGCGCAAACGCGAAGCTGGTTTCGCTGGCTATGCCGAGTCGACCAATCAAACGATTGAGCAATTTGGCGGCGGCGTGAACCTAGAGCTTTCTGAGGCGCTGTCTATGACAGCCCGCGCCGATGTGTCCGACGATAAGACGCAAGGCACGAATAGCTTCGCGGAAGCTCGCTTGGACTACAAAGCCACCGAGAACCTGACAGCCACGATAGGCGCGTCTTTCAGTGATGATTTGCGCGGTAATTCCGGCACCTCATTGGGCGGCCGTGTTGACTATGAATTTGGCGATGAGAGCAAAGTCTATGCCTATGGCCAAGTCGGTATCGAAGGTGACAATCAGCGCACGACTGACCGTGTTGGCGTTGGCGCAGAAGTGCGCCTCTCCAAGAAAATTCTTGGCGGCGGCGAAGTGTCAACGGGCGAAGATGGCCTCGGAGCCCGTGCATCGCTACGCTATCAATATGAAGATGGTGATGAATATTACCTCGCTTATGACTTGCCGCTTAATGCGCAGGCTCAGTCAAACCTCGGAACCTTTAACTTTGGTGCGCGCCGCCGCTATTCAGATAGCCTATCTGTCTATGGTGAGGAGCGTCTGCAGTTTAACGATACAGGTGTGAACGGCGTGACCCATGCTTATGGTCTTGATTATAAGCCTGGCAATTGGAACTTTGGCCTCTCGGGTGAAGTTGGCCGTGTCGATAATCTAGACCGAGAGGCGTTCTCAGCCAGTGTTGGTTTCGCCTCTGATCGCATGAAGGCCGGCGTTACGGGCGAATGGCGTGAAGATGAAAATATCGATACGGGTGATGAGCGCCGCACATGGCTCTTACGCTCGACCGCAAGCTATCTCGCGTCTGAGGAACTGCGTCTGCAAGGTAAGTTTAATCTCGCTTTCTCTGATCAGTCCCGTCCAGATGCTGACCTTGGGCCGCAAAGCTTTAATGAAGCTGAGTTTAAGGAAGCGTCTATTGCAGCGGCTTACCGCCCAATATGGGATGACCGCTTTAACATGCTCGCGAAATTGGTCTGGCTAGAAGATCTGTCTCCGACCTCACAGCGTTTCAACGGCGAAACATTAAACTATCGCCAGAAGAGTACGATTGCCTCCGTGGACGCAAGTTATGACGTTGCGCCGAAATGGACGCTAGGCGGTAAATATGCTTACCGCGCGGGGTCTGTGACCAGCAACCGTGATAGCCTCGACTTTACAAAGTCCGAAGCGCAGCTCGGTGTTCTACGCTTGGATTATCACGCAACCCATAAATGGGATGCTGTCCTCGAAGGCCGTATTCTGGACATCGGAAATGGCACGATCACGCGTAAGGGCGGCCTTGCCGGTGTTTACCGTCATGTGAATGACAACGCTAAAATCGGCGTCGGCGTCACATGGGGCGGTATCGAAGAGGAATACCTAGCTGCGACAGGCGATAAAGATGACATCGGCTGGTATTTGAACGTTATCGGAAAATTCTAAGACCTCGTCTTAGGACTTCAATAGCTACTTGAATTAACCCTCTGCTTTGCAGGGGGTTTTTCATTGGGGCTTCGGTGTTGTGGATGTATTAATGCGCCTTAACCCAAGGTTAGCATTATATTATGGTTTACAGAGTATTACCAAACCGATTCATTGATGGAGGTTTGACCAATGAAATATATTCCAATTATGATAGCCATTGGCCTCGCAACGGGCAGCTTTATATTTGCCGCGCCCGCTGCCGCCCAAACGGCCCCGATATCCGAGCCTATACAGATCAGTACGGATTCAACCGCAACGCCAAAAAAGCGCCGCATAATCAAAAAGGTCGAACCGATCCCTTATTGGGTAGACGCCGACCAGCTCCGCATTCGTGATAATCCCGTCGCCGGTGATGTAAATGGAATGTTGAAGCTAGGCCAAAAGATCAAGGCTTATGAAGTTTTTGAAAATTGGCTTCGCATTAGTAAAGCCGGGGCGCCAGAGCAATGGGTCAATTCGGATTACCTCACAGCGCGGCAAGTTACATGGGCGCGCTATGATAATACCAAACGCCGCTCAGCCGGCTTTAGCCGCGTTAACACGGCCGACGATGTGTCCCTGAAACGTATTAAAGTCCCCGAAAATAATGACGTGAAGATATATGCGGCCTCGATTAAAAAAACGGCCAATGATAACCGCGTTATTGTCACCCGTCAGAATTTCCGATCTGGACCCCATTTTGAAAAACGTCTCGTCTCTTGCGGCGCGGATAAGCAAGCACAGCGCGTGCAGCTATTGGGCGAAGGCTATAATTATATGATGATGGAAAAAGACATTCGCGGACAAGATGTGGATGTAAATTCCGCCTCTCCGCGCCGCGTTCTAGCAGGAAATGATTTTTCGGCTACGACAGTAGCTATCGCTAACTTTAGCTGCAAATAGGCCTTGAAGCCTTAACCTTGAAGGCTAGATCTCCCCCTTAAAAACCATTTATTGCTTTCAGGCATTATTGGCATCTTAATTGCACCTCTTCTTCACGCTAGGCGTGACAGAGGAGAGAGCTGTGCAGTTTATAAGACTTACAGCAACGGGGCTTATAGCCGTTTCATTAGGGGCTTGCGGAGGCGGCGGAGGTAACACCGTAGCTGCGCCGCAAGCGGTCGCCTCTATTCCCGCGCCGCCGCCACCACCGCCGCCGCCGCCGGTGCCAGTAACCTCGGTTAAAGTCTCTGGTAAAATCACTTATGACCGCGTTCCTCACGCTCAAAATTCGGGACTGGATTATGCGAATGTCACAGAAATGCCTATTCGGGGCGCTGTTATTGAGGCGGTGAACGCCTCCGGGGATGTTTTGTTTTCAACGATATCTGCGCCTGATGGGTCTTACGATTTCACGCTTGACGCTGAGACAGATATTCGCATTCGCGCCAAAGCGCAGCTTCTTTCGGACAAGGCCGCCCATTGGGACTTTAGGGTGACGGATAATACGCAGGAAAACCAACTCTACGCGCTTCAAGGTTCTCTCGCCAACACGGGTAAATCGGCGTCGCAAAGCCGCGATCTCCATGCGCCGAGTGGCTGGACGGGGCAATCTTATGGCGAAGCGCGTTCCGCAGCGCCATTCGCGATCTTGGATAGTGTGTATATGGCCGCTCAAGCTTTTGCAGCTATTGATCCGAACATTGACTTTCCTGCTTTGGAACTTCGCTGGAGCGTGAATAACCGCGCCGCAATAGGCGAAAAAGCCCAAGGCCAAATCGGGACATCCGCTTACTTCCCAGATGCAGATAGCGAGGCCATTTACCTTTTAGGTGAAGAAGGGCGTGATACAGATGAATATGATCCGCATGTCATTATTCATGAATGGGGCCATTATTTTGAACATCAAATGTCCCGCACAGATTCTATTGGAGGCCTGCATTCGTTGAATGACCGCCTTGACGCGCGGGTCGCCTATAGCGAAGGTTGGGGCAATGCTCTCTCTGCTATGATTACAGGTGATCCCATTTACCGAGACAGCTCAGGATCGAGTCAAAAATTTGGGTTTTCTTATAACCTTGAAACGCGGGACATAACCAATCCCGGATGGTTTAACGAAGCCTCTATTGGCGCAATCCTTTATGATATTTTTGACAGCGCTTCGGACGGCCCTGATAATATCGCGGCGGGACTTAAGCCGATCTATAACGTCATGAGCAGTGACGCCTATAAAGACGCGCCGGTCTTTGCGACAATCTTTGCCTTAGCTGACGGGCTGCGCCGTGAGGGCAGTATCGGCAATGGGGCGATAAATTCGCTTTTAGACAGTCAGTCAATTTCCGGTGAGGGCCCCAATGGAAACGGCGAAAGCAATAGCGGCGCTATTCGCTCGGCTCTGCCTGTTTATAAAGAAGTCACTTTTAATGGTCCTTCTGTGCATCTCTGTTCTGTAGATGATGCCGGCGTTTATAATAAACTTGGAAATAGAGAGTTTATTTTCCTTAATTTAGATACGGATAAAGACGTGACAATTTCGGCTATGAAGGCGAGCGGCGATGAACAGCGCGATCCAGATTTTAATATCTGGCAAGGCCGCGAGCTTATAAATAAATCTGCGTCTTCCATTAAAGGTGAAGAAGTCTTCAAAGGCCGTTTAAGCGCCGGCGATTACGTTATCGAGGCCTATGACTTTTTCAATATAAATGGAACAGGGTCAAAACGCGGCGATGGCTGTTATAATTTTAGCGTGACAGGGTAAGACAATGTTTATCAAAACCATAGGCATCACAGCGGCAATTATCTGCGTCACAGGCGCTGCTTTGCTGCCCGCCAATAAGGCGAGCTCTGAGAATAAGCCGTTCGAGACCCATGAGGTTAGCTATATAAAACCGGGCGCAGCGGTGGATCTGACCCATGATTATGACGGGAAGACTCAAAAAGGTGAAATAGAAATACTCACGCTAACGCTCGCCCATATTTATGAAGAGGGTTACCTCACCGTGCGTCTATTGCCGCCGCCTGAGCTGCAGATACACTCAGATACAAACCCCCATACTCTTCAGATTCAGGCGGGCTCCAGCTTTGTTTTGCCCGTTCAGCTCTCCTCCATGGCGGACGGAACCTATTACCTCGGCCTTGAAACTGTTTATGAAAGCCTTGAGGGTCAGCAGAGCCGCAGGGTCCTGTCAGTCCCCATTACAGTTGGGGTTCAGCCAGCAGAAAAGTCGCGCGCGTCAGACCTTAAGGATATCCAAGTAACGTCTGAGGGGATTATCGCTCTGCCGGCCCGTGAAATTATTAAGTAGTAAAAAGCGCGTGCTACCAGCCTCCACCGCCTCCACCGCCTCCGCCGCCGCCTGAGAAACCGCCGCCGCTGCTTCCGCCCGAAGAGCTAGAGCTTCGCGGCATGGCGCGTGAGACGCCTGAATTGAAATTTGATTCTAGGGCGCGGTTAATGCCGCCAATGGAGCCGAGATTGCGCCCGCTGACATTGCCCCAGCTTGGCTTATAGTCCTTGGCTTCTTCCGGCAGAACTTTCTCGAAATACTTCGACCAAGGCTTTTCGACGTCCAAGGCGATGGCGTAAGGTAGGAAGGCCTCATAGCGCTTTTTTGTCATGGGCGGCTCTTGGCCAGAGAGCACATCTTCGCGTGCATTAAGCTGCTGTTTTTCGGCCATTTCAAGATAGAGTTTAAAGCCTTCAATTTCAGCTTTTATCTTTTGTCCTTTTTGGGTTGGCGCGGGCATTAAGAAGACAAAGAGAATATTCATACCGACCAAGGCCGCCAAGGTCATAAAGAAGTATTCAGAATTATTTCCATAAAACTGCGTGAAGGCGACCACGACGGCGACAATGCTGAGGACAAAGCCTAATACGGTAAAACCGCCATTCCAGCGGAAATAATCTTTTCCGTAACGCTTAGATACATCTTTACGAAAGGCCATATAGCCACTGGTGAATTTGCTATTGGGGGTTTTGCCAAGATGCAGTGTTGACTTGCCTTTGAATAATTTGCGTATGAGCAAAGTTTGATCTGCCGTCAGAGAACTCATATGTCCTTTTGCGCCTGTATATGACAATGTCGTTTTTGATTTGGCTGAATCCATTTTAATATGGTTGTTTACGGCCATATGCATAAGTGTCCCAATCAGGGCTTTGTTGCCTCGAAATCCGCGGTAATTAATATGATGTATGGCTGCGGGAGAATATCCAGCAGGCGGCTCATAACGGGCAAAGACAGGCAGTTTTTGAGGGTCGCGGCCGACCTTGTTCCAGGCGCGGTAATAATACCCAAATAGGGCTACAAATGATAAGGTCAGAAGGGCGAGCGCTCCATTCTTAAACCACCAGAGCATATTTTTGTCGGCTTGGCTTGGGGGATCGATAATCCCTTTATTAAACCGAATGGAAACACCCAAACCTTCACGGCGATTTAAGGGCTGAAGGGTCTCAACAGTAAAATCCAGCGCGCTTCGCGATATCTTACAATTAGAGGCTTTTGAGCCGAATGACCCTGTATAACAATTAACGCCTTGGGGGGAGATCGATAGCGGAAAGCGGATAGTGGCTATGCCGCGGTCAATCGGGAAATCCCAATAGGTTCCAATGGCGTTCCAATATACTTCGTCATAATCATCAAAATATCGAATTTCATTTTTGACTTCATAGGTAATGACATAATCATGTCGCCCGTTTTGCAGAAAATAATCTGCGTCGCCAATACGGATCTGTTTCGCATTTCTGTCGTTTTGCCGCGAGAACGGCTCGCGTTTACCATTACGCGTCACGCTGAGTATTTTATATTGGTAGGGTATTTTTGCGCCTTCATCCATTTTGAAGCGGGGCAGATCTCTAAAAATACCGCGCCGGATTCTTCGGCCTTCTGAGATGACGGAAATTTTCTCAGTAACTATAAAGTCAGCATCTTGTTGCACATCGATCAAGACATCATAGGCGACAATCTTTTCCTCGGCCGAGGCGCTGAGCGTAAAGGCAAAGGCAAGAATGAGGCTTAGTAAAAATCGCATCATGCTGAGAACTCCACATCAGGAGCGGCAGCGTCTTCAATATCAATTTCAAAATAGTCGCGCGTTCTAAAGCCCATAGGTCCCGCGACAAGATTTGAGGGAATGGTTTGCACTTTGGTGTTTAGGGTGCGCACGGCGCCATTATAAAAGCGCCGCGCCATTTCTATTTTATCCTCAGTATCGGAGAGCTCTTCTTGCAATTCGAGGAAGTTATCACTGGCCTTTAGCTCTGGATAGTCTTCGGCGAGGGCGATGATGCGGCTCACAGGTTGTTTCAGGCGGCTTTCTGCGACGCCGCGCTCGCGCGGATTATTTCCTGCCGCGAGGGCCTGCATGCGTTTAGCCGTAACATCTTCGAACAGCTTACGCTCGTGGGCGGCATAGCCTTTTACCGTAGAGACGAGGCGAGGAATAAGGTCAGCGCGGCGTTTAAGCTGCACTTCAATATCGCTCCAGCCATTTTCTGTCATCTGGCGCATACCGACAAGTGAGTTGAATATGACAACCGCCCCAATGAGAAGCAGAAGAATAATCGCTGGTATAATCAAAATCATAGATAACCCCTTTGAGCAGAGGATAAGTTTATTTCACTGATTTGGCAAATAAGAGTTTTAGGGAGCAGATTGGACGTGTTTAACAGCCTTTGAGGCGAGAGGCCGCCCGAATGGAGTTTAGGTCTTTTTCCTGCTCAATTTCATAGGGACGAAGATCAGCGCGTGATTGCCCAATTTCTATGAGGTCGCGGCGGCTCGAATTGGTGCGCTCAAGCTCATTGATATCGCTGTCGCCAAACAGATCATAATTTGCCATGGATTGCCCATAGCTGCGCCTTAAATCAGATAATTGCTGACAATCCATGTCGGCATAGCGCTCAGGCTCGGCCCCAGCGGTTATGCAGGCGGTCAAAAAAAGAGCGGGAATCAGAACAAATATGCGCATAATTTCTCAGGCTTTCTTCTTGAACATTTTTCTTAGACTTTACCTAAGGGCTAAGCTAACAGACGCGGCAAGATAAACACCTTAATAATTTGTGAGATTATGGCGCAACTAGCTAACCCAAATGACAAACCCATCTGCCTCATTACCGGAGCCTCGGCGGGAATCGGCGCCGCCATTGCGCGCGAATATGCCCTGCGTGGCTGGGACTTAGCGCTTTGTGCCCGCCGCGAAGCCCCGATGGTAACATTAGCCAAAGAGCTGAAAAAAGAATATGGGACGACAAGCCATATTTTTGAAATTGATCTCTTTGAAATTGACGCCACAGATAAGCTGCTCGCGCGGATTGGGAAAAAAGGTCTCCATATTGACGGCCTTGTAAATAATGCGGGCTATGGTCATCCTGGCACCTATCTCGAGAGCGAATGGGAAGACCATAGTAAATTCATTCAATTGATGATGACGGCGCCGTGCGAGCTGGCGCGTAAACTTGCCCCCGCTATGACCGAAAAGGGGTTTGGCCGTATCATTAATGTCGCCTCGCTGGCGGGACATATGCCTGGGTCCAAAGGACATACATTATATGCGGCGGTGAAAAGCTTCTTGATTAAATTCTCGCAGAGCTTGAATATGGAATTAGAGGGTTCAGGCGTGCACGTTTCGGCCCTGTGTCCCGGATTCACCTATACTGAATTTCATGACGTTAATGGCACCCGTGAGGCAATGAATAAACTTCCCGCCTATATGATGATGGACGCCGATGAATGCGCCGAGATGGGCGTTGAAGCTTGTGAGCGTAACCGCGCTGTTTTTGTGCCGGGCGGGGTGAATAAGGCGATTGCAACATTGGGTAAGGTTCTCCCAAATAGCATCGCACAAAGCCTCATTGCGCGAAACTCCTCGAAATTTAGAAAGATTGATTAACATGATAATGGCCGATTCTCGACTTTATGTAGCCCTTGACCTTCCAACTGTTGATCTCGCGCAGGCAATGGTTGACCGCATAGGAGATGCTGTTGTGAGTTATAAAATCGGGTTGCAGCTTTTGCCGCTTGGCGGCGTGGCTTTTGGGCAGCGGCTAAAGGCGCAAGGAAAAAACGTTTTTTACGATTTTAAGCTCCACGATATTGATGCCACAGTAGAGAAAGCGACGCGATCAATCGCGACATTGGGCGCCGATTTATTGACAGTTCACGCAAGGCCAGATGTAATGATTGCCTCCGCAAAAGGGCGCGGAGATAGCTCGCTTAAAATTCTCGGCGTGACGGTTTTAACCTCGCTTGATAAAAAAGCCCTCGAAGATATTGGGTATCACGAAAGCGCTGAAAGCCTTGTTATGCGCCGTGTTGAACAGGCTTTGAAAGCAGGAATCGATGGCGTTGTGTCTAGTCCGCTTGAAGCCGAAACAATCAGGAGCCAAGTTCCTGAGGACTTTCTTGTCGTTACGCCGGGCGTCAGAATGCCAGGCGGCGATAAAGGCGACCAGAAAAGAATCGCGACGCCCGGAGATGCATTGAGATCTGGCGCCTCACATATCGTTGTTGGCCGTCCCATCACTATGGCTAATGACCCACAAAGCGCGGCCCAGAAAATCATAGAAAACATGCACGCATAAAAAAGCCCCTCGCTGACGGCGAGAGGCTTTAAATTCAACTCTGTTTTAAGCGTAACGGCCTAGTTACAGCGGCGGCCATAATGTCCGCCTTGACCCCATCGGTCACCATAGCGCGAAACATGTGTAACAACTGTGCAGCCAGACCAATAAGGGACTGCTACAGGGACAGGGTAGCGCACATAAACGATGGGACGAACAACGCGGTAATAAGTTGTCTGCGGAACAGGCTTTACGACATTGTAACAGCCGAGAACTTTACCGCCGCCAGGATTATAAACGCTGACAGGGCAAGATGTGGCTTGCAGAGATTCGCCTGCTCCGAGGCCTGAAACGCTAGAAGTTGAGCCTGAGAAACCATACATATCAACATTGCCGCCGGCATAGGCATTACTGATAGAGCCCGTGCCGTAAGTTGCGTCAGCATATGATGATGAGACTGAACCCGTATAGCTATTAGAGGCGCCATATGAATAGGCTGTTTCTTGCATTGGAGCCGAAGAATAGCTTGAGCTTGAGGAATAGCTATAGCTTGGCGCTGCTTGATAGCTGGATGATGAATGGCTTGTGCCAGACCACGTGGATAGTGACGGCAGCGTCGATGTGTGACCCGTACTTTTACAATAAGGGCCAGTGTTGCAACCCGCATATGCGGCGCTAGACATAAGTGTTGTTGCAGCGATTGCGGCAATAGTCGTGATAATACGGGACATAACCCACCTCTCAATTTGATACATTTCCCCAATAACACTGCAATGGCTGTGCCAAAGCAAAGCGATTCCCCTGTGGCGTGAATCAAAAAGGCTACTATGGGAGGCCTTTCAAGGGTGTAGACCATTTTCTTTGAGAGCGGATTTGGCCTTGACCACTGGGCTTTTGATCTTCAGGCTTTTGCCTAAAGGGTCAAGGCCATATAGCGTGAGCATCCCATGGGGTTGTCGTAATATCGCTCAATGTCTTTGAAGCCTAGGGCTTCATAGACTTTATTGGCATGGGTTAAGCCTGGATCGGTATCGAGGAACATCTGAGAATACCCGATTTTACGCGCATGGGTAATGGCGGCCTCGGTTAGCTTTTGTCCCAAATGATGACCCCGGCCATCGGGGCGGCAGTAAAGCCGTTTTAATTCGCAAATGCCTCGCTTGAAGGGTTTAATGCCGCAAGCCGCAACAGGCGCGCCCCTCACTTTTGCAAGAAATAAGGCGTCATATATATCGGGAAACTCTGCGAACTCTTTTTCTGTGCCTTGAAAATTAAGAGATTCGCCAAGGTAGTTTTCGATGAAGCCCATATATTCGAGAAATATCGCTTTGACATCAGCAATATCGGCAGGGCTTTGCGCAATTTCAACTGTAACAGAAGGCGTCATAACTTCGCCTATCACCGAGCTAGCAAAGCGTAAAGGTCTAAGCGCCAGTCGCGAGTTCCAAGCGGTCAATAAGAGCCGTATTTACGCGCCCAGTCTCAGGCAGGCTATTAGAGCGTTCAAAGCTGATGATAGCGGATCGGGTCTTAGGGCCGACAGAACCATCCGCGCCGCCAATATCATAGCCAAGTTCGCTAAGCATGGTTTGGACTTGCCGGACTTGGCTGACCTTTTCACCGGCATCATCCTTGGGCGTGTTCCAAGCGACATTACGGAAAATTCCATTGGCGCGATCATCAATTTTGACAGGCTTGAATGTCTTGACGCGGGCCTTGGCGCTAGCCAAATCTGCTTGACCCAGCGTCGGGGTCAGAACTTCGATACGGGTTTTGGCAAATTGGTCACCTTGAGCCGCTGCGATGGAATACCAGACAAAGGCGTCATTTACATTTTTAGGCAGGCCTTGCCCGCTTTCAAATAATACGCCGAGGTTAAATTGAGAATCGACAACGCCGCGTTCGGCGGCTTTCTCAAACCATTTTGCAGCGGCCTGCAAGTCAGCCTCAACGCCGCCGCGGCCTTCGGCGTAATAAAGCGCCAAATCATGCATGGCGATGCGGTTGCCATTTGTCGCCGCGCGCTCCGTCAACTGACGCGCCATTTCGGAATCTTGCGTGACGCCTTCGCCGATCTCGTAGAGCTTTGCGAGGCGGTATTGCGCGGCAGGCTGATTTTGATTGGCAGATTTACGGATGAGCGAAACACCTTCATCGGTGCGGCCTTGTTCGAGATAAGACAATCCAAGCTGGAACTGGGCGACGCCGTCCCCTGCCGCAGCTGCTGAATTAAGAGACTTGGCAGCGTCTGAACTGGGCGCGACGGTAACGGGTTTATTATCCGCGTAATCCCCAATGGGAGCGGCGGAAGTATTAGGCCTCGGAGCTGTCTCAGGCGACGGAATAGAAACGGGCGTAACATTATTTTGAGCCGGCGTTTGCTGAACAGTTTGTGTGGGGGCCGCTGGATTATCGGAGCCGCCAAATACACCTTTGGCAGCGACAAGGCCAATAACCGCAACGCCCGTAGCCAGAGCTGCAACGCGTAAATTTCGTCCTGTTAAGATGGGGAGGGCAAATTTAGCCTTGCCTTCTCCGCCAATACGTTGACCCGCCATGGTCGGGTCGGTTTCAGCATAGGCAGGATCGGCATAGGGAATCGCCTGGCCAGCAATAGGGGGCAATCCGCCTAGCTCGATAGGCGGCGGGGCGAGGGCTTGCGCAGGGGCAGCAGCTTGCGTTTGCGAAAAGTCCCTCATCGGTTCGGTGTTTTGCGGCGATTGCGCTAAGGGCGATGGTTCTGGGACTTGAACGCTCTCTGCGTAATTTTGCGGATTAAACTCCTGAGGTATATGGGCCTCTTGCGGCGTCTCATATGCAGATGACGCGCCTGCTTGTTCTGTTGCTTGCCCAGATGTTTGCCCTGCCAGATAGGGGTTGGGCATGATGGCCTCTTGTTGATAAACTGGCGTTTCTAGAGGTGAAAAAGCATCGGTTTGCGCAGTTTGATGCGTGTTAAATTGCGCCGCGGCTAATGGCTGAGATGACACAATGCTCAATTGAGGCACTGACGGCGCGATGGCTTGAGGCGCGGCCTCAATCACAGGCGGATTAGCCACAGCATATTCCAGCCCTTCAAGCCGCGCTGTAAGGCTTGCGATGGAATGCTCTAAACGGTAGGTATCGGAGTTGTCTGAATTTCGCGCGACGTCATCAAGGCGGCGATCAAGCCCTGCGCGGTAACGCTCAAACTCGGTTTGCGTTTGCAGCGCTATTTCTGAGACTTTTTCGCGGATTGATAATTCACTCGTTTCGCTGCGCTGCGTTAATTCACCCGAGAGCTCAGCAATTTTATTGCCAACGCTCGATAATGCCTGCGCGGTATCGGCCTCAATAGTGTCAACGCGTGTGGTCATAACCTTTATGGCTGATTTGCGGGCATTAGCTTCGTCTTCAATGCGCGCATCTACAGCTATCGCGATTGCGGAGAGATGACGGTTCACTTTTGAAATTGCGGAGGCCTGGGCAGTTTCAGCGGCGCTCATGCGCCTATCTGCACGGGAAAGGGCCGCTTGCAACTTATCTACGGTGGGATTGTTCAAAGCCGTCTTAAGGTCTGAATTTACCTCAGCTTGCGTTTTGGCAACCATATCGGTGAGCTTGCCGGCGAGTTGGTTAACTTGGCGGGTCAATGCGGCTTTGCTTGTAGAGCTGTCTTTACGGGTGCGTGCATCAAGCGTCTCGACGACGCTCTCTAAGGCCTTCACGCTTTTACGGGTTAAAGAATTCGCCCGCTTCATGCGGGTTTCAAGACTTGCGATTGAGGACCGCAAATCCTCTTTTGTCGATTTAGCGGTTTGATTAGCGGAAGAGCGCGCCGAAGTCTTGGGCGCCGTTTTTGCTGATGTCTTTTTGGTAGCCGGTTTTTTGGCGGCAGTTTTGCTTTGCGCCTTTACGGCACGTGCTTTGGGCACAGGTTTTTTGGAATTCGTCGTTTTTGGCGTAGATTTCGTCATTTTCCCCGAAAAACCTTTTATTACAGAACCGTAAATGCTTCCAAGCGGCGACGCCTAGACATATTCAAGGCCAATAGACTGTGATTGTGGTTAATGACGGGTTAAGACGTTAACGTTTTCCGTCCGTTTTATTGGGTTTTTAGCAGATTAACACTTTAGTGAGAGCTGTTTTAAACCGATCACCCATGGGTTGACGTTAACGTAAACGTCAACTATATAGCCGAGGTGTCAGAAAATCACAAAAATAATGCGAGCGCGCCAAATTGGGGAATCCGTGAATTCGCCCAGATGTTTGACGTCACGCCTCGCACCATCCGGTTTTACGAAGATAAGGGCCTCTTAATGCCTGCGCGTAATGCTGGTGCCCGTATTTTCGGGGCAGAAGATTATGTGCGCTTTGAACGCATTATGCGGGCCAAACGTATTGGCTTCACGCTTGATGATATAAAAGAAGTGATGGAGGTAACGGATGGCCACATCACGGACCGTGTTGAACTTTTGCGCCGTAAGAAAAATTTTGAGACCGTTATTCGCTCATTAAAACGCCGCCGCGAAGACATTGACGTGATTTCAAAAAATATGACTGAGATTTGTGCGGTGATTACGCAAAATGTCGAAAATGCCCCTGACAGTGAAGGCGTATTTGATCTCGCCGCCGCCTATGACGCTAAATTTAAACAAACAATGGCGGATGATTACTCCGCCGAACTATTAGACCTTTAAGGACAAGATTATGCCTAGTTATAATGCCCCTCTCCGCGACATGAAATTTGTCATGCAGGAAATGCTCAATGTCGAGCAGCTCACAGAATATGAAAAATTTGCCGAGGCAGATATGGATACGCTTGAGGCTATTTTGGAGCAAAGCGCGAAATTTTCATCCGAGGTTTTAGCACCTTTAAATGTTGTGGGCGATCAAGAAGGCTGCACGCGCAATGAAGACGGCTCAGTGACGACACCGACGGGCTTTAAAGAGGCTTACCATCAAGTGGTCGAAACCGGCATGATGGGACTTTCCGAACCTGAAGAATATGGCGGCATGGGTATGCCCTCTATTTGGAGTACCGCTACAGGCGAAATGCAATCTTCTGCAAATATGGCGTTTGCCATGTATCCTGGTCTTACGGGCGGCGCGGCCAAAGCGATTAAAATTGGCGGATCCGAAGCGCAGAAACAAACCTATCTTCCAAAAATGGGGACAGGCGAATGGACCGGCACAATGAACCTAACTGAGCCGCATTGCGGAACGGATTTGGGGCTATTGAAAACCAAAGCCGTATTGAACCCTGATGGGTCTTACAAAATCACAGGTCAGAAGATTTTTATCTCTGCCGGTGAGCATGATATGTCAGAGAATATCATTCACTTGGTCTTGGCCCGCATTGAAGGCGCGCCAGAAGGTGTTAAAGGTATTTCGCTCTTTATCGTCCCAAAATTCAAACTCGACGCGGATGAAAACCCCGCCGAGCGTAATCCTGTATCTTGCGGCGCGCTCGAGCACAAAATGGGTATTCACGGCAATTCAACTTGCGTGATGAATTTCGACGAAGCTGAAGGTTATCTTATCGGCGAAGAGAATAAAGGCCTTCGGGTTATGTTCGTTATGATGAATGAGGCGCGTATGGGCGTTGGCATGCAAGGTCTCGCGCAATCAGAAGTCGCTTATCAGAACGCTGTAATATACGCCAAAGACCGTCTCCAAGGGCGCAGCCTGACAGGACCAAAAAATGAAGCCGGCCCAGCTGATCCGATCATTGTTCACCCTGATGTGCGCCGTATGTTAATGGAAACCAAAGCTTTTAATGAAGGCGGCCGTGCACTCATCTATTGGGCGACATTACTTGAAGATCTCGAGCATATTCATCCTGATGAGAAATTCCGCGAAAAATGCGACGACTATCTTGGTCTTTTGACGCCCGTTATCAAAGGTTATTTGACCGATAAGGCGATGGCCACGACAATTGATTGCCAGCAAATCTTCGGTGGCCACGGCTTTATCGAAGAGTGGGGTATGAGCCAATTTGTACGCGATACCCGTATTGCCCTAATCTATGAAGGTGCCAATGGCATCCAAGCGCTTGATCTGGTGGGCCGTAAACTGGCGCGCAAAGGTGGCCGTGCACTCATGACGCTCAATGCCGAGATTGATACGTTCCTTGGCGAAAATGCAGATAATGAAAACGTCTCTGAATTTATGGACGGCCTGAAGGATGCAAAGAAAAAACTCACTGAAGGCACAATGTGGATAATGCAAAACGGCATGTCAAACCCCGATAATGCCGGGGCTGGCAGCGTTGATTATATGCATATGATGGGCCTTTCGACCCTAGCCTATATGTGGGCGAAAATGGCTGTTGTTGCGCAAGCCGCAATTGATAACGGTTCCAATGACGAATTTTACACAAATAAAATTATCACAGGCCGCTATTTCGTTCTGCGTATGCTTCCAATGATGGACGCGCATTTGGCGAAAATTAAAACGGGTGCTGAGCCGCTAATGGCATTGGAAGCTGCTGCGTTTTAAGGGGCTTTTGTCCCCGGCCCCTGCGCGGGGGTCTCCTCGTTACTATCATCGTTCCCCCTAATAGGGGGATCCCCGCTTCTGGTGTTTGAAAAAACAAACAACTAACGGGGAACCAAAATAAAAGAACAAGAGATTAATAGAATAAAGGAAATATAATGGCCGCAATAGATTTTAAAAACCCCGATTGGTATGACGAGGAAGATATCAACATTTTCCGTGAAGCTGTTTTCGGCTTTTATGAGCGCGAGATGGCGCCGCATTCGGAAGAATTTCGTAAGAACAAAAAAGTTGACCGCAAATATTGGAATCAGGCTGGCCAAATGGGCCTGCTAAACTGCGCTATTCCTGAGGAATATGGCGGGGGCGGCGGTGATTATCGCCATGAAATGATTATCATGGAAGAGCTTGTCAAAGCTAACGTCGATGGCTTTGGTCTCTCGCTTCATAACGCAATTGTCGCGCCTTATATTCTGCATTACGGAACGGAAGAGCAAAAGCAAAAATGGCTTCCGCGTATGGCGTCAGGCGAACTTGTCGGCGCGATTGCCATGTCAGAACCAGGAACAGGGTCTGACCTTCAAAACGTCAAAACAAATGCAAAAAAAGACGGCAATGGCTGGATCATTAATGGCTCAAAAACCTTCATCACAAATGGCGGCACAGCTAATCTGATTATCATCGTGTGTGATACAGGCGGCGAAGGCAAACATTCAAAATCATTGATGGTTGTTGAAACGGATGACCTCGAAGGTTTCCGCCGCGGACGTATCCTCGATAAAGTCGGGATGGACGCGCAAGACACTGCCGAGCTGTTCTTTGACGACATGAAAGTGCCGGCTGACGCGTTGCTCGGCGAAGATACAGGCATGGGCTTTATTCAGCTTATGCAAGAACTTCCGCAAGAGCGCCTCAACATCGCTGTTCAAGGCGTCGCGCAAATGGAAGCCGCGCTGGAAATGACAATTGAATATGTCAAAGAGCGTAAAGCATTCGGCAAGCCCATTATGAACTTTCAAAACACACAATTTGAACTCGCGGAATGTAAGACAATTGTTCATATCGCCAAGACATTTACATATGACTGCGCAGCGAAACATTTGCGCGGTGAACTTGATACGGTCACGGCCTCAATGGCAAAATACTGGGTGACGGATAAAGAATGTGAAGTCATTGACCGCTGCCTACAACTCTTTGGCGGCTACGGATTTATGAATGAGTATCGTATCGGCCGCATGTATCGCGATAGCCGCGTGCAGAAAATATATGGCGGAACAAATGAGATCATGAAAATGGTCATTGCCCGCTCACTTTAAGGAAAACACGTCCTCCCTCGTAAACGGGGCGAGGACATTAAAATAAGGAGCCTATCATGGCTGATGCATATATTTTTGACGCGGTGCGTAGCCCGCGCGGTAAAGGTAAAAAGAGCGGGAGCTTGCATGAAATTACGGCGCTCTCATTATTAACCCAGCAACTCGAAGCGTTGCGTGACCGCAATGACCTCGACACAAGTAAAGTCGATGACATCATCATGGGCTGTGTGTCTCCTGTTGCCGGTCAAGGGGCAGACATTGCGCGGACTGCCGCGATTACAGCTAATTACGATCAAGGCGCGGCTGGCGTAACCATCAACCGTTTTTGTGCCTCTGGTCTTGAAGCCGTAAATATGGCCGCTGCAAAAGTTATGTCTGGCATGGCTGATATGACAATTGGCGGCGGTATCGAGCATATGTCTCGTGTGCCGATGGGTAGTGACGGCGGAGCGATGGGCGTTGATCCTGCAATTGCGTTTGACCACACGGTTGTCCCGCAAGGTATTTCAGCTGATTTGATTGCGACGAAATATGGATTCTCTCGCGATGATTGTGATGCCTACGCCGTTGAATCGCAAAAACGCGCGAAAAAAGCTTGGGATGAAGGCCGTTTCAAAAAATCAATCGTGCCTGTCAAAGACCAACTCGGCGTCACGATTTTGGCCCATGATGAGCACATGCGTCCGCAAACAGATATGCAGTCACTAGGTTCGCTTAACCCCGCTTTTGAAGCCATGGGTAAAGTTATGCCGGGCATGGATTATGTGGCACTACAAAAATATCCTGAGCTTGAAGCCATCAAGCATGTCCATCATGCAGGTAACAGCTCTGGCATCGTTGACGGCGCAGCCGCTGTTCTTGTTGGCACAAAAGAAATGGGCGAAGCGCTTGGCCTTAAAGCGCGCGCGCGCATTAAAGCTTTCGCGGAAATCGGAAGTGAACCGACTATCATGCTTACAGGCCCTGAATTCGTCGCGGCAAAAGCGCTGAAACGCGCGGGCATGTCTGTGGACGATATTGACCTTTATGAATTGAACGAAGCTTTCGCGTCTGTCGTGCTTCGCTTCATGCAAGCGCATAATATCAATCACGACAAAATCAATGTGAATGGCGGCGCGATTGCTATGGGCCATCCGCTCGGCGCAACAGGCGCAATGATTCTAGGCACCATGGTGGATGAGCTTGAGCGCTCTGACAAAGAGACATCGCTGATTACGCTATGTGTTGGCGGCGGCATGGGCTCCGCGACGATCATCGAACGGGTTTAGTTAGTTAGATTTGAATAGAGAAATAAAATGGAAAATTTTAAATTAGATAAAGATGCTGACGGCATTTTGGTTGCGACATTTGATATGCCGGGCCGCTCAATGAATGTTCTGGGCGATAGCTCTATGGCGGATATTGCCGAGCTCACAAAAATGATCGCCGAAGATGATAGCATTAAAGGCGCTGTCATTACCTCTGGTAAAGCTGCGTTTTGCGCTGGCGCAGACCTTGATGAAATGGGCGGTAATTTGGGTAAGGCCCAAAAGGCTGTTGCAGCTGGCGGGAAAGAGGCGGAAGCGGCCAAGAAAGAGCTTTTTGAGAACGTCTATAAGCTCAATATGGCTTTCCGTAATCTGGAGACTTGCGGCAAACCCGTCGCGGCGGCGGTCAATGGCTTGGCGCTCGGCGGTGGATTCGAACTTGCGCTGGCCTGTCATGCGCGCTTCCTTCCCAATGATAATAAGCGCGCCAAGCTTGGCCTTCCAGAAGCGCTGATTGGGTTGCTTCCTGGCGCTGGCGGAACACAGCGTCTTCCGCGTTTGGTTGGCCTTATGGCGGCCTCTGGCGTTCTTTTGCAAGGCAAGCAGCTTTCAGCCCAAGAGGCTGTCGCCATGGGCATCGCCGAGGCGGCTGTTCCATCTGATGAGCTTGTCGCGACAGCTAAGCAATGGGTGAAAGACAATCCAAAAGCCAAAGCCCCTTGGGATGCGGACCGTTTCAAATTCCCTGGCGGCGCGCCTTATACGGCGCAAGGCTACCAGATGTTTGCCGGCGCAAACGCTATGGTGCGTAAGGAAAGTTTTGGTAATTATCCTGCCATGCGCAATATCGTGGCCGCTGTCTATGAAGGCAGCCAAGTGCCCATGGATGCGGCGCTGCGTATTGAAAGCCGTTATTTCTGCGATCTTATGCTCCGTCCCGAGTCAGGCAATATGGTGCGTTCGCTCTTCCTCTCTAAGCAAGCTTTGGAAAAAGGCGAGGCTCGTCCAGAGGGCCAGACAAAAGGCGAAGTCAAAAAAGTTGGCGTTATTGGCGCGGGCTTTATGGGCGCAGGCGTGGCATATGTTTCCGCAATGGCAGGGCTTGAGGTTGTCCTTATCGACCGTGACCAAGAAGGCGCTGATAAAGGCAAGCAATTCACAATTGATGAGCAAACCAAACGCGTGAAACGTAAGAAATCTACGCAAGAAAAAGCGGACGCTATTATCGGCCGCATTGAAGCCACCACTGACTATTCAAAACTCAAAGATGTTGATCTTATCGTCGAAGCCGTTTTTGAAAATTCTGAGCTTAAAGCCAAGATTACAAAAATGGCTGAAGAGGTCATTGGCGATAATGCTGTCTTTGGATCAAATACCTCGACAATTCCGATCACGGATTTGGCGAAGGCGTCTTCGCGTCCAGATAATTACATTGGCATTCACTTCTTTAGCCCCGTGCATAAGATGATGCTGGTAGAGATTATTAAAGGCGAGAAGACATCTGATTACGCCATTTCTCGCGCGATTGATTTCGTCTCAAAAATTCGCAAAGTGCCAATTGTTGTCGAAGACACGCGCGGCTTCTACGCTAATCGTTGCGTCATGCGCTACATTCAAGAGGGCTATAATATGCTCTCCGAAGGTGTGAAGCCCGCCTTGATTGAAAATGCAGGTAAGATGGCGGGTATGCCAGTTGGTCCGCTTTCCCTCCAAGACGAAGTCGCGATTGACCTAGCTTATAAAGTCATGGCGCAAACCAAACATGATTTGGGCAGCCAATATGTTGAAGGCAAAGGCGACGTTATTATCGACGCCATGTTTAATGCTGATCGCTATGGCCGTAAAAACGGCAAAGGCTTTTACGTTTATGAAGGACGTGAAAAGCATCTTTGGCCAGAGCTGGGGCAATTTGCTGTTGATGGTCTCCAAGATCCGCAGCCAAATGTTCAAGACCTCAAAGACCGCCTTATGTATGCGCAAGCGATTGAGGCTGCGCGCACAATGGCTGAAGGCATTGTACACGATCCGCGCGAAGCTGACTTAGGCTCAATCTTTGGGTGGGGCTTTGCACCTTTCACAGGCGGCGCGATTAGTTTCATCGACACGATTGGCGCTAAGCGTTTTGTCAAACGTGCTGATGAACTGCTAGAAGCTTACGGCCCGCAATTCGAAGTGCCGAAGCTTCTGCGCGAAATGGCGAAGTCAGGCGAGACATTCTACGGAAAATTTGGCCGGACGGATAAAGCGGCTTAGCCAATTATAGTATTGTCCCCCGCTTTATGCGGAGGTCTCCCTCAATTAGAGTGCGGTCTTCAACGCAGGAGACCCCCGCTTCTGAAGTTTGACAAGTCAAACTACTAACGGGGGACACTAAAAGGAAAACAGAGGGAAACACTATGTCAAATGTAACAACAACGATCAAAGACGGCGTCGCTATCATCGCGATGGATGATGGCAAAGCCAATGCATTGGGCGCGCAAATGTGGGCGGATTTAAATGCAGGGCTCGATGAAGCTGAAGCGGCAGACGCCATTGTTGTGATTACAGGCCGAGAGGGCATGATGTCTGGCGGCTTTGATCTCAAGGAAATGGGCAGCGGACCGCAAGACGCGCTAGAGTTGACCTCTAAGGGGTCTAAATTCGCGCGCCGCCTAATGGCATTTCCGCGTCCCGTCATTATGGCAGCGCCGGGCCATACAATTGCGATGGGTGCGTTCTTAGCGCTGGCCTGTGATTATTCCATGATCAAAGACGGCGATTTTAAAGTTGGCCTCAATGAAACGCTTATCGGTATGACAATGCATAATTTTGGCATTGAAATGGGCCGCTACCATCTTACAAAAAGTCATTTTAATCGCTGCGTTATTAACGGCGAAATTTTCAGCCCTAAGGGCGCAGTCCATGCCGGTTTCTTTGACCGCGTTGTTCCCGCCGAACAATGGCCAATGGCCATTCCGATGGCGGCGCAAATGTTCGGGCAAGCCAATCCCAAGGCCTTTCGCGAAACAAAGCTGCGCTCACGTAAGGAAATTTTTGCAATATTAGATCAAGCGATTGAAGATGATTTAGACCCAGCTAAAGTCCACGCGATGTAGGCTTTATGCATGAAGAATAAAGACGTCAGAATTAGTAAGTTACTGAGTTATGTTTTAAGGCATAAACCTGAGTCTATTGGCCTAACACTCGACGCCCAAGGCTGGGCTAATATTGATGAATTAGTGTCTAAATCCTCTAAGGTTAGAATGACGCGTGAGGATATTTCTCGCGTTGTGAGAGGAAATGATAAGCAACGATTTATTATTAGCGACGATGGAAATCTCATTCGGGCAAATCAGGGGCATTCTATAAAAGTTGACTTGGGTCTTAAACCCGTTTCGCCGCCTGATTCATTATTTCACGGAACAGCCACGCGGTTTTGGCCATCTATTCAGGTGGAAGGCCTGAAGAAGATGAACCGGCAACATGTTCACCTCTCTGAGGATGAGGAAACTGCCGCCAAAGTAGGCGTTAGGCACGGAAAGTTACAAATTCTGACTGTCGATTGCCGCGCCATGGTGGCCGCAGGTCATATCTTTTACGTCTCGGAAAATGGTGTCTGGTTGACAGAGACTGTTCCGCCTCAATTTCTTAGCGCTTCATGAGCTCTCCCTCCACCCCAACTCGCAAATTTTACGACTTACGGGATGGACGTATTTCCGCCGTTCATTTCGGTGATGTTTCCGCGCCTCTAAAACTTGTTATGCTCAATGCTAATGGGTTTAATGGCTATAGCTATAAAACCATTTTGGAGCCCCTGGGAGTCCATGCCGCGGCGCTAGACTTGCGCGGTCATGGGATGAGCGAATTGCCCACCGATGTCGCGGGTCTTAAGAATTGGCATATTTTTAGGGATGATGTGGCAGAGTTTTTTGGCCGCTATATTGATAGCCCCGTAGTCCTTGCGGGGCATAGCTATGGCGCGGTGACGGGTATTTTGGCGATGCCTC
This sequence comes from Hellea sp., assembly GCA_039977295.1. Taxonomy (GTDB): domain Bacteria; phylum Pseudomonadota; class Alphaproteobacteria; order Caulobacterales; family Maricaulaceae; genus Hellea. The sequence goes on along the minus strand of JBDWDN010000003.1, from coordinate 172,245 downwards.
TGATTAAGGAGAAAACTAGCGGCTATGTCGGATTTGATCCTGTTTTAGTTCCGGGATTATTTCGGGCGATAAACCGCATGCCTGGGGGACGCGCCTATATGAAAGCCCGTTTGCCGATTGCGCGAAATGCGGGCCGCCGAAAGTCCAGCTTTGAAAGCTTTGAAGCCGCCTTTAACCGCTATCAAAATCGCGGCGCTTTTCGCGGGTTTAGCGATGAGGCGCTTCGTGACTATTTAACGGGCGGATTAATAGCTGACGGGGAGGGCGTGAAACTCGCTTGTGACCCGCTCTGGGAACAGGCTGTTTTTACAGCTCAAGGCCATAATGTCTTCAAAGCCGCGCCGTCATTGCCGCGCAATAATTCTCATATCACTTTCGCAGGAAAATATGGGGCCGTGAGTTTTAAGTCGGGCCGGAGAGCTATGGCTAAAATAATTGGGGCCGAGAATGTCGTTTTTGATAAAAACCTAGCCCATATGTTTCCGATGCACGCGCCCGATTATGCATCAGGGCGAATACTGGAAGTGATCAAGAAGGCATTACTAGTATAATTCAATTTCAAAAACTCTTACTCTCTTGAGTAAAAAAAATAGCCAGGAACTCTAAAAATCGACAAATGGAAATTCAGATTTGAACACATCTAGGATTTCACCGTGTTGTTTGAGGGCCTTCAGACTTTTATCTTTTTGCCTAGCATTATCTTCATGAAGCCGAATATTTCGTAGAAACCCAATCCCAGTTAAAGCGAGGCTTTGCCCTTCAGAAATATCGATGTAAGGGCTACGAATATTTTTGTCTCTGAAAAAGATGTATAGGCGAGGGAGGCTGTCAATGAAGTCTAAAAGATCAAAAAATATTGTGTGTGGCTCTTTCTCACTTTCGATTACTTTAATGCACCACTGTTTGAGTTCTTCTATTGTAATTGCGCCCGCGAGCAAACAATCAAAAACGAAACCAAGCTTTGACTCGCCTTGATTGTTGAAGTTTTCCAATTTTTCAAATTTATATTTAATCGTAGACATACAATATAGGCAAATAAGACTCAGGGGGCTAAACCCTTAAACCCTTAACGACATTCTTTTGCAAAAGCGCCACTTGCGCATCGCTCGCCTTAATTAATTTACGGGCCTTTAAATCAAATAAACATCCATCCCCAATCATTGAGAAGATGCAGTCCCCCGTCACAACATCAAATAAGTGATGAACGAGTTTTCGCGTATAAGCATTGCCTTCCGCCACGCCAGAATAGAAATGATATCCATCGCCAGCTTCGGCGCGGCGATGAATGAACATTTGCGCCTCAAGTAACGCGCCTGATTTTCCGCTTGCGTGATAGTCGGCATCGAGAAACTCTGGATAGCCATCCATCATATGAGAGATGGTCTCTGTTGTGCGGCCCATAAATGCTTGCGGCGTGACGGCGCCGTCAACGCCGATCTCAAAGGGCTGAAAGACGCCCGAGCCAATATGTTTGGCCGTTAGTTTTTTAATATCCGCTTCTCTGGGTTTCCAAGGCACCGTGTCATAAGACAAGTTACGGGGTTTAGAAGGTTGAGGCTGGTCTACCTGAAAAGGCACCACCGCCGCTTCAAACCGCTTGGGCCAAGGGAAGGCGGCTTTGGTCCGCAGAGAAATATGCTCAATATTTTCCACAATGGTCGCCGCGATGCGCCCGTCGCCGTGAAACATCATATGGCAGATTCGCGCCGTTGTTTCGCCAAGCTCTAATAGACCTGTTTCTATATAGAGAGGATTATCGGGCCGGGCTTCGCCGAGATATTTAATATGAAAGTCTGTGACGCGAATTGTAGAAAAGGCATCGCTCTTAAAAGCTTCATGCAGCCCTGCGCGGATGAAAAACATTTGCCGGCCTTGCATGACCTTTGTCATGTAATGGCGCATATTTAAATGACCGAGCCCGTCACATTCCCAAGCGGAACATTCGCCTGCCCAGCTCTTTAGAAATTCACCCATGGCTTAAGCGGCGCAGGATCCGCATGTGCCGTAATGTTCTATGACCGAACGGGCAATTTGAAAGCCATCAGGCTTACAATCGGCATGGTCATGGGCGTGGCGTTCCTCGACGGTCTCGCAGGCCTCACAGATGAAAAATTCAGCCAAATGTCCGCTATGGTCATGATCACAGGCGATAAAGGCATTTAGAGCCTCGACGCGGTGAACAAGGCCAAGCTTAGAGAGGAAATCTAGCGCGCGGTAAACTGTTGGCGGTTTGGGCGAACCGACTTCTGGGCGGAGACGGTCCAGGAGGTCATAAGCCTTCACAGCGCCGCCATCTTCTATAATCAATTCAAAGACATGGGCCCGCAGGGGCGTGAAACGCTCCCCCGCAGCTTCGCAGACGGCGCGCGCTGCGGCGACCCGGTCTGGGGTGGGCATATCGTTATGGGAGTGGTCGTGGGTCATATCTCACCCTAACCCGTGAAAGCGCTTTCGCCAATAGAGATTCATATGTTGAATGAAGCTATAAAATTGTCTAAGGGGCGGACTTGAATTTTAGAATTTGGCCCTCATATGGGGCGAAAGAACCAAAAACGAAGTAAAGAGGGACCACAATGGCCGAAACACAAGCACCCGTCGCCGTATCAGGCAACGTAATGTTCTATCAGAACCCACAGCCGCTCACCAAAGAGAAGCACGAAAAATTCGGCGTAAAACAAATTGATAAGCCATTTGAGTTTATGGCCACGCAGCATTTCCTCCCTTTGACGGCCCCTGAGTTTGGCGCGGCCGCGGCCTCTTTCCCAATCATCTTTGCGGGCGAAGAGCGTTCACCGCTTGCCGTTATGGGTATCCGAACGGGCGAAAACCTTTTTGTTAAAGATGGTCAGTTCGAGCAAGACTTCTATATGCCTGCATTTGCACGCCGTTATCCTTTCGTCCTAGCGGGCGATAAAGAGAATGACCGCTTCGTTGTTTGTGTTGACGAATCTGCTGAATGCGTAACCAATAAAACGCCGCAGCAAAAGTTCTTTGACGGCGGCGACACATCCCCTTTCACAAAAGAAGCCTTTCAATTCCTTCAAAACTTTGAACGTGATCGTCAAGCCACAGATCAAATGATCAACACATTTAAAGAGCTTGATTTGTTTGAGCAAAAAGAAATGAACTTCCAAGGCCAAAATGCCGATGGTTCACCCGCTGAGCGTCAAAAAATTGCAGATTATTTCGCGATCACAGAAGAGCGCATCAAAGGCCTTCCAGCTGCAAAACTCAAAGAGTTCACAGATAATGGTTATCTTGCTGTTGCGCACGCGCATATGGTTTCGCTCGGTAACTGGCAGCGCCTCGTCAATATGACGCTGCGCCTCGCCAATGAAGCTGCTGCACCAGCAGCTAAGAAAAAGCCAGCAGCTAAAAAGAAGAAGTAAATCTTCAACGCATAATTAGAAAAGCCCGCTCACTGTAGCGGGCTTTTTTGTGTAATCTACGGCTCCTGAAAGTATTTATTTTCAGGCGAAGAAAGCTAGCCCCTCACCATTTCAATTCCGCGTGATGTGCGGCTTTGCCATTAGATTTGTTAATCCTCTCCCGCTATACAGCTCCTGCAAATGCGTAAGGCATTGCGCTGGATGGAGATAAGTTTGCGCGTTTTAATTTTGACACTTCTGACATGGCTATTGGCAATGCCGGCTTTTGCCAGTCAATCCATCCCTGTGGATACGGGCAAGGTGACAGCGTCAATTGTAAGTTCACACGATAGCGTTGCGCCGGGACAAGAGTTCTATATCGCGCTGCGCACCGAGCTAGATGATCATTGGCACACCTATTGGCGCAATCCAGGCGATAGCGGCGAACCCGTGCAGATTGATTGGACCCTGCCTGAGGGCGTCACAGCGGGCGCTATTCATTGGCCTCTGCCGAGGCCCATCCCAACAGGCCCCATCGTTAATTACGGTTTTGAAGGCACGCCGCTTTTCCCTGTGAAATTTACCGTAAGCAAAGATGTTGAGCCCGGATCTGTCATTACGGTTATCTCTGATTTTTATTATCTCGTCTGCAAGGATGTTTGTATCCCTGAACAGGGTAAAGTGAGCCTGCCCATAGCTGTTGGCGAATCTATCGAAGATATAGGCTGGAGAACGGAAATTGACGCAGCGCTTGCGGCGTCCCCTAAACGTGGTTCCGTTCAAGGCGCGATTACAAAAACAGGCGCGCGGCTGGATATGAGCTTCACAAATTTGCCAGAGGGTAATTTTTCAAAGGCTTATTTCTTCCCCTATGAGCAAGGCATTTTGGGGCATAGCGACCCGCAGATTGTCACGCGCGGATCAGATGGCCTGCGCTTAACCACAAGCCCTGATTATATCTGGGATGACCCCACGCCTAAAACATTTGACGGGGTCTTGACTTATGAAGAGGGCGGCGCGTTGAAGGGTGTTGAAGTTGCTCTTGCTGTTGGCCCAGCTCTGGACATCGGCGCGGTCGCAGCGCCCAAAGCCGTTATAGGCGGCGTAACGCTTTGGACAGCAATTTTTGGCGCATTCATTGGCGGGTTGATTCTCAACCTGATGCCCTGCGTCTTTCCCGTCATTTCGATAAAAGCGCTTTCAATTGCTAAATCTGCGCATGGTGAACGCGCCAAAGTAAAGCGTGAAGCTTGGCTCTATACAGCGGGTGTTGTCGCAACATTTATGCTGCTGGCTTTAATAATCATCGCCTTAAAGGCCGGTGGTTCAGAAATTGGCTGGGGCTTTCAACTGCAATCACCCAAAATCGTGGCCGCCTTATCTGTTCTCCTTTTTGTGGTCGGACTTAATTTACTGGGCGTATTTGAGTTCGGATCTAGTTTACAAAATACGGGTAGTGATTTGACGCAAAAGTCAGGTGCAGCAGGTTCATTCTTTACGGGAGCTTTAGCGGTTATTGTTGCAACGCCTTGCACAGCCCCGTTAATGGGGCCTGCGGTGGGATATGCTTTCACCGCGCCTGTTATTTTAACGCTTTTAGTCTTTTTGGCGCTGGCCATTGGGTTTGCTTTGCCGTTTCTTCTAATCGCATATGTCCCGAAGTTATTATCGAGGCTTCCAAAACCTGGGCCTTGGATGGTGCGGTTCAAAGAAATTTTAGCCTTCCCCATGTTTGCCGCTGCAATTACGGGGATATGGATATTGACTCAACAAGCAGGCGCAAATGGCGCGTTTATCGCGCTTTGCGCTATGCTGGCTTTTGGCTTTGCTATTTGGCTATTTAAGCGGAAAGGCGCGTTGGGCAAAGCGCTTGGCGCTCTCTCTATATTGGCTGCGATTGCATTGCCTTTGACAGTCACAGCAAGCGACGCATCAATAGTCGTGACATCTGGTAAAACTAATGCTGAAGCTTGGTCGTCTGCTCGTGTCGCAGAACTACAAGCCGAAGGCCGCCCTATTTTTGTCGATTTCACCGCCGCTTGGTGCGTGACCTGTAAGGCCAATGAGATCGCTGTTCTCAACAAATCGAAAACCCAGAAGCTATTTAAAGACACCAATACGGCGTTCCTCGTGGCGGATTGGACGAATAAGGATGATGTCATTGCGGCGGAGCTTGCCAAATATGGACGGGCCGGCGTCCCGCTTTATCTGGTCTATAATAACAAATCCGTGAGCCCTGCTATTTTGCCTCAAGTTCTCAGCCATGATGTGATAAGAGACGCTATTGCTGGGGAGTAATCCCAACGGCCTTGTTATCCGTAATAAGGCCACCCATAAGAGAGGACATCACATGACGATTTCAAAAATTCTATTTTCTACACTTGCGGTTTCAGCCTTGGCGCTCGCGGCGCCCGCGACGGCTAAGATTGCTACAGGGTCTAATGTTGCCGATATGACGGTTACAGATTCTAACGGTAAAATGCATAATTTGTCTGATTTTGCAGGTAAAAAAGTTGTCCTTGAGTGGACAAATGAAGGCTGCCCTTATGTAAAGAAGCATTACACCACAAATAATATGCAAAAGACGCAAGCCATGGCGACAGCCGATGGCGCGGTTTGGCTTTCAGTCATTTCCAGCGCGCCTGGTAAGCAGGGTTATAAGTCTGGCGCGGAGGCGAATGATTGGAAGACCGCGCAAGGCGCAGGGTCTACGGCTATCGTGCTCGACCCCGCAGGGGAAATGGGCCGCACATTTGCCGCTAAAACAACGCCGCATATGTATGTCATCGACGAGTCCCAGACGCTTGTCTATCAGGGCGCAATTGATGATAACCGCTCCGCTAACCCCGCGACCGTCAAAGGCGCCAAGAATTATGTTCTTGCGGCTATGGATGACTTGAAGGCTGGAAATGCTGTCGGCGAGTCCGACACAGCGCCCTATGGCTGCTCTGTGAAATACGGATCATAAACGCGCAAATAATTGAGCTAACGTAAGTTTAGCGCATGACGCCCTGTTGCCACCTCTTTGGCAGCAGGGTTTTTTATTGCGATATATTCAAGATGTTCTAAAAGCCGCGCGAAAGAGGAGACCTTCATGCCATCAGATATGTTCACAGATCGCGCCGTTCATTACTCAAAGCTCGAAGACTTGGCCGGCAAGTCGGTCTCTATCCAAGATTTATTTAAGACAGAGCCGAAACGTCTGGACCGCTTTGTGATGCGCGAAGGACCATTACGCGCTGATTTCTCTAAGCAAGCGATCAGCGAAAATGCTTTGGACGCGTTGCAGGATTTTGCGGCGGCCTGTCATCTCGAAGAATGGCGCGCAAAATTATTTGCGGGCGATACGGTCAATACCTCCGAAGACCGGGCCGTGTTGCATATGGCATTGCGCGGCGTCGGCGGTTCTAAAGATGTACAGGCAGATGTGAAAAAGATGCGCAAACGCATGGCGAGCTTTGCAGATAAGGTTCGCAAAGAGGGTAAGTTCAAAGCCGTTATTCATATCGGTATTGGCGGGTCAGATTTGGGCCCGCGATTAGTCGCCGATGCGTTTCAGGCGGCCGGCGAGATGGCGCTTGATCTGCGCTTTGCTGAAAATGTTGACGGCGCCTCTATTAATGACGCGCTACGCGGCCTTGACCCTAAAACAACTTTGGTCGTCGTTGTCTCTAAATCTTTCACTACGCAAGAAACTCGCATGAATGCAGAGGCCGCGCGAAGCTGGCTCACGGCGAAACTGGGTAAAAAAGCAGGCGCGAATTTTATTGCCGTGACGGCGAACCGTGAAGGCGCACTAGGTTTTGACATTCCAAGTGACCAAATCTTTGATTTTTGGGACTGGGTTGGCGGACGTTATTCCGTGTGGAGCGCCGTAGGGCTGTCTCTGCAAATTGCCTTCGGCCCTAAAGTCTTTGATGACTTCTTAAAAGGCGCGGCCAAGATGGATATGCATTTTCGCGATCAACCGCTGCATGAGAACCTGCCTGTTATGCTGGCGCTGACGGGAATATGGAACCGCAATGTGCTGGGCTATACCTCTCAGGCAGTTATTCCCTATGCGCGGCGCATTCGAAAGTTCGCGGCATTTCTACAGCAGCTTGAAATGGAATCTAACGGTAAGCGCGTAACGCGCGAAGGCAAAGACGCAGGCCTGACCTGTCCCATCATCTGGGGCGATGAAGGCACAAATGGCCAGCATGCCTTCTTTCAATGGCTGCACCAAGGAACGCCGGGCGCGCCCGTAGATTTTGTAGCTGTCTTGAAAGACCATAGCGAAAGACCCGCCCATCACGCGGCGCTCCTCGCCAATTGTTTCGCGCAATCCGAAGCGCTGATGCTAGGTAAGCCCGAATATAAAGTCCGCGAAGAGTTAGAAGGACATGATGACATCAACGCATTGGCCCCGCAAAAAACCTTCCCCGGTAACCGTCCCTCGACAACGATTACGCTAGACGAGTTATCACCCTTCGCGTTGGGCCACCTAATCGCGCTTTATGAGCATAAAGTCTTTGTCCAAGGCATTATCTGGAACGTGAATAGTTTCGACCAATGGGGCGTTCAGCTCGGAAAGGTGCTGGCATCCACGATATTAGATGAGATGGAAGCGGGCGAAGCGGGTGACCACGATGCGAGCACGACGGCGTTGATGGGGCTTGTAGCAAAGTAACAGGGAAACCTACTCCGCCCGCTAAACTTCCGTGCATCCTAGCGAAAGCTAGGATCTAGGAATCCCAATCTGTCAAGTGAGTGGGGTAGGGGTATTGGTGGCAACTGTGCCAACACTCAATCCCATTAATACCGGTGGAGAGAACGGGGATACTGGGTCCCAACTCTAGTGTTTGCTGGCAAACACAGGGTTGGGATGCGCGGAGGATTTTGGGAAGGGGTAGGCTAATAATTGCAGGCATCAGCCGCGAGGGTTTACCCCCATACCTCAGTATGATTCTTACGCTCCACACGGTGCTTAGCGGTTAGCGTCAGTAGTGGACCCAAGCCAAAGGACTCCAAATACTTCAAAGCTGCCTTTTGGTCACTGTCTTTCATCCCGGCGTAATAATCTGTCACGCGCTGTAGCATATAAAACCGGATCGGCCTGACGGCGCATTGAATTTCTGTATCGCCATGATTAAATTTGCCAAAGCCTAACACTGCCATTTTTGGATTAATGGTGGCGGGCGTTCCGCTGTCTCCGCTAGGTAAGGCGTTCATGATGTCGACATTCATTCGCATTTCTGGCAGAAAATAATGCGCGATATATTTAAGTATAGGGCCGAGAGTCGCCGGTAAGTCTGGACTGGGCGTATAATATGGCATGTCGGAATAATCGCTATGGGGGGCGTTCATGCGTTCCGTCCAGCGGAAGAGGCTTGGCGCGCGATTTTTCATTAAGGCGCTGGGGACAGGATCGCGGGCCAGATGGGCATAGAGCGAGCACATCATGCCGTAATCCCCAATTGTGGGCGTATCGCCGAGCAGATAGGGCGTGCGGACAAAATGCGCCTCAAGGATTTCTAGTAATTCGCCAAAGCTTCGTCCTACCTCTGGAATAGTCTCGGCTGTCACGCCGAGCGCAGGGAGAAAGCCGCTAAACTTACTCATGGTTTTTTCGGTTTGTTCTTTGGCTTCAAGCGGCGCGTCGGGCCCCTGCCATCCGCCAAAACCGTGGCTAATAAATCCGTCCGTCTGGGCAGGGAAATTCCAGCGGTAATGCATGGCGGGGCGGAGTAATCCTTCATCGCCAAAGAGTTCTAATATAAGCGAGAGTAAATGGCGCAGAGGGTCTTTGGGATAGGCGCTCATTTTGGCTAGGCCTTCACCTTCAAGATAATCAATAATATCTGTCGTATCTTGAATAAGCGTTCCGCCAGGGGTTTCTAGAACAGGAATGATGCGGCGTCCGAGTTGGGGCAGGACAACGTTTGAAAAATGTTCAGAGACAGGCGCGGTCTCCGTGAAAGCAATACCCTGCTTGATTAAATAACTTCGAACCTTACCCGTAAACATCGAAATTTTAACGCCGTAAAGGGTGAGGTGAGCCGTCATACTAAGCTTTCAATTATTTATATTTGTCGTTGAGTCCAGTGCCTGATTGGATGAGAGGTATAATCTTTTCAAGGCGTCTTTGCTTGGTCGCGTCCTGCTTAGCGCTAGAAATATAATCGGCGAAATCACATTGCTGTGCGGTACGAAATGTCTCGAATGCGGCGTTGAGGTCTGCGTCGCTCTTTAGAGCGGCCTTTAACTGTGGCGGCAGGTTGAGTTTGCGCGGCGCGGCATTTGGAACTTTCTTTCCTGCGCGGGCATGTTCAATCGATTCCGCGATATAGGATTTAATAAGGTCAGGCTTAATATCCCGCGAGGTTGTCATGCGCCATTGCCGCAAGGCCTTGGTCTTCTCAGCTTGCGCATTTACTAGCACATTGGCAGGATCGCTTAAAAATACACCTTGATGGAACCAAAGACCAAAATAGGATTTGAAGCCGCCTATCCCGACAATGTTTTTACCTTCAAAGGTATAACAAGGCATGCCCCATTTCATTGTCTCTTTAAGTTCGGTGGAGACAAGCTCCCGGCGCAAGCTTAAAAGCTCTGTCTGCCAATATTCGGCGTCTATAAGATAATCATCGACTGTTTTTTTAATAGCCATCAGCTCGCCTTCTTAGGCAGGTCTTTATAATTGCCAGGGCGCTTCTCACCTTTGGACACCATGGCTTCCATCATTTCGCTTGGGATGAGCATGGACATGTTCCAGACGGCGATATTGTCGAGCGTATCGGCTGTGCTGTGATCACGTGAATAGGTGATGATACGTTTGCAGCCATAGACGGAGAGAGGCGGTTTAGAGGCTATATCTGCCGCGAGTTCCATGACGGCTTTCATCATATTTTCTTGGGAATCATAGACTTCATTATAAAGGCCGCGATCTTTGCATTCGCCTGCATGCATTTTGCGGCCTGTATAGGCGAGCTCTCTTACGACGCCTTCGGGCATGTGGTTGAGGATGCGGGGGAAGGTGCCAACATCGGCGACCATTCCAACCATGATTTCGTAAATGGTGATGAAGCTATCTTCTGTGCCGTAGCGCATGTCGCAGGCCGTAATCAGGTCTACACCGCCCCCGTAACATCCGCCTTGGATCGCCGCGAGGACGGGGATGCGGCATTGCTCAATGGCAGTGAAGCTATCTTGCAGCGGCAAGACGCTATTATGGTAGAAGTTCACGCCATAAGCAGGATCGTTTTTATCGCGTATCGCGCCGATATCGCTACTGAACATGCCGACATCAATGCCCGCTGAAAAGACAGGCCCTGTTGAAGAGAGGACAATGACGCGGGCTTTGGCATTATCATCAATATCGCGGATAATTTTAGGTAGCTCCGTCCAAAACTCTTTAATCATCGCATTGCGCTTTTCAGGGCGGCTCATCACGATATGGGCAATATTATTCTCTATTGAGACGTCGAAACATTTATAGCTCATGATGCTCTCCTAAATTTTAAACAGATAGCCTTTGGACGGGCCAACATCGCCGTTCAAAAAATCTTTGTAAGTTTTCAGTAAATCTGTGACCTCATGGCTTTCCTCAATGGCAAGCCAATCTTTGGCGCTGTCACAAAATGGGAGCCAGCGCGCGGCTAGGTTATGGGCAAAGTCTTGCCCGCCCCAATCTTTGAGGCGCTGTTTGATGCGGTCTGGGGCAAAGAACATAATGGCAGGCGCGCCAAGCGTAGGCGCTTTAGGCGGAGCGCCGTCCCAATGTGATTTACCGACCATGCAATTATAGACGATATTTTCTTCAAAATGATCATAGACATTGCCCATGACTTTACCGTTCCCGGCCATGTCCACAACCGAGGTTTTAACATCCGGGTTCATGTCGGTGATGGTATCATAAGTATAAACCTCGTCGTAAAAACCTGTGCTTTCAGTAAAGTCTTTATTGCCCTCTGATGTTAGGCCGACAACTTTAATATTGCCGCGTTGTTTTAAGCAAAAGGCCGTCCCCATAGCCGTCTTTGAAGACGCCGAGAGGAGCAGGACTTGCTCGGCGCCAAAGAAATTCTCATCCGCCAGAAAGTCATCAATTAAAAAACTGGTCGTAAAAAGCGGGCGCAAAACGGGCTGCAATTTTCGGTGGGCGGCAAAGCTCGGATCTTTATCGACAAATGTATAGCCATTATAGACGGGGTGAAGGGCTGTCCGGTGGTCATTTCCGTCTTGAAAACCTAGCGGCGTTAATTTTACAGGCTTCATGTCAAAGTTTTGCGCGATGGGAAAGAACCCGTAAAGCACCGTCCCAACAGGCACATCAGCGCATTTGGATTCGGTGACTTCGGCGTACCCCCAGACAGGCATTCTTCCGAAACCCGCCATCTCAATACCGTAATCACTGGGCTCGAAAAACTTCCAATACCCAATTTGATCGCCCACTGCCATATAGGTGATATTATTAGCCGTTAGAGCCCAAGGCCCGATTGAGGCGCGGATGAATCCATCGGCGAGTTCAGATTGCTTCGCTGTGACAAGCGCGACGTCGGCGAAGTCTGTGCGGTTAACGAGTAGAGTTTGGGTCACTTTTAATTCCGTTCATTCCTGCGAAAGCAGGAACCCAGTGTCCCTGACTTTCATTTAGTTATCTATTAGTTATCTATTTATTCTCAGCAGACTAAAACACCCCGCCATCATCACATGAGATGAGTAATTGTCCGTCCAACCCCGCGCGGCGATGTCTATGAATCTTGCGATAAGCTTCAGAGCTTACGGTCTCAATCATGACGGCCGCATTGGGGTATTTAAATATACCGACGGCGTCCCATTCACCGTCGCCTTGCCCAATCATCCACGCATTTAGATTGCCGCCCCAGATAGCGCCGCCCTCTATGCCGCTCTCTTTTACGAGCTGGGAAAAAGCCGAAGCATAACGTCCATAGGCTTCGCGGCCCGAGACATCTTCGCCGTCTTTATAAGTGGCGCGGTCCTTAAACTTTAAGAGGTTGAGCATAAAGACAGGCTCATCCGCGCCTTTATGGGCAAGGAAGTCTTTAATTTGCTGCGGCGTAGGGTCGAGGGCGTTTAGAGTTGCCATTATCTATATCCTTAAAAATTCTATTGGGCGTCACTTATATCCAGGATGTTCCATAACGTCAGAAACAGAGCGCGCGACCCAATCGCTTGGGATAAAGAAATCCGCGCCTAACGGCCCGTCATAACCAGGCTGATTATATTGTTTGAAGTCCGTTTGGCCTGCGGAGGCGAGGATAAATTCATCAATGACGAATTGTCCCGTATAATCTTTGGCAATTTGATTCACCAGAACATAGGCTGCGTCAGCCATAATTGCCGGGGTGCGGCTCATCTTGGCCATACTGTCTCCGCCCAGAATATTGCGCACAGCCGCTGTGTCGATAGAGGTCATCGGCCAAAGCGAATTGACCGCAATACCGTCTTTGCGAAATTCCTCGGCCATACCGAGGGTGCACATGCTCATCCCATATTTGGCCATAGTATAGGCCGTGTGATGTTTGAACCAGCGAGGGCTCATATCCAGCGGCGGGGCGAGATTGACAATATGCGGGTTCGCGCTTTTTTTCAGATGTGGATGACATTTCTGGGACAGCATAAATGTGCCGCGCGCATTGACTTCATTCATCAGGTCATAGCGTTTCATCGGCGTAGCCGTGACGGGCGTTGGGGATACTGCGCTGGCATTATTGATGCAAATATCAATGCCGCCAAATTTTTCGACGCAGGCAGCAACCGCTGCGTCCACGTCGGTTTCGTCGCGGATGTCACAGATCAGGGGCAGGGCCTTACCGCCCGCCGCTTCAATCTCTTTGGCAGCGCTATAGATTGTGCCTTCAAGCTTTGGATGCGGTTCTGCCGTCTTAGCCGCGATGGCAATATTTGCGCCATCTTCAGCGCATTTTTTTGCAATGGCGAGGCCAATGCCGCGCGAACCGCCAGACATGAATATCGTTTTACCTTGAAGTGACATGCGTTTTCCTATTTTCTAAGCGAATAGTAACACTATGCAACAAATTGCATATTATCAAGTTATGTTCTGAGGGGAACTCAATGGCACTCGCCGAAGCAATATTAGTCTGTCTAACCGAACGTCCTATGAGCGGCTATGATTTAGCCAAAAATTTCGATGCCTCTATTGGCTTTTTTTGGCGCGCCTCGCATCAACAGATTTACCGAGAGCTTGGGCGCCTGCGCGAGAAAGGCTATGTTGTTAGCGAAGAGGTTAGCCAAGACGGTAAACCTAACCGTATCATCCATACGCTTACGCCTGACGGTAAGAAAGCTCTAAGAGCCTGGTCCAAAAAACCCGCACGGCAACCCTCCCTCAAAGATGATATGCTCGTGAAGTTTTACGCGCTGGAAAATATGGATATTGACGCGCTTAAGGATCAACTGACCATTCGGATGGAACAGCACCAAACAAAACTGTCAAAATATTATCGTATCAAAGAGCGTTATTATGACGGCAAGACTTTGGATCTGACGCAAAAGGGTAAGCTCATCGCGCTTGAAATGGGGATTGATCAAGAGATTCAAACGATAGCTCGCCTAGAAGACGGCATGCGGAAAATCGGAGAGCTTTAACGAAATAATTCATGAGTTGCATTCATACTTATTTAAGGGTCTCACTCAGAATTTGTTAAACCTTATCTGTTAGCGTCCCCTTTCAAACAAGGGGTCAATCATGCACCGTATTCTAATTCTTTCATCTGCCGCCATCGCGCTTTCAGCCTGCTCAATGCATAGCGACTCTATGTATGGGGACAATTCTTACTCTAATGCTTATAGCCAAAATAATTGTGGCGTCCCGCAATGCGCGCCTGGCAGCACATACGCCGTTTCAAATAGCGCCGCGCAATATGAACAAGAGGCGCATTACGGCGGACAATATGGCGATATGGGATATGGCGCGCCGCAACAACCCGCAGCACATGCTTATGGATCACAAGTTCAAACGCATGTGGCACATGGCGGACATCACGGCTATGGTCATGGCCAAGCCCCACAGCTTCGCGGCGCTTACGGGCCCAACACGCAGCGGTCCTATAAATACGGCACATTGGGCGTCGTGGCCTATGATGTAGATTCCGATATTTATGGTATTCAAGGCCGCCTTGGCTATCAGTCTGCCCAGTTTATTGGCGCAGAAGTTGAAGGCTCTTTCGGCGTTATCGATGACAAAGAAACAGTCGGCGCGACTGAGCTAAAGGCTGGCGTTGATTACAGCGTCGCCGCATTTGGACGTGCTGTAATTCCCTTAGGTGAGCGCTTTAACGTCTTTGCTCGCGGCGGATATCACGCAACAGGCATTCGCGGCTCAGCGACTGACGCGACGGGCACTGTGAAAGTCACGGATTCGACGGACGGCTTTGCCTATGGCGCAGGCGCAGAATGGGCGGTCAATCCGCGCGATTCTATCCGTTTAGACTATACGCGTTATGATGTTGGCCCTGGAGAGACCGATAGTGTGTCTCTTGCTTATGCCCGCAAATTCTAGGCGCGGCTGATATACATTTATGAAGGCTGGGCGAAAGCTCAGCCTTTTTTATGCGCTGGTTTTCTATGAGGTTTTTGCTGGCGACTTTAAGCGTCTACTTTTTCCTGCTGCTCCCAGAGCGTAGAATATAAACCGCTCTTTTCTAAGAGCTCCATATGCGTGCCTTGCTCAGCGATTTTTCCGTCCTCCATGACAATGATTTTGTCGGCATTAATGATTGTCGAAAGACGGTGAGCAATGACAAGAGTTGTACGGTCCTTGGCGGCATTATCCAGCGCGGTTTGTATGCCGCGTTCCGTGACGCTGTCCAGCGCCGAGGTGGCTTCATCAAGAATAAGAATGGCAGGATTTTTTAGCAGGGTCCTGGCAATGGCAACACGCTGTTTCTCGCCGCCTGAGAGTTTCAATCCGCGTTCGCCGACCATCGTGTCATAGCCCTTAGGCAGTCCCGCTATAAAGTCATGGATTTGCGCGGCCGTGGCGGCGGCTTCTATGTCGTCTTGCGCCGCGCCGGGTTTGGCATAGGCAATATTATAGCCAATTGTGTCGTTAAATAGCACAGTATCTTGCGGCACAATCCCGATGGATTTACGTAAACTATCTTGGGTGATATCAAAGAGGTCGTGCCCATCGATAGAAACGCGCCCGCCTTCAATGTCGTAAAAGCGAAATAATATGCGCGACAATGTCGACTTACCCGCGCCTGTCGGCCCGACAACAGCGACTGTTTGGCCAGGCTTAATGTCAAAGCTAATATCATTTAATATGGCGCGGTCAGCGTCATAGCGAAAGGCCACATTCTCAAATTGAATGGCGCCCGTAACATCATCAATATCTTTGGCGCTATCGCGGTCTTGGACTTCGGGCTGAATATCGAGCAGCGCGAACATTTTTTCCATATCTGTCAAAGCCTGCTTAATCTCGCGGTAAGCAAAGCCTAAAATATTGAGCGGGCGGTAAACCTGCATCATCACCATCGTAATGGCGAAAATATCACCTGTTGTCATCGTTCCGCCGAGCACGCGCTGCGCCGCTAAAAGAACAAGCGCAACAAGGCCAAGGTTCATTAAAAAGCTCTGCCCGATATTGACGCTGGCAAGTGAGGTGCGAGAGAGGATGGCGGCTTTTTGATAGCCTTCCATGGCCTTATCATAACGGTCCGTTTCAAATTTTTCAGCGTTGAAATATTTGACAGTCTCGTAATTGAGCAGGCTATCAATAGCTTTGGCATTGGCCTCTGTATCTTTTTTATTCATCTCGCGGCGAAATTTCAGCCGCCATTCCGTTGTCGTTATCGTGAACCAAATATAGGTGATAACGACGGCCACAGCGATAAGGGCAAACTCCCAAGAATAGGCAATCCAAAAGGCCGCGCCGGCAATGGCGAGCTGTAATAATGTTGGGCCAATGTTAAATAAAAGGAAGCGAAACAAAAAATCGATAGACCGCACGCCGCGTTCTATGATGCGAGACAATCCGCCTGTGCGTTTCTCTAAATGATAGCGCAGAGATAACTTGTGCAAATGCGCAAAAGTCGAGGTCGCAACGGCGCGTTTTGCATATTGCGCGACGGGCGCGAAAACATATTCACGGCCTTCAGATAATATAACGGAGAAGAGCCTAAACCCGCCATAAGCCACTATAAGACCGATGATCCCAAGACCAATAGCATTGCCTAGGCCAATATCTTGAATTTGGATATTCAAAGCATCAATAGCGCGCCCCAGAAAAAACGGCGCCGCGACCACAATAAATTGCCCGGCAATGGTGAATATCATCGCAAGTAGCGTGCGAAGTTTATAAGTCGGCCTATCCTTGGGCCAGAGATAGGGCCAAAGCCGCCAAAAGCTCTTGAGCTGATAGCGAAGGCTCTGTTCGGGTAGGGCGTTTGTGGAATTATCCGGCGGCATTGCAGGGATGTGGGCGTGGCGGCGTTAAAAAGCAACCCAGACGCCATTATTATCCCGATTTATATCTTGAGCCGCCATCAAAGAAGATGCGGCTCTGTAAACTCAATCTAAACGCATTGGTGGTAAACAAAGACTTATAAATGAGAATGGATACGGGTCGGGATGACATGTCTGCAGTTAAAAAAATATTACCCCCACAGCCGCGCGGCGTAGACCGCCGCAGCCAGCCGCGCAGGGATGAGCAAGATTGGCGTGTCAATCAGCGCTCTTACGAATTTATTGGCGCGACCTTTGATCCGCTTACGCCGATGCAGACTTTGGCCCGCGCAAAATGGGTTACGCCTAAACATGGTTTTCGCTATATCGTAACGCCTAATGTGGATCACCTTGTACGCCTCCATAAAGAGCCTGAGGTTTACGGCCCGCTTTACGCAGCCTCTTGGCTGTCTGTCTGCGACTCGCGCATTTTAGAATTGCTGGCGAAGCTGTCGGGCATTCCGCTCTCTGCGGTCCCAGGATCAGATTTAACAGGACAGCTTTTTGATAATGTCATTACCCCCGATGAGCCTATTAATGTTATCGGCGCAGATGACGATATCATCACCAAACTAAAAGAGATTTACGGGCTTACGGCGATTAATCATCATCAGCCGCCCTTTGGTATGCGCCATAAACCCGAAGCTGTCGCTGCGGCAGCAGAGTTTATTCATCAAAACCCCGCGCGTTATACCTTTATCTGCGTCGGCTCACCGCAACAGGAAATGGTCGCGAAAGCGGCGTTAGAACGCGGCGATTGTGTCGGTCTTGGACTCTGCGTCGGCGCGTCATTAGAATTCCTCGCCGGGCGCATCAAACGCGCGCCAAAATGGATGCAACAAGCCCGCCTCGAATGGCTCTTCCGTTTGGCGTCAGAGCCTAAACGATTATGGAAACGTTACCTCATTGAAGGACCAAGGATTTTCTGGCTCTGGGTGAAATGGACAATGCGTAAGAAGGCTTAGGGTTTCTATAAACTTGGGGAATGCTGGAAAGAACAATGATCTGGAATCGTAAGAGAAAAACTAACAATGAGCAGCAAGAGTTTGTTCTATCAGCAGATCAAATCAAGCCTCTAGTCTCCGAAAAAATGGGTGGTTGCATTGCAACGAATAAAATTACCAAAGAGGGGTTTCCAGTTCGGTTTATGTATCGTTTAACACCGCATAATAATATGGACAGCGGATGGCATTTTATGAGTGGTTATGAAGACGACGATTACATGAATAATCCATCTAACCATGCCATCTACGCCGTTAATACTATTGCTAACTATGACAATACAATTATTCCGCACTTAGAGACACCTGCGAACTGTGCTTTTGAAAAAACTCCAGAAGAACAAAAATTTAGTCAAGTGTTTGATTTCGACTTTTCAGAATAAAGATTTTTCCTCTTGGGAATTCCGCCCCTTGCCATGTCCTACTCCATCACTGTAACCTTTCCCAAAACCTATGGGGAGATTTACCGTGATTGATACACAGGCCATGCCATTTCTGGCGGATATACCGCGCCATCAAGCTAAACTTCGCGGTGAGTCCGCGGCGATGTGGTTTGAGGATAGAGAGACGACTTTTACGCAGCTCGACAGCCGCACAAATCAGATAGCAAATGGTCTTATTGCGGCGGGCGTAAAGCCGGGCGACCGTGTGGCCTTTCTGGGTAAAAATATGGATGTCTATTATGAGATCCTTCTCGGCGCGAATAAAGCGCGCGCAGCTTTGGCGGCGATGAATAACCGCCTCGCCGCGCCTGAATTACAATTTGTTTTAAGTGATAGCGAGGCCGTCTGGCTCTTTGTCAGCAATGATTATTATGACGTCATTGAAAACATTAAAGCGGAGTGTCCAAGCCTAAACAAAATAATTGCGATTGAAGGCGGACATGCGGAGTGGACAGATTTTTCGGCCTGGCGCGATAGGCAGTCCAGCGCCGACCCGCAATTAGAGCATGAGGGCGAAGATGATGTGCTGCAGCTTTATACCTCTGGCACAACGGGGCTGCCTAAAGGGGTTCAGCTTACCAATAATAATTTCCTCAGCTTTTTCGAGCAAGCCGCCGAGCTTATATGGGCGCATTATGAGGTTGGGGACCCCGTCCTTGACGCCATGCCGCTCTTTCATATTGCGGGGGTGAATATCGGTTTGCTGAGCTTTATCCAAGGCGCGAAGGCGGTTATCTTACGCGAGATTCATCCCGTGGTGATATTAGATCTGATTGAGCAACATAAGATAAGGCATGGCTTCTTAGTGCCAGCCGTCATTCTTATGCTCACGCAGACGCCGGGCGTCAGGGAGCGGGATTTTTCTTCTTTCCACATCATGTCTTATGGCGCCTCTCCTATAGCCGAGAGCTTACTCTTAGAAGCGGCAGATATATTTGGCTGTAAATTTACGCAGGTTTACGGCCTCACAGAGACAACGGGCGGCGCGACTTATATGCTCCCCGAAGCGCATGATCCCGCGCGCGGCAAACTGCGTTCCTGCGGCATTCCCTATCCCGGAACAGACATAAAATGCATAGACGAAGACGGAGCAGAAGTATCCCAAGGCGCTGTCGGGGAGATCGTTATAAAATCTGGTTTTGTCATGAAAGGCTATTGGAAACGCCCTGAAGCGACAGCTGAGGCCGTGAAAAATGGATGGTTTCATACGGGCGATGCGGGTTATTTCGATGAGGACGGCTATCTTTATATCCATGACCGCCTCAAAGATATGATCGTGTCGGGCGGAGAAAATGTCTATCCTGCCGAAGTCGAAAATGCTCTTTTTGGGCACCCTGATATTGCGGACGTCGCTGTTATTGGCGTCCCCGATGAGCGCTGGGGCGAATGCGTCAAAGCTATTGTCGTTGCCAAGCCAGGCTCCACGCCAAGCGCAGAGGCCATTATGGCTTATGCCAAAACGCGCATTGCGGGTTATAAATGTCCAAAATCCGTGGATATGGTCGAGGCACTTCCGAGGAATGCCTCCGGTAAAGTCTTAAGACGCCAATTGCGTGAGCCTTACTGGGAAGGCGCAGGACGGCAGGTCGGGTAAGGGAAACGCAAACTTAAGCTGACCAACGCGCAAATGAGCTAAGGGCTGCCCACTAACGCAATAACGCTCTCAGGGTTTTGCCACCACTGGGTTAGCGGTATGCAGATGACGTTCCATCCAAAGGCTTCAAGAATATTGGCGCGGGCTGTAAAGGTTTCTTCGACGTCTCCTTGATCGTAACGCAAGACGGTGTCGAGCAGGATAGCGGTTTTGTAATCCTTATCGGTCTTGCCTTTGAGCGCTAAATCGATTGTGAAGGAGGAAAGCCCGACACTTTCTTCAACGTCCCAGCCCTTAGCCTCAAACGCTTTGGCAAGCCTCGTTCTGACATCTAGCTGGCGCGCTTCCCGGCTGGCCGATTGTCCAGAAGAAATTGTCCGCAAGGCGGAGCGCGCCGCGTCGAGATTTCCAACGGACAGGCTCTCGGCATATTTCAAATAGGTCTTGAGCGTATTTGCGCCGAAATTATAATCATTGGTTATCATCGGGCTTTTAATACTCGAGACAACAATGACATTTTCTTTGGCGCGAGAGAAAATAACATTGAGGCGTTTTTCGCCGCCGCCCTTATTAATAGGGCCAAAATTCATCCGCATTTTGCCTGTTACGTCATGGCCATAACAAATTGACAATATGATGATATCTCGCTCATCGCCTTGAACATTTTCAAGGTTCTTTACAAAGAGCCCGATAAATTCCCCGTCCTCTTCGCGGTCCTGTTCCATATCAAATTTAGTCGCAAAGGCGCTATCTTGAGAGGCGAGGGCTTTTAGCGCCGTTTCAATTTCATTTTGCTGAGCCTCAGAAAAGGCAACAATGCCAATCGTTTTGCCTGTATTATCATGCTGCGGATCCATCAATATTTCCCGCGTTAATTGCGCGATATATTCGGCTTCATTTTTATTGCGGCGATCAGAATAAATGCCGCCGGGTAAGTAATTAAAACTGATCGGGCGGGCGAGAATATCTGTGATGGGGGCGGGTAATATGGCGGGGTCCCCGACCGCTAATTCAGCCCGCGCAGCGGCTTTCCGAACCGACGGAATGGTTAAAAGTTTGCCCGTGTAAAAGGCTTCATTTGAAAACCCGATAAGCTCTTCCGAACGAGAGCGATAATGCCAGCCCAGCATTGTTGCTGGCAAGCGTTCCGCGGCAAGTGACAGGAAGCTTTCTTGATCTAGCTCGAAATCTAAATCATCGCCGAGCTCAGTATCAAAATCTTCATCGCCAGAGCTGCTATTAAAGAAGTTAGTCGGCGGAAGCTGTTTCTCATCCCCCACCACAATGACTTGCGGCGCGCGCAAAACGGTTGGGATGGCGTCTTCGACAGGTATCTGCGAGGCCTCATCAAAAATCACGACATCAAATAGATCGGGGGCTAGGGGCAACACATCGGCGACAGATAGAGGGCTCATAAGCCAGATAGGCTTAAGGGTCGGAAGCACCGCGCCCGCTGGGCCTGACAACATTTCGCGTGGCGAGCGGTAGGCGCGGGTTTTGCCAAATTCATGCTCCAAAGCCCGAAGGCCCTTATTAATCGCAGATTTAAGCGCGCGGTCAGGCATAGAGAGATTACGGTCTGGAATGTTTCTCATCCCGGCTTGTTTGGTAAATTTATCGATGGCGCGGCGGACCAATAATTTTGCGTTTAAATCATATAACCTATTTTGGTGGGCGCGAAGCCGCGCGCGAATATCCATCAGGGCAGCGCCGTCGACATTTAACAGTCCCGGCGCGGCATTAAGTGTCCGCTTCACCGTATCGACCAAGACGGCGTCACCCATGGCGTCGGGCGCAAAAGGTGTAACCCTCAAAGCTTGCCAGAATTTCGGGGCGCTATTGGACAGCGGCGCGAAGACGGGCTGTAACTCTCTAAGCTGGGGTGAGCTCTCGGCGAGGCTTTGCACGGCAGATATAAGAGCCGGCATTTCCAATGCGTGATAGCCGTCAAATTTATCTGCAAAGCGCGTTTCGACTTCCTCTAAAACGGCTTTCAATTTCGCCAATTGGGTTATGGTCTCGCGTAAATTTTCTGGAGAGCTTTTAACGGCGGCCCAAAGCGGCAATGCACCTTCACCTTCAGCCGGGGAAAGGCTATCGCGCTCGGTCAATAAAGCTTCAAGCTCGCCTAATTCCCCATAGCCAAACCTTCGGGCTAAGGCCGCATGACCTTCCCTCAGGGTTTCTACGACGTCATGTTCAGCTTTCAAGTCTTCAAGCAATAGGGTGATTTGTGGCTTCACGGCAAAAGAAGAACTATCCAAACTCGATAGGATGAGCTTTTTCGTATTGCGCCAGTCTTTAGATAGGAATGAAAACAGCTTGCCGTCTTTCTGGCGCGCGAGGATTAAAGCGCTTTGGCAATCACGCGAAGATAGTTTCCGTGTCCAAACTTTTGTGAGCTCTTGCGCAGCGCCGACTTTGGCTTGCTTATCTTCGAGCTCGCGCAAGCCTGATTTATATTGCCGCGTTTGAGGACTGTCAGCCTGGAACACACCCTCAAAGCCAGCTTCATAAGCGGGCAGAAGCCTGACCGCCAATTTGATCTGACTTGCTAGCATGCCAAAGACTGGCTCCTGCTTCGCCAAAGCGCCTTCAGCGCGCTCAACATATTGTGTGCCTTCGGATAATTTTTGTAATAGCGGTAGAGCTGATTTGGCGAGTTCTGGAATAGCGTCTGATACAGTCTCTGCTGCCCATTGGCTTTGCGTAATAATCCGCTCTGGCGCTTGGGCGAGGTTTTCATGCCCGCTTAATCGCCGTAGCGCCGCGCTAGCGCGGCGGACATCTGTTTCATGACGCCGCCAATCTTGAAGGTCAGGAAGGTAAGCGCCGCTTTGATGTGAGGCGTGGTCAGGGACAGATAGAGCGAGATCTAAAACGGCGCTTAAGGAGTCGTCTGCGCCCTTAACAGAGCTGCCGACCGTATCCGTCAGGAGAGAAACATCTTTGAGGGCTTCTTCAATTTTTGTGATTTCAGAGAGGCGGTCTTTTGTCAGGGCGGCATGGGAGGGAAGGGTTTTGTCTTCGCTCCAATCTGTGTAGATGCCTTCAAGCTCTTTGATGAATTCGCGTTTATTTTCTTGGGCGTCATGCACCAAAGCGCAAAGCTGATGAATGCCGACCCCGCGCAAACGGTTATAAACCACGTCTAGTGCTGCGCGTTTTTCGCAGACAAATAAGACTCGCTTATCTTGGCTAATAATTTCCGCCAAAAGGTTGGCAATAGTTTGGGATTTGCCCGTGCCGGGCGGGCCTTGAATGACGTAGCTTTGCCCGCTGCGAACTTTCACAATAGATTTAAATTGAGTGGGGTCGCTCGCAACAATTGGAAATTGGTCACTGCGTTCAGGCGGGGAGAGTTTAACCTCTTCGCTGCGCGGCTTATCCGTAAAGAAGCGTTCAAATAATGTTTCGGGGTCACTTTCGCCGGCCAAGACGGCATCGTAATCTCGCACTAATGACATCTTGCGGTAATTAAAATTGGCGAGGGTTACGCTGCAAAGGTCAAAGGCCCATTCAAAACGCGAGCCCGTATCGTTAATGGTTTGATATTCTTGGACGGTCTTTTCTGTGACCGTCGGGGTTTTAATCTCTGCCATATTAAAGCGCTGAACTTTGGGCTTAGCAAAAAGGCTGCGATTAGGCGCTTCGGGGATGGCGACATATTCGCGAAACATTTGCACGCCCAAAGGATTATAATTCTTACGTTCATATTGATAACGCAAGGAGCCGCGCGAGCGCACAAACCCTTGGCGATGCGCGCGGCGTTTATTAAACTTATCAAGACGGCGGCGCACGGTGCGGTGCAAAATACGAAGTTTTGGCTTTTCGGAATAGCTAAGATTCACCCCAGGCTCTGTCGCCATTATCTGGTTTTCCAGCAATTGATGTAAGGACTTTAAGGCCGTGTCTTCCGCCAGATCGACGAAGTTCGGCAGCTTAATGCCGTAAAGACTATCAAGCATGAAGGCCAAAGCGGGATTAATCTCTGCCTTGGTATCGAGAAGTTTTAGCGTATAGGCGTCTTTAATGCCTTTGCGGCGCTTTAGCTCTACGCGCATAAGCAATAAGGGGGATGAAATCGCCTCTTCTGGCGCGTTTTTCAAATCATACCAGCGCAGGAATACGGGCACGAGGCGCAGCGGCGATCCGCCAAATTCTCGTAAATCCCGCGCCGCAGAAGATCTTATTTTCGCGAGGACCGACGGCGCAAAGGCCATCTCTTCAAAACGGATATATTCGCCAAGCTTAACCTCGTCGCCTTTAATTAATCGATCGAATACGGGGTTCGAAGCGGTTACTAAATCTTCTTTCCGAATACTGTCGAAATTCATGACAAGCGGGACAGAGCTTTCAGTCAAATTTAATTCACCGGATACGCGGCGATGATAAATCAGGCGATTGCGCCGCGTCATATCATATAGCCGCGCCCGTAGCCGTTTTAATAAAACTGACCGCGCGTCGTTTTTGTCATCTGTCTCAAAGCCGGCAATATTATCTATGCCAAGCTCCACGGCCGAGCCGATCTGGCGGTGATTATTTAACGCCTTAATCAAGACGCTAATATCTTGCACGCGCCCGTCGCGGGTGAGGTTTGTCATGCGCTCTATCGCGCGGGATAAGACAGGATGCAGACGGTTATTGAGAACATGAAGCTGAGTTCTATTACGCGCGAAAGTTTCCACTTGCTCACGGTCGCGGAAATCCAAGCTTGTCGCGAGGGCGGCGCAGATCATTCCAACGCAGAAAATATCCGTGACAGGATCTTGGTGCCCCAGCTTATCTTCCCAAGACTGAAAATGGGTTAAGTAACGCGGTTTTGATATGGCGTCATCAGCGTCTCTGACGTCATGATCGCGGACATCAATCCCCGTTGTGTCATCCGATGTGACGGAGACTTCCTCGATAATGGATATGGCCGTGCTTTTGCTTTTAGGCGGTGTGTAAACTTTTTTATAATTGAGGCGCGGTTCTAGCACCTGATCGCTTGGAAAAAATAGATGTCCATGATCGACTTGGATGTGCTCGCTTGTAACAACAGGGCCGACCTTGCCGTCAAAATGCAAAGCTTCTAGCTGGCGCATTAAGGGCAAGATGGCCGCCAAAATATCTTCGGTTCCAATAGAGGGCCGGCCGCGCCATTGCGCCAGAAAAGCCTCTAACGATATCGGCGTTAGAGCGTCAGCCGTCTGGGCCTCATCAGGTGCCAAAGGTGTTGCCGCGTCTTCCATTACGCCGCTTCCGCTTCTGCAGCTTTATGCAAGGCCGCAACTTGTTTTTTCGTTAGCTTCAGCTCCTTCCCAATGAGGGTGTCATATTCTTTGGATATTCCTGCGCTCTTGGAGAACCGCATGGACTCAATAAGCGGCGCGTCTTCTAGGTCAGAATCGACGGTCACAAAATCTAAGAGGACGAAACCAAAATAGTCTTTTAGATCTTGCGGCAAACCGCTTAATTTATCTTTTAGCTCTTCCAGATTCTCCGCGCTTAAGCTTTTTATCCTAAAGTCATAAAAATAACCTTGGGCATGGGCTTCTAGGGTTTCTGTGTTTATCCAAGGACGATTTATGAAAGCGCTAATAAAGGCGCGGGTGAGCTGTGATAATTCTTTCTGCGCAATAAGGTCCAGGCTTTCTAATTTGGGAGGGCCTTCTACCAGCCTTTGCAATTTATCGTTGGCCTCTAAATCTTCATTGGCCCAGTCAGCTAAAGCGCGCGCTCTGATGAAGGTTTCAGGATGGGAATAGCCTTCGGAACCCGAAGATTCGGGGTGGGCCAGCGCTTCATCTACTTGCTTCAAGTAAGCCTGAGACGAGACATCGGTTAAGCCAGATGAAATGCGGACAAGTGTTGAAATACTGGCATCTAACTCTTCGCAGCAAAATTGACCGATGCGATCTGAAAAAATTTCTTGATAGAGACGGCCGAGTCTAAAGCTATGCCCATAAGAGGCTGCGGCCCCGTTTTCCCCGCAAATCCAATCTAGCAATCTATCGGCTATTTGATAGCGGCCTTTATCTCTGACCTGATGGATATAATGCGCCATCTCATGTCCCAGGATAAACCGCATTTCGCTATCAGAGAGCGCCGTCAACATATCGCCAGAAAAAGTGATTTGTAATTGCCCAGGCTGAAACACAAGGCCTGCGTTGCGCTGCTGCCCATCCATCATTTGATAGAGCGTAATCGGGGCTGTAATATTTAGCTTTTCCGCGGTGCTTTCAGCTAAGGCGTAAAGCGCAGCATGTTTTTCGCGCTCAAGCCGGTAGGTGTTTTTGAGAAGGTAGAGACGCTGCTCGTCAAAGGCGTTTTGCGTGAATTCATCACCAGAAAACCAATCCCAAAGTTCTTTTTCCTCGGTCTCTAAAAAATCGGCCAATTTTCTATGAAAGGGAAGCGTGTTTGGAATTTCGGCAATCACGTGGCGCTATCGCCTTTACTTTGCTTAGCGTCTTGCGGCGACTGCCTCATAAGGCTCGTCGCCATCTGCGCAAACATCTCTGAAACCTTATCGTCGCCTGCCGCAATAGGAGTGCCCGCATCCCCGCTTTCTCTAATCGCCATGTCTAGCGGCGCGGCGCCCAGATAAGGAACGCCCATAGTTTCGGCCTCATGCTTTGCGCCGTCTTTGCCAAATATATGATGCGCGCTATTGCAATCAGGGCAAATGAAGACAGCCATATTCTCAACAAGCCCGACAATGGGGATGCTCACTTTCTCGAACATCTTTACGCCTTTACGCGCATCGGCGAGGGCAAGGTCTTGGGGGGTTGAGACGATGATAGCGCCTTTAGGTTTGATGTCTTGGGCGAGGCCTAATTGCGCGTCGCCCGTGCCCGGCGGCATATCAATGATGAGATAGTCAAGCTGTCCCCAATTCACGTCCCAAAGCATTTTAGACATCGCGCCCTGAACCATGGGCCCGCGCCAAATAATGGGCCCGTCATCCTCTGTTAAAAATCCAATAGACATGGCTTTGATGCCGTGGGCGGTGAAGGGCTTAATTAAGCGGCGGCCCTCTGCCTCTTCAGTTTCGGCTCTGACGCCCTTCAGCCCTAATAATATCGGCGCGCTGGGCCCGTGAATATCGGCGTCGAGAAGGCCAACTGATTTCCCAAGCTTGGCTAAGGCTACGGCAAGGTTGACGGCGATGGTTGATTTCCCAACGCCGCCTTTGGCGGAACTGACGGCAAGGACAGCGCCGATTTGGCTGTCGCCCTGATAGCCTTCGGGGCGGCGGGCTTGATGCGGGACGACGCGTTTGGGCGCGGCTTTTTTTGAAACTGTGGGCGCGGCTTTATGGGCCGTCATAATCACGGTGGCCGAGGTAACGCCGTCCATGGAAGCAAGGGTGTCTTCTGCAGATTTACGGACGGGCTCAAATCCGCCGGCTAAGGCGGGGTCAATGAACAGCACTGCGCGGACCATGCCGTCCTTAAAGGCAATATCGCCTAACACGCCAGACGCAACTATATCGCGTCCTGTGCGCGGGTCACGGACTTCGGAAAGCGCTTTAAGCGCAGCAGATTCTGTATAAGCCATAAAGAGGTCTTAGGGTAAAGCTTGCGCCGTGTCAGTAGCCCCTGCGCAGGCGCGGCGAATAGCGCCATTGGGGGAGAGGATAAGCGGCGGGTTCACATCTGAGGGCTTAGCGCCTTTTTTATAAAAGCTCATAAAAATATCGCCATTGGGCTGCGGCGCGAAGGCCGTGACGCGGTGCGGCAGTTCGGCTTTATATTTAATTTGGAAAGCGCCGTCAGCTTTGCTCAGGCGGTAAAGCTTGGCTTGGTCTGATAGACCCGTATCTTCTGCAACAATCCAAAAGGCCTTTGCATATTGACCGAGCGGGGCAGGGGTGACGGGCATAATCGCCGTAATATTTTCTGTTGTTTTAGAAAGTTTGGATTTCAGCGCCAGGCTTTCACCAGAGACATTATCATAATAGCGCAAGTCGCCGCCATTTCGCCCGGCATTAAAGCCGACAATATAACCCTCTCTTGTGGGGGCAATGACGCTGACAAATCTGCGCTTATCGCCCGCGGCTTTGAAGTCTAAATCCACGAGATCAAAAAATGGCAGGCCTTTAGCCTCATCTTTGAAATCTATGGGAGCTGCGGAGCAATAACCGGATTGCGAGGTAAGTTTCTTTTGCCAATAGGCAGGTCGGCCTGTCATCTTGCCTGTATTAATCCCGTCAAGCGCTGTCAAAGAGGCAATCTGCACAGCCATAATGGGGTGGTCAGATATAGCTTCAAGTTTTACGCTCGCTGGTTTATGCCCCATGCGCCCAAGCGGTAAGGCCGCGGCTTGGATAATGCGCCAATCGCCTTGTTCGTCAAGGGCCTGAATAAGAATGTTCTTAGCGGCCTGCGTCTCAAACCCGCCAACTAAGCGGATGAAATCTAATTTTTGCTTATTGGTCTTTGGACGTAGATGTTGCCAATAGGTCGTTAGCCACATATCGGAATTTTCGGCCGCTTGACGCGGCATATTGCGAAGATAGCCAGCGGGAAGGACGTCATGCTTTTGCAGCGCCAGCGCCATAATATCAGAATATTTATTGGGGCTTGAAAGGCGCGGCGCGCTTTCGCTTTGCATAATGGCGTCAAACCCCGCGAGGCGCCCCATCACGCTCATCTCGGGATCTTCTGCGAGGTCTTTGGCAAAATTTAAATAGAAACCATCTTCGCGGGTTTCGTGACGCTGCCGCAAAACATAAGATAGGGCAAAGGCCGCGTCAGCTTCGTCTTCTTTTAATCCGTAAAGGGTCGCGACAAGCGCTTTAAACGCCGCCTCAGGATCTTGTATATAAAGCTGTTCATAGGCCGCCGATAGCGTCGGGCCGTCCGTGGACCGCAAGAGCCGCGTAAAAATCGGCGTTGTTCGGGCGGGCTCAAATTTAGCCATAAGCTCGACGAGGGCGGAAGTGGGATCATTGAGAAGGGCGCGGCTAAGCTGGCCGAAATCGCTGGGCTTAAGCGGGAAGTCCATGCCCATCGCAACAGTTTGCGCCAGTAAGTCCCGCGAGAGTTTGCGCACCTTTGCGTCATCATCAGATAAAGTATTGATAAGGCGCGCCCGCATGAGCGGCGAAAGCGCGCTTTTCATAATTTTAGCATGGGTTTCTACATCGCCGCGCGGCCAAAGGGCGGCGACTTTGCGCTGCTCATCAGGGGTGAGAAGAACACGGCCCTTCGCCATAACCGCTTGGGCGCGGCGCATATCCGTCTCGTCTTGGCCGGCGAGCATAGTGATGAGCGCCGTTTTCCCTTTGGCGCCAAAGCGCTGAAATTCGCCATTGAGAACTTGATAATCAAAACTGTCAGGGGCGTGGCGCTCGACCAGATCGACACAGTGTTTCACGTTTTTACAAACGATAGACTCGTTTGGTTTTGCTTGGGCATAACTTCCCAAGACGGCGCTTAAAACAAGCGCTGATATAATCCCCGCAGACCGCATGCCCCGCGCATAAAGATATATGCGCGGCGGTTCAAGCGGTTAGCGGCTAATAGGCGAGTAACCTCTGTAGAAAGTTCTGCTGAGTAGGCCTTTACTATACGTGGCTATTCAGCTGGGCTTACTCAGCTGGTAAGGTATCTGGATCCCAGCCGCCTAAGACGTTGGCCTCGAGAGAGGCGCTGAACTTGGGCTGGCGCTCACGTCTCCAAAGACCTTTTACCAAGCGGCCGATATCCGCGCCAATGCCGTAAAGAGCAGGGACAAAGAACAGGGTCACAAAGAGCGCAAAAAGAACACCAAAGGCCAAACTAATGCCGATAGGAATGAGCCATTGCGCCTGCAAAGACTTCTCCATCAAGAGGGGTAACAGCCCGACAAAGGTCGTGAGCGAGGTCAGTAGGATAGGCCGGAAGCGGCGAGTACCCGCCTCGACCAGAGCCTGCGCGCCGTCCATGCCTTGCGCGCGGAGACGGTGAACATAATCCAGCAGCACCAGATTATCATTCACCGCCACCCCAGCGGCAGCGAACATGCCAAGAATTGAGAGAAGAGACATGGTCGCCCCCATTGTCATATGGCCAATAATCATGCCGCAATAACAAAACGGGATGGCGGCCAATAAGATAAGGATAGGCTCGAAGTAAGATTTAAACGAAACAGCGACAAGGAAGTAAGCCACGCCAATCGCGATAAGGAAGAAAGTCATGAGTTCTTGTTGGAACTCGGCTTCACCTTGTGCGCGGCCAATATTGCCGCGGGTCACATTGGGGTGGAGCTGATCAAATTCATCAAAGAAGCCTTCATTAAGTTCCTTGCGGATTTCATCAATGCGGTCTGTGACGACTTCTGCAGAGACGATAATGGCCCGTTGACGTTCACGCCGCAAAATCTGGTTCGTGCCTTTTTCAAAGCGCAAATCTGCGACAGCGCCAAGCGGAAGTTCTCGTCCGTCAGAGGTGCGTATGCGGATGGATTTTAAGAAGTCGAGCGACTCACGGTCTATGCGAGGGTAACGGACATAGACGCGAACATCCTCGCCGTCACGGGGTAGGCGCTGCACCTCTTCACCGAAGAAGCCTTGACGCACTTGACGCGCGACATCTGCTGTCGTGATGCCGAGAGCTTCAGCGCCGGGCTTAAGATCAAATTGAACTTCCTCCGACGCGCTCTCCATATCATTGACGACATTGAAGACGCCTTCATAGCTGCGCAGGCGCGTCATGAGATCATCGGCTGCGGGCTGTAAATCGTCAAAGGATTTTGCATTCAGCACATATTGAATCGGCGGGCCGTCATTATTGTCTTTATAGTTGACGGTGATTTTTTCAGCGTCCGGAACCTCGCCAATAAGCTCGCGCAAGCGCTCAGCTGTTTCCTTAGCCGTGAGCGAGCGTGTTTCTGGCGGGACGAGTTTAACCAATGCCAGGATATTATCATCGCGTGAACGTGTGTACCAATTCTCAATAAGGTCTCCATCTTTGGCAGAGATTTCTTTTTGCAAGGTTTCTTCGGCATGCTGTAATTGCGCAAGAACCTCGAGGGCGCGGCTATAGGGCGTGCCTTCTGGGAGTTCGACAGAAATTTCAATTTGATCAGATTCGCTTTCCGGGAAGAAAGAGGATTTCACCAGGCCATTTGCGACAACACCAACCGTCATAATCATCAAGGCCATGAAAAGCGAGGCCGTGAGATAACGCCGCCTTAGGGCTTTCGTTATAAGCGGGCGGTAAACTTTTTCTGCGACCCACATCAGACTATTCGATATTTTTGCCTGCAGCCTCATGATGGGGCTTTGGGGGTTAACCGGCTTTAAGTGAGCCAAATGGGCCGGCAAAATGAGCAGCGATTCTACAAGTGAGAAGAACAAGGCCAAAATCACAACTAATGAAATGGCGCGTGTAAACTCGCTTGTTCCGCCGGATAGATACATCCACGGCGCAAAGAATATCATTGTCGTAAGAACGGCAAAAATAACCGGCTTGGTGACCATATTCGTTCCGTTAACGGCGGCGTCTAATCCAGTCTCGCCGGCTTCGGTCTTAAAGTGAATAGCTTCGCCGACAATGATGGCGTCATCCACAATCACGCCAATCACCAAAAGGAAGGCGAATGTTGAGATCATGTTAAAGGACACATCAAACATAGGGAGAAAGGCTAACCCGCCGGCAAAGGCCGTGGCGATCCCGATGGAGACCCAAAAAGCAATGATGGGGCGTAGGAATAAAAATAGGGTCAAGAAAACAAGCAAGAGGCCCGTGATGAAGTTCTTAGAGATTGATGAAATGCGTCCAGCATAGCTATCGGCTTCATCTTCCCATGTCGTGATAGACATGCCTTCGGGCATTTTGTCTTCTAGCCCTTTAAGATAGGCTTTCACATTTTCAGAAGCCTTGATGATATCCATCTTTGGTCCGCTCTGAACCTGTACGAGGATCGTGCGTTTGCCGTTGACAGTCGCGAGAAGATTTACCTGCTCAAAGCCGTCAATCACCGTTGCGATATCTTTGATACGAATGACCGCCCCGCCTAAGTCTTGGCTAACGATGATATTTTCAAACTCTTCCTGCGTGTCGGCTTGGTTGCGCGTGCGCAGCTGCATATTCCCAATATCTGTTCGAACTGTACCAGAGGACGCATTGACGGATGTGCCCCGCACGGCTTGCGCCACTTCGTTGAGCGTTAGGCCATATTGGCGAAGCGCATCTTCGGACACCTCAATTGAGACTTCTTCATTACGCACACCGAATAATTCAACGGCGGGAATATAGCCCAGCAATCCAATCTCTCGCCGGGTCTTCTCGGCAAAGCGCTTTAGCTCCCGCTCGGAGACGCTCTCATCGCCCGAAACAGCGAGGCGAATGATCTCATCGCGATTGCGAAAGACATTAATCTGAGGCTCTTCGGCGGCAGGCGGGAAAGCATTAATAGCGTCCACTTGGCGCTTAACATCGGCCATTAATTTGGCTTCATCAACGCCGTTCTTACCCACAACCGTGACAGAGCCGCCGCCTTCGCCGGCAAAGGCCCACATGCGGTTGACGCCTTCAACAGTCGAGAGGGCTTCTTCCATACGGACGATAATTTGTTCTTCGACATCTTGCGGCGAGGCTCCGGGCCAAGAGACATAAGTCCAGGCGCCGGGAAATTCGACATAGGGATCAAGTTCGCGCTCGATTTGAACATAGCTAACAATCCCGCCGATAAAACACATCAGCATCAAAAGATTGGCGGCAACGGGATTACTGGCCCACCATTTAATAATTTTTTGCATTATTCATCTCCCTCATTTGAGGACGCGGCCGATAATGTCTCGCCGGGTTTCACGACTTGTATCTTCATACCGTCCGCGACGCCGCGAATAGGGGAGGTGATAACGGAATCGCCCACGCTGATACCGCCGCTTAAGATCGCGCGGTCTCTATTTGATGACATAACGGTGACGGTCTTGATGGACAGCGCGTCTTCTGTGGCAAGATAGACTTTATCCTCGCCTCTTAAAGCAGAGCGCGGGATGGTAATAATGCCGTCGAGCTTTTGTCCATCGACAGCCGCATTGACAAAGAGTCCCGGCGCAAGCGGCGTGCCATTACTGGCCCCCGCTCCGAAGGGGTCGCGCACTTCGGTATAAGCATAAAGCACGCGTGTCTTACTATCAAAACGGCTGTCAGTGCGGACAATGCGCCCTTGCCATTCACTAAAAACACCCGCCACATCAGCAGATAAAGTGACGGGGATGCCTGCGGTTTTACCCGAGGCTTCAAAGCCAAGGGTCAGTCCCGCGCGGCGTAGCTCTTCATTAGTCATGGGCAGCCGAACATCCATGACATTGGTGGCATAAACTTCGCCCAGCTTCGTCCCGGCGGTTACAAATTCGCCTTGATCGACATGGCGCATGGTCACGCGGCCTGTAAAGGGCGCGTAAAGCGATGTGCGGGCCAGCTGTAATTCTGCCTCGGCAAGGCGCGCTTTGACAGAGGCAAGCTGCGCTTGGGCTTCGGCCATTTGCGGCTCGCGCAAGGTAAGCGGCGTCGGCGCGCCTGAGCGGCCTAATTCATCCCAATCCTGGCGGGCGATGGCGGCTTCGGACTTCTCGCGGGTGATCGCTGTTTCGGCTTGGGCGACATTGGCCCGCGCCTGCGTCACGCGCAGCTCAAATTCAGTCGGCTCAATCCGAACTAACAGATCGCCCTTGGTAAAGCGTCCGCCTTCGATGAATTTTGGCGACATATAGGTGATAAGTCCGCTCACTTGCGGGACCATATTGATCTGGGTGCGCGGCTGAACTTCGCCCTGAACATTGACGGTCAAGGTGACATTGTCCTGCACAGCCATAGACGTAAGGACGGGAATGGCCTTAACGACATTCTCTTTCTCTTCGGGCTTAGGCTTAAGCGCGCCCATGGCCATAAAGCCAGCAATAGCGCCGCCAATCACCAGAAAGGGCAGCACAAAGATAAGCAAACGCCATATCCAAAGCCGCTTAGGCGGAGCGTCGCCGCCAATATAATTAGAATGTGTTTCGCCGAAATCAGATGGATTTCGGGCGTCATGTGAATCGGTCATTTTCGTCTCCCACCGGTTGGCACACCGGTTTATGAGACGCTTATAGCAGGTAATTATTGATTATCAATAAATATTTATTGAAAAACGGGGCTTTCGTACATATGACATGTAATTATTGAAAGTTCAGAGCGTACTAATCTGTTTTCTACATGAACTTCGTTTTTGTGTGTTGGGTTGTATTCTGCACAGAATCCTTTTTATGGTATAATTTGATTGTGAGCTTAATTTATTTGGAGGACTTGTTTTGAGTGACGAAGAAGTAAAGTCGAAGGACGGTGAAGATTTAGAGGGAATGCCCGATGCTTTATCGGAGTTGAACAACATGACATCCAAAGGGGTTATACAAGACCTTTTAGGTCCTTCCGCAAAAATAATAGGTAATTATTGGGGTGAAAAAAC
The DNA here is from genome assembly GCA_039977295.1 of Hellea sp. Taxonomy (GTDB): domain Bacteria; phylum Pseudomonadota; class Alphaproteobacteria; order Caulobacterales; family Maricaulaceae; genus Hellea. Next base: position 137,945 of record JBDWDN010000003.1, on the reverse strand, counting down.
GAAGCATGCAATTGAAAGACTGAGGATGAAAAACCTTCAGTCCCATGTAGACAAAGTTACCAACAAACAGCCAATAAAAATGATTGATGTTACTCCACGCAAAGCCTCCCAATTGGAACGTTGGGCTGATAACGCAAAGGATATTGATGCCGATGAGCCTGAAGCAGCTATTTGGCAAGCCGTATTAGATGAAATTATGAGGGAGAATACCGATAACATTCTATTGTCTGCGGCAGAAGAACTAAATGCAAAAGACTTGGAGAGTTTAGAAGCATTAAGCAGAGATAAAGATTCTAGACTAATCTACGGCAATTTTCGGAAACTAGAGACGTTGGGATTAGTTAGAGGAGAAACACTTGCGACTAGGGCACTCACTGTTGCTGCCGGATTTTTACTGTTTGGTATAGCAACAGTTATAGTAAATGAGGTTCTGAAAAATTACTTTGAAATAACTAACGACCAAAGTAGCTTTTTTAATGAACCAACAAATACAATTACAGTGATAGGCATGTTGTTGGTCCTCGTTGGTGTTTCGGCTGGATTAAAGTGTATTATGGAAAATAGTTTAGTTGAGACTGTATTTTCGTTAACTGAAACAGGAAGTCAGTTAATCAAAAAAATTAGTAAATATCGTGTTTAGGGCAGGATAAATTAGTTTTATGGGATTGGGCTTAATGCCTTTGGTAGGCCAACTACATCTCTGAGGTAAATTCATTTTGAAAAGAGACAGGATGAGTATTGTTTTATATGACTACATAAGCCTCAAGTACGATAATGAAAGATTGTAAATTATGTCAGCAGTAAACCTTCATTATGATCTTCAGCATGCCAAAACCGAGGAAGATGTTAAAGATATTTACATCAAGGCTCTTGGCCTTAAGTCTTATTCGAAAGGGTTAGTGGATATTCAAACTGACGAAATTTGGTTTGAAGCCAAAGAAAAAAGAACCTCAACCTATGCGATGTTCACTCAACTCCTGCATTATGTTCAGGTTGACCTAAATAAAGGGGAGTCTTTGCCTCCATTTCTAGCCGTTGTAGACAGAGACAAAGCGGCAATAATGAAGACATCTGACGTACTTCCTTTTCTACAAAAGAAAACCATAAAGTGGGGGAAGTCGGCAAGTCAGTATACTAAGGAGGCTTTAGATGAGGTTTCCACACATATTGGTACATATTTCGTCTCGTTTAAAATCTCTACTCATTCCGAAGAATTTGTAAATACTGTTAAGGCTGCAATAAAATCCGGTGAAATAACCCGAACGCAAATTACCCCCGACAATCTAAAACAAGTCTTTGATAAATGGGTGGATATGGTCGGACGAGAAATCATCGATGTTGGCGAAGATAAATATGCGTTATTGTTCTTTGCTGACATAATGAGTGATGGAACTATTGCAACACATGATAATCTCCCTGCCGAGTTGCTTCACAAAGGTCAAAGACCCGTTTTTACATTAGAGGGGGCTAACTATCCTCTAGGAAGAATGGAGGGATATCGTCGTTTTTGGGCAATTTATGACCGCCCTCCGAAGGAGGAATATCGTAATTATTTGTTAGAACGACGAGACAGTTTGATTCCTTTAGATGAGCGAAGCTTCAAGGGTGCATACTACACACCTCTTGATGTTGTGGATAAAGCTTATGATAAACTAACGGAAACGTTGGGAAAAAACTGGCAGAAGAATTACTTCGTTTGGGACATGTGTTGTGGTGTAGGGAATTTGGAGGTCAAGCATTCTAACCATCGTAAGGTTTTTATGAGCACTGTGGACCAAGCTGACATTGATGTCATGAAGGCAACTAAGACCTGTGTTGCAGCCACTCGATTCCAGTATGATTATCTTAATGACGACATTACAGAGGATGGGCGAATAGATTATTCATTGACCAACAAAATGCCTGTAGCATTGAGAAAAGCAATTCAAGAAAACAAAAAAATTCTAATCCTAATAAACCCACCCTATGCAGAAGCGGCAAACTCCCAAGGCAATGCTGGTAAAACTAATGTTGCGAGAACAAAAATCAGCGCTCTGATGAATACTGAAGATTATGGTTATTCCGCTCGCGAACTCTTTGTACAATTCATAGCGAGGATAGCTAAAGAAATTCCTAATGCGACCTTAGCTATGTTTAGCAAGTTGAAGTACATTAACGCACCAAACTTTGAAAAATTTAGACTAGTCTGGAATGCAAAGTATTTGGATGGGTTCATTGTTCCTAGTAAGTCGTTTGATGGGTTAAAGGGCAATTTCCCTATTGGATTTTTGATATGGAAAACAAACCAAAACGCAAAGAAACGCACTCCAATAACGTCAATAACTACAGAAGTATTCGCCAAGAATGGCGACCCTATTGGCGAAAAGACGTTCTACAATATTCCGAACAAAAATTTCTTAAGTCTATGGATCCCTCGATTGAAGACAAATACAAAAAACATTCCCCTGAAAAATGCAATTTCACCGCAGAACAATCATGCAAAAGTCACTTCTTGGAGAGATGACGCGATAGGCTATATGTATGCGAACAGCAATGATTTACAAAATGCAGCTAAACAAACCGCAATTACATCTTCAGTTTTTAGCACTGGGAATGGCTTTTATATAGTCCCTGACAATCTATGGCAAATAGCTGTAATTTTTGCTGTTAGGCGTTTAATTAAGCCTACTTGGATAAATGATAGGGATCAATTTTTACAACCCACCGAAGTTTTAAGCGAAGAGTTTAAGAACGATTGCTTAATATGGATGTTGTTCAGCGGAAGTAATCTTACGGCGGGCGCGAATGAGTTGGAATGGAGTAATAAAAAATGGTCAATCATCAACCACTTTCTACCCTTTAACGAGCAGGAGGTTAATGCCCCCGACCGTTTCGAATCGGATTTTATGGCCCAGTATTTATCGAGCAAAAAGTTATCTTCGATATCTCGTGAGGTGCTGAAGGAGGGACGTGAGTTATGGAAAATATACTTTTCTAAAACTGATGAGTATGGTGTACGCGAAGAATTTAAACTTAATAGGCCAGATGTGGGTTGGTATCAAATTCGTAACGCTTTAAAAAAACGTAACGAAAGCGGAGATGATGTTGCGATAAGTTTTGAAGCATTTGAGAAAGCATACGGACGACTTTCAGAAAAACTTATACCTGAAGTGTATGCATTGGGCTTTCTTCGCGAATAGCATGAAATAGTACTTTTTTAAATACCGTCACAGAAAAAGTGTGGCAACGTTCCCAGAGACGATAAAAAGACTTACCATGACAATATATTAGAGAGCTTAACACGCGAAGCCGTTGAAGCTGAAGTTGCCAAGCTATGGGCATTAGGCAAGGAAGCTTACACTGAAAAGGCATCTTCTTATTTGGGGCTTGGTAACCTCTCGACTTCACGGTCATATTTTTTAGAAACGGAGCATGGCCTGATGCCAATGAATTTAATTGCAAGAACGGCCTACGCTAAAAAGCTCTACAGGGCGTCACAATTTCAATTCGATCACTTATGGAAATGTTCTTCAACGACTTGGCTTTAAAATCAAACATGAGCCGCAAAAGCCTAAAGAGAAAACCGTCACAAAAACGTTCTCGGCAACTAAAATACTATGAAATTCTAACTCGCCCAAATCAGTCTGAGTTTCGACGTGACGTTATCAAGAGGTTTAAGGGAAGATGCGCCTTAACAGGTTGCCGAGTATTGGAGGCCATGGAAGCCGCTCATATTGTTCCTATTGCAGAAGACGGGAGTGATGAAGCCAAAAATGGAATCCTTCTAAGGCGAGATATCCATCGTCTGTTTGACCTGGACCTAATTTTAATCTCACCCAAGAACGGAAACGTAAAATTAGACAGCAGAATTCACGCCGAATATCGGGACCAAATTGAAGCCAGTATTGACCTTAAGCTTTTAGATGTTGAAACGCTGAAACTAAGATACAACTGAAATGTGAAATAGTAGTATTTTTCGAGAGTGTCACAGAACCTATTTTGGACTGTTTGACGACTTTTCTGTCCCAGTCACAGGAAAAAATGTGGTACCCTTTTTAGTTATGATCTTAGGGAAAAGAGTATGGGGGAATATTTGCACGAGGCATTTGATAGGTTATCTGTGGAGTTAGAGGCGCCCACGACACCAAATGAGCTTTTCGTCCGTTATGCAATTGCGGCGCACACATTATATAATTTTGCCAAGGAAAGGAATCTTACGCAACCGCGCTTACCTTGGAACGACCTTTCAATGTGTGTCACATTGATTAAGCAAATAAGAAACCTGTTTGCGCATAGTATCATTGAGCCAAAATGGAATATAACTGAAAGATATCGATTGCTGTACGAGTTTGACGATATATCCATTTCGTTGATTGATAAACATGGTCTGGACTTTGATTTTGGTCAGGTGGGTGGTCCTGAAACGATATTTGCTTTGAGAAAAGCTTTAGAAGATAGGATTTGAACCATTTCGCACTTACATAGCAATTAACTTGTGGAATGGCCACCCGGCTATAATCCTCGCACCCGAATTGCGACGGATTGGCGGGAAGACTATTCAGATCCCGCGCCGCTCATCTGGAAAATTGGAGGATGATTTTGAAGGGTTTCGGAATTTTTAGATGAGAGCCATTGAAGATTGGAGCAATTTAACTTGTATTCAGCCGCCCCTGCCTGGGCATTCGCCGCTTGAGCTGTCATTTGAATCAGGTTTCGTTCCGTGCCTCGCATTAACAATGACACTACAGCATTCGCTTCGCTCACGCGGTCATTGTTAATGTCAAATGGTGCGCGATGCTGGGATTGAACCCGTGACCCCTATAATGTGAATGTAGGGCTCTCTCGCTGGGCTAATCGCGCTAACCTATTCTGTTATGTCCTGAGGGTTACTCGAGATTGGCGGCGTATATGGCGGCCCCTCAGGAATATCTTCAAAAGTAATCCAGAGACGTTAGAAAGCTAGTAACCACGTCCTAAAACGCGCATAAGCCTTGGAGAAGTTGATTTACCCAATATGACAGCTGTTAAAGCTTTTGGACGGGCTGCTCCAGTCTCTATGCCTATTCGGTTTTGTAGCCGTTCAGGCCGCTGAGTTACCCACTAACGGGTCACCTTAGTTTAAAGTAAGCTGGTAACTCAAACTAGCCTTATCGTCCCACTTATGAATTATACCGCCTGACGATTAAGAAGGGGCTCCAGATATTGATGGACCTTAAAGGGTAACAGGCTCAATGTTATCATGGCGGCGCCTCCCAACATCACATAACAGCCACCGCAGTGAGCTTTGAGGAAAAAGCCAGGCGAGACTGGCGCGCTGCCGCACCACGAGTCTTGTATTAACCGGTTGAACTGCAACTCTGCTTGTAAGTCTCTAAATCCAATAATTAGGAGCGAAAGGCCAAATAACATCAAAAGCTTTTTCACATGTTTTTGGGAAAGGGTTTGGAATATCGTTATGAGCGCCATTACGTATCAACCTCCGTGGATGGCCGTGTTTTAATGGTAAAGTCGCGTATAGCCATATTTGGGTTTTGGCTAACAATGTCGACCAAACTTCCTCCAGCGAACGGGCGGTCGAAGGGATATCCCATCGCTCGCTCATCGGGGTATTCTGCCCCCGCCGCGCCGCAGAAACTCATTGAGCCGCAACTCCCTGGCTGTTGGACATGATCATGGTTCCAATCCGTCGCCATAACGAATAGCGCGAATGTCATACCGTTAGCGGTGCCGCGCGGTAGGAGCATGTGGTAAGGCCAGCCACAGTCACAATTGACGCTATGTACGCCGCCCGTATTCTGAGTGCCGTCTTGAATATCGGTCGGGAGTTCCGCTGGACGTCTTATGACGGAACTTTCAGTGTCGCTGCGGGTAATCTGCTGTGCGCCGGGTGGCGTGTCTTGGACAAATTTGTCCATTTCAATCCAAAGCGCTCTATCGTTAAGCTGCAGATCTTGGTCCATCGGCAGGCCTGGCGTGCGAGGGCATATGAAGACGCGGATCGTTACGCGTGATGGAGCCCCGCCTGCAACATTCAAAGAGAACCCATAATTAAAGGGTTCGCGCCAAAGATGGTCATAATTATACGCCGCGCCATTAGTGAAGCGGAATACACTCGTTCTCAGTTCGGTAAATATCGTATCGGTTTCGCCCGCATCCCCAATCAGTGATAGGCTCTCTTCGCGTGTTGAAGAGGCGCCATTAAACGTAACCCCGACAGGTGCATCACTAAAGTCATTAGGCGGCTGGGTGTCTTGATACCGAATATTGAAATTATCAATATGTTTATGCCAACGCCAGAAAATTGGGTCACGAATTGCCGTGGCCGTATTAGCCATAACGCCAGGGGCGCCGCCTAAAATTCGGGCCGTAAGCATGTGACCGTTACCGTGAACGCCGTATTCGAGTTCGCTGCCTAATACATCATTTCCCTCTTTTCCGGTTAAACCGCCATTTGTGATAAGCGCATTATGCTCAGAACGTCGATTTTCCATCCAGGGAATATTTCCAGCATTCCAAGAAAGACCTGCAGGGCGACCGGGGTAAATTCTGCCGCCAATAACAATATTACTGGTGTCGTACCCGACCTCAATACTCGATCTGTAATCATTGAAAGGTTTAACGCGGCCCATATCTTCGGCCATACGCTCACTATCATAACGCGCTAACATTTGCTGATGCATATAGAAAAAAAGCTCGCCGTGACGTTGTCTTCCGGAGCGGCTATTATAAACTAAATGCCAATGCTCATGATGTTCATTGGCTAAGATATCTTCACGAAACCAGTTAATCTTGTCCTCTTCGGATGACGTTGTACTTCCGCCTAGGTGCGGAGCGCCGTCAATACCAATGCCAACCGACCCAGCTTCATTTGAATAAGTTCGGCGCATGAGGCTTGGAATCTTGACCGTGCGTCCTGAGTCGTCATGGGTCATGAAAAGCAATAGAGCGTATTTCACAAGGTCGGGTTCACTTGTTTCCATGGCTTTCCGAGTGGCCATGGCGATGACATCCCTTATGACGGCATCATGATCAATCCCCTGTGCGCGCAAAGCTTCCGCGTGAGCTTTCATCTCTTCAAATGCGGCAATGGCCCGATCCAAGTCCTCTTTTATAAAGGGCGAGAAGGGCTGCTCGGGCGGGTTTGGAAAGTCTCCGGCGGCCGCTAAGGCATTCATCGTCGCAGCTGTTTCCTCAGTCGGCTCACTCCCGATTACGCCTAAGATGAAATCTATATCTTGTTGATTGTTCATGCCGCCCTCCACACTTTACGGTATATGCATATCAAGAGTTGAGTGATTTTGCAATCTGAGAATTAATTTATTGAAATCCCTCACATAATAGCGGCGTGACTAGAGGCTTCCGAATGAAATAAAGCCTCTTTACGCACAGCTGAGGCCAGCATCTCAGCGTGACCATCATCCGAGGCATAGTCCGGATTATTGGTCAAGCGGATGATCGTGCGCTTTGTGTTCAGGTCGATAACAAGAGTTGTGCCGCGGCGCACCGGAAATCTGTTGATGCCCCATAGGCTTCGTCCAGTTTCATTTTCACTCCAGCGCACTTTGAGGACAATTTCTTCGCGTTCTTTCTTGATACCGCCACTGTGCACATCTTTCTTTTGTGTTTTAAACAGGCTGGTAACAGTGAATTTTGCGGTTGTGGGGAGCCTCAAAAAATCCCGGTTTTCTTCGGCAAAATTTGCGGCATATTCAAGGTCCGTGGCGAGCTTAACTAAATTGGCCCGCGTCGCAGGGTCTTCGCCAATAATAGGCTGGTATTCCAGATGTTCGGGCTTGGATCCAATTCCGCGATCAATGCAATTGCTAATCAAAAATTGACGGAAATTCGAGTCTTTGGCTTTAGGGAACGAGATTGTATCTGTAGCGACCATAGCCCGAGCGAGATCAATGAAATTCACGTCACCGGGCGGGAGGTAATCGAGGCCGCGAAATAAGGCACGGCGAACAAATCCGCCTACTTCCCACAATGTCTTACCGGAGGCGCTGAAGGTCGTTATTTTGCCGCGTTCAGCCCGAATACGCTTGCGGCGTTCAAACTCGTCTATGAAGCCCGCAAATACTGCCCCAGACATCACGGTGCTGATATGATGCGCTTCCTTAGAGTTGATGTAGTTTGGAGACCCGGGATCAATGGAGTTCTCATTGTAGAGCGTGCGCAAATATGTATCGCCAGTTTGCTCGCGCAGTTCCGTGCCGAAGGTTTCGCCAATCCAGCCAAATTCATTGGCTGTATCAAGCCGCCCATCCGTTGATTCTAAAATACGTGAACCTAGGTCATCCATCTCAAATGCGAATAAAGTAGCTGTGAGGTCGGCTACGGCCTCGTGGATGGCGCGCGTTTGAGGGTTGCGAGAGGTATAGAGGTCGGGCGCGATGGCATCCAGAACGGCATGCCCGGCTTCGTGGGCGACAATATCAGGGGAGTCAGCGAGGTGTATCGTCGTATCCGGCTTGTTTTCGGGCGTGAAATAAAAGAACTGCAGACTTCCCGTTTTCCGTTGATATGACGCGTTGGCTTTTTTACCTGCCCGGGCATATACGGTGAGCTGGTCTCCAAAGGCCCATTTGAGGCGTCGACCGAGGGCGTCCTTATTTTCGAACAAATCTAACACCCGCATAACTGTCGTGAACAAGCTTACTTGTCGAACCCCGGCCCAGTTATAATTTCCCTTTTTACCGAAATCAAAGTAGCTATATTTATTACGAGTTGGCGTTACAAGTTTAGCTCCTGGAATTATTTCTCCCGTTTCCGGGTCCATATCTATTATCTTGACGCGGGGGTTCTCTGGACCGTCTTCGAGCGGCAAATCGTCCTTTGTGGGGTTCCATTTTGTCCAGGCCTGGATACGCCTGATCCCATCAAATCTTTCAGCGTTCGCTGCGTCACTTGTGATCATATGAAGCCGAATAAACATGGCGCGCCTCCTCGTTTCAACCACTGCTTAAACCATTTATTCTTAAATTGCTACACTTTGCCTTTACCCGTTGGGGTAATTCAAGCTTAGTCGCTATCTAGTGGCCTCGGTCTGTGGGTATATTGCTACTTTAGGGTATAGGTGCTATCTGTTTATTGACTTAAAAGGGGAGCGTATGAGTATGGCTAAGAAAGCACTCGTTATAGGCATAAACAATTATGATGGCCTCACGCCAGGCGGCGAAATTGGCGAGCTCGAAAACGCAGTTCAAGATGCTATTACAATCGCGGCGCTTCTTGACCGTCATCATAGCAAAGATGATAATTTTGCTGTTAAAAAAATCTTTGTTGATCGACATAATGATTACGATGAAAAGACCATTCAGCCTGTAGACGAATTTACGACTGCAGAGTTTTATCACGAGATTAACTGGTTGTTCTCAGGTCATTATGAATCAGTTGTACTTTATTTTGCGGGCCATGGTTATCGAGACGCCTTAACCCAAAATGATTATCTCATAACAACAGACGGCACTTATCCCAATTACGGCGTCCAATTAGATTATGTGTTGAATAAAGCGAATAATGCCTTTCCAAACATTCACAACTGCACAATTATTCTGGATTGCTGCCATTCTGGTGCGATAGGCGAAGAACGATTATTGGGTCAAAACATCTCCGTCGTTGGCCGCGGCGTTACGATCTTAGCCGCTTGTCAGGCTAGTCAATTGGCCGGAGATGGGGCCATAGGCACGAATGGTGTTTTCACCGGCATGTTACGCGATGGTTTATTAGGGCAAGCCGGAGATATTTTCGGGCGCGTAACGCCCGCATCACTCTACAACTTGGTTGATCAACGCCTCAGTCCCCTTGAGCAAAGACCCGTTTACAAAGCCAATATCTCTTCCTTTGTAAGTCTTCGCCAAGCCAAAGAAAGAATAAAGAAAAATGAGGTCAGGCACCTTATTGGCTTGTTCGAAAATCATGATGATAATTACCCTCTGGGCCCAGAACATGAACGCGAAGTCGACCGCGGTAATTTCGCAGAGGATTACAAAGACATCCCATGTGACAAAGAGAAATTTAAAACATATCGAAAACTACAAGCTGCTTTCAGACTATCATTGATTGAACCAACAGTTCCAGATTCAAAACCTGAATTATGGGATGAAAAATCTGAAAATGCGGCATGGCCACCACCACCTGACGGAAGCTTCTCCATGTGGCACGCGGCCATGTATCAAACGGGTTGTCAACTGACAGATTACGGTAAACGATATTGGGACCTTGTCCAGAACGATCAATTGTAAAGGTAAATGATGGGCGCGGATGAGATAATTGAAAAATGGCCAATATTTATTTGTTACCGGCGCGTTGATGGCAGTGAAACAGCTCGCCTTTTGTCCGATATTTTACACAAACAGATTGTAAAAGGGCCAAATGATAAATCAATAGAGCTTGATGTTTACCTGGATGTGAAAGTTCCCGGTGTTGCTGATTGGCGTAAACGTCATGAGAGCTTTCTCGCCGAAGCACGCGCTTTTATTATTATTTGCACGCCGGGCTTAAAGCTCGACGAACGATCCGATAATGACCGAAAAGACTAGGTTCATGAAGGAATAGAACTTTGGTTAAGCCGTACTAAAAGTGTCGCACCGATTCTCATTGATCCATTGGAACAGGGGGCTCGATATGTTCCAAGGGTTATCACTCAACGTTGGCCTGATATTCAGCGCTTGCCGTTACTGATGCATGAATGGGCGATGCTTGATGAAAGCACTCGCAAGCTCAAAAGAGAGAGCTTCACAGACCAAATTGTTAAGACCATTCTTCCGAGTGGCGCTAAAAAATATGAAGAAGCTCTGGAGCAGGAAAAAAGACTCAATCGAAATTTAAAACTGCGCGAACGCGTGGCATGGGGCGCAACTGTTTTGAGCTTGGTTTTCGGACTCTTTATTTTCTACGTTTCCCAGCTTAATGGCGCGACAGGGAAAGACGCAAATGCTGCCTCAAGTTTCGCAAAATACCGAGAACTAGATGCTGAGTTAAGCACACTTCGAGAAGATAGAGCGGCAATCAACAGAGAGAAAAATTTGAAAACCGAAACATCTGTGCGGTTGGAGAACCTAAAATTTGAACTTGGGCAGTTAAATGAGGATATTGGGAAATTAGAGAAAGACCAACGCGGTTATTTTGATGAAGGGTTGAACTTTATTTCCGAGGCAGACGAATATTGGAACCGCATTAATCCTTTTACGGGTCGTTATGTGAAACGAAAAAATAAACCCAATATACCTTATTTGTTTTCAATTGAATTGATGAATGCCAGAAGTGGAGAGAGTCTTTTACTCCATTATGGATACCCGCATGACCCAAAATTTGTGCTTATGAATACGGGGCCAAGTGGAGTCTATAAAAACGTCATTTCTCCAAGATTTGTCGAGATCAGTGAGACTATATTAAATGGCCAACCTGTTCCACTCGAGCTTGTCATTATAGGAGATCAGGATGCCGATAAATCATCCGGCCTTCGGAGTATGTTGAAAGAAATAACAGAGGACGAAACGGATGAAGACGTAAACACCCAATATACGCAATTTAAAAATATTTGGTTTAATCTGTTTGGAACACAAAATGGAGAAGGCCGTGAACTCCGTATTCAAATTAAAAATTTAATTAACGAAGCCGATATGACGTTGAACGCGCCCTTTGATCATTATGTTTTAAGTCCTGAAGCTGGTCGCGCCAGTGTTGAAATTGAGGGAGGATTAGTGATAACGATTTTAGGGCCCGTTCTTAATGAATTAGAGGACCTGCACCAACAGATGAAACAAAAATATAGCCGTGGAAGTAATGCAGGAGGTAATGAGATAGAGGTTTTACATGATGAAACTTTTACCGAAATAAATATAGATACGGCACAAAAACAAATAAGCTTTGATAAGAAAACTTCGACGCTAGATCATGAGTGCAAGGTCAGTCTAAACGCGGCTCAAAAATCAATTTCAAACGAAGACTTACCGCGGGTCGACCGCTCAATAACAAATCGTGCTAGCCTTGTTTTACTGTTCGAGTTCAAAGGAGTCTCTTTCTTATTTACGGGAGACTCCGATGAGGAACAAATTATGAAAGGTATCGACCGCGCCAATATATCTGGTTTAAGCGATTTAGGCGTGGACTTAATGAGCATCCCTCATTTGGGAAGCGAGCATAATGTATCGCAAGATTTCTTCGAACGCATTTCAGCTAACCATTACCTATTTTCAGGCGATGGCCGACATGACAATCCGAGTGAAGAGGCAATATCGAGTCTTATTACAGCGCGTCCTTGTGATTATTTTACAATGTATTTTGGTAATCGCGGCGCAAAGGGCTCTGATCATGGAGAGCGGCTGGATGCCTTCTTTGCTGAGGAAACGCAATATAAGCCCAATTATCGGCGCGGGTTTCGAGCGAGCGAAAAAGGGTCGGTTAGAATTGATCTAGGTGAAGTCTTAAATTATTAATCACAGCCCTAAAACACTCTCCCCCAATCTTTTTGCTTCAACGTCAAAAGGGGCGTCAGCTTTAACGATATGGGCGTTGATTGCCAAAACGGGCTTAAGAGATTCTGGGAGTCTGCTGGGAAATTTCGGTCCGTCGACCATGATGGGGAGGATTTTAACCCCTTTTTCCAAGGCAATTTCAAGCTCCAGCCTTACGACGTCGTCGGGGTCATCAATCCGCCGGCTTCCCACAGAGGAGGCGCCAACCCATTCATCGCCGATCATCGCTAGAGCATAATCACAATTTACCATCGCTTCGACAATGTCGGGGCGCCATTCTGTTCCAGGCTCGATGGATTCTACGTCATAATAGAAAGTCGCTTTTGGGAAATAGCTTTGCAGGCGCTCTTTAAATTTATGGGTAATCTCTGCAGTGTCGTTACGCCGATAAGAGATAAAAATATTAAGGGCGGCCAAAGATAATATGCCGGCGCCGTGAACAATAGCGGTGTCTGTTGCCTGCCGCCGCAATAAGTCAAACCTAGCTTTGACACTATCAATACGAGAGCCCCATAAAGCGCTTAATACGGCGTCTCCTATTTCAGATTTCTCAAGCTTATTATCTCTTAATAGAACACGCGCCGCTTTCCCTACTCTGTCGGAGAGTAAGCGTATTTTCTTGAGTTGTTCGGTTTCTATTCGATTTAAATTATGGTGAATTTTGTCCCGAGCGCTCTCTGTTAAGTCATCTGATTGCAGACGCTTAGCAATGAGAGTTAATGCGAATTGAATCGCCGTCAATTCAGCATGGATACGGTTTAGAAAAAACCTCAAATTTCGAGACAAATCTTGATATTCTTTTGAGTCAGTGTCCTGGATGAGTAAGAACTCCACAAGTCTGTTTTCTACTTTTTCAGACCAGCTATAAATGACACAATCATTTAACTTCGCCGTTCTTTTATAAGCCAGCCCTTGCAATTTAACCGGCCCGTCAATTTTACAGCTGACTAAAGGCGTTCCAGCATTAAAAAACCTGCGTTCAGGAAATTTATTCCGGTCTTCATCGGTTACCTTTTTTCGGTTCACCGAGGCCTGTTCATAAGACAAGGCCAATGATTTGCCCGCGTGAATGAGCTCAGTTGATTTGAGAATTGGCCCAATCGGAATTTTAACAGATTGACGGAGTAAGTGTTTCGCGAAATCACGATGCCCGTTTTTCGCAATTGCGTTTTTCTCGGTTGGGCTTTTCATAAAAAAACCTATCTCAAATTTTCCGGTGCAATAACCATCAAAATAAAAGTGCCGCGTCGCGATTCTGGGTTTTATGAAGACGCCGTGCTCAGATCCGTCATCGACGATATGACCTGTAATATAAGGGAAACGAATCGCGCGCTTAGCATTACACAAAAAGGATTCTGCGAAGAAACCCTGAAGGCCTCCTTTCGAGCGCTCAAACACACCTCCAAAACTGCGGATAAACTCACGAGCAGGATCCGGCGCTGGCCAGCCCGGTTTAAGGTTTTTTGGAGATTCTTTGATCGGTTCGAGGCCGCGAGGATCAAAAATGGGTATTTGAATTACAGTATACATTCGCCCCCAAACAGCCCCGAGTTCACTAAACAACCCGGGGCACTCTTTGGTAAGATCCAAAACAAAATTCGGATCAAAATAAGGAGGTATCACCGTTGGATGGCAATAGCTCCATTGATTAATGCATATTACAAAACCGTTTAAGTAGCAAGGGTATCACCTTATCATAATAAAGCATTGGGTTGCGCCTAATTCGAATTGTCTGTAGCATTCTCTGTGAAAGGGGCGGCCATGTTAAATATCCAATCTCTACCTGCGGGTGAAGGTGATGCGCTTTGGATAGAGTGGGGGACAGAGAAGACCCACAGAATACTGATTGATATGGGCCGCGCTTCGCATGGACGGCGGATATATAACCGCATAAAGAAGCTTCCGAAATCCGATAGAGAATTCGAGCTCTTTATCCTTACGCATGTTGACCGTGATCATATTGGCGGCGTGCTTGGCGGCTTTGTTGGCAAACCGGATATTCCTGGCCTGCATTTTAAAGATATTTGGTTTAATGGTTGGAACCATCTTCATGGTTTGAATATAAGTGATGACGCTCCTAGCCGGCGTGCTAAATATAGCCGAACGCGGTCTCATAAGATTCCAAAGAAAACCCGTTCAATGCAACGCGCCATTGGGCCTGCGGTAGGCAATATGCGCGGTGCCTTACAGGGCGAAAAATTTGGAGAATGGCTTGAAACAAATTGGCTGAAAAAAGGCGGAAGCTGGAACAAACAATTTGGCGGCGGTCCTGTGGTGAGGCCGGAATCCACTATTCCCGCGCCCATTATATTGGCGGATGGCTTAAGCCTCACCTTGTTGGGGCCAACGCAAACCATTTTACGAGATTTTATCCCTGATTGGGCCAAAGAAATGCAGAAAGCGATCGCGAACCAGCGTTCGGATATTCCTGCTAATGCCATGAGAGGATTAGACGGTTTTGACGTTTGGCGAAATGTTAACCGAAAGGGAAGACCGAAGCTAACAGATAAAGCCTCGCTCATGGCATTGGCTGACAAACGAACCAAGATAGACCATTCCGGTGCCAACGGATCGAGCATTTGTATATTGCTTGAATATCAGGGCAAGAGCGCCCTTCTCACAGGAGACGCCCACCCTGATAATTTGCTGAAGACGCTCAATCTTTATTCACCTGGGAAGCCTTTGTCAGTTGACCTCGTTAAGCTGCCGCATCATGGGAGCGAGAAAAATGTAACGTCAGAGCTTATTGAAAAACTTAAGAGTCCGAGGTTTTTGATTAGTACGAGTGGGAGCTATTTCGGCCACCCTGATCCCGTTGCTGTGGCTAGAATTATCGCTAAATCCTCGCATGACAGACCAGAAGTCTTATTTAATGTCAGATCAAAATTTAATGACTGGTGGGATAATTCTGACTGGAAAAACGAGTTTAGCTACGAGACTCTATATGGCGACCCTGAAACAGGGATAAATATTGTTTTATGAAATTGTGATGATTGTAAATGAAATTTGATCCCTATGAATATATTGGCGTTATCGTTCCCGGTTTAATTGTTTTACTGGCTGCATCGTTTCTTTATCCTAGCATTTTACCTATGCTTACAGCCGACATTACGATTGGCGGGTTGGGCCTCATATTGATTCTGGCTTTTATCACAGGTCACCTGATTCAAGCGGGTGGAAATTTTGTGGAAATACTTGTTTGGGGACTGGCTGGCGGGATGCCGACGAGTTGGGTAGCTAAAGCAAAAACCACGTTGTTAGATGCCGAGCAACTTACGCGTCTTGAGCAGCGCCTACAGGCGGATTTTTCATGTGGCTTAAATAGCCTTAAGAATGGCAAAGGTCTTACGCGCGAAATTTACTTGCGCCTACAAAAATCAGGCAAGACAAAGATGATCGATAAATTTAATGGGAATTATGGTCTTATGCGCGGCACCATGATCGCTCTAATAATATCTGCGATCACTTTATTGGTTCAAGACGGATATAACTGGAAGGGCGCATTAGGGCTATTCGCGCTCGCTGGTATTGCAACATATCGCATGATCCGTTTCGGCACACATTATGCCCGGGAGATTTATGTAGAATACCTAAATTTTGAGACTTCAGAAGCGGAGCCTGCACCTGAAATTTAACAAATTATCTTAACTAAGATAATTCTGGCTCCTGAATATGACAACGGAGCAACACAGGTTCAGACTTTAGATTTTAAGGAGTGCCGAAGCCCCTGCCGGGGCATTCTTCGTCTATAATCAATCCACTGGATTGATTATTTTGCTACGCAAACCGACTTCGAATGGTGCGCGATACTGGGATTGAACCAGTGACCCCTACAATGTCAATGTAGTGCTCTCCCGCTGAGCTAATCGCGCTAACCTATTCGGTTATGTTTTGAGGGTGACCTCAAGATTGGGGGCGTATATCGCCGCCTCTTTAGTTTTTCAACATAAAAATGCGGCTTTTCATGTCAAAATACGGTGTTTATGCGGCAATCAGCTTATCGACTTCATTCACTAACTGGCGCAGATGAACGGGCTTGGAGAGGACGGTTTGTTCTGAGGCGTTGCTATCGCCCATCGCGACGGCAGCGAAGCCTGTGATGAACATGATTTTTATGCCGGGGGAGAGGGTTTCTGCCTGTTTGGCGAGCTCTATGCCGTCCATGCCGGGCATCATAATATCGGTGAGCAGCATATCAAAGGCGCCGTCCGCAAATTTTAGCGCCCTTAAGGCACGATCGCCATCGGCGCAGGCTATGACGTGGTGTCCGGCCTTTTCCAAAGCTTTTTCAAAGAAGCCGCGCATTGCGTCATCGTCTTCTGCATATAATATCGTTGCCATAAAGCTTTTACCTTTATGCGCTCCACCGGCGCTGAGTTTGACTCGCCTTTTGGGCGAAAGTGACTTAATCTGGAACGAATGCCGCCCTTAGACCACATATCATGCAGGATTCCCGCCAGTTTTAACTCTGGTAAGGGCTGTATCTTAAAATTGTCTAAGCATGAGCGCCGGAAAGCAAAAAAATGTTAGGCCGCGAAACCGCCCAAGAAGCGGAGTGCCTGAAGGCGTTTGGCGCGCCCGTCACGGTTTTGATGCCCGATATTTGGCGCAGCGGCGTGATATTTGCCTCGCCCCATGCGGGGAGCGTCTATCCCAAAGCCTTTATCAGCCGCTCTCATTTGACGGAAAGCTCTCTGCGCCGCAATGAAGATGCCTTTATATCCGAGCTCTTTGCGCCGGTTGTAGAACTTGGCGCGCCGCTGCTCTCCGCAAATTTTCCGCGCTGCTATGTCGATGTGAATCGCGCGCCGGATGAATTGCCCACAGACTGGACCGGGGACCCGGCGGGGGCGTCGCCGCGCGCGCAGGCCGGTCTGGGCGTTATTCCGACCATGCTCTCAGAGGTAACGGCGATTTATAAAAAGCCGCTTTCTTTGCGCGCCGCGCGGGGCCGCCTTACCCGGCTCTACCATCCTTATCATGACGCGCTGCAGGAATTGATTACGCAGGCGAGCCTTAATTTTGACGCGGCGCTGCTGATTGATTGTCACTCTATGCCAGGCTTTGCGCCCATGGGATCGCGCCGTCCTGATATTATTTTGGGCGACCGTTTTGGCGTTTCGTGCCATCCCGAAACCATTGCCCGGGTCGATCAGGCCTTTCGCCGTAAGGGCTATAATGTGACCCGCAATTACCCCTATGCGGGAGGCTATGTCACCCAGCATTATGGTAAGCCGCGCGCCGGTATTGAAGTGCTGCAAATCGAGATTAACCGCGACCTTTATCTTAATCCCGTCACGATGAAAAAGAAGCGCAGCTATGAGGCTTTGGCCAAAAATCTAAAATCCATTATTGCCGATATTATAGAGGGGCAAGCTGAGACGGCTCTTATGGCTGCGCAATGATATCTGGACCGCATCAAAGCTCTTGCAAATAGGGGGCTGATACCCCATCTGCCGCACATGACAAAAATAACGCCCGATTTAAACACTGAAGTTTCTGCTTTTGACGATAATGTCACCGTCTTTCAATTAGACGGACAGCCCGTGCGCGGCCGCGCCGTGACGATGGGCAAGGCCCTTAATACGGCGCTGGGCAATCGCTATCCTGATGTGGTGGCGAGGCTCCTCGGCGAAGCTATGCTGATCTCTGCGATTGTGGCGCAATCTCTTAAATTTGATGGCCGCCTTGTTATTCAATGTCACGGAACAAATGACGGCGCCGTAAGCCTGCTGATGAGTGATTGCACGACGGATGGCCATGTGCGCGGCTATGCGCGGTGGAACGCGGACGCCCTCAAAGAGTTAGAGCTTGATAACCGCAATCCCGGCGCAGATGATTTGCTGGGCGGCGGGACGTTTTCGATGACGATAGATCAAGGCCCCGATATGGATCAGTATCAAGGCCTTGCCGCCATTGAAGGCGCGCGGCTGTCCGATTGCGCGGAGCATTATTTTAAACAATCCGAGCAAATCCCGACCGAGATCCGCCTTGCCTGCGGCCAAGTTCAAGAAGCTGGCGGCGAGATGGAGTGGCGCGGCGGCGGCGTAATGATACAAAAAATAGCTGAGGATACAGCGCGCGGCGATACGGATAATGCCTGGGATACGGCGCGAGCTTTGTTCCAAACCGTGACCGATGCTGAATTACTGGATCCAGCCTTAAGCCAGAATGATCTGCTATATCGCTTATTCCATGAAAGCGGTGTCCGCGTTGTTGAAGTCTCGCCCATTGAAGCCAAATGTAAATGTTCGCGTGAGCGGCTGGAAAATACGCTGCGGTCTTTTGAGAAGTCTGCGCTGGAAGAGATGGCTAAGGACGGCATGATTGATGCAAATTGTGAGTTCTGTGATACTACGTACGAATTTGAGATTGCGGATTTATAGGGGCAGTGTTAATTTTTTACTTTCCTTCTCCCCGAGGGAGAAGGTGTCACGAAGTGACGGATGAGGGGCCCACGGTGTAAAGGAATTACATTTAATTTTTGTGGCCGTTGCCCCTCACCCACCCTTCGGGCACCCTCTCCCTCGGGGAGAGGGAAAGTTAAGTATTTGGTCTCAAGCCATAGCTCTAATATTTAAGCCCGCCAAAACGCCGGCGTTAGCACAACAAGCGCCGTAACTATTTCCAGCCGCCCCACAATCATGGCAATCATCAACACCCACTTCGCCTCACCGGGTAGAGCCTGATAGGTGCCTGACGGCCCAATAATATCGCCGAGCCCGGGGCCGACATTGGCGACGGCGCTGCCGGCGCCTGACCAGGCTGTAATGGGGTCTAGGCCGATGATGGAAAGCAATATGGCGACGACGGCGAATGTCATGAAGAAGAGAAAGAAATAGCCCATCACGGAAAATAATACGCTTTCGGGGAGCGGCTTGCCGCCATAGCGCAGCGGCGCGACGGCGTGTTGGCGCGGCATTTTAAATAGATAAGCGCGCAGGCCTTCAAAGGCGACTTGATAGCGGAAGATTTTAATCGAGCAGGCGGTTGAGCCCGCGCAGCCGCCAATAAACATAAAGGCAAAAAAGGCCGAGATCGCAAAGGGGCCCCAGGCATTATAATCTGCCGTGGCATAGCCTGTGCCCGTGACAATGGAGACAACGTTAAATGCGGCGAGCCTCAGCGCGCGGCTATTGGTGAGTTCAGAATTTAGCCAAAGATAAAAGGTCACCATGGCGATGAGGGCGATCATAACAGTGACAAAGGCGCGGACTTGACTGTCGCGAAACGGCGCTTTCCAATCGCCGCGCGCGGCCACCAAAAGATAAACCCCAAAGGGCAATCCGCCCGCCATCATAAAGGCAATACAGACAAGGTCGGCCCCGTCATCCATGAAGCCGCCCATAGAGGCGTCAGATGTAGAATAGCCGCCAGTGGCTAAGGTTGTCATGGCGTGGGATATGGCGTCAAAGCCGCTCATCCCCGTGGCCATATAGCCAAACATACAGAGCAGGGTGAGAACAACATATATGCCGCCAATGCCCGCGGCGAGCGAGGCGGCTTTGGGCAGAACTTTCTCGCCCATATCAGAGCTTTCTAGGCGGAAGAGCTGCATGCCGCCAACTTTAAGCATCGGCAAAACGGCCATGGCTGTGACGACGATACCCACCCCGCCAATCCATTGCAAAATCGCGCGCCAGAGCAATATACCGCGCGGCATGTCATCAAGTCCCGTGAGGACGGTAGAGCCCGTTGTTGTTATGCCAGAGGTCGCCTCAAAGAGTGCGTCCGTCACGCTAAGCTTAAGCGGGTCCATCAAAAAGGGGAGCGAGGCGAAAAGCGAGAGGGCTACCCAGCTTAAAACGGTCAATAAAAAAGCACCACGTGCGCGCATATCGGGCTTAGGCGTATAGGTCGCCAAGGCGAGAGAGCCGCCAAGCAATGTCGTCAAAACGCCAGAAATCCCAAAGGCGCGCCAAGAACGGTCCGCAGAGAAATAATCCACGGCCATAGGCGCGAACATAGCGACGCCTAGCGCCGCTATCATTAGGCCAACAACAAAAAATACCGGGCGTAAATCAGGCATAGAGCCGCCCTACAACAGCGCGCGGCGTTCTCAAAGCTTGAAATGTCAAACAATAAGCGCGACAAGGGCGCAGACCCCAGCCAAAATAATGAGAGTCTCTATGTTGCGCACAACACTTCTAACGCTATCAGTCTCTATTTTAGTCTTATCAGGCTGTTCAAATAAGACACCCACGACAGAGACTTCGCCGCTAGAACATGCCGCAACTCAGGCGCAAATACCCCAAGCCGAGAAAAACTATCTGACCGCCGACCCAGGGCCCGGCAAACTCACGCCGGAGATATTATTTTCAGACCCCGCGCTAAACGGCCCGTCATTACGCGGCGCAAAAATATCGCCCGACGGTAGTTTCGTGACGGTTCTTCAAGGCCGCGAAGATGACGCTAAACAACAAGACCTGTGGGCTTATGATCTAGAAAGCGGTGAGGGGCGTCTTTTGGTCAGTTCAACAGATATACTTGGCGCGCCCGAAGAATTATCACTGGAGGAAAAAAACCGCCGCGAGCGCCGCCGTGAATATGGTAGCGGCATTGTCTCTTATGACTGGGCGGGGGATAATCTTCTGCTCTTCCCGCTGGGCGGCGATATCTATCTCTATGATCTTGAGACGAAAGAGCCGCGTCAAGTCACGGCGACGAAGGGTTTTGAAACGGACCCTAAGGTCTTCGGTAAAGGCCAATTTGTGGCCTATATTCGTGACAATAATCTATTCGTCAAAGATCTTAAATCAGGCCTTGAGCGCCAGCTTTCAGACGGCGCAACAGACCTTATCCGTAACGGTATCGCGAGCTTTGTCGTCCAAGAAGAACTGGACCGTTATACAGGCTATTGGACCAGTCCTGATGCCGCGCGTGTCGCTTATACGCAGACGGATGACGCCAATGTTCAAACTCGCAACCGCATTGAATATACAGCGGCAGGCGTGACCAATGTTGAGCAGCGCTACCCCTTTGCGGGGACAGCCAATGCTACGGTTAAGCTGGGCGTCGCGCCTATAAAAGGCGGGCGCACAAAATGGATTGATATTGGCGAGGAGACAGACATTTATCTGTCCCGCGTATTTTGGAGCCAAGATAGCAGCGTTTTATTTGCCGGCATTTTATCACGCGATCAAAAATCGCATAAGCTATTGAAAATTAATCCCGCCACAGGAACGTCAGAAATATTGTTTGAGGAAACCCACTCGTCCTGGATGAATGTCGAAGTCAGTTACAAAGCTTTAAAAGATGGCTCCATCCTCTGGTCGAGTGAGCGCAATGATAAATGGCAGCTTTTCCGCGTCAGCACAGAGGGCGAAACCTCTGGTGAATTTACGCCAATTACGCCTGCCGATACATTAATGACAAACCTAAATTGCGTGAACCAAGCAAGCGGCGATATCTATTTCTCAGGCTGGAAAAACTCGCCGCTTAACCGTCACATATATAGAGCAAATTTGGAGGGCGGCGAGGCCGTCCAGATCACGCAGAAAGACGGCGTCCACTCGGGCCGGTTTAATAAAAGCTGTGAGCGTTATATTGGCAGTTTTAGCGACCGCCAAACGCCGCGCCAGACGCGCGCCTTTAAAAATGACGGAACGCCTTTGGCTTGGCTGAATGAGAACAAATTAGACGCGAGCCATCCCTATGCGCCTTATCTGGCCGCGGATATCCAACCCGAATTTGGCGTTTTAAAAGCGGCAGATGGCACGGATCTTCATTATGAAATCTTCAAACCCAAAGATTTAAAACCCGGCGAAAAACGCCCCAGCGTCACGATGGTTTACGGCGGGCCGCATGGGCAGCGTATTTATGACCGCTGGAGCGCTGGCATGAGTAAAATGCTGGCCCATCACGGCTTTGTAGTTTTCCAAATTGATAATCGCGGCACAGGCAATCGCGGGAAGAAATTCGAAGAGCCGCTATATCGTAATATGGGACGCCCCGAAGTCGAAGATCAAAAAATTGGCGCGGATTGGCTAAAGTCTCAGAGCTTTATCGATCCTGATAAGATGGGAGTCTATGGCTGGTCTTATGGTGGATATATGAGCCTTATGATGCTAGGCCAAACGGATGATTACGCGGCGGGTATTGTCGGCGCGCCTGTCACGGAATGGCAATTATATGACACGGCCTATACGGAGCGTTATTTGGGCGACCCCAATGAAGACAGCCCAAATTATACCAAAGGCTCTTATGAGGGTTCTAATGTCTGGCCTTATCTCGACGGCATAACCGAGCCCTTCCTTCTGATACACGGCATGTCTGATGATAATGTTGTCTTTCGCAATTCGACCAAATTAATGGACGAAATGCATAAAAAAGGCGCGCAGAATATGAAGGTCATGACCTATCCCTCTGAAAAGCACGGTTTTCGCCAGAAACATAATAAGATTCATCGCGCCCGATTGATTTTAGAATATTTCCTGGATGAGCTTAAGTGATGATCTTAAATGCTGCGCTTAAATAGGGCGTCTCCTTGACTCTTGGCGGCGTCCACACGACATCTAAGCTATGAGTGACACCCTTCCATCCGTGGTGCCAAGTTTGGCGCGGGCCTTTGAGCCTGAGCGCAAAGCTTTGCAAAGCGTATTGACGCCTGAATTATCGGCGGCGCAAGTGGTCGGCGAAGCGCGGCGAGCGCTTGACCGCGCAGGCACGGCTTTTACCCATGAAGTCAGCGACCCTCACTTACAAAAATCAGGCTTATGGCTTCTTGAAATGGTCAAAGCAGGGGCGGGCATTTTAGACCGCGCAACGGGGGCCGATGTTGTCTGGTCAGAACGCGCGGCGCGGCCCAAACGGGAATGGGCAGGGCGCGGATTATTTTACGGCGCGGCGGGGGTGTTTGCCGTTGCGGGGCTCGTCCAAGGCTCAATGACAGTTATTTTGGCGTCGGGTGTGTTAGCGGCATTTAGGTTTTTTGATCCTAAGGATTGGGGCCATTTGCTGGATAAAATCCCGTTTCGTAAAAAGCAAATCGCGCTCGAAGATCTATCGGGCCGCCGCATGGAGGCAGAAGCCTTTATTCGCGCGGACGCTCACGGTTTTATTACGCAATTGGTCGAAGCCTTAAAGACAGCCGATCATATTCTTTTGCGTCTCGCAGAGCCCGAAACGCAGACTCATTGGCGAGACAATCCGCGCTTGACCGGCATGCTGCAAAGTTTGCTCGAGGCGCAAGAAGCGGGGGATGGCGATTTCGCGCTGACCCTTATCAACCAAGAAATGAAATCTGTTCTTGCGGGCGAGGGTATAGAGCTCATTACCTATTCGAAAAAAACAAAAGACATGTTCGATATTCTCCCTGCAATCGGGGAGACTGAAACGAAAATGGCGGCGCCGGCTTTGGTGTCGGAGGGCAGGGTCTTAAGGCGGGGCACTGTTTGGCAAAGTGAATCATGAATGTGAGCGTTGAACATATGAGAGCTGCACGTGAATAAAACGTCTTCAGATGAATTTATCGGCTTTGATCTTGGTCACGGCGAAACGGCCCTTGGGCGAGCTTTTGGCGCGACGATTCGCGAGCCTGAAATCCTTGAATATCGCGGAGAGCGAAGCTTTGTCACGGCTGTTGCCAAGACAAAGGACGGCGTAAAAATTGGCGCGGATGCCGTAAACTTGTCATTTATGGGCAAGAACCCTGAAATTTGGGTCAAGTTTAAAGGACGCGAGCTTAGCCGCGCTGAGATCAAAGCGCCGACACAATTATTTACTAAAGCCCTTATTGGCGGCCTCGCCGCTGACGGCATTATTCGCGGGGCAAAAGAGAGCCGATTTATTGTCGGCTGTCCATCAGGGTGGAGCGACGCAACCCGCGCTGACTATCAAAAACTCTTTGAAGGCGCAGGTCTAAAAACAGTCCGCATTGTGCCCGAATCGCGCGCGGCTCTAATGACTGCCTTAGAGCAAGGTTATCTTTCCATTGAGGATGCGCGCTCTTCGGTTCTCATTGTTGATATTGGGTCCTCGACGACTGACTTTACCTATTGCCGCGATATGGACGCCGAAGATGTTGGGCATAATATTTTGGGCTCTGGACTCTTAGATACGGAGATATTTAAAATTAATCTCGCGCGGCAAAAATCGCGCAAGCAAATCGAGAAATTGATTAAACGCTATCCGCATTATCAGCCCATCATGGAATATTGGTGCCGCCTCGCGAAAGAACAATATTTCACGGGCCAGGACATTCCTGTTGAGATGATCAAACGCCTGCCTGTTGATGGCGGCGTCTTATTTGAAATCCGTATTGATAAAAAAGATGCCAAAGCGGTTTTAGAAACGCCGCTTGAGAGCCTAAATAATTATAGTTGGCAGACGGCCTTTGATTTTGCTTTGCGCGAGACAATCGAAAATTTAGGCGGCCGCGCGCCCGATACTGTCCTATTGACGGGCGGCGCGTCGAGGCTGCCTTTAGTGCTACCGGCCACGCAAAAGGTATTCCCGAAAGCCAAAGTCGTGCGCGGCTCTGAACCCGAATTTGCGATTGCGCGCGGATTGGCGTGGCTCGGACGATTTGAATTCCTGCATGCGAGCTTTAAAACATCCGTGGCCGAGATGCTCGCAAATGACGGCGCCGTCTATTCCAAGGCCCGAAAGGCCAGCACGGCCTTAGGCACTAAGTTAGCGCCCGTATTAGTTGACGCGATGGCGGCAAATTGCATTGTCCCTGTTTTTCAAGATTGGCGATCAGGCAAGATAAAAAGCCTTGAAGATGTTGAGGGTGAATTATCTGGACGTGTTAAAAGCTGGCTGCAAAGCGAAAGCGCAACAGCCGTTTTAAAGCCGGTCATTGATGATTGGTTCGCGCAATTACAGCGCGATATTGAACGCGAAACCGATCCGCTCTGCCGTGATCATGGCCTTCCGGCGATGGTGCTCTCACTTGATGATAGTCAGCATATTAGCCGTCATCTCGAAGACCTCGCCGTCTCTGCGCCTAAGGTGAATACGATGGAATCTGATACGGCTCTGATGGGAACGACGTTAACCGCATTGATTATTTCTGCCTTGCTGGCAAAGGCGAATTTATTTGCGCCGTTACTTCTAAACCCCATTGGTCTCGTGGTCGGGGGCGTTGTTGCTGGCGGGAGCTTCATCTATGGCCGCAAAGCTTTGGAAGGGCGGTTTAAAGGCGCGAATGTCCCAAGGCTCGCGCGGCAGATTATGACCGATGGTCGCATCAAGCGCGCCGCCGCAAAACAGCGCCCAGAGCTTATTCAGGTTGTCACTGAGGCCTGGGAAGTTGCGGCGGCCGAGAGGTTTACAGGCGAGCTCACCGAAACGCTCAGAACCGCGCTCACGGAACGCGCTGATGACCGCGCCATGTTGTTTTTGATTTAGCCTAATTTTTCGGCTTAAAGTCGATATCAAATTCTTCATCGCCGTCGACTTCTATGACAATGCGCGTTTTGGTTTTGCCGTTGCGCTTAATGACTTCTTTTTCGACGGTCATATTGCGGCCAAAGCCTTCGACGTCAAAAGCGCTCTCTGTATGTTTGTCGCGCTTGACCTTGACGCGGCCAATTCTCTCGCCGTCAAATTTTAGCGATACGCCGCCATCTGTCGTCTCAACATCAAAATCTTCTGCGAGCTCGAGCATCATATCTGCCAATCCCGATATCAAGCCCGATTCTGAAATGACATCTTCAATAGCGCGGGCCGCTTCTCGCAAATCCTCCCCGCTTTTAATTTCGCGATCGCCTTTCATAAAATCGTTCTTGTTCTCAGCCTCTTTTAGAGCGCGTTCAAGTTTTTCAGAATGTTTCTCAAAGCGCGATTCAAGGCGGTCTGCAAATTCTGATCCCGACATGGTTTTATCAGTATCGACAGATTTAGGCCCTTCGGCTTTCTTACCAAAATACGGCCATGTCCAATCCGTTTTGGGTTTTTCGGTCTTGGCGACATCTTCATGGGGATGAGCAAGGGCCATGCCGCTAACGGCCAAAAACCCTATTGATAAACTAAGGGGCAAGATTACGCGTTTCATGATAAACTCCACTTTACGATTGATTAACTATAAATAGTCCGCGAGCGCTCGTAAACTTATCTTCACAGTTGCGCTTATCGCCGTTAAGAGGGCCTATGTTAAAAGACCGTATTTTCTATCCTATCGCCTTAGCCCTGATTGCGGCTATGATTTGGTTTGCGCTATCGCGCTCGACTGTAACCAAATTATCTGATGCCTGCATCTGGCAAAATGGATTTGTGACGCAGGGCGAAGACCTCGTCAGTTTAACGGCATCCCCTGGCACATCTTATGAATATGTCGGCGCGACGCCGACCGATCCTGCTCATATTGTGACGATGACGCAAATTCCGCGTAAAGATGCGCCGGCTTCGGCGGGTGTTTTCGCGGCGCTTGGCCCAGATTACGAGCGTGCCTTTGCGGGGCAACAAATCCGCGTAACAGTTCGCGCTCGTCAGGGACGCAAAGCGCCTTTAGAGGCCTTTGATATGGGGTATTTTACTGCGGGGGCAGGCGATAGCCGGTGGCAGCGCCGCCGCCTAACGCAGGATTGGCAAGATTTCACGCTCGATTTCGCGCCTAAGCCGCCCAATGGTGATCCGGATTTGGATTATATGGGCGTCTGGCCCGGCGATCAAGGCGAGCAAAAAACCATGGATGTGGCTTTCATGAAAATCGACGTTCTGTCCAAGCCAGCAAGTGCGTCCAGGGACTGCCCTGGGGCCTAATTGAGCTTTCTAAAGTCTGCCAAGTCCTGACACGCGTTCGGCTTCAAAGGCCATACAAGCAATATGATAAAATGTGCTGACGGGAATGGTCTTAGCAATTTGACCGCCGCAGGCATTGGTTTGGTCACACCAGGTTCCATCGACTTTTAAGTAAGTCTCAAAAAGCCCGTCAATAAAGGCTGCGGCCATATCGGCGCTGCCCGGAACATTATTTTCGGCCATTGTTAGATGCGCTTTAATAACCTCTGTCTGAACCCAGAGACGCCGTGTTTCGCGGCGTATCTCGCCGCTGACGTCTTCTTCATCATTGAGGAAATAGCCGCGGGCTTTTAGAGCTCTCGCATAAAGCGCGTCTCTGTAGAATTTTGTGTCGCGCCCAGAGCTAAATTCATAGCGAAAGAGCAGCCATATCCATTCCATGGCATGACCGGGCTCAGCCGCCGTGCCTTGCTCGCCAGACACATAGCTCCAATCCTCGTTAAAAAACTCTCGTATCGTGTGGTGTTTTTTATCAAAAAAGTGATCCTTGAAGAGACCAATAATTTCTGTGGCATAGGCGAGGTGTTTTGGATCGCGCGTCTCATTATATAAATAAAGGAAGGCCTCCAATAGATGCATATGCGGATTTTGGCGGCGGGGGAGGGCGCCGCGCGGCGTCTCGCGCCATCCGCCGCTAGGGTGCTTAAATTCCGTATCAAGCGAGACGCAAATTTCATCGATAGCAGTCATATATTTCTGTTCATGCGTAAGACGGTAAAGGCTGATGCTCGCGAGCAAAAAGAAGGCGTGGTCATATAAATCACGGCGGCGCTCAGTGACTTTGCCGTCTGCATCGACCCGCTGAACATAGCCTGTCTCGCGCATATGCTCATAAGTCTGGCGGGCAATATCTTCGCCCTTAAACCAATTCCACCGCGTAGCTTCGGCATAGACATAAATTTGCCGCGCAAGGACACGCCAGCGTAAATCTGCCGTCAGGTCGGGGGTGCCGTCCAGATGTAGATGTTCGACCCAGCGTCCACTGGCATGTTGCGCACGGTCAGCCCAAAGCGGGAGCGCGCGGTCAATGACCCAGCCGCGCATCCGCTCGGCACTGTTTTGTAGTGCTGCGCTCTTGGTCCCGCTATGTTCTTGGGCTGCCGTCATCGTCTAAACCTTTGCTCCTTGGCGCGTGAGTGTATAAGGGAAGGCCATGATTATTCTCTTAACAGGCGCGGCAGGATTTATTGGCTTCCATGCGGCAAACAGGCTCCTGTCTCAAGGTCATAACGTCATTGGTGTCGACAATCTCAATGAGTATTATGATGTGTCTTTAAAAGAGGCGAGGCTCAATGAACTCCGAAAACATGAGGGTTTTGAATTTCACACCCTTGATATCTCAGATCATGAGGCTTTGGACGCGGCTGCGCAAGGCAAGGGGATTACGCATATCCTTCATCTCGCAGCCCAAGCGGGCGTCCGCTATTCTCTTGATAATCCGCGGGCCTATGTTCAGGCCAATGTGCTTGGCCATTTAAACATTTTGGAATTTGCGCGGCATAGCGGCAGCGTTGAACATATTGCCTATGCATCGTCCTCCTCAGTTTACGGTGACCGAGAAGACGGGCCCTTTCGCGAAACCGATAAGGTGCGATCTCCCGCCTCGCTTTATGCGGCGACAAAACTTGGCGGGGAAATGCTGGCGGAAAGCTATCAACGGCTTTACGGCATCGCGCAAACCGGGCTGCGTTTCTTCACAGTTTACGGCCCTTGGGGGCGTCCCGACATGGCCTATTATATCTTTACGGATAAGATATTTAAAGGCGAGCCTATCACGCTTTTCGCGCCTGATGAGATGCGCCGCGATTTTACCTATGTAGACGATATCGTGAATGTCCTTCCGACTATTTTACAATCACCGCCAAAATCTGGACATGAGATTTACAATCTCGGTAATTCAAAACCCAACACGCTAATGCAGCTCGTTGACGCTGTCGAAGCGGCTTGCGGGCAGCAGGCTGAGAAAATAATTCTGGGCAAACAAAAAGGCGATGTCAGCAATACCTTCGCCGATGTCAGCGCCGCAGAAAGGGACTTTGGATTTAATCCCAAGACGGATTTGAGAGAGGGCGTGAAGCATTTCGTGGAGTGGTATCGGGCGGCTAAAGACGCGCCATAAAGCAGGAAATTGTAGGGTGGATTGGATAAGGTTTCCAAAGAAACTTTGACGTAATCCACCGTTCAAAAACGGTCCTCAGGCTTGGTGGGTTACGTCCGTATTTCCTCAGCTTTCCATTGAGACTTCAATGTTTTTATCATCCTCTGAAAAACACGCAGATAAGGGATAATTCGTTAAATTATCAGGTAAGCTGAAATCATAGGTGTCGATAACGTCATCATCAGAAGAACTCCACGCGCCAATTAATATTAAA
The DNA here is from genome assembly GCA_039977295.1 of Hellea sp. Taxonomy (GTDB): domain Bacteria; phylum Pseudomonadota; class Alphaproteobacteria; order Caulobacterales; family Maricaulaceae; genus Hellea. The sequence continues at coordinate 108,370 of JBDWDN010000003.1, read as the reverse complement.
GCGTCTAATATTTGTTCTGATGTTGGGGTTTCCGTCTTTAAAACTTTCAACCAATCGGCTTTGCTAATTTCCTCTAAATGGTGAGACACAAATAATGTGGTGCCAAATTCATCTTCTGGCGTTCCGTGAAGTGATTTAATTTTGGCAAGGGCGGTTTTTGCCTTCTCATCCACGGCGCTATACCCCAAACCGTTTAATCATCTCTCGGGCCTCTTCGCCGATTTCTGCATGGTCACGTGCATAGGCGAGTACCGCTTCGAAATAGCCAATCTTACTGCCGCAATCGTAATCTTCGCCGTCATATTCATAGGCGTGAAAACTTTGCTGGGTCATCAGGGTGGCCATGGCGTCCGTGAGCTGTATCTCTCCGCCTGCGCCAGCCTCTTGGGTTTTTAAGATGTCCATGATTTCGGGCTGTAGAATATAACGCCCCGTGATCTTTAGGTTTGAGGGGGCTTCATCCACGGGCGGCTTCTCGACCATGCCTGACATTTCAATCAGCTTCCCATCACGTGACTTTGGCGCGATGACGCCGTAACTCGACACGCGGTCTTCGGGGACGGCGTCCACGGCAATAATATTTCCGCCAACCTTATTATAGGCTTCGACCATTTGCGCGAGGCAAGAGGTTTTCGATTTCACCAGAACATCAGGCAGTAAAATGGCGAAGGGTTCTTCGCCTATCACGTCGCGGGCGCACCAAATTGCATGCCCTAAGCCCAGAGCGCTCTGTTGACGGACAAATGACATGGTGCCAGCTTTGGGCGTGTCGCGGTCTAAGGCTTCGTAAATCTCGGTTTTACCTTTGGATTTGAGGGAATATTCTAACTCATAAGCGCGGTCAAAATAGTCTTCGATAGCGCCTTTATTGCGGCCCGTAACAAAAACAAAATGCTCAATGCCCGCTTCAATGGCTTCGTCCACCACATATTGCAGGGCGGGGCGGTCCACAATGGGAAGCATCTCTTTGGGGATTGTCTTTGTTGCGGGCAATACGCGCGTGCCAAATCCGGCAACGGGTAACACGGCTTTACGGAGTTTTTTCATAGAATCCCACTTTCTTGCGGGATCGATAGCAAAAATTACTTATTTAAGCGTTACTTTTGCGAGGCTTCTTTTTAGGCGGGCCATACACAAAGTGTTCAATATTCTTACTCGACCAGCCGAGCTCTTTGAGCACTTTCTTGAGTTTGTTTTTCTTACTTAAGCCCGTCTCTTCTAGCGCCACGACGCGTTGGTCAATCTTAGCCGCCAAAACTGCGGCGTTTTCTTCGCTAATGTTTAATAGGCGCTGGATACGGGTTTTCATCTATTCCACCGTCACGGATTTAGCGAGATTGCGCGGTTGGTCGACATCCGTGCCAAGATGAACCGCTGTGTGATATGCCAATAGCTGTATCGCAATCGTCGTTACAATCGGCGCCACAAATTCATGGGCTGTCGGCAGGACAATCATTTCATCTGCGAGGTCTTGCGCATGGCCTGCGCCCTCTTCATCGGTGATGAGGATTATCATTGCGCCGCGCGCCGCGACTTCTTGCAGGTTAGAAATCGTTTTTTCAAAAAGTTCATCATAAGGCGCGAGAACGATAACCGGCGTGCCGTCTTCAATGAGCGCGATAGGACCGTGTTTAAGCTCGCCTGCCGCATAGCCTTCGGCGTGAATATATGAAATTTCTTTTAGCTTGAGCGCGCCTTCAAAAGCGATGGGCACTTGGCTGCCGCGTCCTAAGTAAAAGGCGCTTTTAGATTTTGAAAATTCAAAGGCCATGGCTTCGATATGTTCATCCAAACGCAAGGCTTGTTTGACAAGGCGGGGCGTCTTGATGAGGGCTGTTGCAAGTTCGTGCTGCTCATCTTCGGTAATGCTGCCGCGCGAAATCGCGGCGGCCAAAGCGAGGGCGGCAAGGGCCGTAAGCTGCGAGGTGAAAGCCTTGGTTGAGGCGACGCCGATTTCAGGCCCTGCATTTATGGGCAGCGCGATATCCGCTTCGCGGGCCATGGTCGAAGTCATGACATTGACGAGAGCCGCCGTCTTAACGCCGTGCTCTTTACAATAGCGCAGCGCGGCCAATGTGTCAGCCGTTTCGCCGGATTGAGACACGGCGATGAAAAGTGACTTTTTAGACAATACGGGTTTGCGGTATCGGAATTCAGAGGCGATATCGACATCAACCGCAAGGCCCGCCACTTGTTCAAACCAATATTTTGCGACCATCCCAGCGTAACAGGCTGTGCCGCAAGCAATGATAATAACGCGGTCAATTTCAGAAAAATCAAGCTCGTCAGGCATATCGGAAGTTAGGCGATACTCATCAATATAATTGGTGAGGGTTCGGCCTATGGTTTCCGGTTGTTGATACATTTCTTTGAGCATGAAATGGCGATAATTGCCTTTTTCTGCCATGGCAGGGCCGCCAGAAATTACGGTGATCTCGCGCGTAACCTTATTGTCATCACGGTCAAAAATTTCATAGGAGGTGGGGGTAAGGACAGCCCAGTCGCCTTCTTCAAGATAGACCAGCTTCGTCGTCAATTGGGCCAATGCCATCGCATCAGACCCAAGATACATTTCACCGTCCCCAATACCAAGCGCAAGAGGTGAGCCTGCGCGCGCGCAAAATATATGGTCTGTATGACCATCAATGACGAGGCCAAAGGCATAAGCGCCTTTAAGCTTTTTAAGGCTTTTGGCAAAGGCATCGATAGGCTCAAAGCCTTGACCTAAAAGCTCATCAACCAAATGCGCCGCGACTTCGGTATCTGTTTCTGTTTCAAAATTTCGGTGCGATAGCTCTTTGCGGATATCGAGAAAATTCTCAATAATGCCGTTATGCACAACACCGACGCGGCCAGAAAAATGCGGGTGGGAGTTTATCTCGTTAGGAACGCCATGCGTCGCCCAGCGTGTATGCGCAATACCAATCTGGCCGTCCAAGGGGTCCGTGTCCAATTTGGACACAAGGCCTTTGATTTTACCTTCGGCGCGGCGGCGCTTTAGCGTGCCATTATCCAAGACGGCGACGCCAGAGCTGTCATAACCGCGATACTCAAGACGCTTCAGCCCATCGACCAAACGGTCTGTGACTGTTGACGTGCCAACAATGCCAATAATTCCGCACATATTATAAACCCTAACGTTTTTTTGTCCTTAGCGGTAAGCCGCTAGAAACTCTATGCTTTTTTCCATGAATAGGTGCAATTTTTGTTCCAATTAAGGACGCCCAATACTGGTGTAATTAAAGCCAGCGGCGCGCATAGCCTCTGGCTGATAGATATTACGTAGATCTATGACGTCGGGCGCCGTGAGGGCGGCTTTGACGCGGTGCATGTCTAGGGCTCTAAATTCGTCCCATTCTGTTATAATGACAAGGGCGTCCGCGCCGTCAAGACAGCGATATGGCCCGTCCATATAGGTAACATCGCTGAGGAGCTCTTTAGCTTCGGTCATCGCTTCGGGGTCATAAGCGCGAATGCGCGCGCCTTTATCTTGCAAGCGGGGGATGATGGTTAGGCTTGGCGCGTCGCGCATATCATCCGTATTGGGCTTGAAAGCGAGGCCCAGCACGGCAATGGTTTTACCCGCTAGGTCGCCGCCCAGCGCGTCAATAATCTTATTCGCCATGCGCCGTTTGCGCGCTTCATTGGCGTCCACGACAGAGCTGACAATAGAGAGCGAGACATTTGCCTCTTCGGCCGTGCGGGCGAGGGCGAGCGTGTCTTTGGGAAAGCAGGATCCGCCATAGCCAGGCCCCGCATGCAGAAATTTAGACCCGATGCGTTTATCCAGCCCAATGCCTTTGGCGACTTCTTGGACATTTGCGCCGACGGCCTCGCAGAGATCTGCCATTTCATTGATGAAGGTAATTTTGGTCGCCAGGAAGGAATTAGCGGCATATTTGATCAGCTCGGATGTGCGGCGTGACGTAAAGAGAATCGGCGTCTCATTAATGAAAAGCGGCCGGTAGATTGAGCGCATGACCTTTTTGGCTTTGGCGTTCTCGGTTCCGACGACAACGCGGTCAGGGCGCTTAAAATCTGTAATTGCCGCGCCTTCGCGGAGAAATTCAGGATTTGACACGACGGCAAAAGACTCTGCGTCATGATGTTTTGCGAGTATCTTTTCGACTTCATCGCCCGTCCCTACGGGGACTGTCGATTTTGTGACGACGACTGTAAAACCGTCCATATGCTGGGCAATTTCCTCCGTTGCTGCATAGACATAAGAAAGATCCGCATAACCATCGCCGCGCCGTGAGGGCGTGCCAACCGCAATGAAAACAGCATCTGCGTTTTTCATTGCCGCTTTCAAATCTGTTGTGAAGCTCAGCCGCGCGGCTTTGACGTTTTTTGCGACTAAGGCGTCTAGCCCCGGTTCATAAATGGGAATACCGCCATTATTGAGGGTCTCAATTTTCTGAGGGTCTTTATCCACGCAGATAACGTCATGGCCAAAATCCGCGAAGCAGACCCCGGAGACCAGTCCGACATATCCAGTACCAACCATTACAACTCTCATGAGCCGACCTTTAAGCGATTTTCTTTAACGGTTTATGACAGGTGAGACGCAGATGCGCCAGTCTGCAGGATTGACTTTATATGTGTTTTTCTTGCAAGTGAAGCCATGGAATATGACGTCCCAAATTACCCGATGGTTTTAGCCGTTGCCGCGCCTGCTTTTCTTATCCTTTTAGGGATTGAATGGGTCTTAGTCGCGCGTAAGCGCCTTAACGGAACTTATGACCGCAAGGATGCTTTTACGTCTGTGGCCATGGGAACAGGACAGCTTGTTTCCGATGTTCTTATGGGCGCGATCAGCCTCGCCATTCTCATGTGGTTTTGGCAATTTCGAGTATTTAATTGGGGCTTTGGACTTTGGGCCTCGCTAGCCTGTTTGTTGCTGCAAGATTTTGTTTATTGGTATAAGCACATGGCCGCTCATAAAATTCGGTGGTTTTGGAGCGCGCATAATGTGCATCATAGTTCCGAAGAATATAACCTCTCCACGGCCTTCAGGCAGCCTTGGAATAATCACTTTACCGGCTTTGTCCTGCTATCAACGCCGCTCGTTCTACTGGGATTTCACCCGTTTCTTGTGGGCTTTATAGGCGCGGTGAACCTTGTCTATCAATTCTGGATTCATACGCAGGCGATTAAACGGATGCCGCGCTGGTTTGAATTTATCTTCAATACGCCGAGCCATCATCGAGTCCATCACGGCACAAACCCGCGTTATCTCGACAGTAATTATGCAGGTATCTTAATTATTTGGGATCGTATGTTTGGCACATTTGTCGAAGAACGTGACGATGATCCTGTTAAATACGGAATTATTACGCCCATAGGGTCACACAACCCGGCTATCGTTGCGTTTAAGGAACTTGGAAATATCCTAAAAGATGCGTTTCAACCAGGCATTAAATTCCATCAGAGATTGGCCTATATTTTCGCGCCACCAGGTTATTCTCATGACGGGTCGCGCAAAGGCTCCAAAGCGATAAAGGCTGATTATGTTGCGGCAAATCCTGAGCAAGCAGGTCAGCAAGGGCTTTAAGGCGCTTTGGCCTCACATAATGTTGAACGCCTCAACCTTGTTTAAATGACAATTCTGTGGAATCAAGACGTGAGCATTCAGCGTGGGGCTGAGTGAATTTTCTTAAGGCGCGCAATCCATGTATAAATCTTTCAATAATCTTTCGACACTCGCTGAATTTAATGGCCTAGAGCTACAATTAGATTTGAATATAATTTCAGCCCAAGACGTCTATGACGACGACCATGATCACGATGATGATGATAACGCACATACGCCTGATGATGCTGTAGGTGTAAATGAGATTGTGCGAATGTTTCATGGCGGATTTGATCTTCACGATGATGAAGCGCCTGACTTAAGCCTCTTAGTGGGCTCTCCTGGTTATGACGTCCCAACCTTGGAAATGGCCGCTGAAAATTCTAATTTAACCTTCACGCTAAATGATACAGGCGGTGTGGGCCCAGGCACGGATGCGGAAGCCGGCTTTTTAGCAGCGGCCGCGCTTTGGATGAGCTTCCTTTCAGATGATGTGGATATTCGTCTTGATGTGGGTTTTTCACCTCTAAACCCCGGCGTTTTGGGCTCAGCCGGTTCTAGCCGCGTCGTCATCAGCTATGCAGATTATCGCGACGCCCTCATTGCGGACGGCACGTCAGCGGATGATGCTATCGCCATCGCCAATTTAGAGATGGGCAATACACTTGATTTCGCCACGCAAGATCAGACGGGGACTTTCATTCTCGATGATAATGACAGTGCCAATAATACATTTCTGGCCATCAATAGAACAACGGCTTTGGCTGTTGGCCTGACAGTCGACGCCAATGGTAATGCGATTGATGACGGCTCAAGCGCCTATGCCAGCATCACCTTTAGCAGCAACTTTACATTCGATTTTGACCCCACTGACGGTATTGATGCTGGCGCTATTGATTTTGTGGGTGTTGCCTTCCACGAAATTGGCCATGCTTTGGGTTTCACAAGCGGTGTTGATACTGTTGATAATAACCCGACGTTAGATCTCAATGGTTTTGCGATTTTCCACCAATTAGATGTTTTCCGCTATAGCGATAATGCGCAAAATCAATTTGGCACAGGCACGCGCGATTTAGGCTATGGCGGTGATCCCTTCTTCTCAATTGACGGCGGGGCGACTAACCTTGGCTTCTTCTCATCTGGCCGTAATAATGGTGACGGACAACAAGCCAGCCATTGGCGAGATGGTCTTGGATTGGGGATTATGGATCCCACCTCCGCGCCCGCCGGGCAGCAAAATTTGATTACAGAGCTCGATATACGCGCCTTTGATGCGATTGGCTGGAACCGGGTCGGACAAGATGGCAGTATTAGCTTAACATCAGGCAATGATAATTTTACAGGTACCGCCAATGATGAAGTTATATTTGCTTTGGAAGGAAATGATACTGTCGATGGCGGCGCTGGAGATGATACGATTAGCGGCGGTGACGGTGCTGATACATTAACGGGCGGGGCAGGGGCTGATACTCTTCTTGGCGGAGAGGGATTTGACTCTGCTGATTACCGCAGCGCGTTGACAGGTGTCCGGTTTAATGTCGATACGGGCGGCACAGTCGGCGATGCTAATGGAGATAGTTTCTCTAGTATTGAACGCTATTATTTGTCGGACTTTGCTGATTTGATCACAGGGTCTGATGCAAATGAATTTTTCTTTGGCGAAGACGGTAATGATCAAATTAATGGCGGCGGCGGTATTGACCGTATCTATGGCGGTGATGGCAATGATATTCAGCGCGGAGACGCCGGAAACGATACGCTGTTCGGGTCCTCAGGGAATGACCAATTAAATGGCGGCGCAGGGTTCGATATAGGAAGCTATCGTGACGCGTTGAGCGCAATAGAACTTAATCTCGGAACAGGCGGAACGGTTGGTGACGCAGCGGGCGATAGCTATTTCGGGTTAGAAGCTATTTATGGCTCCGACTTTGATGACGTGATTACCGGCAATGGCAGCGCCAATGAACTGCGTGGTTTTGATGGCGATGACACGCTAAATGGCGGCGGCGGCAATGATCGTCTCTTTGGCGGCGCGGGCGCGGATAGTTTTGATGGCGGCGCAGGTATAGACATTGTTAATTATACGCTGGCGACGGGCGCGGTCGATGTTGATCTTATTTTAGACGGATTAGGTAACGAAGCTGAAGGCGACACATATACGTCAATTGAATGGGTCTTTGGCTCTGATTTTGGAGACATAATCACCGGAGACGGAGGTGACAACCGCCTAGAGGGCCGCGGCGGTAATGATGCCCTTACGGGCCGAGAAGGTAATGACCGCATTTTAGGGGGTGAGGGTGACGATGATTTATCCGGAGGTGACGGCATCGATACATTATTTGGCCAGGCCGGAAATGATACGATTAATGGCGGCGACGGTAATGACTTTATCTTTGGCTCATCTGGGGGTGACACTATAGATGGCGGAGCTGACTTTGATACGGTGTCCTATTTGGCCTCCACCTCTGGCGTTATCGTTAACCTAGCTGTCGGCGGCACAGGCGGAGATGCGGATGGCGACACATATGTCAACATTGAACGCGTCTTTGGCACCAGCTTTGATGATTCAATTTCTGGCTCGGATGGAAATGACACGCTCTTAGGCAATGGCGGCAGTGACTACCTTATTGGCGGCCAAGGAAATGATAGCTTATTTGGCGGTGCGGGCTCCGATAGTTTTGGCTATGACACAGCGAATGACGGCGCGGATGTCATTTCTGACTTCTTTGGCGGCGAAACAATTTTCATCCTCGGCGGTGACACAAATTTTGATACATTCGCAGAACTTCAAACTATTGCGAGCGATGCAGGCGCGAATGTTATCTTCAACTTTGGCGGTGGAAACACACTAACAGTCGTAGGCCGAAATATAGCAGACCTCAGCGCAGGTGACTTTGACTTTAGCGGGACGTCGCCAGCAGGTGAGCCGTTGAATGACCCAGATGCTTTTGCGGCGGATATTGTCGATACATTTGATATGGACGCGCTGATTTAATAAGTGCTTTCGGCCTTAGCAAGCCTCTTATCCCAAAAGCTGATCAGGTGAAGTTTAAGCTTCATCTGGCTAGCCTATTCTCATGGCGAGTTGGGTGAGGGCATGTAGAGCTTAAGGCTCACTATATTTTAATGCGCCCTGAATAGCTGGGCTTGAAAGGCTTGGGATAAAGTCCGCTCTCACGAAATTGTCACCGCAAAATACTTGCTCACGTTGCGGGGCTGTGAAAAGTTGAGCCTTCAACAAGTGGTTTCAAAATAATAATTCAAAGTCTGTAACCAACACAAGAAAGCGTGTGAGCCTATGTATAAATCTTTCAATAATCTTTCAACAATGGGTGAATTTGAGACCCTCACGCAAGAATTGACTCTAGATTTAAATGCATTTGATTACCGTCTTGATGATGACGATCATGGGCATGACGATGGCGGTTATATACCTGATGATGCTGGTAGCATTAATGAGATCGTTAGATCATTTCATGACGGGGTTGACATTCACGATGATGAAGCTCCAGATTTTTCCACGCTGATTGGCTCTGAAGGCTATGATATTCCGACACTTGAGATGGCGGGGGCCAGTTCAAATTTGACATTTACGCTTAATGATACGGGCGGTGTGGGAGCAGGGTCACAGGCTGAGGCGGGCTTTTTAGCCGCCGCTGCTCTTTGGATAAGCTTTTTAGCTGATGACGTTGATATCCGTCTGGACGTTGGCTTTAGGTCGCTTGCGCCAGGTGTCTTAGGGTCCGCCGGATCTGATCGGGCTACCATAGCTTATTCAGTCTATCGCGACGCTCTCATCGCTGACGGCACATCAGCTGATGATGCAACAGCTATCGCTAATCTTGAAATGGGTGACAGCCTAAACTTTGCTACCCAAGACCAAACGGGGACTTTCATTCTCGATAATAATGGCAGCGCCAATAATACATTTTTATCGATTAATAGAACAACAGCGTTAGCCTTAGGAATATCCGTCGATGCGAATGGCGACGCTATTGATGACGGCGTTACCGCCTATGCCAATATCTCGTTTAATAGCGACTTCACCTTTGATTTTGACCCGACAGATGGGATTGACGCCGGAGCGATAGATTTTGTGGGTGTTGCGTTTCATGAAATTGGTCACGCTTTGGGCTTTACCAGCGGCGTTGATATCGTCGATGGGAACTCGACTATCGACTTAAATGGTTTTGCCATTTTTAATCAATTGGATGTTTTCCGTTATAGCGATAACGCTCAAGCGCAATTCGGTGCGGGTACGCGGGATTTAGGCTATGGCGGCGACCCATTCTTCTCGATTGATGGCGGGGCGACTAATCTTGGCTTCTTCTCTTCAGGCCGGAATAATGGCGATGGCCAGCAAGCTAGCCATTGGCGAGATGGCTTAGGACTAGGAATCATGGACCCGACCTCTGCCCCTGCGGGTCAAGAGAATATGATTACAGAGCTCGATATCCGGGCCTTTGACGTGATTGGTTGGGACCGCGTTGGGGAAAGCGCGGAGCCTCCCATCAATCTTACAGAAGGTGATGATACGTTCACAGGAACGCCAGATGGCGAAACGATTAACGGACTTGGCGGTAATGACATTATCGATGGGGCCGGGGGCAATGACTTCGTAAATGGCGATGCAGGCAATGACACTCTGTTTGGCGGTGACGGCAACGACACACTTAATGGCGGCGAGGGCGGCGATACGCTCACGGGCGGCCAAGGCGGTGACTTACTTAATGGCGGCGCGGGCGACGATATGCTTATTGGCGGCGATGGCGGAGACGGGCTTAATGGTGGTGATGGATTTGACACAGTAGATTATCGCGGCGCAGCGGCAGGCGTTACACTTGACGTTGATGCAGGCGGAACAGGCGGGGAAGCCGATGGCGATAGTTTCTCAAGCGTTGAGCGTTTTTACCTCTCCGACTTCGATGATACAGCGATAGGCTCCGACGAGAATGACATAATTTTTGGCAAAGATGGCGATGACATTATATTTGGCGAAATTGGTGATGATGTGCTGGACGGCGGCGACGGCAACGATATCCTTCGCGGGGGTAATGATCTTGGCTTTACGGGGCCTGTATTTGGTGATGGTGAAATTACGCGGGATGCGGGGGCGGGCAACGATTCAATCGCTAACGCGCTCAATATAGATGATGAGTATTCGTTAGACGCCGACCCAAATATTTTAAATGCCACCACGATCCCGCATGTCACGATCTCGGCCACCGGTGATGGGACTGTTCATTTCTATGGCTTTACGGTATATGGTCCTGATTCAAATGTCTCTTTGGATATTGATTTTGGCGATACCGGCGATGCAGGAAGTTTTGATAGCTTCCTAGAACTCTTTGACGCAGCAGGTAATTCAATTGCGACGAATGACTTCTTTCCCTTCCCAGGCGGCGCTGGAGGCTCGACCTCAAATAATGACGCGCTGATTAATTTCTTGATTACAGCGCCGGGGACTTATTTTGTTGCCGTATCAGAATCCGGCGGCGGCGGCGTGCCCAGCGGCGCAACTTATGAGCTCAATGTTTCGGCTGAAGATACCTCAATCAACGATCCTGATGCTGGTGATGATACGCTGACGGGCGGTATGGGGGATGACATGCTTGAAGGCGGCGCAGGTACAGACTCCGCAGCTTATTCAGGTGTTCAAGCCAATTACACTGTCACAGACAATATCGACGGCAGTTATACTGTCGTCGATAATGTCGGAACAGACGGGACGGACACGCTTGAAAACATCGAATTCCTCATCTTCTCTGACGTCACTATTGATATTGTAACAGCGGCGACAAGCGGTGGTCCCATTGACGGCACGCCCGGCAATGATGATCTGATGGGCACTGTAGGTGATGACATTATAAACGGTCTTGACGGTAATGATGTGCTGACCGGTCTTGCGGGCAATGACGCGCTTAATGGCGGTGATGGCGTTGATACGCTTATTGGCGGTGAAGGCGCAGATGAGCTTAATGGCGGCGGCGGACTTGATTCGGCAGATTATCGCGGCGCATTAGCGGGCGTTGCTTTCAATGTCCTAACGGGCGGCACTGGCGGCGAAGCCAATGGCGATAGTTTCTCAAGTGTAGAACGTTTCTTCCTCTCAAACTTTAATGACACCGTAACAGGCTCAGACGCCAATGAGTTTTTCTTTGGTGAAAACGGCAATGACACGATCAATGGCGGCGGCGGTATTGACCGTATTGATGGCGGTGCAGGCAATGATATTCAGCGCGGCCAAGACGGCAATGATACGCTCTTTGGGTCTGCGGGCGCAGATCAGCTTAATGGCGGAGCAGGCACTGATGTCGCAAATTACGACCTTGCAACGAGCGCTGTTGAGCTCAGCTTAGCAACAGGCGGAACCGTTGGTGATGCGGCCGGAGACACCTATTTCGGTATCGAGATTGTTATCGGCTCGGACTTTGATGATATCGTTGAAGGCAATAATAGCGTGAATGATCTACGCGGTGGTGACGGTAATGATACGCTCATTGGTCTTGGCGGCAATGACCGTTTCATTGGCGGTGAGGGTGCTGATGCTTTTGATGGCGGTTCTGGTATTGATATTGTCAATTACACATTAGCAACGAATAGCGTTCATGTCGATTTGGTCGTGGGTGGTGATGATATTGGCGGCGTCACAAATGACGCTGATGGCGATAGTTATAACTCCATAGAATGGGTTTTTGGTTCAGATTTCAACGATAACATTCTCGGCGATTCTGCCAGTAACCGTTTAGAGGGTCGTGGTGGAGATGACTTCATTGAAGGCCGAGGAGGCAATGACCGTTTGCTTGGCGGTGACGGTAATGACGTTATTACAGGCGACGATGGCATCGACACAATTTTTGGTCAAGCTGGAAACGATACTCTTTCGGGCGGCGCAGGGAATGACTTTTTCTTTGGCTCGTCGGGTGGAGATTCAATTGACGGCGGTGCCGATTTTGATACCGTCTCTTATCTAGCCTCAAGCGCAGGCGTCATCGTTAATCTAGCTGTTGGCGGTAGCGGGGGTGATGCCGCTGGTGATACATATATAAATGTCGAGCGTGTTTTCGGTACGAGTTTTGACGATTCCATTACAGGTTCTAATGATAACGATATCTTGCTTGGCAATGGCGGCAGCGATTATCTTGCAGGCGGTCAAGGGAATGACTCACTGATTGGCGGTGCGGGCTCCGATAGTTTTGGCTATGACACAGCGACTGACGGCGCGGATGTCATTTCTGACTTCTTTGGCGGCGAAACAATTTTCATCCTCGGCGGTGACACAAATTTTGATACATTCGCAGAACTTCAAACTATTGCGAGCGATGCAGGCGCAAATGTCATCTTCAATTTTGGCGGAGGAAACACATTAACAGTGGTTGGCCGAAATATAGCAGACCTCAGCGCAGGTGACTTTGACTTTAGCGGGACGCCGCCTGCGTCAGAACCTCTGGATGATCCGGACGCTTTTGCAGCGGATATTGTCGATACATTTGATATGGACGCGTTGATTTAGGTCTAGGGCTTAATTAATTAAGTTTACGCCCAGCTACCCACGTCTCTAGGACCTCAATGTCTTTGAGGTTCTTTGAGGGTGTGGTTAGGGGATTAGAGTCTAAAATTATAAAGTCGGCCCATTTTCCAGAGGCTAGGCTCCCAAGCTGGCCGTCTTGGAAGGCGCCATAAGCGTTTTCGAGGGTCATGGCTTTTAGCGCTTCGGACGCTGATAGGGCTTGATCCATATACCAGCCTTGCGCCTCATCAGGCGCGTCTAGCGGCTTTCTGTTCACTGCAAAATGCAGCGTTTCCATCGGCTCCCAAGGCTCGCCGGGCAGGTCTGAATTCATCATGAGACGCCCGCCAGTTTTTAGGATTGTCTGCCACGCATAAGCGTTTTTAATACGCTGCGGCCCCACGCGGTCTTCGGCCCATTTACTGTCGCCTACAGCATGGGAAGATTGCATCGAGGCCAATACGCCGAGCTTAGCTTGCCGCGCATAAAAGTCAGGCAGGACGACCTGCGCATGTTCAATTCTCCAGCGGTGATCTTGGGCAGGCTGCGTTGCCAGAGCTTTTTCATAAAGTCCGAGTGTGCGGTTATTACCTTCATCCCCGATGGCGTGAACGGCCATTTGAAAGCCGTGTTTGGCAGATCGCTCACCTAATGAGAGGACTGCGGCATGCGTAATGCGTTCCGTTGGTTTTGCGCTATCGGGATTGTCAGAATAGGGCGCAGCCATAAGCGCTGTGCGCGATCCGAGCGAGCCATCATAGAAAACTTTTACGCCGCGAATATCGAGAAAATCCTGTGGGTCGTCTAAGGCCCCTTTAGAAAACCAGTCCTGCATCAAGGCTTCATCATTGCCGTCTAGCATGCCGTAAACCCGAATGGGCAGTGCGCCGCGCGCGGCCAGGGATTTAAAGGCCTCGACATCTTCTGGCGTCATTCCGGCCTCGTGAATGGAGGTGACGCCCGCTTTCCCCATTTTTGTGAGGCCCGCGATAATGGCCTCTTCTAATTGGTTCTGGCTTGAGGCAGGGACATGTTGATTGACCAAATCTTGCGCCAGTGTGAGCATAACCCCTGTTGGCTCACCGTTTTCGCGCCGCAATATATCGCCGACCTTTGGGTCGACTGTGTCTTTATTTATGCCGGCGATCGTTAAGGCCGCGCCATTATAAAATCCGCCAAAGCCGTGGAGGCTCTCAAGCTTTATCGGATTATCTGGAAAAGCCGCATCAAGCGCCGCGCGGTCAGGATATCCGATTGAGGCAAAGACCCCTTCATCCCAGCCTTGGCCAATCAACCATTCACCTTGGGCAGGGTTAGGGAAACGCGCCTGTAGGCGCTGGACAATTTGCTCTACATTTTCCACGCCGACCAAATCGGCTTTGACCGCGTCCATGCCCAGCTCTCGCACATGAACATGACTGTCGATAATGCCGGGCATAAGTGTTTTCCCGCCCAGATCTATTTTGGCGGCCTGCGGCGCGTCGCGCGTCATTTCAATCAAGGTTCCTGTTTTGCGGATGGTCTCGCCGCTTATAAGAAGCGCTTCAGGAGATAGAGAGCCGTCATTTAGCGTAAGGATATCGCCGCCGTAAAAAATAATGTTCTCGATATTGGAATCCGTATCAGGCGCCGTAGCGCTGCAAGCCGCTATCATGGCCGTTAAAGATAAGAGTCCAAATTTAAGTTTCACTGCGCTGATCCGGTTCAAATGTTTTTGTGACTTTCAAAGAGGTGATTTGGTTACGGTTTTTTTCCAAAATTTCAAAACGGTAACCGTAATAGGCAAAAGTCTGGCCGATTTCCGGGATCGTTTGCGACTCGTGAATGACTAAGCCTGCAATCGTCACGGCTTCTTCATCTGGCAATTTCCAGTCCATAGCGCGGTTCGTATCGCGCACAGCGATGTGGCCTTGGATAATTGCGCCACCTTCTTTTAACCGTTTGAGCCCTGCAACGTCCTCGTCATATTCATCTTGAATATCGCCAACGATTTCTTCCAGAATATCCTCAAGCGTAAGCACGCCCATCAGCGCGCCATATTCATCAACGACGAGGGCGAAATGCTCACGCTTATGCTGGAAGGCGCGGAGCTGTTTTACAACTGAGGTTGTTTCAGGCACGAACCAAGCGTCGCGCATAATCTTCCTAGCTTCGATAGCGGTAAAATCACCTCGGCCTTTGGATATAGCTTTAAGGATGTCTTTCACGTGCAAGACGCCAATAATATTATCTTGATCTCCTGAATAGACGGGCACGCGCGAATGACCTGTATTGAGCACTTCTTTGACAATTTGGTCTGCCGGCAAATCAACATCTACCATGGTGACGTTTTTGCGGTGGATCATGACTTCTTCGACGTCGAGTTCACCGATTTCTAAGACGCCATAGATTTGGTCGCGTGCACGCTTGGCCACGCCGCCTTCCTCTAAGTGAAGATCAACCGCGCCTTTAATTTCATCCGCCGCCGTCCAGGCACTGGCATTGGTATCAATGCCAAAAATGCGCAATGTCGCATTCACGATCATCTGCACAACGGAAACAATGGGGGCGAAAACTTTGACGATTAAGCTAATCGGCCGCGCGACTTTTAAGGCCATCTTATCTGGCTGCGAAATCGCGTAAGTTTTGGGAAGGACTTCGGCGAAGATCAAGATCAGCAATGTCATGACAACCGTTGCGCCGGCCAAAGCCGCGCCGCCGTCACCGAAAATATTGGTGAAGACAGCCGTTGTTAAAACGGAGGCTAAGATGTTGACCATGTTGTTACCGAGCAAAATTCCGCCCAGCAGACGCTCACGCATATTTAGAAGTCTTGAGACAATCGTTGCACGGTGGTCGCCGTCTTTCTCAGCGGCATGCATACGCGCGCGCGAGGCTGCGGTTAGGGCAGTCTCCGACCCTGAAAAGAAACCTGAAAAACAGAGGAGCAAAAGCACTATGCTGAGCATGATCAGGTTTTCAGGTTGCAGAAAGGCGTCAAGCATTTGGGTGTTCCGAGAGGGTTGTGAGGTAATTTAACACGGCTTCGCGCGGGGCGGATTTTTGAACAAAGGCCTCGCCAATGCTGCGGGCTAATATAAGGGTGAGCGCGCCGCCTTCATTTTTTTTATCCTGATCCATATGTGCCAAAAGCTTGGCCGGATCTGTGAGCAGGGGGGCGACATCAGTTATTGACGTTAATTCAAGCGCGCGAAAATGGGCATTCACACTTGCGGCATCTTCTTGAGAGCAAAGTCCTTGCGCGGCGCTAAAGTCAAACGCCATTTCCATCCCCGCGCTGACGGCTTCTCCGTGCAGGAGGTCGCCTGAATATCCGGCTTCTATTTCCAGTGAATGCGCGAAGGTATGGCCGAGATTCAGCAGGGCGCGTTCACCGCGTTCCCGTTCATCTGCGGCCACGATACGGGCCTTAGTTTTACAAGACAAAGCGACCGCATGCGCAATGGCCTCGGGTTTTAGATCTAAAACATCTTGGCCGTTAGCTTCTAGCCACGTAAAGAAGTCTCTATCACCGAGAAGGCCATATTTTACGACTTCGGCATATCCAGCTTTTAGTTCGCGCAGAGGCAAGGTTGCTAAGACGGACGTATCGGCGAGGACGAGTTTGGGTTGATAGAAGGCACCAATAAGATTTTTCCCAAATTGATTATTAATAGCCGTTTTACCGCCAACGGAGCTATCGACCTGAGACAATAATGTCGTTGGAATTTGAATGAATTGACAGCCGCGTTTATAAATACTGGCCGCAAACCCTGTCAGGTCGCCAATCACGCCGCCGCCAAATGCGATAACAGTATCATTGCGGTCAAAGCCCGCACGAAAGAGGCTGTCCAGCACGGCGTCTAAGCCGGTAAAACTTTTTTGGCTTTCTCCTGCGGGACGCACAACCATATGCGTTTCAACATCAGAGAGAGCAGATTGTAATGCCGCGCCGTGCAGGGCATGGACATTTTCATCGGTTATAATGGCGACCCGCTTAGCTTTTAAATGCGGGGCTAAGAGCTCTCCCGCGCGCGATAACAGATTTTGCCCAATGACAATGTCATAGCTGCGCGGGCCCAAATCAACAGTGACATTACTCATGCGTTTTGGCTCTCAAAAGCTTTGATGGCCCGGATGACTTTGTGAACGGTGCGGATATGGGGGCCGCGGGCAATAGGCACGGTAATATGGGCCTTTGCATAAAGCGGGTGACGGATATCCATCAATTCGCGCATTTTTGCGCGGGGGTCATCAACGCGCAATAATGGACGTTTATCGCGGTTGCGGCTTACGCGTTCCATGATGGTGTTAAAGTCACCCTTTAACCAGATTGTGAGGGCATTGCCGTTTAAAATCTCGCGTGTTTCTTCAGGGATAAAAGCGCCGCCGCCTGTCGCCAGGATAATAGGCGTTCCGTCCAGCAACCGTTCAATCACGCGGCGCTCACCTTTGCGAAATTCATCTTCACCGTGATCACGGAAATAGCCAGCCACAGTGCGGCCAGATGCTGTTTCAATTTCATCATCAGAATCATAAAATTCACGGCCAAGTTTCTTAGCAAGCCGCCGTCCGACGGTTGTTTTCCCGACCCCCATCAGGCCCACAAGGGCGATAGGACGTGTGGTTATGTCCGGGCTCATCAGCCTATTCCTTTGTCTCGTGCTCTGACTGCGGCCCATATGTGTTAGGCGCTGGTGGTAAACACGGAAATTTGCCTTAATATGAGCGTAAAATAACTTATGCTCAATACTTAAAGCGCAATATGCGTGCGAATCTTTGAAAAGGCCTATGACATGAAGAAATTAGCAATTGGCGGCGGAATTGTAGCGGTGCTGCTTTTAACCGCGTTTTTCTGGTTAGTTTCAGGGGCATCGGCTGATAATGCCCCGCAAGAGGTGCAAACCATCGAGCTTCCAGACAGTTACGAGAAATAAGATGAAAAAAGCGCTACTTGCGACAGTCTTTCTGCTCACGCCTGTTATGGCCCTCGCGCAATCCATCGAGACAGGTCAATTGGGTGAAGCCCAGGCCTTTGACGCCGGCGTCATTGATGCGGGGTCGGGCGGATTGGACGCGGCTTTATGGCAAGGGACATCGGCCAAAACGGCCGTGCGCCTCATGCGTAAGCTTCCTTTATCGTCTGACAAAGACATTGTGCAGGACATGATTGAAGCCGTTATTTTATCAGCAGGGGTGCCGCCCGAAGGCGAGACGGCGGAATATGATCAACAGCGCCTCAAAACCGTGATGGCGATGGGCGATAAAAACGCGCTCGAAAATCTTGCGGCGCGCAATCCCGAGATTACGCGCGACCCTCGCGTGCGCACAGATCTTGCTCTGGCGGGCGGCGATGTCGCTGCAGCGTGTCAAATTGCAGATAATATTACAGAGGGGCGAGGAGAGCCGCATTGGGCTAAACTTCGCGCCTTTTGTCATATAGAGCGCGAGGAAATTTCTGCCGCTGAGCTGACGACAGAATTATTGCAGGGTTCGGGTTATGAAGACTCGGCCTATTTCGGGTTGATGAAGGTTTTGACGGGGGCGTCTAAAAAGCTCCCAAACTTAAAAAGTGTCTCTGACCCGCTTATAAAAATTATGGCCGCAAAGGCTGGTTCAGGGGATGACAAACTGTCTGCCGAGACCGCGGCGGATAGCACAGCCAAACCCGAAGACCGTATTAAGGCAATTTTTGAATTTGCCAATCTCCTCAGCGATGCGCAAATCACGGCGGCCTTCTCAGACCTCGCCTTTGACCAAGAGGACCCGGCGGGCTCTGCCAGTTTTGATTTAGTGTCTGCTAAGGCCAATGTTGGCCCTCAAGGCACGGCGCAGATTTTCCAGCTAGCAAATTCTAATGATGCTAGAATCTCTATTGAGGCGATGACATTGATGCTTGCAGCGGCAGATAAAAAAGGCGTCTTTTCTCGCTTCGCGGCCCTCTTTGAAAATAACCTCGCTATCATTCCTGCTGGGATGCAGGCAGAGGCAGATTTAAAGCTGTTTACCCGCGCCGCAATTGAGCGCGGCGATATAGGAACGCTGCAAGGTTTTTATCAGTCACTTCCTGAGGGGCCTCTAAAGCTGCGTATGGCGCTAGTTGCCGACGCGCTGGGCAATGGCTTTACCCTGGGGACTTTGGGCGAAGATATTGAAGGCCGCCTTGCGGGGACAGGGGCAGAAAAAACTCGCGCAGTAAGGGATACATTTATCGCCGCCGCTATGGGGTCGCGTCTCTCTGGCAGTGCCAGCGAGGTTTTAGAAGGCGAAGGCAAGGGCAGCGGGATGGCCGTTAAAGCGGGCGATCTTCTCGCTCTAAACGCCGCTGCCAAAGCGGGGTCGCGCGCCGAAACGGCTCTGCGCGCCGCCGTCATGATAAATAGCGGGACATTAGATAACCCGTCACTCGCCGCCATTATCGACGCGCTACAAATCGCAGGGCTGCCGCAATTTGCGGGACGGTTAGCGGCAGAGGACTTTCTTAAAGGCCTATGAATAATGCCCGCCTCATAGACTCCTTCCTTGAGATGATGAGCGCGGAGCGCGGCGCGTCGGAGAACACGCTCGCCGCCTATCGCCGTGATCTCACCGATTGGGCCGCCCTCATTGGTAAGAAAGACTTACTGACCGCAGGCACAGGCTCTTTAGAATCGGTTTTAGCACAATGGGCGAGCAAAGGCATTGCCCCTTCAACGGCGGCGCGAAAGCTCTCTGCGATGAAACAGTTCTGTCTCTTCTTGCAGGTCGAAGGTCTTAGAAAAGATAATCCCGCTCATACTCTGCGCGGCCCTAAACAAGGCCGGCCATTACCCAAAATCATGAGCGAGGCTGATGTAAACGCGCTCTTCGAGACGGCAGAAAAGAACATCACGCCTAAGGGGGCGAGGATGCTGTGCCTGCTTGAAATTCTCTATGCAGGGGGCCTGCGCGTCAGCGAGCTTGTGACGCTGAAAGTCACGGCGACCCATAGGCGTGATAATTGTTTGATGATTAAGGGAAAGGGCGGACGGGAACGTCTCGTGCCGCTAACGGGCGCAGCGCAGCGCGCCATTGGGCAGTGGTTAAGCATTCGCAAAACGAGCCTCCCGAAAAATGATATCGCTAAGGACCGCGCTAAGACATTTCTGTTTCCGAGCGGTTCAAAGGGTGGTCACTTAACGCGGGAACGATTTGCGCAATTGCTCAAAGACCTTGCGCGCGAGGCCGGCCTAAACCCCGCAAAAATTTCGCCCCATGTCTTGCGCCATGCCTTTGCCACGCATTTATTATCTAACGGCGCGGATTTGCGCTCGGTGCAAACTTTGCTCGGTCATGCTGACATTTCTACAACTCAAATCTATACACATGTCCTCGATGAGCGTATGCGCGAGCTTGTAGAAACAAAACATCCTTTAGCCGGTTAAAGACTATGCCTAAAAAAACACTCCACCACCCCGATCTTGCCGAGGATCTAAACCTATTTCTAAAAGAGCTTTGTGACGAATGGGACTTTTGCGCCGGCGTCACAGGCCAAGATTTACTCAAAGATAAAAAGCCCCTCACGTCAAAGCGTTTTACCGACACGGTCATTCTGGCCGAAGGCATGACCCTAAAAGAAGCCCACCAATGGCAAAGACGGATTAAACGCAGATTCGTGCAAAGATATGACCATGAGGTCAGTGAGCGAAGTTGGGTGCTTTGAAGGGTCGAAGGCTTATAATACGATGTTTTTTCGTTATTTGGTTTGTTTTGATATTATCGTCTAACTTAATTGCGTCCTATTTTGACCTCTTATATGATCGTGATGTTATGTGGTGGGTGCTTTCGTTGATAAGCCTGCCGGCTTGGCCAGGGGCAGAAATGGCTCAGGGGTGGGAGTTGTCGGATGGAATGACTTATTTGTTCGCGTTGATTTCAATAATTATTATTCTTGGCCTGCTTTATAAGCTCGCTATTTTCTTGTTTGCGAGAAAAAAATCAGAGTTAAAGTAGCCCTTTACCTCCTCTCTAACCGCGCTATTGTGCGCGGCTAATAATGAGGCACGACACTTTATGGCACGCACCTATCTTGATTTTGAACGGCCTATTGCCGAGCTGGACAATAAGATTGAAGCGCTTATCGCGGATGGCGGTGAGGCGGCTAAGGGCGTGGAGGAATTGCGCGAAAAGTCTAAAACGCAGCTTAAAGCGCTCTATTCTAAAATTGGCCCTTGGGAGAAAACCCATGTCGCGCGACATCCTGCGCGGCCGCATTTCAGCGAATATGTTGCGGGGCTTGTCTCTGATTATACACCGCTTTCAGGTGACCGTAAGTTTGGTGATGATCATGCTTTGCTGGGCGGGTTGGGTAAAATACGGGGCCGCAGCGTTGTTGTCATGGGCCATGAAAAAGGCACGGATACGGAAACGCGGCTCAAGCATAATTTCGGCATGGCTCAACCAGAAGGCTACCGCAAAGCCGTGCGCCTGATGGAACTCGCTGAGCGGTTCAATATTCCTATTGTTAGCTTTGTCGATACGGCAGGGGCCTTTCCGGGGCGCGGCGCGGAAGAGCGCGGACAAGCCGAAGCCATTGCGCGCAGCATTGATAAAGGCTTGTCGGTTAAAGTGCCATTTGTGTCTATCATCGCGGGCGAAGGCGGTTCCGGCGGGGCAGTGGCCATTGCCACGGCGGATGCCGTCATGATGTTAGAGCATTCGATTTATTCAGTAATTTCACCCGAAGGCTGCGCCTCAATTTTATGGCGCGACGGCGCAAGGGCCAAAGACGCCGCCAATGCCATGAAGATAACAGCGCAAGACTTAAAACGTCTGGGCGTGATTGATAAAATTATCAAAGAGCCTGTCGGCGGCGCGCACCGCGCGCAGGCCGAGACGGTAAAACTCGTTGGCGCGGCTATCGTAAAATCATTGGATGAGCTCGGTAAGCTCGACGCCAATGCGCTAATTAAGCGGCGCCGTGATAAGTTTCTCAATATTGGGCGGTCGCTTCTTTAACTAACAAAGGCTTTAGCTAATAAATTTAGCCAATAAAAAAGGCCCTGCCGCTAGCAGGACCTTCTTCGTCTCCCCGTTCCGGACTTTTAGAATCCTGCGGCAATTCCTGCGCCGAAGAAAAGAAGATTGTCTTTTGGCGTTCCCTGAAGGATCTTTTTGTAATTTAACGTGTCTTCTGAACTTAGCGCGTAATTCGCGCCGACATAGGCTGACACAGCATCTGTAAAAGCATAGCCTAATGAGGCTGAGGCAGAGCCATATTCATATGAGAAGCCGTCTCCATCGACGAGGCCCACTGTTGCGCCAAGATCAAAACTGGTTTTGTCGCCAGCTGGAAAACTGTGACCAATACCGCCCTCAAGCGTGAAGGCTTCGAGCGTTAGGTCATAATAAACTGAGGCTGATGGCGCGAGCATGGTGTCAAAGCCAAGACTCGCAAAGACTTCATATGTGCCGGCACCGCCGCCTTCGGTCTCAAACAAGCTGCCGCCTTGAGGATAGTGATAATAGGTAATCCCGACGTCTGTGCTGATCGTTTCTGAAAGGGCAAAGCTGTAGCTCGCATAGAGGTCGACCTCATCGCCTGCAAGGATAGACGTGTCGCCAACGCCTGTTGAAAACCATGCGCCAACGGTGAAGTCACCGACGGCAACTTCAACGCCCGGCTGAATAGCACTATCGGCTAGGCTAACGCCGCGGAAAACGTAATCTGTAACATAGTCAATCGAGGTTGAGACGCTTACGTCCTGAGAATATGCGGGCATGGCGGTTGTTGCTGCCACCAAGAATGATGCTGTCCCGATTAGAATCTTTTTCATGTTAAGCTCCGTTATGTTTTGCTCGCCCGATGTGACGAGACATGAAAATCTGTGAGTTGCGAATAGGGGAGCGGAGGAGGCTTAGCGACGAAATTCAGCTGATGGAGCTTGATGTTGGCTATAATGATGCGCAGCTGTGCGCATCTGCCCAAAAATGATGCAGCCAAGGGCGCGAACCCATTTATTTGAGGATTGGGCGCAATAAAGTTGGGTGTGATATTTTTATCACGCCCATTCAGATAAGTGTTTTAAGCCGCTTTACCGTGGCAATGTTTGAACTTTTTGCCTGACCCACATGGACAAGGGCTATTGCGCGAAACACCAGCAAAATCTGCCTCTGTTAACTCAGCCGCAGGAGCAGCGGGGCCGCTCATCATATCCATTGGAGATCGCGCGCCAGCTTGGGCTTGTTGCTGCGCCGCCAATCTATCCTTTTGGCGCTGCATTTGCACATTTACCAACAATCTTATGACGGCTTTGGTGACGCCTTCGCGCAGGTCGGTTAGGAGCGAGTCAAAGAGTGTAAAGGCTTCGGATTTATATTCGTTGAGCGGATCACGCTGACCATAAGCACGCATCCCGATAACGGATTTCAAATTATCAA
Organism: Hellea sp.; assembly: GCA_039977295.1. Taxonomy (GTDB): domain Bacteria; phylum Pseudomonadota; class Alphaproteobacteria; order Caulobacterales; family Maricaulaceae; genus Hellea. The sequence continues at coordinate 84,911 of JBDWDN010000003.1, read as the reverse complement.
GCTGCTGTAGATGCTCACGCCAATTTTGGTCAATGACTTGCAAGAGGAGCTGTTTCTCGACGCGCTGCATTTCCCCATCATCGATATCGGCGGTGAGCTGAACAAAGGCATCATCCGTAGATTTCTTCAATCGCTCGAGCATTTCCTCATCGGCAATGCCTTCTTCCTTAGCCCAATCGGCAAAAGGAATTTCCATGGCGAGTGTTTCTTTGGCTTTTTCACCCAAGCCTTCAATATTCCATTGTTCGGCATAGGCTTTTTTCGGGATATACTCTTCGATCAAATCTTCACATACCTGATGGCGGAAATCGACAATCACGTCTGACACATCATCATCGGTCATGAATTCCATGCGCTGTTCGAAAATTGTCTTACGCTGATCATTCATAACATCATCATATTTCAGAAGATTTTTACGAATATCGAAGTTGCGTGTTTCGACGCGGACTTGCGCGCGCTCCACGGCTTTGGACATGAAACGGTTGGTCAGCTCTTCGCCCTCTTCCCAGCCCATTTTACCCATCATAGATTTAAGGCGGTCACCGCCAAAAATCCGCATGAGGTCATCTTCGGTTGAGAGATAAAATTTGGAACGGCCCGGATCGCCCTGACGGCCTGTACGTCCGCGCAGTTGATTATCAATACGGCGCGATTCATGACGCTCTGTTCCGAGAACGTAAAGCCCGCCCGCTTCGAGGGCGCGTTCTTTCAGAATTTCAACTTCTGAAGTTATCTGAGCGACGAGGCCTGCGCGTTCAATTTCATTTGTGCCTTCGGGAATTTCTTGCTCTAGGCGCATATCTAAATTGCCGCCAAGCTGAATGTCTGTGCCGCGGCCCGCCATATTCGTCGCAATGGTCACAGCGCCGGGAACGCCGGCTTGGGCGACAATAGACGCTTCTTCATCATGAAAGCGTGCATTCAAGACGCGGTGCGTAACGCCGCGCTCTGTTAGATAACGTGAGAGGCTTTCGGATTTCTCAATCGACACTGTGCCGACCAACATGGGCTGCTTATTCTTTGCGCAGCGCTCAATTTCATCGACAATGGCTTTGAATTTTTCACCTTCTGTGCGGTAGATAACATCTTCATTGTCAATCCGCTGGATAGGGCGGTTTGTCGGAATGACCAAAACATCAAGGCCGTAAGTTTCGGCGAACTCACCGGCTTCGGTTTCGGCAGTGCCCGTCATGCCAGACAGTTTCTCATAAAGGCGGAAATAGTTTTGCAGGGTGACAGAGGCTAGGGTGACGTTTTCAGGTTTAATGTCGACGCGCTCTTTGGCTTCAATCGCTTGATGCAGGCCTTCGGAAAGACGGCGGCCATCCATCATACGGCCTGTAAATTCATCGATCAAAACAACTTCGTCATTTTTAATGATATAGTCTTTATCTCGCACATAAAGCTTATGCGCTTTGAGGGCCTGGTTGATATGGTGGACAATTGTGATGTTCTCAATGTCGTAAAGACTTTCACCTTCAAGCAAGCCTTGCTCTCTTAGGATATTCTCAATCTGTTCATTACCAGCTTCGTTGAAAGAGGCGCTGCGCGCTTTTTCATCGATATCATAGCCATCTTCGCTAATTGACGGGATGATCAAATCGATGGAGCGGTAAAAATCTGACTTATCATCTGTCGGTCCTGAAATAATCAATGGCGTCCGCGCTTCGTCAATGAGGATGGAGTCAATTTCGTCAATAATCGCGTAAACATGTCCGCGTTGGCCCATTTCTTCGACGGAATATTTCATATTATCGCGCAGATAATCAAAACCAAATTCGTTATTTGTGCCGTAAGTAATATCGCAATTATAGGCGTCTTTTCGCGGGTTCACCTCAACTCGCTCGCCGTCAATTATTTCGATTCTGCTGTAAGCTTCATGATTATTGATACAGCCAACCGTTATGCCCAGGAAATTATAGACCTGCCCCATCCATTCCGCGTCGCGGCTAGCGAGGTAATCATTGACGGTCACAATATGAACGCCGCGCCCGGTGAGAGCGTTAAGATAGGCGGCAAGTGTTGACACAAGCGTTTTACCTTCACCCGTGCGCATCTCTGCAATTTCGCCGCGGTGCAGCGTAATACCGCCGATCAGCTGTACGTCATAGTGACGTTGTCCAAGGGTGCGTTTGGCCGCTTCACGGACTGTGGCGAAAGCCTCAGGGAGTAAATCATCAAGCGATTCGCCGTCTTGGACGCGTTTTTTATACTCAACAGTTTTGAGTTTGAGCGCGTCATCGGTCATTTTCTCAAATTGAGGCTCTAGCGCGTTAATGCTGGCCACTAATGGGCGTAGTTTTTTAAGTGTCCGGTCATTTTCAGTCCCGAAAATCTTCTTCGCTATCCCTAACATGGGGGCTCCTTACGGTCAGGGGCGCAGATAGGCTGCCGCCTGAATAATGCTTTCTGGTGACTTAGGGATGGTGATGCTCTAAGTCAATGAAATGGCCCAAACTAAAACAGTCAAAGTGTAGTGAAATTAGAGGCAGACCCCAGCATGAAACAGGTCAAATTTATAACGATATGCGCGTTTATAGGCGTGGTTGCGCTCACCGCCTGTCAAGACAGGCTTGTGATGTCCGATAATTCCGCCTTTGGCGAAGGTGTCGTGCGTTTGGGCGATACCGAAGTCGCTGAGATAGACGGGACGAAAATATATCTATCTGATGTCGAGCGCACAGCGGCGGCGCAGGGCTTAATTGAAGAAGGCTCGCCTTTGACACCAGGACAGCCGGTTTTCCAAAAAGTGCTGGATGAGTTGATCGATCAACGGCTTTTAGCGCTAGATGCGCTGCGGCAATCTATGGATCAAGACGATGAAACACGCCGCCGCTTATCGGCCGCGCGGGAACGTATCCTGGGAAATGTACTCGTCGAGAACCATCTAAAAAGCACCGTCAATGAGGACACAATCCGCCGCATGTATGACGAGCAATCTAGCTTGCGCGACCGCGGCGATGAAGTTCAAGCGCGGCACATCTTGGTCAAGGATGAAGCCACTGTGAATGAGATTGCGAAAAAACTGGCCGATGGCGCCGACTTTGCGGCGCTTGCCCGGGAAATTTCGGAAGATGAGAGTAGCCGAGAGAAGGGTGGAAATTTAGGCTATTTTACCGGGGATATGCTCGAAACCAAATTTACCACAGTTGCTTTCGCGACAGAAAAGGGAAATATCTCTGCACCTTTTGAAACCAAAGCTGGCTGGCATGTCGTGCAAGTTCAGAACCGCCGCAAAGCGGCCGAGCCGAGTTTTGAAGAGATGCGAAGTGAAATCCTGAACTTTATGACCTATGATGAAATTCAAAATCTCTTGAAATCGCTGCGCGCCGAAGGTGATGTTAAGCTTCTATTCGGACAAGCTGTTGTAAAAACGGACGAACCTCAACCCGTCGTGGAAACCCCTGAAGCCCCGCCCTTAAAAGCTGAATAAGCCTCGCCCAAAAATGAGTAATTAAACGAATGAGTAAATATACAGTTTCGCCTTTTGCGCCCAAATTCTTCCCGCAATTGCCGCCCATTGCAGGCTTTGACATGGCGACGGCTGAAGCCGGCGTAAAATATCAAGGCCGCACAGATCTCTGGGCTTTACGGGCTCAGCCTGGAACGCAGGTCGCGGGCGTTTTCACACAAAATCTGTGCCCGGGCGCGCCAGTGGACTGGTCACGCAAAGCGCTGACAGTGGAGGAAGAGGGGCCAAGGCTCGTTATTGTCAACTCAGGCACGGCAAATGTCTTTGGCGGCCAGAAAAGCCGCGACGCCGTGATTGAGACAGCTAAGGGCGCGGCGAAATTATTTGGTTGCGCGGCAGAATCTGTCTTCTTGGCCTCAACAGGCGTCATTGGCGAGCCTTTGGACGCGTCCAAAGTTGTTGCGAAATTCCCTGAAATGAAAACCGGGCTTCACGCAGATGGCTGGGAAGCGGCGGCCCGCGCCATCATGACAACAGATACTCACGCGAAAGGCGCGACGGCGACGGCGATGATTGACGGCGCCGAAATCCGTATTAATGGGATTGCGAAAGGGTCAGGTATGATTGCGCCTGATATGGCGACAATGCTGTCATTCGCCGCGACAGATGCCAAAATTGCCAAACCCGTTTTGCAAAGCTTACTGGCCAACCTCACCCAAACAACATTTAATGCGATTACCGTGGATAGCGATACCTCGACATCTGATACGCTTTTACTTCTGGCCAGCGGGGCCGCAGATCATGCTGAAATCACCGATATCTCCGACCCGAGACTTAACGGGTTTAGAGTGGCTCTGGAAGCTGTTTTGCATGACCTCGCGATGCAGGTCATCAAAGACGGGGAGGGTATTACAAAATTTGTGACGGTCCGCCTTAGCGGAGCCGTAACAGATGTTAGTGCAAAGCGCGTCGGCATGAGTATTGCCAACTCACCCCTCGTGAAAACGGCTATTGCCGGAGAGGATGCCAATTGGGGACGTATCGTTATGGCGGTCGGTAAGGCGGGGGAGCCTGCTGAACGTGATAAACTCTCCATCTGGATGGGCCCGCATCTACTCGCGGAGCGCGGACAGGTTGCAAATGGCTATACAGAAGCAGCCGGGGCGGCTTATATGAAAGAAGCTGAAATCGAGATCAAAGTCGATCTAGGATTAGGCGATGGACAGGCGGTTGTTTATGGCTGTGACTTGACGCATGGCTATATCGATATCAACGCCGATTATCGCAGTTAAGTTTATCTTAACTTTGTTTACTATGAAATTTTTAAACCTTTTCACCTAAGGATTCACCCAGATGGTTTTGTACGTCGCAGCTTGTGCCCTGATCGATACTGATGGGCGTATTCTGATGTGCAGACGGCCTGAAGGAAAAACCCATGCGGGGCTGTGGGAATTTCCGGGAGGTAAAATTGAGGCAGAGGAACGGCCTGAACAGACAATCGTGCGCGAGTTGCGTGAAGAGTTGGGAATAGAACCGTGCGAACGGTGCCTACAACCCTTTTCATTTGCCTCTCATGTTTATGACGATTTTGATCTGTTCATGCCATTATATCTGTGTCGGCAATGGGACGGTTTTGCCCGCCCGCTTGAAGGTCAGACCTTGAAATGGGTTTTTCCGGATAAATTGCTCGACCTAGACTTGGTGCCTGCGGATATTCCGCTAGCGCAAGAATTAAGAGATCGGCTGCCGAGGGGGCGGCGGTTTGAAAGGTAATGTGGACATGCTGAAAAATTTTTTAAGCGATGATTCTGGGGCGACGGCTATTGAGTATGGTTTGATCGCAGCTTTGATTTCAGTGTCGCTATTAGCGGGCTATAAAGCTATCGGCGATAATTTGACGACGCATTGGAACGATGTTGCCACGGCCGTAGAGACTGCTGGAGATGACTTCTTACCATAGCCGCGTAAGATCGCCGAGGGGCCTTCAGGGGCGTTCAGCTTTTATGGCCTTGGCTTCCCGTTCAATGCCTCATCTAAACTCATTTTAGCGCTACCAGGCTTTAACGGCTTTTGCTGACTTTCATGGGGCGCCCAGCCTGTAAGCCATAGAATCTCAAAACTGCAGATTAGTTTTTTATCTCCGCGAGAGAATAAATCCGCATAATTACTTTTAAGCGCTGGGATATAGCCCCGAGGTAAACTGTGGGGCCGCCTTGCGGTTAAAACATTTGTCTCGCCGAGATCTCTGAGGTCAGAGATAAGCGTTTCAAACGCCTTATATGACACGGTAAATCTATCTGTATCCACGACGGGTTGATTAAGTCCCGCGCGGGTCAGTAGTCCTGCCGCCTGTGAATAATTAGCCATGGGATAAATATGCGGCGCCAATCCGCCCAATAAGGCTTCATCTGTTTTATAAAAGACTTGGCGTAATTCACTCAATGTTTCACCGCCAAACATCGCCGCAATAAATAGACCATCCGGCTGTAAAGTCTGCCGCAGCCGGATCATAGCGCCGGGCAGGTCGTTCTCACTTTGCAAGCGAAGGAGTGAGATAACGAGGTCATAATCTGCCGCGGCGGGTAAGGTCTCAAGGCTTTCGCTGAGCCGTAAGTCACCCACTTTTTCCGGCGGTAAAAGGGCGATTAATTCAGTCTTTTGAGCGGGGGCCCCCACGATTAAAACCTTCCCAAAATTGCGGTTCACATCCATCAGGCGGTCAGCCACGTCGCTGAGACAGCGCTCCATCAGAAATGAGACTGGCCGCTTTGCCGCCCGGGCGCGGCGCAGTTTAAGCAGTTTGGCATCAAATATGTCCGGCGGGGCTTTTGCTTCACTCATATCTGGGATATGCTCTGATTAAGATAAAAAGGAAAGTGGCCATAAACGGGATGGAGATTACGCCGCATATCAAAGACGTCGTCAGGCGCGCCGTCGATGTCATTTTGCCGCCGCAATCCCTCATGACGGGGAGCCTCGAGACAGGCGGTATTGAGGGCGAAATTTGGGCGAATGTAAAATTCCTTGATGAACCCTGTTGTCATATTTGCGGATTTCCATTTGAATTTGACGAAGGACCATTGGCCCTTTGCGGGCGGTGTAGTGTTAAACGTCCGGCCTATGATATGGCGCGGGCGGGCTTTGAATATGATGATAATTCGCGCTCACTTGTTTTAGGATTTAAACATGGCGGCCGTACCGAAGGCCTAAGAATGTTTGCTGGCCAGATGCGCCGCGCGGGGCGGCAATGTCTGCCAGAGGCAGATTTTATTATTCCTGTTCCGCTTTATGTGTCACGCAGGATAAAACGGCGCTATAATCAATCGGTTCTTTTGGCGAGGGCGCTTTCAAAAATCAGTTCGCCGAGATTTGATCCGGATATTCTGATGCGCCGCAGGGCCACGCCGACGCAAGGCGGGCGCTCAGCCTCAGCGCGCCGCCGTAATGTGCAAGGCGCTTTTGTGGTCAGAGACGCCGCGCAGCAGCGCCTGAAAGGCGCGAGGATAGTCTTAATCGATGATGTTATGACCACAGGCGCAACTTTGGAATCTTGCGCGCGCACCTTAAAGCGCGCAGGGGCATCCCATGTTAGTGCTCTCACACTGGCACGGGTTGTCAAAGCGGCCTCGCTCCCTACATAAGGGTGGAAAATATTAAGGACAAACCTTTAAGGACAAAGCTATGGCGAAAATCGAAATTTACACAAAAATGATGTGCCCTTATTGTTCGCGGGCTAAAGCACTGCTCAAGAGCAAAGGCGCGGCGTTTAAAGATATTCCCGCTTATATGGATTCTAAAATAAGAGCCGAAATGCGAGAGCGCTCGCATGGGGCCAATACATTTCCGCAGATTTTTATTGACGGCAAACATATCGGCGGCTGCGACGAGCTCTATGCGCTGGACGCAAAAGGCGGATTAGACCCGCTCTTATCATAGATGAAAATTGCCGCCATACAGATGCGCTCAGGCGCTGATATTGAGGCCAACCTCAAGGCGGCGGAGGCTCTGATACGCGCCGCAGCAGACGAAGGCGCAAGTTTCATCGCGACGCCCGAGATGACGCATCTTTTGCAGCGCGCGCCTAAGGCGCTCTTTGCGGTGATTACAGATGAAGCTAACGATCTTGGCGTAAAACACTTTGCAGCTCTTGCTAAAGAACTGTCGATTAACCTTCTCATTGGCTCGCTCGCTATCAAGACAGCAGAAAACCGGGCCGCTAACCGCTCTTTCCTCTTTGGCAAAGATGGTCATGTTAAAACGCGATATGATAAAATACATCTCTTTGATGTGACGGTATCGCGCGAGGAGACGTGGAAAGAATCTAATGTTTATGACCGCGGCGATAAGGCCGTGATGGCGCATGTTGACGGCGCCAAGCTCGGGCTGTCGATTTGCTATGATTTGCGCTTTCCCTCGCTTTATCGGCATTATGGACAATCCGGGGCAGATATTATCGCCGTGCCTGCTGCTTTCACCAAACCCACAGGCGAGGCGCATTGGGGCGCGCTTTTAAGGGCCCGCGCTATTGAAACGGGAAGCTTCATTATTGCGCCCGCCCAAGGCGGCCCGCATGAAGATGGCCGCACGACCTTTGGACACTCTCTCATTATCGGGCCTTGGGGCGATATACGCGCGCATTTAGATAGTCACCAACCTGGCTATATTTGCGCTGATATTAATCTGGATGACGTTCAAGATGCGCGGCGCAGAATACCGGCTTGGAATCATGACCCGGACTTTTCGGTGTGATTAAGTATAATCTAATATGCAGCACGGACCATGAATTTGAAGGCTGGTTTTCAAGCTCGATTGACTATGAGGTTCAGCGTAAGAAGCGGCTCGTGCAGTGCCCGCATTGTGGTTCAACGAAAATTGAAAAAGCTATTATGGCGCCCAATGTCTCGACGTCTCGCAAGAAAGAGGCAATCGCTTCAAAACAGAAAATGGCTCAAAAAACTGCAATGGCCATGATGAATGAGGCGGCGCAAACTATTCGCAAAGAGATTGAAGATAAGTGCGATTATGTCGGCGATAAATTTGCCGATGAGGCCCGCGCCATTCATTACGGCGAAACAGAAGAGCGCGGCATTTACGGCACCGCGACGAACGAAGAGGCCGCTGAACTTCAGGATGAGGGCGTAACTATTGCGCCGCTACCTGATGTCTTAACGCCCAATACAGCGAAGAAACTGAATTAAGCTGTTACGTCTTGCTGTCAAAAGGCGTCTAGTAATTATACCTGTTTTGATAATAGTTCGACGGGCTTTTGAGCCATTGCTGTGTGTGAAATTCCCGGCTGGTATTTATACCATTTCCATAGAGTGATGTATCATGCGGCGATGACGAGGAGCTCGAATAAGAACTTGAAGAGCTATTATTATATGACGAGCTTGAATACGCGTTACTTTGGTTTATGAGCGCGGCCAGGCCACCTCGCCACCCTTTTAATTTCTCTGGCGGACTGTAATATGTCGAGCGAGAGCTCTCCTGCCGTTCTTTGACCTTTTTAGCCTGAGCTCTTCTTTCCGCCGCTGCGGCAGACGCAGCTGCGGCTGCTTCGGCTTTCTTCTCTATCTCATGCATGTGACTGCTAACGCCAGCATAGCCTTCGCCGTTCACGTCGCCTTGCTTGGCACTCAGGCGATAATAACGAATCGCACTGGCTCTATCCTTTGACCCCCCCAATCCTCGATCATAAAGCGCCGCCAATGCTGAAGAAGACGCTGCATCGCCCTGCGCGCTTGCCTTGGCATACCATGTTCTGGCTTTGGCGTAGTCAGTAAAGCTCTTTCCAAATTGACCGTTATAAGCTCCTGCCAAAAAATACTGTGAGTCCTTGTGCCCGGTTTCAGCTCCGCGTTTGAGATAAGATATAGTTTTTTGAGCGTCAGAACTTTGATGCTTTTGTCCTTTGCGATGATAATATTGACTTGAGAAGAACAGCCCGGCCAGCATTAACGTTTCTGGATCGGCATCTTCATGATCGGCCAGCGCACTGAAAAGCGCTTCGGCAAAATCATTGTCACCGCTATTATCGGCGCGCGCAGCGCGCTGGCGAAGCCACCCAGCGTCCCCCTCCTGGTTTTTGGCCATACTAATGAACATGGCACGGGCCTCCGGCTTATTAGTTGTCATTCCTTGGCCTTCATACATCAATCTGGCCAATGCAAATTTGGCAAGGACACTTCCCTGATCCATTGATTTTTTATACCAATGGGCCGCAAGTGTAGGCGATTTTGAAACGCCGTGACCTAATTCATAGGCGGTCCCTAAGTCATATTGCGCGAAGGGATCGCCAGCCCCAGCATCGGTAACCTGCCGAGAAACAATTTCTTGCTTTAATATCCGCCTATTGTCTTCATTGAGATGTTTATAGGCGTCTAGCGCCCCGATCCGCGACCCTTTCATATACCAAAATTGCGCCAATTCATCAGATTTGGGAACCCCCAAGCCTTCGCGGTACATATCCCCAAGCATCGCCATACAAAGCGCCCCGCCAGTATCCGCCGATTGCCGATAGTAATGCATTGCCCGGGCATAGGATTGCTCAACATTGTCGCCCGTTTCGTACATGCGCCCTAAAATAAAAGAGGCCCCGTGATCTCCTAGATCGGCGCCCTGTTCATAATAATTTATGGCCGTTACATAGTCTTCGTCAAACCTGGCAATATCACCGAGGCTGAAGAGGGCTTGTTTATAGCCCAGGCTTGCAGCTTTTTTATAAAGCTCGATTGCCTTTTCTTCGGATCGGGGCACCACTGTTCCGCTTACATAAAAATAAGCGACAACGCTCAAAGCTTCAGGAAGGTTTTGACTGGCTGCTTTTTGGTACCATTCCAGCGCCGTTTCTTCTGATCTGGTTACGCCGTTTCCCAGATGATGAAGGCGGCCGATCTTATAACTTGCCAATGGATCGCCGGCATGGGCGGCGCTTTGCCATAAAAATTTAGCCTGAACATAATTTCCCTGTTCAAAGGCCGTTTGCGCATTGACCATTAATTCAAGCCCTTTAATGCGCTGGGCATCCACATTGGGCCCGCCAACTCTCGCGGCGTAAACGGAGAAGCTTTCATCAATGGGTGGCTGAACAGAAGGTATTGGCGCGGCCTCCATAGTCACCGGTGCTCGCTTATAAATAGAGGAAGGCAGCGCGCCTTTAGGGTCGCTCTGCGCATGCGCCGTATATCCGGAAGAGGCACAAAGCGCGAGGGCGCTCACAGTTAGAAAAATAATACGCATGTGCTCGCCCCTTATCAATTTCGCAGCAGGATACCACATAGTAAGAAAATAGACGAATGGGCGCATCATCAAAATTGATGACGCGCCCATCTGTTAAATTATCCAGCATCCATTATGGCGCGCAATATCTCGACGTCACGCAGAAAAGACGCTGCCGAGCTTCATGATGAGGGGTAATTATTGCGCGGCTGCCTGGCGTCTCGACGCCCACCTCCACGAAGAAACTGAGTTAAGCTGCCACACCTTGCGGCCCGGTTTGATACGGCGTTAAGGGGCGGCGGCTTGGCAAGATAATGATATTATCATCTCCCATTTCAATAACGGTCTCGCCGCTTTCAATCGCTTTTAGAATCTCTGGGGCCTCAGCAAAGGGGCCGAGCGCAATCAGTAACTGATCTTGCGAATCCGCATTGGGTAAACTCGCAAAGGCGCGCGCTTGCTGCGTGGATATCGTTCCTCCGAAATAGGCTTGACGAAGGCGCGGAGAGAGCAGGGCGATGCTTAACAAATCTTTGACGCATTGTTTGGAGACGTAAAGTTCGCTTGCGATCTCCATAAGGCCAAGGCCTTTGTGGCGGAGTTTTATCACCTCTTCAAAGCGTTCCTGATTGGATAAAAGACTCATCACGCCGCGCTCATATTTCGCTTTTTGATCGATGAGTATATAGGGCACATTGACCAATGAGCGGGGCAATTCCCCCGCAAAACGCAGGCGGCGTAAGGCCGCTAAACGCTTTTTACCATCGACGATGACAAGTTTCCCATTGCGCTGCATAACGATAAGCGGATTCAGAAGGCCATGTGCGGTAATAGAATTTTGAATTTGCACGACCTCTTTGAGGCGTTCGCCAAAAAGAATACGGGTGGTCGGGGCGCGAAAATTGGCGAGTTTTGCCATTTGGACTGTGATAGGCAACATAAGAGCCTCCATGTTATAGAGGCCTTGTATCCTACCTTAGTTTACCGCAATATTGCAGCTGGATGACAAAACACTCATCATGGTTAATACACTTTAACCACTTACAGGATTGAATCTACACAGGAAAAAGGCAGAATTAAGTCATAAACTGTGACAGGCAATGTGATACACGTGGTTAATAAAGGATTAACGTAGAGACTGCATTAATTATTTTTAGTTGCGGTCGTCACATAATTAATTGAGAGGTCATCAGAAAACCGCCACGTGCTTGTCAAAGGATTCAAGTTCATCCCGATACTCGGCTGCGGGTCGAGCCCAGCATCTATCAGCCAGCGCCTAATTTCTATAGGTTTGATGAATTTATCATATTGATGGGTGCCTTTCGGAAGCCAGCGCAACACATATTCCGCGCCCAGAATGGCAAAAGCAAAGGCTTTCATTGTGCGGTTAATCGTTGAGCAAAACATGATACCTCCCTCTCTGACCACTGCCCCGCAATCTCTCATAAACTCGGGCGGGTTGGCGACATGCTCAATCACTTCCATGTTCAGAACAGCGTCAAACATAGCCTCCCCGCTTTCAACCATCTGTTCAATCGTGCCGTGGCGATAATCAATCTCTAGCCCGACTTCTGCGGCATGGGTTTTGGCGGTCTTTAGGTTTCGCTCCAGCGCGTCAACGCCTGTCATTTGCGCGCCAAGCCGTGTTAAGGGCTCGCAGAGCAGTCCGCCCCCGCAGCCAATATCTAAAATTCGCAACCCTTTAAGCGGTAAATCAACATCGGGGTCGCGGTGGAAATGCTGGCACAATGTCTCTTTGATAAAATCAAGCCTTGCGCCATTCATAATGTGAAGCGGTTTAAATGGCCCTTTAGGATCCCACCAATCGGCCGCCATACGCGAAAAGCTTTCCATTTCCGCAGGGTCGACTGAAATGCGGGATATTTTTTCAGGGTGTGAATGCGTCTGGGCCATGGGGCGCTATTACGAAAGGAATTTCGCGAATGCAATGAGACGTCTGGGCGCGGGTGATTTTGGGTGGGCGTATCGCGTGAAAATAGACAAGGATGACAAAGGTTCGGTGGGCGCCTTAATTTCTGGGCGGCCCGTTATCACGGGGAGATCCCCGAATAAATCGGAGAACAAACAACCAAGGCTATAAACAACAAGGGACAAGTGTCTGCTTATGGCGTATACCGTAGTTTATGACCCACATCTTCAAATCAGCTATTTTTGCGCTCGCCCTGGCCGTTTTCATGAGCGGCTGTTCCGGCGAACCTGACGCTGCCGTCTCAAAAGTAACGATTGAGGCTCTTCACATTACCTCTTTCCCGGAAACGATTGATAAAAATTGCCGTGGCGGAAAGGCTAAGATTTATGATGAGTGCTCGGATCAAGCCAAATTATTTGCCCAGGCGAGGGGACGGGCTCAAGCGGAGGGCAAAATAGTCTTGGTGTCTTACGGCGCGGAATGGTGCATTTGGTGTCATGTCTTTGAGGCTTATATTCATGGCGATGTAGAGAAGTTCACTTACACATTTGGTGAGGCCGGAGATGATGCGCGTTACACACATACAATGCGCGAACGGGCCAAGCGGGATGTGTCACAAGAGGCTTATGATCTTAAGAAATATGTGAGCGATAATTTTGTGGTCGCCCATATTGATTATGAGCATTCGCCTGATGGCGACGATGTTTTGTCACAAGCCGGCGCATGGGAAAATTTTTCGGGCGGCGTGCCCTATATCTTTACGGTCAATGAAACAGGAACATTTGCAGCAGAGTTTGACCATGACGCGGCCGAGGTGAGACGCGATACAGATGATTGGTATCGCGGTTATGACAGGGCGCAGCTGTTAAAGCAGCTTAAGGCTATGCATGCGGCTGCATCTGGTGGAGTTGAGGACTAAGGGTAGAGGACTAAGGTAAGGGTGATTGAGGAAAATTGGCACCGCCTAGTTAAATTCTGCACCACCCGAAACCGGCCAGCGGTTTCGGCATTTCACTGCAATTGATAAAATCAATTGCGGGCGTTTTATGTTTGCAAAAATTCCTTACCCGCGTAAAAGGCCCGCTGATTAAACAAGGGACTTAATGATGGCGCGTATCGTCATGAAATTTGGTGGCACCTCTGTAGCCAATTTGGAGCGTATCCGTCATGTCTCGGCTTTGGTTGAGGCTGAGGTGGCGGCTGGCAATGAAGTCGCTGTTGTCGTATCGGCGATGAGCGGGGAAACGAACCGTTTGGTTGGGCTTGTGGACTCGCTGGACGCTGACCGTATCGGCAATCAAGATGTTCACGGCGGGGCGATTGAGGATGAATATGATTCCATCGTCGCGACGGGAGAACAGGTTACCTCTGGTCTTTTATCTATTGCTCTGCGGCGGCGCGGCCTAAAAGCCCGCTCATGGCTGGGGTGGCAAATTCCGCTGCGCACCGATATGGCCCATTCAAAGGCCCGCATTGCTGAGATTGAAAGCTCCGCGATTGGGCCGTCACTCGAAGCTGGCAATGTCGCTGTCGTTGCAGGCTTCCAAGGCGTGAATGATGATGGCCGTATTTCAACACTTGGGCGAGGGGGCTCTGACACCTCCGCCGTAGCGATGGCGGTCGCGCTTAAGGCAGATCGCTGTGATATTTATACGGATGTTGACGGGATTTATACAACAGATCCGCGCATTGCCAAAGACGCCCGCCGTCTTAACCGTATTGCCTTTGAAGAAATGTTAGAACTGGCCTCACTGGGGGCAAAAGTTTTGCAAACGCGCTCAGTTGAGCTGGCGATGAATAATAACCTACCCATCCGTGTGCTCACATCGATGGCCGAAGTTGGGGAGGCTAACCCCGGAACCTTAGTTTGTAATGAGGATGAAACCATGGAAGAACGTGTAGTCTCAGGGGTCGCCTATTCACGCGACGAAGCTCAAATCACATTGCTGGGATTGGACGATAGACCTGGCATGGTCGCCAAAGTTTGCGGCGCGATGTCAGAGGCAAATATCATCGTCGATATGATTGTGCAGGGCATTTCTCGCGCAGATGCAGCGGCCAACCTAACCTTTACCGTCGGAAAACGCGATTTGGAAAAAGCTCTGAAAGCCCTAGAAGCTAGTAAAAGCGAGATTGGGTTTGAAGGTATTAAATCTGATGACGACGTTACCAAGGTTTCTGTTGTCGGCATCGGAATGCGGTCGCACACAGGCGTTGCGCAAACCATGTTTGAAGCTTTGGCGGAGCGCAATATTAACGTCAAAGTTATCGCGACATCTGAGATTAAAATTTCTGTGCTGATTGACGCGGAGTATACAGAACTCGCTGTCCGGGCTTTGCATAACGCGTTTGAACTACACGAAGCGCCGCCTTTGAAGGTATCCGCACCCTAGTTTGAATTTCATACCTTAAAAATAAAAGCTTGAAAAAATGGCCAGCGTTAGGCCAATTTTTTAGCCTCCAACATTAAATTCAAACAACGTGCGCGAAGCGCGCGCTACTTATATATTTATTATTCCGTGCGCACGTTGACGCAATTTGCATGGACGGATTCAAAATTCAAACTAAGGGTGTTTGATTTTTGAAGCTTTTATTTTTTGGGGGATGCAAATTGCGCCTACAAAAAAGCGGCCCTCACATCCCGATGAGAGCCGCTTCAAAAGTCTTCCCCACGAGAAAAGACTATTTTTAGTTATAGCTAATAGGTAAATTATTGTGTTTCTATAGTTTCAAAAATTGGGCGAAGGGTGCCCATTTTTTGAAGTCTTATAGATTTAGAGAACACAAAATTATACCTAATAAGTCCAGCGATGGCCTTGGTGCATGCCGTGCGGCGCGGGGCCACATGTTGGGATCGCCGTTGGAACGGGGTAAGGCACGTTGACAACAGGATTGACAACCTGCGTCGGTAATTTGCGTTTGCAAATGACTTGTGTTGCCATTGTGTCCCCGAACATGGTTGGGCCCGAGGTCTTTTCCCAGTAAGTGCCATCAGCGCCGACATTTGAAGCATAGGTGCCATTTTGTGTAAGAACAGGAGCTGTCGCGCGGCCGCCCATCATGGGTGCAGGCATCATAGGAACGGGCATTGAAGGCGCGCCCATCATCGGGCCCATGCGAGGCGCTGAATAACCTCCCATGCCGTTCACCATAGTGTCCGGCAAGGTTACCACACGCTGTGCTGGGGCTGAATAACCTCCCATGCCGCTCATTAACGGCATTGTCTGGCCATAAGCAGGTGTCATGCCGCCATTTGCGAGCGGTTGTTGAACGGCGCGGCCTGAATTGAGCGCGGCCTGGGCGTTTGCAGGTGAGCGGTCAACATATGATGTTGGAACATGGGCGATACCTGGCGTGAATGTGTTGTCGCCATATTGACGCGGCGCGAATTTTGACGGGTCGTAACCCTGACCGACAAATGTGCGCAAAGGCTGAGCGGGGGCTGTATAGACAGGCGCTGCGGGCACATAAGGCGGCGCAATGACGGGCCCAGCATTTACCGGAGTTGGGTTCATCTGAACATTTACGGGCGTTCCGGCATCTGACCGGCAATAATGTGTTGAGGTTGGAAAGCATCCTCCCGTAAATCCAGAAGGCGCATCAGAAAGGTCTGCTGATGAGGCCATTCCGTGAATGCGCGTGATAGAAACATTGGGCGAGCGCTGGAAATTAACTTGACGCAGATGCCCCATTGGATGGTTCGTGTTAACGGTCATAGGGCCGAATTGCGCTGGCGCTGGAGCAATAACATTAACCCCGACATTGCAATTTGGCGCGCCATTACCGCACCCACCTGCAAATGCGGGTGTCGCTAATGCTGCTAAACTTAAGCTGCTAACCGCAGCCAATACTGAAAATTTGATACGCATGTTAGCGTCTCCCACCTTTGTTCGGGCTTGTCGCCCATAAAATACCACCACGCTCACCCTGATGTCAGGGCCAGCAAAACTCTTATGTGCGAACTAGGCAGGGGGACTAAAAGTCATATGCAATCCCGCCGCGTTCCCAATCACCATAGCGAGTGGGCTCCGCACCTTTTGGTCCGGCTTTCTCAGGGGGACGAGTAGCATCTTCCGCCGCTTGGGCCTTGCGGCGGGCAGCAGCTTCTTCCAAAGCTCGCTTTGCAGCAGGGCTTAGGTTTTTTTTGGGAGCGGTGTTTTCAGGCATATTATTCATACGCTTGAAATAGACATCCCGATGCAATTCGTCAAACCTGTTACAGACCTGACCTCACAAAGCTTTGGGCAAGAGCCCGCTACCTGTGAGCCAAGGTGATACACTAAGAGCCTTAGAATTTAATTAAACGCGCGTTCGGAGTTTATTTACCATGTTCGGCGTTTTGCGGCCCCCTAGACATATTGTTCTCGCTCTGTGTGAGAAGACGTGACGGACGCAAAAATTTGATGTAGGGCGCGGCATGCCACATAAAACATCAGATAGAATAACAGATAAAACCGACGATGATCTGCCTCATCAACGTGATAACAGCTCTTTAACCTCGCGGCGCTTAGCGGCTTTCGCGGTTAAAGAGGTTATGGAAAATCATCAACCCTTAGAGCAAGTCCTTGCGGGGCAGCCCAGTTATCGCACCTTAGAAAGTCGTGATCGTGCTTTTGTGCGCCTTATTGCGGCAACAACATTCCGCAGATTGGGGCAAATTGATGCCGCGCTGAAACCCTTTGTGCGTGAGCGGCCAACAAAATTCGTTTATGCGGCGCTGCAAACGGCGTCCGCCCAAATTCTTTATCTTGGAACGCCTGCTCACGCCGCCGTGGGCGAGACTGTTGCTATGTTAAAATCCCGCGGCTCCTCCAAAGGTTTCGCCAATATGGCAAATGCCGTGCTGCGCAAGATTGTCGATCAAGGGCCTCGGCTTGCAGGATCGCAACCGCCAAAAGTCAATTTACCAGGCTGGATGCGGGGTGAATGGGAACGCGCCTATGGGCGTCAGGCTGGTCGTAAGTTTTCAGCTCAGCTTTTAAAAGATCCTGTTCTTGATCTCTCCGTAAAATCAGATGCTGCGGGATGGGCTGAAAAACTGGGCGGCGAGGCTATCGGCGCGAGTTCTGTGCGTATGAATAAAATCGGCGATGTGCCAGCCTTGGACGGTTTTAGTGACGGAGAGTGGTGGGCCCAGGATGTTGCGGCGACCTTGCCCGTGCAATTATTAGGTGATGTAAAAGGTCTACGCGTGCTGGATATGTGCGCCGCGCCGGGCGGAAAAACCATGCAATTGGCCGCGCGGGGCGCGATTGTTACGGCGCTGGATAAATCTGAAACACGTCTTGAGCGCGTGAAGCAAAACCTAGACCGCACAAAGCTAACGGCTGATATTATTTGCGCGGACGCGCTAGAGTGGGAGCCCGAGACGACTGACTTTGATATTGTGCTACTTGACGCGCCCTGTTCCGCAACAGGTACATTTCGCCGTCATCCAGACGTTCTTTATAATAGATCGCCAAAGGACGTCGCTAATTTAGTGCGCCTGCAGGACAAATTGTTAGCGAAAGCCGCCGCATTTGTGCGCCCCGGCGGGACACTTATTTACTGTACCTGTTCGCTTATGCCCAAAGAAGGCCGCCCGCGCATTGACACATTTTTACAGAATGTGCCAGATTTTCGCCTTATTCCGATTTTAAAGGCTGAGGGCTTGGATTTGCCTGAGGAGGCTTTCTCGGGTGGAAGCCTAAGGTCCCTACCGTATTATCTGGAGGATAAGGGGGGGATGGACGGATTTTTTATCGCTCGGCTTGAGCGCGAAAAATAAAGATACAAAAGTAAGGCTCCATTAACCTTGTTTTGGTCTAAGTTTTGCAAATGAGCTTTGTGATGTTTCAAAATGGGAGGCTCCTATGAGCACGAACACAATTTTAAAAGGTAGCGCTGTTGCTGCTATGACTTTCGCAGCCATGTCGATCGCGGCAAGCGCTAATGCACAATCTCGCTACGGAAATGTGGCTGACTATGAAAGCGGCCGAAATTGCGGCCAAGCCTGCGTTGCGCCTGCTCCGCAAGCTCACACCTCTACACGTTATGGCCACACAGCCCCAGCGCCTGTCTATGTGAATTGCGCTCAAATGGGCACATGTGCGCAGCAGCCAGTGACTGTCTACACGCAGCCGGCTCCGGTTCAGTATCAAGCGCCTGTGCAAAGCTATTCACAGCAATCTTATCAAACACAGTCATATGCTCAGTCACCGGCGAATTGCCCGGCTGGGACAACAGCACAGCCTGACGGCACATGTATGCAGACTGGTTATGGTGCTTCAACGACATATTCAGAGCCTGCGGCAAGCTATGGCAGCTCAAGCTACTCATCTTCTTCATATTCATCAGCAACGTCTATGCCTGCTGATTGCCCTGCCGGAACAACAGCCCAATCAGATGGTACGTGTTTGCAAGGCGGGTCTTCATCTTACTCAGCGCCAATTCTTCCGGACACATATGACAGCTTTGGCTCTTCATCTTATAGTTCTTCGAGCTATTCATCTGCGTCCTCCGCCCCGGCGAATTGCCCGGCTGGGACAACAGCGCAGCCAGACGGAACATGTATGGAAGGCGGATCTTCGGCTTCTTATACAGGAAGTTCAGTAGAGATTTACACAGGCGACGCCACAACGTCGTCTACGACAAGCTCGTCATATGGCTACACGTCAGATGGCTCATATGCTGCAACAGATTACCTGCCAATCCGCAAGTAAGTCTAAGCTTTCGAACGAAGCCCGCCCCGGTTCAAGCCGTGGCGGGTTTTTTTATACGTAGGCGCCGCTAGCTCTCGCCTCGGAGGTGACTCCGCTTGCGCGAAGGCTAAGTCGCTGATAATGGGACATATGACAGATAAAATTCTTATATCCCCCTCCATTCTCTCCGCCGATTTCGCTGATTTGGGCGCCGAAATTCGCGCTATTGATGCGGCCGGAGCTGATATGATCCATATTGACGTCATGGATGGCCATTATGTGCCCAATCTGACGATTGGGCCGATGGTTGTCAAAGCCCTCAAGCCGCACACGCAAAAGCCTTTCGATGTGCATTTAATGATTGCGCCGGCCGATCCGCTTATTCAGGCCTTCATTGATGCGGGCGCAGATTACGTCAGCGTCCATCCCGATGCAGGGCCGCATCTACACCGCACCCTGCAAGCCATTAAAGCCGGCGGCGCGAAGGCGGGATTAGTTTTAAACCCTGGAACTCATGCTGATGTCGTTGACCCTGTTATCGATCAGCTGGATTTAATTTTGGTCATGAGTGTAAATCCTGGATTTGGCGGACAAAGCTTCATCACCTCACAGCTCGATAAAATTCGTGTTTTAGCGGATAAAATTAAAGCCAGTGGCCGCGATATTATTCTGGAAGTTGACGGCGGCGTGAACCCTGTAACCTCTCAGCAATGTATTGAGGCCGGCGCAACGGCGCTCGTCGCTGGCTCTGCTGTCTTTAAAGGCGCAGGGAGCTATACAGAAAATATTTCCGCCTTGAGACGTCAGCCCAAAGCTGCGTCCAACGCCGCGTAGACGAAGGCGCGGACGTTCTCATGTCGCGGCGTATTCCGCTATCACAGCTTTTAAAAGCGGGGGCCGCCTACCAATATCGCCAATGGGCTGTTGATTTAGGAGCGCCTGCGCGGGCCATAAATTTGAATGGCGGTAAGCCTTCAGTCTTTCATGATATCCGGCCATCATTTATTTATGGCGAGAAAAAAATCGCCGAGGCCATGTTAAAAGGCCATTTCGAATATGCGGGGCAAAGGCTTGATGTTGGCGCGCAAGGTGATCCCTGGACAGTGGCTGTGCCTTCGACCCGTTTCGCGACCTGGCTTCACGGCTTTCATTGGCTAAATGATTTGGCTATTTCCAAAGATAAAAACTCTGCTATCCGCGCGCGCAGTCTCGTCGATAAATGGATCGCTGTTTACGGAAAATGGAACCTATTTTCTTGGGCGCCAGATGTTTTAACCGATAGGCTCTATCATTGGCTAGCCGTTTGGTCGCCTCTGCTCACGGGTGATAACCTGTCTGATGATGCTCAAATACGCCGCAGTTCTGTTGTGCGGCAGCTTAAACGGCTGCGCCGCGTTTACCGCCGCACGTCTCCTGGACTGCCTCGCCTTAAGGCGGCGGCTGTTTTAGCGATGGGCGGCGCGCGTCTCAAAGAGAAATCAGATGGTTTTTTAGGACGCGGGCTTGATTGGCTTGATGATGAAATTGACGCGCAAATACTTCCCGATGGCGGGCACGTCTCGCGCTCGCCGGGGCAAACGCTAGACGCGCTCGAAATATTACTAACCCTTGATAGTTTGCTGCAAACCCGCGGCGTAGAAGGCTCGCGCGCCATGAGCCGCGCTATTGACCGCCTAGCCCCCGTTATTCCATTTTTCACGGCTGGCGACGGAAAGCTCGTGAGTTTCAATGGTAGCGGAGAAGGCACCGCTGCACGCCTAAAAGCGATTATGAAAGCCGCGCCTAAAACTACGGCTAAATCATTCGGTTATTGCCCCCATACGGGCTATCAACGCATAGAGGCTGAAGGCACTGTGTTGATGATTGATACAGGCAAGACAACGCCGCGTCCCTTTGACGAAAATGCTCATCTCGCGCCCTTAGCTTTTGAACTCTCTACAGCCTTAGGTCGCCTCGTTGTTAATTGCGGATGGAATGAGGGACAACCGCAGAGTTTCCGCCGCGCTGTTCGCGCAACGGCCGCGCATAGCACATTAGTTTTTGATGACCGGTCTGCGGGACGCCTGCTCAAAGAGGGCTGGGGCTCCAAACGCCTCGGCGACGTCGTCGCTATTGAAGCTGGCCCTGTCAGCGCGACGCGCAAGGAACAAGTATCAGGTACTTGGCTCGAATCTTCGCATGATGGTTACCGCGAAGAAACAGGTCTTTCGCATCGCCGCCGGTTTTACATGTCAATCGACGGCGATGATATTCGAGGCGAGGATAGTCTCTTTGTGCCGCTCGGCGCTGTGCCGCTTAGCAATGCAGAAAAGCCGTTTCAAATACGGTTTCATTTCCATCCTGATGTACGGGTTAGTCTGTCTCAAGATCAACAAAGCGCCTTGCTTGTTCAAGGCGGCAAAGCAGGGTGGCGTTTCCGCACAGATGGCGGACCTTTAACGCTAGAAGGGTCGGTTTATCTCGGCGAGGGAAATAAACCTGTTAAATGCCAACAAATCGTAATCTCCGGAAGCGCATTTTGCGACAGTGACGGCGAGACCCGTAGTAACCGCGTACGTTGGTCCTTCAGAAAACTTGAGGCTCGCAAATGAGTTTCATGCGTCTCCCCTGGATAACCAAGGCGTTGGTTATCATATTTGACGCCGTCTTGGGCGGGCTATGTATGTATGGCGCTATTCAATGGCGCTATGATTTTTTGAATAAGCCTATTCCCAATAATGTCGATGAAAATGCGGGTCTTATCATGATGGGCCTTGTTGCGGGAATATGGATGTTTATCGGCGTGCACCGCGCGATTTGGCGGTTCACCTCTATCTCGGATATTCGAAAACTTCTCGAAGGTGTATTTTTAGCCGCTGTGCTAACGCCTCTAATATTATTTCTCTTCGTGAACCGCGCAGAGCATTTCCCCCGCTCGGCGCCTTTAATCGCAGGCGCTCTGTTTTTTGTATTGCTCTCCGTGAGCCGCCTCAGCGTTATGCTTGTTCGCAATGGTGATATTCGCGGATTGTTTCAGAGCCGGGGCGGTAAGCGCAAAGACGCAGTTTTGATTGGAACGGGCGCCTCGCTTTATACCTATCTTAGGGATAGTTACCGTAAGGATGGCGGTCCAGGATATAATATTCGTGGATTGATTGATACGGATGACAGCTATCAAGGGCGCTCTATTCGCGGCGTCCCTGTGATAGGCAATTTAAAAACACTTCCCAAAGTTTATGCACGGCTGGGAATCGACCGAGAGAACAAGCCGATGCTGATTGCAACGGATGTGACCCCTGATCGCGCCCAAGCTTACCAACTTGTCAAAACGGCCTCTGAAATCGGCGCGCCGCTTGCGCGAATCGCGCGTAACCCCGGCGAAACTTTGTCGCCCTTTGAAGCGGCTGACCTTATTGGCCGCGAAGCGCGCGCGCTCGATATTGGCCCCGTTATGCGCATGGTAAAAGGCCGCCGCGTGATGATAACCGGGGCAGGCGGATCTATTGGATCTGAATTGTCACGGCAAATTTCTGCCCTGTCGCCCAGCAAAATGGTGCTTGTCGATAACTCCGAATTTAATCTCTATAAATTAGATCAGCTCTTATTCGATCTATTACCCGATGATAATGCAACGGAGTGGGGCGTGCATTTGGGGGATGTGTGTGACGCCGCGCGGATGGAAGAAATTTTTAAAACCCATAAGCCTGAAATTATTTTACACGCCGCCGCTTTTAAGCATGTGCCGTTAGGCGAAACTAATCCCATTGAAACGCTCAAAAACAATGTCGGCGGCACCAAAAATGTCATTGATTTGGCCTTAAAATATAAAGCCAAAAGCTTTACGCTTATTTCGACCGATAAAGCCGTTGACCCCAGCAATATCATGGGCGCAAGTAAACGCATTGTTGAAATGTTGACCATGGCCTCCGAAGTTGAAGAAGCGGGCCTGTCGGCATCTGCCGTGCGTTTTGGTAATGTGCTAGCTTCGGCTGGCTCTGTCGTGCCTTTATTCGAAGAACAAATCGCGCGCGGCGGGCCCGTGACCGTAACGCATAAGGAAGTGAACCGCTATTTTATGACAACCGAAGAAGCGGCGGCTTTGGTCTTGCAAGCGGCGGCGCTCAATGAAAATCAATCCCAGCGCAAAGCCTCTATCTATGTGCTTGAAATGGGAGAGCCTGTGAATATAGCGCGGCTCGCGCGGCAGCTCATTCGTCTGCGCGGCTTTGTGCCTGACCGGGATATTAAGATTGATTATATTGACCTGCGCCCCGGCGAAAAAATAACGGAATATCTGACGGGCGAAGATGAAACCCTACAGACCACATATGTTAAAGGCGTCTTGCATTTTACAGGAGAAATGACAGACTCCGCCTCTGTCCTGCGCCGCGTAGATAAATTACTTGAGGCTTTAACGCGCCGTAATAGGCCCGCAATTCGTAAAGCCTTAAAGGCCCTGCTTCCCGACTTTGAACCCAATGGCGGCTTGTCCTAATTTGGGGGCCGTGTTAGGGGCGGCGGCATATTGTAAACAAGATAATAGCTGAACGGATTCGCCCCTATGCCTGCTCCTAATCCCGACCTTCCTCCCTTTGACCCGGCCCGTCTTGCGCCTGTAAAACGCGCGCTGATTTCCGTCTCTGACAAATCCCGTCTTATTGCCCAAGCCAAAGCCCTGCATGAGCGCGGCGTTAAGCTTGTCTCAACGGGCGGAACGCATAAGGCGATTTCAGCGGCTGGCATTCCTGTCAAAGATGTAGCCGAGCTTACCAAATTTCCTGAAATGATGGATGGCCGCGTTAAAACCTTGCATCCCATGGTGCATGGTGGATTGCTCGGTGATCGTGATTTAAAGAGCCATAAAGACGCCATGCATGATCACGGCATTTTCTCCATCGATTTGCTTATCGTGAATTTATATCCGTTTGAGCAGGCTGTTGCAGGCGGCGGGACATATGAAATGTGCGTCGAAAATATTGATATTGGCGGCCCCGCAATGATACGCGCAGCGGCGAAGAACCACGCCCACGTGGCGGTTTGCACCGACGCGGATGATGTAGATGCAGTCCTCGCGGATATGGACGCCAATGACAATCAGACAAGCGGTACATTACGTCAGAAGCTCGCGGCGAAAACCTATGCCCGCTCTGCGGCTTATGATGCGGCGATTGCGAATTATTTCGCAGGGGAACTCGCAGATCCCGCGCCCGCGTTTCGCGCGCAAGGCGGCGCCTTAAAGCAAGCCCTACGTTACGGCGAGAACCCGCATCAGACGGCGGCATTTTACAGCGACGGATCTAACCGATCCGGTGTTTCAACAGCCGAGCAGCTTCAAGGCAAAGCGCTTAGCTATAATAACATTAACGACACAGATGCCGCTTATGAATTAGTCGCGGAATTTGGGGATAGTTCACAGGGCGCAAAACCTGCCGTGGCGATTATTAAACATGCTAATCCTTGCGGCCTTGCTGTCGCGGATGATTTTATCTCCGCCTATAAGGCGGCGCTCGCCTGCGATCCTGTTTCAGCTTTTGGCGGCATTGTTGCCCTCAACGGAAATCTCGACGCGGTGACAGCCAAAGAGATCGTGAAAGTTTTCACCGAAGTCGTCATTGCGCCAAGCGCCGATGAAGACGCGGTGGCTGTCTTTGCTAAAAAGAAAAATTTACGCCTCCTCATTGCGGGCGGCCTGCCCGATGTGAAAGCGCCGTCCATGACACAAAGAAATGTGGCAGGCGGTATTCTTGTTCAAGACCGCGATAATGGTCATGTGCATCATTCGGATATGAAAGTCGTGACAAAGCGCGCGCCTTCGCCTGAGGAGTGGGAAGATATGCTAATGGCGTGGAAAGTCGCCAAACACGTGAAATCTAACGCTATTATCTATGTAAAAGATGGCTCCACAGCCGGCATAGGTGCGGGCCAAATGAGCCGTATCGACAGCGCCCGCATCGCGGCCAGAAAGGCCGAAGACGCCCAAACCGCCGCAGGGTGGAGCGCCCCGCGCACGCAAGGTTGCGCCTGCGCGTCAGATGCCTTCTTCCCCTTCGCAGACGGTATGCTCGCGGCGGCCGCGGCTGGCGCAACAGCTATCATTCAGCCTGGCGGATCTATCCGCGACGATGAAGTGATTAAAGCTGCCGATGAGCAAGGGATTGCCATGGTGTTTACGGGGATGCGGCACTTTAGGCATTAACCATCCGCGTAACCGCCAGCGGTCTACCTTGCGAAGCAAGGTTCGCGCGGATGTTGGTTAGGCATAAATTGATTTAGTGACTATTTTTTAAAACCGTGCATCCCAGCGAAAGCTGGGACCCAGTTATCCTGTTGTTTCTGTAAAGAACAATGTGATTAATTTTCCTCGCTTTTCAGATTGGTCTCTATAGTGCTTGGTGATATTTCTGGGACCCTGGGTCCCAGCTTTCGCTGGGATGCACGGAAAAGAGAGAGAGAGGGGGGGATGAAGGCGATTAGGTTTCACCCAAGCTCCAACCGCCTTTACCTGTGATCTTCCGTAAAACCAAATACAGCAGCAATCCCACTGGCCCGAACATGAATGTTAAGAGCAGGCACGGTATTAACAGCCAGTGATTAAACCCTCGGCGCTTCGCGTCTCTGGCTTCCCATGCCCCGACGAATAGATCGAAGACAAGGTAATGTGCCCAGCCGATAATGACGCCGATGGGTGTGCTGAATATTCCGCGCACGCCCTCTATGGTCGTGAAGTTCACCGCGGGATCATCTGGGCTACTGCCAATACCAAATCCCATACTCGCTATCATCAAGCCCAAGTAAAGCCCGCCCAGAAGCAGCGGATAAAACATGGAATGGACGAGCTTTTGTGTGACGCTCCATTTCGGCGCGAGGATCAGCAGTGCCCATGCAGGCATAACGGATAAATTTACAAGGCTGAAAAGAAGATCATAGGTCATGAGGGGCTCCTGCGATTTTTAGGCTACGGGTTTTTAGCTGCGCGTGCTAGTCATTTATTGGAGGTCAAAAGACCTGGTGATGCATGCTTCATAGCCTCAACAAACTGTAATTTTACAGCATAGTTTGGAACACATTCTTGCCTTAATCCATTGTGATGCTTGCTTAACAACACAGGAGATTATTATGTTGAAAACGATTACGCTCTGTACGGCATCAGTGGCAATCATGTCATTATCGGCGTGCACGACAACTGGAAACACCGAAAAAGGCGCGGCAATTGGGGCGGCCTCAGGCGCCGTTATCGGCGCTATTATTGGGAATAACACAGGTTCAGGCGACGCGTCGACAGGCGCGGCTATCGGCGCTGTTGTTGGCGGTGCCGGTGGTGCTTATGCGGGCGGCCAGAAAGATAAAACTGTCGGAGAGCCGACGCGCATCCGTCAAGGCGCGGAGGGTCAGGAGCTATTCTATGACCGTCAGGCGAGCCGTTATTATTTTACGGATCGAAATACGGGACGTACTTACTGGCAAGACGGTTCAATCCGAAGCTATTAGTTAGGCGTAACAAAGTTAAATTAGGCTTGAACATTGCGCCCCGTTCAAGTCAGAGAGGCAGCTTCTTTGGGAGCTGCCTTTTTTGTCAATGAGACTTGTTTTATAGGGAGGTAGGCTCGCCTGCCAGCCGATGTGGGGCAACCAGCAAACGAGCCGCAAGTTCAAAAGTCCTTGCAGCTTTTAACTTACGGGTTGAATTAAATATGTAAATGAGCATAGTTCAGAACTTAGTGTTCTAATTAACTAAACTACAAATAGGGGCAATATGGACCGTTTTCGTCGCATGGAAATTTTTAATGCTGTTGTCGAAGCGGGACAATTTACCCGCGCTGCTGCATCTCTTAATCTGTCTAAATCTGCCGTCAGTCATGCGGTAACTGATTTGGAGAAATTTCTGGGCCTACAGCTCTTAACCCGTAGTAATCGAAGCCTACAGCTGACCGAGGCGGGGGAGAGCTATTACGAGCAAAGCGTCCGTATTCTTTCGGATTTATCTGAACTGGAAAGCGTAACACGCAAGTCAGATAAGGCTGTTTCTGGCCGTATTAGATTGTCCGCCCCCATGACTTATGCCTGCAATGAACTTGCGCCAATTATTGCGCAATTTATGGATGATAATCCGTCTGTAAAAGTTGAGCTCGTTTTAACGGAAACAACTTTGGATTTGGTTGAGGATGGTATTGATTTAGCTGTTCGTGTCGGGAACCTCAAAGATAGCCGTCTTATCAGCCGGAAGATAACGACAATGTCCCATATAATTTGTGCAAGCCCCGATTTCCTTAAAAGGTATGGGCCTCTTAATGGCCTGGATGATCTCAATCGTGTGAACTGTTTGAAATTTAAATATACCCCCATCTGGAATTTGATCCGAATGGGTAGAGATTATAAGTTTACGCCAAAAGGAAGGTTAGTGAGCAATAGCGGTGAAGGCCTAAGAGAATTTGCGATAGCGGGACAGGGCGTGACCTTTTTACCTCAGTTTTTAGCGGGCCCTGCCTTGTCACAAGGACGGCTCGTGCGTGTCCTGCCTGACTATGCGGGTCGGAATTTGGATGTCTCTATTGTTAGGCCCCCGGGACGGCATTTCCCTTTGCGCGTAAGGCGGCTGAGTGATCTCATTGCTGAGTCTATTTAAGATATAAAAAAGGCGGCCTCAAATGGGCCGCCTTTTAAGATTATAGGGAGGGCCTGCCCTCAGCTTAGCTACGCGGCTTCGCGTGCGAGGTTACGCAAGACGTAATGCAAAATCCCGCCATTTTTATAATACTCATGCTCATTATCTGTATCGATTCGAACTTTAGCCGTGATGGTTTTAGAAGATCCATCAGGGAAGTCGATTTTAACATCGAGTGTCCCGCGAGGCTTCAGATCGTCGATATTGGCAACTGAGACTGTCTCAGAGCCTTTAAGGCCCAATGCCTGCCAGCTATCTCCTTCGGAGAATTCTAGCGGCAACACGCCCATGCCGATGAGGTTAGAGCGGTGAATCCGTTCAAAGCTTGACGCGATAACGGCTTTCACGCCGAGTAGGATCGTCCCTTTAGCGGCCCAGTCGCGTGATGATCCGTTACCATAAAGGCTGCCAGCAAAGACAACGAGGTCTTTTTTCTCAGCCGCGTATTTTTCCGCCGCTTCATAGATGCTCATGACTTCTCCAGACGGAATGTGTTTTGTCACGCCGCCTTCTGTGCCGGGGGCCATGAGGTTTTTGATACGGATATTGGCGAAGGTGCCGCGCATCATGACTTCGTGGTTGCCGCGGCGAGAGCCGAAGGAGTTAAACTCATTCTTCGGGACTTGATGTCTGGACAGATAATCGCCTGCAGGACCATCATGTTTGATCGCGCCGGCTGGACTGATATGATCTGTCGTAATCGCGTCGCCGAGAAGGGCGAGAATATTCGCGTTTTTAACATCTTCGATGGCGTCTGGCGTTGTGGTCATACCGTCAAAGTAAGGCGGGTTACGCACATAAGTTGAACCAGGCGCCCAATTGTAAGTTTCGCCGCCCGTGACTTTGATTTTCTGCCACTCTTTATCGCCTTTAAAGACTTCGGCGTAACGCTCTACGAACATTTTACGTGTGATCACTTTACGCACGACGTCGGCAATTTCTTTGGAGGTTGGCCATATATCTTTGAGATAAATGTCATTCCCGTCAACATCGACGCCAAGAGGGTCTGTATCAAAATCATGATGCAGCGAACCCGCCAAAGCGTAAGCCACAACAAGCGGCGGTGAGGCGAGGAAGTTAGCTTTGATATCCGGGCCGATGCGGCCTTCAAAGTTACGGTTTCCTGATAGGACTGAACAAGAGACTAAGTCGCCTTCGGCGATTGCCTCAGCGAGTTCAGGTGCGAGTGGCCCTGAGTTGCCGATACATGTTGTGCAGCCATAGCCGACAACGTCAAAACCAAGGTGATTGAGTTCTGTTTGCAATTTAGATTTCTCTAAATATTCACCAACGACTTGTGAACCAGGCGCCAGCGACGTCTTGACCCAAGGTTTAACCTTTAGTCCAAGCTTATTCGCTCTTTCCGCCACGAGGCCAGCGGCCATCATAACGGAAGGGTTGGATGTATTGGTGCATGAGGTAATCGCCGCGATGAAGACATCGCCGTGATCTACAGAATAGTCTTTTCCTTTGACAGGAATCGCTGTGTCGCCGGTGGGTGTCTTCTTATATTCGTCGCGTAAAATTTTAGCAAAATGAACATTTGCGCCTTTTAGGTCAAAGCGGTCTTCTGGACGTTTCGGGCCAGAAATAGCGGGTCTTACAGAGCTCACATCCAGATCGATTGAATCTGTATATTCAGGTGTTGAACCGTCACGCCATAGGCCTTGCTGTTTGGCATAGGCTTCGACGAGTTCGATGCGCTGCTTATCACGGCCTGTAGCTTCAAGATATTTAAGTGTGTCTTGGTCAATCGGGAAGAAGCCGCAGGTCGCGCCATATTCCGGGGCCATGTTCGCCAAGGTCGCTTGGTCTTCGAGCGAGAGATGATCAAGACCAGAGCCGTAAAACTCGACGAACTTCCCAACCACGCCTTTTTTGCGGAGCATTTCAACAACGCGCAGAACAAGGTCGGTCGCCGTGGCGCCCTCTGGCAGTTTACCCTTAAGCTCAAATCCAACAACTTCGGGGATAAGCATAGAAATAGGCTGTCCGAGCATTGCCGCTTCAGCTTCGATACCGCCAACGCCCCAGCCCAATACGGAGAGGCCATTAATCATTGTTGTATGGGAGTCTGTCCCGACAAGCGTATCAGGGAAGGCATATGTTTTGCCGTCCGCTGTTTTTGTCCAAACAGTTTGGGCCAGATTCTCAAGGTTCACTTGGTGACAGATACCTGTTCCAGGAGGAACAACGGCAAAGTTGTCAAAGGCTTCTTGGCCCCATTTCAAAAAGTCATAGCGCTCGCCATTACGCTCATATTCGCGTTCGACATTTTTCTTAAAAGCTGTTTTTGTGCCGTAATAGTCAACCATAACGGAATGGTCGATCACAAGATGGACAGGGGTCAGCGGGTTAATCGCATTGGCGTCGCCGCCAAGATTTACCATCGCGTCGCGCATTGCGGCCAAGTCAACAACAGCTGGAACGCCGGTAAAGTCCTGCATCAAAACACGGGCAGGGCGGTAAGCAATTTCATGTGTGGAGGTTTTGGTTTTAAGCCAATCCGCCATGGCCTGAATATCTTCTTTCTTGACCGTTGTGCCGTCTTCGTGGCGCAATAAATTTTCTAGCAGCACTTTCAAGGAGCGTGGTAATTTTGAAATATTGGTAAGACCGTTTTTCTCGGCTTCGCCAAGGTCGTAATAAGTATAAGTTCCGCCGCGAACTTTAATTTCGCGTTCACAGTTAAAGCTGTCCAAAGATGCCATGATAATCCTCATTTGGTAATGTGAGAGGCTTATAGCACTGCTGACGGCAGGTTCAATTGCAAAGCGCCATCATGTGACAGATTGTGCATAGAGCCGCCACGCATAATCACAGAGCCGTTTGCCTGCTTGTCGATCTGAGAGTTAGCGGTTTAACGCCGCTTGCTCGGGGGTAAAGGGTTCAAATATATTGAGATTCATCGCGGAACTGACCTGATATCGGTAACATTCGCTCGGCTTAGCCGCGCTTGCCCAATCTCGTGTCTGCAAGATAGAGGCTGTTATGGCGTCTACGCGCGCAAAGCCTGTCCCCTCTGATTTTAAACCCATATCGATAGCCTACTTCGTCTCATCATCACAAAGACATGGAGCCGCCTATCTCGATTTTCAGCCCTCTGACCAGCGGTTTCAATCCTCGTGGTTAAGGCTTTATTATGACCAAATTAGCGGCCATCAAGCCGTGTGAATCGGCGTTAACCTTTTAAATAAATTTATTCATCTTGCATTCAGCCTCTAGGTCACATCTGTTTCAAAGACGCGAAGGGGAATAGGGGTTTGATATGGATATCAAGCAATGGACGCATATATTGACGCTGCTGAGCGTGGCGGTGGTTGTGGATGACCGCGTTTATAAAGAAGAGGTCGACATGTTTGTCGAGCAGGCTTTATCGCTCAAAGACGTCATTACGCCGAAAATGATTTTCTCTAAAAAAATGGCATTTGATTGGTTCGTGGTCCACCGCGACGAAATAAAAGCTTGGGTCGGGGAACTGGATTCGCACACCGTCATTTTGCGCCATATTTTAGCCTTGGGAGACTCGCCTTTTTGCAAAGAAATTTTGGACGCTATTTATGCCATTGCCACTGTGGACGGAGAATATCACGCCTCAGAAGCTGATATGATCAGTATGGCGTGCAAGCATTGGCATCTACCTTTACCAAGGTAAGTCTACCCGCGCATAGTTCCATGTTTTTGGATGAAGGGGAGCTGCGTTAGCGTGAAGACAAAGGTCAGAGGTAGGAAACCAAAGACTTTAAACGTCGCCCAGAAATCTTCTGTTTGCGTACGCCATATAAATTCATTCAGCGCTGCCATTGCGAAAAAGAATAGCCCCCAACGTATGGCGAGCACATCCCATTTAGAATCGGGTAAATCTATCGCTTCGCCCATCATCATTTTGATAACATTCTTTTTGAAAAAGATGCCGCCAATCGCCGCCGCGCCAAACAAGATGTTTATCACGGTTGGTTTCATATAAAATATCGTCTTATTTCCGGACCAAATGGCGAGCCCTGCGGTAACGACAATAATAGCCGTTGAGAAAATCAACATTTTTGAGATATGCTGATATTTCACCCAGCCAATAATAAGCGCTATAACGGCGATAACCGCAAATATACCCGCCGCCCAAAGCATCGCCTGATCGGGCTGGCTGCGCTTAAAATACTGAAACGCGGCAAAGAAAACCAATAAAGGCCCAAAATCGAGCCAGAAATTACTGGGCTTTTTAGTGTTGGTTTGTGTGTCTTTTTCCATGTTAGGCGGTGTGCATCAGGATAAGCCCAATGGCAAGAATTATAGCCAGTATAATGCGCCGCAATCCAAAAATTTGTTACCAGATAGTCCCGCCATAACGCGGCCATTAAGATTTGTTGCTAAGCGTGTTTTTGAATTGCGCCGCATTAACACACTGACTTAATCGCGTTTCAACAGGACTTTAAATGTCGCCCCGATCATAGCGCAGGCCTTGCCGTTGGCCATAACTTGTCCTTGGGCAGTAGCGATATTGCGGCCAGCATTTACGCTGTGGGTCACGCATTCCATCCAGTCGCCTTTTTTTACAGAACTCGTAAAATCGACATGCAGGCTAATCGTAACCATACCGCCAAGCGTCTCGCGGTCATAATGGCCCGCGCAGGACAGACCCATCGCGTTATCCGATAAGGCCGAAATCAATCCGCCATGAACAAAGCCGCGAGAGTTACAATGCTGCTCATCGGCATAGAGCCCAATGACAATGCCTGTGTCGGTCCGCTTGGAGTAAAGCGGCTCCCACGGCGCCGTAAGAGGTGATTTGCGCGAATGCGACGTGAAGCCTTTTGGGATATTGGTGGGAATATTGGTCATCCCTCTATTATCGCATCCGCTACGCCGCTTAACGCTGCGGCAAATACGGGGGCAGAGAAATTTTCTAGGTCTTCGATTTTCTCGCCTATACCTATAGCGTGAATGGGGAGTTGATACTTGTCGGAGAGCGCTACGAGGACGCCGCCTTTGGCCGTGCCGTCAAGTTTCGTCATGATAAGGCCTGTGACGCCAGCGGTATCGCGGAAAGCTTCGGTTTGCATTAAAGCGTTTTGACCGACCGTCGCATCGAGCACCAAGATAGAGTGATGCGGGGCGGAGGGGTCTTGTTTTTTAATAACGCGCACGACCTTGGCAAGTTCATCCATCAGCTCCGTGCGGTTTTGGAGGCGGCCCGCCGTGTCGATCATCAAGATATCAACATCTTCAGCCTTTGCTTGTTCAATCGCGTCATAAACGAGGCCTGCGGCGTCAGAGCCTAATTTGCCAGCAACGATTTTTGCGCCCGCGCGCTCACTCCACACGGTGAGCTGTTCTACGGCGGCCGCGCGGAACGTATCGCCTGCCGCGATCATGACTTTTTTACCTTGCTCGTGATAGCGTTTTGCTAGCTTCCCGAGCGTTGTTGTCTTACCAGACCCGTTCACGCCGACGAAGAGCAGGATTTGTGGCCTTGCTGAGGTTAAAACAATAGGTTTTTCGAGTGGCGTTAAAATATCCGAAATCACGTCGGCCAGCGCGATCTTGATTTCCATATCGGTGACTTGTTTATCAAATTTATCCTTAGCCAGAAGGGCCGTGACCTTAGAGGCAGGGCCGACGCCAAAGTCAGAGGTAATGAGAATGTCTTCGAGGTCTTGAAGGGCGTCATCATCAAGCGTTCGTTTAGTGAAAGCGGCAGAGACCTGCTCGGTCATGCGCGATGTTGATTTGGAAAGCCCCTTAGTGATGCGGGTTAGGAAGCCGCCTTCAGCCAGCGTGTCGATTTCGGGTTCAGGGTCTATCCCTTGATCAATCAAAGCTTGCTTGCGCTCAGCCTCGGCTTTTTCAAAAGCGTCGCGCTCTGCGGCTTCACGTTCAGCGGCTTGGGCCGCGACTATAGCGCGGCGTTCAGCTTCTAAGGCTTCGTCGCGTAGACGTTTCTCTTTGGCCTTTTCAGCGGCAAGGTCTTCGGCCTCAAGGCGGTCAGCTTCAGCTTTCTCTGCCGCCGCTCTTTCACTTGCGAGCCGGTTTTCTTCTTGCGCCGTTAAACGCGCCTCTTCCTCAAGGCGGAGCTTGGCCTCTGCGTCTTGTTTAGCCTTGAGCGCTTCAGCCTCTGCTGCCGCTTTCGCTTTCGCTTCGGTAATGCGATTTTCTTCTTCAGTTTTTAGGCGCAATTCTTCTGCGGCGCGGGATTTTGCTTCTTGGTCTTGCTTGGCCTTAAGCGCGGCGGCCTCGGCCTCAGAACTCGCTTTTGCCTCCGCAAGGGCTTGCTCTTCCTCGGCTATGAGGCGGGCCTCTTCCTCTGCGCGGGCCTTTGCTTCCGTCTCCAATTTGGTTTTAAGCGCGGCGGCTTCTGCGTCTGCCTTTGCTTTTGCTTCGGCGAGAGCTTTCTCTCCTTCGGCCTTGATACGAGCTTCCTCTGCGGCGCGGGCTTTCGCCTCTTCCTTCGCCTTGGCTTTGGCCTCTGCGTCTTGGCGCGCAGCTTCTTCGGCGCGCGCGCGCGCGTCTTCTTCGCGCTTTGCTTGGGCTTCAGCAGCCAGCTTGGCCTCTTCGGCCTTCCGAGCTTTTTCTTCTGCAAGCTGTTTAGCCCGTTCAACATCACGCGCCGCTTGAATTTCTGCTTGTCGTTTTTCTTCGGCTTCTATGCGGGCGAGGGCTTCGGTATCTACGGTCTTGCCTGACGCTGCTTCGTCCTGAACGCGCGCCGATTTTAGGGCCGCCGCATTAATGGCCGCCATGCGGGCCGCCATTTGCTCATCGACAAGCTGTTGTTGCGCGGCTTTTTCAGCTGCCGCTTCGGCAAGCTTTTCATCCTTGGATTTGAAGCCAAGTTTTGAGAGAAAACCGCGTTTCTTTTTTTCAGCCACTTTTAATGTTCCTGTCGTTCGCTGCGTTCGTTCGGAGGCTCTTTCAATAAGATACCCCCTAAATGATCGCCGTCGCTATCCGTGATTTTTACCTGTTCTAAGCTACCCGCTTTTGGCGGATTGTCTACCTTCACCAGCGTAAAATCAGGAAGGCGGCCTAGCCCCGTATCTTCAAAAAGGGCAATATCTATATCGCCAATCCGAGAGGTAAGGTGAGCGGCTTTTACGCTAGCGCCAATGTCTCGCAGAGTCTTCGCACGGGCTTTAATCACAGGCCCATCAATAGCTGGCATTTTTGCAGCTGGCGTGCCCTCTCGCGCCGAATAAGGAAAAACGTGAAGCCACGGGATTCCAATTTCAGAGATAATGGATTTTGAGTTCTCAAACATGGGCTCATCCTCTGTAGGAAAACCCGCAATAATATCCGCGCCAAATGTAAATTCAGGCCGCGCAGCTTTTAGGTCATTGCAAAGAGTAATCGCGTCCTCACGGCTATGACGGCGTTTCATGCGTTTTAAAATCATATTATCACCCGCCTGTAAGGAGAGATGCAAATAGGGCGTCAAACGGGGATTGGTCGTTAGCGCCTCAAAAAGAGCTGGATCAATCTCTGCGGGGTCAATGGAAGAGAGCCGTAATCGCGGCAAGTCCGGAACAAGTTTTAAAATGCGCCGTACTAAATCGCCCAATGGCGGCTGGCCCGGTAAGTCGCCACCCCAAGAAGATAAATCGACGCCGGTCAAAACTACCTCTTTATAGCCTTGCGCGACAAATGATTTTACATGGGCCACAACTTCGCCCGCAGGGGTCGAGCGCGCCTGGCCTCGGCCAAAGGGGATGATGCAAAATGTGCAGCGATGGTCACATCCATTTTGCACTTGCAGGAAAGCGCGTGTGCGGCTTTGTGATTTAATAAGCTCACGATTGCCGCCGCTAATGAATTGCGGCGCGCTCTCGGTGACCGACATAATATCGTTCACTTTTATGGGCTCTCCGCCCAGCAATGTTTCAGGCTCGAAATTTGCGGCAATCATTTTTTCGGCATTTCCAATGACGCGGTCTACTTCGGGCATGTCGGCGAAAGATTTTGGGTCAATTTGCGCGGCGCAGCCCGTGACAACAATATAGGCGTCAGGGTTGTCTTTTTTGGCCTTCCTTACAGCATAGCGGGAGCTACGCACGGCTTCATTTGTGACGGCGCAGCTATTGATAATGATAGTGTTTTCTAGCTCTGCATCGCGGGCATGGCCGCGCATGACGTCACTCTCGTAAGCGTTGAGGCGGCAGCCCAGCGTGATAATTTCCGCTTGTTTTTTTGTCTCATTAGACATGGGCCGCTATGTGGTCCTTAATATAGGACTGGTCAAGGTCTGCGGTCAGAGTTAAGAGGCGCATCATGTTACGCCGCCTAAAACAAATTGTGCCCCTGCCGCTGCGAAGCCGCCTAAAATGGCTCGGCTATGCGTGGCAAGACGCCATAGGGGGCGCCCGCAAAAAGCGCGTGCCGCCCAAGCGAAAAACCTTTATTGGCGGCGGTGATTTTATTGCCGTAGGAGATGCTTTTTTCGGAACGCTTAAACGCCATGGCCTCACGCCTGATATGGATGTTTTAGATGTGGGCTGCGGGCAGGGACGTATGGCGCGGCCTATGACCGAATTCCTGACAGGCCGTTATGAAGGCTTCGATATAGATAAGTCTGGTATTACATGGTGTCAGGACGAGTATAAAGACGCGCCTAACTTTACCTTTCATCATGCGGATGTTTTTAATGCGCGCTATAACAAAACAGGGGGCGTTGCGGCCAAAGATTTTCGCTTTCCTTTTGACGATAATAGTTTTGATCGGATTTTTCTAACCTCGGTCTTTACCCATATGTTCAAAGATGATGTGGAAAATTACCTCTCAGAAATCGCCCGCGTTTTAAAACCGGGGGGTAAATGCTTGGCGACATGGTTCCTGCTTGATGAAATTTCGCGGGAGAGTCAGCATCCCGTTATGAATTTCGCGCATGATGTAGATGAGGTCAGCCGCACAACGGTTAAGTCAAATCCCGAAGCGGCGATTGCTTTCGATCTAGAATTTGCACGCGAACTTTATACTAAGTCTGGCCTCAAAATAGAAGATATTGAATACGGGAAATGGGGCCGCCCCGAGAGCCAATTTGATCTTCAAGACATGATAGTCGCGTCTAAATAGTCCCTTCGGATTCAAGCTCCACCGGCCCCGTCATAATGACATGATCATCGCTCTCGCGCCATTCAATAAATAAAGTGCCGCCATCGACTGCGACCTCGACCTTGCGCTCCGTCCGCTTTTGGCGCACGGCGGCGACGACCGCCGCGCAAGCGCCTGTCCCGCAAGCGAAGGTCATGCCGACGCCGCGCTCCCAGACTTTCAAGCGAATTTTGTCTTTGCTCTCTATTTTGGCAAAGCCAACATTGACTTGCTCCGGGAAGAGGGGATGAAACTCAATCATTGGGCCGACTTTGTCAGGTTTAGCCGTAGTGAAATCGTCGACGAAAAAGACGCAATGCGGATTGCCCATACTGACGGCGCCAGGGTTATGCAGGACCGGATCATCTATCGGGCCAATCTTCACATCGATATGATGTGTATGCATGATTTCCGAGAGAGGTATTTGATCCCATTCGAGTTTTGGCGGCCCCATATCAACGGCAACTTGGTTTTCGCCCGCCGCCGCGCAAAGGAGGAGCCCTGCATTGGTTTCCAAAACCATAGAGTCGACATTGGCGTCGCGCATATAAAGCCAAGAGATACAGCGCGTGGCGTTTCCGCAGGCATCGACTTGAAAGCCTTTTTGGTTCCAAATTTCCATATAGGCATCTGCGCCTGATGATTTTGGCGCGCGGATAATAATAAGCTGATCAGCGCCTTTTTCGCCCATAACAGAGGAGCCCGGTTTGCAAATCGCCTTGACCTTTTCCTCAGACAGAACAAATCCATCTTGGCCGCGCGCGTCAAAAACCGCAAAGCGGTTACCCGCGCCGTTCATAATCAAAAATCTCATAAGGCGCATATAGGGACTTAGGGACTGGGATGCAAAGCCTTGCTTCTTTCGCTAAACTCCGCAATATTCGCTGATAAAACATGACTGCTGCATAAAATAAAGGGAGGCCCAAATGGCTGCATTGAAATTTAAAACATTCCTACTTCTAGGGACAGCCTTAGTGCTGTCGGCTTGCGGACAAGGCGAAAAAGCCGCTGATAAGTTGACTGAAAAAGCTGTGGAAACGGCTGAAAACGTGAAAGAGAAAACAACCAAAATGATTGAATATACAGCCGCCGGCCAGACTGATGCCGACCATCTCTATCTCGAAGAGGTTTTAGGTGAAAAGGCTCTGAATGAGGTGAAGTCATGGAATGAGCGGTCCCTTGATCGTCTTATGGCGGACTCGCGCTTCCAGGCCATGGAAGCCGAAGCCCTCGAAATTCTACAAAGCAAAGACAAAATTCCATATGTGTCTTATCGCGGCGGGGAAGTGCATAATTTCTGGCAAGACGCAACGCATGTGCGCGGTATCTGGCGGAAATCTACATTAGAGAGCTACCTGTCTGATGACACGCAATGGGAGATCGTTCTGGATTTTGATAAGCTCTCAAAAGATGAAGATAAAAACTGGGTCTATAAAGGCAATAATTGCCTGTCGCCGACTTATGAGCTTTGCATGGTGAATCTCTCTGATGGCGGCAAGGACGCTGTGATCCGGCGCGAGTTTAATACGAAGACAAAGACATTTGTTGAGGGCGGTTTTGTAACCGAAGAATCTAAAGGCACGATTGATTGGGTCGATGAAAACACGATGATTGTAGGCGTTGATTTTGGGGAGAACACACTGACGGATTCTGGCTATCCCCGCCAAGCGAAATTATGGAAACGGGGCACGCTAATTTCAGATGCCGTGTTGATCGGCGAAGGCGAACAAGAAGATGTCGGTTATTGGGGCGGCACGATGGAGCTGGCAGACGGGTCGCGAGAAATTCTTGTTGCCCGCTCGGTGACGTTTTATGATTCTGAATATATTTGGGTCCCGCGCGAGGGCGATAAGCTCGGCGCAGCCGTGAAGCTGCCAATTCCAGGTAAGGTCAATATGTATGGCAGTTTTAAGGATCAAATCCTTGTGCAATTAAATGAAGATTGGCGCGGCCAAAAATCAGGTGATTTAATCAGTTTTGATATAAATGATTTTATGAAAGATGGCAAAATTGAAGATGTTCATGTTGTCTTCAGCCCTGATGAGAAGTCTTCCATGAATGGTGCGGGCGCGACTAAATCCAAAGTCCTTTTGAGTATATCAAAGGATGTTACAAGCGCGGCCTATGCCTTTGATTGGAACGGAAAGGCATGGAGCTCTGAGAAGCTTGATTTTCCAGCCAATGGAACTGTCAATATTGGCGCAACAAATGATAAAGAAGATGTTGCCTTTCTAAGTTCTGAAAGCTTCCTAACGCCAGATACGCTCTGGACTTATAATACGGCGACTGAGGAAAAGGCTGCGGCTAAATCTTTACCGTCTTGGTTTGATGCTGACAGTATGGTGAGTGAGCAGTTTTTTGCGACGTCGACGGACGGCACGAAAGTGCCTTACTTTGTGGTGCGCGGCAAAGATACGAAAATGGACGGCACAAATCCGACGCTCCTTTATGGATATGGTGGTTTTGAAATCTCGCTAAACCCAAGTTATAGCGCTACGCGGGGTAAACTCTGGCTTGAACGCGGCGGTGTTTATGTTCTCGCCAATATTCGCGGCGGCGGAGAATATGGGCCTAAGTGGCATCAAGCGGGTCTCAAGACAGAGCGCCAACGCATCTATGATGACTTTATTTCTGTTGCCGAAGACTTGATCGCAAAGGACATTACTGCGCCTAAGCATTTGGGTATTGAGGGCGGTTCTAATGGAGGTCTATTGATGGGCGTTATGTTCACTCAGCGTCCTGACTTGTTTAATGCTGTTGTCTGCGCGGTCCCTCTTCTTGATATGATGCGCTACCATAAGCTATTGGCAGGCGCGTCTTGGATGGGTGAATATGGAGACCCTGATGACGCGACCGAAGGAAAGTTCCTGCGCTCAATTTCGCCTTATCACAATGTCGATCCTGAGGCCGATTATCCCGAAGTCTTCTTTATTACCTCGACCAAAGATGACCGCGTCCACCCCGGACATGCGCGTAAAGTCGCAAAGCGGATGGAAGATCAAGGACATGACTTCCTCTATTACGAAAATATTGACGGCGGACATAGCGCGGCAGCAAACCTGAAAGAGACGGCTAAGCGTTTGGCGTTGCAACATACATATTTGATGCAAAAGTTAAAAGACGGCGAATAAAGTCAAGGGTGCTAAATTTTACGATAGAGGTTGATATTGATAAGCCTCGAGACCGTGTTGTTGAGTTGATGCACCTTGACTATCTTTCGGAGTGGATGCCAGGCTTTGTTAAAATGGAGCACATGTCTGGCCGGCTATGGGAAGAAGGGTCAACCTATGACCTATATTTTAAAACAGGCAATGTGGCCTATAAAGTGACTGAAACCTTTATGACCTGGCGTCTGCCTGAAAGATTTGCTTGTACCTTTGAAGATGCTCATATGTTTCAAACATCAGCGAACTGGCTGGAAGTTTTGCCCAATGGGCGAACACGTTGGACGTCTACACAATCTGTAATGGGTAAAAGCCTCTCTACGAAGCTCATGATGAAGGTTATACCTTGGGTATTTAAGTCGTATGTAAAGAAGAACTTCACTCTCTTTAAAGAGTTTGTGGAACAGTATTAAATGGGATGCAATTGTAAGTGCGGTGACGAAAAAGAGGGCGAA
Organism: Hellea sp.; assembly: GCA_039977295.1. Taxonomy (GTDB): domain Bacteria; phylum Pseudomonadota; class Alphaproteobacteria; order Caulobacterales; family Maricaulaceae; genus Hellea. The sequence continues at coordinate 44,333 of JBDWDN010000003.1, read as the reverse complement.
TAAGCCGAGTTATCTCATTAAACATGGAAGGCTGCTCTCACCTCTGAGGGCGGTTTTTTATGACGCAATAGTGACGGATAATAACGTGCAGGATTAATAATGGGCCATTGCCAAGCCTGACGCAGCCCGTCATGATAGGCAAATAACAATAAGACGAATTTGGGACCTCTGTCATGATGAGTAAATACTACAATATTCCGCTATTGCTTTTAGTGGTTATTTCAGCTGCCTTGGCATTTGCCTTTTGGGCAATGGGCCTGTCTGGTTTGGTTGAACCGCTCAAGATGGGGGATGTTTACCTGACAAAGTCCATTGCGGCTTTGGCTAAAGACGCCCTTTTCGTGCCGCTTAAACCCGTCATGTATGCTTTGATTATTTTATCTATTGGCGCGTCAATTGCGATTTCGCGGGGCGGTATGGGGACGAAATTTATTCGCGTTCTAGGCTTTTTCGTCGGTTTCTCGCTAATCGGTGTTGTTATTGCTGTCATAGCACATACGCTGTTTCCAATTAATGTGTTTGATACACCGGCACAGCTTGGTCTGTCGGAGACAATGAGCGTTGAGCCGATACCTTTCATGCAGAAAATATATGGCGTTGTCACCAGCCCTCTAATGATTTCAATTTATGCTGGGGTGATGCTGGGCCGCGCGCTTAAAGCCCTTGAAGGCAAGCACCCTGGAATTGGACAGCAGGCTGATATTATCTCTGATATGTTCATCAAAGGCTTCATCAAATTCCTTTGGATTACAATCCCGCTTGCCGTGTTCGGATCGCTCACACTCGCGCTTAACCGTCCTGGGGGGATCGAAACACTCGCAAATCTCTCCAAAATTCTACCTGTTTACCTGGGGTCTATGTTTGTTGTTTGGGTGCTTATGGTTATCATTACGTCACGCGTTCTTGGCCACGGCCTTGGATTTATGGGACGTGCTCTTATCCCCCAAGCTGTTGTCGCGCTCGCGACAAGTTCTTCTATGGCGACTTTGCCCGCAACACGCGTCGCTTGTGATCAACTCGGCGCCAATGCAGATGAAGCCACGCCGTTTTATACGGTGGGCGCTACCATTAATATGGTGGGCACATTGATGGGGCTAACGCTGATTTCGCTTTACGGCATGCAAGCTTATGGTCTTGACGTGACCCTAGGCGACCGCATCGTTGTGGCTTTCCAGTCTATGGTATATGCAACCTCTGCAGCTGGCGTGCCGAGCGCGTCTATTGTCTTAATTCAAGAGTTGCTAACAAGCCAAGGCGTATCGGGAGATTTCGCGACCTATATTACGGGAATTATCATTACCATTGATACGCTGATTTTAGACCGTATGCGCACCATGCTCAATACGCAGTCTGATTCAATGAGCACCGCAAATGGGCTGAAGCTTTATTATAAAACGCCGAAAACATTGGTCGATTAATCTTAGAGGTTTAATCGACTTTTGGGACCGGATATTTCTTATGGCTCAAAAAAGCAACGACGCTTGTAAAGGCAAGGATAAACCCCGCAAAGCCATTGAGCCGTGTGAAATAGGCGAGGCCTCCCATTACGATGGATAAAAAGGCGACGCCCACATGATAGAAAATTGATTGCTTTGTAATCAAGACTTCGGTGTCAGACAGGTCAAGAAGTTTACGTTTGCTCAGAACATGCTGATGCATGAAGGTATAGAGCAAATGAACAACCATAAAGCCGAGACCGAAAAACCCTAAAATATTACCTGAGAGGGAGAAGTTTAGCCGCATCGTCTCTATGCGGGTCATGTCGCCCCCTACGGCCAAGACGAAAGCAAAGAAACTCTCAAAAGCGAAACGAAGAGGGTAGGCGAGATAAAGAACGACAAAAAGCAATATGGCATTAAAGAATATGATCTTTTTATCCGCTACGCCGTAACGCCTAAAGAATGTAAAATGAGCGTGCCATATGCCTATGAGAACCGCAAAGGCAGCCGTTGCTGGAATAATGGAAACGAGATAGCCGCGAAGTTCATCATAGCTTTGAGGTATCACCGCAGCCGAAATGATCATCCCAAGGGCGAGCGCAAAAACAATATCTGATAGGTTCTCTATTCGCGTGACAGCTTCGCCGCGCCAGCGAAAGTTTGGATCGTGGTCTAAGCCTTTTGCAATTTCGCCCCGCAGCATGACTACTCTGCTTTGGCGGAGAAGCCTATATCATCCATTGTGAGCTTGGACTTTTTATAATCCGCGAGCTCCGTGACAGAAAGCGGGGTTTTCGGATCAACGACAATAGAGAGCGTTCCGCCGTCCTCAATGAAATCGCCAAAGGCGCCACTAATTTCGCCGAGCATTTGACCTTCCAAACCGCTGGCCATCATTGGCGCTAGGGTCAGAGCCATTTTTAGCTCTTTCCTAACTTGCGCAGGCTCCGCGCCGCGAAATTTTCCTGCCAGTTTTAAGCCGCGCTCAACAATAGATTTATCCTCAAGGCGCATTTGAAAGCCGCTAAGTTTCATATCGCTCATGGCGTCTTGAATATCAGCTTTTCCTTGGCGAGAATTCATCCCGGCTTTGTCCATGGCTTGAAGCTTATCTGACATGGCTTTCACGCCCGTTGCGCCGTAATTATAGGAGAGCTTAAATCCGTCTTTCATCGAGAAAATTCCATCTTTGACGGCGATTGTGTCTTTATTAGAATCCAAGATAGTCGTTTGACTAGATTCGAGAACAATCTCATCAAAGCCAAGTTCTTGAATCATTTCATAGGCGCGTCTTGCGTCCGGGTCCTTTGGCGTCTCTTTTAATTTAATGATGAATGGTTCACCGACAGAACGCTGTGTTGTCACCCCGCCTTTTTCCGTTGATTTTCCCTCAAAACCGTTGGAGGTAACAGAAACAACCTTGCTGTCAAAGTTAAGGTCTTCCATTTTAATTGTGCTATAGAGTTTCGCGAGTGGATTAAATCCGCCCATCATGCCCATAGGGGATTTTCCAGCTTTGGGAAGGTCGTCAAACATATCCCCGCGCAAACCTGTGGCGGAAAAAGATTTTAGTGATCCCGTAATTGGGTCATCTACATTTTCGGTGACGTTAAATTCAACATCCTGAATTTTAAAATCTGTTAACTTCGTCTCCTCGTCTTGTCCCCACATAAGGCTATCTGTTGTTAGGTTCACCTCTTTGGAGGAGATGTTAATGCCGCTCATACCTAGCGCGCCAAACCCCATATCCAAATCTTCATCGTCAAAATCGAGATCGTCTAAGTCTTTGATGTTTTGAAGCGAGGTGATGATGGCTTTGGCCATATCTGGTGTGGGCCGCGCGACAGAAAGCGTCTTCAAGGTCACAGTGACGTCTTCAGTTTCGTCAAAGATTTTGATGTCAGAGAAATCAGCACGGTCAAATGTAGCGACTTCTTCTTCCATGTGAACGCCCGTCAAATTGACTCGCCCGATTGTCAATTGACCGTCATCATCTTTGGCAGAAAGGTCAGTGAAATTATAATTCCCGTTCTTGCCGCTGGTCTTAGCCCAGCTTAGCGCGTCTCCGCTTTCGGCCAATAGGTTTAACTCGCCCAAGGCTTGCTTGCCTTCTGTGTCAGAAACTTTGCGGGACGGCACGTCGAAATGCTTGGCAAAGATTTTATCGGATGGCGCTTTTAAGCCCAGAGCTGCCGCTGGCGCTGATTTTTCCGCAGATGGCCCCTTGTCCTTATTTGAACAGGCCCCCATTATTAGGCTTGTTGAAAGAATCACAGAGATTGAGGTAGTACGAAGTAAAGTCATGAGCGGCTTCCTATCAAATTTGGCACGAAGAAAGCCTAGCACGGCTGACATTGATGCAAAAGTGCTTTTCCCTTTCAGGGATGAGGACGACCCGCGTATTGTCTATAAGCTATCCGAGCGTGCGCGCCGTATATCGCTAAAGGTCAATACAGCCGAGCGTGAAGTGAGCGTCGTCGTGCCGGGAATACGGGCGCTCGCAAAGGCCAAGAAATTTGCGCGTGACCAAAAAGACTGGATTGATGTGCAGCTCGAGGCCCTCCCGCCGCCGCAACCCTTTGTGCCAGGGCATCATGTTTTAATGCGCGGTGAGCTTTATGAGCTTGTGTCGCCTCCCGGGCGCGGACGCCCCAAAGTTAATCACGAACGCCGCGTGATTAATGTGCCCTCTCCAGACGAGGAAAGCTTTCCGGGCCGTGTTCGGCGTTTCATGATCCGCGAAGCCCGCGAAGAACTTGAAGCGGCGAGCCATTTTTACGCAGATAAATTAGGCAAACGCATCGGCAAAATCAGCGTGCGCGATACCAGCTCCAGATGGGGCAGTTGCATCACGCGAAAAGGCGAAGGCCATATCAGCTATAGCTGGCGCCTCATCGCAGCCCCGCCCTTTGTCCTAGATTACGTCGCCGCCCATGAATGCGCCCATATGATAGAGGCCAATCACAGCCAAGCCTTTTGGGATGTCTGCGCGTCTATAAATGACGATGTCAAAAAGGCGAAGACGTGGCTGCGCAAGAACGGCGCGCATCTACATGCGGTTGGCGCTGAGTGGTAGGGTCTGATTAAGAAAAAACCAGGTCAAATATTGTAAGTTACATTAAACTCCAAAGGGTTCGTCAATGGATTTGCTTGGTTTAGTAAACCAGACGGGTCCATCCGCTGCCATGTAGAAATGGTCCTCTAGCCTTACGCCAAATTCTCCGTAAAGGCATATCATGGGTTCATTAGAGAAACACATTCCCGGCTGTAATTTGGTATCATCTCCCCAATTTAAATAAGGCCATTCGTGAATGTCTAGGCCAATGCCATGTCCTGTGCGGTGGGGGAGGCCAGGTGTTTTATAACCAGGTCCAAAACCGCGCAGTTCTAATTCGGCCCGCGCCGCAAGGTCAACATCACCGCAGCGTACGCCAATTTGCGCGGCGTCAAAGGCTTTCTCTTGCGCGGCTTTTTCTGCGGCCCAAACCTCTCTTTGCTTTTCGCTCGGGGTGCCGAATACATAAGAGCGCGTTATGTCAGAAATATAATCATGCAGCTGACATCCCGTATCAATTAGAACCATATCTCCGTCTTCAAGCGCTTTAGGTGACTTTACGCCGTGCGGATAAGAGCTGTCAGGGCCAAAAAGAACAATCTTAAAATAAGAACCCTTGGGCGCGCCCACTTTGCGATGCGCGGCGTCAATAAACTCTCCAACCTCATTCGTTGTGATACCGTCCCGCAGCATTGAGGCCGTAGCCTTATGAACGGCCAGAGTCATATCCTTGGCGCGCTGCATTAAAGCCAGCTCGCCTTCTGATTTAATCATACGGCAGGCAGCCGTAATGGCCGCGCCATTAATGTAATTAAATTCGGGGCTAGCTTTAGCAATACCGTTACTCACAAAAAACGGGGTGGCTTCATCAAGACCAATACCGCCCGATGTTATACCCGCTTCCGACAAGATTTTCGCGGGTAGTCCGTAAGGGCTTTCATGTTCTTCCCATGTCGCAACCTCGCCATTAATCCGCATAAATTGCTCTAACGTGCCTTTCTCAAAAGCGGGCGCGATAAAGACAGGCGCGCCAGAAGGCAGCAGCACAGCCCCCACCATGCGCTCTGAGCTTTTCCAGTGCATGCCGGTGAAATAATAGAGTGAGCTTCCAGCATGAAGATAAAGCGCGGCAATATCTTGCTCGGCCATGAGGCGCTGGGCTTTGTCGATACGAGACTGAAATTCACTATCTGTGATTGGCTGAACGCCAGTCGTCATATCTGAGAGAGAAGCTAAGGCCTCATCAAAGTTTTTACCGCCTACGCCTTTGGTCATGATTGCTCCATAAATTAGGCCTCACGCTTAACACTCACCGCTGCTAAAACCTACACCTTGAAGGTGAAAAAAATTGTAAAGTTTAAAATGGTTTGCTAGGCAGCTCCTTAGGGCGGCTTTTACGTTCAAGGAAGCGCGTCTTCTATGTCGTTGAGCAGTGCGTCCAGCTCCTTTTCTTGCTTTCTCCAGACGGGCTCTGTGGAAACGGGGAGCTTGGTCGGGGGCATATCTTCTAATGCGGCCTGCATGTAATCGTGCCAAATCATGGCGGGGATGGAGCCGCCCGTGACCTTGGCCATTGGCGCGTAATCATCTGCGCCGACCCAAACGCCTGTGACGATGTCTGGGGCGTATCCCACGAACCAAGCGTCGCGAAAATCATTTGTAGTGCCGGTTTTGCCCGCGACTTGGCGGGTTTTAATGGCGGCGCGACGGCCTGTGCCATGGCTGACAGTTCGCGTCATTAAGCGGTTAATATGGGCAAGGTTTTGCGGGTTAATCACGCGTGTCTTGTCTGGTATCAGGCCGCGGCTTTGACGGTCATAAAGCGGCGTCCCATTGGCCGTAGACACAGATAAAACCCCATAAGGCTCAGCGCGTAATCCGTAATTCGAAAAGGGCAGATAACTTGCTGTAAGCTTTAACGGCGTCGTGGCTTGCGCGCCGAGCGATACGCTGCGCAGCGGCTTTAAACCTTCAAACCCATAGTCATTTGCCGCCTCAATGACGGCCTCTCGGCTTACCTCTTCGCCGAGGGCAACGGCTATGGTGTTAATTGATTTTCCAAAAGCGTCTTCAAGCGTCATATCGCCTTTAAAGTCTTCGGTAAAATTCTCCGGGGCCCAATCCCCAATCTCAATCGCCTTATCTTCACGCATATCCCAAGGCGTCAGGCCTGCCTTAAAGGCGGCGAGATAGACGAAAGGTTTAAAGGCTGAGCCGGGTTGGCGCTGGGCTTGAGCCGCGCGGTTGAACTGACTATCGGTATAAGAGACGCCGCCAATCATCGCCATAACGCCGCCCGTGCCGTCCAAAGATATGAGCGCGGCTTGAGACGCATTGCGCTTGGGATCTAGATGGGCGTTAACAGCAATATTGGCCGTCAGCTGAGCGTCGAAATCAAGCGTGGTTTGCACGACAATATCTTGCGCAGGAGTGCCAATCGCGTCTTCGAGCTCTGCCCAAATCCAATCGACGAAATATTGCGCGGAGTTATCGGATTGCGGACGCTGGATATTTATCGGGTGCGTTAACGCCGTAAAATGCTCTTGCCGATTAATCAGGCTTTGTTTGGCCATCACGCCCAAAACGACGGCTGTGCGCTCCGCTGAGCGCTGCGTATCTGTCACGGGGTTATAGCGTGAGGGCGCTTTTAACAGGCCTGCCATCATCGCGGATTCTGCGATGGTTAGCTCAGAAGCGGATTTGCCAAGATAGCGTTGACTCGCGGCCTCAAGTCCCCAAGCGCCGCTGCCAAAATAAACGCGCGAGAGATACATCTCTAAAATTTCGTCTTTGGTGAAAGCTTGTTCTAGCCAAATGGAGAGCATCATCTCTTGGGCTTTGCGGCGGATAGTCTTCTCGGGTGTTAGGAAAACATTTTTAGTCAATTGCTGCGTCAGGGTTGACCCGCCTTGGACATAACGCCCTTGTTTTACATTTACGACCATGGCGCGAGTGAGGCCATAAGGGTCAACACCGACATGGGTTCTAAAGCGTTTGTCTTCCGTTGCTAAAACGGCGGCAGGCACATGAGGCGGCAGATCCGCGAGTTTTACTTTCGGGGCAGAGGAGGCCCCGCGCACTAAGACGTCTCGGCCATAGCGATCGACGATTTGAACCGAAACAGGACGATTTGGCGACCAAAGCGTTTCAGCAGAGGGCATGTCCTTGGCGGCAAAGGCGGCCCCCGTCAGCGCGGCCATGCCCAAGCTATAGAAACTCACTGCCCCAAAGAGAGCCGTTCTTTTAAAGACGTTTGTCAGGTTTTTGCGGTTGAGTTTCATGCACTCTATCAGGGTTAACTTGGATTAACCTTGTGACCGCATAAGATTAAGCAGGCATGAATCTTGCGTTAAAAGAGAGTCATGAAATCCTAATAAGATTTGGACGTATTTAATCTGTAAATACGTCCTTTTCCTATGTTGGGAGCGGCGCAGCAGGGCCGGCCAAGCCTGGTTCTTTGGCGCCAGCGCCGCGATTATCTTTATCTTTCACAGGGCAAAAGCTGAGAACTGTTGTACCCGCAGCGCGCGCTTCTTGACCCGGCTGAATAAAGTCTAGGCCTCCATCTGGCTTTCTCGCCAAAATAAGATCAAGATCATCGCCGCGGTCACGATATAAATCATCCAGCGTATATTCATCAGATAATGTTGTAGAGCGGAAACGCCAACCGCCCCACCAATCGCGGGTGAGGGCGTCAAAGCTGCGCCCGCGCGAGGTAAGTGTGCGTCCGCGTGATGTGAAAGCGATTGTATCTGCATCGTCTTCGTCATTATCAGCAGAGGTTACTTGGAAGACGCGGTGACGGCCAAGTTCTGGGGCAAATTCAACACAGACGAGGGCATTATAGGCATCATTCGGCGTGGCTGAAATGAGGTGATTAAAGGCCGAATGATCAAGGCGGAAGTCTGCATTTTCTGACAGGACCTCTCCGTAAAATGTTGCGTGCCCCTCTAATCTTGCGCCGCGCAGACGCCGCCAATTTGTATCGGCAACAAGGACTTTGATGTGCATTTCTTTGAGCGCTTTGGCGAGGCCAAGAGACCAAGGATTGGCGCCAACAATCAAAATGCCGTCACCGCCGCCCGCCGCGAGGTCGAGGCCTTTGGAAATAGGTCCAATGAAGAAGCCGGCAAAAAGAACGGTCGCGAAAACAAGGGCGAAAGCTAGCGGCACAAAGAGCGCGCCTTCTGGGCGGCCAAGCGCTGTGAGCTCAGCCGCAAAAAGGCCAGCAACTGCCACAGCGACGACACCGCGCGGGGCGATGATGGAGATCAGCAGGCTTTCTTTCCAGTGAAGACCAGAGAAAAGGGTTGAGAACATGACCGCAATAGGACGCACCAAAAGCATCATAGCGAGAACAAATGCCAACACGCGCCATTCCGTTAAGAAAGCTTTCAAGACTTCGGGTGTCAAAGTTGCAGTCAAAATCACAAAGACACCGGAGACTAAAATAATGGCGATGTTTTCTTTGAAACGGCGCATCTCGACCATGGAGGCAAATTTCGTATTCGCCATGGTCATGCCGAGCGCGGTAACAGCAAGAAGCCCTGTTTCATCCGCGAGCGTATTGGCGAGAACGTAAATCGCGAGCACCCAAGCAAGGACAACTGGCGCTTTCAGATATTCCGGAATATGACCGCGGCGGAAGGCCCAAGCGAGGCCGTAACCTGATATAATACCCACGACAGTTCCAAGAACTGCGGCGAAGACGAGTTTCCCAAAAGCGAGATACATAGAGCCTTCCATCATCGTAAAGCGGATGAACTCATAGCCGCCAACAGCGAAAAGCGCGCCTAGCGGGTCATTGACGATACCTTCCCATTTCAGCACATTGGCTGGACGGGATTTCAGATGTGCTTGACGCAGGAGCGGCATAATAACAGTCGGGCCCGTGACAACAAAGAGACCGCCGACCATGGCGGAAATATCCCAGGGCAGGCCAACAATGTAATGGGACGCACAGGTGCCGAGCAGCCACGCGATCGGCGCGGCAATAAAGACCATTCGGAAAACAGCGTGGGAGGCGTCGCCCAAATCTTTAAATCTGAGCGTCATCCCGCCTTCAAAGAGGATAATCGCGACAGCGAGCCCAATCATCGGCCTATACAGCTCTCCAAAGTCATTAACAGGGTCAAGGCGAAACAGCTCTAATGTGTGGGTGAGTTGAGACGGAAGGTCAAAGCCTAACAGCCAGCCAATAAGGGGGCCAAAAATAAGACCCGCAATCGCCATTAAGACAATAGCCGGGCGTTGGAGTTTCCACGCAAGCCATTGCGCGCCAATACCTAAAACCCCGATGAGGGCGATCTTGAATGGAAGCGTATTTACAACGTGATGTGCAACATCTGCAGCAGCGGCCATATTATTCCCTCAACCTGAATTTGATTCTATTTTAAACAACAAGCTAGTCATCTACGCGCTGAATATCAAACCCGATATCATTATTGCCGTAGCTGCCATTGTCATATTGATCGACGCGGCCTTCGAACCAATTGAGCAAATGCTCGTTAATTTTCTCAAAGAAATGAGTGAGTTCGTCTTCTCGGACGGGTAAATTCAGATCGGTTTCACGGCCCTCATCTACATGTATAAACATTTTATCGCCCTCTTTACGGCAGGTCAGGACAAGGCGCATATAATCTCCGTCGCCAGAGATATTGATCGCGAGGCCAAAGCTAATCGGTTCAAGCGGGAGAAAGCCTTTGCCAGACACAGAGTAAGCCGCTGAGCGGTAATTTTGCGCGGTAAAAGGACCTTGCGGCGGGACCAGATAAACACACTGTTTTCCGTCATCTAGCCACGCGCAAAGCCCGTCCCTTATGGCTTCGGCAACGGAGCGAATTTGAGCGTAATTGCTAAAGCTGCGCGCGCCGTAAATTTTGGCGGCTGCCGAAATTTTGTCTAGCCGGCTGGCCGTTTCATCTGGCGTTTCTGTCTTTGTCTTAGGCATGTCTATCCTCAAATTTAGAGATTCTTATAACCGCGCCCGCAGGACTCTTCCAAGGCTAAATCGCCACATATCCCCAAAACATCAGTTAAACATGGCATAAGATTTGCTCCTATTCCCCTGAAACACGAATTTGGAGGGGAATATGTCCCATAATTTCACGAAAACGGCCATAATGGTTGCCGCCGCGGTGTCATTAACGGGCTGCGCCCAATTAGGTAAAATGGGCGGCGATATGTGGGGATATACGAAATCTGCCGCTAGCTTCGTGTCTAGCCCTGTAACAAAACTTCTGCGGTCTGCGCCCGAGCATGATTACGTCTTTGATGGGACGGCGAAGTCTCAACACGCCGCAAAGGCCGCCTTTGCGCAAGATGGCAATCAGGCCGAAGATGCCCAGCCGCGCGGAGAGCTTGTCATGCCTGCGCAACTTGCGCAGCTCCCGGTCCCACAAACGCCAAATTATCAAGACCCTGTTTACGGCCCCGATAGCTATCAGAGCGTTTACGGCAACCCGCCGGTCGCGCCCGCGCGCGTGGTGCAAGCTCAGCCGCAAGCACCGCTAGCCGCGCCGCAAACAACGCAAGATATTTCCTTTGTGAAAATGGGCGGCGGATCTAACATGCAGGATTGGACGATGTGCGAAGCCGAAGCGGGCGGCTTTGTCCGCGTCGTTCAAGGCGGATATTTAATCGACCCAGGTTTTGAAAGCTGCATGCGCGCAAAAGGCTACAAGCCCGAAAGCGAAGTCGCAGATCAGATAAGCCTTTAATCTAATCTAACCCAATAATATCGTAATGCCGCTTTGCGTTACGGCTCACGCTCGCCCATTCGCTATTTTTCATGCGGGCTTGGTGGCGGCGATAGGCGACGGGTGAGGCGAAAGTCTCAATGACATGAAAGCGTGTTGGCATGATCTCATCCTGCCAGATGCGAAATTCTGCGCAGTCGGGCTGTTGTTCTGTTAGGCGTAAATGTGTGGGCAGGGCTAACTTAACAGATTTCAGGTCCTCATCAGGCACATCTATATGCCCTGAAAGATAAACCGTCTTTGTTTCCTCGCGCTCAGCTTTGAGCGTCGCCATTAAGCCTTGACGGTAATTTTCATATCTTGGGGCCCAGCCTAAATCGCGCCTGGCACGGCTGCTATCCACGCGTTTGGTTTCTTTATAAAAACTTCGCGCCATATCTGAAATATCGGCCGTATCGTGATCTAGCTGCGGCGGGCGCGGCGCGGCAATTAAATCAGCTGCAAAATTTAAGACATCTTGCGGCGGGGCGGGGCGTCCGTCTGCGAGGTTATAGATTTTAAGCGGATCAGGCCGATCAATAGAGGCGAGCAGCGCGCTTACAATATCCTGCACGTGAATACGGTTGACTACATGGCAATCTTTAATCACAGCGCGGGCTTTACCGCCCCGCAGGCGGTCAAAGCCATTGCGGCCTGGTCCATATATGCCCGCGAGGCGGAAGACATGGACGGGCAATTGCGTTTCCAGCCATTCTATTTCCGCCTCAGCGCGGTTCTTCCCGCGGCGCGTAAGGGGGCGCAGCAATTCATCTTCAAAGGTCCATTGCCCTTGGCGGTCGCCGTAAACACTAGTCGCCGACAGATAGCCTATCCATAAAGCCTTTGCGGCCAGCCGGGAGAATGGAGCCGGTAAGTCGCCTAAAAAAGGATCGCCATTATCATTTGGCGGGATAGAGGAGAGAATAATATCAGCTTTGGACAAGATCTCCTGCATAGCGGCGTTTAGATCGCCCTTATATATAAGGGGCGTTACGCCGAGATTTTTTAGGGCGGCCGCTTTTTCTGGTGAGCGCGTCGTGGCCAAGACCTCATAGCCCCGCGCGAGCAATGGCGCGATCATGGCTTTGGCGCAATAGCCTGCGCCGAGTAAAAGCGCTGTCTTTTGGGCCCGCTTTTCTAACTGTGATTTAATGCGTCTCGCCATTGCTGTGGCGCTCTCCCTTGGATAAATAGCTCGCATGAAACATGCGCTTACCGTCCTATTGAGTTTACCTCTTATTGCAACGACTTTTGGCGGGGCGGCTTTTGCCGCTGACCTGACAGAGGAATTTGATACGAAGCATAAAGCCTGCCTTGAGCGCATTGCCGAGGATAATGCACTCGCCTTTGAAGAAGCCATGATTTGGCAAGATGAAGGCGGGGGACGCCGCGCTAAGCATTGTGTGGCGATGGCGCTTTACGCCCTAGGCCATGAAGATGAAGCCGCCGCGCGTTTAGACTCTTTGGCGATGGCCTCTGATGGCGGGACGAAATTAATGCGCGCAGATTTTTATGCCGAAGCCGCTAATTTCTGGCTTATCGATGGTCAAGCTGACCGCGCTTATAAGTCTGCCAGTGAGGGTTTGAAATTACGTAAAGATCATATTGATTTACGCATCGCCCGCGCCCGCGCTTATGCCATGCTTGAACGCTATGATTATGCTGAGATTGATCTTACGTCGGTTTTGAAATTCTCGCCAGCTAATGCCGACGCCCTTCGTTACCGCGCGGACGCCAAGATGAATCAAGGCCGTCTAGATGAAGCCAAGATTGATATAGAAAGCGCCTTACGGGCTGATCCGACAAAGGTTGAAACGGCCTTGCTGCGCGGCCAGATCAATGAGGCCATTCGTTTGGACGCATTACCTAAAAGCACAGCTGAATAGAGCCTATTCAATAATTGGTCTTTCGCTGGGTTAGGTTTTTTAATACCCTAAATTTCATTCACGGAGGATAATTATGATTGCTTATACAACTGTCGGGACGAATGATTATCCCAAAGCCACCAAATTTTACGATGCCTTGCTCGGCGAGATGGGCGCGAAACGCCTCTGGCAGGACAAACGTTTTGCCAGCTATGGCGTTGCGATGGATCAACCCATGTTTGCTGTCTGCACCCCCGATAATGGCGAGACGGCGACATCTGGCAATGGCGCAATGGTTACGCTGTCCTGTAAAAATACAGATATGGTGCACAGCCTTCACAGCAAAGCTTTAGAATTGGGCGGGACATGCGAAGGTAAGCCCGGGCCGCGCGGCGATACAGGGTTTTACATTAGTTATTTCCGTGATTTAGACGGCAATAAGCTGGCTGCCTTTACAATGGTTCCGCCTTCAAATTAGACGTTAGCGTAAATTACAAGGCCATGAAGCTTCGGTAAGGTGCCTTAGTTTTGCCTAATTATCTCACGACGCTGTGACATCGCTTGATTGGCGGGGGGAGATTTATCCTGCCAGTCTCGCTTTTATTAACGCGGCCTTCGGTTGGAGGGCTGTCATGGAGAGCAATATGACACTTTTAAAATCTACCCTCATGGCTTCGGCCTTAATTTTAGGAACAGCGAGCGCGTCCTTCGCCCAAGACGCCCTGACAGATAAAGCTAAAGACATGGCTGTCGACAAGGCAACAGACATGGCCAAAGACGAAGCTAAAAAACATATGGGCAAAACAGGCGAGCAGGCCGTCAAAGCTGGCGAGCATATGATGAAAGGCGATAGCGCCAAAGACGCCGCGATGAAAGTCGGCACATCAGAAGCCAAAAGCATGGCGAAAGACCAGATCATGGGCGACACTATGATGACGGAAAAAGGCACAATGGACGGCGGCGACATGATGACGGCCGGTAAAGTTATGGTCAAAGGCGGTTCTGCCGAGGACGCTGCAATGGCTGTGGCTAAGGAAAACGCTAAGGATGCCGTGATGGGTAAAGCTAAGGGCATGATGAAAGATCAGATGGTGCATCAAGGCACAATTAAAACGGCGGCGCCGATGACCTCTGCTCCCGCTGCCGTGACGGTTAATTGTCCGGCGGGCACGACGGCGCAGGCAAATGGCACCTGTATGATTACGGGTGATTATCAGCCGCGTAACTAGAATTACGGCCCATTAGTAAAAGATTGCGTCCTTCTTTGTGAGGGGCGCTTTTTTTGTATCTGCAAATCATTCGCAAAGTTATTGACAATCATTCGCAACTGAGTCATAAGCTACTTATGATCCATTGTGTTTGCAATAATATAAATACGGCCAAAGTCGATGCCGCCGCTGCGCAAGGCGCGGAGCGTGCAAAAGACGTGATGCGCGCCTGCGGGACGAAATTTAATTGTGGTCAATGCCGCGAGAGCATTAATGAGCAGATCAAAGACTGGCGTGCTTTGAACCCCATTCTTGAAGCTGCTGAATAGCTGGATTTTATCCTTATTCCCGCGAATGATTATCAAGTGCTAAGAAAAGCTTGCAAGTGATTTGCAGTTGCCTTGATTTGAATTGACGCGCCCCCTCAAAGCGTTTCAGAACAGGCCAAAATTTACAGGAGCTTCCCATGCGCGGCGATAAAACCACACTCGAATTTCTTAATAAAGCGCTCAAGGCTGAACTTACGGCCATCAATCAATATTTTTTGCATTCGCGTATGCTCAAAGATTGGGGCGTCTCTAAACTTGCTAAAAAGGAATATGAAGAGAGCATTGAAGAGATGCAGCATGCTGATAAGATTATCGAACGCATCCTTTTTCTGGGTGGCCTTCCCAATCTTCAAGATTTGGGAAAACTCTATATTGGAGAGACCGTAGAAGAAATTCTGCAATGCGATATGAAACTCGAGGACATCGCTTTGCCAATTTATCGTGACGGCGTTGAGCATTGCGAGAAGGTGCGCGATTACGGAACGCGCGATTTATTGCAAAGCATACTTCTGGATGAGGAAGAACATGTCGATTTCTTGGAAACGCAAAATGACCTCATTAAACAAATCGGTATCCAAAACTATATTCAGCTTCAAAGTGCCAGCGTGACGGATGAGGGCTAAGGTTAAAATTTGTAACAGGCTGCTAGCAATGCGCGCATTGTCGCCGCGCCTAATTCCTGCGTGAGATTTATATTTCGTTCAGGGATTTTTTCTGGATTTGGATATTTATATAAGGCGGCCTCAACGCTAGCTTCTCGCAATATGTGCACCATAGGATATGGGGACCTATTCGTGAAATGACTGGCATCATCAGGGCGCACGCCCGCGAAGAGATATTCAGGGTGGAAACTCGCTAATTGGTAAATGCCTTCATAGCCCTGGTCTTTGAGCAGGGATGCCGCAACGCCCAGCATATCCAGATAAGTTTCGAATTGAGACAATGCCTTAGGGAATATTAACAGGCTTGTTTCGCGGGTTTCATCATTATCAAGGGCCGCGCAGTGCAGAATAATCTGTTTTAATTGACCTTCGAGATCCGTAGCCTCAACCACGGCATAGTGAATAGTATCAGCCTCATATTCACGTTTCGCAAAGGGGCAAAAATTATGCCCGATCACGACGCTTGTGAGCCATTTTTTAGTATGGTTTATGAGGTCATTATGATTGGGCATGAACGACCTTCTATTCCAAATCTTTGCCCATCTCTAAAATAGCGTCGACCAGCATATCTAAATCACTTTCGCGGGTGCGGTGATTGGTGAGGTTTACGCGAATGGCGGTTTCATCATTTATGGTCGTTGTGGACGGCGCAGCGAGCCCGCCTTCTTGAAGGTCAACAACGATGCGAGCATTTTTTGCATTGCTCTCATATCTGAAATTATAGCGGAAACAGCAAATATTTAGAGCCGTCGGGGCCAGCATCTCAAGCTTGGGTTCCGCTTCGATGCGGGCTCTAAGATATTGAGCCTGAGCAATATTACGGTCAACGACCTTTGCTATAGCTTCAATGCCGTGGGTTTTTAAATGTGTCCAAACTTTCAGTGCGCGGAAGCTGCGTGATAATTCAGGCCCGTAATCCACGGCCCAGAAGTCACCTCCTGCTAAGCCGCGCTCATCATGACGCAGATACTCAGGACGTGCCGCGAAGGATTGACGATGCAAACGCGGGTCGCGCACTAGCACACAGCCTGCTTCATAATTAACCTGCCACCATTTATGAAAATCAAAGGCGAGACTATCCACCCGAGCTAGGCCTTTAAGGCGGTGGCCGACAGTTTCGGACAAGATTGCTGCCGCGCCAAAGGCGCCGTCGACATGGAACCACAATTCTTCCTTTTCGCAAAGGTCAGCAAGGCCGTCCAAATCATCAATTGCGCCGACATTCACTGCGCCTGCCGTGCCAATAACGCTGAAAGGCGTGAAGCCCTCCGCGCGGTCTTTATCTATCGCGTCTTGCAAGGCGATTAATTCAATTTCAAACGCGTCATTACAAGGGATGAGGCGCAGCGCCTCTTTACCGATGCCAAGCAGGTCAAAAGCGCGGCGGACGCAGCTATGCGTTTGCGCGCCCGTATAACCGACTAATCTAGGCTCTGCGTTTTCGGCTTGGTATTTATCGCGCGCAACCTTCAACGCTGTGACTGTCGCCATGGAGGTGCCAGACGATATTAGGCCCGTTGTTTCGCTGGGCATGCCCATAATTTGTGCCACCCAGGTAATGACCCGTTGTTCTATCACGGGGCCGACATGGTTGCGACCGCCGCAATTAGCATTCATTCCTGCTCCTGCAATTTCGGCTAAAATATTAGACGGCGCGCCGGCACCATTGACCCAGCCAAAAAAACGTGGATGAATGTTACCAGGATTATACGGCATGATGGATTCAAGGTCGCTGCGCATTTGCTCAGGCGAAATACCCCCCTGTGGCAGCGGCGCATTTATTTCAGCCTTAAGCGCTTTTGGCACAGGGTTCCACACC
Source organism: Hellea sp. (assembly GCA_039977295.1). Lineage (GTDB taxonomy): Bacteria > Pseudomonadota > Alphaproteobacteria > Caulobacterales > Maricaulaceae > Hellea. The sequence continues at coordinate 27,219 of JBDWDN010000003.1, read as the reverse complement.
CGTCCCTCACGCGCATTTTCTAGCTTATCCAAAGAAGCATCGAGCATAGCATGGGCCGTTTTACGGAAAGCAGGCCAATCTTTTGGGTCAAGTGTCATGGGAGTGGATTAAGGTTTTGCGGCAAGGCTGGCAATGGGGAAAAAGGAGGGAGGGTGTCGCAGATAATGTCCATCACAGAGAGGCCTATATCCCCTCATCCCCGCTTCGCGGACCTTCTCCCTCCTGCGTTTTTTTAAAACGCCAGAGAGAAGGATATTGTAGTGAGATGATGAAATAATCTAAACCTTCGGCATGCGTTGAATTCTCATTATGGGAAGACCATGCTACTTTTTCCCCTCTCTCTAGCGTTTTTAATAAAACGCAGGAGGGAGAGGGTGCCTAGAGCGTTTTGAAAAAAAACGCGGGAGGTGGGTGAGGGGTTTGATGTTAGAATAGAGGGAGCTTTAAGCACCCAAAACAATTAACCCCCAAAAGCTAACGGCCAGTCTTGCGCGTGCTTTTGATATCCCAGCTCTTATCATATTTAATCATGCAGGCTTCATAAACGGTGGGTTTCTTATATTTCTTTTTCCATACGTCTTTGCCCCAAGGTGCGTGGTCAAAAGCCTCATATTGGTATTCCACTACGGCGTTGCAGAGGCGATCAATAGGGTCCGTATTAATGCGCAGGACCTTTTCAATACGGGTCGTATAATTATAGATGGTGACGATTTGCCCGTCATTTCCGGCAGGCTTAAATTCCAGATATTTGTCCCAACCCTTTTTCTTAATTTTTTTCGTATTGAGCTTTAGGTCGTTATTGAGGGTCGTCGGCGTCTTAGGCGGTTTCCCGATAAGTCCTTCGCTTTCATAGGCCTCATAATAGATTTTATTGGTTTGATAATGTCCTGCACTATAATCGGTAAGCATGTTTTGCGTGATGCGAGTTTCAGACTTTTTTTCCTTAAGAAGCTTTAGCGCAGTTTTCTCGCTAAGTTTATTCCCGCCTCCACATGAAGCCAGAATAATAGCCGACAGAATCAGCCCGGTGGATAGATGGATTTTCATAATTGCGCCCTCGTTTATAAGTTCAACGTAGACATGTAAGGCGCGGGAGTCAAATGGGAGCAAGGAAATGAAAATTTCCGAATTGAAATTCATCACCGCCAGCTTGAGGTGTCATCAAACAATATAGCTAAGGTATTCAAGTGGGCTTGAAGCGTAACACTCTATTTTTGCCGAACAGACGCCAACACCTTATCTGCCTGCTCACCCCGTGACTGCCAAGACATGCAGCGCACGCCGCCGCCCATTTGGCAGACTTGGCTCGACATAACGGGTATAACGGTTTTGGTCGTCCAGTGTCTCATATCAGCGAGCGCTTTGGCGTCTTCGGGAATACCGAATTGGGGAAGGTAAATGCGGTTGGGTGTCACCAGCATATTTGTATAGAGGCCGCAGGCCGAACCAAAGCGGGGGTCGTAGATTTTGCTACCGTCATAGGGCGTGATCATGTCGTGTATTGTAACGCCGGGCAGGCCGCGGCGCAGATCTGCTTTTAACTCCGCCGCATAAACTGCGTCTCCGGGATAGGAATTTACGACGAGGACGTTTTTATCAATAAAGGCCTCAACACCGTCCGCGTGTTCTAGGCCGCCTTGTTCATCCGCTTCGATAAAGGCGACATTAACGGCGCCCGTGGCGTCTCGAACAGCTTTTCGGCCCTGTGTTTCGTTTAAATTATTATCGCGTAAAAATTTACGGCTCAGCACAACATTCCCTGCGTAATCATCAACAAAGTTCCCGCCATCATTTAAGAGATCGCTCTCGCCAAAAGATATGCCGGTCTTATCTAAGACGTCTGCGAGAGCCTCTTGCACAACATCCGCATCTGATTGGCCTTTACGTCCGCCGCCTTGTCCCTCTGCTGTGTAGCGCATCATCACAGGCATAGCGGCATTTTGGGGACTGAAGTCTCGCATCCAGATATCTTGCATTTCAAAAGGCGCTACATGGGCCGCGCCTAACGCCGTGACATAGTCATCGAAAAGGTCTTTTCCTGAAAAAATCAGCACGTCATCATGAGTGAGGATTTGACGAGCATAAGCGACATGGAAATCAAAAATATCGCGCTTCACGCCCGCGTAATATTTATCACCATCAGGGGGCGGGGCTAATATGATGAGTTCCTTTGTCATAAGGGGCCTTTCAGACTCGGATGCCATTATGTCCGTTGAGCCGCAGGCGAGCAATAATGCCGCCGATAGAGTGAGGATTAGAGGCTTTATCATAAGCGCTAGATTAGGGTTTTGCGGCGGGGGTGACAATACGGGAAAGATATGCGTGGCCGCGGGATGAATTAATCCCAAAAATCATCGGATCCCCTCACCCACCTATGCGTTTTTGCAAAACGCTAAGGCACCCTCTCCCTATGGGAGAGGGAAAGTGTATCGAAGTTTATTATATAATCTCCTTCTCCCATAGGGAGAAGGTGGCGCGAAGCGTCGGATGAGGGGTTTGATAATTTATAGTGAAAGGCTAAAGCAAGACCACCAGAGCCAACAAGCCAGTCAATAAAAAAAGGCACTTGCAGATTTTTGGGTTGGAATCCAAAGCTGCAAGTGCCATATTTGAGCTGTCTGATCAGGACGGGGCAGCCCTTATGGAAGGGGCTGCCTCTCAAAGTTTATTTGTTACCTCTGAATCAACGCTTCATTACAGCCCCGAAAAACTAAGCAACTAAGCGTTACTCAGCGAGAGTTTTTGGTAACTTAATGTAATAATTAGGAAAATTAGGGAATCGTCAACCGCAATGAATCGCAAAATCGACATCATTTTCTGTTGACACAAAAAAACATAGGAATCGCAAAGAACTAGCCGTGCAATTTTTTTACTATTATTGTTCTTTTTTACATAAGGCTGTTGATTGTTTCTAATTTGACGTAGCGGATTGTTTTAAAATAGAATTTTATCGTTTCCGCCGCGCACTCGAATCATCAAACAACTCAGCCAACTTTTCGGTCATCGCGCCGCCCAATTGCTCGACATCCATAATCGTTACTGCGCGCTTATACCAGCGCGTGACGTCATGACCGATTCCGATAGCGACGAGTTCGACTTCGCTGCGGTTTTCGATTTTGTCGATGACCATGCGCAGATGGCTCTCTAGCATACCTGTTTTATTTTGGCTTTGCGTAGCGTCATCGACGGGCGCGCCGTCGGAGATAACCATCATGATGCGGCGCTGCTCGGGGCGAGCCATGAGGCGGCGATAGGCCCATTCTAGCGCTTCGCCGTCAATGTTTTCTTTGAGCAAACCTTCGCGCATCATTAGGCCAAGATTTCGCTTTGCGCGGCGCCACGGCATATCTGCCGATTTATAAATGATATGGCGCAAATCATTGAGGCGTCCGGGCGATGACGGTTTGCCTGCGGCCATCCAATCTTGGAAACTGCGGCCACCTTTCCAAGCCCGCGTTGTAAAGCCAAGAATCTCTGCCTTCACGCCGCATCGCTCCAACGTTCTTGCCATAATATCCGCGCAGACAGCGGCGACCATAATCGGACGGCCCCGCATAGAGCCAGAATTATCAATTAGGATTGTGACTATGGTATCGCGGAAATCTGTTTCTTTTTCTTCCTTAAAGGTGAGCGCCGACATCGGGTCAATAATCACCCGCGTCAGGCGGGCCGTGTCGAGCATGCCTTCTTCAAGGTCAAAAGTCCAAGAGCGTTGTTGCTGCGCGAGCAGACGGCGTTGCAAGCGGTTGGCCAGCCTTGCGATGACCGAAGACAGTCCCGCCATATGTCCGTCCAAATATCCGCGCAGCCGGTCAAGCTCTTCCGTTTCGCAAAGCTCTTCGGCTTTTATAACTTCGTCATGAGCGGAGGTATGAACGGTATAGGGGTCAGGCAGATTTGTGGGCTGCGGCCGCTGCGTATTCGGGTTGGGTGTTTGGTCGGAATCATCGCTTTCACCGTCAATATTTTCGGCGTCGACCATGTCCTGCGGATCGGCGCTATCATCCTCGATCGCGTCGGCGTCAGACACTTCCGTTTGACCCTGCTGTTCTTCTTGCGGCGTGTCTGGCGTCTGGTCTGGTTGCTGATCATCATTCTCGGAATTTTCGTCTTCCGAGTCGTCATCCTCATTGGGGTCGGCCAGGTCATCGCCCAGTTCAAAGTCTTGGATGAGGTCGCGCACAGACCGGCCAAAATCTTGCTGATTATCAATCAGTTCTTTCAGACTTTCCATTCGCACGGCCGCCGTAGCTTCGATTTCGGTGCGCCATGCGGACATAATCCCAGCGCAGCTTTTGGGAAGCTTACGCCCCGTCAAAACTTCGCGTGCATAAAGCCCAAGGGCTTCAGCAAAACTATTATCATCTTTGGCGATATCGGGCTTGTCATATCCCTTACGAGAGGCGCGCGCGGCAAGGGAGGCCATTAGATTATCACCAACACCGGCCAAATGTCTTCCGCCCAGCGCTTCAACGCGGGCTTGCTCCATGGCTTCAAAGACGGCGCGGGCCGGCCCAGTGCTGGGCTGATTTTTGGCGTGAGTGAATTTATCATGCAGCGCAATGCGCAGGGCTAAACCATCAGCCTCGCCGCGCGCTTTGGCAATCTGCGCTGGTTTGGGCTTAGGCGGCAGGCTCGGCAACATAACCTGATCGCGCACAATACCCGCCACGTCCCCGCCAAAAGAAACCTCCATCTCAGGCTCACCAGAGATGGCTTTTGTGGCTGAGGAAAGGGAGCGTTTGAACTCATCTATGGGGGTTTTGGACATAGATTTTAACCTAGCTTCCATCGGGGTAGATGCAACCCGTCCCTTGAGCGAGGTAGCCAAATGGCTGAGATAGTCGTGTTCCGTCACTAGGCTCTTTCAACATCACAATGTCAAAATTACGCGACAAGTATCGTTGCCGCGCTCTCAGCCAAATCCTTGCCAAAGGCTCTCTGGTAAAACTCAGCGATAATGGGGCGTTCTAGCTCGTCGCATTTATTGAGGAATGTTAGGCGGAAGGCTTGCGCGATGTCGCCGTCAAAGATGCGGGCATTTTCGGCCCAGTTCATGACCGTACGGGGTGACATAACGGTTGAGATGTCGCCTGCGATGAAGCTGTTGCGGGTCATATCGGCGACGCGCACCATGCTAGCAATAAGGTCCTTACCTTCGGCTGTATCATAGGTCGGAGATTTCGCGAGCACGATGGCTTCTTCTTCATCGTGAGAGAGATAGTTGAGCTGACAGACAATGCTCCAGCGGTCCATTTGGCCTTGGTTGATTTGCTGCGTGCCGTGATAAAGCCCTGACGTATCGCCGAGGCCAACGGTGTTGGTCGTTGCGAAGAGACGGAAGGCTTTGTGGGGTGTAATCACGCGGTTTTGGTCGAGCAGGGTGAGGCGGCCTTGCGCTTCTAGCACGCGCTGAATCACGAACATGACGTCGGGGCGGCCCGCATCATATTCATCAAAGACAAGGGCAACAGGATGTTGCAACGCCCAAGGCAGCAAGCCTTCGCGAAACTCTGTAATTTGTTTCCCGTCTTTTAAGACAATGGCGTCTTTCCCGACAAGGTCGATACGGCTGACATGGCTGTCCAGGTTAATCCGCACCATTGGCCAGCTTAGCCGCGCGGCCACTTGCTCAATATGGGTCGACTTACCCGTGCCGTGATAGCCCTGCACCATAACGCGGCGATCATAAGCAAAGCCTGCGCAGATAGCTTGGGTTGTCTTATCATCAAAGATGTACGCTTCATCAATAGGCGGCACGTTTTCGCTGGCTTTACTGAAGGCTGGAACCTGCATGTCAAAGTCGACATCAAAGACATCGCGCGCTGAGACCATGATGTCAGGTTCAAAAATAGGGAAATCGTCACTCATGTCATTTGTCCGTTTAAGAGGGTGTCCGTGTAAAAGAGAATTAGTGTTTGCGCGTAGCCTAGCCGAGATTTGTCGTCTTGAGCACCTTCATCGCGCTAACGACGCGCTGAAAGCTTTCTTCGGTGTTGCGTTTGCCTTGGTTAGCATCAGGATGGAGCTGTTTGACAAGCTGTGTATAGCGTTTGCGCACATCGCTTTTGGTCGCGGTATCATCAAGGCCAAGATCGTTTAGCGCTTTCATCTGCATTTTAGAAAGGCTGCGGCGACGCGGCGCTTCGGTTTGATCTGCGATATTACCTTCACCAAAAATATTATAACCTTCAGCTGTTGCCGCCGTTGACCCCGCTTTGCGCTTCTTTTGGGCTTTGGCGCGCTCAGCGGTGTTTTTCTTTACATCCCATGTTGGGCGGTGACCATGACGCGCGCCGACTTGCCATTCAGCAATATCTTCGTCGCTCATATTAGAGAAGAAGTTCCAATTCTTATTATATTCGCGCGCATGGATGGTGCAGAAATTATAATATTCGCGCAAACGGTCCGGCGATTTAGGCGCTTTGCAGCCGCCCATAGACACGCAACCTGCCCAGTCGCATTCCATTTCATTCGGATCGACTTTTTTCTTGCCCTTATTGACACGGATATCGATGCCTTTGGGTTTATATTCGTAATTGCCTGCCATATTGCCTATATACGTTGAGAGTTAAAATTAGGGTTGTTTTTAAGGACTAACTAAAATGGGCATTATCGCGTCATCAATCAAGGAAAAACTGGAACAAAGTTTCAGCCCAATGCAGTTAGATGTGATCGATGAAAGCTATAAGCATGCTCACCACCGCGGTGCACACGAACATGCGGCAGAAGGCGGCTCCGCCGAGAGCCATTTTCATGTTGTGATCGTAAGTCATAAGTTTGAAGGCATGAGCGTTTTGGCCAAGCACCGTGCGGTTAAAGAGGCTATTAGTGAAGAGATGACGCAGATACATGCGCTCTCGATTGAGGCGCGCATAAATTAACAAGATTCCGTACCTAGCGATGCGCTTTCTGCCTTGCTAATGACGCGTTTTTGCCGGAAAATCACTTCGACTAAAGAGCAGGCATAAGTAAAGTTGCAAAAGTTATGTTTTGGGGGTTTCTGTTATGCGCCGTGTTTATGATTATAATTTCGATCGTCTTGAGCTAAGTTTTGAAGTTGTTGTTTTTGACTTAAACCTGAGTGCATCCGCAACCGCATTGACATTCACAGACTTATTATCTGCACCGCCAGCAGATATTCCTTTATTTGCTGATATTGACGGCACGGCTGGCGATGACACATTGGATGGCACGGCAGATGCGGACACAATTAATGGCTTTGCAGGGAACGACGTCATAAATGGCTTAGGCGGCGACGATGTTCTCAATGGCGGCGAAGGTGAAGATATCATTGATGGCGGAAATGGGGATGATATAATTACCCCTGGGGGCTCTGGCGCTCAAATCACTGGCGGGGCAGGGACCGATTTTTTTATCATAGATGATTTGGAGACCGTTTTCTTTATCACAATATGGGATCTTGATCTCGAAGAAGTTATAGAGTTGCGTACGGTATCGGCCGCATCGCAGAGTCCGACTTTTATCGGCACCGCTGATTTTACGGGTGTAGCCAATGAGGTGCGCTATATCAGTTCAAACGGCGAGATAACTGTTCAAACGGATATTGATGGCGATATGGCGCCCGATAATTTTATGAATTTATATTTTGATCACGGAGGGTCAGGTGAACTGGAAGCGCATTATACTCCTGATGGTTATCTTCAATTAAATTTACCTTCAAATATTATTAATGGCACTCTGGGCGATGACGACCCTCTAAATGGGACGCCTAATGATGATGTCATAAATGGTCTTGCAGGAGATGATGTTATTTTTGGTTTTGAAGGCGAGGATACAATAAGCGGCGGAGCTGGAAATGATATCATTGAGGGCGGCTTAGGAAATGATAACATTGATGCAGGATCGGGCGATGACTTTATCATCATAAATGAGCGTGATATTGATGTTGTGGACGGTGGCACTGGCTTTGATATTGTACGGATGTTCACTGTTGATACGGAGCTTAGTTTAGTTTTCTTTGATATTGTCACCGACTCAGGGCTCCCTGAAATTGATGTCTTTAGTTATCTTAGTGGGGCCTCAACAAATACACTTTTAAATGTCGAGAGATTCGAGCAAATTGACCAATCCTCTGGAGCGGTCCAAATTTTAGCCTTAATGACTGGGCCTGGAAACGATATTATAGATTTAAATGCAGAATCTGTTGTCGGCCAAGCTCTTGTCTTTGGGGGTGATGGGAATGATATCATAACCGCAGGTTCTGCCTATGACGGAACAGTCACCCCGCCTTTGGCGACGGACGTCTTTTATGCTAATTATCTGTATGGCGGTAATGGTGACGATGTTCTAACGGGGAATGTTTATCGAGACATTCTTCGCGGTGATGCAGGTGCAGACATTATAGACGGCGGCGACGGTATAGATGTGGCTGACTATTACGAATCTGATGCAGGGATTATAATTAATTTGTTAACTGGATTGGCAAGCGGGGGGCACGCTGAGGGGGATATGTTAAGCAACATAGAAATTTATAATGGATCGAATCTATTTGCCGATACGCTTATTGGAAATGCCGGGAATGACACTTTTCGAGGATATGGCAATAATGATACACTTTCAGGCGGAGCTGGTGCTGACGTCCTTGATGGCGGTACAGGCACCAACACGCTAACGGGCGGAGATGGGGATGATGTCTTTGTGTCCTCAGTCTTTTTTGGATCTAATTACGATAATATTGTTACAGATTTTTCTGCAAATGATGTCGTTGCTGCAGGTGGAAATTTTATTGGGACGGCTGCTTTTAGTGAAACTGGATCGTCAGAAGTTCGCTATGAATTTATCAATGGACAGACCGTTATCCAAATAGACGCAATAGGTTTTGGATCTATCATCCAAACTATCACATTGACGAATGGTGAGTTTGAGCTCTTTTCTTCATCTTTGGGCCTCATGCAGGTTATAGATTATTCAGGCACATTAGGCGCCGATGCATATCAAGGCACGCAAGCCAATGAAACGATCACGGGCCTTGATGGCAATGATGTTTTAAGCGGTAATGAAGGCGATGACATCATTTATGGCGGTGCAGATCATGATCAACTTTCAGGCGGCAGCGGTGCTGATACATTATGGGGCGGGATTGGCAATGATAACATAAGTGGCGGCGCTGGCGATGACATGATTCACGGTGAAAGTGGCGATGACACATTAGATGGCGGCGATGGCGTGGACTATGCTTTTTATGATGGCAACCAAGCTTCTTACACGATCATTGATAATGGCGATCAAACATGGACTATTACAGGCGAATTTACAGGGGTCGATCATTTAACAAATATCGAGTTTTTAAGGTTCTCTGATGGTGATGTCTCTTTAGCCGCTAATCCATCTATAAATGGCACAGCTGGTAATGACGCCCTTACCGGCACCATTGATGCAGATGTTATTAACGGCTTAGCTGGAAACGATATTTTGAACGGTCTCGCAGGTGATGATGAAATTAACGGCGGCAATGGCGCGGACCGGTTGATTGGCGGACTGGGGGCCGATGTGCTTAATGGAGGCGCCGGATTTGACTCTGCCGATTACCGGGGCGCGGCATCAGCTGTTCGTTTTAATGTCGATACGGGAGGAACATTAGGTGAGGCCGCTGGCGACACATTCTCAGGCATAGAGCGCTATTACCTCTCAGACTTTAGCGATGTCATCACGGGTTCGGATGCTAATGAGTTTTTCTTTGGCGAAGATGGGAACGATCAAATTAATGGCGGCGGCGGTATTGACCGCATTTATGGCGGCGATGGCAATGATATTCAGCGCGGTCAAGACGGCAATGATACGCTTTATGGGTCTGCGGGCAATGACCAATTAAATGGCGGGGCAGGCTTTGATATTGCCAATTACACGCTCGCAGCAGCTGGGATCATCGTAAACATGCTGACAAGCGGCACGGGCGGCGACGCCGCCGGTGATACTTATTTTGGGATTGAGGCCGTATATGGCTCTGATTTCGACGATAGTATTTTTGGCAATAATAGCGCGAATGAATTACGCGGCGGCGATGGCAATGATAACCTCGAAGGCGGCGGGGGTAATGACCGCCTCTTTGGCGGGGCCGGCGAAGATATGCTCTTTGGCGGAACAGGAATTGATATAGCCGTCTATACCGACGCGTCATCAGGCGTGGGCGTTAATCTTGAAGGGGCTGGCACATTCGGCGACGCTCTCAATGATATTTACTCTGAGATAGAGTGGGTCTTTGGCTCCGATTTTAATGATGATATTACAGGGGACAGTGCCAATAACCGTCTCGAGGGCCGCGATGGTGATGATACTTTGAACGGCGGAGGCGGGAATGATCGCCTACTCGGCGGTAATGGTAATGATACAATCAATGGCGGTGACGGTGTTGATACGATCTTTGGCCAAGCTGGTGATGATTTCATGACAGGCGGCGCTGGTAATGACTTCTTCTTTGGCGGCCAAGGGAATGACGATCATGATGGCGGGGCTGGTATTGATACTGTGTCTTATCTCGGGTCTTCCGCAGGTTTAACAATCAATATGATAGGGACAGGATCAACCGGTCATGCAGAAGGGGACAGTTTCTTCAGTATTGAACGTGTTTTTGGGTCAGCCTTTGATGATATTATTATTGCAGATGCTGATAGCATGATCCTTTTTGGAAATGGCGGTAACGATTATCTTCAGGGGGATATGGGTAATGACAGTCTTAATGGCGGAGCGGGCATAGACTCTTTTGGTTATGATACAACATTTGGCGGAGCAGATGTAATCCAAGGCTTCAGCACGAATGAATTAATTTATATAACAAATGCGAGTTTTGTCTCTGACTTTGATACATGGGCCGAGGTCCAAGCTGTAGGAACTGACATTGGCGGAAATGTAATATTTGACTTTGGTTTTGGGGCCACCCTGACCATAGTCGGAAAAAATTTAGCTGACTTAGACGCGTCAAACTTTGACTTTAGCGGCATGCCGCCTGCGGGTGAGCCTCTAGCCGATCCTGACGCGTTCGCTGCAGATGTCGTGGACGTCTTCGATATGGACGCATTGATTTAGGGCATCAGCTTCGCCCCGCTTTATGCGAAATGTAAGGCTTTGGGGGCGTGGGTAGCGCGCTAACCCAGCCCGCTAAACAAAGCCCGCTGCTTTAAATTTAGCCCCTTGGGGCTGCTCACTTTTACGCTGCCTTTATAAGGTTTGAGGGTAAAGCGGGCGGCTTCGAAGACTTCATAGTCCTGAGCTTTCACTGTGGAGACAGCCATCATGCGGATAGCTGCGTGGCGGCGCGTGAGGCTAAAGTCAATATAGCCATTATGCAGCGCATTGTAATAGCGCGCGTCAGGATTGCTTTGGGTCAGAAGGAGTGAATAATCTGCCGTCGCCTCGCCGAGATAGGCTGTTAAGGTCTTGGAGGACACTGATGTTGTGACGCATTCCACGCCAACTTTCTCGCCCGCCTCAGATGTGAGGTCATTTAACCAAAACTCATGCGCGTCACCCGTCAAAACAACGATATCTTGCACGCCTTCTTTAATCAGGCGCTGGTAGAAATTTTCTCGAGCAATAGGATATCCATCCCAGCTATCGGGATAGATGGGTAAGTTATATTTCGACAGCGCCATGCTTTCGCGCACGCCCGCCCAATCTTTTTCAATAACGCTCAGCGCGTCTTCATCAATATAAGGCGCCATGTCGGTGGTTAGCAGCCGGCCCATTATCACTTGGTTGGCCATAATCCGCCAAGCCGTGCCGTTCTCTTTTGAGGTTTTAAGCGCGTCAATTACAAAGTCCTCTTGCGCCTGACCGAACATTTCGCGCGAAGGATCGCGCAGCACATCGGCAATAAATTTGTCCGCATTTCCAACGGCGTCAATCTCGTCAAAATAATCTTCTATAATGAGGGGTTCAGCCCGCGCAGTTAGGCGCGTTTCGACCGTCACAAGGGTCAATAAATCCCCCCAATCATAGCTGCGGAAAATGTCCTTTCGGACATGTCCTGCGCGCGGCTCTCTTATCGGCATCCATTCATAATAAGCGCGCAGGGCCGCTTGGCGGCGGGCCTCCCAGCTGCCTTCACTGTCGTCGTGATTTTCCGCGCCGCCCTTCCAGCTATCATTACTGGTTTCATGGTCATCCCAAATCGCAATCATTGGCATTTTAGCGGTAACGCCTTGCAGGCCAGGGTCGCTGCGATATTGACCATGACGTAAGCGGTAATCTTCTAGCGAGACAATTTCATGTTCCGGCACATGGCGGCGATTAATCTCAATGTCAGACCCCGTCGCATAGACGCCCGCGCCATATTCATAATAATAATCGCCCAAATGAATGACAGCGTCAAAATGGTCTTGGCGCGCAATGTGATCATAGGCGTTGAAAAAACCATGTTCCCAATTGGCACAAGACACGACAGCAAAACGCGCAGAATTGACCGATGCTTGCGGTAGGGTCTTCGTGCGTCCGATAGGAGACACAGTATCGCCAACGCGGAAACGGTAAAAATAATCCGCCTTCCCGTCGAGATCAGTCGCGTCTACTTTAACCGTCCAGTCTCGCGCTGCATTTGTCGTGAAGGTGCCTGATGCTGAGAGCGAGCCAAAATTCTCGTCTTTATCCATTTCCCAGATAACCTCGACAGGTCCTGCTGTGGGATTATTAGGCGTAATCCGTGTCCATAATATAACCGAGCCGCCCAGCGGGTCGCCCGAGGCAATCCCATGAGAAAACGTGCCCGTCGCAAGTTTCGTGCTGGCTGTAAACGGCGTGGATGTCGTGGGCGAACAGGCCGCCGCGCTTGTGGCGGTCAACGCCCCTAAAAGGCCCCGGCGGGTAATAGTATTTTTCATGGCGCCCTGTTACTGCCCAATTGCGTCTTTGTATAGAGATGAAGTGATAGGCTGCGGTCACAATTTGCTTTCTGCGCCTAGGGTTGTAAACTACGGACGGGCTAATGAAAACTGGGCGGGAGTTTTGACGCTGCGATCCAGCCGGTCAAAATCGACAGTCTGCGATGCAATTATCTTGCTATGATGGCTTAACAGCACAAAATGAAATATTTCCAAGGATTGTCATATCAAATACGTCTTACATATAACACGAAGCCTATAATTGGGGAAAAATATGACTTTCCATTTTCTACAAAATATCAGCTTTGGGGCATTGCTGGTTGTTGTAACTGCCGTTTTAGGCGGCTGCGACGTTTCAAAAAATCCGACTGAAATGGACCCTAAGGAGATCAAAACCCTTTCGGTCGTTGGTGTTGGCGAAATTGAAGTTATGCCGGATAGCTTTGTCGTCTCTGGCGCCGTTATTAAACAAGATGAAGACGTCACAGCGGCCATGAACCAGGTCGCTGAGGTCATCAATATGGTACAAGATAATTTACCCAAGATTGAGGATATCGGCCTGACGGAGTTTAACTTTGCCACTGTGAACACGACCAGTGTGAAAGACCCCGAATGTCTGCTGTTTAACCAAGAGGCCGATAGAACCAATTCGAGTTTACGCGAGGACGAAAAGCGAATTAGCAAAAAGCTCTGCAAAGATGTAGCTCAGCAAGCCTCTGTCACTTTTACCTTTACAGGCGGGCCGCCGGAACTGGCGGGTACCGTGATTTCTAAACTCTCTGAGGCCGGGGCCGTCCGCGTTAGGTTGAATGGCTATCGCATTTCCAATATCGAAGAGGTGGAACTTCAGGCGGGCGAAAAAGCCGTTAGTAACGCACGCGATAAAGCGCAGAGACTGGCGGATGCTGGAGGGGCTAATATTACGGGCGTTCTGAATTTGCAAAGCTACCGTCCGACCTATTCACAGCAAGTCGCGAATGCGCCTCGCGTCTCCACCACAGGCGCAGGAGAGAGCGCTCGATTACTCAAGGATGAAAGCGAGTCTCGCAGCGTAACGGAGATGAACCTTAGGCCTGGCCCACAAGTCATTTCAGCCATGGTTGAGTTGGAGTTCATCTATGAATAAGCAATTTGGAATAGTGCTGCTGTGTTTGCTTTTGACGGGCTGTAATCAAGGACTGCAGGTAGAGGACATTGAGGATTATTTAGATTGGAAATCTGACCAAGAAGAAATCGAGATAGAGCCGTTTAAAGCCACACCTATAGCCGTGAAAGGCACAGGCACAGTTCGCGCGGCGCCTGATATCGCTGTGATTACAGGCTACATAGAAACCAAGGCTGAATTTGATTATAAAGCCATGGATGAGGCCGCGAAAATTATAAATCGCGTGCAGGATGTTATTGCGGGTCAAAATGTTGAAATTAGTTTCACTAATTTGTCGGCCAGTGAGCAGCGAAATGAAGTCTGTTTGGCACATAACCTCAAAGCTCAACTCCGCCACCGGGATATTGTAGTTGATAATGGATTTAATCAACAGCAGAAGAATCGCCGTGAAGATATACGTGAAAAGCTAAGGTCTCCAAAGGCGCGTATCTCGCAAAAGATCTGTCCCGTAACCCATATTAAAGGTTATATTCGGTTCACAGCTTGGGTGCGCCCGTCTGGCGAAATCTCTGATTATATAACGGCCTTTACAGAGGCGGGGGTTGAACAGGTAAATCTCTACGGCTTTGATTTTTCAAACTATGATGACTTATATAAAGAGGCTGCCGAAAAGGCTGTCGCTAATGCCCGGGAAAAAGCGGAGCTGTCCGCTCGTATTGCGGGGACGCAATTGACCACTATTGAGCGATTTTCTGTTACAGACACAGAACGCACCGCGCGATATGGTCGACAAGCAATTATCATTAGTCCGCACGGCAATCGTAGCGTTACGCCGCAACAAAGAACTTTATTTTCAGACCGTGTCATTCGCAGCCAAGCGACGAGCCGCAATAGAAATAATTTCAGGCAATATAATAGCCCCGTTCCTGATGCGCCGCTCGCCATCGCTTATAATACATGTCCAGATGGCAGCATTGCGGTGCCGGGTTCACAATGCCCATCGCAAGCCGCTATCTATTCGGTTGGTATGGAAGAAGTTGTTTTGCGGCCTCAATCGGTGGAATATGTCACGGTTCCGCCCGTATATGAAACTGTATATGAAACATTTGTGGTGCAGGAAGCCTCGACAGAGTTGGTTACGATTGATGGCCGAATTCAAGAGCGCGTCATTCCAGCCGTGACGAAACAAGAAGCGAGACGCGTTGTTAGAACCCCCGCATCAACGCAAGAACGCATTATTCCTGCCGTGACCAAACAGGTCGCGCGCCGCACTCAAGCGAATCAAAGTAATGCCCTGCGCGAAACCATGATGAGTGGGTCCAAAACCATACGTGTAACCGCCAACGTATCTTATAATTACAAAACGCCGCTGGATGGGGTGGTGTTTAAGACCGAGGAAGATAAATAGCGGCGGTGAACACAGTCTTCAGTCTGAAACAAGGTTTCTAAATTGGACTAATCTATATTTACGGCGAAACCGCCATTCTATTTCTCAACATTCCCGCCTTTATGTATGCAATTCAACAAGAGGCAGGGATGATGGATAGAGGGAGTTCTAACTCCCCAAACACCACCTTATTACCGCCTTCTGCGCGTGAAGCCTATTCTCGGCTTCATCAAAGACCGCGCTTTGCGGGCCGTCTATGACGCTGGCTGTAACCTCTTCGCCGCGATGCGCTGGGAGGCAGTGCAGGAAAATCGCGGTTTTGTTTGCGGCGTTCATGAGGCGGTCACTGACTTGATGATTTTTCATCAGGTCCTCAAGCCGTTTCTCCGCATCTGTGTCGCCCATGCTGACAAAGGTATCTGCGATAACAACATCGGTATTTTCGCAGGCCGTAAGCGCGTCAGTAATAGTCTCTATCTTTGCGCCGTTATTGCGGGCAGCCTCAACAGTTTGGCCAGGCACGGTATATCCTTCGGGGCAAGACAAACGCAATTTATAGCCAAATTTAGCGGCGGCGTTGATAAAGCTAACGGCGACATTATTGCCGTCGCCCACCCATGTAAGCGTCATGTCTTTTAGGTTCCCGCCGCGTTCTTCCAGCGTTTGTAAATCGGCCATGATTTGGCAGGGATGATTGTAATCAGTAAGCCCGTTAATGACGGGGATGCTGGCATTATGGGCGAGATTCGTAATTGTTTCGTGGCTATTGGCCCGGAGCATAATGCCGTCGACAAAACGCGAGAGCACTTTGGCGGTGTCTTCAACCGTCTCGCCGCGCCCGATCTGCATATCATTGCTGGTTGCTGTGATAGAGCTGCCGCCAAGCTGGCGCATAGCCATGTCAAAGCTGAAACGCGTCCGCGTGCTAGATTTCTCAAAAATAAGCGCGAGGGTTTCACCCATAAAAGGTGCGTCAGGATCAAGACGACCTTTGGGAAGGTCTTTGCGTGCAGATTTGATACGGTGCGCTTCATCTAAAATAGAGCGCAGTTCTGAAGCTTCAATATCGGCCAATGATAGAAAGTGCTTTGGCATGTTTCCCTCACGCAAAAAGCAGGTTTAGCCAATTGAGACGAGGGATGGAAGAAGAAAATAATCTTGACTTTGCGATTTTGAGAAAGCGATTTTGGGAGGGCTGAAAACAATAATTATGCAGACCGCCATTTTTGGGCGCCAATTATTGGGCAGCTTTATGCACTTGTGGGCGAGACACGGAATTAACTCGAATTTTATGTGAGAGAGGCGCAAAGAAGAGATGTAGGGCGGAAACGTCCTGCAAAGCCGCAGATGCGGCAAGGCTGCAACCTTGCCGCTTGCGTTTCGACAAGCATTATAAGAAAGGACCCTACAATGCTTACTCAACACCTAAAATATGTGAAGCCTTCTCTTCAAACTGTCAAGTTTTTGACAGCCGTCACCATGACCTATGCCACAGCCCTTCTCTTGCCTCATACGGCCCAAGCCTCCCCTGGACTGGAAACTATCGTTGAGAAAGAATATTCTGTGAAGTTTAAGCGTTCATTGTTGGACAGCGAAACTGGACTTAGGCAGGTTTACACAGCCATGCAAAGTAAAGCTAAAAAAGCGTGTAGAATTGGCAAAGCTGTCGACCGTCAGGGCGGAGAGCTCATCTCTAAATCAGAATGCGTTTTTGATCTCATGGATCAATTTGTAGAAAGCGCCGATCTTAAAACCTTGACGGTGTATCACTTGGATCAGGAAAAGATGGGTGGATAGCGTCTCCCATTGGGAGGCTAACGCTCTCTTTTCTAAAATCATAAATCCTGCGCGTTTGTAAATGGACGCGCAGGATTTTTTATTTTTCTGGGAATTATGAAAATCCCTGCCAACTAAACTCATGTGAATCATCTATATTATTGTCCTCCGTTCAATCGTTTGTGAGAACAAACGAAAGACGTGAGGGTCCCCCCAAAAAAAGAGGGCGCAGGGATGCGCGCTGGGAGTTCCCCGATTGAATCGGGGAACAAGCAATAGGGGTGTGGGGGGAGGCCTAACTAAGGCGCGATGTAATCCTCAAGCGCTTGGGCCTCTTTGAAGCATTTACGCAGAATACCGACGGCTTCGCGCACATGGTCTTCTGTTATAATTAATGACGGCGCTAGGCGCAGGACGTTATCCCCCGCAGAACCGCCCAGCATTTTATGCTCTAACATCATAGCGCGAACATCTACGGCAGGCTTTTTTAGCTGCATACCGCAAAGCAGGCCTTTACCGCGAAGCTCTTTGACGACATCCGGGAATTCGTCTTTTAAGCTCTCAAATTGCTGCTTGAGGAAATTCGAGACGCGCTCGACCTGTTCCAAAAACTCAGGCTTTGAGATTTCGTCCCAAACGGCATTGCCGACCGCCATGGCCAGCGGGTTGCCGCCATAAGTCGAGCCGTGCGTGCCAGGAACCATACCCGCTGCAGCCTCTTGCGTTGCGATACAAGCGCCCATGGGGAAGCCGCCGCCAACGCCTTTGGCCACGGCCATGATGTCAGGTTCTGCGCCTTCGGCCCATTGATGGGCAAAGAGTTTACCGGTGCGGCCCGCGCCGCATTGGACTTCGTCATAAATCAGCAAAATGCCTTTTTCGTCGCAAAGCTCGCGCAATCCGCGCAGGCAGACTTCGGGAAGAGGACGAAGGCCGCCTTCGCCTTGGACGGGCTCGACAAGGATTGCCGCTGTCGTGTCAGAAATAGCCTCTTTCAGCGCGTCGTGATCGCCAAAGGGAAGATGGATAAAGCCAGGAAGGGCAGGGCCAAAGCCTTTGAGATATTTTGGATTTCCGCCTGCATTTATTGTCGCAAAGGTCCGGCCGTGAAACGCGCCTTGGAAGGTAATGATGTCAAAGCGTTCTGGGGCGCCATTATCATAATGAAATTTACGCGCGGTTTTCATCGCGCATTCAAGCGCTTCAGCGCCTGAATTGGTAAAGAAGACTTTCTCCGCAAAGGGCAGAGCGTCGCAATATTTCTTTGCGAGTTTTTTGGCTTCTGTCAGTTGATACATGCCTGAGAGATGCCAGACCTTATCAGCTTGCGCGATCAGTGCCGCTTTTGGCGCTGGATGATTATGCCCCAAGCAGTTGACAGAAATACCCGCGATGAAATCGAGATATTTATCGCCGTTCTCTGTATAAAGATAAGCCCCTTCGCCGCGTACAAATTCATGCGCTGGAGGTTTATATGTGTCGTAGAGATGGTCGCCTTTAGCCATGATAAAGTCCTTATGATTTAATCCGCCATCCCGACTTTAAAACAAGCAGGACGAAGGTGAAAAGAATGATGTTGATAACAGTAATAACGATAACGCCCGTCATAATCGGCCCGTCAGACGTGCCGAGAAAACCGTAGCGAAAGCCGTCAATAAGATAGAAAAGCGGATTAAACATAATCAGTTTTTGAAACGTCGCCGGCAGCACGTCGATAGAATAAAAAGTTCCCGAGAGGAATGAGAGCGGCAGGATAATAAACTGATTGACGACCGCGAGTTGATCGAATTTCTCGGCCCATACCCCTGACAAAACGCCGACCATGCCCATCATAAAGGCGGCTGAGATACCAAAGAATAAAACGGCCCATATTATAACCGGCATCATCGGCGCAAAGAAACTTAGCGCGATTGAGGTCGCGATGGCGACTAATATGCCGCGTGTCGCCGCGCCGGCAATCCAGCCGAGTGCAAGTTCAAAATATGACAGCGGCGGCATAAGGACGTCGGTAATGCTGCCCATCATTTTGCCTGTCATAATAGAAGAGCTACTATTCGCGGCGGCGTTATTTAAAATGCCAAGCATCACAAGACCCGGCGCAAGGAAGGCCATAAACTCTTTTGGGTCAGGGCGTAGCGCCGCAAAGGCGAGCACAAAAACGGTCATATATAAAAGGTTGGAAATGACAGGCGCGAGCAGGGTCTGCGGCCCGACACGTAGGAAGCGTTTGACTTCCTTCTTATACAATGTGGCGAGGCCCATCCAATTGACCATGCCAAATTCCCGAACGGCTGGCGGCGTATGTGTCTGCAGGCTTTGCATATCACTCATGGCACTTCTTTCTGGCGGCCTCTCTTTATGTATAGAACCTATAAAAGAGAGTTTCTGTAAGGGGCGTAACATGGCCCCATTTGCAAGCCAAGCCTAAGGATTAAGGATTTTGGGGTAAAATTTTTCGCAGTGAAGGGCCACTACATGTTGATAACTGTGGATAGGTTGGTAACTTTATCTTGTGGTTCTTCATAAAATCTTTACATTATGTTGTAGGAGATGTGAGGGAGCCTCTACATCAAACACAACATATAGTGCGGTTTAAACCGCGCATAGGTGAATAATTTTTCAAATGGGCTGTTCAGCCCGTTTTCGATTCCGAAGAAGGGGAATTCCGTCATGGCATGGACCGAAGATCGCGTAGAAGTTCTTACGAAATTATGGGCAGAGGGTCTGTCAGCTAGTCAAATTGCCAAGCAACTTGGCGGTGTTACGCGTAATGCTGTCATCGGCAAGGTTCACCGCTTAGGTCTTTCTGGTCGCGCGAAACCGTCTAATCCTGCCAAGAAGGCGGCCCGTAAAACAACAACAACGGCAAGAGCCCGCGTCACAAGGGCACCGTCCGCGCCGCGCAAGCCGCGCCAGGCCGTTACAGCCGCCGTTGCTCCACCGCCGCCGCCTATCGAAGCTAAGCCAATGGCGAATGGTCAATATGCGACGATCATGACTATCCGTGATCATATGTGTAAATGGCCAATCGGCGATCCGGGTCAGTCAGAGTTTAGGTTCTGTGGCCGCAAGACCGAAGATAAAGACGAGCCCTATTGCACAGCGCATAGCCGCGTCGCCTATCAGCCTTCTCGTCGCCGCGGTGGAGGTGTCCGTGCCCTAGGTCCTAACCCGACCCGTCGCCGTATTAAGTAAGGCGCATTAAATAACATCTTGATACAGTCATGGCCGCATCGTTAAGGTGCGGTTATGCATTATCGTTCCCAACTTTTCGTCCCTGGCAATCGCCCTGACCGTTTTGAAAAAGCGTGCCAAGCGGGTGCAGACCTCGTCTGTATTGATCTCGAGGATGCTGTCGGTCCGGCCGAAAAAGCAGAGGCTCGCGACGAGGTTCTAAAATGGCTGGCCAATACTACTCATAAAAATGTCTCGTTGCGTATTAACGGCGTTGATACGCCTTATGGCCAAGCCGATATTGCCGCGCTGAAAAGCCGCCAGCTAGCGCTTCCCTTTATTATGGTGCCCAAAGTCGGGTCAAGGGAAGAGGTGGATGATCTAGACCAAACCCTTCCAGTCTCGCTTGGGCCGATATTCGCCATTATAGAAAGCGCCGCAGGGCTCGTGAATGCTGATGAGATATTCTCCCATGCCCGTGTTGGTCTTGGTATGTATGGCGCAATTGATTATGCGGGCGAAGTTGATTGCGATCAATCTTGGGATACGCATCTTTATGCACGCTCCCGCTTAGTTGCGGCGGCAAATGCCTTTGGCGTGCAGTTCTTTGCGGGGCCTCATGTTAAAGTCCGTGACTTAGATGATTGCGAAACCACTACAATGCGCCTCAAAACTCTGGGTATTCATGCGCGCTCGGCTATCCACCCCGCGCAAATCGCCCGTATCCATGTAGCTCTTGCGCCGAGCGAGGCAGAAATCGCTTTTGCCGAAAAAGTGATTGCGGCCGATAAAGCGGCTGGCGGTAACGTTGTGCTGTTGGACGGGAAATTCATAGAAGCGCCTGTTGTTAAGAAGGCGCTCCGCGTTTTGGCGTTCCGAAAATAGGGTGCAAATTTTTACGGCTTATGCGGATAAAACAGACGGGTCAGGCCCCATATTAAAGCGATCGCCGTGCTTAGCCATAAACAGAGCCAGATGTCGGGGTTAAACCCTTTTATTCCCCTTAGATTTATACCTTGCGATTTGGGAATTATGACGGCGAGGATATAGGCTAGCGCAAATAACGCCATGGATGGCAATACTCGCCGCAGCGCCGGCACATGATCAACGCTTTTCGCATAGGCCGCGAAACGAACCGTTGAGAGAATGAATGAAAAAAATAGAATAATGACCGTCGCAAATAATCCTCAAACCGTCATATGTTGTCCAATTGAGGGGCGCGAAGGGCCTGTGGGAATTTCGAGGCCTTTTCTAAGCACCACGCCTGCGACATCGGCTTGTAACCCGCCAGAACTATTCGCCAGAACAAGGCCACCCCGCCTATCGCCTTCTATAAATCCTGCTTGCGCCGTAAATCCGGCATTAAGTCCCGCGTGGTAAACAACTTTCTTATTATCGACGTCAATAAGCATCCAGCCTAATCCGTAGCCTTCCTTTTCTGTTTCATGTCCTTGCGGCGTGATGATGTAATCCGCAAATTCTGAAGGAATGATGCTGGGGTCTTTTGCGGCGACGGCTCTCACATAGATGGCCAGATCACGCGCGCTCGATGTGACGCCGCCCGCTCCCATCATTGCGCGTCCTGGAATAAATGTGTGGGCTATTGGAATTCCAAACCATTGCCGAAAGCCGCTGGCTTCCTTCACACTTTCGCGAAGCGGCATTTGGACATAACTATTTTGCATGGCGAGAGGTTTGAAAATACGCTCATCCACCACGGTTTCGTAGGATTGTTTTGTGACGACTTCAACCACCGCCGCGGCGAGCATGTAATTGGCATTCGAATATTGTAATTGGCTGCCCGGTTTTAAGACAAGTTTTGTCTTTCGAAGCTGCCCAATGGCGATGTCGAGCGCATCGGTACCGCGATAAATATCGCGCTGCATGCGATTGCCATTAAATGTCGAAATCCCGCTGCGATGGCTGAGCACATGCTGAAGAGTTATGTCTTTCCAAACATTCTTATCGGCTGTGCGAAACTTAGGGAGATAATTTATGACAGGCGCGTCCAAATCCACCCGCCCTTCAGAGGCGAGTTGAACGAGGACCAGAGCCGCGAAGGATTTGCTAACGGATCCTAATTGAAATGGCGTATCCAGAGTCACAGGGGTCTTATCGGCATCTGCTATCCCGAAGGCCTTTTCATAGACGGTGCCGTTCTCATCGAAAATGACAACGGCCAATCCCGGGATATTTGAAGCCGCCATTATGTCTTTGGTAAAAGTTTCGAAATTTGCCGTATCAAAGTCTTTGGCTACCGCCGCATAGGAAAAACTTGAGATTAGGATAACCATCCAAAAAGCTATCCATCGAAACATTACGCTCTCCCCGAATTTATAATGGGAAGGATGACGAAAGAGGGAGGAGAAAGCAAGGCGCTGAATACACAAAGCCAGAGTTTTTATGTTTTTAGGATTCAGTTCATTTGCAAATCCTGTCACATTCTCCATAGTGCTCACACAACATAATGAGAGCCGCCCATGACCAAAATTCACGCACGCACCTGTCACATTTGCGAAGCTAATTGCGGTGTCTTGATGACAGTCGAAGAGGGCAAGGTCACCAAAGTTACGGGTAATCCAGATCACGTTTTATCGGAGGGGTATATATGTCCTAAAGCGACAGCTATTCCTGATTTGCAAAACGATCCTGATCGTTTGCGCGCGCCGATTAAAAAAGTTGGAGATAGCTGGGAGGAAGTCTCTTGGGAACAAGCCTTGTCTGAAATTGCGGCTAAGCATCAGTCGATTGCCGCGGGGCCAAAAATCGCCTCCATATATTTGGGTAATCCAAACGCTCATAATTACTCTAGCAGTTTTTCTATGCGCGGCCTTACAAAGTCATGGGGCGCAAAAGGTCTATATTCGGCCTCTACGCTTGATCAGCTTCCGCATATGATTTGTCAGAAATGGGTTTACGGCCATAACGCGCTTTACCCTGTCCCGGATATTGACCGCACAATGTATATGCTCTGCGTTGGGGGTAATCCGCTCGCCTCTAATGGCTCGCTTTGGACCGTTCCGAATGTGAAGAAACGTATTCAGCGTTTGCAGGCGCGCGGCGGTAAGTTTGTTGTAGTGGATCCTCGAAAAACAGAGACAGCCAAAATTTCGGACGGGCATCACTTCATCAAGCCTGGAACAGATACGGCGTTATTCCTCGGCTTATTATTAGCGCTAGATGAAGCGGGGCTCGTAAATCCCGACCGTCTTATGCCGATGCTGAAAGATTGGGAGGCGGCTTGGGCGCAGATCCATCAGTTCAATTTGGATGATTTATCAGATTATTGCGGCATTCCCGTAGGTGATATTCGCGGCATTGCGGCAGAACTCGGCAGTGGCCAACCCGCCATCGTCTATGGCCGGATGGGTGTTTCCGTTGTGAAACACGGGACGCTAAACCACTGGCTGATTCAGCTGTTAAATATTGCGACAGGAAATGTTGACCGCGAAGGCGGGGTCATGTTCCCCGACTCTATTGTTGACCCTGTTGAGCGCAGCGGGACCGGATCTTATGGACGTTATCATCAACGCCTCTCAGGCCGCCCTGAAGTTTTGGGCGAGCTGCCTGCGGCTGAATTAGCGCCAGAGATTACAACGCCGGGCGAAGGACAAATTGGGGCTTTACTGACGTTAGCGGGCAATCCCGTTCTGTCATCCCCAGGTGGGCGTCAGCTTGATGACGCGCTAGAAACGCTCGATCTTATGGTGTCGATTGATATGTATATCACCGAAACCTCTCGCCATGCCGATTACATTCTCCCGCCTTGCGGCCCGCTGGAGCGCGATCATTATCCGCTGTTTTTCACGCCGCTCGCTATTCGTAATTATGCGGCCTATTCGCCTGCATTGTTTGAAAAGGCGGAAGGGACCAAGGCTGATTGGGAGATTATGGCAGATTTAGAAGGCGCTATTCGCGTAGCTAAAGGCGAAAATGCCCCGCCCGCGAAAATAGAACCGCGCGACGTTCTTGATCAAATGATGCAAAGCTCTCCGCATAAAATAAGTCTTGCTGAAATTGAAGCTTATCCCAATGGTTACGATATGGGCCCGCTTAAACCGCGCTTGCCCGAACGGCTGAAAACAGATGATGGCTTAATTCATTGCGCGCCTGAAATGCCGGTCCAGGATTTAGCGCTTTTTAAAGCTGACTTTAATGTTCCGGCCAAGGACAGCTTTAGCTTGATTGGCCGCCGCCATGTCCGTTCAAATAATAGCTGGCTTCACAATAGCCACCGCCTTTTAAAAGGACCGAACCGCTGCACCCTCATGATACATCCCGATGACGCGGCTGGGCTTGGTCTTGAGGACGGCGATATGGCTGAAGTCTTTAACCATGTCGGCACTGTCGAATTACCCATTGAGATAACAGATGACATCATGCCAAGCGTTGTCTCTATGCCGCATGGTTATGGCCATAACCGAAAAGGCGCGAAGCTTTCTGTGGCCGCGGCTAATCCTGGTGTGTCGATGAACGATCTGACCGACCCAGCTATTGTGGATGACCTATCTGGAAATGCAGTGCTGAACGGTGTGTCGGTGAAAATTAAAAAGGCGGCGTAAGGTCCCCCACCGTAGTCGTTCTTCTAACCCTAATATTCTATATGGGGCTACTGCTCGGCATTGGCTATTGGTCTTCCAAACGCGTGAAAACGGAAAATGATCTTTACTCGCGGGTCTGTTTATCTTGCTTGTCGGGCGAGAGAAAAATTGAAGGCTATTTTTTTAGCCCGTGTTTTCTAAGTAATCCGCGAAAGCTGTGATAGGTCAGCTCTAAATGATCTGCGGCTTTACCTTGATGGCCATCTGAAAGTTTGAGCGCTTCGTCGATGAGGCGGCGTTCAAATGTCATAATGCGATCTGCAAAGCTTTCCTTTATATCTGTCGGCGCCGGGGTTTGAGGTGTCTCAATCTCTGTCCTTTGTGGATGTATGAGTGGAGGGGAGGCCACGGAGGTTAAGGTTTCCGCAAATATTTGAGCGGGCTGAACAGGCGCCGCGTCTCGTAATCTATAGGGGCTTTCAAAGGGGTCAAAGGAGAGGGTCCCGATAGGCGCGCTTAAACTTTCATCTCGCAAGAAAAATTGGGCGACATTTCGCTCTATCATGGTCTTTAATTCTCTTACATTGCCGGGCCATGGCCGCGTTTCCATCTCCACCATCATTTCAGGGGTGAAGCCAGGAAAGCTCTCCGCGCCAAGCGAGGCGGCTATCTTGCGGCCGAAATGCTCAGCCAATGGCGCTACGTCTTGGGGCCTATATCTCAGGGGAGGTATCGTGATGACGTCAAAGGCGAGGCGGTCAACCAAATCTACGCGAAACTCGCCCCGGGCAACAGCGGCGGGCAGATCTATGCCTGTTGCGGTTACAATGCGAACATCAACCTGCTGTGTATGGGCCTCCCCGCCGGCCTCATACTCGCCATATTCTACGGCCCTCATGAGTTTTTCCTGCAAGCGCGGGGAGAGCGTATCTATATTGTCCATAAATATAGTCCCGCCATCCGCTTCAAAAAAACGGCCATTCGTATCGTCCTGACCATCCATGAAGCTTTGTCCAAAAAGTTCACGGTCTAGCATTTCATCTGAAAAGGCGGCGCAGTTGACTTTTACAAATTGAGCCTCCCAGCGCGGGGAGAGGAAGTGAAGGCGTGAGGCGATCATCTCTTTGCCGGTGCCGCGTTCCCCTACCACTATGACGGGCCTATCTAACGACGCCGCATCAGAAACCCTATCGAGCAGGGCATGAAAAGAATCAGATTGCCCGATGGGCTGTGCGGGTATGGTCGACATGGCTAATTATACTAATTTATTTAGCTAAATAGCAATATGTAATAGTAATAAATACCAAAATTAGCTTAGGTCAATTTCAAAAAAGGTAAAAAAGACAATAAAATCAATAACTTAAATTTTCTCGACTCTTTTACCTCATATCGCCATATTGAATTTGTCGCTGAGGGAAACACTTCAGCATTAGGAGACGACAAAAAAGAAAGAGAGAGAAGACTATGACTTACAGAACTTTTGACATTGATGCGGGAATTGAAACAGGAAGTGCCACTTCTGTTATCGAAACAAGCAACCCCGCTCGCCGGTCACGTTCACGCCGTAATAGTTCATTGATGAGCCACCGCAGCTGTGGTGCTCGGATTGCCGGTTTCGGATTTTAGTGCGGCTTGCATTAGATAACATCAACTGCCTCAGAAAACGGGCACATAAGGCCCGATTTTTGAGCCTTAAAATGCAAACGCACTAAAGGAGACACACAATGAGCCGCTATGAAGATTATAAAACAGAAGATAGCTGGCGCTTAAAAGGCGCTCGCTTCCTTCGCTACCTTTCAACCCGCAAGATGGAATGTTGGGGCTTTTTCGCCGCCGGATTTATCATCTCAGCAATCTTTTAAATACCACGTTAAGGAGACGTATTATGGGAATTTTTTCTCGCATGGGTGACATCATCAACTCTAATCTCAATGCTATGATTGATAAAGCAGAGAATCCGGAGAAGATCGCCCGCCTGATCATTCAGGAAATGGAAGACACATTGGTCGAAGTCCGCACGGACGCCGCCCGTAATATCGCAGAGCGTAAAGAGCTAAGCCGCAAAGGCGAGGCCTATAAGACCCGCGCCGGTGAATGGGCTGCTAAAGCTGAACTCGCTTTGACAAAAGACCGCGAAGATCTTGCCCGGGGTGCCCTTGCTGCGAAACAGCAAGCCGAGCAAATGAGCGAAGTTGTTTTGAAAGAAATTGATATTTTGGACGAAGCGGTTGCGAAAGCGGATGGCGATCTTGCCAAGCTGCAGTCTAAACTCGACGAAGCTAAGGCTAAGCACAAAGCGCTCGCGATGCGCACGACAGTTGCGACTGGCCAAATCCGGATGCGCACTGTGCTTAAGGATACAAAAGTTGACGATGCCCTGGCGCGCTATGAGCGCATGGA
>JBDWDN010000002.1:0-16800 GCA_039977295.1 Hellea sp. | reverse complement strand
GCCGTCAATTTGATCATATGCTTGGAAATCACCAAAATACTTCGTGATCGCCGCTGTTAGCGTTGTCTTACCATGGTCAACGTGACCAATTGTGCCGATATTCGCATGCGGCTTATTACGCTCGAATTTTTCTTTTGCCATTTTACTGCTCCGTAATCTTTCTTGGAGTTATATTAATTAGTTTATTTAGAATGTGCAGCCTAAAGCTACGCACCGCCCAGTTTTGAAATCACTTCATCAGCAACCGCTCTTGGTGTGGCTGCGTAATGATCGAAGGTCATTGTGAACTGCGCGCGCCCCTGAGTTGACGACCGCAAGTCATTTACATACCCAAACATGTTCGCCAAAGGCACCATTGAGTTAACAACAACAGCGTTACCGCGCATTTCTTGCCCAAGTATCATGCCGCGGCGTGAGTTTAGGTCACCAATCACAGAACCAAGATACTCATCCGGCGTCACAACTTCGACCTTCATCATTGGCTCGAGAAGCTTAAGCTTACCCTCAACCTTGATTTGGCGGAATGCAGCGCGCGCTGCGATTTCGAAAGCCATAACAGACGAGTCAACATCATGATAAGCGCCATCATAGAGCTCAGCACTAAAGTCAATCACTGGGAAACCAGCCAAAAGACCTGATTCAGCCATTGTGCGAATGCCTTTTTCAACACCAGGGATATATTCCTTAGGAACATTACCACCAACAACTTTTGATTCGAAAACAACACCTTCGCCAGGCTCAAGCGGCGCAAATCTGATTTTAACACGGCCAAACTGACCTGAACCACCAGACTGCTTCTTATGCGTGTAGTCAATATCGACAGGTGCAGCCAAAGCTTCACGATAAGCCACTTGCGGCTGACCAATATTAGCCTCAACACCAAACTCACGCTTTAGACGATCCACGAGGATGTCCAAGTGAAGCTCGCCCATACCCGCCATGATCGTTTGACCAGATTCGTGATCAGTTGACACGCGGAAAGACGGATCTTCTGCCGCAAGACGCTGGAGGCCAACGCCCAATTTTTCTTGGTCAGACTTCGTCTTAGGCTCAACAGCAATCTCAATAACCGGATCCGGGAACTCCATACGCTCAAGAATAACAGGCTTATTAACATCACAGAGTGTGTCACCTGTTGTCGTGCGCTTAAGACCCGCAACAGCGATAATATCGCCAGCATAAGCCTCTTGAATATCTTCACGATCATTAGAGTGCATCATCATCATACGGCCAACACGCTCTTTATTCTCTTTAACAGAGTTAAGAAGCGTCGTGCCTGTCTCTAACTTACCAGAATAGATACGGCAGAATGTCAGCGTGCCCACGAATTTGTCATTCATGATCTTAAAGGCAAGCATGGAAAGCGGCTCATCATCAGACGCAGGACGCGTTGTTTCTTCGCCAGTCTTGACGTCGATACCTTTAATGGCCTCAATATCTAGCGGAGACGGCAAGTAAGCCACAACAGCGTCGAGCAATGGCTGAACACCTTTGTTTTTAAAGGCCGTACCACAGAAAACAGGAACAACTTTACCCGCAATCGTAGCCTCGCGCACAAGACGCTGAATAGTTTCAACATCAGGCATCGTGCCTTCAAAGTAGGCTTCCATGACAGCGTCATCCATCTCAGCAACAGCTTCGATGAGCGCTTCGCGATACTCAGCTGTCTTTTCAGCGAGTTCAGCAGGAACCTCAATTGTATCGTATTTTGCACCAAGGTCAGCTTCAGCTTCCCACGTGTAAGCAACATTTTTAACCAAGTCGACAACACCCTTGAACTGATCCTCAGCACCAATAGGGAGCTGCATCTCAAGCGCGTTTCCGCCAAGACGGTCCTTAACAGACTGCACAGAGGCGTAGAAGTCAGCGCCGATTTTGTCCATCTTATTGATGAAAATCATACGCGGAACATTGTATTTATCAGCCTGACGCCAAACAGTTTCTGTTTGCGGCTCAACACCAGCGTTAGCATCAAGAAGCGCAACAGCGCCGTCAAGCACGCGAAGTGAACGCTCAACCTCAATCGTAAAGTCAACGTGACCAGGTGTGTCAATAATGTTTAGGCGCTTACCAGCCCAGAAACATGTCGTAGCCGCAGAAGTAATTGTAATACCGCGCTCTTGCTCCTGCTCCATCCAGTCCATTGTGGCCGCGCCATCATGAACTTCAGCAATCTTGTGGTTCTTACCCGTATAATACAAAATGCGCTCTGTGCAGGTCGTTTTACCCGCATCAATGTGAGCCATAATACCAAAGTTACGGTAATCTTTAAGGTCGTAATCGCGTGCCATGTCGGTCTCTTATTCCTAATTTACCAGCGGTAATGTGAGAATGCACGGTTGGCTTCAGCCATACGGTGCGTGTCTTCACGTTTCTTAACGGCTGTGCCGCGATTATTTGAAGCGTCCATAAGCTCACCCGCAAGGCGCTCGCGCATTGTGTTCTCATTCCGCGCACGTGACGCTGTAACCAACCAACGGATAGCCAAAGCCTGACGGCGCTCAGGGCGAACCTCAACAGGGACCTGATACGTCGCACCACCGACGCGGCGTGAGCGCACTTCGACAGACGGCTTAATATTTTCGAGCGCATCATGGAAGACGCGTAGCGGCTCAGTCTTAGCCTTGTCCTCAACGATATCCATAGCACCATAGACAATTGTCTCAGCCGTGGACTTTTTACCATCGAGCATGATGGCGTTCATAAATTTAGCCAGGATTAAGTCTTGAAACTTAGCGTCTGGCAGAATGACGCGTTTTTCAGCGCGGTGACGACGTGACATCTGTAAGCCTTTTTACTACACAAAATGCAAGCATCCCGCCCCTCGCACCACGCGAATTGACAGGTTACCTGCAACAAAATCGGCCCTATCGCGCAAAACTTCGCGCGAATGAACCGATAGGGTTATTCTATTTACGTCTTAAACGAGGTTTCTACGGTGACCCATAGACAGCACGCTCATCAACTTGGGGGCCGTATAGTCAGGGATTCGCGTGTCGTCAACAGGTGATATTGGCTTTTTTCACTGTGATAGCAGCGAGCCAAGATTAGAGACATATTGGGACAAATGAAGGTTACATAGCCCCCTTCTCTGCCGCCTCCATAACACGCAGTAAGTTTGCGCCCCATATTTTTGCAATGTCATCCTGGCTATAGCCCCGCTTAACGAGTTCAGCCGTAACATTGGCTGTCTCGGACGCGTCTTTCCATCCGACAATGCCGCCGCCGCCGTCAAAGTCTGACGCAATACCGACGTGATCGATTCCGGCTACCTTCACTGCGTGGTCGATGTGATTAACAAAATCGGCAACATTAGCCGGCGGGGACATAGCGCGAAGCTTAGCCCGCGCCTCTTCTAATTTGGCTTTATCTTCGGCGCTCAATTTTTCAACATCGGCGGACGTCTTGACGTTAAAGGTTGTCTCAATTTCGGCTTCATAAGCTTTTTGCTCAGCGGTCGGCGCTTTTACGTAAGCCCCCAAAGCCACTATCTGCACGACACCTCCGACCTCTTTGAGCTTTAAGAGCTGCTCATCATCGAGATTACGGGCGCTATCAGCTATAGCTTTTACACCTGAATGGCTCGCGATAATGGGCGTTCGCGAGATATCGGCCGCCTGCATCATGGTTTCTTTGCCGGCATGTGAGACATCGACCATAATCCCATGATCATTCAAGGTCTTTACAAGGCTTTTCCCAAGCGGGGAAAGTCCATTCCACTTAGGCCCATCATCGCGAAGCGGATTAGGGTTTGAGCTGTCCCCAAATTGATTATGCCCAAAATGGGTGATACCCATATAGCGCACGCCTTGCTGCGCCCCAACCTCAACAAGGTCAACATCTTCACCAATGGGATAGGCATTTTCCATACCAATAATGACGGCATGTTTGCCTTGCTCAACAATACGGCGCACATCGCTTGCGGTTTTTGCGGCTTCCACTCTATCAGAATTGGCGCGCGTGAAACGCTTAATGGCATTTAAGCGTTTTTGCGCTATTTTCATGCCTGACGCGTAGCCATCAGCTGTTAGTTCGCCTTGCGGCGTATAAATTATCCAGAAGCCACTATCGAGTTCCCCTGCGGCCAACTTAGGAATATCGACCTGCAACTCAGTTTCTTTGCTTGGATCAATTTCATCCATATAGGTAAGCGGAATATCGATATGGGTGTCGAGGGTCAGGGTTTGGGCGTGAATAGCGGCAGCGTCAAGGGTCACAGCGGGTTTCACCTCTTCATTGATACTCGCTGCCTGGCAGGCCCCTAAACTAAGAGCAAGAAGTCCGATGGTGATATTGCGCATGATAATGTCCTTTTGTTGCCGCCAACATAAAGAGAGATGCGGCAAGGGCAATAAAAAAGCCGCTCTCATTTCTGAGAGCGGCTCTTAAATTCAAGCTGTCTGGGACGTTACTCTGCAGCGTCGCCTTCAATCTCGCTTGGGAACTCTTCGAGTTGCGGTGCGTTTGCAGCGCGCTCGGCGAGGAGTTTCTCGTCGCGGTCATTGGCGAGTTTTTGGTATTTACGCAGATTGCTGCCGGTGCCAGCTGGGATAAGACGGCCGACGATAACATTCTCTTTAAGACCCTCAAGCATGTCTTCCTTACCTTGGACAGACGCTTCGGTAAGAACACGTGTTGTCTCTTGGAAAGAGGCCGCTGAGATAAAGGAGCGTGTTTGCAGTGACGCTTTGGTAATACCGAGCAGAACAGGCGTTCCGACAGCCGGTGTCGCCTTCTTGTCGCGCGCCAACAGAGCTTCATTCACTTTATTGAATTCAACCTTATCCATTTGCTCTTTGCGAAGAAGCGTTGTGTCACCGGGATCAGTAACTTCCACTTTTTGCAACATTTGACCGACAATCACTTCGATGTGTTTGTCATTAATCGGAACACCTTGCAGGCGGTAAACGCCTTGGACTTCGTCCACGAGATATTCAGCCAAAGCTTCGACGCCCATAATAGACAGGATGTCATGCGGAGCCGGGTTACCATCAATGATGTAATCGCCTTTCTTGACCATATCACCGTCTTGGACGAGCATGTGCTTGCCTTTGGCGATGAGATAAGCTGACGGGTCTTTGGACTCGTCTTCGGGCAGGATTTGGATTTTACGCTTGTTTTTATAGTCGCGCGTAAATTCAATCTTACCGTCAATATCAGCGATAACCGCGTCGTCTTTCGGACGGCGCGCTTCGAAGAGTTCCGCAACACGCGGCAGACCACCGGTAATGTCGCGCTGCGTCGCGCCGCCTTTGGCGATACGCGCCAAGACGCCGCCTGGCGTGATTGTGTCTCCATCTTGGACAGAGAGGATCGCGCCAACCGCAAGCATGTAGCGCGCAATATTGCCGTTTCCGAGCTTGATAGGTTCGCCGTTTTCATCTTCGATAACAGCTACAGGCTGAATATCACCAGATTTAGATGAAGCACGCCAGTCAACGATAACTTTTGAAGAGATACCTGTCTCTTCATCTGTTTCTTCTTTGGCTGAAACGCCGTCAACGATATCAAGCAAACGAACTGTTCCGCCAACTTCCGTCAGGATTGGGGTCGCATATGGATCCCATTCCGCAAGACGATCGCCGCGCTTAACCTTACCGCCAGACTTAATAGACACACGGGAGCCATAATCGACTTTATGTGTCTCGAGGTCTTTGCCGTCTTTATCAAGAACAGAAAACTCGAGTTTACGCGACTTAACGATAAAGCCATTTTCAATTTTGATGACGTCATCAGCATTATATTCAAGCGTGCCTTCATTGGAACTTTCCGTAACAGATTTATCTGAAACAGAGGCCGTTCCGCCGATATGGAATGTCCGCATTGTAAGCTGCGTGCCAGGTTCACCAATGGACTGCGCCGCGATAACACCGACAGCTTCACCCATATTGACTTTGGTACCACGGGCCAAATCACGGCCATAACAGGTCGCGCAAATACCGGTGACAGTTTCGCAAGTAAGCGGGCTGCGGGAGCGTAGATTTTGTAGACCAGAGGCATCGATTTCAGCCGCAATATCTTCGTCAACATATGTGTTGGCAGGGAAGTGTAATTCGCCTGTGCGAGGATCTTGGATATCTTCGGCTAATGTACGTCCGAGAACGCGTTCACCAAGAGTCACAACAACTTCACCAGAGTCGACAACAGGTTTCAGCTCAATGCCGTTTTCTGTGCCGCAATCTACTTCGGTAACGATACAGTCTTGGGCAACGTCAACCAAGCGGCGTGTCAGATAACCCGAGTTAGCGGTTTTAAGAGCGGTATCAGCCAACCCTTTCCGCGCACCATGGGTCGAGTTAAAGTAATCCATAACAGTCAAGCCTTCTTTAAAGTTTGCTGTAATAGGCGTTTCAATAATCTCGCCAGACGGCTTGGCCATAAGACCGCGCATACCCGCAAGTTGCTTCATTTGGTTCTTAGAACCACGCGCGCCTGAATCAGCCATCATAAAGATAGAATTGATACGCTTACGCGGGCGGGCCGCTTCGTCCATCATGGCATCCGCCACTTTGTCCGTACATTTCGACCATGCATCGACAACTTTGTTATATTTTTCGCCCTTAGTGATAAGGCCGTCAGCATATTGCTGTTCAAAGTCTGACACGAGTTCCTGCGTCTCATTGACGAGGGTATATTTCTTCTCAGGGATAACCATGTCATCCTTACCAAAAGATATACCCGCATTACACGCTTCGCGGAAACCAAGGCCCATCATCTTATCAGCAAAGATGACTGTCGCCTTCTGCCCTGCATGACGATAAATTGTATCAATCAGCTTCCCGATCTCTTTCTTCGTCAAGATACGGTTGATGATGTCATATTTAACAAGCGGATGGCTCGGCAAATATTCAGCGAGCTTCAAACGGCCTGGGCAGGTTTCAGCGACTTCATAAGAGATAGTGCCATCTTCCGCAGTCACAGGGAAACGTCCCTTAACTTTGGAGTGAATACTGACATAGCCATTATCAAGCGCGGCTTCGACTTCGGCGATGTTTGAGAACATCATGCCTTCGCCTTTTTCGCCGTCACGCATGAGTGACATGTAATAGAGACCCAAGACAATATCCTGGGACGGAACAATAATCGGTTTACCATTCGCAGGTGAAAGGATGTTGTTCGTAGACATCATCAAAACACGGGCTTCAAGTTGCGCTTCAATAGAGAGCGGAACGTGGACAGCCATTTGGTCACCGTCAAAGTCAGCGTTAAAGGCTGCACAGACAAGCGGATGAAGACGGATCGCCTTACCTTCTGTCAGCTTAGGCTCAAACGCTTGGATACCCAATCTATGGAGCGTCGGCGCGCGGTTAAGCAGAACCGGATGCTCGCGAATAACTTCGTCAAGAATATCCCAAACTTCTGGACGTTCTTTTTCAACGAGTTTCTTAGATTGTTTAACTGTGCCTGAGAGGCCTTTGGCATCAAGACGCGCATAGATAAACGGCTTGAATAGCTCAAGCGCCATCTTTTTAGGCAGACCACATTCGTGGAGTTTCAGCTCAGGGCCAACCACGATCACGGAACGACCAGAATAGTCAACACGCTTACCAAGAAGGTTTTGACGGAAGCGGCCTTGCTTACCTTTGAGCATATCTGACATGGATTTTAGCGGACGCTTATTGGCGCCTGTAATCACGCGGCCGCGGCGGCCATTGTCAAAGAGGGCATCAACAGATTCTTGAAGCATACGCTTTTCGTTACGGATAATGATATCCGGCGCGCGAAGCTCAATAAGACGCTTAAGGCGGTTATTACGGTTGATAACGCGGCGATAAAGATCGTTCAAATCTGACGTCGCAAAACGGCCGCCGTCTAGCGGCACGAGCGGACGAAGCTCTGGCGGAATAACTGGCACGATTGTCAGAACCATCCACTCAGGACGATTGCCTGATGTGATAAAGGCCTCAAGCAGCTTAAGACGCTTAGAAAGCTTTTTAAGTTTAAGCTCAGACCCTGTTTCAGTCATGTCAAAACGCGTACGCTCAACTTCGGCTTCGAGGTCGAGATTAATCAGCATTTCGCGAACGGCTTCGGCGCCGATGCCAGCGGTAAAGCTGTCTTCGCCAAATTCAGCTTGCGCGTCGAGGTATTCTTCTTCGGACAGGATTTGACGCTCACCAAGTGATGTCAGGCCTGGCTCAGTGACGACATAGCTTTCAAAGTAAAGCACGCGCTCTACTTCTTTCAGTGTCATGTTGAGCATGGACGAAATACGTGACGGCAATGATTTCAAGAACCAGATATGAGCACAAGGCGCGGCCAATTCGATATGGCCCATGCGCTCACGGCGAACGCGGGTAACAGTGACTTCAACGCCGCATTTTTCGCAAACGACGCCTTTATACTTCATGCGCTTATATTTACCGCAGAGACATTCATAATCTTTGACAGGGCCAAAAATACGCGCGCAGAATAGCCCGTCTTTTTCAGGCTTAAAAGTACGATAATTTATGGTCTCTGGCTTACGGATTTCACCAAATGACCAGCTGTGGATTTTCTCTGGCGACGCCAAAGAGATACGAATACGGTCAAAGGTCGGGCCTTCTTGCGCGGGATTGAAAATGTTCATGACCTCTTGGTTCATAACTTTTTCCTCAAATTTGGTTTTGGTGCGTCCACCTCAACCGTTAAAATTCTTCTCAGGTAGAGGGCGGGGCAAAGCCCCTTCCCTTTAGATTAGCCGTTTGTAAGCTCAATGTTTAGACCCAGAGATCTAATCTCTTTGATCAAGACGTTAAAGCTTTCCGGGATACCCGCTTCGAAAGCATCATCGCCGCGAACGATAGATTCGTAAACCTTCGTACGGCCCGCCACGTCATCAGACTTAACGGTGAGCATTTCTTGTAGCGTGTAAGCCGCGCCATAAGCTTCGAGCGCCCAGACTTCCATTTCACCGAAGCGCTGACCACCAAACTGGGCTTTACCGCCGAGAGGTTGTTGCGTGACAAGTGAATATGGACCGATTGAACGGGCATGAATCTTATCGTCAACCAAATGATGAAGCTTAAGCAGATACTTATAGCCAACCGTCACAGGGCGCGTGAAACGCTCACCTGTCCGTCCGTCATTAAGAACCATTTGACCTGAGCTATGCAGACCGGCTTTTTCAAGCATTTTCACAATATCTGGCTCACGCGCACCGTCAAAGACAGGCGTCGCAATCGGCACGCCGCCTGTAACATTAGAGGCAAGCTCAATGATTTCATCATTCTTACGCGGAAGCGTTTCGTCTTCGCCGTAAACATGCTGAATAGTCTCGCGAAGTTTCGACATATCATTATCGGCGCGGTAATTTTCCAGCGCGTCATCAATAAGCTTACCGACACCGGCGCAAGCCCATCCCAGATGGGTTTCCAAAATTTGACCAACGTTCATTCGCGACGGAACACCAAGTGGGTTCAGCACGATATCAACAGCTTGACCTGTTTCCAGATAAGGCATGTCTTCAACGGGATTAATCTTAGAGATAACACCCTTGTTACCATGACGACCGGCCATTTTATCACCTGGCTGAAGCTTACGCTTAACAGCGACAAAGACTTTAACCATCTTCATAACGCCTGGCGGAAGTTCGTCGCCGCGCTGTAGCTTGTCGACCTTATCTTCAAAGCGGTCATCAAGGCGCTTTTTGGACGTGTCATATTGCTCTTTAAGCGCTTCAAGTTCGCCAATGGATTTCTCGTCATCGATACCAATGCG
The DNA here is from genome assembly GCA_039977295.1 of Hellea sp. Classification (GTDB taxonomy): domain Bacteria; phylum Pseudomonadota; class Alphaproteobacteria; order Caulobacterales; family Maricaulaceae; genus Hellea. Next base: position 7,101 of record JBDWDN010000002.1, on the reverse strand, counting down.
CCACCAATCGGAGCGCGGGATTTCGTCGAGTGTTTCTTCGGTCACAGGACCTTTGCGGAAACCGCGCGGGCCAGAGACAGCTGTTTTACCCATCAGTGTCTTTTTCACAGAGGCGTAGATAGAGCTTTCAAGGATAGAAAGTTCATCATCACGGTCTTTGCCGAGGAATTCGATTTCTTCACGTTCGATTTGCATCGCGCGCTCATCTTTTTCCACGCCGTGGCGGTTAAAGACACGAACTTCAACAACAGTTCCAGAAGCACCTGGAGAGAGTTTCAGTGATGTATCGCGCACGTCAGAGGCTTTTTCGCCAAAGATAGCGCGAAGAAGCTTTTCTTCCGGCGTCATCGGGCTCTCGCCTTTTGGCGTGACCTTACCGACGAGAATATCGCCCGCATGAATTTCAGCACCAACGGCAACAATACCCGCTTCATCCAAGTTACGAAGGCTTTCTTCGCCGACATTTGGAATGTCGCGCGTAATCTCTTCAGGACCCAGCTTTGTATCGCGGGCCATGACAGAGAATTCTTCGATATGCAGTGATGTATAAACATCATCGCGCACGATACGCTCTGAGATCAAAATCGAGTCTTCGAAGTTATAACCATTCCAAGGCATAAAGGCGACGAGGATGTTTTTCCCGAGCGCAAGTTCACCAAGATCTGTAGACGGGCCATCAGCAATGATATCGCCGGCCTGAACAATGTCGCCAACTTTGACCAATGGACGCTGATTAATACAGGTCGACTGGTTAGAGCGCTGGAACTTAAGCAGGTTGTAAATATCCACGCCTGATCTGGCCAGGTTTGTCTCTTTCGTTGCGCGAACAACGATACGTTTAGCATCGACTTGCTCAACAATACCTTCACGCTTAGCCGCAACAGTCGCGCCTGAATCGAGCGCAACAACAGATTCCATGCCTGTTCCGACAAGCGGAGCTTCAGCCTTAAGGAGCGGCACAGCTTGGCGCATCATGTTTGATCCCATCAAGGCACGATTCGCATCGTCATTCTCTAGGAATGGGATAAGCGCGGCCGCGACAGATACCAATTGTTTCGGGCTAACGTCGATGAAATCAACGTCTTCTTTCGCAACCAAAGTCACATCGCCATTGACGCGGCATGTGACAAAATCATTGGCTAGCTCGCCCTTATCGCTAATCTCGGCATTGGCCTGAGCGATTGAATAGCGCGCTTCTTCCATAGCAGAAATGTAAACAACTTCGTCTTTGAGCTTACCCTTGACGATTTTACGATACGGGCTCTCGATAAAGCCATATTTATTCACGCGCGCATGTGTGGCGAGTGAGTTAATCAGGCCAATATTCGGACCCTCTGGCGTTTCAATCGGGCAGATACGGCCATAATGCGTTGGGTGAACGTCGCGGACCTCAAAGCCAGCACGCTCACGCGTTAGACCGCCAGGTCCAAGCGCTGAGAGACGGCGTTTATGCGTAATCTCTGAGAGTGGATTTGTTTGGTCCATAAATTGTGACAGCTGCGAACTACCAAAGAACTCACGCACAACAGCGGCAGCAGGTTTAGCATTGATAAGGTCATGCGGCATAACCGTTTCAATATCGACAGATTGCATACGCTCTTTAATAGCGCGCTCCATACGCAATAGACCAATACGGTATTGGTTCTGCATAAGCTCACCGACGGAACGAACGCGGCGGTTACCGAGGTTATCAATATCATCGATAGAGCCGATGCCGTCTTTAAGCTTCACAAGCGTATCAACAACAGCCAGCATATCTTCATTGCGAAGAACACGAATTTCGTCACCGACATCTTCCATATCCATACGAAGGTTCATTTTCACCCGGCCAACAGCTGAGAGATCATAACGCTCGCTATCAAAGAAGAGTGAGTTAAACAGATCTTCAGCCGCTTCAGTTGTCGGCGGCTCGCCTGGACGCATAACGCGGTAAATATCAACCAATGCGCCTTCGCGCGAGTCGTTCTTATCAGCCGCCAATGTGTTACGGATATAAGGACCAACATTTACAAAGTCGATATTCAGCACAGCGATCTCAGTGATGCCAGCTTCGTTAATAAGCTCCATAGCCTCTTCAGAAAGCTCATCACCCGCCTCGGCATAGATTTGACCTGTCGTCATATTGACAATATCTTCAGCTGCAAAACGCTCTGACATCTCTTCATTAGAGATTAGGACGCTCTTAAGGCCATCATCGGCAAGCTTCTTGGCGCCGCGCTTTGTCAGCTTACGGCCAGCTGGCGCAACAACTTCACCTGTCTTAGAGTCTACCAAGTCACGCAGCAGTTTAGACCCGCGATAATCTTCGGCGTTGAATGGACGTGTCCAGCCATCTTTCTTTTTATCGCGCTTAAAGGCGATTTGCTTATAATAATGCTCAAGAATATCTTCTTTTGACATACCCAGCGCGTAAAGGATTGACGTCGCAGGAAGCTTCCGGCGGCGGTCAATACGGGCATAAAGAATGTCTTTGGCATCAAATTCAAAATCAAGCCATGAACCACGATATGGAATGATACGGGCTGAGAACAGGAACTTACCTGAGCTGTGACCCTTACCTTTATCATGACTAAAGAAGACACCTGGTGAGCGGTGCATTTGAGACACGATAACGCGCTCTGTTCCGTTCACGATAAATGTGCCTTTTTCCGTCATAAGCGGAATGTCGCCCATATAGACGTCTTGCTCTTTAATGTCTTTCACAGAGCGCGCGCCTGTATCATCATCAACATCAAATACGACGAGGCGCATTTTGACTTTCAATGGCGCGGCATATGTGATGTCGCGCTGTTGACATTCTTCTTCGTCAAACTTTGGCGGCTCAAATACAAATGAGACATATTCCAGCACGGCGCGGTCAGAAAAGTCACGAACCGGGAAGACTGAATGGAAAACACCATTCATACCGTCGTCTTTTCCACGCTCTTCATGCGGAATGGATTTTTGCAAAAACTGATTATAAGAGCTCTTTTGAACTTCAATCAGGTTTGGCATGCGGATTACTTCTGGAATCCGGCCAAAGCTTTTACGAATACGTTTTTTACCAGTGAACGTCAGCGACATCTGTGACACCTTTTAAGTTTGGACAATGGGCTGCAGTCCCGTCTGTCCTTATAATTCTTTGGGTCGATTTATCTGGCCCCCGCCAGTTTTGCCTTTTACCTCAGCTAAGAGAGGGTGCTGGATGGAGCAAGCTCCATCCAGCGATAATCTAAGAGACTATTTAAGCTCAACAGTGGCACCAGCCGCTTCGAGTTTCTCTTTGATGTCGTTAGCTTCTGCTTCAGCAACGCCTTCTTTGACGGCCTTAGGAGCAGATTCAACAAGCTCTTTAGCTTCTTTGAGGCCAAGACCTGTAATAGCACGGACTTCTTTGATGACAGAAATTTTGTTTCCGCCAAATGATGTCATGACAACATCAAAGTCTGTTTTTGCTTCAGCAGCACCGCCGCCATCAGCAGCAGGACCAGCAACTGCAACTGCAGCCGCGGCTTTAATGCCATTTTCTTCGAGAATGTCATTTAGTTCTTTTGCTTCGAGGATGGTTAAGCCCATCAGCTCATCAGCGAGTTTTTTTACATCAGCCATTTTAGCTTCCTTAAGTTAATATCAGTTCGATTTTGCGAGAATGAAAGTTGTTATCTCTACCTATTTCTAGGCCGCCGCTTTTTCTTCGATCACTTTGATCGCGCCCGAAAGCGCTGAACCAGGTGACATAAGACGCTGAGCAACCTCGGAGGCCTGACCGATAAGACGGGCAGCAGCCATTCCAATGAGCTCTTCGCGAGATGGCAGCTTGGACAATGTTACGATACCATCGGCACCGAAAACTTCTTCACCCATAAATCCACCTTTAATAGCAAAAGCTTTGCTATCTTTGGCAAATTCAACTGTCACCTTTGGCGCGCTGATCATATCATCAGCCCAAGCAATTGCTACGGGCCCTGTGAACATGTCACCGGCTGCCTCAAAAGGTTTCCCTTTCATGGCAATTTTCGCCAAACGGTTTTTAACAACACGAATAGACGCACCCTGCTCACGCAGTTTGGCACGTAGATCCGTCATTTCCGCAACAGTCATGCCTGAATATTCAGCCATAACCACGGATCCGGAATTTTCAAAGATCTCTGCGATCTCTTTGACTTGTTCCTCTTTTTGAGAACGATCCATTTGCGGTCTCCCTGTTAATGATCCCCACACCATGCGGAGATCTACCAAGTGCCCTGATGTCTGCATAAGCAAACATAAGAGCGATTTTCTGTCCCCCGTGAAGGGATTTAACAGAGGATCGAACTGATTTGCTCACTGCGTGAGGAAATCAATTTTATCTCTGCCTATATCGGCGATTAAGCCGCCAGTATTAGCGACACCGATAGTCTTGGACAGACCAAACAGCTTGTGGCCGTTTGGTAATCAGACCTGATAAAATCAGGTCCAAATTCTTAAATTAACGCGCCTAGCTGGCAACGTCAGATGTATCGATCTTTACGCCGGCGCCCATAGTGGAGCTAAGCGTAATGCGCTTCATGAAAACACCTTTGGCGCCTGAAGGACGTGCCTTCTGAATAGCGGTCAAAAATGCGTTCACATTTTCGGTGAGCTTGTCTTGCGTGAAGCTGGCTTTACCAACGCCCGCATGAACAATACCCGCTTTTTCAACGCGGAACTCAACAGCGCCGCCTTTGGCGTCAGAAACAGCCTTTGCAACGTCCATCGTTACAGTGCCGACTTTAGGGTTTGGCATCATGCCCTTAGGGCCAAGAACCTTACCTAGACGGCCAACAAGCGGCATCATATCCGGAGTCGCGATAACGCGTTCAAATGGCATATCGCCTTTTTGAATTTGCTCCATCAAATCTTCTGCGCCGACAACCTCAGCGCCAGCTGCGCGGGCTTCATCAGCCTTTGCGTCTTTCGCAAATACAGCAACACGAACAGACCGGCCTGTACCGTTTGGAAGGTTACACACGCCGCGAACCATTTGGTCTGCATGGCGAGGATCAACACCCAAATTGATAGCGACCTCAATTGTTTCGTCAAACTTAGCTTTCGCATTACCTTTGACGATTTTTACAGCGTCGGAGATGCTGTGATCGGCATTTTTATCAAAAGCAGCATAGGCTGCTGTCATACGTTTCTTCGCCATGACCTAAGCTCCCGTTACTTCGTAGCCCATCGAACGAGCAGAGCCCGCGATGATAAGAGCGCCTTGATCAACATCATTAGCCGATAAGTCAGCAAGTTTAATCTCAGCGATTTCGCGGCATTGCGCCATTGTCACAGTTCCGCCAACTTCGCGGCCTGGGTGATTAGCGCCCATTTTCTTACCAGCCATTTTCTTAAGGTAATAAGAGGCAGGCGCTGTCTTCGTAATAAATGTGAAAGACTTATCCGCATAGACAGTAATAACCGTCGGTGTCGGAACGCCTTTCTCAAGCGCTTCAGTTTTTGCGTTAAACGCTTTCGCGAATTCCATGATATTAACACCGCGTTGACCCAATGCTGGCCCAAGAGGCGGTGACGGATTAGCTGATCCCGCAGGAATCATAAGCTTGATATAGCCAGAAATCTTCTTTGCCATTTTCCACTCCATATGAGGCGAAATCGCCTCGGTTAATATATGCTACCGCCCTCTTGGCGATAACAATGTGGCGCCCGTGGTTCGGAAAGACGCTGGACTTTAGCGTCGCCTCCCACAGACAGTCGATTTTTCCCGTTAGGGAAATTTCGACAACAAAACAGCACTCTTAGCTGTTTTGCATTCGTTCCTATCTCAAAGCGTTATGTCTGCTTCTCGACCTGAACGTAATTCAGCTCAACAGGTGTGCCCTGCCCGAAAATATTAATCAGCACTTTGAGGCGCGCCGTTTCTTCGTCCACACTCTCCACAGTGCCGTTAAAGCTCTGGAAGGGGCCGTCGATAACTTTGACCGTCTCGCCAATTTCGAATGTAATCATAGGACGCGGACTATCCACACCTTCTTGAATTTGGCCAACAATGCGCGCGATTTCCGCGTCAGATACTGGCAATGGCCGCTTAGAATTTCCCAGGAAACCCGTAACTTTCGGCGTGTTTTTCACCAAGTGATAGACCTCATCGGTCAAATCAACTTTAACCAGCACATACCCTGGGAAAAACTTGCGCTCGCTCTCAACTTTACGGCCTTTACGAACCTCAACGACGTGCTCTGTCGGCACGAGAATTTCCTCAAAGAGATGACCCAATCCCTTGACTTCAGCTTCACGCTCTAGCGTTTCTTTCACGCGCTTCTCAAAGTTCGAGTAGGCCTGAACGATATACCACCTAGCTGCCATTATGCAGACCCTCCAAACCCGAGTATTACTTTAATGACCGAGGCCAAAGCCCAATCCACAATAAAGAAGAAAATGCCCATCAAAACCACCATGATCATAACCAAAATCGTGGTCGTGATAGTCTCACGCCACGTTGGCCAAACCACTTTACGGGCTTCTTGACGAACTTGCCCGACATATTTGACGGGTCCGACTTTATCTTTTGCGGGCTTTGTATCAGCCATCTCACCTAAACTCCAAAACGCGAGCCGGAAAATTCCGGGCCGCGTTCGTTATATTGTGCCTCTTATGCAGACTTTAAAGGGCAACTCTTTTCAGAAGACAGATCTTCTTGAGTGGCAGGGGCGGAGAGACTCGAACTCCCGACCGCTGGTTTTGGAAACCAGTGCTCTACCAACTGAGCTACACCCCTATATTTTAAAGTCCTTATTAGGCAGCGAGCCAAAATGTCCGGCTCGCTATGTTAGCTCTATTAACTACTCAATGATTTTACCGACGACGCCGGCGCCGACTGTGCGGCCGCCTTCGCGGATGGCGAAGCGGAGCTTCTCTTCCATAGCGATTGGCACGATAAGCTCAACGTTAATATTAACATTATCGCCTGGCATAACCATTTCTGTGCCAGCGTCCAATGTCACAACACCCGTCACGTCAGTTGTACGGAAGTAGAACTGTGGACGATAGTTGTTAAAGAACGGCGTGTGACGGCCGCCTTCGTCTTTCGTCAGGATATAAGCTTCGCCAACAAACTTTTTGTGTGGCTGAACTGAACCTGGCTTACAAAGA
>JBDWDN010000001.1:0-89164 GCA_039977295.1 Hellea sp. | reverse complement strand
TGCGCCGCCGCCGCCAAAGAAGAAATCATTTCCGTCATCGCCAAAGAGCGTATCATCGCCATCTTGGCCAAAGATTGTATCAACGCCGTCCCCGCCCATGATGGTGTCATTGCCGTCGCCGCCTAATAGGCGGTCATTACCGCCAGCGCCGCTAAGCGTGTCATTGCCGTCTCGGCCCTCAAGACGGTTATTAGCCGCGTCACCTGTAATGCTGTCGTCAAAGTCAGAGCCGAAGACCCATTCAACGGAGGTATAGCTATCGCCATTGGCTTCGCCGAGGAACCCGCTTCCGCCCAAGATCACGCCAACAGCGCTGGTTGCCAGTGTGAAATTCACAATATCAATACCTAATCCGCCATCGATCGCGTCGCCGCCTTCGCCGCCAAAGATACGGTCATTACCGCCGCCGCCATTAATGCTGTCCGCACCATCCCCGCCGCGTAGTTCATTGGAGCTGCTATTGCCGGTCAGGATGTCATCAAAGTCAGAGCCATAAATCGCCTCGATACCAAAGTAAGTATCGCCAGCCGCATCGCCGCCGACACCACCTGTCGCCATATTCAAATCAACGGCAGATGTCGCAAGACTGTAATTGGCGATATCAAAGCCTGCACCGCCATTCAATTGGTCACTACCTGCTGAGCCGTAGAGCTGATCATTACCGTCTTGACCGCGCTGAATGTCATTTCCGTCTCCGCCATAGAGACGGTCAATACCGCCGCCTGCATTGATCGTGTCATTTCCGTCTTCGCCGTAGAAAAACTCATTGGCGCTTGAGCCGGTCACCGTGTCGTTAAAGTTTGAAAGATAGTAGCGCTCAATACCAGAGAAAGTATCACCAGCGGCTTCGCCGCCCGTGCCGCCTGTATCGACGTTAAAGGCTATGCCTGCTAATGCGCCGCGATAATCCGCCGAGTCAAAGCCTGCATCGCCGTGTAGTGCATCTGCACCTTCACCGCCGATAAGACGGTCAGCGCCGTCTCCGCCATTAATTGTGTCATTACCCGCGAGGCCATCGATAATATCGTTTCCGCCTAAGCCGTCCAGAATGTCATCCCCAGCCGTGCCGACTTCATTGTCATTACCCTCTGTAAAGACGGGTCCGCCGCCGCCAGGAGCGGTCGTGATGTCCACCGTCACATCGGAGAAGATCAGAAACTCAATACTCTCCAACGTATCGCTTCCGTCAGTTCCGACATTATCGACAACCAAATAAGTGCCATCCATATTATCTGTGACGGTATAGTTAGCCTGAATGCCTGAGAATGACGCGTAATCTGTCCCCTGACCCCCAAATAACATATCGTCGCCCATTCCGCCTGTAAGCGTGTCGTCACCTGTGTCTGGATCTGTAATTGCATTATTTTCTGCAGAGACGTTGAGTTCATATGTTGCCCCCGTCGGAACACCTGCACCGCCAGATTCGGAAACAGCCACGTAATACGTGCCCGGATTAACGGCTAAGAATGAAATTAGCGCGTCGTCATTAGACGTTGAGCCGCCCGCGCCGCCTGGGAATGGGAAAAAGTCATTTGTGGCGACTGAATTACCTGCGGAGTCGAATAATTCGAGGAAGCTGTTAAAGCTGCCAGCACCGCCCGTATCGCCGTAATCAATATCTAATGTTACAACAGAGTCAGGACCGTAAACTGTAAAAGCATAAAAATGCACTGTACCATCGCCAGTCGCAGTGACTGTTACGTGAGGAACCGTCGTAGCATTTAGAATATCTGAGTCTGCGTCTAACGAATAATCATCATCAATGTTTAAAGCATTCGCAATAGAATCATTGCCGGCTCCGGGGGCGCGCGTAATCTCGCCGTCCCCTAATGTCGGACCCGTCAATGCAAGATCATTACCGCCGCGTAGAATATCATTACCCTCGCCGCCAAAGAGGGTGTCGTCACCGATCTCGCCCCAAATAACATCATCGCCTGCAAGGCCAGAAATAGTGTCATTCCCATCTCCGCCTTTAATAACATTAGCCTCTAATGACCCATCAATATTATCATTTCCGCTACCGCTGATAATATTTTCAATGGAGTCATAACTATCAATCCCGATACCTGTGCCCGTTCCAGTGCCTGCGGCTTCGATTGAAATGGTTAGGTCTGCCGTTTCGGAAGAATAGTCCACTGTATCTATACCCGCCCCGCCATCAAAATTATTATCGCCTTGATTTCCAATGAAGACGTCGTCTCCGGATCCACCAATGGCATTCTCAATTAGAGACCGCGTATCGCCTTGATAAAGAATAGCATTATAGATGTTAGCTCTCGCAACATTTCCGCCGCCTAAGGCCGCTTGCTGCGCAGCACTAAATAGAGAGTCGCCGCCTGGGCTTAGGTCGACGCGCAAATCTGTCGAATAAGCACTTAGATCATATGTATCATTTCCGTCACCATCCCAGATGGTTGCGAAAATACGGTTGCCGCCTGGGTTAATCGCAACGACGCCGTCAACAAGCGTATCACCAGAACCTGGTGTCCATGTATAAACCGTATCTCCGTCATTAGCCGTAAAATCAGCACCATACATATATTGCAAAGTTGCGATATCTGCGATCATAAAGGTTTGAGCAAAGCCAAATTGTTCATTGGTATAACCACCCGTTGTTGAACCCCCAATAAAAGAGCGGTAACTCATGACGGAATATTCCATAGCGTCTAAGTCAGCTGGTAATGTCCCAAAATTATAGTTCTGGTGACTATGTTTCAGACCCAAAGCGTGACCAATTTCGTGGATCATTGTAATCCATGAATATGTTCCAGCCTCAGGCACCCGGAAGTTAAACGCCACACCAAACCAAACATCGCCATCATCATTCGGGCTCGCTGTTACTTGGCCGCCAGGAAAGTCAGCAACACGGGCTGTGCCTGTTCCGGGATCAGACGTTTCGCCAAAGCGGATTTCAGCTTGAGTATCATCAACATTTCCAAGGAAATTGATATCAAGATTTGTAAAGCCCTCAACAGAGAAACCTGCTGCTGCGGCGTTTCCTTCGATAGAGCTCAGCGCGAAATGAGCGGCCGCCTCTTGTTGTGCTGAAATCGTATTGAAATTTGCCGGAAGGGCTTCATTGCCTGTCCCCGCATATTCATAGGGCGTGCCCGTCAAAGAGAATGAATAATCAATAGAGCCATCAGGATTGGCCCAACGATCACCATTAATCACGCCGTCAACGTAAATATCGCCGGCAGCTGCAACAGTCACAGTTGTCGACAGGGTGCCTGCCTCCAAAACGCCGCCTAAGCCGCCATCCGTAATTTCTAAAGAGGCGCCTTTACCCACTATGCCGTCAAAACCTTCGATGACGATAAGATTGCCAGTCTCGGCATTGTAAAGCATGGAAGATAGTTGGTCTTCAGTGAGATCAAACTGGCTTGTCAAAACCTCTAAAAACGTTCGGGTTTGCCCCCCAAAATCCATCTCACTTCCCAGCATGCTATAGACAGTCGTGTAGCCATCAATAATCACAAGGCCTGGCTCTTGCTCTCCAGAACAGGCCGAGCACGCACAGCAGTAAAGGGTTTCATCTTCTATATCGATTGATCCGCGTTCAGCGACGGCCTCAGACATTGTATCAAAAGCTTGGTCTAGATAGCCAACGAAGGCCTTATCGTGGCCATAGCCTTGGAAAATGACACTAGAGATTGACGGAAACTCGACATCAGCAACATCTACGATAAAGCTTGTTCCGCGTTCCGCGTCAAAAACGCGGTCGAGCCCAGCTTCATCTTGATTGAGTGTCACACCCGCATATACCGTATCCAAGCCAAATTGTCTCATAATGTCGTCCCGCGTATTGTGCCCCGTCAAGGGGCGTTAAGTTATTTTTAACGTAGTTGTCGCGGAGATTCGTCGGCACGTCAAGGTAGAGACGCGATATCTGCCAAATTGTGATGTGCAAAAAAAAGAGGCCACAGTTTTACCTGCAGCCTCAGTTTGGGGGAAGTGTTTTAAATTACGCTTTAGATAAGCATATCGTCTAATTGCATTTCATTTGCATCCGCCGCAAAGGCTTGATGAATGGCCACAATTTGGTCAAAGCTTAGCGGCTCAGACGCATAGGCGCCCGGGTCATCCAGCATTTCAGCAGCTGGCGGTGGTCCTGAGAAGTCAAAATCGCCTGCATTTAAATCAGCCAAATTCTGGCCAACAATTGTCAGCGTATTTCCGCCGCCAAAGTCAAAGATAACATTTGCGCCGGCATCCGTACCTGCGGCTTGCACCTCAGCGAAAGTATCAAAGTCCGTGTCACCGCCCAGAATGTAGATGACTTCACCGGCTGTCGAGAAATCACTGATAACGTCAGCATCGCCATTCGTTGTATCATAACCAAAGCTGTCAGTCGCCGCGCCGCCAAAAAGGCTATCATTGCCAAGGCCGCCTTCGAGATAATCACTGCCGCCATTACCCAAAAGCGTATTCGCGCCATTTGATCCCACGATATAATCATCATGCTGCGAGCCAAAGACCCGCTCAATAGAGGAATAAGTGTCGCCATTCGCATCGCCAATGAATCCGCCCGCTTGTAAGTCAACGCCGACGGCGCTTGTCGAAGCCAAATAAGACACAGTATCGAAATCCAAACCGCCATTAATGGTGTCGCCACCGTCTGAGCCAAAGAAGAAATCGTTTCCGCCTGCGCCGATAAGGTTATCATTTCCGTTTTGGCCGAAAATTGTATCAACGCCGTTACCGCCATTGATGGTATCGTCACCTTCCCCGCCAAGAAGACGGTCATTTCCATCACCGCCATTCAGCGTATCATTACCGTCACGGCCTTCGAGGCGGTTATTGCCCGTATCGCCTGTAATGATATCGTTAAAGGCAGACCCCCAGACCCATTCAATGGAGCTGTAGGTATCTCCTGCTGCGTCGCCGACTGTACCGACCGTGGCAAGGTTAACTGTCACGGCGGAGGTTGCATCTGTATAGACAGCAATGTCGACACCCGTGCCGCCATTCAGCGCATCTGCGCCTGCGCCGCCGAAGAGACGGTCATTGCCGCCTGCGCCGTTGAGGATATCGTTTCCGCCCCAACCGCGAAGTTCATTGGCTGAATTATTGCCTGCTAAGATATCGTTAAAGTCAGACCCATAAACAGCTTCTATACCGAAATAGGTATCACCTGCGGCATCGCCTAATGTCCCGCCTGTCCCTAGGTTCAACACGACAGAAGATGTCGCATCTCGGTAATTGGCAATATCAAAGCCGGTTCCGCCATTAAGCTGGTCGTTACCAGCTGAGCCGTAAAGTTGGTCATTGCCGCCATCGCCGCGCATGATGTCATTACCGTCACCGCCGTAAAGCCGGTCAATGCCGTCGCCCGCATTGATTGTGTCATTCCCGTCTTCGCCGTAGAAAAACTCATTGGCCGCCGTTCCTGTAATGGTGTCGTTAAAATCAGACCCATAAACGCGCTCGATACCGAAATATGTATCGCCAGCTGCATCACCTAAGGTGCCGCCAGTATCCAAATTAAGCACGACGCGAGACGTTGCCGCGCGATAATCGACAGAGTCAAAGCCAACCCCGCCATCCATGACGTCAGCCCCCGCGCCGCCAAGGAGTGTATCAGCGCCGTCGCCGCCCAAGAGGATATCATCGCCTGCGCCGCCATCTAACCGGTCATTCGCGAGGTCGCCTTCAAGCGTATTGGCATTGGCGTCACCCGTCAGAATGTCATTAAATTGTGAGCCGTAAATATTCTCAAAATTCATGAATGTATCACCATCAGCATCGCCGCCAGTCGCAATGCCTGTTCCGAGGTTGACATTTACGCCAGCACTTGAAGAGGCATAGTCAAGCAGGTCAATTCCGGCTCCGCCGTCCATATCATCTTCGCCTGCGCCGCCTTCAACGCGGTCATTACCGCCGCCCGCGCTGATATTGTCATTGCCGCCCATGCCTTCAAATTCGTTATTCGCCGTCAGTGACGTCGAAGACAGATCATTCGCGCCGCTATCACCACGAACATCAACATCGCCATTACCTTCTATCCTGACATTTTCAATACTAACGAGATTGCCGCGGACTGAGCCCGTGCTATTAAAAGAGCCTAGGCTCCATGTCCCTGCGGTCAAATCCACTACACGGCCCGTCGTGATATGGCTCATCACGAAGGTATCAGTTCCCGAACCTCCGTCATTCGTATCTACGTCAATAGAGCCAGAGCCCGTGCGCGAATAAATAATAGTATCATTACCTGACCCGCCATTAATTATATCGTGACCTGTCGCGGTGTCCGTGCCCACAAGGTCGGCGCCGCCGCCATCAAGCACATCATTGCCCGCCCCTCCATTTAATGTATCCGCGCCCGTATAGCCAAATATTGTATCATTGCCTGTACCGCCATTATAAATATCATCGCCTGTACTGCCGACATGAATCTCAATGCTAGAGAATGTGGCATTATCCGAAGCATCGCCGTCATCGACGGTGCCTGCGGTCAAGTTTACTGTATATCCACCGGAAAGGTTTTGTAGCGTGAGCGTATCCGTATCGCCTTCACCATTTGCCGTTTGGTTAAAGACTTCCGATTCAAGGTAGATTATATCATTCCCGCTTCCGCCATTTCCGGTATCACCCGTTCCGCCTAATCCGCTATCGGTGAAAAGATGGATTTCATCATTACCGCCATCGCCATTTAACAGGCTCGAATTCATTGTGACAGCGGACCAGAGAATATCATCCCCACCGCCCGCTTGTAGGATGGATCCGTTTAATCCACCTGTAACCGACATTGTGTCGTTACCCTCACCACCATTAATAATACTGCCCAGGATACTTGCTACGAGAACATCATCAAAATCGGACCCATCTACATTCTCAAAATTGGAGATAACATCGCCCGCGGCATGACCGCCAGACGCCGTATTGGCATTGAGGTCAATATTGACGCCCGCATTAGACGCAGAATAGTCCAACGTATCGATGCCTGCGCCGCCATCCATCGTGTCAGCTCCGGCCATGCCGGCGATTGTATTATCCCCGCCTAGTCCTGTCAGGACATTATTGCCGGAATCGCCGACAATATTCCCGTCACCGCCGACAATTACATTTTCAAAATTCGCTAATGACGCAAAATCTCCAACAAAATTCACGAAGCCTGTTGTCAGGTTAATTGTGACCAAATTGCTCCATCCAGCACCAGCGTCGAATGTATCTGTCCCTGAACCGCCATCATAGCTGCCGAGCAGGTTCGCGCCAGATTGGAAGATGACGGTATCGTTCCCGCTGCCAGCATCGACCGTATTGGTTCCCGTAAGCGCATTGATAGTATCATTGCCAGAGCCGCCAATGAGAATATTGTCTTGGCCATTGCCGGTCAGGATATCGTCTCCGGCACCCGCCGTAATGTTTTCAATATTGGCCAGTGTTGACGCTTGCCCTGTGGCCACGCGGTCATAGACTCCCGTGTTCAGATTGGCGATATAATCGCTGCCAAAGGTTTCAAAGCTGAAGGTATCATTATCCGCCCCGCCATCAAATGTATTACCCGCGGTAAAGCCGAGAATTTGCAGCGTATCATCGCCAGCATCGCCATTATAGACGTTCACGCCATTACTGCCCTCTAAGAGATCATCACCAGCGCCGCCATTCATGGTATCATTGCCATTGCCGCTATTTATGGTGTCATTGCCATCGCCGCCATCAAGAACATTAGCCCCCGACGTGCCTGTAAGATCGTCGTCAAAGTCTGAGCCGATGAGGTTTTCGAAATTGGAAATCGAATCTCCATCGGCATGACCGCCTGAGGCAGTATTGAAACCCAAATCAACAGAAACAGCCGCGTCGGATCTTGCATAGCTCAGCGTGTCCGTACCGCCAGCCCCGTCAAGCGTATCGCCGCCATCACCGCCATCAATGATGTTATTGCCCGCCGTGCCCGTAATATCATCATCGCCCGCACCCATAATAGCATTTTCAAAATTGATGGCCGTCTCACCTCCAAAATTTGTGACGCCCGTGACCATATTCCATACATATGTGCTGCTAAAGAACGAGACGTCCAATGTATCAATGCCTGTGCCGCCATCCATGGTATCCAAACCAAAGCCGCCATCAATAATATCATTGCCGCCGCCGCCATTTAGAACATTATCAGCATTATCTCCTGTTAAAACATCATTGCCATCCCCGGCCGATATATTTTCAACATCTGTGAGGTTAACCAATAGGGTATTACTAGAGAGTTGGCGCATTTCACCAGCGTTTAGGTCAACGCTATAATTACCACCAAAGCCCACAAACGAAAAAGTGTCAGTTCCTGTGCCCCCATCGACATCTGTCACATTCGACGTATCGAAACCTGTGAAGTAGTCAAATAGATCATTTCCAGTTCCGCCATTTAGCGTATCGGCGCCCTGCCCCATGACAAAAGTATCATTGCCCGCGCCGCCATCGACAACGTCATCACCATTTCCATCATAAATAGTGTCATTACCGCCGAGAGCGTTAATCGTGTCATTACCGTCATTGCCGCGCAAATCATTGGCGGCGCTGCTGCCGGTAATATTGTCACTATTTTGCGTCCCGCGGACATTCTCGACACTATCTGCGGTACCGAATTGATAAGTACCGGCCTGTAAATCAAAGTTTAAGCCACCTGTGAAATTGGGGTCGGACAGATCAAGTGTGTCGGAGCCTGCACCGCCAAAGAAATCATCGGATCCTTGGTTCCACATGAGGATCATATAATCATCCCCGTCACCGCCATTAATCGTATCGGCACCACCGCCGCCATCAATGGTATCATTGCCAGCCAAACCGTTAATGGTATCAGGCGAAGCTGTACCATTGAGCACATCATTACCTGCCGTGCCGTTAATGATTGCAAAAAGCGGTCCCGGAGGTGTCGGGGCGTTGACGCCGTCATCTGGCGCAACTGAATCACCCGCGCTCTCACTCGTTTCAACGGATTCAACGACCTCAACGGTCTCGATAACCTCGCCCAAAACCTCTGCCTCAAGCGCAACCCCTTGGAGAGGCGAAAGTTCAGTGAAACGCGGCGCAGCAAGCGCCATATCCATCGCTTTGAAAGATGAACTTACATCTAAAGCGTCGAAGTTAAATGAAAACAGATTGTCAGAATTAAAGCGGTCGAGAAAATACATAGGAGGCCCCAAGGTTACGATTTAGGGGCTTGTATGTCTTAAAGGAGAAGTCCGTTATTTGTGACATGCGCGCCCCGCATTACCTACGGGTTACGCTATATTGAGTAGTCTATCAATTGTTAATTATTAGGAGAGACTTGTCATTTTTTTCGCAGAAGCGGAATCATATGGGTTAAGACGTTGTCTTTATTAATGAAATAGTGCTTCAAAGCGGCGCCAAGATGAAGTAAAATAAGGGCAATTGTCGCCTTGCCAATCCAGTGGTGCATATTTTTAAATACATCTGAAAGTGACTTATCGCGCGGAATTCCCGGCATATCGGGCCAAGGAATCGTATTAAATATTCTCGTCGGAATGACGAGCTCTGTTGATGACACCATCGCCCAGCCTAATAGCGGCATCCCAATCATGATCATATAAAAGGCAATATGGGTGAATTTCGCCGCAGCGATTTCCCAGCTTTTCATACCCTCTGGAAGCGCAGGCGGCTTATGCCCTAGCCGCCAGAGCAATCGCAGCACTGACAATATTAAAACACAAATGCCAAAGCTTTTATGAAGCTGGTAAAGCGCAAAGCGGTTCGGCGTCTCAGGATTAGTCATCAACACGCCAAAAATAATCAAACCAATGATCATAAGCGCGATAAGCCAGTGAAAGCCTATCGCGACTTTGGAATAACGCTCAGCCCCTGTCACGCGGTTAGCCCTCTTTCTGGAACTCGACTTCGATCATGAGATTAATATATTCGGCAACGGGAAGGTATTTATCCAAGCCATAATCGGCCCGCTTTAAGGAGCCCGTAGCGGAGATCCCGAACATATCAACACCTGAGCGGAAATTTTGCCCGACCTTATTAAGCTTAACATTTAGCGTTATCGGTTTTGTGACGCCTTTAATGGTGAGATCACCCGTAAGCTGCCCAGACCCAGTTATGATTTGATTTATCTCTGTGCTCTTAAATGTGATGGTAGGGTAAGTTTCAACGTCAAAGAACCCAGCGCTTTTGAGGTGGTCGTTAAAAACATCAACGCCGCTATCAATAGAGGCGACAGGAATTGTCACGGAGACCGAAGATTTTTCGGGGGCCTCAGAGTTTAGCTCAACAGTTCCGTCAAATTCGCCCCAGCGCAGAATAGGTTTTGAATAACCCTGATGGTCATAGCTAAAGGCGATATAGGCATGGCCTGCTTCGGCTTTATAGGTCCCTGACGGAGCTTCGGAAATATCTGCGCCCGGCGCGGAAGGCTTCATTGACTTTGCCGCATCCGTCGTTTTCTTAGCGGCCTCTTTGAGTGTATCGCCTGTCTTTTGCGCAGCTTCACTCGTTTTCGCGGCAGCCGTTTGCGCCGTCTTTTCCACCGCGCTTTCAGCTTGCGCGCAGCTTATTAAAAAACCAGCTGCCAGAATTGATGTTGTTAGGTGTGATAATTTCATGATGTCCTCCGTGACTCAAATTATAGACGTAAGAGCCCTGAGTTGGCGACTCATATTTTTGTGAAGGCGGTATCGCAAATCTATCATCGCGATCCCGCAAAACGATTTCAAGAGCGGGCTCAGAGGCACTAGCCGCCCCAAGGCGCCTGGAAAACCTTCTGCAAAATATTTATTTTGAGATCGGGTTTGTCCTTCATTACATCCCAAGCTCGGCGCCATAATGGCTATGAACATTGGTATAGAAGGTTTCACTACGGCGGGCGGTCAACCATTTCGTAAGAGACGGATAGTCTGACATGTCAATTTTTGACATATCACTCGGCTCTAAGGCTGCGACTAAGGCAATATCCGCTAAGGTCATAGCGCCGCCGCAGAGAAAAGGCTGCTGCGATAAACAGCTTTCGATTGCGGGAAAGTTTGCGCTCAAAAAACGCTCACCATCGGCGAGTGACTTTTCATCAACCTCTGCACCAATCATCGCCGCAAGCGTGCGGTTAAAGTGAACCTTGCCCACATTCGTTCTGATATGATGGTTCACATAATCCATCCATTGATCAACCTTGGCTTGGGCTTGAGGCTCATTAGGATAGAGCGCAGAGCCTTCCTTACGGGCCATATAGCGCATAATGGCCGCACTCTCCGCCAAAGTGAAATCACCCTCTTTCAACGCAGGCACTTTGCCGAAGGGATTAACAGCTAAATATTCAGGAGAGGATTGCTCCCCCGTGGTAAGATCAACAAGCTTTGTATTATAGTCAATACCGGCGGCTTCAGCGGTAAAAATAGGGGCAAGGGACGGGAATGACATCGGGTGATAATAAAGATCAGGCATAGGGGTTTCCTTTAGGTTCTGCGGATAATTAGAGCTCGGTTAAGACCCTAGCTTTCCATATATTTGCGTAGAAAATCTGCAGCATCGAGCGGTATTTTGCGGCCCTTTGGGAACATTTTCGCAAAGTTTAAAAAGCCATGCGGCATCATTTTCTCATGCCAGTATTCCACAGGAACACCTTGAGCGGTTAAATTATCTGCGTATAGCTTCCCTTCATCTCTGAGGGGGTCGAGGCCGCAAGTTAAAACATAAGCAGGCGGCAAGTCTTTCAGATCGTCCTCAAAGAGAGGCGATAGCCGCTTATCTCTCGGATCTGATCCATTGACATAATGCTCGTCAATAAATTTAAGCGCCATAAAGCCGAGCTGTAACCAATCTTGCGGGCCAGGCTTTGGCGGTTTGAAATCTACCATTTGCATAAGCGGATAAAACAAGATTTGCGCTTTCAATTTATCGCGGTATTTCTGCGCCAAATAGGCGGCCATATTTCCGCCAGCACTATCACCCCCTATTGAGAGGTTATGACGGTCAATTCCCCATTCATCCTGACCATATCCGTCAATGGCCCAATTCAAAACAATCTCACAATCATCAGGTCCTGCCGGATAAGCAAATTGTGGCGCGAGGCGATATTCAACGGATAATACGCGATATCCTGTGCCTGAGGCGACGCGGCGCGCTATCCCCTCATGGCTCTCAATTGAGCCCGTGACAAAGCCGCCGCCATGTAAGTAGATGAGCGTGGGGCCAGGTTCTTCACTGGCATTATGGGGCACATAAAGCCGTACTGGCACCGGAAAATCCTCATGCGGAACGTTGAAATCATGGACTTTGGCCATCTCAGGTCCTGGCGTATCAAACTGGTTGGTCATACGGCGCAGGTTATTGTGAATATCAGCAATTTGCGTCGGCTCAAATTTGAACTTTTCGAGCTGCGCCTTCATCTTGGTGCTGATTTCATCAGCAAGTTCGCGTGTGTATTTTTGAGATTTTCTCATAAATTCTTAGACCTCAGCTTGGTAGGGCGGCGCAGGATCATATTGCATCCCGCGCTGCACCGCTCTTGCAAATGTGGGGTCAAACATCTGTCCCGTCAACCAGAGGGCCATATCTATTCCTGCCGACACACCTGCAGAGGTCACAAGGTTTCCGTCGCGCACATAGCGTACATGCGGCAGTAACTCCCCCTCCAAGCCATTTTCATAAAACTCGTCAAAGGCGCCCCAAAAGGTCGATATCTTTTTGCCTTTGGTTAGTCCCGCTTTGGCGAGAATAAATGAGCCTGTGCAAACGGAGGTGACCCATTCACATGTCGGGGCCACGGCTTTCACCCAGTTTATCACAGCGTCGTTTTTAATCTGAGTGCGGCTGCCCTGCCCGCCAGGAATACAAATAACGTCGAGCGTGTCTATGTCAGTCATGGCGGCATGAGCCCCAACCCGCATGCCCTTTTTACCCGTGATATCTTTTCCGTCCTCTGAGATCAAAACGACCTTAACAGCATCCGCTTTTTTCTGATGCTGCAGGATAGTATTGATCATGGTGAACACTTCATAGGGGCCGACGAAATCAAGTTCTTCAACATCATTGAAAATGAATATCCCAATCGTTCTCACTGATGTTTTCACGGCGCGTAACCCCCATCTTTCAGAAAGGCGATTTCTTCCGCTGTGCTCTCTCGGCCCAAAATCTCGTTACGGTGCGGGAAGCGGCCAAAGCGCTCTATGACCTTACGGTGCTCTTTGGCGTGGTGCAGATTACTGGCATTATCCAGACGCATATCCATCAGTCGTACACATTCATTTTGCGCCGCCATATCCTCGCTATGCATGAAGGGCATATAGACAAAGCTCCGCCGCGCCTGATCGATCTTTAAATCCCAGCCTTTATCCGTCATAGCCTGGGCATGGCCTAAGGCGCGATCATCAAAGGCAAATGCGGCTGTTGTTCCGCGGTACATATTTCTGGGAAATTGATCGAGCGCGATAATAAGCGCGAGTGACGTCTCCGCCACCTCATCCCATCCGGCCACATCCGTCGCAAGCCACAAAGTTGTCTCTTCGAAGCGCTGCCTGATCTGCGCATCAAACGCATCAGATTGTTTGAACCAATGCTTAGGCCCGGCCGTCTCAAACCAGAAGCTGAGAATATCTTGAGGCTCGTGAAGATGGGTCGCCATTATAGCCGCACGTCTCCTGAACAAATTTTCTTAAACATTGCGGGCGTTACCTTTTCATAAGCCCCGCTCGCAGGATTGGCAAAATAGATCGGCTCCGAAATATTGGCAGGATCAAAGCCCGCTTTAACTAAATTCGTTTTCTTAAATTTGAAAGTACTGGTCGTATCAGATTCTTTTGAGAGGCGTAGGAATACGGGCCGCGCATAATGGGGCAAGTTCGCTTCAATATGGGCTTTCAAGGCCTTCATATCGGGGGTCTCCTCAGACACAATTGCGCCCATCCCTGCACGGCCATCATATCCTGGCACTTCAACGCCGTATACATTGGCTTGAATAATGCCAGAAAATTTAGAGAGAGCCGCCGCAACTTCGCCCGTCGCGACGTTTTCAGCTTTCCAGCGATAGGTATCCCCGACGCGGTCAATGAAGTAATAATAGCCAAGGTTATCACGTTTGAGGAGATCACCCGTTCTAAACCAAGCATCATCTTTCTTGAAAACATTGCGCAAGATCTTCTTCTGCGTGGCCTCTTTGGTTTCATACCCCTCAAAGCGAAAGCGCGGATCGTCATTACGAATTTCGCCGATCAATTCGCCAACTTCGTCATCATCGGTTCGAATACAATAACCATCCGAGCCGCGTAAATTCGTGTTTGTCTCGACGTCATATTTGATGATGTCGCAGTTAAATTTAAATTTGAGATAATTGGGCACGCGGCCAACCGAGCCCACGGGACCGTCAATATTTATCAAACTGACATTACCTTCGGTCGCGCCGTAAAATTCTATGACATGTGGGATATTGAAACGCCCGACAAAACCTGGCCACACTTCGGGGCGCAGGCCATTGCCGATCATCCAGCGAATATTATGGGCTTGTTCTTTTGGGTGAGACGGGGTGGAGAGCAAGAACCGGCAAAGTTCGCCGACATACATAAAGACCGTTGCTTCATATTTTACAGCGTCATCCCAGAAATTAGAGGCCGAGAATTTCGGCCGCACGATAACCGCGCCGCCAGTAGACAGGGCTGCGCCCACGCCGCATAGCCCGCCCGTGGCATGATACATTGGCAAGACCATTAGGACGCGGTCTTTTTGCCCTGTATTCGCGCCCGCCGCAAAGCCGCGTAGATAATTCTGCGCGCGCACATGGGTGACCTTTGCCGCCTTAGGCATTCCCGTTGTGCCCGAGGTAAACATCTTCATGCACTGCTCACCCGCGATGACATTCGCGCGGATAGATTTGTCAGGGCGGTTAGGGACGTGATTAGAAATAGCCAGATCAAAGCTAGGATAATCATCAACCTCTCCGAATGCCGCGAAGACTTTAAGTTTGGTTTTTACGTCGTCCTTTGCGGCCGCCCATTGATCAGCCATTTCATGATCGAGAATAAGAAGTTTTGCTTCAGAAATATTCAAGCAATGCGCCAAAGCGGGGCCCATTAATTGATAATTTAGCAGCGCCGGAATAACCCCAACTTTGGACAGGCCAAACCATATCGCTACATACTCAGCCCGGTTGCGGACAAACACCGCCACAGTATCCCCGACCTTACAGCCTTCCGCCAATGCCCAAGCCGCAACCCGATTAGCATATAGCTCCATATCGTCATAAGTGAGCTTTTTGTCGTCTTCGATAAAGGCAAGATTATCGCCATATTTATCAACCCGCATTTCGAGCTCATCCGCAATACCAAAATTACCTGTAGCATCGACTGTTTTCACAGCTTTCAACATGCGCATTACAGCGCTGAGATAATTGGTCTCTCGTTTTATAGCCGTCAGAAAACCCATCTTACATCATCCATTATGTGTGTTATTCTAGGCAGTAATAGGGCGCTAAATTTTGGGGTCAAGCGTCAGCTGAAGTGATGAGGTCAAGGCGCAAAGAAAAACCCCGCTTTGATGAGAAGCGGGGCAGTTTTTGACTAACAAAGAAGCGGCTCTCAGTGGGAGCATTAAGCCGCTACGTGGAAATGAGGAGGCCGGGAATCAGTGGCCTCAAGCATTCGAGATAAGTGTTGCAGGACATGTGCCAAGTATTTCACTCGCTTTTAGGGCGAAAATGGTTAGAATCTGACCCTATCAGGCCAAATCGGCACAATGTTGTGCCGATCTGAAACAGTTTTCCAAAGCTCATGAACCAGACTTAAGACCTAGCGCGTTGGATAACCGCCATAGGCTGGCGACCCGCCTTGAAGACATGTCCCATCGGCCTGCTTAGACGTGCCAACAGGACACGGCGCAGATTCAATCGTATAAGGACGCGGTTCTTGATAGACAGGACCGCGCGTAACGGGCGCTGAGCCTCTAGGCTCTTGATAAGAAACATTCGGAGCGACCTGACCGACTACGGCTTGGCGGAAACCCTCAATATAATTTGGCGGCACATAAACAGGAATTTCCTGTCCTGCGCGGTCAAGAACCAGAACCGTCAATCCATCAAAGCGGGCAGCATCTAAGCGTTCCTGCGGGATATGTACGGTCAGCATTTCTTCGCGCGCGCATTGCACGTCAACATTTCGAACAGCATTACGCGACCAAGACGACGCCATAGGCAGGAAACTCATGAGTTTAAGCTTAGTGCCGCGCCTTGAAGCTGACCCTCCTCTAGGCGCATTGCGCGATTTGTTTCTTTGAGCCGCGCGGTTAACCGCTCTCTCGGAACGTGCAGGCGCTGCGCGCTCAGTGCGGCGCGGTCGCGGTGCGGGGGCTGCACGTTCAGCACGCGGAGCCGGCGCGGCGCGAGGCGTTGGTGCTGGCGCCGCAACTCTTGGCGCAGGCGTCGCGCGCGGGGCGCGCTCTCTGCGGGGCGGGGCCGTTCTTGACCCCGCATTTTGAGCAGCATTGCGATTTGCGCGGCGGGCGGCGCGGTTTTCGCGCGGCGCATCATTATTTTCCAGGCGGCGCGGCCCGCCCATAAAGCCGTCACGGCCACCACGGCGTGTCTCTGTCCGATTGGCGCGGTTTCTTGTGCGGTTATTATCACGCGCAGCAGGTGTTCTATCAAGGCGGCGCCCTGTTGCAGCCCGTACATTGCGAGATCTATTAGTCTCGCTTCTGCTGCGATCAGCAGAACGCCCACGGTCACGCGTCGCGCGGTCCCGTGTGCCGCGATCATTTCTATCGCTGCGATCATTCGGGTCACTCCGTGTGCCGCGCGTTGTCCGGCGCGAACCGTTTTCATTTCTTGTACGATCAGTGGCACGATCAGGATAACCCGCCCTATCGCGTGTACGTCGCCGATCACCAACCCTTATACGGCCCCGATTGGCGGTGCCATAGCCTCTATGACCGCTATATCCACGCCCGTAGCCATAGCCACGATCTCGGAACCGATCATAACGGTGATGCCCGCTATAGTGACGATAAGGGCGGAAAAGATTCACATAAAACGACGGGCGGTAATAATCTTCGTGATAATAAACAACATCTTGAATCTGCTCATTGCACTCTAAAATACGGTTATCGCGTAAGGTAACGGGCGCATACTCCCCTGAAAGATAGACAGCGTCATCATAGCCGCGCGTATCATAAGGGTCGTTACTGGCAGAGTTATAATAAAATGTCATATCCAGCAAAGCGCCGCCGCGCACAGTCTGGCCGTCAATCGTAACTGCCGAACTCACAGAGCGAAGGCTTGCCGTGCCCGCCATAGAACGGTCTTCTTCAAAGGGATCAAAGCTGGGCGCCACATATTCGCGAGCCCCGGTTTGGGGATTAAATTTCACTTCAACATCACTCGCAATTTGGCGCGGCGATATCTCAGGCAGCGTTTCAGCAAATGCCGGACTGGCCAAGGCCGTCGTCAAAAGCAAAACGGAAGAGATGAGCCCTGCGCGGATGTGGGTGAAATATGTCATAAGCAAAGCCTTTTCTAAGTTCATCTGCCCTTAGCATAGCAAGACTGAGGCCAGGCTGAAAGCCTCGTTAACATGTCGTTCATCTTTGTAACGCGGGAGTCATGTTGGGGAAAGATACCTCCGAAGACATAAACAAAACTAAGCCGTCCAGGCCTCGCGCCTATCTTTTGGAAAGCAAATCCACTAATTCAGCTACTTTCTCTTCTCTGTCAGACACATCATCACTTGCTATGGCCGCCGCTAGGCAGTGATCGACGTGATCTTTTAACAGTTCGCCCTCCACTCTCTTGAGCGCGGCCGTAACGGCTTTTACCTGAACAAGAATATCCACGCAGTAGCGATCATCTTCTATCATTTTATGAAGCCCCCTCACCTGCCCTTCAATGCGGGATAGACGCTTTAAACTTGAGCTGCGCCGGGCTTTTCGATCTTCAGCCATTTCATAACCATTTTGTGAGTTGCTTCGGGAGAATTAATATACCATAGGGGGGTATGCGAATTATTGCAACATTATTAGTAACGCTCGGCTTGCTTCCACTCTCCGCGCAAGCGCGTCCTGTCTCATATCCCGACGCTTGGACGGTTATGCTGCGTAATGATGCTGATCAAAATAGCGCTCATGTGCACTATACTTTCGACACCCAACATAGCATTGGCCTGCGCCTGCGCTATGACCGCGAGGGTGATTTCACCTTTACAGGCGCGCAATTAAACCGCCTCGTAAAGCGCTGGAACAAACCAGACAGCCAAGCCAATATTTATGCCCGCATTGGATTAGGTCAGGTTTCAGATAATTTGGATAGTTCAGAACTGCGCTTGAAAAGAGATAAGGACGAAGCGTTATTTTTAGGCGTGTCCGCCGATTGGGAAACGCGGCGTTATTTTGTCTCTGCCGCCGCAGAGCATTGGGATAATGGCCGCTTTGGCGAATTTTCAAGCTATCATAGCCGCCTGGGCATCGCCCCTTATGTCGCCAATACAGGCGCGCTGCACACATGGGTCATGGTCGAAGGTCACCATAGACCCGAAAGCCGAGAAAAAGTCGGCGCGAGCGCGCTACTGCGTTTTTTCAAAGGCCCAAGCCTTGTGGAAGTCGGTATTGACGACCGGGGCGCCCCTCTGCTCAACTACATACATAGATTTTAGGAGACTGACATGAAGCTATTCTCAACCAATATAGTCCCAATTTTGACACTTGCCGCCATGCTCGCCATGACGCCTGCGGCCAGCTTTGCAAAAGATAAAAAAATGGACGGCCCCGAAGTCGTTGAAGTTGCTGACATCTCAGTGGGCCTGAGCGGACTCGTTTGCGACTTTTGCTCATTAGCGCTGAACAAGACCTTTAGAAAAAAGGATGAAGTCCGCGGAACCTATGTTGATTTGGATACAAAAACACTATCCGTGGCGCTGACTGAAGGGGCGACTTTATCTAACGAGGCCATCCTCAAGCTTGTAAAAAAAGCGGGCTACTCAACAACAAAAATTGCGCGCAAGGATGGCAGTGAGTTCATTCCGCCGGCTAAGTCATAAGTCTGTAAAGTGAGCAGAGCAAAACTGGCCATAAGAGAAACGGCCGCGCCAACCATTGCATTGGTGACGAGCCTCTCCACCTTAATCTGCTGCACATTGCCGGCCATCATGATTACATTGGGTATGGGCGCAGCTTTGTCTTCTCTGACGACTAACGTGCCGCAACTCATCTGGCTCTCGGCCCATAAACCGCTCGTTTTTGGCGGATCCTTTATCTTACTTTGCTTGGCATGGGGCGTGCGATATCTAACGCGAAATATGCCCTGCCCAGCAGATCCCGCTCAGGCAAAAGCCTGCTCAAGATTACGCGACCTTGGAGGCTGGGTTTTATATATAGGCTTCGCAGTCTGGGCCATTGGCGCTTTTTCAGCGTTTATATTGCCAAAGCTGTTGGCGTAATTCGCCTGATAAAGCCCTTAAATATTGAGTATCGGCGCCACTCTAACTGACTCTCTGTTATTCATGGAGTGACTCGTCATTCCATCTAACTCTGACCTGGCCAGTGTCCTTGTTTGGGCGATTTTAAGACGCTCGTTTAATATGGACATTCCTAATTAAGGCGCAACATCATTTTTGATTCCTGGCCTGCGGTTTGACACGGCTAGAATTGTATCGGCGCACAAATCGGTCTCTCACAAAATGTCCACAATCATGATGCTTTCAGAAGCTCAATGACAGATTTAGAAGTTTTTACGATAGTATTTCCAGCTCGTTTGCAAACCAAAGTTGCAGCGGTGCCCCCGCCTTTTGCATCATTGATATCAAAGTAAAGATCGTTTTGGTTCGCGATAGAACCAACCAAGGCAAGACCAAGACCAACTCCAGCGTGCGTGCGTGCGAGACTACCGTCAACTTGGGTAAACGGTCCCATTAATTCCGCTTTCAGTTCTTTGGGTATTCCTGGGCCTGAGTCCGAAATTCGTACCGCCACCAGATGTTCGCTGGATTTTACAATAATGCTGACATGGCCTTCTAGATTATTGAACTTTACCGCATTGGAAATTAACTCATGTAGCGCCAGAGATACTTCATCTCTATTTCCAAAAACATCGTATTGCGTTCCCCCGGAATCGACTGAAATAGACACACGGTTTTTCGTGGCCAACTGCTCGATATTTTTGATCTCGTTTCTGACAAGCTCCACAATATTAAATTTTTGCGACCCCTCATTTTCCACGTCAGATGATTGAAGCTTTGTAAATTTCAAAATGCGATCAACAAGCGACAATAAATGCTCTCCGCTTTCGCTGATTTGGTTCAACAATTCGGGAATTTGCGCGGCATCCACCTGCTCTTTGTGTTCGACCAAAAGTCTAGTCATACCGATAATGTGGTTAAGAGGTGTTCGCAATTCATCGTTCATGACCGACAGGAATGTCGTGCGCGCAGTTTTCGAAACGTTCTTGAAGGTTTGGTTTGCGACCATATCTTCGAACGCTTCTTGGTTGAAGATATAGTCTTCGAGCGCTTGGTTGATGATTTTCTTGAGATTTTCCGCTTCGCAAGGCTTGCGAATAAACCGAGAAATTTTGCCGTCGTTGATCGCAGACATTGCCGTTTCTTGATCGGAATTTCCAGTGAGCATGAGACGACGAACATTTGGCGCAATTTTTTGAACCTCCACCAGAAGCTCAATGCCATTCATTTGAGGCATTTGCATGTCGGCGATTATGACGGCAACATTATTTTCATTCTTTAAATAATCGAGCGCCGAATTCCCGTTTTCGAAGGTCACGATGTCGTATTCGGAGGACAATCGTCGACGAAGCGCGGACAAAAGGCGAGGCTCGTCGTCGACGAGCATGATTTGATTACGGGGCGCGGTCATTGTATTTTTCTTTGAGCTTTAGTGGTTGTATAGGCTGTCGTGGGAGCTCAATTCTAAACGTCGTGGAGAACCCCTCACGTTTTACGATTTCCAAACTTCCATGATGTGAATTCACAATGAAGTTTTTCGCCAATGCCAATCCCTGGCCAGTGCCTCTTCCCATAGGTTTGGTCGTAAAGAATGGATCGAATATTTTGTCTTGCAACTCACCGGGTATGCCTCGACCCGTATCACTTATTTCAATGCAAACTCGTGTGTCCGTGAAGGATGTTGCAATGGAGACAGTTCCGTCTGCAGTGGCAGCCTCTTCAACCGCGTCAATTGCATTAATGACCAAGTTGATAATGACTTGTTGTATTTGCCCCCGCTTACACAAAAGTTCAGGAATTGTGAGCTCAAAATCGGTCACAACCCTCGCAACCCCGATTGCCCGTCCACCACAAATTTTTACAACACCCAAAATCAATTTGTTTATGTCCGTTGGCTGATCATCGAGCGTCCCAGGGTGAGAGAACTCTTTCATTAAGAGCACGATATCCCTGACATCTTTGATGCCTGCCCGGGACTCCATCACAGACTCTTCAATGTCTTTGATCATGGTCTTCAAATTAATTTGCTTATTAAAATCATTCACGGCTGCCAGCTCGCGTTGATAGTTGGTGTCGGCACCTACAGTTTTAGCTAAATTTGCGTATAACTGATAAGAGGAGCTTATTTTTGCCAAGGCTTCTATTAAGAACCCCAAATTATCACCAATGAATTGAATTGGCGTATTGATTTCGTGTGCAATCCCGGCCGAAAGCGTTCCGATTGCCTCGAGGCGTCTCGCCTCATTGACCTGTTGCTCAATTCGTTTTGTCTTGATTTCGATCTGCTTTTTGGCGGTAACATCATGCGCAAATATCACGTACTCGACATCCTGATATATATCACCAGCCCGCCCTCGAATTTCGACTGGGAACGGCTCACCAAAAGTTGGCACCCCGTAAATGTTCTCAATGTTGAACCGGCCAGCTTCCAAAGCCTGCAACTTTCCAGTTAAACCCGGAAAAATATCATCGACTGGAATATCTAACATCTGCGATTCATCTAACCCAAACCGCTGTTCCGCAGTTCGGTTTGCGCTTCGGATCCGATATTCAGAAGAAACAGTAATAATACTGTCAGGTGAGGAAGATGTGATACTTAAGAGAAGTGAATTCAGTTCAGATAATTCGTCTCTGGATTTTATAACCGCATTCGACTTTTCGTATAGTTCGAGGCTTTTCTGATCAAGGAGCCGCTCCGCTTCCTGTCGACTGCGTTTTTCTCTCAACGCTATAGCTTTATAGATTTCTATCCTCTCGGTCATGATCTATTTTTGGAGAATGAATTCTATTTTAGTAATAGGGTCGGTTGCGAGTGTTCTTGATGAGATAGTCGCCGTTTCACCAAAGTGTTCCATGCAACCAGCTATTAGGCCCTCGCACAACGCGCCAAGGCCGCGAGATGATTTATAAATCATCACAAATTTGTCTAAGGTGTGTTCGACAATATCAAAAGATGGTAGTTCAGCGTCTGGGTAGAGTTTCTTAACATCGACGTGAATCTGCGTTTCAACCGTGGCCAAAAAATCGAATGCGTTATCTATGCCTACGAAATAATTTGGGCTCGAGTTTTTAAAATGTCCAAATAGGTGCAAGCCAAATAGCTTCAATAGTTCTGAAGCATCTTTCCCAGACTTTTCAACAACTGAGCCTAGCAGAGCGCCCATTTCACAAAAAGGGTATGTTCCTGTCGCTGTATAAACCCCTTCAGATTCTACTTGGGAATGTTCAATGGTTTCTTGTAGAAATTCTATCGAATGATTTTCCTCGATAAATGAAAAGAATTCCGTGAATATAACACCCTTCATTATAGCCCTAACTCACTGCTAATGTTGACAAGCTCTTATTTAGCTGAATTTATTGAACATTTACTTAAGGGCACGCCCAATCATGAGCTCATTTCGGTTTAGTTTTGACACTAGACAATGGAGATTTGAGTGAAAACCGCACAGCTCTTAAGTTCACTTAGCCCCAAAACAGAAATCAGTGAGCGTCCTTCTTTGGGCGGCAACGGCCTCTCAAGTTTGGGCAATTCACTCAAATCAATGAGCCAATCGAACGCATAACGGAGAGTCAGTTTGGCTGGAGTCGGTAATTGAGGCCTAAATTGATTTAGAGCCCCGCCATCAAATCACTAAGCTGTGCGTTGACAATGGCAAACTTCGGGACTGTCCATCCGCCAGAGCGAGACATCGCTGTCACAGATTCCTCATAGGTTTTTATCTGAGGAATTTTTGCCCGCACCCAGTCCGCAATCAGCGCATTTATCGCTGCATTTTCATCACTTTTAGTCTCGGCCGCATAAGCTGCAACACTTTGCGCAAATCGGGCTTGAGCCTTAAAGAAATCTTCCTGTAAATGCCGCATAGCAAGCCGTTCCCAATGCGAGTCAGACTTGGTGTTAAGTAAAGAGGAGCGAATACGGTCAATTTTAAACCGGCCGCCAATGTCATAAAACAGTTTAGCCGCGCGCTGATCTGCCCATCCGGTGGATTCCGCAAGGCCGATCACATCAAACCCTGACGCCCTTGATTTTAATAGCGCAACATCGGTGGCTAGATCTTCCGAAATACCCAATTTTATATAGCTTTTAATACGCTTATCGGCGCGCTTACGGTCATAAGGCGAGAGAAGGTCTAGCCAGGCGCTATCTACCAAACCAGATAATTGCGCGCGTTTTTCAATGCGGGTTTCAATAGACCCCGTTTCATTATTTCTGACAAGCCAGGCGACGACACGCTGCATAACATTTACGATTTCATTATGAAGCCGCAGCTGTGCTTGGGCATCAACTTTATTATCAAGCGCAGAAATATCACGGCGCAATTCCGCAATATTGAGCGTCTCATAAGCGACGATAAAAGACTTAGCGATATTCGCAAGAGAACCTTGGGTTTGTTCTTGCAGGCGCAATGTGAAGACAGGGCCACATACATCGATGATTAAATTAATCAAGCGAGAAACAATAATCTCTCGGCGTAATCGGTGATGGGTCATGGCCTTTTTAAATCCATGCAATGGCTTTGAGAAATAGGCCTGTAAGGACCTCGCCATAAAGGGATCGTCAGCAACATCAGTCTGAATAAGATCATCAAATAATGTGTTTTTTGCATAAGCCAAGAGCACCGAAATTTCTGGACGTGTAAGACTAAGGTTACTCGCCGCGAGCGCCTGCATAGATTCTGTTCCCGGCAGCCCCTCGACAGCGCGGTTTAAGACGCCGCGCCTAACAAGTGACGCCATCAAACGCTCATAAGCATCATGATTATGACTCGCCCGCATTTGCGCGAGTGAAACGGCGCCCGTCTGATCGTAATTATGCTGCAGGACAAGATCTGCGACTTCGTCCGTCATGCTCGCCAGTAAGGCATCACGTTTATTACTTTTGAGCTCACCATGCTCAATAGCGGCGCTTAGAAGAATTTTTATATTCACTTCGTTATCAGAAGAGTCCACACCCGCCGCATTATCAATGGCGTCTGTATTAACGCGCCCACCCGAGCGAGCATACTCAATTCGGCCAGCCTGCGTCGTGCCAAGATTTGCCCCCTCACCAATAACATTCGCCTTTACGTCTGCTCCGTTAATTCTGATGGCATCATTCGCCTTATCGCCGACTTCTGAATGCGACTCAGTTTTGGCTTTGATGTAAGTTCCGATTCCGCCAAACCATAGTAGCTCAACATCGGCAGATAGCAGCGCTTTCATCAACTGGTTGGGCGTTACAGTGTCATCCGACAAGCCTGTCATGGCCTTAATTTCCGGCGTTAATTCAATGGCTTTTTCTTGCCGCGAAAAGACCCCTCCGCCTTTGGAGATTAAGGACTTATCATAATCTTGCCACGAAGACCTTGGAAGCTCGAACATGCGTTCGCGCTCTTTAAAGGAGACCGCCGGATCTGGGTCCGGGTCAATGAAAATGTCCAAGTGATTAAACGCTGCGACAAGCTTAATATGCTTGGATAATAGCATCCCATTGCCAAACACATCGCCAGACATATCGCCAACGCCAATAACTGTGAAATCTTCCGACTGAATATCTTTTTTATCTTCGCGGAAATGCCGCTTCACAGCTTCCCATCCACCGCGCGCCGTAATGCCCATAAGTTTATGGTCATAGCCCACTGAGCCGCCTGACGCGAAAGCGTCGTCAAGCCAATAGCCGTAAGATTGGGCTATGCCATTTGCGATATCGGAAAATGTCGCTGTTCCTTTATCTGCAGCCACAACGAGATAGGGATCAGGGTCGTCCCAGCATATAACATCAACAGGCGGAATGGTCGCGTCCCCGACATAATTGTCAGTCAGATCAAGAATCCCAGATATAAAAGTCTTATAAGCTTCTATCGCCTCTGCCTGCACATCGTCGCGTGAACCTGTCTTCGGAAGCTGTTTTGGGAAGAACCCGCCTTTTGAACCGACGGGGACAATCACAGCATTTTTAACCTGCTGCGCCTTTACGAGACCTAAAACTTCAGTCCGGAAATCATCTCGGCGATCAGACCACCTTAGCCCGCCCCGCGCCACGGGCCCAAAGCGCAGATGAACGCCTTCCACGCGTGGTGAGCTTACATAAACTTCCCGGTAAGGCTTTGGCTCTGGAAGGTTATCAAGCGTATCGCTCTTAATTTTAAGGGAGATATAGGGCTTAGCGCGGCCTTCATCTTGCTGGTAAAAATTCGTGCGAAGCCCCGCGAGGATCACATCAGCCATACGCCGGATGACACGATCATGTTCCAATGACGCGACAGATGTAAGTTCCTGCGTCACAGTCTTTTCAAGACCTTCACAGACGCTCTTACGCGTATCCTTGTTATCAAAAGCCGCTGGGTTAAATTTCGCGGCCTTAAGCTCCAATAATAAACCCGTTAAAGAGGGGTAAGTCTCCAAGGCTTCGATCTGCGTCGCTTCGGAAGGATCAAGTCCGCTCTGCCGGCGATAGCGGGCCACCAAACGCAAGAATGCAACGTCACGCCACTGCGCATTTTGAGGCAAGATAAGACGATTAAAAGCGTCATCCTCATTCTGACCATTCCATGTTGCAAGGAACGCCGTTTCGAACGTTCGCGTGAAACTTTCAATATCCACAGGCATGAAGGCAAGGCGAATTTCATAATCATGCACCCAGACAGTGCTTCCGTCAGCGCGGGTAATTTCGTGCCCCATTTCCTCTACGATATGGCAGTTAAAGTTACTAAAGACAGGCATGATGCGGGAAGGCTCTAGGCGCTCTCCCAACTGATATATTTTAACTCTGAAGAGTTTATCAGCGACTTGTGACGTATCAAAAACCCGCACCGATATAGGGCTGGTATCTGAGAGCGTTTGACAGACCACAATATCTGCCAAAGCTTCGCGGGACGAATATTCATCTTGATAGGCGACGGAAAACGCGCCTTTGTAATTAAAGATAGCCTTAAAGACCTGATCGTCATCCGTCTCTTCGGACAATAGCCTCACACCTTCAAACCAGGGCTGAACAATATTTGCGATTTGCGATTCAAGTTCCGTTAAGTCTGGATGCAATCCTTCATCTGGATTCATTCCAATTATGAAATGTACGCGCGCCATGGGGGCGTCGCTATATTGCGGGTAAAATGCCGAAACACGGCCGCCAAAAGCCTCTTTTAACCGCTCCCCTATACGTTGACGCACCCGGGTATTGTAATGTTCCTGCTGAACATAAACGAGGACAGATACGAAGCGCTCGAACCCATCACGGCGCACAAACATGCGCGTGCGCGGACGATCAAAAGCCTGCGCGACACCGGTCGCAATTCTGAGCAAGTCATCATCAGAAATCTGAAATAGCTCATCACGGGGATAAGACGCCAAAACATAATCAAGCCGCTTGGAATTATGAGACCCATCAAGCCATCCTGAACGGTCTTTTACCCGCGCCACTTTTTGTTGGAGCAGCGGGACTAATTGCGGTGATTGGTTATAAGCATCAGATGTAAACAAGCCGACATAGCGCGTCTCTCCGGTCACCTTCCCTGACTTAGTGAAATGCTTGACCGAGATATAATCCATACGCACACGGCGGTGAACGCGCGTAATCAAGTTTGACTTCGCGACCGTAACGGGCGGGGTTTCCATGACGAAACGTTCAACATTTGTTGAAATGGAAGAGGGTTCACTACTTTGCCTTAAAACTGTGACAGAAGAATCACGCAGGAGCCCCAGTGAATCGCCTTCAACAATTGTTGGATTTACATAATCGAAATCTGTGCCTCCAGAGGTCGAGCTTTGCGTATAATCATAGCTCCGCGCCCCAAATAAAACAAAATGGCCGTCTGCAATCCATTCAAGAAAAGCAACGCCTTCTTCAACGTCCTCTTTCGGCGTTTTCCCATGAGAATGTTTGAGTTCCTCAGCACGCGATCTTACATTTTGAACCAATGGCAGAAAATCACCATTGATAAGCTTCACTTCTCCTAGGGTCTTATTAATTTCATCTTCGAGGCGTTTAATATTCCGAGCGCCCTGCGGCGGTATTAAGAGGAGTATCATCGACTCTACGACCTCTTCTCCATTTTCGCTCCACTTTCCGTCTGAGTCGCGCCACCCTTCAACAATCGGGTGAAAAAGTCCGCTCACATTAATACCAAGGGAAGAAATAGCCGAAACAAGGGAATCCACTAAGAATGACATGTCATCACAAACAACTTGGATCGCTGTATCTGTTTTTGACGCGCCAATTGGACTTGGCGACGCCTTCACAGAGACTAAGAATTCTGAGGGTTGACGGCGATTACCCATCATCCAAAAATCGCGCGCGAGCAAAATCAAGTCATCAAGACTATAGTCTAGGAACTCATTCTCCATGGCGTCAGCATAGAAGCTCGCCAAGAAAGTCTTGGCTCCCAGCTCAAACTTTCCTTGGCCCAAATTTGTGAAATCCTTTTCACGCGCGGCTGCATTTAGAAAATCTTGTTCGGAAAACAATAGAGAGGTCATTCAAGAGTCCTGAGTATTTTGTTCTGACGAGACGTTACCCGCAATCTGAGTTTGAAAAAAGAACTATTCTAAGCCGTTCTACGCAATAAATTGCCCTTTTCGAAAGGCCGCAGAGAATTGTAAATTGGTAGAACATGTTTTCTTAAGGACGACATCACTCACAAGACCTGTAAATCGTCGAGCTTCTTTTCGGAGCCGAACCCTTCGCTTTCATTTCTCCAAAAAGGTTTAAGCCTAAATTATTCAACCAAAAGCATAAATTGCCCGAAAAATGCTGTTTTTTAGAATTGACTTCGCTCACGAAACCGTGATGTGTGCCGTCCTCAATAAAAAAAGAAGGGGAGTTTCATGAACTCGAAAACAAAATTTATCTGCGGCGTGACATCTGCATTATTCACAGCGGCAATGTTTACCGCGCCGGCTATGGCTCAGCCCAATCCAAACCAATCTGCGTGGGACAAAGCCAACCCAAATGCCAAATTTTTACGCTGCGGCACCGAAGACCTGACGGCCGCCCAAATGAAAGCCGCTGAAGATCAGTTCCGCACATTTAGCGCGTTAAAAGGCAAGCCTACCAAACCCGGCGGCGGTAATGGCGGCGGCGGCGGCGATGGCGGCGGCGACCCAGAAGTGCGCCCTGCTGGGTCTGTCTCAATTGATGTCTATTTCCACGTAATCCGCGACGACAATGGCAATGGCGGCAACACAGCGGCAGAAGTAAACGCCCAAATGCAAGTCATTGAGAACGCTTATTCCGGTGGTTCAGGCGGCGTCCCTACGCCCTTCACCTTCAACCTCGTTGAAACAACTTACACGAATAATTCAGCGTGGTATAATGCCGGCAATCAAAGTGCTGCAGAGCAAGCCATGAAAACAGCCCTTCGTGTGGGCGGCCCTGAAACGCTAAACATCTATTCGTTCAATGTTGGCGGCGGTCTTCTTGGCTGGGCAACATTCCCAAGCAGCTATGCGTCTAATCCTGATTATGACGGCGTTGTTATCTTGAACTCATCTGTTCCAGGCGGAACATCTGCGCCTTACAACGAAGGCGATACAGGCACGCACGAAGTCGGCCATTGGCTCGGCCTCTACCACACCTTCCAAGGCGGCTGTAATGGCGGCGGCGACCAAGTTTCTGACACAGCGGCTGAACGCTCACCTGCTTATGGCTGTCCTGTGGGACGTGACACCTGTAAGAAAGGCGGAGAGCCGGATCCAATCTATAACTTTATGGATTACACAGACGATAGCTGTATGTTTAAGTTCACAACAGGACAAGCAGCCCGTGCCGACGCACAAAGCTTGGTTTACCGCGAATAGAAGCGGCTAAAATTTCAACACCGAGAGCGCCTTTTGGCGCTCTTTTTTTATGAAAAATCTTGGCAACTTTTAACTAGCCTG
The DNA here is from genome assembly GCA_039977295.1 of Hellea sp. Lineage (GTDB taxonomy): Bacteria > Pseudomonadota > Alphaproteobacteria > Caulobacterales > Maricaulaceae > Hellea. The sequence continues at coordinate 59,930 of JBDWDN010000001.1, read as the reverse complement.
ACAATTGATCGAACATAAATAGGTTTAGGACAGGCAATCGCTTGAACTTCCGCCCGTTATACGGGATAGGAGCGCCCAACAGCACATACGTTTCTTGAAAGTCATTATGGCCCCGCCGCTACTCACATTATCAGATATCCATCTGACATTTGGCACCACTCCTTTATTGGAAGGGGCGGAGCTGACCGTTATGCCGCGCGAGCGTCTTTGCCTTGTCGGACGTAATGGTTCGGGTAAGTCGACACTGCTAAAAATTGCTGCGGGTATGGTTGAGCAAGATAAGGGCGAGCGCTTCGTCAAGCCCGGCACAACAGTGCGTTATTTGCCACAAGAGCCTGACCTGTCTGCTCACCGCACGAGCCAGGATTATATCGAAGAGGGGCTGGTCGGGGCAGATGACGGGTTTCGCATTCCTTACCTGCTTGACGCGCTGGGCCTAACGGGGTTTGAAGATCCTGCGGTCATGTCCGGCGGGGAACAGCGCCGCGCCGCGCTGGCCCGCACACTTGCGCCAACCCCTGATATCATGATGCTCGACGAGCCAACGAACCATCTCGACCTGCCCGCCATTGAATGGCTTGAAGGCGAGCTTAAGCAAATGAGCTCAGCTATTTTGCTGATTTCCCATGATAGACGCTTTCTTGAAAACCTCTCCAGGAAAACACTTTGGATGGACCGCGGCGAAACACGCCTGCTGGATCAAAGCTTTGATAACTTCGAAGATTGGCGCGACGCGTTTTTGGAACAAGAAGAGCTGGACCGTCATAAATTAGAGCGCAAAATACACCGCGAACAGCATTGGGTCGTGCACGGCGTCTCTGGCCGCCGCAAACGCAATGTCAAACGCCTCAAAGACCTCGCAGGATTACGCCAGCAAGTACGTGACCAAAAGCAGGTCGTTGGCGGCGCGAATATCTCTGTCACCGAAGGTCAAAAATCTGGAAAGTCCGTCGCTAAGCTTGAAAATGTCAGTAAAGCCTATGACGGCAAGATGATCATTGATGATTTTTCCGTCAAAATTACGCGCGGCGAACGTATCGGAATTGTCGGGCCTAACGGGTCAGGCAAGACCACATTGCTCAAATTAATGATGGGCGAGATTGAGCCCGATGATGGCCGCATCGAACTGGGCGTAAACTTAGAGCCCCTTGTCGTGGACCAAAAACGCGAGAGCCTGAATCCGGAATGGACGCTCTCTGAGGCCATGACAGATAATGGCGGCGATAAAGTCATTGTCGGCGACAGCTCCGTTCACGTCATTCGCTATATGAAGGACTTTCTTTTCCTACCTGAACAAGCCCGCACACCTATCCACGCCCTATCAGGCGGAGAACGCGGACGGCTGCAATTGGCTCGCGGTCTGCGTCTCCCGAGTAACTTCCTCGTCCTTGATGAACCAACAAATGATCTTGATTTGGAAACGCTTGATTTATTGCAAGAACTTGTCGCGGATTATAACGGCACAGTGGTTGTCGTCTCTCATGATAGAGACTTCCTCGACCGCACGGTGACGCGGACGATTGGCTTTGAAGGCGACGCCAAATGGCAAAGCTATGCCGGCGGCTATACTGATATGATCAACCAACGCGGTCACGGCGTTCAGCAGCGTAAAAAGGCGGAAAAAGAGGCGAGAGTAAAACCCAAAGACTCCAACGCGCCAGCGGCGCCGCAAAAAGGCAAATTGTCCTACAAACACAAATTCCGTTTGGAGCAATTACCGGGCGAAATGGCTAAGTATGAAGCAGATATAAAAGACATTGAAACTATCTTGGCCGATCCCAATCTTTTTTCTTCCGATCCTGACGCTTTTAATAAAGCCATTTCGGATTTGGACATTGTTAAAACCAAGCTCGAAACTTGCGAGGAAGAATGGATGGAACTTGAGATACTTAAAGAGGAAGCAGGATAATTATTGAACCAGCCGAGCACCGTCTTCTGCACGCGGCATAATGGGTGGTAACCCTGCACGCTGGTGGTCAACGGCAACGCGAATATCTGAATTCCCTCCGAAATTTAGCTCATAAGCAATGAATGATGTTGCTGGTGCTTGAGCGCCAAAAACAGAATCGCTGATCACATAAACGGATTGGGTTGGGAAATAGACCGTCCCGGTAACGTTTAGTTCACCGCCGCTGCCAAGTAAATTTACACCATTTGGAAGGATGCTATCATTTCCTAATTGGGTATCAACATCTTGGAAAAAAGCTAACCCCGCAAGGTCTCCATCTGATGGAGCCTTTATGCTCACGTTGGCCCCACTCTCGATACTCAGGACTGATGGTAACCCTTTCATAACAAACGTAACGTCGTCTCCAACCGCTTGCGCAGCATTTCTGAAGATGAGTGGCCCCCCAAGCATGATATGATTCCCGGGAGCGAATCTTACATTGGTGCCATCTACTGTAAGCCCACCACAATAAGTCCCTGGCTGGAGCGTTGTATTACTTCCTGTCCTATTTTCAAACAGACTTGCTAACCATTGTGCTGTGCCAGCTCCGTCAGCAGAATCATGTCCAAATCTATCAAGTAAGCTTGATGCGGCGCTGTCAATTTGAGCTTCTCGATCAAGAATCATCTGCCGTATATCGCGAATATTACCTTCGTTTTTGCATGCGCCAGCAGCGGGGGCGCTGACATATTTATACGGGTCGTTAACTGCCGCGCAGTCACCTTTAACATAAGGTTGAAACCGTCCCGTACCGCCGCCCACAGCACAAAAGTTTTTAGCGAGCGCTGAGGCATCGTCTACAACGCGAATAGCATTTGAATCGCTTGAATTGGCATGAACTGAGCAGGTTGGCGCGCTGAAGGTCGAGTTGCCACCAAAGGAAATGGCATCCATACCGTCTGGGGCCAATGACAAAGCGCAAATCACGTTTTCAGATGTTTGTTCCGCCGCGCTGCGTTCAAAAATTTCAATGCCGTCAATACCAAGTGTCTCTGCCACTGTGACAGGCGATAGACCAGAGGCTGTCATCTCCACTCTGCCAGCCGTGGCCATCGAGTTAAGCGTCACCTCAACTGGACCACTATAGTTTTCATTAAAATGCGTCTCGGCATAGGCCTCTTTTTGACTTGGAGAGAGTGTATTATTATTTACAGCTGCAATAACGGCCGCATCAAGAGATGTTTTAACATTCACCTTTTCGGTGCTTGCCAAGGAATAATCGACCACAAAAGTCGTTGCTACAACTAGTGGAATACCCAGCAATGCGAATGACACGGCAAAGTGACCACTAGAATTCTTTAAAAACTGTTTCAGCAGTAACCGCATCACAAACCTCTAAGCCCCAACTTCACCCCAAATGGGCATCACAGCGTGTAGATTACTAGAATAACTCTAATAACGACGTAAGAATCAGGGTTAGCATTCTCTTAATTTCATGAAGCCCATAACGGGTCTTTGACGTTAATCCTTGGACAAACGCCTGGCATCCACGGGCCCAAGCTGCGCGCTACGGCCTTTACCCTCAGTCACCCATGTCACGAAATGCTCACAATTATTATTAAGAACATTATAGCGCTGCCCCTTACGAGACCTTGCGCGGGCGACAAGTGTACTGCCATCAACAGGTGAGCGGTGCGGCACAACCACAGCGCGGCGGCCATGGCAAAAGACATCAAAATCCGATTCCACAGCGCGGCCAAACCGGCGAGACGTATGAATGACCGTGCCGTAACCCGTGCAAATGCCGTAATGCTTAATGGCGCCGAAAACACGTATCATGACAATCGTGCCTGCGGGATAGACTGGGTGTCCAGTTTCGAAGGGAAATGGGCTCATGGGTTGAATATAGTCATGAAAATGTAAAAATAAAGTCTATAGACACTAGAGGCTGTTTAAGGGCAAAAGCGGCGTAATATGAATGTTGATACAATCATAATCGCCCGCCACGGGAAACCTGCGCTATCGCGCAAAATTCGCCTGACATGGCGCGAATATCGCGACTGGTGGAAACAATATGATATTGGCGGTTTAGCTGAGAACCAAAAGATACCCAAAAAACTGAAACCTTTGGCTGAAAAGGCGGATGTCGTGATTTCCAGCTCACTTTTGCGCGCGAAGGAATCTGCCGAGCTTGCCTCCGGCCGCGCCCCTGATTTTGTCTATGATGAGTTAATCGAAGCCGCTCTGCCGCCCCCGCATTTAGGGCCCTTAAAATTCAGACCCAAGACATGGGGAACCTGGTCGCGCATTGTTTGGTATGCCGGATGGCCTGACGGCATGGAAAGCCATAGCGAGGCCCGCGCCCGCGCCAATGCGATATGCGATGTGCTTGCAGGTCATGCCAAAGGCGGAAAAACGGTTTACGTCTCTGCTCATGGGTGGTTTAACCGCATGCTAAAGGGTTCGCTCAAGAAACGCGGCTGGAAATGCGTGTCTCAAAATGGCGATCTACATTGGAGTCATCGCCGCTTTGAACGGCCAATAGATTATAAAGATTAATGACGGAGAATAGCATGGCAGACGCCATTAAAGAGATGAGTTTTGAAGACGCGTTAAGAGAGCTTGAAGGCATTGTTAGCAAGCTTGAGCAAGGACAAGCTCCACTGGAAGAAAGCATTTCCATCTACGAGCGCGGCGCAAAACTGAAAGCCCATTGCGAAGGCAAGCTGAAAGACGCGCAGCTAAAAGTCGAAAAGATTGTTCTTGAAGGAGCGGGTAACGCTGCGGGTACGGCGTCATTTGATGCAGGCTAATATCGTCACAGCTATAGCTGAGGACTTCCCAGCCCGCCTCTCCCTCATTGCAGCCCAGATGGAGGCGACGCTTTCGGATGTCCTGCCCGCTCCTGAAAGCCACCAAGCCGTCATTATGGAAGCCATGCGTTATGCAGCGCTTGGCGGCGGAAAACGCTTACGGCCTTTCCTAATGGTCGAAACAGCGCGAATGCTTGGTCATGTTGATAATGGCGTCCACATCGCGGCAGCGGCGCTGGAATGTTTACATGTCTACTCTCTCGTCCATGATGACCTTCCCTGCATGGATGATGATGATCTACGGCGAGGAAAACCAACCGTCCACAAAGCCTATGATGAAGCCTTAGCCGTTTTAGCGGGGGACGGATTACTCACCCATAGTTTTGAATTGCTCGCGAGGCAAGATGTCCACCCCGACCCTAATATACGCCTACGCTTAATATCAGGCCTGGCAAAAGCAGGCGGAACGCACGGTATGATTGGCGGTCAGGTCATTGATATCTCGGTTTCCGAAGCTGACCGCGATGAAGCCTTGATAACCCAGCTTCAAGATTTAAAGACAGGCGCCTTGATCGAATATGCCGTGACGGCAGGCGCCACACTTGCTGGCGCGACCACAGAACAGCATTTGGCTCTACAAAATTACGCGCGCGATATGGGCTTAGCCTTTCAAATAAAGGATGACATTTTGGATGTCGAAGGCGACGCGGCCCTGCTAGGAAAAGCTGTCGGTAAGGACGAAAATCTAGGGAAAGCCACATTTGTGTCAATCCTAGGCCTTGAAGGCGCAAGAGAAAAAGCAGAAGAATTAGGGATAAGGGCAAAACGTCACCTTGAACCTTTTGGAGAAAACGCACAAACGCTCTGTGATACAGTCGATTTTGTGTTAAACCGTACTCACTAGGCTTGGATTTAAACAAGCCGCCAAAGAAAAATATGGGCGCGCCGAAAAGAGAAAATAGATGGTGGATACTCCGCTTTTAGACACAGTTAAATTTCCCGCAGATATGCGCGGCTTTACACGTGAGCAGGTTAAGCAACTCGCCGATGAAGTGCGGGCAGAAGTCATTGACGCCGTGTCTGTCACGGGCGGCCATTTAGGCGCAGGGTTAGGCGTTGTTGAACTGACCGTTGCCATTCACCACGTTTTCAACACACCTGATGACAAGTTGATTTGGGATGTTGGGCATCAATGTTATCCGCATAAAGTCCTGACGGGTCGCCGTGAACGTATGCGGACCATCCGCAAAGGCGGCGGGTTATCTGGATTTACGAAGCGTGCTGAGTCTGAATATGATCCCTTTGGCGCGGCGCATAGTTCAACCTCAATTTCAGCAGGCATGGGCTTTGCGACGGCGCGTGATCTAGCAGGCGAAGAACGCCACGTTATCTCCGTCATCGGAGACGGCTCTATTACGGCGGGCATGGCCTATGAAGCCATGAATAATGCCGGCGCAACAGATTCACGCCAAATTGTTATTCTGAACGATAATGACATGTCTATCGCGCCCCCTGTTGGCGCGATGAGCCACATGTTGGCTAAAATGGTAAGCTCAGGCGGCTATCAAAAGCTCCGCGGCGCAGGCAAAGCCATGGTCAACCACGCGCCTCGCCCTATTAAGTCCACAGCCCGCAAAGCCGAAGAATATACGCGCGGCATGTTTATGGGCGGCACCTGGTTTGAAGAGTTAGGATTTTACTATGTCGGCCCTGTTGACGGCCATGATCTGGACGCGCTTATTCCTGTCCTCGAGAATGTCAAAAAGATGAAAGACGGCCCTGTCCTCATTCATGTCGTGACGCAAAAAGGTAAGGGCTACGCACCAGCCGAAAACTCGGCCGATAAATATCACGGCGTGTCTAAATTTAACGTCGTCACCGGTGAGCAAAGCAAGTCTATTCCTAATGCGCCGAGCTATACCAATGTCTTTGGCAGCCAGCTTGTTAAGCAGGCAGAAACGGATTCCAAGATCGTCGGCATCACCGCCGCCATGCCAGGCGGAACGGGTATGAATATATTCGGCAAGGCTTTTCCAGACCGTATGTTTGATGTCGGTATTGCCGAGCAGCATGCTGTTACTTTTGCAGCGGGCCTCGCAGCAGATGGTTTCAAACCGTTTTGCGCAATTTACTCGACCTTCCTGCAGCGCGGCTATGACCAAGTTGTCCATGATGTTTGTATCCAAAACCTGCCCGTCCGTTTTGCAATGGACCGCGCGGGTTTAGTCGGCGCTGACGGCCCGACCCATGCCGGCGCCTTTGATATCGCCTATCTTGGCTGTCTGCCCAATATGGTTTTAATGGCCGCTGCGGATGAAGCCGACCTCGCCCGTATGGTCGCCACATCAGTCGCTTATAATGAGGGCCCTATGGGGTTCCGATATGCGCGCGGCGAAGCCACTGGGATCGAAATACCCGAAAACCCTGAAATTCTGAACATCGGCAAAGGCCGCATCCTGGGCGAAGGCACACGCATCGCCCTGCTCTCTTATGGCCCCCGCCTAGGCGAAGCGATGATGGCGGCAGAACAGCTTGAAACGCTGGGACTTTCAGCCACAGTTGCGGATGCTCGCTTTGCTAAACCTTTAGACAGCGAACTCGTTTGCCGCTTGGCTGATGAACATGAAGTTCTGATAACCATTGAAGAAGGTTCCGTCGGCGGCTTTGGCGCATTCGTGCTACATGACTTGGCCAAAAACGGACGTCTTGATAACGGCCTAAAAATTCGAACCATGACATTGCCCGATACCTTCATCGATCAAGACACACCCGCGAATATGTATAAGCAAGCGGGTCTTGATGCAGACAGTATTGTGAAAGTGGTGTTTAAGGCTCTTGGGCAAGAATTGGCGACACAGGCTAGCTTGGCGTGAGAATTAACGCCATAGCTCTTCTATTTTTTGCGCTTGCGGCCTGTCAATCAGCACCCAAAGCAGTCCCTAAGAATACTCCTAGTGACAAATCAGCTTTGACTGAGAAACAGCGAATTACCCTTAGGTCAGAAATGAAGAGCCAGCATGAACTTTGGAAGAAGTCTAAGCCAATCCATTACAAATACGCGATATCCCAAATTTGCTTTTGCCTATATGATTATGACTTTGGACCAAACGAAATCGAGGTTAAAAATGGACAGATTGTTCGGCGTGTTTATCGCGGGCCACGACAGGATGATATTAAAACTGGGGAAGAGCTACCTGTGGGAAGTGGTATAAGTCATTCCATCGAAGAGGTTTTTGAAATTGTCGATAAAATACTAGTTCCTCAGATCACAACATCCCAATATACATCTCAAAGGCCTGAAGAAACACTCACTATAAAATATGACAACACTTACGGCTTTCCAAACATGGTTTCACATACAAAGTCTTCCAATCTTCCGAATTCTTCAACTCTATTATATATCATGAATTTCGAACCACTTTAGCTCCCTTACGCATGCGCGCCGATCTCTACCTCACCGAAAATGGCTATTACGAATCCCGCTCGCGCGCGCAGGCGGCGATTAAGGCTGGTCTTGTGAAGGTTGATGGCAAACGTTTGAAAAAAGCGTCAGAAAAACTCTCTGACCTAAATGACATTCAAGCTAAAACGGAGCACCCTTGGGTATCGCGGGGCGGTTTAAAACTCGCTTATGCGTTTAAAGAATTTAAAGTCTCTGCCCAGGGCAAAACCTGTTTGGATGTCGGCGCTTCAACGGGCGGATTTTCAGATGTGCTTCGGCAAAAAGGCGCAGCCAAGATTTATGCCGTCGATGTAGGTCATGGACAGCTTCATGCAAGCCTGCATGACGTTCCAGAGATTATCTCTATGGAAGGCCAAGACGCGCGAGACTTAACGGCCGCGCATTTTTCCGTCCCGCCGCAGCTCATCGTTTGTGATGCGAGCTTTATTTCCTGCATGAAAGTGTTGGAAAAACCGATGGGCCTCACAACAAGATCGGCAGAGCTCATTACGCTTGTTAAGCCGCAATTTGAGGTCGGTAAGTCAGGTGTCGGGCGCGGGGGCCTCGTCAAATCCGAAAGCCTCGCTTTGCAAGCTTTATCCGATGTCTCCGCTTGGGTTACGCAACAAGGTTGGCATGTCGCGGCAACGTGCCGATCACCCATTAAGGGCGGCTCAGGGAATACTGAATATTTACTCCACGCCCGGAAATAGGGAATAAAAAACCCCGCCCAAACGTTTCTTAAAACGTTATGGCGGGGCTATAGAATTTCAATGAATTCACGCCTCTCACTATCGGCAGCCATGGTCTAAAAGCTTAGACTAAGCACGCCCATTCTTTAAGGCCGTCAAATGTCTTAACGCATAGCGCCTTAATGTCTGCGGCGGTGATGCCGGACACGCCTTACGCGCGGACGTGAATAATGCGGACGGCTATAATAACCGCTATGACCGCCATAATAGCCGCCCGATCCGATATTGATGCTTACGCTTGTGCGCGGACGTGAATAATATCCGCTATTGCCGTAATAAGTCGTTGGATAGCTATGGCTGTGGCCGCTATAATAAGGCTGGCTGTAGGTTGTTGTTGTTCTATAGCTGCGCGGATAGCTGTTCGTGTAATAGCCATTATTATTTGAATAGCCGTTAGAATAACCCGTATTATAGCCGCCATAATAACCCGTATTTGAATTATAGTGACCGTTTCCGTTATAATGACGACGATTATTGTTACCATCGCCCGCGATAGCCGCGCCGGCAACGCCGCCAATGACCGCGCCAAGCACAGACCCTTCTGTGCGCGCGCCATTTCCTGCGACTTGTGACCCAAGGACACCGCCCAGAACAGCGCCAATTGCGCCGCCTACGAGCTGCTGATCGCCATTACTTTGGCTGCCTTGGTGGCGATGATTATAACCATTATCATGGGCCGAAGCGATAGGTGCTGCGGCAACAGTGATGACGGCTGCGATGGCAAATCCGAGTTTGAAATTCATGGAATACTCCCGTTAATTAAGACGCATCATCGCTGATGCTAGGCTCTCTCTTAACTCGCCCTAGCTGAATGGGAGCTGAAAGGCAAAACGTTGAGTCAGTTACATAATTGTAATCAAACCATAAAAAAAGCGGCCCAAAAAGCCGCTTTTAAGAAAATGTTAACCACGTTTAGTGGCGGCAGCGATCATGGCTTCCCGCCTTGATTTCATTACCAAGACTATCATAACGCTTACTTCCGCCTGCATAGCAATATTCCTTCATTGGCGCAGGCGCATGGTGCATTTTTTTATGCTTTTTATGTGTCTTATGTATTTTCGGGTGCACTTTCGGGGCGCGATAAGTCGTCGTCACTGAAGGCGAGGTATATGCGCCGGCGAGTGTTGAAGAGCTATAGCTTGACGATGAACCATAGGTTACTGAAGATGAGCTCGCTGGCATCGTTGCCATTGTATCGGGCAACGTAACGACAGGTGGAGATGACACCATAGTTTCAGGAAGTGTCACACCTTGACTGGTCGCAGGCATCGTATAACCGTAAGAGCTTTCAAGACATGTTCCGTCAGATTGCGGTGTCGTGCCAGCAGGACAATCCGCCATTTGCGGCGGGGAATAAGGCTGAGATATGACAGGGGCCGTGTAAGACACTGTATTTTCAAGACAGGTTCCGTCGCTTTGCGATGTTGTGCCCGAGGGGCAATTAGCGGGCTCAGCCCTATAATGCTCGGCGCGAATAATCGGAGCAGGCTGAACTGAATAGGAATGACGCACAACTGTCGGGCGAATAGGCGGCCCCGCTAGCCGCACATTTGGCGCTGCATATGTGAAGCCTTGGGATACTGGCGCGGTAAAGACTGTACGAGGTTGGGACAGTATCACCGGACGCGGAGCTGGCTGCACAAAACGTGTAACAGGCATGATGGGGCCTGAGATATACTGTCCTGACGGGACAAATTGTGGGCCGTGCATCATCGGTGCAGGCTGGAAACGAGGCGCTCCAAATCCTGGCCCGCCAACAAAGTTCGGGCCCGCGACAAAACCAGGGCCGCCCGGAAATCCGTGCCCGCCATGGACATGACCATTGGGCCCGTAGCCACCACCAATATATCCGCCGCCCATTATAGGGCCAGCGCTATAACCGCCTTGGGGACCATAATTACCGTATCGTGATGAGCCGCGATTTGAGAGCGCATAACCCGCTGCGCCGCCGAGCACTGCGCCTATCGCCGTGCCTTCTTGGCGCTGCCCTGACCCCGCGAGGTTAGAGCCGATAACGCCCCCTAAACCAGCGCCTATGCCCGTTCCCACAAGGTTTCTGCCATTAAATCCAGGGTTAAACTGACCTGCATAAGGGTTCCCGTAATAATTGCTGCGGTTATTGGCGTAAGACGCGCCAGCAAGACCCCCAATGACAGCGCCAATGGCCGTGCCCTCATCACGCTGGCCAGAGCCTGCGAGGTTGGAGCCAATTGCGCCGCCTAGGCCTGCGCCCACTGCGCCGCCTAATAGCGTTCCATTATCCAGGCCGCCAAAAAGCTGGGCCTGGGCTGTCGCTGGCACAAAGGCCATGGCGGCAATTGCCGCTGTCGTCATAAGAAATTTCATTTTTGGCTCCTCCGCCATTATTCGGTCAAACACCCTCAACACCCATTTACGGGCCCCATTCACGGAAACGGCGAGGCTTGCTATTTGCTCTGCAAGCTTCACGCCGAGTTGTGGACGTTTAGCATTCACGCCATCAGAAAACAAAAAAACTCGCCTTTGACGCGAGTTGTGAGCTTTCGTTTTAACGCAAAAAGCCCGGAAAAATCCGGGCTTTCATTAGAGGCGTTTGTTAAATGATCGGCTTAATAGCCTCTGTAATTTCGGTCTGCACGACGGCGCTCAACCTTTTTGACATGGCGCTTACGCTGCTTGAGCTCATGCAGTTCATTAGCAATTTGCTTTTGGCGACGATCAGCGCGGCGGCTATAGCCGTAATATTTCTGGTCACGTTTTAACTGTGCACGCTCATTGCGCAGAAAGTCCATGCGGCGGTTAATGCGGTCAACCCGATCATAGCCTCCGCGGTCATAACCTCGGTCATATCCGCGTTGTCCTCTCTGAACAACTTGGCGGCTGCCATAGTCACGGTGATGAACCGTTGTGATGCGCGGCGATGTCCGGACTGTCCGTGTATTATAGCCGCGGTCATAACCTCGGTTTGAGGTCGTGCGGTAAGTCGCATTCTTGCGAATTTTATCACAATCATTATTGCCGTCCGCAATGGCTGCGCCTGCTGCGCCGCCTAGAACCGCGCCAAGGACAGAACCTTCAGTGCGCGCGCCGTTACCAGCGGTTTGCGATCCGATAACGCCGCCAAGGACTGCGCCGATAGCGCCGGCAATGACTTGATCTTCGGTATTTGTACGGCAATCATCATTATAAGATGTTGTTGAGTAATTTCCGGCATGTGCGAGTGCTGGGGTGGCGAATGTCGCCGCAGCTAGAACTACGGCAGCGAGAGTTTTTTTAGCATTTAAAGTAGCCATTGGGTTTCTCCTGTCTTGGCGCCGGAAGGGGACATCCCGACCGTTAAACAGGGTTTAGCTTAAGCGCTCTGAACACTCTCTGAGACCTATCTTCATATTCCATTCAGGTAGCGAAATTTTCGGATATCTATTTGAAACTTATATCTTTTCTAATTTAAAATAATTCGAAAAGCCTACTTTTCTACATAAACCCTACGTTCCGTCCAAACCATTTTTACGGAAAAACGCTCCGATTTCATCTAGTGCGTCATGAGATTCTTTCAGATAATCATCAAATATTTGCCAAACATGGGGCAAGTTATTCCAGCTTTGGAATATGACATCAGATCCTTGGGCTTTGGCTTTAGCTGCGTAACGCACACTATCATCATATAACATCTCTGTCGCGCTCGCCTGTAGCAGCGTAGGCGGCAAATCTGATAAATCATCAAAAATAGGGGAAACATCCGGATGAGACGGATTACGCCCCAAAGAATGACGTATCCCCCAAAGGATTAACGTGCGCGGCATTTTTAACACGTCTTTTAACAAAGGTGTCAGCATCAAATCTTTGTGCAAGTTCTTCTTCATAGAAGGACTAGACGCCGTCGCATCTGAATTGGGCGATAGCGCCACTACGGCATCAGGCCTGCGAAGCCCAGCATTGCGTGTCCAATGGCTCACCATCAGCGTTAAGTTCCCGCCTGCAGAATCCCCTGCAACGCCTACAGCCTGCGCAGCCGCCGCGCCGTCAGGACCATTTTCCAATATCCATTGATAAGCCGCGCGGCTATCATCAATCGTCGCTTGGCGGGAGTTCTCCGGCATTAGGCGATAATTAACGGCAAATACGGCGCATCCTGTTCGCTTCGCAATTTGGAAGGTAATCGGGCGATGACTTATGTCGCTGCCCACGGTCATCGCGCCGCCATGTATATAGAGTATGCGTTTATTGGGGTGTGCGCCTTCGACCAATGTCCACGCCCCGTCGACGGTGACGCCATTGGCTTCAAAACTATCTTTGCGGAATTCACAATCATGGTCTCGTGCCAAACCTGCCGCTTCAAAGCGCTCTCTTTTGCTCGCCCATCCCGTCTTCGCCGTGGCAGATTGGCCGTGCATGCCAAAGGCCTCGAGAAGATAGGCGTTTAAACGGTCCATACCGTCAGTATTTTCTGGCACCTCAAATGTAACGGGCGCTTCGCTATCATATTTCGACAGGTTTTCACCGCCCAAGACTTTATGGGTGTATATAAAGAAACCGATGATGAGCAGCGCGGCAATGATAAGAGCGTAAAGCATATTTAATCCTAATGGTTTTAACGCCTATGCCTTATGACGCCCTCAAGGAAAAGTAAAAACGCACGTAATTCCCGCTTTCTAAATCTCTAAATTTCGGCTACTGCGTGGCGCTTAATTTATCGCCTTCTAAGTTTAATCATCAGAGCCTATTATGTTTGAGTCCGTCGCCGCCCGTCCCAATGATCCTATCATTGCCGTTATGGAACAATGCAAAGCCGATACGCGTCCCGGGAAAATTGACCTCGGCGTCGGTGTTTACAAGGATGCCTCAGGCGTCACGGCCATTTTGAAATCCGTGAAGCTTGCCGAAGAAATGTGGGGACGCGAAGAAACAACAAAGACTTACGTCGCCACAACCGGCAATCAAGCCTACTGTCACGACATGCTGGAACTCATTTTAGGTAAGCAGCATCCTGCGCTTACAGAAGGCCGCATCGGCTCTGCGCAAACGGCGGGTGGATCTGGGGCTTTGCGCCTAGGTGCAGAACTATTGAAAGTCGCTGCGCCTAATGCCACCGTCTGGGCCTCGACACCGACATGGGCCAATCATATCCCTCTGATATCGGACGCTGGCATGCGCATGGGCAGCTACCCTTATTATAACCGCGAAACTTTGGGTGTGGATTTTGAAGATATGCTCTCATATCTTGATGATCACGCCAAACGCGGCGACATCATCCTTTTACATGGCTGCTGTCATAACCCCACAGGGGCTGACCTTTCGCCTGATCAATGGGATCGCCTCGCGCCGTTTATGGCTGAGCGCGGCCTATTTCCTTTTGTTGATTTAGCTTATTTTGGTTTGGGACAGGGCATGGCTGAGGATGGCTATGGCTTGCTTAAAGTCATTGACGTCTGTCCCGAAGTTTTATTGGCAGGAAGCTGTTCTAAGAATTTTGCCCTTTACCGTGAACGTACAGGATTTATCGCAGCCATTGCTCAATCATCTGAAAAAGCGGCCATTTTGAAAAGCCAATTTGGCGCGATACAGCGCAAGCTTATTTCTATGCCGCCAGATCACGGCGCGGCCCTCGTCACCCGTATTTTGCGTGATGAGAATCTGCGCGGTATTTGGGTTCAAGAACTTGATGAGATGCGCGAGCGCATGGCGGGTCTTCGTCAGCTACTCTCCGAAGCCTTAAATGTTCAGGGCGGCGAAGCTATGGCGGCTGCCATTATAAATCAAAACGGAATGTTCTCTACTTTGCCGCTGAGCCCGGCTCAGGTTGAACGCTTGCGTGAAGAGCATGCGGTTTACCTCATGAATTCAGGCCGAATTAATATTGCTGGCGCAAATACGAGTAATATTCCAGCCTTAGCGGAAGCTATCTTAGCCGTTCTTTAGATTTTAATCCGCGCGAGGCGTCTCGGGCGCAGCGCGCGGTGTGTCTATGCGCTGAGGGATTTCAGCGGGAGGGCTCTGCACAGGAATTTCCTGCGGAATATCGCGCGGCGCTTCTGGCGTTATGTCCGGCGCAATTTCATTGGGCGTTGACGGAATCGTTGAGGGATTTACAGCTGGGATCTCTAGTGGAGGCGCGGCGCTCATATCAGGTTCCTTTTTGTCTAAGCTTTTTTCTGCCGATGTCAGAACCTCTTCAAGCGTAAGCTCTTGCGGACCAACATTCGGCGCTTCAGCCTTTGTATCTTGCTCTTGCGGCGGATCTATGGGCCGAGCGGTTTCAAAGACCTCTGCATTTACAACGCATGAGGCGTAGCCAGAGTTCCGAATAACCGCCATTCGCTTTTGCAAAACGCCCGCTCGGCCGCGCACGAAATCAGTTGGCGGGTCGAGCCGCCATTTATTCGGGCTTGGCAAAACCGCCGCCAATGAAGCGGCTTCTTGCTGAGAGAGGTCCTTCGCTGATTTTCCAAAACGGTTTTGCGCAGCGGCTTCTACGCCGAATATGCCATCCCCCCATTCCGCGACATTTAGGTAAACTTCCATGACGCGGGGCTTGCCCCAAGTGAAATCAATCAAGCTGGCAAACCAAGCCTCTCCTGCTTTGCGGATATATCCGCCGCCATTCCAAAAGAAAACGTTCTTGGCCGTCTGCTGGGTAATCGTGGAGCCGCCCCGGCGGCGTCCGCCGTCTTGATTATCTTCAAGGGCTTGCTCTATCGCGGCCCAATCAATGCCGTCATGCTCGCAAAAACGCGAGTCTTCGCCCGCCATGACAGCCTCAACCATAAAAGGCGAAATATCCTCCAGCCGCCGCCAATCGCGCCGAACCTCTTCACCGCTCTGGCTGCGCTGAGCCATCAATATGGTTGGCGGCACAGGCATAAACCGCAATGAAGCCGCATAGAGATTCACCGCAAGAAATAAAAGTAAAGCGGCGCGGATGCCATGTCCAAGCCACATCCCAAGAGATCGCGCACTTTTATTTTTGGCGGTATTAGCCAATGATATAGTCTTCAGGCCTATAACCCGGATCAGGATATTGCGGGTCCATCTGTTCCAGCGTGTTCTTGACGATACCGCTAATGATGGCACCGCGCGTTGACCGGCTATCAGAGGGAATAATGTGCCACGGAGCATGGTCTGTGCTGGTGCGCTGCACCATTGTCTCATAGGCGTTCATGAAATCGGGCCAGAGCTTGCGATCTTCAAGATCATTTGGGTTGAACTTCCAACGCTTATGAGGCTCTTCTAACCGCTCCCGCAAACGCTCACCTTGGGTTTCATGACTAATATGAAGCATGAATTTCAAAAACGTTGTGCCGTTTTCAACGAGGTGCCGTTCAAAATTATTGATCTGTTCATAACGCTGCTCAACTTTTTCGGCGGGCGCAAAATTGCGAACCTTTACAACAAGGACATCTTCATAATGGCTACGATTGAATATTGTGATGTCGCCTTTGCCAGGGCACACATTGTGAACGCGCCAGAGATAATCATGGGCCAGTTCTTTTTTGCTCGGAGCTTTAAAGCTCGCAACCTTTACATTTAAGGGCGGGGTGCGGTGGAGAATAGCCGCCGTTGTGCCGTCCTTGCCCGACGTGTCCATCCCTTGCAGAACAATAAGAACCGAGCGGTTGGCCTCTCCGTAAAGCCTATGGGCAAGCGGCTGTATCGCCTTTGCATTATCTTTAATAGCCGCGCGAGCCGACGATTTTCCAGAAAAAATATCTACCTCTGTCGGGCATTTCGAAAGATCAAACTTCGCTCCGCCTTTGGCGATGAATTGCGCTGCATAACTTTCAGACATAGAGGCTCCAATTAAAAAATTTCAGAGACCTGTCTATCAAGAGCTGCCCAAAGAACAAAGCCTAAAAACACGATACCCGCCAGGCTAAGGGTGGAAATGGGCAATCCCCCTGCATCTGGCACTGAAGGCAAAGCGAGTTTAACGCTTCCTGCCATGGCGGCCAAGGCTGGAAGCTGCGCCGCAGCAATCACACCGCCCGTAAAACAAGCCCCATAAATAGAGACCCGCCGAATGCGCTCGACGCGTTTGGCCTCGGCTTGAATATTTCCAAGCAGCTCTTGCGTAAAACCGTCATCTTCAACAGGCGCAGCATAATCGGCGAGCATGTCTTGAAATAGCTTGTCACTAAAAAAATCATCTGAGTTTTGCATCATCATCAATCTACCTTCTCATAAGCCGTAAGGAAAGTGCGCAATTTGTCTTTGCCCCGCGAAACATGTGATTTCACCGTGCCAAGCGGCAAAGCTGTCGCGGCTGCGGCTTCGCTATGGCTCATCCCGTGGGCCAAACAAAGAATAACAACAGCGCGGCATTCCGTTGGCAGGGTATTCATAGCGGCCTCAATGTCCATCTTTAAACCCGCAGGCGCCTCAGGCGCATCCTCTTCAATATGGGTTTCCGCCAGGCCGCGACGCCGGGCTTCTTTGCGGTGGTGATCTACAAAGCTGCGATAGGCAATTTGGAAGAGCCAAGATTTAGCGGCTTTTATATCCTTCAAATTATTTCGCTGCTCATAGGCTTTTAGAAAACTTATCTGCGCCAAATCATCCGCCAAGGCGGTCTCTCTGGTGAGCCGGCGCAGAAAGCCGCGGATCGCGCCCTGATGGGCGCGAACCAATCCTTCAAATGTGTCCCCTGACGTGATGGCTTAATCTTCGGGGTTTTTGCGGCCAATAAATGTCCACAGGCCAACATAAACGAGACCAACAAGCAGCGGGAACATCGCAATTCCGCCAAAGACTTGCTGCGCCTCTTTCTCCGGAATGGCACCTCCGAAAAAAATTGTCGCGACAGCAAGCGCAATCAAAATAAGCCCAATCCGTAGATCGCCATGTTTACGCTTAGGCCGCACCCCTAATGAGCGTATCGTTTCGGGCGTCAGCGGATCGCCCTTCTCCACCATAGCCTTCATGACCTCCGTTGCCGCCTTCATTGATTTATGCCGATATGAACTCACCGCCCACACTATGACGGGGACAATTGCAAATAACGCAATCGGGACTAATACTTCTTCCATAATCGTCTCCTTTTATCTGATTATACACCTAGGACGTTACAACATGTCCATTTGGATGCAGGATATGTAAAAAAACTGCAAAATCCGTCAATCATGCGTATAATGTAGTCTAAAGGACATCCGTTATGAAAATTTTTGCCCTCCCGATAATTGCCGCCGCGCTTTCGCTTTCGGTCTCAGCCTGCAGTCAAACCACGAGTCAGCCAAGCGAAGCTGCCCCTAAATTAACAGCCGCGTCAGAACCGCTGCCAGCTGCGGGCCAGGAGCGCATAGGGAATTGGCTCGTCGTCAAAAAAGATAGCCACATAAAATTCACGGCCTCTCAAGAGGGCAAGAGTTTTACAGGCGGATTTGAAAGCTATGATGTTATTATCAATTTCAAAGAAGACGCGATTGAGACCGCTAATGTCACAGCGAATATAGATGTAGGGTCGATCTCCGCAGGCGATAAAGACCGCGACGGCGCATTGCCGGGGAAAGAATGGTTCAACGTTAAGAGCTTCCCCGAAGCCGTTTTTGAATCTGATGACTTTATCAAAACGGGCAACAATACTTATGAGGCGCGGGGCACCTTAACAATGAAAGACAATTCCCAACCCCTCACCCTGCCCTTCACGCTCGATATCACCGGGTCAAAGGCTGAAATGGCAGGGAGTGTGACCCTCGACAGGACATTATGGGAGGTCGGAACAGGGGCCTGGGCAACAGATGAATGGGTGAGCACCGACGTCACCGTCGACATCAAAATTAGCGCCGAGACCCCAAATTAAGCTTAAGGCCTAAAGTTTTTTCATTGCCCGAAATGGCGGGCAATGCATATTTTCTTCGTCTTTACAGCGCTTAAAGGAAAACATCATCAAATCTGCGCGGCCAATAAGGTGATCTAGCGGGACATAGCCTGGGCCTGTTGGCGCGCGGCTATCCGTTGAATTGTCGCGGTTATCGCCCATAAAGAAGACATGCTCTGCGGGGACTATAAATTCTTCGGTTGTGTCCAAATTTCCACCATCCGTTTGCTCATAGATAATATGGGTCTCTTCCATATCGGGGAGTGTTTCCTCGAAAACATCAACGCCCACGACGCCGCCGCGGTGCTGACGATAAAGATAGTTATCGACATTTTCGCGCGGCACTAAAACATCATTGATGAAAAGACGCCCGCGATGCATGCGAATTGTATCGCCAGGCAGGCCTGTTACGCGCTTAATCATCACAATTCCCGATTTAGGGTGACGGAACACGGCGACGTCACCGCGCTTGGGCAATTTGCTCATGATTTTTCCGTCTTTAAGGAAAGGCAATTTATGCAAATTAAACGGCGCGGAATGGCGCGAATAGCCATAGGCAAATTTCGAAACGTAGAGATGATCCCCGACTTCTAGGGTTGGCTGCATAGATTCAGACGGAATTTTATAATGCCCCCAAACGAATGTTAGGAAAGTCAGCATGACGACCGCAAGTCCTGCAAAGAACTTCGCTTCACTCAAAACGCGTTGCCCGAGCGTCATTTCACTTCACCTCTAACGCGCCGCCCGACCATGGGTTTTTCTAAGGTATCTTCAGTTCCACCTTGGATCTCTATCACAGACTTTTTATCTTTACTTGAATTCATATCTCGCCAATGCCGTGATACGCCAATTTTATCAAGTGTTTCATTCTCTCATTTGCGTAACTATAAGGTGTTTATGATGCGAATTTACATAGCCTCACTTTTTTTCATGACGCTAGCCGCCTGCGCGACGCCGCCTGTTATCAAGCCAAGCGCCGCGCCCGCGGGGAATTATAAGCTCGACCCGACACATGCCAGCGTGACATGGTCACTCTCTCATGCGGGGCTTTCAAATTACACCGCCCGCTTTGATACGATTTCTGGCGCCTTAAATTTCACCCCAGATGCGCCGCAAGATAGCCGCGTCGATATCCGTATTGACCCTAAAAGTGTGAATACGGGCCTGACGGAGTTCGATGAAGAGATTGCGACAAGCGGAAATTACTTTGACGCCGATACATTTCCTGAAATCCGTTTCGTCTCGACAGATATCAATATAACAGGCGAAGCGGCGGGTCTCATTACCGGGGATTTGACCCTTAAAGGCGTCACAAAACCCGTGACCTTAGATGTTATTTTTAACGGCGCAGGCAAATCATTTGGCAATCCTGGAAAAACGCTTGGCTTTTCAGCGACCACAACATTTAAACGCTCGGATTACAATATGGGCCATCTCATAGCTTTTGGCATCGGCGATGAAGTGACCTTGCGGATTGAGACGGAATTTAACGAAGCGCAATGACCTCCCTTTCGCAAGTAGTGGACATAATAGATCAAGGCGGTGTGTGCATTCTTCCAACCGAGACGGTTTACGGTATCGCCGCGCTCGCAGATGATAAGAGCGCCATTGACCGGATTTATACCCTTAAAGGCAGAGGATTTGATAAACCTCTGGCGGTTTGCGTTAGGAATTTAGACGCCGCTACTCGGCTCGCGCAAATTGATGAAATAGCAGCGCGCCTCGCCCGCAAATTTTGGCCAGGGCCTTTAACCTTAGTCCTCCCTGCCGCAGAAAAAATTCTAGATACTCGTTGTTATCAAGAAGATACGATTGCCCTGCGCTGCCCAGATATAGCGTGGCGAGAGCATTTTACGGCCCCGCTTGCCCTTACGAGTTCTAACAGGTCTGGTGAGCCTGCAGCAACGACCGCGCAAACGGATTTAGAGGCTGATGCCGTTTTGGATACTGGCCCCAGCAGAGACAAGGTCCCCTCCACCATCCTTCTCGTTAAGAACGGCACTCTTAAATGTTTGCGGGCAGGCGCTTTAAAAGCTGAAAACCTGTCAGAATTTGATATAGAGTGGCCATGACAGACGGCATTACATCTCTAAAATCCGCCCTACCCACAGCAGCCTGGACGCAGGACGCGGATATTATCGCGCCGCACCTTGTAGAATGGCGCGACAAATATTTTGGGCAGACACCGCTTATGTTGACCCCGCGCTCTACGGCTGAGGTCTCCCAAGCTGTAAAAATTTGCGCAAAGCACGGCCTTAAAATCGTGCCGCAAGGCGGGAATACGGGATTAGTCGGCGGACAAACGCCTCAAGGCGAAATCTTGTTATCGCTTAAAAAAATGACCGCTATTCGCGATGTAGATTCAGTCAATAACGCCTTGATCGCCGAAGCGGGCGCGGCTCTGCAATCCGTCCATGACGCAGCTGAAAAAGCGAACCGCAAATTTCCGCTTTTCCTCGCCTCTCAAGGATCTTGCACCATTGGCGGCAATCTTTCGACCAATGCGGGCGGTAATCATGTTTTAAAATATGGCACGACCAAAGATCTAGTATTTGGCGTTGAGGCTGTCCTCGCAAGCGGCGAAATCTATAATGGCCTAACAAGTCTTCGCAAAGATAATACGGGATATGACCTCTCGCGGCTCTTCCTTGGCGCGGAAGGAACGCTCGGCATTATTACCGCTGCGAGCCTGAAGCTTTTCCCCAAGGCGGGGCATATTCAGCGCGTTATCGCGGCCATTGATAGCCCTGCAAAGGCTATGACCTTATTGGAGCAGTGCCGCGCGGGCGGAAAACTTGGCATGTTCGAGGTGATGCCGCAGATTGGTTTTGAGGCTGTGGTAAACAACATTGCGGGGCAGCGCGATCCTTTTGACGCGCCGCACCTTTGGTATGCCGTCATTGACTGGGACGTTGAAACCCAGGCAGAGGGCACCGCATTAGCAGAGAGCCTTCTTGGCAATGGCTTTGAGAAGGACCTTATTCGCGACGCTCTCATTGCTCAAAACGAAACACAAGCCGCGCAAATCCTGTCCATTCGCGAGAACATGTCTGCGGGGCAAAAGTTTTTGGGCGGCTCTATAAAATTTGACATTACGGTTCCGCTGACCCGCATTCCCGCTTTCTTTGACGTCGCGGACGCCGCAATGGAGGCGCAAATTCCCGGCTGCCGCCCTGTCGGTTTTGGGCATTTTGGCGATGGCAATATTCATTACAATATCGCCCAGCCCATCAACATGAATAAAGACAACTTTCTGGGACATTGGCAAGCCGTGTCAGAAACCGTCTTTGATATTGTCGATCAATTTGACGGGTCTATTTCAGCCGAACACGGCATCGGCATAATGAAAAGAGAAGACCTCGCCAAACGCGCCGACCCCGTTAAGCTCGCCATGTTAAAATCTATAAAGCTAGCGCTCGACCCAGATAATATGATGAACCCAAGAGTGATGATTTAAGAGACGCTGTCCGCAGGCTGGCCGGAATTTGTGTTTCGTCTTCGAAACGCAAATGACGCCCGACATGACCTACGCCAATACCAGATTTCGTTAACCCTCAAGCGGAGCTATAGTGAGACAAATCCTCTTTTCCATCTTATGATTTGAGTCACCCTCAATTCCGATTTTCCCAAAAATCGGACGAATCGCAATTGTAAATCGTCCAAAACTCCCTATGTATATTAGATACAAAATGGGGAGACGATATATGTCCAGTTTCGATACACAAATTGCAAAATCGAGAAAAGAGATTGCAGAAGCGCAATCAAAAGTCGCTGAACTGTCAAGTAAGATAGAAACAGCGCGAACTAAAATAAATATGGGCACAGATATCAATATTGATATTGATACGGCCTCTTTTAACGATATCCACGCCCATTCAGAAATTATGAATGGCAATATTGCTGAACTCATTTTAGGTTTAGATGATGTCACCTCTGGTTTTTCGAAAGAGTTTTCCGCTCTTGAAGCGCATACCGGATGGGAAAAATTCGTCGGCATATTCTCTAAAAACCGTAAAAAAATAATGCGTGCAGAGCGGATTCGCCGCGCGACAATCGAGACTAAGTTACAAGACTTGCTACAAAAATCTAATGTCATTGAAAAGATGCTCAGTGATCAACTGAATCAGCTTCATCATCATCGCGACCAAGTGCAAGCTAACCTCGCGACCACTTTAACCGAGCGCGAAGCCGCCGTTAGCACGCTTGAGCAAATCAAATCTGATTTACTCTCGCTTGATCCAAAAATTATCGAACTTGAGAACCAGTTAGCGGCTGAAACAAATGCGAAAGCTCGTACAAAGCTTGAGAGCGAACTTGCTGCGATTAACAGCAATTATAACGAACTCGCCCAAGCCGAACAGGTCAAGATTGCAGAAAGTCAAACCCTTGAGCGCTATATTGAGCAAGGGAAAACATGGCTTGATAGTTTACAGAACCAAGCCGCCACACAAATGGTGCTCATTAACAAACTACAAATAGACACGAAGAACCGCGTTATTTTGTATGATGCTCTCGTGAAATCTTTGAAGACGGCTCAACAGCAAGACGTTGCCCACCAAATTAATGAAATTGGTGTCGCCACAGATAAAGAAGCTCAAGTCGCTATGGCAGCTATCGGAGCCGCTACGAATAACCGTATGGCTGACATGATGGAATCCCACGAAGACCACATTGTGTTTGCGCGTAAGGTTCTCGAAGAAAAAGTCAAAGCTGATGAGCGTTTTGCCCGACGTTTCGAGAAAATTGTCGAACTGCATGATAAAAATGCTTATGGCCAAGGCGGCTCTGCGGGTCAGGGTTAAGGCCTGATAGGTGGACTTAACTTTCGACCACAAAGTCTTAGATAGCGCCAAAGCCACCCGGCGCTATTTTGCAAAATTTGAACGCATTATCGTTCACCTCTCCGAGGTTGTGGATCTCTCAAATTCTGAAAAGCTCATTACCTCACCCGAAGCCAAAATGCTCAAAGAGTATTTGGAAGCGCTCTCTAATACTTTCACTGCGCTCTCTTATAAATTCCTAATGGCGCACCGTGTGCGTGAACAAGCCGATTTAAACTTCAGCATTGATAAGACCGAGAGCGGCTTTCCAGTTTTTCGCGAACTCATGCAGATGGCCTCTGACGCCACCCAGGCTAAGAAACATCTCAAGTCCCTGCCAAGCCAAGAACGCCTTAAGAAGGATATGATCAATCATATCTTGAGCGAACAATCTGCGCCGAGCCAATTACAATATGCGCTAAGCCAGCGCATTTATTATGAATATTTATCGGGTAAGGATTTATTCCTGTCCCAAAACCACCCTCAAATCATTTGGGTCGGGAAAGACATGAAAGCAGGCCGCAGGAACTATCTTGTTCATTGGGCCAGTTATGACAGCCAAACAAATCTGCCGTCTATCTATATGATGGAACTCGAAGATACCTCGCACCGCGCCCTGCCCCATGATGAGCGCCGCTGGCCACGCGTGCAAAGCCACCTCATGGCGCAAGCGGTTTCAGGTTTAAAGCTGCTAACAATCGCCAAGGGTTTTGATCAGGATTTTGATCATCTACACCCCAAGCTATTGCGCCGTTTCCACCTCGGCCCGATGCATAGCCATAATTTCACAGAGCAGCGCGGGCCTTTGCGCGATGTCCTCGCAGAGGCCAGCGGCGAACCCGGTCTTGATTGGGCTCTGGCTTGGACCGTAGAAAGCCTCGTTTCAGAATCTACGAAGAAAGAAAAAGTCGGTATCTTCAAACAGGCCGAACGGCAGGTTTACGCACTCAATAAGATGGACTTTAAAATGGCTGACGCAGGCGCGACAGATATACGCCGTTCACTCATCCTGCCTCACCGCGCTTACCAAGTGCTCGAAGAAAAAAACAAAGATGATTTTGACGGCGTGCGCAAATATGTCGTCGGTCAAAACGCTAAAATACTAAGTTATAAATAGGAACCGCATGTCAAATACGTCTGACTTAATGGAATTAAAAGAAGAGCTCATCCGCGAAAAATACAGCGCGGCGGAAAGCTTACTGGACGGCTTTGATCATACGCCCCGTTTAGCCAAGCCTAAGTCCGGTGCGTCTCCCGCAAAAGAGAAATCCTCCGGCATAGGCACGCGCCGGCGCTTTCGTACTACAACTCCAGGCCTCGTCACAAAATCTACAGCGCGCGCCGAAGGCGTTCACATCATCAACCGCGTTCAAGAGGCAGATGAAAGCGATGTCTTAATGAGCCCGATGCAGGCAAATGTATTGCACAGCCTGCGCCGCGCGCTTGCGACCTCTATGGTTGTCGCGGATCAGTTTGCCGATCACACAGGCTTAAGCCAGCTCCTTAAGGACAATCTAGAAGGCGGATTAGCGGGCTCGCGTAAATCTGAATTTACAGAACTCCTCGCCGCCTCTTCAGTGATTAGCCTCCATGTCTTTGCCAATATGGCCAGCTTCCTTCTCGCGAATGCCCATACCGATGCCTCTGATGTGAATGTGGAAATTGGCGACGTCGAGGAAGTCCTAACAGATAATGCACATCTCGCTTTGACAGGCGCCTTATGGGAACTGGATCAAGACCTCGCCATATTTGCAGATAGTGAAGATAAGCTAATTCCCACGGTCACGGCCTTCCTTGAACAGCTCATGGAAAAGGTAGCCCTGCGCGCGTCCAACACGCCGCGCCTACAAGCTTTCACCTCTGTTAATTACCGCGTTGAGGATGATGATTTTCAGGTTAGCGGCTTTACGCCCTCGGGCCGGGGTAGCAGCACCAAGCTAACCATGACGTTTAAGAAACCAAATGAAATTGTCGGCAACCACATCGCTAAATATCAGGCGATGAAACTGGCGAAAATGATTATGGCTTATGATTTTGATCGTAAGCTAAACCCCTTCGTCGACCTTGGCGGCTTTATTTTCACCTTTATGGGAGACGGCGCGCCAGGCACAGGCAAGACCATCCTTATCCAAATGATGGCTGGCCTGATACATGACTATTGCCAAAATGCGGGCTACCCCTTTCGCTATCAAAACCTCTCCACGGAAAGCATTGATAGCTATCAGGGTAAATCCGCGCAAAATGCCAAGGCGTTTTTCAACAATGTGATTGACCCCAATGTAATCGGCTTTGGCACGATTGACGATATTGATCAGCTCGCGGGTAAGCGCGGCGACCGTCAAAGCTCGGCAGGACAATTAGAAATTACCGCCGTATTGATGGAAAGCTTTGCGGGCGCGAATACGGTCGTGCGCGGCAACTGCACCTTTGGTATGTTCTCCAACTATCCCGAAAATGTTGACGATGCGCTACGGCAACGCGCGGGGGCAAGGTTCCTCGTTGACGGACCGCAAAGCCGCGAAGACTATATTGATATTCTGCATATTTTGATGGGCAAGAACCACAAAATCCCTGTTGGTGATCACAAACTCTTTGAGACGCAACAGCTGAAGAAAGCTGTGGCGCGCAGTTTCGAAGCTCATAGTAAGCCGCAGGAAGACGGCCTGATAAAAGTCTATGACCAAACTACGAAAGAACTCGGCAAGCTTGATACGCTGGCAAAGATCGGGACCTATCTAGACAATATTCAAAATGTCGATGAGCGCTTCACGGGCCGCGCCATTAAAAACATCACGGACGCCATCAAAGTCCGCGCCATGGACTTTGAACTTCCCGATGAATGGATGGAAAAACCTGACCTCTTCTTACTCAAAGATTATGACACAAAGAAAGACATGATCGCAGATCTGTCAGTGCCCATCACCATCGATATGGTTCTTCAGGAAATTAATAGATATGCGGACTCGGAGTTCCGTTATGCGGATAAGTCTGATGAAATTGCTATTGAGAATATGGTGAGGGATTTTGGCCGCCAGGAAGAAGCGAAGAAGCGGTATTTGAAAGGGAAGACGTAGGTGCTTTTTAAACTCTTCATAATTGGAGCAATTTTATCACTCTTGTTGGTGGCTTTTGTGCACTCATTTTTTGGAGAGAAATTACTTTTGCAACCCATGTTTAAAAGTCGGGGCAATAAGGTTTTGGACAGTGCATATGCACGTGCCGTGCTGCGTGGAGCATGGCACTTGACCTCTTTGCTGTGGCTTATGATGGCGTTTATCTTATACGTTATACCATTGAATTCATCTCTGCTTTTTATATCACATGTTTTATTAATATTAGGCGTGGGGTTTACCCTAATTGGTTTGCTCGACCTCATCGCGAGTCGAGGTCGACATATTGGCTGGCCGTTACTAACGGGAATTGGTGTGTTTTGTCTGATGGCTTATAAATACCAGGCAGCCGGGCTATGATGCGTCTCGTCAAAAATGGCCTGATGTTTGGCAATCTTGTCGAGATAAAGTCGCTCGCCTTAGTGGAACGCTATAACCGCGCGCTTGAACATCTAATTGGTAAAACGACTGAGCTGACCGAATTTCATATTGATATATCTGGATACTCGCCTGAAATTGGGCATGAATTTGGGGATGATTTATATTTAAATCCCAAGGGCTGTAACCGTATGTTTATTATGCTCTCGACGGATCAGAAAACGGCGCCGCTGCTTAATTCACAGTTTTCAACCTCGCGCTCTATCTTGCGTCATTATATGGAAGAGAATGAAAACCAGCTCTTCGCTCTTACCGCGCGCGAAGCGGTTGCTGGGGAGTTGATGAACTCAGTCTTTTCAATGGAAAGCCCGCAAGATCTTTTATATGTCAATCAAATCGATATTGAAGCCGACACGATTCAAGAACATGTCGCCGAGGCCAATTTACTGGGCGGACATATTGAGCAATTCATGACGCAAGATGATGCCTGGTGGGATGATGTTCTCATCTCTGAGATGATAGAGCTTGCCAAACGCACCGGCAATATTCAGCGAAACCCTGTTGAGCTTAGGACCAAAAGCTACACCCAAGGAAATTTCTATACGAGCCATTTTGGCGGCGTGTATGTTTTCCGTGATTGCGCTACGCCGACCATTATTTCTCGCCAAGCCATTGAAGGTATGGATGAGCTTTCCATTGAGAATATTCTCACCTTTGATAATCGTGAAGAGATCGCGAAATTTCTACGCGATGAAGGCCTGTCTGAACTCATTGTGCAGCGCCCAAATGAGAGCACGGCCTCCATCATAAAACAGAAGATTGATTTTATCACAATCACGACGGCGGCAAATTTAGGGCATGACCTGAAGGGTATCACGCGGCGCAATATGCGCATGTTGGAACGGCGCTACGCCAATGACATGCCGCCCGAATTTTACGGTCTTATGGATGTATACCGCTGGGCCAGTAAAGGCGGCGCCGTGCCTAAAATTGGGCCTGAGCATCCGGCATTTTTCTATGCATTGCGCTCTAGCCAACACGAAGATCGAGACTTCGTCAATATGCTCCTCTCTGACCTCTCGCGCATGGATTTCCGGCAATTATTTATCTGCCATAAGCCGCTATTTTATGAAGCGTATCGCAATTGGCCTGAGCCTAAGAAAGATTATGTTTCTAAATTTCTTGGGGCTGAATATGCGATGGATAAAGTTGGCGCGCGCGAAGCCCTGTTCGGTGAAGAACCTACGATGGACACGCCTGAGACACTTTACAGTGCAGAGGATTATAGCGAGACAAAGAAAAAGCGCGACATTAAAAGCCCCTGGGGTGTGCCGCTAATTAAGGACGGCAAGGTTCAGGTCAATTATCGCAAAGATGACGACGACGATGATGACGACACTAAACATCCTCGCCGGAAAAGACGCGGCAGCCGCGGGATGAGAGAAGAACTCGATTGGGATAAAAAGAAGTATAAGGGAAAGAGTAAGAAAGGCCGTAAGTGATGATTGTTTGGGTACGTAATATTGTTGTAATTTTACTCATTCTCACGGCTATTTATCTTGCCTTATCTACGCTATCGCGCATGCGACAGCGCCAGAAACTCAAATTAGACTACAAGTCGGCCAATGCCGAAACACCGCAAGAGCAATTCATTGCTACAGGCATGCAAAAATATGAGCGCTCATTAAAACCCAAGCTTTTTGTTGGCGTTTACTTATTTCCCCTCGCCGTGTTAATATTGCTCGGCTATTTGGCGCAACATTCTTAAGAGACCGCTATGAAAACTATTAAACGCATTTTCATATTTCTACTGGCCCTCATCACGGTCACTTTGATTCACTACTACTTACCCCAACGCGATATCGTGCAGGTCGTCAATACTGACGTCAAACGTATGGATATCAGTAAGGGATCGCCCTTTTGGGATCGCCCAGATGCGGGCACAGATAAGCAAGAGACCCGCGACGTTCGCTTTATCTATACTGTCAATGATAAAGATAAGACCCGCGTTTACCGTAATGAAGATACAGGATGGTCATTTCCATTTTATCTAAAATTTGACAGTAGCGATCTTTCAGCAAAAGCTCAAAACTTAGCGAATAAAGATGATACTTGGGTTGCCGTCACCCATTATGGATGGCGCATACGCTTATTTTCCATCTTCCCTAACGCCACCAAAGTTAAGCAAGTCAAAGGGCCTGATGTCTTCCTTATCCCCTGGTTTAATATCGTATTCTTAGGGTCAATATTCCTTTTCCTATTCTGGATTTGGCTATTGATACGTGACTGGAAGAAACGAAAAGTTGATCCCATCACGGATAAGATTGGTGATGAGCTTGATGAAATTGGCGAGACTGTTGGCGGTCATGCCAAGGAAGCGCAAAAAGACATTAAAGAAGCGCGATCAGGTCTTCGCAAATTCATGAAACGTTGGTTTGGCTCTAAGTAGAGAGCTCTGCTAAAGCTTATCGGGACGATTATCAGCTTTCAAGGCTTCGACGATTTTCTTGACGTCCTGCGCAGCGTCTAGTTTCGCGACAAGCACAGACCCGTCTTTGACGATAACGGCAAAGCCGTCCATGCCAACCGTGGTAACTAATGGCCCGTCTGTCTCAATGAGGCTATTATGCGTCTCATAGGTAATAACGTCTCCAGAAATAGCATTGCCGTTTTCGCTTTTTTTAAGGGCGTGGAGTGAGGTAAAAGATCCAATGTCATTCCAGCCAATATCGGCAGGAACAACGGCCGCTTTATCCGTCGGCTCCATCACCGCATAATCGATGGATTGCGAAGGGCACTCCGCAAAGCTCTCTTCATCTAAATCAATTTCGCTCGATTTTAGCGAAGCCTTTTTATAAGCGAGGCTCGCCTGCTCGACGATATCAGGATGGAATCGCTGCATCTCAGATAATAATGTATCGGGCGAGAATAAGAATATTCCCGCATTCCAGAAATATCCGCCCTGATCAAGATAGCTCTGCGCGGTATCGCGATCTGGTTTTTCCTTAAATGCTTGGACTTCAAATGCGCCAGGCGAAAGAAACTCGCCTTGCTGAATATATCCATATCCTGTTTCCGGCCCGTTGGGCGAAATGCCAAAGGTTACGAGGCTACCTTTTTGGGCGGCCGTCATGGCTGCGGCGACTGACCTGCGAAAGGCCTCTGGCTTTGTGACATGGTGATCTGCTGGCGCTAAAAGGATAAGAGCCTCGGGATCGCTGAGCCGTGCATGTAGCGCAGCAACGACAGCGCAAGGGGCTGTATTACGTCCCATGGGCTCTACGATAATGGCGCCTATGGGCATGTCGATTTCGGCCATTTGAGCGCGGATTGCCTCGGCGTGAGCCGCGTTGCAAATAAAGACAGGCGGATGAAATAACTCGCCGCTCAGACGCTCCGCTGTTTCCTGCACCATCGTCTGGTCAGTTACGAGCGGCAGCAATTGTTTTGGCATGGCGTGGCGCGACGCTGGCCATAGGCGGCTGCCCGCTCCGCCCGATAATATCACTGGTATAATTTTGAGATCCCGCATCATGCCTATTGTTAACACAATATCTCTTTATGCTGTGTTAAAGCCCAAACTTAATGATGTGTTTATAGAAGATAAACGCAGGTCACACTTAGAGCCTAGCCGCCTAAGGTCACATCGCCTGCGCGGAAGCGCAATAACACACGGCAATCCCTCAAAGCTCCATCCTTGGGCGGCTGGAATGTCCAGGCCTTAACAGCGCTTCGCGATACGCCTTCAAATAATCCATCAGGTACAGAGCGTTCGACATCGACATTTTCTGTCAGGCCCTCAGCATTCACATCTAATTTCATGATAACCCAGCCTTGACGGCCAGAGTTAAACGATCGCCGGGGGTATTTCGGGAGTTCAAAATTTCGCGCCGCTAATTTTTCGCCGCCCAAACAATCATCAGGATTTGAATAGCCTTTCACCCAAGGGTCGGGCGGGTAATGACTCCTTGGCTTAAAAGCGTCTTTGGTCGCGCATCCACTTAATAGGATCGCGGCTATCAGAGGGATAAAAGGCCTCATTCAGATTCCCCAAATCGGGACTGCACTAAGTCAACTAAGGCCGAGATAGCTGGCTGCGCTTCAGCGCCGGTCGCCGAGATTGTAATATCTTCGCCGCAGGCTGATCCCAATAAAAGAAGTTCCATTACAGAGTCGGCTACCACGGTTTCCGCGCAAACATCATTGTGACTGCGTACCAAGACTTCAGCATTATACCGCGTGACGCATTCCATGAATTTATTGGAAGCGCGCGCATGTAGCCCTCTTTTATTGACCAGAGTTACCGTCGCTGTGGCTGTTTCACTCACCGCCGTCTTACTCACATCTGGCTCGCTCAAGTCTGGCCTGCTAATATTTCCGAGGCGATAGCGATGTAACGCTGCCCTGCATCTTTGGCTTTTTCAGCGGCCTCTGCCAATGACGCGGTTTGGCGCGCCTCAGCAAGCTTAATGAGCATCGGTAAATTCACCCCCGCCAAAACTTCGACTTTGCCCTCTTTCAGCATAGAAATAGCCAGATTAGACGGCGTGCCGCCAAACATATCCGTTAGTAAGATAACACCGTTATCGGCATCGACGCGTTTAACGGCCGCCCGGATATCATCGCGGCGGCGTTCCATATCATCATCTGGTCCGATGCATACGGTTTCTAAATTCTCTTGTGGGCCGACAACGTGCTCTGCAGCGCGCTGTAGCTCTATGGCAAGCTTGCCATGTGTCACAATTACGAGTCCAATCATGGACATGCCTTTGATACCTACGGACCATCTTGCCCGAACAGACACTTAATCAAGATTTTACGTGATTGGCTAGCCTTTTATGCGGCCTTTTTTGACTCAATCTTCTTTTGTTTACGTTTGGAAATTTGCGGCCCCCCGCCTCGGGTCTGGCGCGGAACGCTCACAATGAAGCGAGCCCCTTCAACGCCGCTATTAGCCGCAGATTGGCGGTTTTCCGCGTGAATACTGCCCTTATGCGCCGTTATAATCTGCCGGCTAATAGCCAATCCTAGCCCTGAATGAGAGCCAAATTGCGCGCCTTTGGGCCGTTCTGTGTAAAAACGGTCAAAAACGGCTTCAATATTATCTGGCGGAATACCCGGCCCATCATCATCAACAATGATAATAACCCGTTCCAGTTCATCAACCGCTTGCAGCTCTGCGCTGATACGGACTTCACCATCGGCCGGAGAGAAGGTTAAAGCATTATCGATAAGGTTACGCAGCACTTGCGCAAAGGGCGTCTCAAAGGCGCGGATAAAAACAGGTTCATCTGTTACGAGGGTCGTGACATCGCGCACTTGCGGGCCGTCGCCGCTGCTCGTCTGCGCGTAGAAATCCGCAATATTTTCTACAATTTCTATAACGTCCAATGTCTGCGCTGTATCCCGCGCCAAATTAGCATCCACTTTAGACGCCTTGGAAATATCCGTGATCAATCGGTCCATGCGAGAGACATCTTGTTGAATAATTGAGATGAGTTTCTCGCGCTGTTCATCGGTCTTGGCCACCCGCAAAGTGTCAGAGGCAGAGCGCAAAGATGTCAGAGGATTCTTTATTTCATGCGCAACATCGGCCGCGAAATTGGCGATGTCATCAATACGCGCATAGAGCCCTTGAGTCATATCGCGCATAACTGACGACAGATCCCCAATCTCGTCGCGCCGATTAGAGAGATCAGGAATAGCGCCGCGTTTACGGCTTGACCGCGACACGAGCTCTGCGGCGCGCGCCAATTTTCGCATAGGAAGCGTAACAAAAAGCGTTAAGGCAAGAGACGATAATAAGGTCGCCAGAAACGCTAAACCTATGATCGGCGCTAAAGCTTTGCGTTCTGCATTGACGATACTATCCACATCAGAGCTCTCAACAGTTACGACACCTAAAATCTGCTGAACCCGTTTCACCGGCAAGCTAACGGTGACAATCAATTTATCATCATCGCCATAGCGCTGGCCAAGCATTTCTTGTCCCTCTAGCGCTGTGCGAATCTCTGCTTTCAAATCACGGCGTAGCGCGTCTCTGCGGCGTTTACGCCATGGTAGGTTATGCGTTTTGTCTTTTATCCAATTTTGTGCAGACTTTTTCCAGACCTCTTGGCGAGGCGGTTCGGGAATGTCGGGAATAATAGGGTCAAGCTGGCTGACCGAAATCGTATCCTTTAAGGTTTCTGTATCGATCAGCAATTGTCCGCCGCGATCATGGAGGCGAACTCGCCAACGATCAGGCACATTAACGCCGCGCAGAACTTGCCTTGCATTTTCAACATCGAGCTGCGCCGTAGAGCCATAACCCGTGGCATCATCGCCCATAACCGTTGTGATTGTTGAGGCAAGAGAGCGCAGGTTTTCAATCTTGGCATCAATTAACCCGCTTTGAAAACGCCCCATGGCGAGCGAGCCGCCAATGAGAATAATCAAACCAATCAGATTGGAAAAAAAGATATTGCGCGTTAGCCGCGACGTCAGGAGCGAGCGCCGAGGCCCGACCCGTCTATCGCGGATTTTAACCCGCCCAGAGGGTGCACCGCCCACCCCTTTATCAGGCTTCTTTATATTTATATCCGACGCCATAGAGTGTCTCTATACCATCGAAAGACTTATCCGTCTTGCGGAACTTTTTACGCAGCCGCTTAATGTGAGAGTCAATCGTGCGGTCATCGACATATACCTGATCATCATAAGCCGCGTCCATAAGCTGGTCGCGCGATTTGACATAGCCTGGCCGTTTCGCGAGGCTTTCCAGAATGAGAAACTCTGTTACCGTCAAGCGCACAGGTTCACTATTCCAAGAACAGGCATGGCGATTTGGATCGAGTAGCAATTTACCGCGGCGAATGACTTTATCATCTCCCTCTTGCGGAACTGGCATTTCGATTGATGTTAATGAGGCGCGGCGCAGCACAGCCTTGATACGCTCACCTAAAAGGCGCTGACTGAAGGGTTTCGTAATATAATCATCCGCGCCCATATTAAAGCCAATGGCTTCATCAAACTCATCGTCTTTGGAGGTCAGAAAAATGACGGGTAAATTTGAGGTTTGGCGCAAGCGGCGCAAAAGCTCCAGACCATCCATACGCGGCATTTTCACATCGAACACCGCGAGATCTGGCGGAGATTTCTTTAAAGCTTCCAGCGCGGTAACACCGTCATGAAACTTGCGGACTTCATAGCCTTCAGCTTCTAGAAACATGGATACGGATGTGAGGATGTTTTCATCATCATCCACTAAATAGATTTTTGCCATAGTTCGCTCCCCAGCGCGTCGTGGTGAATAGATCTTATCTCTTACTAAGCTTAATGTTTGCATGTCTCAACCCTCTCTGCATTTTGTTTATAAAGCCAAGCTAGAGAGCCAATGTGGCGGTGTTTTGACGAGAACCTGCCTTATTTCAGACATAAGGGTTATTGCGAAGGGCAGCATTAGTCACTACATAGCGCGTAACGGAGATACCCCTATGACACTGCTACAATCCATTATTGTTTATCTTTTAGCGCCTCTTTTGGGCCTGCTATTTTGGATATTCGTCGCTTATATGATTTTCTCGTGGTTGATTGCATTTAATATCGTCAACCTTCGCAATCCTGCCATGGCGCAAATTTACGGCGTCATTCGCCGGATTTGCGATCCAATTTTAGACCCCATCCGTAAGGTCATACCGCCCATAGGCGGCTTAGACATGGCGTTCTTAGTTGTTGTCTTAGGCCTAAGCTGGATACGGGGGTATGTTGTCCCTGTGCTTTACGCCGCTGCGGGCTAGAGCAGTTATTTTTAAGTCGCATCCGCTCTAGAGCAGCCCTGCAACGTTCATAAGGTAATGACCGTATCCGCTTTTCTCTAAGCGGGTGGCATGTTCAATCAAAAGATCCCGCGTAATCCAGCCCTTATTATAAGCGAGAACTTCAGGACAGCAGATACGAATGCCTTGCCGAGATTGTAGCACGTTGACAAATTGAGCGGCTTCAAAGAGTGATTTATGCGTTCCCGTATCGAGCCATGTTGTGCCGCCGCCTAAGAGCTCTACATGCAATTTGCCTTTGGCGAGATAGATTTTATTGAGCGCGGTAATTTCAACTTCTTGGCGCGCAGACGGCGTAATTTGTTTCGCATAGGCCGGCGCATGTTCGTCGTAAAAATAAAGCCCCGTCACGGCATAATTCGATTTGGGCGCTGGAGGTTTTTCTTCAATCGAAAGCACTTTGCCGCCGCTATCAAATTCCACCACCCCGTAACGCTGCGGGTCATTGACGCGGTAGCCAAAGACGCTGGCCCCGTCATTGCGCGCCATGGCCGCTTCGAGCCCGCGCGAAAATGTTTCGCCAAAAAAGAGATTGTCACCCAAGACTAAGACACTGGGCCCGCCCTCTAAAAATTCTTCTGCAATAATCAACGCTTCGGCAATACCGCGCGGGGCGTCCTGCACGGCGTAGGTCAGCGAAAGGCCCCATTGAGATCCATCATGGAGTAATGTCTCAAACGCGGCTTTGTCATGCGGCGTTGTGATAATCATAATCTCGCGAATGCCTGCTTCCATCAAGACGCAGAGCGGATAATAAATCATCGGCTTGTCATAGACCGGCATGAGCTGTTTCGAGATGGCAATGGTTGACGGATGCAGGCGCGTGCCTGTCCCCCCTGCAAGTATTATCCCTTTACGCGGCGTTGTGCTCATAAACTCTTTTAGCGGTTAGAGCTTTGCGCGCAAGTGCGACACACGCACAATTGCCCCGCAGGCTATTCCCCGCTATGCCGCTCTATATGATTGCCGAACTTGGACATTATCTGCTGATATTGGGGCTATTTACAGCTTTGGCGCAGGGCCTATTTCCGCTCATCGGCGCGCAGCGCGGCGCAGCCCGTTTCATGGTTTTTGGAGACCGCGCAGCTCAATTTCTATTCGCTCTCTTAGCCCTATCTTTCATTGCGCTAACGGCGACCTTCATCACCTCTGATTTTAGCGTCAAACTTGCGGCCTCACATTCTCATTCAATGAAGCCTTTTCTTTATAAAATCTCCGGCGTCTGGGGAAACCATGAAGGATCTATTTTGCTTTGGACTCTCATGCTGGCACTTTACGGGGCGCTTATACCGGCCTTTGGAAAACATCTGCCGCCAACCTTAAAGGCGCGCGCCATTGGTGTTCAGGGCTTACTCATTTTTGGGTTTCTCGCCTTTATTCTATTTACCTCTAACCCTTTTGAACGGCTAAACCCCGTCCCTGCAGATGGGCTGGGCCTAAATCCGCTACTACAAGATCCTGGCCTCGCGATACATCCCCCCATGCTCTATATGGGCTATGTAGGGTTCTCCGTGGCTTTTTCATTCTCTGTGGCCGCGCTCATTGAAGGCAAAGTTGACGCCTTATGGGCGCAATGGCTTCGCCCTTGGGTTCTCGCGGCGTGGAGTTTTCTAACGCTTGGCATTATGCTGGGGTCTCTTTGGGCCTATTACGAGCTTGGCTGGGGCGGCTGGTGGATGTGGGATCCCGTAGAAAATGTCAGCTTCATGCCTTGGCTCGCAGGGACAGCCTTGCTTCATTCTATCATGGTCTTAGGAACGCGGCATAAGCTGGCCAATTGGACAGTGTTGCTGGGCATTAGCACCTTTTCGCTCAGCCTTATTGGCACATTCGTCGTGCGCTCGGGCGTGCTCGTCTCGGTCCATTCCTTCGCGACAGATCCCGCAAGAGGCGTCTTTATTCTCATCTTGCTGATGCTCGCCACTGGCAGCGCCCTGACGCTTTATGCCCTGCGCGCCAAAACACTCAAAGGCCCTGGCGGTTTCCAGCCTGTCTCTCGCGAGGGCGGATTGATCCTAAATAACCTGCTTTTAATAACCGCCTGCGCCACCGTCTTCCTTGGTACATTCTATCCCCTCTTCATGGACGCTATGACGGGTGATAAGATCAGCGTCGGTAAGCCTTATTTCGATCTGACCTTCGCGCCGATTATGCTGCTGCTCATTATATTTATGGGCGCGGCCCCTCTATTGAAATGGAAACACGATAGCTGGCAGAGCCTCAAGCGCTTAGGGTTATTCGCACTCCCGCTACTCGTTATTATTATCATCGCCACGGCAATTTTTGGAAAATCAGTTTTAGGCGGAATAGGGCTGAGCTTAGCCGCCTATCTGGCGCTCGGAACACTTATTGCGCTTATGCGTAAAACACAAAATTTCAAGGTCTGGCGCGCCCAACCCGCAGGAACTTATGGTTTCGTTCTTGCCCATATAGGCGTCGCTATTTTCACGGCGGGAGCCGTCATCATGTCGGTCTGGGCCAAAGATGATATTGGACGCTTGAAAATTGGAGACAGCCTCAATGTTGCTGGATATGAATATACGCTCAAAACTGTAGCGCCTGGCGCGCGGGAAAATTACCAATATCTCGCCGCTAAAGTCGGCGTCACAAAGAACGGCAAAGACATCAAAACTCTGTCCACGGAGCAGCGTTTCTATCCCGTGCGCCAGATGGTCACGACTGAAGCTGGCTTTCATTTCACAGCCGGGCCAACGCTCTTCGCCGCTATTAGCGAAGGGAATGCCTCTGATGGCTGGATTGTTCGCGCCAATTACCATCCTTTTGTAACCTGGATATGGCTTGGCGCTTTCCTCATGTCCCTTGCAGGTTTCATCTCGCTCTTTGATCGGCGGCTTCGCTGGCGCGAGGAGGTCTCATGATGCGCGCTTTACTGCCCCTCGGTTTATTCCTGTTGATTGGGATAGCGTTCGCCATTGGACTGACGAAAGATCCTCGAAAGCTATCGTCCCAGCTTATCGACAAACCCGTCCCTGAATTTGCCTTAACTGAGCTTTACAACGAGTCCGAAATACTGACCCAAGACATGTTCAAAGGTAAGGTCTCGCTTATCAACGTCTTTGGCTCTTGGTGCGTTGCCTGTAATGTTGAACATCCTGTCTTAATGGAGATTGCGAAGCGGGATGAGGTGAATATTATCGGCATGGATTGGCGCGATGACCGGGCCGACGCCAAAAGATGGCTCGCGAAACGCGGCAATCCCTACAGCGAAGTTATTTTTGATAATGAAAGCGTCCTTGCCATTACCCTTGGCGTGACCGGCGCGCCAGAAAGCTTTGTCATCGATAAGCTCGGCAAAATTCGCTATAAACATGTTGGTGTTATCACGCCCGAAATTTGGCGCGAAACCTTGTTGCCTATTATCAAGAAACTAGAGACAGAGTGATGCGGTGGTGTTTTTCCATATTTTTTCTCCTAGGCCTAACTTTTACAGCTATGGCTCAAGTTTCGGATGCCGAGATCGAAGTCCGTGCCAAAGAGGTTGGACGGTCTTTGCGCTGCGTTGTTTGCCAAAACCAATCCATTGACGAATCTGACGCCCCTCTCGCCTCGGATATGAGAAAGCTCGTCCGCCTGCGCCTGAAAGAAGGGGATAGCAACATGGAAGTCATTGATTATATGCAGGAACGCTATGGCGACTATGTTTTGCTAAAACCGCCGGTTCAAGCCAATACTTATATTCTCTGGTTCGCGCCGTTTCTGCTGTTACTCAGTGGCTTAATGTGGTTCTTTCTACGGGCCAATGAGACACTTAAGAGCAAAGCAGGAGACGACACATGATTTGGCCGCTCCTTGCAATACTCACGCTCCTGGCCGTTTTATGGCTCTCAGCTCCACTCCTAAAAGGCGGTAAATATTCTCGCGGGGCTATGAGCCTATTTTTTGCAGGGTTCCTGGCGTTATCGCTGGGCACCTATGCGTTTATTGGCAGCCCTGAACTCCTCAAAGACGGAGCACTGACACCTTATCAAGCACCGCGCGGACCGAACGCCGCGCAAATGCAGGCCGCCCAAGAGATGACGCCGCAAGAGCGCGCGGAGATGATAAATGCGATGGTCGAAGGCCTCGCCGCAAGACTGGAGGATAATCCGAACGATCCTCAGGGATGGGCGAGGCTTATTCGGGCGCGGACGGTTTTGAGCCAAGACGGGAAACTCCAAGCCGATATTGGTCGTGTGAAGCTTATTTTCAAAGACAGTCCTGAGACTATCGATATGATTTTAAATCCAGCTAACTAAGCGCCTTTCCGCGAAATCCCATACAGGGTTCTTAACAGATTAACAGTTTTGTAATGGCGCTAAGTTGTTGCCCCGCCTTACGAAATCGGGCAAAAGCGGCGCTATGAACTGGCTCTCAAAACTCACGCCTCCTGGCGTCAAAGATATCTTCTCTAAAAAGGACTCTCCGGATAACCTCTGGATGAAGTGTCCCAAGTCTAATGAAATGGTTTTTTCTGCTGATTTACCGGGCCTGCTCCACGTCACACCCGCAGGGCACCACCTGCGGATCGGGCCTGAGATGCGGATGGATTACACTTTTGACAATGGTGAATATACTGAGGTCAATATTCCCGAAGTCGCTAAAGATCCGCTCAAGTTTAAAGATGATCAAAAATATACAGACCGCTTGAAAAAAGCCCGCGCCAAGACCGGTGACCGCGATGCCATGAACATTGGCGTCGGTAAGATTCACGGTATTGATACCGTAGTGCTTGTCCAGAACTTCGCTTTTATGGGCGGGTCTCTGGGAATGGCGGCGGGTGAAGGCTTTATCCAGGCGGCAGAATATGCCGTAGGGCATAAAATGCCATTAGTTGTCTTCACAGCAGCAGGCGGGGCGCGGATGCAAGAAGGCGCGCTGAGCTTGATGCAAATGCCGCGCACAACAATCGCCGTTCAAGAACTGCGCGAAGCCGGGCTGCCTTATATTGTCGTGCTATGCGACCCGACCACAGGCGGCGTCACCGCAAGCTATGCCATGCTCGGCGATATACAGCTTGCTGAACCTGGCGCGCTTATCTGTTTTGCGGGTCCCCGCGTGATTGAAGAGACTATCCGCGAAAAATTACCCGAAGGGTTCCAGCGCGCAGAGTTTCTTGAAGAAAAAGGCATGATTGACCGCGTTGTTGCCCGTAAGGACATGCGCCAGACACTCGCCCAGCTTCTTTCTGTCTTGATGAAAGCTGAACATGATGCCTTCCTAGAAAATGCCTGATCAAGCATCGGCAGAAAGGGTTGAGCAAGCTCTCGCGGCGCTAAAGGCTCTTCACCCTAAGAAAATAGATCTGGGTCTGGAGCGCATTGAGCGCGTTCTACAAAAACTTGGCAATCCCCAGCACAAGCTCCCGCCTACAATTCATATTGCCGGCACTAATGGGAAAGGCTCGACAGTCGCTTATTTACGCGCCTTTGCGGAGGCTGCGGGACTTAAAGCCCATGTCTATACCTCCCCGCATCTTGTTCACTTTCGCGAACGCATTGTTGTTGGTTCAGAGGAAATTTCTGACGAAAACCTTGTCGATGTTCTTAGCCGCACCCGAGAGGCCAATGCAGGAGAGCCTCTCTCCTTTTTTGAAGCCACAACTGCGGCGGCCTTTCTCGCCTTTTCCGAAAGCCCCGCTGATATTTGTATTATCGAAGTCGGGCTAGGCGGGCGCTATGACGCGACCAATGTTATGACGCCGGCCTGCTGCGGGATTACGCCTATCGATTTAGACCATGCTGAATTTTTGGGACGCGACATAGCCGGTGTCGCGCGCGAAAAAGCGGGTATCATGAAAGCCCACACTCCCGTCATTATTGGGCCGCAATCTGACCTCGTGCGCGCAGTGTTAGACGCCGAGGCCAATAAGACACGCGCAGATGCAAAATTTTGGGGCTCAGATTTTCGGGCTTACCGTCAACATGGGCGCCTCGTTTTTGAAGATGACGGACAACTGCTAGACCTTCCCCTCCCCGCCCTGATTGGCGACCATCAGGTTATGAATTCTGGCACAGCCATTGCCATAGCGCGTCACATGCAACTGCCCGAAAGCGCGATTGAAAAAGGACTTCAAAGCGTCTCTTGGCCCGCGCGCATGCAGAACCTCACGACAGGCGCGCTTGCGGATATGGTTGCAGAGAGCGGCGGCGAATTATGGCTTGATGGGGGTCACAATCCCCATGCGGCCCGCGCCGTTGCAAGCGCCGTTGCGGAGCTCGAAGCCAAATCGCCGCGCCCGCTTATTCTCATTACAGGGATATTAGCCAATAAAGACATCGGAGGCTTCTTAA
This sequence comes from Hellea sp., assembly GCA_039977295.1. Classification (GTDB taxonomy): domain Bacteria; phylum Pseudomonadota; class Alphaproteobacteria; order Caulobacterales; family Maricaulaceae; genus Hellea. The sequence continues at coordinate 18,830 of JBDWDN010000001.1, read as the reverse complement.
ATGCCTTTGAAGGCCTCGCGAGCGCCGTCATAGGTGTTGATATTCCAGACCATGCCTCCCTCGCCCCTGAGACTTTAATCGAGATAGCGCAGTCTCGCGGCATGGAAGGCCAAGTCGCCAGCAATCTCATTGATGCTCTGCAGCGCGCTATAAATACGGGCGAAGCTCTGTCGCGCGAGACAACTGATCAATCTATAACTGCCCCGCGAATTCTGATCTGTGGATCGCTTTATCTCGCGGGTGAAGTCTTGAAATTATAATACAGCTTGTAATTATCCGTAACCCTAACTGATTTGAGAACATCGCAAAAGCCTCACATGCTTGCCATAAGAGGGTAAATTATGACGCGACACTTAGGACTTTTGATTGGGGTTAGTTTTTGCATCAGCGGCTGTGCAACCGTAGCGCGGGGAACAAATGACAAAATGGTCATTGATACAGAGCCCCCAGCGGCGATTGTCACAACCGACAAAGAACTCCCGAAAAGCAAATCAGCTCGGAAGAGAGACCCGAGCTTAGACCCACAATTTTATGGATGCCCTGCAACGCCCTGCGAGTTTAAACTCCCGCGGCGCTCTGAATTTATTATGACAATCAGCAAAGAGGGTTTTGAGGATGTCGAGATCGGGGTGGATTACGGCCTTCACAAAGAGAGCTTAAATGCGAACCTAGCAGGTTCGACTGTGACAGGAGTTGGCATTGGGCTCGCGACAGGGACAGTCGCTGCTGGACTTATGGGAAGCGGTGGCGTGGCTATGGGAACGGCAGCGGCGACCGCAGGCGTCATGACGGCAGGCATTGGGCTCGTTTCGATCGGTATTGACGGCGCGACAGGTGCCATGATGAATGTTCGACCAAACCCGATTTTTATAAATTTACCGCCAGAAGGGACTGAATTTGAGGCTCACCCTGGCGTGGCAGCGTTGCGTGAGAAACGACAAAAACGCGAAGAGAAAAAACGCAAATACAACACCCAAAAAGCTGTGCCGCTTGGTTCCGATAAGAAACCTTAATGCGCGTTAAGTTAAAAATATTAGTAGCTTTAACGCTGAGCTTCCAAGCCAGTTGCGCAACTGTGGTTCGAGGTACGAGCGAGCCATTCATGGTAGTTACAGAACCTGCAGGCGCGCGGGTCACGACAACACTTGAAACACCGGAGAGCCAGAAAGCTCGGCTATTAGATGCAAGCCTTCAGCCGCAAACTTATGGATGCTCACCAACACCTTGCGAAATCAAGCTTCCACGGCGATCAAAGTTCATTGCAAAGGTTGAAAAACCCGGCTTCGATCCCGTGCGCGTCACGGTACTTTCCAAAGCGGGCGGCGGCGGTAAGGCCGTTGGCTCGGCCTTGCCCGCAACAACAATAGCGCTGGCAGCTTCAGAAATTGCTGCCGCAAATACAACGTCAGTATTTTTTCTTGTCGATGGGGCTTGGCAAATCGCAGGAGCCACAACAGGCGCTATAATGATTGGCGCGCCTTTAACTTTCATAGATGCGGCTTCAGGCGCAATGCTAAGCCTCTATCCTAACCCTGTGGGCATTAAACTTACGCCCGCGACGGATAGTGTTGATACAGACAAAATAAAAACGCAGCTTACTGAGTTAGAGTAAACTGCGTTCCTAAAGTGATTTCCCAGAAAAACTAAGCGTGCTCACTCACCCATTCAGTGAGTTTTGTTTTTGTCATCGCGCCGACTTTGGTTGCAACAACTTGGCCGCCCTTGAAAATCATCAAAGTTGGGATGCCGCGCACGTGAAACTTTGCGGGCGTTTCTGGATCGTCATCAATATTGACCTTAGCAATCTTGATTTTATCACCCATTTCTTCGGAGATTTCTTCGAGCGCAGGGCCGATCTGTTTACAAGGGCCGCACCATTCCGCCCAAAAATCAACAAGCACAGGTGTGTCTGATTCAATAACGTCGTCTTTAAAGCTGGCATCTGAGACTTTTACGGTTGCCATATCAGGCTCCTTCAATAGATTCTTTGTTACGCCCTAGGTAGGAAGAGAGGCAATCTGCGTCAAGGCCATGTCGAGGCGGGAATCATCTAATATCATCAGGTGCGGGCCATCCGTCCATAAGAGTGCGCATACAATCTCGCGGCCTGGGTATATTTCCCGCGCGAGCTGTCGGTAAGCCGCCATTTGGCCCCAATAAATATCTGCAACGCCGTCTTGGGTTAAAGGCGGCGGGCGATTGGATTTATAATCAATGATAAAGACTTTATGCTTTGTCACGCTAATACGGTCGATTTGAGCATTCAGATAAAGATGCTCGGGAAGACCTTTCGCAGATCCCGCGAGAGAAATTTCTGAGCGACTGCCTAGCGCAAATATTTCCGCAAATTCAGGTGCATTTAGAACAGCGAAAACTTCCGAAATGATTTGATCTCTTTGATCTTCACTTAGCCTCTTATAACCGGCCAGCATCTTTTCAGCAATTGCGGCGCGCTTACTCGCCTCAAACTCAGGCAAGACTTCTAATAACTTATGAATCAGATTACCGCGTAGAAAACGTGTTTCAGATGTCTGCGTTAAGGGCGAGCGTACAGGCATATCATGATGGGGCGGCGGCGCGAGCAGATGGGACGGCGTCACTTGACGGCGGGCTTTGGGGGCTGGCGGCGCAGAGCGGCTTATCCAAGACGGGAGCGGCATGACAGATTTTGACGCGGTCTTGTCTTCAAGCGTAACATCCTCTGCAGCCGCGCCAAATGTAAGCCCTTCTGCGTCCCAAGACAGGATCATCTTTCGCGTTTCTAAACCTTCAAAAGCCGCCTGCATATCTTCATACCAACACGCATTATCCATACCCGTCTTTCGGCCGCCAATTTTATACCCGCAAAGCACAAGGCGCGATTCGGCCCGTGTCATGGCGACATAAAGCAGCCGCAAATATTCTTGCGCGCGTTTCGCTTTTGCGGCCTCTTTATAAGGCTCCAATATTGGCGGAAGCCGTTTGGAGCTTGTTGGGACGGCGTAGCCTTTGTCGATTTTAATAACAGGGCCAGATTTTGACGGCGTTTGCGTGGTGTCTGGCAGAAAAACAACAGGCGCTTCAAGCCCCTTGGCGCCGTGGACGGTCATGACGCGGACTTCGCCCGTGCCGCTATCCATTTCGCGTTTTAGCTCTTGATCATCCTCGGCAAAGCTGCGCACAAAATGCGCGAGCGAAGGCGAACTTTGACGTTGATGGGCGAGTGCCCGTGCCAGAAAGGCTTCGATAGCGTCTTTGGATTCCATACCGAGACGCTTATAGATTTGCCGCGTCATGCTGATCCCCTCTATTCCTTTTGGGCCTTTCCCCGGCATGTCAAGCACGCGGGCAAAAAATTCATAAGGGGCGAAGCGCCGTGAAAAGGCGATTATATCACTTAGCTGCTCAGCCGTATCAGGACGCCGCTCCTTCACGGCAGCCCAAAGAGACCCTTCGCGTCCAGTCGAAACGTCAAAAAGGTCCTCAACAGAATAATTAAATAATGGGCTTTTTAAAACCTCAGCTAAAGACAGATCATCTTGCTGGAGCAATGTAAAATTTGCCAGAGACAATAAATCTTTCACGGCAATCGAGTCTTTTAATTTCAGCCGATCAGCGCCTGCCACCGCAACACCATGGCTTTTGAGATTACGAATAACTGCATCAAAAAAATCATTGCGTTGGCGCACAAGGATAAGAATGTCCCCCGCTTGCATAGGCCGCGTATGACCTGAGTTACGGTCAAAAACAGGCTCTTTATTATCAATCCAGTCTTTAATGGTTTCAGAAATTCGCACCGCAAGCTGCTCGCGCGCATCACCCTTGGACAGAGCATTAACGGGCGTTGTATCCCACGGATCTTTTTCGTCCTCGGCCTCAGGTAGTTCGGTTAAGGGCCATAGATCAACGCGGCCTGCATCCTCACGGTGCGCCGTATGTCTTGCAAGGTCGGAGACGGATAAGTGGTCCTGCGCATCGAACATACGCTCTATGACCTGATTATCGACAAATATTTGGTCGACAAAACGCAAAATTTCAGGGGCTGATCTGAACGACATCCGCATGCGCGGTGAAAGCGCCTTATCACCGCCTGTATAATGCTGTATCTTCTTTAAAAACTGCTCTGGCTCTGCGCCTTGGAAAGAATAAATAGATTGCTTTTCATCCCCCACAGCGAAGAGCGTTCTATCTTGCGGCGTATCGCGTTCCTCTTGTTCAAAAGCGCTCGCCAGGGCGTCAATAATTTCCCATTGGGCCGGGGCCGTATCTTGCGCTTCATCCAGTAAAATATGCTCAATGCCGCCATCGAGCTTATAACGCACCCAATCAGAGACTTCGCTACGGCTTAACAAATTCCGCACCAATATAACTTGGTCATTAAAATCCAGGCCGCGGCGTCTATTCTTAGCGCGTTTAAATTTTGACGCAAAAAGGTTCGCCACCGTGAAAACAGCGCGTGTCATGGTCAGGCAATTCGCCGCTTGCGCTTGTTCCCACGCGCGTAAAATACGAGAAAGTTCAGGCGTAGGATCTTCCGCTTTGTAACCAAAAAGCATCACGGCAGAAGGGGGGCCTTTTTTAGTAATTATGTTTTTCAGCGGCGATGATTTATTTGCCGTTAAAAATGCAGAAGCATAAGCCGTAAAAGCCGCTTCGGGCGTATCTGCCTCCAAAGCGTCAAAGATAATAGCGGCTTTTTTCTTATCCCCGACTGAAGGGCTTTCGAGCATAGCGGCCGCCGCTTGGCGGATCTCCGCCTTAGGCGTGTCGCGCCATGCCCCCTGTAAAATTTCAGCCTCATTTGCATCAGGCGCAATGCCGAACATGTCAGCTAAAGGCGCGATACCGCCTGCCCGATCCCACTCATTTATTTTTTCAGATGAATGGGTCATCCATTTAAACAACCCGTCCAATGTCATATCGGCTTTAGATAATGTTAAAATAGCTATGGCCGCCGCTACAGCGCCTTGCGGATTTCTCGCGCCCTCTTTGTAGATTTCAGCGCGAACCTCTTCGCGAATTTCGCTTGTTTCCGCCTCATCCAAAGGTTCGAAACCTGGCAATATCCCAGCCTCAATCGGAAAGCGCGAGAGAATACGCTCGCAAAAGGCATGAATGGTTTGCACCTTGAGGCCTTCAGGCGTCTCTAGCGCTTTGGCAAATAATTGCCGCGCATTTTGCAACGATAAATCATGCTTTTCCGTACCTACTAGTTCGTCAAGTTCCCTGCGCAATGGCGCATCATCTAAAATCGACCACGCGCCTAAAGTTTCAAATAGACGGCTTTGCATTTCAGAGGCGGCCGCCTTTGTATAGGTCAAGCAGAGAATAGTTTCCGGTTTAGCCCCGCCCAGTAAGATTCGAGAGACGCGGTTGACCAGGACACGCGTCTTACCTGATCCTGCATTGGCCGAGGCAAGCCGTGTTGAAAACGGGTCAGCCGCTTGGCGCTGCGCCGTGACAGCAGCGATATAGTCGGGGTTACTCATGACCCGTTCCTCCGCTCTCACTTCCTAAACGCGCCCATTCATCACGGCGGGCCAGATGATCATAATCGCCGTAATCATGTGTATATTGCGCGCGCGGTTGTGAGTGATAAGGCGTGGCGGGGTCATCGAACGTCTTAATGAGCTCCGTCAAAGCTTTATGCGCCTCGGCGGCATAGTCCATAGCGGGCCACCCTTTATCCCCCGCCGTTAGGGAAGATACGAGTGCATGACCATCGCCCGACCCTTTCACGCGCACATAATTTAGCTCATCAACTTTGTCTGCGCCCTGACCAATTACGCCGCCTTGGGAGAGAATATGGGCCGTTAGAGGCAGCTGTGGATCAAAGCCCGCTTGCACGATTTTCAACGTCGACGGCGCGCCCGTTTTATAATCCGTAACCGCATAACCCAGCGGCCCTTTTTCTATTAAATCTGCAATGCCTGTCAGGGTGAAATTCTCAGGCTCAAAACTATATTTGATACCGGCTTCGGCTTTGCGCATGGCCCAACCGGCCGCGCGGCGGCCGCCCATCCACTCCACGATTTGCACAGAAACTTTTTGCAGGCGCGCATGTTCTTTGGCGATATCATAATCAGGGTAACCTCGCGCCTCCATGGCAAGCTCAAACGCTTTGACCAATCTAGCCGGCGCGTCTTTTGGCAAGGCTTTGGGATAGTCATTTGTGAAATTTTCAATCCCTGCATGAACGGCATTGCCGAAATCCCTTACATCTAATTCTCCGTCTAAATCGCCCAAGGGGAAGAGCCCCAAAACATGGCGCGCATAAATTGAATAGGGATCGCGTATCCATGTTTTAATTTGCGTGATCGAGAGTTTACGCTGTTTGGGCCAGCGCGCATCAATAGGCGGCGTGGGCTCAGGGCGCGCCGCTGATGTAACGTCGCCCGGCGCGACATAATCCATGGCCCGCGCCCAATGCAAATATTTATCCCCTGCCGATAAGCCCGCCTTAGCGACCTCTTCGCCCAAAGCCCCTATCATCAAAGTTTGCAGCCGCCAGAGCCAGCGCGAGGCGACTTTCGGCCCGTCATCAGAGCGCTTGGACCGCGTTAAAACCACGTCAGAATTGGCCGCAAGTTCTGCAAAGTCATGGGCCGATAGGCCAAAACGCCGTTCAGGTAATGATAGCCCCAAAGTCTTTCGCATGCCGCGCGAGAGAAAGGGTTCAATAGAGGGCGGCGCGGGCCAAATACCTTCATTTAATCCGCCCAATATAATTTTATCAAAACTCAACATACGCGCTTCTAGCGGCCCGAGGATTGATAACCTTGGATCAGTGCCAAAGCGGGCTCTCACCACACGGCCCCGCATAAGCGTGCTCAACAGTTTCGCAAAGTCTCGCGCGCTCATATCAGGCAGATTATCGCCATAGGAGACCAAGTCTTCCATCAGGCTCGCGGCTTTCTCGCCCGCATCATCACGCCAAAGCTGCTCTGCACCCGCGGCCTCATCCGTCGCCGCAAGATTTTCGGCAACAGCAGAGAGAACGTTCGCCCAGATAGAGGCTGAGGCCTCAGAATTTTGCTTTAGAGGTTCGAAAATCGTTTGAAGGTGATCAAAGGGCGGAAACGCGTCAAGCGCAGGAGGCTTACGCTCTGCGCGTATACGGTATTCATGGGCATTCCACGCCGCTTTCAAAGCACCGCTTTCAAGCCCGCCAGCCGTGATGGGGTGTTTACACAAAACAGATAGGGCCTGCGCGCTTTGCGGCTCTTGCGCATACTCCAGTATCGCCGTCAGAAACGCGCCCAGCAGCGTTTCTTCTAACGGTTCACCTTGAGAATAATCGACATCTACATCCCAGCGCCGCAAACGCGCTTTGACCCGCCGCGCAAGGGCGGGGTCTGGCGTCACGAGTGCGGCGCTTTGGACGCCGCTATCGGCTTCTAATGTTTCGCGCAGAATAAGCGCAATGGCCAAGGCTTCTTCCTCATCATTATCAGCTTGTATGACGGAGAGTCCTTGCAGCGCTTCGGCAAAAGGGTGCGTTCCTTTAGGCGCGGCTTTTTTGATATCGGCAATACGGCTTGGCCAATCGCCTGTCGCCTCAATCGGGACAAGGCTTTCGGCAATGATGCGGCGCCGAGAATCTAGATATTGAAAGTCTGAACTTGGCGGCGTCTTACCTGAAAAATAATTCCATGTTCTTATATCCTCGCGCTCAATCGCAATCGTCTCAACGAGTTTTTTCAAAGAGTTTTGTGGGTGTTGCGGGCCGATTTTTGCCCAAACTTTATCTGGCAAAGCGGTATTTAGCCCGGGCAGCACAATCAGGCCTTCCTCCATTTCTGCCACGCATTTCATAAGGCGGGCTGAGGCCCCCAATGTCCCCGTCGAGCCCGCAACAATGACGGGATAATCTGGCGGGCTGGCCTGCCAAATGTCTGTTAATGCATTGAGCAGAGCGACGCGGCGCTGCATAGGTTCCATTAAATTAAGATCATTTTCCGCAAGGCGCGCGGGCCAATAGTCCTGCACTATTTCATAGAGGGTGATGGCATATTTAAAATGCTCAGCCGCAAAATCTTGAATTTCTTTAAGATCCGTGATGCGAGAAATATCAGCCTCTTCCATTGCAGCATCGTCAAGTATTGCAATGAGCGGATCTGCCAAAGACAATGCCCCCGCAGGATCAAGCGGTAGGTCTGAGATGGCTTTGTGATAATGGAAAATCAGCCGCGCCATCTCAAAGCGGCGCTGCATGGGATCGATGGAAGGCTTGACAAGACCGACGAGCTCGCCCGGTTCAAAGGGCGGTTCTTCGGGATTGATATCCGCCAGAGGACGCATACGCGGGAGAAGGCTTGCGCCGCCAGATCCCAAGACCGATCCGCTAACAAAGGCTTCGCCTAAAGCTCGCACGGCGCGCCGCGTTGGCAAAAGGATAAGCGCGTCATGTAAGCGCTCGCCGTAAATTTCGCTCAGTCCCTTGGCTAATGAGGGCAGGAACGGAACCCCTGACGGCATATTATAAACGGCCGGCTTAGCCATTGGCGCCGTCTTTAGCCGCCTCTATCAACACAGCTTCAGCGCCGATGACCGCGCGCGGGTCGCCGACATGCATCCAATAGCCAGATAGCTCGGTTCCGAAAAGCGAGGCCCGTTTCAGCGTCACATCCCAAATTTTATTACGCGAAAAAGGCTGAGCTTTAAACGCCTTGGCGAGTTCGGGCTTAAATATCTGCACGCCTGCATAAACATGATCTGCCGCCGCGCCAGCTCGGCGCGTAAGCCGGCTATCTTGGTGAAGGTCAAAATCGCCTTTTCCGCTATATCCTAATGACCACTCCTTCCAGGCGCAGAGAAGAAGCTCGTCCATACGCATGGGATCCCATTGCTTTAAAAGGCGCTCAAGGACAGGTTCAAAGGGCAACCAAATCGCGTCAATATTGCAAATAAATATCGGGTCAGTTCCCAAAAGCGGCAGAGCTTTGACAACGCCGCCACCTGTTTCCAAAAGCGCGTCTCGCTCATCGGAAATAATAATCTGCGGGCCAGTTTTTCGCTTTGCCAAATGCGCTTCTAGATGATCTGCATGGGCGTGCACATTGACAACGGCCCGCTCTACGCCAACGGCCTCAAGCCTATCGAGCATATGATCAATGAGGGGCTTTCTGCCGACCTCAACCATGGCTTTGGAGCGGTCATTCGTCAAAGGCCGCATGCGCGTGCCATGCCCCGCCGCCATCACCATTGCTGTTTTTATCATGTACCTAGCTCCGGCACCCAGTCTTCAAACCAATTCTCCAAATCTAAGAGTTCAGACATACTTCCTAAATTTTGTCTTAAATTTTCTTCCACCCGCGGAATTAGATCACGATACTGGGTCTTCCCATCTCGTTTTGCCAACCTAACAAATATCCCGAGTATCTTGGTATTTCTTTGTGCGGCCAAGGTATAGTAAGCCAAAGTGAATTTTTCACATGCGGGTATTCCTGCTTTTTCACAAAACCTTGCCATCATTTCCCATTTTAAAACCTCATTCACATCACGGCGAGCGTCGTCCAGTAAACTAGTTAAATCATAAGCAGGATGAGCGAATAGCCCGTCCTGAAAATCTATCAACCCAACGCGAGCTGTAGCTTCGCGCTCGGGCAACCAAAATATATTTTCGGCATGAAAGTCTCTTAACGCAAGTCCAGGAGCATGAGCATCTAATGACGCAAAGGCCGCCTTCCAAAGTTCGTGCCATTCCTCACGTCCTCTACCCTCAATATCATGGCCAAAATCTTTAGCATACCAGTCGAGAAATAAATCAACCTCAGCCAACATTGCGGCAGTATCATAATCTCGCACCCGCCATTTATAATTTTTGAAGGTCATTTCTTTAGGAAAGCTAGACCTATAAATTGCGGCAAGGGTATCTACCGCACCCTCGTATAATTTTCGCTCGATTAATGGGTTTTTCTCAATTACCCTCGCATATAAATCGTCACCCAAATCTTCAAGCAACATGAAGCCTTTTTCTAAATCCGCCGCGATAATTTTTGGGGCAGAGAAGCCGCGTTTTGTAAGCTCGTTTGCTATACAAGCAAAAGCTTCGGCATTAGGTCCCGCCAACCTTGCGAGCGCATTATATCCGAGCGCCTTTCGGTCTGCGACGCTTGCGCCTTCGGGCTCACTCGGTGCCTCCATCCCTTTCGGCGCGTCCATAAGAACTGCAATCTTGCCATTTAAATTCAACCGCTCATAACGCCGCGTCGAGGCATCGCCTGAAACAGGGCTTCGCGCAGCTTCATGCCAATTTGCGTCTTTTAGGAATTCTATAATTTCAGTTTCGCGGCTCATATAATTTCTTTAAATCCTGTCAGAGTTACGGTGCGGCCTTCGCCTTCAAACTGAATATCTATCGCCAAAGCATCCTCAGAGATAAGGCCGCCTAACTTATCGGGCCATTCAATAAGGCAGACAGCCTCTTCAAAGGCATCCATCAGGCCTAATTCATAGCCATCCTCGGGGCGCTCGAGACGATACATATCGCAGTGCCAAAGCTCAAATTCTGGCATGTCATATGTTTGCACCAAAGTATAAGTCGGCGACGGGACATCAATATTGCCCAAAACGGATTGAATCATCCCGCGCACAAGCGTTGTCTTCCCGGCGCCCAGCCCGCCCGTCAAGCACACGGTTTGGCCGACTGATAGCTGCGCTATCAGCTTAGCACCAAGTGCAAGAGTTTCCGCTTCATTTCTTAAATTCACACGCTGCATGCGGCATTGATACGCGCTTGCAAAATCATCGCAAGCCCTTACATATCAATCGAGCTAAATTACTGATCTAAATCTCACAGGACTCTACTATGCCGAAAATCAATTTTGTCGACGCCGCAGGCACATCCCGCGAAGTCGAAACGAAAAACGGAACCTCCATCATGGAAGCCGCCGTACAAAATATGATCCCCGGCATCGACGCGGATTGCGGCGGCGCATGTGCCTGCGCAACCTGCCATGTCTATGTCGCAGAAGGCTGGCTCGACAAATTAAAAGCCAAAGACGACATGGAAGATTCCATGCTCGATTTCGCCGAAGACGTACAAGAAAACTCCCGCCTGTCCTGCCAATTACTAATGAGCGACGAGCTGGACGGCATTACGGTGAGCACGCCTGAGAGTCAGTAAGAAACAGCCTGAACAGCCTCCACTCCTGAGTATCCTACTCTAAGAAATTTAGGACACTGACGGGGTAGGCTTTGGCCGAAACTATCTTAATCCGACGTCTACTTTGTTCGTTTTTCAAACCCCTTTATAGCTTCTAAGTAGGCTAATTTTAGCAAGGGCTTTATCTCAGAAAATGACTCATGAGTTGGGTTTAATATTGCGACCCAGCCCATCCAACCATAAATCGGATGGGGCATCAGCCTGTCAAGAATTGTAAAATCCCATGCCCCTTCAATAACCGCGCCTTTTGCGGGCCGTTTAGGTTTTTCTCCAAACTCCCCTACGAATTGCTTTTCGGGCAATCCGAAATTGAAGCGATAAACACCCGCGCGATCAATTTTAGAGTCCTTATCATTATCACCGTCTTTTTCTTTGAGTGTGCAAAAGTAAACCCCTCTTGGCAGTTTATTGTTAGAATTATAGAAGAAGCTTGTTTCTCCCCATGTGTTTATACAATTCATTCCTTCAAACTCTTTGAGGATGTAATCGCTTAATGATTTTGCCGTAAGGGACATGTTTCTATTGGCCCCACACAGCACCATAGGCCGCTATATCCACACGATCTATATAGGCTAATAATTTTGGCCGACTTTGAACATACTGGCTAAGTGGTGTCCTAAATAGATCGCTGTCTGTGCCAGACAGAAAGGCATAGGCGCTGGCATCCAACTCACGAGGTTTATCACCGAACATAAAGTTCTTATCGCCAAGTTGAGCTTCTAATGCTTTAATATCGGCCAGGCCCAAGGCGTAGATCTCGGCCTCCCTGTGCTTGGCGACGCCCTGCGCCTCAGCAATTTTCTTCATGTCCTTGAAGATTTTCTTAGTAATAAATCCTCGTAGAGGTTTTGGAATGTCCCCAAACCAAGTTTGAGTCATCAAATTATGGTGTTCTTTTTTCACCCAACGCGGATAAATCATGGCAGCCCAATAATAACGCTCGGCAAGCATGACGCACAGAGCATGGCTGATAGAGCGCTGCTCATCCGTTAAGCCTTCCCCCAAAGGATCTCCATATTTAGTTTTTAAATGAGAAATTATCAGTTCGGAATCCCCGATCTCGACCCCGCCATCCACAATATAAGGCAATTTTGCTTTTGGGGCTTTGCGAGGGTCCATAATTTCGTGTCGGGTATGTGTAATGTCAGCAAGCGCGAGATAGGTCTCAAGCTTAAGGCAAAATGGACTGGCATTACGCAGATTAAACTGCGGGGTAAAAGTATACATCTCTATTGGCTGTTCGGTCATAAGTCTCTCCTTTATCAAAGCTTCTTACACACCTATGCTGACAGCAGGCTGTCAGCATAGGTGTGTAAGGATGGATTTATGAAAAAAACAGAACGTCTTTTCCATGTGATTGATAGCTTGCGGGCCGCACGCAAACCTATCACTGCTATGCAAATTGCCAGTGATTTAGGCGTTTCCCAACGCACAATTTATCGGGACGTAAAACTCTTAATATCCCAAGGACTGCCAATCATAGGCGAAGCGGGCATGGGATATGTTATTGATGCAGATTTTAACGCCCCGCCTTTGCAATTTAGTGCTGATGAGCTTGATGTGATCTCAATCGGGCTGCGGATCGCCTATCGGGACGGTGATGCCGCCATGCGCAGAGCCGCTGATGCGGCCTTTGCTAAGATTCGCGCGGGGCTAAAAAACACCGAAAGGCTGGACGCAATTGACCTCTACGCGCCGGGAATAAACACAACGCCGAATGCTAAATTTTTATCCCAAGCCCGCCATGCTGTGCGCAATAAAACCACTCTGGAAATCACGTATTTATCTTTGGCTAATGACATTAGCACGCGACGCGTTAAACCCATGGCATTGTTGTTTTTCAAAGAGGCGACTCTCCTGTCAGGCTATTGCGGGTTACGACATGATTTCAGGCATTTCCGTATAGACCGAATTGAAAGCCTTATAGATACAGGCGAGCGTTTTTCAGGTGAACATTACAAACTTCGCAAAGCCTATTTTGATCAGATGAAACGTGAACGTGAAACGCAAGGAGCCGAAGGTAAATAGATATTATACCAGTCGATTTCTTTGGGCGTTCTTCTGCGGGTGTTATTGGCCTTTCATCTCAGAGGCTTAGTTAAACCCGCAGGCGATTTCATAATGCTAGGCTCTGAGGCTTTACTTTAATCTGGCTAAAATATTTTCGTGAAACCACATAATAGGATCTTCTGCGCCAGCCCCTTTTGCCAAAGGACCTCGTTCAAAGGCTGGGGAATTTAACCCGCGCTGCAACTTCTCACAAATCCAGACATCTTCAGTTTGAAAATCGCCTGTATCAAGAGCGTGCTTACTCCAGTTTTTGGAGGATATTATTCCCGTCTTACTATCATAACCGGCTATGTGCTTTCTCTCATCTTTGCGCTGTCCGGGCCCGACAAAATGACGAACCTCCATACGGCATTTGGCGGCCTCAAGAGGGATGAGCGTTGAAATGCTGAAGGTATAAGGCGTTGCGGTTATTAATGTCGTCGGAAACAAATGGAACACGCCTGCATATCCGGGGTCTTTGGCTGACTTAATGGGTTTTAACCAAACAGATTTGGCCTCTTTTCTAATTTTAAGAGGGAGTGAATCGCGCGTATCGTCTTCGTCCGTAGCAAACCATAAAAGATGAGGCCCTTCTCGCTCCCATATATTCTCCGCAGGTTTAGGGCCTCCGAGTGTTTTTTCATGTAGATATGCGAGGTGATAGCCATCAATAGCGTTCTCAACGAAAACCTTCCAGTCACACGCCATCTCGTAAATGAGCGGCGCGGCCTCGGAAATATCCTTCGCGGATAAATCATGCGGCCAAGCCTTACCAAAAATGGGTTTTATCCAGTCGTCGAAATTGGCTTCGGGATTGGGGTTGATGAACACAAGGCCTTTAAACTGACCCACCCCCGCAGGTTTTAGGGAGAGACCTTTACGGTCAAGCTCAGGAAAACACTGCGCCATATCCGGCGCGCCTTTCAGGCGGCCATCCAGTGCATAGGTCCAGCGGTGATAGGGGCACACAAAACTCTGGCCAGTATTGCCCTTTCCATCGACCAGCGTCGTTCCTCTGTGCCTGCATATATTGTGATAAGCGCCAAGCGTTCCATCTTTCATCTTAGCGACCATCAAAGGATAAGGTCCAACTTGGACCGATACGAAATCCCCCGCAGACATCAAATCAGTGTCTAAACACGCAAATTGCCAAGAACGCCCCAATAGGTCAGTCTGTTCCTTCAAATACCAATCGGATGATATATAGGCTTCGCGTCCAAGATGAGCCATTTAGCCCTCCAATGAATTATCAGGATGTTGAACTATAGCTAATTTATTTTCAGTGTCTAATTTTGGGCAATAGTGTCGAAAAACTTTTTGGTTATTTTTTAGCGCCTTTAGCGTGAGTTGAATTGGGCGAGAGTAAGGGTCACGAGACGACAGATATTCATGAAAGCCTTCGCTTGTCTTATCAACTCCTGATGAGCGATGAGCTTGACGGCATTACGGTGAACACGCCTGAAGGTCAGTAGGGTTTTCTCATTCCGCAAAAGGGCGTTTGACATTCGAGGGTAAGAATTGACTATGAGGCATGCTTGCCTCATTCGTCACCGCTGGAAAAGAAACCGCCAAACTCTTAGCCTTTAAGACTGTCAAAATTGACACTCAAAAACATGGCTGGGCCTTCATCACCTTAGCCATTTTATTCGCTTGGCTGGCGGGTTTAGGACGATATTGGGACCACCCCAGCGCTGCTGATTGGCAATATTGGGGCTTAGGCTCAGTTGCCTATATTTTTGTTCTTACCACGATATTATATCTGGTTATCTGGCCCTTAAAGCCTAAGCGCTGGGACTGGGTCGCCATTCTTATATTCATTGGTTTAACCTCACCATTGGCCTGGCTATATGCCATTCCTGTCGAGAGGTTTTTACCTGCTCAGACGGCAAAAATGCTCAACATCAATTTCTTAGCCATAGTCGCATTATGGCGCGTAATTTTATATGTGTTATTCCTCATGAGATATGCTGGATTAAGAGGGCTTCGCCTAACAGCGGCAATTTTCATGCCGTTAGTCCTCATCATCATTGGACTTTCAATGCTAAATCTCGAACATGCCATCTTTGAAGTTATGGCGGGCATTGAACAAGAACGCAGCGAAATAGAAGATATCCATGACCGCAATTACGGCACCATTGTCCTACTCTCAGTCCTATCTTTTCTATCATTGCCCATATGGATATTCATTTACGTCTTAGCGATTATACAGTCTCGCAAGTAATGCCTAAGCTATTCGCAAAAATAGCAGGATGCGCTGCATCCGTTGCCGCCTCTTTGTTATTATGGCGTTGTGCTGAACGTACGGCGCTAGGCCTAGCGGATCTTAGTAAGCAATAGGATTGGCGGAGTTACAATCGCATAGCTCGAGAGCACCGGACGGCCCCTATTCTTTCAACCGTCTCTGCCCATGGCCAGTATAGTGCATAGAGCTCATCCATTAGAGGCAGTTACATAAATAAATATCCGTCTAAATTGCCATAAAAGCAACTTACGCAGATGGAATATCCTGATGCTACCTTGAGTGATGCGGCAAAATATGCTCATTATAGCTCAAATCTGGAGGTCTGTGCGTGCATTTAAATTTTGGTCTTAAATTAGTTTTCGTTTTTATCGTCTCATTTCTGAGCTTTAACCTCACCGCAAAAGCCCAGACCTATAACGCGCCCGATGGCACTCATACCAACTGGTCGGCGGATGATACCCACTTTACTGACACCGCAGACGATCCTACGGAAAATAACGGAATTGGTAACGAAGATGACGCCATTTTTCCGCCTTTTGGCGATATTCAATCAAAATATAATTCCTATGATCTAGACGTCTTGGGCGAAAACCTCGTCGGGGATAATATTGATGTTGATACGGGCGCGCTCTCGCTGTCGCAGACCGATGTGTCTATTCCTGGTAATTCCGGGCTCCCCGTCGCCTTTGGGCGAACGCTTACCCGCAAAGGGCTTCGGACAGAGTGGCTGGGCGGCTGGACGCCTCAGATACCTTATATTTCAAGGCATTACGTCCAGAATTATGGCCCGAACACGGATCGTTGTTATGGCGATCTTTATCCGGCCCCCATTGAAGATAACGTGCCAAGTGTGTCTTATGTCATTGACGCTGAAGTATACTTCAGCGGCTTTGACCTCAACATACCCGGCAGAAACCCTGGTGCCTTAGCTCAAATGTCGCATGGCGGCGTGGGCAGCCCTGAATTTGTGGGCAGCGGCGCGCGGATGGTCACGAAGAATAACTGGAAAGTCTCATGTCTTGCCGGAGACGCTGTGAGCGGTGGGGACCGTTTCCTAGCAACCGCGCCAAATGGCGACAAATTTACATTTGGATTTCAGCAAACTTATTTTGAACGTACAACTGCGATACCTGCCGAAAACCCAAACCTTCCCTATTCTGACACGAACCCGCAAAGAACGAACAATACCAGTGAAGATATAGTCATCAGAAAAGACGTTCTCTTCGTCACAAGACTAGAAGATGTGCATGGAAATTGGGTCAATTATGAATATGTAGGCGGGCGGCCCAGTAAAATTATATCTAATGATGGCCGCGAAATTGGTTTTGGATATACAGGTGATAAAATCACATCTGTCATCTCTAATCCACAAAACGCGTCTAATCCACAAAACACGTTAGAAACCAGAACATGGTCATATGAGTATAATGCGTCTGGATTGCATAAGGTTATTCAGCCTGATTTGAGATATTGGGAAATGACGACTGACTCATTTGCTTTCAACCCGTGGCTGACTGGCCTTTGTGGAATCACGACATCGGCGGAGATTGGCTCCGTGACGATCAGACATCCCAGCGGAACTACAGCGCTTTTCGACTTTAAAAGAATTGTAAATGGGCGCACCCATATGGATACAGTCTACCTTGATGCAGGTGACCCAGCGCCCTCGGTGGAATCTTGTTTCGTCGGCAATGAGGATACGCTCGCTGTTCCATCAGGCTTTCATTCATTCGCCGTTATCAAAAAAACATTGACCCTGTTAAATAACACAACGCAGATTTGGACGCGTGATTATGAGGAAGATATTGGCAGCTTCACATTTCACAACACCCATCCCGCAGACACGAAGAAACGGACACTCACCGACCCCCTGGGACATAAAACAGTTATTCATGTCAACCGCCGCAATGGCCCCTTAGAGGGCTCTATCATGAAGACAGAGATAATCCCTTTTAATCAGACGGTTCCGATTCAGACCGTAACGAACACGCATCTTGTAGGAAACGCCGTCGGTCTTGAATTGAAAACCAGCTTATCAAATGGAGCCTCCGTAAAACGCATATATAATACTGATATCGTCACGAAACGAAACGGCGACACCTTTACAAAGCAATATGATTTTCAAACAGATCCCGCCGCAACCGATTTCGCCTATGGCAGCCCGAGAGAAGAACGGTCTTGGAGTAATTTCGTCATTTCTAACGAACCTAAAAAGCGCGTTAAAGCAACAAATTACATTCACTATAAAAGCAAATGGGTGCTTGGTAACCCCACCCGAATTACGCATAATGGTCGTATAATTTCGCAATTTGGATATCATATTACGGGGTTAGTCGTCTGGAGAAACGACTATGGGCAGCGCGTTGTTGATTATGATTATTATGCATCCTGGGAGCGTCCAGATGCCATTGGCGCCATCAAATCGGTTAAAAAACGAATCTCTGCCAATGAGTCGCGTTGGACCTATGCTGACGATTGGAAGCGGGGTCAGCCTCAGCTTGTGACCCGCAATGACGGCTCCTCATTCGGCCGTACTATCGACGATAATGGCTGGGGAACGAGCCTGACAGACCTAAGCGGAAATACCACCACTTATGAGCATGACGTCATGGGACGCCTGACCAAAATCATCCCTCACAGCGCGCCCTCTGGATATTCACTGCCAACTACAAATATTCTCTACACATTCCATTCCACGGGCATGCACCAAAGGATTACCACGGGCAATCAGCGCAATTATGTTTATTATGACAGCCTGTATCGTCCTCAATTGGAACTCACTTATGATTTTACGACAGCTAAATATGTCTGGACACGTAAAGTGCATGATAAGCTGGGACGGCTGACCTTTACCTCTTACCCCTCCCCCTCCGCTGGGGAACCCGACGGCATGTTCACAGAATATGACGCTTTGGGCCGAGTAACGGAGTCCCGCGAGTCCACCACAAATGCCGCGACCCAATATGAATATCTGAATTCTCACCGCAAGAAAGTCACCGACCCCGAAGGCAATATTACCTATACCTATTCCTACGGCTATGACGGGCCTGATGCAGGGGATAGTTATTTAATCCGCCAGCCTTTGGATGTGGATACCTTTACATTCCGCAACGTCCACGGCGAAGTGACGCGCGTCTCGCAAAACGGTATTCAGAACGGCATCTCTCTTAATAAAAGCCAATATTTCTATTATGATAGTCGCCGCCGCCTCTGCCGCTACCGCACCCCTGAGGGCGGAGACACGCTTTACGCTTATAATGATGGTGGAGAGATGACGTCTTATGTGAAGGGGCAGGCTTCTGGCTCCACTTGCGGCAATGGGCCGTCCGGTACAAATATGGTCAGTCAAAGCTATGATGGTTTGGGCCGTCTTAAAGACACCACCTTCCATGA